>NZ_MRTD01000029.1 GCF_001956295.1 Paenibacillus sp. FSL A5-0031
CATCAACTCCGCTCGACTTGCATGTATTAGGCACGCCGCCAGCGTTCGTCCTGAGCCAGGATCAAACTCTCCAAATGGAAGTTTTCGCTTCGACGCGATGTCGAAGAGAAAAGCTTCATGTGTTTGACTTGCTCATTACTTTTTTATCGCTTTTCTCACGATTCGTTAGAATCGTAAGGGCAGTTATTACTCGTTGTTCAGTTTTCAAAGAGCAATCTATTCTTTCGTTTGTTATGCTTGTTTTGCTTGCTGTCCGCGTGTGTCTCTCGGCCAGAAATAGAATATACCATGTACTCATCTAGTAATGCAAGTGTTTTTTTGAAAATAGTTTATAAACTTTAAATATTGCGAGATTTATGTTCTATAGTCTTGCTCTTCTTCTATTAGAATGTGCCTTTATTCATACCATACAAGCACATCCCTTCATTAGACGAATGTGCTTGCGTACAGCTGTTGTAGCCTAGCACTTAATAGATAAGAACAAATTGGTCGTCTGCTTATAACTATTCAAACTTAAATATCAAACAACCTGCCTCCAGCAGCTTCATATAAACGAGAATACATTTTTAATGCATAGGTATCTGTCATTCCAGCAATGTAATCGCAAACCAATCTTGCATTCATCCGATCATCAGCTGCATGCCAGCTTAGCTTTTTATCTTCTGGAAGCAGGTTTGGATCATTGAACATCGCATCGAAGAGCTTTTCAATTATTTTGCCGCCGCGCCATTCAAAGGTTTGAACCTTCTGTGAGAAGATTACATGCGTTTCGACCAGCTTCTTCAAATCCTCCAGCAGCTCCATAGCATCCTCAGTAATTACTGCCTTATAGCGCAACCGGCTGGAGGAGAATGCAGGCTGGGTCTCAACAACCGTAATCTCATGTATGAATCCAGAAACCAAATCAGCGAAAAAACGCTTCGTCTGTTTATGCCGCTCCCCGCTGTTCTCCATAAAAACCCGTAAAGACTCCGCAATTCTAGCGGATGAAATATGCTTATGCTTATTTGCTACCTCATATAGATCATCTATTTTGATCATATTAAGCTTAAAGGCATCCTCTAAATCATAGGTTGCGTAAGCAATATCGTCTGCAAGCTCAATAATGGAGCATTCAAACGTTTTATTTAAAGTCTTCTTATGCTTACCAGCCTGCAAGTCGGAAACTTGCATGAAGTAGGCCTTCTCTTCAGGCGAAAAGCTCTCAATCACCCACTGAAATATATGCTCGTCCTCTTCAAAAACACTGCATTTAGGCGGTTTTCCCGTAATCTCAGGATTATTAACTTGCTTCATGCTGGCTGGATATTTCAAAATGGACAATAAAACAGCTCTTGTTAAATCAAGCCCCGCTTCCACGTCCCCATCGCTATTCGTATTCGTCAAAAGCCTGAACGTATGCGCATTCCCCTCAAAGTTAAGCTCGAATGCACTCATGCATTTATTCAATGCACGTTCGCCTTGGTGCCCGAATGGCGGGTGTCCCAAATCATGAGCTAAAGCAGCTGCCTCAATAAGAGAAATATCTATTTTACTTTCCGTCTCTTTAAAAATATTGTTTTTTTCATTTAAGGTTGTGGCAATTCCTCTTGCAATTTGAGATACTTCAAGGGAATGTGTAAGCCTTGTTCGGTGAAAATCTCCTTCGCTGATTCCAATGACTTGCGTCTTGGACTGTAAGCGACGGAACGCTGCTGAATGAATGATTCTGCCAAAATCACGTTCAAAATCATCCCGAACTGAAACTCTTTGCTTCGCATTTTCTATATTAATATGCCTCTGAATATCCGTATCATTATAAAATGAATTTGAAGAATGTTTATAGAGAATCATAGGCTCGCTCCCAGCTCCTTGTCATTTAGAAACATTTTAACAATATATGGTCTTTAATAGAAGAGATCGATGAACAATTCATAAAGGAGAGCTTTCGTTTGGGGAAAATATTCGCATTTTATGGCCCTTCCGCTTCAGGTAAATCCGAAATACAGAAAGAGCTGACCCTTAGCGGCTTTCAAAAGATTATTACTTCAACAACCAGACTCCCGAGGCCGAATGAGTCAGACGGGATTCATTACATTTTTATGGAAACGAGCCAGTTTGAAAATCACATTCGTACAGATGCCTTTATTGAATGGACACGATACAACGAGCATTATTACGGCACACTAAAATCCAGCATTGAAGAAGTATTCGATCAAAATAGGAATGCCCATATTGTAATGGACCTTGCTGGCGTACTCGCTTTAAAGAAGCGTTATGATCATGTGATTGCGATCTATGTAGGTGCGGATGTTGAATCCATTAAGAGAAGATTGGCAATAAGAGGCGGAATTCCTGAGGAAATCTCCAAAAGGGTGCAACGCGCGGAGGAAATTGAACTAAAGAGCGAGTATATGCAGCATGCTGATGTGGTCATATGGAACCATGATGACACCCGCTTTAATGATACAATGACACAGGTCAGAGAGATCATAGCTGCTCATGGTTCATTTTGAGAACATCCCAAAAAAACAATCAAAAGCTCAACTACGCTTATTATGCGTGGATGAGCTTTTTTGATAACTTTATTTAAGCAAATACATAAGCAACGCTTTTTGAACATGCATCCTGTTCTCAGCCTGCTGATAAATGATGGAACGCTCCGATTCCACTAACTCCTCCTCTATCTCAAAACCGGGATGAATAGGCATATCATGCATTAAGTAGGGTGAGTGACCAGCAAGATTGCTTTTGTTCAATTGAAAAGGAAGCATCTGCTCCATTCTTCGATTTTTCTCATCCTGGTAATGACTCTCGTCATAAAACTCCATATCAATCCAAGTGTCAGTATATACAAAATCAGATCTAGCTGCCGCACTAGGCAAATCAACAACCTTTTCAACAAATCCACTTTGAAAAGCCTTTTGCATAAGCTCCTTATCCCATGAGGGCTCGTTAATAATCGGAGTAACCAGCAACAGCTTGATGCCAACCGCCATACAGCCTGCGACCAACGAATTGGCTACATTGTTATGAATTCCGACATACGTAAGCGTTATTCCCTCAAAATGACCAGCGACTTCATAGATTGTCATCAAGTCCGCTAGCGCTTGGCAAGGATGGTATTTGTCGCAGCAGCCATTAATGACAGGAACCTTGGAGTACTTGGCTAATTCGAGCACATCGGAATGTTTCTTTAATCTCGCCATAATCACATCACAATTTCTTGATGCATACTGCGCTTCATACTGGATAGGGGAAATGCTGAAGTTGCTGGAATCCCAATCCATAACGACTGAGTATCCGCCCATTTGGTTAATCCCGGATTGAAACGATAGATTCGTACGAGTAGAAGTTTTCTGAAAAAGCATAAGAAGACCTTTACGCTCTGCAGCATGGTAATAGCGTTCTGGGCTGTTCTTTATCTCGATTCCTTGCCTGATGATGGAGTGAATGGTGTCAGTGTCGTACTCTCTTAGTGATAATAAATGAGTCATGATTTCACCTCTTGTGAATATTTATACATTATAATGTATTTATATTCAATTTAAAGTGAAGGATACATTATGTCAACTACAGGAAAACAAACAATCCCGGAGTAGAATAAATTAAGTTAGCTGCGAAACTAAATCATAATAAAAAACACCCTATCAAGCCATCATGAGTAATGGCTTTGACAGGGTGCTTCTAGCAATAGCGAAATTCTGCTTCAGTGGTTGAATAAATTATTTCATCACTCTTGATACGATCTTGTAAACCAGATTTCCCAGCCTGTAGTAATCCTTGAATTCCGTTAGTACCTTCGTACAAGTCTGACCGATCATCGTCTTAAGAATAGCGACACCAATTTCAAAGCGATAAACATCCCATACCGCATCAAGAGCATCGAGGACGTTATATCCAGAAAGAGCTGTCATAATGACGGAGTCCTTATAGTCCACTCTCTCTGTATTTCGCATTAGCTTAGTCGCCTCACCTATCCTTACTCTGTCGCCCCGAAGAGTCGTCAATGTAACGATAATGGCAATTTCATTATTGCTGAGCAGCATGCGTTCCGCACTGGACAGATCATCGTAAAAAGCTTGCTGCTCACGTGTCGATATTTCCTTAATAATCAGATACGTCTCATCCAAGTTGTTGTTGTTAGCCATCCGTATGGCATCGCTAAGCTCTACGAGAGTGATCAGCCCAGAGTCAAGCATCCCTTTAGCTATCTCCTTAAGCGACCAGTGACCCAGCTCAAGCAGATTGTAAGGAACCCATTGTACGTGGGCATTTACCGCCAGCAGCGCTCTAGTAAGCTCAGCAATTTCCTTGAATCCTCCGTCGTACAAGAACTTGGAAATAGAATAAAGACTGTAGCCACTGCTGTGCAAAGCCTTCGAGAGGTCAGTGGAAGGTATGCCCAACTGCCTCAAAATAGAAATCGTGTCGTTATCCCAATTGAAGGTGTATCTTAAGTATTCACCGACAGCGTATCCGTTTTTATGCAGCCAATATAGTTTATTTTCGAGCGTCCGTTCTTTCATGTACCGCAGCGCCTCTTCTGCGTTATAACCATACTCCTTTAGAAGCGTAAAGATCGAATCTTCTCGCGCGTCATACCGATTCAGCGTGTTCAAAATCTCTCTACCGTCATAACCGCGATTTTTCATTTCCTTCGCAATATCGACCATAGAAACGCTCGATAAAGTCATCTTGACGGTTGTGAATACGCGATATGCATAGCTGGTACTGTTTACGTACCCATTCTGCCTCAGAACGTCAATGATGTCTCCCGCTTTCGAATACCCCAGCTTGACGAACAGCGCCGATTGCTCCTCGATTGTTGTTGCCGTCCCTCTGCCAGCGTTGAAGAACATATAGAAAGCACGGATAATGCTGGCTCGATCAAAACCAAGCGTCAATAACGTGTCGATCAAATATCCGGAACGATCAGGACCAAGCAGGTTTTGCCGTTCAAGCTCGGTAGCAATCCCGGCGGCGTCCGTTCCTTTCGACTTCATACGGGCGAGGTAAGCAATTAGCGGATTGCCGCCGAATACTTCACCTGCGGCCATCCGAACCTGATCCTGCGGAATCAAAGTTTCCGGAATAGTTTCCATTATCGTGGCTGCATCCATTTGAAATAACAGCTTCATAGCGAGTACGATATCGGCGACAGTGAATTTGGCTTTCATAAACCGCACAACATTGAGTGGTACAAATGCAGTGGTTGCCGGGAAAATATCTTCCAATACCCTTAGGTTTGTGTTGGTGTAATAAACACCCACTATAGCAAGTCCAATTACCTCCCCCGGATAATAGGGAGAGAGCAACTCTGTAACTGCACCTGAGTCGAGTTTATAGTCAAACCTAAGATACTGAACAATTTCCTTAATCTCATAGCCGGCATCCCGCAAGAACACAATCGCTCCTTGTGGCGTCGCAACACCTTTGAGCTTAAGTACATCCTTGATAATGCTCACCGGAGCAAAAGCCTCTCCGTACACTTTATTAAGCGTTGATTGAATGGCTGCTTCTTGATAAACGGCAAGTCCCTGAAGAATCGCAAGCGCCTCTTCTCTCGTCTTGCCATATTGCTCCTTGCTCGCCTTAACGATGTCCTCCATGCGGTAGCCTGCATGCAAGAGCTGATCCGCCATAGCTTCAGCTGATGTTGCTCCACCTGCTTTGATCACTTCGATTAAAGCGCCGTTCACCGCTTGTCCGTACACTGCATTTACGCTGCTCAGAATGACGTTCAGCTCGAACAGCTCACTGCCAATTAGCAATGCTGCGGTTTCGCCGGCTGTCTTGCCGTAAAAGCCTTTAACCACGCGTACGATATCTATCATCGGAACGCCTGAATTCCACAAGTAAGGAATGGCCGCTGCTGCGTCCGTGATTCCCCCTTCTTCTAGATACTGCAGCGCCGTAGACTCTGATGACTGCCCATAAACGGCAGCTACCGTTACTTCAATAACCTTTTCGTTGTCCACTTGGAGAGCGGTTAGAACCGTTAACGTTTTGTCTGCTGCAAATCCAAAATAATCCTTAGCTGCGCCCACAATATCATGGAGCGTATAGCCCATGCCTCTCAGGAGCGGAACAGCCTCCTCCAGCGTATTGATTCTGCTCTTCTTAAGCAGACTGGATAAGCTTTCCTCGATCGGTTTTCCGTAAACTTCAAATACAGTTGCTACTAGCTCATTAAATGAATATCCATTTGTTTCGGAGAGAATGGCTAGTGTCTCACCTGCTGTCATATGGTAATAATCCTTGGCAATTCGGATAATATCCCGCAAGCTGTAGCTGAGCTTAAGCTGTGGAATCGCATCCGCCAACTTTCCGATGCCCAGATCGATCATGGCTTGAATCGTAACCTGCTCTAACGCTAAACCGTAAACAGCAGAAACTTCCGCCAAAATCCGACTCTCCTCATCGACTGCACCATCCATTAAGGCTTGTACCACTTTAGAGGAATCGAGCTTGTAATAATCTTTCCCTACCTGAATCATATCCCGGAGGCTGAATCTCATCTTTGTCAGATAAGGTATTGCATCCTTTAATGTCACCAGGTGCTGAGCCTCTAAAGAATCAACAATGCTTGCGTTTTGTGAGCTGCCGTAAACATTCGATATAGCAGAAAGCACGTCGCTCTGGCGATACCGACCAGTATCCAGCAGTGCTTGAAGAGCTGCACCTGATGAAATAGCATAACCATCCTTTGCCATCTTCACGATCGAAACTAAGCTGAATTGAGCCTTATAAGCAAGTTCAATTCCACTGGCAAAGGATACTGATCCTTCTGCTGCCTGCCGCTGATACATCGTTAACTCAACGGATTGATTAAAAGCTGAAGCTACTGCCTGAATAAGCACATTGCTTGACGACAAGTATACCGCTGACAAGCGGAGCGCGATTACCCCAGGCGATTGGCCAAAATGGTTTTTGCCAACGCTCACGATATCTTTCATCGGGAAACCTGTGACGTATAGATAATTAACCGCATCATCAAAGGTCGTGATGCCTTGCTGCTCCAACGCGCCTGCAACTGTTTCATCAAGTCCTTGACCATATAAGGATGCAAGGCCAAGCAGAATATCGTCGATGTCGTTAGGATATTCTTTTGCCAGCAAATATGAAGCTTCGCTGGAGGTAAGCTGATAATAATCTTTCAGGCTGTGAGCAACAACGGATAAGGAATAACCGCTCATTCTAAGAAATGCAATACCATCCTTAGGCTCTTTGCTGGACGAAGCGTCAAGCAGACCAGCAATCGTCACTTGCTCTTGTCCGTACAAAGACTGCAGAATCGCTATGGTCGATTTCATATTACCCATTCTTCGGGTGTGGATGAGAAGTCCTTCCATTACTTCTTCTTTCGAATATCCACCCTTAATCAGTGCCGGCCCAACCTTGCCTGAGTCAAAATAAGACGGATACAGCGCACCCAGCGTATTAATGACAGAAATGGCCGTTGCGCCTTGCTCCTTCAGCACTTTGATCCAAATCGTCATAGGGTCTCCGCCATAAGCAGCAGCGATGGCAGTACCTACTTCCTCTGACGAATAGCTGGCAAGTAGAAGCGCAGACGCCTCTGACGATGGCAAGCCGTATTCCGTTCTAAGCACTAATGCAATATCCCTTACCGAGTATGGAGCAAGGCGTGTGATGACTTGCCCTATCGTCAGCGGTTCGGTCCGTTGGTTCAGATAGGCAGCAACCTCACTAGCGGCTATGCCTTGTTTGCTGAAAGCACCAATCCATTCCGTCCAGCCCCGCACTTCAAATGCCTGTGCAATTTCCGCAAATTTATACCCCGAGTCTTTTAGCGCTGCGGTCAAATACGGCAATCCTTTCGCACGAACTCCGCCAGTAGGGTAAAGATTAATTGTTCCTTCAATAATGTCATCCAGCGTATAGAAGCTAGAGAGGCTCATCGCCACTGTCGCTTCCTGTATTGACGTACCAGGGAACAGATACTGCGAGTCCTTTACAACCGTTGATACACTGCAAGGACATTTAAAATAATCGAATGCATTAGTCCTTTCAAGCTCTACCCACTGCTGCAGCGTCAAGCCTAACTGAGCCTTTAGAGCTTGGCCGATGGCTAACTTCTCCCAGCTTTTGATGCTTGTGAGCGAACGGGCCAGAGTAGTGGCATCCATACTTACCGTTTCATCACTTGCAAAAGTTGTTCGAAGCGCATGTAATACATCTCCAGCTTCGAAGCGGTCATAGCTGCGGAAGATAACTTCCACCGCATCCTCCATCGTGAAGGACGCGCCTCCGAGAATGACGGCATTTCGAATTGTGCTTAATCCCTGCGCGGTAGACATACCCGACTGCCTCAGCAGCGTCAGAGCTTCCGAACGGCTGCTGGCCACTCGATTATTTAGAATATAAGCCGTAAGTTCCGCAGGCTCATAACCAGCGCGGATTAATGACAACAGCATCGTCTTTCTTTGGTCGCCCTTCACCCCCGGATACAGCACGCTGATGGTCGTTGCGATATCAGCCCCGAAGCTTTCTCGAAGCAATTGCGCCTTGCTTTCCATGTCATAACCATGATCCGTAAACCCTCTCATAGCCTCACTTAGGCCAGCCGCTTCGGAACCCCATGCGCCGAGTACGGCGCTGGCGATATCACCGATCTCATACGATCCGCTCTTCATTGCGCCAACGATGACGGTTGCACCATCCCCGGAGGCTTGAATACCCTTGGCGACCTGGGCAGCAGCAACACCTGCCGTTAGCATAGCTGAAGCTGTTTGTTGCTTATCGAAGGTGCTTTTTAAGATAACGTAAGCTTGTCCAGTCTCAATGCCTGCTCCCAAGTAAGTCAGAACAGCCTCGTTGACGTCGCTGAACGAATACAGATCTCGCAGCGCAATTCCTATATTGTTATCAGGATAACCAGCACTGCCAAGCAGTTTCGCATTATCTACGCTAGATGCGGCATAAGCCTCTTTTATGACAACTGCGGATTCTGCTGCCGTGAATTTCGCAGCAGCCAAAGCTTCGATGGTGCTCTCGTTCGTTAAGCCGTAAACGGATTGAACAGCATCTCTAATCTCGCTAATACTGTACTTGCCTAGCTTCAATGCCGCTGCTGCGTTGCCGCCAATCTCTGCATACGTATAACGCAGAACATAGGCTGCTGCAGCGGCTGTTACCCCCGTTAGCTTAAACGACGCCATTATATCTCGAGGCTGATAGCCAAGATTACGAAGCGGCAGTGCAATGTCTTCAGCTTCATAGCCAGCTGTCACAAAATCCGGTATCAGATTGACATAGTTGGAAATATAGCCAGACGCGCTTAAAGCCTGGAACAAGGTAGGCGCATCTGTATCTATTTCGTATAATAGGCGGATGAACGCACTCCAATCCAAACCATATTCTTTTTTGACCGCTTTTGCGTAGTTCGCTGGGGTAAAACCAGCTTGCCGGAGCAGTCTTAATGACTCTAACGCAGTCTTGCCATAATCAACCCGCAGTACATGCACAGGGTAAACAGCATCGTACTGGGTGGAATGGCTTTGCAGGAAACCTTCCAGCGTAGCGACATTAGCTACCTGGAATTCTCCAAAAGTGGCCAAATACGTCTGATTAACTGCTTTGACCCGGTTGATGCCGCTATAAGCGACGGCTATCGTCGAAGTGGAACTGATAACCGCTCCGCTGCTGCTCCAAGTCAACTCGATTTTCGTAGCATCGGAGGTCAGTCTAGTCATAACCCCGCTTTGCCATTGGTTGTTAATTTTCACAGAAAACGTTGACCCCGAATTAACAGCAGCCAGCGGCATATCAAAGGTCAGGGTAATGGCTTTTCCGTTTTCACTCGACACTGCATCGATCAGCTCGGGAGGTGTGCTCACGTTGCTGATGATCGTATCCCCTCCAAAGTCATGCCCGTCCTTGCTCAGACGAAGCTTAAACTCCTTATTGTATCCGATATATTCATTAATAAAGTAGGTTTGCCCAAAGTCCGGCGTTGAAACAGAGGTTGGGCGATACCAGACTGCGCTGCCATTGTGCATTTCGATATTCAAATTTTCTATCGGAGCACTAAGAAGCAGATTAAATCCATTTTCATTCACTCTTACAAGCGATACAGAGATAACAATCGGCACATAAGCGGCATTTAATTTTTCCTGCCCAGCAAAGATATAGCCTTGCTTGCTAAAAGCTGCGGTGTACGTTTGCCCTTCAACCACATTCGCTTTAATTAAAAACGACCCTGTCTCTGCACCCGCTGTCACTCCAGTGACTGTGACCTCTGTCCCATCTTTAGACAAGAGCTTCACATCTTCCGGCTGCAGATCTTTTGGACCCGCTCCAACGAAAGTGATCGTCAAGCCGTTTCTAGTCGCAGCTAAACTTTTCGGATATTCCGTCATCGGAACATAAACATCCAGCGGTCCTTCCACCACACGATCCGGTATTTGAGCAATCAGCTTGTAATTCACACCTGCTGACAGCGGAGTAATGATGTTGTAGATTCGTCCTGCATCTGGCGCATCTGGGTTGTTCCCGTTCGGATTTACAAGCTGGAATCCAATTCCTCGCCCCTGGTCATCAAGCAGTGTAAGCCATGTGCGATCCATATTACGGACTGCTTTGCTTACTTCCAATGTGAAGCCGTTAGTTGTAATATGGCTTGCTGTCATACGAATCGGCAGCTGCGCCTCCGGTATAGGTGCAGCTGGAACAAGAACCGGAAGTCCGCTGCTGAATGCGTAGCCGCTCTTCGTTAATGTCAGACTGTAAGCCGCTCCCTCTTCGAGTGTGGCATGCACCGCATATTCGATACCAGCGTTCTCGGCTGTAATAGAGGTTATGTCAATCGCAGCGCCTTGGCCATTACGCAAGCTAAAGTCACTTGCACGCAAGCCTGGAACAGCAGAATCAAGCAACACGTTAAACCCATCCTTACTGACACTTGATAGAGTTGGATTTACTGGTACGGGCACAAAAGCGTTCAATGCCGCTCCAAAATCATATCCTGCTGCTGTTATGATCAGTTTGTATGTTTTCCCGCCTTCAAGCGCTGCGGATAATGTGTACGTTCTTCCACCGTTATTTGTTGTTGCAGCTTTTATAATTACCGATTTGCCCTCGGCATCCTTTAGCGCGAAGCTGCTCGCAGACAGTCCGCTTAGTCCCGGTGCAACAGAGACGACAAGTCCCGACTCGGCAGCGCCTTCCACCGTCACCGAAATCGCGCTTGGCAGCAAAGCCGACAACGCTTGTCCAAAATCATACCCGCTCTTGCTTAGCGCAAAAGAGTAAGTTTTGCCTCCTTTATAAGAGGCTTTAATCCGATATGTTAGTCCGCTATCCTCCGTAATGACTGAAGCTGCAGTAAGCCGATTGCCCTCCTCGTCTGTGATAGCCACATGGCTTACATCCAAATCCGGTACAGCAGGGCTAAGACCAATGACAATTTCCGAAGCGCCTGAACTTAGCACTGCAGCATTTGCAATGATTGGAACGTTAACCACAACTCCGCTTCCGAAATCATACCCGGCTTTGGCAGCGGTGATTGTGTACTGCTCCGCTCCCCAAAACTCTGCTTCAATTAGGTAGCTATTACCCCCATCACTCGTGGTTGCGGAGGTAATTGCCTTTGTACCGCCCTCCACACGTTTAAGCTGGAAGTCACTTATTCGCAAATGAGGAACTGGCTGATCTAAATGCAATATAAAAGCTTGATTGTTCCCGCTAATCATCCCGCCAAAACGAACGCCTACAGAGCGAATGGAGAAAGCTAGCGGATCACCATAGTCGTAGCCCATTTTTGAGATGAACACCGAATAGACCTTATCAGGAACGATTGCGACGCCTAGCTCATACGAATAACCTCCGTCGTTTGACACGTTTGTGCGAATCGCAACGTTTACCCCGTTCTCATCCACTATATGAATATCCGAAGTATTTAACATCGTTTGTTCCTTAAAATGCAACGTGACTCTCGAAGCCGTTGCTTGCACGGCCGAAATGGACCTCGAGTTCAGTGTAATCTTGTCGAGCGTAGAGAACATGTAGCCCTCTTTCTCTACACTAGCGGTATAGGTAATTCCTCCTTTTAAAGGAACCGTAATAGTATAGCTTGCTCCGTCATCACTCGTCTGGATGGATTCGATAGCGACTGTATTTCCGTTATTGTCTTTAACCTTCACGTCTGCGGCTTGAAGATTCGGAATCGACGGGAAGAAATAGATGGTGAATCCCTGCTGCGACTGGCGTAACAGTATCGCATCGGCACGAACCTTCAGCCCAACGATCAGCGGGTTTCCAAAGTCATATCCCGGATAAGTGATGACCAGGCTATATGTCTCGGATACATTAAAATTGCCAATGAGAGAATAGGATGCGCCTCCTTCGTAATGAAGCGTAAATCCGATCGGCCGACCTTTGCTGTCTGTCAGCTTAAAGTTGTCCCCAGTCAAATCTGAAATAAGCGGGTAGACATCGACATAAATCTTCGTTGCTGTCGTACCTCTCAATTGAAGTGAGCCTGTTACCGGAATGTCCACCGAAATCGGCGACGCCAGCGTAAATTCACTTCGGTTCAGCTCAAGCGAATATTTTGCACCAGTCATGGCCTTAATCGCCACCATATAAGTTAAACCCTGATCTTTTGTTGATAAAGAGTATTCCGTGTACGGCATTTGCTGACCGTCTGGTTTTCGCAAAATAATGTCGGCTGGCTTCAAATCAGCAACTTTTTCGCTAAAGCTTAGTTTGAAGCTATCCTTCTTCATCTCGGATACAGAAGCGGTAATGAGCTTGGTAAACACAAAGGATACTGGCTCGTAACGTTGATAAGTCAAATCCGGCTTTACCAGAACGATATACGATTTACTAGGAATCAGCGCTGCTTCCAATACATAGCTGCTTCCGAAATCCGTTGTGTTCGCCGAAGCTACGTTTATCGTTTCCCCTTGAGCTCCCCGAATGACGAAATTTTTCTTCCCAAGTCCGATAACTGGAATGTCAAAATGTACGGTAACACCCGAAGCAGAAAATCCGGCAACGGTTGCTTCGGAAGGCACGGTAAAGGTCAGGTGGCTGAACGAATAACCATCCACCTCAATATCAAAGGCGTATGTTTGTCCGCGTGTCAAAGCAAACGTACCGCCAAAAGACATCTCGAAGCTCATTCCATCGGCAGACATGACGAGCGTTTTTGGGTGATAACGTTTGCCTTGTTCATCTTTCACCGCAAGACCCTGTCCGTACTCTATTTGCCTTAGAGGAGTAGAGAAAGTAACAGCTACTGCCCCGTCTTTGGAGACGTCAGTAATAACCCCGGTGACCAATTGATTGACGTAAAACGTCGCCGGCCCGTCAAACTTCACGTAATCCTTGCGGAAGGAAACCGTATAGTCGCGACCACTGATCAGGTTTGCACTGACACGGTAGGATAATCCTCCATTGGCGGTTGTCAGCACCAGTCCGCTAACCCCATTGCCCTGATTATCTGTCAGTTGAATATGAGTAGGCAGTAATCCAGGAACCGCTTGTTCAAATGTCAGATCAAAGCCATTCATGGCTACTTTGCTAATGGTCGCTTTCCCCGCGTTGATTGTTTCTCCGGCTTCAAAGTCGATCCCCTGCGATGGAAGATGACCAGGAAGACTCAGGTTATAGCTGCCGCCAAGCAAGTCAGCCTTCAGCCTGTAGGTAAGACCGCCATCCATTGTCACAGCGTCTTGTACCGTTACCCGCTCTCCTGTACTCTTGCGAGTCAGAAGAAACTGACCGGGCAATAACCCTGCAATGGCATAGCTAAGCTTAACCCGAAGTCCCGTATCGACTATCTGATCCGCCGAAATGGTTGTAACGACCGGAACATGAACGTTATAAATCGTCTGATCCATTGTCGCACTGACCTTCAGTACGTAATCACCAGGAGTCAGATCAGCAGCAATCCGGTAACTCCAACCGCCGTCGCTTGTCACTGCAGAGCGGAGTTTTATGCTGCTTCCGTCGGCCCGCTTGAGAACAAAGCCGTTGACCGTATCAATAGAAGCAGGAGGATTAAGAACAAAGGTGAATCCTGTATAGGAAATATCAGTTATTGTATTCTTCTCCGCGAGCGTAACCGATTTCGGTAAACCAAAGTCGAAGCCCTCACGTACAACGCTAATAAAATATGGTTTTCCTCTCAAACCGTTATAAGAGACAACATAAAATCTTTGCTGAGGATCCCACACGACATTCGTTATGGCTGCCGCATTCCCGAGCGCATCCATGACCTTGAAATCATTTGCGGTCAAACCTGCTATATTCGGGTTAAGCCCAACCATGACATTATTCGGACCAACGCCTATATACCATGGGTTAATCGTTGTCCGAACAACGTTTACACTGTTTCCGAAGTCATAACCCTCACTGCTTATTTTTAGTGTTAAGGGTTGATACTGCATGGCCGCCGAATTAACGAAATAAATGCTGCCATTATCCAGAGTCGATACACTGTCTATTGCAATTTGATCACCGTTTGTATTCGCTAGGGAAAACGCAGCTGCTGTTAACCCTGGGACTGGTATGCTGAAGTGAACGATAATCCCTGCATTGGATGGTTCAAACGTCGTTTGTTTCGATACGGCTATCTTCTCTGGAACGATAAGCGTACCGATCGTATAGCGGTCATCATCCACATCAATTCTATACCGATAGCTCCCAGCAGCCATTAAATCGGTTGATAGGATAGCCGAATGCCCATCCGCGTTCGTTTGGACAGAAGTGACAGCAAGCGATTTGCCGTTTCCATCCTCTATTGTGATCAAGGCCTTAGCCAAATCGACCTTGTCGTTTGGGAAATTCAACTGAAAGCCTTGACGATTGACCCACTCTACACTTGATAGAATTGGGGAAGGTTCTACCTTTAAGACAATTTCGCTGCCAAAAGCATAACCTTCTTTATTGAGCAATAAGGTATACGTCTCGCCTTTCGTTAGGGAGGAATACACTTCATACTCTTTGCCGATAGATACCGCGCTTAACATATTAATGCCTATGTCCGCTCCAGCAGCATTCTTTAAAATAAAGCTTAGAGCATCGATAGCTGGGACGGTACGATCGAGCTCCAGCATAAAGCCGGATGTCGAGATGCGGCTAACCGACGCATGGACAGGGATGGTGCTGGAAGAAGCAACCGCAACGATAAGAGCCGCGCCAAAGCTGTATCCGGCTTTCCTAATTATTAGTGAGTATGTCTCGCCTTCGGCCATTTCCGCTTTGACAGCATAAGTTCTACCGTCATCATCAGTAGTAATCTCCGACACTCCAATCTCAGTGCCCAGATCATTTAAGGCTAATGACAAATGATCCTCTGTCAGCCCCGCGACAGGAGTATCCAGCTTCATTGTAAAGCCAGCTGTACTTACGTCGGATATTGAGGCGACTACTGATACAACCTCTGGATCAGTAATCGGCACGAATATCGATACCGCGTTGCCAAAATGATACCCTTCCTTGGCAACCGTAAGCGAATACGTTTCACCCTCGGCAAGTGACGCTGATAAATCATAAGCGCTGCCGCCCATACCCTCCGTTACGGAACCTAATGCGATGCTTTCGCTGCCGTGCTTAAGTGTAAATTCAGCTTGTGTCAATCCAACAACTGACGGACTCAGCAGCAATGAGAATCCCGCGTTGCTGATTCCATATACGGACGCTGCAACCGAAATGGCAGGCTGCTCAGTCATCGGAACTTGAAATAGAATCTCAGATCCAAACTGAAACCCAGCCTTAGCTATCGTCAGCTTATAAGACTCGCCCTCCGTGAGAGCGGCTGTAATAAAGTAAGAGCTGCCTCCGTTAAGCGTAGCCACTGATGCAATGGTAATGTTTCCGTTCGCAGCGTTTTTCAGTGTCAGATGTGTTGCGGCGAGCCCCGGTACTGGCGAGCTGAACGCGAGTCTGAATCCCGTCACTCCTGCTTGACCCGCAGTCGCGGTTACTGTTACATCAACCGGATCCGTTGGTCTTGGCGTTTCTGTTGGTTTGGGTGTATCGGTTGGTTTAGGAGTATCGGTCGGGCTCGTTGGCCCGCCCGGCGAACCAGTTCCTCCGGATGCTCCACCTCCAATTAGGCCACCTTTCTCGGTTACTTCTTTTTGAGCAGGCTCCTTCTCAAAAACAACGCCCAGAGAATCGACAATTGCTTTCTCAATCGTTCCTTTGCCTTTCACATTCGCTGGTCCATGCAGTTCCATGCTGCTAACGTTGACGCCTTCCGAAAGTGAAATGGTTGATGTCTTAACCTGCTCACTAACGATTAATTTCTCTACCGATCCAGAAGCAATGGTTAACTGCACATCGCTCTTAACCTCGACTTGCTTAAACTTGCCGGACAAAATAACTTCGCCGGAAGAGGAGATCGTAATTCCCTCTATCCCGCTGCCTTCCGATAACGGAGATTCAATATTTGCCTCCGATTGTACATCCAACTGTCTTATAATCGTTGTTCCACCGACAATAACCCTAACTCGTCCATCTGCTTTGTCGACGACGACAGTTGCTAGCTGCGAATCATCAATGTGTATGCTGTGCTGCCCGCCACCTTTTACAAACGTGCTGCCAAGTACCTTCACACCTTTTAGGAATACATCTCCTTCGCCGACTTCCTTCCCAATGATGAGATTTCCCTTAATCGTCACATTGCGAAGAGTTGTGCCTGGAGCCTGAATGGTCAAGTCGCCGGCGACTTCAAAGTTCCCTTGCGCCTTGCCCCATGTGCCGCCTGTTTCAAGAATCTTTGCGCTAACGGTTATTCCATTTTCTGACCTAGTTGATTTCTTCAGCACTCTATCGAGCATCATAACGGCTTCCGCCCTTGTCATCGGCTGAACCGGCCGAAGCGTGCCGTCCGCAAGCCCGCTAATGTAGCCCGCTTCAACAATGGCTTCCAATGCATCGCGTCCGTAACCCGGAATGCTCGCCTGATCCTTAAACTCGCTGAGCAGGCTCTCCCCGTCTTTGCCAATTACCGGCACAAGGCGCGAAAGCACAACAGCTGCTTCTACTCGGCTTAGCTTCTGCTCTGGCCGAAATGTTCCATTGCCATAGCCTTCGATGTACCCTGCTTCCGCGGCTGCTTGCACTTGCACTGCATACCAAGCGGTCGGAGCGACGTCCATGAACTGCTTAGTCCCCGCCCCTTTGAAAGCGAATAGCCGGTTGACCAGCGTTACGTATTCAATCCGGCTTAAGGCTTGATTCGGCCTGAAGGTTCCGTCCTGGAATCCCTCGATTAAACCTTGACCTGCCCACTCCTTGACGGTCTTCTCCGCCCAGTGGCCCGCTAGATCTGTGAATGCGGCGGGCACTTTAGCCGGAATTGCAGATGCCGCAAAGGCTTGTCCGCTCGCATTGCCTATGCCGGGAGCCACAAGACCGACAACTAAGCTAGTGATCATCATCCACTTGAGCAGCAGGCTCCTTAACATTCTAACTTTTCGTTTCCTCACAATGATTTCCCCTTCCATCTCTGCCAATTGGCTTGAGAGCTTACTCTGTATTTGATAGAGCCCAAGTTCGGCAACGTTAACAGCACTTAAGCTCAAGTCTAATAGGCTGCGATGAAAGAATAATAAAAGATTTTCGCGTAAAACGACAAAAACCGCGCAGCATCAAGGCTTCGCGGTTTTTGCAACCTTTTTAAAATATTTATTTGCCGCCTTCGGATAGTCCGCTGACGAGAGAATCATATAACAAAAGCAGGTCTTGGGATGGACGAATGCCCAGTTCCCTCTTGAGAAGCCTCACGTAGTCCGTGTATTGAGCGGTCAGACCCTTCTTATCCCCTTCTTGTCCATGCTTCTTCATCAGCAGTCCGACGACCGATTCTTCCAATGGATTGCGGGCATGCAGCTTCAGAAGAAGCTTCGACGCAGCAGCCGTGTTCGACAGGGTGAGCAGCGTCTCTGCTGCATTTTTGACAAAAGAAGCATACCGCTCTGACAGCCGATCCGTCTCATGAATTGCCCATACGTAAGCTTTGCTGCCGAACAAATCACCCGTATAAAGCCTTTCAACGATAAGTGCTTCTTCCACGTTGCCCGCGTCGATACTTCCCAGATTTTCCGTTTGACGCTCGAACTCCACGTAGTCAATAACTGCATCGTCCAGTTCCAGCGCATAACCGTCATTCTCAGAACGAATAGCTTCCCGGAGCCCTATCGGCTCCAATGATTTACGCAGCTGGTACACGGTTGTATTTAAATATTTTTCGGCATTCATGCTCGCCATACCGGCGAATATATCTGCAACCAGACGGGAGCGGGAAATTCGTCTGCCTCGATTCAGCAGCAAGTAAGCAAAGAGCTCAGCACTCTTGCTGGAAATCCACTTTACACGTCCTGATTCATTGCGTACAAAAAAGTCGCCCAGCGTGGCAATGCTAACACGGCTCATACCCCGAATCGCAGTATCTGCTTGCTGCAGCGGTTGAACGATTTTCCTGCTCTCCAGTGCCCGGTTAATCGTCCGCTCCAGCCGCTCCTGAGTCACCGGCTTCACCAAATAATCAAGCACGGACAACTCATAAGCTTCTAGCGCATAATCCTTATGCGAGGTGACGAACACGATTTGTGTCTTACAGCCTGCTTCGTCCAGCCTTGCGGCGAATGTAAGTCCACTATCACCCGGCATAGAGATATCCACGAACGCCAGCTCGACGTCGGGATTTTCGCTCAGAAAGGCAGCCGCAGCATCCGTATTCAAAAACGTTCCCGTCACCTGAAGCTCAGCATATTTCACAAGCATCTTCCGCATGATTAAGTGCATGACGGGCTCATCGTCAATCAATATAACTTTCATCAGCTATCACCGCCGTTCCTTCCCTTTCAATCGTGCCGCCGCGACTAGATGAGCCGGACAACGTAAACAAAAATGTTGTGCCTACGCCAGGCAAGCTATCGAACCTAAGACTGCCGCCATGCATGCGAAGAAATTCTCGGGTCAATACAAGACCAAACCTCATCTCTCCACCATCTTCTCCACTGGCAAATCCGGGCTCCTTGAAAAACAGTTCATCATGATGCAGCAGCTGTGCTGTCTCCTCGTCTATCCCGCTCCCATTATCGCGTACAGTCACCGTCACCTGGTCCCGATCGATAGATGCATTTATCGCAATTTCCCCGCCAATGTCCGTGTACTTAATCGCATTTGAAAGCAAATTCCGGAAAATGAGATCGAGCATTTCTTTATCTGCATTCACTGTCAGCCTCTCGTCGATATGCTCTGTGATACTGATGTTCTTCATGCCAGCCCTTGCTCCGGCTAACGAGATGGCTTGGCGAACGACCTGCTGCAAATTCCACGTGAGCGGCCGAAACGCCACTTCCCCATTCTGACTGCGATACCAATCGAGCAAATTATCAACGAGATGATAGGTACCGCGAACTTGCCTCCTAATCTCTTGAAACACTTCAGCATTCGCGATGTCGGTGTCGCTCGGCTCATCGCCCAGCAGCTCAGTCAAGCTGACAAGAAGAGCGATCGGATCACGGATATCGTGAGCCATTACAGTGAACAGCTTATCCTTGAAGGCATTCAGCCGAGACAAACGTTCAGACTTCTCGCGCAGCCTCTCCTCGTTCTCCTTCAGCTCCGTAATATCGCTGAGCATCAACATTTTTCCAATAGGGGTCACACCTGTATCATAAATATAATCCAAGCTGCAAATATAATACCTTTGCCGATCGCCTTGCAAGCGCTGAAGCGAAAACCGATCATCTCGGAATTCCGTTGCGGCAATTCGCTCGAGCAGCTCAGGGCAGTCTGGCAGCAAGTCCCTGATGAGAGCAGGAAAACTTTTTGCCGAGGCAAGCTCAGGAAACACTTCTTCTGCCGCGCGATTGTGGTTCACAATCTGATCCTCATAATCGAGCAGGACAACACCGTCGCGTATGGTATCGAACATTTTGGCATATGCAAGAGGTGTTAAACGAAGCAGCCTAAACCGGAAAATGCCCCAAGCATAAACAACGCCCGATACAGCGAAGCCGAGTGGTGTGAAATCGATAACTTTGCTGAACATATAGGCGATATTGAACAGCATAGGAGCGGCCGCGCCCAAAATAAGGACGACGATCTGTGTCCTCACGATTGGCAATGCGCGCAAATACATGGGTATAAACAAAAGAATACCGAGAAGCAGAATTGTATAATTGTAGATCGCATGTACGGAATACCATGGACCCTTCACCGTATTGTACAAGGGAACCGTCTTGATTGCGTTCAGGACGTATTCTTTGTAAATAAGATGATGCCAATCGTTAGTGAGATGAAGGAGGAAAGTCGCTGTTGGGACGATAAATAGCAAGATCGCAAGCCGCTTCCGGTAGCGTGGCGCAAGTCCTGTGAACTGGATAACGAGCAGCAGCCAAAATGCAGAGACAAAGGGAATACCGATGTACTCGATCTGTAGAGAAAACTTCACACCGCTTAAGCTGTCGCTAAAAATCTCAAAGGTGTACCCGAGTGCGTAAAAAGACGCCGTTGTCATCATATAAATCATGGTCCTCGCCATCTGCATATGACGGTTCCGGTAGGAGAGGAACGCCACGAACAGCATTACTGCGGTCGCGAAGCACAGCAATATTGACATCCATTGTCTTGTGTCCATGACAATGCCTCCCTTTTTTTCGATTCGTCTATCATTCGACAAAGTTCTTCAAATTCCTTGTGAAGCCTCAGCCAACCCTCTTCAAGCTCTCGACAGCAAAAAAAGGCTGTCCGATGCGTTATCGGACAGCCTTTCATTAGCATGGAATTAGCCTTTCGCTTCATCCCATCTTCTTTATAGCATGCTCCTGCTTCAGCCGCTGCTGCTGCACTTCGTCCAAATAAAGCGTAAACTTGGAATCCCCGCTGTAGGAGATGTGCAGCCAGTCCAATGCGCGTGTCATTGCAATATAAAACAGCGATACTTCCCGCTCCTCCACTTCTTCCAATGAGAACGGCATGTTCTCGGCATTTACGATGAAGACCGCTCGGAAATCGAGCCCCTTCACACTGTCAATGTCCGATACGTTAATCGCATCGCCGGCTATGTCTGATTCCTGGTTCAAATCAGTATTTTCTGTGATCCAATATACGGGTAACCCTTGCCCCTTAAGCGCCCTCTTGATCATATCCGTGAAGGAGGAGTAGTAATTGTCTTTCACTCGATATAAGATGACCATCTCTGAATAAGCAATCTTATGATGGTCATGCAAGGATCGCATTTGTTCAATGACAGTCTTCATCTCTTCCTGAAAGCTCCCGCGACGCTCCAACATTGGCTCAGGCCCGCTTCTCCGTGTACTCTGAGGAGGTATAATTTCTACCCCTTTCGACACTCCGTACTGAACCTTGTTCTGAAACAGAGAATGCCGTTGATAGAAATCCCAAGCAAACTGCGCGATTTGAGCCGTGTTGCGATAATTAACGGAGAGAATGCGTGAACGTCCGCGAAAATCAAGCCCCGTGTCCTGCAGCAAGCTCGATTTCCGTTTAAAGAACGATTGTGCCCGGTCCTCAACCAGCAGCAAATTTTGTGTCGCTGGATTAAGCAAATAACTTAGAAGCTTAAGCCATTCTGGCTGAAAATCCTGACCCTCATCAATAAGGATTGCTTCATAGGTAGGTAAAATAGCTTCCTTCTTCTCCAGCTTGCCAATAAGCTTAGCGACATCCGTATCTCTCACGTTCAGCACTGCTCGCAGCCACTCATGAAAATTATAGACCTCGACGTTTTGGTCGCGAGGCTTGCCTTCCTTTTGCTCCGCTAGTCTAATCCAATCAAGCAAATCCTCCGGTTCCTCCATCTTCCGGTCAATCATTTGCCGAAGACTTCGGGACAAGGCGATGCTGCTGCAGAGGACTAGAATCTTCCAGTCTGGATGATGATTGGCCAAATGTTTGGCTCGGCTGGCGAGGACAAGCGTCTTCCCGCTCCCCGCCACGCCGCGGATAAGCCGATGGCGATCACCAAGCTGTTCTGCCATATTTTCCTGATGCAGATCCATACCCTTAATATTGTGATGCGACAGGACGAACTGCTCCTGCTGCTTCTGATTTGTAGGCTGCAGAAATTCCGCGCTGATCCGCGCCTCAGGTATGAGGTGATTACGAATCTGCCTGATCTCCTCTTGCGATAAAATGTAGCTGCTGCGCTTGCGTGCCGTAAACATGCCATGGATCTTCTCAATGAGGGAATCGGCTGTAAATCCAGCATCCTCAGGGTCAATCTCGTCGCGGCAAAGCACAAATTGCTCTGCAATAACATCGTACAAACCATTTTCTATAAAATCCTTCTGCTTCAGCCGTGTAAAAGCCGTTCCGAAGCCGTTCGGAAATTTGAGCTGTCCTTGAAATTTGCCTTTCTGTTCAATGAGGCTGTCATCATTTCTTAGCTCGCCCGCCACCTGCCGCAAGCTCTCCCTTGCTTCTTGATAAGGGTTCATTACAGCTTCGATCTGACCTCCAGATGCATGCAAACGCCACTCGTCACGATCAACCTCGAATAGAGCAGACCTCGTATAGTCCTTCACTTCAAGAACGACCAATCCCAGATCTGGGCCTATGATTACGAAGCCAGGGCGATTCCCCCCAATTTCCGGTTCAAAATAAACCGCATAATCGCTCGGCAGATAATCCTTCAGCGTACGAAACAATAACCGCTCCCCAGCAGTCGCACTCGTCCGGATAACCTCTGGGACCATATATGCCATTCTCTTTCACCTCGAATTCGATTTTTTCTGTTGTTTTTAGTATAAACCATCTTTAAGCGTTTGGCAGGAGAAAATGGAGAGAAGATTGTTATGACAAATTGAAGATTTTCATGGTACGATATTCCTAATAAGTAAACGAATGATTAAATCCAACCATTTGCGTTCATTTTTGATAGGGGAGAAACGATGTATAGAAATCCATCTGTATTTTTTTTGGCAGTATTTTTGCTTGTCGGTATTATTGGTTTGTTTGCGCGTCATGAAACCATCATGCTAATTGGATTTTCAGGTTTTATATTATTCACACTTACTGCCGCTAATCGGAAAAGCAAAAATTATTATCAATTATCGATAAATCTTGAAAAACAAATTAAAGATATGGTGCCAGGTATAAAAGATTTTAAACTTTCACAAGAATTTATGTCGGTTGATAAAGAAAGCTATATTGCATTGGATGAAACAAATAAAAAAATATGTATCATTTATAATCAGGAGACTAATACTGAGCCTTTATTAAGCAAAAATGAATACAATTACAAATGCGAGATTTTCTTCTATAAAGATATTTTACAGTCAACCATTCTTCATGACAGTTTTACAGAAACCTCTTCCTCACGAACGGACATCATTGGCAGAGCTTTGCTTGGCAGATCTATGGCTGGAAATACTGGAGCTATTATTGGTGGCCTAAGCGCTTCAAGAACCACTTTTGATCTAATCAAGAAAGTTCAACTTCTTATCGTTGTTAATAATATGTCAAAACCATTCCATCGCATTACGTTTGAGAATTTCCCAAAGGGCATTACTAAAGACAATATAATGTTCAAATCCGTTGATAATGAAATTACGCATTGGCATGCTATGTTGAGTTTTTTAATTAAGCAAGTGGATGAAACGGAAAAGCAGCCTAACGCTAATCAAATTTCAGTTGCCGATGAATTATTAAAACTTTCCTCATTGTTGCGAGATAATCTTATAACGGAAGATGAATTTAAGCAGCAGAAAATAAGGCTATTAGGATAGAAGCATGTTCAATCGTTGCTGCCATTAGCACGGAAAATCCCCCTGAATTGTTCAGAATACGGGGGGATTTTCTTTTTAGCTAGCTCTCCTCCACCTCCATAAGATATATACGTTCCTTAAAGCTTCCGCGCTTTTCTGCTTTCTCCGCACGAATTTGCTCCAGCTTCTCAATCGTTACGTCGTGGAATTCAGCAAGCGCATGAAGCAGCTCCATAATATCCGCAAGCTCCTCGACCGATTCCGTTTTAGAATCTGCTTCAAGGTATTCATTCGTCTCTTCTACCAGCTTCGTACGCAGCTCTTTCAGATACTCTTCGTTCTCAAGTATTCTCGTAGTGAACATTTTACCTTGTTTCGTTATGATTTCTGGAATCCGATCGCGGACTAATTTATTATAAATGGGCATAACTTGCCTCCTTGTTATATTAACTTTTTTTGCCTGCTTGGCTATAAAGCTTCCTAGAATGATTATACAAGAAAAAACGGCGACCATAATCGGTCGCCGTTCTTCTTTTTAAGCGAACAACATCATTTAAAAGCTTTCCGTTTAAACAAAAGGTACATAAAGAACGGAGCGCCTATACCTGCGGTAAAGACGCCGGCTGGAATATCAAGCGGTTGGAAAAGCATTCTCCCCGCCAGATCAGCCAATAGCAATATCATCGCACCCAGAAGAGCGGATACTGGGATTACTAGTTTATAAGAATGGCCGATAAGCTTTCTAGCCATATGTGGAGCCAATAAACCTAAAAAAGAAATAGTTCCGGCAATTCCGACCGCTGCTCCTGCAAGCGCTACGCTATAGAACATCAGAATCATACGGCTTAATTGAAGTCGACTGCCTAACCCGATTGCCGTTGCTTCACCTAAGGATTGTACGTTCAGCTCTTTTGCATAGAGAATGGATAATGGAATGAAAATGGCGACCCAAGGCCACAGCACCTCAATATATTTCCAACTCGTCCCGTAGATGCTTCCCGTCATCCAGTTCAGCACTTGTGCAGCCAAATAGGCTGGTCCGCTAATAAGCAGAAATATCGTAAGTGCCCCCATTGCAGTCGATATGCCAATACCAATAAGTACGAGCCTGAACGGTGAAACCCCATTTTTCCAAGCTAGCGTATAGTTTAGAGCAGCAATAACGAATGCCCCCGCGACAGCTATAAAAGGAATCCAGTGAACACTGTATCCTGTGAATAGCGTCATAAAAGCTACAACCGCAACTGACGCCCCGCCGGTCACACCCAGCAAATCTGGTGATGCAAGCGGATTCCGTATCACGCCTTGAAGCACAGCACCTGCAACCGCCAAGGCTGCGCCGACTAAAACAGCTGCCACAATTCGTGGCATACGAAACTGCATAATAATTAAGTCGCTGCCCTCTTTATTTTTACCCAGCAGTGAAAGGAAGATTTCCTTAACAGGAATGCTTACACCGCCTATGGATAAACAAAGAATAGACAACGCAATCAGTGCGATGCTTAATATTGCGAGTATTAAGATAGATTTGCCTATTCCTCTATGCATGTTTACTCCTTCTCGCCACATAAATCAAGAAAGGAACACCAATAAGCGCAGTAGCTACACCTACAGGTACCTCCTTGGGCATAAGGATAAACCGCGAAGCGATATCAGCGAATACGAGGAGGATTGCTCCTACCAACGCACAATAAGGAAATAACCAGCGATAGTCATTTCCAACTATATATCTGCAAAGATGAGGCACAATTAATCCAATGAACGCAATTGGCCCAGCCACCGCTACCGAGCTTCCTGCTAGAAGTACAACAGCAAGGACAGATACAACCCGGATAAGCATCATTCGCTGACCAAGGCCTTTGGCACTATCATCGCCCAAAGCCATCACGTTTAAAGACCCTGCCAATAGCAGCGCTAGGACCCATCCTAGCAGCATATAAGGAAATACGATAGTTAGATGATTTAATTGTCTCCCAGATACAGAACCGACCATCCAAAACAATGCCGAATCAAGAGATTCTTTATTTATCAGCATAATGCCTGAGGATAGAGAGGAAGCAAAAGCAGCTACAGAAGCCCCGGCCAACGTAAGCTTAATTGGCTCAAAACCGCTTCTCCCCTGCATTCCCAGTGTAAAAACAAGCAAAGAAGTAGTGGCTGCTCCTGCTAAAGCAATCCAAACCATTCCGTTCATGGTTAGTGAGGAGCCTAGCATAGCCAAGCTGACAACAATAAATAGAACAGCGCCTGAATTGATGCCAAATATAGATGGAGAAGCTAACGGATTTTTGGTTAACACTTGCATGATTGCACCCGCAATAGCAAGACTCGCCCCTACTGCTGCCGCAATTAATGCTCGAGGAACTCGCGTATTTCTAATAATGAGATGTGCATCCGAACCGTCAAATTGCGTATAGGCACGCCATAAATCTTTTAATTCGAATTGATGGATGCCATATAGAATACTAACGAGCATACCGATAAGCAGCAACACGGCGCCTGCCACCAGGCTCACCAGCTTTCTTTTACGGCTATGGAGCCTTAATGCCATGTTAACTTCACCCCTTTCATCAAAAATAAGCTGACGTCTGATAGTCACGACGTCAGCTTGCTGACTAACAATGCTAAGCTACTTTACATCAAAATAGGCAACAATCTCATCCAGCAATAAATTTGCAGCCTTGTAGCCTCCAGCAGAATTCCAAATCGCTTCATCTACTTTTATTACCTTGTTGTTTTGCACGACATTTAGTTTTTTGAATAACGGATCGTTCATCCACTCCTCTACCACCTTGGATGCATCTGTCTTCCCAGCTGCCTCCGTGACGAAGTAGAATAATACGTCTCCATCCATGCTTGGAATAGTTTCTTTGGACATCACTTCAATAAATGAATCCTTATCCTGCGACTCAGGCCGTGCAAATCCTAAATCATTTAAGAGTACGCCCGAGAAGGTTTGCTTCTGATAGATTCGTACCTGGGAAGCGGAGAAGCGTGCAACCGAAATTTTCGTATCCGCTTTGCTGCCTAGCTTCGCTTTCACTTCAGCAACACGCTTGTCGAAGTCAGCCATCGCCTTTTCGCCTTCTTCCGTCTTATCCACGGCTTCCATATAAAGCTTAAAGTTGATTTTCCAATCTCCGACCAAGTCCTCTGCGAATACGGTCGGCGCGATTTGGCTTAGCTGATCATATATTTTTTCCTGTCTGACCTTGTTCCCGATTATTAGATCTGGCTTCAGGCTCGCGATCATTTCAATATTCGGCTGCAGTTCATCGCCTACAACGGTAACGTCCTGCATCTCATCTTTGATATGGTCGTACCAAGGGTCGCCAATCCAAGATTGCACCGCTCCGATCGGTTTAATGCCAACAGCAAGAAGGGCTTCCGTTCCTTCGTTCGTAAGTATAACAACACGCTCAGGCGCGCCAGTTATCGTTGCTTCCCCCATCGCATGTTTTACTACGCGGGTAACATTTGCTGGTGTGGAGTCGGTTGCAGCTGCTTCAGACACATTAGCGGTTGGTGCAGACGACCCTCCATTTGTTGAACTCGTATTTGACGTACCCGCAGAGCAGGCGCTGAGAAATAAAACAAAGCAAAGCAATAATGATGCAGCCATTGGTGTTCTTGATCCTCTATACATTTTGAATATTCCCACTTTCTTGTATTGATAATGATTTTCATAACCATTACCACTATAACGCCTGATTCTGCGTGGGACAATTGTATATCTTGAACGATCCACAGGATTATTTTGAACCTTTGCTTTAAATTGACCAAGCGACATGCCTACATGTTTTTTGAACATGCGATTGAAATAACTGTCATCTGAGAAACCTACGCTCTCGGCTATTTCTTGCAGCGTTGCATCTGTATTTTGCAAAAGTTCCTTCGCTTTGTCGATTCGAACAGCAATCAAATACTCAATGGGACTTTTGCCTGTCGCATGCTTGAATTTCCTTGATAAGTAACTGACGCTGCAATCCAGCAGCTCTGCAAGCTCGTCCAATGTTACCCGGTCTGAAGAATGCTCATGAATATAACGAACCACTTGTGACACGAGGTCCACCTTTTGGGTCTTCACGTTTTGACTGCTCATTTGACTTAAAAGCTCATAGGCAAATTGATAGAATAACGTTTTTATATGTAATTTCTCCAATAGTTCTGGCTCACGCCATTCCTTGCTCATTAGCTCAACACTATGATATAAGGGGATCGGATAATGAGGCACAAAGCTATATTGCAGTTGGAATGGGTTAACCGTCTCCATTAGCTTCATTAAAGGTTGGCGAGAAGGCAAAGCGAGAATAGCTTTATAAAAAATCATATAATATTCAAAAGCATCATGAGCGGTAATATCAAGGCACATTCCTTTGCCGCCATGCAAAACATGAAATCGATTCACCATGTGCATCGTTCCATCCGACCACATCTGCGCACTGCCGCGAATCGCATAAAAAAAAGCGCTGGTTGGCAAGCGATACGATCGCAGCTCCTCGCCTGGTTCCATGACCGTATGGCGTATATCCATCACTTTGATCGAAGCATGATTCCATAACATTAGGTGATCACTCATTTTCATCGTGTCGGATCACTCCCTTCTCCCTGTGAAAGCATTACATATAAACATTCATTATCATTATAAATGATAGCGATTATCATTTGCAATGTCTGACAGCATAAATCATGACATTATTTTTAGCAAAGAATCTACTACTTGCTCCAGAAGACCATACGTATCGCGCAGTATTCTAGCAAATTTTGTTCCAATATGTATTTTCTTCATATATACTATTCTTCTTAAGCTATTGCGGGCAGGAAGAGAAACGGAGAGGAACAAGTATCATGTCTAAGAAAAGTATCATTAATCCATTCACTCTGCTCTCACGTCAATTTCAATCCGATCGAACGGAATATAGCAAAATATTTTATTTATTCGGTTATCTGTTTTTCATCGTCGCTGCTTCTACTTTCAGTCGAACAGCAGCAGATACTTTATTTCTCAGCAGATACGACGCATCCGTCTTATCGTATATGTATTTGCCCCAAGCAGCCACCCTTCTCTTAACCGGATTTATATACCAAAAGCTATGCGGACGCTTCCGCACCGATCAACTCGTTGTTAGAGTTATAATCATTGCTTCTGTGCTGGCACTTCTTTCGCGACTTGCTGTCGGGATCGGCTTCAGCTGGATTTTCCCCGTCATCTACGTCGGATATGATGTACTAAACTTTTTGATGATCGTCTGCTTCTGGCAGTTTGCGACCTCCATTATGGATCAGCGCAAAGCGAAACGCATGATTGGTTTTGTAGGAAGCGGTGGACTAGTTGGCGGTATTTTGAGCGGCTTTGGTCTAAAGCTGCTGGTACAGCCGTTAGGAACCGAAAATTTAATCTTCATCTATGCCGCTGCGCAGCTGCTTTGCCTGCTGTTTGTCCTTAAGCTGCTGCGTGGAGTGCCAAATCCTGCCGAGTTTTTCGCGATTAAATCTACTGTTAAAAAGTTATCCAAAGCACAAACGCGAGCCGTTGAAGAGAAACAAGGCTTATTCCAAAGCGTGCCTCATCTTAAATATGTGGCGATCATGGCCAGTACGCTCACAATCTCCCTGACGCTTATTGATTATCAATTCAAAGTTATTCTTCGCGGTACCTTGCAAAATGAAGAGCTCGCCAGCTTTATGGGCAGCTTTTATGGATTTGCGGGATTGCTCGCGCTATTTGTTCAATTATTCATTTCCGGCAAAATGATAACCCGCTATGGTGTCATGACTGCCATTCTTGTTTTTCCGATCGTCTTGTTTACAGGAAGCTTCGCTCTCCTCATCATGCCTGTGCTTGCCATTGCAACTGCAGTTAAAGCAAGCGATAAGGTGCTTGGCGATACGATATACTCCTCCGTAAGTCAGCTCATCATGTTTCCCGTTGCTCCCGAATGGCGCGGCAGAGCCAAAGGTTTCCTCGATGGCATCGTACGAAATGGTGCCAAAGGAATCGCGGCAATCAGTCTCATTGTGCTTTCGCAATGGTTCGCGATTGAGCAAATCAGTTATTTTATTCTTGCGTTGATTGGCTGCTGTATAGTTGCGGCGATAAAAATTAAGAAAAACTATTTAAGTATGCTGCTATCAACCCTTCAATCCAAAAGCATGGACCTTCAAGATGAGCCGGATTTCGTAGATCCTGCGAGTATTCAGATTTTAGCCGGAGCGCTGCATAGACATGACAAGCAGCAAGCTTTATATGCTTTTGCGATTCTTAGCGGCATTCAAGAATTTGATATGAATGAGCAGATCACGCCTCTGCTTCAGCATCCCGTTCAGGAGCTGCAAATCGAGGCATTGAAATACCTTCAATCCAGCACGCCTGCCCTTGGTGAAAAGAAGCTTGAAGCCCATCTTTCTTCATCATCAGTTATCATTCGCGCCCATGCCATCCTTGCCTTATCTGCCTATGCGCTGGAAGAGCAATTAGATCGCATTACTGCCTATCTGCATGATGAGGATGTTCATATACGAGCAGCAGCCATCGTCGGATTAATTAAATATTACGGCATAGAAGGCATGTTCCAAGCCGTCGGCGTATTAAAGGAGCTGCTCAAAAATGGACAGGAAGAAGAGCGTATTGCCATGGCAGGCTTGTTCGGACAAATTGGCATTGCCAGCTTTTACAAACCGTTGATCCCGATGTTCGAGGACTCCTCCCATCTCGTTCGTATACGGGCATTGGAGTCTGCTTCCACATTGCGAGTACCCGAGCTGGTTCGGTTCATTATTCCGCTTCTTGATGATAGCAAGGTCAGGCTTCAAGCTACTGCTGCATTAACAAGCTATGATGAGGCCATCATCATTCCTATACTTGAAAGCCGCATGACTGCGAAAGAGCTTAACCTTCATTTGCCACGTGTATTAGAGGAAATTGGAACACAAGCTGCACTTGATGCCTTATTGAGGCATTATCTGCTCTTTTCCAGCGAGCTTAGGGAGAAAACGCTTGAGTCTGCAACTCGGATTCATGCTGGATCCAATCAGGTTGACAAAAAACATGCTGAGCATTTGATCGATCAGGAGATTTCCTATTATTTTAAATGGGTGGAGCAACTTGCACTTATCGGTAATAGAAATCGTATGAGTGATCTAGCTGAGGCGATTGAACAGATGCGGGTTCGTCATGTAAAAAGGATTTTCCAGCTGCTGGCCTTTCTTTATGACTCAAGGTCCATTCACGCTGTGTATGCCAATTGGCAGGATGGCAATGCTAGGCAGCAGGCTAATGCCATTGAAGTAATTGACCAGCTGCTTAAAGGGAAATTGCGGACTGACATGACAAAAATCATTTCATCGTCTTCCACTCCCGGAGAAGAAGCTCCCTCGGAATTGCATGTTAAAGAAGCAATACAGTGGTTTTATGATCAAGGCGATCCTTGGATTAATCTAAATATTGATTATTTAACACAATCAGACGATAAGCTTATGCAGGATTCACTTATGAAACAAATTCATTTGCTCAAACGTGTAGCTTTATTTGCTGGTTTAACAGGCCGTGATTTCTTCAACATCGCGATGCGCCTGCAAAAGGTATGGATAAATAAAGGAGTCGAAATCGTTCGCGAAGGAGATGCTGGTGACTCTCTCTATCTTATTGAACAAGGCCGTACAGGCATTTATATCCATGGCCACAAAATAAATGAGCTCAGCGCTTACGATTATTTTGGCGAGATAAGCGTCATCACGCAAAGAGTTCGCTCTGCAACCGTTATAGCGGAAGAGAATGTCGTCCTATACGAGCTGACTTCGAGTGCATTTTACGAAATGATTTTTGATCGAACCGAAATTGCTATGGAGCTGATGAAGCAGTTGTCGCTTCGATTGCGCAACACCAATGAGAAGGTTTCAAGAGCCGTTCTGGATACTGCAATAGAAGAAGCCGCTGTCGAGGATCATGCTCTTGCGTCAATTGAAGTTGAAGATCGAAACGAGACGATTATTAGGCGTATTCTTGTGCTGCAGAAGATTAGCCTTTTTGCCCACTGCTCACAAGAAGACTTTATAAAACTGGCTCGAATGGTGGAAGAATCCGTGTATGAGCCCGGTGAGAGAATTTGTGGCATTGGTGAGGATGGTGACACCATGTACGGAATTATTGAAGGAAAAGTGCAAGTGCATAAAGGGTCTGAGCAGCTTGCAACACTCGAGGTTGGACAATGTTTTGGTGAGATGGCCATCATCGACGGACAGCCGCGGTCAGCCGATTGTACAGCCATTAGCCGCACCATTTTGCTGGAACTGACTAGAGAGCAGGTATTTTCTTTTTGCTTCCAAAAAATTCATGTTTTAAAAGGCTTAATGCGCGTGTTGGTTGAGAGAACGCAGGATACAGAGCGGTTGGTCTGAGTTTGTTTTCCAAAAAAACGATAAGAATACTAGACCAAAGTCGAGCACGCTATCCAGTCTTTGGATCAATGCTTAAGTAGAATGATCCCTCTATACTGAAGGAAGTGTTGGTATGAGAGGGGTTTAAACATGCAAAAACAAAGTGCCGTAAAAGCTTGGGCCATGCTTCTAATGTCGCTTCCGAAAGGAATCATAGCATTTGTAATAGCTGTTGCAGGTTTATCAGTAAGCTTGCCGCTGATCATCTTATGGGTTGGATTGCCCATGTTGTGGGCGACACTTGCAGCGTGTCGCTGGTTGATGGTCAAGGAACAACAATCTACTCTAGCTTGGTGTCGAAGTAATTCCCAATCGCTTGATCGGGTAGACGAACAACTAACCCTTAGCTGGGAAGGCTCGCGGTCATTGTTTCGTCTTCTTGGAAAAGGTCAAACCTACCAAGGTATTCTGTACAGCCTATTGCAGCTTCCGATAGGTATTATCGGGTTTACACTAGGGATTGTCCTGCCGGTTACCGCCTATGCAGTCATGCTTTCCCCATTTGCCTATAAGGTGAGTGCAGACTTCTTCAACTTTGATCTATTTCAGTCCACCTGGACCTTCTTTCCTTTTTACGCAGAAATTACTTCTGCACAGCGCTCTTGGATAGCTGGCGGGATCGGCTTAATACTCGTATTTGTACAACCGATGTTATTGCGAGCGCTCGGACGCATGTATGCCGCATATATTCAGATGATTTCGAAGTCCATTTAGCCACTACGTTACACCATACAAACTAACCCAGCATCTTATTAGGACATTATCACGATGGCAATTGTGGTGCTGGAACAGCTATTTTTTTAAGCATGCTGCATACTGCTGCATACTCGAAATAACGGACATGCAACAATCATAAGCATAAAACGGTGCTGGGCATTCTTAGGCTTGCACCTAACGGACATAGGTTCCGCTATTTCCAACAAGCACAACCTCAAAAACATTGCTGGGCATCCTTAGGCTAGCACCTAACGGACATAGGTTCCGCTATTTCCAATAATTATGTCTAATCTAGAATTTAACGGACATAGGATCCGTTATTCTAGTAAAAAGGGGCAAAATTCAAGCACTTTAGCCCAAATAGCGGATCTCATGTCCGTTAGCTCTTCAAAAACAGCCAATTCGATACAAATAAGCGCTCTGATGTCCGTTACGCTCAAGCAGGTATACTTCATCCATCCACATAGCAGCATTCTACAACGAATCATTTGCCACACACACACAACATCCTCACCGTTCCGAACTCAGACGTCCACTACTGGCAAGCCACCATTACTGTTCCACACACTGTTGTTCGCACAAAAAAATCCGCATCTCTAGTAGCACTATTTCCTCCTCACAACGGATATTATATCCGATACGCTCAAGCAGGTATGCTTCATCCATTCCACATTGCAGCGTTCTACTCCGAATCCTTCGCCAAACACACAACATCCGCGCCGCCGCTTCGTGCTCAATCGTCCACTACGAGCAAGCCACCATTATTGTTCCACATAATGTTGTTCGCACACAAAACATCCACATCTCTAGTAGCACGATTTACCGCCACACCCTCTCCCACACCACAATCACAGTTCCCATACAATAGTCTACTCAACCACCATATTTCTTGCTTCGTTCCGCGCTCGATCGTCGTCACCATCACTCGTCCATACACAATTGTTTATCGCACCACCTACCGTTTTCCAAGCACAATCGTCATCCACGCCCACTCCCACTTCACAATCACCGCTCCACACACAATTGTTTACCAAACCCATACTACCCGCATCTTTCGTAGCATGATCATCTTTCACACATATACCCTTCAGAGCTTTTTCTCACATTCATCCATATACTCTGCGATCGAAATCATTGACACCAAATCACCTCAAAACAGTGCTTGGCATTTACAGGCTTGCACCTATCGGACATAGGTTCCGCTATTTCCAATAATTATGTCTAATCTAGAATTTAACGGACATAGGATCCGTTATTCTAGTAAAAAGGGGTAAAATTCAAGCACTTTAGCCCAAATAGCGGATCTCATGTCCGTTAGCTCCTCAAAAACAGCCAATTCGATACAAATAAGCGCTCTGATGTCCGTTACGCTCAAGCAGGTCTGCTCTATCCGCTTCACGCAGCACTGTTCTACGTAATAATCCACCTTCCAAGCACCAGCCTCTCTATCCCCCCTTTTTTATCTTGTTCATGCCACCCACCTCCTCCCCATTCGCACCGCACATCCCAACACACACAAAAAAGCCCGCAGAAGACTCTGCGGGCCAAGATCTTTATTTTTTAGAAACGGATTGGAACCACTCATTAACTTCTTTTGTGATTTGGTCTCCGCCATTTGCTTTCCAGCTGGATACAAACTCATCGAAAGCATCAACCGGCAATTTGCCGTAGATGATTTTGTTGAACGTTTCCATCTCGGATTGACGCAGCAAGTTCCATTTCGAAACCATTGTTTCTGTTGCTGCACCTGTAAAGTAGTTTTGTTTGCGAATATCCTTTTGATCCATAACGACTTTTGCTGCATACCAGTTTTCTGGTTTGCGGAATTCAGCCGTTTGTTTCTCGTAAGGTGTTTCCGGAGCAGCTCCGTCAGCAAGTTTAACCAAAGTTGTCATAAATAGATCAGGAATACGAGCCGGACCTGTAATGAACGGGAATTCGTTCGTAAATCCAGGGATTTTATCCTTGTTGCTCGTTGGTTGACCGTCTACGATATCCCAGTCATAGCCTTGTGCAAAGCCATGCTCATATTTGCTGCCAACCGTAGGATTCGCTAGGTTTTCAAGCAAGTAGTTATAGTACAAGAAAATAGCTTCCGGATGCTTCGCATCCTTGTTGATCATAATACTAGCGTTTACGCCAGAGTTCTGCCATTTTGTACCCATGTAACCGTCCGGACCTGCAGGTACCGGGTAAGCTTTATATTTGGAGCCTGGTACGTTTTTCAACAAATCTGGAGCCGGCCAATCTGGTACCCAATTCGCGCCTGGCAAGATGCCTGCTGCGCCTTTTGTCCAGCTTTCTGCTGACTTGCCTTCATCCCACAAAGCGGAGTCTGCATGGATATAACCTTTGTTCATCCATTCTTGAAGCTTAGCAAGCGCTGCTTTTGCTCCTGGATTTACGGAACCGTATTCAAGATTTCCGTCTTTATCTTTGTTCCATTGCTCTTGAACAGAACCATAAGCACCGAATAACCAATCGAGTCCGCCCATCCAAGTGTTCGTAGCGCCTTTCAAAGAAATCGCTAGTGGATAAACATCTTTTGGCGCTAGGCCGTCAGGGTTCTCGTTTTTGAATTTGTCCATAATGACTTCTAGATCTGCAATTGTTTTTGGAGCCTCTAGTTTCAGCTTCTCCATCCAATCTTCACGAAGCCAAAGCAGCGTGTTGTCATTGTTCGTGTACTCCATCAATGGCACATTGTATTTCTTGCCATCTCTTGTGAAGGGATACCAAAGCTCAGGGTTTTTCTCAGCATGGTCCTTCCAAACTTTTGTTGCGTACTTGTCAAACAGCTCATCAATTGCAATAAACTGACCAGAATCGATGAGTTGGTTAGTCAATACAGCGTTTGTTGGTACCTTTACAAAATCCGGAAGCTTCTCGCCTGAAGAAATAGCAAGTTGAAGCTTTTGTCTGTATTGATCATCACTTGCTGGATACCATGTATCCTTATGTTTAATACCAAGTGTTTCAAGCATCCAACGATCGTGGACGTTGTTTTCCTTCGTATCGCCTTTACCGCCATAGTTCTTAATCGGCATCAATACGGTGCTGATTTCAATCGGTGGATCGTATTTGCCAGCGGCGAATGCGCTATCAGCTGTACTAGTACTAGTATTCGTTGAACCTGACTCTTCTTTGTTTGCGTTCTTGCCGGTATTACCGCTGCAAGCTGTAACGAAAACGAGTCCCAAAGCTGCAAGTAGAAGCCCTGCTTTTTTGAATTTAGCCATTTTTCTTTTCCCCCTACGGTGTAAGATCCTTACATGAGTAACTTTAACAATTTGTACGGGGGGGTATCTATAGGACATTGTTAGTTTCCATAGGACTCTGTTAGGCTATTGGTTGCCGTCCCTATATTCCTGCGGTGTTACACCATACTGGCGTTTGAACACTTTGATAAAATAAGCCGGGTCCAAATAGCCGATTTCCATGCTAATTTCATAAATCTTTTTGCTTGTTGTTTTTAGCTTATGGCAGGCACGTTCCATGCGCAGACGTGATATATAATCACTTATGCCTTCACCCGTCTCAATCTTATATATTTTGGACAGATGGGTAGGATGCAAATTCACATGGTCAGCGAGCGCTCGCAAAGAAACGTCTTCGTGAAGATGCTCCTCCGCGAAATGTTGAATCTTCTTCACATAAGAAGAACGTATATCTTTAATTTCACTTGAGGTGCCGTCCTTCAGCTTCGAAAGCACGTTAAGCGACCACTTGCGCAGCTTGCTGATCGATGTAAAAGCTTCTCCGCTTTGCAAAGGCTCCATATCTGCCCCTAGCAGCTTGACCAGCGTATGCCCATTCCGATGTGCCAGCTGTGTGAACGAGGAGGCGATCAAAAATCCAGCCTCCATGCAATGCTCCCATGAGTCGGACCATCTCTCGTCGAGCTCCGCGCAAACGCCCACCAGCTTATCCTCCGCAGCCTCCCAGCGCCCCGCCTCTAATAAGCTGATCAAAGACGGCGGCATATAAAGAGCGTCCAACGGACCATGCGATACGCTTGGCTCCATATCGCCGACTCGCATAACAAATTCTCGCTCGTCCCCTACGATTTGCCTAAAGTAAGCGAACGATTTGCGATAATTATCCTGAAGCTGTTCAGGAAACTTGAAAGATTCTGATAGTACGATGGATAAGGAGCCCTTCAAAAATTGTTTTACTTTATGCTGAAGCTGAATCGCAAGCTTCTCCAAAATCTTCTCTTTTCCAGGGATTGAACCCTTATCCCTCAGTTGAAGCAAGAACACCAAATAACCATGCTCCTCCTTAACTCCCCATACTTCAGAAAATTCACTGAAGATCTCTTCCGCCATATTGATAATGGCATATTCCATCAGCTGTTGACCGTTACTTGTATATTGCCCAAATTCCTCTTCCATACGTACAAGCAGCAATGTGCAATCTCCATAACTGAACGGCAAGCCATAGCTTTCAAGCTTTCGAGTCCATTCATCAGCAGACATTCGGTAGCCTTTTAGCGCATCAATCAGCAACTGACCGCGCAGCAGCGGCAGATTCTCCCTCAGCGTATACTCCGTCCGCTCTTGTGAGCTGACCGCTTCCCATTCCGCTTGCAATTGATCAATCGCAGTCTTAACCGCGCTGAACAGCTCGTTATCCGACGGCGGCTTTAGCAAATAATCTACCGTTTGATTTTGAACCGCTTTTTTGGCAAATTCAAAGTCCGAATGTCCTGATAAAATAATACATTTCATTCTTTTATCGCGTTCTCGTATTTTCTCTATGAGTTCAAGCCCCGTCATTTCGGGCATTAAAATATCGGATATGACAATATCAATGGGATTCGTTTCTATAATTTGAAGCGCCTCATGCGCAGAGTAAGCTTTATGAACCTGCTCAATACCAAGTGTATGCCAAGGCTTGTGCATCGATAAATTCTCTACCCAGTGTGCTTCATCATCTACGATTATCATCTGCATGTTGTGTATCTCCTTGTAAAGTAGGATAAGGTCTCTGTTCTTCTCCAGATGCTGTTTCCCATACGATTTCTGTCCGAAATCCTCCTAATGGCGATTTTTTGAAGCATAAATAAGATTTATCGCCAAATTGATGAATGATACGCTGATTCGTATTCCAAAGACCGCAGCCCATTTCCTCTTTCAATGGCTCGCTCATTTTTGCATTCAACGCTTCAAGCGCACTTGACTCAAGCTCCGGCCCATCGTCATCGATATATATTTTGCATAACCCGTCTGACATCTCGCCGGTAATTCGAATTTCTCCAGATGTATAGGATTTTCCTATACCATGAATGACCGCATTTTCTACGATAGGTTGAAGCATAAGCGGCGGTATGCGCTGCTTCAGCATTTCTGCTGGGATATCTATTGTATAATCAATTCTGCCGTTGCGCAGCTTCTGAATGTCCAAATAATTAATGAGTAATTTAATTTCTTCGTCCAGCGCGGCGGTTTGTCTCTCCGTTCGAGTCGTATAGCGATAATAGGCGCTTAAGTTGTATGCCATCGACACAACCGCTTCCTGTTCTTTCATTTGTGCCATATTAATTATATAGCCCAGACAGTTATATAGAAAATGCGGATTAATTTGCGCCTGCAATTGCTTCAATGTGGCTTCCCTTGACCGAATTTTTTCATTCAGCACATTTTCAATTAAGTCTTGGATTTGTCGTGACATATCGTTAAAACGGTAAAATAAAAATGAAAATTCATTATTTACGCTTGAGCTGATCCGAAACGAGAAGTCCCCCCGCTGCACGCTTTGCAAACCTTTGATCAATTGCCTGATCGGCCGCTGCACATTACGGTAAAGCAGGATGGAAGCAGATATGCCCACAACAAATAACAAAATCATCGAAACATAAAACAAATTGCGAGTGATCGATATCGGCTTCAATATTTGGTCGAGCGGAACAACGTCAACCAAATGCCAGCCCAAATAAGTTGATTTAACCGAGCTCACCAAATAGTTCTCACCATGCAGCTTCACTACCTGCTGCGTTGTATCTTCCAGCGACTGCTCGTCCAAGTAGGAAACCAACTCTCCTGAAAGCTGTTGATCCGCACTGCGATTCGTAATCGGAGCGTCCCCTTTATGATAAAAAATCGGATCGCCTTGTCCGCCTGACTTATAGGTGTCCAGCATGTTTTGGATATTTTCATAACTGAAGCTCGCTTCAATGACCAGATTGCTGCCATTCAGTTTACCTTGCTGGCCATATGATTCGGTATAAAACCAATGGAAGTAACTGGGCTCATTCTCCGCCTTGGGTTCGCCATTGCCATAGGTCCATTTCCCGCTCATGTTTCGCTTTAAAAATTCCTCATCGTACTCTGCGGGATTGTTGTAATTTGATATCAACTCTTTGTTTTGCTGCGAGTAAACGGTGTATCTGACTGGCCATATGTTAATGACGCCTGATTGCAGTGCCATCTTCTCTTGAACGATAAAGCGGGTCTGCATGCGGTCATAACGATCTTCCCATATTTTAAGCCCATTAAATCTCTGCACATTCGGATCTTTCGAGAATGTATTGGAGAAATCGACCATCTGATTAATCCGCGAGTCAATTTGACTGGACAAAAAGGACAACTGCCTCGTGTTCGATAGCTTAAGCTCCTTGCTGACAACGTTAAAGGCCACGTCGTTTGAATACGTATACATGATCACAATGGGGATGAACAAAATTAAGATCAACCCATTCATTTTAGAAAACAGGCTAAACCGAGCACCCATCTTTCTTTTGACAAAAGCAAGACCGTTACTAATCTCCATCATTCATTCCTCCAGACGATATCCCCTAACAAAACCATATCAATCCTAACATTGTCCTATAGTCCAGTAAGAGAAATGCTTGTTACTATATATAGCAGGGTTTCTTATTATACACAAACCAATTTTATGGAACGGGGGATAGCTATGGAAGCAAACACAGAAAAGCAAGTGACTTTGGAGACCACACCACGAGCAAAAACAAAACACAAATATAAACAACCTTGGATGCTGCATTTCATGGTGCTGCCGGCGGTACTTTCGGTTTTCATCTTCTCCTATATACCGATGACAGGTATTATGATGGCGTTTCAAGATTATAAAGCTTCACTTGGAATGATGGGCTCTCCATGGGTAGGCTTGAAGCATTTTGAATACATGTTTCAAAATGATTATTTCTTGCAAATTACGTGGAACACCCTATTTTTTGCTTGCTCCAAAATCGTGCTGAACTTAATCATTCCGTTCATTTTTGCTTTGCTTCTGAATGAAGTCAGGAACATGGGGCTCAAAAGATCAATCCAAACGCTCGTCTATCTGCCGCATTTCCTTTCCTGGGTCACGCTATCCGGAATTTTGATCGATATGCTCGCACAGACAGGAATTATTAATCAATTTATTAGCAATGTATTCGGCATTAAGCCGATTTTCTTTTTGGGCGATGGCGCCTGGTTCCGCTTCACCATTATTTTTAGTGATGTGTGGAAGGAATTTGGATTCAATACGATTATCTTCCTTGCAGCGCTTGCCGGTATTAATCCAGCACTTTATGAAGCTGCTGAAGTTGACGGTGCAGGCCGTATCAAGCAAACGACGCATATTACGATTCCATCACTCATTCCAATTGCGATTGTAGTTGCAACCTTGGCGCTTGGTAACGTACTGAATGCAAACTTCGACCAAGTGTTCAACTTGTACAGTCCTTTGATTTATCAGCAGGGTGATATTATTGACACCTTTGTCTATCGTGAAGGTCTACTCAGCGGTCAATTCAGCTTTGCAACAGCCGTAGGTTTATTCAAATCGATGATCAGCTTAATTCTAATCGTAATTTCTTATCGTCTTGCTTATAAATTTGCCGGTTACCGAATCTTCTAGAAAGGGTGACAACGTATGCACCATAAAACACTGCCATACCGTATTTTCAGCATATTTAACAATGTGTTTTTGATTCTTCTTTCCATACTATGCTTGCTGCCGCTATATCACCTTCTCATGGTTTCCATGAGTGCGTCCGCTCCCGCCAACGCGGGATTGGTCACTTTTTGGCCGATCGGTTTCACATTAGAAGCCTACGCCAAGACGTTCGACAACAGCAATTTCCTAACTTCCTTGTGGGTGTCGACACAGCGGACCATCCTTGGTACGGCGCTTGCTATGCTAGTTAGTACACTTGCTGCTTATGCGCTGTCCAAAGATTCTCATATCTTCCGTGCTCGCAACGTTTATCTTTGGTATTTTGTCGTTACGATGCTATTTGCAGGCGGACTTATTCCAAGCTACCTCCTCATCCTTAAGCTCGGACTAATGAATACTTTATGGGCGCTTATCCTACCAGGTACAGTCGGCGTTTATAACGTTATTCTTTTGCTAAACTTCTTCCGTACTGTTCCTAAGGATCTGGAAGAAGCTGCTTTTATTGATGGAGCAGGCCAGCTTCGTACTTTCTTCATGATCTATTTGCCGATCTCCTTACCTGCGATTGCAACGGTTTCCTTGTTTATTATGGTCGGACATTGGAATTCCTATTTCGACGGTATTATCTATATGAAGGATGCCGAGAAGCTGCCTCTTGCAAGCTTCATGCAAACGATTATCGTTCAAAAGGATATGACTAAGCTTGATCCGCAAATGGTTGCCAATATGTCGCAAAGAACCATTAGCGCATCGCAGATCTTTATCGGCGCCTTGCCGATTCTGTTGGTTTATCCTTTCTTGCAGCGTTACTTTGTAAAAGGGATTGTTATTGGCGCGGTTAAGGAATAAGTTCTTGCTGCTTCCCAGCTCCGATTAATAAAGTAAAAAGCAGCCCGATTGGGCTGCTTTTTGTTTTATTCGGCAGGGCATTTTTTATATCTAATTGTTGTAATGACTCGCATTTCGTTTCTCCTGAGTTCAACTTATGATATTCTAATGTTATCCAAATTTTCCAGGAGGTAATATCCGTGTTCGATGAAGATATTGATGTTCAAGCGAAGACCGAGAAAAAGAAAATTTTAAAAACGCTGCTCATCATATTTATTTCTATCTGCACATTCATCACCTTAACCATTGGTTATGGTGTTTATTGGCTCTTCTATGATATGGGCAGACTGCCGAAAGGGAAATTTCTTATTGAGGCAGCTTCTCCTGAAGGGACTTACAGTTTAAAAGCGTACCTTATAAATGGAGGAGCGACTACTCCTTTTATGATTCGCGGTGAATTGGTATTCAATAAACGCAATCATAAAACCAAAAATATTTATTGGAGCTCTCACGAGGATCAAGCGGTCATCACTTGGAGCGATAACGATACCGTCATCATTAATGGTCATAGTCTTGACGTTCCTCACGATAAATTCGACTTTAGACATCCATAATGACGAGCTGCATTGCCTGCACAGCATACATTATCATTTCGAGAATGTGCGTATAGACTTAGTCTCTTCTGCCAAATGACCCCATACTCGACTCAAACAAATTTAGATCTACAATCTAGCCCTATTTTCATCAAAACAGCCCTCTTCGCAAAAATAGGACTAAAAAATAGGCTTATTACCGCTCAAAACCTGCCAATTTCCCCATAGTATCCGTTTCTGACAAAAATAGAGCTACAATCTAGTCTTATTTTCGCCCAATCAGCCCTATACGCATAAATAGAGCTAAAAAATAGCCTTATTACCGTTCACAGCCTGCCCACTAAGTACACTATGTATCATTATGCATACGTGAACGCATCAAAACGGGGCTGTCCCAAGAGGTCTAAATGACCTCAGGACAGCCCCGTTTCGTTACTATGTTATTTACCGCCGGTAAACGTAATTCCTTTTATAAAGAATCGATTGAAGAACGCATAAATTAGCAGCGCTGGAAGCGTAAATACCATCGATGCAGCCATAATGTAGTTCCAGTGGCTAATGTACTGCCCTTTGAACGTATTCAGACCGAGCGTTAACGTAAACATCGACTTATCGGACATGAACATGAGCGGCTTCAGGAACTCGTTCCATGCGCCCATGAAAACGAAGATCGTTTGAGCTGCTAATGCAGGTATGGCAAGCGGCAATGCAATGCGGAAAAACACGCCGAACCGATTAAGCCCGTCCATCTCGGCTGCCTCCTCAAGCTCCTTGGGGAAGCTAAGGAAAAATTGCCGCATCATAAAGATAAACGTCGCATTCGCCATCATCGGCAAAGTCAGTGCAGCATACGTGTTCAACAAATCGAGCTGCTTCATAATTAAGTAAGCAGGTACGATCGTCAGTTGGCCTGGGATCATTTGCACCGCTAAGATAAGGATGAACATGATCTTGTTGCCGGCAAATTCAATACGTGCTAGTGCATAACCCGCCATTGAGTTGAACAGCGTATTGCAAACCGTCGCAACAACTGCAATCAAGGCACTGTTGTACATCCACCTGAGGAAAAGCGGCTCTTTCACGAAAATATCATAATAGTTCTGCAAGGTGAATTCTTTCGGAATAAAGTTGATGCCCCCGGAAACAATCTCACTGAGCGGCTTAAACGAAGAGGAAAGCGCCCATAGAAAGGGAGCAACAGTGATGCAGCCGTATGAGAATAACAGGAAATAAAGAATCGCCTTTCCCCATTTGGATTGTTGAAATACCATCTAGTCGCCCTCCTAGTTCAGCTTTTCTTCGGCAAATAGCTTACGCTGTATCAGCGTTACGATCATAATGACAGCAGCCAGCATGACAGCGAGCGCAGAGGCATAGCCGAAGTCGAGATTTTTGAAAGCATATTGATAAATAAGCAGAGCTACGGTCAAGGTCGAGTTATTCGGTCCGCCTGAACCTGCTGAGAAAATATAAGATTGGTCAAAGAGTTGGAAGGTACCGATAATACCCATTACGACCGTAAAGAAGGTCGCAGGCTTGATTAGCGGCAGCGTGATGGAAATAAATCTCCTCCAGCCCCCTGCTCCGTCAAGCATAGCTGACTCATAAAGCGCATCAGGAATGTCTTGTAATGCAGCCAAGAAAACAACCATAAAGAATGGAGCGGTAGACCATATATTCATAAGCATGATCGCCTTCATGGCGACCGCAGGATCTCCAAGCCAGTTGTATCCATGCAAACCGATAAATTCAAGCACTCGGTTCAAAAGACCGTTTGAATTGTAAATCCACATAAATATAAGTGATAGTACCGCCGACGAAGTAATGGTCGGCATAAAAAATACGATACGGAAGAAGTTTTTGAATTTGAGCTTAGCATTCAAAATAACAGCTAGTAAAATTGCAAACACCGTTTGCAGCGGCACAACAAACAAAGCAAAGGATGCCGTGTTCTTAAGCGCTATCCAGGCTCTTTCATCGCCTGCCATACGCGTGAAATTTTTAAATCCTACCCATTTGTAACTTACTTCGCCAAGCAGATTAACCTTATGTCCCGATAAATAAAGGGAATAGAAAACAGGCAAGAACAAAAAAGTACCAAGAACTAGAATGGTTGGAAGCAGGAACAGATAGCCGGTTACGTTATTTTTCAGCTTTCTTCTCCATGAAGAGACATGGCTCATGCTGCACCTTCTCCTTTCATATCAAAATCAGAGTTTGAAGGAGGGAGCGTCTTGCGCTCTCCCTCCTTCACCTCGCTTACTTCGCTGCAGCGATTTCCTTATTCGCAACAGCTTCTGCTTTTTTCATTGCATCTTCAAGCTTCGAATTACCCATAAATGTATCAACGAATTGGTTGTTGAAGTTGCTCATGATTGTAGGAAGTGTGGAGCCTGCTTGCCAAGGCGTTGCATAAGAAGCGCCCGCTACAATTGCGCTGCGAAGCTCATCTTTGTCGTAGCCAAGCTCTTGTGATACCGATTTACGAGTTGGAAGCGCGAAACCTTTGCTCGTCCACGTTTTCATTCCTTCTTTACCAGTCAAGAAGGAGATCAACTGCCAAGCTGCTTCTTTTTTCTTCGATTCCTTGTTCATTACATAAGCAACAGTGAAAGCCATAGTGCCTTGTTTGCCATTTACAGTTGGAAGCTCAGCTGTGCCGTAATCTAGATCCTTGTAGTTGGACTCCAAGAATGGAATTGCCCAGTTTCCTTCGAATACGATGGAAGCTTTGCCTTGACCAAACATTTCGCCACCCCAGCCAGCGCCTACTTCTTTTGGCTCGCCGGATGATTTGTCTACATTGTGCATATCCGTTACAAGCTGCAAACCTTTAAGAGCATCTGGAGCCGCGAATGCAGCATTGCCATTCTCATCTGCTACTTTACCGCCGAATGCTTGAATCATGAACATTTGACGTGCAAGCTCAGGCGCAACACCAAAGCCGAAGCGAACCGTTTTGTCGCCTTCTTTTTTAGTAAGCTTAACTGCAGCTTCTTTCAGCTCATCCCAAGTTGTTGGCGGAGCAGTAATTCCTGCTTCTGCAAAGTCTTTTTTGTTGTAGAACATTGCAAGCGTAGAGAAATCTTTAGGGAAACCATAGGAAACGCCATCTTGTTTGAAAGCATCAACCATCGGCTGTTCAAAGTCTGCAACATCAAATTCTGGTGTCACATAGCTATCAAGCGGCTCTAGAACATTACGCTCAATGAGTGCAGGTGCTTCGAATGCATCCAGGTAGAAGACGTCTGGGCCTTCACCGCCAATAAGTCTTGTTTTGATAACATCCATGTACTGATCGGCAATTACTTCATAATTAACCTTTACATTTGGATATTTTGCTTCAAATTCCTTCAACGTTTGGTTTAGCAAATCCTGCTCTTCTGGACTTGCTCCCCAACCTGCAAGTGTAACGGTTACCTTCTCAGCGGCTGGCTCTTTTGTCGCCTCTTGTTCTGTACCGCCGTTCGTTGCTGTATTACCTGTGTTTTTGTTGCCTTCATTGCCCTTGCCGCAAGCCGTTAACATAAGAACAACTACCAGCATTAAAGATAAAATCGAAACCCCTGTTTTCTTCATCTTACATACAACCTCCTTAGTAATATGAACTTTGTATATAAAGCATAAAGCGTGAAACCTATGAAATGAGAAGCTCATATCCTGTCAGATTAGACAGTATTTCCACCTCTGAGCCATTGATACCGCGAGTAACGCGCAGGCTTAGAGCGCCGCTGCCAATTTGCATTTGCTCTACCAGAAGCTCGTTCATCCCTTGAAGCAAAGAAGGCTTAATTGTAATCTGCTTCGTTAGAGCGTTAGGCTGAAGCCCAAGCAAGGCTTGTACAAATGTGAGCGGCGTCCCTGCTGCCCATGCCTGCGGAGAGCAAGCAACGGGGTAAGGAACTGGCGCATTAAGCGAATCATCATACCCGCAAAACAGCTCAGGCAATCTGTAATACTCAAACTTTGCTGCTGCATTCAATAGTCCTTGCATGACGGTAATCGCTTCTTCTTGGAAGCCTAAATAACTAAGACCTAGCAAACAAACGGAGTTGTCATGCGGCCATACGCTGCCGTCATGGTAGCTCATCGGGTTGTAGCCGGCTGCTTCCGTACTCATCGTACGAATGCCGTAACCACCGAACATGTCAGGAGCAACCAGTCTTTTCGCAACAGCGCTTGCACGCTCAGGAGAAGCAATGCCCGACATTAGAATATGTCCTGAATTCGAAGTGACGGAATCTACGCGTTTCTTATCCTTATCAAGCGCAATCGCGTAAAACTGCTCATCCTCCATCCAGAAATCGCGCTCAAAGCGAACTCTAAGCTGTTCTGCATCTTGCTCCATGCCAGCGGCTTGTTCCTCGTGGCCTAAGCTCTTGAATATAGGGGCAAGCCTTGTAAGCGCTTGGTAGACATAACCTTGAACTTCGACAAGCGCGATCGGAGCCTCTGCATAATCGCCGTTGCGGTGAACAACGGAATCCGCAGAATCTTTCCAGCCCTGATTGGCAATCCCTTTAGACGATTTCTGATAATACTCAACAAAGGAATCATCGTCGCAGTCGCCATATTCTTTCACCCAAGCGAGCGCTGCATTAAGATGAGGCATTAGCTCTTTAACAAACTGAGCATCTCCGGTCCAGTGATAATACTCGGCAGCTAATAGAAGGAATAGCGGCGTCGCATCAATCGTGCCGTAATACGGCGTAAATGGAACCTGATTTGTGCTTGCCAGTTCGCCATACCGAATTTCATGCATCACTTTACCTGGCTGCTCATCGCGCCACTCATCTTCATTCTGGCCTTGATAAGCGGCCATCGTGAGCAAAGTTCCCTTAGCAATTTGCGGGTTTAAGGATAACATCTGCAGCGCAGTAATTAAACTATCACGGCCAAATGGAACTGAGAACCAAGGCAAGCCTGCCACTGGGAATGCTCCATATCCGATATCCGTAAGCAGAACTCTTAAGTCTTGCACTCCGCGATGATGCAGCTTGTTAAATAGCGGTACATCCGTTTGGATGGATGTGGATGATCCATTCCAATCCGCGTACGATTGTCTAAGCTTAACCATCGCTTCCGCCGGATCGTGCTGCTGCGGCTCATTGCCGTCAATGATTGGTGCAATATAGAAAGCGATTGCATGGCTTTCCCGATGGTTCAGTTCCACATCGAAATGAAGCTCGCCTGTCTCGCCTATGCGACTTTCATTTGTATCCCATTTAATCTTCGTTTCACGGCGTATATCGTCAGCTCCGAGATAGCCAATAACTCTTTCCCGTTGGCCGCTTTTCTCTGCCGTCTTTCTTCCCAAATCGCCATGCTGAAAGCCGCGAACGACAAACATATCTGCAAAATCCGCATCCAATAACACGGAGAAATCAAATGTAATGGCTTTAGGATAATAGCTTGTGAGCTTGAACGTCTCATACAATGCTCCGTCATAAATGAAGCGTGTACGTTCAATTTCTACGGACTCACGCCACAAGATAAGCTCGCCCTTCTCTTCCATATGTGGATTGGTAAGGCGAATCGTAGAGATATAATTCTCATCCGCTGCTGAAGACAGCAGTATCGGCTTCTGACCGTTGATTCGGATCTCCATCCTGCTTATGAACCGGGTATCTTTTGTGTAAAGACCCTGACCTGAAACATCACCTTCCGGAATATCTCCATTCCGGTCCGTCATGAGGAATAGATCGTTTTCTTTGATGACTCGATAATCCAAGTGTTTCCCTCATTTCTTCTTGTAATAGCTTTTTTATTCCCTTAAATCATACAAACATTCGTTTATCCGAAACGTTTCGGAAAAGAGGCAAAAAAATATGCTTACTCATTTTCGACGAAGCAATCTAACTTTCCAAAACGTTTCGGATAAGTTATAATCGAATTATAGATCATGATGAAAGCATTTACAAGAGTCAATTTTTTTTTTAATTTTTATCATAATACATTACATGTTTTTCAACATTTCGGAGGTATTGTATGGTTACAATTAAAGATATAGCTAAAGCTGCTAGTGTATCTGTTACTACAGTATCGCGTGCCTTGAACGGCTATGACGACGTTAACGAGGGCACTCGGCTCAAAATTAAGACTATAGCAGACCAACTCGGTTATAGCCCTAATATGGCTGCAAGGTCGCTCATATCGAAAAAAACAAAGACGCTCGGCCTCCTTCTCTCCAATGTTACAAGAGACAGCTCCAAAGACAATATCGCTTTCGAAGTGCTTTGCGGAATAAATGATCGTTCAGGCGAACTCGATTATGACCTTGTCCTATTCAGTACAACACCTCAGAAACAAAAGGTAAAATCATATAAAACATTATGCCAGGAACGAGGCGTAGACGGGGTTATCATCATGGGTATTCGATTAGACGATCCTTATTTGGAGGAAATCGTATCGTCTGATATTCCATGCGTTCTTATTGATATCACTCTCCAAGGTCCTAACGTTGGATATGTTACTTCGGATAATACAACGGGTGCTCTTGCAGCAACCAACCATCTGCTCGAATCGGGACATCGCCAAATCGCCATGATAAACGGTCATGAGCAAGCAGCTGTAAGCCTGCTTAGACTAGAGGGCTACCGACAAGCACTGCAAAACAGCAGTGTTCCCTTTGATGAAACACTTGTGCTGAATGGTTCATTTTCCGAGCATGGCGGAAGAGAGGCCGCACGACAAATATTGTCCAGCCGTCCTGAAGTGACTGCTATATTTTGCTCAAGCGACTTAATGGCTCTCGGGGCTTTGCAGGGCGTTAAGGATATGGGGAAAAAGGTACCTGATGATATATCTATCATCGGCTTCGACAACATTGATTTGACGGCTTATTGCACGCCCGCGCTCACTACCGTTCACCAGCATAAATACGAGTTAGGCTCCCAAGCGGCGCAAATTCTTATTGAAATGCTCGAAGGTAAAGAAATCATTCACCATGTCATGCTTGGTACAGAACTTATGATTAGAGACAGCGTACGCAGTATTTAATATGTGCTTTGACTCGAAAGTGCAAACAAAGTACATATTCAAGCAGCAATAACCCAAGGTCTACTTACCTTGGGTTACTGTTGTCTTTGAGCAGACTATATTCAGTTCTCCGCCGTTACCGCAAAATAAACCGGAAACACCCCCATTTTCATCCATTCTTTATGGGTGTGCACCTTCATGTCTCGAAATCCTGCAGCAGCCAGCTTCTCATTCAAATCCTTTGCGGTCAAAAAATTCGCTTGCGCGCGGTTAAACGCCTTAGGCTTACTGCTTAAATGAAAAAGCTTGTGTATTGCAAATTTCAAACTTTTTTTATTCAATATAGCTCTGCGCGCAAATAAATAATCCAAAATATATCCCGAGCCATGTACGAGAAAAAACACCCTTCCTCGCGGGGACAAAACACGAAAAACCTCCTGCAGCACCTGCTCCACCTGAAGATATTGCAGCGCTACTCTACAAACGACAAAATCAACGGAATGGTTCGCAAGCGGAATATGGTGCGCATCTGCTACCGTTGTGACTACTTTGCTAGAAGCTTCACTTCTGTGGAGCAGTGCTTCTAGAAGACCAATCTGGTACGCATCCGAGTCGATTCCATATATAATATCCGGCTCATTCTGAAGTAAAGAGAATACGGTAGCCCCTCCCCCGCAGCACAAGTCCAGCATTTTCTTTCGATTTTTAGCCTCTGCGATAAGAAGGTGATCAAAGGAATCGGGATCATAAAGCTGCCTGTAATATTCATAACAAGCGTAACCAAATGATTTTTCCACAAGCTTAAGATCTTCGGATACAATGCCGTTCATAAGGAGCGTATTCACTTCTTCTGTCGATGGTTTCTGTATCTTTACCCTTCTAATCCCCATTTCTCTGCAAAATAAATAAGCGACACCATCCAATAAACGCCGGTTAGACATAATCTCCGTTTTCGTGGTCACGCTAATGTATCCCTCCGATTTGAGGATCATATTTACTTATGGACATACAGTTGAAATCCGACAATAATTGTTTTATTTTTGCGTATGTATCCCTTAATCCGTAGTATCTTCGAATGCCATTTGACCAAGAGGTGTTAAAAATTTGCGGTTGATCGTAGTCTAAATCATAGGGATGGATATAATAAACGAAATAATCTTTATCGCCTATAATTTTTCTTGCTCCGCTATAAAAAAAACGATAAGGATAAATTCGAAAATACCCTCCGCCGCCCCATGGAATATTAACGCCGCCTAAGCGAATAGCAGGCAACGGCACTTCCCAAAGATGATCTTTTATTTTAAAAGAATGTGCAACTTTCGAGGACAAATTAAACTTGGAATATAGGTTATTTGGTGTATTCGGACTAATACTAGAATCGTAAGAGAATCCTTCTTCTATTAAAATATCAAGTCCCCAATCTGTCATAGAAAAACAGGGGGCACGATACCCACTCACCTTTGAACCGATCAAATGCTCTAAAATATCTTTTGACAGCCTAATATCCGCTTTAAATTCTAGTGTTGATTGATCATAAACGAGACGATGGGAATAGCCGTGTGATGCAATTTCATGACCTCTTCGATATATTTCTTTCACCAAATCAGGCCTTTTCTCAGCGATCCAGCCTAGGACAAAAAAAGTGCCCGTCGCCTCATATTCGTCCAGAAGGTCCAATATTTGATGAACGGGCTGCTCAAGCCTTATTTCGCAATCAGCCCATTCGGAAAGAGACAGGTTCGGACTGCAAAACCAATCCTCTACATCGACAGTAAAAGCCATTTTCATGACTATCCCACCCTTCTCCCCTATTATTCATCAAACCTCACATTATGGCAACATTTGTATTTGATTGAATAATTTTGTATAGAAGGGAGTAGAGTTTCTTGTATGTTCCTTACCCCGGAAAATCGGTAATAACCCCATCCACTCCGAGCTTTTTCATCCGTATCATATCTTGCTCTGACTGTATCGTCCACGCCATGACCTTCCGGTTGCGATGATGAATTTGCTCTACAATCTTCTCGTCAAGCAATTCATGATTGTAATGAATGTAATCCGCGAAAGAAACAAGTTCATCCAGCGTCTTCTCTGACAGAGGATGCTGATCCTCTTGAATAAGCGCAGCAATTGGGATGTCCGGCAGCAGGGAGTGAATCAGACGGGTCGATTGAAAGTCATAGGATTGAATAATGATACCCACGCTATTTTTGACATGTTCAACCGCTGTAAAATTCCGGCCCTTCTCTAAGCCATTAACTTGGAGCAAAAGCTCATAACGACGTACGACCTCAGCGACCTTCTCTTCCACGCCAGGATAAAGCTTTGATTCTTTAATCTCGATGAGCATGCCTAGCTTTCCAGCAAAACGATGCATAACTTCTTCGAAAGAAACGATCTTCTCATCCGTATCGTCTGTTTTTTCATCATTCTTGGCATCCATATTTTCAAGTTCATTTAATGTATAATCGTCCACAGCGCCAGTATATTGCGTCGTTCTATCCACCGTATCATCATGAATGACAACTAGTTCACCATCTTTACTTAGCTGTACATCAAATTCGATAAAATCAGTACCTAGACGTTCCGCTTGCTCGAAGGCAGCCATCGTATTCTCAGGAGCATCACCAGAAGCCCCGCGATGTGCGATAATTAAAAAACCTTCAGGGGTATTCGGATTAGAAGCAGATACGATTAACGTCATGCAGCAAAGCATGAGCAATAGCAAACCAATACTGCGCCAAACCCGCGATGTTTTCCATTTGCCCATCGTCTCATCTCCTTCTGTATGAACTCTCAACCTGACTATATGCATATTCAATATTAGCTGCAGCAGGGTCTTACTTTATTAAACATGCAATGTATGAACCGAAACGCATTTTCCCAAAACAGTTGCTGCCGATGAACTCACACTCCCTCTTCCTCAAGGGGAATTTCAGAAAAAAAGGATGTCCCTAAAGGTCATAGACCTTCAGAAACATCCCATCTAAGCTTGATGCAAGACGTGCAAGAGAACACTGCTTAATCAACCTTCATTCACCTATGTGCGACTGCATCTGGCCTATTGCTCGCAGCAGCATGATCATCTTGCTCAAAAAGCATACCGTCCTTGATCGTTACGATCCGGTCACATAAATCCAATACACGCTCGTCATGGGTAACCATAACAGCCGCCTTACCCCGTTGCTTAACCTCAGTAGCCATGAGCTCCACTACCGCTCTACCCCGTTTAGAATCGAGGCTGGCTGTCGGCTCGTCGGCTAGAATAACGCCGGGATCATTCATGAATGCCCTAGCAATGGCAACCCGTTGGCGTTCTCCGCCGGACAGCTTCTCAGGATAATAATTCATCCGATGCAGCAGTCCTACTTTCTCAAGAAGCGCTTTAGCTTTCACAAGCGCTTCTTTTCCATCTGTACCTGCTAGCTTCGATACGAGCAGCAGTTGATCCACTACTCTTAAATAAGGAACAAGATTGGATGCTTGAAAAATAAAACCAAGATTTTTGACTCTAACCTCACTTAATTCGCTAGAGGATAAATTCGTGACATCCTTCTCATTAATTAAAATCCGTCCGCTTGACGGTGAGAGCAGCGCCCCCGCTATGGAAAGAAAAGTACTTTTGCCCGAACCCGATGGTCCAACAACAGCGACAAACTCACCTGCTTTTACGCTTAAAGAAACCTTTTGCAGCGCCGTAACAGCCGTTTCACCTTCGCCATACACTTTATTTACATGCTCAAGAATAAGTTTTTCCTTCATTATTCAACCCTCCCAATCGCTTCAATCGCATCTACTTTTGCAATCCGATTTAAGGACAGCAACGCGCCGATAATCGAGACTAGAATAAGTAAACCGGAATATTGAGACAATATATTTACACCTAACTCAAAAGGCATGCTCGCTGGCAAAATTGCACTTACGCCAAAAGTAAGTCCGATGCTTATTGCAACAGCCACAATGGCCAAAAGCAATACTTGACCCACTAAATTTGCTGCCAGATAGGACGTCTTTGCTCCGATTGCCTTCAACACTCCAAATTGGCTAATTTTCTGCAGTGTAATGACATAGAAGAAAACAGCTTGTATGAAAGCGGCAATAACAATTAAGAAAGCGATCATCATCGTCAGGGAGCCTTGCTCCTCTTTAAAACCCGGAATGCCCTGTACCGCTTCTTTTTTTGTAATAACCTCCGTATCTGCTACACTCTTTTGCAATGATTCTTTGTTTAGTTTATCTGTATGAATGACAATAGCGTTATAGGAAGCTGTTTGTTTACCAAAGGATGCTTGCATCAGCTTATTAAAATTTTGGATATCCATGAATGCTACCGGCGTATGACTGAACTTCTGATTAGTGGCAAAGCCGACTACTTTCCATTCAATGCCGAGCTCTTGATCCCCTAGCGTATCGCCAATTTGCACGCCTTGTTCTTTTAAAGAGGAGTCAACGACCACTTCATTGCTTGCCCCCATGCTTTTCCCTTCAGTAATACTTGGCATTACCTTCCCGCTTGGCTCGATGCCAAACAAAGCAATATCTATCTTCTTCTTGGAATCATTCCGATATACAGAGAGCATCGTTTGCCCAAGCGGTTCGGATTGTGAGAGTCCTTCTAATTGCCTGACCTCTTCCAGCTTCTCGGTACCTAGTGCGGACCGCGTCAGCTTATGCTCGGAATCCGTCTGAAGCACGAAATAATCGGCGTCCATATTTTTTAGAATGGATGCATTATCTGATGAAAGCCCATTGGCTAATCCTGAAACCATAAAGGTTAACCATGCGACCAGAACCATTATTAATCCAATTAGAAAATATCTGCCTTTCGCATATTTCAATTCGCGCAGCGCTAGAAACATGTTCAACCATCTCCATTCCTTCTCTTGATAGCTGAAGTTTACGTTTGGAATATGAACAGAGCGTGAATGGCTCATTACAATGTGAAATTAACCTCAAAATAAACAAAAAAAAGCTCAAGCCGCGATGGGCTCAAGCTTCTACTTGCCTATAATTATGCAATGCTGGCACTTCTACTGTTCTACTTGCCGCTATATTCCGAAGTTGCTGTATCGAGCATAGACTGCCAATTGGCAAAATCCGTTTCTCTTGCAACGTGACGATCAAATAGTTCATCCGGAATGTTCTGAACATCTTCTCTTGTTTCTACTTGAAAGTTGCCCTTCTCAAGAAACGCGCTAAAGCTTGTAAAGCTGGAATGCTTGCTCATAAACGATTCTTTAAACAAATCATCAAATGAAACATGATTCGGATCTTCCTGAATCGACTTCTGTCCTTGCAATTCCTTCAATAAATCTTCGAATGACATTGGCTTTTGCTTTCTCAGACGATCACCCCTAGGTCAATTTATTATATTTCGGCTTTCTTCGTTGCTTAACTGATCAGAACCCCATCAGGACGTTCGGTTACTACAGGTATAGTTTTGCGAATCATTTTCTCAATATCCTTCAAATAAGGAATTTCATCCACTTCGCAAAAAGAGATGGCGATTCCACTTAATCCAGCTCTGCCTGTACGGCCAATGCGATGAACATACGTTTCTGAAATATTAGGAAGGTTGAAATTAATGACATGCGAAAGCTCGTCAATATCGATACCTCTCGCCGCAATATCTGTGGCAACCAGTACTCGAGTTGCACCGCTTCTAAAATTAGTTAACGCATTTTGGCGGGCATTTTGAGACTTGTTTCCATGAATAGCCTGTGCAGAAATATTCACTTTAGTCAGTCCGCGCACTACGCGATCTGCACCATGCTTCGTCCGAGTAAACACAAGCGCCGAAGCGATGGATTTATCCTGCAGCAGGTCATTCAATAAATCTTGTTTATTACCTTTATCTACAAAATAGACAGATTGCTCTATTCGATCCACTGTTGAGGAAGCTGGAGTTATTTCCACTTTCGCCGGATTAACAAGCAGCGTTTTGACAAGCTTCGAAATTTCTGGAGGCATCGTAGCCGAGAAAAAGAGTGTTTGCTTTTTTCTTGGCATTTTGGCGATGATTCTCTTCACGTCGTGAATAAAACCCATATCGAGCATTCGATCTGCTTCATCAAGCACTAATATTTGTACATATTGCAAATCAACAAACTTTTGATTAATAAGATCGATAAGTCTGCCTGGAGTGGCAATAATAACATCAGCGCCTTGTCGAAGTGCACGCTCTTGAACCTTCTGTGAAACGCCGCCCACGATAGCTACACTGCGCAAGTCGGTAAATTGTCCGTACGCACGCATGTTTTCTTCTATCTGGAGAGCAAGCTCTCTTGTAGGTGTCAAAATCAATGAGCGAATACGTCGCTGTGCCCCCGGTTTAGCGGGTTGGCCGCTTAATAACTGAATGATGGGTAATGCGAATGCAGCCGTTTTCCCGGTCCCTGTCTGAGCGCAGCCAAACAAATCTCTGCCCGCTAGTACGACGGGAATGGCCTGCTCCTGAATAGGCGTAGGCTTTGTGTAGTTTTCCTTGGTTAGCGCCTTCAGTATTGCAGGGCTAAAATTTAGATCATTAAAAGTCATCTTTTCTCCTTCATTTGAAGCCTTATATTCTCAATCATGCTGCTTTTTATAATCGCATAGCATTTCCAAAAACCGTTCCTTTAAGACATAACAAGTAAGTATAGCATAATAAAACGATATAATCGACATAAACCTCTATCCTTGAGACAGCAGCCTAGGCCCATTTTTAACCTTTAGTTAAAAGTCATCCATACAGTATTTCCCAAAGGCTCAAAGCCTTGCTTATACCAAAAGTTCCTTGTTTTATCCAACGTGTATACATATATCTTTTTATTCGGATATTTTGCTTTTACCCATTGAATAAAGGCAGCAGCGTAACCCTTGCCTTCAAATTCCTTTAAAACATCAAGTGCTTCTATAAATACAAAGTTCTTTTTGTTTTTAATCTCAATATAAAAGTCCCGCTCCAAATACTTCTCATCATCGCTAAAATAATCTTGTTCTGCTTTCTGAATCAGCTGCTTGGCGTTATCGTACTCCCAAACGACTCCGTATCCAACCATCTCGTCCTCAGCCTCGATGACGTAAATATTTTCCGGAAGCTCTGATTTGTCCTTTTGGCTAAGCTCCCCTGCGTGATAGGCGGAATGTATATCGCTTAACAGGTTTTGCATTTCTTGATCAAATGGTTTCGCAATAATAGTAGGCATTTTCAATCCCCTTTTTGCTACTCAAAGCATATAACGTTTCCAAACAAAAAGAAGCAGGGTATCATCTTGTACCCTGCTTCTCCTATTGATTGATTTTTTATCGTTTATTAGTCTTAGACATCTTACCATAAATGATCGAAGCCAACTAGTCGTTCTCTTTTCCAATTGTCATCTAAGCTGATTTGCCAAGCCCAATATCGATCATTCCATTAACGATTCTTTTTCCTGAAATTTTGCAGCGTATGGACAAGCTTATCTCGCGCATCCTTGTTTTTCATTAAATAAGTGACGCCAGCTCCAATTGCAGTTATCAATAGTTTTTTCTTGCTCATGGGTACTACCTCCCTGAATTCGTCTTTGTATGAATGTACCCTGTTTATTGAGTTTTTAAGCACATTATGTTTCGCATTTTCCATTTCAACTTCATTTATCGTCTTGCTATATTTTTTGAAGATTAAACCACCATGATAAGGTTTTGTTTATTAAAGACCCGCTGATTCTAAGAAAAATACGGCAAACCTTTTCATTTGCATGAATGTTGTAAGATTGAAATGTAACTCCAAAAATCGAAGAAAATTGAAAGGGGATTACGTATGAAGCATACAAATCCATTAAAAGCATTTCTTGAGGAAAGTGACGAAAGTACCATTGCTGCGATTGGAAGCTATATTACAAATCATATGAATGAAAGCTGGGAAACCATCCTTCTAAACCATCAAGATATACTGCAAAAAGCTTACAACGAGGCAGGAGATGCTGCTTATGGTACATTTCTCAATCTGTTGTTCCTACCTGTTCATAGGCAATTTAAAGAGTCCGGTTTCCATCTCGAACCCAAACTTCCAGGCCATTTCGACCTGTCGCGGGAATGGGGAAATACGGAAGAAACCGACCAGCAGCGTTGGATGTGGAGCACGGTTTATTCCTCCAATGACGAGGCAATAGGAACCATCGTCACCATCACATTTCACGATCATACGTTGTTCCGTATTCCTCGCCAACCTCAAATCATCGCATTAAGCGCCACATCGAAAGCAGATGTCATAGCGGCACTTTCTCTCCTGTCTCCAGACTTTGAGCATGCACTCGAGTTTACCGTTGAATACGAAAATTACCTGCGGAGCCAGCAAGGCTAGAACGGAAATAAAGCACGCTGCATCTAAAGTTCACGATTTCCCTCGATTAGTGATAAAAATCATTAGTATGTATAAGAAGTAAACATAACCATTTGAAAAATAGACGATATAATAGAGATACAGCAAAAAACCTCCTTTTGACGGGAGGCCAGTTATCATGATTACAGTGTCATAGCTTGACCATGCCTTGCTAGAAACTCTTCCTTCTCTTTGTAATCCGGCATAATGCTGCCCACTCGTCTCCAGAAGGAACGATCATGATTCATATGCGTCAGATGGCAAAGCTCATGGATGACGACATAATCGATTACCTCAAGCGGAGCCATCGCCAATCGGTAATTAAAGGTTAGTTTTTTACTTGAGCTGCAGCTTCCCCACTTCGTTCTTGACTCTTCGATTTCGAAGCTTTTATGTTTTACTTTCAGCTGCTCTTGATATCGCTTGATTCGTTCTCCAATGATTTTCTTACAGCTTGAAAAATAAAACTTTTTAAGATTGATTTTTAACTCCTCTTCACTCAGATCAGCTGTGTCAATCAACTCATGAAGAAAGTACTCTTTTCCAAGGTGAAGGAATTTTCCTTGCTCTTGATATTCTTTTGTCTTAGGGGTATCTCGAACCTTCGCGATCTGCTGCAATCTCTGAGTGAGCTGTTTACCATGCTGCTCCACGGCCCGCATGACATTCTCTTCCGTTGTTCCATTGGGAGCCTTCACGGTTATGAATCCTAATGAGTCCATTTGGATATATATCTTTTTTCTATTGGCATATTCAACATTAAACTCAATGATTTGATTTTCAAATTCGATTTTCATAGCGACCATCATTTCTATTAGGTTATTTCTGAATCTCTTTCATTTTATCACAACTACAACTATGACCGTTCAAAATGCTTTTTTTCTCACATGCTATGGGTTTAATTCGATGTTGTTTTTAAAGATCGAGTTAAACCTCTATTTCCTGTGAAAAATATCCCATTTTTATTATATTTTTGTAAAATATTCCCCTTTTATCATCGTAATTTACCCCTTCCTTTCATGAAATCAACGTCTCATGCTAGGAATAGTTATACAAATTAAATGCAAGCTTTGCAGGAGGTGATACCCAATTATCCCCTTTTAATTCCGTGACAGTTGGTGATTGTGACTGCCAAATTCGGTCTCGGAAAAGCAAGAACCCGTTCAAAATACTCCGTAACGCATTGAGAAAACAACCACACCCAGACTTGCACATGAATGCTAATGCTGCAATGTTCGACTATGAAAATTAGAGGTGATATGGTGAATATTTTTGCAAGAAATAAAGGAATGAAGTTTGTCATTATGTTTATGTGTCTAGCACTTCTCGTTTCTCCTTTCCTTGACACAACAACAGCCTATGGGAATGAAGCAGCGTTGCCCGCAGTGAACGAAGCTGCTCGAGCCGTAACGGATGCTGTCTATGAGGCAGCCCCTCCCGTCCCTCAAAACCTAACTGTTGTAACCGATTCCATCACTGCGACGAGTGCACAGCTTAAATGGGATGTTCATCCAGAGCAAGCTGACGTTGATGTATGGTACTACGTAGCTCCAGATCCTGCTAATCCAACAAAAGAAGATGTAAACAACTATTTAGCTACAGGGAAAGGCGGCAGTGTGGAGCTGCAAAACTTGCAGCCTAATACGACGTACAAGCTGTATACCACTTGGTATAAGAGACCTTACACGCGGGTGTTGCGAAGCAACTACGTTGAATTTACGACACTTGCCGGCGAGCCATCAAATGAGCCTACTGGCAATCCAGGGCCTAGCAACCTAAGTATTGTGAATGTTACACATAATACGGTAACTGTTACCTTTGATCCTGCGCATAAGCTAGATGATTACTGGGTTTGGAATCCGGACAATCCTCCTCTTAACAAAGATCCTTATTCCGGCTTCACACAAGTAGGAGGCAGCACGATTGGAGGATTAAAGGAAGAAACCAAATATACATTCTTCTTAGGTCCGAACGGTACTCAATATGCTAATCTAACAGATAAACAGAAGAGCAATTCGATTACTTTCACTACGCCAAAGGATACAAGTGAATATAAAGAACAGCCATTAACGCCTCCTCAATATTTAAAGGTAAGCGATATTACATCATCCAATATTACATTCAAATGGACAGGCAGTCCTGATGCCAACGGCTATGACTTCTATGTTAACGGTGGATGGAAAGGCGGAATATGGAATGGCTCCGACACATTCATCTATACGTTCCCAGAAGGTGGACTTACAGCAGGCAGCATCTACAAATTTATGGTTGGCGCGCAAAATGGCGCTTCCGGCAAAGATCCGGTTAACGGCCCGCCTTTAGAAATCAAATGGGGCGAGCTTGCGGCGCCGCTCGATCTTCAAGTCATTACAGCCAACCGCACAACCGCTTCACTAGGCTGGGCACCGACCTCTGGCGCAACGAGCTACGACATCTATGAAGCAGGCAAGCTTATCGGCTCCAGCGATTCCAATCGGTATGTTGCCAATGGTTTAACAGAAGGCAAATCCTACAGCTTTACAGTTGCAGCCAAAAATGCGCTATGGAAATCAGCTGCCAGCAGCGCAGCAACGACGATTCCAGGCGCGGACTACACTAATTTCACCTATTACGGCAGCTGGTTTTCCTATGACAATAATCGTCAATACTTTCCAGAAGATATCGATGTTTCACAGCTTACACATCTCAACTACGCCTTCTCCGATATATGCTGGCGTAAAGTGGGTTCAAACGGTGCAGCTTGCCAAAATAAAGACATTCCGCTGCAAGCGAATTATGTTTTCGACGGGGAGCTTGTGCTTGGAGACCAGAAGGTCGATATTGAGCAGCTTGCTGCTTTTAACAAAATTAAAAATAATAACCCTGAGCTGAAGCTAATGGCTTCCGTTGGCGGCTGGACATTCTCCAATCATTTCTCCGACATGGCCGCATCTGAAGTCACACGTCGTACGTTTGCGAATTCCGTCGTTAAATATTTGCGTACGTACAAGATGGATGGACTCGATATCGACTGGGAATATCCGGTTGAGGGCGGAGAATCGGATAATATCAATCGTCCAGAGGACAAACAAAACTTCACTCTTCTCATGCAAACCGTTCGTGCAGCGCTTGATGCAGCCGGCTCCATCGATGGCAAATATTATTTGCTCACCATCGCATCCGGTCAAGGAGATGATTTCGTAGTCAATGCTGACTTCGCAAATTCTGTTCAATACCTGGATATGATCAACATTATGAGCTATGACTATAGCGGAAGCTGGGAACTGCGGGCTTTCCATAATTCGCCTCTTTATCAAGATCCTAATAATGTAAGAGCCTCTGCGAAACGCAACAATGTTAGAGGCGCTCTGCTTGGTCATTTGAACGGCGGCGTTCCGGCTTTTAAACTAAACATGGGTGTTCCTTATTATGGAATAGGCTGGAAGGGCTGTTCCGCAAACGGTGAATATCAAAACTGCACATCCATTCCTTATGGATCATGGGAGAGCGGTAAGTTCGATTTTGCCGAGGTTGAGAACAATATGATAGACCAAAACGGATATACCCGTTACTGGAATGAGCATTCAAAGGTCGCTTATGTTTACAATAGTGAAACCGGAATGTTTATTACTTATAATGACCAAACGTCAATGATGTATAGCACTTCGCTTGTCAAAACCTTAGATTTGGCTGGCGTTATGACTTGGGACATTAGCGGTGACCGCAACAAAACACTTTCAACGCAGTTGATCAGTGATCTTCCGATTGACGGCAAGGTGAATGAAAACGCACTAGCTGCTCCTCAAAATGTAACAAAGCTCAGCGCGGACAAACAGTCTTTTGAAATTAAATGGGATGCTGTCCAAGGGGCTGCTGGCTATGAAGTATTCGTGAACGCCATATTTACAGGATATACAGCGAATACACAGTTTAAAGCAGACAAGCTGAACCTTGGCTCAGACTACACCGTTACCGTGCTCAGTATTAGAAAAGACGGCAATATAATTACAGAGGTTTCTCCTGCAAGCAGTGCACTGGTTGTAAGTACAGCAGGCGTAATATCTCCAGCTCATCTCACGGTAACGAGTTCAACCTATGACGCGATTAGCGTTCAATGGACGGCTTCTCCGAAAGCAGACGGGTATGACGTTTATCTGGGTGATAAATTAGTGGTATCTACAACAGCTACAAACTACACGTTTACGCAACTGACGCACAGTACGACCTATTCCATTGGTGTAGTAGCCATTACTAAAAATGAGGATGAGATAATCGAAAAGTCCGAAATGACAAAACTAGAGGCAAAAACATTAGATTACACGGCTCCGCCAGAGTCGTCATCTGGGAACCCGCAAGCGGTCAAAGATAAAAATGAGCTTGATTCCAACGTTACGAAATCCGGCGGCAAGTGGACCGTTACGATTTTGAAAGATGCGGCTATTCAAACGATTGGAGCGGCTAGCTCCGCCGAGCTAAAAGTGACTGTCGGCAACGATGCAGCCCAAGTGGATATCATCCTTCCTAAGGAAGTTATTGCAGCACTTGCCAGCAAAAACGAAAAGGCGAATTTGTCCATCATCTGGAACGGAGTTACCTATGTCATTCCAGCCCATGCGATTCACCTAAAATCAGATATCAAAATTTCGATTGCTCCACCGACTGCGAGCGAAGCAGCTGCAATAGAACAATTGGCGAAAAAGAATGGCTATACACTAAAAGTTTCGTCGCTTGACTTTAAGATTTATAAGCTGACAGCTGACAACAAATATGAGGAAGTCACTGATTTTGGCCAGTCCGTTTTCACCCGTATTTATCAATTGAATGCTAAAGCTATAGAGACGAATCGTGCAAACGGCGTTGTTTACTTGCCTGGCACAAATGAATTCCGTCCACTCCATACGGTGTTCAAAAAAGACGATAAAGGCGGAGTTACCGCTCATCTGGTCAGCAATGGCAACAGCATTTATACCATTGTCGAATCCAGCTTCCTTTTCAAAGACGTGACGGCTGAATGGAACAAAAACCATATCGAGCGTGCAGCAGCCAAATTAATCGTTTTTGGACAATCGATTGAACAATTCGGAGGAAACACGATCATTACTAGGGCCGAATTTATTTCCATGATCAGCAGAGGCCTCGGCATCGTTCCAAAAGTAGAAGGCGCTCCATTTGATGATGTAGCGGCAGATTCCAAATATGCTGGAGATATTGCACTAGCTAAGGAATTAGGTATCATTACTGGCAAGAGCGAGCAGCTTTTTGATCCGAACGGTACGATTACTCGTCAGGACATGGCAGTCATTTTGGCAAAAGTGATGAAGCTGATTGATCGTACGGCAGACGGTGACGCAGCGCTGCTTGAGTCTTTCCGTGATCAAGCTTCTATATCTTCCTATGCTAAAACTTCCGTTGCACTATTAGTTAAAGAGCAAATTTTGCAAGGCGTATCCGAAACGAAGTTTGATCCTCAGTCGAAAGTGACGAAAGCGCAGGCAGTCGTAGCCGTGATGAGATTGCTTGATGATTTGGGATTAGCGAGCAAATAACCTAGATTTAAAATGCAAAAGAGGGACGGCGCAGTTTGAACTGCTCCGTCCCTCTTCTATTACTGTGCTGTCTGAAACTTCTCGTATAAATTAAATTCCCCCATCTCATTGGAGGATAAACCTTTATGTTCATAACCGCAGCTTAGGTAGAATGCATTGAGCCTCGGATTATTCGCAATACAGTCCAGCCGAATACGGTCTTTTCCCTCAAAATGAATACCTGAACCTGCCCAATCCACAATGGCCTCACCTAAGTTTTTGCCTGCAACCTCACGGTTAATGTTAAGTCGATGCAGATAGATGGACTGTTCATGCCCCTCTTCTCCCCATAACTCGCGATCCCAAGCACTTGCATGCTGCATGAGCATGACCATTCCTGCCAAACGATTTTCTTGCCTAAATAGGTATACCTCGCCGCGTTTAATTGCCTCCGGTGTCTGATGAGAATCCTCACCCTTCAGCAAGCCGCTCCACTGCGTAGAGCCTTTGCTCTTTAACCATTCAGCTGTTTGGATGAGAAGCTGCAATACAGCTTCCGTATCCTCTGGTTTTGCTTGATATACTTTGATATCCGGTTGAATGACGCCAATATGATCCGTGCGTGTAAATATAGACATGTTGATTAACCTCCATATAATAGGTCCTTCTATTATAACCCTTCTCGTCTTATTTCAGCTATGTCATCCGGCTTTCTTCAGCTTCTTTTCCATTGACAGATACCTTCTTCCAATCTAACCTTTGCTAGCCTAGTCAGCGCCTTCTCATTTAGTACATCACATGCAGAAAAACTTCCTTTATATTTAAACATTTCACAGATATTTTATTAAAATTTTATAAAGATCAAACATTGGAGTCACTATAAAAGTAAGAATTGCGGCATTAAGTACATGCGTTCCTAAAATTGATAGTTTAAGGTGAGAGAATAAATGAAGTGAACCAGAAGAAAAAATCATGTGCTTATAGAGCTGCTTCGGTGTCTGGTCGAGGTTGAATTGGAACTTTAAGGACGTATGTGTTCTTACAGCGAGAGAAACGGCCCGGTTTGTTGGCTGTAAGAACATATATGCGCTTATAGAGCTGCTTCAGCGTCTGGTTGAGGTTGAATTGGATCTGTAAGAACGTATGTGTTCTTACAGCGAGAGAAACGGCCGGGTTTGTTGGCTGTAAGAACATATATGCGCTTATAGAGCTGCTTCAGCGCCTAATCGAATTAAATTAGATCTATAAGAACTTATTTGTTCTTAAAGTAAGCTATTTACGATGGACACTATACAAAAGGTGAAATCCTGCGTCATGTGATCGCTCACGAAATACACCATATGGGGCAGCTCTCCGTCTGGATAAGAGAGCTAGGGCTAAAGCCAGTGTCAGCAAATGTGATTGGAAAAAATTTATCATAAAATAAAATTAGGAACCATAACTAAGATACTGAGCATGATGCAGTTTAACTATCGGAGGTTTTAGAAAAAGCCAGAGAATATAGAGGACGAAGAAAAATAAATAAAAACAACGGTTGTTTTTTAATAGATTGTTGCTTTTAGAATTAAATTTTTAAAAATCATCTATTATGATAAAATACCTCTATAATCTTTTACAGGTGTTGGATTTAACTTTCATTTGAGGGTGTTGGAAATAGATAACGGTGCTTTTGTTGCAATTTTTTCGAGTTTTATGGCAAACACTCCATAGCTTCATGCTCATTTACAACTATGTGAAAGGATGCTTGCCTTTTGTTTGACGAATTCGTTAAATTCCCCCTTTCATTTCTTACCGTACTATCGTTTGACCGAAGAAGCTAGTTTCATCCGCCCTTTGCCCCCTTGCTGTACTCACCAGGAGTTATTCCTATTATCTTCTTGAATGCCTTAGAAAAATGATGAATATCTGAAAACCCACAATAACTTGCAATCTGCTCTTGTGTAAGCTTGGATGTAAGCAGCAGCTCGCAAGCATGATCTATGCGTGTTTTTAACAAATATTGATGTGGTGTTACACCGTACTGCATTTTAAATACATCGTTAAATCTTGAAGTAGATAGATTAGCTCTTCGCGCCATATCAACTACCGACAGAGGTTCGCTCAAGTTGAAAGAAAAATACGAGGTAATCCAATTTAATGCCTGCGGTGACATTTGCTTCACATGATTGGCAGGCATGTAATCCTCTAGTATGAGGGTAACCAATTCCATCATTCGGGTTTGTGCCTTCAATTGCATAATGGAGTCCTTATACTGCCAGAATTCTACCACTTGCAAAAATGTATCACGAAATTTAGATGGATGGCTTAGCTTGAGCTTCACCGGAATATGAGTTTGGAACTGCTCGTCCATTCTCGGCTGCATAAGATGCTGATAGAGGGTCAAATCCAACTGGCCCGCCCGAGTTGGGAAGCTTTGGTCGCTAGTCGTGCTATAAAAAATATCAAAGTGTGCAAACGGCGTTACCGTATTCGTTGTCCCTTCCAAACGATTTACACTATTCGGCTGAATGAAACAAAACTCACCTTTTTCGAATGGATAGGCCACCCCATCAACTGTGAACAAGCATTCCCCTTCCTGTACATAGACAAGCAAGTAATCAAGCAAGCGGCGTTCCGGCAGTACCCACGGTTTTCGCAGCGCAAAATCGCACTCCCGTATATAGGGCACGATCCGGTGGTTCATCGTTGCATCCATGCCAGGTTTCATGAACATCCTCATCCTCTACTCGTAATTACTCACAGAATATCATATCTATCTCACAATTACAGTTGTTTTTGACAAACTTATTTGAAGCTTTGACAAAGCCAGATCATAGAAGAATCCCTTACACTGTATGTATTGCGAAGCTGAAACAAACACATACAATTAGGAGGAAATATGATGAATGAAAACAATAGGTTAAGCACGCTGCCCCTGCTTGAAGAAAGCTATTCTCTCACGCAAGAGCAAATCGCTTCTTATCAAAAGGATGGCCATCTCTTTTTAAAAAATGTCGCATCCACAGAAATAATAGAAACGTATGAACCAATCATTAGTGACTTGGTATTTAAACACAATTACCATGATAAGCCGGTCACTGAACGGGATACTTACGGCAAAGCTTTTATACAAGTAGGCAACCTTTGGGAGATGAGTGAGGCTGCTGCTGCATTCACACTTGCAAAACGTTTTGCAAAAATAGCTGCAGAATTGATGGGTGTAGATGGCGTCCGCATTTATCATGATCAAGCTTTATTCAAAGAACCTGGCGGTGGTCATACCCCTTGGCATCAAGACCAAATTTATTGGCCTTTCGATACCAATAATACCATTACGCTGTGGATGCCGCTGGTCCCTATTCCAGAAGAAGTGGGCACAATGAACTTCGCTTCCGGCACGAATCATTTGGGTTATGTCAGCAGGCAAGAAATTTCGGATGAATCACATAAAACCCTTGGACAATTCATTGAAGGCCGCAGCATTCCTCAAGTAAATTACGGTTCCATGGCGGCTGGAGACGCTACCTTCCATGCAGGTTGGACCATACACTCTGCTCCGGGTAATCCAACTGACCATATGCGCAAGGTGATGACCATTATCTACTATGCAGACGGTTCACTCGTTGGTGAACCCGACAGCAAGGCAAGACGCTCTGATCTTGAAAATTGGCTGCCAGGCTGCAGGCCGGGTGGAATCGCAGCGAGTATTAAAAATCCGTTGGTTTATAAGAGGGAAAACGAATAATAAATAGATTTAGTACAACAAAAAGAAGAGTGGTTGCGTAAACTGGTACCCATACACTGGACACTTTGAAAAAAGGGTTTAGTGTATGGGTACCTTTTTTTGTATACTAGAGTGAATAGTGGGGGCGGTCATATGAGTAAAAAACACTTTAATCAATATGAACAAGAACAGTTAGCTAACAACCCGTATGTCTTACGAGTCAGCGAAAAATCAATTACGTATGCTGATGAATTCAAACGTGTGTTCATTGACC
>NZ_MRTD01000002.1:2500-618310 GCF_001956295.1 Paenibacillus sp. FSL A5-0031
TTGTTGCTTTGCCCGTGTTCGGAATGCCTAGAGCAAATAAGAATGATGCTAGCTCTCTATCCTTGGACTTTTCAAATGCGGCAAGCAGCTTCAGTGCCTTCTTCTCACCGAATCGTTCGAGTCCAATCAGATCATCGTAAGTAAGTGCGTACAGATCAGCAGGATCACGTACTCCGCAATCTTTGTAAAGCTGTTCTGCTGTCATGACGCTGAACGTATCGATATCCATTGCATCCCGAGACGCGAAATGAGTGATCCGGCCGATAATTTGCGGCTGGCAGCCCAGCTTATTATTGCAGAATAGATGAGCTCCCCGCTGCTCGAGCTCCGTTCCGCATGATGGACATACGGTTGGAAACACAATTTCATCACCAGGCACATCATCGGCCTTGCCCAATATTTCTGGAATAACATCATTTGAGCGGCGAATCGTAACGAGTGTCCCTAGTGCGAACTTGAGGTTTTTGCGTTCAATATCGCCGATATTATTGAGCGTACAGTTTTGTACAGTAACACCAGCGAGTTCAACAGCCTCGACGCGTGCAACTGGCGTTATTTTGCCGGTACGGCCAACCTCCCAAGACACGGCTTCGAGTACTGTTGCTGCTTCCTCCGCTTCGAACTTAAAGGCAACCGCCCAGCGAGGGAATTTATCCGTATAACCGAGTGCTTCCCGCGTCCGCATATCTACAACCTTGATTACAGCACCATCAATGAGGAAATCCAGCTGCTCCCGTTTTTCTGTTACACGCAGCAGCTCTTCTTGAACCTCTTCGATCGTATTTTGATACGTTACATATGGATTCACCTTAAAGCGGTTGTCGTTAAGAAACTTCTGCATTTCATGATGATCTGCAAAAGAAACTCCGTCAGCGTAGCCGACATTATAGAAAAATGCGTTCAGCTTCCGCTCGGCTGTAACCCGCGGATTAAGATTGCGCAGTGCGCCTGCTGCGGCATTCCGTGCATTTTTGAGCGGTTCAGCTGCCGTTTCATTATATTTGGCGAGCACGGAAAGCTGCATAATGCCTTCTCCCTGCACTTCAACTATACCGTCAGCCCATGGAATGGTGAGCGGAACAGAACGTATCGTTCGAACCTGCTGCAATATCCCTTCGCCAATCGCACCGTTTCCGCGCGTAGCTGCTTGAACCAGCTGTCCATCTTCGTAGGTCAGATTCAGGGTCAAGCCGTCAAACTTCAGCTCAACGACATAAGTAGGCTGCGGTAAAGGCTCTTCTTCCGGATGTTTTGCATTATAATCGGCGACTGCTTTAAGCAATCTCGTATTCCACGAAATCAGGTCTTCCGTATTTTGAGCTTTGTCCAAACTCCATAAACGAGCACGGTGTTTGTACGGCTCAAAACCTTTGAGCAAATCGCCGCCTACTCGCTGTGTCGGCGACTCAGGCAAAAGCACGCCCGTCTCCTTCTCCAAAGCGACAAGCTCATCATAGAGCTTGTCATAATCCGTATCATTTATTGTAGGCTGATCAAGCGTGTAGTAGCGATAATTATGCTCTGCAATGATCGCAACAAGCTGCTGCATTCTCTCTAATTGAGCGTTCACGGAAGGCTCCTCCTTCTAATCGTCAAAAATGGCTGATCAACCTTATACTTTTGTTATCGGGGCAAAGCCGGCAAGCAATCGCTTGATGCCGACCGGAGCCGGGAATGCAATGTTAAGCTCCATATCCTTGCCCGTCCCTTTGACGGAGACGATCACGCCAATTCCCCATTTGCCATGCGACACGCGATCGCCTGACGCAAATGTTCCAGGCGCGGCATCGCCCGCCGCGCTGCTGCCCTGAGCCGCCCGAGCGGCTTCCTGCAGCGGCGTGCTGACACGCACGCCGCCTCCTCTGCCGCCCATCGCGGCCGGGCCCGTTCCCCCTATACCTGGGGAACGGCCGCCTGCACCGGGCGCACCGCCAGCTGGCGCGCGACCGGCAAACCCGCGGCTCGCGCCTTGCGCAGCCGCACCAGTACCGCCCGTGACGCTAACGCCGCTGCGACTGCCCACGCTTCCACGTGAATAACCGCCGCTGCCGCTAGAAGCGCCTTCTCTTACGCTCTCTGGTATTTCCTGCAGAAAACGCGAAGGCATGTTGCTGCTCGTACGGCCAAACAAAGTCCGCATCCGCGCACATGTCAGATAAAGCCGTTTCTCCGCGCGGGTAATCCCTACATATGCAAGGCGCCGCTCCTCTTCAAGCTCTTCATTGTCAGCAAGAGCACGGCTATGCGGGAATACGCTCTCCTCCATGCCGATAATGAAAACGACAGGGAACTCAAGTCCCTTAGCACTATGCATGGTCATCAGTGTGATTGCATCTTTATTCTTCTCTGCTTCTTCTTCATCCTTGTTCAAGGAATCGATGTCGGCTATGAGTGCCAAATCAGTTAGGAACGCCACGAGCGTCCGATCCTCATTGCGCTTCTCAAAATCCATCGTCACCGACAGAAACTCATCGATATTCTCAAGACGCGCCTTCGATTCCAGCGTGTTCTCTTGATGCAGCTCCATCCGGTACTGCGACAGCTCCAGCACCTTCTCTGTAAGCTCCGTTACCGATAAATATTCAACCATCCGTGTAAGATTGTCGATAATCTCATAAAACTCGCGCAATAGCGTCCGTGTCCGGGCGTTTACCTCAACCTCGCCGAGGTTGTTCAATACACGGTAGATGGAAGTGCCCCTTCTCGCCGCTTCATCCGCAAGCTTGCCAACCGTTGTATCCCCGATTCCCCGCTTCGGCACATTAATGATACGCACCAAGCTTATATCGTCATCCGGGTTGGAAACGAGCTTCAAATATCCGAGCAAATCTTTAATCTCTTTGCGATCATAGAACTTAATGCCGCCAACGATTTGATAAGGAATATCCGATTTAATCAAAATTTCCTCTATAACCCGCGACTGAGCATTGGTACGGTATAATATCGCATGATTGGCAAATTTGTAGCCGTTATTCACGTTTTTGCGAATTTCTCCAGTTACAAAATATCCTTCATCATGTTCAGTATCTGCCTGATAGAGTGCAATGAGATCGCCCGCTCCTTGATCCGTCCACAGCTTCTTCGGCTTGCGCCCTGTATTTAGCTTGATAACTGCATTTGCGGCATCGAGAATATTTGCTGTTGAACGATAGTTTTGCTCCAGCATGATCGTCCGCGCCTCTGGATAATCGCCCTCAAAATTCAAGATGTTCGTAATGTCCGCTCCACGCCAGCGGTAGATAGACTGATCGCTGTCGCCTACTACGCATATATTATGATGTTTATCCGCAAGCATGCGGGTCAGCATATATTGTGCTCTGTTCGTATCCTGATACTCATCGACATGAATGTATCTGAACTTGTTCTGATAAAATTCAAGCACCTCTGGTACATCTTTAAACAGCTGAATCGTCATCATGATAAGATCATCAAAATCAAGTGAGTTATTACTTCTCAGCTTTTTCTGGTATTTTGTAAACACTTGGGCAACGATGCCCTCAAAATAGTCGCCGACCTTTTGCTCGAATTGCTCCGGCGTGATCAGCTCATTTTTCGCTCCGCTTATTGCAGCTTGAACCGCCTTCGGCTCAACCTTCTTCGTATCGATGTTCATGTCCTTCATACAGCCGCGGATAACCGACAACTGGTCTGAAGAGTCCAAAATAGAGAAGCTGGATGTAAAACCGATCCGATCGATATCTCTTCTGAGGATACGCACGCACATCGAGTGGAAGGTAGATACCCAAATGTCCCGCCCAGATGGTCCAACAAGCGCACTGACCCGGTCCTGCATCTCTCGTGATGCTTTATTCGTAAAGGTGATGGCCAAAATACTCCATGGCGCCACACGCTTCTTTTCTATTAAGTAAGCAATTCGATGTGTCAGAACGCGAGTCTTGCCGCTGCCCGCTCCCGCCATAATCAAAAGCGGCCCGTCAGTCGCTTGAACAGCATCACGCTGCGGCGGGTTCAGCTTCTGTACCGCCTGCTCGATACTCATATAATTCAACATGCTCAGACTCCTTTGTTCGCATATGTTCGCCTCTCACCAGTGTAGACAACGGCTACCGCTGTGTCAATTTGAGAATATAGGAATTAGCTTGAATTATGACAGAAAGTATGTCAACGCTATAACCAAATAAAAGCATCTGCCGTTCTGTCCCATTGTCAATTAAGTGCAACAGGATCAGATACAGCGAATGCTTTTTTCCATTGAGACCATGGCTATAGGCAAAACAGGAGCAAATCAGACAATCTTAACAGCTGCCACTGTCGATAACGCTGCTTCAAGATCGCTGTAAATAATGTTTCCTACAACGACGGTATGAGCAGCTTCCGCCGCTTGACGAGCTTTGTCTGCATTGTCAATTCCGCCGCCATAAAATACCCGTGCTTGCGTGGCTGTCATTCTTGCCCGCTTCACCAGCTGCATATCGCCGAATCGTCCGCTGTATTCCAAATAAACAACCGGCAGGCGCATCAGCCGATCAGCCATTCTCACATGTGCGGTGAGCTCTGCTTCTGTCAGCTCCGTTTGCGCACCCGTAACTTTTGCAGCAGTAGCCTCTTCATTCAAAATAATATAGCCTTGCGCCGCCGTTTCCTCCCAAGGAACGAAGGAGCCATATTCTATTAGCCCTTCGGTTTGCCGTCCGGTAATCCACTCTGCTCTGCTCGTATTAAGGACAAGCGGTACAAAATAGCCGTCGAAGCCGGGAACCGCTCCCTCTAAAGTAGAAACCTCTAATGCACAGTCCACCGCATACCTGCGAATTCGTGCCATAAGATCCACTGTATTCTCAAAAGTAACGCCGCTGGAGCCTCCAACAATAATCGCATCGGTACCCGAGGTACAAATCGCGTCAAGCTGCTCATCGGAAATTTCTCGATCAGGGTCGAGCTTAAACACATGCCTCCAGCTTGAAAACCAAACCTCATTCATGAATGATCACGCCTCGCTTTGTCATAAATCAATTGTCGCATAATTGCTTTCCTTCTATGCTATGTCAGCGAGAAATCCGTGTCAAACAGTTACTCTCCTTCAAGCTTCTCTTTCATTTGCTTCATCAGGTCCTTGTCGCTAGCATTGGGAACTCTTACCCGCTCTAAATAAGTCAAAGCTTCCGCTGGATCGCCGTCTGCCTTCGTAATGCCGTAATAAATCAGTCTAGCTAGCGGACGCAGTGCGTCATCGTTATCCCCTTCTGACTTGTAAGACGCGATGGCTTCCTCATATTCCCCTTTAATGACCAGCCTGTCTCCAGCAAGCATCCCTTCCTCTGGCATTGTGAAAAACGGGGTTTTCCGGACTAGAGACGTGTAATAGCCGCTAGAGCTCGATATTTTGCGCCCGCCCGCATCATAAGCATCAACTGACCATATGAAATCTCCCCCAGGATAAACCGCGCCAAGCACTCCGATATTAGACAAAGCAACATTTCCTCCCGAGTCCGTGCTTTTGCCAAATCCCAGCGTATTTCCTCTCAATTCCTTCAAGCTGTACTCCGCTGTTGTTCCTCTAAAGCGCTCATCCGAGAGCTGTACCGTATTAGCGCCAACAGTATTCCCATCTTTAATGCGGAAAATGGACGTGATCGAAAGCGTATAGTAATCCGCACCCGGATAGGCATTCCATTCGAATAACAATTTATCCCCGGTTAGCTGCTCTTTATTAACTGGTGATATAACACTTACTAGCGGTACAAATTGAAAATCGTATGTTTCTGTTTTGCCTTCTAGAGCGCCCACATACTCTCGGTCAGACTGCGTTAAGTAATAGCCATTTACCTCAGCAGGGGTGACACCGACTCCAACCTCATACACATTAGCATCCACGTCATAAAAACGATAAACACCATGCTCATCTGTAATGGCTACCGGGTAATGAAGATAAGGCGGCGTGCTCCATCCGCGTGCATCCTTGCGGTGCAATATAACAAACACATTCGCAGCCGGTTTTTCGCCAATCTTAACTTTCCCTGTTATAGTAGCCTGCTTATCAGGTATCGCCGTTCTTGTACTCAAAATCGCTTGATAGGTTCGCAGCTCCTCATCCGCATGGAATGTACCGGTATTCACATTTGCTTCAAGCTCTGCAAAAAGCCGTTCTGCTTTATCCCACTCCTTGTTCCACATATAAAGCTTGCCCAAATTAAATTTAACCCCATAAATATATGACGACGTTGAATATTGCTCCACCAAATGTTCGAGTCGGTTTATCTCGCGCATACGTTCCTCTCCCGTTCGTTCTCCTCCGCTGGAGGAGCTGCTGCTCGGGAAAATAAATATACGATCGTCGCCGCTCGAATCCGTAACCAGCTCAGACGCCTCAGACGCTAATAAAAGTGCAGATTCCGCGCTCTCGGTTCTAGGAAACCACTTCCACAAAACATCGTATTTCTCCGTATGAAAAAGGAAAAAAGGAATTAGAAAATAGCAAGCTCCCGCTACAATCATAAGAAAAGCGAGCAGCATGGCCATCGTTTTCACTTTCATTCGTATCATTTTTCCTTCGCCCACCCTTCAAGCAGCTCTGATTCATAATAAACGCCGCCTGCAATCATAATTAACCGATCGCTGCTTTCAGACTGGGGCTTGGCATCCATCGTTTGCGGAGAATATACGGATGACGATAAACGCTGCCAGCCGATTACGGGTACAGCGATACACAGGCATAGGACTAAAACGACAGCAATCCCAGGTATACGCAGCTCCCGATTCCAAAATGAAGGAGGGCATGCTCGGTCTAAAACAGTCTTTTGAAGCTGTTCAGTGAACTGAATACCCGCCAGCTCTATTTCCAAATCTTTACGAATGCTTTTTGAATCATGCTCATGTTTCATCCTGCCAGTCTCCTTCCTCTAATTGCTGCCTGAGCTGTCGCCGTCCTCGCAGCAGCTTACTCTTAATGGTACTTTCCGGCTCACCGAGCACCTGCGCGATTTCTTTAATGGTCAGCTCTTGATAATAATAAAGAACGATGACCTCACGATATTTGAAAGGCATAACCTCTATGGATTCACGAAGCGATGAGGCCAGCAGCCATTGTTCAACTCCCGTATCGCTCGGCGATTTAAACATCATATTATGTATGCTCATTTCTTCTCCTGTTTCCGCTCGAAACAGCAGCCTTTTCCATGAAGCGAGCCGCATCTTGCTGCGGCAGCGATTAATCGTCATTTGCAGCAGCCAGCCGCGCAGGCTTCCATCGCCGCGGTATTGTTTTATTTTTTGAAAAGCGGTTATAAATACCTCCTGGCTCACATCCTCTGCCAAGTGATGATCCTTTAGCAGCAAGGCGGCTGTCCGCAAAATATCGTTGCCGTACTGCTCCATCAGCCACTTCAGGGCGGAGCCGTCACCGCCTTTCAGTCGTTCAATCGCTTGTTGCTCCGCACTCATCCATTCACCTGCTCTCTCTATAAGTAAAGATGCGGTTTGAAGCGCAAAAGGTTGCAAATGCGCCTTTTTAAAATTGCACAGCAAAAAAAATACCGCCCTCCCATTCGCAGAGAAGACGGTATCGCTTGAATACTCGTTAGATTTATTTGACCAGTTGACCACGCGTCACGCCAAGCTGGTTAATGGCTTTCAGGCTGCGCCATACTTGCGTGCCGCTAATACGGCCATCAAGCGCATCACGGTAAAGAGACAACACTTCAAGCACTTTCTCCGGCGTTTCTTCTAGAAACTCGACACGGAAATTGGATACGCCCATTCCTACAAAATTGCGAATGTACTCAGCGCCCGATTGCTCGATTGCATTGTATACGGTGTTGCGGCAGCCTTCATCTACGCGAACAGGATGCGCCATGCCAATACGATCCTGCAGGGAAGCACGCTTCTCCTCACAAGGACGTCCGCAGTTTGTGAAGTCAGTTCCTTCACTCATAAAGGTGCAATATACGCAATGCTCCGTGTGGAACATCGGCAAATGCTGATGAATAACCATTTCCAGCATCGACGTATCTGAGTTTTCCAGCAAGTCAACCATCTGCTGAATGTTCAAATCATACGACGGTGTAATCAGATCAAGACCAACCTCGGTAAACAGCTTCACTGCCTTATGATTGGCTACGTTCAGTGAGAAATCGCCAATCAGCTTCGGAAATGGCTTGTCCGGATTAGCTGCACGCGCGCGCAAGTAGTAATAAAGCGCTCCAGTGTTCCGAACAAGTACGGCATCGGGCTGCAGCTTCAATATATTCGCATGGTAGCCATTTTCGCCAGGCATGTGAATGCGCGGCGTAGCCAGAGCAATCGGCTTGCCTGCTTCACGGGCAGCGGCTACCGCTGCAGGGAATTGTTTAATAAATTCAAAATCAGCGTATACATAAGCGACGTCGGTTTTGACTGCTGCCTGCACCTGCTCCAAAGTACGGCATAGTGCGATCAAGTTTGCATCTTTTCCGCTCTGAGGAGCCAAAATATCTTTTTTCGCTACATCAGCCAAAACAGCGTCCTCGCTTGCGTATATCGCATTCTTCACATAGACAGGCGGCTTCGGACGCTCGCCTGCAAGCAGCTCGACCGCTTCACGGCGCAGTCTGTTCAGTTCACGGATCGGTACGATCAAATCGCCTTGCAGCTCTACCTCGAGCTTCTCAAGCTGATAAACCGTGCCGCCCAGACGGCCCAGTTGATCCTCAAGCAGCGCTGCGTCCATCGGACGCTTCTGTGCCTGCTCCAAATCAATCTCTGACGCGACTTCAACCGTCGTCCCCTTCTGCACATCTGTCCACCATGTACGCATCGGCTGGCCAAGCGCGCCCGTCACTCGAACATGAAGCGGGAATACGCGATATGGCTTTTCTGTTTCAAAAGAAGCTCTGAGGCGTCTGTCCAGCGCCGGATCGTTCGTTTTCCACACACGGTCGCCTACATGAACCTTGCGCAAATCAACATCATTGCGTCCAGCTACCAGCTCGATCAATATGCCTTCCTGCGCTTCGCCCTCGATTTTCACGCCTTGACGGCGAATATCGTAAACGCGGCCGCCCTCTTCCTTTTTCGTCGGGTCGCCTGCGTCAAACACAATGCCATCTCCGCGCTTAAGCGGCGCTTCGATCTTCAGCGTAACCGCATCGCGCATAATGCGCTCTACTTTGCCGAGGTAGACACCGCGGCTTTTCGGGAACGTACCCTCAACAAGCATCTTGTTGTTTGTTCCCGACAGGAAACCATGCGTGAAGCCGCGCGAGAAGCTTTGCTGCAGCTCACGCACATCCTCCACCGACGGCTTCGACATGTCGCCGTCAAAATATTTATCGATCGCGCGCCGATACTTGCTCACGACATTCGCGACATATTCCGGACTTTTGAGACGTCCTTCAATTTTAAACGAGGTTACGCCCGCTTGGATGAGCTCCGGCACAATATCAATCGCCGCCAAATCCTTCGGCGACAGCAAATACGCAATGTCTCCCATCGGCTGTACCTCGCCATCGACCATCAAATCATACGGCAGCCGGCAAGCCTGCGCGCATTCACCGCGATTGGCCGAGCGTCCTCCCCACATCTCGGACGTGAGACACTGACCCGAATACGATACGCATAGCGCACCATGCACGAATACCTCCATTGGCAGCTTTGCTTGCTCGCCAATGGTACGAATTTGCTTCAAATTATTTTCACGGCCTAGCACGACCCGCTCAAGACCAAACGGCTTCGTAAACTCGACAGCCTCTGGCGATGTGATCGTCATCTGAGTAGAGCCGTGAATTGGAAAGTCTGGCGACAGCTCGCGAATCAGCTTCACAAGTCCCAAATCCTGTACGATTACCGCATCCACGCCTGCATCGATACACATTTCGATTAACTTCTGTGCGTCTCTCAGCTCATCCTCAAATACGAGAATATTAAATGTGAGGAAACCTTTTACCCCGTACGTATGCAAAAATGCCATAATTTCCGGCAGTTCCTCACTGCGGAAATTGTTTGCGCGTGCGCGGGCATTAAATTTCTCCACACCAAAAAATATTGCATCCGCGCCATTTGCAACAGCCGCTCTCATGCAATCCCAATCGCCAGCCGGAGCCAGCAGTTCTATGTCCGATCTCATTATTGTATCTGTCATATTAACTATCAATCCCTCTCATTCTTGAAACCTGCTTCCACTATCTTAACAAACCACGGACATCTATACCACTACACAATACTGGCATCGCGCAAGCATCCACGGTTGACGCCTCATTTAAATGAAAAAAAGACCGATTCCCCAATAAGGGAACCGGCCTTCTACTAATTAAAACGAATCGATTGCGCTGCGTCGTTGATGATTTTGAGGTTGCTGTCCGTAGCACGCACATCGTAATAGTTGAAGTTAAATACTATATTTCCTTGTGCAGAGTCAAAAATATAAAATTCTTCTGTATATGGAATATCATCTTGTGGCTTGGATGTATGGATCACGACATGCTGTGCCGTTTTTCCATTAATCGTAACCGTTTTGGATTGCTTCGTCGTGCTTCCTTGCGCGCTGCCTTCCGCTGAATTCACATATTGCAAAAGCGAGTTTACAACGGTAGCCGCTGCTGTATCCGACTCGAAGATATTTAAGCTGCCTGCACTAAACGTATACAAAACATCATCTTCGTTAAAGTTTTTCTGAATTCCATACCAGTAGGTTGGGAGTTCAATAGAATAACCATACGTAGAGCTGCGTTTTGTTGTTTTTGTGCTGCGATCAGCCAAATCATAACTTTCCTCAACATTGCCAAAGTTTTTCTCAATTAAAGCAGTATCAATATCGACCGAAGCCAAAACTTGGTTGTACGTAAGCTTGCTCTTCGCGCTATTAGCGGTAGGATACATATATACTAATGAATAACGGTAATTTCCTGAAAACAAAGCAATTTCATTATAGGTAAACCATGCGTCCTCACCTAACGAAAGCTCATAGCTCAGCGCTACCGCCTTGCCATCAATCAAAGTTACTGGTGTAGTAACGAAGTTGCGAACACTTGAGTTAACAAAATCCTCACGAATTCTCGCTTCCCTCTTTTGTGCCCAATTGTCCATCGTAACGCCTGCTGTTAATGAAGTAAGAGAAAAGAAGAAAAGTTCCTTATCGTTTTGGAACGATGGTGTCGTGCTCTCATAATCTTTGTTCCAATCCGTTGGAAGCTTAACCGTTAGCCCATAATCCTCATCTTTGAAGGTGATTACGCCATCTTTTACCTTCGTAACATCCTTAAGCGATTTATCTGCTGTATTAAAGGAAGGAGTAAAGCTATTTAAGAATGTATCATAGCTATTCAAAACGGACTTATTCGCACCCTTAGCGCCTACAATAACAATGTAATACTTATCGCCTTTTTGAATACCGCGATACTCGTAGTTCATTTTTGTTTGTTTAGCGTAGCTTATCACCTTCTCGAAGGTTAAACCGCCTACTGTGATCGTGCGTTTGTCTACTGTAATCTCATCTTGATCATAATAGGAAATCATAAGCTCTCTCTGCTCTTCGACAGACAGCTTGTCATCGCCTACACGTTCCGTAATCACATTCACTTGCGCAGCAACCTTGGAATCATCGGCAGTATCTGCCCAAGTAATAAATTCGCCGTTATCGCTTTGATCCACTTGAATCAAGCCTGCTGGATAATTTAATGACCAGCCATGGTAGCTGTCACCAATTTTTGTTTTGCCAAATTCGGAATCAATAGATGTGCCGCCAGTACCAGACGATTGTGCACGCACACCAATAATAATGGTTTCTTTAGTCGCATTGTCAGCTGTAATTTTTGCGCCAAAAGCTTCTACAATAACGCGCAGCGGCACCATTGTTGAGCCTTTAACTGCAACTGGAGCAACAGCCACCGCTTTGGCTGCACCGTTTACTTTTACCGTCTTGCTGCCAAAAGTTAAAACAATCTTGCGGTCATTGTAAGTAAGTGTGATCACATTGCCGTTTTCCAATTTAAGTCCTGCGCCAAAAGCATTTGTAATGACTTTTAGCGGAACCATCGTTGTTCCGTTGCTTACAAATGGAGCCTCTACCGTAGTAGCTTTCCCATTAATTTTGACCGTTTTGCTGCCCGCCTTCAAGCGTACTTCAACCTTATTGTCTGCCTCTGCTGCGAATGCAGCTACCGGCAGCATCGCTAAAACAAGCAAAACCGGCAAAAGCATGGTTAACATTCTTTTAAACATATTTAATCTCATCATCTATATCCCCTTATAATTAAATGATAACTTTGATCTTAATTTAACTTTGCTGTCTAACCTTCTACTAATGTCAGCTTGCGGGTAACAAGGTCACCGTCGATCTGCAGCATTACCTCCACTTGTTGACCCGGCAAATAACTTTTTAGCAGCTCATTAAGCTCCACCTTTGCGGATACTTGCTTGCCTGCAACTTTATAAAGCAAGTCGCCAGCTTGGATACCTGCTTTTTTGGCGGCTGCCGATGTCACCGATTTGACTGTTAACGGGTCGGAGGTCGGGATTCCGATAAGCGCAGACCAGCTTTCCTCAAGTCCAAGGCCAAGCGAGGCGCGTTTCACATGTCCGTATTTGAAAAAATGACTCGTTACGTACTGCACGGTATCCGCAGGAATAGAGAATCCGAGATTATCGACTCCTACCTCTACAAATTTTAAAGAATTAATGCCGATGACCTCGCCTTTCATGTTAACAAGCGGCCCACCGCTGTTGCCTGGATTTATCGATGCATCCGTTTGGAGCAGGTTGTATGCCGAAGAAACACTCCGATTCATACCGCTCAGGATACCGCTTGTTGCCGTATTGCGAAGGGAGAACGATACAGGTGTGCCGATCGCTACAACCGTCTCGCCTACTTGAACCTTGAGCGGTGATGGGGCAAGCTTCGCGATCGGGAGCTTCGATGCCTTAATCTTAACTAATGCAAGATCACTCGCCTCATCGTGATGCGTGCGTTCTGCATCGTATTTCTTGCCGTCTGCTGTAACGACAACCAGATTGGTCATATCCTCAACAACATGCGCATTCGTCACGATCCAGCCATCTGTGCGAATAATAACGCCGGTTCCATGCGCCAATGCATACCTTGGATCTGCCGAGCCGATATCCTTCGGCTTACCGATAATCGCGACGACGGAAGGCGATACCTTCTTTACAACCGATGGAATGTCGACTGGCGTATACGCATACGTGTTTGTTTTGGAATCAAACGTACCCGTTCCGCCTAGCACGCTTGTTAATGAGCTCGCTTTGACATAAACCTCGCCATTAATTTTCGCAGCATTCAGCGTATGTGTAGCTGTGTTGCCTGCACCAGCACCCCATACCGTTCCTGCTGCAACAATCGCTCCTAATACAATGAAGCTGCAGACACGTAGCAAGCTGCTTTTCATGAAGCCACTCTCCTAATTTTTGTTCATGCATACCAATCTCTTAATGAAGAAACTATGATGCATGAAATAGTAGTAATCCGTTGTAATATAGCATAATTTCCCATATACAACAATGAAAATCGATAGAATTGTTCTCCCAAAAAAATACTAATTATTACTCTCGCTTCCTCGTACTGCGCTTGTTTTGTTTAGTTATTATGCGATTTTGTCAAATATGATTTCGGTTATGTGTTCTAAGAATAGAAGTGTTATACTAGACGGGACTACTAAATCAATCCATATCGATGGATTCGGGAGGTAAATGAACAAATGAAATTAGGAGTATTTAGCGTACTTTTTGCACAAAAGCCGTTCGAGGAAGCACTTGACTACATCGCATCCAAAGGACTTGATGCCATTGAAATCGGAACTGGCGGATACCCTGGAAACGCACACTGCGACCTTGATGGTTTGCTTGCGGATGAAGGAAAACTGAAAGCGTTTAAACATGCGGTAGAATCACGTGGTTTGATGATCAGCGCACTTAGCTGTCACGGTAACCCATTGCACCCTCAGAAAGCCATTTCGTCTGAGCATGATGAAGTTATTCGTAAAACGATTGAACTTGCTAACCGTCTTGAAGTTTCCGTTGTAAATACTTTCTCTGGCTGCCCTGGCGATCACGAGGATGCAAAATATCCGAACTGGCCGGTTGCTCCTTGGCCAAACGATTTCCAAGAAATTTTGAACTGGCAATGGGAAGCAAAAGTTATTCCATATTGGTCTGAGATCGGCAAGCTTGCTACAGCTAGCGGTGTGAAGATGGGCCTTGAGCTGCATGGCGGTTTCTCCGTTCACAGCCCAGCTACTATGCTTCGCCTTCGCGAAGCGGCTGGCAATGCAATCGGCGCCAACCTAGATCCAAGCCACATGTGGTGGCAAGGAATTGACCCTGTTCAAGCGGTACATATCCTTGGACGCGCTGGAGCTATCCATCACTTCCATGCTAAGGATACGACAATCGATCCGATTAACGTAAATCACCACGGCGTAACGGACATGCAATCGTATGCCCTTATGCTTGACCGTGCTTGGCAGTTCCGTACAGTTGGTTATGGCCATGACCTCAAAACATGGGCAGACATCCTTAGCGCGCTTCGTCTAGTCGGCTACGACTATGTTGTGAGCATCGAGCATGAAGACGGCTTAATGTCCGTTGATGAAGGCTTCACAAAAGCTGTTCAAAATCTTCAACAAATTCTTATCCGCGAGCCGCTTGGCGAGATGTGGTGGGTTTAATTTCTAGCAACAAAGAAAAAGGTCTGCCGGACTTGTCCGGCAGACCTTTTTTCTATGTATGCTGTTACGCCATCCAAACCTTTGTGATCATAATGAAATCAATCAACAAAAACAATGCGAGTGAAACGGTTGTAAAACCGATTGCAAAAATGTTTTTCTTCGGACGAGCGGTCAGTAGTCGAACCAGTCCGATTGCGATCAATACGGTAAAGGCCAACATAAACCAATCGAAAGTTCCAATTTTACTTGCTGTTTGAGCTGCTGCTTCTGCCAAAAACATGAAGGGACCTCCTTTTTTTCGCACGTAACCTATTTTACTATATGTTAGCTTTTTGTGGCTCAAGGCGCAAGTCCGAATCTTCATTCGTAACAAGTTTGTCACGATTTACTAAAAAAAATGAATCTTTAGCTTAGAGCCGGCATTTTACTAATAAGCCCTCATCTATAAATTGTCCATCTCTACCAAGATCTATAACAGCATTTTGACGGTGCTGAATGAGTCTACGCTCTTGATGAAATAATAAAATAACTAAATTAGGAATCGGGAAGTATTTCACTCTTCCCGATCCCTAACGAGCTACTTGCTATTCAGCAATGCTAAAATTAAAGTTACCGCTTCTGCCCTTGTTGCCTGATCCGCAGGAGCGAATATGCCGCCATCCCTACCTTGAAGTAGTCCCGCTTTGAATGCTGCTGCCACATAAGGTTTTGCCCAATTTGGGATTTGATCAGCGTCTTTAAACGATAGCTCGGCATTGTTCTCTAAAGGCAGCTTCTTCACACGTACGATCATAGCTGCCACCTCTGCGCGCGTAATTGCTTGAGCCGGACGATACGTATTATCCTCGAACCCGCTTGCGATACCTGCGTTCACTACACTCGCAATATAAGGTCTTGCCCATGCAGGAATCATGTCGATATCTGCAAAATCAGCATCGCTTTGTTCTTCTAGATGCAGAGCTCTTGCCAGCATTGCAGCAAACTCTCCGCGCGTTACGCTTGCATTTGGACGGAAGGAATTGTCCGTATAGCCATTAATGAATTTAAGCTTAACCGCTTGCTGAATGGCATCCGATGCCCAGTGTCCTTCAATGTCCGTTAGTACAATATCCGTTGTCGGTTTCTCAGGATCTTTTCCACCTGGATTCACCGGATCAGGATTGGTTGTACCGCCTTCAGGTGTACCACCAGGCGATGGTGTATCCACATTTGTTTTCACGACAACACTTGGACCATCCTCACTCCACTTGCCGCATGCGTTGCCCGCTTCAATCTTGAACGTGTAAGACGTATCCGCAGATAGTCCGCTAGCTTGGTAGCTATACACACTGCCTGCAACGCTCGCCAGTTTGACGCCATCCTTGTAAATGGCATATTCTGCAATGCTTGGCGCATCAACAGCCGGTGTCCAGTTTAATGTTACTCCCGTATGCGTCACATTCGAAGCCGTCACTACTGCGTTTTCCCATGCTGGCGCCTCTGGCTCTGGTTGTTTTACGGAAAGAGTCAGCGCTTTTGCCCGCGATGAAACTAATTCGCCAGTCGAAGAATATTTAATATTGTCGAAAGCAAATGTACGTCCATTTGCACTATCCCATAAATAACCGAGTACGATTCTGTCGAAGCTTGCAATCGCTGTCGTTGTTTTCACCAATTGCCCATCGATATACATCTTTAAATCTGTACCTGATGTGTAATCCCACTTCAGTTCATGCCATCCGACGCTTCGTTTCACCGGAGTGGCTTCCCATGCGGTTGAAGATCCGCTTGCCCTTACTGAATAATACTCCAGCGATCCATAAGTGCCGCCGTCATACAATAAGCCCATGCCTGCAAGTAGGCTGCTTCTTGCATTTCCGACATGCGCGACAACCCGCGTCTTCGAGCTTTCGGAGCCGTCATCATAAAGCATCATCGATACGACGCCCTGCTGCTTGCCGCCAAACACCTTTTGAATGGCATTGCTGCCGTTTCCAACAACAAATAGCGCACTTTGATCGCCATGATAAGCGACCTTATCCGAAATGCTGCCCGTCGTAATACTCGTACCGGTCTCTGGCAAGAAGTCATTCCAACCGTTCTCGAAGCTTTCAGAGTAGACTAAGTCCTTGTATTCCTGCACCTTAGCAGAAACCTCAACCTCAGTGACACCTGTTAGATCGCCGATCACCTCAAGCTTGCCTGTCAACGAGTCTACAACGACATTCTCATTATTCGTTGCATATTCTACTTGATGATAATCCGCATATTCAATCGCATTTTGATCCTCTGTCACGCCGTCAATTCTTAGCTGCAGCGTAGTCTTCTCCTCCGATAACTCCGTTTCGTCTGAAGCAACAAGGTAGGATACAACCTTTGAAGGCGCATGAACAATGACTCGCGCTTCAGCTTTCACATTCGGATTAATAGTGCTTTCAGCTGTAATGATCGTTTCGCCCTCAAGCAGCGGGGATACAAAACCTTGCGCATTAATGGCGGCCACTGCAGGATTGCTGCTCGACCATTTGATTCCTTTAAACCATGCGTTGTCTGGACCAACCGTAGCCGTCATCTTCTCGCCTCTATGCTTTGCATGAAGCTCCAGCACAGGCTTGTCAAAGACAATCGTTTGCGGCATTACCTCTGGTGCCTGCTCGCTTGGCGCATCATTCGAATATTCATGCGCTCCAATATCCACTTTAGCAGCAGATGTGATCGCATTATTAAAGAAGTCTTTTGTTGCAGGTGCCCATACCGATGGCGTCAATGCTGTCATATCCATCCCTGCATCGATTGCCGGTGAGCCTGGCAGCAATTTGTATCCGTTCAATATCTCTACATCAAATGTGCTTTGGCTAGCATTAATGATATCTTTGGGCTCTTCACCCGCTCTTGCGAATTGCGGACTTGCAAACAAGTTTTGATCCAATGATAATCCAGTCAGCTTCAAATCCTTGTACTCGCTGCCCGGATAAAAAATATTATTTTTCACTTCGCCGCCAGCAAAGCGGTCTTGTCCAATCGTTGTATTAGCCTTGGAGTAAAAGATATTATTGTACATTCTTAAGTATTTTCCAGGATCGCTGATCAGCTTCGTCTGCACCTGCGCATCGGTAAAGAAAGTATTGTTATGAATTAATGGAGCATCTCCAAGTGTAGTAGGAAGATAATGGAATATATATCGACCATCTCCATCATTTACACTAATATTATAGCGAACGAGAGAGTTTGTTGAGCCGCTCATAAATAATATGAATCCACCACGGTTGCTGTGGCTGTAGTTATATTGATAGAGAGTTCCTTCGCAAAACATATCTACGTCAAAGGCCTGCCCATCATTATAGCCATAAATACCGCCATACACTTCATTGTATTGAATGACCATATCCTTAACGCCAATGACCCATAGGCCGGCATAATTGACGTTGCCTACATTTTTCGCCGAATGCCTGACGACCGTATTGTATTCCATTCTGCCGTTGCTGCCCACGTTGCTCATAACGAAGCCGTCACCTTGCACATCGGCAACATAGTTGTTATTGAACACTACATTTCGCAGAACTCTCGGGAAATTGGCTTTCGTATCGCCTTCTCGGTAAAGACCCGCATTTCGAATGCCTTCAATATCGACCCGCTCCACCGTATTTCCTTCAACGAGCACATCCTCAATATTGCCAAGGATCAGAATGCCGCCGCTGCCTACCTTCCAGCCCGTAGGGTTGCCATCGACATCGTGGATATAGTTGTTCTTAACAACGATTCCTCGGTGTGGGTTAGCTTCCCATTCCGTTACATTGGTTGAAGCTGTTCTAATGTTAATGCCTGCCCGCTGCGAGACAACGTCAGGGTTTTTATTCGTTAATTCAAAGTTGTGAAACTGCAGGTAGCTGCCGTCCACAACGTCGATCGTAGCGGATAATGTTTTATCCTTCACGCCTGTATAATTTTGAATAATAGCTGATTTCTCTGTCGTTGTTGTTCCATTGCCGTTAATGATCGGCCTTACAGAAGGATCATCACTGCCATATTTATCGAAGATGATCGGTGCTTCTTTGGTGCCTGATATTCCTCTTAGCTTCAATGAACCATTCCATACATCGCCAGCCTTGAATAAAATGCGATCGCCAGGCTTCCAGCCTACGCTATTAACCTTCTCTAGCGATGCCCAAGCTTTATCCTCCGATTTGCCATCATTATCGTCATTGCCCTCATTGCTGACATAATATGTCGAGCCTGTTACCGACTGCTCTGCTATAGCAAGCGGCTGCGAATCCTCCAGCGGTACGCCCGTTTCCTGTGCTGAAACAGCGGGAATCGCTATTGTCGTTAAGAGTGCGACTAATAGAACCATGGATACAAGCTTTTGCTGCATATAATGCTTCAAAAAAATCATCCTCCTATTATTTTTGATAGACTTACGACATGAACGTTATTTTTGGAAACACCTCCTTATTAAATTCAATCTTCGTCTGTTTCAAACGCTTGCTCACTTCTTCTTCTAGCCGCTCCTGCACATACAGTTGAATGACGGCGTTCTTAACATCCTCATACTTTTCAATACCTTTATCTCGCTTTGCTAGAAGCCTATACCTATACATTCCCTCGCCTGATTGAACGATATCGCTATACTCGCCTTCCGAGAGGCCAAGAAATAGGGTGTAAAGATTTTGCGATAGTGTATCCTCTTTGGAGGTTTCCGCCAGATTCAGTGTCAGCTCCTCCTTCATACCCGCTTTGCTATCCAAGGAAATTTTCTCGTAATCAAATTCATACCCTTTGTGAAAATACTGCTGCTTCACCTTGTCATAATAAAGTTTAAGCTCTTGGTCGGGCAGCGTACTTTGCGCTTCTTTCGCCCATTTATCGATGAGCTTCTGAACGTTCATGCTTTGATAATAGGAGTAGTACTCTGCTTTCCCATACTTCTTGGGGCCGTAGATAGGCTGATTGTTAGCTGCTTTTTTTGCTCTATCCTTATTTTCGTGATCATAGCTCTTCAAGAATGCTTCGTAAGAAATGTCACTGAGGATACCATTCTCCTTCAAAATGATTTGCTCTATTTTCACCTTCACAAGCTCATCCATAGCTTTTTGCTTCGCATACTCCAGCGGGTTTTCACCGTTGAAAGAAGCTGCCCAAAAATCCTTGTCATAATCGGCATTGTAAGTTCGCTTAAAATAACTTGTCGTTAAAGCCTTGTTGCTTTGTAAAAAGGCTTGAAATTCACTTTCCGATACATCGTAATTATCGATCGTAAACGCTGTCTTATCCGCAGGGTTTAGAGCAGGCATGTTACCCAGCGATAATGCTCCAGCAATAAGTACAATAAGCATGCTGCATACGACGAATAACAGCTTTTTCCCTTTCACGTTGTCCTTGCCTCCTCCCTCTATGTAAGCACTTACAATTAAACTTTGTACTATTATAGACAGAAACCAAACTTCGCTATAATGAACTGATTTGACTGATATCGTATAATTTTTACCTATTGCAAAAAATGCAGCTAAACCTCTTTGCCAAACTAGCAATGCAGATGAATCTTGACACCCTACACAGAAAAGAGGCTGCCGCTAAAGGTTATAAACCTAAAGTGACAGCCTCTTCTTATAGGGGTGGACAAGATCATTCAGCTAAGCTTGTTTCTAAGCATCTACATAGGCTACCAATACCCTTTAATGCCTTTGTTCATGCGAATTAACGCTTCTAAATAATAATAATCGCCCCAAATCATATAATCATCCGGCGCACGATCGCCCCGCACATGATAAGAGCCATGCTTCAGCAGCCCCTCCGCATTCGGAAGATCTGTTGTTGCATAATGCTGAGCTAATGAATTCATGCTGCTATGAATGGCCTTTTCGAATATAGCAAGATCGGCATCCCCTTCAGCAAGCAGCTCCATCAGCTCCAACATGCCGCATACTGCAATAGCCGATGCTGAGCTGTCACGAGGCGTATCCCATTCCATCGGTACATCAAAATCCCAATAAGCGACATGATCCTCGGGCAAATGCTCAATAAAGTAATGAGCCAGCCGTTTGGATGTCTCCAAAAAAGCGGCATCCTTTGTATAGCGGTATGCGAGTGCAAATCCATAAATGCCCCAAGCTTGCCCTCTTGTCCAAGTCGAGCCATCCTCATAACCTTGATGAGTCCCGCCTCGAAGCGCATGACCCGTCTTAGGATCGAAGTAAAACGTATGATACGATGATCGGTCGCCACGAACTAGAAATTTTTGACTGGCACAAGCATGTTTGTAGGCAATATCATAATATTTTTGTTCGCCGGTCTGTTCGTAAGCCCAGAACAACAGTGGAAGATTCATTAAACAATCAATGATCATTCGTCCCCCGTTTTCCGGGTCATCCTCTTTGCCCCAGGCTTGAATGATCCCTATCCTCGGCCGCCAGCGTGAATAGAGCCTTTCAGCAGCTTCAAGCGCCACCATCCGGGCCTCTTCGCTTCCTGTCACTCGCCACTCTGCAACGGCTGACAACGAATATAGGAAACCAATATCATGATGATCGAGCGCCACATGGCGATCAAGCCGGTCTTTAAAGTTCGGCAAAAAGGACTCAGCTGCTTCCTTATAGAAAACATCTTCACTAGATTCATAGGCAAGCCACATCATGCCAATATAAAAGCCTTCGATCCAGTCATCATTTTCTCCCCACTCATAACGCTGCCCCTCCGAAATATGCGGCAGCTTGCCGGGATGTTTACCTATATTTTGCTTCACTTTAACTATCGCATCGTCAATTGCTGTTTGCCACATCACTATTAATCACCTCAGAAAAATGTCATTATGAATTATATTTCCGATTATCATTTTCCCCGAGCTATCCTGCTCAACGCTAGGAGGGTTTAACCACTCCAGCTCGTTCTCTTTGCTGTTCGTCGCACCAAAGACAGCGGATATGAGTATATGCTCACCTTGTGTCAAACGAGCGGTTAGCGTTGGTATCATCGTTCGAGGCTTAAGCACATTCGTATTCGCCTCTGGATAAAGCATCATCGCTTGTTCGAAGCCGGAAATGTTAATCATTCCGCTCATCCCGTCTGGCATTTTTGCCAGCACGGCTCCCGTTATCGTTAGGACATCAGCTTGTTCCTTTGCGTCTCCTGCCAACGTCTGAATCGCAAATCCGCCCTCGGCGACATCAAGCTCGCGCTCCGTCTTGATTCGATGTACACGAACATGCCACAAGCCCGCCGGTATAATCCATGTCTGTACCTCCACATTTGCCCATGGCAGCCAGCGGGAGTAGACCGATTGCTCCTGAATTCGAAACTCCTCACAAAATCGCCGGACACGGTAATGCTCATCGCATTCACTTAGCGCAAGCGTCGAATCATATGCCCCCTGCGTAAGCCCGTAGTAACCTTTTGGCACACTGAAGCCGAATAAAGTCGAGTAGGCGAATTTCGAATATTTTGCCGCGCTATGCGACATATCGAAGTTAGCCATTTGGCCTGAGCCATAGGCAATGACATGCTTATGACCTTCCGGACGGCTAATGGTCATACGTGCATGCGGCTGAGCGACAAGAGGCTTAAGCTCAGGCAATACCTCTTCCTCTGCCTGCCAGAAGGGATGCTCATCCGGCAAAGCTAAAATAAGAAATGCTTTATACGACCAATAAGGAGATCCTGGCGCATTATAGCCTTCGCCCATCAGTAAATTCGGATAAGCATATCCGATACTTAGCAAACCATCAGGCGTAAAGATCGGCTGTGAGAACCACCAGCGCAAATGGCGCATAATAATGCCTTTCATCACTCCCATGGAGTAAGGCAGCACATCCGCAAATACTAACGCACTCCAGAAAGAAACTTGTGCAAAACGATACGTGAGGCTGCGCCCGAATGGGATGCTGCTTCCATCCTCCGCGAACCAATGTATGAAATCCTGAGCGAATAGGCTTGCGCGCTCACGGTAACGCGCAGCCCGCTCAGCATCCTCTTTCTCCATCAGCTTGGCATAGAGGAGTCCATAATAATGCATGGCGAACGGAATATAATAGTCCCGCTGATCCGTCTTCCCATCCGAATACCAGCCGTCGCTTAAGTAATAGGAATCAATAGTGTCCAGGTAGTTGTCCATTATGTCCTGATCATGCGGCAAACCTACTTTTTGGAAGCCCACATTCACTAGTACCGTAAACATCAGCCAGTTATTCGGATTGGAACGATCAACGAGATTTATTTGATTAAGCCAGCGGTATACATTGTCTTTTTGCTTGTCAGTTAGCGGTTCCCATATTTTATGGGGAGCAAGCGCGAGTCCTAAGCCAAGAATAGATTGCTCTACCATTCTCTGGTCTTTCGTTCCGAAACTGCCCCAATACTCCTCATGATCCGGATCGGTTCCGTGAATAATGCCCTGTACATACATCGGCCACAGATCTGATTCTCCCCCGCCGCAGGCATGCGGAACTAGTCCCCATAATGGACGGGCAAAAGCTTCCATCAAGGCAATAGCCTCACTATGAATCGCTCCTGTCGCACCGAGATCCAAACCTGCGTATCCGGGAGTGAATCGCTCCTTCAACGGTTCAAAAGCCTCGCTAACCGTTTGCTGCAAATCTGCTTTCGATTGTAATCTCACCTGATCTAATTCTCTCGTTGCTGCCATAAAAGCTCTCTCCGTTTCACTCAAAATGACCTTTGCTCCAAACCGAATATTCGCTAGGTCTCATGCCCATCTCACGTTTGAACAACTTAATGAAATAACTTTTGTTGGCATAACCCAAATAATCGGAAATCTCTTCAACACTTTTGCTGGATTGCTGGAGAAGCTCCTTCGCTTTCTGAAGCTTGACCATATTGACATATTCGATGAAATTTTGATTTGTCTCTTTTTTAAACAAGCGGCTAAAATAACTGGAATTCAAGTTCAAATGGTTGGCCATATCCTCCAGCGTCATTTTCTCCGTTACATGCGACACAACAAATTGCTGTGCCTTGATCACTTCCGTACGTTTAGAGCTGATCGCATATATACTTAGCCTTCTGGATAACTCATTTAAATGCTGGATCATCCATTCTTCCAAATGATCTAATGTCTCAATCGCATTCACCGCATCGTACAGCTTCTCTTCCGATAAGAATGGGTGATACTGCAGTGTAACTTTTGTTTTCATTTGCAGATCCATAAGCAGCTGCAGCACTAATTCCTTTACGTTGCTCGGATGAAACCTTCTTGCTCGAACCTCATGCGTCCACTCCACAATCTTTTTCCGCAGCTCGTCTGGTTCATTTAAAGCGATGCTTTGATTGATGCTCGCAAACAATTGAGAATACTCTGTATACATATCATCTTTGGAGAATGACACCACCCCGAAATTGTGTACTGCCGATTCTTTGAGATAAAAGCAATGCTCCGGCTCTTTCAGCATCGGAAGCAGGACCCCTTGCATTTCTTTTGGCCCTCTCGTTTCTCTTCCTTGTATACAGGAGACGGATATTTTTAAATACTTGTAGATAACAGCAATAGCTTCCTGCATCGCATAATAAATCTCTTGCTGCTCTTTGGCTGGATCATTGCTGCCGTACAAAATAACTAACTGCTTATTACTATAACGAAAGGTCACCCAACGTGAAGCATCCAATAAGTCGTGCAGGACGTTTTCAACGGAGAATGCAATCGTATAATCGTTCAACTTCCTGTTGCTTGCAACGGTCGACATGCGATCAATAATAACGACTAGTGGAATATAGCTTTTGGCATCGAGTGAAATACCGTTCGTCCGAGCTTGCTCCAACCATGCTTCCTTTGTCCAATAGGATTGAAACAAGGTGTCTTTCAAAAACTTTTCTTTAAACGCGGATTGATTCTTTTGCTTGTACAACACCATATCCGTCGCTTTTTTGTTCTCTAATTGCAAATCGGTCACGATATTTTTCAATATGGCTTGTAATTGCTCGACATCCAAGCTTTCTTTCAAAATATAATCTTTCACATTCAATTTCAGCGCTTGCTGTGCATATTTAAATTCATTATGGCAGGACAGAACAACGGCTCTGCCTTTTGGATTAATTTCACAAAACTTCTCAAGCATCTCAAGCCCGCTCATTTTTGGCATGCCAATATCGGTTAGTATAATATCGGGCGGACTCTGGCATGCTGCCTCCCAAGCCTCAAGACCGTTTGAATAACAGCCGATCAAATGGATATCAAGTTCATGCCACAAAACAGTTTGAGAGAGATAACGTACTACCGGATAATCATCATCCACTAGAATTGCCGTCAACATGCTGCGCACCTGCTCTCTTACACTCGAATGGGAATATTAATGTTATCTTCGTTCCGACACCTGACTCGCTTTCAATTGTGGTTTTGACATACTCTCCATAAACGAGCCGCAGCCTCTGAAACACATTTTTTACGCCGATGCCCGAAAAGCTTTTATTTTCGCTTTCCTGCGGGTCGCGTACATCCTCACTTTTCGCTTGAAGCTCTTTCAGCTTATCTTTAGTCATTCCAATTCCGTTATCTCGCACCACAATTCGAAGCAGCTCACGTCCATTGTCATGCTCTTTGTTCGCATCGATAAATATTTCACCGTCAAATTGTTCGAATCCATGAATGATCGCATTCTCTATTAACGGTTGAATCATGAATCGCGGAACCAATGCTTGCTCGCAGCCAGCCTCAAAGTTATAAGCGACTCTTACTTGATTGGCATGTCGGAAATTCATAAGCTTCACATAATGGAGCACGGTGTCTCCCTCTTCCTCCAGAGGAATAAACTCGTTATCCCGATTAATCGTCATTCGCAATAAAGAGGAAAGCGATTTGATTAATTCCGCATTCTCCTGATCCCCTTGAATCAATATATTGAGCCTTATTGAATTGAGCAGATTGAACATAAAATGCGGATTAATTTGAGCCTGAAGCATTTCTAGCTCCGCTTTTCGTTTCTTCGCCTGCTCTAATGTAATTTGCTCGAACATCTCTTGAATGCGATCCAGCATAAAATCTATCGTTTTCGCTAAATGACCGACCTCGTTATGCCCGCGTATATTATTGCGCTCGTCGAGCTGACCACGTCCAATTTTCGTAACAAACACGCTTAAATCACGAATAGGCTTCGTTAACGCAGATATTCGGATCGTCAACAGCACAAAAAATAACGAGAAGAACAAGGCTTGAACGATGAAGCTAACGAACAACACCTGTTTGTTCTTATCAATGGCCGCAGACATTGGAATAAGGCTAACGACTCGCCAATCGTTGCTCTCTAATTTTTGCTCGACATAAACATATTTTTTTCTTTCGATTTCGATCGTCCGGCCCATTCCCTCCGGCTTCCACCAAAGCAGCTTTTCTCCTATTTTGGATGGGTTCGCTTGCGAGATCACGACGCCGCTTGAGTCTAACAAAAACATTTCCTGATTTTCGTTTGTTGTAAGATAGGGGCGTATTAAGCGCTCATTTATATTAACGATCATATAGCCAATTGGAATACTTGCCGTCTTCTTGATCGGTCTTCCCATCGTTACGTAATTTGTCGTCATCTTGTCTGTTTGAATTTGTTCGCCAAGCCAATAGGTAGAAAATATCGGCAGCTCATTTAATTGATGAAACCATTTTCTCTCATACCACAATCTCGGGTTCAAATCACTGTGTGAATAGTTTGTATAAAAGGGTTCCTTCACCCCTAAAATCGTAACTTGAAAATCATTTTTCTGAATAAAAAGATCATCCAAAATTCGTGACAGCTTACTGAAATTAACCGCATATTCCTGCTTTTGCTCCTGCAGCGTTAACTCAGCTTTGTTGACCATTAGCATTTGACGTATTTCAGCGTTCATTAACACAAAATTCGATAAATTCAATGTCTGCTCAAACACGCTGTTAATTTCTGATTTAGCAACCTTGAGCGAATCTTCCGCATTCATGACCACTTTGTCCAAAATAATATCTTTTGTTAAATAGTTGGTGACGAGGTAAATAACCGCTAGCGGAATGACAAAACAAATCAACGCTGACCAAACTAATTTCATCCGTAATGAATCTTGTCGATTTAACACAAGTGCAGGCCTCATATCTGAATAGAATAGGGACAGAAATTGATGCTCTTTCTGTCCCAAAACATTGTAAGCCCTTTAATACGAAAGATCAATTTCAATAAAACTCGTCATTAATTTCCGTTATTCTTAACAACCTCTGCGATATTTTTATCAATGTTCGCAATCGTTGTATCCACGTCTTGTTTGCCTAAGATATACAATTCCGCTTCTGGAATAACTGTATTTTTCGCTTCATCTGCATATTTGGCAGGTACTGGCGCATTTCCTGGAACCGTAGTGCTCATCGTGTATTTCAATGACTCTACATCGATTTTTGAAGGATCTTTTGCAGCCGCCACAATGGTATCGATAAGCTTGCTGGAATCAGACTTCGCCCAGCCGGAGAATACACGGCCGCTGACAGCAAGACCTTCAGAGGTATACCATCTTACAAAGGTATAAGCCGCTTCTTTATTTTTCGATTTCGCCGCAACTCCCATATAAGTCGGTTGTACTGGGGAATAATGTTTGCTTTCGCCATCCAATTTCGGAAGCGGTGCGAATGCAGTTACGAAATTAGCTGGAATGGCATCCGTACCTCCGGACTCAGCTACCATCCAGTCACCCATCGGCAGCATTGCAGCTAGACCGTTGAAATATTGGTTACGGTAAGCAAGCTTTTGCGAAATAATATCCTCGTACATATTAGCGCTCTTGTCTTCGTACATCATTTTTTTCATCATTTCCAAGTTAGCTTTAAGCACAGGGTCCGTCGCATTGGATGTGCCGTCCGCTTTCAGGAATGTATTTTCCGAAGGCTTGCTCATCATTTGCAGCTGGAAGTAATCCGGCCAGTTATGCAAATAAGCTCCATAACGTTTCGTTGTTCCTTCGCCCTTCGTTAGTTTTTGCGCATATTCCATAAACTCTTTCCAAGTCCAGTCCGTTGGAACAGGCAATCCAGCCTCGTCGAGCATTTCTTTATTTAGTAGCACGAACCAACGTTGCATGGAGGAAGGCAAAGCGTAAATTTTATCGTTTACCTTCGTGTCTACAAGGTACTCGTCTTCGTATTTATAGCCATCCTTTTCGATATAGCTATCCAAAGGCTCGAGCAATCCAATATCGGCGCGCTGTGAATAGTTCGTGTAAGGCAATTCGATAATATCAAGCTGATCATTGGATGCAGCCATTAGATCCAGCTTTTGCATGGAAGCAATGGAATCGCCTTTTTCATTCAAGAGGTCAAGTTCTACCTTAATATTCGGATGTTTTTCTTCAAAAGCCGAAATAACTTCCGTCCACTTTGCCTTGCCGTCCGTTTGCCACGTGCTTAGCTTCAGTGTTACTTGCTCTGCTGCTGGCTCTTTTGGAGCATTAGTCGCGTTTGTCGCGCCGCCAGCATTTGAATTTCCACCATTATTGCCCCCGGAACAAGCCGATGCGAATACTGCTAACCCCAATAACATCATCGATAATCTCTTTTTCATCGTAACCCTCCTAATATTTATAACACGACTAGTTATGAAAACGTCTACAAACAAATCCTACCACGTTCATTTCTGATTCGAAGTTCCCATATTTTACTGAAGAGAAACTATTTTGACTTTGTTACCCTTTTACACCGCCAAGAGAAATGCCTTCGATAACCTGTTTTTGACCAATCGCAAAAATAATGAGCAAAGGAACAATCGCTGATACAGCGCCAGCCATCATAAGGGAGTAAATATCACCATATTGGTCTCCAAAAAGCCTAATGCCCTGCTGAATCGTAAATAGATCCTTCGACTTCAAAAAGATAAGCGGATACTGGTAATCATTCCATGTCCATATAAATCGCAGAATCGCGTAGGTCGCTAGACCCGGACGAATGAGCGGCAGCGCAATTTGAAAAAAGGAACGGAAATGGCCTGCACCATCCATACGCGCTGATTCCATATATTCATTATTTACGCCCATAAAAAATTGTCTGAGCATAAACGCTCCAATAATACTAAAGCTGTTAATAAGAATAAGACCAATATGCGTATCGATGAGGTTCAACCAGTTAAACAATAAGAATTGCGGTACCAACGACGCTTGTGGCGGCACCATATATAAGGCAAGAACAAGAAGGAACATCGTGTCTCTGCCTCGGAAACGCAGTTTAGAGAAGCCGAACGCTGCCAGTGCACATACGAATACATTGATCACGGTTGTCGTTAAAGTAATGTATATGGAGTTCGTGTAATACCGGAGAAACCCTCCTGTCCACACTTGTTTGTAATTCTCGATCAGATGCCACTTCGTTGGAATCCATTCAATTGGAAAGTTGAAAACATCTGCTTCCGGCTTGAATGAGGTGGTCAGCATCCACAAGAATGGGAGCAGCGACATCATGCCGAAGGCTGCCATAATAATTGTCCATACGATTTTGGACACATTCACATTTTTCATTGCCAATTCCTCCTTCCTGAATTAATAATTCACCCATTTTTTTTGTGCGAGCATCTGCAAGCCCGTTATAGCTAGGCAAATGACAAAAAGTACGAGAGCCATACTCGATGCGTAGCCTGTTTTTAATTGATTGAATGCCGTGTCATATAATTCATATACGATAACGGTCGTTGAGTTAGCGGGACCACCCTGTGTTAACACTTGAATCAAATCGAAAATTTTGAAAGTACCAATAATACCAGTTACGAGCAGGAAGAACGTAGTTGGCGATATGCAAGGCACTGTAATTTTACGGAATTTAGTCCATGTATTCGCACCGTCAATGTCAGCTGCTTCATAAAGATCTTTCGGTATGCCCTGCAAGCCAGCTATGAAAATAATAATGTTATAGCCGAGCAGAATCCAAATTTGAATCATCATCAACGATGGCATCGCATAGTCGATATCGGCCAGCCACTTCGGTGGATTCTCGAATCCGATCGAAATTAAGAAATTGTTTACCGGTCCATACGAAGGATGGAAGAGCACCTGCCATACCATAGCTACAGCCACAACACTTGAAATGTACGGTAAAAAGTAAACGACTTTAAACATATCCTTCAAGTACACATGCTTATCAATAATGATCGACAGCACCAATGCCAGTACGATCGTAATGGGCACCGTAATAATGAAGATGAGATTGTTTACTAAACTTTTCATAAAAACAGAGTCATTAAACAGCCGTTCAAAATTATCAAAACCTACAAATTTTATTGCATCAATTCCCGCAACAAAATTCCAACTCGTAAAGCTGAGCAGCAGTGATCCTAATACAGGAATCAATGTAAGTACAACGAGTCCGATCATTAAAGGAGCAACGAATAAATAGCCTGCAATTTGCTCCCTTGCTCCCATACTGAGCTGGACTAACGTTTTTTTCTGTCTCATGAAGCTCCTCCTTCAAACTTTGTTTATATGCTTCATTTTAGAAAAAAAACGGGAGGCTCATAAGAATTAGATCTTTGTATTTTGGAACATATTTTACTTTTTATCTGTTCACACGTTTTTTAAGCAGAATTTCTTTCGTTTATTCTTAATCGTTGTTTCATTAAATTTAGGTTGAAAATATGCAAAAAAAAAGAGGGAGCAAACTGAGTAAATACTCAGCTTGCTCCCTCTATTCACTTCATTATTCGGCTGCCGCAGCAACCTTTAGATTCTCTTTATGACGTGCTGTTGTACGTTCGCGGTCACGCTCAAGGATCGGTTTTAAATATTTGCCCGTATACGATTGCTCAACTTTGATAACCTGTTCCGGCGTGCCTGTTGCCACAATCATACCGCCGCCATTGCCGCCTTCTGGACCTAGATCTATCAAATAATCCGCCGTCTTAATGACGTCCAAGTTATGCTCAATAACGAGTACGGATTCACCTGAATCAACCAAGCGGTGAAGAACGGTCAACAATCTGTCGATGTCATGCACGTGCAAGCCCGTTGTTGGTTCATCCAAAATGTAAAGCGTCTTGCCCGTGGAACGACGATAAAGCTCAGCAGCCAGCTTAACGCGCTGCGCTTCACCACCTGATAATGTGGTAGCTGGTTGACCCAGCTTCATATAACCAAGACCAACATCAAGCAGCGTCTGTACTTTCCGATGAATACGAGGAATGTTCTCGAAGAATGAACAGCCGTCCTCAATGGTCATTTCCAGCACTTCCGCAATATTTTTACCTTTGTATTTCACTTCCAGCGTCTCTCGATTATATCGTTTACCTTTGCAAATCTCACAAGGCACATAGACATCAGGAAGGAAATGCATCTCAATCTTAATGATTCCATCTCCACGACAGGCTTCACAGCGTCCGCCCTTCACATTGAAGCTGAATCTTCCCTTCTTGTAGCCGCGTACTTTCGATTCCGTCGTACTCGCATACAAATCACGGATATCATCAAATACCCCGGTATACGTAGCTGGATTAGATCTTGGCGTTCGGCCGATTGGCGATTGATCAATATCAATGACCTTCTCCAAATGCTCGATGCCTCGCATTTCCTTGTACTGTCCAGGACGCGTCTTCGCTTTGTTCAAATCACGCGCTAACGTTTTGTACAAAATTTCATTAACGAAGGTCGACTTCCCAGAACCCGAAACACCGGTTACCGCTGAGAATACACCAAGTGGAATCTTTACATTTACGTTTCTTAAATTGTTTTCCTTCGCGCCACGAACCTCTAACCATTTGTCGCTCGTCTTGCGGCGCTCGGAAGGCACTTCAATAAACCTGCGTCCACTCAAATATTGACCCGTCAATGAGTTTTCATTCGCCATCACTTCCTCTGGCGTACCTTCTGCAATGACCATGCCTCCGTGTATACCCGCTCCAGGCCCGATGTCGATAATATAATCGGCTGCCAGCATCGTATCCTCGTCATGCTCAACGACGATGAGCGTATTTCCAAGGTTGCGCATATGCTCAAGCGTCTCAATCAAGCGATCATTATCTCTTTGGTGCAGCCCAATGCTTGGCTCGTCCAATATATAAAGGACGCCCATAAGGCTTGAGCCGATTTGCGTTGCCAATCGAATACGCTGTGCTTCTCCGCCCGACAGTGTACCCGCTGCGCGGCTTAATGACAAATACTCTAATCCTACATTCACAAGGAAACCTAGTCGGCTGTTGATCTCTTTCAAGATTAAGTTTGCGATTGCTATTTCCTTCTGAGACAATTTTAACGAATCAAAGTACCGCTGTGCGTCTCCAATAGATAAGGAGGTAACTTGGGAAATATGCTGCGCGTTGATCGTGACCGCTAATGTTTCCTTGCGAAGACGTTGTCCCTTACAGCCTGCACATGGCTTAGCACTCATATAGTTCTCAATATGCTCGCGCATCATATCCGATGCGGTGTCTCTATAACGCCGCTCAAGGTTATGAACGATACCTTCGAATGGAACATAGGCCTCTTTACGATGACCAAAATCGTTCTCATATAGGAAACGAACACGCTCTCCGCCTGTTCCATATAATATCTTCTTCATCTGCTCCGGCTCAAGCTCGGATACCGGAACATCCTGCGGTATGCCATAATGCACGCAAACCGCACTTAGAAACTGCGGATAATAATTTGACGTACTGCCCGCCCAAGCAAGGAAAGCAGCATCCGCAATCGACTTGCTCATATCAGGTACGAGCAAATCTGGATCAACGATCATTTTCATGCCTAATCCATCACAATCCGGGCATGCCCCGTAAGGACTATTGAACGAGAACATGCGCGGCTCCAGCTCTTCGATACTAAAACCGCATTCTGGACAAGCCAGATTCGAGCTGAATAGAAGCTCCTCCTGATCGATGATATCAACGAGCACGCGGCCCTCAGATATTTTCAGTGCAGTTTCGATTGAATCCGCCAGCCTCGTTTGAATATCTGATTTCACGACGATACGATCGACAACCACTTCAATACTGTGCTTTTTATTTTTTTCCAGCTCAATCTTCTCGCTGAGCTCTCGCAATTCACCATTCACGCGTACACGAACAAAACCTTGCTTCTGAATGTCTGCGAGCAGCTTGGTATGCTCGCCTTTGCGGCCTGAAATAAGCGGAGCCAAAATTTGCAGCTTCGTCTTCTCCGGGTATTCCATAATTCGGTCAACCATTTGTTCAACGGTCTGCGACGTTATTTCGATCCCATGCTCTGGACAATGCGGCTTGCCGATACGGGCAAATAAGAGCCGCAAATAATCATAAATTTCAGTAACCGTTCCGACCGTAGAACGCGGATTGCGGCTTGTTGTCTTCTGATCAATAGATATAGCTGGTGAAAGCCCATCAATAGAATCAACATCCGGCTTTTCCATTTGCCCAAGAAATTGGCGTGCATAAGCGGATAATGATTCAACGTAACGACGCTGTCCCTCTGCATAGATGGTATCAAATGCAAGTGAAGATTTACCGGAGCCGCTTAACCCCGTCAGTACCACAAATTTGTCGCGCGGTATCGTGACGTCAATGTTTTTTAGATTATGGGCGCGAGCGCCCTTCACAATTATTTTATCGCTAGCCAATCGTTTCTCCTCCTACTTCTTAGCCCATCTCGGCACGCAGTTCAAGCAGCGCATCCCGCAGTTCTGCTGCACGTTCGAACTGCAAGTTTTTTGCTGCGTCTTTCATTTCCGCTTCCAGCCTTTGAACAAGCGCCAGACGGTCTTTCTTGGTCATTTTGTCCACGCCAGCACCGGTTAAGTAGTCGGCTTTCTGCTCGGCTACCTTCGTCGCTTCAATTACATCGTGAACCTTTTTCTTTATCGTTTGTGGCGTAACGCCGTGTTTCTCGTTGTATGCCAGCTGAATGGTACGACGACGCTCCGTTTCTTTGATCGCGCGATCCATAGAATCGGTAATCTTATCACCATACATGATGACGCGCCCTTCACTGTTTCTCGCCGCACGTCCAATGGTTTGAATAAGCGCGCGATCCGAGCGAAGAAACCCTTCTTTGTCCGCATCGAGAATCGTAACGAGCGATACCTCAGGCAAATCGAGGCCCTCTCGAAGCAGGTTGATTCCAATGAGCACGTGGAAAACGCCGAGCCTAAGGTCACGCAATATGGCCAATCGCTCCAACGTCTTAATATCGGAATGGAGATACCTTACCTTAATGCCTATCTCCTTCATATAATCGGTTAAATCCTCTGACATCTTCTTCGTCAGCGTTGTAACAAGAACCCGTTCATCCTTCGCAATGCGATCCCGAATCTCGTTCAGCAAGTCATCGATTTGTCCCTTCGTTGGGCGGACATCAATAATCGGATCAATTAGACCTGTAGGACGAATAATTTGTTCAATCATTTTGTCGGTATGCTCAATCTCATAAGGACCTGGCGTTGCGGATACATAAACGAGCTGCTTGGCCTTCGCCTCGAACTCCTCGAAGCGCAGCGGCCTGTTATCCATCGCTGACGGAAGGCGGAAGCCGTGATTAACAAGCATCTCTTTACGCGCCCGGTCACCATTATACATCGCTCGAATCTGTGGCAGCGATACATGGGACTCATCAATAACAATAACCATATCATCAGGGAAATAATCAAGCAGCGTATAAGGCGTTGCCCCTCGCTCTCTGAAAGTGAGCGGTCCTGAATAGTTCTCAATGCCTGAGCAAAAGCCCATCTCCGCCATCATTTCCAAGTCATAGCGCGTTCGCTGCTCCAGCCGCTGCGCTTCGAGCAGCTTGCCTGCTTCGCGGAGCTCGGCGAGTCGTTCCTCCAGCTCCCTCTCAATATTGACGAGTGCTACCTTCATCGTCTCTTCTTGAGTAACGAAGTGAGAAGCAGGGAAAATGGCAATATGATCGCGTTCGCCAATGATTTCGCCGGTGAGCACATCAATTTCTGAAATGCGCTCAATCTCATCACCAAAGAGCTCTACACGAATAGCCCGCTCATTATTGGCGACTGGGAAGATCTCAACAATGTCGCCGCGAACACGGAACGTTCCGCGCGTAAAGCTGATATCGTTGCGTTGATATTGAATATCGACCAGCTTATGCAGAATCGCATCCCGCGACTTCTCCATCCCTACACGGAGCGAAAGCACGAGGCCTCCGTATTCCGTCGGAGATCCGAGACCGTAAATACAGGAAACGCTCGCTACGATGATCACATCACGGCGTTCAAACAAAGAGCTCGTCGCTGAATGTCGAAGCTTATCGATCTCATCGTTTATGCTGGAGTCCTTCTCAATAAACGTATCGGTTGAGGGGATGTATGCTTCCGGCTGATAGTAATCATAGTAGCTCACAAAATACTCTACTGCATTGTCAGGGAAAAAAGTTTTGAACTCACTGCACAGCTGTGCTGCCAGCGTCTTATTATGGGCAATTACAAGCGTTGGTCGGTTTAGCTTCTCGATCATGTTCGCAATTGTGTACGTCTTGCCTGTACCCGTTGCTCCCAGAAGCGTCTGATGTCTCTTTCCTGCATGAATACCTTCTAGAAGCTGTTCGATTGCCTTTGGTTGATCGCCTTGCGGCGTATAATCCGATTTTAACTCAAACAGCCTTGTTTCTTTTGCGAGCTCACTCACGCCTATCATCCACCCCCATCATTCCGAAATATATGCTCTTATCATTATAGTCAAATATAGTCATTTCATTTCATCTGATATTTCAAAATAAGAATGTTTGTTCCCATCTATTATAACGTTATCCTTAAAGTCGCGCAACGTCGGAAAACAAAAAAAGAATACGTACAGCATAGTCAGTTGCTCTCCTGTGCTGATGTATTCTCATTTATGCTGTTGTTCCTCTTTCATAAAAGCATTTCCTTGCCGTTTTTCTTCTCCTGCCATTGCTTGTACCACTCCGTCACCTGCAAAGGAACGGTAAGTCCCAAATCATTTTCTATCGTTTGAAGAAGACGCTCATAGTGGAAAGTCACCTTATCGTAACAGCCCAGCTCATCATAAAGCCTCATCACGATCAGCCCCTCCTCCACCTCGTAAGGGTCCAACGTTTGTATTCTTTCATACAATTGCAATGCATCGCTTGTTGGATCGCCGCGCTCCAAATAATAAGCAGCTAACATCCTCGCCAAACTCAGCCATAACTGACGCAAACGCTCTCGCTCATACTCCGCCCATAGATATCCATAATCCTGTAAATAGTCGCCCTCATATTCACCCAGCAGCCGCAATGCCTGATCCTGATCCTCAGAAATCGAACCGCTAAGCTTAACCATTCCTTGCTCCCACTGCTCCAAATCTAGAACGACTTGTCCCAAATCGAGAATATAACCTTCTTGAATACTGGAATTATGAATCGTTATGTTCATGTTCATTTTCTGAAGACATTGCCTAATTTGATAGATAGCCGTGTACAGTTGTGTCATCGCACGCTTCATATCCATCTCCGGAAAAAATAAATCGAGCAGTATCGACTTGTGTACAATTTGCCCGCGGTGATGCAGCAGATAACAAAAAAGCTCCTGGGCTTTAGCCGTTCGCCATTTCGGCAGCTCTGGAGGCTGTCCATGGGAGGATTGAAATCGCAGCGTTTTAAAACAATAAACGGTCTGCTCCTGCTTCTCGATTTCTTTCGACAACGGTTTTGTGCTCCTGCGCTTCAATAAACGTTCAATTGTTATCTCCACGCGCGATTTCTGAAGCGGTTTTAACAAATAATCAACTGCATTCAGCTCAAATGCCTTTATCGCGTATTCATCATGCGCCGTGACAAAAACGATATCTGCTTGCGGACATGTCTCTTGAATAAGCTCTGCTGCTTGAATGCCAGATAATTCAGGCATATGGATATCTAGAAAAACAACATCAGGCTGCAGCTCAATCGCCTGCTCCACTGCTTGTTTTGGATTTTGAAACACATCAATGCTCGTAATTTCCATCGATTGGCGGAGCACCCGCTCCAGTTGAACGAGAGCCAGTCTTTCATCATCAATTACAAGAACCCTCATTTTTCTACACTCCTATCACGTTCACAATCATCCAAATTTGTTTACAATTAGAAATTTTCGTTTATCTATTTTCATATCGGCTTTTTTCCCAAAATCATTCATGCTTTTGTAACTATATATGAGTAAAAAGACCTAACTTGTTCAGAAATTGTATAGTACTGTTCTATAGAATAAGAACTATGTTGGAATAGATCGTAATATGCCGAAATCGTGTACGGTTATCATGCATTTTTAACCAAAAATGCCATCAAGCACTCCTACCTCTCTGTCAGGTCGGCGCTTTTCTCGCAAAGCACCCTTATATACATAACTCCCCCAACTAACAGCAGGCCGATCACTACATGAAGCTCATTTTAATAAAGAAAGGAATGATGTTTTGCTGCTAGCTCCAAATAACTAGAAATAAATGAATACTCGAGCATTTTAAGATGGAGGATACCAAGAAATGAGAAAAAAGACAACCGCACTCATGATCGCTTTTTTGCTAATTTTTCAATACGTAAACTTTGCCGGTGTTTTGAAGCCGGTAGAGGCAGCTGCTATTTCTACCAACCTTATTACCAAAATGCAGCTGACGGATAAAGAAAAGCCAAGTACAGTCATCGCATCTGTTTATAATTCAGTATACTATGTTAACCCTGATATTCGTGTAGAGCTTGGTCAGGTACTCACTTTAAACTACGATTGGGAGCTTCCTGCAGGTCATACCTATCAAAAAGACGATGTGTTTGAGTTCGAACTGCCCGCTCAATTTGAAATGTACAGCGGCAATCTTACTGAAAGACCGCTGCAAGGCGCTGATCCTAGCGTAGGAACATATAAGGTAACTGGAAAAACCGTTACGCTTAAGTTTAACGAGGAGATTAACGACGGCACACCTGTTTCTGGTTCCCTAAGCTTTTGGAACTATTTTACGAAACAAAGCGTCGGCAACCAAACAGAAGTACCTATTAAATTTAATATCGGCGATACCATCACCATTCCGATTGCACCTAAAGGTGTGACATCTCCAATTAGCAAAAAGGGAACACCGGATAAGAGCTTTAATGCTGAGAATATCACTTGGACAGTTGATGTGAACAAGGATCTCAAAAAAGTTAAAGGAGCCGTTGTCACCGATACGATTCCTGCTGGTCTGACTTTCACGCCAGGCTCGCTGAAGGTTTACAAAATGACTTCAGACACCGATGGTGTCCTGTCTAATCCAATACTACAAAATGCACCTGCTGACTATCAAGTGACTGCACCCGCTTCACCTGATAATAAATTGCAGCTAGACTTAGGAAATATAAATTCGGTTTATCGCATTGTATTTGATACAGCAGTTACCGACATTACAAAAGCAAACTTCAAAAATACCGCTACATTAAAGGGCAGCAATATTACCGATGTTTCTGCTTCAGACACGATAACGAACAGCCGCGGCAAACTGCTTGAGAAATCAGGTACATATAATGAAGCTGCTCAAGTCATCGATTGGACCATTAAATACAATTTTGGCGAAGATACGATAGCAAGCGCTGTTTTGACTGATTTGTTCGATAAAGGCCATGAGCTTGTACCAGGTTCCATTAAAGTATTCCCTGTGGCCGATCCGGTTGCTGGCACGCCAGGAACTGAAATACCGTCGACTGACTATACTCTGGACTATGATGTAAGCAGTCATCCCAAAAATCAAAACACCAAGAACGGTTTTAAGCTGTCCTTCAATAACCCAATCACTGGCGCTTATAAAATAACGTACCAAACCAAGCCAGCTGGCAATTTGTATGACGATAAAGCAATTAAAAATACGGTTTATTCGGATAGTAAAGAATCCAATACGGTCACCGTAGATGTTAAGCAGCACTTTTTGCATAAAACAAATAGTAATGCTAACTACAAAGATAGAACGATAGACTGGAATGTTGAAATCAATAGAGACAAATATAATTTGTTTGGTCTGAAATTTGAAGATACTTTCGTCAGCGGCGGCTTAAAGCTTGTACCTGGCACCTTGGTCGTCAAGCAAAATGGTATTGTCGTGAATAGTCCGCTTTATACCATCACGTATGATCCAGCCGGTGCAACTGACACTACAAACGGCTTCAAAATCAATTTTCCAGATGGCGATGCTACCTACACTATCACATATACAACAAAGTATGACTATACAGATGGAGCATATTTCTCTAATACAAATTTCTCTTTCAAAAATACGGGCAAACTGATCTGGAAAGAGACTGCTGTTGGATCAGAGAAAAATCAATCCGAAACGTCAACTTTTACGCCTAATAAGAACACACAGGATAACGGCTATAAGAATGGCAGCTATAATGCCACAGACAAAAAAATTACATGGAACATTGGCATTAACTACAATAGCAAAACGATTGCCAATGCCGTCGTAACAGATACGCTGGAATCGGTACAACAGCTCGTGGCTGGATCGATTGAAGTACGCAAGCTGACTGTCAACAGCAATGGCTCTACGACCCCTGGTGCACTCGTTGTTCCAACAGGCAATTACAGCGTTGTACTTCCAACGACCGCCAACAATAACCAATGGCAGATTGCATTTACTAATCCAATTACTGAGCCTTACCTCATCACATTCAAAACGGATGTGGATGGAAAAGTGCTTGGCGCAACGGAAAAAACAATTAACAATCATGCTTATTTAAGCGGTACTGGTTATACAACGAAGGATCTTACTGCTTCCGTGACGATACCAAAAGCCGGTGAATATGTTTTCAAAGAAGGTCAGCAAAACGATGACTCCGTCAATTGGACGATTTATATTAACCGCGGTCAGTCCACTGTTGACGAAGCAAAAATTTATGATGTGCCTAGCAAAAAACAAACGCTTGTCAAAGAATCATTTAAGCTCTATCTTACAAGCGTAAATAGCAACGGCAATGTAACCAAAACCGGTTCGGCTATTAGCCCTACAGATCCGGTTCATGGCTATAAACTAACCTTCAAGGAAAATACGGATCCAGCTATTTCAAGCGATGAGACATTTGAGCTCAGCTTCAACAATGAAATATCCAAGCCTTATATTCTTGAATACCAATCCATTATTGATGCTAAAGACAAAGAAACCATTTCAAATACGGTTACTTTCACTGGTGCTGGAGGTATTTCCAAGCCCGTTGACAATGCGACAGAGGTGAAAATAGCATTATCCGGCGGAGAAGGCACTGGCAGTATCTATAAAGGCGATTTAAAGGTAGTTAAAGTTGACAAAGATGATCCAACGCTCAAGCTGTCCGGCGCTGTTTTTGAACTAACTCGCAATTCGACCGGCGGCGTAATCGCACCATCTAAAAACGCTAATGGCGAGCTTGAATATAACGGCTTGCGTTACGGTAAATACACTTTGAAAGAGAAAAGTGCACCAGCTGGCTACGCAATTGATGGTACAGGCATCTACGAGGTAACGATCAATTCAACGACCGTTCCTGTCGTGAAGGAAATCAAAAATGCGAAGCTTTTAGGCAGCTTGGAAGTAACGAAAGTTGACTCTGCTAATGCAGCAACTGTTCTGGCCGGTGCGACGTTCGAGCTTTTCAATAGCGCGAATGTAAGCCAAGGTACGCAAACAACAGCCGCAAACGGCAAAGCAACTTTCACTGGCCTTCCATATGGCAGCTATGTACTGAAAGAAGTTTCAGCACCTGCCGGCTATAGCATCATCGGAAACGGTGAAGTGAATGTTACGATTAATGCTTCTGTTGTTACGAAACAAGTGGGAAATACAAAGCTATTTGGTACTTTGGAAGTCACTAAAGTAGACAGCGCAAATCCTGCAATCGTTCTTTCAGGAGCAACATTCGAGCTGTTCAACAGTGCCAATGTAAGCTTGGGTCAAAAGACGACAGACACTAGCGGCAAAGTATCTTTTACTGGCCTTTCTTACGGCACTTATGTACTTAAAGAAGTTTCAGCACCTTCAGACTACAAAATAATGGGCAGCGGCGAAGTGAATGTGACCATTAATGCAGCTGTAGTATCTGAAAAAGTGAAAAATGAAAAGCTAGAAGGCAGCCTTGAAGTAACCAAGGTAGACAATGATCATACGTCAACTGTTCTTGCCGGAGCTACGTTCGAGCTTTTCAATAGCGCTAATGTAAGCATGGGCAAACAAACGACGGCTGCAAACGGAAAAGCAGTATTCACGGCTCTTCCTTACGGCAGCTACGTGCTGAAGGAAATCTCGGCACCCTATGGCTACAGCATCATCGGCAACGGTGAAGTAAATGTTACGATTAATGCGTCTACTGTATCAAAAGAAGTTAAAAATATTCAGCTGCTCGGAACCTTGGAGTTAACGAAAGTAGACAATGATAATACTGCCATTGTCCTTGCTGGAGCTACATTTGAGCTATTCAACAACGCCAATGTCAGCCTAGGCAAAAAGACAACGGATTCAACCGGCAAACTATCTTTCACTGGTCTTCCTTATGGCAGCTACGTGCTGAAAGAAATCTCAGCGCCTGTCAACTATGGCATCATCGGCAGCGGTGAATTAAGCGTTGTGATTAATGCCTCTATTGTAAGCAAAGAAGTGAAAAATGCTAAGCTGCTCGGAACCTTGGAAGTCACTAAAGTAGATTACGATAATACTACGGTCGTTCTTGCTGGTGCTACGTTTGAGCTATTCAACAGCGCTAATGTAAGCTTAGGCAAACAAACAACGTCTTCTAGCGGTAAAATATCGTTCACAGATCTTCCTTACGGCAGCTATGTGCTGAAGGAAATCTCAGCTCCATCCGGCTACAGCATGATTGGCAATGGCGAAGTAAACGTTACGATCAATGCGCCTGCTGTATCAAAAGAGATCAAAAATACAAGAGATCCTCTTGGCAGGTTGGAAGTAACCAAAGTAGACAGTGCGAATATAACAATCGTTCTTGCTGGCGCTACCTTTGAATTGTACAGCAGCTCTAATGTGAGCTACGGCAAACAAACGACGGCTGCAAATGGCAAAGTAACCTTCACCGGACTTCCTCTTGGAAACTATGTATTGAAGGAAATCTCAGCACCTGCTGGTTACAGCATAATCGGCAGCGGCGAAGTAAGTGTCACCATTAATTCTATATCGGGAAATTCGGTCACGGTTAAAAACAACAAAGTAATCGTGCCAACACCGACGCCAACGATAGCACCGACACCGACACCAAAACCAACAACTACGCCGAAGCCGACAACAACACCAGTTGCGACGCCTGCGCCGACTACTTCTACAGAAAAGGAAGTTACGGAAGTAGACAAACCAGTTGAAGGTGAAGTGGAAGTCCCTGATGGCAGCGTGCCTGTTGGAGGCGTAAAGCCTGATCATGGTAAAGTTGTCATTACACCAGATGGAAAATGGGTTTACACTCCTGACCCTGGATTTAAAGGAAAAGATACATTCTCTATCATCGTTAAAGATAAAGATGGCAATGAAGAAGAAATCTTCTTCGAAATCGATGTAGAGGAACCGCCTCGCGGCGGAATCACAACACCAGACGTACCGGTATTGCCTAAAACAGGCGAGAACAGCTACCTGCTTATGCAGCTGCTCGGCCTAGCAATGATCGTTGTTGGTGTATCGACAATTGTGGTCAAAAGAAGAACAAGACGCTAAGTGACTAAAACGATGCAAAAAAGGTGAATCAGGAACATCCTGATTCACCTTTTTGTTATTTCGAGCCTTTTTATTTCGAGCTATAACTAGCTGTCCATTCTCTCCGCCTGCGCATCGCGCCGATTAGAAGCATGATAGCTGCGCAGCAGCTGCAGCAAGGACGCTGGCCCAGCCGATGCATAATAGTTGGCTTGTTCATCGGGAGCTAGAATGACCCCGAGCTGATGGTGCTCACCAGCAAATCGCGCCCGTTGCGCAAATTTTAATTCGCCTTCAAGATTTAATACTTCCAGCTTGCAAAATGCGGAGTTTTGAACAAGCGCTTCATAAAGGTCTTCTTTTGTCCGCACACGCACACCATTAACCTTGTGCAAAATCTCGCCTGTCAAAAGCCCCATTAATGCCGCTGGAGTGCCAGGCACGATTCCTAATATTCGCAGCCCGCGTGAGTCATGCACATATAATGGCGATAAAGCCGCTTCTCTCGCCCGGCTTCTCCATATAATGGCCTCATGCAAAAGCAGTGAAACCAGTGCAGCAAGCGGCAGCAGCATAGGCTGCCACCAAGCCAGAATTGCTGCGCCAGCTAAGCATATGCTGTACAGCAGCAGCCCTTTCGAGGCATGCTTCGCTTTCTCACGCGGCAATAAAGAACGTGTCATTTCCGTAAATCCGATAATCATAGGCAACGCTACAAACGACCAGCCTTGCGACCAATCTGCTCCAAATAATGGTGTCCACGGCAATGCCGTCATAGATGATCCGCTCGCCCCTGTCGGTACCAGCATAAGCAGCGGAACTGGCCAAAAGCCCTGCAGCATATAGCCGCCAACGAGCTTTCCACGTTTACCCTCAAGAAATAATGGCGTCGATAATCGATCACCTTGCCAGCGAACAAGAACGGCTTCTGCAAGATGAAGCAGCGCAACGAGCACAAGCAAACCAGCAGCATCAATACCTGCAAGGGAGACAGCCAATGACCCGAGCCAATCCGTCCGCTCCGTAAGCGTTGTCCACCCGAGCAGCCACTGAAGAAGAGTAATGACCCCTGCACTGTACGCAAAACATAAGTATCTAATTCGAATCAGCATTAAGATAGCCGCAACTGCCCAAAGCCATAGAACAGCTTCTCCAGTCAACGATACGCCAACGAATGCTCCTGCAATGGAAACCGCCACACCAATCAAAAGACCCGTTAACATCGCCTTAAAAACCAAGCTTGGCCAATGATGCAGCTTTACTGCAAACATCTGCCTCTCCACTCGTATTTGCCTTGTATACTGTAAAATGATGAATAACACCGCAATATAATAAAATGGCTGTGCAACTAATTGGACAGCCGCTTGCCCGAGCATTTCCAATAACTCGATCGCCGTTTCCAAAGCTAACACTCCTTCGCTCGTTCCCCATATCCTTATAAACATAAAAAAATAAAAGGCCGACCCTGTTAAACAGAGTCAACCTCTTATTCATTCGACATGCGCGTATTATTTCCTGCCTACAGCCTTAATTGCTTCAAGCAGCTGCTTATCATTCTTTTTATCCTGAATCCATTTAATGACTTCCTTCTCCAGCGTTTCACCCGTTTGCTTATCGACCTGTCCCGTGGCCGGCAAGCTATGCTCGGATTGGAATTTCTTAACGGCCTCTGCCGTCTCCGCTCCGAAGTAACCATCCTCACGCTTTGGTTGGTATCCAAGACCATGCAGCATAATTTGAACGCTCCGTACTTGTTCGCCCAGCATATCCTGCTTTAACGTTTCGGAAAGGGTAAGTCTTGCAACGGTATACAAATCCGGCGGCTGCACTGTAAGATCGGGTTTTATGCCATTTTCATGAATCCAATTGCCCTTAGGCGTTAACCATTTGGCTATGGTCATCTTGAGCAGGCTTCCATCGCCAAGCGCTTTGTTGTAGCTTACTTGCACAGTGCCTTTGCCAAAGGAGGTTTCGCCAACGAGCTTCGCTCCCGCGCTTTCCTGCAAAGCTCCTGCCAATATTTCCGATGCGCTTGCGCTCCCTTTATTCATAAGAACCGCTATGGGGTACGTTTTTTCTTGTCCCTTCGACAGCGTTTTTTCCCGGTTTCCTTCACGATCCTCTACCTGTACGACTGTCGTACCTTTGGCTAGGAAGGTTTGGGCTATCTCTACAACAACAGGAAGAACGCCCCCAGGATTGTTGCGTACATCAAGAACAAGCCCCTTCATCCCTTGCTCCTCCAGCTTCGCGAGCTCCTGCTTAAACCGCTCTGCCGTATGCAGTGAAAATTGTCTGATTTCAATGACGCCTGTACCGTCCGGCTGCAGGCTGCCATATACCGTTTCCACATCGATATCGTCGCGAATGAGCACGAGCTGGATCGGATCAGAAAAACCGACACGCTGTACTTGAATTTTCGCTTTGGTTCCTTTTGGACCACGAATCTTCGCTACCGCATCCTGCAAATTCAGTCCATCGAGCTTCGCGCCGTTAACCGAAAGCAAAATATCCTTCGCTAATAGGCCGGAACGTTCTGCCGGCGAGCCTTTAATCGGAGAAACGACGACAACACGTCCATTTTCAAGCGTAACCTCTGCTCCGATACCTGTAAACGAGCCTTCGATCGATTCCGAAAAGTGCTTAGCTACGTCCTTCTCCATGTAAACGGAATAGGGATCATCCAGCGACGACATCATTCCGCTTACAGCACCATCAAGCAGCTCCATGCGATCGACCTTCTGATAATATTTTGTTTCAATTAATTCCAGCACCGCATTAAGCTTCGTCAGCTCTTCTTTTTTAAGCCTGAAGCGATCACCGTCATCAGCTGCCGCTGCTGAAAGAGCAGGCGCTGCTGGCTTGTCCGGTTTAATCATTTGGTCCGCGATCGTTAGCGTAACGAGTACGGATGCAATCATCGTTAGCATAACGAACGCGAATACTGTCCGTCCTTTGAAATGCACCTGTCTACACCACCTTCTCATCTTACACGGTCTTAGATTTAAGACCACACTAGTATATGACAAGCCGCTTACAATTATTTGCATTATTCGGTAAAAATGATCACTTTATCATTTATTTTATGTTTGATTTTAAACAAGGCAGCCACAGGGGCTGCCTCTTGATGTATTTTATGAAAGATTGCCTATTTTAAATATCCGCCTGGATTAACAGGAGTTTGGTTTTTACGCACTTCAAAATGTAAATGTGGCCCCGTTGAATTGCCTGTACTACCAACCTCAGCAATTTTCTGGCCTTTCTTGACGGTTTCGCCTTTTTCAACTTTGATTCCACCATTACGAATATGTCCGTAAAGCGTCCACAAGCCATTACCATGGTCAATAATGACACAATTTCCGTAAGTGCTCCACTTTTGGGCAACGAGTACAACACCGTCTTCCGCTGCGAAAATATCTGTTCCCTGCGGTGCTGCAAAATCCGTTCCTGTATGGGTGTGTGTTTTACCTGTAATCGGATGAACCCGTGTGCCAAAGCTTGAGCTTACGCGATAGTTATCTCTAATCGGCATACCCAGCTTACCGCCCGTATACGGATTCGATATTTTGTTTTTCTCTGCATTCAACTTCGATACTTTCGCAGCAAGCGCCATAAGCAGCTCCTCTTGCTCCTTGCTGATGCCCTCGAGCTCCTCTAGCGTGGAGTCGATTTGTACCAGCTTATTATCCAGTTGTTTGATATTAGTATTGTAGCTGGCTATCATAACTTCTTTCTCTTGCTCTTTCTTCACTAAATGAGCTTCGTACTGCTCCAGCTTCTCATAAATCTTTTTCACTTCAGCAAATTGCTTCTCTACTTCTATTTTCTTCTGAGCAACAAGCTCCTTCTCTTCTCTTTGCTCCGCCAAAATATCCCGATCCTGCGACAGAATCGATTGAAGAGCATCGAATCGATCAATAAAATCTGTAAAGCTAGTCGCACTCAGTAGTACGTCCATATATGATACAAAACCGTTCGTATACATAAGACGCATGCGAGATTGCAGCAGCTCATCGCGTGTCACTACACGCTCTTCAGCTTGCTCCAGCTCAAGGCCGGTTTGCAGCAGTTCTTCTTCCTTCGCATCGCTTTGTGCTTGCATCTTTGTTTTGTTGATGACGACATTATCGATCTCTGCCATCAAATTAGCGATAGAAGCTTCCGCTTCTGTTTTTTTCCCAAGGATAGTTACCTTCTCATTCTCTGCTGTCTTAGCCTGATTATGAGCATTAGCGGCTTGGCGCTCAGCTTTAGCTGCGCGTTGCTCCGCTTCCTTCATTTCCGCCTTAGCGGCCGCTATTTGTTTCTTTATTTCGCTAAGAGAAGCAGCTTCTCCTCCTGTTGGTTGCATAACAAATACCGCAAGCATCATCGTAACTGTGAATAACAGCCATTTCCTCTTCTTCACTTTCGCATCCTCCTACACTTTCAAATACTTGCGTATCGAGATCGTGCTGCCCCAAATGCCGATTAATGTTCCGAGTACGATGAGCAGCGTGGCAGTCAGCATTCCTGACTCCTCTACCGTGACGAGCTTAATCATCATTAGCGATAATTCCATTTGCGTAAATTTCACAAGCTGTGAGTAACCTGCAAGCACAGCTACCGTTGTAATAACCGAGCTAATAATTCCAATCAGTGCACCTTCAATGAAAAACGGCCAGCGAATAAAAGAATTCGTCGCGCCAACCAGCTTCATAATGCCAATTTCTCTGCGTCTTGCGATAATGGTCATTTTGATCGTGTTCGAGATCAAGAACATTGCTGTTACGGATAGACCTACAACAACGACGATACCTATGTAACGCAAAGCATTTGTAATTTTGAAAAGAGTCTCCACCGTGCCTTGTCCATATTTGATTTTGGCAATCGGTATAAGCTCATCTGCTTTATTGATCGCATCGATCTGTTTTGCTGCATCCTCGATCGATTGCGGCTCATAAACCTCTACCGTAAACGAATCCGGCAGCGGATTTTTTTCCTTCTCATAACCATCCAGCAAATCCTTGTTCTCATCACCAAGGTTTTTACGAAGCAGCTCTAGTCCCTCTGCTTTAGACACAAATGTTACTTGCTTTACCTCTGTTAAATTGCCGATTTTGTTCTGAAGCTCTGTTATCTTCGCTTTGTCTACATTTAGCTGTAGGAACACGCGAATTTGCACTTGACTCTCGATCTGTGCCGCCATGGAATTGACGTTGAGTGCGAGCAATAAAAACACGCCAAGAATGAACAAGGATATAAATATCGAGCTTACTGAAGCAAACGACATCCAGCCATTTCTAATGATGTTTTTGGCGCCTTCTCGCAGATGACGGAGTATAGTTCTAAGCTTCATAGCCGTACTCCCCTCTAGCCTCGTCACGTACGATATTGCCGTTCTCGATTGCAATGACGCGCTTGCGTATGGAGTTAACGATATCTTTATTGTGGGTAGCCATTACGATGGTTGCACCGCGGAAGTTGATTTCCTCAAGCAAGTTCATGATGCCCAGCGACGTTTCAGGATCCAAGTTACCTGTGGGCTCGTCCGCTACGATAACAGATGGGTTATTTACAATCGCTCGTGCAATCGATACACGCTGCTGCTCACCGCCCGACAACTGTGCCGGCAGGCTTGCATGCTTATGCTTCAGTCCTACGAGCTCAAGCACCTCCATCGTTCGCCTCTTAATGACGCGGGTTGGGGCTTCTATAACCTCCATGGCAAATGCAACGTTTTCAAATACGGTTAATTTGGGTAATAGTCTAAAGTCCTGAAAAATAACGCCAATATTTCGTCGAACAAATGGGATTTTTCGCGGCTTCAACTTTCCTATATTAAATCCATTAACAGAAATCTGTCCTTTTGTTGGTACTTCCTCGCGATAGATCAACTTCATAAATGTTGACTTACCTGCACCAGATGGTCCTACTAGATAAACAAACTCGTTGCGATCTATACGAACAGAGACGCCTTTTAACGCATGCGTTCCGTCGGTGTACGTTTTCCATATGTCTTGCATCTCAATCACATTATCACATCCTGTTTATAGTCAGTACTACTATTTCGACAGTTTGTGCTGAATTCCTTCATAAGGAGCTCGCTTTCCTCATTTTTCACAAATCTCATAATCGAAGCAATTGTCGAATCAACCTCCTAGTACGTATTAGACAAAATTGCAGAGTAAGCCGCATATACATATAAGACTGCTTTTTTAACATATAAGCATTTATAAGTTTGTTAGCTTATAAAGGGCTTATATTTCACCGTCAAAACCGCTTCAGCGTCCTGAGGTCGCCGAAGGCGTTTTTGCTTGACACGCAGAAAGGAGTGATTCGTATCATAAAACGTATCCATATTGGCATTATCATCGCAGCATCGCTGCTTCTTATTGCAGCAGTAGGTTGGGGCTTTATTTGGAATTATGCACAGCAAAAAACAGTTCCTGATGGGGTTGATGCCGGCGGCATCGTTGTTGGCGGCATGCAAGTAACAGATGCCCTTAAGCTGCTTGAGGAATATGAGAGCTCGCTGCAGCAGCGCACCATCACCATTCATGCGGCTGCTAATGCTGGCGACAGCAAGCAGTGGACCGTAAACGAGCTTGGGTATAAAGCGGAATTCAAAACCATTCGCGAGGCATTATTGAAACTGGACGAAGGTGAAATATGGGATCGTGCCGTTTACCGCTATCAGTTCCCCAAGCAATATGAGCTCTCGCAAGCTTGGAATTCAGACGCCTTTGATGCCGCACTTCGCAAGCAGTGGAGCTGGATTGAAAAGAGTGCTACCAAAAATGCTGTCCGAAGGATCACAGATACCGACCAAGTCATCTACGAGCCGCATGTTGATGCTTTTCGCTTGGATACTGGAAAGCTTACCGATCAGGTAAATGATTGGGTTATCATAAAAAGGGAGAATATCGGAGCACCTGTTGAGAAGGCTTTTGAAGCTGAGCTGCCAATTACCGTCATTCATCCGGAAGTGACGCTTGAGAAATTGAAGGCTGAAGGCATTGAGCGAAAAATCATATCATTTTCCACTGATTTCAGGACGAGCGCAGAAGGACGTGCCCATAACGTGACTGTAACGGCAAAAACGCTCAATGATTGGGTGCTTGCGCCAGATGAAATATTTGATTATGACAAGCTCATTACGAGAGCAGAGGAATTATATGAGTATCGCGAGGCGCCCGTTATTTTGAACGGCAAGCTTGTTCCAGGTATTGGCGGCGGTATTTGCCAAGTCTCAAGTACACTTTATAACGCTATTCTTCGAGCAGGGCTAGAAATTGTTGAGCGGCGCAATCACTCTTTGCCGGTTGCTTATTTGCCTATTGGCCAAGATGCTACTTATGCAGGTGGTGCGATTAACTTTCGTTTCAAAAACACAACGGGCAAATATCTCATCATTCGCACCTCAGTAGATGATCGCAAACTGACGATCAAGCTGTTCGGTACGATGAAAGAAAACGAAAAATACGATATCGAATCGGTAACGCTCAAAACGATTGCCCCTGCCATTCAGGAGAAAACAAATTCTCGCCTATCGCCAGGCCAGAAGGTTACTGTAGAATCAGGAAAACAAGGTTTTGTGGTAGAAACATACCGTACATTTACGCGTGACGGCAAGGTTATCTCCCGTGACCGCTTGTCGCGCGATACGTACAAGGCTCAGCCAACCATCATCGAGGTTGGTCCAATGAAAGGCGGCCAGGGGCCGTCGGCAACGCCAACTCCGCCACAGCAAACGACAGAGCCGCTGCTTGAGGACGGCGTTTTTTAGGAGAACGGTGCAAGCAAAGTGCGGGCTGCTAACGAATACAGCAAAAAAAAGCAGTTCAGATCGCTGCCTCCAAGGCAACGCTGAACTGCTTTTTATTTTATAAACCTAAATTCGCTAAAGAGCGAAGTCCATTATCTGCTGCGTTCAAGATACTCGGTCACCCAAGCTGCAGTTTGCTCTAGAGCCACCTCTGCGCGACCAATCGCATCTTGCACTTGTGTTTTTGCTGTGCCGCCATAAACGTTACGTGCATTAACAACCTGTTCTGGTTGAAGCACGGCATAAATGCGATCATCGAACAACGATGAGAACTTTTTGAACTCTTCCAGCGTCAGGTCCAGCAAGTATTTGTTTTGCTCGATGCAATACAATACCGTTTTGCCGATAACCTCATGCGCTTGGCGGAAAGGCAAGCCTTTGCCAACAAGGAAGTCCGCAATATCTGTTGCGTTCGAGAAGTCCTGATTAACGGCTTGACGCATCCGTTCCTTGTTCACTTTCATCGTTGCGATCATTGGAGCGAACAGCTGAAGCGCGCCTTGCAGCGTCTTCACCGTATCGAACATGCCTTCTTTGTCTTCCTGCATGTCTTTGTTGTAAGCAAGTGGCAGTGACTTAAGAACCGTCAACAAGCCAACAAGGTCTCCATAAACGCGGCCCGTTTTACCGCGAACAAGCTCGGGTACGTCTGGGTTTTTCTTTTGCGGCATAATGCTGCTGCCTGTGCAGAATGCATCGTCCAGCTCAACAAAGTGGAATTCCGTGCTCGACCATAGGATGAGCTCCTCGCTAAGGCGCGAAAGATGCATCATAATGATCGCTGCGTCCGCAAGAAACTCAACAATGAAGTCACGGTCGCTTACCGCATCCAAGCTGTTTTCATATACGCGGTCAAACTTTAGCTGGCTCGCCACATAATGGCGATCGATTGGGAAGGTTGTCCCTGCCAAAGCGCCTGCTCCAAGTGGAAGTACATTGATGCGCTTGTAGCTATCCTGCAAACGCTCAATATCGCGTCCAAACATCGATACGTAAGCCATCAAATGATGTGCAAACAGGATCGGCTGCGCACGCTGCAAATGCGTGTAACCAGGTACAATGGTATCAATGTTAGCTTTTGCTTGCTCGATAAGTGCAGATTGAAGCTTATAAAGCATATCCACGAACTCGACAACGCGCTTGCGAAGCCATAAATGCATATCCGTCGCCACTTGATCGTTCCGGCTGCGTCCTGTATGCAGCTTGCCGCCTACAGAGCCAACATCGTCGATTAGCGTCTTTTCGATATTCATATGGATATCTTCGTCTCCGATTGAGAACTCGATATCATCACGTTTGATGCGTTGAAGGACGCGGTGCAGCCCGTCCTTAATCTTCTCAACGTCATCCAGCGGAAGAATACCTTGCTTGCCCAGCATCGTTACATGCGCCAGACTGCCTTGAATATCCTCTTCAGCGAGTTCCTTGTCGAACATGATTGATGCTGTGTATTCCTCTACCAATTGGTCCGTTTTTTTTGTAAAACGACCGCCCCATAATTTACTCACTGGTTCGTAACACTCCCTTGTAAACCTTATTTATTGCTAACTGCCGACGATACTTTTAGACGCAATGCGTTCAGACGGATGAAGCCAGTCGCATCCCCTTGATCGTATGCTTGCGTTGGATCAGCTTCCATCGTTGCAATATCAGGGTTGTACAAGCTCACTGGGCTTTGTACGCCTGCTCCGATAACATTTCCTTTGTACAGCTTCAAGCGAACAACGCCGCTCACATTTTTTTGCGATTCCGTCACAAGTGCTTGCAAAGCAAGACGCTCAGGCGCGAACCAGAAGCCGTTGTATACGAGCTGGCTATATTTTGCAATCAACGAATCACGAAGATGCATAACCTCGCGGTCCATTGTTAATGATTCCATTTTGCGGTGAGCTGTGAACAAGATTGTGCCGCCCGGTGTTTCGTACACGCCGCGGCTCTTCATGCCGACGAAACGGTTCTCAACCATATCAACGCGTCCGATGCCGTGCTTGCCGCCAAGCTCATTCAGCGTATCCATTACTTCTAGCGGGCTAAGCTCTTTGCCGTTAATAGCTGTGCAATTGCCTTCTGCAAAAGTAAGCTCAACATATTCTGCTTTATCCGGCGCGTTCTCAGGAGATACGCTTAGCACATACATGCTTTCGTTTTCTTCAGAGCTAGGATCGAACCAAGGATCTTCCAGCATGCCGCTCTCAAAGCTGATATGCAGCAGGTTGCGGTCTGTCGAATAAGGCTTCGCAGCAGACGCTGTAACTGGAATATTGTGTTTCTCTGCATAAGCGATCATTTCCGCACGACCCGGGAATTCTTCACGGAATGCTTCAAGGCGCCATGGCGCGATAACGCCGATCTCAGGAGCAAGTGCAGCAGCAGTCAGCTCAAAACGAACCTGATCGTTGCCTTTACCTGTAGCGCCGTGTGCGATATAAGCTGCGCCTTCTGCACGAGCGATATCAACCATACGCTTAGCGATAAGCGGACGGGCAATGGAAGTACCGAGCAAATATTGACCTTCATAAAGCGTTCCCGCTTGGAACATCGGGTAGATGAAGTCTTTGGCAAATTCATCGCGAAGATCGTCGATGTACACTTTAGAAGCGCCAGTTGCCAGTGCTTTTGCTTCCAAGCCGTCCAGCTCATCCTTTTGACCGATATCTGCTGTAAATGCGATGATTTCTGCGTCATAAGTTTCTTTCAACCATTTGAGGATAACCGAAGTATCCAAGCCTCCGGAGTAGGCGAGTACGATTTTTTCTTTTGCCATAGTATTGTTTTACTTCCCTTCGAATAAATTCATATATTTATAGCGTTTAAGCTAGGACATAATTGCTGCCATAATCGCTTTTTGTGCATGAAGACGGTTCTCTGCCTGGTCGAAAATAATCGAACGATCGCCGTCGATTACGCCTTCGCTCACTTCTTCGCCGCGGTGTGCAGGTAAGCAGTGCATGAAGAGATAGTCCTTCTTCGCATATTTTGTAATCGCCTCATTAACCTGATATGCCGCAAAAGCAATCTCGCGTTCCTTCTGCTCTGCTTCTTGCCCCATGCTCGCCCATACATCCGTGTACACGATATCAGCGTCAGCAATAGCTTCCTTCGGATCGCGGCAAATGTGAATTTGCGAGCCTGTCTCAGCAGCATGATCCTTCGTTTGCTGAATAATATCTGCATCCGGCTCGTAACCCTCAGGAGTCGCAACAGACATATGAAGGCCAAGCTTCGCAGCGCCCATCAACAGGGAATGAGTCATATTGTTGCCATCGCCGATATAGGCAATTTTCAAGCCTTCCAAACGACCCTTTTGCTCAAGAATGGTTTGGTAATCCGCAAGCGCTTGGCATGGATGTGAAAGATCCGTCAAACCATTAATAACCGGAATCGTCGCTCCACGAGCAAGCTCAACCACTTTGCGATGCGCAAATGTACGAATCATAATACCATCTAGATAACGGGACAACGTTTGGGCTGTATCCCAGATCGTTTCACCGCGACCGATTTGCAGATCATTTCCACTTAGGAATAGACCTTGACCGCCAAGCTGGTACATCCCAACTTCGAACGAAACGCGCGTACGTGTAGACGATTTTTCAAAGATCATGCCAAGCGTCTTGCCTTTTAAAATATGGTGAGTTTCGCCTGCTTTTTGTTTTTGCTTCAAATTAATCGCTAGGTCGATCAAGTAACGAATTTCCTCTGGCTTAAAATCAACCAGCATGAGAAAGTCGCGCCCCTTCAAGCTTTGCGCCAAATCCTCGTTTACTATTCCTTGCATGGTAGAGCCCTCCTTCAGCTTAAAACAATGTTCTAGCATTTATGATTTAACGACTGGTCGCTTCGCTTCCAATAGTTCGACTAATAACGCAACAGCAATATCAATTTCTTCATCCGTAACGAGTAAATTAGGCAATAGGCGGATGACATTGGGTCCTGCCGAAATCGCGATCAGACCACGTGTCTGAGCCTCGTTCAAAATATCGGCAATCGGCTCTGCGCATGCAATGCCTACTAGCAGGCCAAGTCCGCGAATCTCATGAACAAATTCATTTCCTGCAAGCTTCTCGCGAAGCTGCGAAATGAGATAACCACCCTTTTGCGCTGCGCGCTCCGATAAATTGTCTCCAACAATTGTCTCAAGAGTTGCCTTTACAACTGCTGTTGCAATCGGCGTTCCGCCGAAAGTTGAGCCATGACTGCCTGCCGTAAAGCCTTCACGAAGCTTTTCCTTTGCTGCCATCGCGCCAACGGGAAACCCGCTTCCAAGACCTTTCGCCATCGTGAAAATATCAGGCTCAATGCCGTAATGCTCATATGCGAACAGCTTGCCTGTACGTCCCATTCCTGTTTGAATCTCATCCACAATAAGAAGGATGCCTTGCTTCTCACATAACGCGACAAGCTCCTTCATATAGTCTGGATCCACCGGATAAATACCGCCCTCCGCTTGCACCATTTCCAGCATGACTGCTGCAGTCTGATCAGATACAGCCGCTTCCAGCGCAGCTAGATCGTTCAGTGGGATGGTTTTGAAGCCAGCCGGCAGCGGCGCAAAACCTTCCTTCACCTTATCCTGACCAGTTGCTGTAAGCGTAGCTAGCGTACGTCCATGAAACGATTGCTCAAAAGTAATAATTTCGAACCGACCATTGTTCAGTACCTTCTGATTGTAACGTCGTGCAAGCTTGATAGCCGCTTCGTTCGCTTCAGCGCCCGAGTTGCAGAAAAATACAGCATCCGCGCAGCTATTGTCGGTAATGAGCTTGCCTGCATCCGCTTGGTTCGGAATATGGAACAGATTTGATACATGCCACAATTCATCGAGCTGCTTAACAAGCGCTGCTTTGATTTGTTTAGGAGCATGCCCTAGATTTGTAACGGCAATACCGCTCATAAAATCAAGATATTTATTTCCTTTATCATCCCATAACCAACTGCCTTCACCTTTTACCAATGCCATTGGATATCTTGCATAGGTTGGAAAAAGAGATTGGTCAGTTGCAGCTGTTGCATTCGTTTCACTCATCGACCTTACACCCGCCCTTCATGGATTTGAACAATTCGTGTACCGACGCCGCCTTCGCGTACCGCCCTTGTCAGCACACCCGGCTCCTCGCCGCTTACGATTACGACTTCACGCACACGTCCTTGGATGCACTGAATGGCTGCGCGAACTTTTGGAATCATGCCGCCGTAAATCTCACCGCTCGTTATCATCTCTTCGATCTCAGCAACGGAAACAACAGGAAGCACCTGCTTCTGTCCATCTACTGTTTTGAGAATGCCGGGCACATCCGTTACAACGATCATTCGCTCTACTCCGAGATGGGACGCAACAGCGCCTGCAGCCGTATCCGCATTAATGTTGTAGCGCTGCCCTTGATCATCAATACCGATAGGTGCAATAACCGGAATGTAACCCATGCCCATAACACCTTCAATAATCTCAGCATTTACATCGGTTACGTCGCCAACAAAACCAATCTCGGCAGCATTCGCAACTGGCTGCGCTTGAATGAGCTTGCCGTCCACCCCGGATAGTCCGAGTGCCTTCGCGCCGTTGATTTGAATTTTACGCACAATTTCTTTATTGATACGCCCTGCAAGTACCATCTCAACGACGTCAAGCACAGCATCGTTCGTTACACGCAGACCATTAACAAATCCCGTCTCGATCCCCAGCTTACCAAGCGTTTCCGATATCGCTGGACCACCGCCGTGTACGATGACCGGAAGAACGCCAGAGAGCTGAAGCTCCCGCAACTCGTCAAAAAAGCTGTTAGGAAGCGCCGCTAGCGTACTGCCTCCGCATTTCATTACAAATCGTTGCTCCGTCACTGTTCCATACCCTCCAAGCATCTACTTTGCTTATGTCCGATATGCCGCATTAATGCGAACATAGTCATAGGTCAAATCGCAGCCCCATGCCGTTGCCGATCCTTCGCCATTATGTAAGTCAACGCGAATAACAACGGTATCGCCTTTCAAATATTCCAAGGCAACCTCTTCATCAAATACAACAGGACGGGATTGCTCAAGCGTCAAAATATCGCCAAGACGAATGTCCACTGTCTCCGGATTAACCGGCTGGCCTGCACGGCCTACTGCCGCAATAATACGTCCCCAGTTCGCGTCCGCTCCAAACACGGCCGATTTCACAAGTGACGATCCAATAACCGTCTTTGCAATCACTTGTGCTGAATCTTCGCTTACTGCACCGTTTACCTGTACCTCAACGAGCTTAGTTGCGCCTTCGCCATCACGCGCGATCGCTTTGGCAAGCACCTCACATACATGACGAATAGCCGCTACAAATGCTGCCCAGCCTTCGTGAGCTTCTGTCAGTTCCGAGTTGCCAGCAAGTCCACTTGCCATAGCCACCAGCATATCGTTCGTGCTTGTATCTCCATCAACGGTAATCATATTGAAAGTCAGATCCGTCGCAAGGCGCAGCACCTTCTGAAGCGCTTCGCTTCCAATGGCTGCATCTGTCGTTACGAATCCAAGCATCGTCGCCATATTCGGATGAATCATGCCCGAGCCTTTGGCTGCACCTGAGACATATACACGTTTGCCGTCTAGTTCAAGCTCGACGCATACCATCTTTTGAACCAAATCTGTCGTTAAAATCGCTTGGCAAAAATCATCCGCGCCTGTACGATTTCCATCCAGCTTAACAGGCAGGCCATCGATGCCTGCGCGTACTTTGTCCATTTTCAAAAGCTCGCCAATAACGCCCGTAGATGCTATGGCTACCTGTTCAGAAGATACGCCGATTGATTCCGCAAATCTAGAGCGCATTTCATATGCGTCCGCTTCGCCTTGCTTGCCTGTGCACGCATTCGCATTGCCGCTATTTACAAGCACAGCACGCAGGACGCCGCCAGCGCCGATACTCTCACGAGTTACTTGAAGCGGTGCAGCTTGAAATACATTCGTTGTATATACGCCCGCTGCTGCTGCTGGAACCTCGCATACGATCGCGCCAAGATCGTGACGCGTCGTTTTTTTGAGGCCACAGTGCAATCCACCTGCTTTAAAGCCTTGAGGCGTTGTTATCGAGCCGTCAGCGACGACCGAGAACAAGGCTGTTTTATCCTGTCCCATCGTAAAATCGTATCTCCTTCACCTGTATGAGTATGGTTATAAGATCAGTAGGAATGTCTTCGTTATTAATTAAGGATAAACGGGAACGAATTGCAAACCGAGCGTCTCGTCCCAGCCCATCATCAGGTTCAAGTTTTGAATCGCTTGACCCGCAGCGCCTTTAACCAGGTTGTCGATAACAGAAACGATAGTTACACGATTCGTACGCTCATCGACGGCAAAGCCGATATCGCAATAGTTGGAGCCCCAAACTTCTTTAGTAGACGGCCATTGTCCTTCTGGACGAATACGTACAAACTTACGTCCTTCATAGTAGGAACGATAGAGATCAATAAAATCGCTAGTGCTCCGCTCGCCTTGAACGACAGCATACATCGTAGACATAATGCCGCGCGTCATTGGTACGAGATGAGTTGTAAAGGTAGTCACAACCGGCTTGTTAGCCGTATGAGATAACACCATTTCAATTTCTGGAATATGTTGATGCTGATTTAGCTTATATGCTCTTAAATTTTCATTAAGTTCTGAATAATGAGTACCTAGCGACGCACCGCGGCCAGCACCGGAAACGCCTGACTTGGCGTCAATGATGATGGTAGACGGGTCAATCCAGCCTTCTTTGACAGCTGGGAGAAGCCCTAACAGCGTCGCAGTTGGGTAACAACCCGGATTAGAAATAAATGGAGCATCCTTCACTTGATCTCCATATATTTCAGCAAGGCCAAACACGGCTTGCTTCAAGTAAGCCTCATCCGCTGCTGGCTTCTTATACCACTGCTCGTATAAAGCTGGCGACTTCAAGCGGAAATCTCCTGATAGATCGATAATTTTCAAACCAACTTCAAGCAAAGCTGGAACCAGCTTAGCTGCTACGCCAGCAGGTGTAGCTAGAAATACAACATCTGCCTTTGCTTTAATCGCTGCAGGATCGACATCATCAAGCAGCTCTTCGCTAATGCCAATGAGGTGTGGATATCCTTCTGTTATTGACGTACCTGCGCTGGATGACGAAATGACCGATGTCACCTCTGCCAGCGGATGGGATGCGAGCAATCGAATGAGTTCTACACCGCCATAGCCAGTTGAACCGATAATCGCTATTTTCACCTTTATGCTCATGTTAATCTCTCCCCGAAACTAGATGCTGCAAGCTATCTTTCCCCTGCTATGCAGCTTCATCTATTGCTCTTTCCGCACGCGGAAAGGATGTTTTCTTCCACAACTTATAATTGTACAACATTCGGAAGTTGATGGAAATACGCACATTGTTTCGTATTATTATACATTCGAATTCATATTAATACAACGAACAATTGATGATAATTTTGCTCAATTTATGAATTGTTTGAGAGATGCTTTCAACATAACAAGAACAAATGTTCTCGTTTTATTTTAGCACAAAAAACTCGTTAATGGTATCGTTTGGATATTATTTTGTTAGCTGTCCAGCTTAAAGCCTTGGCCAATTACCTCTGCTGTATTGCTAATTATCACAAAACTGCCAGGATCAATAGACTTCACAATTTGTTTTAGCTTGGGCACCTCATTCTGACCGACTACTACCATTAATACCGTTCGCCCTACGCCAGTATATCCGCCATGACCATCAAGCCGCGTCAAACCACGGTCCAGATCATTCAGAATCGCTTCGGCAACATCATCCGAATGGTCGCTGATTATAAATGCTACCTTAGATAGCTGCAATCCGCTTTGTACAAAATCAATCGTCTTGCTTGTCACGAATAAACCGATCAAAGCGTATAGCGCAACCTCAGGAGAAATGATTATTCCAGCCGCTATAATGACGCAGCCGTCGAAACAAACGATCGCTAAGCTAAGCGGAAGGCCTGTGTAGCGATGTAAAATTTGCGCAGCTAAATCCAAGCCGCCTGTCGAAGCTCCTCCTCGAAAAACAAGTCCGAGCCCCAGACCAACCCCGATACCGCCATAAATAGCCGCAAGCAGCGGATTGTCCGTAGGTGATGGCCAGCCATTTGACAGCAGCACAAATAGAGGCAAAATAATCGATCCTAGCGCTGTTTTTGCGCCAAATCGTTTGCCAAGCAGCCACAAACCCGCGATAAACAGCGGTATATTAATCGCCCATTGCGTGACAGCAGGAGTAATGCCTGCTGCTCTTTGGACGAGAATAGATATACCCGATACGCCCCCAGAAGCGATTCCATTGGGTACCATGAACATATTGAAGCTAATCGCTACGATAGCTGAACCAATCAGAAGCTGAACAATATTCCATACGGATTGGGTTCGCGGACTATAACTGCGTCCACCTTTTCTCCGCTTCGCCGTGCTTTCTTTCATCCCTTTTTATCTCCTCGCAAGCCGATTATCGCAAAAAGAAGAGTTCCACACGTTTACCGTGTTGGAACTCTTCACTGAAGCTATCCATTTGTATATGGTCGAAAATTAATCGTGACGAATCTGATGACGCAAATATCCATCGATAAAAGGGTCGATGTCGCCATCCATAACCGCGCCGACATTACCTGTCTCTACAGAAGTACGGTGATCCTTCACCATGCTATAGGGATGGAAAACATAAGAACGGATTTGGCTTCCCCACGCGATTTCCGATTGATCTCCGCGTATTTCCGCCAAATGCTTCATCTGCTCCTCGATCTTCCGATCATACAGCTTAGAACGAAGCATCTTCATCGCACGTTCCCGGTTCTGAATTTGTGAACGCTCCTGCTGGCAAGCAACCACAATGCCTGAAGGGATGTGGGTAATACGTATAGCCGACTCCGTCTTATTGACGTGCTGTCCGCCTGCTCCACTCGCGCGGTACGTATCCACCTTCAGATCTTCAGTTCGGATTTCGATCTCAATGCTGTCATCGATTTCTGGGACTACATCACAGGAAGCAAACGACGTGTGACGACGACCAGCAGAATCAAACGGAGAAATGCGAACCAAACGGTGTACGCCTTTCTCTGCCTTCAAATACCCGTAAGCATTAAAGCCTTTCACCAAAATGGTGACACTTTTAATGCCTGCCTCATCACCGGGCAAGTAATCAAGAAGCTCAACCTTGAAGCCGCTCTTCTCCGCCCAGCGCGTGTACATCCTATAAAGCATTAAACCCCAGTCCTGAGACTCCGTACCGCCAGCGCCAGGATGAAGCTCAAGAATCGCATTAAGCTTATCGTAAGGCTGATTAAGCAGCAGTTGAAGCTCGAACTCGCTAATCTTGCGCATGAGCTTCTCCACGCCGCTCACGACGTCTGATGCAAGCGACTCATCGCCTTCATCTTCCGCCAGCTCCAGCATCATCTGAAGATCTTCCTGCTCGCTGTTCAACCCGTCGTAATGATCCACAACTGACTTCACCGCATTAAGCTCAGAAATAACGCTTTGCGCTTTGTCATTATCATCCCAAAAATCAGGGAAAGTCATCTTCTCCTCGAAATTAGCAATCATTTCTTGCTTAAGATCTAAGTCAAAGGGACCCCCTAAGCTCTTGGAGCCGCTTGGCCATCTCACGCAGGTCTTGTTTAACCGTTATGTCTATCATAGCTTCCGCTTCACCTCAAAATAATGGTTCATTCTTTATTTTATGCCATGCTGTTTGATGCCGTTCCTTACTTGCCGTGGCACTGCTTGTATTTCTTGCCACTGCCGCAAGGACATGCATCATTACGACCTACACGGTCCTCACGCTTAGCAGGGCGCTTCTCCATAGCTTCTCCGCCGCCGCTTGTTGTAGTCGTTTGGCCTTGAGCTACTTCTTGACGCTCCAGGTTGCTCTCTACGCGTGCCTTCATAATGTATCTTGCAACTTCCTCGTGGATGCTCTCGATCATTTCCTTGAACATCTCGAAGCCTTCAAATTGATATTCACGAAGCGGATCCGTACCGCCGTATGCACGCAGGTGGATACCTTGACGGAGCTGATCCATCGCATCGATGTGATCCATCCATTTGCTATCTACCGCACGAAGCACAACGACCTTCTCGAATTCGCGCATCGTTTCTTCCCCAAGCTCTGCTTCACGCTCATCATAGGAAGCAACGACTTCAGCATAAATATAGTCGATGATTTCTTCCTTCTCTTTGCCCCAAATCTCTTCCTTGGTCAAAGATCCTTCTTGCAGGAAGTTCGCTTGCGCATAATCAACGATTGCTTGAAGATCCCACTCCTCCGGAATATCCTCCGAACAGTGAGCTTCAACTATACGTTCGATGACAGGCTTAAGCATTTCCATAACTTCTTGGCGGATGTTCTCCGAACCAAGAATATCACGGCGCTGCTTATAGATAACCTCACGCTGCTGGTTCATGACATCATCATATTGTAGAACAACTTTCCGAATGTCAAAGTTATTGCCCTCAACGCGTTTCTGAGCAGATTCAATCGCTCTAGAAATCATCCGGCTCTCAATCGGTTGATCCTCATCCAGTCCCAGCTTATCCATCATGCCCATAATGTTTTCAGAACCGAAGCGGCGCATCAGCTCATCCTCAAGCGATAGATAAAACTGTGATGAACCTGGATCGCCTTGACGTCCAGCACGACCACGCAGCTGGTTATCGATCCGACGGCTTTCATGGCGCTCTGTACCAATGATATGCAAGCCGCCTAGTTCAGCAACCTCATCACCTAGCAAAATATCGGTACCACGACCAGCCATGTTCGTTGCGATCGTTACGGAGCCTGCTTGACCAGCGCGCGAAATAATTTCTGCCTCTTCCGCATGGAACTTCGCGTTGAGCACTTTGTGCGTAACGCCTCTGCGTTTCAGCATATCTGATAATTTCTCCGAGTTCTCGATAGAAATTGTACCTACGAGCACTGGTTGATTTTTACTGTGGCGTTCTACGATCTCTTCTACTACCGCTTTGAATTTACCGAGTTCGGATTTGTAGACAACATCTGCAATATCCTTACGGATCATGGAACGGTTCGTAGGCACTTGAATAACGTCGAGTCCATAAATACGCTTGAACTCTTCTTCCTCTGTCTTCGCAGTACCCGTCATACCAGCAAGCTTGCGATACATACGGAAGTAGTTTTGGAAAGTAATTGTCGCAAGCGTCATGCTCTCGTTCTGAACCTTCAGATCTTCCTTCGCTTCAATCGCTTGGTGAAGACCATCGCTATAACGACGTCCAGACATTAGACGACCAGTAAATTCATCAACGATGACAACTTCTTCTTCTTCCACAACATAATCCACATCGCGCTTCATAATGAAGTTCGCTTTTAGCGCTTGCTGTACGTGGTGGTTGAGCGTTACATTCGCATGATCGAATAGGTTCTCGATTTGGAATGCCTTCTCCGTCTTCTCAACGCCTGCCTCAGTCAGCATAACGCTGCGAAGCTTAATGTCGATCGTGAAATCCTCTTCAGGCTTCAAACGGCCAATAAAGCGGTCTGCGGCGAAGTAGAGCTCTGTTGATTTAGCAGCCTGTCCAGAAATAATAAGCGGAGTCCGCGCTTCATCGACAAGAATGGAATCCACTTCATCGATAATGGAGAAATAAAGAGGACGCTGAACCATTTGTTCTTTGTATAGCACCATGTTGTCACGCAAATAATCAAAACCAAATTCATTATTTGTACCATACGTAATATCGCATGCATATGCTTCTTGCTTCTCGTCATGCGACAAGCCGTGAAGATTACATCCGACAGTCATGCCTAGGAAGCCATACAGCTGTCCCATAAGCTCGCTATCACGTTGCGCTAGATAATTATTGACCGTGATAACATGCACGCCTTTGCCAAGCAATGCGTTTAAATAAACCGGAAGTGTTGCAACGAGCGTTTTACCTTCACCCGTTCTCATCTCCGCAATTTTACCTTCATGAAGAACGATACCGCCGAGCAGCTGCACATCAAAGTGACGCATGCCAAGTGTACGCTTGGATGCTTCTCTAACTGTTGCAAAAGCTTCAGGCAATATTTTATCTAATGACTCGCCTTTTTCAATTCTTGCTTTGAATTCCTCAGTTTTCGCGCGAAGCGCATCGTCAGATAAAGCAGTGAATTTTGACTCAATCGCATTTATTTCATCTACCGTCCGTTGGATCCGCTTTACCTCGCGCTCGTTATGGTCACCAAATATCTTTTTCACTAATCCGAGCATGGAATTCCCCTTTCGTAGTAACGCCTCTTTGCATTAAATTGTATCAGTTTGTCGACACCGCCGCAACGAGGATGATTGTAAAAGAAAAAGCCTCTCTCCATAAAGGAGAAAAGGCTCTTCAATGTTGTGTATAATGATGGCTAGCCTTGCTCAATTAAACCGTATTTCCCGTCACTTCGTTTGTACACAACACTGACCTCTTTGTTGTCCACATTCGAGAAGACGAAGAAATTATGTCCGACCATATTCATTTGCAAAATCGCTTCTTCCACATCCATTGGCTTAAGTGCAAAACGCTTCGTACGTACAAGCTCCAAATCATCTTCTTCCTCTAGAACGCCTACTGCTGAGCCTTCTTCCTTGAATAAGACGCGTACACCGCTACCTTGGCGGAACTTTCGATTCACTTTTGTTTTATGTTTACGTATTTGTCGTTCGAGTTTGTCCGCAACCAGATCGATCGATGCGTACATATCCTCGCTTTTCTCCTCGGCTCTTAGCATGACACCGGTGAGCGGTATGGTCACCTCAACTGCATGTTTACCTTTGGTGACGGATAGTGTTACGTTAATATCGGAGGTGATTGGTGCTTCAAAATATTTATCCAATCGGCTGAGTTTCTTTTCGACGTAGTCTCTCAATGCGTCTGTCACTTGAAAGTGTTGACCTCGAATGTTGTAGTTCATGGGGAACTCCTCCTTTACATAGTCTTATTATAGCATATGTAGGCGTTCAAATCAAAATAGTTTTTTATCAATTTAGAATATTCAGATAAATAAAACTATAGAACTACTAGACTTGTCACAACTTAGTCACGGACACCTATTTCACTTCAGACAACAAAAAAAAGCCCCGGTTTCCCGGAGCTTGGTGTAAGTTACTTGTTTAATGATCCAAATTATAGGTTGGCTGGATCAGCCGGATAATTACAGTTTAACTACGTTAGCTGCTTGTGGACCACGAGCGCCTTCAACAATATCGAATTCGACGGATTGGCCTTCTTCAAGAGTTTTGAAACCTTCAGTTTGGATAGCGGAGAAATGAACAAATACGTCGCCGCCTTGCTCAGTCTCGATAAATCCATAACCTTTTTCTGCGTTAAACCATTTAACTTTACCTTGCATGTGCAAACATTCCCTTCATCTTCAAATACTGTGAGGCATCGCTTTGTATAACCCACAATTTGACTATAACACCCACTTTATTGAATTGTCAAACAATTTATTGTAAGCGGATACACGAAGGTCTAATCGCACTACTCACACTTATCGGATGATGTCGATTCCTAGTTATTATGCCCTAAAGGTGAGCGTCATACGAATCTTTAATCTGCGGTATCTGCTCAAAAAATATTTTAAATAGCATTAAGCATGTAGGCTGTTTTCCTTAGCTAGTTACAAACAAATTAATTAACCTTTGTTTCTTTATTTATGTTGAGGAAACACAAAGAAGACGGGTGATTGTAATGCCCGACTTCTTATGTATATTGTCACTACTAAATTTAGAGGAATGCGATACGATTTTGTTGAAGGATCATGAATTCGAGACTGGGTTGTGGGATATGTCCGAATACGTGCTAAGTTGCTCAGACCATGACCACAAAACATTTGTTATATGGGAGGGCTATATCGACGCTTAATGGGTGATATAGGGTGTGATAATATGGTGCAGTTCTTTCTTCCACGCTAAAAAGTAGGGTATAACTTGTTGCGATAACTGGTTATCCAACAAATCCCAGTCTTCATTATTGAAATGTACAACAGTCATTGAAAGAGAGTTTTTGAACTGCTCATTAACTGAGGGCAGGTTATTTTCACCTAGGAATCTGGAAAACGTATCTATTTGTAAATTTATAGCTGTGTGTGCATCTAGTATATCCTGCATAACTCCAAAAGTTTCATTATAATCTCTGTCCGCTATCTTAGTAACGATAAAGTTAAAACCTTCATCTATTGACTCGCAAACATCCAATAATTTGCTCATTATCTGATATGAATTTATTAAATTATATTCTGTTTTTATGTTATCTGTTATAGTGACTTTCATTGTAAAATCGTTTTTGAAATTAAAAACATAATTTTTGATACCACAATTTAATGAGTTGACTTCATTATTACTAAATTCATTTTCACTCGTTTCTTTCACCAATCCATATTCCTTGTCTTGTTCAGCAACATGATCAAACAGTTTTCGAAGGGATGCATCCATTGCGTGTGCATATGTTTTAAAAAGCGCACCGTCAAGGTCATTCATTCCGACTCGTTTATAGTAGGTAGAATTATAATTAATCAACAGCGCAGTCACTTTATCTTTGTCTTCCACGGAAGCTATTTGATCCTCTTCGCAATGAAAAATATAATATCGTGTATCCGATTTAACCCTATGCTCTCTAACTAACAGATTACGAATCTGCTTATTAGAATCACCAAAATAGTAGGGTGATGTCTCATCCTTGATCGTCCAAGGATTGTTATATGCGAATGGCACAGTATAAAGTTTGTTACGGAAATTAACAGTAACAGCTAAATCAGTTTCTAATATTTCTCTACCTACAATATATTTCATTTCTGAACGTGAAAATCCTGAGTTGTCAATGATGACTGAGAATGTATGGGGTGCAAATTTGCCACAAAGCATAGCTATATATCCGCCGTATGAAGAACCGTAGGCAATTATTTTTTTCTTATTTACTGCAGGGTAATTTTTGAGAACTTCACCTAGCACAGTTAGGTTATCCAGAGCAGGTAAAAATCCAAAGGACTGGTACTCTTGCCGTCCCGTGATCTTTAAAGCTTGACATTGATGGTCTAACTTGGATATTCCTTTGCTTTCTAACAGTTCCCCTACCTTCGTATAAAAATCGTTATCAGACGAAATATTATGCCAGTAAGTACTTGGAACTCCATAGACCGTTTCCATATTATGAATGAAGTGGTCGTCCAATTTCGTCTCGGTTCCTCGGTATATTGATTCTATGTTGTTAGCGTGTTAGTTAATTGATATGAAGAGTTATAACATTATCATAACTATCGGAAAAGCAATGCTCATTGATTATTTTTTTACCAGGGCTATACTCATTCTCCAACCGTAAGAGACTTGAATAAAAAAAACAAAGCCGCCCTAAGGGCGGCTACTCAATCTACTAGATCGATTAAATGACTGTCATTGGGCTTATTTGAACGTGTTTCCACTCGTTTGTGCCGCTAGTTGGTTATATTGTTTAGCTGCCTGAATCCAGGTTTCTTTCAAAACAATCAGATGGGAAAGCACTTCTTCCACCGGTTCTACATCCTACTTCATATTCGCTTCAATCATATATATTATCCTACTTCAGTTGAATAAACTGTTCTAGAATTTGAAGCCCGATCTCGCCACTTTTTTCTGGATGAAACTGGCACCCGTAGACATTGGAAAGTTTGACGATGGCTGGTATATCCCATCCGTTATACTGAGTAAATGAGAGGGTCACCTGTTCAGAACGGGGCCTAGCCATGAAGGAATGAACAAAGTAGACAGCGCTCCCCTCCTCCGTCCCTTCCAGAATCGTATTTTTCCATGTTGACGTTTCTTTACCACGTCTCAGCTCATTCCATCCCATATGCGGTACTTTATGATTAATACCTGTCATTGTCCTGAGTGGAATGGGAACAACGACGCCCGGAATCACACCCAAACCTTCATTATAACCAAACTCTTCGCTGCTTTCGAATAGCAATTGCATACCTAGGCATATACCCATTAATGGCTTTTCGCTAAGAGAAAATCCTTGAAGTGCCTCCACCAATCCGTGATTTTTTAACGCTCGCATGCCGCTTCCAAACGCTCCTACTCCCGGCAACAATATGCGTTCTGATTGATTAAGGACTTGTGGGTTACTTGTTACTTCTACAACAGCCCCACAGAACTCTAATGCTCGTTTGACGCTTAATATATTGCCAGAACCGTAATCTACTACAGTTACACGATTCATCTTTGTCTCTCCAGTGCCCTAACATGTTTAACTTTTATTTGTTGTTTCGCTGCATATAACCTAAGATCGACTAAAGAAATCCGATCATAGTGTAGTACGTCTGCCATAGCAACTGCATCCGCAAAGCCATCTTTCACTACCGCTTCAAAATGCCCCATTTCACCCATCCCGCCACTAGCAATTACAGGAACGGGGACCTGTGAACTTACCGCTTTCACTAGTTCACAGTCAAAGCCCTTCTTAGTTCCCTCTTGATCAATGGAAGTCAGCAAGATTTCCCCGGCTCCCATCCGTACCGCTTCAATCGCCCATTCCACAACATTCAGTCCTGTAGGCTCACGCCCATTCTCAATATAAGCTTCCCACTTCGCATCCCCGATCCGTTTTGCTTCTATAGACAAAACCATACATTGGGATCCAAAACGACGGGATATCTCTGTAATTAACTCCGGTTCACGGGTAGCCGCTGTATTGACAGCAACTTTATCAGCTCCTGCTCTCAGCAATCGCTGGACATCGTCAGAAGAACGTATGCCGCCCCCAACTGTAAAGGGAATGAATACATTTTCAGCTGTATATTTCACGATTTCCGCTAAATTATTACGCTCGTATAAACTAGCAACCGAATCCATAAAGATAATTTCGTCAATGCCCGCCTGGTAATATCGTTGTGCAAATTTCTGAGGATCTCCAACAACCCTCAATCCTTCTAAATGAACCCCTTTTATTAACTTGTCACCCTTGATATCGAGTCGCGCTATTATCCTTGTATTCCCCAATACAAATCACCGTCCTACTGAAGATTTACTATTGCCATATAGCACGTTTCAATCTCCAGTTATTCGCTTCTTTTCCCCAAATATGATCTGCTCGCCAGCTATCAACGACTTTCTCGAATTGTTCTTCCGTAATTCCGCAATACTCTAGGAATTCCTTGTAATATTTTTTTGGAAACTCTCCATCGTATTTCTTGACTAGAGCAATTCCTTCTTCTCGAGTGATCTTACCGTCACGGATCTCATGCGCGGTATCCGATGTCGTGCGCCCTATCCCAAACTTAATGAAGCCCAAATAATAATGAAATCCGTCTATCTTGTCATCCAAGCTTGCATATTTGGAATATGTACCTTCTGAACGTTCAGAATTGGCATTAAATCCAGTGTTTTCGGAACAATAGTAATAATTTTCTTGTGGATCCCAAAACTTATAGTAACCATAGAAATGAATTTCCGTCCGGTTTGCAATGATACTTTCATAACTAGGTGCCTTATAGGGAAAAATATCTTGATCCGACACACCATGTTCTGACCAAAATTCTGGCGGAAGCCCCGAAAAGTAATGTTTGTCATGATCTGCAATTTCGCGGTTTGGCTTAAATGCATTCTTCATGTCCCCGCCGTACTCTACTTCGCCGTTCTCCCCATACATAATAAGAGAAACATTATTCTGAATGGCAACTTTTAGAGGAAAATTCGTCTGCCCATAAATGAAAGGCTGGAATGGATCACCAAGATGCAGAAATGATAGTTTGGTCATCAAACGATGAACTTTTCCATTTGGAGTACCTAATACGTTGTCGAAGCCTGATGCTATGAATTGATCCAGATTCTCACGACCTATTTGGGTTGGTAAGTGGGGGGCCCATGTTACCGTTAATGGGTTCATGCCGTATTTGTATTTTAATTGATGCGCTACGAAACCTCCATCCTTGCCACCGCTGCAAGGCACAATGACATCATAAGAACCATCACTCTTACGATGTTTATCTAGCAATGTTATTAATTCCTTTTCACGCTGGTTCCAGTCAACATTTGTGCGCTTATACCTGGCATAATTACAAGCGCTGCAAACTCCGTTCTCGTCGAAAGTTATCCGGGGTCTTTGGTTCGAAATCGTGCATTCTTTGCAATACAAAATTTGTTCAGGCAGATTGTATCTCCCTTTTACGTCTTGTTTCATCATTTTTATTATCCTTTCACAAGAGATTCGAATATCTCGACATAATCGCCATTTGCTCGTTCAAAGTCATTTAATCGTCCAATATCAACTCAATATTCTCTTATCGGGAATACAACTGCCTCTTATTTCTCCCATAATAGTTTGAAACAAACTAGACATATCGAAGAACGTAATTGGTGGAATACGCTCAAGCAGTTCGGGTTGGAACACATAGATACCGCCATTAATAAAATATTTCTTTACGGGATTTTATTCGATTTCAACCAGTCTCTGGTTGTCCACTTAACAACTCTGTAAGGGACTTGGAAAATTTTCAGTAAGTAAAAATAAAAGGACATCTTGCCTTCTTTAGGCTCGGATCGTTAATTTTGCAAGAGTCAAGTTAAATAACTGTCGATTGTGTTTGTTTGAACGTGTTTCCACTCGTTTGTGCCGCTAGTTGGTTATATTGTTTAGCTGCCTGAATCCAGGTTTCTTTCAAATCAATCAGATGAGAAAGCACTTCTTCAACCGGTTCTACATCCTTCTTCATATTCGCCTCAATTAATCGCATATTAAAATACTCATATAAGTGTAGCAAGTTTTCTGATATAGGATTAGAACGATCGATTGTAATAACAAACTCACTAACTATATCCTGAACCCGTAGTAGACTTGTATTTGCATCTGAATAACGTTGTTCTCTAATTGCTTCAATTCCTTGACGGCAAAAACGAATAGCGCCATCGTAGAGCATAATAAGTAGTTGTCCTGGAGTTGCCGTTTGAACTGTGTTTTGAAGATACTTATTACGTTGTTGAAGTTGCATTGTTTATCCTCCTAGAACTAAATTAATTTATCATTTATGCGCTGTGTGAGTTCATCATCTTACAATAATGAATTAGCCTTTCTTATCTATAAGTATACCAGCCATTTCCCACATTTTAGCGACAAAATCCAACGTTTTCTCTGGAGGAATCTCACGAATGACTTCACCCGATGCACTGTCTAATACTTTCACTGAAATGATATTGGTCTGCTTATGTACAGAAAACTCTAAGTTTGTGCTTTTTCCCTCGATAGCCTTAATTGCTCTATCGATGGCCTTAACTAACTGTTCTTCGCTAATTGCGACATGCTCACCGCGGGCCTCTGCCTTTTTCAGTTCCGAAGAACTTGAAAATTTCGAAAGTTGTTGAGAATCACTTACCGTACTTGAACTCTCTTTCACTGCCCCAGTATTAGCTAAATCCATACTAGTAGCAACTCTAATCGACGGATTACTCGTCACTGTAGCCGGTATATTAGTGTTCATTACCTATCATTCCTTCCGCATCAATAGTCCTAGTTAATATATCGGTAACTATTCTCTTTTGCATTAGAAGAAATCTTGTATATTTTATTGGGTATATCACAATATGAATAAATAAAAATAGGCCTCTCCTAAGAGAGAGCCTCTGCCCACTATTATTTCTTTTTATCGAAAAATGCACCGTATGGAGAGTGTGAGTTACCATAATCCCCATATTGCTGATTAACAGCTTGGCTTCTCTTCATGTTCATTATTTCAGATCCCAAATTCTGTTTCTTACGATTCATTATTGGAAAAATTCTTTGATCAACTTCATATGCTGGTTGAAGATAGGTTTGTATCTGAATCTCGGTAAAAGAACATCCGTGTTCCAATGCTTCTGACACAAGATCAATCACCTCTTGTCTCTTATCCAGAAGTTCTACCCATTCTTCAGGCTCACTATTATCTTCTAATATTCTCTGCTCCAACGTAAATGTATATGATAAAAAATCGTTAAGCAGAGAATCTAGAGAAGTATTCATAGTATGTAACCCACTCCTTCTGAAGCTGTTAAAAAATGATTTTTAAAAAAAATCCAGCTAACTTAACCTAGTTGTTGTGATAACCAATTTCCTTGGGCATTCGCTTTACTCATCGCAGTTTCCATTGCGGTGAACTTCTTCCAATAACGACTTTCTATGTCCTCTAATCGTTTTTCCCATTTACTAATATCTGTATTAATTCTAGTTAGACCTTGACCAAGAATACTCTTGTCTGAAAATGATCCAGAACTTCCAGCTTTCTCTGTAAGTTTAGCCATCGTACCGTTAATTTGATCGTATAAACGCTCGATCAAGCCACTCTCGGAAAATTTAGTAGTAGCATCTGTTGAAGTACTCTTTTTAGTAAACAGATCCATTATAGCATTCCCATTTATAGAAATGGCTTCTTTTAGCTTCGTTTCATTAATATAAAGCTTCCCTTTTTCTGAATAATCACCCGTTGTAATTCCAAACTCACTTAGATTATCATATTTTGCATCCATTCCAGCGCCAGTAACATTCGCTGATAAAGCTAGACGCATTTGAGATAATGCATTAGATAACAAAGCATCTTGGCGCAGTAAGCCGCTCTTGGCCTTTTGTTCCCATTGTTCAACTTGCTTATCGGATAATGATTCCTTCTCTTCGTTTAATAAAGGTTTATAATCTCTGTAGGTGCGTTCACTTAACTTACCGTTTATCTTATCAATAATTTCGTTATATTTGTCTACATATTCTTTAACTGATTTAAAAACCGCGTCTTCATCGGGTTTGAGACTAATTTCCGCTTTTCCCGGACCTTTAATATTAAATTCAACACCATCAAATGTGAAGGTATTACTATTGATTACATATGAAACTCCGTTAATAAGTACGCTTCCTGGTGTACCAGGTGTAGCAGGTTTGTTTTGCGGGGTACCCGCTGGGTCTTTACCCAACTTAGATTGAAATTCAGAACTAATATTAATAGCTGGATATTTTCCATTCGAAGTGAACGTTATAGATTTATCATCTTTCATAAAGCTTGCTGTGATACCGGTTTGTGATGATAATGAATTAATTTTTGCTACAACGCTGTGTATGGTATCAGTGATGGTTACATCAATACGATCTTTAATAGGGTCTGGACCAATTGTAAAGGAAAAATCTTCTGCAACTAATGCAGTCCCATTTATTAAACTGTCTTTGATCGTAAACTTCGAAGTTTCATTCTGCGCTGCTACGGGGGCTACCTGTAATTCTACATTATATACAGAAGCGCTCGGAGTCCCCTTTTGTTTTACAGAAACTATCGAATCATTACTAGATGTTAATACCTTCTTCTGATAATTTGATTGTAGCTTCATATCAAAGGATTTATTTTTCAAATCGGATAGGAGGGCGTTCATTTCTCGATATTGGTCGCGTCTCCACTCTTCTGTTTGCTTCTTCTGAAGAAGTTTATTTAGCGGTGCGCTCTGAGCTTTCATGAGATTTTTGACGATTGACTCTGTATCCATACCTGAGACTAAGCCACCCATACGAATTGGCGTTACCATAATATCCCTCCTAAATTTTCTTATTTATAATGGCTATACTTATTCGAGGATATTCTCCTCTCTGTAACTCTGTTATTGCTTCTTCTCAATCCGATACCACCAACAGAATCGTATCTCAAATATCCCGATGGCTGACTTATTGATGACTAAGTTTGTTTTTCATCAACAAATCACAAATTAAAAAATCCTCTTCTGTATCAATGTCATATGATCGGTTTTTTGGCATTATATACGCCACCGTGTCATTGGTTACAAACGATTTGGCTTCAACTAACAAATCAACACTAGCCGCATATACCGCCCCGTTCAAAGCATAGGCCTTCCTTAAATCCTGACGGCGTGATGCTGTTGGCTCCTCTGGAATAAGAGGTTGCAATCTATGATTTTCTTGAAGTGTATACATCCAATAAGGTGATTTTTCTGGTTCTGTCATACTAACGCAAGAAGGGGCATCAAGCCCCAGCATAACGTCAATACAACCATCAATATCCTCTATGCTTCGCAAAGGTGAAGTAGGTTGAAGTAGAACCACATAATCATAATCAGGTAATTCGTTCAGAACATGAAAAACCATATCCATGCTTGATGTTTCATCCTGCGCAAGATGGGCAGGACGTACAAAGGGGACATCACAACCATGAATGCGTGCAATCTCCATAATCTCTGAGTCTTCGGAAGATAAAACAAGACGATCGATATATTTCGATTTTTTCGCTTCTTCAATCGTCCAAGCAATGAGCGGCTTCCCGGCTATTTCTCTTATATTTTTTCGTGGAACACCCTTAGAACCACCTCTTGCAGGAATGATGGCTAGACACTTCTTATTATTAATCATAAGCTTCATTCCTAATCGGATATTTCAATTCCCAATCATCATGTTTATTAAATTTAATAAGTCTTCATTTTCACTTCTGTACTTACCACAAAATCATTTTTAAGTTTAGTTTAGCTTAATATCCACATTTGCTTTTTCATAATCGTCCATTCTTCCGATATCCAGCCAATATTCTCTCAACGGAAAAGCAGCAATTTCTTTTTGTTGATCCATTATTTTTTCGAAAAGCTCTGGCATATCATAAAATTGCTCTTGGGGAACTTCGCTCAACGCTGCTGGATCAAGCACATAAATCCCAGCATTGACAAAGCTTTTATGTATGGGCTTCTCAACAATGGATAACAATCGATGACTCTCCGTTTTGATGACACCATAAGGAATTTGATATTCATACTCCCGAACACACATGGTTGCAATTGACTTCGTTTCATTATGGAAATCCATCAGCTGCTCAAAGTTTATTTTGGTTAACAAATCACCATTCATAACAAAAAAAGGAGCATTGGGCTTTTCTGTTAACAAGGAGAGAGCACCTGCTGTTCCAAGCCTTTTATTTTCTTCAATATATTGAATGCTTACGCCTAAATGAGCGCCATCTTCAAAATAGTCTTTAATCACTTCTTTTTTATAATTGACTGCCAGAATAAACTTTGTGAAGCCGAACTTTTTAAAGTTCTCAATAATTAACTCTAAAATGGGTTTGTCACCCACTCTTAGCATCGGTTTTGGAATGTCATTTGTAAGCGGCCTTAGACGGTTACCAAGGCCTCCAGCCATTAGAACAACTACATTCTCTTTCTGTAATACTCCATCAATATCATCCGAAAACAGAATATATTGAATTTTCTTTTCATGATTGACAATTGGCAATTGCTTTAATCGTCTTTTTCTCATCAACTCTTTGTAATGGAATGTCTTCTGCCCTGCCTTTTCGTACACTGGCGTCTCATTCATTACGAGCTGGATGGGGGAATCAAGGGGTCTTCCCTTTAATATGCCACGCCGAATATCACCATCGGTTACGGTTCCAAGTAATCTATTACTCTCATCAACAACCACTGCGAACTGCAATGAAGAATTATCAATAACTTTCATCGTTTCAATAATCTCCATTGATGGGGGAATTAGAATCGGCTTCCAATTTTTCATCTTCACACTTCCTTAGTAGGCACACCTTACACTTTGCCATAATCATTGACCGACTTTAAACCGAGTGACCCAGAAACCATTCATACATGTCTTCCAATCGCCACATTATAAATAGTGACATTGCAATCCAATGTACCAGTCATGATGACACTCGAAGATGTGTTTACTAATGTATTATCGGCAATTACAGTGAAAAATTGAATAGTATTACCTACCAAGAATTGAGCCCCAACAACTAGAGAGGCTTATGTGGAAGCGGTCTAATCATTCATTGATCATTTCATCTTCATTATAATTTTTCGTAGCGGTTGTACCTAACAATGACCAATATTGAAGAGGTGACATGCCAGTTCCCGGTCGTTTAACGATTATGTTCTGTTCCGTGAAGGTTGCGCCTTTCTTGATCGATGTTGAAGCAATTAAGCTTTTTCGAGCGACGGTTTTGGTTTTTAATTCATTTTCTGTAGGCTTTTTATGGCCATCTCCCAATGACTCTTCTACAACTCGAATGGCAGCTACCATTTGTTTTAATTCTTCAGGCTCCAAGGATGCACGGTGATCTGGTCCTGGTAATGAACGACTTAGCGTGAAGTGCTTTTCAATTATCTTGGCGCCACGAGCTACAGCTGCAACTGGGACATAGATGCCTTCTGAATGATCAGAGAGACCGATATCTACTTGTAAATCGCTTTTTAGCTGATCCATCGCAGTCAAATTAATGGCTGAGAATGGCGTTGGATATTCAGTCGTACAATGTAAGACGGTTACATATTGTTTCAACCACTTTTTCGCTTCATCCGTTTTATAAAATGCTCTGACAGCGGTTAAGTCCACAATTCCTGAAGGATATGCCAATCCATAAGCAATGAATGATAGCGCGTCGTGTATGTCTTGCATTGTGGCCATGCCTGTCGATAATATAATCGGTTTTTGTTTAGTAGCAATGTAATGAACAAAAGGAAAATTTGTTAATTCTCCTGATGAGATTTTAACCATATGTATGCCTATCTTATCTACCAAAAAATCAACGCTTTCCTTATCAAACGGGGTAGATAGAAATTCTATCTTCTTTTCATCACAGTATAACTTCAACTGATTAAATTGCTCGTAGGACAACTCCAACTTTTTCAGCATTGCATATTGTGAAGTCTCCTCACCGATGTTTTCCACTTGGTAAGAAGCCTGCTTCGCTTGTTTCGTTACCAAATTCTCGGTCTTAAATGTTTGAAATTTAACCGCATCTGCTCCCGAACTCACTGCAACATCGATAAGCGCGCAAGCTAAATCAAATGAACCGTTATGGTTTACACCAGCTTCTGCAATAATATACGTTTGATGGCTCATATATCGTAAAACTCCTTCTGAACTGAGTAGGAAGGTAACTCTTTAAGAATACTTATAATCTTTGTAGATACATTCCCTGTGCCAAATATATGATCATAAGGTTCTTGAAATCGTAGAGCGGCCTCAATAGCATCTATAATAGAAGCTTCATTCAGTGCAGCATCGAACACAGATGATGGCCTCTGGCGTCCCGCTTGTCGATCACCGCAATTAACAGTAGGAGTCCCTAAATACGGAGCTTCAATTAACCCGCTAGATGAGTTGCCAATGACGATATCCGCATACATTGCTGCGCTTAAATAGCGAATCTGACCAAGCGAATCAACTAATCTTGCATTTATATGTGTTCGAACAAATTGTTCAATCTCTTCATTGATGTATCTACCGCCATTATCAGCATTTGCTTTAGTGAATACTAAATGCACATCGGAATATGTCTTTAATGCAGCAAGAAGAGCATGAATACCATCGCTCTCACCATTTGTTTCCGGATGGTAGGTAATGAGAAAAAAAGACTTGTCTTTATCTAGTGATAAATTTGCATATAGCTCTTTTTTGTCCATAAGAGGAAGCTTTTTAATATTTTCAATTCCTGGGGCACCAACTTTCCATACTCGATCAGGTGTCTCTCCAAGCTGAATAACCCGTTTTCGGTGCTCCTCTGTACTTACAAAATGCCAAGTTGCCATTTTTGTAATGGAGTGACGAATCGCATCATCATAAGCACCAAAGGTTAATTCACCACCATGGATATGAGCAATTGGTAGGCCTTGTATTAGTGCTACTTGTGCAACCGAAAGCATTTCGAATCGATCACCTAACAGGATAATCAAATCTGGATTTAAACGTACTAGCGCATCTGCAAATCCGATTATAGCCAAGCCCATTGATTTAGAAACACCTGTCGCCGTATCCGAAGATAACAATATTTCTATTTTCTCATTGATCTCAAAACCATCAGCTTCAATTTGCTTATACGTTTGACCAAATTCAGGGGACAAGTGCATCCCCGTCGCAATGACTTGTAACTCTAAATCTTGATCCGAGTTAATTTCCTTCATTAGCCAGTAATGCAACCCATATTCCGCTCTTGTACCTGTGACGACACATATTTTACGTTTGATCCTTATTTCCTCCTTTTAATGGAGTGGATGGAATGTTAATGACTCGTTTATTTAATTGGTTAGTTATAGAGAGATCCGACTTTGGACAATTGGAGTATGGAGCTAATTCGTTTAAGGGAGTCCAGATCGGTCTTGCCATCACGCCTTCGCTATTCAATTCATCAAGAACGAAATCACGAGAGTGCTTACTCTCATCCACTAACAGCGTCTGCAGCCAGTAGTTACTTTTCCCTGATGGCGGTTCTACAAATAATTGTACTCCTTCAACAGGCTCGAACAATTGCTCATATTGCTTTGTTAATCGTCTCTTCGAAGCAACAAATGTATCCATCTTCTCCAATTGCGCACAACCAAGAGCAGCATTGATATTTGGCATTCGGTAATTATATCCGATTTCATCATGACGGTATTCCCAACGATGTGGCATTTTAGCTGTTGTCGTAAGGAATTTTGCATAATCAGCAAGCTTCACGTCATTGGTTAATATGGCACCACCGCCACCGGTAGTCATAATCTTATTACCGTTAAAACTAAGGGCTCCAACAAGCCCGAACCCTCCAGTATGCTTTCCTTTGTAATAAGAGCCTAGTGATTCTGCCGCGTCTTCGACAAGAATAAGGTTATAACGCTCACAAACATTAATTAGTAAATCCATATCTACAGGATGTCCGAATGTATGCATAGGAACGACAGCACGAATGATACGCCCAGTCTGTTTATTAATGAGATGGCTATTCCTCATCTCACCAATCTCTTGAATATATTGTTCAAGTTTCACGGGATCGATTCCCATTGTCCGTTCCGAAACATCAATAAAATGAGGAACTGCCTGTAAATAGGAAACGGCATTGGCGGTTGCAATAAAGGTTAGCGCTGGAATGAAAACCTCATCATTAGCTTGTAAACCAGCAATCTTGAGAGCGATATGTAGAGCGGCTGTTCCATTAACAACAGCAACAGCTCGTTCCACACCTGTGTATTCTGCTAATTTAATCTCGAAATCATCGACATATTTGCCAACAGATGAAACCCATCCCGATTGAATACAATCTGTTACGTACTCCAGTTCTTTCCCACTAAAGGTTGGTTCGTGTAATGGAGTGAATGGTGCATTTCCGTGAATGTCCTTTATACTCTGGGCGATGCTTTTCCATTGATTGATCATATATTGTATACATCTGCCTTATATTGTGATAAGTTCTTTGGATTTGCGAACCATTCAATGGTCTCTTTCAAACCACGCTTAAACCCATCGATTCCCCCATAATTAGGCTCCCAACCGAGTAGTTCTTTCGCTTTTTGATTATTTGCCCAGAGTCGTTCCACTTCACTTTTCTCAGGACGATGACGAATTTCGTCTGTTTCAATTTCGATGTCCACTCCCATAACTTCCGCAATTATAGAAGCTGTTTCACCAATTGAAATTTCGTAGTTGCTTCCGATATTAATGACTTCGCCAAGCGCTTTATCACTATTCAGAATGGAAACAAACCCATTTACAGTATCTTGTACATAGTTAAAGTCTCTCGTTGGACTCAGGGCTCCTAGTTTGATTGTCCTCGCGCCGGAAGCAAGCTGTGTAATAATAGTCGGTATCACAGCGCGTGCAGATTGACGTGGCCCATACGTATTAAAGGGGCGAATAATCGCTACAGGAGTCTCGAAGGAACGGTTGAACGCTAATGCCATTTGGTCAGCACCGATTTTAGAAGCCGAGTAGGGCGACTGCCCTTGCAGGGGGTGATCTTCATCAATCGGTACATATTGGGCAGTACCATAAACTTCACTCGTTGATGTATGAACCACTTTAGCTATATCAAGCTCACGTGCAGCCTGCAGCACATTTAGTGTACCTTTGATATTTGTGTCTATATAAGTATCCGGTGAATGGTAGGAATACGGGATTGCGATTAACGAAGCCAAATGAAGCACTTTATCACAATCTTTCATCGCTTCCTTAACTCCATAGGGGTCTCTTATATCCCCAGCGAAAACTTCAAAATCTGACTTATGTGAGGAATGATCCAGCCATCCCCAAGAGTTAAATGAGTTATAATAAACAAATGCTTTTACCTCATATCCTAACGCTATCAATCTCTCTGTTACATGTGAGCCTATAAAACCGTCTGCTCCTGTTACAAGTACTTTCCCATATGTATTCAAATGCCTTCACCCCGGTTACACTATTTGAATTTGTTCAAGCTTTCTTCGAGTATTGAAATAATGGTTGTGATGACAAAAACACTAATTGTAAGAAATTCAATTTGTATTTCTTTGTTTCTTCTAAAATTCTCTGAAGATAGAATATTCTCAATATCATAAAGCTTCCAAAACGCTGTAAGTAAAGCAGGTTGCAAATTGTGTCTTAACAACCAGTTACCCGTTACAATTCCGTATAGTGCATCACTTTTCTGTAGTTTAGTTAGTATCTTTTGCATTTCTTTATCTGAAGGAGAGTTAGCAATTTTTAATTTTGAAATATTAGTTTTCTGGTTTTCAAATTTCAATTTTATCTCAGAGAAGAACTGTACTTGTCCTTTTATCACTGTTTTCATTTGTTCTTTAGAAAGCGGATACGCTTGCTTATCCTTGAGTACATCCTTAACCGGTTGCAATTGTTCTGAACAATACTGTTGCAACACATCCTCAAGACTCATTTGGGTCGTATTCGCAATTTTTGCCCCCCCTTCGGTAGCATTAATGACGAATAATTTATTATCGAATATTTGCTTTTCGAACCACAGTCTAAAGTTGATCCATATGTCTGTTGAAGTTACACTATCGCCGTAATAACCTTCAACTTTCAATTTTTCAACTTCAGAGAAAGTATAATTTGTAAGCTCTGCATCGTCATAAATCGTACCGCCCGCGTGAGACTGTTCCGTCGTACTTCCAAATGCTAAGTCTTGACCCACTAATACAATCGGTGATGCACCAATATGTGTAGCAAATCCAAAGGCAACGTGAGCGCATGATATACCTGTTTTAATATAATTTTCCCCATGGACATCGAACACATCGCGAATCCAATTAAACTCACCGACATTCTCCCTCATAGGGACAATAATATCACCTTTAAATTCCTCGAATATCTTTGGATAGAGAACCATTGGTCCTACCAAGGTAGTTTCAATTGGATACTCTTTATTTTGGTAAAAATAAGTATACGTTTCTTCTTGCCTCTCAATTGAGCAAATAAAATCAGGTATAATTCCCTCATCACACAACCTGCTGGAAATCGTATCAACTGCAATGATGATAGCCTTATTTTTTATCTTCTTTAATTGGTCTATGTTTTTATTTAAGGATGGACCTGCGGCTACAATAATCGCTGGCTTATTCACAAAAGCATTTTTCAAATGTGAAACGTCCTTCGATCTCAGCAGACAACTAATGTTAGTCATCGTCTGATTAAAACCAATCAAGCTATCTTCAACCGAATTACCTAATACAAGTGCTTTATACTTAACAGTTTCAGTTACTTTTTTAACCAATGCTATACTTACATCTACCTCATTATTCCTGTAATGCGATGTGAAATAAAATTTAATACTCTTCATGTAATAGACAAGTATGGATGAAAACAAATTTTCTAAGAAAAAAGAAAATTTATTCAAATCATCAGCAAAAAGTACTACGCGTGAATTATTAAACAACCCTAAATCTTGATTATATAATGCATGATGAAAAAATGAAAAGTTAGGCTCAACGATAATAAGGTATGACTCTTTGCTCATGGTTCGAATTACAGTTTCAATCTCGTCAATGGAATTAATACCTACACATATAATGAGTTCCCGTTTGTTAGGATTAGGCTTATTCGATTCATCAAATTCATGATCTTGTTGATCATTCATAATCGTATGTTGAATATCTTCTTCTTCCGGCTGACCAATCCAATGACCAGGATTTGCAGATAATAGTTCAATGTTCTTATCCAATAGAGTCTTCACCATGCTGGATGCTCCTTATAATTAAATTGCTGCCAAACAACCTATATTATGCCAAAAAATCTCCCGAAAAATTCGAGAGATTTTTTGGATTTTTCGTTTATTGCTACTCAATCGTATTGATTATCTCAACAATTGAAGCACGCCTTGCGGCTGTTGATTGGCTTGAGCAAGCATCGCTTGTGCAGCTTGTGCAAGGATACTATTTTTCGTTTGTGCCATCATTTCCTTAGCCATGTCTGTATCACGGATACGAGATTCAGCAGCAGTCAAGTTCTCGGATGCAGCGCCCAAGTTGTTAATCGTGTGCTCAAGTCTGTTTTGAATAGCACCCAAGCTTGAACGTTGGGAAGAAACTTTTTGCATAGCGTTTTGTACCGTTTCAATTGCTGTAGCAGCACCGAATTTAGAAGAAATATCAATATCTTTAACACCCAAAGCAGATGCACGCATGTCACTAACTGAGATAAATGCTGTTTGACCCGCATTTGCGCCGATTTGTGTCATGATCGAACCAGCAAGATCGTTAGCAGCAACTTCAGCTTTACCGAATACAAACGTCATGCTTTCTCCGACTTTCATGTTAGCAGTCGCATCAGAAATAGCAATCGTTTGATCTGCTGTGAAGATACCACTTCCTGAACTGAAAGTAATGGACAATGATGCAACTACGATAGCTGTTGAACCAACAGCTTTACCATCCGGTCCAACAACAGAGAACGTGCTACCAGTAGATGTTCCACCAGTTTTAACGATCATGTACGCGCCATCTTTACCTGAGCCCGTAGCAGCAGCAGCATTTAAATCAGCTGCAACTGTCGTTGCAATTGTAACACCTGAGTTATTGTTGATTTTAGCAAAACCAGCTACTGCCTCACTTACACCTTTTGCAGAACCGTCAAGCAATTTCTTTGTATTGAACTCCGTTGTGTTACCGATACGATCAAGTTCAGATACCAATTGCTTAACTTCTGATTGAAGCTCTTTACGGTCAGCATCTGTGTTTGTATCATTCGCAGATTGAACAGAAAGTTCACGCATACGTTGCAAGATGGAGTGAGTTTCGTTCAATGCGCCCTCAGCCGTTTGGATCAAGGAAATGCTGTCTTGAGCATTTTTTGAACCCATTTCTAGACCGCGGATTTGACCACGCATTTTTTCGGAAATTGCTAGACCTGCTGCATCGTCGCCAGCACGGTTAATTTTCAAACCAGAAGACAATTTTTCGATGTTTTTGCTTGTTGCTGCTTGGTTAGCACCCAATTGACGGTGCGTGTTCAAAGCTGTAATGTTGTGGTTAATAATCATTAGTATTTCCTCCTTGAAATTTTCGTATTTCCGCATCCTTGCGGAAGCTTACAATAATAGGTCGGCCGCTCTATTATCGCGCTACTATATTTATCGGAATCCTACTTCAATTGTTTATAGCTTATAATTAAATATACGATTATTTTTTAAAAAACTTTGTAACGTCCTCTATAGATAAAGAATTAATAGCTGCTGCACGATTTTCAGCTTGAATAGCCATATATATTTCTTTACGATGAATATCTACTTCCTTAGGCGCCCTTATCCCTAATTTCACATTGTCCCCTTCTACGCCTAGAACAATAATTTCAACGTTTGTTCCAATCATAATGGACTCATTGCTTTTACGTGATAAAACAAGCATAGCTTTTCTACCTCCCTAGGTTTGATTGAGCGGAGCACGCGAGCTGTATGTATTATCATGGAGAATGAGCTGTTTCCCGAGCAGCATTCTACGATTCAAAATAATCGGGGCAAGTAAATTGATTGTTGCATTCGCAAAGTCTGTGTTTATGGTCAGTACAGACCAAATCTCGACCTCTTCTTCACTGGTGATTCCCAGTTCTTCTTTAACATGATCGGGGAGCTGCCATTCATACTCTGGATAAAATAAGAACGGGTCTGCGACCAATAAAGATATGGATGGTTCATCACCAGCCTTCATTAGCTTCATCGGCAGATTATCTCCTACCTCTTCGAATATGAATTGAGTCAAGTGCTCAAAGCCTGGAATGCCCTGCTCAAACTTATAGCTAGTTTGTTCTGTACTCACATTATAACCCCCTAATAGGATAACTATTTTATTAAAAATAAAAACTATAGACCCTATGCGTTTTACGCAATTGATCCATAGTTTTAACATTAACGATCTCTAAATAAGTTGGTCAATTTGTGGTGGAGTAATCTCCACTTTAGGATATTGACTCATATATATATCTAATTTGCCGCGCTCATATTCAATAATGGGCTTGTTCACTTGCACGTTATAATTCACTCTTCCAGGAGTCGTATCAATAGTCAGTTCACCAGGTATATATTCAATATCAATATTATCATAGGAAGCTTCCCCGACAAAATCAAACTCAGGAAATGTTCTTTGCCACTCCCTGGCCATCTCTGCTATCGGATTCCCTCCCAAATGAATCGATGCCATCTGATCGCCCTTCTGCACAATACGTGCAATGCCCTTTAAAGCGATATCGGAAGCCATTGAATATATTTTGCTCATCGTCTCTAAATTGTTTCCAAGCGCTAAAGCATCATAAACGCGATCCTGATTAATTTCGAGCCTTCCTTTTGTCGTCTGAAAATGCTGTTCCGGGCGAATTTGTTCCATCTCTATTGTAGGAGCTGGCTGCTCAATTCGTTGTTTTCCCAAATCAGCATCGATAAAAAGAGCTGCATCCTGCGTACGTATCTGAATCTGAGGAATTTGCATGTTAAGCTCCACCTATCTCAAGAAATCAACCAAGCTTGGACGTATAAGCTGTGCTCCTACTGATAGGGAAGCTTGGTAAACGTTTTCCTCTGTTTTCATATTTGTAATCACTTCTGCCATATCTGCATCTTCCGTTTTTGCCTGAACCGTTTTTAGATTAATTTCGATATCCGCTAGTCTATTTTGAATGATATCAACTCGATTGACCTTTGCACCGACTTCAGCTCTCTTCGAAAGCATCGTATTCATACGAGTCTCTACCTGACTAATTAGTGCGGAAATTCCTTTTTGATCACTTGAACCCAACATATCATGTGCACGTTGAAGCAATAAGAACACGTTGTCACTGCTTTCAATCTCTGCTTGAGTTGCATTTGGAGATATCGCGTTACCAAAAACTTCATTACCCGTTATATTTATTCCCAATTTCATACCCGCGGATAGTTCATATTTAATGGAACCAGTATCTGAGTTTACTTGATATGCTTTTAACAAAGGTGGATCAGCTACTAAATCCACTTTTCCGTCTGCACCCAGCGTCGGATAAGGCTTATCACCCGTCAATTCCCCATTAAATACTTGTTTACCGTTAAATTGACTATTACCAATTTCAACCATTTGATTGTACATCTGTGATATTTCGACTTTAATCGCGTCAAGGCTTGTTTGTTCGAGCGTCCCGTTTGCGCCCTTAACTAACAATTCCCTAAAACGCTGCATAATATCTCCCGCTTGACCTATAGAAGTGTCCGTATATTCCAGCATAGATAATGCAGAGCTTACATTTTCGGAGTATTGCGTGTTAGAATCTATCTCACTCCTGTATCTAAGAGCAAAAGTAATACCAACCGGATCGTCGGAGGGCTTATTGATCTTCATACCCGTGGAAAGCTGGTTTTGTAGGTTGTTCATACGCCCCATATTGTTCGATATATTACGAAGCAACTGTGTATTCATCATCGATTGTGTTACGCGAAATGACATCCCTTACACCTCCATGTTTTACAGACCTACACGGCCCATCCCATTAATAACTTTATCTAAAATTTCATCAATCATCGTCATATTTCGAGCAGCTGCATTGTATGCATGCTGGAACTTAATCATGTTGGACATTTCTTCATCTAGCGAAACTCCGCTAACCGATTGTCTGCGGGATTCAACTTGGTCGACGATAATTTGTTGATTCGCTTGCATACGAGTTGCTTCCGCAGCTTGTACACCTAACTGGCCCACAACAGAACGGAAATAAGCATCCACCGTGTTTTTATTTTCACCTGTCCCCGCGTCGAAGTCGAAACGAGTATCCCTCATTTGTGAGAAAAGGACAGCCAAAGAGTTGTTACCGCTTATAACTGACTCTGAACCATCTGCATTCGTAGCTACCCGCATAGATGTCGCAATCAAATTTGAATTTGCAACAATTGCAGGATTAAGCGTGATGTTGCCGGCATTCAATCCAGCAGTACTGCCGTTTGCATCTGTAAAGAAAGGCAAACCCGCTTCTTGTCCAGCCAACGAATAGCCAAGCTGATGCAAACCATTCAAACCTTTTACCGTAACCTTTGTATCTTCGTTCAGTGTACGATTTGTGCCTGTATAGGTTACGTTATTCAACACTGTTCCTTCTGGCAAAACAGATCCTTTAGGCAGCGTAACCTCAAACTCGCCATTCGCCATCGTTTGAACGAGATTATTGAGTTCTCCGATGTACCCCTCGACGTAATGATCTCTTGCATATATCGTTCCATAAATAGCGCCGCTATTTAAATCACCATTAGCAACCGCTGTAGTAACAGCTGCTGAATCCAGAGAAGCAGTAGCTGTTCCTTGCACCAGCTCCGTACCGCCCATCGTAATGCGATAGCCGCTCTCTTGGTCTTCTACGCGAATATTGATTAATCCCGAAAGCTGATCTGTAATCAGGTCACGCTGATCCCGCAAATCATTTGCGTTATCACCTAAGCTTTCAACCCGTCTAATCTCGCCATTTAACTGGGCGATGCTCGTTGTAATCGAATTAACCGTATTTAAGTTAATCTCTACATTTTCCGTCAAATCAGCTTTTAAATCGCTGAGCTGCTTAGCTGTGTAATTAAAAGAATCCACCAATGCCATCGTTTGTTCCATAACGACTTTGCGGCCATCCGCATTCTCAGGGTTTTTGCTGAGGTCTGACCACGAATTCCAAAAGTTCGAGATCACCGTTCTAAGGCCCGTGTCGCTTGGTTCATTAACGATACCCTCGAGCTTAGAGAGCGTGTCGAGCTGAACTGAGAAATTACCAAGTGATTTATATTCATTGCGATACTGATTATCCAGAAACTTCTCTCTAATCCGAGTGATGGAAGAAGCCTCAACGCCTGTACCCAGCTGACCAGCTGCTGTAGATTTGGAGAAACCAACCGCGTCTATCGGTCTTGATGCAGTCATGTTCACCACTTGGCGTGAGTAGCCTGCCGTATTCGCGTTTGAAATGTTGTGTCCAGTTGTATTCAGAGCAGACTGAGTGGTAAATAAGCTGCGCCTTGCCGTTTCTAAGCCATGAAAAGTGGATGCCATCGTATATTGTCCTCTCTTGTTACGTTTTCATATTAAATCGGCCATTACGATTTAAGGCCATGCCTTGAACAGCACGATGATAGGTCGCTTCTTCCTCAGTCGGACCAAGCAGCAAATCTTGCGTAAAATGCAAATGCTCCAAAGTCATCCTTACGAGCTGTTGATTGAATTCGTTAATATCTTGAAGTTTCTTAAGTGCTGCCGACAGCTCATTCCATATCGCCTGAAGCTGCTGCTTCTCATTCGCTTGGTATACAGCTTGTATGAGCTTCTCCATTTTGAACGAACGATGGGCAGTCAGCTTCTGATCAAGCATATATTTCCCTATCAAAAAGATACGCTGCTGCTCCAGATCCATGATCCGCTGAAGACTCTTCTTCTCTTTGCTGGAAATATACGAGAGCGTCTCTACTTGGTTCACTGTAATAGCCGACGTCTTCGCGTTGCCGTATTCAATAAGCTGCAGGTGCTCGTCTAAAAGCTCTTGCAAAATCACGATGATTTGCTGGATGTACTCATTCATTTAGAGGATTACTCCTTCAGGAAGGGAAGCAGCTTCTCGGCAATCTTGCCAGCTTCCACATGATAGTTGCCTGTTGCTACCGAACGCTTCAGCTGCTCAATATGTTCTGTTCTGTCCGCTCCGCTTGCTTTGCTTGTCGATAGCAATTCCTTAGCTGCAGCAGAGATTTGAACCTCGTCCTTCTGCTTTGCCTTGTCTGCTCCGCCTACTCTAGCTTCCGAATGCTTCTGGTAAGGATTAAGCGCTCCGATACGATTCGTCTCATTTATTTTCATTGTTTACCCACCTCATTATTTACAGGAACTAAAAAAGCCGATTACCTTTACAAGTATTATCGGCTTCAGTCAAGTGAAATTTTATAGTCATCAAAATATTAACTTAAATCATTTATCATTATATCTTTCTAAGCCTTTATAAACGCCCGTTTGTTTGTAAGCACTTTTTAAATCTTCTTTTCGCGATATGTCTTGGAACATCTGCTTCTTGTCCTTCTCAATTCGATTGCGACAATTGTCGCAAAGATGATTATCACGAATCAGAGTTCCGCAAGATTCACAGGGGTATGACATATTAGGTGCATTCATAATGGAGATGCGTCCCTCGCGTATGAACTTTGTAATTTGTTTAATCGAAACACCCGTAGCATCAGATACCTCAGTAATAATTGAGCCTCTAAATTCACGCAAATAGTTTGCACAAAGCTCATATTCTTTATCAATTTCTCGCATGCATGCCGGACACACGTCTCTAAAGTTTTTTGCAAAAAGCTTACCGCAGCGAGGACAATTATCTAGGTTCATCGCTCTGAGCCCTCCTTTTTTTGTAAAACCATACTAGCTATTAGTTACATTCTAATCGATAGCATTAACTTTTTCACTATCAATCTAATTATTAGATCTATCAGCCTAGCTGAATTATGAACGAGCCCAAGTCAAAATATAGATATCGAGCGGAAGCTCCGCATAACGGTGCAAAGCCTTAGAGCAGGCTTCTGCTGTACTTCCAGTTGTGTAGATATCATCGATTAAAAGTATACGAACAGCTCTATCAATTAGATGATTTTTGCTATGGGATTCAGAGGCTAATAAGCTCAAATTGTTCGTATTCACTTCAAAAAGAGATTGTGTATCCCGCATTCTTTCGGAGCGTGTTTTGAAGCTTTGCTTCTCTGAATGTCGCGAACGAATGAGCAATTCCATAATCGGAAGCTGAAAACGCCTCGCGATATGGCTGGCTAGCTGCTGAGCTTGGTTGAACCCCCGATCAGCTTCTCGTTCTTCACTTACAGGAACGTAGGTAATAGCATCCCAGCAGTCTGCTATTGATATTTTTGGTTTGCGGCGGCTGCTGCTTACCACGATAGATTGTTGAATAATTTCAAAGGTCATCGCCTCGAATGCAGGCAGAAGCATATCCCCGAGCAAAGGAGCAAGCTGCTCATTGCCCCTGTATTTATACAAGGCGAGCATGGCTCGCATCGCTTGATTATAATGAACCGCGCTGCGGTTGCATATGAATGCGCCATGCGGGCGACGTATGCAGTCTTCGCATGGGATGCCGCGCCCGCATCTACGGCAGGCGATGCGGGTCAGCCATGGTATTGCGGAGAGGCACGCTCCGCAAAGGGATTTGCGAAGCTGGGTCGTCAGCTTCGCATGGTTGTAGCTGCTCGCGCTGCGAGCCTCGCTTTGCGGTTTGCCGCATAGGAGACATGCGGCAGTCGTTGGAGCGAGCAGCTGCGCGGATGTGGTGAAAGCGGATTGTAGACGCTGGAGCCATGCTCTTGGCGAGACGTTCATTTTGGCGAGCCTCCTTTGGGTGTGGGGAGCAGGTAGCCTTGCTTGCGAGCCATGCGGTTCATCGTTTGAATATGGCGTACCGCCTGCAACTGAGGGCGATTGCGATCATGGCTGCAAAAGTACACACGACCGAATGGATCATCCGCAGAGCGGCCTGCTCTTCCAGCCATTTGAACCAGTGAAGCCTCGTCAAATAACCTTCCATCTGCGTCGAGAATATAGACATCGCTTTTAGGAATCGTTACGCCTCTCTCTAAAATGGTAGTTGTGACTAGTACTCGTATATCCCGCGAGCGAAAACGCTGAACCTTCTCTGTTCGTCCTTCATCCTGTGAAGAGGTTGCCGCAACAGCAGCATGTGAAAGAGCAGCACGCAATAAAGCCGCCATAGGCTCGGTTTGAGCAATTTGCTGCACGAATACAAACAGCTGAGCACCTCGATCAAGCGATGACCGCATGGCCGCTAACAGCTTTGACGGCAGCTTGCGGTGCTGGAGCATCTGCTTTACTGTAGGCGTTTGTAGAAGCTTGGGCACTGGAAGCGGATGACGATGATATCGAACAGGTACTCTTGCATGAGGCAGCTTCCCTCGTTTTGCTGCTCTTTGCAGCTCGCTAGGCGGCGTAGCAGACAGCAGCAAACGAGCAGCGCCTGGCGCACAGCTCTTATCTGCTGCAAAATGCAGCAATGGGTCACCCACAAAAGGAAACGCATCCAGTTCATCAACTACAACGAGATCAAAGCCTTGATAAAACCGCATCAGCTGATGCGTTGTAGCAAGCGTAATATCTCCACTTTCCCAGCGTTGCTCACTACCACCATATAATGTTACAACTGAAGCTTTAGGAAAAGCTTTCCGAATACGCGGGTCAAGCTCGATTACCACGTCACGGCGCGGTGTGGAAATAAGCGCCTTCCCGCCGCGCAGCAGGACAGACTCCACAAGCGGAAAAATCATCTCCGTTTTGCCAGCTCCTGTTACAGCCCAAAGAAGAAACTCTCTCATCTGGCGCTGCTTGTCCAGTTTTGACGATGCCGCGTCTATCGGCGGCTCTTCCACAAACTGCAGCGCCTTGGCTGCTGCAGCTGTCTGCGCAGGGCTAAGCCCCCATTTATCAAGCCGCTGTTCATACGTCAGCGGCCTCAACCCCTTCCCAGAGCCGCGAACCGTCGTCTCTGTCCAATTCAACCCCGCGCGCTGCCCCGTAATAAGCAGCTCACATTCCCGGCTTCGCCCCATCCCAATGCACGCCATGCAATAGGCGCAGTGCCTCCCGCACGCTGCACATGCCGTGCGGTGCATTTGCGCCTCGCCGCTCCCGCAGCGCAAACAGCTGCGCTCCCGCCTGCGGCGCCCTAAAGCGTCCAATCGCCCGCCACCCACGGCGGCGATTGATCCGCTCAGGCGCACCTGCCCGAGCAGCGAAGCAAGCTGGAGCAATTCTCTCCAGCTTGACGCGGCACCGGGACAGCTTGCGCTAGACAACAGGGCGTGCGCCTCGCTTCGCAAAAGCGCACGTCCCTGCAGCATACCCGCGGCAAGCTTCGCTCCTGCCGCGATCTCTCCCAGCTCTGCAGCGCTATAAACTCGCGCTCCCTCGCCACCCACACGCTTAGCGCTGCTACGCTTTTCACCATTATTCGCAAGCGCTGCTCCTCCGATTTCCCCAACGACAACGCCCCCTACCTTCTCCCACCTCTCCACTAAACCAAAAAGCCTCTCTATCTCCAACGCTCCTTTCCGCTTCCCTCGATTACCCAAAAAACGCCAACGACTCCCGAAACAAATCTTGCCGTTATTTACTGCTTGCTCTACTCCTCCACTGTATTTCCGATAATTTCTCACCAGCTCGCTAGATTTCTGATTACTACTATTCAACCCGCCAGCTGCTGCATCTCCACCTGCCCCATCAGCTTTTGATTCCTCCGCACATGCGGCCAACAGCTCAATCGCCTCATAATCAGCATTTCGTCCTCCTTCATTTAAGCTTTTACTCGCACCGTTTCTGCCGACGCTGCCACGTTTCATAGCCGCATCCCAAAGCTCCACTGATACGCACGCATCCCCGAGCGGCAGTTCTTCTTTTAGCAGCCATCCCTCCTCTGCGATCTCGTTGTTCAAGAATCCCGCTTCACCAAACGTTCCATGCATCCAGAAGTATTTATCCACCATTGCCTTGATGGTCAGTCGAGCCTGCCAGCAGCCTTTCACTTTCACAACATACAATTGTGCCTTCATTTCTATTCGCTCCCTCGACACTTTATAGAACTGACTTCATAATTCATCTGTTATGTTAACTATGGCCTCTCCCTTCCCTGACAAAAGGTGAATGATGTTTGCAAGCACTGTAAACAAAAAAAAGCACACCCAACAACGCATTTGCGTTATTGAGTGTGCTTCACTCCGACTATTTCATTACCTTAGAGTATATACTAAAATGGCATTTTCGACAAATCTGTCGGATTTTGCAAATCAATTAGCACCGCATGATCGGAAAGCGACACAACTCCTTCTGCCTGTAGCAGCCATAGCAGCTGAGTTCCATCCACACCCTCTGTTTGAGAACGCTTACTGCCTTCGCTTTCAGACAACGGATTAGATCCATTAGAGTGAATCCTGACCTCATCGCCCTTTCTAGCTAATCGTTCAACAATAGCCAGTGTTTCCTCTGTAACCCCTTGATCTACGATCGTCAAACGAACGTTTTTCCCCATTCGCCGAGAGAAAGAAAACAGCGAACGTACATACCATTCCATATTGTTTTGCTGAACGTCAGCTACGAGCACATAATGCTTGCTGGATTGCTGGCGCCCTCGCCAAATTCGATACGCCAGATGCACCGACAATGCAGCCAAAGCATAACAGCCAATAACAAGAAGTAGAAGTTCAAACATGGCGGCCACCTCCTCTTTGTGACACTATATGCCATGAAGAGCCCACTGGTTCCGCAATCAAGGGACAAGGTGACAAAATGTGTGTTATGCCAAAAATATATCCTGCTTTATGATGATTATTAGTCATTTTCTGACAAAGAAACACCCTTGAGCAATTTCCAATACATGTTATCATTTTAATATGAAAGCATGCATATATAACCGGTGCACGCATATAGAAAGGGAGAGTGGATTTTCACAATCAAAATAACTAGGGAAGCGATGAAGTATAATCTACAATTGGACACTTGGATTATATGGAGCTAGTAGTGTAACCGGCCCTCTTGGAACCCCACTACGTATCTAAGAGGAGAGTGAAAGATGCGTTATTTTAGGAAAAAAATCAGTTTAGCCCTGGCTCTGTTATTAATTTTTTCATTGTCGCTTAGTTCCCTTGCCATGGCGGAAGGTGATAGCAATCAAGGTACGAATGCTGCAGCACTCGTAGATGAGAATAGCTGTCCACAGTACTCATCGGATCGCAAGGATGTCATTGCCACGCATTCCAATATCGTAGTCAATAATAACGGAACAGCTACCGCTACGTTCCAGACGTTAAAAGATTGTGTTAGAGTCAGCTTCTCCGGCTATGAAGGCCCTGCTGACTGGACCCCTGGACCCGGCGATACAACCATTCCATACAACAAGCAAACATTTTTTGAGGGACAGTCTATTATATATCCCAAAGCAGGCACTTACTCCGTTACGATTAACATTCCACGATGCTTGCCTTATCAATTAGATATCTATAGCGGAGATTTAATTAAGACATTGGGTCCCGGCGCTCATGGTGACAAAATTTTAGCATGGAATCTAAAGCTTTCGAACAGCTGTACGGGTAGTATCATCATCAACAAACATTTAAATGATGTCGAAGGGGCTCCTCATGTTGGCATTACCTTCGAGCTTTGGAAAGACGGTAAATTAGTCAAAAGCGGCGTTACCAATAGTGACGGTATTTTGCAATTCAACGAATTGCCTATCGGCACCTATACATTAAAAGAATTAACCTTAGATGGCTTTACCACCGATTTAGTGGCTACCCAGCAGATCGTAGTAACCACAGATAAATCTGTGCAAAAAGCAGTTATTAATACGGCTAAGCTCAAACTTGAAACGGCCTGCTCCGCCGACCCGAATAAAACAAGAGCTTGGAAAGTAACCAATGAGAGTAACATTGAGGTTTCTTATTCATGGGAAATTCCAAATTCCACTCAAACAGGAAATGGCGTAATACCTGGAAAAGGTTCCGTAAGCTTTTCAACGAATACGGAGCTCGTCAACCCAACTGATCCACAAGCTGTACCTAATACGCTGAAGATCCATTGGGGCAAGGAGAAAGAGCTTTCACTTGTGAACGCAGGCGAAACCTGCTCTACGCCTACTCCAACACCGTCATCGACACCAACTCCTACACCTGAGACTACACCTACTGCTACACCAACTCCTACACCTGAGAGCACACCTACAACTACACCAACTCCTACACCTGAGAGCACACCTACAGCTACACCAACTGCTACACCTGAGAGCACGCCTACAGCTACACCAACTCCAACACCTGAGAGCACACCTAACAATACACCACCTTCCACACCTGTGAGCACGCCTACTGCAACAACTACAGTAACGACAACACCTACATCATCACCTGAAGCAACACCTATTGTTGAAATTGATGATGAAGATCCACCTGTTGGAGGAGTTACTGAAGGTGGAGAAGGCGAGCCGCCAATCGATCCTGTTGTTGCTGTAGATGAAGATCAAGTCCCGCTTGCTACTCTGCCAAAAACAGGCGAAAGCAGTCCGGTTCCTTATTATCTCATCGGGGCATTTGCCCTTTCAGCGGGATTCATTACTCTTCGCAAACAAAAACAAAGAAAATAGTTAAGATTATATGTTTCACCACGCACTCTTAGGCTGGTTTTATACAGCTTAGGAGTGTTTTTCTTTTCCACAACATTATTTGCAAACAAAAAAACCCCGCATCAACCGATACGGGGTTTTGCTCGATATGTAAGTAATGATCAAAAAGGCTGCTACAGTGTAACCCATCCATATTTGATCGATTGGATAACAGCTTGCGTACGGTCATCAACTTCCATCTTTTGCAAAATGCTGCTCACATGGTTTTTAACCGTTTTTTCGCTAATGAATAAAAACTCTCCAATAAGCTTATTGCTCTTGCCCTCTGCCATAAGCCTTAACACCTCTGCCTCACGGCGTGTTAATGGGCTTTCATCGCCAGCAACGAACTTAACTCCCGGTTCCTGAGCAGCTGCAGCACCTGAGACAATTCCCATCTCATCCAAATACGTCATACGGCGAAGCTGGTTAATGAGCTTGCCTGTCACTTTAGGATGGATATAGGCATGACCTTGGACAACGGAACGAATGGCATTAATTAGCGATTCTGCCTCCATATCCTTCAGAAGGTAACCCGTAGCCCCTTTACGAAGGGTTTCGAATACATAGCTCTCATCGTCGTGGATAGATAAAATGATAACCTTAACATCAGGAAACATACTTTTTAATCGTTCCGTCGTCACGACACCGTTCTCTATAGGCATATTAATATCCATAAGGACAATCTCAGGTATGGTATGATTGCAAAACTCTAAAACTTGAATGCCGTCACCACATTCGCCGATAACTTCAAGATCGTCTTCCATATTTAGAATCCGCTTAAGTCCTTCACGAAACAGCTGGTGGTCATCCGCAAGTAAAATTTTGATTGTATTCACATTGCTTGCAGCTCTTTGGATCATCATCATCTTACTCCTTTCTAGATTCGGCAGTAGTAGGTATATCTATTATAATTTTCGTCCCTCTACCGGGATTTGAGTCTATATCCATCCTTCCCTCTATTAGCTCAATGCGTTCTCTCATCCCTACCAATCCAAAATGTGCGTTTCGAGTAGCATCCTGCTCGATTAAATCGCTGTTAAATCCAACGCCGTTGTCTTGAATTACGAGTGAAATATGCTGTGGCTGATAGTTAATCTCGAGCATTACATGTGAAGCGCTCGCATGTTTTAGTGCATTGGTAAAAGCTTCCTGAACTAAGCGGTATATCGCCGCTTCCATTGCAGAGGGCATCCGAGTTTCTTTACCTATAAGCTCGAATATGGTATGTATTTTTGTTTTCTCTTCAAAATCCTGAGTGAATTTTCGAAGAGTCGGCACAAGCCCCAAATCATCCAACGCCATCGGGCGCAAATTAAATATAATTTTGCGAATTTCCTCAAGGCCGGAGCGCACTTGTCCTTTTAAATCTACTAATTCTTCCTGCACCATCACAAATTCCTGCTTGATTAGCATACGTTCTGCAATTTCTGTTCGAAGAACGATATTTGCGAGTGATTGCGCGGGACCATCATGGATTTCTCGAGCGATCCGTTTACGCTCTTCCTCTTGCGCCAAAATAATTTTCAATCCCAGCAGCTGCCTGGTTTTGGCAGACTCAAGAATACGAGTAACCTGATTAAGATCACCCGATAAATATTCAAGTACGACATTTATTTGCGAAGCAATCGTTTCAGCACGCTCGATGGAATTCTCTACATTTCGAACACGTTTTTGCAAATCATCTCGACGTGCTTTCAAGTAGGATTCCTTCTCGCGGTACACCATCAAATCCAGCTGGATTTGTGTAGCCTTCTCATAGGCAGACTTAATGTCATCTTCCTTGTATCGCACGAAATCCCGGCTCACTTCTGTCAGCCTTATACGCGCACGGCGATAGTCTTGCTCCAGCTGGTCAACCTTGTCAATTGTCTTCACCGTTTCTTGAAGGACAATTTCAAGCTCCTGCTCGAGTGATTCTAGCTCCGTGCGCGCGGATTCACATATTTCATAAATCTGGTATTTGCTGTCTTCCATCACTTCGATTGCGTTTTTAATGACTCGATTTATATCGACTGTAAGGTGGTCCACTGTAGATCGGCAACCTTTCTATATTAAAGGTTAATCTACTCTATCATACCACAGATTGGATATATTTCGTCCATCGTTAATCGATGGTAATCTTTTTCGCTTTCCCGTCATACCCGACCTTTAGGCCTAGTTTCTCTGAAAATAAACGGACCGGAATGAGCGTCCGATTATTACGAACGATAGGCGTAATATCTGACGATTGCAGAGCGCCATTTAAAATAAGATCCTTTTTGCCGAGTGTCATTTCCATCAGCTTATTGCCGCGAAGAACGGTGACTTGACCCGTTTTCCCGTCAAATAACAGCTTCGCTCCCATGGCATCGGATACGAACCGGACAGGTACAAATGTCGTTCCATTCAAAACGATTGGTGCTGAATCAAGTGTAATCGCTTTTCCATTAACCGTCGCAGCAGATTTGCCTACAGTCATAACGACCTTAGTTTGTGAATCAACCGTTACGGAAGGCGGATATTGCAGCTTCATATTATCTAGTCCAATAGAACCTGTTGCAGAACGCTCATCCTGCCCTTCGGCGATCGTCACAACGTAAATTCTTTTTAGTTTAACAGGGAATTTCATCCCTACAGAGGATAAATTCATCTTCACATTCTTCCAGCCGCTCCAATCAAGCTGTTTTGCAAGATCGATAAGATGTGCTTTGCCATCCGCATCAATGAACTCTGCGCGCACCCAGTTCAAGCTGTTATCGCCATAAAGATCAACCGTCATGGAAGTAGGTGAACCCTCAATCGCACGACCGTTTGTATTAAATACTACATACGATGCTTTAGTTCCTGTGCCGTTTGTGAAATCATAATCCAGCTTTAATGCTTTCGAAGAAGCTTGTCCTTGGAAATCGGATACCAAGCTTACGCTTCCTGTTGTTGTCGCAGGCGTGACCTGTGATGTAATGGGGTAGGTCGATTTTTCGAAATCCTCAAAGGTGCTTACTGCTTCCCCTTGTGTGAATGGAATCATTGTCGGAAAACCATCATAACGAGCAATGGCATAACCTGTGCTTGTACCTGCGTTAACCGACTGCACAGTTAGGTTATCGCCGTTTCTCGATGCGGTAAATCCAACAAACTCCCACTTCACGGAGTCAGCGCTAAGCTTATATGAATTTCCGTTTTTCAGCTTTACAGTAAGCGGAACAGAAATCGTTGCTCCTTTTGCCAGCACACCTGCATTCGTATCAATGGAGAGCGATGCAATTTGCTCCTGTCCAATCACTTCAATTTCTTGTTTGGTAGAGATCGCTCCTGATTTCACAGTGAGATTCGTTTTACCCGCCTTTGTGGCAGTAAATTCATTGCCTTTGAACGTGCCAATGGCTTTCTCGGTACTCCATACGGCAGATGAATTGTCTACTTCAAACGGGTTATAGTACGTGTCATAGCCTTTTAATGAATACGACGATTTTTGACCGATAAACATAACATTAGCGCCGCTCACAGAAATGCCTTTCAACGAACCTGCTGGAGCAGTTGTGAATACGCCTATGCCGTTTGCAACACTTCTTTGGGTGGTGCCATATTGCGTAGGATGCGATAGCTTCAAATCATTTGTTCCCAGTGGACGCTCGATCATCGTTGTAGAACCGCCGCCATCCAGATTGACGCCTTTATATACGCCTAGCTGCAGCATAATTTGCTGAAGCTCCTTCAAGTTTACACCCGTATTCCCGCCGCTGCGCTCACTCGTGATGAGATATACTTTAGTGCCATCCTGTGAATAACCAACCGCTGAACGAGATGTATAGGAAGAGCCGCTTACTCCTGTAATATCGCGTGAGAATGGAGCTACTGCACCCGCATTGACTAACAATGTATGACCGCCAGCCATCATTTCAAAAGAGTTCGGATCAACCTTCGCTCCCGTCGTTTGCGAAACGAGCGCATAATCCGCATTGATCGCTTGCCCAACCTGTAAATGCTCCTTCACATAATTAGCAGCAAGGCCATGCGACCGGAGTATGTATCCATCAGCAGGCGCTTGGCCTGCAATTGCTTTATCAATTGAAATCTCCTCAATTACGCCATTGCGAACTAATACTTCGGTAGGCGTGGAACCTGAGTTTTTCGGGCGTTCTGTACCGCCCCAAGCACTTGTATAAATATACATCATATTGACATGGCTATAATTAGAGCCCGTTGTCTCCGGAATATAAGCAGATTGGTTAAGCCCTTCCAGCGGGAAGGTAGAGCCGTCTGCTGCCGTTACCTGGCCATTGAAGCTATAGTTGTCAATCATCGGTTTGCGGTCTTTAGAAACCGAGAATGCGTACATCCCCTTCAGCTTCGCAGGACTCGACATAAACATGCCGCTTGCGATTTGCCCGCCAAGCGGGGCGCCCTCATTGCCCATTACGAATACGTCTGCATTAATACCAGCTACGGCTCCGTTTTCTTTTGTCATATTAAGTATCGTATTTAATTGCCCTATGCTATTATTTTTTCCACTCATCGCATTTATAGATACGTAGGGATTTGTAAGATCGATTTCAATGACATGCACATCGGTTTGCACCTTGGAGCTGCCGCGTGTCGTTTGGAATACATAGTCAAGGCGCTTGGCGCCTGCTGTTATAAATGATTGCTGCGACAGCTTAAGCGTAGGGTCGGCAGCTGCCTCTGCTAATTGAATGACTGCCGTCTGCCAGCTGCTAGGCAAGATTGAAGCTAAAGGCTGTACTAGCAATGCTCCACCTAATACGACGATTATAACCCGTTTTCCTAAGCCTTCTGACTGCCGATCTATGATTTTTTGAAACTTACTCATTAGATTTACAACTCTCCCATCCATTAATCTATTAGTTATAGACTACAAGAGTAGTAGAAAAGTTACGCATGATAGAAGACTGCTATCGCTTTCTATAGGGTGATAGATATCAGCTATGTACATCGTGGAAATGAATGACATAAAAAGAGCAGCTCGCCGTTTGGGCGAGCTGCTCTGCTTTGGTTCAATTATTACGATGAAAGGAATTTCACCTTCTGCAGCAAACGAAGAAGCATGACCGTTCCTTCTGCACGAGTTGCATTGGTTTGCGGACTCAATGTTGTTGCTGTTTTACCGCTAATCACACCAATGTACACTGATTTCGCCATGTCTGTCTGCGCCCAAGCGCCAACCTTGCCTCGATCCGTATACTTCTTGAGATAAGTTGCGGCCGATTCTGGCAGCTGCACCGTTAGACCAGCCACCTTCGCCGCTCTAATCATCATAACGGCCATTTCCTGACGTGTAATCGGGTTGTTTGGCTTGAAGGTGCCGTCCGTATTGCCAGCGACGACTCCAGCCGCTGAGGCGGCTCCAATATACGCCCCCATCGCTGTGTTCACATTTACATCCTTGAACTTAGCTGCTGCACTCCTGTCGCTGCTGAGGCCAAGCCCTTTGGCGATATAGGTCGCAAATTCACCTCGTGTAATAGCCTTCTCTGGTTCAAACTTCGTTGCCGAGCGCCCTTCCACGATGAATTTGCGCGACATGATATGGATAGCAGAAGCTGCCCAATGCTTCGATAGATCGGAGAAGCTGGCTGAATTGCTAACAAGCGCATAAGCGCTGTTTCCTTTTCTTTTAAAAGTTGCTGTCGTCTTCCCGCCGCTTGTCGTAAGCTCGGTCGGAACATAGGAGAGCCCTCCTGTTGTTGGATCGAACCATACTACGGCAGTATTTTTAAAATCTGCATTTTGGTACGTCTGGATTGTTCTTGAAACATAACCGCTAAAATCATTGAATGGCTTTTGAATCGACCCACTCACAGCATTAATATCAAAATGATAAGGACCTGCAAGCAAGCTCGTATTTGAGCTATTAATTTTTGTACTGATACTACCAGTTAGCGTTGATAACCCTTGGTCAATGCGAATGATTAATTGACCAGTCGCGCTATTACCGTTTAGTAACGTATTGATTTTCATATAATCTGCAGCATTTAATTGCAGCTCATATGTGACATCTCCATATTGAACAGCAAATATCGAGTTCGAATTCAAGCGATACGCTGCGTCAAGCGCATTGATTGGAACAGCTACAATAGCAGCTCTCTCTGATGCCGGCACTTTAAAGGCTACACGCGGACTAGTTAAGCCAGCTGAGCGTGCTGTCTGAAAAGCTGTAAGGAGCTTATCGTTCGAAATGGTATATCGGTTGGCTTGAACACCAGCAGGTGATACGTCAAACATTGTCGTTGCTGCCGTTGTTTTCAAGCCGATGCCGCCGCCATCAGACGTTTCAAAGTCACCTGATAACCCATCAAGTATCGTCGTTTGGTTCGCAGCGTTTATGTTCGTAAAGCTATTGATCGTTGAACCGCTGTTTGTTCGAAGTCCTGACGCAGTTGAATAGTAAGTTACTGAAACCGTCTCTCCTATGGCAAAAGGAGAGGTTAACGTTAGTATAACGGACGATCCGCTAACATCTACCCTCGATATCGATTTAACAGAATTACTTGCGTTAACAGCAAACTGAACGGTAGACGGCACGTAGCTTGGATTTAATGATTCTGCAAAATTAATCGTAAGCGTAGAGCCTTTTGCAATGACGCCATAAATGTTGCCATTTTGCCCTCCGCTGCCTCCACCACCTGTGGTTACATTGTTAAACGAAGGTGCAGCATTGCCGGCAAGATCTGTTATTAACGTTACGGATGCCAAATATGAAACTGCCGTAATCTGGCTTCCTGTTACTGCTGATGAAAGGGTTAATAAAACCGTGCTTCCAGAAATTCGAACCTGAATAACAGAGCGTGCAATATTATCTACCAGTACATAAAATTGCCCTACTGTTGGGACGCTTTGTGGATTTAAACTTTTATTATAGCTCAGCGTAACGATATTACTGCTCACGCTAATGGACTGAAGATTAGGTGTACCTGTGTCTGGCGTACTATAGAGGCTGTAGTTATTAAATGCTGCCAAATAGTTACCTGCCGTATCACGAATGGGATACGTGCCCGGAGCATAGGTCACATAGACGTTCTGGTAATTTTGTATCGAGCCATTAATCGTTAACAAAATATTGCCGCCTGTGCTTGAGATCGAAGTTGTACTGTAATTCACTCCGCCCGCATTAACCGTAAATTGCAAATAGGCGTAGCTATTCACAGTCGCTAGATCCTTGTTAAAAGATAAAGTAATCGCTGTACCCGAAGCATTCCCGCTTACAATGGTTGGTGCTGAGACATCCTTAGCACCTGATACGTCCTGATTTGCAATACTAATCGCTTCATTTCCTGAAGTATCTTGAATTGGGCTAACTGCTGCTTTGGAATAAGAGAGCTTCACCACTTGTCCGGCCACAATAGGGCTCGATAACGTTAGAATAACTGTTTCTCCGCGAACTTGAACACCGACAACAGAACGAGGCGCTCCATTAACTGTCGCATAAAAGCTTCCTGTCGAAGGTACTGCGTGCACATTCAGATCTTCATTATAGGTCATCGTAATCGTTGATCCGCTCCACTCGAGCTTGCTTAATGTAGGAGCTGTCGTATCAGAACCAAATGATTGAAAAGTCCATTGATATTCATTTAATATTCCAGCAAAGCTATTGCCAGCCAAATCGGTTACTGCACTCGCATCAATCGTTACATAATAAGAAGTTTTTGCAGTAAATGGCTGTGTTGGCGCTATGACTAACACATTATTATTGTTGCCATCAACATAATAGTTTGCCGGGATCGGCTGCAGTGATTTGTCTCCAATAGGGTTAAATAGGATTGAACCCGTTGCCCCTTTTTTTATCGGTTCACTAAACGTCGCTGTAAAAGCTTGATTTAGCCCTACTGAAACCGCATTGTTAAGCGGGTTCAATAAAGAAAGAGTTGGTCTTACTGTGTCTTGAGATACCGTAAAAGACCAATATGTCGATGAGGATATTCCTGCAAAATGATTACCTGCTGCATCACGAATAGCGCGATTGCCAATCGTTATATAGTATTTCGTATTGTTGACGAAAGCTTTCTCAGACTCTCCGTTTATCGCTTTATTGGGGTCTATCGTTATCTGATAGGTACCGCCGCCAGTCACGCGTTCCGAAGTAATTGGAATAGTACGGAACAAAGATCCTGTTGCAGCTTCTCTTATTTCAATGACTCCGCTGCTTGGGAAGACCGGTTCATTAAAATTAATTTTGAGTACAGAATTTAAGCTGGTGATAGATCCATTCGCTACCGGCAGTAATTCTGTTGCAAGAGGCGGAGTGGTTTCATAGCCTGGGTCTGTACTAAAATTCCAAACGGATGCTCCAGCAATACCGTGATACCATTGAGATCCATTCGGATCTGTCTGGGTAAAGGCTCCAGCATCAATTAATACATAATAAGCTGTATTCGGTTCAAAGTTAGAGCTTGGCGTTATTTTCACTTGATTTTTGGTTACTGTAATTCTCGAAGAAAGAGCACTAAAACGCTCAAAAGTAGTATTATTGCTAATTCTGCGTATTTCAATATATTTGTCCGCACGTGCTTGTATAGCTTTATCAAAAGTGATAAACAGCTCTGAGTTTACTGGTACGGAAGTAGCATTATCTGCAGGAACAAATGGTGCAGCTACGTTGACCGGTGCTGCGTCCGTTGTAAAAACCCATGATGTGCCGTAATATAGGTTCCCCGCCGCATCTTGAAATGCAGTATCTGGAATTGTAACGGTGTATGTTGTATTAGGCTGCAGCGCTGCAGGAGGTTGAATGACGATTAGGTTCGTCCCGCTGCCTCTTACCGCGTTGGATGTAACAGCAATAGTACGGCTGTCCTCAACCGAGCTAATTTGTATGTTGCCACTTGCAACATAAACAGGCTCATTAAATGAAATCGTAATCGGTGTAGTCACCGCAATTGGAGCGACAGTTGGCGCCAAGCCCGTATGAGAAGGCCTGGTTACATCAACTTCAGCAACGGTACGAAAATTCCAGCTGCTGGCACTTTTTATACCGGCATAACCAACACCATTGGATTGGTTAACAAACGCACCGGCATCTACCAATATGTAATAATTCGTGTTTAAAGCAAAATTATTAGACGGATCTATTGTCACGACACGTTGCGATGAATCAATAGTAATACGATTAGACGATAGAGGTATACTCTCTACCAAGTTGCTTGTTGCATAGTCATAAATATTAATAGACGTTGAACTAGAGCCTTTGCTTACATTTTCATCAAAGGTCATCTTTAAATCAGCGGAGATCGATACGTTAATTAGATCGTCGGCTGGGCTCAAACTAAGTACGACGGGACCGGAAGCTGCTGCTGCCGCTTGCTGCGGAGCCGATGACCAGCCTGCTAGGCTTAATTGGAGCAACAGCATAACAGCGATAAACGAAGATAGCTTGCTCGTTCGATTCATTTCAATTCACTCCTCAAAAAATTACACTCGTACCTTATTTGTCGGTTACTAAGCATGAAAAATTTAGGTTAAACTACTTTTTTGTACCGAATGAATAACAAAAAAGCCGTCCATGAAGTAGTCATACTACTTTGTGGACAGCTTTTTTAGCCTATAAAGGCTCTTATATTGTATATCGAATCTTAAACTCCGCTTTGAACGCCAGCGTCTGCTTTAAGCTTCTCCGCTTTGTCAACGCGTTCCCAAGGAAGATCAACGTCTGTACGGCCGAAGTGACCGTATGCAGCTGTTTGTCTGTAAATTGGGCGACGTAGATCAAGCATTTTGATAATGCCAGCAGGACGAAGATCAAAGTTGCTAGTGATGATATCAACAAGTTTATCTTCACCAATTTTGCCTGTTCCATACGTATCTACGTTAATTGATACCGGTTGAGCAACACCAATTGCGTAAGCCAGTTGGATTTCGCATTTGTCTGCAAGTCCTGCAGCTACGATGTTCTTAGCTACATAACGGGCAGCATAAGCTGCTGAACGGTCAACTTTTGTAGGATCCTTGCCGGAGAATGCGCCGCCGCCATGACGAGCGTAGCCGCCATACGTGTCAACGATAATTTTACGGCCAGTTAGACCAGCATCACCTTGAGGTCCACCAATTACGAAGCGGCCAGTTGGGTTAATGAAGTATTTTGTATCAGCATCAAGCCATTCCACTGGAACAACCGGCTTAATAACATGCTCAAGAATATCTTGTTGGATTTGCTCAAGCGTGATTTCTTCCGCATGCTGTGTAGAAACGACAATAGTATCTACGCGAACGGGTTTACCGTCTGCATATTCAATTGTAACTTGCGTTTTACCATCTGGACGAAGGTAAGCAAGCGTCTCGTTTTTACGTACTTCCGACAAGCGGCGAGCGATACGGTGAGATAGCGCAATTGGAAGCGGCATAAGCTCAGGTGTTTCGTTTGTAGCAAAACCAAACATTAGACCTTGGTCGCCTGCACCGATATCTTCGTTTTCTTGCTTCATATCTTTGCCATCACGAGTTTCAAGCGCAGCGTTAACGCCTTGCGCAATGTCAGCGGACTGCTCATTGAGCGAAGTCAATACTGCGCATGTGCTGGAGTCAAAGCCGTATTTGGCACGAGTATAACCGATTTCTTTAATCGTACGGCGTGCAATTGAAGAAATATCAATAAAATCAGCACGGCTGCTAATTTCACCAATAACAAGTACAAGACCTGTTGCTACAGAAACCTCACAAGCTACACGCGCGTATGGATCTGCTTCTAGAAATGCATCTAAGACAGCATCGGATATTTGATCACAAATCTTATCCGGATGGCCTTCAGTAACTGATTCTGATGTAAACAAATGGCGTCCTTTAACCGACATCCGTATCAACCTCCTACAACCTTAATATTAATAAGTGCGGACATTCTACACAAAAAATGAACCTTTTCCCGTAGGAAAAGGTTGTTTTACAACTCTTCTAAAACAGTATGATACCGAAAATGTCGCTTTGTGTCAATGGACGCCGGAATTTCCAATAATTATTGATAACCGCCAAGCACTGATTCTGCTTGAGCTATCAGCCTTTTGGTGATCTCTCCGCCCACTGAACCAGCTTGCCTCGTCGATAAGGCTGACCAGTGTACGCTGTGGCCTCCGGAACCAGAGGATGCCCCTAGTTCGCCAGCAAATTCAGTGTCCGCTCCTTCGCTTGCATAGCCGCCTGAGGTTAAACCAAATTCTGCAGCAATTTCATATTTCAGTTGATTTAATGCTGCTTTACTTGTCGGTACTACTACTTTATTCGAACGACTCATAAATGACACCTCCAAAGAATGTAGGAACACAATTGTATTGTGCATCCTTTCATCTTCTTTGAAGCGTATAATCTATTGTCATTTCGGGTAAAATGTTGAACATCCATCCATATTATTGCAAGCTGTATTTCCCTTTAACCAATACCGTCAAACCATTCTTTTGATTAGGATCTGGCAATATGCCGCGGCCCTCACGTGGGAAAAGCAATAAATGGTTGGTTGGAACAGCTTTCCCTTTAGTTAAATCCGTACCGCCAGTTAGATCAGCTATACCGCTTGCGTCAGAGCTATAGGCAATTGCCTTGCCTACACGTACAATGACCTCTGTGCCTTGGCCAGCCATTAGCGTCTTGCCAGCTGGCACTGTGACAACTTCCAGCGCGGTGTCCGCGACAGGCGTCGTCGTACCGCCTCCAGGAGTGCCACCGCCTAACTTGGCGAGTTGTTCATCCACATAGCTTTTGGTGACAACAGGATCTTCTACAGAGCCCGGAGTCAGCGCATTTGATTCCGCTTCAAGCGGTGATGCAAAGTTTACGCCGACCCACACGCCTGCTCCTACTAAAACAACTGCAACTAAACCGCGTATTACCTTTTTCTTCACTTTTGGAAGTCTCCTCTCTATCTCTCATCTCCTATAAAGATACTAGATTTAAGTAGGAGAAACCAGTTTTTTTATAAGTTTAGTGCTTTCCGTCTAGCCAGTTAATTGATGATGAGAATGAAATAGGCATTGTAGCTAATTTCTTTCTATTGCCGTTAAAAGTCTCATAGATATTTAATTGATAATTTTCCCAAAGCAATGTGTCTCCCATTTCTTTATCAGGATCACTGTAATTCGCTCCAACTTTCCACTTCACGCTTTTTTCAGCTTTTCCTTCAAGATCTATCACTTGTGAAATAAGAACCTGTTTTGTTTCCTCATGTTCAATTTCAAATACCAATTGTGATTGTGTGTATCCATCAAAATTAACATCCTTTTGAACATTACCTCCAACCTTGATATCCATTCTCGTACCGTTCATCCATACATTAAAGAAATTCATATCTACGGTATATGGTCCAACCTTCAACCCCGTAAAGCTGCTGCTAGCTGACTTTTCTTCTGGCAAAGTAAATTGCGCCGCTCGCAAGAATCCCTTTGCGGTTGCAGTTCCTTGCAATAAACCATTATCGTCAAATGCTTCACCCATTAAAAGCTGAATACCTGAGCGATCTACATTTTGCGGTAATTCTGTCCATACGATGAGCTGATCTTTACTTTCTGATTTAATCGTGTTCGTTGCTTTCGTGAATTTGGCTTCATAAAGATTTCCATCTGTAGTTTTAAAGTACCCTGCCAGTAATGGAAGTGATCCAATTCTTTTTTGTTTATTTGTCAACTCAACGAATACAGCGAACATATCCGCTTTGTCTCCACTATATGTTTTAACATCAGTAACAAGAGCATTATACGGAGCCCCATTATTTTGCTGAACAAATACAGAACCTAAATCTACTTGCTTAACGGGTACGATCGTTGATTTTGTAAGCTCTCCAATTTCCGTAACTGTTTCTCCCGTTTTTTGTGATAGTTTCAGTTTAAACTTCTTCCATGAATAGTTGTACGGAATCGATCCAACATAACTAATCGTTGTAGATGCGCCTGGGGCTAATCCAATGTCGCCGACTTTCTTAATCGCTTTGCCATTTAGCTTAATATTGTCATCAACAAGGAGCAAACCTGATAATTCAGGTAATGGTAAATACACAGATCCATTGTTTCTCACAATTAAATCAGCAATGATATTGTCATCATTATTCCAAGGAAATCTCTGTACGGCATTTAATTCCACTTCATATGTACCATCATCATTCGTAAATGTTGTTTTGGTTGAAGTAGACGTTGTTGTAGTTACTTTGAATGGAATATCAAACACGACAACCGGTATTTCAACTTTATTTGTTTCAACGCCAACATTATTAGTAACTATAAGCTTCCAGCCAGTTGTCGCAACAGACAAAGGGATGGATCCTGTTAGCTGAACCGCATTAAGCACGGATGGTTCTAATGTCAGTGTTTCATCTGTTTTATTTCTTAAAGCCAGCTTATATAAGCCTTTAGGCGTTTGGGCATAATAGTTATATTGCGGTAATGGTACACCGAATTTCCCTGTATTTCGTGCTACATAAGTCAAATTTACATTATAGTTTTTTGCAGACTTTGTTATATTAATTTGATCAATGCGCAAGTTGACTAAAGAGTTATTAACTAGCACACCTTGATAGCCACCTGCTTTAACAAAGTTAGAGTATCCTTTTGGAAAAGTATACTGCCCAATCGTTTTTTCATATCCAGAAACGCTAAAATCAAATTTTATAATATTTACAACGAGTTGATCCAATGTAACTTTTGATCCAACTTCACTATAATAAGTTAAAGTTGTTGTTGTTTTTGGTAAAGCCTTCTTTTTTTTGTCGGCTTCAAGTAAGGTCAACGTATATTTTGTTCCTCCCGTTGTCTTTAATCGGGCCCAATAATCGACCAAGTTAATTGCGCTGCTGTCGCCATTATAAATGGTAAAAGTAAAGCTAGCAGTTGCTCCGGTTGCACTTGGAATTAAATTCGCGTCTGTTAATTGAATATAGGATGACTTTGTAATACTTACCTTCTTAAAAACATTGGAAGCCGTTGCTGCCTCAACTGGCTTTGATACAGGTACTGCGCTTACCAGTACCACTAATGCAAGAAAGAACGATAGTATCATAGACATTCTTTTAAAACTCTTCTGCATTTTCATTTCACTCCGTATCTTTTGGTATACATATCTAGACGCAAACATTTACCAATAAGTTTCGCTTAAATATAAATTCCTTCATATTCTCCTTTCGTAAGTAAAATGAATATACCTAATTAAAATATAACCTTTTAATATGAACGATGTATGAACAAAAAAAAGGCTGAGAGACGAGCTCTCAGCCTTCTTTCATCATGCGAACATGATTACTATTTTCTTTTAATTACGATTACAGCAGCTTCATTGAAATCTCCGTCATATTTGCTACCAGTAGTAGCAACAGTCACGCTAGAAGCTGTTGATGTCGAGCTGCCAATTGTACCCTTTTGATCCTTAACATCTGTGTAGGTACCTGTGTAGATAGTACCATCTGTAGATATTACGTATACAACAGTGTTAGGAGTAAGGATGTAGTTACCATTGTCGCTTCCAAATGTGTTGTCATTTTGGTTGTTAGCAATAGTAATTGTTTCAAGTGCAGTTCCTACAACAGTTGCAGTGTCATATAGTTTGCTTGTGTTTTCAAGATCAACCAATTTAACGATTTTGTTTTTAAGAGCGCCATTAATGTTATTGTCATTCAGGTTATTGAACGCTGCGCCAATTACTTCAGTTGTAACATTTTGATTATTTACGTTCAATGTTACAGTGTACGTAGAAGTAGTAGCAGAAGATTGTTTGTCAGCTGATACGAACAAGCCGTAGATTGCTGGACCTGCTTCTGCATTTGCATCTGTATCAGTTTTCAAAATGATGTAGTTAGCAGTTGCACCGCTAGCATTTACATAAACTTTATCAGCTCTTGTAACTTGTGCAAGTGTGCCAACAACCAATTTACGATCAGCAAGATCAGTTGCACCAAGCTTAGTAGCATCGATTACAACAGTGTTTGCATTGATGATGTATTTTGTTGGATTCGCAGCACTAGGAGTATCAAGTACGATTTCAGTAGCAGACACTTTAGATACATTGTAACCAGCATCTTTTACATTTGTTTTAGCAGTAACGTCAGTAAGCTTGGAATCATTGAATACCAACTCAACCAATTGATCCTGAACTGCTTGGAATTTTGCAAGAAGAGCAAAATCAGTGTACTTCACTTCGTTTTTGTTAGCTTTCACGTCGAAGTAAGTTACTTTTGTTTTTTGGATAAATTCTTCATTCTCAAGTTGTTGAGCTGGTTTAGCTTCAAGAACCACTACGAATGGTTTGTTAACCGCTGCTTCTGGAGCAGTCGCTTTAACGATTTTGCCATCTGCATTAAGTAGAAGAGTAAACTCTTTACCAACGTTTGTAGCGATCAATGTAGCAATATCACCATTTACAGCATTAGCTGTTTTTTCATACACTTTACCAGCAACAGTGTATTTAGCAGTACCATTTGAAGAACCTACAAATTCAAGTTTGCCTGTAGCCGTGTTGCGAACTACAACAACTTTGATAGCAACGTTACCGGATTTGGAAACAACGCTGATTACATCGTCTTTTTTCAGGTCAGTAACTTTAGCTACTTTACCGTCAATAGTTACAGATGTGGAATCATTGATGAATGCGCTAGTTTGGTTCGTGTTAACACGAGCATCACGGTAAGCAGTTTTCTCTTCAACCGAAGTTACAAGAGCATCTTTGATTGACCATTTTTCAGCAGTTGCAACACGAACTTGATCGTTAACCAAGTATAATGTTACAGTGTCGCCTGTGCTTGCAGTTGAAAGTGCTGTTTCTTGACCGTTTACGAAGTAAACTGTGCTAGCAACAGTAGCTTTCGTTTTAACATCTGAACCTACTTTGATTTTTACGGAACCAGCAACTTGGTCAGCTTCCAAAGTACCAGTCAAAGTAGCAGCAGTGTCTTGTGCATCAGTGATTGCAACAATTTTACCGTCTTTGTTTTTAACAACTGTTACGTTGTGACCAAGCAAATCAACTAGTGATTTACCGCCAGTAACGATAAAGTTAGAAGCTGTAGCGATAGTATCAGTTTTCAACTCGTCGTTGCCTGCAGTGTTTTTCTGAGTCCAGCGAAGTTTAACTTTGCCGTCAACAACAGAAGCTGCAAGAAGCTCAGCTGAAGATGTGTTACCAAGTTTCGAAATCAATGCGCTGTTCGAAAGTACTTCGTTACCATCAACATTGTACGAAACTAGTTTAGCGTTAAGAGTGTTAGAAGTCATTTGTGCTACAACGCCACGAACTGCTTTAGCGCCAACGTTAAGATCAACGTTGTTGAACAAGCCAATGTCTTCTGCTTTCAAAAGGTAGTTATAAGGCCATACGCCTGATAGTTTTTTCTCTTGGTAACCAAGGGAACGAACCAATACGGCAACAACTTCTTCAAACTTAACTGCATCACTTGGACGGAAGTTCTTAGTACCAGCGTCACCCAAGATGAAACCTTTAGTTGCAGCTGCGTTGATGTAGCCTGTGTACCAAACGTTCGCTTTAACATCTTTGAACGTAGGTTTAACATTTTGCATCAATTTAGCTGCACCTTCGTTACCGGAACCGATAACGATTACTTTCGCAAGTTCAGCGCGAGTAATTGTGTTGTCTGGTTTGAATGTACCATCTTCATAACCTGCAATGATTCCTAGTGCAGTTAGTTCTTCAACTGCTGATTGTACCGGTTTGCCAACAACATCAGATGGTGTTGCAGCAAAAGCTGGAACGGAAATTGGTAGTACTAGCGCTGTAGCTAGCACAAATGCTGCTATTTTTTTCTTCATAACCTTTATTTCTCCTCCTCTAAATACGTGCGGTTGTTGAGAGTTTTGTTTAAATAGTGAATTGCTCTTTTCCCTCATAGCCGATTCACCCCCTTTCCAGAGTTGAGCACAGATTTGATATAAATGATGTCTACAATCATGATAAACCCATTTGTAAAATCATGTCGTAGAAACTTGTAAAAAATGCGAGAACATTGCTAGAGTCACGGCACCACTTTAACATTATACAATGGGCAGGTCGTACCGTAAAGAGGAAGTTGAGAATTCATTCCAATTTGTTTCCAGCATGAGTAGGTCTCGCGCATCAAATCATGTGTTTGTTACAACGTCATGTATTTAAACGCACGTGACAATGAAAAGTTGCGATGTTCTTAAAAAAACTTTAAAAGTTTTTTCTTTTTTCGTTTTTTCTTAATTATGTACATCTAACTGTAATCTACTCCCTGCTTTGTTAGTATAGCTTGTTTTCATAGAGCTCGTCGATGCTAAACATTTTCCATGGATAAACTTTCTCTCTCGAGGCAAATGCTTTAATGCCGTAAAAAAACTGGCCGCAGAAAAAATCCTGCGACCAGATTTTTCTAACTTATACTTTTAACCGATCTTAGGAAGCTTACCTAAATCCGCCAAAATTCGAGCTACGATAATCGCAGCATCAGAGCGCAACAAATTCGAACGCGGTTCAAACACTGAACCACCTTTTGGATTGCTTGGATCTACAGGAGATCCGAGAATATATTTTTTCTTTGCAATAGCAAGCACAGAACTTTTCGCATAGAAATTGACGTTGCCAGCATCTTTAAATGTTTTCTCAAGATCTTTATCGATCTTCGAGGAATCAGTAGCTAGTTTCATGTCCAGTGCTCTTGCAATAATAACAGATGCCTCTTCCCTAGTCAGAGCAGCGCTCGGCTGGAACGTACGTGGACCCGTGCCTCGTATGATACCTTCTCTCGCTGCTGTCTCTACATATCTATAATCCCATAATGCATCTGGATTAACGATAGCCGGTACATCATCAAAATGCGGCTTGCTAAGCTCATAGTTTAGCGGAATATCTAGCGCCTTAACCATCATTCTTGCAAATTCACCGCGAGAAATATAAATATTGGAACCAAAATCATCAAACCCAGCTGCATTCATAATTCCTTTGGCATAAATCGCTTCAAGGAAGTTTCTAGCATACGGATGTGACGTCATATCTGTATAGGAATAAACCATTTTACCAACTACATAATAACCAAATTTATTGAACGGAACCGTAATTGTGTTTTTCTTCACATCTACTTTACCGCCAATATTTTCCCAATACTTTGCTTTAACATCATATCGATAAACGGTGATAATCGTTCCAATGCTGTCCTTCATGTTCGGATCGAAGCCAAGCGTCAAGGTTCCCGTCTTAGAAGTTACCAACTCGCGATTGTCAGGGCGATCATCATAAGTAGGAATCTTTGTTCCTCCAGCGCCCTTAGCGTTCGGGAATTGATAAGGGTCTACACCCATTTTCAAAGGATCGTATGCACCCGTAGCAGGATCATCTGCCAAACCTGCATCAATCCAATAAACCGGACTAGCTTTTGTGAAGCGAGTAGGATATGAAAGCCTAAACCTTGTCCCGAAGCTCTCCAAAATAATATTGAAGTTAGGTGGCGGTGGTTCAATCTCACGGCGGTCAACTACGCCATCCTCGGAGTTTGCAATGGCAAACAATAAATTATGACCAGTGAATACTTGGTTTTTCAAATTTGCAGGCACGTTAAAATCGGTTCTGACTAGCGTTGTCCCTTTTTCAAACTTCAAATTAAGCGCGCCATCAAAAATCTTATGGCTGCTTGCCATCGCTTGAAGATATTGAGCTCCAGGGATGTTCGTCGGTGCATAAGTGACTTCTATGCTGCTTTGCACTTTATCGTTCGCACTTGAAATAATGAAATCTATTTTATTTTTACCTACTTTAAGGTTGTTAACGAATACCCGGTAGGAATTTTTATAAAACACTTCAGGAGTTGCAGGGTTATTATCGGAATCAAAATCAATTTTCTCAGCATTCTGTTTATTGATGATGATAGATTGCGCCCCGGGCGCATCAATAATGACCTCAATATAGTTTTGGTTCACAATGCTTTTTTCTGGCAAAAACGGACGAAGCACCTTGTAAGGAAGCGAAGTTGGATCCACTTCTAGGCGGTATGAAGCTTTAGGTCCTGTTTCACCATTATTGAACACCGTAAAGGTATACACGCTTGAGCTTCCATCGGGGTTTAATTGTTGTCCCAGCAAAATGAAAGAAAATGTTTTAGTCAAAATATCGTAGCGTACAGCAAGATTGCCCTCATCGGTTGCCCCGTTATTTACAGACCCGAGGACCGTAGTCCCTCGCATAATATACAGCTTTTTGCTTAAATCCCAAGTGATCGGACTTTTCAGATTAGCTCCCTCGATCTTGAGGATATATTTACTCGGATGTGTCAAACCATTGTCTGGATTCTTCATATCTCCGATCTTGATACCGATATTGTTGACAATATCCGCATCAGAAGTACCAGATGCATTAAAGTCGATAAAGTCAAATGTTCCATACACGTTCATGAATGCTTCGTTCGTTGTATAGACGCTGCCGCGGCTCACGAAGTTAGGATCATTCGGAACAGGCTCGCTATATTGCGCGCCATAAGGATAGATCTTTGTTCCCTCAACCGGTATCACAGGGATATTCGTCGGGATCAAGTATAACTTTATTTTTTTCTCATAGGAATTTTTGCTGCCCTGGAACACGAATTTAATTTCATTCTCGCCGCTGAATAAAGAATCAAAAGCCTTGGTGCGTTCAGCAGTCGTATTATTAATCGTAAAGCTTGTTACACCACTATCTCCCTGTGTAAGTTTAATCGGCGTATTATTTATATAAAAGAATACTGTCTGTGCACCAGAACCGTTAAAATCGTAACGAATTTCAGAGGTATTATTGATATTGTTAAGAATACCTTTGAAATCGCTCAATGTACCCCTAATTGCATCAGAAATACGATCGGCCTTAAGCTTATTAGTATCGTCGTAAACTGTCATGTTATCAAATACGCTCGTATAGCTTACATAAGGACCAAACAGCATCGTAAACTTAACCTGCTTAGTAACTCCGCCAACGTCCAGCGTAACCGTCTGCGTACCTTCGAAAGGAAGCTTTTTAAAAATTATGATCTCACGTTTGTACACCTTGCCGTTAACATTTACGAACTTATTAACGAGGCTGGATGAAACATTTTCAATATTACTAGCGCTAGTTAAATCAAAGCCTGTTGCAGATGTACCAGAAACATTTTTAATATCCTTTACAGATACCAAATTTCCTGTTTCGGTCAATTTAGCATTACCAACAAGAACCTCCATAGCAAATGGCACGGTGTAAAGATTAACGCCTTCAAGCGGAGTTCCTGTCAGAGCTTCTCCATTACCGGTGCGATAGCCGCTTAGGTAGTTAATGTTCTCAATAAATTTCTTACCAGCATCCTTCAACGAGAAACCCATATAACCTGTGCCCTCATCTGCCGGCTGACCCTGTGCGTCTTTTTTGGCATTTTTCGCCGTGATTTGGATATTGTAATCCTTATCAAAAACTAACGGATGATTCGCACCGATAGCCGTTGCAAACTCATAAATAAAAAACGCTTCGTTTCCAGTGTACGTACCGACTGGTGTTGCTACTGGCGAAGGAGCAGTAGGCTGCGAAAAGCTGATGCCATTAGCCGTAATGGTGTACTTAATCGGAATAGGTAGCTTGGGATTCGGATGCGGCTCAAGAATCCCATCCACTGGAACGGAATCATCCTTCAAATAGTTAGGAACGATGATTTTACCGGTTATCGTCGTAGATGTCGTATCCGATACTAATAGATTGGGATTGTATTCGAGCGGCTCTGACGTAGCTACTGAGTTAGCCGTACCGTTCAAGTTTACATCATAGAAGGTGACTTCTCCATTATAAAAGGCTACCTCACGAGTTGTTTCCACCGTTTGGTTGGCATTTTTCACTTTAATCGTAACAAGGTTTTTACCCTTTTGAAGAGTGATCGGTGATGCTGCAAATTGATAATTATTGGAACTGTTTACGGAATAAGTTTTACTACTCCCGTTAACGTCCATCGTCACTTGCTGCGCGTTAGGAGCAAAACCCGTAATACTGATATCCGCAGATTGGCGACCTGCTGATGTTGCAGAGTGAACAACCGTAGTGCCTGCTTCTTCAATATTAAATTTATTGCCGTCAAGCTGTGCAACCAAATCATAAAATACCGGCCCGTTGTGATATTCGATGTAAATCGAATTGGTCACTTCACCGCCGCCTTGAACTCCTCTGAAAGTAATGCGGTTCAAACCGGGGAACAGCTCAACGTTATATACCTGAATTGAATAGCCATTGATATAAATATTACTCGTAATATTCTCGCGCTTAGAGCCAATTTGATCATCAGAAGGATCATCATTGCCTTTGTTATTAATAATTTGAGTAACGCTATACGAAACAGACGAAGGGTCCACTCCCGTAATCGATCCGTTTAACGTTAATCGAGGATCCGTCGTTACCCTAGCTTCTGTAGATAAATCCTTCTCGGTCGGAAAGCTGAAGCTTCCTGTTGCAGCTGTTACCGTTTGTGAAGCTCCGAACGGCGGCAACAATGTAATCAACAGTGCCAGCGTTAGCGCTAATGATAGTAATCTTTTCAAAACAATGTTCCTCCTTTATGTATATGACGAGCATGGGTATTTGAATGATAAATGGCCTGACGACTATGCGGCTTACCTTTGAATAAACCTTCCTCCCTTTTCCTCTTTAGTCAGCTCTGATGCAATTGCAGTTAGGCGCTCTGACCGCAGAAAAGTTCTGTACAGTTGTTATCGGCTTTTGGCTCCCAATTTTTTAGCTATTTGACCGATTTTCAACAAAAAAAGAGCCCTGATTCCGTTAAAGGATTCAGAGCTCTTATTTATTTGGAACGGGATTCAGCATCCAGCTTGAGTCTAAGTCTCATTCGAGCTAGGAAATTAATAAGCGGCCTGCGTGTTTTGTCCACGATACCGGTTATTTCTGCTCCGATCTGCAAGAAAAACATTAGCATACATATGACGGCAAAAGTGATCCAGTTCGCCGCACTCGACTGTACGACAGCCGATTGCACGATTGCGAGTCCGCCGAATATAGCAGCTACTCCCCAAATGATAAGTACGGTACGACGGTGGCTGAAGCCAAGGTCGCGCAGACGATGGTGCAAATGCCCTTTGTCTGGGGCAAATATCGGTTTCTTGTTTACCCAGCGGCGAACTATTGCGAAGAAGGTATCAGAAAGCGGAACGCCGATAATGAGCAGCGGTGTTACAAACGATACCATCGTTACCTGCTTGAAGCCAAGCATCGAAAGCGTTGCTAGACTGAAGCCGAGAAACAACGAGCCCGAGTCGCCCATAAATATTTTTGCGGGATGAAAGTTGAAAACGAGAAAGCCGACAATTCCGCCCAGCAGCAATGTACTCAGTAAGATAACTGGTTGGAAGCCCATCAGTGATGCCATCACAACAATCGTTGCAATCGCGATGCCTGACACGCCGGCAGCAAGCCCGTCCAAGCCGTCGATCAGATTAATTGCATTCGTTACACCGACGATCCAGAGAATCGTAAGCGGAATGCTGATCCATCCAGCAATTGGCTGCATCGTTTCGCCGAACGGAATGTTCAGCAAGTCGATCTTAACGTCGAAGACGAAAACGACTACGCATGCCGCCGCGATTTGACCGAGCAGCTTCACTTTAGCTGAAAGCTCGAAGCGGTCATCGAAAGCACCTAAAATAATAATCATCGTACCGCCGACTAGCAGCGCGTTGATCATATTGGAATCTTGCGGACGGAGCAAGCCGTCTGGTATAAATGGCGATAAAATAAAGAATGCGCCAACGAATGCAATATAAATAGCTAGACCGCCAAGACGCGGCATAATGCGCGTGTGTACCTTGCGGTGATTTGGTTTGTCTATTGCGCCTACTTTGAAAGCAAATTTCTTAACAAGCGGCGTCATCGCAATGGCTAGAACAAGAGCGATTATGAACCCAATTGAATACAGCAAGCCTACCGGCATGTGTGCAACTCCCCTTTTCTTTCTACCGAAGTGAATTATACTCCGATTGGAAAGGAAACTCCAACCCCGTTTTCAACCAATTTTGATGGTTTTAACGAGAATTTCACGGTGTAGGTCGAGGTTTTGTAACGTTTTCTTTGTCGCGAACCACTTTCACTACGAATTTCGGCAAAACAAGCATTCTTTTGTAGCGTTTAGGCTCTTGCAGCAAGCGATAAAACCATTCAAGCCGAAGTTTTTGGAAAATATTCGGAGCTCGCTTTAATTTACCCGAAACAACGTCGAAGCTTCCGCCAACGCCCATAATCAATGGTACGCCCAGCTTTTGCTTGTATTTCACAATCCACGGCTCCTGCGTATCCGCGCCTCGTGCCACAAACAATAAATCAGGAGCAGCCGCACGGATTTCTTCGATGACTTCCTCATCCTGATCAGGGCCAAAAAATCCGTTCCGATAGCCTACAATTTTCACTTGAGGATATTGCAGCTGCAGCTTCTCTGCCGCGGCTTCAATAATCTCCTGTGAGGTGCCAAGCAGGTAAGCCTTCCATCTACGCTTTTCACCCTCATGCAGCAAGCGGTGAAGGAGATCAAACCCCGTCACACGTTCAGCAACAGGCTGTCCTACGTATTTGGCTGCCCACACAACTCCTGCACCATCGGGTACGATTAGATCTGCGCGCCGCATCATTGCACTATACTTGGAGTCCTCGACGGCAGACATAATCATAATCGGATTAGCGGTAATCACATGTGTTACCCGTCTTGCTTCGATCGCTTCTATTAAGTAATTGACTGTGTCATCCATGCCCACTTTGGAGAATGGTATGCCGTATATCGGCACAGTTGGTAGTTGTTTCGACAAGAGGAACTCACCTCGATAATGTATGACGCAGCAAGTGTACAATTTGTTGCGCCGGTCTTTGCGATTGTTGTTTTAAAAGGTCGATCGCTGGCTTGTGCTTCGCTTGCCAGCCCTCTTTGTCAGACAGCAGCAAACCCGCTGCTTCTGCGAATTTTTCGGCATCGAGCTGCTCCGTCGTGCCGATGGCTTTGATGCCAAGTCGACCCAGAAATTGGTCGATCTTCGGGTCGTACGAGAGGCCAAGCATGGGAACCCTTTGGCCGGCGGCATAAATAAGCGCATGGAGGCGCATGCCGAACAAAGCGTCGCACCGGCTGACCTCAAGCAGCATTTGCTGGGGGTCGTCGCCGGGCGCGGCCAGCTCGGCGGTGGAGCCGTCGCCGAGCCTGCCGCGCAGCCGTTCCAGCACCTGCTCCGACGCTACAGTGTCGGAGGGCGTGTGGAACGGCAGGAAGCGCAGCCGGACAGGCATGCGCTTCGACAGCGCGACTAGCGCATCGGCGGCGCGTTCGAGATCGGCGCCGTCACTGCGCCAGGGGCGCAGCGATACACCGACCAGCGGCGCAGCAGCAGGGTCGGAAGCTTGTCCAGCCGCTGATGAACCCGCAGGGAGCGGCAAGCCCATGACCGGATCGGGAACAACATCGATCCGATCACTAGGCACGCCGATTCGTCCAAGCAAAGCAGCGGATTCCTCATCTCTAACGGATACATATGCGCTTTGCTTCATTACTCCGCGAATCATAGGGTCCATCCAGCGCCGAATCACAGGGCCAATCCCTTGCGAATAAGCGAATGTTGGCTTACCCAGCAATTGGGCCAGCTTCATGACGCCAGTATAATAAGGAATCGTTTTGGCGCCTGTAACGTCCTGCAGGAGGCTTCCGCCTCCGCTTATTAGACCGTCGCTGCCTTTCAATGCTTTCCATAGATCTCCTGGATGCATGCGGCGGACAGCTTCAACTCCGTACATACGGCTTGTCCAATCTGGATCACCTGATAAAACGATCGGCTGAATTTGTACGCCCTGCGCCTTGCCTTCTTCTTCTAGTGCTAGCAATATCGATTTGAGTACCGCTTCATCACCGCTGTTGTAGAAGCCATAATAGCCTGAAATTACTATTCGACGAATTTGCGGATGATGGCTGGTGCCCATTTACGAATTGCTCCTTCCACGATCTGCCATGCCAAAATCAAGATACATCCGATTATGATACCTGTACCCAAGCCGAGCGCTACACGAATCATCGAAATGTGAAGTGGTGTATGAAGATGTGCAAACGTATCAACCATCGTCAATTGACCGATCGAACCAATGATAACAAGCAGCCATGCCGCGCGATAACGAAGTGCAAGGAACAAGCCAAGCAGCAGCGGCGGATGACCAAGCATGAACTCTTTAAAGCGCGGTCGTACGCCGAATGTATTTTCCAGCCAACCGCGAATAAGCAGCTCAATAGCAGGTGCTTGTCCACCATTCCCTGTACGAGACAAGTAATAGAAGCCGATAACGCCAATAACTCCAGCTACTATAATCCATGTTAATGTAATAGGTTGAGAAAGCAGCTTGCGCAGCTTTCCGATTGATGTTTGACCGTTATAGAAAAACACATAAATGGCCACAAGGATAATCGGAGCCAAATGCAGCACACTTACGCCGCGGAATTGTTCCAATACAAGATTGTACGTAATATTGTTCAACAATCCGAATATCATCGGCGCTCCCATAAGAGAGATGAGCGTCGCCACAATAAACCAATTCAGAGCAAGACCAAAACGTCTTCCCGTAGATATGGCAGGGAATATCCATTTCATACGATTGCCGTTCTCATATACAGCACCTGGCTGCTGAGGAGTCTGCCCTTGCTGGCTTCTTCCTACTGACCATTTCGTTCCGCCAATAACACGACGCTCGCCAACGGTACGGGAATAAATCCGATTCATTACCCATATAAGAGCCAGCGTAGGGGCTGCAATTGAAGCACCTAATGCAAGTCCTTGCTCCATAAGCGAGCTGTTTAGCTTGTACAAGCCTGCGCTTCCAACTAAGCCAATCGCATAAACTGGAATATAAACGCCTGGAATAAATGCGCCGATTAACAAAGTAATCAGTGCTACTGCAGCCGCAGCAACGATTGCACGCAGCGGTTTATTCCAAGAAGGCTGCTCATGATCAAACGGTTTTGGCTTGCCTGGCGTAAAGCCGGCGTCCGAGAGCTTATCTACGATTCCGCCCTCGTCACTCATTGCCTCAGCAATGCGGTCCAAGGAGTGAACTACCTTTGCTTTATCCGTATTGGACTGAGCTGTCCCGTTCAAGAAAAACATCCGGATATTACGATCCTTCGCCGCTAAAAGAAAACGATCAGCAATAGCTTCCGGCGTCATCGTCATACCGTCGTTCTCCGACAATGAATATAATCTCACTACATTATAATTTGTAATATAAGCTAATTTATTTATGCCTTGTTGCGGTTTTTTCAAATTTTCTATGGTCGCTACGCCCATATCGTATTTTTTGAGCAGTTCTCCGAACTGATAAAGGCTGTTATCCATCGCTTGATCGGATGCACCCTTTACTTTGTCACCGTCGAACAATACGCGGTCTACATCGTATTCCTTCAATTTCGCAAGCATAGCATCTGTTGCCTGCTGATCATAAGGCTTAATACGGTCAGATAAGCGAGGCAATATTTGAAGTCCGGCATTATGAATCGTTTCAAGTGAAATCGGATCAAAATCCATCGTCTTCATAACTGCCTCTGCAATAGGCATCTCAACGACTAAGCCATTTCGGCCACCGTACGACCAATTGCTATACACAGCCTCGGAACGATCAAGCGCTTCGCGAACAATCGGTCCAATCATTTCTTCTTCTTTGGGCCCATTGAACAAAATATAAGTAAAGTTTTGGCCTACCGGCTCAAATTTACTTTGAAGTAGTGCAGCATCTCTGGAGCTGTAAAAAGTAAGTCTGCCGGAAATTTGCAGATCCTTCAGAGAGCTCTCATAAACAGCCATTGTAGTGACGCCAGCTTCCTTGAGCATCTCCAGCTTTTCCGTTAAAAATTGCTGCGGACGAGCCTGACGCTCCGCCACCTCAATAATATCCCGATAATCAAATACATATTCTACTTGCTTCGACGATTTTTCCATTTCCATCCGAACGGCACCGAGCGGCAATGCTGCCGCCACCCCGATAATTGCAATGATCCATAATGCGAATCTTGCGCGCCGATTCCATTGCTGCCAACGTAAAAACACACAATTCCTCCGTTCTAAACAGGTTAATTATTGTACTATTCGGTAGAGTCTACCCGTTCCATAACGGAGGCTTGCAATGTTTGCAGTGCCTCAACAGCAGCATCCTTCGACTCACTTTTAACCGCAAAATAAACTTTGATCTTTGGCTCCGTGCCAGATGGACGAAGGCAGAACCATGAGCCATCTGCGCGCAAATATTTCAATACATTTTCCGGACGCAAGCCATCTTGGCCTTTGCCGTAATCAAGCACACTCTCCACTTTGACGCCGCCGATTTCTGCAGGCGGGTTTTGACGCCAGTCATCCATAATAGCGCCTATTTTTTGCACGCCATCAAGTCCCTTAAGTGTACGCGACTCCAGGCCTTCCAAATAGAAGCCATGCTCAGCGTATAACTCCAAAAGAACATCATATAGCGTTTTTCCTTGACTGCTATAATAAGCTGCAGCTTCAGCAATTAACAGCGCAGCAACGATCGCATCTTTATCACGCGCATAAGTTCCTGTTAAATAACCGTAGCTTTCCTCGTAGCCAAATAGGAAGGTATGCTCTCCTGTTTGCTCATAACGAGTCATTTTCTCACCAATATATTTGAAGCCTGTCAACGTGTTCTCAACCGCTACACCATAGGAACGGGCAATATCTGCGCCTAGTTCACTAGTTACGATCGTTTTGATCACTACGCCATTGTCTGGCAGCTGTCCACGTTCCTTCAACTGGCTTAGCACATAATGAACCATTAGCGCACCCGATTGGTTGCCAGTGAGTACCACGTACTCGCCCTCATTGTTTTTCACAACCGCACCCATACGGTCTGCGTCAGGATCAGTACCGATAATGATATCAGCATTCACCTGCTGCGCCAGTTTAATCGCAAGCGTGAACGCTTCGCGCTCTTCCGGGTTAGGAGACTTTACCGTGCTAAAATATCCATCCGGCTGCTCTTGCTCCGGTACGATGTGTACATTTTTAAAACCAACCTTTTTCAACACTTCGCGAACAGGCATGTTGCCAGTGCCATGTAGAGGTGTGAAGACAACACTAATTTTTTCTCCAACTTCACCTTTAATAAGGTCAGCATTCAAGCTCTGAGCAACTACCGTATCAATAAATTGTTGATCGGCGTCATCTCCAAGCCAGCGCAGCAAGCCTTTTCCTTCAGCTTCTTCACGGCAAACCCGTTTTACTTCATCGAAACCCGCGATTTGGCTGATAGCAGAAATAACTTGTTCAGCTTCCTCAGGAATAAGCTGGCAGCCGTCAGCGCCATATGCTTTGTAACCATTATATTCAGGTGGATTGTGGCTTGCCGTAATGACAATTCCACTTGCTGCATTCAGCGCACGTACCGCAAAAGAAAGCTGTGGTGTTGGACGAAGCGCTGTGAACAAATAAGTAGTGATGCCGTTGCCCGCAAGCACAAGCGCTGCATCGAGTGCAAACTCAGGTGAGTTATTGCGGGAATCGTGAGCGATAACAACAGAAGGAGCCGCTCCATCCGCCGACTTGCCAGCAAGCAGCCAATTTGCGAGTCCCTGTGTTGCTTTACCAACCGTATACGTATTCAAACGATTCGTTCCTGCACCCATTACGCCGCGCAAGCCGCCCGTACCAAATTCAAGGTCGCGATAAAAGCGATCCGTAATTTCTTTTTCTTGTCCTTCAATACTGCGAAGCTCGTCCTTTGTTCCTGCATCAATCAACGGATCATTTAGCCACGCTTCATATTTAGCAATAACATTAGCATTCGTTTCGTTCGTCATATTTAGCAGCCTCTTTCATTCATGAATTTTAATTTATGAAGGATTAGATAAAGCAAACATAAGCTCGCCTTCGGCAACGATTTGATCGCCAACCCGTGCTGTTCCTTGTCCTTTTCCAATAGAGCCCTTCAGCCTTGTAATCTGGACCTCAAGCGTCAACGTATCGCCAGGCTTAACTTGACCGCGAAAGCGGAAGCCATCGATGCCAGCAAAAAAGCCAAGCTTGCCACGATTGGCTTCAATCATCAGCATCGCTACAGTACCTACTTGTGCAAGCGCTTCTACTATAAGCACGCCTGGCATAACCGGATAACCCGGAAAATGACCAACAAAGTAAGGTTCATTCATCGTAACATTTTTAAGACCGACTGCGCGTACGCCTGGCTCAACCTCCAAAATACGGTCGATTAGCAGAAACGGCGGGCGGTGCGGAATGATTTCTTGAATTTGGTTAATATCCAACATGAAAAAAAAGCCCCTCTCAATAGTTAAGTTAGGTAGTATAAAAAGTGTCATTCTGTACGACACTATACATATCCCTCATAAACTGCAGTTTATGAAGGTTAAGATAAGAGGCTTGGCTGCTTGGACCCGAAGTGTCCTCCGCCAAGCCTCTTTGTTCATATGTAGTGACTTGATGATCACGAATGTCCAGTAGGTGTTTCTGTTATGTGTTTATTCAGCGCTTTAAACATGACGATATACATCATTGAAGTAATGAATGAAAAGCCAATAACGCCCCACAAATAAATATGAGCATTCGGCGCTTCAAAGAAAATGAGCATTATCGCTGCATAAAAGAGCACAGTTGTCAGCTTTCCCATCCAGTTGGCAGGCACCGTCTTTTTCCCTCGGAAGTGAAAATAGAATCCCCCCGCTATCATGCCCAAATCGCGCAAAAACATCGCTGCAGCCGCAGCCCAGGAAATATGGCCGGATACGAGCAGCGATACAATAACAGTGATCAGCATCATCTTGTCCGCAAGCGGATCAAGCATCATTCCAGCCGTTGTAATCTGACCGGTTCTGCGCGCGATATAACCATCAAGAACATCGGTTATTCCGGCTGCTACCATAATCAAAAAGGCAGGAATCATATGTCCTTCCGCAAAAATCACGATGTAGACAGGGATTAATAAAAAACGCAATGATGTTAATAGATTCGGCAGATTCAACTATTCACGCTCCTCTACCTATAACTGACGGTCCACCATGGTTCCCAACTATTATACAACTACCTCCCGTAAAAATAAAACTATCCGCTGTTCCTAATAAGCGGAACAAATTGCAGAAGTTAGTTCTAACTGACTATTTGCAATTTTTTTATGTATACATTTTGTGATCGTTATTCATTTTCACCATCTACTTACCGTTATAAATAGAATACCAATTACTTTAAACAAGAAAGGACAGGGATGTAGTGAATTTTAGTTTACGCTTGAATAAGTCGTTGAAAATAACTCGCAGGTGGCTTGCAGCTACAATTGCAATCGTAATGGTTATGACTTCCATGACCGGCATTGTCAACGCCGCAGAAGATACGGTTACCGGCCTTGATTTCACCTATGACCCATCGGATTACAACAGCAACACATCATCACTGGAAACATTTGTTGAAGATGATAAGGTTAATCTAGCCGTTTTCGCAACAGGCTCAGGCACTAGAAAAGAAGTTACTGCCGATGCGACATGGAAATCATCGAATACCGCTTTCGTCAAAGTGGAAAAAGGCGTCTTAACGGGTGTAGGCAAGGGAACCGCAACGATAAGCGCTACTTATAAAGGCTTCACCATTTCTATCAAGGCTTCATCTGACTATATCTATGATTCCGTAAGCCTCATGCAGAACGGAGTAACCGCTCCAACAACGCTGGATATCGAGATTGGTCAAAATCTGGCCTTCACGCTAAACGGCTTGAAAGCAAACAAAGAGCCGCAAAATGTAACAGGTGACGCTGTCTGGACAACATCGAACGCAGCGATCGCAACCGTGGATGAAGGTGTTATTAAACTGTTAGGTGTTGGAGCTGTTACAATTACCTCCAAGCTTAAAGGTAAATCCGATGCGATTACATTAAATGTAACCTCCCCTTACAAATCAATTACGATTGATTCAGGTACTTCTGGCAAGCTAGTCGAAATCGACATCGGCAATGATGATAAAGTATTAACGGCATCCGTCAATCCAAAGATCGGTTCGATCCTTGATGTAACAAAAGATGCAAAATGGGTTAGTGCTAATGAAAAAGTTGCTACAGTTAAACAAGGCGTAGTATCTGCAGTAAGCGCCGGAAAAACGACGATCACCGTATCTCATAAAGGGGTTAGTACAACGATCGATGTGGTCATACGTACGCCTTACCAATCAATCAGGCTCTCTCCAGAGAAGGAATATCATCTGCAGCTTCAGGACGCAAATCTTCAAGTAACAGCAGATGTGCTCGACAATAAAAATTTCTCTTCTCCAGTAACCACCTTAGCCGATTGGACGTCTTCAAACGTTGTAGTCGCTACTGTATCAAATGGATTGGTTAGCCCTAAATCCGTCGGTACAACTAGAATTACAGCCAGCTACAAAGGTGTAAGCCGCAGCATCGAGATTACAGTGTATCCGAGCATAACTGAACTTAGTATTGAAACGGAAACGATCGATGGTTATACCGATATTAGCGAGGATCTTCCTAGAGTCATGGCAACAACATTTGATGGCTCGAAGGTAGATGTATCCAAAATCGTAAAATGGTCATCCGCAGATGAGAAGATTGCAACGATTAAAGATGGTCAATGGACAGCCAAAACACTCGGAGAGTCCGTTCTTACAGCATCTCTTCAAAACTATAAAGCGGATGTAAAATTAGTCGTTCACATGAAGCCGTTAAAGCTTATTGCCGACGTTAAGGAACTTAGCATTATTTTAGGAAAAGAAACGCCTTTCCCTTCCGTAACCGTTATTAATGAAGACGGAGAAGAAGAGAATATTTCAAGCAGAGTGAAATGGAAGGCTTCATCAGATGATATCGTATTGAAAGAAACGACGATGAAGGGCTTAGATGTGACAAGCATCACGCTCACTGCTACTTACCTGACTAAGAGTGTAACGGTACGTGTAAGAATAGAGGAAGAAATCGTCAAGCTTGTTGTTGACCCTATCTCTCTAGATCTTTACCCTGGAAAATCCAAATCCGTTAAGGTTACAGGTTACTACAAGAGCGGCAAGCAGGTTTCACTAGGTTCAAAAATGAACTGGGAGTCTGGCAATCCTAATATCGCAACCGTTAGCAGTACCTCGGTTAAAGGAATTGCCGTAGGAACAACTAAGATTACTGGTTCATACCAAGGCAAAACGGTCACCGTTCCTATCGTGATTTCACCTAAACTGAAATCACTTGTACTATCCAGCAAATCGGTTCAGCTCAGTCCGGGAGGAAGCTATTCGGCTAAGCTGCAAGCTAACTTTACGACTGGAAACCCGGCTGACGTTACCGACAATGCCGTTTGGACATCCTCCAAAGCGAGTGTCGCAACAGTCGTTAATGGAAAGATCGTCGCTGTTAGCAAAGGATCTGCATCCATTAAAGCAACCTATGCAGGAAAAAGTGTGACGATTAGAGTAAGTGTAAAATAGTTCAAAAATGCAGCAAGTGAGAAGCTCGTTACCTCATTACACGACGAGTTTTTCACTTGCACAAATAAAGTATTGATCATCAAAAAAAGGGAAGCCCGCTGCGCAGCATACACTGCAAAGCGGGCATCCCTTTTTCTATTTAATTGATTACGATTCAGCAAACACTAAGTCATAGAGATGCTGCCATGTAGCCCAGCTAAAAACCTCATCCTCAGGCTGCTTGCCTATTACAGCGTAACCAATGTATAAGCCTGCCACAAGCATAATGATCATTATGAGCGGTACGATGCTTTTGCGCAAAAGCCACAGCAGCATGCTTACCCCTTTGGGCCGTTGCTTCTTATTGGAGCTCTTCTCTTCAGCCTTCACGCGACTGGCGCGCTTCTGCCTCCCTGAGCTTTTCTCTTCCGCTTTACTCCCGGATCCGCTTGCTTCGTGGTCCATTCGCTCATCGGCCATACTCATTCACATCATCCTATCCTTATGCGCGCAGCCCGTTGGTAAGACTCATCATCGTATCACTTGACGATAACGCTCTAGCTGCCAATTGATAAGCGCGCTGCACATTAATAAGCTCGGTGATCTCGTCCGTCAGCTCGACATTTGACTGCTCCAAGTAACCTTGACGCAGTACAATGTTATTTTCCGAGTTCGGCACGGTCTGCTGCACGACATCACCAGCATTAATTCCGTTTGCAACGACAAACAGGTTATCAGAAACAGCAGTTAGTGCCGCAGGACGCGAAGCTTGGAGCAGCTTAATACTGCCAAGCGGAATTGTGCGCTCGGAAGATACTCCTAGCACCGTTCCATCTGGATTAACCCGCAAACTGTACCCTTGTGGTACTACGATATTGCCCTCAACCACGTTTCCTGTCACAGCATTTCTTACATTAGCTACGACTGGATATCCGTCTTCCGTTGCCAAAATCGTATCACCGTTTGCGCCGACCGTCAACTGAAACGCTCCATTGCGTGTATAAGCACGGTTGCCAGCGTTGTCCACTTCCACCTCGAACAATGCATTTCCCTCGATCGCAATATCCGTGTCCTTATCGGTTCCCTGCATTGGACCTTGGGACAAATTGGGCTGAACCATTGTCATTCTTGAGCCCCAGCCTTGTGTGAAATCCATCGGCGTTTTACGGCCAGGCTGATTGAAAGCTTCCGGCTGAGTTCTTAAGTTCGTAAGAAGATCCTCAAAGGTAGCTTCCTTCTTTTTGTAACCAACCGTATTCACATTAGCAATGTTATCCGCAAGAAGATCCAGCTTCTGTTGAAGACCATTCATGGATACCATAGCGTTAATCATTGAACTGTTCATGTTTCGTGCACCTCCGCTACTTCAACCTGTTGTTACACGCGACCGACTTCGTTGACGGCTTTGCTCAAGCTTTGATCATAAAATTGGATAACCTTCTGGTTAGCTTCATAAGCGCGCAGCGCCGACATAAGGTCAATAGCTGCTTGCGCGGTATCAACATTAGATCGTTCTATGTAGCCTTGTCTCACTTCCACGCGTTCATTCGGAGCGATAGCGACAGCTTCGCCGCCCTCTCCCGAGAATCGGAAGCTTCCGTTCCCTTCGCGCACAAGCATATTCGGATTATCAACACGGCTAATTAGCAATTGAACGCCGATATCCTGCCCATTGGCATCAACGAAGCGTTGATTATCAGTCAGTACGAGTCTGTCTAGACCTACACCGGCAGGCATCCGAATCGGCTGACCATTCGTTCCAAGCACGCTCGATCCGTCACTTCCCATAAGAAAGCCATCCTCGGTCAGCGTAAACTTCCCGCCCCGCGTATACCGAACCTCGCCATTTTGATCCTGTAGTGTAAAAAAGGCTTGAGGCTGAAAAGTAATCTCTCCGTCCGGGCTTATATTTTTACCGGAAGCGTCAAAGGACAACCCGTCTACTTCAATGTTGGAGATCAAAGCAAAGTCAGACGAGTTGTTCGTCTGTGTTAGATCGCCCTGCAAATGAATAGACAAGCTTTCTTCCGCAAATACACCGTTAGTCAGTTTACCGATCTTGGTGAAATTCTCCGGACCCGCGCCTGTCAATGACAGCATCATCTCCGGAAACGAACGAGTTACAGCGTTTGTCTGCTTATAACCAGGCGTATTAATATTCGAAATATTGTTCGTCACCGTATCATGTCTGCGCTGCTGAGAAATCATGCCTGACGCCGCGGTGTACAATCCTCTTAACATCCGTTGTTACCCCCTTAGTGCTTCCAATCGATCCTAGCTATATATGTTATCGGTTGAAAGCAAGGCTGCCTGAATAGCTTGTCCATGCGACCTATGACTCATTTACGCCTCGGCTACGCCCCCCTAAGGCTCCCTACCCGCGCAAATCATCTATTATATAGGCCGCATACGGTCTTTACTTCTTCCCGAGCTTGTCCAAGTTATCTAGAAGGATTCCCGTTCCCTTAACGACGCAGTGCATCGGATCTTCCGCAATAAGCACAGGAACTTTAAGCTCTTCTGCTAGTAGCGAATCTAGTCCGCCAAGCAAAGCGCCTCCACCTGTCAAAATAACACCACGGTCAATAATGTCCGCTGACAGCTCAGGCGGCGTGCGTTCCAGCACAGCCTTAGCAGCCGATACGATGGACATTACGGAATCCCATAGCGCCTCACGAACTTCTCCTGAACGAATCGTTAATGTGAGAGGAAGCCCTGAAACCATGTCGCGACCGCGAATATCGATCTCTTCCTGTTTTCCGCCCTCTAGCACAGTACCAATTTTAATTTTAATATCCTCGCTTGTTCTTTCACCGATTAGAAGCTTGTATTTGTTCTTGATAAACTTCATAATCGCATCGTCAAACTTGTCCCCTGCGACTTTAATGGAGGAGGCAGTGACAACATCGCCCATAGAAAGAACGGCTACATCTGTCGTGCCTCCGCCAATGTCAACGACCATATTGCCGCTAGGCTGGAAGATATCCATTCCAGCCCCTATCGCAGCGGCTTTTGGTTCATCCTCAAGAAATACTTCTTTTGCTCCGCTGCGTTCTGCAGCTTCACGAATAGCCTTCTGCTCCACAGAAGTAATGTTGGTTGGAGCACAGATAAGAATACGGGGACGGCTAAACCATTTCCGTCCCTCCACGCGATCAATAAATGCTTTAAGCATAATTTCCGTAATTTCAAAATCCGCAATAACACCATCACGCAGCGGACGAATCGCAATAATATTGCCCGGCGTTCTGCCTACCATGCGATGCGCTTCCTCGCCAACTGCCAGCACGCGTTTTGAATCACTCTCAATGGCAACTACAGAAGGCTCATCGAGAACAACGCCTCTTCCTTTTACATGTATGGATACATTAGCAGTACCAAGATCAATCCCAATATCCTTGCTCAACATAAGGCTTAAGTCCCCCAACGAATAATAATTACAAAACGTACATTTGGTTCCCTTGACACAGAAACCGCTAACGTTTATTATTCGCCAAAAAAGACAAAATTCCTCTATAATTCGTGAAAAAACTTCAATGCTTGCCTGCTGCGAGTACTTCACGCTTTTTTGTACTCGTTTTTTTATATTTAATTTTGGTCGCTTCTCCTCCCCTCAGATGCCTAATCGATTTGTGGTACTCGAGAATGTGCTTTACCTGATCGGCCAAATCGGGGTTTATTTCAGGAAGCCGCTCAGTTAAATCCTTGTGCACAGTGCTTTTAGACACACCAAACTCCTTGGCGATCGTCCGCACCGTATGCTTCGTTTCCACGATGCAGCGGCCTATTTTAATGGTTCGCTCCTTAATGTAATCGTGCACGTTCCCGCCTCCCTACTCGAGATAGTTTGGTACATTATATGAGTAGGCACCGTATATATTCGTTGTGGCCAAGCTTGACAGGCAGGAATGTGAATAAATTTTCATAAAAACGTAAAACAGGCAGGGAATTGCTCCCCGCCTGTACGACTAAAGTCCTATTTTTACTACCCTGACGTTATGGTTTAACTTGTATTACTCTTGGACTAACGAGCTTGGGTTTATCGCCTTGCCATTGCTTCTTGTTTCATAATGAAGGTGGATGCCCAAATCGCGTTCCAAATCATTGCGACCGGCTTTTGCGATTATTGTTCCTTGCGTAACATCATCGCCTTCTTTAACTGTTACATCCGCTAAGCTTTGGTAAACAGTCACTAGACCGCCCTCATGTGTGATTTCGACGGAGTTGCCGTTAGTTGGATGCTGCTCCACATAAGTAACCTTGCCGGATAATGCTGCAAGCACATCAAATGTTTTTCCATTTGGGTCAACAAAGTCGATACCCATATGAGGAGAGAACTTGTCACCCGTTTGGATCAATGCAGCTTCGCGTTCTGCGTCACTTGCTTTTGCATCGTAGAATGGAAGCTCTTCTTTAAGCACTGTTTTGTCAGCTAGCGGCCAATGGATCGATTCGTTGGCAGCAATAACTTCTTGCACTTCTTCATCCTTGCCTTGCGTTCCTGACGCTTCCCCTTGTGTAACTTCAGAAGGCTCGGTTTTTCCTGTTGTCGCTGTCGGTTTTGTATCCGCCCCCTGATAGATCCACATTAAGGTTACGATAATTGCTGCCGCGGCCATGAAGATTGCTGGAGATACCCATCGCTTTGCAAAAAGGTTCTTCCATCCACTGCTAGATTTGGCGGCAGACGTTCCTCCCAGAACAGTTTTGGGAGTTTCTTCTGGTCTTTGCTTCGGTTTACTTTGATTTTGATCATTCATTTTCTATCACCTCACTAGCCATTGTTACCAGATCTGCTAGGTTTATACGTGAGGTGAATACGAAATATTGAAAGAGTTCAAATTACGAGCGAGCTCTCAGCTCTTCCGATAGCTTCGAAGCTTGTTCCACTTGAACGCTAGAATAATAATGAGCCAGAATAGCTTCGGCTTTTGCCCCTGATTGCGCCATTCCATTGGCTCCCCACTGGCTCATGCCGACTCCATGCCCATAACCAAAAGTCGTTATGGATATCGATTTATCTTTTATATTCCAAATAAATTGAGAGGAAGCAAGTCCTAGCAGCTCTCTCACTTCTCGGCCTGTGAACGTTTTGTCTCCGATAATCATCTTGCTGATTCGATTTCCTTCCGTCTTCTCTATTACACGAATGGAAGGTTTGGCAGAGTTCTTCTTTGCTACTCCTAGCTTACTGTAAAACTCGTTAAGCGACAGCTTGACCGTTTCTTTATATTTCGGCGACAGCTCTTTGTCCCATGGGCTTGCTACGCTGCGCAAATACGGAATTTCTTGCGTCCAATAGTCCTCCGAGTTTTCGGTGAATCCATTGCTGGTAGAGAAGAACGCAGCATCTATCGGTTCGCCTTTATAAGTGATAACCTTGCCCTTCGTCTGAAGGATCGCTTCATTAAGCTTACTCATATTGTTTTTCTGCTCATTCTTTGGCCATTTGGCTGCGAGCTCTGCAACTGAAATATACACTTGATGATCGGTCGTGTCCGTCACATCCGCTCCTTTTACCGGAACTCCGCTATCATTGCCAAGAAAAACTCTACGAATCATATACGTACGTGCTGCAATGGCTTGCGCCTTTAACGCCTCAAGCTCGAATCCGATTGGCATTTCCGCAGCTACTACACCGCGAACATACGCTTCAAGCGGAACTCGCTCTATCCGCTTTTCCTTCGTTAAATAAACACGAATAACGAGACGATCAATCACATCCAGCGTTTCACCGTTCTTCCCATCACCAGCCGTTGGCCGATTTAAAAGATCATTTTCAGAAGATGGAATGAGCGCATCCGCATCATCCAACATGTCCGTTTTCGGCATCGTTTGATTACCCGCTTTAATAGATGCGTTGTCTGTTAAAGACCTAGCAGCCTTCGCATCGTGAAGCTCGTCAACTGAAAGCCTTACTAGAATGACAGATGCGCCAAGCATCGCTCCGATTGCAAACAAGGCCATCGGTCTGCTTGTCCGCATACGATCGATCATCGAAACTATTGAAAACGTCCCTCTTCTTCGCCTCATGAGCTCTCCTTCCATCTTGGCCGGAAAAAGGAAGCAGGAAGCAGCCACTGCCGCCCCCTCTCTCTTAATACGGGTCCTGATGGTTCATTCTATGAGCACAAATAATAGGGTAGAACCTAAAAGTCTAATCATGGCGAAGCGCGTCAACCGGCCGCAGACCGGCCGCTTTATTTGCAGGCAAATAGCCAAATATAACGCCTACGAGGGCAGAAAAGACAAAAGCTAACCATACAGTATCTAAAGGTACTTCCGTTTCCGTCTTCATAATCATTCCAATAGTAAAAGAGGCGATATATCCAAGCCCAATTCCTAGTGCGCCTCCCAAACCGCTGATGCACACCGCCTCTACTAGAAATTGAAACATAATATCCCGCTTTTTTGCTCCCAATGATTTACGAATGCCAATCTCTCGCGTTCGCTCTGTTACAGACACTAGCATAATATTCATGATGCCGATGCCACCAACGATAAGAGAAATGATCGCTACATAAATGAGCTGCCTGTTCATCGTTTCATTAACGGAATTTAATGTTTTCATCGCTTCCTCTTGATTAAACACCCTGTAGGCATTCTCATTGCCTCGGAATTTCTCATAGAGAACAGCTTCTACGGCAGTAACCGTCGCAGCCATACGTTCTATATCCGAGACAATTAAGTTAATAGTAGAAACACCGCTTGTTTGAAATATTTTCTGAGCTGTCGTTATCGGAATTAATATTTTCTCGTCATTTGAGCCGCTGAGTGAGCTTCCTTGCGATTCCAGCAATCCAACAATCGTAAAATTATAACCGTTTATAGTTATCTTTTTCCCTACTGCCGCCGCAGGGTCCACTCTCTCGTCCTCAAATAAATCCTTCGCGGTCTCCACGCCAATAAGCGCAACCTTTGTATTGTTTGTTATATCTGGAGAGGCGATATACCTGCCATCCTGTACGGGAAAGCTTTTCACTTCCTCATAAGCGGCGGTTATTCCTTCTACGGTAACGGATACCTGCGTCTTGCCGTATTTCGCATATCCTGTTGTGCTCGTCACAGGCGCAACACCCGCAATATTCATGACATCACCAAGCTCATTCGCTTCATCGACTGACAGCGTCGTAACTGTTCCACGTCCAAGAATATTAACGGAGAGCGAGTTAGGGCTGCCAAGGGAAGATACCTGCTTAGCCACTTCATTGGAGGAAGCCTTCCCCATAGCTACAAGCGCAATGACCGTTGCGACACCGATCAATATACCGAGCATCGATAATATTGTTCTAAGCTTGTTGGATAAGACACTCTTGACTGCCATCCTGAGACCTTGCGTAAGCTTCATCGCTGTCCCTCCTCTCTTGCTCCCGCTCCGTCAACACCCCATCCCGAATAATGACCGTACGGCTTGCTCGTTTGGCTACTTCCATATCATGTGTAATCAAAACGATAGTCTGACCCGCGCGATGCAGCTCATCCATCATATTGAGCACTTCCATGCCTGTTTTAGAATCAAGCGCACCTGTTGGTTCATCGGCAAGAAGTATTGGCGGATTAGTCGCCAGAGCGCGCGCAATGCCAACACGCTGCTGCTGCCCGCCCGACAGCTCGTTTTGGCGATGGTTTATTCGATCACCTAGCCCTACTCTATCCAGCGCTTCCATCGCACGCATACGTCGCTCCTTGCCCGGCAGCCCCCGATAAATAAGCGGAAGCTCGCAGTTCTCAAGTGCTGTGAGCTTCGGAAGCAAATGATACCCTTGAAAAATAAATCCAATTTTTTTATTTCGTATTTCCGTCAGTTTATTATCGCTTTGTCCAGTCACCTCAAGCCCCTCAAGCCTGTAGCTTCCTTCGCTCGGCAAATCAAGACAGCCAATAATATTCATAAGCGTCGATTTTCCAGAGCCGGATGGACCCACGATGGCTAGAAAGTCACCGCGTGCAACCGTGAGTGAGACCTCATGGAGCACTGTCATTTTTTCACGAGCCATCGTATAAAACTTCGTGATCTTGTTCATTTCTATTAATGGAGCATTCAGCGTTGAACTCATCGTGGACCACCTGTTCCAGTCCGCATTCCCCCGCCCATGCCTCCTGGGAAGACCATTACGTCGCCAGCAAAGCCGCCCTGCCGCATTGTCGTCTCCGCAGAGCTGCTGCCCATGCCAGCCGTTCCTTGGGCAATCGGAACAAGCACACTGTCCCCTTCTTTTAGCCCTGAGACAATTTCCACAAAATTTTCATTGCTGAGTCCTGTGGTCACCTCAACCAGCTGGCCGCCAAGCGCATCCGGCATGCGGCCGCCACGACCGCCAGCTGCAAATCCGCCACCAGCGGCTGCACGACCTGCTCCCGATTGTCCTGCTGAAGCCGAACCATCAGCTGCAATGGATTGACCTGTGCCTGCTCTTGCACCATTGCCTTGCGCACCCTGAGCACCTTGCCTCACAGCTCCTGTTCCCGTTCCCCCCGTCGGAGCTTTCTGTGCTCCGCTTGTTGTAGTGCCTTGTCCCGTCGCCGTTCCTTGTTTCCCGCCTACAGCTCCACCAGGAGCAGCTGCCCCTTCTTGCTGCTGCCCAGCCTGTCCAGCGCCTGCCGATGTACCCGCTCCGCTATTGTCAGATGGAATACGAACGAAAGACCTTGTGCCCATTTCGACGACAGCATTTACCGGTACAAGAATGATGTTTTCCTTAGACGCAATTGTAATGGCTGCCTCACCTGACATCCCCGCCTTCACGCCTTCGATGTTCTTTAGCAATAAATTCACTTCAAATGAAGATGAACCGTTATTGGAAGTACCCTCCATCGCAATATCCGATACGGTTGCATTAATCTTCTTGTCAGTCAGCGCGCTTAAGGACAAATCTGCCGATTGATTAACCTTTAAAGCAGATATATCAAGCTCATCCACAGATGTAACAAATTCCAGCTTCGTATAATCTACAATTGTAGCTATTGCCGTATTGGCATTCACCTCATCGCCTACCTCAATAGACATTTCGGTAACTTCGCCATCTATGGAGGCTGTCACTACTTTTTCCTCTTTTGCTTGTGCTTCATAGATATCTTGCAGTTGATCTTGGTAGTCTGCAATCTCATCGTTTGCATTTTCAATATTCTTTTGAAGCGATGCCTTCGTGGCCTCTTCGTTTTCAGTGCCCGTTGCTTCCTTATAGCTTTGTTGGTATTCCGTAATCGTTTCTTGTAGTTTTGTGATGCTTTTATTGATCGATTTAATTTTGTCATCATTGTCGTCCGCAGACTCAAAAGTAACAAGAATTTGTCCCGCTTTAATCTTATCTCCTTTTTTGACATTCACAGTAGCTATGGTGCCGCTTTTGCCAGCAGTCACCGATTCCCTCGAATTAGCTGCTACCGAACCTGTCCCGCTAATTTGTTTTACGATTGACCCTTTTGTCGCCTGCACCGTCAGTGACGTAGGCATGACACCTGCTGCTTCCTTATCCTTAGCAAAATAAAAATAATAGGCACCTGCTCCAGCTGCGGCTAAAATAATTAAAATGCCGAGCCCTATCGTCCACTTCTTCATCTGCTTTAATCCACCTTCCATTGGTCTTAGTGAGATCGACTATAGCATTCAAAAATGAACGGAAGATGAACAAGCTTGACGACAAAAAGCCCCCATCTAGTGTTCATTTGGGAGCAGGCGTATGATGCAAAAGATTACGTGAAGCGGTAAAAGTTCAGTAATAACAGGGTTCCTACTGAATAACGATATAAATGGAATAAAAAAAGAGCGGAAATCCCTCTCCGCCCTCATTCTTTATATTCTAGTGAATTGGTGGTATGTTTTGCGGTCGATGAAGTTACTCATGACAGCCTTAATTTCGTCCTCCGTCAATCCAACAGGCTCGCCATCTTCATCCGTTCCAGTGAAAATAGCATTTCCAATAACGGATACTTTAGGCTCGTATTCATCTTGGTTTCTAATTCGCGATTTCTCGGTCAGATGGAAATTGAATGCTGACCCATCGGACTGCAAATCCATGTTAAACCATAAAACAACGTCATTCCATATCGTGATAGATTCTACGTTGCCTTCAGCTATTTCATCTAATGCGTCATAGATGTTTCCCATTATCTCTATTTCTTTTACTTCTAATTCTTTTTCGATTTCTGCAACAATGACTTTCATCGTAGCCAATGGACAACACACCCTTCGTTCTGCCAAAACCATTATTTTAATTCATTCTATGACAAGTGCTTACCCAATTACAAACTTTCACTTGCATGCACATTTATCAACGTTTGCGAGGACTTATAACCATTCAGTCGTCCATTCAAAAAAAGAGTATGTTTCATTCTCCCGAATTGGCGAGAAAAAACATACTCTCTAAATAAATACAGCGTTGATTACAAAGGAGGAAGCTCCTGCAAAACAGGCAGCGACGAAATCGCGCCTGCTCTTGTTGTCGTAAGAGCAGCGGCAGCGTTCGCAAACGAAATCAAACGTTTGGCCGTATCAGCATTCATTTCGCTTAACGCCTCTTCACTTCGCTGCATCTGGTACAGCAGCGCTCCAATAAAAGCATCGCCAGCCCCAGTCGTATCCACAACGGCTACTTTCTGGCCAGGAGTAGCTACTTCGTAGGAAGACGTATACCACACCGCACCATCCGCTCCCTTTGTGTATACAACAGCTTGAACGTCTCCGACAAACAAAGAAGCAATAGCCTCTTTCTCGTCTTCAATTCCCGTCACAAAAGAAAGCTCATCCGAGCTTATTTTGACAAGATGGCTCAAAGGAATGAATTGCAGTATCGTTTGTCTGCACTGCTCGTGATCTTCCCATAGCGGCAGGCGCACGTTAGGATCAAAGCTGATGAGTCCTCCTGCTGCTTTCATCCCAGCAATCGCTTTAAGATGCGCATATTTCACAGGAGCTTCAATAAGATCTACTGAGCAATAGTGCAAAATATCTCCTTTAGCGAACCACTCTTCGTTAATCTCATCCTCTGAAAGCAGCATATCGGCACTTGGATTTCGGTAGAAAGAAAAATCGCGGTCCCCGTCAGCTTTTAAGCTTACAAACGCAAGAGCAGTATTTGCTTCATTCGTTTGGAGCACATGCTGGGTATCAACACCTGACGCTTTCATCGTTTCCAAGAGAAAGTCACCGAAAGCATCTTTACCCAGCTTGCCTATAAATGCACTGCTGCCGCCTAGCTTCGCAACCGCACAAGCAACATTAGCTGGAGCGCCGCCTGCTTCCTTCGTGAAACCAACGACATCTTTGAGCTCAATGCCGCGAGTATCCGGAATAAAATCAATTAACGCTTCACCAATCGTATATAGTTTAGACAGATTAAGCCCTCCTAGCTGATGTCCCATTTTTTAAAGGATACCATAGTACAAGCACCTTCTGCGTAGGCGAATATGCCGAGAGATTCAGTACCTGGGTAAATACGGCCTGTCATCACCTTCTCGCCGCCTTGAATGAACACCTCGACGGAGGATTTATCGACGAAGATGCGCAAAGCCAGCAAACCATCCTTCAGTTCAACACTCGTCCTGCGCTCACCGCCAAGACCAATTCCTGACTTATCGCGATTAAAACGGAATTTGCCTTCTGATTGTTGATAAGACAATACGGTTTCTTCCTCGCCGTGCACCCTCAGCTTCAAACCAAATTCCCTGGCTTGATCTGCCTGGAATACGACCTCCAGCTCATAACAATCGCCGCTAACTCCCATATCTATAACAACATCTGATAAGTTAATATTGCTTGCCTCATAAGCATTTTTCCGGTAATTTTTCATTTCCTCAAGCGGCTTGAACAATAACGACTCACCCTGCAAAATAATTTCGCGCGGCAAAGTCATAGCGCCGGCCCAGTAATGCCCAAGCTGCGTCGGAATTTCTTGTTCCCATGCCTCCATCCAGCCGATGATAATGCGTCTGCCTTTTTCATCAACTGTTGTTTGCGGAGCATAAAAATCAAAGCCGCAGTCAACCGGCTCATATCGATCATACTGAAAGCTGCTTTGCTTAATATCCAAGCGTCCAATCATATAAGTAGTGGAATGTAGATTACGATAGTCATCTCCTTGCGCTGGCATACGCTGCGGCGACATTACCAGCACATCGCGTCCTCCGAGCTCAAACAGATCAGGACACTCCCAGTTGTCACCAAGCTTCCCATCACTGCGCGCGATTTCCCCACTAAAACTCCAACTCACAAGGTCCGTTGAACGATATAGTAAAATAAGTCCGCGGCCCTGTCCATCATTTGACCCTAAAACTGCATAATAAACACCGTCGCGCTCGAATACCTTCGGATCTCGGAAATCCTTCTGGCTGAATCCTGACGGTATTTGGTCTGAGCCAATAACAGGATTGCTAGCCAGCTTCTCAAAATGGATGCCATCGTCGGAAACAGCGATATTTTGATTTTGACTATAATCAAGCTCTCTATTAGGCCCCGTTATCAAATGTCCCGTATACATCAAATACAGCTTGCCATCCCGCTCAACAGCACTGCCAGAGAAGCAGCCATCACGGTCGTAGTCCTGATCGGGCGCAAGTGCAACCGGGAGGTACTTCCACTTGATGAGATCATGGCTAACCGCATGTCCCCAGTGCATAGGCCCCCATACGGGCTGATAGGGATAATGCTGATAGAACATATGGTATTCACCGTTATAATAAACAAAACCATTCGGATCATTCATCCAGCCAAACTCGCTCATTAAATGATAAGCAAGGCGGTATTCCTCTTTCAACAAATACTTGCGTTCTGCAATAAATGTGTCGGCATTTTCTCTTGTATACAAAATAAAGCATCCAACCCTTACTTATTATTTAATTGAGCCTTGCATGACTCCTTGGATAATATATTTCTGCGCAAACAAGTATACAACAAGCACAGGCAATATGGTCAGCATAAGCCCTGCCATTAATGGTCCATAATCAACCGAATACGTACCGAAGAAATAGAAAGTAGACAACGGCAGTGTCCGCTCATCCGGCGAAATCAACACGAGGGAAGGCAATAAAAAGTCATTCCAAATCCATAATACATTCAAAATGGCAATCGTAACCGTCGTCGGAGCAAGCACCGGAAATACGATACGGAAGAAAGTTTGCGTCCGCGTGCAGCCATCGATAAGCGCCGCTTCTTCCAGCTCGGCTGGTATGCTTTTTACAAACCCATGATAAATAAAGACGGCCAGCGGACTGCCAAATCCAACATACATATAAATAAGGGCCCATTTGCTATTAAGAAGACCAATGGTTCCGTATATTTTGACGAGAGGGATCATAATGGCTTGGAAAGGTATGATCATGGCCGCAACCATAAGGAAAAACATATATTGGTTCGTTTTTGTTTGGTTTCGCACAAAATAATGAGCCGTCATTGCAGCTAAAATAGAGATAAGCACCACGCTAAGCACAGTTATGACTACAGAGTTCATAAATGCCGATATGAAGTTCATTTTTTCAAATGCATTTGTGTAGTTCGTGAAGTTTAGGCTATCCGGCAAGGAAAGCGGACTTGATGTGATCGCCTTGTTTTCCTTAAATGAGTTGATGAGCAGCATAAAAAAAGGAACGACGAACAGAACTAAAATAACGAAGAGGGCGATGAACTTCGTCCATGCGAGCCATTGGTTCTTTTTCTCCATCACGCCTCAACCTCCAGCTTCTTGCTAAAATAAACCTGTGCTATGGTAATCGTCGCCACCAGCAGGAACAGGACAAATGCTTCTGCTTGGCCTACGCCATAATCCCGCGATAGAAATGCCTTCTCGTATACATGCATCGATACCATTTCCGTACTTTTGAACGGTCCGCCTTTTGTGAGTGAAACGTTCAGGTCATAAACCATAAAGCATCTTTGCAGTGATAGGAAAACACAGACGATAAACGATGGAACCATCAGCGGCAAAATCATTTTGCGCATTTTCGTCCATAGGCTCGCACCATCAATACTTGCTGCCTCCAAAATATCCTTAGGCACATTCATAAGCCCAGCTACATAAATAACCATCATATAACCGGCATATTGCCATACCGTGACGATAATCATCGACCAGAATGCTTTGTCCGGGTCAGCCAGCCAGGAGGAGCTGAATAACGGAATACCCCATTCTTTGCCTAGATACACGAGTACATTCGAGAAAATAAATTGCCATACAAAGCCGAGTACAATGCCGCCTACCAAGTTGGGAATAAAGAAGCCTGCTCTAAAAATACTTTGCCCCTTCAATCCTCTCGTTAATACGTAGGCTAGCAAAAACGCAACTACATTAATAAGGGCAACTGAAATAAAAACATATTTTAACGTAAGCAAAAATGATTTCCAAAAAACAGCATCCTTGAATACCGCTACGTAATTCTCAAATCCAACCAAACTACTTGTCGTCGATATGCCATCCCAATTCGTAAAGGTCAAATAAATCCCATACAAGAATGGAATAATCATTACAGCAAGAAAAGCAAACAAAGTCGGTCCGGTAAACAGCAGCCGCAATCGCAATCGATTCCACAGCCCTTTTTCCGTTATCATCATGATCCCTCACATTCAAGCATGGTTTTGTAAGTCAAAATACGATAAAGAGTAAACAGCTTACCCCGTCGTTTGGCGGGGTAAGCCTTCTATAAGCTATTAAGGATTATTTAACCGTCTTCCAATACTCCACAATATCTTTCGTCAACTCCGCACGATCCGAAGCACCTGCTAAATATTTCTGCATCGATGCGCCAAGCTTAGCCCAGTGGTCAGCTGGCAGCGTGCTGATGGAATCCTCTGTTTTGCCGTTTGCGATATGTTCAGAAATAGACTTTGCAAGTGGATCTTTGGCTTCAAGTGTAATGTTCTTGAACGCTGGAATAATATTCGCTTTGTTCACGAGGAAGTCTTGCCCCTTCTCGCTGTATACCATCCACTCCAAAAACGTTTTTGCAGCAGCCTGCTGCTCCGCCGTATTTTTTTCCTTGTCGATGACCAAACGCTTCGAAACCGCAGAAGACACTTGTGTATTGCCAAAATCATCTGGATTGTTGCTTATAGGGACAGGCAGAAAGCCGTATTGTCCGCTTGCCGTATCAAAGCTGCTAATTTGCGGCCAAGCCCAGTTCCCTTGGAACCAGATGCCCACCTCGCCTTTACCGAGCACCTCTGGACCGCGCTCATAGGTACCGGACAATGGGGAAGCTTTGTCGATATTGTATTTTGTCATGATGTCGAACGTATCCATTAGTCCATTGAAAACCGTATTGCTAGCTAAATCGATTGTTCCAGCCTTCAAATCGTCTATGAACTTTGCAACTGCAGCCGTATCAGCTGATTGACCTGCGTAAGCCAGCGGCAAATAATGTGCTCCCAGCGACCAATCCATCGGAGAGATAATAAGCGGCGCTTTTCCCGAAGCTTCGATTTTCTTGAACAGCTCTTCAAGTGCGCTTGTTGTGTTAATCGTTGCTGGATCAAATGTTCCGCCTACCGCTTGATCTACTACCGCTTTGTTATAAATAAATCCATAACCTTCAACTGCAAGCGGGAAAGCGTAGTTTTTACCATCAAAAGTCGTTAGCGCCGTGCTGCGGTCAACGGCATCCGCCATCCACTTCTCACCGCTAAGATCAAGAACACGATCCTTGAATTTCTCAACATCTCCTGTATCGAGCATCGTAATGGTAGCCGGGTTTCCTGATGCATAAAGCGCAGACGCTTTCTCAAAAGGTGACTGTCCAGCCGGTACCGGTATAATTTCAAGCGTAATGTTAGGATTATCCTCTTTAAATACTTTCGCAGCCTCTTCGAGCTGGGCTTGAATCTCGCCCTTCGAGTTAAGCAACGATATCTTTACTGCAGACCCTCCATTAGACGATCCCGCATTATTCGAATTGCCACATGCCGTTACAACCATAACTACCATTAGCGATAATGCTATCGCTTGCATCCATTTCAATGATTTCATTTGATTGCCCCCAATTTTTTGAGATTGAAAAAGATTGAAAGACGATTTACCGATCGTGTAAACCGCTTACAAAACGTATTATATAATTGTGAATAAGAGCATGTCAATCGTTTGACATGTTAATCGATTGACATAACTTTTAAAAAAATAAAAAACCCTTGCTGCGCTTGGGTTTTTCACGTTTTTTTAATCTATGTAGAAGCTCGTTTAATCAGTTCAACCGGTAAAATATTTTCGAATTCGAAAACTTCCTCGTTCATCTGCTTCATAATCAAATCAATCGCCATTTTCCCAATTTCTGCAATCGGCTGTTTCACCGTTGTCAGCTCCGGCGTGAGCCATCTGGCTGCGCTAATATCGTCGTAACCGATAATTTTCACATCCTCCGGGATTCGTTTGCCGGCGATCACACACTCCTTAACTGCAAAAGCAGCAATAATATCGCTCGTTGCGAAAATGCCATCCAGATCGGGATGATCCTGAAAAAGCTGATGTATAATTTGCTCGTACTGGAGTTGATCAAACACATTCATATCAGTCTGAATGATGACATGCTCGATCCCCTTCTCCTTCATCACGGCTTGAAACGCTTCTGTACGCTGATTTGCGAGCAAATGCAGCTCCAAATTACCGCATATATGCGCAATTTTTTTGCAGCCTTCACTAACCAGCAATTGTGCCGCAAGGCTCCCGCCTGCATAATTATCGGAAGAGATATATGGAATTTCACTGCTGATCTGACGATCAATCGTGACAATTGGCGAGTTCAAATGTTTGTACTCATCGACCTGAAGCGTATGGCTGCCCATAATAATGCCATCCACACGATTGCGCTTCAGCATTTCGATATAATCCTTTTCTTTCTGCGGGTCAAGCTGGGAATTGCAAAGCAGCATTTTGAAGCCGAGCTCATAAGCATAGTTTTCTATGTGATTCGCGAGCTCGCTAAAAAAAGGATGAGCTACACTAGGTATAATAAGACCAATGACGTTAGATTGTTTTCTTAGTAAAGAGCGGGCAATCTCATTAGGCTGGTAATTTAGTTGCTCCATCGTTTGATAAACCTTCGTTCTCGTAGCTTCACTAATATAACCCCGATTGTTTAAAACGCGGGAAACCGTCGTCACGGATACGTTCGCTATTTTTGCCACATCGTGTATCGTTGCCATGGCCGCCCCTTTGCTTATTGCAGTAGTAGTAACCATTATAGCTAAATGGTTAGCCTTATTATACTTAATAAATAATTCAAAAGTATAGATTGTCCAAACAAAAAGAAGCTGTTTCAGATAAGCCCTTTGCGACTTATTTGAAACAGCTTCTTTATCTTGTTCTTAACGGAAAATTAAGCCCACGTCGGCTGAACTTTGAGAACCACAACTTCTTTCTCACGCTTAAAGGAAGCAGCTGTATCCACATCAGAAGACGTTGAAGAGATCGCCACTACAGCAGCTGTATCACGTACTACCGATGTAACTTGGACCGAAACGGATGGCTTGCTTGCCGCCGTGTCTTCCTCGCTAATCAGCTCAATACGATGAATATCAGCCCCAAGAGCTGCAAGCTTGCCTGTAATGTTGACATAACCGCGATCCACATGATGCAGACCTGTTACTTCAGTCTCGCCTTCCGCCCGCAAAGCCGCACAAATAAGTGCTGCTCCTGCTCTCAAATCGGTAGCGCATACCTTTGCACCCGTTAGCGGCATACCGCCATTAACGATAGCTGTACGTCCATCGACTTTAATTTGAGCGTTCATCTTCTGGAATTCCTCGACATGCATAAAACGATTTTCGAAAACCGTTTCCGTTACAACGCTTGTTCCCTCAGATACGAGGAGAAGAGCCATCATTTGAGATTGCATATCTGTTGGGAAACCTGGATGCGGCAATGTTTTCACATCAACCGATTTCAATTGCTTGCTCGATTGTACACGAATTCCGTTATCGCTCTCCGTAATTTCTACGCCCATTTCCTGCAGCTTAGAGATTACCGGCGTCAAATGATCAGAAATTGCACCTTCAACGAATACGTCACCGCCTGTAATAGCGGCCGCAATCATGTACGTGCCTGCTTCAACACGGTCAGGAATTACATTATGAGCTGCGCCATACATCCGGTCCACGCCTTCAATACGAATAACTCCTGTACCAGCGCCACGAACTTTGCCGCCCATAGCATTGATATAGTTGGCCAAATCCACGATTTCCGGTTCTTTGGCTGCATTCTCAAGAATCGTTGTGCCATCTGCTAAAGCAGCTGCCATCATAATATTTTCCGTTGCGCCTACGCTGGCTACGTCTAGGTAAATTTTCGCACCCTTAAGACGCGTCTTTGTGCTGGCTTCGATAAAGCCCTGCCCAAGCGTAATTTCAGCGCCCATCGCTTCAAAGCCCTTCAAATGCTGATCAATCGGACGAGTGCCGATCGCACAGCCGCCAGGCAATGAAATTCTTACCTTGCCTATCCGACCAAGAAGAGGACCCATAACTAAGAAGGATGCCCGCATTTTTCGAATAAGCTCATAAGGAGCTTCATAAGTCGTAATGGTCTGCGCTGTAATGCGCATCGTTTCATTATTATAGGATAATTGTGCGCCTAAAGAGGCAAGCACCTTCTGAATCGTCATAACGTCGTCGAGGAGGGGTACGTCATAGATGACGCTGTCTCCTTCTGTCGCCAATAATGAGGCCGCTAAAATGGGGAGTACTGCATTTTTTGCTCCGCTAACACGGACCGTTCCCTTCAAACGCTGGCCTCCGCGGACGATAATTTTGGTCATCTTTTGGTTCCCTCCGCGAACTGCATTTTCTATTTCCTATTTGTGAAAAAAAAGGTTTATCTCACTTTACCCAACCTTCATCTTATCACTCAATTACACCAATCGACAAGCGTTATATTATTACCATTTTTTACATGTCATTCCCAGCGCATTTTATGACTTTTTTCTCCAAAAACGTCTCTTTTTCACGAAAAAACTACGTTTCCGGTTCGATTACGGGTCCTGATTTATACCTATTCGCAAGCCATCTGCTTTTTGAGACCGTCATGTATTACCCATTGTTGACATGTTTCGCTTTTGTTATTCGACAAACGATTTGAGAAGAACGGTGTAGCCCCAATATTCCAAGATGAATTTTGCTAACAAATGACCCATTATAATTGCAACAAATACTTGAAACAAACGAGCCTTTGGACTCTTTGGAAAACGAAAAAAAGCTTCCCATTTCACCTCTTGCAGTACAAACCACACCAGAATAATGCTGAGAATAACAATGATTATAGAAAACAACCCGGTCATTCCGGTGTAGTTTTGCAAACCATTTATAAGACCGTAATTAACGTCCATGATGCCTCCTGAGCTTTTTCATGTTTTAAGCTTCAAACTCAAGCAGCTTTACAAGAAGCATTTATCTTGCTTCATATTATTAACGTAACTGGAAGCCATTTTGTTTGATGAAAATATTAGGCGATAAATCGGTGGAGCAGCACCGTGTAGTCTGCACGGCTAGCCTGCAGGCTTGGTTTGTACAGATTTGACTCTATCCCTTCAATTTGTTTGTTCAGCTTCATGGCATACAGCATGGGTGCTGACCAATGAGACTTTGGTACATCGGCGAACGGATCAATGACAGGCAGCTTAGGCCGTACACCTTCCGCATAACCGATAATCATTGCCATTTCCGCCCTTGTAATCGGCTGATCCGGCTTGAACTCGCCATTCGGGAATCCTTTTACCCAGCCTTGCTCTACAGCCCTCGTAATCGCATCATTAGCCCAATGTTTTAATGGGACGTCTTTGAATCGCTTCCCTTGCACGCGACTTGATAAAGCTGGCTTATATGCCTTCACAACCATTGAAACGGCCTCGGCTCGCGTTATGGAGCGTCTAGGCTCAAAGCGATTTTGTCCTGTTCCGTTAATAATGCCTTTTTTGTTTAACGCGACGATTTCATTTTGAGCCCAATGGCCTTTAATATCACGGAATCCAGCAATCAACTCCTCTGATTTCACCTTTAAGCGATAATACTGCTTGTCAAAAGGGGCATCTGCTTCCAGCTTCACGTAATACACTCCAGGCTGCAGCAGCTTTTCTTCGGTTTGCAGCTTCCCGCTTGCTTTTGTTTTGGATGTCGTAAGCTGCTTCATCCGTTTATCATAGAGCAAGAGGCTCAAATCAACGTCAAGCGGCACACCGTTTACCGTCATGCTGATGATGCTGGCGTTTGAAACCCGGATTTGAAACCAATCTACGTCGGAGTAGCTGCTAATTACACCAAGGTACTCCGTACCTGGATTAATCATAAACGCCTCGTACGATTTATCGTTTGGTTCATTCGGATCATCATATTTTGGCATGTAATCCATCTTCAATATGTAGGTGCCTATGGTCGGACTAGCTTCTGAGGAGATCGCATTGTGAACACGAATATAATATTTACCAGGAGTCACAGTTATGACTGGTGACTGCTCAGTCTCCCCTTCACCCTCATCATCGTACACCATTAATTGCTGACCTGCCTTCTGAATAGCAAGCCCAGGATCAATACGCGCCGTATTCGTACTAAGCGTAAGACTTAGCTTCCCGCTCTGCGTAAAGGTTATCGTAAACCAGTCGCGATCGGCGGGTTGATGAAAGTTGCCTGTAATCGACTGTGTACGAGGCTGCAATGTATAGGCTTCAAACGATTTATCATTTTTCTCGTAATCGTCCGGCTTCATCGTAAAAGTAGACGTGAGCAGATAAGGCAATTCATCGTTGCTGCTCTGATTGATGAGCTCCAGATGAATGAGCTGCCGCCCTTTTTTAACTTCAAGATCAATGGACCTGCTTGCAAGCTTCGTATCGCTCGTGCTTTGCTTCACGCCATTCATGTAATGGGTGAGCCTAACAGGCGGGACAATTTTTCCGCTAGGAACAAGCCCTTCATATTGTATGGTCAGTGTGCCATCATACGGCGCATCGATTTGATACCAATCATGGTCGGATACGCCCTGCAGCAAAGCCGAAATTTGGCTATTCAGCGGAAACCTTGCAGCAGTTGATTGGGTGTCATTCGGTTCGAAGCCGTCTGGCTTCAAGGTTGAACGTACCGCTTGATCGATCTGCAGCACACCGTAGCCTGACGTGCTGTCCGCACCTGGCGGCCCAATATCCTTAGCTGTTTGGCGCAGCAGCTCGCGTATCTGGTAAGGCTTCATGTCCTTGTAGCGAGCCCATATGAGCGCTGCAGCAGCTGCGGCTTGCGGAGCCGCCATTGAAGTTCCTTCTTCTTTCTTATAGAGTCCACCAATGGCTGTTGTATATACATTCCAAGGTGCGACAAGGTCAAGCTCAGTGCCTCGATTCGATCGACTATCGACCGTATTATTCGACTTGACGCCACCGACAGCGAGTACCGTCGGATAAGCTGCCGGGTATTTTACCGCAGCTTTCTCTCCAAAGGTGACTCCGTCATTGCCTGCCGCTGCTACGAGCAGTACGTTTTTGCTTTCCGCATATTGTACAATGTCGAGCATGTACGGTGAATATCGATGAAGGCCAACCGACAGCACAACGATGCTTGCTCCGCTGCGAACGGCGTACAATATAGCCTCGCCGAGCTCCTGCTCTGTTCCGTCACCTCGGTGATCCAGCGCTTTTATCGGCATGATTTTGGCTTTCCACAGGATGCCTGAAACGCCAATGCCGTTATTTCCTACAGCTGCGATAACACCTGCTACACTTGTACCGTGCCCATTGTCATCATCGGGCGAATCGCCAGGGCTCACTAGATTAGCGCCTGGAACAAGATTAGGCTTCAAATCCGGATGTTCCAAATCAACACCTGTATCCACGATCGCTATCGTAAGCTGCTGCTGCTCGCGAACGGTTTCCCACGCCTTTTGCGCGCCGATCTGACTGAGATAAAGCTGCTTAGACAATTCAGGATCATTTGCTTTCAGTGCTGTAGCTGCAGCCGCAATCTTCGCTGTGGAAGCAGCCTCAGACTCCTGCGGCGCCGCTGGCGGTGTCGATGGAGTCTCTGCGGGCGATTCTTCGTTAGGTACAGAAGCTGCCGGTGATACATTGGATGGTGAAGACTCTTTAGTCGACACATCAGTAGATGCAGCTCCAGGGAGTGATGCATCTGAAGATATAGAGCTTGTAGGCGACAAATCAGAAGACGCAGTTCCTGGGATTGATGCATCTAAAGATACAGAGCTTGCGGGCGATACATTGGATGGTGAAGAGCCTGTAGGCCGCGCATCGCTGCGTGCGGCCTCTGAGCCTGCCGAGGCTGCGTCCTCCGACTCGCCGGCAGGCAGAGCAAGCATATGCACCCTATTGTTCGGGTGCACGTACTCTACGCCCGGCAGGCTTCGCAGCCGGTCGAGCCATTCCTGTACGTCCGCGCCTTCAGCGGCCGGACGTACGAGCATGACCGCCGCCTCATTCTGGCGGCGGAGCACCTCTGTCCCGCGCAGCTCATGCGCTAGCGCGGGGTCACGCCATTTGAGCAGCCAGCTTTGCGGCTGCTCTGCATCGGCGCCTTCGGCGTCCTCAGCCGCAGGGGATGCTGCGGCCAGCGCCGTAGGCGCCGCTCCGGGAGCGAACCCTGCGGGGGCTATGCCCCCGAGGGTGATGCTCCCGATCAGCAGCGCGGGCAGCGCGCGACGAAGGAGCTTGCGCGCGGCGAGCGTGGCAATGGCGATTGCTTGCATAGACAAGCGAGCTTTATGCTTTTTGAGCGCAGAGCCCTGTCGATCAACAGATGGGCTCTGACTAATCATTTGTGATTTTCGTAATTCCTTTGGTTCTTTTTGAGTGCTCATCATTTTCTGCCTTTTCGTATGAAACGGGTTATGGTTTTTTCCCACTTTCAATTGGATATTCCTTCACTACAATTTCTCTTCACAGGTATCAATTCCCTTGTTTCTGTAAGACAAAAAGGACAAAAGTCCTACAACTATCCCGCTCCATAGCTTGGAACGTCAGTATTCGGCACAAACTATTATTTCCCGGTAAATATAGACGAGCGGCAACACAAGTTCACATAGATAGAATAGTACTTCATGTCTACTATACGATGAACCTATACTCCCCCTGCTGCACATTACCCGCAACATTCTCCGCTGAAACACTGTAATTATATTTCTGCTCGTAATTCCTGATTAAAACAGCGTCAGACAGTTTCCTCTCTTCTTGCTATATGCAAGGAAAATAAATATAGAAATGACTATAATCCAGCCGTTACTATCATCATATCTAAAACTGCTGCTGCAGTCTGTGTCCTTAACAGTAACTTTAACTATCATGCTGCTTTTTAGCTTATAAACTACTTTCTATTGCCCTTGTGCCTCCTCGAAAATCCCCTTCATCGATTAAACAAAAAAATAGATCGTTTAAATAGACATCAGTTCATCATCTACTTAAACGACCTATTATTTTCACACCTTTAGAGAACAAAGGTTTAATATCACTCTACTACAATCTGCTTATCCCATTATCATTAAATCGCCCTTGATCGAGAATATGGCATCAATCCATTGCATTAACGGTCCTGGGAAAATACCTAGTGCAATCGTTGCAGCTGCACACAGCCAGATCACAACTCCCGTTGCTCCAGATATTCGCACTTCATTATTTTCTTCCCCGCTGCGCATGAACATTTGACGAACAATGCCAAAGTAGAAATAGTAGGAAATGACGCTGCTCACGACGATAACAGCTACGAGCCAATAAGCTTTAGCATTCGCTGCTCCGAGCAAGATAAACAGCTTCCCAAAAAATCCACCGGAAATCGGCAAGCCCGATAAAGACAAGATAAATACCACCATAGCCGCTGCCGTCCAAGGCGCTCGGTAGTACATACCCGCGAAGCTTTTCAGCTCCTCATGCCCCGATGCGCGGCTAACTACCGTAAAGACAGCAAACGCTCCTATCGTCATAAACAAGTACGCAACCAAATAATAAACAAATTCAGAGAAGTTGCTGCTATGAACCATCGTTATTGAAATACCGATAGGCACCAGCATGTAACCCGCATTGGCTACTCCTGACAGGGCCAGCAATCGCTTCACGTTCCTTTGTTTAAGCGCAGCTGTCGTTCCGACGAGCATCGCTGCAGCAGCCAGCACCAGCAGGACCAGGAAGAGATCATTTGATATTTTTGCCGCTTCTCCCGCTGCGCTGAATAAGCTAGTGCTAAACATAACCCTAAATATAGCAGCCAGCGCAGCACCTTTGGCAATGACCGCTAGAAAAGCCGATACAGGCGTTGGAGCCCCTTGATATACATCAGGCGCCCATGCGTGAAACGGAGCCGCTGCAATCTTAATACCGAATCCAGCAATCATAAATAGGAAGCCCACATAAGCAAGCGCTTTGAAATCCTGCATCGCCCGCGGCAAAGCATCCCCAATTACACCCAAATCAACTGATCCGGTTATGCCGTAAATGTACGACATGCCGAACAACACCATCGCCGAGGAAATCCCGCCCGTAATGACATACTTGAATGCCGCTTCAGCAGACAAAGTTGATTTGCGTCTAATGCCAACCAATACATAACTTGTAATACTAAGAAGCTCTAATCCGATATACAACGTAACCAGGTTTCCTGATGAAGCCATCATCATCGCGCCCATAAGCGCGGGAAGCACCAAATAGAAATACTCTGATTTGTCTGTTATCTCCTCTTCATCCCGATCCGATCCAATTGCGAGCAGAATGATAAGCGCAGTACCCGTTAAAAATACTATTTTCAGCAGGCTGGCGAAATCATCAATGCGGTAGCTGTTGCTTAGCAGATGGATAGAGTCGGCAGATGCTCCGCCCTGATTCATATCCAACATCCGGAGCACGACTAGCAGCAGCGATGCAAGAATGCCCGCTAACGTCAGCCACCCTGTAAATTTTCTGTTCACGCGCTTCGGCAAGAACAAATCCAATACAACAAGAAACAAAAACATGGCGGCCAGCATAAGCTCAGGGGCAAGGTAGAGCATATCCGTCCATGTCAGTGGTATAAATGAAACGCCTTCGTACATGGTTTATCCCCCCGCCCTTGATGCAAGTAATTGTCCGAACAGCTTATCCATGCCATGCTGCACAGTATCCGTAAGGACGGAAGGAAAACAGCCGAGAAGCACAATGAATGCAAGCAGCACAATCATGGGAGCCGCCTCAATTAGCCTTGCGTCCTTAAATGCTCCAAACGCCTCACGCTGTGGACCAAATGTAATCTTAAGTACAGCGCGAAGCATATAGACAGCGGTCAAAATAATGCCAAGCGCCGCAGCCGCAGTCAACCAGCGATGCGACTCGAATAGGCCGAGCAGCGATAGAAACTCCCCTATAAAACCGGATAAGCCCGGCAAACCGAGTGAAGCGAGCCCCGCAGTTAGCAGTACGCCGCTTATAAATGGCATTGAGCGCGCTAACCCACCGAGCTCTTGCAGTTCAGTCGTTCCCGTTCGTTCATAGATGCTGCCAACGATCAGAAATAACAAGGCAGATATGAGTCCGTGCGATACGAGCTGGTATACAGCTCCCTGCAAGCCAATCTCGTTTATTGCAGCTATCCCGAGCAATACGATACCCATATGGCTGATGGAGGAATAAGCAAGCACTAGTTTAAACTCACGCTGCCTGAAGGCTAGCAGCGCTCCATACAGTATATTTATGACGCCTAGCACGGCCAGTACTGTCGCAAATTGTCGCGCTTGATCAGGGAAAAGCATAATCCCAAATCGCAGTAAACCGTAAGCGCCCATTTTCAGTAATACCCCGGAGTGAATCATAACAATCGAGGTCGGAGCTTCCGTATGCACCTTAAGCATCCAAGTTTGGAATGGAAATATCGGAAGCTTTATGCCGAAAGCAACCAGCAGCATAATAAACAGCACCCATTGCATCGAATCCGTCAACTGGAATGGATTAATTGAACCAAGCTGCTCATTAGTCAGGTTAACCCAAGCAGATGCGTCCGCCATGTTGCGGAAAATGTCTGTATAGCTGCCGCTGTAAATAAAGCTAACTTGTTCGCCTATTTGATCCACGCGGAAGCCAGCTGTGTTCACGAGAATAACGAACGCAATCAGCATAATGGCTGAACCAATTCCGTTATAGATTAAAAACTGATTGGCCGCACGCTCGCGATTGAAGTAACCCCAAATTCCGATTAAGAAATACATCGCAACAAGCGTAATCTCGAAAAATACAAAAAACAAAAATAGGTCACGGGCTAGAAATACGCCAAGCATTCCGAGCTCCAGCAGCAGAAACCATATGAAAAAAGATTTCCACCTTTTCTTGATATGAACTGCTGCAAGTGCAGCCATTGCAGATACGAGCGTTGCGAGAATCAGAAGCGGAAGCGACAGGCCGTCTATGCCGAGCTCATATTGAAACGTAAACTTAAATTCAGATACGCCCGATGGCACCTCTTTATTTAGCGGCACTTCCACCCAGCTATATTGCTCGTCATATGCGGCCCCGCCCTGCTGTTTATTATAATCAGCATAAAGCCACAAGGAGAGCAGCAAAGGAACCAATGTGGTTATGACAACCGTTGTTTTCATCCAGCTGCTGCGCTGCTTCGGAAGCAGCAGCAGAACGATGATACCAAGCAGCGGTGCCAGTAATACAAGTGATAATATCGGAATGTCACTCAGGATGCTCATGGCAGGAACCTCCTTCCAACGATAGCAGCCACAAGAATGACGAACCCGATAACAGCTGCCAAACCGTAGGTTTGTACTTGACCGTTCTGCAGACGAGCAGCCACTCTTCCAGCCGAGGTAACAGCCGTGCCTGTCAACCTCACAATTCCGCCTATGACATAAGAATCAAACGCCATAAGCGCAGAGCCAATCAGCTTCAGCGGCTTCACTATGATAACGGCATAAAGCTCATCGATGTAATAACTATTTTCCAGCAGCTTGACTAGCTTAGGCATTTTTTCTTGCAGTACATCTTTGTTCACACTGTTTTTTCCATAGATGAGCCAGCCAATATAGATACCTAGAAGGCCAACCGCAATGGATGCAACAATGGCGATGCCGCTTTTATGCAGCGACTCTCCCCCATCGGTGATCCATGAGCCAAATGCGCCGTTCCATGGCGTCTCAATAAACCCAACTACAATGGCGAGAGCAGCCAGCACGATCATCGGCAGCGTCATCGAAATTGGTGATTCTTTCGCATGAGAAGAGGCCTCGTTTGGTTTTCCCATAAATACAAGGAAGAACAACCGAGACATATAAAGCGCCGTACAGAAAGCGGCTGCCAAACCTACAATAAATAATAGTGGATTCGTCTCCCAAGCAACCGTCAAAATTAAATCCTTCGACCAAAAGCCGGATAATGGTGGAATGCCAGCAAGCGCTAAAGCGCCGATTGCGAACGTCCATGTCGTTACTTTCATTTTCGAGGCAAGTCCGCCCATCTCATGAATGTTCTGTGTATGTACCGCATGAATGATGCTGCCAGCACCAAGGAAGAGCAATGCTTTGAAGAAAGCGTGCGTGAACAGGTGGAAGATGCCGCCTGTTAAGGAACCCAGACCAAGCGCCATCATCATATAACCCAATTGGCTGACCGTGGAATAGGCTAATATCCGTTTAATATCCTTTTGTACGAGTGCAATCGTCGCAGCGAATATAGCTGTAAAACCGCCTACATATGCGATGGTCTCCATAGCAGCTGCAGAATCTTGAAAAATATCATACGTTCGTGCAATAAGGAATACACCTGCCGCAACCATAGTAGCAGCATGAATCAGTGCACTGATCGGTGTCGGGCCCTCCATTGCATCAGGAAGCCACACATGAAGCGGAAACTGACCTGATTTGCCGATCGCGCCTACAAAAATAAGCAAAGCAATCAACGTCGTAATTCCGTTCGTAATCGCACCCGATTGCCCATCAAATACGCTTTGAATCGTAGTGAAATCAAGGGCATGATCCGGCATATACCAGAAAAGGAGCATAATAGCGATCAGCAAGCCAACATCGCCGATCCTTGTCACAATAAATGCCTTCTTGGCCGCCGCTCGCGCTTTAGGCAGTGTAAACCAGAAGCCAATTAGCAAGAACGAGCATACGCCAACTAGTTCCCAGAAAATATAAAGCGATAATAAATTATCGGATAATACGAGTCCCAGCATAGAGAATGTGAACAAGGCAACATAACCAAAAAACACGGTTATTCGCTCATCATTTTTCATATAGCCGGCCGAGTATACATTCACAAGAAAGCTGACGAGTGTCACGACCACAAGCATAAGCGCTGTCAGGTTGGTCACCTCGAAACCAATCTTCAACGTATAATCTCCGATAGCAATCCAATCAAAGGAATAATTATAATCCACTTCATTGGTACCAAGTCGATCAATCATAATAAGCAAAGATAGAACGAAAGCGCCAAATGATCCAAGCGAACCGATGATAACGCCCGCTCGTCGATAGCTGCGACCGAGCGCCGTCAAAACGAGGAATGCTGCCAGCGGAAACAGCGGAATTAACCAAGCCGTCTGTGAGTACATATTCATACGCCGCGCTACCTCCTCATTTTGTCAAACTCATCGACATTAACTGTCCCGCGCATTCTGAACAATGCTATTAATATAGCTACCCCAATCGCTGCTTCTGCCGCTGCGACTGTAATTGTAAATAATGAAAAAATTTGCCCCGTCAATGACGGAACAACACCATATTTGGAGAAAGCAATAAGATTCAAGTTGACCGCATTCAACATTAGCTCAAGCGAGAGCAGTACGACGACTGCATTTCTTTTCACTAATGCGCCATATAGCCCAATGCAAAACAAAATAGCCGCCATCGTTAAATAGGAAGGAAGCATGTAATTATTCCTCCTCCTTTTTGGCAAGTACGATTGCTCCAATAAATGCTACCGTCAGAAGCACCGAAAGCAGCTCAAACGGTATCACATACCCTGTGTATAAGAGCTCGCCAATTGCCATCGTATTGTCTTCTCCAGCTTGAAAAGACTGCGGCTCTGGAAAAGTTGTTGAACGGATCGCATAAAACAATAGGCCAAACAAGCTGAGCGCGCCTACAGCGGCAAGCGTTTCATGGAGCGGCTTCACCGGCTCACGCTCTCCTGGCTGATGTTTCGTCATCATAATACCGAATATCATCAGAATCGAGACTGCTCCAGCATAGATAAGCACCTGAACAAATGCGACAAACTCAGCTTCCAGAAGCACGAACATTCCGGCTAAGCCTAGAAATACAGCAGCCATAGAGATGACCATATGTACGACCTTCTCTAAGCTGATCATTAGGACAGCGCCGCATATCATGATGGCTGAGAAGATAAAAAAAGCGACAAATTCGCCTGTAAAATCAATATTGAACAACTATTTTGCGCCCCCTTTGGCCGGCGCTCCGATATTGTTATTGTCCTGCCGAGTAAGTGTATTATTGTCTGTCAGCCATTCTGCATCCTTGAACAAATCATCGCGGCTGAAGGTTGCCAGCTCGAAATGATTGGACATCACGATCGCTTCGGTCGGACAAACCTCGGTGCACAGATCACATAAGATGCATATTTCAAAATTAATATCAAAAGTATCAATCACCTTGCCCTTTTTATCAGGGTCCGGGTTCGGTTTGCCGGTCAGCGTAATGCAGTCGGTTGGACAAATGCGAGCGCATTGGTTGCAAACGATACATAAATCCGGGATAAAGTGCTGAATACCACGGAAGCGGTCCGGCATGACAAAGGGCACATCAGGATAGGAGGTGGTCACTTTTGGAGCCGTCATTGATTTGAGCGTTACACCCAGTCCTTGCAGCATTCCTTTCATTTCCTTCTCCCCTTTGCTAATTCTTGATAAACAACTCTAAATATACAGCCGTTAGAAACACATTAAGCAGCGACACCGGCAGCAGCACCTTCCAGCCAAGACCCATAAGCTGATCTACCCGTATGCGCGGCAGTGTAGCGCGAATCCAAAATAAGAAAAACACAATAAACGCAAACTTGAGCAAAAACCATATAATGCCCGGTACAAAATCAAGAAATGGCGCCGGTGCGTGCCAGCCGCCCAGAAACAATACGGTTGTTAACGCAGCAATGGCATAAACGTATACGTATTCCGAGAGCATAAAAAATGCAAACCGAAAGCCGCTATATTCAACATGATAACCTGCAACAAGCTCAGATTCCGCCTCCGGCAAATCGAAGGGCGTACGATTGAGCTCGGATACAGCTGCAATAATAAAGACAATGAAACCGATAATTTGAGGGATGAAGTTCCAATTCCAAAACCAGCCGCCATCCTGCGCCGCTACAATATCGCGCAGATTCAAGCTTCCGCTAAGTAAAATAACGCCTACTACCGAAATAACAAGCGGTACCTCATAGCTTATCATTTGTGCCGCCGAGCGCATACCCCCAAGGAGCGCATACTTATTATTGGAAGCCCATCCGCCAAGTACGATGGCAAGCGTAGAGATGCCTGACAGGGCTACATAATAGAGCAAACCGACATTCAGATCTGCGAAATATAAGTTTTGTGTATAAGGCAGCACAGCGAGTACGGAGAATGCCGGTATGTATGCTAGGGCAGGCGCAAGAATGAACAATGCAAGGTCTGCCTTGCGCGGAATCGTGTCTTCTTTAATGAGCAGCTTAAAAATATCCGCTACCGTCTGCAGCAAGCCAAAAGGCCCTACGCGATTGGGACCGATGCGAAGCTGCATCCACCCGATTACCTTGCGCTCGAAATAGATGGCGTACGTGACGAAACCAAGCACAATGAATAAAAATACGACAGCCCAAAGGAACAGCACAAGTGCATTTCCCCAAGTTAGCGATTGGTTAAGCCATGACTGCATTAGCAATCGACCTCCCCGACGACAATATCAATGCCGCCTAGTATCGTAATGAGGTTTGTCATCGTTTCGCCTACGAGCAGCTTCGGCAGTATTTGCAAATTAACGAATGACGGTCTTCTGAATTTGAGCCTATAGGGTTCTGCTTTGCCTTTGGATACGATATGGCAGCCAATTTCGCCGCGCGGCGATTCGATCCGCACATACACCTCTCCAGCAGGGGGCCTTATTGCGCGTGGAACCTTCCCCATCGTCTCCCCGCCAGAAGGGAATTGCTCCAGCGCCTGCTTCAAAATACGCAAGCTTTGGCGGATTTCTTCCAGCCGAATCCGATAGCGATCATAACAATCTCCCACTTTTCCAAGCGGCACATCAAATTCAAATTGGCTGTACAAGCTGTAGGGCTCCGCTTTTCGAATATCAAAGTCTACACCTGTACAACGCAAGTTGGCTCCAGATAAGCCATAATCAATCGCTGTTGCCGCATCATATTTTCCTATCCCTTTAATGCGGGCAAGGAAAATTTCGTTGCCGCTGACGAGTTTATCATACTCTTGCAGCTTATTCTCCATATAAGGAATAAAGTCGCGCACTTTGTCCAACCAACCCGGAGGCGCATCCCACTTCACTCCGCCAACTCGCATGTAATTGTAAGTTAATCTTGCGCCGCACAGCTCATTAAATAAATCGATAATGATTTCCCTGTCACGGAATGCGTAAAGAAACGGGCTCATTGCCCCAATATCAAGCAGATAAGTTCCCCACCATACTAGATGGCTGGCTATACGCTGCAGTTCCATAACGAGAAGCCTGAGATACTCCGCCCGCTGCGGCACTTCAAGCCCCATCATCGTTTCCACTGCATGTACGAGAACATAATTATTAGTCATTGCAGAGACGTAATCCATTCGATCGGTGTAGGGGATGATTTGCGTGAAATTCAAGTTTTCCGCGATCTTCTCGGTGCCTCGGTGCAAATAACCCATGACAGGTGTCGCTTCGGTTATGACTTCACCATCGAGCTTAACGATAATCCGGAATACGCCATGCGTGCTTGGATGCTGAGGACCTACATTTAGTAGCAGTTCTTCTGTACGAATCAAGGGCTGCCTACACCTCCGAATCTATCGACTCATAATCTTTGCGCAGCGGATGGCCCACCCAATCATCAGGCATCATGATCCGCCGCATATCGGGGTGTCCAGGAAAATCAACTCCCAGTAAATCGTAAATTTCACGTTCATTCCAATTCGCTGTTGCCCAGACTGGTGTTGCCGAATAGACGGCTGACGCTTCCCGCTCTGTCTTTATCTTAATTCCGACCTCTCTTCTGGTTCCAAGCGAGATCATATGATATACCACTTCTATATGGGTCTCGTAATCGACACCTGACACATTACGCAAATAATTAAATTGAAGCTGCTCGTGCTCCTTAAGCAGCTTTGCAGCTTCCCGCCAGTGTTCATTGCGTAAGATAATCATCGGCATATCGCCGTTCAGTTCATTTACATAGGCATCCTCAACCGCTGCTTCTGCGACTTCCTGCTTCAGAAGCGCGACTATGGCATCAAGCTCAGGCTGCCTTGGCGAAGGTGCTTTCGGCTGCTCCGGCTCTGCTTCACTCGCTTCTGCTTCGGCCTTTGCTTTTGCTGCCGCTCTCGCTGCGCGTGCTTCCGCAGCTGCCTTCAGCTTGGCTTCCTTCTCCGGGTCTACGGGAGGCGTCTCTGCGACCGGTTTATCCTCTTCGCTCATCGACTGGTCACCCGCTTCCCAGTCTTCGCTTCATAGCGGATTTTCTCCTGCAGCTTATTAATGCCATAGATCAGCGCGGCCGGATTAGGCGGACAGCCCGGAATATACACATCAACAGGCACGATCTGATCGACGCCTTTGATGACTGAATAGGACTTAATATAAGGTCCGCCAGCCGTTGCGCAGGATCCCATTGCGATAACCCACTTCGGCTCTGGCATTTGATCGTAAAGCCTGCGTAAAAGGGGACCCATCTTCTTCGTCACTGTACCGGCCACAATCATCACGTCAGACTGTCGCGGCGAGGTACGGAACATCACTCCAAAACGATCCAGATCATAATGCGATGCGCCCGTTCCCATCATTTCAATCGCACAGCAAGCAAGACCAAATGTGAGCGGCCATAACGAGTTGCTTCTTGCCCAAGCCTTCAGTTGCTCCAAGGTGCCCATAAATACGTTGCGTTCCAGCTCTTTGCGTTCCTCTAACGAAATTGATTCTAAACTGAATTCCATTTCAGCACCTTCTTTTTCCAGGCATATAGAAGACCAATAAGCAGCATTCCCGCAAAAATCAACATTTCGACTAGCACAAATAAGCCGAGCTTATTATATGCGACGGCCCAAGGATATAAGAAAACGGTTTCTACATCAAAGATGACAAACATTAGTGCAAACAAGTAATAGCGGATGTTAAAACGGACCTGTCCCTCACCTACCGGCTCATTTCCGCTTTCATAGGTGGTTTGTTTGAGCTCACTTGGCTTATTCGGCCTTAGCAGTCTTCCTACAGTTAATGCAACGACGGGAAGCATAATGCCAAGCACGATAAAAATAGCCACGACGACATAATTATTGGAGTAGTGTTCCACACGATCGCCTCCGTAAATTTGAGTAGGTAGCCGCTTGGTCAATTTTCCTCACAATTATAACAAATGCTTCCACTGCCGTCTATGATGGAGTTGTGCCTAGGGCAGGTTCCTTGTTCGTTATATCGGAATCCCCTTCTGCTGCTTCATTCCCTTTTTGCCTGCGGCTGCTGGACTTCTGCTCATCTTGAAACCGACCGTCGCTCGTATCCTTTTTCCCCCTAATAACAGCAACCATGAGCAGCAATAATGGTACAACACAACCATGCAGCAAGCTGTAGACCGTCCATACTCCTATGCCAAATTCATGCGCATGAGCCGCATTTCGATATACCATGAGCGAGATAGGCACAATGACAAAAGCATAGGGAATGACCAATGGACGATAGGTAGAAAGCTTAAGCATTTGAGCCGTTAAGACCGTCAGTACATAAACGCAAAGCGCAAGCTTCATAAAGACCGTCCCGATCCAAACCATCGCAACTAATATTTCAACACGCACCAATATCTCTTCGATATTAATGTTTTTTGCCATATCATAGACGGCAAACGGACTTCTGCTCGCTTCTTGCACACCCATTACAGCAACCAGAAAAATCGTAATTAGCGTACTGACAAAAGCAATGGCAAAAACAGAGAGCTTCAGTTTTTTTCTTAATTTTTTACGATCCTCCTGACGCACAAGCGGGAAAATCGTCGTTATAAACACGAATTCCGCAATAGGGAACCCGAGAATCGGATAGACCCCCTTAATCGGCCTTATCCAGCCATCGTACAAGAAAGGCTCAAAGTTTTGGAAATTAAATTGATTGAACAAAGCAAGGAGAACAATCCCAATAACTAAGGCCGCCCATCCAAATAAAATCTCACCCGTTCTCGAAATCGTCTCAATGCCTAAAAGAACGCCATATACAACAACAATCATAAAGGTGAGGTTAATGAACCACTCTGGTGTCTCCGGCAATACGGATAAATTCAAAAAATCGGATATATTGCGCAGTACCAATGCGCTTAACAACAAAAAATAAAAAATATACAGTAAAGTTACTACCTTACCGAGCCAAACCCCCAGCAGTTTTTCTGAGTATTGCGCCAAAGTCAGCTTTGGAAAACGATCAGCAAGCGCTAGATAAATGAGCAGTATGAAATAATTAAACGGTCCTGCGAGCACCATTGAAATCCATCCATCCTGCTTGGCAATCGACGTCACCATTGTTGGCAATATGAGCGCTGCACTTCCTAGTGCAAATAAAAACAATATTTTGGCGCATTGCCCCGAAGTAATCTCGGCATTGTTTATTCCCGCAAATTTGCTCATTTATGTTATGCCCCCTGCTCGATCCACTTTAATATAGGTTTATATACGGGTGAGAATATAGCTGTAATCCAATCTGCCGGATTGGGTATCGGTAGATGCATATGCTTTGCTGCCATAATTCCAACCCCTATGATTAAAATGACCAAAGCCCAGCCACCTTCACGCTGACGGTTATTTTTGCTATTCCTTCTCCATATTGCCGTTCCAACCATAACGGAAGATAAGAGGAGGACAATGAGAGCCATCATGCTAATCACTCACTTCGATATAGATTCGCCTCGTACACCTGAGCCTGTTATTTGAGTCGTACAGATGACTTCGCTTTTCACTTGAGGGAAAATATCTTCCCAGTCCGCTTCGATTTTTCTCCAAATATTAGGTTTTTGAAAATAAATCTCTTTTCCCCACCCTAATACATCCGTGTGGAATTTCTTCTGCACGCTATTGATCGTGCCCGCTACCTCTTCCTCGATCGCCTTATCTGTCATTTTGCCGATCTTGATCAGTACACTTTCCTCCGTGATGTTGACGCCGTGGCACATGATTTCTTGAATTCCACCCCCTACACTAATATGGACCTGTATAATTGGATGACCATCCGGATCTTGTTTAACCTTATACACGGTCGCCGTATCCTGTACCTCAACGATGAGCTCCCCTTCTGACTCCGGGCATCCAAGCTTTACGACAGTGCTCTCCACTTTATTTTGAAGCCAAGATAGACCTCTCGAATCCTTGGACTTCAAATAACCAACAAGCTTGCCATCGCGAAAAACAGCCATAGTCGACAGCACTGGAATCGCTTTTGCAGGTATGCTGTTTAAATTGTCATTTGAATGCCCCATCTCCTTACTCCCCTCTATCAGAATTGAAGGCAATACTGCTTGCTGCTTCCCTCTTCCCAATAGTCTCGTTAAATCTTTGACTAATACGACATAGTTCGACGCATACGCAGACTGATTGACTTCAACCATTTCCCGAAGCTGATTAACAGGAATAGATTCTGTTTGCGTCGTTAAACGAAGCAAATTCTCCGCTCTCATCCCTCGTGTAATAAGCACTGAAATATCAGTGCGTATATCTGGATTTCTCTCAATTAAATCAACTAAGGGATAGATGCCTTTTCTAGCCATACTCTCACTAACGATCAGCATTTGTGTGTGGGAGAAAAAAAGCCGTCTAGATGTTTTTGTCGACATTTTTCGAATCGCCTCAAACAATGTATCCCCTTTCTCCGTAAATGTCGTCACTGCGGTGCCGCCAATGGCCCCTTTGGTTTCCGCTGCAACGTTTTGGGGCAATACGACTTGAACGGTCAACTGAAGCTTGTTTTTTCCTGTTGGGTCATCGTCAACTCCTATGGCGTATACGACGCCAAGCTTGTCCAAATAACGTAAATCCCAACAGCCGTTTAATACCGCCAGCATACATACTGTCCATACAAGAATGAGCTTCCGTCCTATTTTCCTGAATGAAAATATCCGTTTCCTTGCATTGACACTGCCATCGCTCATTGCTGCGGCTCCTTCCTATGCTCCGTTTCAATGTCTTGTCTAACTCTATTACTCGAAGCAAGCTTCTCTGGCCGTTCCCGCATCATCCAAAGTGGCGCCCGAACCAGCGTATCCTTCATATCCTTTAAATACATAGGGGCGAATGGTTTGATATACGGCATGCCAAACGATCTTAAATTGCTCAAATGCAGCAGAAGCAGCAGTACAACTAATCCAATCCCATAAAAACCGAGTGTCGACGCTGCTAGAAGCAGTAGAAAGCGCAGCAGCCTAGCCGCAATTCCAAGACTGTAGTTAGGAGATACGAAGCTGGCAATCGCTGTGAAGGAAACGACGATAACGACGGCTGGCGAGACGATCCCTGCCTCTACGACCGACTGTCCGATAACAAGACCTCCAACGATCGATATCGTGTTACCCGCAGCACTAGGCATTCGTACAACGGCTTCCCGTAATATTTCAAATACAAATTCCATAATAAAAGCTTCCAAATAGGCGGGAAAAGGCACGCCCTCCCGCTGTGCCGCAAGCTTTAGCAGCAGTTGAGTCGGTATCATTTCCTGATGATATCCAACGATCGCGACATAAATCGACGGCATAAGCAGTGCGATTAAAAAGGATACAAAACGAAGCAGCCGCAGAAATGTCGCGATATCAAACCGCTGATAATAATCTTCTGAAGCCTGAAAAAACATATTTAAAATCGTGGGTACGATCAGAACAAATGGCGTCCCATCAACAAAAATCGCTATTCGGCCTTCAAGCAAATTGCCTGCTACAGCATCCGGCCGCTCTACACTCATGATGGTAGGAAACGGCGACCACTTCTGATCCGTAATTAATTCCTCGATATAACCGGATTCAAGTATGCCGTCAATTTGTATTTCTTCCAGACGTTCTCTTAAATCCGTAAGCACATTCTCATCCGCTAAATCTTTGACATACATGATGCATACAGGAGTTTGTGAAATTTCTCCGATCGTCCATTGCTCCATCCACAGCTTCGGGCTTCGTATCTTCCTGCGAATCAGCGATGTATTTGTTCTAATCGACTCCGTAAACCCTTCCCTAGGACCACGTATGGCCATCTCGGTTTTCGGTTCTTCTACACTTCTTCTTGCTCCCCCTACTACATTGGTTCCTATTGCCTGAGTTGCACCCTCTATCATGATGACGCAATAGCCCATAAACAATTTTTGAAACAATAGCTTCCAATCGCATAAATCATTAATAATACCGGTTGAGAGCAAATTGTTTTTCATAAATGCAAGCAGCTCAGCAGGCTCTAAATTAGCCTCCTCCGGGTATTTGCCTCCATGCATCGGTTGAATGACAAAATGGTCAAGACGTTCATCGTCAACCATCCCTTGTACATAAACAATTAGCGCCTTCGTGTGGCCTCTATCCGTTAACGTCAGCTCACGATAAATAATATCCTGACTCTCACCCAGCTCACGCTTCATGGTCTCCATATTTTGCTCCAGAGAAGTGAAAAGGGCCTTCTCCGCAAAAGGCTGAAGCTGCTCCTTTTCATGCATCTCTGCTTTGGTTATACGCTTATCAGCCTTTTTCCCAGCGCTTCCATTGCCCTGCTTATAGGTTCGGAACATTTACCCATCTCCTTTCTGTTGCACAATCGGATTGATGCTTAGGATAACTCTTCCATGGCATAATTATGTATTGAGTATTAGTTGATTAAAGAATGCATCGCATAAAAAAAAGAGCCGCAGCTCCGTTTTACACGGACTTCTGCAACCCTATCTCGTTCACTTATCTTATTCGTGATTCTGTCAGCTTAAACTGGCCAACAAGCTGTTGAAGCAGCGTCGTTATAGACTCCACACTCTGAGACGTTTGTCTCACATTCGTCATTTCGCCTATGAGCTCTTGCACTTTGCTCTCTACATCGGAAGAAATCTTCCGATTTTCTCTGCTTACCAGTGCGATTTTCTCCATCAGCTGCACGACCTCGTCAACGACCTGCGTCTTGCGATGATCCTCAGCATGTGCTGAAGCAAGCGTACTGGCAGCGGCAGCTACAAGCTGATTGCCCTCCTCAACAACGCGAGTACCTTCATCCATAGAGGCGTACGCTTGTTTCGCTTCATCATAAATATGACGAGTAATTTCATGTACTTCTTCGGTCGATTTTTTGGTCATATCGGCAAGCTTGCGAATTTCCGACGCCACAACGGCAAAACCTCTGCCTTGCTCACCAACCCTTGCTGCCTCGATTGATGCATTAAGCGCTAATAAATTCGTTTGTGCAGATATTTCTTCAATGACATGCAAGACCCCTTGTATTTCTTGCACCGTATCCATAAATTTATGGATTGTTCCGTTGGTTTCCCCTACCTTGGCAGAAATGTGGAGCATTTTTTCCCCGATGCGATCAACCTCGGCTTTGGCTACCTCAATCTGCCCAGCTGCCTGCTCTTCGATCTGTTTCAGCGTTGCCTGCATATCACCTGCAGCATCCTTCGCCATATCAATATCCTTCAATTGCAATCTAATGCTTCCAATCATATCGGATACTTTTCCGCTGACTCGTTCCGTTGAAGCTGAAGTGACAGCCGCTGATTCGTTTAGGACATACTGGCTGGATAAAACATCAGAGGAGGCAAGCTTAACCTGCAGCATAATGCCTTCCAAGGAATCTATCATATTATTAATCCATTTTGCTAATTCTTTCGATTCATCATTATCAAAATGATTAAGCTGCAAGCGCTGTGTCAGATCGCCCTTTCCTTCTGCATTTATGCGAATAAAACGATTAATTTGGCGCAGATGCGATACGACACGCTTCGATTCCCTATTTTGAAAGGTAAAACTGAATAACAATCCAAATACAAGATTGAATAAACCTGCCGCTGTTGCAGTCACCCAGATTGGAGCATGAACGGCAATAAATAACATAAGCAATGCCGACAAAATACTAACACTCGTAATCGATATTAGCTGCTGCTTGCGTTGTCTCCAGCCTATACTGCGAATGCGGTATACTTCCTCCAAGTCACCCTCGCACATCATCCCCCATTTGTCCGGACAATGCGGGAGCTGAAAGGTCACTCCCTTGCCAATAACCGATATATGCCTATAATCCGAATAACCTGGATATTCAACGAATAGATTGCTGTCGCTTGCAATGGTATTCGCAACCCCAGGATGAAGCTGCCCAGTTGCCGGATCATTAAAAACAATTTCAAGCTCTGTATGCTCCTTGATCGAAACTTTGCCCCAATCAGTTGTTACGCCATCCTTAAGATTTTCACCATGTGTGAATGTTCGATCCTCGAACCTGCTTCGAGATAAAGCCGTCCCTGGCGCTATATGAGTATTCAGGCCTGCCTTCGCCATAAAGATATAATTATCACCCGAATCTGGATAGACGTGGCCCGATTCTCGCTGAATTAAATCTCCTAGTACATCATTCGGCACACGCGCGCATAACGTCCCTGCAAAGCTGCCATTTAACGTAATTGGAAGCATAAATAATAGAGTCATTTTGTCATGAAAAGAGGATGAACGCGCTCCTAGCTTTAAAGTGAGAGAATCACTATAAGGCCCAAACAAGCATCGACGAGGGCTGCTCAACTGCTTAGTGAAGCTCAGTCCAAGCTGCAAGCTGCTATCTTCTTGATAGATTGTCCCAATATGCGGACTGTGTGTGGAGCTGATAACGGTTTGCTTCACATCGAGTAAAAACAGCTCGGTTATATCGATCGCTCGAGCATATGTTCTTTCAAATAATCGTTCTATTTGTGACTGTTCAGTAGAAGTAGAAAAATCTTTGTTTTGAGCGAGGAGCTCTGTCAGTTGGCCACCCAATTGATCGATGTAATTCCAATACTCCATTGCCCACGCAGTTAGCAATTCCTTACGTGTCTCCGCAATCCCCTCAAAGCTTTGCTCGACATCTGTTTTCATATCTTTATTCAATTGCCATGAAACCCAGAGCGGAAACCCTACTTTCATACCTAGCCAGTCAAACATATGATTCTCCCCCCGCTATTTTCATTGTCTATGATGTTAACTATATTAACATATATTAGGGAGAATTATATACAAATAATTAGTTTTTTTGTCGAAAATAAGCGCATTTCAGAATACATAACACCGAATAGGGGGTTAAACACGAATATTCGAATCAACCTGACATTGAAAATCAGCGCTGACTTTTATTCACACTATAATATGTTACATATTAGCTATCTTTACATCTAACCTCTCTTTTCCTATAAAAAAAAGCACCGCCAGCGCCTTAAAGGCGCTGACAGTGCTTTGGTGGTTGTTGCTTATTTGTGTTTAATATGCAGACGATTCATCGCACGCTGCAAAGCAAGCTCTGCACGGCGGAAATCAACTTGGTCTTGCTTCGCAGCAAGACGCTGCTGAGCACGCTGTTTAGCGGCTTCTGCACGTTCAACGTTAATATCAGTTGCAAGCTCAGCGCTCTCAGCAAGGATAACGATCTTATCCTTGCGTACTTCGATGAAGCCTCCATTAACTGCTACTACATCTACTTGATTACCGCGTTTGATAACGACAGGTGCAATACGAAGCGGTGTGACAAGTGGAATGTGATTTGGCAATATGCCAAGCTCACCTTCAACGCCTGTTACACTAACCATATTAGCAGTCTCTGCGTATACTTTACGCTCAGGTGTTACAATCTCTACTAAAAAAGAACTCATGTGGATTCCTCCCGCCTTTCGCTATTAAAGCGTTTTGGCTTTCTCCACGGCTTCTTCAATCACACCAACATATCGGAAAGCTTCTTCCGGAAGGTCGTCATGTTTGCCCTCGAGAATTTCTTTAAAGCTGCGAACCGATTCTTTTACAGGTACATATTTACCTTTAGTTCCTGTGAACGGCTCAGCAACGTGGAACGGTTGAGAAAGGAATAGTTGAATTTTACGTGCGCGAGACACGGTCAATTTATCTTCTTCACTTAGCTCATCCATACCAAGGATTGCGATAATATCTTGAAGCTCTTTGTAGCGCTGAAGAATTTTCTTAACGCCTTGAGCTACGTTATAGTGCTCTGCACCCAAAACAGATGGGCTTAGGATACGTGAAGATGACGCGAGTGGATCAACCGCTGGGAAAATACCCATCTCGGAAATTTTACGCTCCAAGTTCGTTGTAGCATCCAAGTGGGCAAACGTCGTTGCTGGAGCTGGATCCGTATAGTCATCGGCAGGTACATAGATCGCTTGGATCGAAGTAACCGAACCTTTTTTCGTAGACGTAATACGCTCTTGCAATTGACCCATTTCAGTTGCCAATGTTGGCTGGTAACCTACCGCGGAAGGCATACGGCCTAGAAGGGCCGAAACCTCGGAGCCTGCTTGTGTGAAACGGAAGATGTTATCGACGAACAATAGAACGTCTTTTCCTTCTTCGTCACGGAAATACTCAGCCATTGTCAGACCAGTCAAAGCAACGCGTTGACGTGCGCCTGGCGGCTCATTCATTTGTCCGAATACCATCGCTGTTTTGCTTAGTACGCCGGAATCTTTCATCTCGTGGTAAAGGTCATTACCTTCACGAGTACGCTCACCAACACCCGCGAATACGGAGATACCGCCGTGCTCTTGTGCGATGTTGTTGATAAGCTCTTGAATCGTAACCGTTTTACCTACGCCCGCGCCGCCGAAGAGGCCGATTTTACCGCCTTTTGCGTATGGAGCGAGAAGATCGATTACTTTAATTCCTGTTTCAAGAATTTCCGCTTGCGTGGACAATTCGTCGAAAGCAGGTGCTGCGCGGTGAATCGGAAGGTTAACTACCGATGAAGCATCGCCAGCTTCGTCAATCGGTTGGCCTAGCACGTTAAATACGCGACCAAGCGTAGAAGCACCAACCGGAATAGTAATAGGTGCACCTGTATCTACGGCAATCATACCGCGTACAAGACCGTCTGTCGTACTCATAGCTACGGCACGTACCTTATTGTCACCGAGGTGAACGGCTACTTCAAGCGTCAAGTTAATATCAATGCCGCCTGCTTCGCCCTTTTGCTCGATTTTGACAGCGTTCAAAATTTCCGGCAAATTGCCGCGTTCGAACTCTAAGTCTACGACCGGACCCATGACGGATACAACATGTCCTTTTTTCATGGTTTTCCCTCCTGGTTCCTTCTTGTAACTGCACGCCGGTCAGCTTATCGCAAGCGCCTGGCCCTTGCAGTGTATATATTAAGATTGAGCATTTGCCCCAGCAACGATCTCGGAAATTTCTTGTGTAATCGCTGCTTGACGCGCCCTATTGTAAGTGAGCGTCAATTGGTTGATGATTTTCGTCGCGTTTTTCGTGGCGCTTCCCATGGCAGTCATACGTGCCCCGAACTCACTTGCTTTTCCGTCTAGAACTGCGCTGTAAATAAGCGTTTCCGCATATTTAGGCAGCAGCACTTCAAGCACGCCCTCCGGTGATGGCTCGTATTCATACGATGTGACAGCTGCGTTCCCGCCTACTTCTGCAAGAGGCAGTAAACGTACGTCTGTCGGCACTTGAGTAATCGCATTTACGAATTCGTTATAGTACAAGTACAACTCATCATAAGCGCCTTCTGAGAACATATTAACGGCTGAATAAGCAACCGATTTAATGTCTGCGAATGTAGGAGCATCCGGCAAGCCGATAACTTCCTCAACGATTGTCATATTGCGGCGGCGGAAATAGTCGCGACCTTTCCGTCCGATAACGAACAATACATATTCATCCGTCGACTTATGATTCTCTCGAATCGTTTGCGTTACTTTACGAAGAATATTCGCATTGTAGCCGCCCGCTAGTCCACGGTCCGATGTAATAACGAGATAACCCGTTTTTTTCACTGGACGCTTCTCTAGCATCGGATGCTTCACATCTTTAGTGCCAGCTGCGATGCTTGCTACAACTTCCTTCAGCTTCTCAGCATATGGGCGTGATGCTTGCGCTGCTTCTTGTGCCTTTCTTAGGCGGGAAGCGGCAACCATCTCCATCGCTTTCGTAATCTGCTTCGTATTTTGTTTACTCTTGATTTCGCGTTTAATATCGCGCATACCTTTTGCCATTTGGTTTCACCCGCCTTTGTTGCTTTGGACCTGCTCCAAAGCCTGGTGTTGGTGGAGAAAGTTATCTAGGCCCGAACATTAAGAACGGGCTTCGATTTATATTGGATTATAAGAAGGTATAAGTTTCACCCGTATATGCTTAATTATGCCGATACAGAGAAGCTTTTCTTAAATTTATTGATAGCTTCAACGAGAGCTTTCTCGTTGTCAGCAACAAGATCCTTAGTATCGCGGATCGATTGGCCAATTTCAGGGCTGTTCGAATCGAGGTACGCGTGGAACTCTTCCTCAAAGCGAAGGATATCGCCAACTGGAATCTCATCCAAATGACCTTTAACAGCAGAGAAGATTGAGATAACTTGCTTCTCAACAGGCATCGGCTTGTTAACGTCTTGTTTAAGAATTTCCATCGTGCGCGCACCGCGGTTAAGGCGAGCTAGCGTCGATTTGTCAAGGTCGGAACCGAACTGCGAGAACGCTTGAAGCTCACGGTAAGCCGCAAGATCCAGACGAAGCGTACCAGCAACCTTTTTCATTGCCTTGATTTGAGCGGAACCACCTACACGGGATACAGAGATACCAACGTTAACCGCTGGACGCTGACCGGAGTAGAACAGATCTGCTTCTAGGAAGATTTGACCGTCTGTAATCGAGATAACATTCGTAGGAATGTATGCCGATACGTCTGATGCTTGTGTCTCAATGAATGGCAATGCCGTCATTGAACCGCCGCCTCTAGCGTCGCTTAGTTTAGCCGCACGCTCTAGCAAACGGGAGTGAAGGTAGAATACATCACCTGGGTATGCTTCACGACCCGGTGGACGACGAAGCAATAGGGAAAGCTCACGGTAAGCAGCAGCTTGTTTTGATAGATCATCGTAGATAACAAGAACGTGCTCGCCTTTGTACATGAAGTACTCGCCCATTGTACAACCAGCATAAGGAGCTAGGAAGAGCAATGGAGCCGGCTCAGATGCACCAGCAGTTACTACGATCGTGTATTCAAGAGCACCGTGGCGACGAAGTGTTTCCACTACGTTTGCAACAGTGGATTGTTTTTGACCAACAGCTACGTAAATACATTTTACGCCGTTGCCTTTTTGGTTGATGATTGCATCGATTGCAATGGATGTTTTACCCGTTTGACGGTCACCGATGATAAGCTCACGTTGTCCGCGGCCTACTGGTACCATTGCGTCGATAGCTTTCATACCTGTTTGCATAGGCTCATGAACCGATTTACGGTCAATTACGCCTGGTGCTGGAGATTCAATCGCACGGAATTGAGTCGTGTTGATTGGACCTTTACCATCTAGTGGCTGTCCGAGTGGATTTACTACGCGGCCAAGAAGCTCTTCGCCAACAGGTACTTCCATGATACGGCCTGTACGTTTAACTTGATCGCCTTCGCGAATATCCGTGTATGGTCCAAGGATAACGACACCGACGTTGCTTTCTTCGAGGTTCAAAGCCATACCGACTACACCGTTTGAGAATTCGAGCAATTCACCCTGCATCGCATTTTCCAAACCGTGTACGCGGGCGATACCGTCACCGACATTGATTACGGTGCCGACGTCTACGACTTGAATTTCGGATTTAAAATTTTCGATCTGTTGTTTAATCAGCGTGCTGATTTCATCAGGTCTGATACTCAATTCGTTCACCCCTATCTACAGTGCATTAGATTTTAAACGATTTTTGTAAACGTTCCAACTTGCCGGACAAGCTTCCATCATAAAGACGGTCGCCGATGCGCACTTGTACGCCACCTAGCAATGAAGGATCTACTATTTGCTCAGCAATAATAGCTTTGCCAGTCAATTGTCCGAACTGCGCCGCTACGTTAGCAAGCTCAGCATCAGACAAAGCTTGTGCGGAATAAACCGTAGCATGTGCTTGACCGAGCGAATCTCCCGCAACCTTCGTATATGCTGCATAAACCTCAGCAATAATATCTTGGCGTCTGCGAGTAATAAGAATTTGTACGGTGTTGAATACCAGTGAAGATACACGATCACCGAATGCTGCTTTTAGAACGGCAATCTTTTGTTCTGGAGCAATACTTGGAACAGACAGGAACTTTTCAATGTCAGCGTCCTGCTCAAGAGCTTGCACGATCAGCTTAAGCTGCTCCTGAACCTCTGAAACAACCTTTTGCTGCTGTGCAACCTCGAACAGTGCTTTAGCGTAGCGCTTCGCTACGACTGCATCGCGGCTCATTTATTTCCAACTTCTTTCAAATATTGACCAACAAGCTGTTCTTGTGATTTCTCATCCACTTGCTTCTCAATAATTTTCGATGCGATTTTTACGGAGATGCCGCCAACTTCAGTACGAAGCGCTGCAATTGCTTTGTTTTTCTCGCTTTCGATATCTTTGAGAGCATCGTCTTTCAGACGGGATGCTTCTGTTTTTGCTGTTTGAACGATCTCGTCTGCTTGTTTCGAGCTCGTTGTTCTGGATTGTTCAATAATTTCGTAAGCTTCTTTGCGAGCTTGTTGGAGTGCAGCCTTCTGCTCTTCCATTTGCTGCTCAGCTGCTTTACGACTGTTCTCAGCTGTATTCATTTGTTCAAGCACAAGCTGTCTGCGCTTCTCCATTACTTCGAATAATGGTCCAAATGCGTACTTACTGAGTAACCAGTACAAAACACCAAATGCAACCATTGCGATTACTGTTGATTCCCAATGCCATGACATAGATGCCGCTCCTTTCTCACCACAATATTGTCTTAATCATAACGAAGGCGAAGAGGGCTAAGGCCTTCCCCGCCAATTTCAGTTATTAAGCTTGGAAGAAAGCCAAGAAGCCGATAACTACGCCGATGATAGGCACAACTTCGACGATACCTACACCGATGAACATTGTTGTTTGCAATTTACCTTGAAGTTCAGGCTGACGAGCGATACCTTCAACTGTTTTACTAACGATCATACCGTTACCTACACCCGCGCCAACTGCACCCAAACCTACTGCCAAAGCTGCTGCTAATAATTCCATTTTTAAAATCCTCCTCGAAAATTGTTGTTTTTTTGTATAACCAACCTCAATGTTGAATTAAGGCATAAAGCGAAAATTAATGTGCTTCCTCTTCATCGTGAATGGCAGCTTGTGAAATATATACCATCGTAAGAATCGTGAACAAGAAAGCTTGAATACCGCCTACAAAAAGACTGAAGCCCTGCCATGCAACCAGGAACGGCGTACCAATCCAGCCCATCATCAGGATTGTTGCAATCAGTACTTCACCTGCGAAGATGTTAGCGAACAACCGAAGCGCAAGTGTTACTGGCTTAGCGATTGTCTCAATAAGGTTAACTGGGAAGAATATTGGGTATGGATGGAAATAATGTTTCAAGTAGTGCTTTCTATTCTGTTTCAGACCAAGGAAATGGACGATTACGAATACGATAAGCGCTAACCCTGCCGTTACTGAAATATCAGCAGTTGGCGATTTCCACCAAGCAAGTTCAATATGACCATGCTTCTCATCCAATAATTCCTGCGTAACACCGATATTTTCATTAACAGTAGTAGTTTCGGTTACGATACCGAAAGGCAAACCGAGCAGGTTGGAGATGAAAATGAACATAATCAGCGTCATTCCTAAAGAAATGAACGGTCTGACTCGTTTTGCAGGCATTGTGCTTGAAATAAAGTTTTGAACGAAATCAACGACCCATTCCAAAAAGTTCTGCATCTTCGAAGGGTTGTCCACCGAAAGGTTGCGAACAGCCAGCTTAGCGATCAAGAACGTCACAATGACTGAAACCACAAGTGCTACCAAGGTCGAAATGTCAATATTAAACGGCCCCAGTGGCATCACCGGAAATTCATGCATCTAAAATTTTCACCCCTTTCCGCTAAGATTGTCGTTTATTGTGAATATATGCTGCTACCAAAAGAATAAACGGCATGACCATACAGCCAGCTAACGCGGCCGGCATGCTGAGATCCTCCGGAAAACGATAGGCGATCATGGCAACCAGCAACACTGTTGCGATGCGGTTTCCTAGACCAAGACCTCTCTTGCGTGGTCCAACCCCCGCTGCTCCTAGGGTGACCATTTCTACTCTGCGTCTTAGTAAAAACGCATTCATGGAACTTGCTGCCAATCCCACAAGAAGACCGAGAGACACCGTACGCCAGTCCGGCAAGAAAGCCCATACAATTAGGCATACCGCCATTGCATAAATAAGCGTACGTAATGCTGTCTTCATTATTTTATCCATCGGCGTCCTCCATAACCTTCTTAACAAGCAGAATGGCTGAGAGTAGTCCGACAGCCAGACCGACCAGTATGCCACCGAGCGTCCATCCCTTCGCGTCCCCAAAACGGTTCCCGAGAGAAGAGCCGATCCAATAGCCTAAAAAGATACATACAGCGACTTGCAATCCGAGTGCGCCGACTAGTCCGGCTGCGAGCAGTGGATTGTCCCTTCTGTCCTTTTTATTCATGGTTCATACCCCTGTCAATCCTCATTTATTTTATCCAAGCCACAACACGTTTGTCAATTGAAATCACTGCAAACTTTTGGTGAATTGATCGACCAAAACCCTTGATACATAAGGTGTTGTGCGTCCCGGAAACCGTACAGTACTACTGTATGCTGTACATTCGCCTCTCAGCTCATCACTCCTGTGTAATCTATGAACGTTCTGTGAACGAAACAGGACGATCCTTTAGTCTGCCAAAATGATGCAAGATCGCATCTACAATACGCTCGGAAGCGGTGCCATCCCCATAAGGGTTGGCAGCTTGACTCATGCGAGAATACAGCTGAGAATCAGTTAGCAGTGCATGAGCTCTGCTGTACACCAGCTCCTCATTTGTACCTACCAACTCTAGCGTTCCTGCTTCGATGCCCTCTGGACGCTCTGTCGTATCGCGAAGCACGAGAGTCGGCACGCCAAACGATGGAGCCTCTTCTTGCAAACCGCCGGAATCCGTCATAATCATAAAAGCATGCGGGTAGAAGTTGTGGAACTCGAATACATCCAGCGGATCAATCAAGCGAATACGCGGATGATCGCCCAAAATTTCATTCGCAGGCTCTCTGACCGCTGGATTCGGATGTACCGCATACACGACTACCACATCTTCGTGCTCGTCGGCGATTCGTTTCACCGCTCTGAAAATATTGCGATGCGGTTCTCCTAACGCTTCACGACGATGTGCTGTCATGAGAATCATCCGTTTCCCTTTAGCCCAGTCGATGACCGGATGCGAGAAAGACTCATCCACCGTATATTGGAATACATCAGTAGCGGTGTTCCCAGTCACATAAATGGCAGCATCCGACTTGTTCTCTTTGCGTAAATTGTTCGCCGACCATTCTGTCGGAGCAAAATGCACATCTGAGAGCACGCCGGCAAGCTGCCGATTCATTTCTTCCGGATACGGAGAAAGCTTATTCCAAGTACGAAGCCCCGCCTCAACGTGGCCAACTTTTATTTGCTTAAGAAACGCTGCATAGCTTGCTAGAAACGTTGTCTGTGTATCGCCATGAACAAGCACGATATCAGGCTTCGCTTGCGTTAGAACAGGATCAAGCCCTTCTAGCACGCGAACAGTCGTCTCCGTTAACGTTTGACGATCCTTCATCACATTCAAATCGTAATTTGGATGAATTTCAAAAAAATCGAGTACCTGATCAAGCATCTGGCGATGCTGCGCAGTTACACAAACGATCGATTCGATTTCATCCTCTCGCTTCTGGAGCTCGAGTACGAGCGGCGCCATCTTGACTGCCTCCGGACGTGTTCCAAAAATAGTCATTACCTTCAGTTTAGACAAAAGATTCCACTCCTATTATCATTTCATACGATACTGTGCTAATTTGTTCCGAACATGCGGTCTCCAGCATCGCCTAGACCAGGGATGATGTAGCCTCTTTCATCCAGACGCTCATCGAGTGCGGCGATATAAATATCGACATCAGGATGCGCTTCTTGAACAGCCTTCACGCCCTCCGGAGCAGCAATAAGACACATTAATTTAATTTGATCGCAATTATGATTTTTCAGTGAATTGATCGCTGCGATAGCAGAGCCGCCAGTAGCAAGCATCGGATCGATAACAATAAGCAGACGATTCGGTGCATCTGTAGGCAAATTAATGTAATACTCTTTAGGCTGGAGCGTTTCATGATCTCTCGCTAGACCGATATGCCCTACCTTTGCCGATGGAATCAGCTTCAATATACCGTCAACCATCCCAAGACCAGCGCGCAAAATAGGCACAAGCCCAAGCATTCTTCCGGATACAACCTTCGAATCCGTCTCGGCTACAGGCGTCTGCACCTTAATCGTATCAAGCGGTATTTCTCTCGTAATTTCGTAAGACATCAATGTTGCAACTTCATCAACCAATTCCCGAAAATCTTTTGTATTCGTTTCTTTATTCCGAATAAAAGTCAGCTTATGCTGAATTAACGGATGGTCGCAAATAATTACTTTGCTCATGGAGCGGTATTCCTCCCGTTTGTTGTTGTTATTGTATAGTAGTCTTCACACAATCCCGTATATTATAGCATTGTAAACAAGCCCTTGCATCTCGAGTTTTGTGTTTTCGCAAATAAAGGCCAGTGATTCCAAAAATAGGAGTCATAGGCCGCTGTAAGTATATTCCTTTTAACTGCTGCAGCCTCCGCCGCCGCAGGATGATCCGCCGCTGTCTCCACCGCTTCCGCAGGAGGAATCCCCGCCTGATCCGCTATCTCCGCCGTCACTTCCGCACGAATGGTCATCTCTTCCATCGTCGGATGAGCCGCTGCAAGCATAAGTGGAATCGCCGCTTCCATTCGCTTTACGTTCCTCTTCATTTTGAGCTTGATCCATCTGCTGGGCAAAATCATTCGGGTGCGATATAGAATTGTAAATGAGAAGGCCTGATAATAGGCCCGTTGCTCCTAAAACAGGATCATACCCATAGCTGCTCGCGGAGCTAGGCTCTTTCCCGTAAGGCGCTTTGCCCTTTCCAGCAGCCAAAAGCTGCGATTTGGCTCTATCTATCATGTAGTTAGCTGTCGCTTTCAAATCATAATGTCTCTCTGTCGTACTCACGTTAAACCATTGCTTGCGCAGCTCTTCTGTACTCCAGCCAGCAAGCTCCTCCAGCCGTTGCTCCGACATTTGCGTTCGGTAAAAAGCTCCCCATATTCTGCCGCTAACCGGCGCCTGTCCAAACAGCTCGCCATAAGCCCAGTCGAACATGGCTCTTTCTCCCGGGAGCGGCTGCGCACCTGGCGCATGAGGCGCATGATGAATCATTGCACCTGAGAATTTCATGCAAAACTGTTCATACTCCCTCGTGAACATAAGCATTTCATGCCATACCGCATCAACCTGCTTGCTATACATAGGAACACTGCGCATGATGCCGCACATAAGAAAATATCGCTTCAGCTCAAACCAGGTCCAATTCCATTCTTTATCTGATATTTTGGGGAATTCCTTTAATACCCTGTCCTTCACTCGGCTCTCAAAATCGATACCTAGCGCCGACTCCAAGCGTTCCGCCGCGGTTCTCGCAGGGTGCCCATACGGCACGCCAAGTGCAGTCGGCAGCTCGGCATTTGGCCAAGGTGTAAACGCATTGGTACGACCAGCATATTCTCTGCCTCTGCCGCCTGATTGTGCGATAAATTTTGAGGATTTCGAAATTGCAAATACGACGATGATAATCAGTACTATCACAAATATAATTGGAATAATCACTAAACTCCCCATCTCTTCCTCCCACGTCGGTTCGTCTTACCCATATATTAACACATCTCCTAATCGCACGGGTCATCAGGATAATGAAGGTCACACATAAAATCGAGGCTCTCTTCTGAATAGAAGCCTTTAAACAGCGCTGTATTGCCCTGTATGCCTGCTTCATCATACGGGAGAGCTTCCCCTCTGTTAACCCCGCAGTGTCCAGTACAATCGCTCTACGAACCTGCTCCTTGCACTTGCATACTCCGAAGCCGCTCTCTTCAAGCTTATATAGTGAGCCTTGAATTCATCATGTAAACTTCTATCCACAATCAGTATAAAAATAATTATATATTTATTAAAAAAACGCTTGAATGATAAACTATCCACATTTTTGATATGAGTTATCCACAATTGTCCACATATTATCAACATTTTTGTGCACAACCTACTAAAAACAAAAAAAGATGAAGCAGGAATCATCCTTGCTCCATCTTTTTTCAAAAACTTATTCACAACTAGCTTTATGCTAGATAATTGATAATGATTAAACTGACGCGTAGTGACAAGCAGCAAAATGCCCTTTTCTCACTTCAAGCAGAGCTGGCTCATCCACCTTGCATTTGTTTGTCGCAATCGGACAACGCGTATGGAACTGGCAGCCTGTAGGCGGATTGATTGGGCTAGGCAAATCGCCAGTCAATACAATACGCTCACGAGTCGCTTCAATTTCCGGGTCTGGAATCGGAATAGCCGAAAGCAGAGCCCTAGTATAAGGGTGAGCAGGGCTCGCATACAGCTCGCTGCTCTCTGCAAGCTCAACGATTTTACCAAGATACATAACCGCTACACGATCGCTTATATGCTTAACCATGGACAAATCATGCGCGATAAACAAGTAAGTTAAACCCATCTTGCGCTGCAGATCCATCATCAAGTTAACAACCTGCGCTTGGATAGATACGTCGAGCGCTGAGATCGGCTCATCTGCAATGATGAAGCGCGGATCAACGGCAAGCGCGCGTGCAATACCAATACGCTGTCTTTGACCGCCAGAGAATTCATGCGGATACCTTGTAGCGTGGTCTGGATTAAGACCGACGACATCCAGCAGGTTCTCAACTCTGTGCTTGCGCTCTTTCTTGCTTGCAACAAGCTTGTGAATATCAAGCGCTTCTCCGATGATGTCCATAACCGTCATACGCGGGTTTAATGATGCGTAAGGATCTTGGAATATCATTTGCATATCACGGCGAAGCTCTTTTAGCTTAGGGCCCTTCAACTTATAAATATCTTGCCCGTCGAAGTTAACACCGCCGCTAGTTGGTTCATACAGCCGCATAATAGTACGACCAGCTGTTGATTTTCCGCAGCCGGACTCACCAACTACGCCGACCGTTTCTCCTTTTTTGATGGAGAAAGATATATCATTAACAGCGTGGAGCGTCGCTCCTCCGCCTAAATTAAACGATTTACGCAAATTATTAATTTCAATTAATGGCGCACTCATACTGACACCTCCCGATTTGCATAAGGATGTGCTAGCCAGCATGCCGACTCATGATTCTCATTGCCATCCACTGGGAGCAATTCGGGATCATTGTCAACGCAAACCCGCATGGCTTCATCACATCGAGCACAGAAGCTGCAGCCCGTCGGCGGCTTGATCAAATCCGGCGGCATACCGTAAATCGGTACCAACGGCTCTTCCTTCTTCTGGTCAAGACGAGGAAGGGAGCGCAGCAAACCTCTTGTATAAGGATGCTTAGGGTTTTTGAAAATCTCCCATTTCGTACCGGTTTCCACAACCTTGCCTGCATACATAACGATAACGCGGTCACACATATCTGCTACAACGCCTAAATCATGCGTAATAAGAATAATAGAAGTGCCAAGCTTTTGCTGCAAGTCCTTCATGACTCGCATAATTTGCGCTTGAATTGTAACGTCTAGTGCCGTTGTTGGCTCATCCGCAATAAGAAGCGATGGGTTGCATGCAAGCGCGATAGCAATCATTGCCCGTTGACGCATGCCTCCAGAGAACTGATGCGGATACTGATTAACTCGCGAAGCAGGGTTCGGAATACCTACAAGATCAAGCATCTCAACCGCGCGCGCAGTCGCTTTTGCACCGCTTATTCCTTGATGCTTAATTAGTCCCTCTGTAATTTGACGGCCAATCGTTAGCGTAGGGTTAAGAGAGGTCATTGGATCCTGAAAGATCATCCCCATCTCTTTACCACGAATGTCCTCCATTTGATTATTGGACATTTTCAAAATTTCTTGGCCTTTAAACATAATCGATCCTTTAGTATCGGCCGGAGGCGATGGAATCAAACGCATGAGCGATTGTGCAGTTACACTTTTGCCGCAACCGGACTCCCCAACGATGGCTACTGCCTCGCCTTTGTTGACGTGAAAATTCACACCGCGAACCGCTTTAACGATACCGCCTCGAACTTTGAAATTAACACGAAGGTCTTTTACTTCAAGTAATTTCTCCATCATTGACCACCTCCTACTTCTTCATTTTCGGATCAAGCGCATCTCTCAGACCATCGCCAAAAATATTAAAGCAAAGCATCGTAACGCTTATAACTGCTGCTGGGAAAATCATTCTCCAAGGATACAGTGTCCATGCTTTAATTGCATCATTTATCATCGTACCCAAAGACGCAGCCGGGGATTGAACACCTAGTCCCAAGAAGCTGAGGAATGCCTCTGCGAAGATCGCACTTGGAACAGTAAGCGTCAACGTTACGATAATCGGACCCATTGCGTTAGGAATAAGATGTCTGAATAGAATACGTGGAGTGCTTGCGCCAAGCGCTTGAGCAGCCATAACGTATTCTTGATTTTTGAGCTGCATGATCTGGCCGCGCACAATCCAAGCCATACTGATCCAACCGGTTATACTAAGCGCAAGCACGATCGTGAACATGCTCGGCTCTAATATGACAATCAAAAGAATGATAATAAGCATGCTTGGAATGGAGTATAGAACTTCACAGAAACGGTTCAATATCTCATCGACACGACCGCCGAAGTAACCCATAATTCCACCGATAATTACACCAAGAACCAAGTCTGCGAGTGCAGCATATATACCAACCTGCAGAGATATCCCTGCCCCCATCCAAGTACGGGTGAAGAGATCCCGCCCAAGATCGTCTGTACCAAACCAATAGGTACCGTTAGGATTCAGGTTCTTTTCCTTCAAGTGATTCGTTTGAAAATCCTGCTCTGATATGATCGGGCCAAAAATCGCCATAAGGGAGACGATAAGCAGCACAATTAAGCTGAACATCGCTATTTTGTTGGAACGCAGACGCAGCCAAGCATCTTTCCATGCCGAGATGCTCTCACGAACAACTACTTCCGTGTGCTTCTCATCTTTGTTCAGCTTCGCGAATTGATCCGGCGTAAAGGTCTTATCCTTCATCCTTTTCCGCCTCCTCTTGTTAGCTTGATACGCGGATCGACAAAGCCATAAGCAACGTCAGTCAAGAAACGCGCAACCATCAGGATAATTCCATAAAATAAAGTAAGCCCCATTATGAGCGTATAGTCGCGGTTAGTAATACTTTGTACAAAATATTTCCCAATTCCACCTATACCAAAAATTTGTTCGACAACGACAGAACCGGTAATAATGTTAGCGGTCATCGGTCCGATATAAGTTACTACTGGCAAAATAGCATTGCGTAGAGCATGACGAACCAAAATAATGCGGCCGCTGAGACCTTTAGCACGAGCGGTCTTAATGTAATCAGCGGATAATACTTCTAGCATCGTTGAGCGCGTCAGACGCGCGATAAATGCAGCTGGAAGAAACGAAAGCGCAAGAACAGGCATAATAAAATCTGTAGGATCGTTAAGTCCCGATACATTCAGCCAACGCAGCTTGCTGCCTAGGACGAACTGTAAAATTGATGCTGCCAAAAAGTTAGGAATCGATACCCCAAGCACTGCAATAACAATCGTGAAGCTATCCAAAAATTTACGATGATTAAGAGCTGCAACGATGCCCAGAATCAAACCTAACGCTAGCGACACAATAACGGCAAAAAGGCCGATTTGCGCAGAGTAAATAAAGCTTTCTTTAATAATGCGAGTAACGGACATATATTGCTGCTTCATTGACATCCCTAAGTCGCCATGAAGCAAATTGTTCAAATACATCAAATATTGTTTCCATACCGGCTGATCAAGGCCGTACATTTGCAAGAGGTGCTCCCTTATTTTCTCAGGAATAGCCTTCTCCCTAATGAAGGGATCGCCCGGGATAATTTTCATAAGAAAGAACGTAGCGGACGCAAGAACAAACAACGAGACAAACATGGACAGAAACTTCTTGGATACATATTTTATCAACGCAATGGACACCTCCTTACAGAATATAAACAAGAAGTAATGCTAAAAAGTGATAAAGCCTGAATCTGTCAACAAGAAAGGGATATATGCGGACACCCCGCATATATCCCTAGCTTCAGGTGCTGGAAGGACGACTATTTCGCTTCGTAGAAACCTCTTGTGTAGTCGATGTCCCCTTTGTAGTCCAAGAAGATGTTCTTGAATCCAGGTTTAAGCATGTAAACGTTGCTGTAGTAGTAAATTGGCATGATCGGCATGTATTCCATAAGAATTTTTTCCGCCTCAGTCATAGCCGCAATACGTTCAGCTTGATCTCCGCTTGCATTCGCTTTTTTGATCAAAGCGTCGTATTCAGGTGAAGCAAAACCTGTATTATTTTGACCGCCGCCAGTTACGAACATATCCAAGTAAGTCATTGGATCGTTGTAGTCAGCTCCCCAACCTGCGCGAGCGATTTGATAGTTCATTGCAGTACGGTTTTTCAATAGAACAGCAAACTCTTGGTTCTCGATACCAACTTCGATACCAAGGTTTTGACGCCACATTTCAACGATTGCTTCAGCAATTTTCTTGTGGCCGTCGCTTGTGTTGAACGTCAATGTTACTTTAGGGAACTTAGCAAGCTTAAGCTCAGCTAGACCTTCAGCAAGCAATGTTTTTGCTTCGTCAACATTTTCAGTAAAGAAATCATCTTTTACTTCGTTACGGTAATCTTCTTTCAAACCGATGATGCCTGGTGGTACAAAACCAAACGAAGGAACTTCGCCAGCCATTGTTACGCTCTCAACGATTGCTTGACGATCAATCGCCATTGCAAGTGCTTTACGTACTTTTACGTTGTTGAAAGGAACTTCTTCTGTGTTGAATTGGTAGTAGTACGAGCTTGCGATACCTTTAGTAACGATCTCGTCTTTTTTAGATTCTTTTAGAACCGGAATTTGCTCAGCTGGGATTTCACCAGTTGGTTTACCAGTGTAATCAAGTTTGCCCGTTTCGTAGTTAGCAAGTTCAGTTGCAGATTCAGCGATCATTGTGAAGTCAACGCCTGCAAATTTCACTTGTGCTTTATCGTAGTAGTTTTCGTTAGGAACAAGCTTAATGGAAGTATTGTGCTGCCATTCGCTCATTTTGAAAGGACCGTTACCGATGATTGTTTTAGCATCAGCAGCCCAAGCCTCGTTGTCCTTCACAGAAGGATGAACAGGGTTGTAAACATAGAATGATGTAAGGCTCAAGAAGTATGGTGTAGGTGAAACGAGTTTAACTTCAAGCGTTTGAGCATCAAGAGCTTTGATACCCACAGCGTCTGTGTTTGTCGTTTTGCCTTCGTTATAATCTTGTGCGCCAACGATGTAGTAGAATTGGTACGCGTAAGTTGAACCTACAGCTGGATCAAGCGCGCGCTTCCAAGAGAATTCGTAGTCATTTGCAGTAACAGGGTCGCCGTTACTCCATTTTGCGTCTTTGCGGATTTTAAATGTGTAGGTTTTGCCGTCTTCTGATTTTACCCAGCTTTCAGCTGTTGCAGGAATGGATTCACCATTCTCGTTTTTACGAGTTAGACCCTCGTAGATACCAGTTGCAAGTGTACCTGATACGTTGTCTTCCATAAGTGCCGGGTCAAGTGTCGAAGGCTCAGAGTGAATGTTCATTCTGAAAACTTTCGCTTCGGATGCTCCTCCATTTGTAGCGCCGTTTGTTGCGCCGTTCGTAGCACCGTTGTTGCCTGTTTCTTCTTTAGGCGTACAACCAACAGCGACAATAGCAAGAATGAGTAAAGCAGCAATAAATGATAAAGCAGACTTTCTTGTTCTCATTGTAATCCTCCCGTTTTTTTCTGCTCAGTTCAACATGGCAAAACCGTCCAACTTACTCGCTTTGTACACAAACGTTTGCATCTTCTTCTAGCTTGTCCAATGCAAATATACGTATCCTCTTGAGCAATGCTAAACATTTTCCCCATTTAAACAATGAGTTTAAATATAATAATAAATTTCACTATACAACCATGTTAATTATTTATCAAGAATATGTAAGCTGTAAATTTTTGTTTATAATTACTTTTATACACTGTTCTTTAACACATTAACGCGTTTATTCAATTAATTATTCTGTTGCGTTAATGCTGTACAGCGTTTATTCAGTTAATTATTTTAATAATATTTCACTTTAATATTTTTACAGTCATTTATTTACAAAAATAGCACTAATACTTAAAAATACAGATTAAATTGAAAATCCTTTATATTTCCATATTGTTTTAAAATACATATATATTCCACAAATATATAACGTGTTTTCTCGTATTTATACTATAACATAAATAATAACGACCATTATATTTAATTATTATTTTCCGGTTGTGCAAAATGAACGTTTTTTCATTTCAATATTGACGTTTGCTCATTTATTCCACGTAGCTTCTAACTGTATTATTTTTTTTAGATAAATTATTTATGCACGGCATATAATCAAAAAAAGACCTATTCATGCATATGCACAAATAGGTCTTTTTTTAATTAATAATATATTTAAGATTAGTAAGTCATGCCAGGGTAAAGCGGGAATTGTGCTGTAAGATCACGAACCATGCCGCGCGCTTTGGAGAGCACCTCTTGATCTTGAGGGTTGTTAAGCACAAGTGCAATAACCTCAGCAATAACCTTCATTGCGTTCTCTTCCATGCCGCGAGCTGTCGCTGCAGGTGTACCAATACGAATACCCGATGTTACAAACGGGCTTGTTGGATCAAACGGAATGGCATTTTTGTTAACCGTAATGCCTACTTCATCAAGCACATGTTCTGCTACTTTGCCTGTAATGTTCAGGTTGCGCGTGTCGAGCAGCATCAAGTGATTGTCTGTTCCGCCAGATACGATATTAAAACCTTTTGCAACAAGCTCTTCCGAAAGAACTTTAGCGTTCTTAACAACTTGTGTTGCGTATTGCTTGAATTCAGGTTGAAGCGCCTCGCCGAAAGCTACTGCTTTTGCAGCGATAATATGCATCAAAGGACCGCCTTGCGAGCCTGGGAAAACCGCTTTATCAATCGCAGCAGCCCAAGGTTGACGACAAAGGATCATACCGCCGCGAGGTCCGCGAAGGGTTTTGTGCGTTGTAGTTGTTACAAAATGTGCATGAGGCACTGGGCTCGGGTGAAGGCCTGCAGCAACCAAACCAGCGATGTGAGCCATATCAACCATAAACAATGCGCCTACATCATTAGCAATTTTGCCAAGCTTCTCGAAATCGATTGTGCGCGGATATGCACTAGCGCCAGCAACGATCAAACGAGGACGGTGCTTGAAAGCAAGCTTGCGAACTTCTTCATAATCAATAGTGAAGGAATCTTCTTGTACGCCATATGCAACAAAGTTATAAAGCAATCCAGATGCATTAACAGGGCTGCCGTGTGTCAAATGTCCGCCATGTGCTAGATTCATACCAAGCACAGTGTCGCCAGGCTGCAAAGCTGCAAGGTAAACAGCCATGTTCGCTTGTGCGCCGGAGTGTGGTTGCACGTTCGCATGCTCAGCGCCAAAAAGCTCTTTCGCACGGTTGCGGGCAATATCCTCAACGATGTCAACATGCTCACAACCGCCATAGAAACGTTTGCTTGGGTAACCTTCTGCATATTTGTTCGTCAAAACGCTTCCCATAGCTTCCAATACCGCTTCGCTAACGATGTTCTCGGATGCGATAAGCTCGATATTGTCACGTTGACGAGTAAGTTCTAGTCCTAGAGCTTTCAATACCTCTGGGTCTTGTTTGCGCAAATTTTCCATGATTAAATTCCTCCTCAAATTAGATGCCCTTTATCAAGCAAAAACGTCTTCGGTGTCCTTTAGACGCTGAAAATCAAAAAATTATGGCTATAAATCAACTATTCGCAAGTTCCAGCAGATTGCTCCGGCGTTATATTCTCGCTGAGCTCGTATACCGCTCGGGAGCCGCCTATTAACTTTGGCCTTGTGATAGCCATCGTGACATGCGCTCCGCCAATTTCACGAATCGTCGGACGAACGGGAACAGCCACCCGCTTCAAATGCATACCGATAAACGTATCACCAATATCGATGCCCGCATGCGCCTGCACCGTTTCCACCAAACAAGGCTCCTTCAGCTGACGATAGGCATAGGCTGCCATGGATCCGCCCGCTTTAGGCACTGGCACTGCACCTACAATATCAAGCCCCAATCGTTCTGCGGAAGCTTGATCAATGACAAGCGCTCGATTTAGATGCTCACAGCATTGATAAACGGGAATAAAGCCAACTTCGCTGCGAACCGCTTCAACGCCTGCGTAAATTTGTGCAGCCGTTTCAATGGTTCCCGAAGTGCCAATGCGATGACCAAGCACCTCACTAGTACTTACACCGATTACTAGCAGCTGACTCATACCAAGCCTGCCTGCCGCTGCCAGTTCCCGAACAATTTGCTCAACCTGTTCTGCAATGCTTCCTAGCTGTACGTTTTCGTCTACGTTCATTGCGAATGCCCCCTAGTTAGGACTGGCTGCTGTACTGTTCTTCAATTTGTTTCACTTTACTAACACGACCGACATGACGTTCTCCATTTGAGAACGGCGTTTCAAGCCATATGCGAATAATTTCGAGTGCCACTCCAGGACCGATTACTCGTTCCCCAAGCGCCAAAACATTAGTATCATTATGCTCCCGAGTTGCTTTGGCTGAGAACATATCATTCACAAGCGCACAGCGGATGCCGCGTACTTTATTAGCCGCAATCGACATACCGATACCTGTTCCACAAATGAGTATACCGCGCTCTGCTTTGCCGCTCGTAACAAGGTCGCATACGGGCAATGCATAGTCCGGATAATCGACGGATTGGTCACAGTTGCAACCAAGATCTTCAATTTCATGACCAAGCGATTGAAGAAACGGTACAACTTCATCCTTCAAACGATAACCTGCATGGTCAGCACCAATAGCAATTTTCAACGCAAAAGACCTCCTTAGAAATGAAACATCACAGTGCTAGTATACCTATTTTTGCCCAAAAAGACGAAAAAAGAGCAAGACATGCTTATTAGCATGCTGCTCTTTGCCCAGGCGACCGGCCGTATATTCCGATGCTCCACCGTGGTTACCCACTTCCGTCGCCAGTTACATCGGAAACCGTATATTGTCATTTTATTATATCTTATACAGCTGCAAAAATCAATCGAATGGGAGCAAAAATGACTTCCGCAACCCTAAATGCTTATCTTTTGGCAAGCTTGTCCAACAGCTTGACGAGCGCGTCCTCTATTTCGTTAGCACTGCTGCTGTATATAGCAAGCGAGCCTCCGAAAGGATCAACGATGTCAAAGCTCGGTATACGACGCTCCAGCTCAAGCAATCGTCTTCTCTCGCCAGTCGTCAGCTGTTGGCCAAGCGCCTGCTTCATATGAAGCTCTGTATAAAGCTGCTCCAGCTCCTCAATATCCGCGAGCACTTGAGCGTCTTGATTGGCATATTCCTTTAACGTATAGATTTTGTCGACCGCTTCGGGATGCCATTGCAGCAAACCACGCTTATGATTGACCGTCATTGTCAAAATAATATCAGCCCAACCAACCGCCTCGCTCGTCAGCGCCAGCGACGTGCTCTTGTGCTCGATGTCCCGCTGCCTAAGCGTCTCCACCGCATGAGCTGACACGGGCAGTCCGTCAATTGTAGATATGCCTGCGGAGCGAACAGCTACAGTGATCCCTCTTAGAGCAGCCATTCGGCGAAGCATAGCCTCTGCCATCGGTGAGCGGCATGTATTGCCTGTACATACAAATAAAATACGTTTCACACTGCCAACTCCTTTTTGCACATTATTCCAAGCTGTTCAACGATTAAGCGAAAACACCTGCAGCGTTCCTTAGATGTTAAAGCAGCTTTGACTTGAAATTTGAAATAAGACTAAAATTTTGTTCTGCTTTCTTACTTATATTCTAAAAGATAAACAAGATGCCGAACACGAACAAAATTCCTCCGCCTATAGCCTCGCCATATTCGCCAAGCTGACCGCTGACTTTACGCCCCAGCATTAAACCACATATCGACATCAGCCCGCCGAGCAGACCGATAAGTAAAACCGTCATCAACATGTTTGCAGCGAACATCCCAAGCGTAATGCCTACTGAGAACGAGTCGATACTGACGCTAAGCGAAAGCACGAGCAAGCCCCAAAAAGATTTATGGTCAAAAGATTGAACCGCCTCGCCGCGCAGCGAGCTATAAATCATATGTCCGCCGAGCAGCACTAGCAAAATGCCTGCCGCAGTCGTGGCTACATCTCCAAGCAAGGAGCCCACGTATTGACCTGTAAAAATACCTGCCAGCGGCATGATCATATGAAACAACGCAGTTACAATGCCCAGCTTCAAAATATCTCGCAGCCTTATGCCTTTGAGCCCAATGCCGAGCCCAAGAGAAAATGCGTCTAGACTGAGTGCCACCGCAATAATAAGCAGCGTCAAAAACTGTCCAGCTTGTAATTGTGCTTCAATCACAGCCTATCTCCCCCATGTCCGCTTGTAGTCTTTACCAAACATATGCGGACATGAGGACAAACATACTAGTGCGGTTTCAAGCTAATTTTGTTTCAAAAATGATCGTTCCCCTTAGAACAATTTCTATACACGAATAATTTGGTTTCCAGCCGCTTTGGCCAACCGATTCATAAGCGCTGCGCCGATCCCATGCTCCGTACAGCCCTCTGCCCAAATACGCTGAGCGCCCGCCCCGTCAAAATCTCGCAATGCCGCATAAAGCTGGTGCGCTGCTGTGCCAAGCTCCACCTCGCTGCCTAATGAGAAAACATAATCTGCATCATAGCGATTCAATCTCTCTTCGAAAGCAAGTACGCCAGTTACCTCGCCGCGCTTCTTTGCAGCTTCTACTTGATCTCCAATATACGCTGCGACAGCTTCAAAATGGCCTTGCACAAGCTCAAGCTCCCCTTGTGGCGCATAATGAGTATATTTCATGCCTGGTGATCGCGGAGCCGACTCCGGTTCTTCTATCGAGGCACTATCAATCAACGCATGGGGTGCCGCTTCTTGAAGCGCTTCGCGCGTAATGCCGCCTGGCCGTAAAATTCGAATGCCATGCTCGCCAGCAATCTCAATTACAGTAGATTCCAGGCCAACGCCTGTTGCGCCGTCATCAACAAGACCATCGATCCGCCCATCCAAATCCTCCAGCACATGCTCAGCAAGTGTTGGGCTTGGCCTTCCAGAACGATTGGCGCTTGGTGCAGCAATTGGACAATCTGCGATCTCAATCAGCGCAAGCGCTGTTCTATGATCCGGTATTCGAATACCAACGGTAGACAGTCCTGCCGTTACGAGCGGCGATAACGCATCCTCACGAACGGGCAGCACAATGGTAAGTGGTCCTGGCCAAAACTGTTCCATCAACGATGAAGCCAGCTCAGAATACGGCAGTACCAGCTCATCTAACTGCTTGCGACCCGCAATATGCACAATGAGAGGGTTGTCCGATGGACGTCCCTTTGCGGTGAATATCCGTTCAACAGCCGCTGAGCTGCGAGCATCCGCGCCAAGCCCATAAACCGTCTCTGTAGGGAATGCAATAATTCCGCCTTCTCTTAATTGGCTGGCAGCTTCCGATAATTGTTCCCGCAGCTGAGAATCATGAGCCTTCTTTACGCGCCATACATTTGTTTTAGTCATCTCTATCCTTCAATCCTTGCTCTTAATTGAAATTGTTCATTCATTCGTTATTATAGCATAAGCACCCGCAAACAAGCAGAAACGACAGCTGTACCTTTACATTCAAAGGTGCAACTGTCGTTTATTATGAAAACAGTGATTTAATCCAATTGATAAAAGACTCGATCATTTCCCAAATAAAAAATTTTGCTTCCGGCGCTTCGCCTTGGGAAGGAGTATCTGCTGGAGCTGCTGCTAAGGAAGCTGTCTTAGTCGCTGCAGTATCCGATTTCACTACTGACGCTTGCTCTGTCTCTGTTCCAGCTGCTGCTGATGCTTCACCGCTTACTGCGTCGATAAAACATAACGGCGGGAACAATACGCACCACCAATTTTGTCCGCCGCCTTCGCCAAGTGTAATACGAAGGGCTTCATAGTCGCCAGCGGGGTAAACTTGATTCCCGTACATTTTTGTTGGGAAAGGTACCATTCCAAGCTCTGCGGATGAGCCATATTCAAAGCCGCGGCTCTTTAGCACTTCCGCTGTTATGCGTTCAATTTCAGGCATATTGGCGAGAATCGTCTGACGTGCTTCCTCAATCGTCTGAGGTCCCGTCACCCAGCTATTCATCGCTTTAACGATTTCATCCCGGACAAGACGTTTCACGACTTGATCAGCAGGATTATCGGAATTGGCTAAAATACGAAGGCGAATGGCTTCCTGCGGAATTTCTCCGCCTGCAACTGCAGCATCCATTTGCTGAGCTTCCCAGCTCATAATTAAAATGATAAGTGCAAAAATAATAAAACCATATGATTTGCGATAAACAAATTTATTAGCCTTACCCGAATGAGATTGAGCGGATTTAGAAATATTGGAATAGGAATGAATAGAATAATGGCTGGACATATAACACAAGCTCCTCTCGTCGCACCCGTCAGTGCGTCTGCTTGCGTTCCGGAACGTATCTATCCGTCATTATGTCCGCTATGCTTAATATATAAACCTATCAATCTATCTATTTTTTATCTTATCGCAGACACTCTTCTAGCAAGTTATAATATTTTCAATAAATGAGAAGGATGGATGAAGAATGGATTTCCAAAAAACTTATGCAGCGTATCGACCGCTGCTCCATTCCATTGCTTATCGGATGCTTGGCACATTCAGCGAGGCCGAGGATTTGGTCCAGGATGTGTTTGCAGACTACAGCCTTTTGGACCCTAGTGAAATTAAAAATGAGAAGGCCTATCTCGTTCGGATGCTCACTAACCGCTCAATCAATCTCAGCCAATCCGCGCGCAAAAGAAAAGAAGTATATGTTGGACAGTGGCTGCCCGAACCAGACGTCAGCACCGTAAAACAAGACCCTGCTGAAATTTATGCGGAGCATGAAGAGATTTCCTACGCGCTGCTTGTCATGCTTGAGCAGCTTACAGCCGTTGAACGGGCAGTGTTTATTTTAAGAGAATCACTTCAATACGATTATGAGGATATTGCTTCCTGCTTACATAAAACAACAGCAAACTGTCGTAAAATATACAGCCGAGCCAAAGAGAAGCTTCAGGAAGATAGATCGATGCTACCATTAAACACGGATAAAGCCGAAACCCTCGCTGTTGCCTTCATGGAAGCAGCTTCCTCCGGAAATTTCGAGAAATTGATTTCTCTTTTGTCCGAAGAAGCGATTCTTGTCTCCGATGGAGGCGGCAAGGTACGTGCAGCTATTTTCGCCATCATTAGCAGAGAAAGAGTCATTGCCTTTTTGAAGGGTGTTATTCCGAAGACCTTCTTGGGAGATGGCCATCAATTCGCTGAGGTGAACGGACAAGCTGGCGTCATCGTTAAGCAAGCCGGTATGCCAAGAAGTGTTATCAGCTTTCGGCTCGATGAGGAAGGGCAGAAGGTTGAGCGGATTTATGTCATGTTGAACCCTGATAAGCTGAAGCATGTTCTGATCGAATGACAAACTGAAAATTTACGAACCGCCAATAGTGAACAGGACGACTAAACACAGGACGACTAAACAAGAACGAATAAATAAAAATTTTTTTAACCTTCTGTCACAACCTTTAACTGTGTTTTGTCTTAGAGGATGAAAGCAAATAATTAGAACATAGAGGAGAATGAGGAACATGACAGAAAGAGTCCAAATAGCTAAAGAAATACCTGCTGCATATCAGGCAATGAGCGGATTGGAAAAATACCTAGGCACTACGAGCATCGACAAGCAGCTGCTAGAATTGATTAAAATTCGCGCATCGCAAATAAATGGCTGTGCTTTCTGCATTAATATGCACACGAAAGACGCTAGAAACTTGGGCGAGACCGAGCAGCGTATTTATGCATTGAGCGCTTGGCGCGATACGCCTTACTTTACGAAGGAGGAGCGAGCGGTACTCGCTTTGACGGAGGCTGTCACAGTCATTACGAAGGAACATGTGCCCGATGCGGTATATGAAGAAGTTGCCCGGTATTTCGAGAGCAAACAAGTCGGCGAGATTATTATGGCTATTATTACGATCAACGGGTGGAACCGTCTTGCGATAAGCACCGGTATGATGCCGGAATAAGTGTGAGCGGCTAAAATCGGAAAAAAGCGCTAAAAGATGCGTTCGAGCGGAAATAAGACTAAAAAGTAGGCTTATTTTCGTCAAAGGAACTTTTTTCGCGAAAATAGAACTAGAATGTAGGCTTATGTTTGCGCATCGTATACAAAAACGCGCTAAATGATGTGTTCGAGCGAAAATAAGACTAAAAAGTAGGCTTATTTTCGTCAAAGGAGCCGTTTTCTCGAAAATAGAGCTAGAATGTAGGCTTATTTTTGCGCATCGTATACAAAAACGCGCTAAATGATGTGTTCGAGCGAAAATAAGGCTAAAAAGTAGTCCTATTTTCGTCAAAGTAACCCTTTTCGCGAAAATAGAACTAGAATGTAGGCTTATGTTTGCGCGTCACATACAAAAACGCGGTAAATGGTGCGTTCAAGCGAAAATAAGGCTAAAAAGTAGGCTTATTTCCGTCAAAGGAGCCGTTTTCTCGAAAATAGAGCTAGAATGTAGGCTTATTTTTGCGCGTCACATACAAAAAAGCGGTAAATGGTGCGTTCCAGTGAAAATAAGACTTAAAAACAGGCTTATTTCCGTCAAAGGAACCCTTTTCTCGAAAATAGAGCTAGAATGTAGGCTTATTTTTGCGCATCGCATACAAAAACGCGCTAAATGATGTGTTCGAGCGAAAATAAATCTAGGAAATAGATTTTTTTTGCTGAGCCCAGTCAGGCCGCTGCTTGAAATGAAATAGAGGCTTTCCCGAAGTAGATAAATCTACTTTTTGGGAAGCCTCTTTTGCTGTAAGCGAAGTTAACTCCTCGTTGCAATGACATGGCGCTCGATTCCAGCGTAGTCACTGATGATTCGAATGTCGTCCCATTGCGACATTTCGCGCATCATGTCTGCAACGATGCGAGGCTGGCCCATGCCGAGCTCGAATGCGACGATGCGAGGCATCTGCGCGAGCAGCGGAAGCTGCTCCAGCATGCGCCGGTACGGGATCAACCCGTCCGGCCCGCCTTCCAGCGCGAGATGCGGCTCATAGTCGCGGACTTCGCGCTGCAGCTCTAACATATCCGCCGCCGGTATATACGGCGGATTGGATACAAGCACGTCGATGCGAAGCTCGCCGTGCTGCAGTTCACCCTGCTCATGCCCATGTACAAATGGCATGAGCAGGTCGCCCTGCACGAATGTCAACCGATCCGCCGTCTCATGGCGGATCGCGTTCGTGCGGGCGACTGCCAGCGCGTCCGGCGATAGATCGGACGCGCATACGCGCCATGCGTGACGCTGCGAAGCTAGCGTCACGGCGATGGCGCCGCTGCCTGTGCCGACGTCGACAATCGTCGGCGGCTGCATATCCCCTGCAATCAGCGCAGGGGGCCAAATAAGATCAGCTGCCTCAAGCACAGCCTCGACGAGCAGCTCTGTTTCCGGACGCGGAATGAGCACGGCAGGCGAGACTGTAAATGGCCGCCCATAAAACCATTGCTCACCAATAATATATTGAACAGGCTCCCCTGCAGCCTTACGACGTATGAGGCTTTCCCATTCTCCTAACCGCTCTACAGGAAATAACTCACTGCCATCACGCAGCAATGCCGCTCGATCCATATTCAGCAAATGCATGAGCAAAAGCTCTGCATTGTTGCGCGGCTCTTCCACCGCTTCCGATTGCAAAATCGCTGTCGCTTGCATGCAAGCTTGCCGCAATGTTAATGGCGCAACAAACCATTGCTCCTCCGAATGCTTGCTCATCCCTGTATCGCCCTTCCCACTTTAAAGTAACTTCCTTCTCCTTCATGCAGCAGCAACTATAGCCAATCTATTGCCATTACTGCCAAACAGCTATCAGCACATTCGACAATAATTCACTGCTATGTCCGATCTATTTATGCGCTCCAAACGACCACATGCCTTGCCTTTGCTTCCCCAAACCGAACAAAACGCCAGACCGCTGATTGCTTATTGTAAGCAACCAGCGACCCAGCGCAAATTTGTTAAGCCATTTCACGTTCCATAAGATCAGCTTGCTCTGCAATCGTCAGGGAGGAAATAACCTCTGTCAAATCGCCGTTCATCACTGAATCCAGCTTATGAAGCGTTAATCCGATACGGTGATCCGTTACACGACTTTGCGGGAAATTGTATGTGCGAATACGTTCGCTGCGATCTCCCGTTCCAACCTTGCTTTTACGCTCGCCCGCATACTTTGCTTCTTCTTCTTGACGGCGAACATCAGAGATACGTGCACGAAGCACGGCAAGTGCCTTCGCTTTGTTCTCATTCTGTGATTTGCCATCTTGGCAAGTCGCCATAATGCCGGTTGGAACGTGCAATACACGTACCGCGGATTTCGTCGTATTAACGGATTGGCCGCCCGCTCCACTGGAGCAGAACGTATCCACGCGGATATCCTTGTCGAAAATTTCAATCTCCACATCTTCAACCTCAGGCATAACAGCTACCGTAGATGTTGATGTATGAATACGGCCGCCTGATTCCGTTACTGGAATCCGTTGTACGCGATGAGCGCCGCTTTCGAATTTCATCTTGCTGTACGCGCCTTTGCCCGTAATCATAAAGATTACCTCTTTAAATCCGCCAACGTCGTTCTCGCTGAAATCCATTAGCTCTACACGCCAGCCTTGTGCATCAGCAAACTTTGTATACATACGATATAACTCATATGCGAACAATGCTGCTTCGTCTCCGCCAGCCGCACCGCGAATTTCGACAATAACGTTCTTGTCATCATTAGGGTCCTTCGGCAATAGAACGATACGAATTTGCTCATCAAGCTCAGCTTGGCGTTTGCTCAATTCGTCGATTTCCATTTTAACCATTTCACGCATTTCGTCATCGAGTTTCTCAGCTTGCATCAGCTTAGCGTCGTCCAGCTGCTCGGTAACTTGTTTATATTCCGTAAAGGCATCATATGCCTCTTGTAAATCCGACTGCTCCTTGGAAAGCTCTCTAAGCCGCTTGGGATCACTGGATACATCTGGATCACACAATAGCTCACTCAGCTTCTCATACCGGTCTGCGAGTGCTTGTAAACGGTCAAACACGATCATTCACCTCTGTTTATTCCATTAGGATAATGTTCATTATACCATATCATCGAGTTTCTATCGACTGCTGGTTTCGATTTACAGCCAGCTAATCATGCCCATTTTTACGAACCGCCTCAATCTTCATATGCCAGGCAACCGCCATTGGTTACTGAGCATCCAGCATGAATACTGATTGCAACAAAACCCTGTAAGCGCAAAGCTGCACTTACAGGGCTCTATTATTCCCCTAATATTTACACGTTAAAACGGAAATGGATAACATCGCCGTCACGAACGACATATTCTTTGCCCTCAAGACGAACTTGCCCCTTCTCACGAGCCGCTACCATCGAACCCGCAGCTGCAAGATCTGTAAAGGAAACAACCTCAGCACGAATGAATCCACGTTCGAAATCGGTATGAATAACGCCAGCCGCCTGCGGCGCTTTTGTTCCACTGCGAATCGTCCATGCGCGAACCTCTTGTACACCTGCTGTGAAGTAAGTGTATAGGCCAAGCAGTTTGTAAGCCGCACTGATCAAACGGTTCAAGCCCGACTCCGACATGCCAAGCTCCTCAAGGAACATTTCTTTGTCTTCGCCTTCAAGCTCAGCAATCTCAGCTTCAACCTTCGCGCTGATTGGCACAACTTCAGCACCTTCAGCAGCTGCGAATTCGCGTACTTTTTGTACGTACTCATTGCCGTCTGAATTTGAAACCTCGTCTTCGCTCACGTTAGCGGCATACAAAACCGTCTTCATTGTCAGCAAATGCAAATCACGAACAAGCAGTTTCTCATCATCGCTCAGCTCTAGGCTGCGAGCAGGCTTATCGTTGTACAACGCTTCCTTGATGCGTTCAAGCACTTCGATTTCTTGAGCAACTTTTTTGTCTCCGCCCTTAAGGTTTTTACGGGAGCGTTCAATCTTTTTATCAACCGAATCAATATCCGCCAAAATAAGCTCCAAATTAATCGTTTGAATATCGCTAATTGGATCTACCTTGCCAGATACATGCGTAATGTTGTCATCTTGGAAGCAGCGAACCACATGAACAATGGCGTCTACCTCGCGGATATGCGCCAAAAACTTATTGCCCAATCCTTCGCCTTTGCTCGCACCAGCAACCAAGCCGGCAATATCGACAAACTCAAACGCTGTAGGCACGATGCTCTTAGGAACAACGAGCTCAACCAGCTTGTCCAAACGCTCATCCGGTACTTCAACAACACCAACGTTAGGATCTATTGTACAAAAAGGATAATTGGCAGATTCTGCTCCTGCTTGCGTAATTGCGTTAAACAATGTTGATTTGCCGACGTTGGGCAAACCTACTATTCCTGCTTTCAATGCCATGCTATAAGACACCCCTATTTTCCCGAAAGTAAACAACTCCAGCTATTATACCCCAGCGTCACCTACTTTGAAAGTGCCATCCGTTAAGCCTAAACGGCATTTGATGGCTTCCTTGGCAAATGAAGACGGTTTTCTGAACAATAAAAGCATTGTAAGTTGTGAAAACCTATAAAACCCTGCATTTGAACAGTCGTTTGTTTTTAACCCGTTTTATACCCCTAAACGGTATCTTATTTGTGCCTCGCCGCAAGATAGTTACTGCTGAGAATGATAAGCCGCGCTGCGGAAATACTATGTTGGCACTGGCTTAAGCTGTGCACGCAAGCACCTAAAATTTGAGGAGGCAAGCTAATGGAAAATCAGACTCATAAGGGCAATTACAAAGGAACGACGAATATGAAAGCCAAAAATCAAGATATGGCATTCGTAAACGATACCATTGAGGATACAAAATCTGTAACAAATTTTACCTCGAAAAAGAAGAAAACAGATTAAAGGATAACTTCCGAGCCCTTATCTATAAAAAACCTGGATCTGCAAGCGTATCATCCACTTGTAGAATCCAGGTTTCTTGTATTAAGAATACATTACATCCGAAGCGGCGCTTCTTGCAGCTCTGCGCGCGATTGAAGGTAACGGAAAAACGCTACCGATGCTTCGCCTCGCGTTACTTGTTTCTTAGGCAAAAACTTGCCATCCGATAAGCTCATAATTTTGAGACCGACAACAATGGCTGCCTGCCCCTTATTCTGGATCTGATCCGAGTCTTTAAACGAGGCTTTAAAAATATGATCATAATTCGCAAGCGCATTATAACCAAGTGCTCGCACGATCAGCTCAGCCATCTCATCACGGGATACTTTACCGCTAGGGTTAAAGGAGCCATCCCCAACATCTATCAAATTTTGTTCCAATGCACTTTCAACATAAACGAAATAGCTGGAATCCGCAGCTACATCATTAAATGAGGCTTTACCACCAAGCTGATTACTGAAGGACATCGAGAGCGGTGATACTCCGCTGCTGCGCGCTAGTACCAGCATTTTAATCAGCTCTCCGCGTGTAACCGCCTCATTGGGACGCACAAGACCATCTTTCACATCAAGCGCTTTGTATGCAACCATTAGTTCAAGCTGACGCTGTGCAAAATGTCCTTCAATATCCTTAGCCTTCGGCTTCTCGAGCTGTGTGACATCACCTGTTTCCCGATTTCGCCAGCCGCCCGTCACTGCATCGAGGAACACTGACTCATCCATAAGCTTAGGCACTAATTGGTAAACTAGTTCTGCCTCTGTCTTTCTATCCACTTCGTCGCCTCTTATTTCGCCTGAAGCAATCATCAACTTATATTTTTCAATTGTAATTGGCTGCCCGTTCCATGCGAAGCTTTGCACAAGCCGATACGTAAGCTGTGTTCGGTAATAATTCAGCCAGCTGTCAACTGCCTGCTCCTTCTTAATCAAGGCAGGAGCCTCAGCTGGATATTCAAAGTTCGACAAATTAGCATCGTAATTTACAACTTCCCCAGTGCTTGAATGAATCGATAAGCTAATGTTGTCATATTCAACCACTGCGCCATAGATTTTGTGTACAAAATTGAAATAGTATTGACTAGGTTGCCCTGCGACAATCCCCTCATATTGCTTCGGATCAGGTTTGACCAAATATAGCTCATCCGTTAGCCATGGCAGACGTTTCTTAATCGCTTCTACCGCTGCTGTTGACGCTTGCTCTAGCGTCACCTTTGTCCCGCCTGATTGACTTTGTTCGTTATACATATACGTATTGAAATGGCGAACCTCTCCAGTGCGACCGTTAACGGAAGCTGAAGCTGAGCCCACTTCCTTGCCATCCTTTTTCACTGTCCAATTCAGCTGCCAATAGGCTTCGGTTTCACCCGTGCTTTCATTGCTATTTTCACTGTAGTTGGAACCATTAAGCTCCACCCCTGCCGGTAGCGCGAAAGCAGCTTTTACCGCATCTATCGCTTGCTTCTCGGTAACTGCCCCCGCCTTCGGCTTTTCACCTAAAGGTTTCTCGGATATAGGTGTTTCCGATATCGTTCCCGCTCTAAAATAATTGTCTCTCGACTGATCCTTTAACTGGCCAGTCACCGCATCGATCGATATAGGCTGAAGCTCGTAACTAAGCAAAGGTTTCCTTTTCCCCTGCATATTGTAAGGCACGATATAAGCTAACAGTGGAGCTGCTGCTGCTCTCAGCTTTTCATTTGCTTCTGCTGCCGACAGCTTTGCATCTACTTTTGGGAAAATAATTGTATCATCCCATTGCAAGGAAAATCTTCGGACATGCCCCTCACTATCCACTTCAAGCTCTATGTAGTTATCTACATAGGGTATGTCATTCACCAACCGATCATAACGAATGGAATGCACAACCTCACCCGTTAGCGGTGGACGCAGTTGAACACCATAGTCAGGATTGTATTGAATTTGTCCTTTATAATCAGCTGCGATTTTATCTATGAATTGGAGCGCAATCTGCTGAGCGGCATCACGTTCAACCTTAAGCGGATACGTTGGTTTGGCAGATGGGTTATCGGTATAAGAGTTGAACTCAAGAAGCTGACCTTTATCCGCATGAATACGAACGTAGATGCTTCCCAAATGCTTGCCGTTCACCTTCTTCACGAAATCCAGTCCCCAAGCATTACGTTTGCCGCTAGCCATCACTTCCATATTAAGACTAGCTCCTTGGAGGATATACTCCTTCGGAATGCTTACATACTGCCTCGCTAGTGCTTCCGCTTTTTCCTTCGTTATTGCTACATCAACTGGAGCTGCAAATCCTTCTTTCATGATGTCTCCTTCCGACGATGGCACGGCTTTTGCTGCTGCATTCGTCACTGCTGGCTTGTTTGAGCTTTCAGCAAATGCCGTTGCTGGCAACATACTCATAAGCATCGCTGTTGATAGCACTACCGCAAGCCTCTTTCGATGATTGATCCTCACTGCTTCACCCTCCAATGCTTTTCCAATTTATTCATAAATTAGACGCGCCATACATTGTGGAAGTTGCACAATAAGCGAAAAAAGACTGCCCAAGGCGCTTGTCCTTTAGGCAGTCTTTGATAATATACAGTTAAAACTGCTACGCCGTTTTTCTACGTTCAATATATGCCCATATTTTTTGCAAAATATAAATACCGAGCCAAGAGAACAATATAATAAACAGGGGCATAACGGTAAAGTTATATCGATATTCCGGTACGAATACAAGTCTAATCATCGTCATGACGAAGATGACTACCGCCAGCATGGCTGCAGGATGTCTCCATCTCCATATCAGCGCAAGCAGAGGAATAATCGTGCTGTATATAATCAATACATGCAAGTATGCTACCTTCGGATAGGCATGGTACATAGGAGAATGTCCTGAGCCGAAGAACATATGCGTATAAGTATATTTAAGCTTTCCTACCGTATACCATTTTACATATTTCCAGGTTTGCTGCGTGAATCCGGCCTTGATGCGCGCCCATGCAACCTCATCCTGCGTCAATCCCGTTGGATCAACGATCTTGTCTGTATAATCTTTATTTGGATAAGTACCCGCTTTGAACGGATTGGACTGGGAAGCAGTCAATACAAATTCATTTAATGAAACGACATTTCTTATCCACCAAGGAAGCATCGTAGCCGATAAGCACAGTCCCGTAATAATACCCATTAATAGAACTTTTTTGAAAATAGCCCATTTGGATATAACCTCGGTCTGCACACCCGATTTCTTCTTGAACCATTTCTGCAGCAAAAACACTCCGTACAAAGGAACAAAAATCGGTAAAAATTCCGCTCTAACAAGTACGGTGAGCCCTAACAAGATACCCGCAAGCGCAGCATCGCGCTTTCGTTCGGTACGAAAGGCATATAACTGCATAGACAGATAGGCCATTAAGAGAAATAATGCGAGCGTTTCTGTGAGAACTGCTCCATTTGCCCAAATGAAGGGATGATAAATTGCACTAATAAAAAACGCTACAATTGCAACCCATTTGTTTCTTGTTGCCTGCATCGCAATCATATAAATGATAATGAGTGTAGCCATGCTAATTAACACCTGTACCCAACGAATAAGCGGGAACGGCTCTACGCCGATTTGATCAGCCACCAAATACATACCCGTCATAAAAAGTGGATAACCCGGTGTTACCCTTGCATTTGAAACCTCTTCCTTGTAGGCGTAAATGCCTTCATCAAGCAACCGGTGCACCATCTCATCGTAATACTTCGAATCATGTGAAATGTTATGTTTGACCGATGTAAGAAAATCAACCCTCAGCCACAAGGCAAGCATAAAAATAAGAACGATCGCTATCGTCCATGCTTTGTTTTTCCTAACCCATTCCACCACGTAAATTGATCCTCCCCAATGTTGAAAGCGGCTTATTTCCAAGCGAGTACGATTACACCCGCCAAAATAATAGCTGCGCCTATCCAGCGCTGCAGCGGTACCGATTCGTTAAATATAAATACAGCTGCAACCAGCGCTATTACATAAGCCAAGCTTTGCAGCGGATAGGCAAGGCTAAGCGGCAGCTTCTTAAGTACGTACAACCAAAGAACGGTAGCAATTCCGTACAAAACAAGTCCTGACCATATATGAGGCGACCACAATAACGATACCCATGTGTCGCCTTTCGCCGTATCCATTTTGTTCATTCCTGTTTTCCACAATAATTGGCCAGAAACAAGCAGCAAAATATTAAAAAACAATATGATATATGCCATTATGAATCCGACCTTTTGCGTTCATGCAGCTCGTGATGTAAAATTCCAAGCTCTTGTGTAAGACGAATAACCTTCTCCGACAATTTGGATACAATGACTGTAAGATGCAAAATAAGCATAATACAAAATAAAATTCCGACTAGGAAAAGCAGCGCCGGGGCATAAGCAATACCAATCGCGTGGGCCAGCGTATCAATAATCTGGACGCGCACGGACAATATCAGCATCACTACACCAAACAAAAGCCAGAGCATTGAATACTGCTCACGGAGCAATCTCCGGTTAATCAACATAATCAGCACGAACAAAAAAACCACACTTGTGATAATCCACAAGGCTTGCATGGTGTATCCTCCTTAAAGTTTGCAGAGCAAACTCTCATCGTAAGCATTTTTCTAAGATTGAACCTCGACTGGCTTCGTTGCTTTCAAGCTGCGAATGAATAGCGACAATGTTACCTTAACCATATAATAAACCGAACGCATCGCATTTATTGATGACGTACCACCTGTACGTGCTTCCATAACGACTGCCACCTCGCTTGTACGCAATCCGCTGCGATGAATAAGCACGATGGAATCCACTTCTGGATAGTCTGTCGCATAATCGCTTTGGAATACAGCAATCGCACGTTTATTTGCAGCGCGGAACCCTGAGGTTACGTCCAGCACACGCTTGCGTGTCATTGCAGTAACAATAGTAGATAAAATCTTGATACCAACTCTGCGCGTTGCGGAGGACAAGAAGCCGGTTTGTTCAATAAAACGTGAACCAATCGCCAAATCCGCTTTCCCGCTTAGCACGGGATCCAAAATCAAATGAAGCTGCTCCGCCTTATGCTGACCGTCTCCGTCCACTTGAACGGCTACATCATAGTCATAACGGTGGGCATAACGATATCCCGTCTGCATAGCTCCGCCGATGCCCAAATTGGTCGGAAGTGTAATAACAGAAGCACCGTTCGCTTCAGCCACTTCACGTGTACGGTCTTTGGAGCCATCATTAATGACCAGAATATGAGCAGTTGGGCAATGTGTCTTCACATCATGTATCACATGGCTTATGCTGTGTTCTTCATTATAAGCCGGTATAATGATCAAAATTTTTGAAGATGTCATACCTTGCCGCAGGGACTCACCGGTAACCGTTTTGTCCTTTTTCGTACTGACTGCGTTCACTACATCACCACTCCATAAATCAAAGTTAGGGCACGCTGCTGCGTACAATTATTTTTAATTCTACTAACTAAATTAGTATAAAGCAACAGATAAGGTTGGTATAAACGCTTATTATTTCCTTAACATTTGCTTAATTAGGTCGAATTTTACATTCACACTTACTCCCTTTTATACCAATATTATCTTATTGAAAATGAGAGTTTCCAGAAAAAAAATATCGCCTGACACCAGTTGCTCACTGATACCAGACGATATTAAGACGGTTATTTATTACAAAATGTTGCTTACATTTGGCCGGAAATTTTTGCTTTCAAAGCATCTTTGGATTGTACGCCAACCATTTTGTCAACGGGTTGACCGTCTTTGAACAAAATCAATGTTGGGATACTCATAACGCCGAATTGTGAAGCAAGTTCTGGCTGCTCGTCAACGTTAATTTTAGCAATTACTGCTTGGCCTTCCAGCTCAGCAGAAAGCTCCTCAACGATTGGTAGCTGCATTTTGCAAGGTCCACACCAAGGTGCCCAGAAATCTACAAGGGAAACGCCGTTTTGAATGGACTCGTTAAAGTTTTCTTTCGTCAATGCTACTGCCATTTCAATCATCCTCTCCAAACAATGTGTATGATAAAGGGAATACCCGTCTCACCGTTAAATGAAACATCATTTGCTAACCGCATGCGTGAATTTGCTTCAACACATCCTGAATCGTAATCGCGCTAAAATGACTTTCCAGCTGCTTCTCCGCTGTACAAAATATGCCGAACATCACTTGATTCATATTCGACCCAACAACACAATCCATCTCTGGGTTGCCCGAGCACCAGCTCGGAATTAGCGAGCCTTGTGCCATCACGCGATAGATATCGGCAAGTGTTACCACATTCGGGTCAATCGTCAGCCTATAGCCGCCTCCTGAGCCTTCACGGGTATCTACATATCCACTGCGGCGCAAACCACCCATTACCTTGCGAACACGAGCAGAATGTGTGCCGACATTCTCGGCGATCATATCGCTGCTAGCCATTCTTTCCGGTAAATAAGCCAAGTAAACGAGACTGTGTACGGCAATCGTAAATTCGCTGTTCACTGTTTAAGGGCCTCCCTGCTTTATACTGTAATTTTATCCGTTACAGTTAAGTTTGTCAATAGGTCAGGTCGCCATCTCGCTTTCTTAGGATACGGCAGGAGCAATCACGTTATTCCCCAACAGATTTTGGATTAAAGGCAAATGTTTTTTTAGGTTTTCTGTCATGTTTGAAGGCTTCTGCTGAATAAATATGAAAGGTGCATCCTTATTTGATTTGAACGTATAAGAAAACATTCAAATCCAATGGGCACATGGCTTCCTACACTAGTTTTACAATGTAAAACTTTAAGGAGGTGACGCATAATGGCGTTATTTTGGAATCGATGGGTAGTCATTCGTACGGAAGGGGGTTCTAGATCGGAGCTCATAGACCGATTGGAAGCTCATTTCAAAACTAATGGATTGAAAACCAAAATCACCATTGAGGGCAATTCCTTGAAACGGATTCATGTGCTTAAAAAGGATGCCGATCTCGCCAAGACGCTGCTGGACGCGTTTGACGAGGAGCATTAAGATGTGCGGCAAAGCTTTGCCAAGCAGCGGCACCCTTGCAGGGCAGCCGCTGCTTGTGCTGATTCTCTAGGACGAGCGTCCCACTACGGAAGAATTCCTCATAAAACGATAGCCCTTACGAACACCGTTCAGCACCCATTCGGGAACCGGAATCGGTTTTTTGGATAGAAAAGGCATGTAGATACGATTGTAGGCTTTCTTCAAATCATCCCACATCGTGCACGGCTCTTCCTTCAAAAAATCTGAAATATCAAGCACGATGCCTCTTCCATCCTTGATCATTACATTTTTTCCATGCACATCATGCGGGAACAAACCGCGGGATCTTGCATACTCCAGCGCTTGATCAATATCTTCTATCGCTTTTTTTGGTATTGCTGCCCCATCAATGATGCACTGATATAAGGTCTTTCCCTTTAATCGCTTTAAAATCAAATAATAATGGCCTTTATATTCTCCGGCATGATAACAAGTTGAAAAGGCAGGATGCGTGCCAATTCGCCGGTAAACCTCGCACTCACTCTCCCAGCCGTCTCGGCCTGGCGCATAAACCTTCACAGCTATATCTGAATAGTCCTGATGTGTAAATACGCCAGCGTAATTGCCCGCCCCAAGCAGTCTCCAACCGCGCGGCGTCTCCGCTACTCGGATTGGATTTGTGGGGTCAACGCTATCAAGCACAAGCTCCGAGAGCAATGACTGCTCCATAAGAGCAATAAACGTATTCAGCTGCTTCTCCTCCATAGTAAGTACTCCTCTTCTCCCTATCTACATACATGCTTTCCTTTCATTGTAAGACCAGGAGCTGCAAAAATAAAGACCGCACCAAAAAGCTTTACAGCCCTTTTGCACGGTCTCGCTTCAAACTTGATCCTAATGGCCTCCACTTACTACTTTCAGCCCGATAACGCCTGATATAATCATAGAGAGAAACAGCATCTTGCGCCAATTTCTCGACTCTCCAAAAATGACCATACCCAGCACTACGCTGCCTATCGAGCCGATTCCGGTCCATATCCCATATGCCGTACTAATTGGAATTGTCTGTAACGCTTTAGATAAGAAGAAAAAGCTCACGAAACCAGCGCCAATCGCCCCTACCGTTCCCTTCCAGCGTTTAAAGCCATCAGAGAGCTTCATGAAAGTAACGCCGGCGACCTCACCGAAGCCTGATATGATTAAAAAGACCCATGCCATTTTATGAACCCACCTTATCTTGTTCTATGTTGGTTACAGCCTTTGGTGCTTTGTCAGGAGCTGGCTTGTCATTTGACACAAGCTTAAGTCCGACTATGCCCCCTACAAGCAATGCGATAAAGAACAAACGCCAAAAATCAGCCGGCTCATTCAGTATAATAATACCTGCGAGAACAGTGCCTACTGTTCCAATTCCCGTAAACATAGCATAGGCAACGCCAATCTCAATCGTACGCATTGCGCGGGCAAACAGCATAAAGCTTATGACAAGCAGCACCACTGTTATTATGCTTGGAACAAGCACTGTAAAGCCCTCCGAATATTTGAGGCCAAACGTCCAGCCTACCTCAAGAAACCCCGCTAATAATAAAAAGACCCATTGCATTTTTTTCAATCCTCTCTCGCTGTCATCGTCCAAATCTGCCATAATGATTGCCACACCATTTGCTTCCTTTTCTCAAGCAGCTCTTTTCCATATATTTGATTCTCAACAAGGATGCCATCTACACATACATAGAAGGTAGCAATTAACCGTTCCGTCTCTTCCAGGTTAAACAACCCTTGTGACGCTCCCTTTTCCAGCACGCTAATAATTCCCTTGTTCAGTTCATACTCATAGCGCAATAAATCTTGATTGAGCTGATCGCGCAAATGGCGCGGCGGTACAAGCATCGTTTTCTTCAAGAAAGCTTGACCTGTCGTTAAATGAGTGAGATCGGTAAAAAAAGTAAACAGTCGATGTACTTGCTCCTTAATCGGCGCCTGATCCATATCTTGAAGAAGCTCTATAAACTGATTATGCTCTTCAACAATCATTTCCTGAATGAGCTGCAAGAACAGTTGTTCTTTCGATTTATAATGCGCATATATGGATGGCGTCTTAATGCCCACTACCTTGGCAATTTCTGACAAGGATGCCCCCTCATAGCCTGATTCTGCAAACATCGTCAGCGCCGCTAGCTTTATTCGTTCCGACGTTGTTAATTCAGCACTCATGTCATTCCCTCCGATCCGCTTTCGTTCCCCTGCCTAACGAACGTTAGTTTTTACAAATTTTAAAATGAAATAATCATTTAGTCAAGATGAAAATAACGATCATCAAATAAAGCCATGCACGCTCCCCTTCATAGGAGATCATACATGGCTTTATTGTTATTGCTTTGAGGCTTGGCTATATTTCTTCCAAAGCGTAGATCCTCCATTAAAGATCATGCCCAGTGTAATGCCAAGCAGCGTAACGATAACGTTCAAAATAAGACAGTAAACAAGCAGCAGTCCAAAATCGACCGTATTGTCCGATAGAGGAAGCACTTGGCTTAGTATAAATGCGAGAAGCACGCTAAACGGGATCCAGAACAAAAATATGAAGATCGGAAAGTACCAATGCTGATTTCGAAAAAACTTTACGATTGGCAAAGCGAACGCAATAATCATAATCATGCAAATGATGTAGCTCTGCTCCACAATCCCGCTATAATAATAAGCTGTATATAGAAACACATTACTCACTGCAGCATAGATGGCACTTAAGATCAGTACCAACCGCATCGACCGCCGAAACAACACTTGCTCCTTCGTAACCTCTTCCATTACTCGCCTACGATTTCTTGGAGTGCCCGAATAAAGGCATCCATTTCCTCATCCGTTCCGATGCTCACCCGCAAATATTCATTAATCCGAGGTTGATCGAAATACCGGACCAGCACGCCCTTATCGCGCAGCTGCACAAAGATGTCCTTAGCTGCTATCGTTTTATGCGAAATGAAGACGAAGTTTGCCTTCGAGTCTGTTGCAGCAAAGCCGAGCTCCTTCACCTGCTCCGTTACACGTTCACGTGTAGCAATGACCTTCTCCGTCGTATCTCGGAAATAAGCGTCATCCTCAAGAGCAGCAATGGCGCCTGCCAAAGCAATCCGATCCATCGTATAGGAATTAAATGAATTTTTGATTCGATTCAATCCATCAATTAACTCCTCGCTGCCAAAAGCAAAACCAACGCGAAGCCCAGCGAGCGAACGGGATTTCGAGAGTGTTTGAACGACAAGCAAATTGGGATAATCGTGAATAAGCTCCACTGCTGATTGTCCGCCGAAGTCAATGTAGGCCTCGTCGATGATAATAACCTGATCAGGATTGCTTGCTAGCAATGTACGAATATCATCGAGCGGAAGCAATTGAGCCGTTGGCGCATTTGGGTTTGGTATGATGATACCACCATTGTCCGAATGGAATGCTTCGACTTGAACGTTAAATTGCTCGTCCAATGCGATAAGCTCTGTTTGCAAGCCATATAACTTCGCATACACCTTATAGAAGCTATAAGTAATATCAGGGAACAGTACCGTCTTAGCCGGATCAAAAAAAGCTGCGAACGCAAAAGCTAAAATTTCATCAGAACCGTTGCCCGCAAACACTTGCTCAGCCCGCAATCCGTAATAGGAGGCAGCAGCTTTCACCAGCCCCTCGCAAGTAGGATCAGGATATAGCCGCAAATCAGCATTAGCTGCACCTTTGATCGCATCAATTACCTTCGGAGATGGCGGGTACGGATTTTCATTCGTATTCAGTTTGATATATGTCTTATCCTTTGGCTGCTCGCCTGGGACATACGGCACCAGTGAAGCAGTGAGCGGACTCCAAAATTTACTCAATGACAATTCTTCCTTTCGTAATCGATATTTCTATCGCTTCTTTTCAATTATTTTAACATTAAAGGATGTGTTAATTACAGAGTCCGACGAACGACAAGCCTAGTCATCAGCAGTCCAAGCAGCGCGCCAAACGTATTAAGAATAATATCGTCAATGTCGAAGCTGCCCACCCGCGTCAACATTTGAGTAAGCTCAACGGCTGTAATCAACATAATCGTGGCCATTGTCAGTCTAAATACTTTCAAGTACTTCTTATTTAATAAGGGCAGGAATATGCCGATCGGTATGAATAAGACAATGTTTCCGAATAAGTTTTTGAACCAAATGTCAGGATTGAAATGATCATAATGGATGATATATTTTTTTATCGTATAAAGCGGTACCAGATTATAGTTGTACCCCTCGCCAAAATAACGGCCACGATGAAATAAAAGCCAGCACATGATCAAGGTGTAGAACACAGCAATTACGGTAATCAACATATTCAGCAGAGAGCTTATGAATATGGCTTTCGAATACCCGCGCATCCCTTACAATCTCCAAGGGACAGAATACACGTTAAACTCTGTCGCTCCTGTAATCGCTAGTCCGTTAAGCTGATGTCCTGTTGCACATCCTCCGTCAACGCCAATCTTCCCTGCGCCAAACCAAATATCTGGTTTTCCATGAATATCGATGGTTTTTGTATGGCCGAAAATAACCGTTTTGTTTACATTGGTCGGCCTCTCAAGGAATGGTTGTTTTATGTAAAGAAAATCTCTGGCAGGCTGCTCTTTCCAATTCAAGTAATTCGGATTAAGACCCGCATGTACATATATAAAGTGTTCATCCTCATGATAATAGGGCAGGTTGTCCAGAAAAGTCATATGATGCGCATAACGCTCTTGAACAGCTATTTTGGCTTGATCGATAACATACTCAATCGGACCTTGCTTAATGCCAGCATAGCTCTCTGCGGTTTGCCTGCCGCCATGGCCGGTAAACTTAAGCAGCGCCTGCTCGCTTCGCTCCAGCATAACATCAACGAGCCTCTCGTCGTGATTGCCTTGAATGGCAATTGCTCCATCCTTTTGGACTAAGCCGATGACCTGCTCTACCACTTCTCTGCTTTGCGGCCCCCTATCAACGAAATCACCAAGCAGCATAAGCTGATCCTCGCCGGGACAATAATTCATACGTTCAAGCAAATCATTAAAAGGTGTATAACATCCATGAATATCACTAATCACAAGCGTTCGCTTCATATACGCCTCCCCGAGATCACCAGATCTCTTTCTACACCGTCCAGTACCGCTACCTTAGGCAAATGACCCCAAACCTCAAATCCAAACTTACGAAGCAGAGCGAGGCTCGGCTCATTATGTCCAAATACAAAACCAAGCAGCGTATTTATCCCCAAGCCCGGACTTGCCTCTATCGCTTTCTGAATCAGTACCGTTCCAAGACCAAGCTTGCGGTATTCTTCCGCTATATAAATGCTTATCTCGGCAGTTGCATTGTAAGCGGGCCTGCCATAAAACGATTGGAAACTAAACCAAGCTGCGATTTCCCCTTCAATCGTTAATACCCATAGCGGCCTGAAATCAGGAGAATGGTCATCAAACCATGCTTTTTTGCTAGCTACAGTAGCTGGCTCAAGATCAGCCGTCACCATTCTGCTTGCAATTGTTGAATTATAAATATCAACAATACGCCCCAGATCACTTAGCTGCGCATCGATAATTTCATATTTGAGTTCTTTGGTCATACTTGCCACCTCTTACCCTTCTACGTCTAGATGGATGCTGCTTTAAATAGGCCTATTACAACTTTGACAAATTATATCACATCGCTGAATGTTTAAGCATCTATGCCGCATTGTAGATTCCGTCTAATTCCGACTATAAAGGGCGAGCTTCTTCAGTCCCCTTGTCCCTGCCTATACTTGTTATAATCTTCAGGCGTGTTGAGATTCGTAAAAACAGATACACCATACTGCTCTAGCAGAGAAACCTCGATGGTCTGAAGCCGGCGCAATAGACCCATGAAACGATAATCTTGCTCCTTTAGCGCTTCTTCTATTTGAATGGCAATGCTAGCATGATAGAGTGCATGAAAAGGCTGGTCAGACGCATGGATTACGTCTACCCCTTTTTCCACATGAGTCATTAGCTCAGCCAGCAATCCTTCGGACAACTGTGGCATATCACACGCCATAACAAATACATAACCCTCTGCAATCATGGACAACCCCGCGTGCATTCCCGATAACGGCCCGCATTCTGGGTAATGATCCGTCACGAAGCTTACCGTTTCTCCTAAATCTTCAAGGCTTTTACGATAAAGCTCTTCACGCTCAGGCGATCCTACTGAAACAACTACATGCTGCACAAGCTCTGTTAGCTGTTGTACGAGATGATATAGCAGCGGTTTGCCCTCAATAAGCAGCAGCGCTTTGTCGGCTCCCATTCTCGTGCTTAAGCCTCCAGCTAGTATTAAGCCATTAATATCATGCTTCGCCATCTTCTCATCCCCCTCTAAACAGAAAGAAAGCCTGCCGAGCACTCAGGCAAGGCAGGCTTGTATTATTTTTTACGGGTTTACGCCTTGGACGGATCGAATGAGCTCTTTAATGAAACGATTCGATTGAAGGCAAGCTTCTCACTTGTTGTATCCTTCGGATCTACATTAAAGTAGCCATGACGGAAAAATTGGAATTTATCGCCGCCGACAGCGTCTTTCATATTAGGCTCAACAAAGCCTTGCAATACTTCAAGTGAATTCGGGTTGATGCATTCCATGAAAGGTTTGCCTTCATCTTCCGCTTCGCTCGTAATGAGCGGTTCAAACAAACGGAACTCAGCAGCTATCGCCTGAGAAGCTTCTATCCAGTGGATGGTGCCTTTCACTTTACGTTCATTAAAGCCGGATCCGCTCTTCGTCTTCACATCATAGGTACAGCGCAGCTCAATCACATTGCCCTCTGCATCCTTGATCGCCTCTTGGCATGTAATGAAGTAAGCATGTTTTAGACGCACTTCATTGCCAGGGAACAGACGAAAATATTTGTTCGGAGGATTTTCCATGAAATCATCCTGTTCAATGTAGATCTCACGCGAAAACGGAATTTGACGGATTCCCATCTCTTCGTTTTCCGCATTATTTTCGGCATCAAGCAGCTCAGTTTGACCTTCTGGATAGTTTGTAATGACCACTTTAAGCGGACGCAATACAGCCATCGTACGAAGCGCCTTCAGCTTCAAGTCTTCTCTTATAAAATGCTCCAGGTTGCGCTCATCCACTAGGCTGTTGCTCTTCGATACACCGATCTCACGGCAGAAAGCACGCAGCGATTCCGGTGTATAGCCTTTGCGGCGCAAACCGCTGATCGTTGGCATACGCGGATCATCCCAGCCATCTACAGCCCCTTCATCCACCAATTGCTTCAGCTTGCGCTTGCTCATAACGGTGTTCGTTACGTTCAAGCGGGCAAATTCATATTGATGCGGTGTGGAAGCCATCTCACATTCAGCTATCGTCCAATCATAGAGTGGACGGTGGTCCTCAAATTCCAGCGTACAGATCGAATGCGTGATGCCTTCAATTGCATCGCTTAGCGGGTGAGCATAGTCATACATCGGATAGATGCACCAAGCATCTCCCGTGCGGTGATGATGCGTATGCGCAATGCGATACAACACAGGATCACGCAATGTGATGTTCGGTGAAGCCATATCAATTTTTGCACGCAGCACCTTTTCGCCGTCCTTAAATTCGCCTGCGCGCATGCGTGCGAACAAATCAAGGTTTTCCTCTACTGTACGGTTCCGATACGGGCTTTCCTTGCCTGGCTCAGTCAACGTGCCGCGATATTCGCGCATTTGCTCAGCTGTCAGATCACATACATATGCTTTGCCCTTTTGAATAAGAAACACCGCACGATTGTAAAGCTCTTCAAAATAATCGGAAGCAAAGCGAAGGTCGTCCCATTCGAAGCCAAGCCAGCGAACATCCTCTTGGATGGACTCTACATACTCAGTATCTTCTTTCAACGGATTCGTATCGTCAAAACGCAAGTTAGTCTTGCCCTTGAATTCATCAGCCAGCTCAAAGTTCAAGCAAATCGACTTGGCATGTCCAATATGCAAATAGCCATTTGGCTCTGGCGGAAAACGAGTGACGATTTCTTTCACTTGGCCGCTCTTCAAATCTTCGACTACGATGCTTTTTATAAAATTCGAGGATGAGGACTTGTTATCTACTGCATTCTCCATCTGCGACCAACCTTTCCCACGGAAAATATTTATCCTCTTATAATACACAAATTCCCGTCAAATTATAATACTTAGTATGTATCAACCACTTTCAGAGCACGCTCCCGAGCCTAGCAATCCAGAGCACTAGAACGAAATAATGCCGGAAGAATAAAGAAATACGAGCAATACCAGAATAGGCGCCACATAACGCAGCATGAATAACCATACTCGCAGCCACCATGCAGACAAGCCTGACTCTTTAGCTCCGCCTTTCCATACATACCCGACAAATATAGTAACAACTAGTCCGCCAAGCGGCAGAACGATGTTCGTGCATACAAAATCAACCCAGTCAAAAAACGACTTCCCGCCAAACGTAAGCCAAGGTATTTTGTCACCAAGCGACAACGCCGATGGCACCCCAATAACGAAGCAAAGAATGGATAACAAAATAACTGAAAAGCTGCGGCTCCAACCAAACTTCTCACGAACGAAAGCAACCGGCACCTCAAGCAGTGAGATGGTTGAAGTAAGCGACGCAAAGGCGATCATCACGAAGAACAGCCCTCCAAACAGCCACCCTAACGGCATAGCTGAGAACGCTGCAGGCAAGGCTACGAATACGAGACCAGGGCCTTGCGAAGCCTCGAGTCCAAATGCGAAGGTAGTAGGAAAAATGATCAGTCCTGCAAGAAGTGCATAAACAATATTGCCTGTACCTACTGCTGCTGTTGCTAGAGAAAGCGACTGCCGTTTATCCACGTACGCCCCATAAGTAATAATGGTACCCATGCCAAGAGAAAGGGATAGGAAGGCATGGCCAAGCGCTACGAATGCAGACTCCGCTGTCAGCTTGCTAAAGTCAGGCTTTAGGAAAAAAGCTGCGCCCTCGCCGGCTCCATCCAGAAACATTACACGCACACAAAGTACAATGAGCAGTACAAGCAGCCCTGGAATAAAAATTTTATTAACCTTTTCAATCCCTGCCGATACACCTCGAATAATGATGAGACCCGTTAGCAGCAAGACGATGAATTGCCAGAATACCGGCATCCAGCTTCCATTAAGATCACTGAACTGCTGCGCAAAATCATTATTTTCAAACAGCTGCCCTGTAAAAGACAGCATCGCATAATGCAAAGTCCAGCCTGCGACTATCGCATAGAACGACAATATAACGAACGCTCCCAAAATGATAATAACGCCGAAGCCGCTCCACAGCTTATGCGCGCCCAGCCGAGTGAACGAAGAGGACGCATTGCCGCGGCCGCCTCGACCAACTGATAGTTCCGCTAGCAGCACCGGCAGTCCTACTAGCAGCATGCATATAAAAAATAGAAGAAAAAAAGCCGCTCCTCCATATTTACCTGTAATATACGGGAACCTCCACATGTTGCCGAGTCCGACCGCACTGCCTATTGCCGCCAAAATAAATCCTGAGGACGTAAACCGCTCCCCTGTACCGCTCTCCCCGCTTTGCGAGGCTCCTTCTTGTTTTTGATCCTTCATAAGCCATTCCTCCTGTAGTAATCTAAGCTGTCTGCGACTTATCTATTGCTCCGATGGGTAGTATAACCTTTTTCAAAAAATATATCTGCAAGCGCACGGTCTGAGCCGGTATAGTTTCATCTGAAAAACCCATAAACCAATTGGCTGGAATATGTATTGACGATGGTTACTTCGTACTTCGCCAATCATCAGAATGGTGGTAAGAACAGTATCATAAATCAACATATTTCACACTGCTTCATTGCAGCTCCGTTTTCGCTTCTATTTATTCATTTGATCCTAGTTAACAGGACTGAACGAATTTTTAATTTGCATATATGAACCTTTTAAAACTTCGAATTACTCAGGTACACGTAATGGATAAATCCCTATATACTAAGGTCATATGTTGATTGCGTAAAAAGTTTCTTTTGAATATAATTGCATATTTACAACTTTTATTTTGGATAGAAAAATACTCAAATATCGAATTTCAAGATACTTAATACCATCAAAAAATGGACAGAAACGATTAATCGTTTCTGTCCATTTTCAACTTCTATCTTATATTAATTGAATAGAGTGTAAGTACGATATTTTCATAAGAATTGCAGGATCGATAGGCCAGTATGAAGTGTATGATGAGCCCAACAATTAACTCTTAAACTGAGGTTACGCCGATCACATTTTGCTTAATATACGGTGTGTGAACGTGTAGTTGAATCCGTTGTTATCCTAATTAAAAACCCGTCTATTGCTCGTTGTTCACTCTATCAAAGCCTCAGCAATTACCCGTTGTTCACTCTATCAAAACCTTAGCAATTCCTCGTTGATTTTACGGCATTGCGATAGCATATTGATCAAGCCTCGCATATCTCGTTGTCCGTAATGATCCTACTTTATTCGATATCACTTCCATGAACCATCCGGTTCAAGTATATAGAAGTAAGTTCTACATTCACTTCCAAAGGTCGAAGTATAGTCCTCCATATCGAAGAATGTATGGTTATAAGGAAGCTATTCGTCATTAGACGCCAGCCTTACCTACAAAACGACTAAAACAACCATTAAATGGGCTTTTTTTCGCCCGGAAGCCGCATGTATTTCATTTTTAAGTGAGGGAGCACTATAGCAGCTGCTCGATATTAGCCTTCATTTCGGAAGGTTCATCGGTCGATTCGAACCGTTTTACGACATTGCCTTCACGGTCAATTAGAAATTTAGTAAAGTTCCATTTGACTGAGTTGCCTTCGAGGTAATGAGGCAGCTTCTCCGAAAGGAAAGCATTGAGCATTTTACCGCTAGGGTTGCTTGTATCAAAACCTTGGAAAGGTGCATCTTCCGTTAGCTGCTTGAAAAGAGGATGAGCGGTTTCGTCCCGTACATCGGTTTTCTCAAAAAGAGGGAATGTCACGCCGTAGTTCAACTGGCAAAAGCTTTGAACATCAGAGTTTGCACCCGGCTCCTGCTCGCCAAATTGATTACTTGGAAAACCAAGAATCTCAAGACCTTGGTCTTTATACTGTTCATATAGTTTTTGCAAATCCGCGTATTGTGGTGTAAAGCCGCATTTGCTTGCTGTGTTGACGACAATTAGCACCTTACCTTTATATTGTTCCATGCTTTGTTGTTTACCATTAATGCTTTGCAACTCATGTGAGTAAATGCTCATTGTTTATTGCCTCCTCTAAAATATGTGAGTTATAATAAATTAAATTGTACACAATTTAATTATTACATAGAATACCATGCGAAACAAATGAATGTCAAACCTAAAGCCTATATAGGAAAAGCAAAGCATGGTTATAAAATCGATAATCCAGTCGCTATATGTAATCCCCTGCGCTGACCACCGTTTTTTTATAGCTGCTACGCAAAAAAAAAACTGCTCCTCTTGCGAGTTACCTCGCGCCTCGGTGCAGTCCCATTATTTATAATTGCGATTGCTTCTTTCTACCGCCCAGCCATTCCGTGAACAAAGCATAATCCTGCTCCACTTGATCCGCGTAGGAAAGCGCCCAATTGGCAATTGACGTGCAAAAAGCATCCTCGTCATTACCCATCGCCTTCACAATCTCAATTTCACTGTGATACGCAAGAATACCTTGCGCTACATCGGCATCCGCCCTCGCATGCATTTTTGCAGTCAGCCTGCCCATGCTCGTCGTAACCGACAGCAAATCTCCAGCCGTATCAAGCGCTTCTAGCTTAAGCCGCTTCTTATATGGTGATCGCTCACGCACATAAAACTGCCGCTCTCCAATGGATAACCATCCAAGATACGGGTCTGCCTCATGGTGCATCGCTCTTTGAGTCATGGTTACGCGCTGTCCCTGATGCTCAAACATAGACCAAAATGTCTCATCATAAGGCATAAAATAAGCAGGAACTGGAACGCGCACTTCCTTTACCTCAAGCACGATATCGTCCTCGCCTTGTGCATCTTCGCCTGCTTCAATCAGTACATAGTATCTATCGAGCCCAATGGATGCTGTCCCCGAGCCATGCTTCACTGCAATATCCTTTACCTGAAAATGACGCAATTCTTCTGAGTCATCGGCTTTGACGGTATCTAAATACATCGGCCATGCTTGCAATAAAGCCTCACGTTCGTCGTCAGTCGGAGATACAATTTCATCTGTCGTTGCAAACTGCCTATGCTCCTGTACGAGCGCCGTAACCTTTTCGAGGAAGTGCTGATCCTTGCGTTTTTGCAGTTTTTTGAGCAGCTTCTTGACGGGACCTTCCGCACGCTCAATATCAATCACATAAGTGCCGGGATCATCCTTGCCTTTTGCGAATCGGCGCATCTGCTTGGAATAGGCCTGTAGATAAGCTTCAACCGCGCTAACCTGATTAGCATGGGTTTGTCCTTTAAGCCTGCCGACGAGCGCTATACTTACCGTCATTCGCATCAAATCATACAAATACGAGCCCAGATAACCTTCGTCAAAATCATTCACATCATAGACGAGCGTACCTTGCTCATTGCGGAAAGCACCAAAGTTCTCAAAGTGCAGATCGCCCTGAACCCAAGTGGGACGCCCTTCTGGCGTGTGATAGGGAAACCAAATTCGTGATGCGTCAAAATAAAACAAATAAGCGCTGCCGCGAAAAAAAGAAAATGGCGTTTCCGACATTTTAAGATACTTTTCTTCACGTTTTCCGCGCTCAAGCTTCATTATTTTTTGATCAAATTCTTGAAAAATCGCAGATAGTGTCCTTCTTCTAAGTTTGCTCTGGGTCAGCTTCACTCGTTCTGTCAGCTTCGAATCCATACATTCTCCCCCATTCAACTTACATTTCTACTTTTTGCAGTCTCATATAATCACTAATCATAGCCAAGCGCCATGGTAAAATCATGCCAAAAGCGAGCAAATAGAAAACCGCCCCGGTTTGCGGAATCGACATATATTGCTCTACGACACTATGGAGAGAAAGCCTGATTATGAATAGCGTCAGCATAATAAATACAAACGCCTTAGATCGTCTTACATAGATTTCCGACTTCACGCGTTCCAAACGGGTCGTGACGATTAGTGGGAAAGCAAAGATCAGCATGCCTGTCAAAAAAGCGGCTAACCCCCAAAACCATGGAATATGCGTCTGGGAAAAGGCAAACATGACGAAGCCTGTTGCCATGCCTAACGGCGGTATGATGATTTTGCGCAATGAGGTCGGCCGTTTACCAGCGCGTATACGCAGGACAATAAGTGTAAGACCGGCCAGAGCAGATATGACGATGGAACCAACTTGAATCGCTTGCGTTGACAGCAGCACCGCTAATTACCCCCGTTTTCATGGTGTGGATGCCCTATTTTTATAATCGCGAAAATGCTCTTAATCCTTTACAAGGCAGCAATAAATTACTCTTTATTCCATCGTACTTCAAAACCATAAACATCGCAAACATACGCTATTTTTTTAAACCTGTGATCGTCTATGGAGGGTTTTCCTCTGGTCTAAAAGTTCCTCATTTTCGTCTAGCTTCAAGGAAGCTGCGATGTAAGAAAAAAACTGGCAGTAATAACGAGGCGAGCCATTAATTCAGAAAGTTAACAAAATCATGAGCGAGCTCATATCCTACGACTCGTTGTCGATTGCCACGATAAAGAGGGATAAGCCCTCCTTTTGAGCATAACTTTTTCAATAAATTTACTGCTGTTTTATGATCAATACCAAAATGACGCTCCACATCCTTCGGCCTGATTAAACGAGCCTGTTGAACTGCAAGCCGTATAATTTCTTTCTCTGCTAGTTGAATTCGCGTTATTGGTGCTCGCCTAGCCTGGTACCTGCTCATCACCATTTTAAGCATAGTCATACATACCTCAGGGTTTTTCTCAACATCATCGTAAGCAAATGAGATGACCGGGTAACCCATCGCATGCAAAAAGGTTTCGCGGTTTAGTTCATGGCAATATTTTTGCCTATCCATGTCTCTAACATGAGATGCAATCCTTTGATCTCAATAATGAGCTTTACGGTACCCGAGAGCCAAGCAAAATCAGCAAAATAGGATCTGCCGCGCCAATCCATCACTTCATACTCGGGATGCAGATTTCGAAAATCTCCACAGAGTGGCCACCAGACGTTACGCAAAAATTTCGATTCCGCATGTCCATGCCCTCTTTCCAGTCTGCCGCGACGTTCCCCTGCCCTTTCATCTAAATGGTATTGAATAAATGTGCGATGCGCCTCCTCATAAGTCACCATCAATCATCCTCTCTGAAAAATAGAAAACGTCCCGTCACCACTCAAGAGTGAGTGGTAACGGGACGTTCTTCGTCTCTTGCCTTTGATTATAAGGTATCTGGAATAATAAGAATAGTGTTGTTATTGCATTCTTTTTAGCGTTATATCAAACTTATCCGTTGCCTGAAAGTCCAACCTTATCCACCTCATATAAACGATCAGTTGGCATGAAACGCAACTAAATTGCTTCTTCAACTTTTCTCCTCAAAAGAAAAGTAACTTAGCTGGAATATGTACCGCTATTTCACCCTTTTTTTCGGAAAATAATAATTTAACAGGAATTTCTCCTGTTAATTTAGTTCATTTCAGCGGAATTTGCTGATATCCAACAAATTAACGGGAGGCTTTCCTTCTAAATGACTAAAATCAGCCGAATTAGTAAAATTAGATGGAGGTTTTCCTGTTAGAGTTAATTGATGTTGAGTGATTTGGTTAAAATGAACATATCCTTCGCATAAGAAATGTAACCTACTTGCCTCCATAACTTGCCTCCTCAAAGAAAAGCAGCTTAACTGGAATTTCTACCGCTAATTCACACTTTTTTACGGAAAATATTAATTTAAGATGAATTTCTCCTGTTAATACTGTCCATCTCGGCTGAATTTGCTAATATCCAACAAATTAACGGGAGATATTCCTTCTAAGTGAGCAAAATCAGCTGAATTAGCATAATTAGAAGGAGGTTTTCCTGTTAGTGTTAGTTGATATTGAAAGAATAGGTTAGTTAGTTTGTTTGTTTGGTGGGTTCGTGGGTTCGTGGGTTCGTGGGTTCGTGGGTTCGTGGGTTCGTGGGTTCGTGGGTTCGTGGGTTCGTCGATACGTCGGTTCAATAGTTCGTAGATTGTTGAGTAGAGTACTAGGTGGTTAAAAGTTTCTTCATTCTTGGTTAAATCGTTCGTCTTGAACGGGATATCTTTTAAAGTTTGATTTGACCAATTGTGATTTCTCACAGCTGGACGTTGCTTTTACGCTTACTCATGGCTTCTAGTGGATTTAAGAATATGTAGATGGGAAACACAGAAACACGCATATTCAGCGTGCTTCTGTGTTTCCCATTTGCTTCTGAATTAGCTCTGCGGTACAAACTTGCGGATATCAACGCCCAGTTCTTGCGAAAGCTTCATGCCTAATTCGCGATCAGCCCGGAAGAAGTTGCAGATGGCGCGGAGTCTTATATCATCATTGGTTTGCTCCAGCTCACCCGTCAAATTGGCGATTAGGTTTGCTTGTTGTTCTTCAGGCAGTGAGCGATAGCGTTCGCCCGCTTGAGTGAAATCGTCAGTTTTATCGATTTTTTGGCGGCCAGCCTGTCCCTGAAGTGGTGCGTAAGAATCAGCATAAACCTTTGCTTCCTTTGGACTCTCTGATGAGCTATTAGGTTCGTAATTCACTGGAGAAGGATTTGCGTGCATTGTCATTGCACCATCTCGTTGATAGTTGCGAACAGGTGCATACGGACAATTTACCGGAATATGCAGGTAGTTCGCTCCAAGGCGGTAGCGCTGAGTATCCGGATAAGAGAACAGTCGGCCTTGCAGCAATTTATCCTCCGATGGCTCGATTCCTGGTACAAGTGTGCTTGGCGAGAAAGCCGATTGCTCAACCTCAGCAAAATAATTAACTGGGTTGCGATTCAACGTCATCGTGCCTACCTTTTGCAACGGATACATATCCTCCGGCCACACCTTCGTTGGATCTAGCGGATCAAACGAATACCGTTCCACATGATCGACAGGCATAAGCTGCACATGAAGCTCCCATTCTGGAAAATTGCCGAGTTCAATCGCATCATGTAAATCACGTGTCGCATGGTTAAAGTCTTTGCCTTGCATCACGCTAGCTTCCGCTGCTGTAAAGTTTCGTACTCCTTGCAGCGACTTCCAATGATATTTAACATAGGTCGGTTTACCATCATCATTAATCCACTTGAAGGCATGAACGCCGAATCCGTCCATTTCACGATAAGTAGCAGGCGTTCCGTCATCGGAGAACAACCAAGTGAGCATATGCGTCGATTCTGGGGAGAGCGTCATGAAATCCCAGTAGCGCGCAGGCTCTTGGACATTCGTATTTGGCGCCGGCTTGAGGGAATGCACCATATCAGGAAATTTCATCGCATCTCGAATGAAAAATACCGGCAAATGGTTTCCAACAAGATCATAGTTACCTTCCTTCGTATAAAACTTTACCGCAAAGCCGCGTGGGTCGCGCGCCGTCTCCGGCGAGCCTGTTCCGTTAATAACCGTTGAAAAGCGTACAAATACAGGCGTCTCTACTCCCGGTTCCTGCATAAAAAGAGCCTTCGTGTGATCCTTCATACTAACTTCCGTACGAAATACTCCATGTGCGCCTGCTCCCCGGGCATGCACGACGCGCTCTGGAATACGCTCCCGATCAAAATGCGCAAGCTTCTCAAGCAAATGGTAATCCTCTATTAGTGTTGGTCCACGCTGCCCCGCTGTGCGCGAGTTTTGATTATCGCCAACCGGCGTGCCTTGGTTCGTTGTCATATAGTTTTCCATGATAGCACCTCATCGATCATTTTATATATTTAGACTTGATCTAAATCCATAAAACAATCTTATCGAATCAAGGCACTACTGTCATGAAAGCCTAATGAATGAAAAATGAATATTTCATGAACCGCAGCATGCTGGTGAAATTCATTACCTAAAATGATGCACATACTCCTTAGTCGCGGATATCCGCTATCCGGTAACCTACACCACGCACGGTAACTATATATTTTGGCGCTACGGCGCTATCCTTTAGTTTTTTGCGCAAGCTCTTAATATGAGCATCCACCAAGTTGCTGCCTCCATAGAAATGCAGCCCCCAAACGGTATCGAGCAAAGATTCACGCGTTAGAACGGAGCCGTCCGATGTCATGAAATGCAGAAGCAAATCATATTCCGTCTTCGTAAGCTCAATTCGCTGCCCCGCTCGATCAACGGTCATTTTTTTGAGGTCAACTGCAATATCCTTAAACACACGAATGTCGCTATCTGCCTTCGCAGCTGCTGCTGGTTTATTCAAAAGCATACGGTTGATTTGTTTTATCGCTTGCTCAGGTTTAGCCGGCCAGACTAGCAGCTCAGATGCGCCAAGGGCAAAAGTTTCACGGCTATCATACGATTTTTGATCCATTAAAATGAGGACAGGAACCGCATGCAGCTCAGCCGCTTCTACCAGTTCTGCTCCTGCTTGCAGCGTATGGCTCGCGGCAGCTTGAGCTACAGGAATCGCATCAAATACGAGCAGCTCCGGCTGCAAGCTTTGGAGCATGCTTTTATTGAAATCATGCAGTGAAAACACATCAAAGCATTCGGATGAAAGCGCGACGAGCAGGCTTTTGACCCTCTCTGGGAACGGACTAATAATCATGACCCGCTTCGTGATCGAGCAAAGCATCCCATTTTGCAGCAGCTCTTCCTCTGAATAGCCAGTGGCTGAGGCAGCATTCTGGTCGAGTGGCATCCCCTCGTTCAAATAATCGTTGTTCATTGTGGTTGTTTCGTCGCGCATTGATCACAAACCCCCTCTAATACAACTTGCACATGCTCGATCTTGTATTTCGTCTCCAAAGCTACCTTCTCCATCCACTCACTCGGCAAATCGGTCAATACTTCATCCACACGACCGCATACAGTACACACAATATGCTGATGTTCATCCGTCCGAGCATCATAGCGGCTAACCGTTTCTCCAAGCTTTAATTCTCTAATGAGACCCACGTCAGTTAAATAACGCAATGAGTTGTACACGGTGCCGTATGCGAAGTTGAAGCCTTTGCCCCGAAGCCGTTCAATGACATCGGCCGCCGTCGGGTGATCATGGGCTTGCTGCACAACTTCAAAGATGGCCTTGCGCTGTATCGTTAAGTTAATTTTATTCATAAAAAGATCATTCCTTTTACTACTGATTTTAGACTAAGTATAAATTGAAGGTCGAAAACGGTCAACCTCATGAGCTTTCCTTTATCCTCCTTATTCCAAAAGGCGGCTCAAAGCCACAACCAATACTAGACGAAACAAAATGGAAGCTCATTAACTTTACACAGAAGCCACACGCTATCTACAAAAGCACCTCGCGAAAAGTTGTAACGAACTCCAGAAGTCTTATTTGCTTCAATTCCACACACTTACAAACGTAACGAACTCAGATAACCCTATTAGCCTCAAATATCAATGATTTAACTCATTTTTGAGCATATAGCGCTCTCTAAGTTCGTTAAAATTCAGATTATGCCTAAAGCATTATAATAACGACTTCTGAGTTCGTTAGAGGCAAGCATGAACTCCACTCACAATTACTTCGACTTCTACGCCCGTTACAACACAGCTTGAGCTCCAATCGCGACAAAACATTGATTTCTACTATTACCCGCCAGCGTTCACCCTGAACTTGATACACCTCAAACAGCAACTTTGCATCCATCACCATCCAGACTGTAATTCACAAGTTTCGAACACCATTACTTCAACTCCTACGTCTATCGCAATTTAGTCAGCATCCCGTCACCTTTACTCAAACCTCTACGTCCATTACCAACCGACCCGCGCTCCATCCACCATTAATCCGATCCTTCACACTCCCGCCTAACCTACATTCACCATAAGCAACCATTTCTGCGTCCACCACCATCCCGCCTACTTCCATTCACCATAAACAGCAGCAGCTTATACTACCTTAAGATGTAAACCCGCCCCACCCCACACGCAAAATCACACCTAAAAAATCAACACAATTTTTTTTGTCGAATTAAATAATCTGAATATTTACAAAATTCAAATAAAGGTGTATACTAAGCCTATCTTAAACGAGAGGGGATAGCCCATTGAAGTAGGTTAGCGATGCATGTCTCATAATCTCGGGAAGGAGCATTCAATCACTGCCGGACATGCTGGGACAATAGCGAAGACGGATGTAGTCGACCATTTGGATGAGAAGTACTTACAAGCAACAAGGATTTGAAACAAATCGAAAGGAAGTTGATCGAGGTCAATAAAATTAGGATCGAAGTCGATAGGGTTTGTAACAAATTCGAAAGGACGAAGAAGAGGCAAACAGCGGATTGGAGCGTTAGAATAAATTGAATAGTTCTCTACCAAGCACGTGAAGGGCTTCTGGTTATCTTAGATAAGCAGAAGCCCTTCTTATGTGCGTCTATAGGATCGGACTGATTTGCGTCTATAGGATTAGACTGATGTTTGTCTATAGAATTGGGCTGAGCAGCCTGGAAATCGATTCTTTCAATCGATTGATGATTGGACGATTAGCATAAACTTGTTCCGTTAATTGCGTGCAATGTTTGACATCTTCTTCAAAAATACGTTGCAGCTTTGCCGATGTCTGCGTATCATAGATAAACGCATTCATCTCGAAATTAAGCTTAAAGCTGCGAATATCGACATTGGCTGTTCCAACGGACGCCACCTTGCCGTCGATGACAAGCGTTTTTGCATGAAGAAACCCTTTCTCGTACATATAACATTTCACTCCGCCTGCGAGAAGTTCTCCCAAATAAGAATGAGTTGCCCAATATACAAAGAAATGATCCGGCTTGCTCGGCAGCATAATACGTACATCTACCCCGGACAGGGCAGCGATCTTCAGCGCGGTCATCAAGCTTTCATCCGGTACAAAATATGGCGTTTGCAAGCTGATTGTTTTCCGAGCCGAATAAATCATTTTGATATAGCCATTTTTAATTTGCTGATATTGCGTATCCGGGCCACTCGCTACAAGCTGCATGCCAATCGTTCCCGTATCATCGCTCATAATTGGGAAATACAGCTCGTTGAGCTCAATTCGACCGGAAGCCGCTAAATTCCAATCCATCAGAAACTGCGCCTGCATCTGCAGCACGGCATTGCCGCGAACTCTAAGATGAGTATCCCGCCATTCGCCGAAATGCTCGTTTAATCCTAAATATTCATCCCCGATGTTGAAGCCGCCGATATAACCGACTTGTCCGTCAACGATAACGAGCTTGCGGTGATTGCGATAATTGATTTTTAAATTCAAATAAGGAATGCGCGATGGGAAAAACGCCGCTTCCCTGCCGCCTGCTGCAATCAACTCCGCAAAATAACGCTTCGGCAAGCTTGAGCTTCCTATATGATCGTACAAAAACTTGACTTCTACGCCCTCCGCCGCTTTCGCTGCCAGCGCCTTAACCAATCTTCTGCCAAGCTCATCGTCACGGACGATATAATAAACGAGATGAATATGATGCTGGGCTGATTCTATATCCTTAAGCAGCGCATCAAACTTCTGATTGCCCTCCGTGTAGATCTCAACCGCATTATTGCTCGTATATACCGCGTAGCTCGTTTTCAGACTCATATAGATCATGTCTTGATAACTTCGCATCGCTGGATCATTATATACAATTTCATCTTCTCGCAGCTGGCGCATTTGCCTCTCGACCGTATGCTCGATAATGCGCTGACTATCACCCAACAGCTTATACAGCTTTCTTTTACGTACCTTCTGCCCTAATATTAAATACAAAACAAAGCCGAAAACGGGGATGAAAAAAAGAATCATCAGCCATGCCCAAGTTGTACTTGCGCTGCGCCTCTCTAGAAAGATAACCGTAATCGCCAAAAAAATGTTTAGCAGCATAATAATTGCAGATGCATTTTGCATTATGACCATCCGTATTATAGCACCTCAGTTTTATGTTAAAGCTAATGCGATCATACTCCAAGCACGGTGTATGTTCAAGCCTCATTATATGCTACAATTCAAGCAACAAAGCATTTTTCCTAATTTAAGACGTAAAAAAACCTATCTACAACATGTACTATTTGAGCTAATATATTTCAATAATACCCGCATAAACGGCACTGGAGGACTTACGATGGACATACGCAAGCTTAGATTGGACGAGAAAGCGCTCGGTACTTTAAGCGAGGAGCGAGATGAGTATGAACGAGATTATGCGAGACTCATTCAATCTCCCGCCTTTCGCCGCCTGCAAGGTAAATCACAAGTATTTGGCGCAGGTACGGGCGATTACTATAGAACAAGGCTAACTCACTCTCTCGAAGTGTCGCAGATTGCACGCGAGGTTGCTCGCAAGTTAGGCAAACAATATGATTTCCTTGCACGCAAGGAGCATCCGGGGCTCATATTAGATCCCGCTGTCGTCGAGATTGCCGCGATCGCGCATGATTTGGGTCATCCTCCTTTTGGACATAAAGGTGAAGAAGTGCTCAACCATTTGCTCATGGAGGAGTATGGCATACCATACGAGGGCAATGCGCAAAATTTTCGAATATTGATGTTTTTAGAGAAAAGGGCAGGAAGCGGAAGCGGCCTTGATTTAACTGCAGCTGTCTTGCTTGCTATTAATAAATACCCTTTTAGTCTCAGTGAGCCTGGCCGTCTAAAAGGGCTTTACAGCACCGAGTGGGGAGAGATTGAACAGCTACGCCATTTATGGAAAATTCCAGAAGGCTGCTCAACTTTGGAAGCACAGCTCATGGATTTATGTGATGACATCGCTTATTCCACACATGACATCGAAGACGGCATACGTGCTGGTAAAATCCAAATGAACCGTACTTTTTTCGAAGACAGCAGACTTATCGACCATGTTGTTCAGGAAATTGTCGAGGATAAAGGCAACACCGGAATCGGCTGGGGTGAGGTCGATATCCCTGCGATGGTGAAGCGTGTACTCGTCTCCTATTTCGAGCAGTGGCAGGAGCTGTATGCAAGCTGTGATCGCGAAGCCTCGCGCACAAGGCGGGAGATGAAAGCGCGCTGGGTCAGCTTGTTTGCAGGCAAAGTCGGTATTATAGACGATACATCGCGCAGCTGGAAAAAGGTCACGTTCGTCAACAATGGGCAACAGGATATCGAGTTGCTCCGCACAATGGAGATTTTGAAGAAGCTTGCATGGGTAACCCTCATTAAGGATTTCCGTGTTCAGCGCTTGCAAATGCGCAGTGAAATTATGATAAGACGGTTATGGGACAGCTTCAAGGTTCAAGAATCTGGTCGCCTTATCATACCGCCAGACTGGATAGAAAATTACGAGATCCATAAGAACAAATGGAGCTGGCCGCGATTTGTTGCAGATTATATTTCGGGTATGACCGATGCTTACGCCGAGAAGGTGTACGCCGAGCTTTATGCCAGCAAATCAGGTTCGATTTATGAAATGGATTAAACAAGCTAAAACGCCTTCGGCGTCCTTCTGGCGCTGAAGCAGCTTAGACCGTGAAATATAAGCTAAGTATGAGAAAATAATATACTTTCTTATATTTTAAAAAAGCGCAGCTTTGGATGAGTGTAACTCATTCGAAGCTGCGCTTTTTGTTATGGTTTAGTCTTGCTTAACATTGTAGCTAACCGCACTTGCAGAAAGGTCCGTAATATAATCGAAGAATCGAACAGGATCAACATCATACACAAGGCTGACCGGGCGACCGCCTTCCACTTCCACCGTACGGCCTTGGCTAGGTCCATCCTTAATCACGCCGCTGTGTACCGTCTTAATTTCCACGAGATCCGGATTGCCGACAACAGCTGTCGTAAGCACATCCCACAAATAATATGTCGAGTTCGTCTCCATATAAACAAGTGGAGGACATGCAGCATAACATTGACCGACAAAATCTAGTCCCTCATGCTTGCGAAGCGATGCCCAGCGGTTGCGTACATCCATCGTAAGAGGTACTTTGTTCGTGCTCTCAAGCGCAACAAGCAAAATCGGAATGCTGCTTGCCCATACGCGGTGCATAGATTCAGGGTCCCAGAAGGCATTCCATTCTGCGGTTCCGTCATGCTCAGGCTCTTGAACATTGCCCTTCTCATTAAATGTACCGCCCATCCATACAAGCTTCTCAATCTTCGCTTCCACATCCGGAGCTTCATCCAGCGCTCTTGCTAGGTCAGTAAGCGGACCTGTAAACAGCAATGTCACCTTCTCATCCGATTTGCGAAGCTGTTCAATCATATGTTGATGCGCTGGCAGCGCAGATACTTTCGTGTTAATCGTTCCCGATTCATTCAAAATAGGCAGCGCGTCCACAAAAAACGTATGCATGCGCCATTCAGCAGGGAATGGGTTTACACCGCGTGAATTTGATCTAGCCACTTCAAGTGATTTATTTTTGACAGGGTCGCCAAAGCGGTCAATGATTTTGCTGCTGGCTTTGATGCCAGGCTCCAAATAGCCGTCGGCTGGAATAACGGATACCCCAAGCAGTTCAACATCTTTCATTTGCAAAAGAAGAAAAAGCGATACCAGGTCGTCTACACCGGCGTCATGATTAAAATAAAGCTTAACTCCCATATCTATCCATCCTTCCTGAGTATAAAACGATATATCGTTTGTCCATCCTATATAGAGAGGAGGTGAATTGTCAATGGCTAAGGATGTACTGTGCGAAGTGAATTCATGCAAGTTCTGGGCAGCAGGTAATCACTGCGGCGCCTCTTCTATTTATGTGGTCAGCAATCGCGGCAAGCAAGCCAGCAACTCCGAAGAAACAGATTGCAAAACGTTTGAAGCAAAGATCTAACGAAGGGCATTACCAATAGTAAGCAGCGCAAGCGACTATCCTTTATGAGCAATAAGGCTTGTGCGAATACAGCTTGCGCTGCGCTATTGCATCTTATTTTGTGACAGGAACCGCGTCAAAATACTCTTCCAGCACTTCTCCGCTCTTCGCCATCTCAGTAGCTACATCCACACCTACATACCGCAAATGCCAAGGCTCATATTGATAGCCTGTAATCTTTTCTTTGCCTTCCAAGTAACGAATGATAAATCCGTACTCATGCGCATACTTCTCAAGCCACTGCGCTTCCTTTGTATCTGCAAAACAATCGGCAGCCGCACACTTGCCGTCACTACCCGACACATCGATCGCTAGTCCCGTTTCATGCTCGCTTGTACCAGGTAGAGCGCTATAAGTTCTTGCCTTTTCTAGTCCATCCCTCTTCACATAGCGATCAAAGAGCGTTGTTTGCGTCTTATGCGAACGATAAGCGGATACACCGGCCAATTGGATGTTGTCTTCCTCAGCGGCTGCAAACAGCTTCTCAAGCGCTGTAGCTGCATCCTGTCTCATCATGCGTTTTTCAATTTTCTCAGCAAATATAAACCGAACGTCAGGATAAACTAAATCCGTGGGATTGTATTCCTCCGGAAGCTTGTGCTGCTTATTCACAAGCACCGCGATATCCTCTGGTTTGGCAATAACGACCATTCCATCCTCAGTCTGCTCTGCTTTTCCTGTGCCAGAGCCCTTGCCACCATTACCGTTATTGCTTGAACCGGGCTTATCCGTAGCTGTTGGCTGTCCATCTGTTGGAGTTCCGCCGCTCGGCTTATCCGTAGGCTCAGAACCTATGCTGCCCGACACTTCCCCGCCGTTAGTGGTACCATCAGCGGAAGCTTGCTTTGGCGGAATCGTGGTTGTCTCATCCTTATTAAATAAAGAGTAACCAAACACCATTCCTGCGCATACAATAATAAACAGCAGCAGCCTTCTTCTTCTTTTTTTCATGATAAGCCTCCAACATAATTTTTTACATATATTTCATGTAATTATACTTGTAATCATGGTTTGTCTAATAGCATCTAATTAATAGACTACTAAATCAGCTATAATGTTTCAATCTAATAGCTTGGAAATGTTGTAATGAATAGGAATAAACAAAAATCCTTATAAATTTGTTATTTACAATAAATTATGATTGGACATGGAGGAGCCTTTTGCCTTTTGACATTCGACTATAATTAGGAGCATAATGGATAAGAATTTACAGAACGAACGTATATTATGATTAGCGGCCTGGCTGCCTCTGTGAGATGGCCAGTTTTTGCTGTGAAAGGTAGGCGGTTATATGACATTTTTAACTCCAAAACGATTATTAAGCACTCGTCCCATCCTTTTCTTTTCATTTATCATGCTTCTCAAAAGCTATCTGGCTTGGATGGTCATTTTCGAGGATGGTTTTTCGTGGACTACTATTTTAAAAGAAATTCCGTTTGTCCTCATTGTTTATTGTCTCATAGAGTGGTTCGCTTCGAAACGTAAACTTATTTACTATTTAATAGCAAATCTAGTAATGACACTCATATTATTTGCCGTCATTATGTATTACAAGTATTACGGTGTAATTGTAACCTATCTCGCTCTAGAGCAGGTAAACCAAGTCACCGCGGTAAAAAATAGCGTATTTTCACTGATGGACCCTTACTACTTGCTCATCTTTATCGACATTATCATTATGGCTGTGCTGTTGTTTAGACCTAAGAAAGCAGTGAATTGGAAGAAACAAAGCTCCGTTAAGGAAAGCAAACGACTTGTCCTTGCCCTGTTCAGCATTTCAATCGCGCTTTGCTTGTTCAACATTTTGCCTAACCGCGCCAGCATGAATGAGATCGTCAAAGCGGAGCAAATGGGTATACTCAATTACGAGGCTTATATGATTTTCAAGAACAAAACGATTGACTTTGTTGATCCAAACCATATTACGCAAGAAAAAATCGATTCCGTCAAAAAGATCGAAACACCTGGCGCTCCGCAGCTGTGGAAAACAGCAGCAGGCAAAAACGTCATCATTATTCAAATGGAATCATTTCAAAACTTCCTCGTAAATTTGAAGATTGACGGAAAAGAGATTACGCCAAACATTAATAAGCTGGTCAACGAAAACTATTACTTCAAGCATTTCTATCAGCAAGTCGGCCAAGGCAATACATCCGATGCGGAATTCGTTGTAAACACGTCTTTCTATATTCCGCCACGCGGTGCGGCAACGATGATTTATGCCGACAAAGAGCTTCCGAGCTTGCCGAAACTGCTGAAAGCAAACGGCTATGATACAACTACGTTCCATACGAATGTTGTTGAGTTCTGGAATCGCGGCGAGCTTTACAAAGCGCTTGGTTTCGACCGTTACTACGATCAGAAGTTTTTTGGAGATGAAGATACCGTATTTTTTGGTGCTTCCGATGAGCAGCTTTACAAGAAAACAGCTGCTGAAATGTCACGCATGAGCGAGAATGGCAAACCATTTTATTCCCATGTTATTTCGATGACATCACATCACCCATTCACCATTCCTGCTGACAAATACAAAATGACGCTCCCTGAGCGTTATGAGAAAACTTTTGTTGGTGATTATATCCGTGCACAAAACTACGCTGACTTCGCACTTGGCGAATTCATTGCAGATTTGAAGGAACGCGGCATTTGGGACAACAGCTTAATCTTGTTATACGGTGACCATCTCGGCCTTCCAGTGTACTCGCTGGATCGTGATGACAAAGCGCTTATGGCTGAAATTTATGGTCATGAATATAGCTACACCGATATGATCAACATTCCGCTCGTTGTTGCATCGACAGGCGTAACCGAAGGCAAAGTATTCGATCAGCTTGGCGGTCAAGTTGACGTATTGCCTACGATCGCGAACATGCTTGGCATTTCCTTGGATGATCACATCCACTTCGGCCAAGACTTGTTTAATCAGTCGTATAACGTATTGCCACAACGTTATTATCTCCCGACTGGATCATTCTTAAGCAGCAAAGAGCTATTCATGTCAGGCAGCGGATATGAGGACGGCAAGCACTATTCCTTAGCCGGAGACGGCATTACGGAGCAGGCTGCGACAGAAGATGAGTATCAGCGTGCATTAGAGCTCCTCAACTTATCTGACAGCTATGTTAGCCAATTGCCTTCTTGGAAAACCAAATAATAAAAAAACTAAAAGGCTCCCCTTGAAGCGAATATCACGCTTCGAGAGGAGCCTTCTTTTACGCAAATGACAAAGCTAGCTGCTTTTTACCGCTTCAAGTACTTCCTTCACATGTCCATCCACGCTTACGCTGCGCCATTCCTTAACAAGCTTGCCCTGTTCATCAAGCAGGAAAGTCGAGCGCTCGATACCCATAAATTCCTCACCGTTCCAGCTCCGCAGCTTCCATACGCCGAACAGCTCCGAAACCGTATGCTCGGTGTCAGACAGCAATAGGAATGGCAGCTCATGCTTGTCTACGAATTGCTCATGAGATGCAAGATCATCTGGGCTGATTCCAATTACCTCCGTGTTATTCGTACCGAACTCGCCGTTAAAGTCACGGAAGTCGCATGATTCAGTCGTACAGCCAGGCGTCATATCGCGTGGATAAAAATAAATAACGAGCTTCTTGCCTGAGTAATCCGCAAGCTCTACATCTTTGCCATTGGATGCTTGCAGCTTGAAATTCGGGACCTGGTCCCCTACTTTTAAATGTTCTCCCATCGTTGAATGCTCCTCTACTTTTTATTTTCAATCAACAAGCCTTGCTCGCCTTCCACCAGGTACAGCTCACCCAGCCCGCGCACGGTCACATGTACCGGGAAGCTCTCTGCGGTTTTATTCGTAAAATGCCAGCGTCTTCCTTTTCCAACCACTATAAATATACCATTATCATCGCCGATTGGATTGAAATTGTCATTGCGCGTCCTATAGGTCATAATGCCAAGCTCTGCAAATTGATCGACTGCTGTAGGAACGTCACTGGTCGTTATGCCAATTTCACTGATACAAAGAATGTCTTGCTGCGGGTCAAAGGGACGCTCAACACCGTTATCCATCGTATGGCGAGCAATCAGCTCTAAAATATTACCCGACGGGTCTTCAAAATAAACAGAATGCGAGTTCCATGATTCACTATACGACACATCCTGACCTGCCTCCGTACCAATTGGAACAAGCGCTTCGATCCACTCTTTTGCTTCCTCGAGCTTATTCTCTGGAATCGTAAAGGCGAAATGATAACAATACGCTTCAGCAGGTTGATCACCAGTCTCTTGGAAAGTCAGCTCGCTCCAGCCAACCTGAACGGTAAAGCTGTCCTTCTCGGAGCGAATAACCGGCAATGCCAGCACATCCCTATAAAAAGACAAAATCCTTGCTGCTTTTTCTGTCAAAAGCACCAGCTTTTCTATAATCATTTTACACCTCATTATGTTCGTGATATAAAACACTTTCCGTTACGAAAGCTTTTGCCTGTGCTTTATCATCGTATAAACCATATGCGAGCATGAGCTTAGTTATTGCAGCCTCAACCGACAGCTTCTCAATGACAATGGCACCCGCTTCAATAAGGCGCAGCGACGACGAATATAGGGCTGCCGAACGATCTCGGATCGGACATATGTATACATCGATGCCAAGCTTTTTACAGTTTGCAATAAACGCAGGAAGAGAGTACGGCCCTGCTTCTATTGCGCTTGCTGTACCCGAATGATGCAAATCATGGAGGATCGCCTTCGGCCGAATCGTTGTAAAATCATACAACGAATAGTTCAAGCCCGGATATGGACGAATATAGACGATGCTGGAATCGAGCTTAAGAGTAGCCGGCTCCCATGCAAACGACGCTTTAGGCTTGGTAATCAGCGCTTCCGGTCTTGGATTTCTCTCATGCTCCAGCCAGTTGAACACTCGGTCTGCCATCTTTCCGTACGGCACGCCATAGGGGCTGCCGAATTGATCCGTAAAGGACATCGCTTGCGTAACTCTAGTAGCTAAGTAAACAAGTGCATCCCCTTTGTCATCCTCGTAAACGACAAATACGCCCGGAAGCTGTGCATCCACTACAAAATCGATTGCATTTGCAAAATTACGGCGCCCATTGCTTCTTTCATCGGCAACCGGGTAATTGCTGGCGGTCAGCACAATTGGAATTTTTGTATCTGCGAACAAATAACCGATCATCGCTGCGCTATATGCCAGCGTATCCGATCCATGGGTGATGACTATGCCTGCATACGATTCGGTATCTATTCCATGGACAGCCTCTGCAAGCGCGATCCAATCCTCGGTCGTCATATTTTCACTTAACAAGTTAAGCGGCTGTATCGCATCAATTCTAACATCATCGCGCTGCTCAGCACTGTTGATATAATCATCTATAAGCGAATAAGATCCCGCGTCATTAACATCGATGCCGTTTCCCTGCTTTTTGCTTCCAATGGTCCCGCCTGTAAAAACAACCAATAACTGCTTCACAAATGTTCCTCCTTATTGTCTTGCAATCGCTATCCAGCGATAAAAAAAGATAACTTCTACTATCGTATATGCGGCTCTGCACTCTGGTCAAGGCACAAGCGCTATCCTTACATGTTGCCCTGTGCAACTCGCTTCATACGAGATCACATCGCCTATTCATCCAATTAAAAAAGGAGGTGCTGGGCATTTGCAACTAACATGCCTTTAGCATCCTCCATTCATTTAATCTCGCTCCTGCTTTCCTTGCTTCCGCCAAAAATCATCGAATTGCTTAAGCAATTCCTCCGTAGAAATGACATTCATCAAATGTTGTCGACCCAAATCCGTTCCCATTTGAAAAAATTGACTATAATTTTTATAATAGCTCGGTTTTCTTACGCCCTGAAACCGATCAGGGTCATTTGCCATCAACATATAAGGAGCATACGGCCCTGTAGAATACTTTTCCTCTTCAATTGTATTGTTATAGATGGATATAACGCCTGAGGCATCAGTAAAGGCACGATTGTTCTCAATCGAAGACAAATAGGAAATGAACTTCCAAGCCTCATCCTTATGCTTAGACTGGGAAGCAATCCCCCAGCCGGCTGCGCCAACGTTGTAATGGGAGATTCCATCAGGCCCTGTAGGCAAAGGGGCTGTTGCCCACTGGCTGCTCTCCAGCTTTTCCTTAATCATCTCTATCACGTCTGAGTCTTGGATAAGCAAGGCCGCATTGCCGTTCACAAACGCTTGAACCTGTTCATTAAAGCCCCAATCTATGGACGCAGGATCTGAGATCTCTGTATAAATCTTCTTGTAAAGCTCAACAGCCTCTGCTGCCCGCTTGCCTGAGAATATCGTCGAGCCATCCGTATTAAACATGGAATCGCTTATATCGACATTCTCTCCGTTATAGTCCTGAACGATTGAAGACAACGTATTAACGGCACCACTCCCTCCGCGAAAGGAAAAGCCGTATATCCTCTCCATCGGCTTCGTCAATTGCTTGCCGACAAAGAAGAGCTGCTCCCATGTTTCTGGCACTTGCAGCGCCTTGGCATCGAACCAATCCTTGCGATAATAAAGCTGCACTTGATAAAGACTGCTCGGAATATAATAAGCAACATCGCCTGCATCTCTAGACATCAGCTTTGCATTATTGTTAAGCAGCATATAGTTGCTCCATGATGAAATATAACTCTCCAAGCTGGTTATCAGACCACTTTCCGCAAGCTGATGTACCGTAACGTCCCGCACCTCAACAATATCAATCGCTTGGTTCTGCTCCAGCATCGTCAAGATCGTCTGATCAGCGGTCTCGTATTCTGACGTCACTCTCACAATCTCAATGGTTGGATTGTCGCGTTCAAATTGTTCGATTAATTTGTCTAATTCCACTGTCCGCAGCGGCGTCATTAAACTCTCAACAATTTTTAAAGTCACCTTATTCGGAGCTGGTGTCTGTTCAAGCGGTTCCGGACTATTTGGATTAAGCGTACAACCGCTTATGAAAGATATCATGATAATTAACGAGAGCGGGTATAGTGCTTTGCCCATTTGAGTGAGCTTCATAAATTCCCTCCCGATCAAAAAGTAATGATGCATAACCATTACTTTATTTATCGGCTACATGCGCTTCAATCAATACAGCTGACCTCTTCTTTTTTTTGCAGAATACCACAGATAAAATCGAACGAGTGCCCTCATTTATTGCGCGTAACTCATCAAATGCCTCACTGTCTCATCGATGAGCCCATCGTGGACGGTCGGATTATAGTTCAGCCGGTCGTGGTAGCCGATAAAGATACATCTTCTACGCGCATCCTTTTCCCTCAAGCGGCGCCAGCCCTCCTCCAGCTGATTGCAATAATCACGGGAAGCCTCCGCTGGTACGAGGAAGAGAACGCTGCTGCAGCCCAAATCAGCGATCTCCCTTAGTGAGCTCGTATCAAGAAATCCGATCTGGTGTGCCGACTTCGGATAGGTCATTTGCAAATCGTCATAAAAAAGATCCTTCATCTTGCGGCGGCGCGGGCCAAATATACGAAAGCCCGTTTTTCCGGCATGAACAATTAAGATAGGCTCATCGCCTAGACTATTTTTGAGCTGCTCACGCGCGTTTTGCACCTTCATCTCATAATAGGATAACCAGCGCTCTGCTACGGTGGACAAGCCTAATGCATTGCTTATCTCAAGCAGCCGCTCCTTCCAGGAATAAGCCTTCCAATCGAGCATTAGAACCGGAGCGATAGCCGAGCATGCCGCGTACATTTCCTCATCCAGCATACCTGCCAATATGAGATCCGGCTCCGCTTCACGCAGCTGCTGAAGCACACGTTCATGCTGATGAGTGCTCAGCCGAATAAAAGACAAGCAAGTAGGCATGCCGATAGCTGATAGGTCGCCCGCGAACACAGATACAAGCGTGGCTACTCGTTTCTTCGCAAGCTGAGCATATTCCGTAGGAGCCAGTCCCATATGTTTCTTAAATAGCCGGCTAAAATAGTACTCGTCAGGATAGCCGACGGAATGGGCTACGTCGACGATGGAAGAGGACGTACCCGAGAGCATGCGCATAGAAGCATCGAGCCTCAGCTTGGTCATATATTTAAGCGGTGTAAGTCCTGTATAACTGCGAAAGGCTTGATAAAAACGGCTTGTACTCACCCCTGAGGATCTTGCGAGCTCCTCCATATCCATCGGTGTGCTTAACTGCTCAATCATAAACTGCTTGGCTTGCTCGACGTAGCCAATTAAATCAGCTTCGGTCTCTCTCGGCTGCTGGACAGACTGAATGAGCGCAGCGACCATTGCATATAGCTGTGATTGCAGCTGATAGTATAAAACCACATCATCAGTACCGCAGTCGCTTTGAAAGTCCTGAAGCCAGCTTCTCGCCTGCGGCAGCCTCAGCAGTTTTAATCCCATACTGTCTCGGTAGGGTAGCATCTCCGCACCTGCTGCTGTCGAACCGCTTCGGAAGCGAATAAGTACGATTTCAGCTAGATGGTTGCCCTCATTAAGCAGCGTACATTCACAATGGGACGGAATGAGAAACAGCTCACCGCCAACGGCTTTTTTAGTCGTGTGCTGCCCCTTCTTCACAATGGAAACCTTTATTTTATGTTGAAGCACAAACGCAAAGCATTGCTCCTCTCTATTGTTCAACTGCATATGCTGCAGCGACGGGAGCTTAACTTCCTCCGTGCCAATATAGAACATTTCACCGTACTTTGTTTGATTCGGTTGCTGCGACATGCGCGCTCACATCCTTAATAAACAATATTATTTTATAAATTGTAAATAATAATAATTATCATTGTCAATGCTGTAAGTAGAGTAAGCTTATTCCAAATGACAGCTGATGAGCGATCTCTTATGTTTCACTTCACCCTCAAGCATTGAAAAACAGAAGCTTTCCTTATCATAAAGATCGAGGTGACTTAACTTGAAGATGTCTACTAACGATGTTTCCAAAGAGCATCATCAACATAGCAAGGAAGAGCCTAAAGTCAATCCGCGCAGCAGCAAGCGTTATTTTGGCCGCGGCGGCGTGAAGGTTGCACTTATGAAGCTCCTCGTCGACCAGCCAATGCACGGCTACCAGATGATGAAGGCTTTAGAGGAGCAGTCTGGCGGCCTTTATGTACCCAGTGCCGGCTCCATTTATCCCACGCTTCAGATGCTTGTGGGATCCGGCTTCGTCTCCGTTCAGTTAGAGGATGGCGCCAAAAAAGTCTATAAAATTACCGAGCAAGGTCGTGCAGCATTGCAGCTGCTTCCTGAAAAAACAAAACATAATAACGCCGAGGGCGGCAGCCCATCACTAAAAGCCGAATCGTTCCGGTATGAGAAAATTCGGATTAAGCTTGGATTATCGATCGAATCCTTTAATCTGCTTAAGCTGGTAACACGCGCCGAACAAGAAGCATCCGCGAGCAAAGAGCAAGCAGAAGAGCTGCAGCGTCTGTTAACTGAGCAGCAGCAGCAAATCAGCGCCTTTCTTGATGGGTCCGTGCAAAATGCGAATGCAGCTATGGTTCCATACGAAATGGCCGGACGTTAAGTAACAAGAAAAGGGTTATCGCATAGGTCTTTGTCATGTACCAAAGACCCTCGATAACCCTGCTTTATTAACTAGTGAGTTGAATCATGCGAAACATGATGACCCTTAAGCGTTTGACCGCTATGCAAACGATTCGTTTGCTCAGCATCCTGTTTGCGTCCCATAAACGGCCACCAGTTAGCAGGACCGAAAGTGCGTACCATAACTGGAATGAATAATGGAAGCATCAACAATGCATAGATGAACAGTCCACAAAGCACAATAGTTGCAATTTGCAGAAGTGACATTACGCCTGAAGGAAGCATCGCTGCGAATGTCCCGCCTAGAATAACGGCTGCAGACATAATAACCGTACCCATGTTTTTCATCGCTTCCAAAATAGCTTCCTGAGGCGACAGATGGCGGTATTCTTTAAAGCGATCCATCAAGAAAATACTATAATCAATTCCTAATGCGACGAGCATGACGAACCCGAAAAATGGAACCGCCCAGCTAATTCCCGACTGCCCAAGCAGCCTTACGAATATGACCTCTGCTATCGCCATCGAGGAATAGAACGTAACGAGAAGCGATGCGATCATATAAAGCGGCATGACGATTGAGCGGAACAAAAGGATAAGGATAATTGAAATGCCGATGAGCATGAGAATAACCGTACGCGAATAATCCGACGCTGAAATATTGCTCAAATCGTTATTCATACTCGTTACTCCGCCGACAGCTACCTGTGATCCGTTATAATCGGTGTTTTGAATCGCGCGGTGAACAGCTGCTTCCAGTCCATCGATTTGCGCCATCGTTTCCTGTGCATACGGATTGCCTTTAAATATGACATCGAACTTCGCTGTTTGGCGATCCTCCGACATATACACATTAAGGGCAGCCTGAAATTCCTTGTTCGCAATGGCTTCCTCTGGAATATAAAAGCCCGTCATTTGCTTATTCGGCGATTCCGCTAGACTATTCAAATATCCGCCAGCGGATGTGAGTCCATCGGTTACCTTCGATAAGCCGTCAACGCTTTGGTCCAAACCGCCGGTCAATTCGCCCAGCTGATCGTTTAGCGATGCAAACCCTGCCTGCAGTTCCTTCTGTCCATCTGATAGTTCATTAAAGCCCTGCGTGACACCAGGCAGCTTCGATACAATTTGACCTTGGCCTGCGGCTGCCTGCTCAATTCCTTTTTGCAGTTCTCCAAGTCCTGCTGCAAGCTTGCCAAGACCCGAAGCTAGCGCCGTTTGCCCTTCACTTGCTTGCAAGAAACCGGCATTTGCTTGTGTCATTCCCGCTGAAATGCCTGTCAGCTGCTCATTAAGCTGAGACAACTGCCCGCTGATTCCTGCTGCTCCTTGCTGCAGATTTCCAAGAGCAAGCATCGTTTGTTTAAAAGTCTCATCGGTTTGCAGCTCTGGGTGACTTTCCTGAAGTGCAGTTAGACTTTGCTGTACGCCGGATAACCCGCTTGCCAGCTTCTCCTGTTCCGATGCAATCGCGCTATATGCACCTGTAAGCTGACCAAGACCGCCGCCTAGCTGCTCGTAGCTGCTAAGCAATTTACGGCTCGCGCCTGCCAGCTGCTCCGCACTCGCCTGCGCCTGCTTCAAGCCCTCGCTAAGCTCTCCCACACCTGCAGATCCATCCTGCAGCCCTTGCTGAATCTTCTTCAAACCTGCGCCAAGCTGTACAATGCCAGACTTCAGCTCATTCGTACCATTAACGAGCTTACCGGCGCCGTCAACAGCTTCATTTAATTTCGGCTTATTCTCGCTTAACGCGCTGCTTGCCTCGGAGAGACCATCACCGATTTTGCCCAAGCCTTCGCCGCTTTGACCAAGTCCGCTCTCAAGGGTGGTAACTTGATCTGCCACGAGAAATTGCTCCATTACATCACCTGTCGGACGAGTTGCACTGCGAACGGCCTTGATGCCTCCAGAATTCGCAAGCTCGCGGCTGATTTGCTCTAGTACAGCAAGCCCCTCAGGTGTGTCCATCGGTTTATCAGCTTTGACCACAACGGTAGTAGGCAGTGAATCACCAGGTCCAAAGCTATCCGCAATAATGTTGAACGCTTTAACAGAGTCATATTTATCTCCAATCTCATCCAGCGAGTTAAAAGAAATTGTACCTTTATACGCTGTAAGGAAAGGTACGATAATTACTGCCAAAATAACGAGCGCCCACAAAGGGCGTTTTAGTGAAAACTTACCCACCGTACCCCAAAGCTTGCTCGGCTTATGCTCAAGCGAGCCTTTCGCCGGCCAAAACAATTTTGTACCCAGCACCGCCATAAAAAACGGCACGATCGTAAACAATGCGATAAGCAGTACCGCTACCCCGACTGCAACGGCTACTGCCGAGCGGTAAAGCATAAACGTCGAGAATCCGATTGCAGAGAATCCCACCAACACAGCCAAGCCAGAAAATAATACGGTTTTTCCCGCAGTGCGGTAAGTTTGAACAATCGCTTCTGTCTTGTCGCCGCCGCTATGCGTCAATTCTTCCTTGAAGCGGCTAATGAGCAGGATGCAATAGTCTGTACCGATCCCAAATAATACGGCAACCAAGAAAATTTGCGTGAAGTTGGAAAGCGGGAAATCAAAATATTTGACTAAAAACGCAATAACGGATTGTGATATTAAATAAGTAAATCCAACGGCCACTAACGGTACGAGCGGCGCAATCGCAGAACGGAATACTACAAACAAAATAATTAAAATAAATCCAAGCGTAATAAACTCGGTTTTCTTAAGCCCTTCCTGCGAGCTTTGTACAACATCCTCAGAAATAAGCCAGTTTCCTGTATAATAATGCTCTACCTTCACATCTGAAATCGTCTCATAGAGACCGTCTCTCAGCTCAGCAAGCTCACGGTCGCCAGCCTCGACATTAACGAGCGCAAGGATGGTGCTTCCATCCTTCGATACCATTTGCTCCTCAAGCTCTTTGGTATCAAAATGAGTCGTCACGGAGAGAACCCCGATAGCCTCGCCTTTGCTCTTCAGCTCATCGATTCCTCTCTTCACTTCCGCTAAATCGGCATCCTTCAGACCGCCATCCTTATGGAATACAAGCACGGTAGGCATTCCGCTGCTGGCGCCTGCATTATCGCCTCCGCCAATCGATTTCTCCAAGTCCCTGGCGACTGACGAAGAATATCCATCAGGCACGTTGATTTGCCCTTTCGTACGAACAAGCTCTTCCATATTCGGCGCGCTGAGCATTAAGCCTACGGCAGCAGCAAGCCACAATATAAGAACAAACCATCTAAATTTCAAAACGGTTCTCATCTTTAGTTCCCCCTCAAATAGAATAAAACTATGGATTCATCATTTCTTTAGCAAGCTTCTCGAAGGTTTCGATAAAACAGTTCGCTTCCTGCTCTTCAAAACGATTAATGTATTTGGCCAGCAGCACTTGTATCTTATCCTCCATGAGGTCGCAAACCTGCTTGCCTTCCTCGGTTAGCGCTAAATAGATGACCCTGCGATCCTTCTCATCTGGAAATCTTTGAATCAAGTTTTTATCAAATAATCGCGTAATGATCGCGGTTATTGAGCTTTTGCCCACGCAAAAAATGTCCGCTAATTCGGATGATGTGCTCATTTCCTTCGAATGCAAATAACGTAGTGTCGCAAACTGGTCTACAGTCAGATCATCTGGCATTAACTCGCGGATCATCGCATTTAATCGACGGTTTACAAGAAAATTAGCCGCTTCGTAGCGATCGATGAGTTGTTTCAATGATGCTCGATCCACACTGGTGTCCCCCTTTATATGTAGTTTCTAAATATCCACGAAATTAATTCTATTATGAAACAGTTCGATAATAGAACTATATCAAACGATTTTATTTAAAACAACGCCTTAATTTAGAATATATTGTGAACAGATGTGTACAAGAGAAGGACAAGCCATTTGCTTTTTTTAAGCTGCCGTTTATATACTAGTGAAGTAATCAAACCAACCATTATTGGAGGTATGTCGTATGTACGATATCGTTATTATTGGTGCTGGTCCGGCTGGAGCAAGTGCAGCCATTTTTACTGCAAAAGCAGGAAAAAAGACGCTCGTGTTTGAGAACAACAAAGGAATGACAAAACGCGCTTGGTTCGAGAACTACTACGGAATTTCAGAAATTGGCGGCCCTGACCTTGTGGATACAGGCAAACGACAGGCCGAGAAGTTCGGAGCGGAGTTCAAGGAGGAAACCGTACAAAATATCGTTGCCATCACTGACGGCCTGCGGGTGGAAACAGACGGCGGAAGCTACGAAGGAAGGCATGTACTTATTGCAACAGGCGTTTCGACTGAGCTGGCTGAGCATATCGGGATCTCTACAAAGCCGGGTACCGAGCCTCGTATCAAAACCGTTATTGCGGTCGACGCGGCTGGTAAAACGAATATTGATAACATTTGGGCGGCAGGAACGGTTGCAGGCGTAAGCGTGCATGCTGTCGTTACTGCAGGGGATGGGGCAAAAGCTGCCATTAACATCATTAGCGAATTAAACGGCGAACGTTATGTGGATCACGATATTCTAAAGGTTTAACAGTATCTTCCTGAAACAAAAGCAGGATATTAGAAAAAATTGTCGAATAACAGGGAAAATAATCAAACTCTATTTATGTTCTTATCCTTGTCAGGGTGCTTCGGCACCCTTATTTGAACGTAAAAGGTTTTGTCACACTTCCAGGAGGCCGACGGTGAGCAACCCATTGTTTCAGCAGCACAACAAACAATTGACGATTGCTTTCGCATTTGCCTTATGTGCGCTTCTTGCGCTAATCGCCGAGTCGAACCATTTTCAATTTTTGTATGGCATTACCTTTTCGTTAACGAGTCTATTTACACTTCTTGGCTTGCGATTATTCGGTTACTGGCCAGGACTCTTAATGAGCGCAGTTGTCCTATTCCTAGGCACTTTTTTATTAAAGCAGCCCCTCTTTCATTACATCATCCTTATTGAAGCTGCCTTTACGGGCTTGCTTCTTCGCAAATACAAGAATCAACTGTTTGGGATTGACGCCGTTTTCTGGGTTCTAGTCGGAATGCCCGCTATCTATTGGTTCTACTCCTTTCATTCAACGCTCATAACGCAGGATTTGCTTCTTATCGCAGGAATTATTGCCATGAATGGCCTATTTAACGCACTGTTCGCTGAGATTATCTACCAGTACATGCCGCTGCGCAAATGGAGTGGGTTTGCCCGCTCGCAGCAAGGGCCAAATTCCTTCAGCAAGGTACTGTTTCATTTCTCCATCGGTATCGTATTCATTTCATTTTTACTCAACATTTTCATTAACAGCTTGAGCTCCATTAAAGAAGTAAGTTTATATGTCGAGCGAATCTCCTCGATCGAAGTCAATCGTATTCTAGAATCATTGGACAAATGGCAGGCGGTTAGCACGGAGGTAGAGAAGCAGGATCAGATTGCTTTCCTTCAACTAGCCCTTGGCAAACATTCCGGGAATTCTATCATTTCTGTGACGAATATTGACCAGAAAGTTATTGCATCCAGCGCGCCTAAGACTGTAGGTGAAATGCTTGATTTCTCCAAAGAAAGCAGCATTACTCCCATTAACAAAAAATCGTATTTAGTCATGCCTGACTTAAAAAAATACTCTTGGCATTTCCAGACCTGGCATGATGGAAATTTGATATATAAAGATAAGCTTCAGGCAACGGATTGGCTTATTTACGTTGACTTCCCCATTAAAAACCATCAAAAATATTTATTTTCCAAATATTTTATTCATTTTGTTTATATGATCGGGCTTGCCTTCTTTGCCGTCATTCTAGCGTATCTCATTAATTGGTGGCTCTCTCGCAGTTTAACTCGGTTAGCGAGAGCGACAACGAACCTTCCGCTGAAGCTTCAGGAGATGAACACGTTGGAATGGCCACGAAGCAGTATTGTAGAAATTCATTCGTTGATTGCTAATTTCAAGCATATGTCAACCAATCTCATTCACATGTTTCAAGAATCGCAGCGAAGCAACGAGAGGCTGGAGGCTCAAACTTATTTATTGCAGCAATCGGAGGAAAGACTGCATCAGCTTGCCTATTACGACATGCTGACTGGTCTGCCGAATAGGCTGCAATTCACACTCCATTTTCAAGACATGATCACTATGAACGCTGCTATGAAAAAACCGATAGCCATCATGTTCGCTGACATCAATCGCTTTAAGCAAATTAATGATACGCTTGGACATGCTGTAGGAGATATTTTGCTCGGCAAGGCAGCAGAACGCTTCGGAGCAGCGGTGTTTGATGACTGCAACGTCTTCCGATTGGGTGGGGACGAGTTCGTGTTTGTCGGACAGTATGAGAATGAAGATGAACTTGCTGCAAATGCCCAAGCCGTCGTAGATTCTTTCAATGAGCCTTTTATGATCGACGAAACGCTGCTTTATTTAACCGTTAGCGTCGGCGTTAGCGTGTACCCGCAGGATGGCGGCGATATGGATACCATTATCCGAAACGCCGATATTGCTATGTATAGCGCCAAAGAGCAAGGCGACGGCTGCTATCGGTTTTTCAAGCCAACGCTGGTGTCCGCGATGACAGAGAAGATGCAGATCGAGAACGGGCTTTATAATGCGCTGCAAAACAAACAGTTCTCGCTTCATTATCAGCCAAAAATAAATGCTGCAACCGGCGAGCTATGCGGCATTGAAGCGCTCATTCGCTGGCGTCATCCCGAGCTTGGCATGATTCCGCCTGATAAGTTTATTCCACTTGCCGAGCAATCCGGTTTTATATTAGATATTGACAGCTGGGTCTTCCATGAGGCTTGCCGGCAAAATAAAGCTTGGCAGGATGAGGGACTACAGCATATATGCGTCTCAGTGAACATTTCAGCAAGACATTTCTACCAAGGAAACTTATCTGAAATGATCGTCAAAGCGTTAAAGGACACCGGCCTTGATCCGCAATATGTAAGCCTTGAAATTACAGAGGGTGTATTTATGCGGAATATGGATCAAGTGATCGAGACCATCCTTTTCCTTCGGGGACTTGGCATTCAAATATCAATCGATGACTTTGGCACGGGTTATTCATCCTTGAATCAGCTGCAGCGCCTGCCTATATCGGACGTAAAGCTGGATCGTTCCTTTATTCAAGGCATTACGAATGACGAGAAAAAATCATCGATCGTCAAAGCAATTATCGAGCTTGTACATAGCATGAATATGAAGGTTGTTGCAGAAGGCGTGGAGACCATTGCCGAATCGAATTTCTGTACGGAGCTGCAGTGTGATGAGCTGCAAGGTTATTTATTCAGTAAACCGCTGCCGCCACAGGAGCTGGCGCTCCTTCTCAGTAAGAATGAATAAGCTATACAACAAACATGAAGGAGCTGCCTCAAGGTCATAGACCGCGGAGCAGCTCCTTCATCTTTTTAAAGTCTACAGGGCTTATTGCATATTTCGCCTACAAAACTTTTATGCAGTTGGAGCTGGAGTTGCTGCTGCGGAGGTATCCGTTGTGGATTCGCTTTTCGCTGCAGCGTCACTCGGGCGTTCGCCACGCGGTCCTTTTCCGCCATGTCCACCCTTGCCATGACCTCCACGCGCCGGGATTTCTCCATTTACATGTTTTGTTGCATGATCGACAGCCTCAGCCAGCTTCGTATCATATTGCTCCTGCGTAATCGTGCCCGCTGCCAGCTCCTCCGCCAGCTTCGCTTTTTGATCCTTTACTTGCACGTCAATGATTACTTGGATCGCAACACCCTTCTCCCCAGCGATTGCCGCCAAGGTCTTGCCTGATTCAAGCTCCGTCTTTAGTACATCTGCCGTTATGCCTAGCGCTGCAGCTATGCCATCTACGTTTTTCTCAAAGCCGCCTCCTCTTTCACCACCGCCGCCATGCTTTCCAAAACCTAATCCTATGGAATCAAGCAGCTTCTCCGCTTGTGCAGCCGCATCCGGCTTTGCTTGCTGTTGTCCAGTTTCTGCAAGCTTGTCTGCTTCTACTTTTGCATCAGGTTTCGGGTTAGCTGCCTCAGCTGCCTCCAGCCATTCAACAAGCTTAGCCTTAAGATCAACTCGCGTTTTCCCGCTCGCTACTGCAACCTCTGCCAGCGTTGACGTTTGCAGCTTAGTCTGAAGTGCCGCTTCATCGAGCCCTAAGTACGTTAGTAACTGCTCCTGTATTTGTTCAAAGCCGCGTCCGAAACCGCCATGTCTGCCTTCATGATCCTTCTTAGCTGCGCTGCTATCTGCTTGTGCACCTTGCTCTTGCTGCGCGTCGCTGCTTGCTGCTGCCGCATTTACATATTGGCTAGCCCATAGGCCTCCGCCCCCTAAGGCAAGCGTTAGCGCAATAGCACCTGCTGTTAAAGCTTTTGCTCTCTTCATTGAATATTCCACCTTTCACTTTCAAATTTGTTGTTACAAGACCTAGCATAGACAATAAAACTTAAGCCTCCTTTAATCCCCGCTGAATGTTGGCTGAAGACATGCTGCAATTGAACACTTTTCTAACATAAAGCCCCGTATTTCTCTAATAAAAGTCTGTTATTGTAAAAACAGATGTCATTCATTGAATTGTAAAAAAATGGACTGTATCGTTACTATTCATTTTTCGACATAATTCGACGATAACTTATCTTATCTTAACTTTTCATTATGGGGTGTGATTGCATGTTCCGAATTAAGGACAGAAGTTTAGTCGTTACCAGCTCCATCGTATTAGCCCTTCTCCTCGTTATTGTCATTAGCGTCACCGAGTATTTATCCTACAGCTCGCAGAAAAAATCCTATTTAGATGAAATTGAACGGATTGGACAAACGCTTGGTTATCAAATCGAAGCTGGTCATGATCTGGTTACTTTTGGATACAACGAAGTATCCGCTGGACGTGATACCAATAATGCTACGTTTAAGACGCTTAAGCTGCAGCTTGACGTCATGATTAAGAACGATATCGTCGCAAATGCATATGTGTATATGCCTGAGGTGATTGAACGCGACGGAAAGAAATTTATAAAGATGATGCAGAGCAATGAGTCTCTCTCCGCCGCAGGCCTTGGTCCTGGAGATGAGTATGAAATGAGTGACGATTTCGCTGGTAAAATTGATGATGCCTTAAATGAGGGATCAGCTTTGACCGAAGTCGTTACAGATGAATATGGTCAGTGGATTTCTTATTTAGCCCGCGTAAAAGACCCAAGCGGCAAATTAATCGGCATATTCGGCATCGACGTTGATTTCAAACAAATTGATGATGCCTTAAATCTTATGTTTTGGAAAAGCATAGGGATTGCAGCGCTTCTAGCCTTTATTGCCATACTTATTATTGTTGCACTGGTAAGAATGACGTTGAAGCCGCTCAAACGGCTCGCGGAAGTATCCTCTTTAGCAGCGAAAGGCGACTTGACGCTTGCCGTTGCAGTCAAAGGAGGCAATGAAATAGCTCAAGTTTCTATCGCCTTTAATGAAATGATCGCAAGCCTTCGTCAGCTCACAGGCAGCATTCGAATAACATCCGATGAGGTGGCTGGCTCGGCTTTCAACATGCAGCAGAGTGCAGAGCAGACCTCCCGTGCAACAGAAGAAGTAACCGAAGCTATTCAAGAAGTTGCCTCCGGTTCAGAAACACAGCTGCAAAGCTTGCAAGAGTGCCAGCGCGCGATGACAGAAATGACGATCGGCATTCAAAGAATTGCAGAGTCCACCTCTTCTGTATCTGAGCTGGCAGCCGACACTACGGCAATGGCTACGGAAGGCGAGACCGTTATTGATCAAACATTGCATCAAATGAATACGATCGAGTCCAATGTAGTCGAAACGGTAACAACCTTGCATGAGTTGAAGGAGCAGAGTGACAAAATTGGCGGCATCCTTGCCTTGATCGGCGATGTAGCCAATCAGACTAATCTGCTTGCGCTTAATGCGTCTATTGAAGCGGCGCGTGCCGGCGAGCATGGCAAAGGTTTTGCTGTCGTTGCCCATGAAATCCGCAAGCTGGCTGAACGCTCCAAGGAATCCTCCGAGCAGATTGGAACTATACTGCATAGCATCGGAAGTTATGCTGAAACAGCCGTTTCATCAATGGAGCAATCCGTGGAAGCTGCTCGTTTCGGCTCTAACATCTCGGCGCAAGCCGGCGAGTCCTTCCGCTCTATCGTTACTTCCATTCGTGATGTTTCCAGTCAAGTACAGGAAGTATCCGCAGCGTCTGAGCAAATGTCAGCTGGCAGCGAGCAAATTGCAGCTTCGCTAGATGCGCTTGAGGGCATAACGGCTAATTCCGCAGGAAACTCACAGCGTGTCGCTGCGGCGTCAGAAGAACAGCTTGCTTCCATGCAGGAGGTTGCAAGCTCCTCCGAGCAACTGCGCAACTTAGCTTCTACCTTGAATGAGGCGATTAGCCGCTTCAAGACCTGATGTACTAACAAACGCTAATATCTGCCCAAATAAAAAAGGCTAAGCGGGATGACTCTCGCTTAGCCTTTTTTTGCCGTTTTCTATGATGCAGATGCTGCGCCGAATTGCAGCTGATACATCGCGTAATATTTGCCGCGATGCTCCATAAGCTCATCATGGCTGCCGCGCTCTACAATGACACCGCGATCAAGCACAAGAATTTGATCTGCACTGCGAATCGTCGACAGGCGATGCGCGATGACGAACGTCGTGCGGCCTTTCTTCAGTACATCAAGCGCCTCTTGAATGATGGCTTCCGTCTCGGTATCAATGCTGGCTGTCGCCTCATCGAGAATAAGAATAGCCGGATCATAAGCAAGCGCCCTTGCAAAGGAAATCAGCTGCCTTTGACCAGCAGACAGTGTGCTTCCCTTCTCAATAACAGGGGCATCAATGCCGCCTTGGAACTGACTGAACATGTCGTAAGCGCCAACGTCACGCAGCGACTGTACAATTTTCTCGCGGCTAATCTCCGGGTTATCAAGGCTGATGTTCGATGCGATCGTTCCGGTAAATAGGAACGGGTCCTGAAGAACGATACCCATATGCTGCCTTAGCAGCTGCTTAGGCATATCGCGTACATCGGTGCCATCTACGATGATCTTCCCCTCGTTCGAATCGTAGAAACGGAACAACAGATTAAGAATCGAGCTTTTGCCTGAGCCGGTATGGCCTACCAGCGCAACCGTCTGGCCTTGTTGAGCATGGAAGGAAATATTTTTCAGCACATACTCATCCTTTTTATAAGCAAAAGAAACATCCTCAAACTTAACATCGCCCTTATAACGGTCCATTTTGCCGGAAACGACATCGATTCCTTCCTCGTCCATCAGCTTAAATACTCGCTCTGCAGATACGCGCGCCGTCTCGAGATTGGATAGCTGGTTTACGATACCAACGATCGGCGCAAACATACGGTTCATATAATCGATGAATGCGTAAAGCACGCCAACCGATACTGCTCCACGAAGTGAATCGCCCCAGAACATAATGAGTACAATGAGGAACAATGTATTCCGTATAACATTGACAAGATTATGCGATGTCACAGAGTTGAGGCTGAGCAGCTTGTTTTGATATTTATAATAATGCTCATTCATTTCCTCAAATTCCTTCGTCGTCTCCTTCTGACGGCGGAACGCCTGGATAATCGTCATCCCTTGTATCGATTCATTGATCATTCCGTTGATTTCACTCAGCTTTGATCTAATGATACGGTTATAACGAGCAGCGAATTTACGGTAAACGATAATCCAAATGATGAGGATTGGCACAAGCGGCAGAGCCAGAAGCGCTAAGCGCACATCAAGCAAGAACAAGGCTCCATAAATAGCCACCATATAAATAACACCTGTAAAGAAATTCGCCAGCACAGCGACATACAGCTCGCGTATAGCTTCTGTATCATTTGTCACCCGCGAGACAACCTGCCCAGCCGATAAATTATCATAATAATTGACCGGCAGCCGCTGCGTGTGTGCAAATATATCCGTACGCATCTTGCGCACGATACGATTCGCTGACGTTTGCAGCATAAGCCGCTGTCCGTAGGTGAAGACAGCTACGAGCAGCAAAAATCCGAAATACATAGCTGCTAGCTTCATTAACGCCGGAAACTCCGGCTTATAGAAGGAATACAGCTCTTGTGATGTAAGCTGTGTTACTGGATACGAGACCGTTTCGCCCGTTTCCTTGTTTGTCACCGAGAGATTGTTCCCCTCTACGACACGTTTGCCTTGATCGGATGCCAGCGCATCCTCCAGCCAATAAAATTTGCGTCCAACCTGCAGCACGCGAACCTCCTTGCCCTTCTGTTCCGAAGCGGCAAAGTGATCCTCGCGCTTATACCATTTATCTTTATAAAGAACCGCATACTCTTGTTTTGCTTCGACTTCATGCCATTTCTTCTCGATGCCGAGAATATTCTGGTCAATCATCCGTTTTGCAATTAGCGGTCCCGCAAGCTCTGCGCATACAGCAAGCACGAGCAGAAGAAGCGCAAGCAGGATCGGTTTTTTATAAAGCATGGCGTATTGAAACAATCGTTTTCCTGTGTTGCCCATTGCTCTTCACGCCTCCAATTTATTACGTTTCAATAATAGCCTCAAGCTGTTGACGATCATACTGCTCGCGATACCAGCCGCCCATCTCCAGCAACTGCTCATGCGTGCCTTCTTGCACAATTCGTCCTTCGTCGAGAACGATAATCCAGTCCGCATGCTGTACTGCAGATAACCGGTGCGTTGTAATGAATGTTGTCTTGCCTGCTCTTTCTGTACGGATGCCTTCAATAATCTCGGATTCCGTCTTCCCGTCAACAGCTGACAAAGCATCGTCCATTAGCAATATTTCCGGATCGGCGATAAGGGCACGCGCAATACTTACGCGCTGCTTCTGTCCGCCGGACAATGCCACGCCTCGCTCGCCTACCATCGTCTCTAGTCCATCCGGCAAAAACTTAATATCTTTGGCGAATGAAGCCCGCTCGAGTGCTCGCTGCAAATCGGCGTCTGTGCCTTCTTTTAGGCCATAGAAAATGTTTTCGCGAATCGTCTTCGAGAACAAGATCGGCTGCTGCGGCACATATCCGACCCAGCCCAGCATATCATCGATTTTCAAGCTGCCAAGCGGCTCTCCAGATATATGAATACTGCCGCGTCCTAGCGGATATTCCCGAAGCAGCTGCTTCAGCAGTGTAGTCTTGCCGCTGCCTGTTCTGCCTACGATACCAAGCGTCTGCCCTTGCGATAACGCAAAGGAGAGATCAACCAAGTTGTCGACTTGGGAGGACGGGTAACGGAACGTCACATTTTTGAATTCAACGGACGTTGGTTCATCTACTTTCACCTGCGTTGCTGCATCAGCAACATCAGGCTTATAGCCAAGTGTTTCACTTACACGATCGAGCGAAGCATTGCCGCGCTGCATAATGTTAATGAGCTCACCGATTGCAAACATCGGCCAGATCAGCATACCAAGAAACACGTTGAAGGATACGAGCTCCCCGAGCGTAATTTCATTATGGAATACAAGATATCCGCCATAACAAAGCCCGATCAAATAACTTGTTCCAACGAGTATTTTCATCGTCGGCTCGAATAACGCGTCGATGCGCGCAACAGCAATATTTTTGTTAAGCACTTCATTTGTTTTGGCGCTGAAACGCGCCTCGCTTGCTTCTTCCTGAACGAATGCTCTAATGACGCGAACACCAGATACCGATTCCAGCACCTGATCGTTCAAATCGCCAAATGCGTCTTGCGCGTCCATGAAACGTTCGTGAATTTTTTTACCATAATGCTTCATCGCAAGCGCCATAAGCGGCAGCGGCAGCAATGCGGCAAGCGTGAGCTTCACGCTTATCAAGCCTGCCATAACAATTAGAATCGTAATCATAAATAAGGTCGAATCGATTAACGTCAAAATACCGAAGCCGGCTGTCTGCGCTACTGCTCCTAAATCATTGGTCGAGCGCGCCATAAGATCGCCCGTCCGATTGCGTTCATAAAAGGTGGGGGTCATTCGTAAAAAATGTCCCATTAATCGCGACCGCAGCAGCTTCTCCAGCACAAATGCTCCGCCAAACAGCTTGTAATGCCATATGTACGTAATGACATAACCTACTACCGTTAGTGCGATCCAGCCGTAAAGCACGCGATTAAAATCGGCTTGACCGAGCAGATCCTGATGTATGCCATCAATCGTATAGCCAATAAGCCAAGGCGGGATGACATCAATAATTCCTGTTAGAACTAGAAGTGTTATAGCAACCGTATAACGCTTCCAATGCAATTTAAAAAACCAGCTTAATTTTTTGAGTACACTAAACATGCTTCTCTACCACACCTTCCGCTATCCATCCAAGCTTCGTTTACCTTCGATTTACTCCCGAGAACACAAAAAAAAGCGTGTCGTCGTAACGACACGCTTCTTCCCCTCAAAAAAACGCGACTTAGAACATAGTCAAGTCTCGCGAGGTCATAGAAAAGGCGCATAATTACGATGACGTAATCATGCGCCTCTGATGATGGGGTTTACCCTTTAATCAAAGTGAAACAACGCGCGGATGGATTACGTTATTCATGTTCAAATGATGGTTATTCTTCGCTGCAAATTGATTGTAATCGTAAGTGTTCATGTAACGTAACCCTCCTCTCGCTAAAATATATTAGTCACTTTACCATCCGTAGAAATTACTGTCAATACCGATTGGTAAAAAAACAAATTATGCAAAGCAAGATGGCAAATGGAATATATCAGCGATTGACGGTACAAGAACGGGGAAGGTAAAATGTAAAATGGCTCGCAGCAGCCACTTATTTTAGAAAGAAGGTGATTTTACAGCATGCGTATTAGAACTTATGCAATCTGCTTATATATCATCACGATTTACTGGATTTCGTTACATATTCCGAGTATGCACACCTTGTTTTTCCCTACCTTGGGTGCCTTCAGCCTGCTCTTCATCTCGCGTCCATTCGAGAAAGCCGAGCTTCGCAAAATCGCCGTTGGCGCCGTGCTTTCCTCGCTTATCGGCTCTTTATTTGCCCACTGGAACCCGAGCGCTCTTTCGCTGCTTCTCACGCTTATCATCGTTATTTTTTGCATCCGAACCTTCAAATGGAACGCGCCTCCGATTTTGGCCGTCGCACTCATTCCTTTTTTTACACATCCCACGTTATTCTGGGTCGTTCCCTTGTCCGTATGCGGATCGCTGCTCGGGTTATTAATCACCTTATCGGCTGCAGCATATGTCGAGAAAAGGTTTGGTTCCGTGCAATTGCCGTCATTTCTCAGCCGCAAACCAAAAACAGAGTCCGATTCTGTCAATTGATTATCCCTTCCACTCCTCAGGCAAAAGCCGTTGATACTGGGACTGCAAATACCGATCGTCGATGAGCACAAGTGTGCCGCGATCGGTTTCCGAGCGGATGAGCCTTCCTCCAGCTTGCAGCACCTTGTTCATTCCCGGAAAAACGTAAGCATAATCGTACCCATTTTTGCCCTGCTCGTTAAAATAATCCTTCAGCATATTGCGTTCTACACCAAGCTGCGGCAAACCTACCCCAACAACGATAACGCCGACCAATCTGTCTCCGACGAGGTCAACGCCTTCTGAGAACACGCCGCCCATCACCGCAAAACCGATCAAGGACTTCCCGCTCCCAGCCTGAAATGTACCTAAAAAACGATCCCGCTCTTCCTCTGTCATATCGGGCGTTTGCAGCAGTACCTCTGCATCCGTGGCCGCTCCTGTTGGAACAGACCATTCCTTCAGCTCCATATACGTCTCATAAACAGCATTCATGTAAGCGTAGGATGGGAAAAATACAAAATAGTTGCCCGGCCGCTCACTCATCAGCTCCATAATCAGCTTCGCTATCGGCAGCTTAGATTGATCGCGGTCATGGTACCTTGTAGAAAGCGGATTAATGACTACATCAAGCTGTTCCTTCGCAAAAGGAGACGGCACTGCAAGCGTATAATCATTTTCTCCCGCTCCCAGCATGTCCATATAATACGAGACGGGAGAGAGCGTTGCAGAGAAATAGATATGCGAGCGATAACCCTTGCCGACCTGCTGCAGCAATTGAGAGGGATCAAGGCAAAACAGCTTAAGCCGAACATCGCTCTTCGAAAGCTCGATATAGACGACATAACGCTCATCAAATAACTTAGCTGTCCGCACAAAATTTTGCGCTGCAAAATAAGTATCCAGCAGCGCACTGTCTCCGCTAGCTCCTATAGCTATCGCCTGTTCAGCAGCCGACGCGAATGCATCCACTAATGCGACCAGCTCCTCCGGCAGCTGCCGCTGAATCAGATGCGGCGCCCCATCGCTGCTTTTGCGCAGTGCGATGAAATAATCATTGATTGCCTTGGCGGTGCGATACCCCTCGTTATGCACGCCCTTCAGCTCTCGCTGCAGCGCAAGAAACGGAGCTTTCGTCAGCTCCGCAGAGAACATCTCCCGCGCACGGTCCACAAGATTATGCGCTTCATCCACGAGCAGCGCTGTCCGTTTCTTCATCTCCGCATATTGACGCTTAAATGAAATGCGCGGGTCAAAAATATAATTATAATCACAGACAACCGCATCCGATGCATACGCCAAATCCAGCGAAAATTCGAATGGGCAAACTTTATGCTTATGGGCATAGGCTTCGATAACAGGTCTCGTCATAATCGTTTCCTGATCCAATATATCAAGCACGGCCCCATTAATCCGATCATAGTAGCCTTCCGCGTAAGGGCAATGCTCTTTCTCGCAGCGGACTTCCTCCTGAAAGCATATTTTATCCTTTGCTGTAATCGTCACAGCGTGCAGATGCAGCCCTTTATCGCGCATGAAAATCAAGGCGTCCTCGGCTGCCGCTCTTGTTGTCGTCCTTGCTGTCAAATAATAAAAACGCTGCAGCATGCCTGCTCCTATCGCTTTGATCGTTGGATAGGTCGTCGATATGGTTTTTCCTATACCCGTAGGCGCCTTCGCAAACAAACGAACGCCTTCCTCTATTGATTTATATACCGCTCCGGCAAGCTTGCGCTGCCCTGCTCGGTACGTTTCAAACGGAAAAGCAAGCCCCTTAATGCTCTCATTCCTTAACTGCTCATGCTTTCGGAGCTGCTGCACATAGGGAGCATATCGCGCAGTAATCTCATAAACGTATTGCTTCAGCTCTACGAAGCTGACTTCCCGCATGAACCGCCGCTCTTCCTCTGTCTTCGTCTGCACATAGGTAAGCTGTACGCGCATTGCGGATTGTTCATGCTCCTTAGCATACATATAGGCATAAAATAGCGCCTGCGCCCAGTGGACGGGGTAACCGTCCTCCGCTATACGATCCAAGTCACCGCCAGTCGATTTGATTTCATCTACGGTCAATATCGGGTCTGTCCCAAGCAGTCCATCACAGCGTCCGTCCACGACAAACAGCAGATCATCCAACTGGATATCCGCTCTGACATAGACCTCCTTCTGATCCTGCTCACCATAGGTTAGCTGTACTCTCTGATGCGCTTTCGTGCCCTCATGCATCGTATCGATGGCATTTAGCCTTACGTCGATGCTGCCGCTCAGAAATACGTATTCGACTAAGTTTCTCACCGATATCGTGACCGTATCGTTTATCAGCATATTTTCCTTCTACCGCTCCCATAAAGAACATTTGTTCCTCTATTGTAACATAAGCATCATCGTCATCGCACAACAGTTATGTTTGTTATTCGCTTGGCGAAGCTACTTATCGCATGTAAATAGACGTCAATATTGTATGGAATACAACATAGACGTCTATTATGGAAGCCTTATTCTCAAGCTAATCTATGCGGATCAGTAGTTAGAGCTCTTCCGTCTCATCCTCAGGGTGATTGCCGACACCATTCAATAGGTCAATGCCGTGGAATTCCTCACTGGGAGACGCAGGATCGATCGGACTGTCCTTCGCCATAACATCCGCATCGGGCACCGAAGCCAGCTCCTCAGAAATTTCCTCTGGCGTATCTACCTCGTCGTCCAGCCCCGCACGATTATCCAGTGAAGCTGGAATATGAGATTCAAGCACGTGTGTATCGGGATGCTGCTTCTCCAGCAGCTCCGATGCATGAGGCACAGCTGCGCCACTTGCATCCTCCGTAAACAAACCAAAATCAGGATCGATATCCTTTTCCGTTGCTAAGCTTTTAGCATGCCGCACATCATGTTCATTATCCATTATAAAGACCTCCTTCTTCATATCACCTACCTTATACTACCCACTATCTGGGCGTTTCTAACCATAAGCCTACACACAAGCCAATATGGCTATCGTTGCGTTATCCTGGTAAGGCCTCTGCCCTGCAAGCACATGCTGCAAAATAAACGCTGCGGCAAGCGGAGGATATAAGCACGACGCCTCCTCCAGCAGCTTATCTGATAAATCATCATAGAGCCCGTCGCTGCACAATATAACGAGATCGCCCGTCAAAAGGTGCAGCGGCTCTTGATTGGCATCGATTTCTGTTATGCGAGGGATGCCTAAATAACTTGTTAACAAATGGCGCTCCGGGTGCGACTCGGCTTCCTCCAGTGTTAGATTGCCCGCCAAAACATACTCCCGTAACCGATTCGCATAAATATGATCCCTCGTTAGCGGCATGAGCACTCCGCTTCGAAACAAATAAATTCGGCTGTCGCCGGCAGATATCCAGTACAGCTCTCCTTGATGAATGACGGTCGCAATAAGCGTCGTTCCGACGCTCCATTCCAGCTCATGACTTAGCGCCATCTCATAAACAGCTTGATTGGCAAGATGCAGCGACTGCTCCAATGCCCGCGGGATAGACTCCTCTGCTGATTTGGCTATATATTCATTCAGCATCGTTTGCACGGCAAGCTGCCCCGCCTCCTTCCCCATAGCGTAGCCGCCCATGCCATCCGCAAGCACAGCAAGCACACCGTGACGCTCAATTGCTTCTTCATCATCGAGTGACGAGAAGCCATAAGCATCCTGCTGCTCCTCACGCTCGCCAATATGCTGTGCATGACCGGTAATGACCTTCATCGTGATGACAGCATTGCGGCTATTCGATATCAACTCAGCAGCAGCGTTTGCGGCTCCAACGATCTGCTCGATTGAAGGTGTTTTTAGAGGGACGGGTGGCGGCTCCCAAGCAGGCGTTACGGCAACCCCTGGTCTTGACTCCTTCTTCGCTCCAGCTCCAGCGGCTTCAACCACTCCATGGCTGGGATTGCTTATGCGATTATTGCCAGCTGGAAGATCGAATACAATAATCAGGATAAGCAGGGCCCCAAAGCCAATCATCCCAATCGCGATCGCTATCTCAATAATCTCTCCCTGCTCACTAGTCCACAGCTGTTCCAGCTGCTTATCCGGAATCGCTGCTACTCCGATATAGACGATTACAAGCAGCAATAAAACAATAGCCAAACCTTTAATGATCCCTCTTCTGTTCATTAGATCCCCGCCTCGCCTCAGCTTGTCACCCACCATCTACCATTTTATTTGCGTAAGCAGCGATTTATGCCGAAACCATGAGTTGCAAATGTGCATAATAAGCAACTTCTTAGACAGAAAGGAACCGATGCACAAAAAGAGGGTGCTTTCCAAAAAGGTAAGAAGCCATGCGGCATGCTCATCCGCCCCTGCTCAATATAGGCTTATTTTCATCAAACGCTGCCATTAATCAAACATAGCGCTAGAAAGTAGACATAAACTTCCTCATCACCCACAAATCAGCATGATTCGGAGCCGTTTCAGCAAAATAGAGCTAAAATATAGGCTTATTTTCATCAAACGCTGCCAATAATCAAAATAGAACTAGAAATTAGTCCTAAACGTCCGCATCACCCACAAATCAGCATGATTCAGAGCCTTTTCAGTGAAAATAGAGCTAAAATATAGGCTTATTTTCAACAAACAAGCCCATTGATCATAAATTGAACTAGAGATTAGTCCTAAACTTCCTCATCACTCGCAATCAGTATGATATGAAGCCATTTCAAACAAAATAGAGCTAAAATATAGGCTATTTTCATCAAGCAAGTCCATTAATCAAAAATAGAACTAGATAGTAGTCTTATACTTTCCCATCACCAGCAAATCAGCATGATATGAAGCCGTTTCAAACAAAATAGTGCTAAAATATAGGCTTATTTCATCAAGCAAGTCCATTAATCAAAAATAGAATTAAATAGTAGTCTTACACTTTCCCATCACCAGCAAATCAGCATGATATGAAGCCGTTTCAAACAAAATAGAGCTAAAATATAGGATTATTTTCATCAAGCAAGCCCATTATTCAAAAATAGAACTAGAAAGTAGTCTTAAACTTTCCCATCACCAGCAAATCAGCACGATTTAGAGCCGATTCAACGAAAATAGAGCTAAAATTTAGGCTTATTTTCATCAAACAAGCCCATTATTCATAAATAGAGCTAGAATTTAGCCTTAAACTTCCTCACTCCCACAAATCAGCATGATTTGGAGACGTTTTAGCGAAAATAGAGCTAAAATTTAGCCTTATTTTCTTCAATAGATCCCATTGTTCAAAAATAGAGCTAGAAAGTAGGCTTATGTTTGTTTAACTTCGTTCAGTTACAGTTAGTGAAGCTGTTTTTTTGAAAACAGCCACCTAAAAAGAAACAGAGGCTGTTCCAAAAGTAGATTTATCTACCTTTGAAGCAGCCTCTCGATAAATATTGCAGTTGTCTAAGCTAACCCCATTACATCACTCAAACGATAATATCGCGATAGGACGCCAGCACATTTCCTTCCAAATCCGTCGCAAATAGAACCGAGCGTTCGCTCTCCAGCACGAAGCTGTAGCTCTTGTTGGTTTCGGCATCACGCACAGTAATAGGACAGTCCATACCCGCTTCCGAGATAAAAGTATATAAGCTTCCTTGCTTAAATTGCAGCTTGCTGCCAAAGATCCCCGGGTGGTCTCCGCCTGCTTCCCATACGATGCCTGGCTTCAAATCCTCAGCCTCATGCAGCGCAGCCTCATAAAGTGCAATGAGTGCATCCGTACGCTCGTTTAGCTCCAGCGGCAGCGGACACCACATGACTTTTCCTAATCCGTGGGCTACGGTACGAACGGTTGAAATGCCATCCGAATAGCTTCCGCTGCTGTCCAAAGCAATTTCCTTGTTCAACTCGCCAATCTTCTTGCCTCCGAAAGAAGCTTTGAAGGTACGCTCGCCAATTTGCAGCGTTTCCTCCCGCGATATATTGCTTAAACGATACGGTCCCACAATCGATTCCGCCCGTGAAGTTGGCTTCCAATATTCATCCAGCCCAATAGGTCCGGTGAACAGCAGTGTGCCTCCATGCGCTTCAACATGCGCAAGCAGCTCCGTCAGCGCAGCATCGCTGAAGTTGTGCGCGCTCGGAACGATAATGAGCTTCGGTTTGTCGCGCTGCAAGGTTTCCAAGTGAAACTCTCCAATGCCGCGATGCGGAAGCTTCATTTCGTAGCCCAGTACACGAGTCAAGTTTCCTGTCGCTTCGCAAGCAAAACGGCGGCTGGAGAAATCATTGGAGTAAGGAAACACTACCGCAATCTCCTCTAGCTGGCGTTCCTCAAACAAGCTCGATATCTGCCCAATAAACTTGCCGAAATCATAGGATACATCCGCTTCTGGCTTCTGTGTCCCATCAGCCCGCAGTGCTCCGATATTCGACTCGCAAACGTTGTCCATGAAATAGTTTGTATTCCACAGCCACTGCACCGCACCTGCGCCGCCTGCGGCAAAAGCGTATGCATATTTGCGCTCTAAGATGTTCCTCAGCTCTTCCTCGGAACGCTTCGCCCTATTATCCGGCATTTCCACATACATAATGCCCGTTTCTTGAATCAAGGTCGGCTTGCTTGGATCTTTGCCATATACGCTGTCCCACAGCAGCCTGTCATTTAGCCACCAAGTGTGTACCGTTGTGTAATCTACGCTTTCCGCATAAATTAGCGGAGAAGGACGCGGCCCCATGCCAAGCGCCTCATCTTGACCAACAGTCACGAGCTGACGCGGGGAAATGGCATGAATCGTTGCCGTAAGCTCCCCTACCCAGCGGTTATGCATATCCATCGTAAATCGTGTATAGTCCAGCCAGCGCGTATTTTTCTTCAGCTTCTTCACGTCTTGAATATCAAACGCGATGTCCGTTTGCTCCGGCAAGGTGACCGCTTCAAAGTCCGGCAGCTCCGTGCTCGTCATATTCCACCGCGCCTGCAGCTTGCCAATCGATTCGTGCCGCTGCTTCAGCCAATTCACATAGGCTGCTTTTTCAAAAGGATCATGCATGGAGCGAGGTCCTGAGAAAATGCGCATATGATCAAATAATGACGGCTCATTGATCAAATCCCACTGTACATTGGACGTGTGTTTATGCCTGGATACGATCGCTGCGATAAACCGTTTTTGTGCTTGTACACTTCTTGGATCGAGATACGGATTTTTGCCTTCCCAAGCTTCGGGAGCAAAGGCGAAGAAGCTAAAGGTCATTTCAATCTCATGTTTAGCCGCTGTCAAAATAAAAGCATCTACAGCTCTGAGCAGCTCCTCCGATGCATGTCCATCCTCGAACATAAGATGCCGCCACGCCGTCCATAAACCGGTACGAATCAGGTTGATGCCGGCTTCCTTCATCGTCGCCATATCTTGATCCCAGATCGCAGCATTCGGCATAGACACGAATTTCCGGCCAACATCCGAGGTCATATACGTCATTCCTACAATCGGGAAGGGAGCGCCATTTTTCTCAAAATAATCCCGACCAACTGCAAGCGGCGTACCTCTCTCCAGCAAATCGCGGTCATACCCCCAGAAGCCCTGCCGCAGAACTCTTTTTTCTCCGCTTTCGGCTTCGGCTTCACATACGATCTCATACAAGCCAGGTTCAATAGAGAGCGGTACACTAAAACTCATATACTCGATTTCGCTTCCAACACTCACGCTCAACCGATGCTCCCATACCGCCTTAGCCTCTCCTTGCTTATAAATAGAAATAGCCATCGACCAGTTCTCTTGCTTGCCGCTTTGCTCATAGCCGTATGCCGCTTTAATCTGCTGTGCTTGAAGCGTCAGATGCGGTCTCTCTGCTTCATAATAAACCGCGTAGCTCGGCTTAATCCAAAGCTCAGTCACACCCCTCGCACAAAATGCCGCCCATTCTGCAAGAGCATCCGCACCTGCGCCCGACCAGAAACGGTCAGTCAGCTGTTGATTCACAAACAACCAGCGTCCGCCTGCAAAGTCGCCCTTGTTATGCTCGATCAGAACGACAGGAGCCGATACCTCCCGGCCATCGGCAGACATTCCCTTCAGAAGCGGGCGAATGTGTGCATTCATCGGTCCCTGCGAGCCCGTAGCCTGATTCAGCTGATCCCGCTCATGCGTCACATGTAAAATAAGGCCAAACGTAGGTTCAATCGTGAACAAATGCTCCTTGCCCTGCAGCAATGGCAGCTCCTGATTGTGGCATAATTCAGTTGAACGCGTATGATCGACAGCAAGCGCTTCATGAATAAATAGTTCCTGATGGTATGCTGTCATTTCCTGCTGGACGTCCCACTGCTCGCCATCCCGGCTCACCGGCTGTTTAAAAGGGGCTCCGCCTGCATGTATCAATCCCCCGCCCCGCTTTACAAAAGCGAGTATTTCCGGCCATGATGCCATCGGAAAATACGATCCGTGCAAATGAACGAGGCAGTCTACCCCGTCTTCTTTAAGAGCTGCTGACAATCCTTCCGCATCGGTTACTTTAAACAGACTATTCAGCTTTTGAAGTGCCTCTGTATTTGGCGCACAGCCGTCTAACGGAAAAGTAGGGTCATAAAATAGTACTGCTTTCATGGTTCTCGCTCCTATCATTTCTCTATTGTTTATGGATCTTTACTTTCCATGATCCGCTATTTATTGCATAATGGAAGACTAAGCGTCATGATTGAACATGGATTACAATTACGTACTGGAGGCGAACACAGTCGTGTCAAAGCTCACAAATAAGTCAACTTCGTTGTCACGAGCCAAAATAAATTGGAATCATTTGAAATCAAGCTTGCTTCTGAAATACGCCTTGTCGTACATACTTATCTTCCTAATCCCTTTGACCGGAGTTACCATATTCGTTTATGAAAACGCAGTCACTGGTCTTCGCTCGGAGATAGAGCAGTCCAATGTGAATCAATTGAATCAAGTGAAAATGACGATTGATGACCGGATGAGAGAGCTTCAGGAAATCGCCAGCAAAATAGCCTACGACGAGCAATTAACGCCTTATATGGTTCGTGATCCCTATTTTGGCTGGGAAGCTATTCGTCAACTTTCTACCTACAAAGCCAACAGCAGCATTTTGGAAGATTTATTCCTATATTTCCATGATGATTCTACTATTTACTCATCTCGCGGTCTTACCAATGTAGATGTTCTATTCAGCCAAACCTATCAGTTTAATCAAGTGAGTAAAGAGGATTTGCTTCATGACCTAAATGAAGCCAAAGGTCCGATTATGCGTCCTGCTGAGCAGGTCAACGTTAACTATCGCAAGGAATCTATGCTTACACTGCTCGTTCCGATTATGCCAAATGATCCTTTTCCTTATGGAACCGTTGTCTATTTGATGGAAGAGTCCAAGCTGACCGGAGTCATGGATTCCATCCTCAACAACTTTTCCGGCAGCAGCTACATCTTTGATCAGGACGGCAAAATGCTGACGGCCAATAATCATGGAGCAAGCATGCCGCAGGGTGACTTAGCTATCCTCTCTGCTTTGCAGCCAGGCATTCACAGCCTGACACTGAACGGCGAGAAGCAGTCTGTTGTTGCTGTCCTATCGCAAGAGAATGGATGGACTTACGTCGCCGCAATGCCGAGCCATCAATTTTTCAGCCGTGTCGTTCACATTCAGACTCTGATTCTGCTAGTATTCAGTATCGTCGTACTGACGGGCATTGCCGCAGCTATGTTATTGGCCAAGCGTCAATACCATCCCATTAAAGATTTAATGGAGTTCGCCAAACAAAAGAGCAAAAGCACTGCATTAGATTCAGCAAAAATCAGCAATGAATGGGATTGGATCAAGCAGACCATTCATGATTATAATGCTCGAATAGATATACAGGTGCCTTATGTTCGCAATCAATGCTTACTTCTTCTACTCAAGCATGGCAAGCCTGACGACCCAGAGATCGAGCAGCTAGTCTTGGATGCAGGGCTTGAGCTTCCGCAGGGGCAAGGATATTATTTCTCTGTTATTTTGGCTTGGAATGCTTCCAATACGGGCGAAAATTCCCGTCAGGAACGCCAGCAGATGCAGGAAATGCTCCATGAATTGGAGCTGCCGGATCTTCATTCGCGAGTTTATGGGATCGAGTTCTCCCCAGCAGAGCAATTTGCGTTCATGGTTAGCCTTGTACCAGCAGAGTCCGTACCTTTGCAGGAGCAGATTGAACAAATCGTTGAGTCCATAAAGCTCATGATTATGGAAAACTCGCAGCTGCTGCCATCACTAGGGGTTGGTACGCCATACGAGAATCTGGCAGAGCTTAATCAATCCTTTATCGAAGCGGCTACCGCGCTGGAATTCCGATTGGCAGGCGGTAATGGCCATGTCACTTACTTTGAACACTTGGCAGAGCTCAGCTCGCCTGATACAGAGACCTTCTGGATCTCCAAAAAATCGCTGCTCAAGCTAGAGCAAAGCTTAAAGCAAGGAAACGCAATCGTAGCCAGACAAATGATTAGCAGCATCATACTTGATATGAAAAACGAGTCATTATCGGTATCCTTACTGCGCTGCTTTTGCTATGACCTGCTAAACGCCTTGCTGCGGGCAGCCTCTGAAATGGGCATGCACAGCGTTATTCAGCATATTTCTGCCTTGGCAACCTTCGATACACTCGAAGAAACCGAACAAAAGCTAAACAGGCTTGCCGAACAAATTTGCGACCAGGTGGAACGAAATACCGAGACCGAGCAGCATTCTTTAATGGACGATATCGTAGCGTACGTGGATCAGCAATATGCGGATTACACGCTCAGTCTGGAGCATATCGCCTTGAAATACGCAATCTCAACTTCCTATTTGAGCCGCAGCTTCAAAGAAAAAACAGGCCTCAACTTTTCACAATATATTTCGCGCTGCCGTATGGATGAGGTCATGCGCCTGCTGCTGAGCACCGATGCTCCACTTAAAGACATTATTGAGCAAGTCGGATACTTGGATACACCGAACTTTATTCGTAAATTTAAGAAAGAAACAGGCCTTACCCCAGGGCAATACCGTAAGCTTAATGCTCCCGAAGTCCACCATGTGGAGTAAAGCCCATCATTGTCATCATGCTCATAATCAAAGCCAACTCTTAAGCACCGTTCCCGGTGCAAGAGTTGGCTTATTTACTTGGATGTTAGCTCGTTTTCCAGCGGTCGTATGCCGTCTGATAAATCGCCGCCATCCGTTCTCCACCCATTTTCTTGATCGTGCCAACGTATTTATCCCAACCGCTAATCGAATCTTGACCTGTAATAAACTTAGCTTCCATTTGCATAACATAAGTGCTCAGGTCAGAGCGAAGTTTTGTAACCTCAGCCGACTCTTCTGCAGTTAAGAACAAAGCTGGAAACGGAACTCTTGCACCGCGATCCAACAGCTTTTCCTTATTTTCCTTGGCTACCCACTCATCGAACTCTGTTTTCAAGCCCTTTGTAAGGTCATCGCTAATTACCATAGGCGCGGCAATACCATAGTTAGGCGTAAGTGTTGAGCGGTATTCCTCCCGATCGCCGCCGCCTGGAACAGGCAGCCATTCCTTCGTCATTGAAGCTTTGTCTGTGTATTTCCAGAGCGTACCTTCAGGTCCTTTGTCAAACAGCATTGCTCCATCATAGGAGTACAAATAATCGACCCAACGCATCGATGCTTCCGGCGCTTTGTTGCTGCTCGTAATTGCGAAGGCGCCTGTTGAATAACCTCTATTTTTTGCAATTGCAGGAGCTGCTACCATATCGCTCTTCACAGGGCTGAACAGCACATCTTCTGTGTCCGGCTCGCCGCCGAGTGTAAAGTATGCATGCCACTCCGAGAACAATCCGACTTGATTGTTTTTAGCTTTTGCTTTCTTCTGATCATCCGTTTGAGAGAAGGACTCATGATCGAGCAGTTCCTCACTCCAAAGACGATTCATGTATTCCAGGTACGCCTTGTAAGGCTCTTCCATAGGCGTATAATGAACAACATCCTTGTCATCTACATAAATTTCTTCCTCATATGCGCCAAAAGCTCCTAGAATCCACGTCCGCAAATCTCTCATCTTCGAGGAGGAAGCGAGTGGAATTTCGTCTTTTTGGCCATTGCCGTTCGGATCCTCTTCTTTGACCCGCTTCAAATAAGTGTACAATTCCTCCGTTGTTTCAGGAATTTTCTTAATATCAAGCGCTTTCAGAAAGTCGCCGTTATACCAAAGCGGATTGCGGTACCATGGCTGGTTTAAATCAAATCTTGGCAAGGAGTAGATATGCCCGTCCGGTGCTGTGATGGATTTGCGAATATCCGGGTAAGCCTCAAGCAGCTTCTTCACATTCGGTGCATATTCGTCAATAAGGTCTTCCAGTGGAATAAGAATGCCTTGTCCACCATAATTAAGCTCTTCAGCCTGAGTTAGCTTTGCGCCAAACAATACATTAGGATAATCGCCGCTTGCAAAAACTAGATTTTTTTTCGTATCAAAGCTGTCTCTAGGCGCATTCAAATACTCAAATTTAATGCCCGTCAATTTCTCCATTTCGTCCATTACCGGCATGTCATTCCAGTTCTGAATACCGATGTCCGGCGCCATTAGCGTTAAGGTAAGTTTCTCGTTAACGATTGGAAAACCTTCCTTATTCACGTTTGCAGCTGCTCCTGCTCCCGCTCCAGTCGTATTTCCTTTTTCCTTGTCGCCGTTAGAGCCGCAGCCTGCAAGCAATGTAACCGTCATCACACCTGCAAGCAGCAAGGACGCTGCTTTTCTTGATTTGTACATTCTTAAATCCTCCCTTTTTTTCCTCTATTCTATTTAAATGATGCTATATAATAAGCGAAGGAATGATTTCCTTCGTCCATTATCTCACAAAGTCCTTCGGAAAAGCTCCGAACAAGGCAACTAACCCTTTACAGAGCCAATCATGACGCCTTGTACGAAGTAACGCTGCAAAAACGGATAAACGGCAATGATCGGAAGCGTCGATACGATAATGACCGCATATTTGACCAAAGAAGCCGCATCTGCCTTGGAATTCATCGCCATCGCTACTTCACCGCTAACCGCGGCACCCGTAGTCTCTGCTGTCATTTCCTGCAGCACAAGAATTTGACGCAAAATCATTTGAAGCGGATATTTCGCCTCGTCATTCAAATAAATCAATGCAGAAAAATAACTATTCCAATGCCCTACTCCATAGAAGAGAGCCATAACGGCAATAATCGGTGAGGATAGCGGTAAAATAATACGGACAAATAGCTTCAAGTTCGTACAGCCATCCATATGCGCAGCCTCTTGCAGCTCCTTCGGAATCGTAGACTGGAAAAAGGTTCTCGCCACGATGATATTCCATACTGAGGCTGCGACTGGCAAAATAAGCGCACCCATGCTGTTAATGAGGCCTAGGTTTTTAATTAACAAGTAGCTTGGCACAAGGCCTCCGCTGAAGAACATCGTAACTAGAATGATGCCCATGAACAGTTTGCGCCCGATGAAATCGGTTCTGCTCAGCGCATACGCGGCAGGCAGGGTAACGACTAGATTGAGCAGCGTACCCACGACCGTGTAAATGATCGTATTGAGATAACCGTTCCAAACCTTCGCGTTATCGAATACCAGCTTGTACCCTTCCCATGTAATCCCCTTCGGAAACAGCCACATTTCGCCTGAATTGACGTATTTCGGATCACTTATCGAAGCGCTGACCATATAGAGCACCGGGTACAACACAACGATTAACGCTAGTAGCAAATAAATATAGTTCAAAATGAGAAACAGCTTATCGCCCTTTGATTCTTTTACTGCTGTAACCATACGTTTCTGCTCCTCCTTCCTACCAAAGACTGGTTTCGCTTGTGCGTTTCGCAATTTTGTTGACCATAATAAGCAATAGCGCATTCACGACTGAATTGAATAAGCCCACGGCCGTAGAGAAGCTATATTGTGCATCTACTAGCCCGGTTCGGTAAACAAATGTAGAAATGACATCCGATGATCCCATATTTAATGGATTTTGCAGCAGCAAAATTTTCTCGAAGCCAACGCCCAAAATATTGCCCATGTTCAAAATCAATAAAATGGTGATGGTCGGTACAATCGTCGGCAAGTTGATGTGCAGCACTCGTTTGAATCGGCTTGCGCCATCGACGATAGCAGCCTCATGAAGCTGAGGGTCTACGCCAGACAATGCTGCAAGATAAATAATTGTCCCCCACCCCGCGCTTTGCCACACGCCTGATAAGACGTACACCGTCTTAAACCATTTTGGATCCGTAAGATAAGCAGCCGGCTCCAAGCCAACCAGCTCGATGAGCCTCACAAGCATTCCCGATGATGGCGACAAGAAAGTGATAATCATCCCGGCCATAACAACGACAGAAATAAAATGCGGTGCATAAGTAACCGTTTGCACAGTTTTCTTAAAGTAGCCGTTCTTAATTTCGTTAAATGCTAACGCTAGAATAATGGGCAGCGGAAAACCGATGGCCAGTTCATATAAGCTAATGCTGAACGTATTCCACAATAAGTCCCAAAAATAATAGGAGTTAAAAAATCTCTCAAAATGCTCGAAGCCTACCCACGGACTTCCCATAATGCCTTTTGTCGGAATGAAGTTCTTGAAAGCAATCTGGATACCGTACATCGGACCATAATGGAAGATAAGAAAGTACAGCATGACAGGAGTCATAAATAAGTAGAGCTCCCAGTTTTGCAGCATCTTTTTTGCGAGCGACTTGTTTCCGCTTGTCTTCTTGTTTAATGGAACAGCTTGCAATTCGTTTCCTTCCATCTCTCTCGAATCCTCCTCTCTCTATGTTGTTATTCGCAGCTTCACTCTACCGGCAACCGGCATTGTAATTGACTAGCGCTTACATTCCAAATTGTAGTCATTTTCACCATCAACGGTAAATATGTATGATCTGCATTGTCATTCGAAAACGCCGTAACCATAGGGTTTTACAGGCTTTTCGCAATGACAGTTGTCCTATTTTCGCTCATCAGAACGCTCTTAATGTGTTAGATATGCTGTCCGAAAATGGGGTGCAAGTGATACATATTGTGCTTTGCGGATAAATGTGTGAACCTTTCTTACGAATGCCTGTTTCTGAACAGCCGTTATCAATTATCTCTTATGAACACGCATACAATTCCAATCCAATTCAGGAGGCTTTTGACCGTGACAAACAAAACCGCCCATCTTATTTCACACACGCACTGGGACCGCGAATGGTACATGCCTTACGAATACCACCATACGCTGCTCGCAGAGCTAATGAACGATTTGCTTCGCATCTTGGAAGAGGATGACAGCTTCCGCAGCTTTCATCTGGACGGACAGACGATCATTATTGAAGACTATCTACAGATTCATCCTGAGAAAAGAGAAGTGCTCGAGAAATACATTCGAGAAGGCCGAATTATTATCGGTCCATGGTATGTGCTGCAGGATGAATTTCTGACAAGCTCCGAGGCGAATGTCCGCAACTTGTTGATTGGGCATCAAGACGCTGCTTATTATGGCGTTATTTCAAAGCTTGGATATTTCCCCGATTCCTTCGGAAATATGGGGCAGGCTCCACAAATGCTGAAGCAAGCAGATATGGATACCGCTGTGTTTGGACGGGGCGTTAAGCCGACCGGCTTCGATAATATGGTCGGTGAAACGACCGGCTCCAGCTATGAATCTCCCTATTCAGAAATGCACTGGACCTCTCCTGACGGTTCGTCCGTGCTCGGACTGCTATTTGCTAACTGGTACAACAACGGGATGGAAGTGCCGACTGATCCAGAAGAAGCGAAAGCCTATTGGACCAAACGGCTTGGCGATGCCAGCAAATACGCTTCTACGCCAGAGCTTCTTTTCATGAACGGTTGTGATCATCAACCTGTTCAAACCAACTTATCCGAGGGTATTCGCACGGCAAGCGAGCTTTTCCCGGACGTTACCTTTGTTCATTCCAGCTTTGAGCAATATATCGAGGCATTGAAGGGGCAGCTGCCTTCTCATTTGACGACGGTCGAGGGCGAGCTGCGCAGCCAGCATACAGACGGGTGGAGCACGCTCGTCAATACGGCTTCCGCTCGGGTTTATTTGAAGCAGCTCAATCAGCGGGGACAAACCTTGCTGGAGAAAGGCGCTGAGCCTCTAGCTGCACTTGCACATCTCGTCGGCGGCCAAAGCTATCCGCATCAGCTATTGACCTATGCTTGGAAGACGCTTATGCAAAATCATCCCCATGACAGTATTTGCGGCTGCAGCGTAGACGAAGTGCATCAGGAAATGGTGACGCGATTCGATAAGAGCCGCCATACGGCCGAATCCATTATAGCGGAGAGCCTGAGTGCAATTGCGGGACAGATCGATACGAGCGGGGTTAAAGCATGGGGTGAATCCAGCGTGCCTGTTACTATTTTTAACATGACGGGTTGGGAGCGCAGCGGCACAGTAAGCGCGGAGCTCATCGTTGCCAAAGCTTATTTTAAGGAAGGGCCTAACCCTGCTGCCATTGCTGAACGGCTTGAGAAGCTTCCGCTTCATTTGGAGAATGGGGCTCTGCTGGATGACGAGGGTTATGCGATTGCTGCCAAAGTGGAGGATTTAGGCGTTCATTTCGGTTATGAGCTGCCGAAGGATAAATTCCGCCAGCCTTATATGGCTCGCAAAATAAAGTTAACGTTTGAAGCAAGCCGGGTTCCGGCACTTGGCTTCAAAACATATGCTTGGCATGAATCCGCTGCAGCCCCGGCTTTAGCGCCTAACACATCACTAATCGCCAGCCCAAGCGGCATGGAAAATCAATATATTGCTGTAAGCTTTGAAGCAGACGGCTCATATCATTTAACGGATAAAGTAACCGGGAAGACATTCCAAGGACTTGGCATTTACGAGGATTGCGGCGACATTGGCAATGAATATGTATTCCGGCAGCCTGAGGGAGAACAGCCTCTTACAACCAAGGGTATTCCGGCAACTATAACCCTTGTTGAGAATGAAACCTATCGGGCCACATACGAGATTGTACATGAATGGGCAATTCCAGCCAGAGCTGATGATACATTCACATCTGAAAAACGAAAAATGGTCCGTTTCCGTGATCGGCAGGCCCAACGAGTTGAGCATATGGTGCCGATGCGCATCGTCACTCGCGTTAGCCTAGAGCAATCCGGCAGAGGGCTGCAGCTGGAGGCATCCTTCAATAATCAGGCCAAGGATCATCGCCTTCGCGTATTGTTCCCTACTGGGCTGAAGTCGGACAAGCATTTGGCTGACTCGATCTTCGAGGTCGCTTCCCGTGATACGACGCCAGCGGAGGAGTGGATAAATCCAAGCAATGCCCAGCATCAACATGCATTTGTTAGTGTGTCGGACGGCGAACACGGCTTAAGCGTCGCTAATAAAGGCCTTAACGAATACGAAGTGCTACGCGATGGATCGAATACCATAGCGGTTACGCTTCTCCGTTCTGTTTCTGAGCTGGGAGATTGGGGAGTATTCCCGACACCAGAGGCGCAGTGCCTTGGCGAGCATACCGTAGAGTTCTCCCTATTCCCGCACGCCGGCGATGCTATTTCTTCGGAGGCATTTGTGAAAGCTTACCAATTCCAAGCGCCTTGGTTCCACCTGCAAACCGGAAATCAACAAGGCTCGCTCCCGGCAACCTATGAGCCACTGAAGTGGGAAGGCAAAGGGTTCGCTTTGTCCGCCTTTAAAGTGTCGCAGCAAAGCGGCGATGTCATTATTCGTTGGTACAACCTTGCGGGCGAGCCGCAGGAGCTGGCGTTTGAAGCTAATTTTGGCGTAGAGCATATTTATCAAAGCGATATTTTGGAACGCCGTCAAGAGGCCGCGAGCATTCAGAACAGCGATGTACGCCAAACCATTGGAAAAGCAAAAATTATAACCTACTCTCTACAATCAGGAGGCAAACCTTATGAAATTACCAGATTCCATTATTAACGTATTGGCTGAGGCAGACCAGCGCCTTGCGCATCGTCCCAAGCTGCAAAAGCTGTTCAAAAATTGTTTTCCAAATACGCTGGAGACAACGATCAAGCTGCTGGACGATGGCACAACCTTTGTCATTACAGGAGATATTCCGGCGATGTGGCTGCGTGATTCTACGGAGCAGGTTCGTCATTACATCCCTTATGCCAAGGAGGATGCTGAACTGCAGCGTATTATTAGCGGCGTAATTCGCCGTCAGATGTTCTACATTAATATAGATCCTTATACGAACGCATTTAATGAGACGGCAAGCGGCAAACATTATAATGCAGGTGACCAATCGGATATGACAGCTTGGATGTGGGAGCGCAAATATGAGCTGGATTCCTTGTGCTTCCCTACTCAGCTCGCCTATATGTACTGGCAGGAAACAGGCAAAAGCGATATTTTCGACGATGCCTGCTATCAAGCCTTAAACTCGATCGTCAATGTAATCAAAACAGAGCAGCGGCATGAAGAAAAGTCCCCTTACCGCTTCGTGCGTCCAGGCTTTAAAGAAACCGAAACGCTGCAAAATGACGGGTTAGGACTGCCGGTCAACTACACAGGCATGTCTTGGTCGGGCTTCCGTCCAAGCGATGATGCTTGCCTGTTCGGCTACAACATTCCTTCCAACATGTTTGCCGTCGTTATTTTGGGCTATATTCGGGATATTGCGGATCAAGTGTATGGCGACAAAGAATTGGCTGCAAGAGCAGAGAAGCTGCGGCAGGAGATCGACTTCGGCATTAGAGCGTACGGCATCGTCAATCATCCGGTATTCGGCAAAATTTATGCTTATGAAACGGACGGGTATGGAAACTACTGTCTTATGGATGATGCGGGTACACCTGGACTGCTGTCTATTCCTTATTTCGGCTATGCGCCTGTGGACGATCCCATTTATCAAAACACACGTAGGTTTGCGCTGAGCCATGAAAATCCGTTTTACTTTGAAGGCAAATTCGCCAAAGGCATAGGCAGCCCTCATACGCCTGCCGGGCATGTATGGCATATGGCTTTGTCGATGCAAGCGCTGACTGCTGATAATAATGAAGAAATAAAAGAGCTGATCGATATGCTCGTGAATACGGATGCTGATACAGGCTTTATGCACGAGGGCTTCCATAAGGATGATCCTTCCGTATTCTCGCGAGAATGGTTCGCTTGGTCCAACAGCCTGTTCGCCATGTTGATTTGCGAGGCGATGGATAGAGAAATCGTATAATCTCGTATACGGGTAAGTTCTCACACAAATAAGAGGCAGCCCCTTAGGTCAATAACCTAAGGAGCTGCCTCTTCTATTATAGAAGATACGGGAGCATCATAATCCTCTGCTTGCTCAAATTATTATTTTTTCACGATATCCTGTACCGCTTTGTCGAATTTCTCAAGCAATTGATCGCTGGTAATTTGCTTGCCGAGATATTCTTGCATTGCTGCACCCCATTGCTGTGTAATGCCGTCTGGGAAACGATCCCAGTTCCAGCTTTTCACTTGCTCTGGACTCGCATTCGCGAAGGTTGCGAAATCGCCGCCGATTTTGCCTACCGCTTCTGGGTTTGGCTCGATGGAGGACAATGCCGGTACAAATTTGAAATCGGTTGAAATGAATTTTTTGCCTGTTTCCGAAGTAACCATCCAATTCAGGAATGCTTTCGCTTCTTCGACTTGATCGGATTTGCTGTTGACGATCCAGTTGTTCGGTACGCCGGTAAATACGTTAGGCTTGCCTTGAAGAGGGACAGCCATCATGCCAAGGTTAAGCGCGGGATCAATTTCATCAATCATGCCTTGAATCCAGTTGCCGTGCTGAATCATGGCATATTTGCCTGCTGCAAACTCCGCTACCTGCGTATTGTAATCCGTTGTCAGCGCATTGTCTTGACCATTCGCGAACATAATGTCCACTAGGCGAATCCACTGCTTCATGATCGGATCATCTTTCAGCTTCACTTTGCCCGCTTTCACATCTTCGATAAATGCCGCTGGATCAGCTTGGTTAGCGAATGCGATATTTAGCGTATGAATGCCCATCGACCACCACTCCGAAGTAAGCGCGAATGGAATGATGCCAGCATCCTTCAGCTTTTTAGCTGCTGCTTCTAGATCCTCGAGCGTTTGCGGCAGGTCGGTGATGCCTGCTTTTGCAAATAGATCCTTATTGTAGGTGAAGCCATAAGCTTCAAGGTTCATCGGCATGCCAAGCAGCTTGCCGTCACGCGTAATTTGTGCTTTTGATGCTTCAACCAAATCCTTCGCCCAAGCCTCGCCAGTCAAGTCCGTCGCACGGTCCACGTAAGGATCGAAGCCCGCCCAGCCGCTTGAGTTGAAAATTTCCGGCTCCTCGCCGGCAGCCAGCTCTGCTTTCAGCAATGCGCTGTAGTCTTCCCCGCCGCCGTGTGTCTCGATTTCCACTTTTACGCCGGTTTCCTTCTCGTATTCAGCAGCCATTTTGGCAAGTGCGTCAGCTATCTCTACCTTGAATTGAAACACTTTAATGGTAACGTCCTTCTTCGGCGCTGCCGTCGCTTCTGTTCCACCGTTTTTTTCAGTTTCTTTTGGTGCATTTGTTGCTTTCCCGCCGTTACCGTTGTTGCTTCCACAGCCGCTTGCCAGAACGATGAGCATAATAGCAGCTAGCATAAGTAAGGAAACTTTTTTCATCTTATGACCTCCCGCAAATTTTATATATCATTTCGTTTTTGTATCGCTTACATCGTCATTATAATTGTGCAACAACGTGGCACAACACCGAATATATTGTACTTCTAGGTGTAAAATGTTGATAACTTCCATAATTAAACTTTTTATCGTTAACCTTTAACTGAACCGGCTGTAATTCCTTCAATAATGTGCTTTTGCAAAAATAAAAAAAACAAAATAATTGGAATCGTACTAAGCGTGAGTGCAGCCATTGCGAGATCCCACTTGCGCAAATATTGGCCAAAAAACTTTTGCACGGCGAGCGGAATCGTAGTCAGCTTATCATTTATAACGAGCACTGGCAGCAAATAATCATTCCAAATCCACAGCACGTTCAAAATAATGACCGTTACCGTGATTGGCTTCAGCAGCGGAAACACGATACGCCAGAATACGCCATAAGGTGAGCAGCCATCCACAACCGCCGCTTCCTCTACCTCTAGCGGAACAGATTTAATGAACCCATGATACAGAAACATCGATAAGGAAATGCCGAAGCCCATATAACATATAACGATACCATACAAATGACCGCGCAATTCGAACATCGACGTAATGCGCATCAGCGGCAGCATAACCGATTGGAACGGAATGATCATGGCAGCAATAAGTACCGTCAGCAATATTTTATTAAAGGTCGTCGGACGCCTAACTAAGCGATAAGCCATCATGGAACTGACGATGACAAGCATAAGGACGCTAATCGAAGTCACCATAAACGAATTCAGAAACACCGTCGGAAAATCGATAGCAACCCATGCGCGCTTGAAGTTGTCCAGCCCCAGCTTCTCCGGCAGCGAAGCGGCGTTGAGCAAAATAAATTTGAGCTCCTTAAACGAGTTGATGATCAAAAAGTAGAACGGTGCCAAGAAAATGAGCGCAGCCGCGATACCTATAATTTCGAGCAATAAAATGAGAGGTGTATAGCGCTGTTTGTTTTCCATTACGCCTCCACCTCCTTCTTCTTCGTGAACCATACCTGCGTGACCGTAATTAAAGCTACGCCGAAGAAGAAAATCATCGCTTTCGCTGTTCCAAGTCCATAACGGTTGTTAACTAGCCCCTCGCGGTAAACGTTTAGCGCGATCGACTCCGTTGCATTGCCAGGACCGCCAGCGGTGAGCGACAGGTTCAAATCGAACATTTTGAACGAGTTTGATGTCGTAAGAAACAAGCAGATCGTAATGGCTGGCATAATAAGCGGCACGGTGACTGAACGCAGCATTTGCCAAGCTCCTGCCCCGTCGATTTTGGCGGCCTCGATTAAATCCTTCGGCACACTGATCATAGCTGCGATATAAATAATCATCATATACCCTGCCGTCTGCCATACGAATACGATAACGATGCCCCAAAAGGCAGTATTCGGAGTACCTAGCCACTGAAGGTTAAAAAATCCGAAGCCCGTCGCTTCGCCGATAGCCCGAAAGCCTCTTACGAATATAAAATACCAGATGTAGCCGAGCAGCAGTCCCCCGATTACGTTAGGCAGAAAAAATACGGTTCGCAAAATGTTGCGGCTCTTCAGGTTTCGCGTAAGCAGCAGAGATAACAGAAATGCCAGCAGATTGGTGACGATAACCGCGGCAGCCGTAAACTTAGTCGTAAACCAGAATGCATTCCAAAAACGCTCATCGTCAGAGAAAATCTTAACGATATTTTTCATTCCTACCCATTTGGCGTTGCCGAGGTCCATCCCGTTCCATTCCGTAAAGGTGTAGTAAAAACCCATCACGAATGGCGCAAGCACAATCAATATAAAGGCAATGAGTCCCGGTCCAACAAATACCGTTTGCTGTATCCATTCGTTCCACTTGATTTTTTTGGACATCATTCTCGTCCCCTTTCTCTTCCCTATGTGTCAATGTATCTGTTGATATTCACAGTATAAAACCGAGTCCCCCATCAAACCACAGAGGATGATGATAAGGTAGGTGGACTATATTGACCATCCGCAGCAGGATCGGTTACTGTGTTTATGCAAGAGTGACTTAGACAGAAAGCGGGCGATTGTGATCATGAATACGATTAAGCCATTTAACACGATTCGCAAAAAGCTCATGCTTTTGCTGCTCGCAGCTACGATTTTGCCGATTGCAACCTCGATGATCATCTCTTATAATGCGACAACCAAATCGATTACAGAGGATGCGATTGCTCGCAACAATCGACTGCTGTCGCTCGGGAAAACCAACATTATGAACTACATGAACAACATCAATCAGAAGTCGCTCGCTGTCTACAACGCGATGAACGTTCCGCGCTCCTTGTATTATATTTTGGAGCACAGCATGGAGGATGAGGTATTCCCGAACGATATTACCGACGTCATCCGCAATCGCAACCTGCTGAAGGATCATTTGTACAACATGTATCAAAGCGTCAGCGAATTTCATAAAGTAAGGCTTTATGCGGTCAACCAAAACGCAACGTATTTACTATGGAATGACGACATTAAGGTTGGGCGAAATAATGTTCCCATTCCACAAACCTTTAAGAAAGCTTATATAGAGCCTACGCATATGAGCCATAATTACGGACTCGTTGATCTCAAATCTTCGGCAAGCGAGGAGATGGTATTTACGCTCCATCGTCCGATCTTCCTCGCTCCAAGTGATGAGCTGCTTGCTGAATTGTCTATCGATGTGAGATTGAATGTATTAGAGGATTTAAATCGCCAGCTCTATGACGGCGGTGAGGAAAGCTTTTATATTGCGGATTCGAATGGTCAAATCGTGCTTTCTTCGGATAAAAACGAAATCGGTACGTCAGCTAAACAGAGCTGGCTGGGGACGATTCTCAGCTCCGGGCAGGACAGCGGACATTTTGACTGGAAAGAGGAATCGTTCAAGGGCATGATTTTTTATGATCGGATTAAGACGCCTTACATGGACTGGTATTTAATCAAACAGACGCCCTACAAGCATCTCTTCAGCGCTGCCGATCGGATTGCCCGCATTAATACGGCAGTCGGAATCGCTTTTCTAGCCATTGTCGTATTAGCCACTTTGTTCATTTCAATTCGGTTTACGAAGCCGCTGCTTCGCTTAATCGGTTATGTGAACAAGATTGAGACGGGCAATTTGAATGTAGCGATCGACATACACAGCAATGATGAAATCGGCCTGCTCGCAAGGCGGTTCCGCTCGATGATGCAGACTATCAACAATCTCATTTTGACCGAATATCGGCTTGAGATTGCCAATAAAACCAATGAGTTGAAAGCGCTGCAAGCTCAGGTAAATCCGCACTTTCTCTATAATGCACTGCAATCGATCGGTACCGTTTCACTGCAGCACGGCGACACCAAAGCGTATTCACTCATTACGTCTCTTGGGAAAATGATGCGCTATCACATGAACGCCATGGACTCGGTCGTGGAGCTGCGCCGGGAGCTCGATTATGTTCAGGCCTATCTTGATTTGCAGAAACAGCGTTTTGACACAGCTCTCCATGTGCAGCTGCTAATTGATGAGCAGACAAGGCAAATACTCGTTCCAAAAATGATTTTGCAGCCGCTGCTCGAAAACTTTTTTAAGCATGGGTTTGTGCAATCATCGGAGGAGCCTTCGGAGCTTCTGATTACCAGCGTTTTGGATAAACAAGGGGAATGGCTTTCGATTACGGTTCAAGATAATGGCTGCGGCGTGTCCGAGGATCGGCTTCAAGAGGTGCGGCTTCAACTGGAGAAAATGCCTCCCATCGGAACCGGGCAGCCGAATGATCAAGAAGAGGGCGGAATTGGCCTGCCTAACGTGCTTTCGCGTCTGCGCCTGCATTTTAACAAAACGGCTGCTATGGAGCTGCGTCACGTGAAGCCGCATGGCTTTTCCGTTACGATTCATATTCCGCTGGCGAAGGAGAATGAACGATGAAGGCATTAATCATTGACGATGAGAAGCATGTGAGGGAAGCGATACGGCTGCTCGTCCCTTGGGATGATTACGGCATCGATACACTGCTTGAGGCACAAGACGGTATCGCCGCTACTGCTTTAATTCGCACGGAACGGCCAGAAATTATTTTCACCGATATGATGATGCCAAATATGAATGGCACGGAGCTGCTGCAATGGGCAGCTGAGCATGCGCCTGCCAGCAAAATCATCGTCATTAGCGGCCATGACGACTTTAGCCTCGTTCGCCATGCGGTCAAATACGGCGGAATCGATTATATTTTGAAGCCCATTGATGCGGAGCAGCTCGTTAGTGCATTAGCGAAAGCGGTGAGCTGCTATACCGCGGAGGAGCAGGAGCGATGCCGCAAGACGAGGATGAATATCGAGCTTAATCAGCTTAAGCCGATGTACTTGGAGCAATATTTTTCGGCAATGATCAACGAACCTGGCTCCTACTCGAGCTTTGCAGATACGCTCAGACTGGAGTTAGGAATTACGAAACCTATACCTCGTGCACGTATTGCACTGGTCAAGCTTGAGCTTGCTTCTCCGTTCATTAGAGAGAAATTTGCCTCAGGACTCGATTTGCTGCTGTTCTCTTTGACGAATATATGCAATGAATTTCTAAAGGAAAAAAAAATCGGCTTCGCGCTTCGCCACCGCGGACAGGAGCAAGAGCTATTGCTGCTGTTTTGGGGAGATGGAGAGCTGGCGCCTGCGTTAATCAAGGAAATGAACGATGCGATATTTGTGATATTGAAGACGCGGTTTCATTTTGGACTCGGGCATGCTGCAGCCTTTCCTTCATCAGCAGCCTCCGCTTATCAACAAGCGAAGCATGCGCTTTTGCGCCGGAATTTGCTCGTTAACGATTCGTATTGCCATACTTTTGAGGCAGCAGTTCATCAGCACAAAAACACACTTCTGCTCTTTAGCGAGCATGAAGAAAAAATAAAATTTGCTGTGCAAAGCGGCAACAAAGAACAAATCCGCCGCGCTTTAAAGCCTTGGTTCGATTCCCTTGATCAAGCAGGCTTCATCTCGCAAGAACAGCTAATGAACTGGCGTCAGCAATTCGAATTCGCCAAGTCTATATGGGAATACAAAAGCGACAAAAGCAAAACTGGAAACAAATCCGAATTAATTGAGGATCAGACACTCTTATCCTTGGATGCCAATGGTTTTTTTGATTACGAGCAGTGGAAACAGGGCGTTTTTACAGAAACGTGTGACGTTTCCTTGCGTTTGGCTGAACATGACAAGGAACGTAGTGTCATTGAGGACATCGCTGCCTATATTGAACAGCATCCTCACGAGGAAATCACGCTGCAGGATATATCCGAGCGCTTTTATTTAAGCAGAGAATACATTTCACGCAAATTCAAGCAGGAGACGAATGGCAATTTATCCGATTTTATTGCGGAGGTTCGGATCAAGCGGGCAAAGGAGCTTTTGGCGAACGGGCAGTTAAAGATCGCTCAGGTTGCAGAGCTGGTAGGCTTTCAGGATGAGAAATATTTTAGCCGCGTCTTCAAGAAACGTACGAACTGCTCTCCCAACGACTATAGGAAACACCATTACAACGGGGATAGTTAGCGGAAACCTGCTCTCGCATAAGGGATAAAGTCAGCTCCATAAATTGATTCAAAAGCAAAAAAAAGCTGAGCTTCGTTCAATTGGCGTTAACCAACCGAGCCAAACTCAGCTTCTCTTTGTCTGAGAAAGACACCTACATAATCGGTGTACCCTTCTTCAACGTCTTCATGTCACTATTGGAGTTATTGAGCGCGGGCAGCATCTTCTCGCCACTGACCATTGGTTCATGGCAGATTAAACAAGTAGGAACGTGATCAAACGCAAAGTTATCGCGCATCCAACTGTTGCACCCTTCCGTCTCGCATGTCCATACCTTCGTGTTTTCTTCCGGAATTTCTTCAAGCGGTTTTTTACGATTGTACATATGGTCAGCCCCCTTCGCGATAAAAAAGGAAAAACTGCCTCGAACTTAGAGTAAGGGGCAGTTATCATTTATAAACAGCAGTGTATTGTGAATATTTGCTTCAAACTTGCAATTGATTTTATTGTACCATATTTCGTCCAATAAAGGCAAATATCAGCCTATATTTTAGCGCCTTTTTTTTGGAGAGTGGCAGTAATGCGCAAACAGCTGCTCAATCGGTTTGAAATACAAATGCCCATCCTCCCAAGGTTGAAAATGAAGATCCATTCTAGAATCGCTCCAATTAACAGGAGTCCCTGTCGTACTAAGCTTCCCTGGCAATATGGGCTCCTCGACGACGGCAGGAAATTCCTGATAACCAAACAGCAAATTCTCATGCATCGCAATGATTTCATACTTCGGCCCATGGAAAGCCCGCTCCTCTTGGAGCTGATAATGAAAATAAATATAGCTTGCTGCCATTTCCGGCTTTAAGTGCGCAACTCTTCCAACACGCCGTTCAACTGTTTCTTTGCGAAGCCAATGATCATAACTGGCTGGCTCGTTAAAATGGAAGACATCAATCATCGGAATCCATTTTCGCGCAGCTGAATGTCCAGGCCAATCCTCCAAAAAAGCAGCCATCTCTGGAAGCAGCTCTTCGGGCTCGAGCACTCGTTCGATGCACTCACAGTAAATGAACACATTTCGCTCCCATTGGAAGCAGCCAACCGTCATAATCTCCCCTTGCTCTATTAGCTGCTGTATAGCATCTGACTTTTTTGCCGCTTCGATGGCCTCCATCTCGAAGCCTTCTTTCATATGCGCCCTCGCTATGACTCTAAACATGATTATTCTCGCTCCGCTCGTATGATCAATTGAAGTGCATTCGAATTTAAAGCTTCCCTATATAGTTAAACGTGGATGACTGCATCAACATAGTAGTATATATCGGTATCATAAGGGAGCTCGATTCTGCAATCAATCGATTTTCTCAAAATAAATGACGCTAACGCCAGTTTTTTTGAATGTTGGATATTCTAATTAAGGAAGTTGGAAAGAATGCCAAAAAAACGAGGAGGAAATACAATTGGAAAGCACAAGTGAATTTGTTCAAAAGGTACAGGCTACGCAACGTAAAGCCGAACTCAACAAAAGAAGAAACGGCAACGGCAACCCTGCAGAGAGACTTGTAAATAAGCAGCACAGCACCAATAAATAAATGATTGAATAAGGCTTAGATAAGGTGCTGTCGCCGCAGGGTGGCAGCACCTTTCTTGCTTTCCGGAGAAGGTCATCTCTTTCAATCGCAGGACAACTCCGACATGTATGGATACAAATAAAGACCAGCCCTACATGTGAAAACATGTCTGACTGGTCTATGTGAACAAATTGATAATAGCACATGATTGCCTCACGCTTTTAAACCGAATACTCGTGAGGGTAATAGGCGATATGAGAATCCGCTACAATCGTGAGACTGTTCTGGTCAGCGTTATATTCAACTGGACCGTCTTTGACGTAATACCACGTTTTTAGCGTTGGCTGATCGTCAAACTCTTGGAAAACAAACACGTTCAGCTCCGCTTTATGCGCAAGCAGCTCTTCGATACTTTCGCTCCATGGCACAGAAACCGTGAATCGCCAGCCTTCCCCCTGTGGAACAAGCGTATAGGGCACTTCCAGCTTATTCGAATCAATAAACATCCGACCACCCACCGCGTGTTTAACAAGAAACGTTTGTTTCATTTTTATCCCTCCTCAAAAGTTTGCGAATGCAAACTTACTTCGAAAGCGTATGCTTAAGTTTGCGAATGCAAACTTACTTCGAAAGCCTAAGGCAAATCGATCAGCATAAAAAAGGCTGGAGCCGCAGCGGTGAGTGTAAGCTCCTCAGCTGCCTCAATTTGTGCCTCATCACCGGTAAAAAGCGTTTCGCCGTGAACCGACATTTCACCTTCAATAATATATATAAATTGCTTGCGTCCCGGTTCAACAACGTATTCAAGCTGATTTCCTTGCTCCAACTTGCTCAGATAAATCGTCATATTCTGATTTATCGAGGCAACCTGTTCCAATTCTTGATTTGAAACGACAGGAAGCAGTGCATTATGCAGCTTGTCTACATCGAATCGGCTCGCTTCATAAGAAGGTTTCATTCCTCGTTCCTGCGGCATGAACCACAGCTGGAGCAAACGCAGCTCTTGATCTTCTGATGCGTTAAATTCCGTGTGGATAACGCCCGTGCCAGCTGACATCCGTTGCACCTCGCCAAACGAGGACACGACCGAGTTGCCCATGTTATCCTCATGTCTAATGCGGCCATTCAAAACGATAGATACGATTTCCATGTCGCTATGTGGATGCGCGCCAAAACCTTTTTCCGGAGCCAAATAATCGTCATTGCACACACGCATCACACTAAAGCCTGTTCGATTCGGATCATGATAAGCTCCGAATGAGAAGCTTGGGTGGCTGCGCAGCCAGCCTAGATCCGCCGAATGCCGCGATGCCGCGGGGAATACGTCGATCATCGTCTCTCCTCCAAACAAGTTTTTATTTACTTACTTATATATAGCAGTTTTTCATTCTCCGAGCAAGCTAAAATTGAACAGTATTCAGCAGCGGCTCGAAACCATTGATATGACAGCCTACTATATCTCCGTCGCGAATAACGACAGCGCCTGGTGTTCCTGTCATCATAATGTCGCCCGGCAGCAGCGTCATCACTCTGGAGTGAAAAGCAACAGCTGCAAAAGGGCGGAACTTCATATTGAATACCTTATTGCGATGTGCGACCTCGCCATTGATTGCGGTTTCCACATTCAGCTCTAACAAATCAGGAAACTCATCCTTCGTAATGAACTCCGGCCCGAAGCTGAAAAAGGTATCGAAGCTTTTGGCCCTCGATAAAAACCTCTGATGTCTAGCATGAATATCAGCTGCCGTAACGTCAATTGTCGTCGTATACCCGGCAATGACGTCATACACTTCAGCTTCTGATATATTTTTGCAGGTTTTTCCGATAATAATGCCAAGTTCAGCTTCTGCTGTGATTTTCCCAACTCCCTCTGGAATATGTATCGCATCAAGCGGACCGATAATCGTCGTATCCGGCTTGATGAAGCTGACTGGCTCTTCATTTGGGTCCGCCAACGCTAATTCTGCCGCATCCTTTACGTAGTTCATGCCGATACCCCAAATTTTGCGAGGGTGACGGTATAGCGGAGCGTACTGTACATCCTCATAAGGAATCGCCGGCAATCGCTTCAACTTTTCCTTCCCTTCTCTTTCGTACCATTCTGTTAAAAGACTCAGCTCGCCCAAACGAATAAGCTCGAACAGCTCTGTACTCCAGCTGGCATTCTCCGCCTCATTAATCGTTTCTATAAGAACAAGGCCCTCTGCACTTGGTATCGCAGCGAGCTCCTTGCCATTCCTTTTTACCGTTGATATTTTCATTGCCAGCAGCTCCTTTTCTTTAGCTTAATGGCTTTATTCGTGTCGAGACGTGATCAGCTACCCATTTCAACAGCCTCATATCCTGACCTCTACCCGCAATGAAGGATAGACCAATCGGACAACCCAGCTCGCCTGCAATCGGAACCGTAATCTGAGGAAGCCCAGCCAGCCCTGCTAAACAGCTCATTTCGAGCGTTCGCGCGCGACGCTGCTCAACCTCCGAGCCCGATAATCCTAGCAGCGGCGCTATCGCAGGCACGGTGGGCACAACGAGCACCGTATCCTCTCCAAGCCATTCATCCATAAGCGCCCGCGCTTCTTCCCGAATAATGAAAGCTGTACCACTATCCTCTTGCCGCAGCGTGCTCGCCCAAGCAAACCGCTCCGCTATGCCCGGTCCGAAGGCAGGCTGCTCGCGCAATATCCAGTCCCGATGCTCACGCCAAATCTCTAATCCTTGAATAATCCGAAAAGCATTCACCCACTCTCGCAGCCCGTTTGGCGCAATGACGGCTTGTTCATGCCTCTGGGCTAGACCATGCAGCATTGGAAAATATTGCGACGAAGCTGTAGATGTATGCTCATCCGTCAATGCCCAGACATCCTTAGCAAACACCATTCGCGTGAATGTCTCCTTACTGCTCCCTTGCTCATCAAGCAGTACACCGCCCACTTGAAGCAATGTCTGCGCATCTCGGGCCATCCAGCCTACCGTATCGAAGCTAGGCGCCAGCGGTATAAGCCCATTCGTATCCACTGCACCATGCGTAGGCCGTATTCCATAAATTCCACAATAGGCGGATGGCACTCGAATGGAGCCTCCCGTATCCGTTCCAATAGCGAAGTCTGCTAATCCTGCCGCCACCGCAACAGCTGATCCGCTGGAGGAGCCTCCGGGTATCCGGCCAAACGCTTTAGGATTCACCGGGGTTCCATAATGAGCATTTTCTCCATTGATGCTGTACATCAATTCATCCGTAATGGTCGTTCCTTTTAATGTCGCTCCGCTTCTAAGCAGCCGATTTATGACTGAAGCGTGCTTATCTGCCTCGTCATGTGTTCGCAGCCAGTCGGGATTGCCTGCACTTGAGATATGTCCAGCAATATCGAATACATCTTTTGCCGCATACGTTTTACCGCTTAAGACACCTTCAGCTAAAGGCTCTATCTCAAGCTGTTCCGTCGCATACGCATTCCAGCTGCTTTGCTTCATCAAGATCCCCGCCTCCTCTTTACCATCCCATTGCTGCGCCATCGCAGCGCGGGTCCGATCCGCCTTGCAGTAACCCTTGCTCATCTCGCATAATCGCATGGGCATGGCCCATAATGCCGTCGAAGTCCTTCACTTTCTTCACCGTGTGGCCTGCCTGCGCCAGCGATGCTAGTACGTCTGCAGAAACACGTCCTTCTATTTTCAGCTCCTGCGTTGGCTCTCCCCACGTTCGGCCCCATACCCATCTAGGTTCATTTATCGCTTGCTGAGGATTCATGCCATAATCAATCATCCGGGTAAATATCGCCGTTTGCGTCTGAGGCTGGCCCTCGCCGCCTTGCGTGCCATACAGCACAGCAGGCTTGCCATCACGACATGCCATCGCTGGCATTAAGGTGTGAAATGTCCTTTTAGCTGGCTTCAGACTGTTCACATGATTCGGATCAAGCGAGAAAAAAGAGCCGCGGTTTTGCAATAAAACACCAGTATTGCCCGCTACGATGCCCGATCCAAACTCGAAGTACAGACTTTGAATGAAGGAGACGGAATTCCCTTCCTCATCCACAACTGCCGCATAGGCGGTATCGCTGCCCAACACCTCTGATTTCTCGCATGAAGCATGGTTTAACTCAATTGAAGCAGCAAGCGCTGCCGCATAGTTTTTATCCAAGAGCCGCTCAAGCGGTATGCTCGTAAATGCAGGGTCTGATAAATATTTGTTCCGGTCACGGAAGCTTAGCTTTAATGCCTCGACGCACAGCTGATAATAATGATGGGAGCCATGTTCAATTTCACCGAGCTTAAATTGCTCTAGTATTTGAAGTGCCATAATAGCAGAGAAGCCTTGTGAATTGGGAGGCATCTGATGAAGCGTATACCCTCGGTAAGTGCCCTCAATCGGGAGCACCCAGTCGCCATGATGATCCGCAAAATCATCTGCGGCAAGCAGACCATTTTGTTTGCCCAAAAAACTCGTCATTTCCATTGCGGTTTCGCCTTTATAAAATTCATCGCGCCCAAATTCAGCTAAACGGCGCAGCGTCTTCGCAAGCGCAGGCTGCTTAAATCGCTCGCCAACTTTAACCACCTGCCCGTTTGGCAAGTATATATCTGCTGTTTCGAGTGTTCTCGCAAGAACAATTTCATTATGAACCGTATTTTGATATTGATCATTTGACATGGGGAAGCCATTCGCGGCGTAATCAATAGCGGGTGCCAGCACCTGCGCCCAGTCCAGTCTGCCATACTCTCGGTGAACCGCATCCCAACCATCGACCATGCCGGGCACCGTTACGATACTGCCAATGCCCCGATTCGGAATCGCCGCCAAGCCATCGTAAGCACTAATACTAGCTTTATAACCAGATCGGCCGCTGGCATTATAGCCGCGCACCTTTCCTTCACTATGATGATAGCCGAGCCAGAAGGAGTCTCCTCCAAGACTTGTCATATGCGGATAAACGACGGCAAGACATGCGCTCACAGCGACAGCTGCATCGTAAGCATTCCCACCTTGCGCAAGCATACGAGCGCCAGCCGCAGTAGCCAAATAATGAGGGCTGACAACCATAGCTTTGGTTCCGATGACCGATTGATTCATATCTACCACCCCTAAAAATGGATATAACTCTAATCAAACTCGCAATTCACTTATTTATATGTTAGATAATATAACATTGTGTATTCTTTTAAAATACCACCTCAGAGAATGATAGGCAATAAAAATGTAACTTCTTTTTATTAATTGTGTTGAAAACGAATGGTGATGTGTATATATTTATACATATGGTAATTAAAACTCGGTATTACAAGACACCTTGCAAAATAATGAAATAAAATTGGAGCTGATGAATAAGTGCAAGAAAGGCCTTTTGACGAACCAAAAATAATGGAAATTGATGATATTGATCGTAAAATCATTGCTGAGCTCAATATCAATGGAAGAATATCTTACACAGATTTAGCGAAGGAGATTGGATTGTCGCGAGTAGCTGTCCAATCTCGGATTAATGCGTTGATGGATGGCGGTGTCATCGAACGTTTTACGGCTGTCATTAACCCTGAGCGAATCGGAATAAATGTATCGGCTTTTTTCAATGTAGAAGTAGAGCCTAAGCATCTGCACACCGTTGCTGATCAGCTTTCGACAGAGCCGTTTGTCACCAGCCTCTACCATATGACTGGACCAAGCAAACTGCATATGCATGGTCTGTTTCGCAACAATCAGGAGATGGAGCATTTTCTCAAAGATAAGCTTTACACACTGCCCGGCATTATGAGCGTCGATTGTCAGGTGTTAATTAATCGTTACAAGAGTCGAATGGGAATGAGGCTGTAGATGATGGCTGGCAAAATAATGAATAACCGCTACATGCAGCTTTCATGGGCGATGATGAAGACAGGTATTCTTGGCTACGGGGGCGGCCCGTCCGTTATCCCGCTGATTCGATATGAGGCAGTTTCGAACTATAAATGGATTGAAGATGAGGAATTCGGCGAAATTCTTGCGCTTGCGAATGCACTGCCAGGTCCGATTGCAACAAAGATTGCCGCCTATTTAGGGTATCGTGAAAAAGGTACTCTAGGCGCTATCGTGTCTGTTCTCGCCCATATCATTCCTTCAGCTGTTGCGATGATTCTGCTATTAACGACGGTTCAATTCCTCAGCAGCGCAGCCTTCATACAAGGTATGATCGGTGCGGTAACGCCTGTCATCGCTGTCATGCTTGGCATGATGGCCTATGAATTCGGAGAACGTGCCGTCAAAGGGCTTGGCAAATACGTCGGTTTTGGTTTTTTTGCATTAGCATTTGGACTGCTGCAAGGCATTCATATTCATCCTGCTATCGTCATTCTTTTATTTCTTGGTTACGGTGCTTTTCATCTGAAAACAGTTGCAGCCCTTCAGCGCAAAAAAAAGCAGAAGCAGCTCCGAAGCAACCAGCAGAAGGAGGGCATAACGCGTGGAATGGATTAATTTAATTATCGGGTTTTTTATCGCTAATGTGCTTGGCTACGGGGGCGGACCAGCCTCCATTCCGCTGATGTACAGGGAGATTGTAACGAATCATCAGTGGACGACACCAGTAGAGTTCTCAAACATACTGGCACTCGGCAACGCACTCCCAGGTCCGATTGCGACTAAAATTGCCGCCTTTGTCGGCTACGATGTCGGCGGCTGGATCGGCTTAATTGTCGCATTAGCTGCAACGATTGTTCCTTCCGCTGTCGCGCTCATTCTGCTTCTTAAGGTGCTGCAGAAGCATCGTCAATCGCCTGTAGTCAAAGGAATGACGCTGCTTGTACAGCCCGTAATTGCCATAATGATGCTGCTGCTTACATGGCAAATGGCTGAAAGCTCTATCGAATCGATCGGAATTGTGCAATCACTCATTATTGCAGCAGTCGCTTTCTGGGCGATGCAGTTCCGCAAAATTCATCCTGCCATCGTCATCGTTATCGCATTCGCCTATGGCGGTCTTGTTATTCCTCATTTGAACGTACTATAAATAACTAATAGGGCGAATCCCAGTAGCAAATGTCTACTGGGGTTCGCCCTAGAGGTTTTCTCAAACTAAATAATCATCCCTTATGATTGCTCGATAACGCAAACCGCAATACTCTGCTAATTGCCGCTGGCAGCACACTGACATGACTCTCATCACAAAATTTCACCATTTCAGAATAAAAGCCTTTTTCCGCAAGGGGCAGCAGCCGCTCAGCAAGCTGTTCTGCATCCTTCACCATAGCCGGAAGCTCGTCTGCACCAATAGTCAGCATCAGCCTCGGTAGATTGCCCTCTATTATGAAACTCTTCTCAAAAGCTTCGGCTTCCTCCAGCACAGCATGATGATTCCACCAAATAGAGGGACTCCCTGCTGCATAGTTTTGAAATGCTTGAGGCCTTGTAAATAAGGCATGAAGGACTAGCAAACCTCCCAGCGAGTGCCCAAACAGGCTTTGTCTTGTCGTATTAATCGGATATTGTTTCTCAATCGCGGGGCGCAGCTCCGTCTCAATAAATTGGAGGAACGCATCCGCGCCCCCATGCTCTGGCCACTCCTGCCCATTCGGGCGAGCAGGCAGGTTCTGAACCTCTGCTGGCATTGTGAAATCATAACATCGCCTGCTCATCTCAAAGGGTTCCCTTGAAGGGTAACCGATGCCCACTATAACTACAGGATCATAACCATGCGGCTTGCGTGTTTGAAGACGAGCGGCCTCCGCAAAGGTAGCGAATACAGCATCCCCATCCAGAGCATAAATAATTGGATAGCCCTCTGCCGGAGGCGGCTCGCTCGGAATGGCTATCATCATTCGATACTCCAACTGCTTATGATTTGAGTAAATGACTTGCTCAAAACGGCCTTCGACGTAGTGGTTGCTAATATTGTTATGACTCATGGTGCAAGCAGCGTCACAACATCATTGATGATTTTTCCATAAGCAATCAGTCCGCTTCCTGTCCAATAAGTATCGTCAACCTCATAAACATGGCCAGCTTTGGCGTATGGCGTGTTCTTCCAGATCGCGTTGTCGGTGAGCTCCTTCATATTTGCAGTTCCCGTACCTTTGTTGTTCATTGTAAAAATAAAATCGGCATCTATGTCCGGTATAATTTCAAGTGAAACATCCATACTGTTCTTCGTTTCTACCAGCTTGCTCTTTCCAAGACCCAGTTCATGCGATAGAACGTATCCGCCAAAATAGTTGCCGCCAATCATATACATGCCTTTTCCATTAAAATTGATAAGTGCTGCCTTCTTACCTTCCGCCACAGGCGCAAGCTTTGCCTTCGCTTCCTCTTTCTTCTTTTCATAATCCTTCAGCGCCTGTTCTGCCTCTGCCCCTTTGCCCAGCAAATCGCCAAGCTTTGTGACTGAGCTTACCAGATCACCTGCTGCGTTTTTAAATACATAAGTAGGCGCAATTTTGGAGTACTTCTCATAAACGCCATTTTCAGCATAGAAGGCTGTATGCAAAATAATTAAATCCGGCTCAAAAGCCATGACTACCTCTGGTGCGGGCGGAAGCCCGCCAACAAAGTTAACTTTAGGCACATCTGCCAATTGATCCTGCAAATATAACTGCCCATTTTTCCCATCTGCCCATTGCGCCACCGGATTAACGCCTAAGACAATCATGGAATCCTCCATATATGGAGCAAAAACTTTAAGAGGCTTAGTCGGAATCGTAATCTCATGATCCAGCTCATCTGTCACTACCCTAGTTGAAGCTGTTGTCTCCGTTCCTTCAGAAGCTGCGGTTTCGTTCGGGACTGCTGTTTCTTGATTAGTCAATTCCGTTTCGCCCTGCGAGCCGCATGCGGTTAGAAGGCTGATGCTCAGTATGAATACGAGCAGCACTAGTGCACCCTTTTTGAACGATTTAATGAATGAATAGTCTCTGGCCTGCATAAAAATAATCTCCTCCTGTGATAACGTTTCTCATTTAAGAAGATTATATTTCATGCGCACGGGTGCTTCCATGGACTTTATCCGCATATGAGTTTGGACAATATCCTGTGAATAGAAGCAGCATCTCATCCAGCATTCGATTAATGGCAAAAGCAGAGTATTCACACCATGGATCAGACGGAATAAGATAACTGCTGCCTTTCTCTACTGCTTTCAGCTTGCGCCATTCTACTTGATGTTGAAGCGTTAGCCAATACGTACGTGAAGCCCTCTCTGGACAGACCAATAACAGTAAGTGATCCGGATTAATCTCTTCAAGCTGCTTCAAGGATATTTCTTTATTGTAGAGCTTCTCTCCCTTATAAGCGGGATTCAGTCTCAAATCCTCATAAAGCACATCATGAATTGCCCTGTTGCAGTACATATGAAGGCCATTGCCATTAATGCGGATTACGGCAAAAGTTTCTTTGCCTACTGCTTCTTCCATTTTTTGTTTAGCAAAAGCCGCTTTCCGATTATAGTCTTCTATCCATGCTTTGGCTTGACGGTCTCGCCCAACAAATAATGCTATTTGATGAAGCTGTTCTTGCCAGCTTGTCTGCTTTGCAGGCACAAATAACGTCGGGGCAATGCCAGCAAGCTTCTGCTTCTCCTCTTCCAGCAAAACATCTCCTGCAACAATGGCATCCGGTCTGGCTGTTATTAACTTATTTAATTCTGTCCCGCTGTTCTCCTCGCCATAGCTCATATGCAGCTTAATCTCGTTTTGATAGACATTGTAGTAATATGGCGTCCACTTTGAATCAAGCGGAGCAGCTGCAGGTATCAAATTCAGCGCTAGCAATTGCCCCATGATGGCAGGCGAATAAGCGGCGATGCGCCGCCTAGGATTTTTTATAAAAGCAGAGGGAGAGACGCCAACCTCTTTCTTAAACTTCCGGCTAAAATAAAACTCATCGCTATATCCTACCTTCAATGCAATTTCCCTCAGCCGCAAATCCGACTCGGTCAAATATCTTTTGGCACGATTGATGCGAAGATTCGTCAAATAATCGATTGCGCTCTGACCGTACGTTTTTTTGAACAAGTCTACAAAATATTTAGGACTGATGTTGGCCAGTTTAGCCAGTTGGTCAACGGATAAAGGCTCATGGTAATGCTCCTCCATAAAGCTTCGGATATTCAACAAATCCACCCGGGGCGACCGAATGCGCTCCTCCTCTAGAAGACTGTTATCTGAGTCCATCATATTCCCCCTAAGCCTGCCCTAAAACAAATAGATTCATTATTTACGCAGGACTCTACTTAAATATTATTATTTTCAGTATATCAGTGGTGATAATCATTATCAATTAACAATGCAAATAAGCCCTTTATGCGAAGGGCTTCATGTTTATTATCGTGAGTATTAGTTCTTTGTACAACGATTTATTTTGCCAACTTATCCTTTACTGTTAATAGAATACGCTTCATCACCCAGTAGAGGCTCGTACATCATAATTCCATGATTCTCTGTAACAAACTCATCTTCTAGTAGTATTTTCTCTGCGTTTAGTTAATGCACGCAAAACCTCTTTCGGAAATTACCAAACTATATTTCGTTGCTTGCGCTCTTTTAAATCAAATATAATTTAAATGAAATAGGAATTTAGTCCCTTGGTACAAAAGTATTGTTATCCCTATAATCAATGGAAGAGTAACAATTCTTATTCAACTGCTTTCAGTATCTCCTCTACCTTATCGGATATTTCCCTTTATACTAACAACTACAGCAAATATACGAGGAGCGACCGAATTGCACATCGATTTTTTGTTTACATTATTATTGAACATCCTCAGCTGCTTGATCCTCATTTGGTCCTTCTACAATGAGCATAAACAATATCTGATATTTAAAAAATCCAAAAAAAATGTTCAAGTATATAATCCATCTTTCCTTATTCCCGACAAAAAATTCACTCTCACGGTGCTGTTGTATGTAGTTATGGTTACGACCTTATGGATACTGCTTATCTTTGGTTTAACGGATATCGTTTATAAGCACTGGTTTGCGTATGTTTTTCCCATTATGCTCACCACTATATTCTCTGGTGGTAAAATCAATTATTCAATTGGTGAAGATGGCGTGTACCATGCAAAAACAGTCATCCCTTGGGAGGATGTTGTTTATTATCAATTGACGGAAACAGATCCTTTTCATACAAAATTTTCACTCGACATCCATACAAAACATCAGGTTTTTCGCGGAGTAGTTCATGCTGATTCAAAAAAAAAATTACTTGTGCTGCTTCGAAATGTTCCGACTTCAAGTAATGTAGTTGAAATCCCAACTGAATAGGACGGGCTATTTGCCAATATAAAAAAACAAAAACAGCAGCCCACGGGAATCCCATGGTCTACTGTTTTTTCGGTTTTATGTCCTTATACCCGCGCGCGAATTCCATCTATATAAGCCTTTGACTCCGCCATTTGATGCTCTTTCGCTTCTTCCATGATGATGTGTACATGCGGCTTATATTGATTCAAAAGCTTCATATACAGCTCATAATTCATCTGTCCGAGGCCAGCAGTTACGGTAGCCAGTTCGCCACTCCCGAGCAGCATGCGATCCTTCGCATGAGCCGCGATAATACGATCACCGAGCAGCTCGAACGCTTGCTCAATGACCTCATCCTGCCTCGCAAAATTAGAAGATGTCAGCAGATTGCCAGGATCAATAACGACACCGATATTGGAGGAAGGAACCTCCCCCAGCATCCGAGCCAGCTCAGGAGCCGTTCCAATCAAATGGTCGTTTGCCGCCTCTAAACCGACAAAGACGCCCCACTTCTCCGCTTCCTCTACTAACTCCTCTAATGTCGCCTTCATCACGGACCAATCTCGGTCTGTGTAGTCTCCGCCTTCATTCCGTCCCGTTTCCGCAGCTACCATTGGCGCTCCGAAATACTTCGCATAACGCAGCAGCTCCTTGAATCGATTCACATTGGCACGGCGCAGCTGCTCGTCACGTTCAAATAAATGAACATAGCAGCCAAGCACTGAAATCGAAACGCCATACTTATCGAACTGCTCGCCGATGGCATTCGCAAGACCTGGGCTTAAGTTCCCAGGCTTGCTGAAATCGACATCGCTAATGCCCTTCCACAAAGCTAGCTGCACATGGCTGAAGCCGCTCTCCGCAACCTTAGGAGCAAGCTCCTTGTACGGCAAGCTTCCGAATAAATGAGCGAGTACACCGACTGACATCTGATCGTCTCCTTCAAATTTAGGCGCTGCCCTCGAGTGCGACATCCACCTTCGGCGCGTACACTTTTTTGGCTAAATAAGATTGCGCAATCATGAACAACCCACCTGTTACCCAGTAAAGTGAGATCGCTGCCGGTGCCGATAGAGCGAATACGCCCATCAGTATCGGAGACAGGTAACCCATGAAAGCCATCTGCTTCTGCTGTGCAGCATTCGCATTTGGCTGCGTCGTCTGCGAAACCTTGAATTGTACAAAATAAACGAGCGCTGCGATAATCGGCAGCACAATATCTGGCGAGCCTAGCTTAAACCAAAGAAACGAATGATCCGCCAGCTCTGGCGTAAGCTTGATTGCGGAATATAGACCCATCAATATCGGCATCTGAATGAGCATTGGCAAACACCCGATAGCGAGCGGATTCACCTGATGCTTCTGGTAAAGCTGCATCGTTTCCTGCTGCAGCTTCTGCTTTGATGCTGCATCTGACTTGTTTTTGTACTTATCTTGGAGCTGCTTGAGCTCCGGCTGAAGGATAGCCATCTTTGTTTTCATCTGGTTCTGAGAGCGATACTGGCGCATCATGAGCGGCAGTAGAACAAGTCTGATCATAAGTGTAATGCCAATAATCGCAAAGCCGTAATTTCCGCCAAACATATCAGCCAAATATTGAAGCACCGCTGATAATGGGTAAATGACATAGTGGTTAAAAATACCCGGTGTATTTCCATCAATCGTACCACTAGCCGTACTACAGCCGCTAACTAGAAGCAGCCCTGCCAGCATCAAACCGGCCATTAATACACGTCCGTATTTTAAAGAAGTGAATACATTGTTCGTTTGCATAAAAATCCTCCTCGTTTGTTTGAAAATAGCTGAACAAACGAGTTGGAACAGTCTGCTATGTCATCATCTGGCGATTCTTTCCGCTTTACCTTGCGAACTAACCAATGATGCAGCGGAATTGAACGAATCAATACCTGCGGCAGCAAACTATACATTATACTTACAACCTGATTCCGTTCCCAGTACTCATAGGCACCAGAATGCAGATGCGAAGCGTAAGCATACGCTAATGAACAAAGCAGGCTGATTGAAATGAGATACGGTATGATGTCATGCAGTTCAAGCTCGAACAATGTACTCACCTCCCTTCATCTGAAAATAGTTTTCTTTCTATCTGGATATTATAACAGTAATTCTGATCAAATTACGACTGTCAAAATCTCGAATATGCAAACAAAAATGGCAGGCACTCATTTCTTCAATAAATGCAGTCTTTTCGCATAAATTATTCAGCATAAATATAAGTGGGTATTAATAAATATGCTGAAATTTTCACAAAAGTGGACCATTGGTTATTTACAAAGGATAGTGAACACCATATAATTTCTAATGTTGCAGGCGCATACGGCTGAAACGGAGCTATTTTATCAATATACACTCATCTCGTGATGACAGATAAGCCTGTTAAACCTATCACCTTAGAAGAAAGAGGACACCATGAATCGAAAAAAGCTTAAAGTCATTTATTTATCGCTTATCGTCTTTACGGTTCTGCTAATCGGACTCGGACAAGCCTTCCCTATGGGGAAAAACAGCACTTATTCCGTTAGTGCAGAGAGTGCATCGAGCGCTCCAGTTAATGGTCAAAAAAAGAAGCTCATAATGGGCACATCTGCCGATTATCCACCTTACGAAAGCGTCGATGCCAAAAACAACGGCGAATTCGTTGGATTGGATATCGATATAGCCAAGTATATCACTAGTCAGCTAGGATACGAACTGGAAATCACACACATGGATTTCAATGGGCTTGTTGCTGCGCTTCAGACCGGCCGAGTCGACTTCGTCATGTCCGCAATGTCCGCCACGGATGAGCGCAGGCAAAATGTCGATTTCTCTGATACGTATTACGCTGCCCGCAATACGATTGTCTCAAAGAAGTCTGCACCGCTCGAAACAGAAGCTTCTTTATCGGGTAAACTAGTCGCGACGCAGCTTGGCTCCACACAGGATCTTTACGCAGAAACGATTGAAGGAGCCACGCTTAAGAAACTTAATAAGATTCCGGATCTTATTCAAGAGCTGAACTCCGGCCGTGTCGATGCGGCTATCGTAGAAGACGCTGTCGCCATTGAGATGACCAACCTTAACCCGGGTTTGGCGATGCATTTCCTGCCAGCTGAATCGGCGGAAAATGGTTACGCCATTGCATTTCCTAAGAAGTCCACTATTGTGAACGAGTTTAACGGTGTCCTCTCCGAAATGAAGGACGACGGCAAGCTCGATGAAATCGTGCAGAAATGGTTTACTGCTGAGAAGGAAGAATCCAATTCTCTTCTTAATTTGAACATCGACTTCAGTATACTGAAGGGATACACTCCTTATATTCTGAAGGGTGTATATGTCACGCTGCTCTTCACCCTTGTCTCCGCATTGTTCGGGCTTGTGTGGGGTACAGTGCTTTCCCTATTCAAAATATCCGGCATTAAGCCGCTCGAGTGGTTCGCAACCGCTTATACATCTATATTCCGCGGCACGCCGCTGCTTGTACAGCTGACCATTATTTATTATGCAACGCCACAGCTATTCAATTACGATATACCTGCGTTAATGGCTGCTGGCCTTGCCTTCGGACTCAATTCAGCTGCCTATTTGTCAGAAACGATCCGCGGCGGCATTATGGCCGTAGACAAAGGGCAGCGTGAGGCTGCTATTGCACTCGGCATTCCGTACCGGAAGATGATGCTTCGCATTATATTCCCGCAGGCGCTTCGTAATATTTTGCCGGCGCTCGTGAACGAATGTGTTGCTTTGCTTAAGGAATCGTCACTCGTGTCTGTCATCGGGGTATCTGATTTGATGCGCCGTGCAGATGTGGTGCGCTCCACTGAGTTCCGCTCCATCGAAGTATTATTATTTATTGCTGCAATCTATTACGTGCTTGTGCTTGTCTTAACATCGTTTGCTCGAATGCTTGAAAGGAGGCTGCGCCGCAGTGATTAATGTAACCGACTTAACAAAAACCTTCGGCAAAAACCAAGTGCTAAAAGGAATTACAACAACCGTTGAAAAAGGAGAGGTCGTTGCTCTAATCGGACCATCCGGCTCAGGGAAATCCACCTTTCTACGTTGTTTAAATATGCTGGAGACACCGACTTCCGGCGAGATTACAATAGATGGAACAGCTATTACCGATCCCAAAACAAATATTGCCCGCGTGCGGCAGCGAATCGGCATGGTATTCCAGCATTTTCACCTATTCCCGCATATGACCGTGATCGACAATATTACGTTCGCACCCATTCAGGTCAAAGGAGTATCGCAGGATGAAGCGCGTAAGAAAGCGATGGAGCTGCTAGCTCGCGTAGGTCTCTCGGACAAAGCAGATAGTTATCCTTCCCGCTTATCCGGCGGTCAGAAGCAGCGCGTTGCGATCGCAAGAAGCTTAGCGATGGAGCCCGACATCCTGCTGTTCGATGAGCCAACCTCAGCGCTTGATCCAGAGATGGTCAAAGAGGTGCTTAATGTTATTCGCAGCCTTGCCGACAGCGGCATGACGATGCTTATTGTTACGCATGAGATGAAGTTTGCCCGCGAAGCCGCGGACACGATTTATTTCCTAGATAACGGCAAGCTTGTTGAAAAAACAAAGCCTGAGCAGTTTTTCACTAAGCCGCAAAGCGAGAGAGCTGCACGTTTTCTGGAACAGGTGCTTTAAAAAAGCTTATTAAGGATAACAGGTGCTAAACGCACATTTAAACAAAGCTCTGCGGCTCATTCTGCCGCAGAGCTTTCTCTTTTATCCGCTACCCCATCCGATCAACAAGCGACTCCATCTCAACACATGCCATAATAAAAGCGCCGACGCCGTGCAGATCGTTCTGACTCGTTGGGCGCGTGACGTAGTTCTCATAATCGCCAGCCGAGGTGCCAATGCAAATATCCGGCAGGATGAAACGCCCCTGCTCGTCTGCCTGCACCACTCGAACAAGCCCTTCAAACCCGCGCCTTGCCGCATCCAAGCACTCATCTCCAACAAGGCCAAGCTTATAGGCTCTTGCTAGCGTATAAACGAACAAACAAGTACAAGAAGTTTCCAGCCAATTATCAGCCAAATGGCCTTTGTCCACGACCTGATACCAGAGCCCGCTCTCTCCATCCTGATACTTAATCAACGACTGGGAGAACTCAGCCAGCACGGCTTCCAGCTCAGCACGTCCCGCTTCGCCTTCCGCTATTTCATCAAGAAACTGAGCGACGGCAAGACCGTACCAGCCGAGTGACCGACCCCAAAACTCTGGCGAACAGCCGGTCTCAGGATCTGCCCAAGGCATCTGCTTGCTCTCATCCCAAGCGTGATAGAGCAGCCCCGTCTTCTCATCCCTCATATAGCGGCGCATCAGCCGCTCTTGATGCAGCACCATTTCGCGCAGCCCTATGTCTCCGTAGGCGTTCGCATATTTTAGCGCAAATACTCCGCCCATATACAAGCCGTCCAGCCACATATTGTAGGCATATTTATCCTTGTGCCAGAAGCCGCCCTCCGAGGTGCGGTGCAGCGTCTCGAACAGGCCGCGCAGCTTCTCGGCTGCGATTCGGTATTTGCGCTCATCTCCTTGTTCATCTAAACGGAACAATAACAGCCCCACTTGGATAGCATCCAGCTCGTCACGAGCAAAATCAAAGTTGCCGCATTCATCCACCAGCTTGTCTACGTAACGCTTAATATAAGCAGCGTAACGGTCATCCCCCTCCGCCTGCCACAGCATCTCCATCCCGCAAAGAAACACACCTTGGTGATAATGCCAGCGGCCAGCAGGAGGAAGCTTTTCTGGCAAATAGGTGTCCATTAATGAATCACTAGCGGCTCTCGCCCACTCGATAGGTGTCATTTTCACATCATTTCGCATCCAAACAGTACTCCTCTCCATTTTCCAATGTTCCAGTTCAAGCTCAAACAAAATCAACCTTTAATCGAGCCCAGCATCGCACCCTTAGCGAAATGCTTTTGCAAAAACGGATATACGATCAGAATAGGCAGCGTCGCTACAACGATGACAGCCATCTTCACCGTCTGATCCGGCGGCGGAACCGCTGCATCCAGGTCGGAGCTGTAGTCTAGGCCGCTGGCCAGCACGACGATTTGGCGGAGCAGCACTTGAATCGGCCATTTGGCGCTGTCATCCAAGTACAGAATCGCGCTGAGATACGTATTCCAATAGGTGACCGCGTAAAATAATGAAATGGTAGCGATCGCGGGCATCGATAGCGGAAGCACGATACGGAACAAGATGCCGAAGTCGTTGCAGCCGTCGATTTTGGCCGATTCCTCAAGCCCTTCGGGTATATTTTGGAAAAAGTTTTTCAAAATAATAAGGTTGAACGCGCTGATTGCCGACGGAATAATAAGCGCTGCATAGCTGTCGATCAGCCCCATCTCGCGCACAACGAGAAATGTCGGAATGAGTCCGCCGCTGAAGAGCATCGTAAATACGACGAGAAACATAATTCCCTTGCGTCCGTCGAGATCTCTTCGCGACAAGCCATAGGCCATCAACGCTGTTGTGAACATGCTGAACAGGGTGCCGACGATCGTAACGCCGGTCGATACCGTCATGGCGCGGAAAATCGTATTGGTCGAGAAAATGAATTTATAGGCATCAAAGCTCCAAATCGTCGGCACGAGGATGAACTTCTTCATCGCCATCTCGGCGCTTGTGGTGAAAGAACCGGCAACAACATGCAGAAACGGAAGCACCGTAACGAGCGCGATAATGGCAAGGAGCGTGAAATTCACAATGGAAAATAGCCGCCCGCTAAACGTTTTATCCTCTACCATGCTGAATCCTCCTTAAGTTTTTGTAGTGAAGCTTCTGGCGATTTCAACCTTCGAGTATCTTATCCTAATAGATGCCTTCCTCGCCCATCTTCTTCGCGAGCCTATTGGCCGTCATTACAAGCACAAGCCCGATAAAGGATTTGAAGAAGCCAATCGCCGTGCTGTAGCTGAATTTCCCCTGTCTAAGTCCAGCTGTATAGACATAGGTGTCGATAATCTCAGCGACCTCACGATTCATCGAGTTCAGCAGCAGGTACACATGCTCAAAGCCAAGCTCAAGCACATCGCCGATCTTTAGAATGAGCAAAATAATAATAACGCTCCGAATGGCAGGCAGTGTAATATGCCATACCTGTCTAAGCCGGCCCGCTCCATCCATGCGTGCTGCCTCATAGAGGCCAGGATCGACGGAGGCGATGGCCGCCAAATATATAATCGTTCCCCAACCCGCTTCCCGCCAGATTACCTGAATGATATAGGTTGGTCTGAACCACTCGGGGCTGAGCAGGAAATTGACTTTTTCGAATCCAAAGTACGCAAGCAGCTCGTTCACGATACCGCCGTCCGACGTTAGCATGACGAAGCTGATCGACACAATAATGACCCAAGACATAAAATGCGGCAAATACACAAGCGTCTGAAACGTCCGTTTAAAAAAAGAGAATCGAACCTCATTCAGCATAAGCGCCAGCAGGATCGGAATCGGAAAATAAAATAATAAATTCATGCCAAACAGCAGCAGTGTATTCGTTAAAATGTTCAAAAAATCAGGCTCCGTGAACAAACGTTCAAAATGCTTGAAGCCAACCCACTCACTCCCGCCAATACCCTTGAACGGCTTATAGTCTTGAAAGGCAATAGCAAGCCCAAACATCGGAATATATTTAAAAATAATGAAGAAAAGCACGCCCGGCAGCAGCATGACATAGAGCCATTTGTTTTTCCAAAGCCGCTTCTTAAGCTCGCTCGTTCTAGGCTGAGGTACCCTTGCCAGTTGAACCGCGTTTTCCTGATGAGCTTCTTGCATATGGGTTCTTCCTTTCCACGGGAGGTTATAGAGACTGCTCGAGCATGCGAGCAGCCTCTATGGGCTATTCTTTATTTTTTGTAAGCAGCATTGTATTCCTCGATAATCTGAGCCCCGCCGCGCTTCTTCCAATCCTCAACCGCTTTGTCGAATCCAGCCTTATCAATCGATCCATAAATATATTTGTAAGTGGCATCCTTTATAATCTCCTGAAGCTCCGTGCCCTTCTCGGTATACGTTTTCGAATCAAGCGGCGCAGTAGGATCGGCAATGGCGATCTTCTCGTTCTCGATAATGAGCTGCTCCGCATGAATTCTCGCTGGAAGCTCGTGGAAACCATCGTACATACCGTTTGTTTCCGGCTCTCCAATTACGCTGTCCTTAAAGCCTTTGACCTCGCGCTCCGTAAGCTCTTTATCTGCCGATGCTTTTGCCTTGCCATCCACTACCGTATAATGAGTGCCTTCAATGCCCCAGAACATCATGTTCGCCACTTCCGGCGTCATCAGCTTATCGAAGTAAGCCAAAATCTTCTTCAGCTCGGCTTCATCTTTAATCGCAGATTTCGGGAATAACGCTACGTTGTTGTAGCCCGGAATGGACCAAGATGCCAGCTTCCCGTCTGGTCCGGCGATCATGCTGTGTGTATCAACGACTGCGGTCGGCACGTTTTTAACAAGGTCCTTCACTAGTGAGTCCACATCCTGCATGGAGCCGATGTATACGCCTGCCTTGCCGCTTGTGAACATATTGACTTGATCTGTTTTGCTTGTCGCTGCAAAGTCTACGTTCATCGCTTTGGCGTCACGAATTTTTTTGATAAAATCCATCGTGGCTGCATATTCAGGCGTCGTAAACTCTGGAACAAGCTGGCCGTCCCGCTCACCCCAGTTGTTCGGCGTGCCGAACCATGCGGAGGCCGTTTTGAACGCACCATATACAAGATCGTTTCGATCAGCTAAACCAATCGTGTCCGGCTTGTTGTTGCCATCCGGGTCGCCTGTCGTAAATTTCTCCATCATCGCAAACAGCTCATCCACGTTAGCCGGTGCGGCGAGGCCAAGCTTATCTGCCCAGTCCTTGCGATAAATGATGCCTTGGCGAGCAAGCGGTCTGCCGATGTATAACGAATATAGCTTGCCGTCCACTTTCGTATTGTTCAAAATCTCTTCCTTCAGCTTGCTCAGGTTAGGAAACTCGCTGAAATAAGGGCCAATCTCCCAAAACTGACCGTCTCTGATCGCTTCCTTCATTTGAACGAAGGTCGCTTGGTTCTTCAAATAAGTAACCTGCGGCAGCGAACCCGTCGCAAAGGATGCGTTTAGCTTCTCCTCATACGTGTCTGCCGGAAAAAATTGATACGTTAGTTTTGTGTTCGTCAGCTTCTCCAGCTCGTTTTTGATTGTATCTGGCGGTGTCTCTGCGATGTTAAGAGGCAGCATGATCGTAATTTCAGTCGGCTTCTCCGGTTCTGCCGGTTTGTCTGTCTCTTCCGTCTTTGCTGGGCTGTCATTGGTTGCTGCTGGCGGCGTATTATTTTTTCCATTATTGCTGCCGCTAGAACAAGCTGCGAGCAATAAACTAAATGTCAAAACTACGCCCATCAGAATCGAAAACGATTTTTTCTTCATACAGCGTTGACCTCCATATATCGTTTTGGTTGCTACCTCTTCAAGCTACCACCCGGAAGAAGAGTGCCGAAACAATCATTTGTTCATATGGCATATCGTTTTAGAGGCATCTGAGCTAATGATTATCGCCGCTTCTGGTGACACTTTTGACTAAATACCGCAACACAAAAAGGGTGAAGATCGCTCTTCACCCTCAAATCATGTATTTTATATGAAATGGCACTTATTTCATGGCGCCCTTTACTTCCAAGCAGAAACCTTGATCTTCTTATATTTGTTCACGAATCTTCTCTCCAGCTTCTTAAAAAAACCTTGGGTCTTTTTCTCTTCTTGTATGTTGCGCAGACCTCGTATAAGCAGCTGGTATCTCCATTCGTTATCATATCCGAGTTTATGTACTTCTTGGAAAAAATCAGGTTTCATCATACGTCACACTCCATGTCGTCTTATTCACTTCTGCCAACACTTAAGCAGATTCTTATTATATACTGCTGTTCTATGCAATTTCTAAACAAATTACGGGATTTTTCGACAATTATATATCTTTTTTATTTTAAAATCGATATTTATACCTAGTTCTTTGTACTCATATGAACGCTCTGCTATTTTTTATAAGCAAAAAAATAGCAGCTATGCAGGGAATAAATAGCCTGCTTAGCCGCTCTATGAATAATGATATTGCCTACTGCTCTTTTACTATGCTGTCACTTGGAATTCAACCCGCTCATTGCTTCTTGAAATAAGCATCCGTATACTCGCTAATCATTAAGCTGCCGCCGCTGCGCTTCCAGCGTTCGACCTCCTGATAAAATCCTTCCATACTAATCTGTCCGAGAATATATTTGTATGTCGCGTCGGAAATGATTTTGTACAGCTCCATGCTCTTCTCATCGTACGTCTTCGATTCAAGGCCAATGACCTTGTCCGTCACGAGAAACTTATCGTTATCTGCGCTGAGACGCTCCGCCATCTCCCACATCGTTTCTTTCTCTGCTACCTTAAGTACATTCGGATTGCTTAGATCGGCAATCATAAGCGGATAAAGCGCGTTGACCTCTGTTACGCGCAGCTGCGACGTCTCTTCAGGCAGTTGAACCTCTTCACCCTCCAGAAGATAGTGCTTGCCTTCTATCCCGTAACGCATAAGATTGGCAACATCCTTATCCATCGTACGGTCAAAGAACGCAAGCTGCTCCAGCAGCTCCTCCTCCGTCCGAATCGCCTTTTTGGAAAATAAATAAAGGCCGTTATAATTCGGAATCGACCATACGCGATACCCTTCCGGTCCTTGAATGCGATTCACCAAGGTGAAGCGTGCAGCAGGATTGATCTGCTTCGCTTCATCCGAGAGCCGCTGCACGTCGGTCATGCTGCCGATATATACGCCTGCTGCGCCTCGTATAATGTTAGCCCGCTGCATCTCCTTGCTCGTTACCGCAAAATCTGCGTTTATGAGCTGCTCATCATACAGCTTCTTCATGAAATTCATCGTATCCATGTAGGCTGCCGTTTCGAATTCAGGAACTACCTTCTTATCGACGATACCCCAGTTGTTCGGCGTGCCGAAATAAGAGCTCAGCGTCTTAAAGGCCCCAAATACCAAATCATTACGGTCAGCCAGCCCGACGGTATCCTTTTTTCCATTGCGGTCCGGGTCACCGAGCGTAAACTGCCGAATGACCTCATACAGCTCCTCAATCGTTGCCGGCTTGTCCAGCTTGAGATTATCCAGCCAGTCTTCCCTTATAATAACGCCTTGTCTAGACGATGGCCGCTCCGTATAAAGCCCGTATATGCCGCCATCAATTGCGGATTGTCCCAAAATGCCGCTATTCAAATGCCTTAAATTCGGAAACCGCTCCAAATAAGGGCCGATCTCCCAGAATGAGCTCGAGCGAATTGCATTTTTCACAAAAATATAATCGGTATGCTTCACGAAAGTCGCCTTCTTCAGCGAATTTGTGGAGAGGGCTGTGTTCATTTTATCTGTGTAGATGCCGTCCGGTACCCAGTTAATATCAAGCTTCACATCTGTTAAATCCTCGATGAGCGCAATGATCTCTTCACTTGGCGGATGGGGAAAGTGCAGCGGTGCCATAATGGAGATCGTCGTTTTTGTGTTTGCGCCTTTTCGCTCATTTGGAGCAGAAGAAGCGGTGCATGAAGCGCAAATGAAAAGGATAAGCAGCACGACAAAAAAGCGACAGCCTGCGCGTATTCCTATGTTCCTTGAATGGATTACCACCTTAATCCCCCTTGTCTTATCAGCCTTTTCTCTTCATAATCTAAGGAAATGATTATTTGTGCGATAGATGATTATTGCTCAAAATGTATGCGTTTACTAAAATAAAACTAATGCTCGCTCATTACTAGACAAGGTGTTGATAGCTGTGCGATCTTTAACCTTTTTAAGCAAGATGACGATCTTCGGCTTTTTGCTCAGCACGCTTCCCGTCATTTTTATCGGCGCATTCTCTTACGCGACCTCTTCCAGTGAAATTCAGAAAAATGTAAACCGCGGGAAAATGCAGCTTATCATGCAAATCAACTCCAATGTAGAGCAGAAATTGACGACTGTCAACCACACGCTGAATCAGGTTATTAACTCGACCGTGCTCAAAAAAGCGATGAATCAGCCGCTAACCGTCAACGATTTTGTGATGTATGATGACCTGCGGAACGAGATCCGCCATATGCAGTCCTTTGACACCAAGCTTGAGGATGTCATCCTGATCAATGAGCGCCATAACTGGATGATCAAAAATTCCGGACTATATTCGTTTGAACAATATGCTTATTTCGATGAGCTGTCCAGCCTTATGCAAATGCCTGAAGGAACCTCATGGGTGCTTAACCCATCCAGCTGGTTTTATAGTGAGGAAGCCGCGGAAAGTGCTGCTTGCAGCTACAGCATCAGCCTCGTGAAGAAGCTGCCGACGAATGGGCTTGAAAAATACGGCTTGGCGCTTGCCAACATTCCGACCTGCAGCTTGCAGGAGCTGCTTAAGAGTGATGAGGATCCTTATTCGACGATTATGATTTTGGATGATCAATACCGCATTCTACTCCATCCCGACCAAGCATTGATCGGCAAGCCTGTGCTTGAGAGCGGACTGCATATGGGACAGCTCACTGAGCCCTCTGGGCAGTTTACACAATCGATTGAACAGAAGGATTATTCCGTCACCTATTACCGTTCCGATCTAAACGGCTGGACCTATCTCTCAGCCACGTCCATTGCCGGCATGACGAAGGAATCAAATAAAATTGGCACGTATACACTTTATGTATGTCTATTTATGCTCACGCTATCCATGCTGCTCGCTTGGATCGGCTCACGGCATATGTATTCGCCAATTCAATTGCTGCTGAATCAAATCGGCGAGCGACTGACCGACATTCAGAAGCGGAAAACAAATGAATTTCAAGCGATTGGCGAACGCGTCACCCATTTATTCCAGTCCAAAACTGAGCTTGAAAAAGAGGTTAGACAGCATATTCATCAAGTGCGCACCTTCTTCTTCATGAAAGCCTTCCAAGGCAACATCAAGTCAAGTGAAATTCCGGAGAAGCTGGCTCAATTCGGCTACGACTCTCAGCTAAAAGAGTGGAAAATGATGGCCGCGATTACGCTGCAAATTGATTTTCAAAGCAACAGCCGATACTCCAAAAGTGATTTGGAGCTGCTCCTATTCGCTGTCCATAACATCATCGAGGAGCTTATTCCCTTTGAGCAGCGACTCGCCCCGATCATTATGGATCAAACGATTGTGACGATTATCGGCAGCGCAGAAGTGGGCAGGGACGCTTTCCACAATGCAAAATACGCGTTAACGGAGCATCTGCAGCAGCAGATCGCAAGCTACTTAAACGTGCAGGTCAGCATTGGCATGAGCTTGCCGTTCGACTCCTTCTCATCGCTGGCGACAGCTTATAAAGAAGGCCTTGAGGCACTGAAGCAGCGCATGAAATTAGGCGAAGGCATCATTATTCAGTATGAGAATGTAAATGCCGGCAAACATTATTTGAATCTCAACTACCCAGGGCATATCGAGAATGAGCTTATCGATGCGATTAAGCTGGCCGAGAAGGATAAATCGAAGGAGCTGCTGCGAGCTTTTTTGCAGGCAGTATTTGTCGTGGAGCTATCGCCGCAGGAATATCAAATTCCGCTTGCCCGGCTGCTCAATAATCTGTTGATTGTTATGCAGGAATCAGGCGTAAGCTTAAATCAAATCCATCCATTAAAGGGATCGCTGCTTGAGGAGCTGCTTGAGCTGCATACCTCTGCCGAGATCGATGATTGGTTCTGGACTAGCGTTGTTTATCCGATGATCAACATATTCAAGGATCGTCAGGAGGCGCAGTACCATAACATTTCCGAGAAGATCATCGACCTCGTGCAGCATCTGTACGACACCGACCTTACGCTAGAAGAATGTGCATCGCGGCTCCACTATAATGCCAATTATTTAAGCAGCGTTTTCCGTAAGGAGACGAATTATTCGTTTAGCGAGTATTTATCGATGTACCGTTTCAAAATGGCAAAACAATGGCTCGCCGATAGCGAGCTGCCAATTAAAGACATCGCGGCAAAGCTGTGTTACAATAATCCGCAAAACTTCATCCGTTCCTTCCGCAAACAAGAGGGAATTACTCCAGGGCAATACCGCTATAAAAAACGCAGCGGATAGCCGATAAAAATAATGAAAGCTTTTGGAAAATAAATGCTCTTCAATATGAATGGGAGGCTTTACGCATGACACAACGACCGTCACGGGATGAATACTTTGATTATTATGAACAGTATATCGGCCTAGTAGGCGAAGGATCTGTTACGGAATGGCTGACAAAACAGCTCGCAAGCACAACTGAATTGCTTTCCGATATTCCCGAGGAGCAGGCTAATTACCGCTATGCGGAAGGAAAATGGACGCTTAAGGAAGTCATCGGTCACATCTCGGATAATGAGCGCGTCATGAGCTACCGTTTGCTTCGAATCGCACGGGGTGACAAGACACCTCTTGCTGGCTATGATCAGGACGAATTTATGAACGGCGCCACCTTTCAAGAATGGTCTCTATCACAAATAATCGAGGATTACATCTCGGTTCGCCGGGCTACTCTCGCTTTGTTGCGCGGCTTGTCGGATGAAGCATGGCTTCGCATAGGTGTAGCAAATGGCGGCAATATCTCCGCTAGAGCTCTCGCTTACATTATTGCTGGACATGAGATTCATCATTTGAACATCGTTCAGGATAAGTATTTAGGAAAATAAATCGTATTCGCTAATTCGCTCGTTAACCAAATGAGAAGCTAGATAAAATCCTATATGTAAACCTTTTATTATGATAAAATGGTTAACATATAGGATTTTTTGCATGAGGAGCGGTACTTCTATGACGATTCGATTACGAGGACACCATCTGCTATGTTTACTAGGCTACCGAGGTATGGGTTATTCGGATGATTTCTGCGTCAATATGACTGCTATTTACGAATTGCTGCTCGCAAAGCCTGAAACTGAAATTGAAATTATTTTAGGCCCAGACGATGTTTGCAAAGCGTATCCGCCGGACAAAGCCTATCATTGCGAGGGAACCGTCTACAGCTTGGATGCAGCGATACTCGCAAAGCTTGGGCTTGAAGTATCTGAGCGAGGAAGCTGGCAGTCCATATGTGACCGCGTAGCAGAAACGATGGTGCCTGAGGACATCAGTCATCTATGCACGACCTGCCCTTGGGAAAAATATGGCGTCTGTGCGGAGGGAGTCGGATTGCTTGTTGAAGGCAAGCCGCTGCCTAAATTAGGTGCGTAACAAAAAATGAGGCAAGGAGCTGCTATCTTAGCGCTCCTTGCCTCATTTTTTTATAACAATTAAACCTGTACCGTTAATCGGGCTGAACAGTTCTGGCAATTAAGTGCTTTAGATCACGAATCCGATTAGGGGAATCAACGGTTGAATGACTCAGCATGTCGCAAAGGGCAACAAGGTCCTCAAGCCTAGAGAGAAGCTTCCAGTTACCATTAAGAACTCCTCCGTTCTCCTGATAGGCTCGAATAAAATGTTGTTCAAATACAGAGCCGTCCTCCTCGTACCGCAGCATATTGGCAATATCAACATGCCTTCTCCACGAGAAGGCGAACTCCCAGTCGAGGACAGCCGATACAGAATAGCCGTCCCTTTCATTTCGCATCAATATATTTAGACCATTGAAATCTGAATGTACAAGCACCGGTGTATCCATGCTTTCAAGCAATATGGAGCGATGTGTTTGGCAGAATGACCTTACCTGCTCGGTAAGTTCGTCTCCCAGCCATTTACCGCAGGGACTGTGAAAGAGACATTTTTCAATGAAGGAAATAAACGGACCATCGTCCATTGCGAGAGGATGAACAATGGATAAATCTTTTTCCAGAAATCCGGATTCCGTAAACGTGAAGCTATGAATACGTGCCAGCACGCTGCCGACAGAAGATGCAGCAGCTGCCGCATCCTCAATCGATCCCGTTTTCAACACATCACGTAGAAGAAAACCTTCTTTCCACTCCAGCACTGCCCAAGCTTTATCGAATGTGCAGCAGCTTGTATCAAGGTAGATATAGTCAGCTACAGGGACGGTTTCTCGTACAAGCTTAGCAATGGCAGCTTCTTTTTGTGCAATCTCTCCGCCTCCACGGAACAAACGAACCACATAGGGAGTCTCGCTGCCCTCCAAAAATATTTTGTAATTCGAATTGCTGTAGCCCGTACTCAATCTTTCCGCAGCAATAACCCTTTTTCCTGAAAGTACAGGTTTAATTAATTCATTTAATTGCTTGAAATCTAGAGAAATATGCTGTTCCGTTCGTTCCCAGCCTTCTTTCATCTATTCGGCTCCTTGCTCGATCTGCCAATTACCCGCATGACAGAATATTTTATTGGTTAACTCCAGTTGTCAGTCGCTGCATGCCGTTCATATAAGGCTGAAGCGCGGCTGGGATACGAATCGAGCCGTCTTCCTCCTGATGATTCTCGATGAGTGGAATGAGGATACGCGGGCTAGCCACTGCTGTGTTGTTGAGCGTATGGCAATATTTTAACGAGCCATCCTCTGCACGGTACCGTATATTCGAGCGGCGTGCTTGAAAATCATGCAGGTTCGACGACGAATGCGTCTCCCCGTAGGCCTGCCTGCTTGGCATCCATGTCTCAATATCGTATTGCTTATACGTTTTTTGCGACATATCGCCAGTACATACTGCCATGACTCTATAGGGCAGCTCAAGGCATTGAAGCAGTTCCTCGGCATTAGCCGTTATTTCCTGCAGCAGCGACTCCGACAACGCCGGATCAGCCTCGCACAAAATAACCTGCTCGACCTTGGCAAACTGATGTACACGGTATAGACCATGAACATCTCTGCCCGCCGAGCCGACCTCGCTGCGGAAGCATACCGATGCAGCAGCCAGCTTGATTGGCTCTCCTACCTCTATAATTTCGTCCGCGTAATAGGTAACCATAGGCACCTCCGAGGTGCCTACCAGCCATTTATCCTCGCCTGCAATCCGGTAGGTCTGATCCTCGCCAAGCGGGAAAAAGCCAGTATGCCTCATCGCTTCGGTGCGGACCATTAATGGTACTTCCAGCAGTGTGAAGCCTTTTCTCAACAGCAAATCGACAGCCAGCTGCTGCACGGCGCGATGGAGCAAAACGCCTGCCCCCTTCAAGTAATAATTGCGGCTGCCTGCTGCCTTCACGCCTCGCTGCACATCAATCATATGATGCAGATCACCAAGCGCCATATGATCCTTTGGTTCAAAAGGAAAACTCGGGGCTTCGCCAACACGCTTTTGCTCTATATTGTCCGCGTCCGATCGTCCATCTGGCGTGTCTGGCGATACGATATTAGGTACCAACGCCATGAGCTCAGCTGCATGCTGCTCTACTGTCGCAAGCTCTGCTTCCACTGTGCCCAGCTTCTCATTCGTTTCCTTGACCTTTTGCTTCGTTTCTTCCACTTCAGCTTGAGCATTCTGCCTCACAAGCGTGCCGATAAGATTCGAGAGCTTGTTGCGAATTTCCCGTAAAGCTTCCGATTCCTGCATTAGCTGACGTTTCTTCTCGTCCCAGAGCATCAGCTCTGCAATAGAAATCTGAATCCCCTTCTTATTCGCAACCGTCTGTACTTGCTCTTGATTTTGCCTAACCCATTTCATGTCCAACATGCTAACCGCGCTCCTTTTCATTTGAAAAACACAAAAAACGCCCTTCGTCCCAATGGGACGAGGAGCGTTTTTTACTCGCGGTGCCACCCAAATTGATTAAACAGACGCACTGTCTAATCCTCTTTGTTCCGCGATAACGGGCGGGCCCGGTAAACTTAGGGGGAAGGTGCTTCCCTCCCCTTGACGAGAACGCCTCCGAGTTGGATTCTCTTCACTGGCGTGATCCGATAATTAATTTTGTAGTAATATAACACATTATATAAGGCCAACACAAGTGTCATTGTGGAAATAAAATTCCAAATTATCTTTTTAGTGTGCCTCATATGCAACTTTATCCACTTATTAACAGTCAGTAGGTTATATGAAGAGGGGGTGCATCTGTTGAGATATGGTCTTCTACTAACATTCGTACTCATCATGTTTGGGCTGGCAAGCTGTGAAAGCTCTGGAGCGAACAACGGCTTAACCACTCATACAGAGCAGGTGAACAAAGATCACCTGACGGAATCGTTGTCCAAATCTAGCGATAAATTAATCATTGCCAAAAGAGTTAGCATGGAAAACCATTACGAAGATCATAAAGAAATAAACGACGAGAAGTCTGTTTCTACTGTGAGGAATATTTTAAACGAAGGCGAATGGGAAGAAGTTAAATTCCTAATGACAAGACCAGCCGATTATAAAGTTCATTTCCAACCTACCGATGGGTCAGAAGCAAAAGCGGTATTATATGAGGTTTGGTTTACGAACGACATCGCTGAAATTTATATAAGCGGCATTCATTCTTATAAAAAAACGTCGCATGAGGATGCAGAAACGCTGGGTACTATTTTAAAATAACGGATGGATTAGAAAGAAATGAGGCATAGCGTAATGAAAATAATCCGTTCTCTTCTCCTTATAATCGTATTCATATCCCTATCTCTAACGATAGCACCGTCCAAAAGCTTCGCATGGTCATGTGCCGAGAGCGATGCACCCAAGCAATTGTTTAAAAAACATGATTTTGTATATATCGCTAAAGCTATGGAAACCTCCTATGAGGAATCAGCCGGTATGAATCCCAAAAGCAGGACAACCTTTGAGGTGAAATCAACATTAAAAGGCACCTCCAGCGATAAAGTAACCATTGTCACGACGGCTGGCAGCGAATTTACTGAAGGCACAGACTATCTTGTCTATGCTTATCAAACAACAAAGAAAAATTACTTATACAAGTATGAAGCAGGCGAAATAGCGACTGATACTTGGTGCGGCGGAACAAAACCATTATCGCTTGCGAGTTACGATCTTGAAGCGATAGATGAATATAAGAAGATGACTAACATGGTTTATTTTATTATTATTCCCATCGTTGCTGCCGCTGTTATCGTCACCGTATTCCTTCTATTGAAACGCAAAGGGAAACTAGGACGACGCTGATGCATTATTTTGGGGATTTATGATTGAGATTAGGACAACTCGTTTAAAATAACAAGGAGACATAACTGATGGGCCCGATTATACAAGCCCTTCATGAAGGAGGCTTCTCATGCTGAATGAGATAACAACAATACCGCGCACAAATAGAAAGCGGAAAGGTTTTGCGGCTTTCGCCGCTTTTGGCATAACGATGACTTTATTAGCTGGCTGCAGTCAAACAGGAACGAGTGAAATGGGTGCTCAGCCTAATCCAGATTCCGCTGCAATCGCTCCCGCTAATCAAACCGAAGAAACAAATGCTGCATCAGAGAAGGATAACCCCTTCGCCGCTGCTGGCATTACGGATCCTAAAGCTTTTATCAAAATGTTTGAAGCGGTTAAGACAGCTGTTGCCGCTAATGATAAAGCTGCAGTTGCAGACCTAGTGCTGCTGCCGCTTCGAGTAAATGGAAAAACATCGATGGAGATTACAACCAAAGCAGAGTTTATAGAGAAATATGATGCCATTATGACAAAACCTGTGAAGGATGCGCTGGCCGCACAGAAGGTGGATGATTTGTTCGTTCGCGATCTTGGCGTGATGGTCGGAGACGGTGAGATTTGGTTTGGCGCATCGGCCGAGGAGCCTCAAGCATACGGTATTATTGCCGTTAATCTAGAGGTTGATAGTGCGACGAAATAGATGAAAATGAACGGAATGCACAAAAAAACAGTCCACCTTCTTAACCTATGGTGGGCTGTTTTATATGCATTCTAACCTATTTCTTCGTCAGAGCTTTTAACTCCTCGATCGCCATCGTGACATGTTCCTCTCCCAATGTCGTTTCCGCTCCGTAAAAAAACAATACATTGGCTACATGGTGGGAACGATAAGGCGCCAAATCCGCCGCTGCCCAGCTATTAGCAAAATCCTCTAAGCCTTTTTTAGCCTCTTTGCTTGATGAATAAATATAAATACTAATACTTTGACTCGTATTATAGTTGAATTGCTCCGGATTAATATCGTTATAGGCTCTAGAAAATACAGCACCCGGGTTTATATCGGTTTTTGCGGTTAACGGGATGCCATGGCTTTCAAATACACTCTTTATTTGATCCAATGTTATCGTTTCTTCGTTTCTTTCGTTCGAACCGCCGCCATAAGCACAGCCTGTAACGGCTAAACAAATCATACAAACGATCATAATCATTTTCCTCATAACATCACCCCTTTGACTGCTATGACGTGTAAATAAGGAAAAAAGTTACAGTAGGTCATCCCAGCCCAGCCCTAATTCGGTAACGGTATCATGGCCTATTTGGATATCTTTTTTCGTAAAAGCCTTCGCTCCTAATCGATAGTAAAAGTTGATTGCACTATTTTTCTCCAGCACCCATACCATTAAGGTTTGATAATGATGTATTCTCAAATGATCGACCACAGCGGAAAATAGTGCTTTTCCGAACCCGAGCCCCTGGTACTCCTCCAGTAAGTATATGGAGTAAAGCTCTGCGTCGTAGTCGTATTGCTCACTTCTGCACTTCCCACCGTTTGCGAATCCTACTATCGTACCTTCATCATTTTCAACAACGTAAATCACTTCATCAGGGTTCGAGCGATTAAATACCCATAACCATTTTTTAATACCACTTTCGATGCTAAGCTTGGACAAATAATCATCCGAGATTATCCCTTTGTAGGTGGATTTCCAGCTCTCTACGTGAACATGAGCGATTTCAGGTACATCGTCAATCGTCGCCAGTCGAATCCGCATATGATCCTCTTTTCTAATCGCGCAAATGGAATGAATACACTTTATAAATCGGTTTGCCCATGTCTAACAACATAAATCATAGTACTAGCCTCGTCATTTTATATATATTTTCATTGGATATTATTGGAATGAGTGATACTATGATTTTAGTTGATATGACTTCTATATCGCAAGATGGATGCAATATTGATTATGTTGAAATAAGCATATTATGTTCAGTACATAATTAGAATGGGAGGAACCAAAATGTTAGTTGTCACTACAGAAAATATTCCTGGCTATCATATTGATAAAGTATTAGGCCACACGTTTGGTGTTGTAGTAAGAAGCCGCGGCCTTGGAGGAAATATTACAGCCTCTGTGCGAAGTATATTCGGTGGAGAAATAAAAGAATATACTGAAATGATTGAAGATGCCCGTAAGGTCGCTATAGACCGTATGATTCAAAATGCACATGCCATGGGAGCAAATGCAATCGTGATGATGCGATTTGACTCTGGTGAAATCGGACAAACGATGTCTGAAATCGTCGCTTATGGTACTGCAGTTGTAGCTGAGAAAAATTAGCGATGCCCTATTTCATGAGCATTTACTTCGCCCTTCAATTGTTGGTTATTATTATCGCTATTATTAGTACGTTTATATATCGCCGAAGGCGGCTAAAGCAACGCACGCCTCAGCCTCCAGCTGGTTTCCAGAAAACGAATGAAATATTTATTGATCCGACAACGGGCGTTCAGCAGCAAGTATGGTTTAACCCTAGTACTGGAGAAAGATTTTATGAAAGAACGGATATGAATAAAAAATAAGCTAATTCACGGTGATTAAAGCTGCCTTGAATTAGCTTATTTTTTGTAAATTTAATTAAAGTCCTGCTAAGTGCACCACAGCTTAACTACTCATAAGCTCGTATTTCAACAACTTCTGCATAAGGGCATCCATTTGTAGCTTCAATTACAACGCGGATCTTATTGGTACGGATAGGCTCCAGCTGATGCGTCCGTTTACGTTTTCTATTATCCGTCTCACGCAGCAATACCTTCCACTGCTCATCGACAAAAGCCTCAATTCGATAATCCTTCACCAGCTCAGGAATAACTTCAAATGGCGTTCTATGATGATGTAGGTTGATTAAATCCTCATTCACATCATCATTGAAGGTAATATGAATATTGGATATGGAAACAGAGGAATCCCACTCAAGAGAAAGCCACTCCGGCTTATTGCTATCCATTCGATTAGACACCCATGTATGAGGACCGCCAAAAGGTCTTGTGTAGCCATCAATAGCAGATACCGCTTCGTATGCTGTAGTCTCAGGGAATGCCTTGAAGCAGAAAGGTGTTCTGTGCAGCCCTTTCATTTGCCAAGCCATGGTCTGCTGCGTATCCAAGAAACTGGAGAAATCAGCGGATGAATCGATCTTATTCTCGAAGCACAACACACCGTAAAGCGGCGTTTCAGACGTATACAATTGCAGCTCCGGGTTCGACTGAATGACAACGAATAAATTGATCGCTTCCTCCGCCTTATAATCAAGTGCAAAATCAACCCACTGCTTCGTTCCCTGCGTTACTTTCACGGTATGCTTGGATATAAGTCCCATTGGAATATAGTTTTCTTTTTTTCCGGTAGAATGAATTTCAATCGTCATTTCTGTATTCGCCAAAGCATCAACAAGCAGAGAAAGCTTATTTAGCTCCGAAGTGACTGGGAACGTTATTCCGACCGGATTCAGTAAAGAATAAACCTTAGACGCATCATCTATATGCACGTCTCTCATCGTACTCGAAGCAGCTGCTTGGGCGCTTCTCCCTAAATCGCCAGCATCCTCATTGCGAATACCAATAATGGAAGCATCTTGTCTAAGGAGTGTTTGCTGCAGCTCTGCAAGATGAGACTGACTTAGCTCTCTGGGCGTTATTCCCTTCATAGCAGAGAGGGCAGCTCCCGTCCCAGCCGCTTCACCCATTACCGCACAAGTAGCCATCACTCTAGTTGTGCCAAAAGCAACATGTGTCGCACTAACATTTCTGCCAGCGAACAATAAATTATTAACGTTGCTGGAATACAGCGAGCGGAACGGAATATGGTACGTACCATCTGCATGGAAGTGTTTGGAGCCGCTCTCTTCCGCATACATTCCCTTTGGTGGATGCAAATCGATGGACCAGCCGCCGAACGCTACTCGATCCTCAAATTGCTCCTGCGCCACGATATCATTCTGATTGAGGATATAATCACCAACAAATCTCCTGTATTCCCGTTTGCCTGGAAGAGATCCTACCCATTCCAGAGTCATATTATCCGCTTCAAACTTTCCTGAGTTTTTAATATAATCCCAGATTCCATAAATAACGGACCACAGCTCATCCCGTATTCTCTCGTTCTCATGAACGGTATCGAGCTCCCCGCCCCATTCAATCCACCAGTAGTGGCAGCCCGAATCTCCGCTTCGCATTACCCGGCGTACCGGTATGGAGGTTTGGGAAATATCCTTGGCAAAGCTTGGCGGGATATATTTGACTGGTTGGCCTGCATCCTTTGTATAAAATAAAATCGTGCTTCCGAGCGTGATGTCATCCGCAGCTTCAGGAGCCCAATCCTCCTTAAATTCATGATGCGCTTCCCGTCCAATTCGAAATTTTGCTCCTGCTAGAAAACCGACCAGACCGTCTCCGGTGCAATCTAAAAACATTTTGCTCTCGAAGCGAATTTTGCGTTCAGACCCCATCATCCAGCCTGTCACGGAATGAATCTGACGATCCACCTCTGAGCCTGTTGCCTCAACCTCATGTACATCCGTGTTGAGGAACAGCTCAATGTTTTTCTCCGCTTTAACGGCCTCTAATACGATCAGATCCCAAAGATAAGGATTGCCATCAGGATTGCGATACTGATTTTCTACAAACAATTCACCCATAATACCCGTTTCTCTGGCATAACGATTCACGCCATGCCCTGTAGCGCCGCATACCCAAACGCGCACCTCGCTGCTGGAGTTGCCGCCCAAGACAGGCCGGTTCTGTACCAAGGATACTCTCTGTCCCATTCTTGCCGCTGCAATGGCAGCGCAAACGCCGGCGAGCCCGCCGCCAATGACGGTTACTTCTGTCTTTATGATTTCAGATCTCATATCATAACGCTCCTTTTCTTTGTGAGTGATCAGCCCTTAACAGCAGAGCCCGATATGCCCTGAATAATATACTTTTGACCGATGATAAAAATTAGGATCATAGGGACAATCGCAGCGGTAGCCGCAGCCATCATGCCGTTGTAATCGACGTTATTTTCCAAAATAAAATTTTGCAAGCCAAGCGGGATCGTATATAAATTGGGGCTGGATAAAAATACGAGCGCGTTCTCAAAGTCATTCCAGTGCCACGAGAAGTCGATAATCGTAAAGGTAGCTAGTGCCGGCTTCGCTAAAGGAAGAACAAGCTTAAAGAAAATGCGAAAATGACCGGCGCCGTCTATAAAGGCAGATTCCGTAATTTCCTTCGGAATGCTCATAAAAAATTGCCTTAGCATAAACACGCCAAAAATCGAGAACAAGCCCGGCAATATAAGCGCCCAATGCGTATTGTATATATGCATCCAGTTGAACATGATGAACTTCGGAACAAAAATAACCTGTGGCGGTATCATCATCATGGACAAGTAGACGAGAAACATGGCATTCCTGCCTCTAAACTCGATTCTCGCAAAACCGTAAGCAGCGAAAGCGGATAGAAACACTGCGCCAACTGTGCTAATAATGGAGATTTTAAGTGAATTCAAATAATAGGTGATGAAGTTATAGTCACCTGTCCAAATTCGTTCATGGCTTCTCCAATCAAGCTTAGAGGGCAGCCATCTTGTAAATACTTCGCTTGGACTCTGCAGGGACGTGCTGACCATCCATAGAAACGGAAGTATCATGAACACGCCGCAAATGAGCATGAGTACAGTTAACGGCATCTTGGTTTTGACAGAGCTGACTAGATTGTTCATTGAAAACTCCCCTTTCTAATAGTGGACCCAGCGCTTCTGGCTAATCCATTGAATAACGGTTATCCCCATAATAATAGCGAATAAGAACCATGATATCGCTGAAGCATAACCCATTTCATAATAGCTGAAGGCTGTTTTGTAAATGTATAGCGACAAGATCGTCGTGCTTCCGCTCGGACCGCCTTGTGTAATCGCTTGAATGATGGAGAAGGATTTCATCGTCATGATTAAGCCCGTAATGAGCAGCATAAAGGTAGTCGGACTAACAAGCGGCCATACAATTCGCCATGTGACCGTCCGGCTCTTCGCGCCGTCTATCTTCGCTGCTTCCAGCAGCTCAGGCGATACTTCTTGAAGCGCAGCAAGATAAATAATCATGTTGTAGCCTAACAAGAACCAGATCTGTATGATGTCAATCGCATACATCGCAGTCTCGGTATCAGCGAACCAGCCTGGCGGCGATACAATGCCAATCCAGCGAAGTATTTCATTGATGGGCCCTTGAGAGGGCTGAAACAAGAGCATCCAAACGAATGCAACAGCTACCCCGCTAGAAATATAGGGAAGAAAAAACATCCCCCGCAGCAGCCCTTTCATATATACATTCTTATTCAGAACGAGAGCGACGATAAAGGATAGTCCAAGCGATACTGGAACAGAAAAAAGGAATATCGCTGTATTCTTAATCGCATTATAAAACTGATCATCCTGGAACATTCGCTTTATATTGTCCATTCCCGTAAACGAGACATTTGGATTCGAAAATTGATAATCGGTAAAAATCAGTCCAAAGGAAAATAATGCAGGTACGACAAAAAACAATAATACGCCCAACATATTCGGAAGAATAAACACATAACCCAACCAGCTTTGCTTGCGCATCCAGCTCGTTTTACTCATAACAACCCGCCTTTCTTCGTTCACCCGTAAAAAAAAGTAAGAAGGACAAGGCTGCTCCTTCTTACTTTCTTTACGCAGCTTATTTCTTGATGAATTCGTTGTGCCGCTCTGCCATATTTTTCAACGTCGTGTCGATATCTTGCTTATTGAGGAAATACTTCTCATATTCTTCTTTGCGCGCATCGATCACTTGCTGAGGCACGTTAAGCTGGAATGATTCGAATTTGCCGAATACCACTTTGTTTAGAGAATCCCGATCATAATTTTCTTCATACCCTTTTAGGAGCAAATCGATCGCTTCCGTGCTGTCTACACTTTTGGATGACGGAATGCGTCCGCCCGGAGCCATTGGCAGCATTCCGCCATCAGCGTACCATTTCACAAATTCCCAAGCCGCTTCTTGATTTTTGGATTTCGCGTTAACCGAAATCACGTCGCCCAATCCGCCTGGATATTTGAAGTTGGTTTGATCCTTGGAGATACGCGGAATTGGTGCAAAAGCAATTTTGAAATCATGCGGGAAATCGACTAGATTGTTCGCATTACGGAAAATAAATTCACCAGCTGTCAGCATCGCTGTCTCGCCTTTTAGGAACATCGTATCCACCGGCATCTTGCTGGTCAGCTGCTCGCCATATTCCGGAGTTGATTTATCCTTGAACATCATGTTGTGCAAAATTTCAAACCCTTGTTTCCAATAAGCATTGTCGAAGTTCGATGTGCCGTCTGCTTTCACATAACCGTCTCCACCAATCGTACCGTCGAATTGCGTAGTGAATGCAGCATCATGCTGGAGCAGGCCCCATACATTAGGTTGTTTCAATTTGAGTGCATAATCCTGTAAATCGGACCACGTCCAATCTAGCGGAGGAATAGGCAAACCTGCCGCATCAAGCATATCTTTGTTCAACCAAATGAACGCCATGTTTTTCTTTGTAGGCATGCCGTAATACTTGTCGTTAATCATCCATTGCTTTGCTTCAGGACCCATTTGCTCGTCAATGTTGTAGTCTGTCTTTGCGCTCATATCTACGGCTACGCCAGCATCTATTCTCTTTTGAAGACGAGAGAGGGTGTAGTTCATATAAATATCTGCATCTTGCCCAGCAAGCAAAGCGGTATCCAGCTTTAAGTTGCCGGCATCATCATTAACGAACCGAACATATTCCACTTGTACATTGGGATTCTCGGCATTCCATGCGTCAACAACCGCTTGAGGTCCCGCTTCAGGAGGCACGCCGCCCCATAGCGTAAGCTTAATCTTTTTGGTTGTTGTGGCGCCGCTGTTTGTTGGTGTCCCCGAAACATTATTTTTGTTGTTCCCACCGCATCCAGCGATCAGAACCATGACAAGAATAAGAGAAAGAGCACTGATCAACATTCTGTTTTTTTTCATTTCTTTGCCCCCTACAAACTTGTTTAATTGCTTAGTTAAATCTTATCACCGGGCATTTCACGGGGTAAGGAACGATATTTGGCGATTCATGATACATTCTTTGGATCATTTATTTTGCTCTTTGCGATATTCACTTGGCGTCATGCCGCACCATCGCTTAAATATTTTAATAAAATAGTTGTCATTCTCGAATCCTACTTGCCTTGCAATCTCACCTATCGATTGGCTTGTTTCCTCAAGCAGCATCTTTGCTGCCTCGATTCGGCGGTTCTGTACATAGTGAATAAAGGTTTGGCTCGTTTTTTTCTTAAACAAGTCACTCACATAGCTTGCATCCATAGAGATGAGCTCAGCTGCACGTTTTAATGTGATTTCCTCAGCGTAATGCTCCTCAATATGGCGAATAATTTTATTCATCTCCGGATGATCCGTAGGTTCAGACGTATTCTTCTTCGGAAACCACTTGGCTGCTTTTCTTAATTGCTCTCGCTGCTCTAGTTCAAGGGTTACCTTCTCAAGCGCCTGCTTCAACCCGCTCACATCCATTGAAAGCTTAAGTAAATAGCTGGATGCCCCGAACTCCAGCGACTGCCTTGCATACTCGAATTCGTTCATACAGGTAAGCATAACGAATCGGCAATCAAGCCCTTCTTTCCTGACAGATTTCAGCAGCTCTACTCCATCCATCATGGGCATATCAATATCGGAAATGACCACGTCCGGCTGCAATTCTCGAATCGCCTGCAACGCTTCCTCGCCGTCATTAGCAGTGGCTATAATTTCAAAAGGAAGATTGGCTTTGCTCATCAGCTTGCTGAGACTCGCTCTTGCATGCTGTTCATCATCAACGATCAATACGGTCCACATCGCTGTCAGCCTCCTTCAAATAGGGTTTCGATAATAATAGAGGGAGATGCATCATAACCTTTGTTCCCTCTTCTGATGAGGCAAGGGACAAGCCTGTACTCTGATTTTTGAAAAGAAGCTCCAAGCTTTCTCGAATATTTTGAATACCGATGCTCTTCCGCTTACGGAACACCTTCTTCTCTTTGGCACGTTCTACCCCTACTCCATTGTCCGCCACTTCAAGATACAAAAGATCATGTCTCGCCTCTGCTTTGATTTCAATTCGGCCGTCACTCCGTCTCCCTCCAAACCCATGTATAATGGCGTTTTCTACCAAAGGCTGAAGACAGAATTTCGGAACCAGTGCAAAGTTTAGCTCGTCACTTAGTTCATAGCTGACTGTAATATGCCCACCGAAGCGCGCGCTTTGTATGCGCATATAGGAATCGATAAGCGCAATCTCATCTTTCAGCAGGATAAGATCAACCTCTACATTCAATGTCGTCTCTAATATTTTTCCGAGCGAAACACAAATTTCATAAATGTCATCCTCATCCTTCTCAAGCGCTATGCTTTTAATAACATTAAGCGTATTCAAGAGAAAATGCGGGTTCATTTGAGATAAAAGAACCTGAAAGCGGACGACTTGCCTCTGACGTTCCTCTAATTGAAGCCGTTCCATTAAGCCATTTATATCGTCAATCATAGTATTGAAGCTTCGCGTGAGTGCAAGAATTTCACCTCGCCCTTGTTCTGGCAGCTTTACTTTGAGGTTGGTCTTGACCGATATCTCCATCTTTCGCTGCAGCGTTTTTAGAGGAACGGTAATCGTTGAAGAAATAAAATAGGTCATCATGACAAACACAAGCGTAATCAAACCGAAGATAGCGAAAAAGCGTTTTTTCAACGTTTCCACTTCTTCAAACAGCAAGGACAAGGGTACTTTTTTCACAATAAACCCATTTAACTGAGCAATACGGCTGAACGTATACAATACCTTCTCATCTTGGCTAACAATGGAAGCAGATGCAGAGGGCTCTTTTACTTCGAGCATCGCTGATAAAATGGCAGGATCAATCGCTTCATCGGCATCAGACTGCACCATTGATTTTCCTGTATGATCCAATAAATAATAAATGCCTTCGCGCTGCCTATCTCTCATCACCTTGTTGAACCATTGCTCATAATCGATGCTGATACGGGCATAGGCGTACTCTTTGAGATTCTCATCGCGGAGCATCTGATAGAGACTAAGCATATTTTGATTGGGTTTAATAACCGAACTCACATAATTGGTATCGCTTGCATTCCAAATGGAGCTTTCCCCTTCATTGGAGGAAAGCATCTTTACCCATGCTTCATTCGTAATCGAGGAGTAATTCAGTGGCTCACGAGGAGCAAAGGAGGTATAGGCATAACCTTGTTTATCTACCAGCGTATAATACACCGTTGCACCAGTCAGGAAGAAGCTGTTCTCAATGCTTGCGAACTTATTCTCCACCAGTTCCTTCCGAGTTAGCGGATCTTTCTGTTCCGGATTTTTCATAACCGAGCGGATGGTGTCATCCTGTTCTAATAGCAGACCTGTCTTCATAACAAGCCCGAGCACATCTAGGAAAGACTTCTCGATATCGAGAAGCTGATCCTCGTTTTTGGCGGAGGCTTCCTCCTGTAGAACTCTTTCCGTTTCACTGAAATTATAAATAACTAATAAAACGAATGGAGCTAGCACTAACAGCAAAAAAGCCATCAATATTCTGTTTTTGAACGTTTCTGGAGTTAAGCCTCTAATCCATTTGTTCACGCGATATGCCCCCCAAGTGCTCTCATCTGTTTAAAAATTGATTCGACATACCTCTCAAGATAACGCGAATAGTCCGTAGGAGCAAGCTTGAAAATAAAGCTGATAACTCTCCTTCATCATGACATAAGCCAATGGATTGACCTAACTTGCGGTGTTTGCGCCCAGTGAAAAAAAGAGCCCTTATGGGCTCCCTCAAATGGCGTGTTGTTGCATACCGTAAATAATCGTCATGAAAGCACCTTCGCGCTCCGCTTAATTCTGTATTTATAGAGTATCCATTTGTTAACGAGGCCTTCTATTCATAAAACGTTCCGTGTTTTTCATAAAGCCATACTTTTCGTATAGTCCATGACCATCGAGCGTACCAAGCAGACCCATCATTCCTTCAAACTGCTCGGTTATCACTTCTACTAATTTCTTTCCTAGCCCGGCGCCTCTATATTCCTCATCGACAAAAACGTCGCATAGGTAATACATAGTCGCAAAGTCCGTCACTACACGAGCAAAACCAACCTGCTTGTCCCCATCATAAACGCCAAAGCAGACCGAGTTATTTATAGATTCTTCTATCATTTCTAATGACCTTTTATTCGCCCAATAGCTTCTAGCCAAGAAGCCGCATATGGTGTCGATCTTAAGCATTGATTTATCATCGCTTATTACAAACCGGTCATACAATAGCTCCATATTAACACCCAACCTCTCTTATCCTTTTAGTAAATCAGAAGCCTTATTTTCGCGAAGCCAACTGATCATAAAATCAAACAACTCTACAGAATACGTGTGTTCTTGGGGTCTTGAGGGCATTGTCTCAACAATTTGTTGTACATTATTTTCAATCGATACGGATTCAATGAAACTGACCAAACCCGGAATAAATGAATTTAAAGCTTCAAAATAGTGCCTTTGCGGTTCAATAAATGTTAAATTCATTTCAAACCCGCTTCGCCTTCTAGTTGCATCACCCTCTTTGCGTTTACGCAGCTCAGCCTCATTTATGTTCAATAGGTAATACTTATCTGGAAAGCCAAGCTTGCGGGCAAGCAATTGCTTACGGAAATAATCCGTTAGGAACTCAAGCGACTGTCCGCCAAAGAGAGTAAACCCAAAAGCCCAGTTGTACCAGAAAGGCTGAAATAGATCGATGTCAATAACAACGAAACGATGGTCCTTACTCTTTTCCTGCGCTATTCTAAAGCGATCAAGTTGACGCTCAAAAAACCATTCAGGATACTCGATTTCTGGACGTTTCCACAACGTATTTACTTCGGGAATATGATAACCGCCGTATTTTAATGCTAACGCGCTTGAGGTGGTCGTCTTGCCAACTGCACTCGCACCTTCCATATGTATAATCGTCATGAAAGCACCTTCACATTCCGCTTAATTCTGCGTTTATAGAAAATCCATGAAATGAATAGCGATTCCTCTGCTTTATGGGTTGCAACCTTATCTATAAAGTAAAAATCTTGGGGATCTACCTCTATTTTTGTAATGGGCAGCAACGGTGATTCACTAATCCACTCGTCAAAAGATACGACTGAATGACTAACCATTTTGAACGTATCCTGTGGTAAAATGTAAACCATTCCGCTCGTCCAAGGTACTTTATTCTTAGTCTCGCTTGTGATTGAGAAGAAATAATAGCTCTGAGATGCCTTTACTTTTAAACAAGCATTTCGAAAGTTGCCTACCACCTTACTCCGATCAAAAACCGCATAAAACAATGGCCAAATGCCATCTTTTGTGCCAAATATGGCTTCTACATATTTACCGTTAAAAAGCGTCTGCTTTCTTAACTCGAATTGTTCAATATTTTTATGATTTGACCCGTGCATTATGACTGGTTTCGTCATTGCAATATACTGAATAAAACGGAATTTGGGAAATGTGCTGGCGTACATTATTCCAGATTTATTGCGGACAGCATCGGAATACAATCTTTCATATTCATTAACCTCGTCCTCTGTGAACTTAAATACAGGGGAGCGATAAAATAGAAGTCCCAGCAGCACTGATACTACCTTGGTTATCATACAATTCCCTCTATTCGGACAGAGCCATTATTTTTTCACGCTTCTTATGAAGGTATTGCCCACAACAAGCGTAACGGCGATAACAACAATAATAACTAGAGTATCCTCTGTATCGTGCACACGATGGGTTAAATCGAACAGATACCCTAATTCGAAAAACAGGATAACTAACCATATAGCAAAATAGTGTTTTGTGCTCATCGTATCAGCCTCTTTTTCGCTTCCAATTATTTTTCACAAGCATAAAAACGATAATCAACAAAAATAGGCCGCCTATATAAAACAGCACTGTTTTTAAATTAATTGCTTTTCCTTCATATTCGCTCCCATACGCTGCCTTAATGAAAGAACCATCGTCCTGCTTTATCGCAATGGCCTCATTTATCGATATTTCCTTGATTGCGTAGTATTCCGTTCCTTTCGGATAAACGTTTGAGAAATTGCCAGAGTACGTTCCTTCTTCGTCTGAATAGGAAGTAACCTTACCGATTTTAGCGCCTATCTGTGTGGATTCCACTTGAGTATCTGAAACTATGTAAGACTTGCCGTCGTTCACAACGAAACGATGCGCCCAATCCGCATGAGCAGTCCCTAACGTAATAAATGAACTTACCGCGAAAAAAATGCTCATTAAAAACACAAACTTCCTCATTTGGCTCCACCTTCCTATATTGTATCTTATTATGACGAAAAGATAGAGACAGAGTTGCATGAGAATCATAATAAACAAATAAAGGGCTGTCTCAGAAGTAGGATTACCTACGCTTGAAACAGACCCTGCTTTGTTTTTTTGAAGGAGCTTGAAGGGGCTCAAGCATAGCGATGCCCTTCTCCTATCATTCCTATAGCTTACGAACCTAATCACTCTTATTTAAACCATTCGTAAGGAATTAAAATTGTAACGAACTCCAGAATCGTTATTTTGAGAAAAATAGCTCGTAACACCATACATGGCATGCTATAGCGTCAATTAGGTTCGTTAAAATAAAACAAACGTAGTTTTTTGCATAATAAGCATAGTACAGTTCGTTAGAGTAAAGATCATGGGTTTTCGGTTGTAAATAACTGAGAGGCAGCTTCTTCCGCATAATTTAATATAAGTATACGTTGACCATGCCCCTCTAATCGATTCACGACTTGTTTAGCCGTCTCGAAATTAAAGGTGACGCGCCCAGTGGTCTCGAAACCTTCCGGCATCGGAACGAAGCTATGTACCTTCGCAACAACAAATACGGTATACGTATCTGTTTCCGTCCAATACCAGCAGGCAACAGGTATTCTCTCCGGCATCAGCAGCAGTCCGGCTTCCTCCACCGTCTCCCGATCTAGCGCCTCGTCAATGCTCTCGCCCGGTTCAATTCTTCCGCCAACCGTCGTCAGCGCCTGCTCATTGCGATCCCACACCATCACGATAGAGCCATCCTCGAGCAAAGGAATACTATGTATGCCAGCGATTCTTTTATCCGTCGGAAGCTCATTCACTCTCTTCAACATAAAACCCTCTCCTTCTACTTCTTGCGGCTATGAGCTGGATAGCGCATTTCGAACAGCTAATATATATTTTGACTGATCCAGCGGATTGACGCCTCGCCTTACCCGTTCCGCCTTTACATCAGGCGGACATTCGCGGTATCCTGCGAAGAAGGTTGCAAGCGCACCTCTGCCCTTGGTTAATGATCCAAATCTCGCAGGAAACTCAAGCGACGTAGCAACGGGAATAATCCCTTCAATTTCCATTCTCTCCTGCCTGACAACTGGCGTATCAAACTCACCTCGCATTAGAATGAGCTCGTTCATCAGCTTGCCGCCCGTCTCTTCTGGGGCAGAGAGGCGGAAGGACAGCATTGGCTCCAGCAGCTTTACTCCAATACGCGACAAGCCATCCATAATGCCCATCGGTGTTGCGACTGCAAAATCTAGCGGATGCGTATGCCATACATGATGTTCACCCTCAACGAGAGTAACCTTTATATCCGTTACCTCCCAGCCAAAGAGCCCCTGCTGAAGCGCTTCGGGCACGCTTCTTGCCACCTCGTTCTGATAGCGGTCAAGCAGCCGCTCTGATCGGACAACGGAGCTGAACGTTATCCCGCTCCCGCGCTCACCAGGCTCAATATGAAACCGCAGAATTGCCCAGCATGGCTTCGGCATCGTATAGGCAATGAAACCCTCGCCTGATTGAGCAGGCGTCTCTTTATAGATAACCGATGGCTGATCGAATTCAGCCTTTAAGCCGTACCGATTGTTCAGCACATGCGTGAGCACCTCAATCTGAATCGGCCCCATGACTTTCAGGTGCAGCTCGCGCTGCTCCTGCAGCCATTGCAAATCGAGCAGCGGATCTTCATCCGCCAGCTCATGCAGCGCTGCAACGACAGCCGGATATTCGGCTTCGTTGCTCCAGCGCACCTGTACCGTCAGCAGCGGAACAGCCATCCGCGTCTCACCGGGCACAAACTCAGCGCTGCCTATAATGTCGCCAATGCGCGCCTGAGTCCAGCCGCAGACTGCTGCAATATCGCCTGCCGCGAGCAGCCCTACATCCTCGGCCTTTTGCCCATCGATTTTGCGTATCTGCGTAATTTTCTCTTCGATCTGCTGCGTCTCGTTGCGGACGGAATCACGATTGCGAATCACCCCGCTGTACAGGCGGACATAGGCGATTCTGCCCATCGCTGCATCGCGCTCAATACGGAAGACGACGCCCGACACCGGACCATCTGAGACGATTTGGGGCGGCGGCAGCAGCGTAATCATCGCTTGCATGAGAGGCTCGATGCCTATCCCACGATTCGATGCGCCAAAAAGAATTGGAAATAATTCACCGCGCTGCGTGAGCTCAGGCAGCAGTTGATTCAGTTCTGCTTTGGGCAGTGTGCCGCTGTCCAAATATTGAACAAGCAGCGATTCATCTTGCTCTGCTACGGTCTCCTCCAGCTGCTGCAAATAAAGCTGCGCTTCCTCCGTCTCACTCCCTGATATTCCCGAAACGAGCAGGCTAACCGCACCGCTGAAACGATCCTCGATACCAAGCGGAGCCTGAACTGGCGCTGCTTGATTGGATAACAAACGCTTAATTTGCTGGATCGTTCCTATTGGATCTGCACCGATTCGGTCCAGCTTGTTCACGTAAATAAGAGTTGGAATGTTTCGTTCGCGCAGCGCATGCCATATGACTTCTGTCTGTGCCTGCACACCCTCGACTGCCGACAGAATAAGCACCGCTCCATCCATGACGCGCAGTGAACGTTCGACCTCAGATAGGAAATCGACGTGCCCCGGTGTATCGACCAGATTAATCGTTACTCCTTGCCAAGTAAAACGAGTTGCTGCTGCACGTACCGATATGCCTCTTGAGCGTTCCACTTCTAGAAAATCCGTCTGTGACGTGCCTGCATCCACACTGCCAAGCGAACGAATGCGACCGCTATGGAATAAAATCTGCTCTGTTGTAGTCGTCTTCCCCGCATCAACGTGAGCAAATATTCCGATGTTCCTTATATGTGTTGATGCATTTGGCTCCATATTGCATATCCCCTTACTCTCACTAGCTGTTCCTTTACTTATCCTACCGCTGAAAGCGTTTTACAGCAACAAAAAACGACCCGCCGGGCAAATGCCCGATGAGCCGTTAATAAATATGCTTCTTAATCCATTAGCCTTGATGAATCGCTTCAATATCGATTGAAATCTTCACTTCGTCGCCAATGAGCACGCCGCCCGTTTCAAGAGCAGCATTATACGTTAAGCCGTAGTCGCTGCGTTTCAGGCTGCCCGTCGCGCTAAAGCCTACTTTATCGTTGCCCCAAGGGTCTTTGCCTGCGCCTTCGAAGCTGACTGCAAATTTCTCGGAACGTGTCACACCATGAAGGCTCACATCGCCAACAACGGAATATTCGCCGTCGTCTGTTTTTGTGATTGCCGTTGCAGTAAATACAAGCTTCGGAAACTGCTCGATATCAAAAAAATCATTGTTGCGCAAATGTGCGTCACGATCCTTGTTTCGTGTGTCCACGCTATCAAGATCAATCGTAAGCTGGATATCAGCTGAAGTCAGGTCATGCGCATCAGCGGAAATATTGGCTTCAAACGCATGAAAAGTACCTTTTACTTTTGCGATCATCATATGCTTTACCGAGAAATCGATGCTGCTGTGCGTGGAATCAACCGTCCATTGTGATTTTGCCATTTTAAAATTCCTCCAATAAAAATTATTAACTTACTTTTTAAAACTTACTAACTTATATTATGTATATTTATATATTATTGCGTAATCCTATTTATGTCAATTGCATTTACAAAAAAAAGACACCAGTGAAGTAGTTAAACTTCTCTGATGTCAATTATTCATTATGATTTGAGCAAGCAGCATTGCCTTAGCTCATCTTAACCCTCCAAAACTGCGGATTTCTCCTTATTATCACGCTTAACAAGCCCATATTTCTCCCATTTTCTACTCTTCCATCGGAAGAACATAATAACGGCTCGCAGCCATTCATCTGCTGCAATCGCCAGCCAAATACCAGCGAGGCCCAGATCAAGCTGGAATACGAAGAAGTAGCCAAGCGGCAAGCTCATTGCGACCATAGAACCCATTCCGATATACAGAGGGTACTTTGCATCGCCTGATGCACGCAGTGAGTTGATAAGCACGATATTAATCGTACGGCCAGTCTCCAGCACGATGCTCAGCAGGAGCACATTTATGCCTAGCCGAACAATTTCCTCATCGTCCGTAAACATTCGCATGAGCGGCTCGCGGAACAAAATAACGAGCAACACGGCAAGCAAGGTTACCGCACTTGCCCCGCGCACGCTTTTCCATACTTGACGGTAGGCAATCGTTTGCTCGCCTGCACCAACCATCCTGCCTACGATAATCGCAGTACCCATGCCAATTGCGAAAGCAAACAGATACGTAAACATCGAAATGTTATTCGCATAGTTTTTCGCCGCCAAGGAGGCCGCGCCAAGATACGTAGCATAATACAAAAATACGATTTGGCATGCCTGATACATCACCTGCTCCAGTGCAGACGGTATGCCGATTCTCAGTATTTTGAGGATATACTCCTTGGACAATGCAATATAATACTTGATTTCAATCCGTACTGACATAATCCGGTACAGCATCCAGAAGAAGACGATGAGCGCTAAACCACGACTAATGACCGATGACAGCGCTGCACCTTGAACTCCCATCTCCGGAAATCCGAATTTCCCAAAAATAAGCAAATAGTTTCCGATAATATGAACGATATTCATGCCAAGCGATACGAACATCGCTTCCTTTGTAAAACCATGTACACGAATAATGGCCGATATCGAGTTGATGATAGCTTGAAGGAAAATCATGCCGCCTACAATGGCTAAATAGCTTTTCGCATGTTCAAGTATTTCACCTTGCAAATTTAACGTTTGCAGCAAATGTCCGCCGAACAACACGAACATAAGGCTTATAAATATCCCGACTACTAGATTGAGCGAGATTGCGAGCGCTGATATTTTGGCAGCTTCTACATACTTGCGAGAACCGATATATTGCGCAACTACTATGGATGCCCCGTTGCCGATTACCTCTAATAGTAAGATTGCTATATGCAAATATTGATTTGATGCACCAACGCCGGATACAGCATTATCCGAAATTGCACTCAGCATCAGCGTATCTGCAATACCCATCAGCATAAACAAAAAGATTTCTAAAAATATGGGCCATGTCAGAAAAAATAAGCTTAAGCCCTTCTGATCCTTTTGCCCTGTTCCATTACCAGCCTCTGCTGTTGTCATGCTGTCACCTTCTTCTAATATAAAAAGTAAAACACAAGGTATCGTAGCATATAAAATAGCTTATTGCACGTTAGAATCGTACCTTTACATAAATAATTTTTTTGTATTTCTTCTACTAAAACAACCTTCCTATGATGCCGAGTCGTTACCTTTTTAGAAGCAGAAGATTCACAGTTAGAAAGAAAAATCAACTATTAAACATGTTATAATAGGTGTCTAATTTTATTCAGCGATACAGTAACAAATAAGGAGTGTACCTCATGAATTCAATATTGTTTATTGCAGCGTGGGCTATAGTTGGCATTTCTATTGGCGGTTTAATCGTGGTTTTTAAAAATAGAGCTAAGAAATAAGTATAAGCTAGCCTTCTTTACAATAAAAAAAGACTGTGCTTGGGTCGCCATAGCAACCTAAGTACAGTCTTTCTCTTTATAATATAAAATGATAGATATCATTATTGCTCTTCAGACTCTTCCTCAGCTGCTTCTTCTTCAGCTGACTCTTCTTCTGCTTCCTCAGAGGCTTCTTCCTCCGTAGCTGCAGCAGCTTCTTCCACTTCTTCTTCCAGTTCAGCCTCAACAGCTTCTACTACTTCTTCAGCTGGAGCCTCTTCCGAAATCAGTTCAGCGGTTTCTTCCACGCCTTCTTGAACTACTTCTTCTTCTTGGCTCATGTTTATTCACCTCCTACTTCTTATTACCTTAATTGTAGCGCTTTCATAGAACTAAACAAGAGGTGTAAAATGTCGTTTCATAGGAACTATTTTCGCATTTTGTATTGTTCGATTCCATTTGCGTTTCTTCGACTTTTTTTCCCCGCCAGAGGTCTAGTACTTCGTTCCGACTTACGGCGGTTTTGCATAACAGATGAACTAGATAAGATGTATAACGACTAGTAAAATCGCTTCTATAATATAACTGTATATGGTGCTATCATTACTTTCAGGGGGCTCATTCCATGCATTATTTATTCATTTATTTTGAACTCGGCACGTTAATGCTCTTTGTCATTTTTTCATTAATCGTTGCTGCCAAAGCATCAAAACTTGCTTATAGCCAAACCGAGCAGCAGCTTAATTACAAAACACGAAAGCTGTTATTTTGGTCTGTTTGCTTAAGCTTTCTTACGGTGGGAATTGCTGGAGCGGATTTAATACTGGCTTCGATGACGCATCCTCAGTTTTGGACACATCGGCTGCTCATTCACACGCCGTTTGCCATCATTCCAGTGCTGCTCATTTGGCTTGGTTCATACCCAAAAATGCGCAGGCTCATACGGCGAACGAACGCCCGGACTGAGAAGGCTAATGATGTAGCACGGCGCCGCCAAGCATCCGATCCCGTACTTATTGTTCCCTTTCAGCTAGCACCGCTTTGCTCATTTGCCATGCTTTATTTTGCTTTTATTCCGCCTCATTCATTCCGCTGGTCTTTCGTGACAATGACGACCACCTTCTTTTTGTTTATTGCTTGCATCGTCTGGATGCTTCAAACTCACCGCAACCAGCTTGCAGCGGAGGCACCACCCGTTTACCGCCCTTGGCTGCGCAAATTGCGCCATACTGGCGTTCTACTCGTTGTTATAGCCATACTGGGCATTCCCTTTATGATGGCCTTTGAGGGCAATCGCCTGTCTGAGCGGCTAAGCATTATCCCCGACGGAATAGATGAATCCTTTTCTCTGCATCCCTCGGAGCGCCAAATTGTCATCCAGCACTGACAACCCCTATGCAGAGGAGGAGTGAGTACTAGACTTTAGTCCAGCTAACCATTTTACCTACAGCAGGAGGACAGTTAATTTCATTGTATGCTATGCTGAATTCAGCCAAGCAAAAACGCCTTCAGCATCCTCTGGATACTGAAGCAGCTTTGACAGAGAAATATAAGAAAAGTAGGAGCAATTAATATACTTTCTTATATTTTAATAAAACGTTGATTGGGGTGCAATAAAACAATGAAGCTAAAAACCATTAGCGGGTTTGTCCTCCTGCTGCTCGGAGCTGTGTTATTTCTAAACCAAGGCGAAGAATTCGGCCCAGGCAAAATATTTGCCTACTTCTGGCCATCGTTATTCGTCATACCCGTTGGGCTTTTCTTTCACTGGCTGTATTTTTCTATGATTGGCAGACGTGGATCAGGCCTATTAATTCCGGGAGGCATTTTGTTCACTGCAGGTGTCGTTTGTCAGATCGCTATGTTATTCAACAATTGGGGGTACATGTGGCCGGGCTTTATTCTCGCCGTCGCCGTTGGCTTGTTCGAATTTTATTGGTTCGGCAATCGGAACAAATGGCTGCTTATTCCCATTAACATTTTGACTGTGTTGTCAATTCTCTTCTTCGCCGTCTTCTCCATTGGCTCCCTCTACAGCAAGTTTTTGCTCAGCCAGCCGATTATTGCGATCATCCTTATTCTCTGCGGCGCTGTCATCCTGCTGACGAAGAAGAAAGACATTTAACAACTCCCTCCTATGGTATGGTATAATCACATGCATCGCGAACCTAAGCACATGCTGCTTACGAGGTGGTTTGCTTCGCAAACCTAAGATTATGCTTACGAAGTGGTTTGCTTCGCAAACCTAGGATTATGCTTACGAAGTGGTTTGCTTCGCAAACCTAGGATTATGCTTACGAAGTGGTTTGCTGCGCAAACCTTTAGGAGGAAATAAAAGATGTTGTCTTTTGAACAAAAGCTTGCAATAATTGAAGGCTTTCCTGAATTAGAACGGAAGGATGTTTCACTTGGCCGCACGAACTTCCATTACGAAGAAAGCGCACATGAGAAAAAGTCGGTCGTGCACCATCTACATCCGAACGGAAACGGTTATGTTTTCGCTGGCTTAGTTAAGGGTGTAGCAACCGATGACAAAGGCCTAGTCAACATTCGCGATTTCAACGAGGAAGAGCTTCGCTCGCTTATTGAGAAATCGATCCATTCTCTATCCATCGCACCGCCAGAGAAACCGGAATCGAAGAAAAAGAAAAAGCAAAAGGCACCGCAAGAAGAGCGCTGGATCGGACCGGACAATGCTGTGCTAACACTGCTGTTTGAAGAAGATCTTTGGTATCTATATGCCGATTTGAATCTGGAATCCGCTTTCGAGACCTACGAGGAAGCTGAGCAGTACTTAGAAGAAGAGCAATTCTCACGCGCCTAGCCGATACATGGCAACGAATGTTTGTTCATAGGTACCAAAATCCGTATTGCTTCATAAAAGGAGAAACGATCGCTGTTTCTCCTTTTTTCTGTGCGCCTAAACAGGATTTTTGTCATTCCGTGTCTAATTGTAAGTAGGAGCATCTTAGACCGTGGGAGGAATTATTTTTGTCGATTAAAGCTAAGCTATCCTTCTCCATATCCATAATAGTAGCTGTCATACTGACACTAAGCACCTTGCTCTATTACTACACAACAAAAACTGAAGCTGAGGCTAATCTAGAAGTTCAGTTTACTAATATTGCAAAGCAAATAAGCAGTACGGTCGAAGCGTCAGAGAACGCCCGCCAGTACATGGAGGACACGCTTGGCGACAAGCTGCGCATTGCCTCTCTAGCGGCAAAGTCACAGCTGGATCCCGAAATTAAAAATGTAACAAATGAGCAGCTCGTCAAGCTTAGCGCTCAGCTTGGCGTCGATCATATTACATTATGGCAGCGCTTTGGAAACGATGTTGTTGCGAAACGTTCCTCAGATCCCAATGAAATTAATATGAGCTCAAAAACCTGGGATTATTGGCATGTTGCCTTTTTACAGCTTTTCGACAAACATGAAGTAAACATTGTACAAGGTCAGAAGCTCAAAAACTTCTGGTCAGGCCCGTTTAATTTCTCAACGTCGGATCCGTCCGAAATTCGCAAATGGGGCTATTACCATGACGGTTCAACAAACTATATCATCAATCCATACGTCAACGCTCAGGTGCTGCTTGATTTCGACTATACCATTGGGACAGATGCAATCGTTAACAAGATCATTGCCGACCAATCCGATATTCTAGAAGTTACCGGATTCGACCTTGAGTTTTACGGCAAGGACAAAATTATTAAATACAAACAAGGCATTCCCGTTTACAACCTCGACGTTCGAGCCATCCCGTTTGGCGACTATAACTATCAGGATCAATCAAACGATTTTTTAAATATTCAACAAGTCAATAAAACCGGTAAGAGCCTTACTGTCAAAAGAAACATCAACGGCGTTCCGGTTATCAAAAACTTTATCCCGATTAAGACGAACAAAAACTATGTGTTTAGCGTTGTTTTTGATCAGAAAGCGATTCAAAAACCCGTTAATCAGCTGCTGGTTATGCAATTTGTCATTTCACTTGGGCTCGTGCTTATTACGATGATTGCGAGCTATTTCATAGCCGGCTTCATGCTGCGCGGTCTGAATCAAGTTATTCGTAAAGTAAACGCGATTGCTGCAGGAGATTTTGGGGAAGTCATTACGATACGCAGCGAGGATGAGTTAGGCTTGCTTGCCTCTCGTGTCGACACGATGGGCAATAATCTAAATCATTATACAACTCAGCTTAAAGCTGCTGCGGAAGAGCTGCAAAGCACGAAGCAGTATTTGGAATCCTTCGTCAATCATACATCGGACGCCATTCATGTCACTGATTTGGAAGGCCATGTCATACAGGTCAATATCGCTTTTGAAAAAATGTACGGCTGGAGCCAAGAAGAAGCGCTTGGCATCACGCTTGATAACGTTCCGCGAGGCTACTTAAGCTCACACCAAGAGCTTGAGGCCACTGTACTGCGAGGCGGCTCTGTAACAGACTATGAAACTGTGCGTTACAGTAAATCCGGCAATCTCATCGATCTCAGCATTACGATTTCTCCTATTCGCGACGAGCTGGGCACCATTATTGCGATTGCCACTATATCTCGGAATATTACTTCACGCAAACAAACAGAAGAAATTATTAGGCGCTCTGAGAAGCTATCGGTCGTTGGTCAAATCGCTGCGGGCGTGGCGCATGAGGTTCGCAATCCGCTTACGACACTGCGTGGCTTTGTACAGCTGCACAAGCAGACCGGCTCGTTATCGCCAGCTCATCTTGAGATTATGCTTGGCGAGCTCGATCAGATTAATATGATCGTGAGCGAGTTTCTCGTATTCGCTAAGCCGCAGGCCACGATCTATCAGCCTGTGAATATCATCCGCCTCGTTGGCGATATTATGATGCTGCTCGATTCAGAGGCAAAGATGAGCAATGTGCAGCTTGCCCTGCTCGCGGAAGCCGAGCTTCCTGAGGTGATTGGCGAGGCTAATCAGCTGAAGCAGGTTTTCGTAAATATTATGAAAAACGGCATTGAATCGATGACCAGCGGCGGTGTGCTTTCCGTAAAAGTGGCGTGTGATGCTAATAAGGTAATCATCCTGCAATTTATCGATCAAGGCTGCGGAATTGCCGAGAGTGATTTGCTTCGCCTAGGAGAGCCTTTCTTTACGAATAAAACGAGCGGAAATGGTCTCGGCCTTATGGTAAGCCAACAGATTATCGCTGCGCATAAGGGCACCATTGTGTTCCACAGCGAGCTTGGCTCAGGCACCTGCGTTGAAATATCATTGCCAACGGACAGCTAGGATAACGACCTTGCTGTCCGGTTTTATATTATTTTGTAGAAAATTAAGCTACTATGGTAAAATGTGTCCGTAGCCTATTACCCATCCATAGTTTTTTTTAATAAGTACGTATTATCATTCCGCTACATTGGGAGTCGCTTATGTCATGACTATGAATTCCCCTATGTCACAGTATATTATTATTGTCATTATTTCAGGCGTTCTTAGCGTGCTGCTTGCCATATATGCTTATTACAACAAGACTAAATTTTCGGGCATGAGCGTGTTTATGTGGATGACCGCTCTATCAGCCGTATACACCTTTGCTTTCGCATTTGAGCTTGCCAGCGATTCGCTTCAAGAAATCCGCTTTTGGTTAAACATTGAATATATAGGCATGCCCTTTATCGCTCCTTGCAGCCTCCTGCTCATCATGCACTATGTTGGGCTAAATAAATTCAATACGTTCAAAAAATCATGGGTCTTATTCGTTATTCCTGCCATAACGCTGCTCATGGTTACTACCAACGAATATCATAATCTCTTTTATAAAAACTTATATTTGCGGCCTCATGTTGCTACAACAGTGGTGGATGTAGTGCCTGGCATCTGGTATTACGTGCATGGCGGATACACTTTTGGATCTATGCTCGCCAGCTTGTTTATATTAGCGCGCCATTGGCAGAAGACAAAATCCATTTATCGCAAGCAAATGCTCACACTGGCAGTAGGCATTTCGCTCCCTATGCTAGGTGCGCTTATGTATGTGCTTGGTCAAACTCCGCTTGGGATGGACCCTGTTCCGATTCTTATGTGTGTGACATCCATATTGTATGTTACATCCATATTCTCGACTGCGCTGCTGACCGTTGCGCCTATCGCGCGGGAACATATTTTTGAGAGCATGCGCGACGGCGTTCTCGTTCTTAATTTAGAAAACCAAATCATGGACTTTAATGGCGCAGCCACAACGATTATTCCTGCGCTTACTCCTTTAGCGATTGGCCAGAAGCTGGATCACATCTGGAAGCGCGGAGCCGAATCAGGGGCCTTTTCCTTCGGAATGGACGAAACCGGAGAGTACGAGCAGGAGTTCAAATGGATTCGAGGCGGGGAAACGTTCTACTACCGGATAAGAGCCTCCAACTTATTAAAGCCAAATGGCCAGCTTGCTGGCAGAACCATCGTGATGATCGATGTGACGGAATACACGCTGCTTCAGAATAAGCTGCGCCATCTCGCGGAAATTGATGGGCTTACTTCTATTTATAATCGAACCTTCTTTATGGAAAAAAGCAGACAGCTGCTTTCCTCTGCCCATGAAACGAAGCAGCCGCTTTCGTTTATTTTGTTTGATATCGATTATTTCAAACAAATCAACGACCGTTATGGGCATAGCTTAGGCGATTTTGCATTGCAGCATGTCGTTATGATTTGCCAGCAAACGCTCCCGGCTGATGCCTTATTCGGACGTTATGGCGGAGAAGAGTTCGCTATAAGCTTGCCGAATACATCACTTGTACAAGCTGGTCAAATCGCTGAGCAGCTCCGTGCAGCCATTGCCGGAAATCCGCTCTACAGCGCGGCTAGAGCGATATCCATAACCGCTAGCTTCGGGGTCGCTGAGGCAAAAACCGCCGATGTTCCGCTTGAAGCGTTATTAAGTGAAGCAGACGTGGCACTCTACCAATCCAAGCATAGCGGAAGAAACGCTGTGCATTTGTCCAATCAGGACCGTGTACATGCAAATCAACAAAAATAACCATACTAGCATGAAAGAGATAGGTGGGATGACTTCATGTTTAAATTTGCCGCCTTGCGCGACATATTGCGTTTTCGGCCAAGTCCTCCGCAAGTGATGACCTTCGGCTTTATATTTCTCATATTGATTGGCGCCGAGCTCTTATCGCAGCCTATATCTTATTCGAATGACGTTTCGCTTTCTTATCTGGACGCTTTGTTTATGTCCACCAGCGCAATTTGCGTAACAGGACTTACTGTATTAAATCCCGGCACTCATTTTTCCACATTCGGTCAGGTTGTCATCATCGCATTAGCCCAAATCGGCGGATTAGGTTTTATGACGATGGCAACCTTATTTGCTTTGCTGTTTCGCAAGCGCATTTCGTTTCGGGAGCGGCTCGTGCTGCAAGAATCCATGAACTATGGCTCAACAGAAGGCATCGTACGCATGATTCGTAAAGTTCTACTCTACGCTCTAGTCATCGAGTTAACCGGGGCGCTACTGCTTAGCAGCTATTTCATGCTGGAAATGCCGGTCGGGAAGTCGATTTATTTTGGCATTTTCCATAGTATTTCTTTTTTCAACAATGCTGGCTTTGATTTGTTTTCCCAATTTCCCGAACGGGCAAGCAGTCTCATCCATTACGTAGAGGACCCGTTTGTAAATATCGTATCGATGCTGCTGATCTTTTTTGGCGGAATCGGGTTTATCGTCATATCAGAGCTCGTGAACTATCCAAAAAACAGAAAGCTCAGCTTACATAGCAAGGTTGTCTTGTCAGTTACCGGCCTTCTCACCGTAGTTGGCGCGATTGTTATTTTTGCCTTGGAGTTTTCCAATTCCAGTACGCTTCACCCGCTAACCGCAATCGGAAAAATTCTTGGCGCCTTGTTCCAATCGGTTACAGCTCGTTCAGCTGGTTTAAGTACGGTTGATCCCAGCATGCTGCGAGAGGTCACTCAGTTTTTCATCATTCTGCTTATGTTTATCGGCGCGGGCCCCGGCTCAACGGGCGGCGGTATTCGTGTAACGACCTTCGCTATTCTCATTGGAGCAATCGTAGCGATGATGAGGGGAAAAGAAGATGTTGTCTTGTTCCGTTATCGCATTTCCAAAACCCAAATTCATCAAGCGATTATGTTCACTATGATTGCGTTCTCGATTATTTGCGGGGCGACCATGCTTCTCTCCATCACAGAGACAGGGTCTTTTCTTGCCATATTGTTTGAAGCGACCTCGGCCTACTGTACGGTCGGCATGTCAGCAGGACTAACGAGCCACTTGAGTGAAATCGGAAAAATTATTATTATTTTGCTTATGTTTGTCGGACGGCTAGGGCCTGTCACGTTGGCCTTTGCGCTTAACACGCGTACCAAAAAAGAGCTCTACCGCTACCCTGAAGGCAAAATCACGATTGGGTAGGCTCGCATTTGCATCGATAATCTAGTGAATGATACGATAGCTAAAGGCTAGTCGTTCCGGAAGGCTACTAAAGGAGTTAACGTCATCATGATTAAAAATTCACATAACGATTCGATACTGAAATTTCGTGAGGAATGGCGCAATAGCAGTAAACGAGTGCTGATCGTGACTGCGGTTGATGCCGAGCGCGATGCGGTTCTTCGCGGGCTAGATGAATTAAACCGTGTCGACGTCATAACGGCTGGAGTAGGCGCAGCGTCGGCGGCAGCACGCACAGCGGCGTACTTAACGGCGGCAGCTGAATCCTACGATTTGGTTATAAGCGCTGGCATTGGCGGCGGTTTTGTCGGAAAAGCAGAGATAGGCTCATTAGTCGTTGCCGACCTCATTGTTGCTGCTGACCTAGGTGCCGAGACGCAGGATGGTTTCCTTAGCTTGGACGAGCTGGGGTTCGGTTCAGCACGTATTGCTGTAAGCACGACTTGGAATGATCGTTTGTATGCTGCTATTCAATCAGCCGGCTTATCGGTTTGCAGCGGCGCTATTCTTACCGTTACAACAGCAACAGGTACGGCTGAGACCACTGCTGCGCTAAGCAAGCGGATCAGCGGCGCGTCTGCGGAAGGAATGGAAGGCCATGGCGTAGCAGTAGCTGCATCCGCACTTGGTATTCCAGTTACTGAAATTCGCGCGATATCCAATGCGGTTGGACCGCGGGATCGCTCCGCATGGCGCATTGGAGAAGCATTAGCCTCATTAGAAGCAGCTAGTAAAGCCATACGGGAGGTTTTTTAAAATGAATATCGCTTATTCACCCTGTCCAAATGATACTTTCGTTTTCCATGCTTGGGCGCACGGGCTTATTCCGGGTGCACCTGAGCTGGACGTTACCTATGCCGATATCGATATTACGAACAATTGGGCCGCAAAAGGCAAAGGACCCGAAGTCATGAAAATATCTTACGCTGCACTCCCTTGGGTGTTGGAAGATTATAAGCTTCTACCTTGTGGAGGCGCACTGGGCAGAGGCTGCGGACCGCTCGTATTAACTGCCGGAGAAATAAAAAATGCTTCTGATCTAGCAGGCAAACGAGTAGCTGTACCAAGTGAGCGCTCAACCGCTTATCTTTTATTCCGATTATGGGCGGCTCAGCATATTCCGAACGGGGATCTCGAAATTGTCGTCATGCCCTTCCACGAAATTATGCCTGCCGTTCGCGATGGTCAAATCGATGCGGGACTCGTTATTCATGAAGCCCGCTTCACTTATCCCACATATGGGCTCAGCATGCTGACTGATCTGGGCAGCTGGTGGGAATCAGATACAGGCTTGGCAATTCCGCTTGGAGCCATCATTGCCAAGCGCTCGCTGGACACAGATGCCATTACCAATTGGGTTCGCGAATCTGTTGAATATGCATGGGCTAATCCCGAGGAGTCTCGCCCCTATATTATGATGCATGCGCAGGAGCTCTCACCAGACGTTGCGCAGGCGCACATCGATTTATACGTCAATGAGTTTACTGGAAATCTTGGTGACGACGGGTATGCCGCGATAACTGCACTGCTTGGCCGTGCTGCTGAAGAAGGGCTCGTCCCAAGCTTTGACTTGTCACTGCTGCGCTAGCGCAAAGCTATTTAAAAACGAAGGCCTCGCAGCAGACCCGCTCCCATCTACACTGCACTTACCTGCAATGTAGCGACTCATCAGACGACTGCTTGTGAGCTGCGTTTTTTGCAGCAAGATTAACAACAATACCCCCAATTCCGACGAATTGGGGGATTTCTATTATAATGGCTTCAACAGAGCAAAAGCGCTGCCTTACTTTTCACTAGCCTTGTTTTCACACGCAAACCGATCTGTTTAGTCCGCACCCAAAAAGAAGAGGGTGCGCCTAAAGTAGATAAATCTACATAAGGCGCACCCTCTTCTATCACAGCTGCACTCTGACCTCACTTGCTGGAATCCTTTTCTATGACCGTAAGCGGGCCAAACGGGTCCGCAGATGAATCTTCATCTGCTTCGACAAAGCGCTTAAGCGCAAACAGTTTATTTTCCCAATAACGCTCATAATAGGCCAGCCATCGCTTCAGCTCAAGGAGAGGCTCAGGGTCGAGCCGGTAACGCGTTTCCCGTCCAACCTTCCTATCCTTAACGAGTCCAGCATCCGCCAAAACACGCAAATGCTTCGAAACCGCCGTACGGCTCATCGTGAAATGACCGCTTATAACGGTAACCGGCAGCTCCTCATCCCCAAGCAAATGCAGCAGCTTGCGACGCGTTGGGTCAGCAATAGCCTGAAACACATCATGCTTTGGTGCGGGCTCAGCCATATTAGGCCTCTACATAAGCGCTAAGTTTCTGAACAAGACCAACCCAGCCGCCTGACATGCGATCACGAACCTCTGCATGCGACTGTCCGAACTCAGTAACTTTGTTCGCATCCCAGCCAGAGTGAACAAGGGTGAATTCCGTTTTACCTTGCAAATCAGACAGTTCGAAGCTGAGTGACCAATCCTTGCCCCATTCAAAGGTTAGGCGAGTCGGCGGTTCAAGCACGGTTACTTTGCAGGGGGAATTTCCGAAAGGTCCCGCTTCCAAATGAAATTCATAACCAAGCTCCGCTTGAAAATTGTTCGGCATAAACCATGCGGCAATACCCTCGGATGTTGCAACAGCATCCCATACTTTTTGAATCGGCGCGTTAAGTATCAGCGTTTGTCTAATATCAGACAGCGTACCTTGTGTATTATTGTTTTCCAACTCATGACCTCCATTTAATGTATCTTGGCAGTTTATAGACAACAATATGAAACCATTTGGTTTCGTAACGAGATTATATAACACCTTTTGGTTGCACGTCAAATAGGTAAACCAAGCCAATCGCTAGTTTACCCATTTGACTCTTCCCTTATTTCATATCGTATTATAGAACCTGCCTCATTAGTGAAGTGCGCCAAACGACTGCTTACTTTAAGCTAAACACGCATATCAAACGTCCGATCCGAATTTGCCACTTGCCCTATCGAAACTTTTGGCGCCACTGCGCTGACATACAGAAAAATAATGAACACCATTTGAACAAGCGGCAGTACTGAATTGTTTCACTTTTTGTGCTTATGCCTTCGTCATCGCTTCCGCCCATTTGCCGCCTACCAGCTTCCCGTTAGAGAAAGCCGCGGTGCGAGCCGGAGCATAAGCCAGTGCATGCTTCGCATTCAGCGCAGCTACCAGCATAAAGCTGGCAGGATCGCCTGCTTTGGGCGCAAGTGTCCCCGCTGAAATAAGCGGATAGGTTTGCAGCAGCTCGTCATCAAGTATCCAGCCGAATTTTTCTGCCAGCTTCGCACCTCTTGCTAGCAAATCGCCGTTGCCGAATGGGCTCCAAGCATCGAGAATATTATCCGAGCCGACGTGTACGCGAACGCCTTCTGCTACAAGCTGATCTACGCGAGGCATTGGTCTATCGAGTGGAACGCTCGTAATGATCGCTACGTCATTTGCCTTAAGCTGCTGAGCGAGCTCTTTAGACTCTCCTTCGTTCACTTGCCCTAAGCAATACGCATGGCTAACTGCTGTTCTTCCGCCTTTATTCGCTTGTGCCGTCAGTTCAGCAAAGCGGCTTATCGTATATAGACCTAAGTGGCCGGGATCATGCAAGTGAAGGTCAACGCCCGCATTAAACTCTGCACTAAGCTCAAACATAGCTTCAAGACTCCGATCGACTTTGCGATCAAGCCCCGCCGGATCAACGCCGCCGACATATTCGGCTCCAGCACGCATAGCTTCCTTCATCACCTGCAAGGAATCGGATCGAAGCAAACCCTGCTGCGGGAATGCAACGATCTCCATTTCCATAACTCCACGGTACTCTTCCCGCACGGTTAGCACATCCTCCAAATGCGAGATGCCGAGCTCTGGATCAACATCTACATGCGTCCGAATTTTGGTGGTGCCATGGCTGAGGAGCAAATCGATTAGACGACGCGCACGTTCGGCTGCCGTAGTCGGCAGTGAAGCCAGCATGGACTTCTCAAACGCCAGTTGTCCAGGCAATGTGATAAAGGGCTGCAGCGGCTTCCACGGCTCGCCCAAAAAATGTTTGTCCAAATGGATATGCATATCGGTCGTCGCAGGCAAATACTGCAATCCCTCAGCATCCCTTACGCTTCCTGTATTCACGCCAGCAGAATCATTATTGCATGACGTTATTTCTGAAATCGTACCCTTCTGTAAGTCTAATGTCATATCAAATAATTGATCATTAATAAGAACTCGATTTAGTTGTGTGATGTTCAACTTTTCCACCCTCTGCCATTTTATTGGATTAATATGTGCCTAGTTAGGCTGTTATCATACGAGCATCTTGTAATTATACGGACATTCTATATCAACGCTTAGGCTTGTAAAAAACCTTGCAAGCTGCTCGTGACACGAGTCTCTGCCACCTTAACACCACGTTTCCATACCGTTCTGTGCTCCGGCTTACCGAGCAGAATGTCCCGTTCAGACGGTTCTGCAAATAACACCATATCAGCTTCTGAGCCCAGCTGCAGTCCATAGCTCTTGATCCCAAGCGCTCTTGCGGCTCCCACTGTCAGCATCTTAATCAATTGGCGAGCATCGCCTTCACCGCCCATATATGCGGTTACTGCAAGCAGCCATGCGATCTCCAGCGGATCTGCTTTGCCAAACGGAGTAAACGGATTGCGTATATTGTTAACGCCGACAACAACGTTCACCCCCTTCTCAAGCAGCATACCTACCGGCGTTAGCCCGCGCCGCTGCTTCTCCTGATCACCTCTGCCGCCAATAAACAGGTCGGTGGCCGGCAGTGTCATGATATGAAGATCGGCTTCCTTAATCAGATCAGCAACAACTTCCGCTTGCCTGCGTTCCAGCGAACCGAGCGAGGTTACATGCCCTGCGGAGACAAGGCCTTGCATCCCTGCTGCAATCGTTCTGTCAGCAATTTTATTAATTGCAAGCTGTTCGGGGTTATCCGAGAAATCAGCGTGAAAATCGATCGGTTTGCCGTATTTCTCCGCAAGTTCGAATACATACTGCAGGTGCGCTTCAAGGTTATCATCCTGATACGTAATGCCGCCTACCACATCGCCTCCGGAACGCATGGCCTCATCCATGAGTTCAGCCGTACCTGGACTTTTGAATATGCCCTCTTGAGGAAACACTACAATTTGTATATCAAGGGCGTGTTTAACCTTCTCCTTCAGCTCAAGTACAGCCTCAAAGGCTGTCAAACCAAGGATAGGATCAACCTCCACATGGCAGCGCATATGCGTGGCACCGCTGCGAATCGCTTCACGAATAACAGCAAGCGAGCGCGACTTCATATCTGCCGGGGTGAAGTCATGCTTCATATCCGCGGTCATGCGAATCGCCTCAGATAAAGAGGCTGCTTCCTGAGTCATTCGCGAGAGCAGATAAGATTTCTCCAAATGAATATGCGGCTCTACAAAACCCGGCAGCAGCATCCCGCCAGCAGCGAGCTCTATGAGCTGTGCTTCGGGTACAAATTCGCTCCCGCTTGGCGCTAGGTACTCGATCTTTCCCTGCCGCACTCCAATATCCATGAGCCTTGTTTCATTCTGTAAACGAACTTGTGTAAGGAGTAAATCCAGCAATGTCCTCACCTCCGATTATCATGTGGACGATGAGACAAACCTTACGGAGAGGCTCACCCTTCAATTGTTATTTGGCATATAAACCCTTGAAAAGAGCATACCTGCTTGCCTACGAACTGTCATTGTACGTTCAATACAAATCTTATTTATATTTTTAGATGAAACGTCTAACCTATTCTTTACAGCATTCTTGATTACTGCTAGCTTTTATATCAGGAACTAAACCGGAGAGGGATGAATAAGAATGCTGCTCGAACAATTGCTGTTACACCCAATATTTTCTGGATCAACGGTCATTGCAGGCCACAGCGGCTTATCCCGTGTCGTTGAAACCGTTAATATAATGGATGCCCCCGACATCATTCATTTTTTAAAGCCTGGCGAGCTGCTGCTTACAAACGGCTATTTTATGAAGGAAAATCCTGAAGCTCTACTCGATCTGATATTGAAGATGAATCAATTGAAATGCTCTGGCCTAGCGGTAAAGACGAGACGTTTTGCCCTCGACATTCCCCAAAAGATCAAGGATGCGGCTAATCGTATCCCGTTTCCGATTATCGAAATCTCTTCGGTTGAGCATTCGCTCGGAGAAATCTTGCAGCGCTCAACGAGCGTTATTTTAGATAATAAAAATGATGAACTGCAGCATTCGCTGACCGTCCACAAACAATTTGCTTCAATGATCATGAAAGGAAACGGTATTCCCGAAATTGTAACTGCCCTTACGCAGCTGCTTCACTCGCCTGTTGTGCTGCTTAGCAGCAAACTCCAGGTTACGTCTCACTCGCATCACTTCAAGCTGCCTAAGTTTCTGCCTCTCGTGTCAGCAGTCGAAACCGTTCTAAGCAGCCAGCCCTCTCTTCAAACTGCAGCACACCACTGCTTGCTTGATCCCGCTTTACACGAATACCGCCATGTAGCGATCTATCCGATATTCACGTATAGGCATGAGGGTTATTTGATTACCTTTCAGCCAAAACAAGCACCATCAAACCAACATGACTTAACGCTAGAGCAGGCGTCGAATGTCATAGGCATGGAGATGTCGAAGCTACAGGCGGTAAAGGAGCGTTCACGTCGGTACAAAAATGAATTTTTCTCCGATTTAATTGATGGTTTTATCGGTTCTGAGCAAGAGGCTTTGCATCGCGGCAAAAAATACGGTCTCAAGCAAAAAGGGAAATATCTGCTTTTAGCGGCAAAGAAGGATGAGCAGACAAATCCTAGAGAGAGCCAAACAACTAATGCTGCGGCTCTGTTCGACGAGCGCCTGATCTCTGAGCGTGATGTGCAATATGAGCTGATTAAGCGCTATTTTTCCTTGCTGGGTGAAGTGTTCGTTATGTTTACCAAAAATGATTTGTTCGGGATGCTCTTGTTCATTCAAGAGTCCAAGTGGGAGGAGGGTACGTTCCTCAAGCATTTATCCGCTATGACGTCTCAGCTGTTTGAGCAATCCCAGCTTAGCATCTCGCTTGGCGTCGGCAATCCGGTCACTAACGTATTAGATATCGGACTGTCGTATAATGAGGCAGTCAAAGCGCTGCAAATCGGTTACCAGATGAAAAAAACGAGGTTTGTTCAGTCCTATCAATCCAAGGATATCAGCTATCTCTTCCGTATGATTCCCGATGATGAGCTGAAGCAGTTTTACGAGGAAACGTTTCAGTGCTTCTCTTCTATTGATGAAACCGAGCAAAAGGAGCTGATGCGGACGCTGAATATGTATTACGATACACAATGCCAGCTCGTCGAAACGTCCAAGCGGCTTTTTGTGCACCGCAATACGGTTATTTATCGATTGGACAAATGCGAGAAGCTGATGGGCATTAAGCTCAAAGATCCCACTGAAAGCCTTCGCTTGCGTATCGCCTTCGCTATCGAGCCGTTATTACGAATAGATCCTAGTCGTTAGAAAGTTAGAAATAAAAAAAGGGACGATCCCCGGCCGCATTGCGCCCTAGAGAAAGTCCCTTCTAAACTACAGCTATTCTAAATTCGCATGATTGCCATACATCGCTTGTCCGCTCAACGCCTGCTTCTCCATCAATCGCAAAACAATAGCGTCGCATACAATCAGCAGCATTTGCTCAAATAATGAGCCCATCGGCTGAATCGTAGCCGCTTCATTCGCTGCCTGATCCTTCGGGGCTCCTGGCAGCTTGACGACGATGTCAGCCAAATTGCCGATCGTCGATGCCGGCGAGAGGGTTAATGCGCCTACCGCAGCTTCCAAGCTTCGCGCTTTCTCCGCCATCGGCACCAGCGATTTTGTCTCGCCAGAGCCGGAGCCAATCAGAAGTAGATCTCCTTTGCTAAGGCTGCGCGTAACCGTCTCACCAACGACATACACATCCAAGCCGAGATGCATCAGTCTCATCGCGAACGCCCGCATCATCAGTCCCGAGCGGCCTGCTCCTGCCACAAATACGCGTCTTGCCGAGCCAACAGCCTCAGTGAGCAGCTCCAATTGTTCCTCTGCCAGCTGACCCGAGGCTTGATTCAGCTCTTGCATAATAGCAGCTAGATTATTCTCTTTTGGCATCATTCGAATTAACCTTGTTTAATCAATTGCTGCATTTCGGCAGCTGCTGCTTTAATATCGGCTTGTCCCGTAATGCCGCCGCCTACGATGACAAGATCTGGACCAGCAGCGATAACTTCCGGCAAGGTGTTCAGCTTAATGCCGCCTGCCACAGCTACCTTTGCATTTTTGACCACTGCTTTAATAGTGCGCAAGTCCTCGAAGGAGTTTTGACCAGCCGCTTGCAGATCGTAGCCCGTATGAACACAAATATAATCAACGCCGAGTGCATCGACTTCAGCCGCACGCTCCGCCAAGTTTTTAACGGCAATCATATCAACCAATATTTGTTTTCCTTGTTTCTTCGCTTCATCGACGGCACCCTTGATGCTCGCATCCTCTGCAACACCAAGAATCGTTACGATATCCGCGCCAGCTTCAGAAGCTTTCATCACTTCGTAGCCGCCTGCGTCCATGATTTTCAAATCCGCAAGTACGGTCAGGTTAGGAAAAGCTTCCTTAAGCGCTTTGACCGCATGCAAGCCTTCATTGATTACGATTGGCGTACCAATTTCCACGACATCAACAAAAGATTCAACCTGCTTCACAACTTCAATAGCCCCTTGAATATCAACAAGATCCAGCGCTAATTGCAATTTCATCTATATTCACTCCTCATAGGTTCTGTTTATTTCACTGACAAGGCCTATTCTAGAGAGTTACGGATGAAAAAAAAAGTACGCACTTTTATGTAACGTAGTACCCATTTGGGAACTATGAGCAGCCATTTCTATCATTTTTCGTGCAGCTCAGCCGTTCTTTCTTGATGCTGCTCGCCCCATTTCGACATGACGTTCAGCAGCTCCTTCACCGTTAAACCGTACTCTGTTAAAGAGTACTCTACCTTAGGCGGCACCTGCACATACACCTTGCGATCAATGATCGCATCATCTTCTAATTCTCGCAGCTGCTGCGTAAGCATTTTTTGGGTAATGGCCGGCATCTCCCGCTTCAGCTCGCCGAATCGATGCGTACCTGCAGTCAAATGACAAAGAATAACTGGCTTCCATTTCCCGCCTATAACTTTCAAGGTCAACTCTACTGTTTCTTTAAAATGCTGATCACCCAATGTGAGCGGCTCCTTTCGTCAAAACATTATACAAATCTACATATGCAATTACTACGCTGCCTGTCTAATTCACCAGAAAATCGCATGATAACTGGCATTATGAGAAAGCGCCATCATCATTCTGTCCTATTTTCAAATATAAAGTTGGTACTTGCAATCCTTAGAATATAGCTCAATAATAAGACACAACGTAGTAAATTCCTTGTTATGAGGATATCATATCTATGCCGCATCATACGAATCAAGCAATCTACAATGAATAGAGGAGAGATAATCATGGAATTAAAAAATAGATCAGCTATCATCACCGGTGCAGGAAAAGGCATCGGCAAAGCGATTGCCGTCGCTTTAGCTGCGGAAGGCGTCAACCTTGGCATCATTGCTCGAACAAGCGCCGACTTGGAAACGTTGAAAGACTCGCTTACAAGCACTTACGGAATTAAGGTCTTTATTGCAACCGCCGATATCGCTGTTAAATCGGATGTCGATCAAGCGATTGCATCGCTCAAAGAGAGCTTAGGCTCCATCGATATTCTAATTAACAATGCAGGAATCGGTACGTTCGGCACATTGCTTGAAATGGATCACGAGCAGTGGGAGCGCATCATCCAAACGAATGTGCTCGGAACCTACTATGTAACTCGCGCTGCACTTCCAACTATGCTGGAGCAAAGCGGCGGAAGCATCATCAATATCGCTTCTACGGCTGGCGAACGCGGTTTTGCAACCGGCTCCGCTTACTGCGCGTCCAAGTTTGCAGTCATGGGCATGACTGAGGCGCTTATGCAAGAAGTCCGCAAATCCAATATTCGTGTAACCGCCCTAACGCCAAGCACAGTCAACACAGAGCTTGCATCAAACGCTGGCCTGAAAATAGGTGACGAGGATCGCATGATGCAAGCTGAGGATATGGCTGCGCTTGTTCTGGCAACATTGAAGCTGCCTGATCGCGTATTTATTAAAGCCGCAGGGATCTGGACTACAAACCCGCAATAATAGACTTAAGAATAATGCCCCACGCCCTTGCTGGCGCTGGGGTTTTAAACTATCCGTGCAGCGGCATCCCGCTGTGCGCCACATGGGAGGTAAATTCAACGATGTCTATACACAATATTCCCTTTTCGATATTAGATCTTGCACCAATCGTAACCGGCAGCTCGCCCGCTCATTCATTCCGCAACACACTTGAGCTAGCCCAGCACGCTGACAAATGGGGCTACAATCGGTTCTGGCTGGCCGAGCATCATAATATGCCCGGCATCGCAAGCTCAGCCACTTCAGTTGTTATTGGCTACGTAGCTGCTGGAACTGAAAAAATCCGCGTAGGCTCAGGCGGCATTATGCTTCCGAATCACGCACCGCTCGTCATTGCCGAACAGTTCGGTACGCTCGAATCCATGTATCCAGGCCGTATCGACCTTGGGCTTGGAAGAGCGCCTGGCTCTGATCAGGTAGCAGCCCGCGCGCTGCGCCGCGGACTTGGCAGTAACGGCGAGGATTTTCCAGAGCAGCTAAACGAGCTGCGCCATTATTTCCATCCTAGCGATGAATCACGCGGCGTATTGCCACGTGCTGTTCCCGGCGAGGGGCTAAATGTTCCGATCTGGCTGCTTGGCTCGAGCGGCTTTAGTGCACAGCTTGCTGGTCGCCATGGCCTCCCGTTTGCTTTTGCCAGCCATTTTGCACCGGATTTCCTGCTGCCTGCGTTGAAGCTGTATCGCGACAACTTCCGTCCATCGGAGGTGCTGGATAAGCCATATGCGATGGTTGGTTTGAACGTCATTGTCGCTGATTCAGATGAAGCCGCTAAATTCCTAGCCACCTCTCAGGAGCAAGCCTTCCTGAACCTGATAAGAGGACGCATGGGACAGCTGAACCCGCCAGTTGACAGCATGGATGGCCTATGGAATGAGCAGGAGAAAATGATCGTTCAAAAGCAGCTCAGCTTCACCATTGCCGGCACCAAAGCAACGGTTAAGGACAAGCTGAACGCCTTAATTGAACAGACTGGCGCTGACGAGTTGATTGTCGTTAGCCAAATTTATGATCAAGCGGCGCGCCTTCGCTCCTATGAGCTGCTCGCTGAAATTTTTAATGAAAGCTCAGCGGCACAATAATCAAACCAAGAGCAGTATCCGAGGCAAAAAAAGCTTTGGATGCTGCTTTTTCTATGCTCACCTGTATTCCCATGGAAATCAGCGACAATTCTGTGGTGTAGTTTTTGGACTATTCAGCAATACTAAGTAAATCATTGTTGAAGGTGGGAGAACATGGGGCCTATATTCGCTATTTACGCCAAAGATCTTCGCAGTATTTTCCGGAACAGCGCAGCTGCCATCGTCATCGTCGGACTCGCTTTTTTGCCATCTTTATATGCTTGGTTCAACATTGAAGCGTCTTGGGACCCATACGGCCAGACCAGTTCACTTGCCATAGCCGTCGTGAACAACGATGAAGGCGCTGTGCTGCATGGCACGCCCATTAAAGTCGGAGACGAAATTATAGCCTCCTTGAAGGAAAATAAAAAAATTGGCTGGGTGTTCGTAGAGGGCAACAAGGCCATTGAAGGCGTTAAGCATGGCGACTATTATGCCAGCATCACCATTCCGCCCGATTTTTCTGCCAAAATGGCCACGGTGCTATCGAACAATCTTCAACAAGCAGAGCTCGATTACGCGGTAAATGAGAAGATCAATGCCGTATCGCCAAAAATCGCCCAGAAGGGTGCGAGCGGCATCATTGAGCAGGTTCGCGCAAGCTTCGTCAAAACCGCTAACGAAACGATTTTTCGTATATTCAATCAAATAGGCATCGAGCTCGAGGAGAACAAACCAGCGATTGAGCAGGTTCGCAGTACTGTATTCAAGTTGGAATCATTGTTCCCACAGATTAATGACGCCGTCGCACTAGCGGTTACCGATATTGAAAAATCGAAAAAAATCGTTGCAACCGTTCAAACGGAGCTGCCAAAAGCTGCCCAGCTCGCTAAGGACGGCGAAGCTTTCGCCAAGCAGCTTGGTACTTTTTTTGACCAAAGCAAATCGGCCCTCGACACGGCTGGCCCGCTGATTAAGCAGGATTTGCAGCTGCTGCTGCAAACGGCCAACTCGGTAGAGGAGCTTGTCGGCATATTACAAGATACGAACATAGATCCTGAAGTCGTAAAAAAGAGCTTGGAGCTGGCAGAGCAGCGCCTGACAAGCTCCATCATCGTCATTGATGGGATGCTGAATCTGCTCGATCGCTTGAATGATTTGGCCCCAAGCAAAGTACTCGTGTCGACCATTGATCGACTAAAACAGGTGAACACAAGGTTTCAGCAGCAGCTTACGATTGTTAAGCAAATCCGGTCGGTAGTCGAAAAGGGCGAGAAGCCAGCGCAGACGCTAATTGATCGTCTCGGCACTTTATCCAAGGAAACCTCTTCGTTCTTAACGGACGTGCTGGGCCGTTATGACAGTGAAATTTTGCCGCATATCAAACAAGCAGCGGACAAAGCGAAAAAATCTGCCGCAACCGCAGAGTCCGTATTAGCGGAAGCAAACAAGATCATTCCGAGTGCTGCATCCATCGTAAGCGACGCCGCTAAGGGACTAGAACTGGGCGGCAAGGAAATGGCCAACATTCAAAAAAACTTACCCGCAGCAGAGCAAAAAATCAAAGGGCTCGCACAGCGGATTCGTGACTTGGAGAAGGAAGGCAATTTAAATGAGCTTGTTGATTTGCTCAAAAATGACGCCGAACGCGAGGGTGCTTTTTTCGCTGAGCCGGTTATATTGAAAGAAAATCGCCTATTTCCGATTCCGAATTACGGTTCAGCTATGTCCCCATTTTTCACAACGCTATCTCTATGGGTTGGTGCGCTGCTGCTCGTTTCACTGCTTAGTGTGGACGTTCATTCCACAGCAGAAACTGCATACCGCAGCTATCACGTCTATTTTGGGCGTTACCTGACCTTCCTTACGATTGCGATTGTACAGTCGCTGCTCGTTACGATCGGCGATATATGGCTGCTTAAAGCGTTTGTCGCAGACAAAATCTGGTTTGTGCTGTTTGGCATTATTTTGAGCGCGGTGTTCATGCTGATTGTGTACACGCTTGTATCCGTATTTGGCAATGTCGGCAAGGCGATGGCCATCGTTCTGCTCGTGCTTCAGCTTGCTGGATCCGGAGGCACGTTCCCAATTCAAGTTACACCGCCATTTTTTCAAGCGATTCACCCCTTCCTGCCCTTCACCTACGCGATCAGCATGATGCGCGAAGCGGTAGGCGGTATCTTATGGGATATCGTTGCCAGAGATTTAATCGCTCTTGCCCTTTTTGCTGGTGCTGCACTGCTGATTGGCCTAGCTCTGAAGAAATGGATTAACCGCTATTCTACCAAAATGCTGGAAAAAGCAAAGCAGAGCGGATTAATTCACTAGTAAAACATTTGACTAGCCCCCATTTTCTATGAATAATAAAATAAACAATAGAAAAACGATCTTGGGTTAGGAGGCAATTATATGTCCATGGTTCCGCAAATAATGGAGTTTAATAAGAAATTTGTTGAGGAAAAGCAATATGAAGCCTATTTGACTGACAAATTTCCCGATAAGAAGATTGCAGTCCTTACTTGTATGGACACTAGACTTGTAGAGCTGCTGCCAAAAGCATTAAATTTAAAAAATGGCGATGCCAAATTTATTAAAAATGCTGGCGCCATTCTGACTCAGCCGTTCGGAAGCGCGATGCGCAGCATCCTCATCGCAGTGTACGAGCTTGGCGCTCGCGAGGTTCTCGTCATTGGCCATCATGGCTGCGGTATGACCAACCTCAATACAGAAGGTATGGTCAGCAAATTCCAAGATCATGGCATCGATCCGCTTGCCATCGAAACGCTCGAAAATTCAGGCATACGCATGGATAAATTCCTTCGTGGCTTCCAAAGCTCCGAGGAAGGCGTCATGCACAGCGTCAAATTGATCCGTAAGCATCCTCTCTTCCCAAAAGACATTCCTGTTCACGGCTTTATCCTCGACCCCGAAACGGGCGCTCTGGAGCTTCTCGTTCAGGATTATCAAGCAGAGTAATTGAGCATAAGCAAAGAATAGAAAAAACGGTTGTCCTCTGAGCTGAATCAGCCCATAGGACAACCGTTTTTTTATTTTATCGCAATGTAGATGTCGACTTCCGCATTCGCAGGGTCAAATGTCCGGCCGTCATAAAGCTCGTAATCGCCGCCATAAGTGCGCTCAATAGACGAATGCTCGAAAAACGCCCAAATCTCGCCCCATGCTTGCGCTACAACTTCATAAACGGGACCCTTCTTCGTTTTAAAAACCATAAATTTAGCCTCTGGAACCGTCGCTTGCTCTAGTCCATCCGGCAGCTCGGCTTGTGCATCTGCCCGCTCATGCCCAATAAGCACGGTATAGGCTCCACTAGCATCACTTTCATAATCCGTATACAGCGCATAGATAAGATGACCGTTATTCACCTGTGCTCGTTCTGAGATACCGCTGGTGAAATAAGAATCCCATAGACCGGACAAAAGTCCGTTTGCTCCCGCTTCCTGGGCATTCGTCGTGCGCGTTGTTACACCTATAAGCGTAACTGCTGGTTTTACTGCAATGGTATCATTCATCTGCTGTTTCCCCATTTCCTTGGTATGATCTTATTTTACCGTAGGAAACTGGACAGCTGTCTGTCTTAGTTCTTATAACGGTTAACAATATTTTGAGCTCGCAAAATGATTTGCTCCACGAGAGCCTGAGGCTGCTCAACCTTAACCTGATCGCCGTAGCTTAGCAGCATTCCATAAAACCAGTCATCTATCGTATGCTTGCCTTCCACACGCAAGCTTCCATCCTCTAATACAGTCACTTGATCCGGATGAAAAGCATCTCCTACACGGTGGCGCACCTGCGGCTGGAAAATAAGCGTTACGATGGTATCTGCATTTTTCGACCATTCTACATCCCATGCGTAACCGTCCAGCGAAGGAGTCTCGCGGCGTGCAAATTGCTCCAGCAATAGATTCAGCTTCTGTATGCGCGATAAACGGAATACGCGAAACTGCTCGCGAAGCGTGCAATAAGCCTGCAAATACCATATGTTTCCCTTCAAAATAAGCGCATACGGCTCAATCACTCGCTCCGTTTCCGTGCCGTTCATGTTAATATAGCTGAGCTCCGCCTTCCGCGTCTCTTCAATCGCTTTCTTGAACAAGTTTACCTTGTCGCGCGCTGCTGGTCCCTGCCCCCAAGGGTTCAAATCAAAAACCAAGCTATCTCCAAGGTGATCGTTCTGAAGCTTATCCGATTTGTGCAACAATGCTCTAACCTTCTCATGCAAACCAGCATAGGTCGCATCATCTAATGCGGTACCTATGCCTTTGACGGCTGCTATAAGCGACGAGATTTCTGCTAATGTTAAATAGTGACGAGACAGCGTATATTGCTCCATAATCTCGAACCCGCCTGTTGTCCCTTGATGAGCCAATACCGGAATGCCGGACTGGCTTAACGTATCCATGTCGCGGTAAATTGTTTTTGTTGATACTTCAAAACGATCCGCCAGCTCCTTGGCGCTTATTCGTCCCCGGTTAAGCAGCAGTACTGTCATCGCAAGTAAACGATCAATCTTCAAATCAGTACCTACTTTCTAAGCTTTTGCATCTACATAAATCTAATCTCAGCAATCGGCCCACTCTGGACAAAACCTATATTTTGATACACTTTGTTGGCAGCAGGGTTTTTATTATCCGCATACAGCATCGGCTCCCTGTTCTCTTCCTCCAAAATTTCGCAAATTCCCGCTACAACCGCGCTGGCATAGCCGTTTCTACGAAGGACAGACGGCGTATAAACCGCATTGATCCGTCCGTGCCGCGGAGATCGATGAGCGATGTTGGCCATCGCTACTGGCAGCTCATCAACAGACCAGAAATATAAATTGCCTCTCATGACCATTCCCTCTGCAGCGGGCATCTGACTGGCAGGTATAACCGACGCCCCATACGCGTCCTCAGAGAAGCCAGCCAAAAACTCAGCGACAAGCTCTACATGCTGGCGTGTTGCTTGAATCATTTTCCCTTTTACCTTCTTGGGCTTAATCACCTTTGGGCATGAATAAGCAGTCATCAACATATAAGCACGATATTGCAGCTGGTTCGCCTCCGCATACATTTTCGCGAACGGTTCTGCCGTAGACGGAGCTCCGCATATACCCGGCAAATCCGTTCCTTCGTAATATGCGATAAGCTCCTGCATAAGTATGTCTCTGCGCTCTTCCGTCATATCCTCCGATAGCCATAACCAAGCGTTATGCCCAGGCGAACCTGCAAAGAGCAGCCGTCCGTCAGACGTCTTCAAGCTCGTTGCGCCTTCTAATGCCGTAATCAAATGAATCAGATTATATTGCAGCTCATCTCGCATAAATGGAAATTGATTTAAAACATGATCGTCTGGATGCAGCTTTTCTAACATAAGATCCCTCCTTTTCTCGCTGATAATTAACACTCTCTATACTTTTAGAGCCGTCTAATTAATTCAGTCCAACACCAATACCCATAATGAGTAGGGATGTAACAACGATGTCTATTAACTGATCCTTATTTTAGCAAAAAAACCTTAATAGGTATAACGATATTGCTGTGTTTATACACGCTCGCTGCAGCTGCTAAAATCCAAAATCCTGATGCGACAAATCGGTATTGACCCCTATGGCAGCTTTGCTGCCTTCTCCGGCTGCGACAACAAGCTGTGCAGGTACAATAATAGAAGAATCGCCGGCTGCATATATGCCCCTTATGCTCGTTCTGCCGTAATCGTCCGTAACGAAGCCGCCTGCCTGTGTCATCGCACAGCCGAGCGCTTCTCCGAAGTGCGCTGCTTGGCCCCAAGATGGCGTAACAAAGCCGCCTGTGCGCTCAATCTCGGTGTTATTCGCAAATACGATACGATGAAGGCGGCCATTCTCGCCATGGAGAGCTTTAATTTTTTGCTGCGTCACTTGAATCCCTCTTTGGCCTAGTTGACCGATCTGCTGCGAGCTAAGGCTGTTCATTCCATTCGTACAAACGACTACATTACGACTCCAGTTAAACACCGTTTTCGCCAAATTGAAAATATTCGAGCCCTCCGAAATGACAACGAGTGGTTGATCACGCAGCTCCCAGCCATCGCAGTATGGGCAGCTGAACAGGCTTCTTCCATAAAAATCTCGTATGCCGGGGATAGCAGGCAAAGATTCCTTCAGACCTGCTGCCAAAATAAGCGTGCGAGCGTGATAAATAACACCGTTGCTTGTCATCAGATGGAAGCCCATCTCGCTTCGCTGCACCTCCGTTACTTTGTCAGGCTTAATGGTAACCGAAGGATACTGGGCAATATCTGCATGGGCTAATCGACGAAGCTCGCGAGGCTCAATGCCATCTCGCGTGATGAAGCCATGCGACTCATGGGTTACCGCGTTTCTAGGCTTATTGTGATCAAATACAATAACAACTCTTCGCGATCTGCCCAGCACGAGCGCTGCATTCAAACCAGCAGGCCCGCCGCCGATGATGGCACAATCCAGATTCATATCTATCGCTCCCTTATCAGTTGAACTATTAACAAGCCGATACGTTTAAACAAATTATCGCTTATCTTTATTCAATCTGGGCAGGAAGGATGCATCTTGATTGTGTAATAGAGAACGTGCTTCAAGCCCCTTTTAAAGATTAATATCTTCTCACTTATGTAATCTCCAATCGACAATTTTCTTCACGAATTGTATAATTCTGTTGTTCCTTCATTAAATGACGGTGGTGACTATTATTTTATATGCAATCTCTTTGTTAGTTTCCTTTGCTATCGTTTATTTCTTAATTCCTCCGTTTGCAAAGCTGGCTTTCCGTCTTGATTTTGTGGACAAGCCCCGCAAGGATGTTGAGCGAAAACTTCATAGGGAACCGATCCCTCTTACTGCTAGTTATGTTATTTTCATCGGATTTTTCTTTACTTATTTGCTCGTAACAAGAGATTTCTCCCTGCAAACTGGCGCCATATTTTTAGGCGGCGTACTGCTTCTCTTCATCGGCACAGTTGATGATTGGTACAAGACGAAAGGCAAAGACTTTCCGTCGCTTCCTAAATTTATCGTCCAAATATCAGCAGCGGTGCTCGTTTACGCTTCTGGCATCGCATTTACTGGTTTTTACAATCCGCTTTCAGGCGAATATGTGCTGCTTCCTGTTATTTTGCAGTTTACGCTTACAATTTTGTGGATCTTTGGCGTAACGACGGTCATTAACTTCTCCGATGGCATGGACGGGCTCGCTGGCGGGCTTTCGGCAATTTCTGCCGTTACGCTGTTCGTTGTAGCACTGGCCAAAGGACAATCCAATTCGGCCATCATGGCTATTATTTTAGTAGGCGTCACGATTGCGTACCTGCGATATAACAAACCTCCCGCAAAAATCTTTATGGGCGATGCTGGAGCTACCTTCCTTGGGTTTATTTTGGCGGTCATTGCACTAGACGGCGCGTTTAAGCAAGCTACCGTGATGTCGTTGTTTATCCCGATTCTCGCACTCGGCGTACCGATCTTCGATAATATATTCGTTGTCGTGAAGCGCATGCTGCAAGGCAAAGCGATCTATCAGGCAGATGCCAGCCAAGCGCATTATCGCTTGCTGCGGGCCGGCCTCAATCATAAGCAGGTCGTCATGTTCCTATGCTTGGTCAGCACATGCTTATGTTTATCATCTATCATTTTGCTGCTTGTTCAGATATAAGAAATAGGGATGCTCTCAAGCGAATAAATTCGCTGAAGAGCATCCCTTTTTTTGTTTGATGAAACATTTCCCCTATTACGCAGTCTGATTAATTAGTAAAATTCAAATGGGTGGTGTGAGTGCATCATGAACAGAGCTCTATCTGTATTGGGCAAGCACGACCTCGCCTCACTCACCAAGCCTTTTCACAACACCGCTCATTTGTCCGAGCATAGAAAACGGGTCCTCCCTCAGCCAGTCCTCAGACACCTTGAACACTTGACCTAGCTTGACGGCACGAAGCTCTCTCCACCATTCACTTTGTTCAAGCCTTTCATATTGCTGCTGCGAGTCCCAATCCTTCGTAACAACCACAAAAACATAATCACCTATATAACTAGATAATTGTTCGATGGGGATATCTGCTTTGAACGGATGCCCTGCCTGCTGCTGAACCTCTCTCACAGCCTCTGGCGCAGTAAAGCCTAGATCCTGATAAAACACCTTCATATCATAATAAACCTGAAGACTGTGGGGCAGCCCTCGCGCCCATAGGAAGGAAACCGTATGCCCCTGTCCTAGACTTTTCGATAACATGCACTTAGAAGCCTCAGCCTTTTCAAGATAGCTATGAATCCAATCCTCGGCTTCTTTCTGCTTTCCTACCCATTCGGCGAGCTGGCGGAAGCGCTCGAACATCGGCAGCGACCAAGAAATCGTAAGTGTAGGTGCTATCTTGGCATAGCTAGAGTAATGATGGCCGTCAAAGGTAATGATCGCATCCGGCTTTAATGCGGCAAGCTTGTCCATATAAGGGGTGACAACCGTTTGGCCAATCTCTTCAATGCCACCGATGCGATCTTGAAAATAACCTCCCTCAAGCAATTGAGCCGGAGCTCCAACCGGTTTGACACCAACAGTAAGCAGCTCACCCAAAAATTGCAGCGATGCGATACGAATGTTCTGCTTTCTTAAATGAACATAAAGCCTTGGGGAGACATTGGTATGCTGTTTAAAGCTGCGGCTAAAATGAAACGGGTCACGAAAGCCGATTCGGCTGGCAATTTCATTGATGGGTTCACCGGATGTTAACAGCAAATGCTTGGCGCGATCCATCCTAAATTGAATTAAGTAATCAATCGGGCTTTTGCCCGTCATCTTCTGAAACAGCCTGGAATAATGTCGCAGCGACAAGCCTGCCATCTCTGCCAGCTTTGCGTGTGTAATATCCAGCGAATAGGAGGCTTGGATATATTCAATCGTCCGCTCGACTGCCCGCAGCGTCTCATCCTCATATTCTTTTTGCTCAGCCTTTAAGACCATATAGATGGCCTCTTGAAAGAGCAAATGATTACGATACTCCTCCACTTCACTCGAGAGTACTCGTTTTTTGTACAAACGCTGTACAAGCTCCAGTAATTGTGTGAACGGCTGCACATGATATTCGCCATCTCCAAGCCCGACTGCCGGCGGCGCGCTTCGTTTACGCAGACGCAGCAAATCAAACTCAGCAACAAAAGCGAAGAGCTGAAATTCAGATTGATTGAACAGCTCAATGGTCGCATTCGGCTGAAAGACAAAACATTTGCCAAATTCGAGCAAATACTCCTTGCCGTCAGCATGCAAAATGCCGGTTCCCTCAGCTGACACGATCAGCACATGTCTCTTCGTTTTTATTTTCACTTTCTCAGCAAGACTCTCGCACGAGATTCTTGTCGTGTCAGCCCAAACATACATACAAGATAAGCGTAAAGCAGCATCTTTCGAATCATTCGCCATATTAGTAGGCCGCTCCCTAAAATGAAAGAAGTCCCTCAACAGTTGTTGAAAGACTCTTCAGCTTATTTATTAACGTGTGGCTGCTATTTGGAAAGCAATTGAACAGCATCTTCAAGCTGCCCTTTAAATGACATAACGTCATATGAGAACCAAAGCGCATCTTCCACAACATATACTTTATTGTTCTTAACCGCCGGAAGCATGCTCCAGAGGCTGCTTTCTTCGACTTTCTTTAAGAAATCAGGATCATTATTGAACTTAACGACAAACAATCTATCGGCTGACGCAAATTCATTCAGCTTCTCCAAGGATATATTAATGCCCAGCTCATGATCGCCTTTATCCCATTCGGTTTTCACTACGTCTGTCATCGGAAATTGCAGCGTATCGAACAAAGTATAACCTACATTGCCTGTGCCGTATACTCTAAGCTGGCCTTTCTCGTAACCCCCGATAACAACAACGCCGAAGGTTTCTCCTTCTTTTACGAATGAAGCTAATTTCGTTCTTGCTTCCGCAGCTTCTTGCTCATAATCTTTGATCCACTGCTCAGCTTTATCGTTTTTCCCTAGAACATCAGCTACGTCTTTAAAATGCTTGATCGCATCATTGCCTTCCCATTTCACAACGACGGTCGGAGCGATCTTACTCAGCTGATCCAGCTGTTCTTCATTCCACTCTGTTGCAATAATAAGATCCGGCTGCAGCTCCAGCGCCTTCTCCATGTTCATGGCATTAGCTGCACCAATATCTTCAATACCGCCAATTTGATCTTTGATCGCTACGAAGTTAGAGAGCAAATGTGTCACAGCCCCAACCGGTTTAACGCCAACAGCGATCATTTCCGGCAAATATTGTGTCGTGATGATCCGCTGCGGGTTTACAGGTATTTCTACTTCTCTGCCCAAAGCATCCTTATACACTTTAGTTGCTGACTGGCTTGCTTCTGTCTCTACAGGAGCATTCGATTCTGCAGGCGTTTGAGCCGGCTTCTCATTTGCTGTCGAGCCCGAATTACTGCATGCTGACACGAGCATGTATACTAGAATAAAGGCGATCAAAAGCCCCGATTTGCTAAATGGATAACGCATGATATAGTCCCTCTTCCTCGTTCTAATTGATAACTGTTATCAATAATAGCAAATGGATTATAGTGCGTCCATGTTGTATTCAGCCTTTTAAGCTGAATCATTCAGCCATTTATCTGCTAGAAAGCACTCTTTTTTTGACATTGAAACATTACATTTACTCGGCCCGTTTATAGTTATATCGAGTGAACTATTGGAGGCGTTTCTATGATAAGAATGATAAGCAAAACCACTGGAATATGCCTTTTACTATCGATGCTCCTCCTCTCCGCTTGCGCGAAAGCCGAGGAACCTGAAACGCCTCAAATAGAAACCGGTAAAGGGAATGCGTGTCGATTTAGCCTCGACAGTGAGCTTCTAGAAACAGCCGAAAAAGGGCAGCTTAAGGGCTTGAAAGTAAATTTAAACCACTCTAGGAGCGAACTAGAGCAAGCCTATGGACAGCCTGACGAAGTTGGGTTTGAAAATGCTGATTATTTAAAATATGATAACTGCTACTTCTATATTTGGGACGAAAATAAGATAGGCGTAATCGATATAAAAATAAACGAATCCGTAGAAGAGGTTAAAATGGTTTTGGGAGAACCAGATTCCGAAGGCAATTCTGATGGCGGGTATGATGAATATGGCCTTAGTTATACAACAGGAGATTATTCTTTATATTTTATGTACGAAGACGCGGCATCAACTGAAGGGATTGTTCGAATAAAGAGCATGAATTAACTTGTCATTGCAAGAACAGCGGCAGTCTCGAAAGACTGCCGCTGTTTTATAGAGCATTCGTTTCTGAATACACTGAAAAGGAAGGGGAATATTACTTTTTCTCCATTACAGCAAAGTAGTTTGCTTCATCATCTGCAAAGTTGAATACTCTTCCAGAAGGCATCGTTACAATGTCACCGACAGTGACACTTTTATTTGACAAGTCGCCATGCAGCTGTTCGAAGTTTTCCGTAAAAAACATTAAAGATGGTGTACCAAGATTTAATCCTGGTGACATTTTTGCAACGAATTCCTTATTATGTAGAATGATCGTTGTTTCTGAATCCTTTGTAGGAGCAATTTCAATATATCGAAACCCTTGGCCGTTATTTTCTTCAGAAATGACTTGAAAACCTACTTTTTCTGTCCAAAATTCCACTGCCTTATCTTGGTTATCTACATACAGCATGATTTGACCGACTTTACTAATCATTAATTGTTCCACTCCCTTGTTTAAGTAATTTTCATAATTGAACTGAGCGTTCCTCAGCCAGCTTGTCTCCATTACCTCCTTATATTATAGCATGTAGAATAGGTTATCAATTGAGCATATTCTGATCTTTGCGGCATACGTTATGATGCACATGAAACACTCAAAAGAATGCAATCACCTCAGACCAGTCCCATTGCCCATAATAAGAATCTGCTTGGTCGATACCTTTTATCCATTCCACTACATGGTGTCCATCTATGTCCGCCATGATTACATTTGCTGTAGTATGATCATCCCTCACCCAAAAGAGCTTCGAATGAAGAACTACCGGGTTATAAGCCCCATGCTTTCGGGAGGGCTTTGTCATATGTTTTTGCACGCCATTATTCAGCTCCACCCTCACTAAGTAAGGAAATGCTGCACGGCGCTGATCGCCATCTGGCTTAGATTCCGCTGCTCTCGACACAATAATATGCTGCAAATCCTGCCAAACAAATGCTTGATCAACGAAACGCTTAGGTGTATAGGCAGCCCCCTTCTCAGATGTCACTTCCAGCACCTTCAGCTGTTTGTTACTGGTGGCCTCGCGCCCGATCCCTGCAATGTAAGCGAGCCGGCTGCCGCTCTTTGCCCATGAGAACCACTGGGGATTATTCACCATCTCATCAAGTGTTCGAAAAACAACGCCGTCCGTTGAAATCACACAGAGGATGTTGCTATCGGCCGATAATGACGCGGTTGGCTTAGCAAGAAATGCGATCCATCGACCATCAGCGGACCATTTGAACTCGCTCGTGCCAACCGCAAAAAAATCGTCAGATGGTGCTGGCAGCACATGAACGGTTGTATAGGTGCGAGGATCGTCCATTGTACGAAGTGGTATTTGATAAAGATGGATCGGCGTCCAGCCATCCGGGAGCAGCTCTGACTGTGAAGAAGCAAAAAAACCTTTGCCATACGGCAGCCAAGAGAAATTATCAATGGCAGCGGCGGAACCAAGCGGTTTGTCCGGCGAGCTCGCATCAACATATTGCAGTTGATCCTTTATCTGATATGCCAGCAGCTTGTTCTTCGGCGCCCATTGAAAATTTTTGCCGACATTTGCAGCGACGAGCTTGCTCTTGCCTGTTGGCAAATGCAGCACCCAAAGCTCTTGCTCTTGCTCTGCATCTCCCTGCGTATATGCAAGCCATTCTCCATCGAATGACCACTTGGGATTGCGCACAAAAGGTCCGTTTACAAGCTTCTTCTCCACTTGACCTGTCTTTAGCCAAAGCTCGCCATTTCGCACAAAAGCAGCCCTTAGAAGTTGTTCTTGTTCCCCATTCGGCGCCGCTGCAATATCTGCTCCACTCGTCATAAACAACAACGCAAGAAACGAAGCGATCCAAACTTTTACGATTCTCATCTAGGGAACCTCCCAAAAAAATACTTGTGGTTACGGTTCCCTTTACTGGTGGAAACATGCATTTATTCGTTCTGTAACTTTTCGTTTTTTTTGTTTCCAGTTTGATACCGATTTGTAACTGTTCTGTTACGAATTATTTTAGCTGCCGCCATATAATTGATTTACAACGATTCATCATCCAGAGGGGCTGAACACCATTTTTACCATCGGTATTATTCGTAATCATCGCTTTTTCCACCGTCTTATTCTCATCGATCTTGCTGCAATTCTCCCTATTCAAATTCATGTAGGAGGATTCCGCCATGCCTAAACCAATCGGCAACAGTAGTCGCTATATGCCGGGACTGGATGGCTTGCGCGCCATTGCCGTTCTTGCCGTCATTGCTTATCACTTAAACTTGCAATGGGTACCGGGCGGACTGCTCGGAGTTACTATGTTTTTTGTCCTCTCTGGATATTTAATCACGGACATTTTGCTTAAACAGCTTCATCCTTCCAAGAAATTAGATCTCAAAACGTTTTTTATTCGCCGAGCTAGGCGATTGCTGCCTGCGATGTTCCTCATGATAGCTGTCGTTTCATTATGGCTGTTGATTAGTGATACAGGCCGGTTATTGTCTCTAAAAGGCGATATCGGGTCAGCGCTTCTTTATATAAGCAACTGGTATCTTATTTTCCATGAGGTTTCCTACTTCGAGAGCTTCGGCCCCGCTTCACCGTTCGGCCATTTATGGTCGCTTGCAGTGGAAGAACAATTTTATTTATTGTGGCCCCTCGTGCTGTTAGCCGTTATCCGCTTCTCTCCAAAACGGGGCAAACTTGCGCTGTGGACACTGGCGGCAGCTGCGGTATCAGCCGGTGCGATGATCCTGCTTTACCAGCCGGGTGTTGATCCAAGCCGTGTTTACTATGGGACGGACACCAGAGCCTTTGCCCTTCTCATTGGGGCAGCGCTCGCTATCGTTTGGCCGAGTTGGAAGCTGTCATCGACCTTGTCTGCACGCAGCCGTATGCTTATAGATGCTGTAGGCACATTCGGCTTCGTCATCATTTTGGTTATGATTAATCAGACCAACGAGTATGATTCTTTTCTATATCGCGGAGGCATGGTGCTGTTCTCCCTTGCTACTGCGGTTGTCGTGGCTGGACTCGCCCATCCCGCAAGTAAATTCGCAAATGTAATCGGAAGTAAAGTGCTTGCATGGATCGGCGTCCGTTCCTACGGCATTTATTTATACCATTATCCAATTATCGTGTTAACGACTCCAACGGCCGAGAGCGGGGAGCTGCATCCTGTAAGAGCAATTATTCAAGTAATCCTAACTTTCGTGCTTGCTGAGCTTTCTTGGCGGTTTATAGAGGAGCCTATCAGGCATGGTGCGCTTGGAAAAATATATTCCCTGTTTAAACAGCAAATGACAGAGCGGATTGGACTAAAAAAAGCCAGCAGCTATCTCGCCGTGCTTGTTATTGTTTTCTCAAGCGTATCCTGCACAAGCAGTGTGAATTTGCAATCAGCCAGCGGCGATAGCACGAACAATGAAACATCTGTAGTTGCGCCTGCCAAGCCGAATGTTTCGGAGGAAGCTGCTCCAGGCAAAGATCGTGAACAAGGCAAGACTGGACAAAATGAGACTGTGATTGAGCCGAAGCCAGCTGAACCAGAAAAACAAACGCCTCCGCAAGCGACGGAGCAACCTGATCAATCTCATACGGCTCCGGGTACAGAAACAGATAAAACCGAACCGTCCATCACCGATCCGAAGCAGCCGAACGTTGATAACGTTGTTAACGGCATCGATGGTAGTAAGCCAAAACCAGTACCAAACGTTAATGACAAACCAACCAGCAATCCCGTACAGGGAAACAAAGATCAGAAGCCTGTACCAGACAAACCGACTGTCACCCCTATCGATCAAAACAGCGTGACGGCAATCGGCGATTCCGTCCTATTGGATGCTGAACCATTCCTAGAGAAGCTGGTTCCGGGTATCGTTGTTAATGGAAAAATAGGAAGACAGTTTGGGCAGGCATTTGACGTGATTGAGGATTTGAAAAAAAATGACCAACTTGGAAATACGGTTGTTATACAGCTCGGAACAAACGGTGCCTTTACGACAAAACAGATGAATGAGCTTCTTGGCACTTTAGGCACAGAGCGTCAAATCATATTCATCAATACGCGTGTCCCGCGCAAATGGCAGGATTCCGTAAATAAAATGCTCGCTGCCACAGCGAAAAAGACGGAGAACGTGACCATTGTAGACTGGTATACAGCAAGCAAAGGGAAAAAGGACTTTTTTGCCGCTGATGGCGTGCATTTGAAAAAGCATGGAGCACAGTTTTATGCAGACCTGCTCGTTAAAGCATTAGACAAATAAAGAAGAGTGCTTTGGAGGTGTAATCGCCTCTGAAGCACTCTTTTTTTATGATGCTCAATTAGGCAAGCGCCATCTTTACCTGCCTAATATAGAAGAAACGAACGATGAAGAAGTAAATGACTTGAACGATAAAAAATAAACCAAGCACGAGTATGGATTCCTTGAGCAGCGAGTATTTAAACATATTGGATAGTGTCATGAGGGCAACAGCCCCATGTACTAATGCCACCACGATTGGAGCAAAGAATAGCAATATAATTTGTCGAGTTAGTATTTTTGCAAGCTCTTTGTCGCTTAGGCCCATTTTCGAAACCGCTTTGAACTTCTGTCTGTCATCATCCAAATCGCTGTACAGGCGGAAATAGAGAAAACTGCCTGCGGAGACAAAAAACACGATTCCGATAAACAAACCAATGAACAGTATCGGGCCAAAGCGCTGGCTTAACACGGAATTTTGAAATTCAAGCGCGTAAAACTGATATTTATCGCTATAGGGAATGAGATTCGTAAGCTTACCGCCTGCCTTTATGGCTTCATTCTGCCGCTGTGGTCCATGCCATGCATAATAATGGCTCTCTTGTACTGGAGGCTGGAGTTTTGCAAATTGTTCATCCGATACAATGAAATAGCCGCTGAAACCATGTACCGCTGGCGATACAACAGCTCGATTGGCTTCAATCACAACACTAGGCTGCAGCGTATATGGCTCGTTAAGCATCGCTTTACCCGCTCGTGACATCCCAAAGTCAACAACCGCTGCTTTCCCGCCTGCAAGCTTAATCTTATCTATTTTCATTAATTCGGCCAAATGGTTATAGTCGGATTGCTTAACCACTACAATCATTTTATCGCTATTGGAGGCCTTGTAATAACCAAGCTTAAGCATTGCTTTTTCATTTGCGATGTTCGATTCTTTCAGTGTGCGATCAATCTGCTCCATATGCTTTTGCTCGCTGCTATCACCATCCATTGTTGTCTGGTAGGTGAATAGATAAGGATTTCCCTTAACATGATCTCCGCCGATGATGGATTGAAACCCATAAAGCGAGCCTATCGCACAAAACGAGACCGTGGAGATGATAGCGACCAGAAAGAACGAACGTGCGTTGTCCTTCAAGCGGTAGGCGAGATCGGAAAAAAGCAGCATATTCGTTTTGAGCCAAAAAATCGATTCCATACTCTTTAGCTTCCGAATGATATAGACGCTAAGCTGTGTAAACAGCAGGTAAGTGCCGATGCAAACCATGATCGTAACCGGAATAAGCAGAAAAATAGCCTCGGCGCCATCGGCTCGCAAACTAAGAAAGTAGCTTGTTCCAATCAGGATTGGTACTAGCATGGAAAGAAGGAAAGATGACTTCGGCTCACTTTTCGCTTGCTTGTTTGCCTTTAATAGCGTAACCAGCTGCCCGCTGCGCAGTACGGTAGAAATAAAAAAAGAGATGAGAATAAATAAAATCAAAAATGAAACCAGAGTGAGGGCAATAGCCTTATAAGGAATATAAAAGGATAGCTTTTCATTGATGGTAAGAACATTTTCCCCTGCAAGCAAAATCGCCTTTGCAAACACAAGCCCCAAACCAATGCCACCGATAATGGCAAATAGGCCAATAATCATATTTTCCAAAAAAATCATCAGACGGAGCTGGACAGTGGTCATGCCCTGCATGATCATCAGCCCAAATTCTCTTTTGCGCGATTGTAGAAATGTACTCATGGAGTACAGTACAAAAAAGAAGGAAAATACATAAATAATCCACTTGGATACAGAAAGCGCAAACGTAGCGCTGGAATGAATATTTTCCCCGCTAAGGACAGGGTGGTATGCAAAGATAGAAAAAGTAAAGAAAACCATCACCGTAAATAGACTGCTGAGGAAATAACCTGCATAAAGCCGTTTGTTGCGAGTGACGTTACGGAATGCGAACTGGCGAAACGTCATGATGATATCCTCCTAACAGCGAAAGCGTATCGATAATTTTTTGGAAGAAGGTTTGACGATTGTCACCCCGATGGATTTCCGTATAGAACCTGCCGTCCTTAATGAAAACAACGCGATTGCAATAGCTAGCAGCCACCGCATCATGCGTGACCAGCATCATTGTTGCTTTCTGCTCGCGGTTAATTTTCTCCAGCAGTTCCATGACATCCTTCGCTGCTTTGGAGTCAAGGTTTCCTGTCGGTTCATCTGCCAGCAGCAGCTTGGGGGAGTGAATCATAGCCCTTGCTATCGCTGCTCGCTGTGCCTGCCCCCCAGATATTTCATACATGCGTTTATTCATAATCTCTGTAATGCCTAGCTTCTCAGCTATGGCTTTTACTTTTTTCTTCATTTCGCTAACCTTGTTGCCATCTAGTGTCAGCGGCAGCACAATATTCTCCTCAACCGTCAAGGTATGAAGCAGATTGAAATCCTGAAAAACAAATCCAAGCTCACGGCGGCGAAATATCGCTAACTCATTTTTGTCCAGCTTGCTGGTCGTTTTGCCGTGAAAGGATATGTCTCCCGTTGTCGGCTCGTCAATCGTTGCAATTAAGTTCAGCAGCGTTGTTTTCCCGCTTCCAGAGGGACCCATAATCCCAACAAAATCTCCGTCATCAATCGTTAAATTAATGTCGGTCAAAGCTAGGTAGGACATTTTACCTTCATATATTTTACTAACCTGTCTTACATGCAGCATACTTAGATCTCCTTTCAAGAGCAAAACAGTTAATGTGTGATCAGTATACTGTGGACGGTCAGCCGCTAACTATCGATTAGACTTTCACTTTTATTACACGCTTGTAAGCTTCTGATAGGCGGCAAAAACAATACGTACCTCCGTACCCTGATCGACCACTGACGTTAGCTCCATTCCATGTCCAAGACGATCAGCAGCCTCCTTCGTCAGATAGAGCCCCATACCCGTTGATTCGCGCATGCCGCGTCCGTTTTCCCCGGTAAAAAAGGGATCAAATACCCGCTTCATATCCGCAGCAGGAATGCCTACCCCACGATCAATAACTTCAATAACAGCTTCGCTCCCGCGCAAATAGCAGGAAATCACGACCTTCTTCCCTTCTGTCTCTTTGCTCGCAGAATATTTAATCGCATTGATGACAAGCTGGGAGAGCATAAAAAACAGCCATTTCTCATCCGTTTCGACCGTTAATTCAGGCGTACTGATGTGAACCTCGGGATAAATCTGATTGCGAATAAAAAGTCGTTTGTTGTCATGGACAACGGCGCTGATAATTTGTGACAGAACGACGGGCTTCACGTGGAAATCCTGTTCGAACGCGCGGAGCCGAGCCATATAGAGGACCGTATGCAATCCCGAGCGCATTCTCTCCAGCTCCTCACGTATGCTGGCAAACTCCGGCTCGTCAATATTTTGAACAGTGAGCTCAATGACCGAAAGAGGTGTTTTCATTTGGTGAACCCATTGGTCCATGAAAACGAGATGCTCCTCCTGCTGCTTCTTTACCGTGTATAATTGCTGCTGATAATGACGGTACTGGGTATGCAACAGTTTCTGGAGCGCCTCCGAGATGGGCGACTGCCCAATTTTCTGAAATGACGCATCTAGCGATTCGAGAGGCTGACTAAGGCGGAGGTAATAATGTCGCCGACTAAGAAAGTGGTACACAAGGTATCCGCCTAGGATGAAGAAAGCAAGAAAAACAACGTAAAGTGCTGTCTCCAAATTGTGATAACCATCGAGCCAATAAATCGAAAAAATGATACCCAATTGCAAAAGCTGAACAACAATGAGCAAAGCGTGTTCTCTTATAAACAGTTTCACTTGTCACTTTCCTTCATCCATGTGACGTTAAGCCGATAGCCTGTACCTCTCACCGTCAGCAAAGCATCTTCGATGCCAAGCTCCTGAAATTTTCTTCTAACGCGGGTAATGTTCACATTTAGCGTATTTTCATCCACGTAAGCCTGATCATCCCACAGCTTCTCAAGCAGAGCCTCGCGGCTGGCAACCCGTGGATATCGCTCAATGAGGCTTTCTACAATGTCGGATTCTTTTTTCGTGAGCGCAATGATTGTTGCTTCAAGCTTCAGCTCCAGCCTTTCTGGATAAAGCATGAGCCCTTCGATTTCGAGAACGCGTTCCTCATATCTGGAGGCATACTCCCCATAGGCACGTCGAAGATGGCTGTGGATTTTGGCCAGCACAATTCCAGAGTGAAACGGCTTCGTGATATAATCATCGCCCCCATTTTCAAGAGCCATGATCTGATCCATTTCACCGTCGCGAGCGGATATAAACAACACCGGGCAGATCGACGCGCTGCGGATTTGCCTGCACCAGTAATAGCCGTCATAACTAGGCAAATTCACATCAAGAAGAACCATGTCAGGCTTGGCTTGATGGAACTCATCCATGACATGCTGAAAATCGTTTACCCGTATCCCTTCATAGCCATACTTCGTTATAGTAGACAGCAGAAGCTCCGCGATTTTCGGATCATCTTCTACAATCATTATTTTGTGCATCTCACTCTCTCCTTGTATGGACCATTAATGTCAAAATAAGAATATTGCAACACTATCTATTATGCTTGATCTACTATCGATATGGAAACGGAAAACTCGCTCTTTTTTTCTCATGTGATAGATTAATGGAATTTTATTCGTATTACCTAGTAGGCGCCAATAATTGTTGCAAGGAGGGGTGAACGGTTGAAACTGACAGAGGACAATGTTGTACAACACATAAAGAACAAAAACGAGAAAGCCATTTCTTTTATTATCCATCAATATGGAGGACTGCTTGCTGCGATAATTAAACGCCATTTAAATGGCCAGCAGCAGGATTACGAGGAATGTCTGGATGATGTGCTGCTTTCGGTATGGAACCATATTTTGCACTTCGATCCCGAGAAAAATGGCTTTAAACAATGGCTTGCAGCGATTGCCAAATATAAAGCCATTGATTATCAAAGAAAACAAATCAAGCTTCACAATCACCAATTTTCGGTTTCCGAAATAGATGATCGTATGCTCAAAACAAGCGAAGCGGCAGGCACAAGCCAAGTAGATGAACTGTTTGACCAACTATCAGCGCGTGAGCGGGATATTTTCGAAAAATATTACTTAGAGGGAACACCTTCCCATGAAATCGCGGAGCACTATAATGCCAAGGAATCTTGGGTGCACAACAAGCTTTCCAGGGGACGCAAGAAATTGAAAAGCTATCTGCTCAAAAATAATCAAGGATAAGGAGTGAGACTATGTCGATTTATAAAGAGCTAAATGATCTTAACCTGGATGTAAGCCAGTATGAAGAACAGGAGCTCACGAGCTTCCAAAAAAAGAGCTGGGACCGACGCGTACGGAGTAAAATTAGAAAACGTAAAACCAATAATAGAAAGAAATATGCAGGCGTTGCGGCGGCTATTATTTTGGCAGCAGGAATTTCAATCAGCACGGGGACTGTGACGTTTGCCAATGTTCCATTCGTCGGAGGGTTGATGGAGCGATTGATGGCAACTAATGCAGATGAGAACGCGGACTACTCTCCGTTCAAAACCGAAATTGGTGCCACTGCTGAAAATAAGTACGGGAAATGGACCTTAGATGAAGCGTTGATTGATAACGGACGTTTGCTTATCAGCTCCACGTTTGAGCCTGCTGAGGGGGTCAAATTCAATTACAAAATGCATCCGATGCCAACCGTACTCATGAATGGACAGAATCTCACTTCAGGAACCGCTGGACAATCCATTAAAGTACACGATTCCATGTATACGGTCTATAATGAGCTGCGAATTTCAGAGCTTCCGATCGGTGAAACGATTGCCTTCCAAATTAGATACGATAATCTAGACTGGAGCATCGACTCAAAAGTGAAGCTGATTGAGAATCCTTGGTCCTTTGACATTAAGGTTCCAACGAATCAATTGGCTGCAACAAGTGAGACGATTGCATTTAATCAGGATATATCACTTGGAAACGGACAATCCATTCATCTGAAAAACATGGTCGTATCACCTATTTCAACGATTTTATATTATGACTGGACCGAGCAATCCAACCACATTGCGTTTAAAATCGTCAGTGAAGCCGGGGTGGAGCTATTGCCAAACACAGCGGAAATATCTGCTGAGGGTTCTTATAACTGCTACGTTCCAATTGATTTGAAAGCTGAGAAATACTATTTGGTTCCTTTCGAGAGCTCGGAGAACCCTCATGCTGACAATCCAGGAGAGGTGCCGGAGCAATCGATACCGATCAATCCATAGCATAGCAGCACCACATCGCGCTATTTCGGCTGACGAGCGTGGAATTCTCAAAAATAGGACTAGAAACTAGTCTTATTTCTCTTTAAGCAACCTATTCAGCATAATTAGATATAGAAACTAGTCTTATTTCTCAACGCATCCCGCTATTTCGGCTCCCGAGCGTGAAATTCTCAAAAATAGGACTAGAAACTAGTCCTATTTCTCTGTAAATGACCAATTCAGCAAAATTAGATATAGAAACTAGCCCTATTTCTCTTTAAACAACCGGTTCAGCAAAATTAGATATAGAAATTAGTCTTATATCACAACGCATACCGCTATTTAGGCTCCCGAGCGTGGAATTCTCAAAAATAGGACTAGAAACTAGCCCTATTTCTCTTTAAACAACCAATTCAGCATAATTAGATATAGAAACTAGTCCTATTTCTCTTTAATCAGCCAATTCAGCAAAATTAGATATAGAAACTAGTCTTATACCTGCAATGCATCTTGCCAATTCTCCCAAAAAAAGAGATATTCATAGAATAGCTCTTTAAGCTTAACGTTTAAAAAGCTGCCGTTGAATTGAGATGAAATTTAGGAGGTGGCACGATCATGCCCTACATTCCATTCAAGGATTTGGACGTTTTTTATGAAAAGATGGGGAACGGTGAGCCCGTTATTTTTTTGCACAGCGGCTACTCTCGGGGAATTCTAGCCTTCGCCAGCCAATTGCTTGATTTTCAGAGCAAATATACTTGTTATTATCCGGATTTTAGAGGTCATGGACGAACAAAGTGCAGCAGTCTCGAATGGAATACGCCTCAGCTTGTAGAGGACACGATCGACTTTATGGACGCGCTTGGCATTTCTAGAGCACATTTGATCGGGTACAGCTTAGGAGCTAATGTTGGATTGTATAGTGGCGTTCATTTTCCAGAAAGAGTGGCTACTTTAACTACGATAGGAACCAGCGGGTTTGCAGATTCAACGGGTGTCGAGCAATTTGAGCCAGAGTGGCTTTTGGAACAGGGGCAGCAAGCGACCATCAATCAAATGATTGAAAGGCATGCTGAAGCTCATCGAGGTAATTGGCAGGAGCATATGCGGCAGTCTGCGAACGATTGGCGTCTCTATCCTCAGCTTACTAGCGAGCAGCTAAGCAGCATTCATTGTCCATCCTTGCTTATTACTGGGGAAAACGATCCCTTTGTAGGTGAAGCAAAGATAAAGCAGTTGAGTTCCTTGATTAAAGGATCTCGATATCTCGTCGTTCAAGGTGGCAGTCACAGACCTCATATGCTTAGAGAAAATCCGGTTTTGGTTAATGACGCCATACTCGATTTTATTGGCTCATACCCGATTTCCGACATATGAGATTATCTAATCAAAATAAGGCTTACGATTAAGCAAAAAAGCTGCCGATTGTTATATTCGGCAGCTTTTGCTGTGTTAGCGGGGCGATTGGTTCGCAAGGCAGCCACGGACGTTTTTCTTGTCCGCAGCTGCAGCTGCATTTTTCTAACGCACATTACGTTTATGTTGGCCGGACAATTGTGAATTGCTCGCCTAGCTTCGCATAATCGTTTCCAGCAAGCCGGCTCACCGGTTTTAATGCCTCGGCGTTAATACGCCCATTCTCGTACAAAGCCTCATCCACATGAAAACGTACAACTCTGCCAATTAATAAATCGCAGGCTGGCGAATCCTCTGTACCGCCAAGCGACAACGATTGATCGAGTACACATTCCATACGGATTCTCGCTTCAGCTACACCTGGCACACGCACAAGGTCGCTAGCGATTGCCGTTAAACCTGCTAGCGCAACTTCACTCTCTTCCGAAGGCAAAGCTGCTGCCGTTATATTAATCGCTTCGATATAGCTCTCATCAGAAATATGTACAACAAACTCGCCTTGGGCGATGGCATTTCGAGAGGTATCCTTCTGGATACCTCCCGGCTTGCGCTGTACAGATACCGCAACCATAGGCGGATTAGCGGTAACGATATTGAAGAAGCTGAACGGAGCTGCATTCAGCACGCCTTCGCTTGAGAGTGTAGTGACAAAAGCAATGGGTCTTGGCACAATGCTGCCAATCAACAGCTTATAATTGTCCTGCACACTTTGACTCGTTGGATCAATCGATAACATGATGGGCACCCCTTCAAAAGCGAAATACTGGTATTATATTAGCCTATAAAGGTTTCGTTAAACCAAGCCGCTGCCGCAGCTACCTCTGAACTCGTTAGCTGATGCCCAAATGTCTCCCAGTGTACCGTAACCGGCGCTCCAGCTGCTTGCAGCATACGGTCCAGCTCCTCCGTCTCCTGCGGCGTGCAAAGCGGATCATTCGAACCCGCGCCAATGAAACAAGATACGCCAGCTAGATCAGGCAGATCAACATCCCGAATCGGCACCATCGGGTGATGCAAGATCGCTCCGCGAAGCGTACCTTGATAGTGGAACAATAGGCTGCCTGCGATATTAGCCCCATTGGAATAACCGATCGCCACGATATTATTGCGGTCGAATTCATATTCGGCTGCGGCTTGATCTAGAAAATCATTAAGCTCCTGCGTGCGGAATTTAAGGTCCTCTAGATCAAATACGCCTTCAGCAAGACGTCTGAAGTAACGCGGCATACCATTCTCGAGCACATTTCCTCTGACACTCAGCACGGACGAAGCAGGCGAAACCAGCTCAGCAAGCGGGAGCAAATCCCGCTCGGTACCACCCGTTCCATGCAAGAGCAGCAGTACTGGTGCAGTTGTATCTGTTCCTTGTTTGAATATATGTTTCATCATTTGTCCTCCTCCAATACTCTTACTTCAAATGGTGATAATAATTGCTCAATTTGCGTACGATGCTCCTCATACCATTCCGGCAGCATCAGCTTTTCACCGAGATGCTCTGGCTCTTCATCACGAGCAAAGCCCGGTGGATCTGTAGCAATCTCGAATAAAATGCCGCCGGCTTCACGGAAATAGATCGCGTTAAAATATTGGCGATCCACGACCTTAGTAGGCTGAAAGCCATGGCTCTCAACGTGGCTTCTCCATAGCGCGTGCTCCGCGTCGTCTTTTGCCCGCCAAGCAATATGGTGAACGGTGCCAGCTCCTCCATGTCCATGCTCCATATCCTCTACATTGATGTCAATTAGATTGCCCAGATCGCCTGTTGCTTTAAAACGAGCATAACCTTCATCTTCCCCGACTTTCTCCAGTCCCATCACGTTAACAAGGAGCTCCGCGGTTTTAGCCGAAGCCGTCGTATATAATACGGCACCGCCAAAACCCTTAATCGCCTGCTGCGCCGGAACGCCGCCAAACGTCCATTTACTGTCCGCTCCTTGCTCCCTAGCTACGATCTCAAGCTTTAAACCATCAGGATCTTCGAATTGCAAATACTGCTCTCCAAATCTTGATGTTTGAGCAAAATCTACATTAAGCTTAGCTAGACGCTCTTTCCAAAAACCAAATGCACCTGCGGGAACTACATAAGTGGTTATACCCACCTGACCCCCGCCAATTTTGCCTTTGCGTGAATTCTCCCAAGGAAAAAACGTAATAATAGTGCCTGGACTTCCGATCTCATTGCCAAAATATAAATGATAAACCTCTGGCGCATCAAAGTTAATCGTCTTCTTAATCAACCGTAGACCTAATACGCCTGAATAAAAATCTGCCGTCGTCTGCGCGTTTCTAACAAAAGCGGTTATATGGTGAATACCAGCTGTTTGATTTGTCATGGTAATGACACTCCTTATTTTATAGGAATATGAAAAGTAATGTAACTAACTCCACTTCTGATTAGCCGATAAGCGCATCAATGGAATATTCACCAGCGCCTGTTAATGCGATGCCTATAGCAATGGCTACGAGAACAAGATTATATTCATAACCGTTTGCGGTAGCCCATATTCCGTTAGGACCATGCACCTTCACAATAGCACCAAGCATAGTAAGCACGATCAATACCGCAGCAAGAGGTGTAAGCAGACCAGCGACGAATAATAGGCCGCCGATTAGTTCCATCAATCCAGCGGCAACAGCCATAGCAACCCCTGGCTTAATGCCAATCGACTCCATCCAGCCGCCTGTTCCCTTTGGCCCATAACCGCCAAACCAGCCAAACAGCTTTTGTGCACCATGCCCCACGAACAACAGACCTACAACGACACGAACAACCAATAATCCCAAAGCAATACTCAATGTAAACTCCTCCATTTTGTTTTTAATGTTTAAACTACTGCTTGCATCACAGTTCTTCTTTTACCACTATTTAAAGAATCTCTATTTTAAGATATATGGTGTGCATAAATGATCGCTGCTACCTTATAACAGCCATCATTGATATGCAACAAACGCCCACGCGCATGATTACACCTTTACAGCTATTTAAACCCGCTACTTGTAGTGCTCCTGAGCAAACTTTCCTAGCTTCTTAAGCAGCTTGCTCGCCAATTGCTTCTCTTCTGCTGTCAGCCCATTTACCGCTTGCTTGATGGCGTCTTCGTGAGCAGGAAATACATCCTCTACGAACTGTTTGCCTTCATCGGTTAGTTCTGCATAAATGAGGCGCCTATCCGTAGTCGAAGCTCTCCGGCGTACCATTTGCTTCTTCTCCAGCTTATCAACGACATAAGTAATGTTGCCGCTGCTCATAAGCACTTTCTCACCGATTTGCTGCAATGGCTGCGGTCCGCGGTGATAGAGCAATTCAAGCACTCCAAACTCCGTGCGGTTCAAGCCGTTTTTACGAATATCACGATCCGCATGGGCATTTACCCATTGGCTCGCTCTAGACAGCGCAATGAAGAGATCTAATGAATCATTTTGTTTTTCATTTGCCATGATGATCACTCCTCTCTGCGCCGTTTTATCTTTAATTAATTTATCTTGATTTAAAGATAAAACATTTTGAAACAGTTGTCAACGCTTATGTCGAATCTTTTTGATTAGGCGATAACAGGCATGCTTCTCAAAAAATAGAACGGCTTGAGATTTCACCTCAAACCGTTCCGCCGTCAATGGCTTCCATTTAGCTTTCTTTGGCCGACCTGACCGAATTCCCTTTAATAAGAGAAACATAAATCCGTTCATGCTCCACTTCGTCGCCGCTGATCAGCTTGATCAGCTGTTCAGCAGCAAGAGCCCCCCATTTGCGCTTGGAATAGTCAATCGTAGACAAGCGCGGCTGAGTGTAAGAAGCCAGCTCCATATTATCAAACCCAACGATATGAATATGTTCACCGATCTGAATATCAGGATGATGCGCCGCCAAATAATTGAACATACCAATAGCCATCTCATCGTTGAAGCAAAACACTGCCGCAGCCGTGCTGCTGTTCTCAGCTATAATTGTCGCTGCAGCCTGCTCCCCAGCCGATTTATTGAAATCTCCTTCAATTACAGTCAGCTTAACGCCAGCGGATCGTTCCACCGCTTGCGTAACAGCTTGCAGCCTCTGCCTTGAATCATAAGAGCCGCTAGGGCCAGTCACTGCATAAAGTGTCCGATGGCCTTGCTCGATCAAATATTCGGCTGCCAGTCTCGCCCCTGCTTTGTTATCGAGCAGCACTTGATTGATGTTGGAATGCTGCAGTTCACGATCCAGCACGACAAGCTTATGTCCGCGCTCCGCGTAGCTCAGCAGCTCAGTGCTGCCAAACGTCTCGTCCAGTATAATCGCTCCATCGATCATTCGCTCAGGCAGCATCCGATGAGATTGCTTACCGCTGCACACGATCAGATCATAGCCCTTTTCCGATAAAATCTCCTTTGTTCCTTGCAAGAGATCGCCGTAGAATGCGCCGCTGAAGTCGGTAAGAAAGACACCGATAATTTTTGTTTCTCTCGTCTTGAGCGACCTTGCAGCAGCGTTCGGGATGTAGTTTAATTCCTTGGCAACAGCCAATATTCTTGCTGTCGTCTCATCCGTCACCTTGGGGCTGCCGTTAAGCGCGTAAGATACCGTCGAGATCGAGACCCCCGCTTGTTTAGCGATATCCTTAATACTAACCACAGCATTCGCTCCTATCTTTCATTGTTCCTTCACTATATCACAAAGACTGGCGGTTCTTGGAGACCGCCAGTCTGCTTCTTACATAAATATTTCGATTCGATTCGATTCCGAATGAAGGTTAGCTTTCAATTGTTCTTCGGAAATTTGTATTCCACCTACACGATAACGGTTAGCTGAAGGCTTGCCTTCCGCTTCCTTACCGTTAATGATGACCTTCGTTACCTGTCCTGCATCGCTAAGGCGATAAACAAAAGTAATCGGCAAGCCGTTCCACATGAAATCGAATTGCATGCCATCCAGCTTAGCTGGCAAAATCGGATCGATAACCAGATTACCTTCCGACTGACGAATACCGAGGGCATTCGAAATCAATTGGTTCATATAGATTCCGGGACCGCTCGAATAAATTCTCCAGCCGCCCTTAACAGGTACAGTTCCTTCACGAAGCTCACCGAAACGCTCCTGCGCCTCATAACGGTTGTTGAACTTGCCGTCGGAGCTGCTGAAGTAAGAGTTGCTTTGACGCAGCTCTGCATTAGGAACAACATCACGCAATCCAACCGGATTAATCATGAGTAGACCTTGCCATACTTCATCCGTCTTGCCCAGCTTCGCCATAGCTTCTACATAACGAATATGAGCATGAACATATTGCAAGCCGACTTCCCGGCCGAAATTAGATGCCTGCTCTGCCCGCTTAAAGTTAGTGCTTACACCGCCTGCATATTGTGCAGGACGGTTCATCAGCCTTACGCCATCCGGGCAATACAGCTGCTCTTTAATAACACGGTAATGCTCAGCAGCTTGCTCTTCCGTAAGCAATTCGCTAATCATACTGCGTGTCATTGGAAGCAAGCGGTATTGAATGCCTGTAGTTGTGTCAGTCGGGTGAAGCATCAGCTTCGCATCGCCCGGCTCCTCCATGTATACAAAGCCAGGAATGACATCCTGTTGCAGCATATACTGGTTAAAGTCCACTTGAATAGCTGATGCCAGCTCCTTAAGCTCGGCTGCCTGCATCGCATCAACTTCCTCCAGCACGCGGCCAAACTGTGCGATTACCTGATACGTAAGCGCCACTGTCCAACTGCTGACCATATATTGCTTAAGCTGTGCATTAGCCGGCTGCAGCGTATCATCCCAATCTCCGTCACCATAGGAAGATAAATGCGTGTCGTGCAGGAAATGGCTCTTCATATAAGCAATTTCCTTCATCGCGTGGTCAAGCAGCGTCGCAGATTCTGTCGTGAATTCGCCTTTATGACGGACCGTATAAGGAACACGCTCCTGCAAAATGCTATAGTCCTTTGTTGCTGCCAAGTAGTCGCCAAGCACCTTCAGCGGCCAAACAATAATATCGCCATGGCTTTCTTCTTGCTGAATGTGGAAATACTTGTCGAACATGAACCATTGTGGCCAATTTCCGTCATCCTCGTATTGATGGGAATAAACGGTCTTCAAGATTTCAGCAACCTGCTCGTATTTGTTCATTGCCATAAAGTACTCAGTCGGTCCTTGGCAAACGTCGCGCGTTCCCCATGCTGCACCGCCGTATTGCTCCAAGCCATGAGGCACAGAGTAGTGAACGAGCATATTGTGCGTGTACCACCATGCCAATGCATTCACTTTATCCAGCTCAGCTGAAGCTGCTTCAGTATCCTCAGCGGATAAGCGGAAACCATTCATCACATGACGGAAAAACTCACGGTAGCGCTCGATTTCAAGCTCTGCCTTCCGCTCTGACTGTGGCAATGCCTCGCCACGCAAGAGACCTTGCATCGTAATTGTCCATTCCGTGCTTTGGCCAAGCTGCATCACCACAAGCGATGCAGCGCCTGATACCGTACCGCTAACAAGCAAGCTTTCATCTCCTGCAGTCATGTCTGCCCCGCTCACGAACATCCGATATTGCAGATTAGGGAAAATCGGACCGCTGATGGATGCTTGGTCAGCCTTGAAAGTAAATACGCCGTCCTCCAGCTCCATATGGAACGGCAGCTCGTATTCATTGTTATTCATGGATACTTGATTCGTAACTAAATAGCGGTAAGCCTGTCCATTTACCGAACGAAGGTGAAGGCGTACCTCAGGCGAATCAACCGTTGTATAATTTGTAATGATGATTGTGTCATCTGCTGTTTTGTAGAACCAACGAGCATAGTTAAAGCCGATCTCAAACATTGAAGGCATAGTAAGAAGGCGGTATGAACCTTCCAACTCGACATAAATACGTTGTCCAGATGTCTTTAAATTATTGAGCGCATTGCGCGCATTCGTAAACAGCTTGTGGAAGCTCGTATTGCCTACTAGCAATTGTGAGTTGAAAATACCGTACATATAGGAAGTTGTCGTCATAACATCCTCTGTCATACGGTCATTGCCGCCAGACATAAGAATATGGCCATGCGGACGTTCAACTAGCAGCTCCTTCTCCTTAAGCACAACATGCTCATGGCTCTCTGTAAAGAAAGACAGCAGCTTGCCGTCTTGCCATTCCTCCTGATGACGGTTAGGGAAATAAGCGTTAACTTCCTCCATCGTCATTGATGCCGTGCGTACTGGCGTTCCAATCGCATTTGCAGCCTCAAACTTAGCTACAGGTGTTGCCGCCGCAGCGAAGTCGGTCTCATTCGAACGCTCAACTTCTTCCCACGCCTTCTGAACTTCTGCGCTGAATTCTATTTCACTCACAGCTGATGGATGATCAGCCTTGAACATGCCGTAAAATACAAAGCGAGCTTTATCCTTCAACAAGACAGGCTCAGCTTGAAGCGCCGCATAAGTGAATTCATATTGGTAAACCTCATTTGCTAGTTCAGCCTTGCCAAGCGCTTCCGGCACGTCCGTTTCTTTGTAGCTAAGGCCAAAGAATTGGAATCCGTCCGTTGAGTAGCTGGCTGCTCCTGTTAGTGAACCGTGCTGCATGTAAGGAAATGATCCTTGCATCGGCTGATTCTGGCGGAAGCAAAGAACATAACCCAGCTTCTCATCTTTAAAAGCTTTATGGTCAACGTACTGCGACATGTAAGCTTCGTTAGACCGCACTGCGCCAATATCCGCGAGTCCAATGTCTTGTCCATAAATGATGTCGATCTTCGCTTCTTTTCCTTGCGATTGTGCGGTTACATCCCAGAACCAGATGCCATGGTTCGTTAATGTGAAGACTACGCGATAGTCGATGCCATCAAATGCAGTCCCCTCCCATAGCAGACGTCCTTCCACTGCTGACATACGGCTTGATGAATGAATCCCAAGCAAAGGCTCATAAGAAATCCCTTCTTCGGTATGCATGCGCAAGTAAAGATTGTTAAGCGAGCCATCTACATTGTTCGACACCACTTGATTCAGCATCGTTCCTTTATGGACAGCTTGCGCAAGGTCTCCGCTGCTTAAAAAATCAAACGTCAGCTCTCCTGCTTTTATTTGCAATTTATTCATCGCTTTCAACGCATTCACTATAGCTTCCATCTTCTTTTCACTGCCTTTCTATTTGCTTAGTTTGAATTTAAGCGTTTCTACATCGCGGCTGTTTGGCCCAATGTACAGTTCAAAGTCACCAGGGTCGCTTGTGAAGGTCAGATCAGCATGATAATAACGCAGCTGTTTTTCCTCCAGCGTAAACGAGACCTCTTTGCTCTCTCCTGGCTGCAGCATCACCTTGCGGAATGCCTTTAGCTCTTGCAGTGGACGTACAACATCCCCCGCCATGTCGCGTACATACAGCTGTACGGTTTCCTCACCAGCGCGCGCCCCAGTGTTCGTTACTGTGATGTTTACATGCAATGGCTTAGAAGCACTCATCGTATCCATGGCCATCTTCGCTCCGCTGTAGGTAAAGGTTGTATAACCTAGCCCATAACCAAACGGCAGCAGCGGTTCATTCGGAACATCCAAGTATTGAGATACGTATTTCACCTGCGCATCAGGTGCGCCCTGCGGCCTTCCCGTATTGAACCGGTTATAATAAACCGGCACTTGGCCTACGGAATGAGGGAACGACATCGACAGTCTTCCAGTCGGTTCCGACTCGCCGAACAATAATTCCGCAATGGCAGCGCCGCCTTCCGTACCTGGGAACCACGCCTCTAATACGGCATCCGATTGATCAATTACACCGTGCAGATCAAGCGGTCGACCGTTGAATAGGACAGTCACCATCGGCTTGCCTAGCTGTTTCAGCTTAGCGATTAGCTCAAGCTGTACCTGCGGCAATCTAATATTCGACCGGCTAGCCGCTTCTCCGCTCATATCCGAATGCTCACCTAAAGCAAGCACCACGATATCTGCATCTTTAGCTGCAGCATATGCCGCTTGCCACTGCTCAGCCGTTGCGTCCTCAATACCGCAGCCTTCTGTCACAGACAACAATGATGCATCTACTTTGCTTGCGATGCCTGCTGCCAGTTGTACCGCCTCTTCCTTGGAGCCAAGCCAAGACCAAGGTCCAAGAATATCGCCACTTGCCGCGAAAGGACCAATCAAGGCAATTTTCTGCTCACGACCAAGCGGAAGAACACCATCATTTTTTACGAGGACACAGGATTTAAGAGCCAGCTCACGCGCAGCCTTGCGATGTGCTGCTGAGCCTACAATTTCCAACTCACGCTCTTCATTCGCACCACGATACGGTTGATCGAACAATCCCAGCTTCTGCTTCAGCTCCAGAATGCGAAGTACAGCTTCGTCAATCAAAGCAACATCGATTTCATTCTCCTCAACAAGCCGCTGCAAATGATCCGTGTAACAGGTCGTCATCATTTCAATATCGACGCCGGCTTTGATCGCCTTCATTGCCGCTTCTGACTCATCCGCTGCAACACCGTGCGGGATCAGCTCTTTTACTGCGCCCCAATCGGAGATCAGCACACCGTCAAACGCCCATTCGCCGCGAAGAAGATCACGCATCAGCCACTTGTTTCCTGAAGCTGGAATGCCATCCACTGTATTGAATGCCGTCATGACCATTTCGCAGCCTTCATCCAGCGCCGCTTTATATGCAGGCAAATAAAACTCGCGAAGCTGACGCTCAGACAGATCAACCGTGTTATAGTCGCGTCCACCTTCTGCAGCTCCATATGCTGCAAAGTGTTTCACGCATGCTGCCACGCGGTTAATATCATTTGCAAGGTCTTTTCCTTGGAAGCCTCTTACGAAGGCTCTGGCGAATTCACTGTTCAAATATGGATCCTCGCCTGTCGATTCCATGACTCGGCCCCATCTTGGGTCCCTTACGAGATCGACCATCGGAGCGAACGTAACGTGCACACCTGCCGCAGCAGCTTCCTTAGCAGCGATCTCGGCACTTTGTTCCGCCAGCTCCATATCCCATGAGCAGCCGATTGCCAGCGGTACAGGAAAGATCGTTTTGTAGCCATGGACGATATCCGCCATCACTAGAAGCGGAATGCCTAAGCGATTGTTCGCCAAATGCTGCTTCTGTATGTTAATGACTTCCCTCGCTCCTGTTAAGCCAAGTACGGAGCCTGTACCCCGAACCGTTTCTTCCGTTACGCCCATTTCAGCCATCGGTCCGGTAATTTGTCCATCCGCGCCTTCAAAGAATGGCGTCGCCAGCTGCAGCAGCTGCCCGATCTTCTCCTCAAGCGTCATGAGCTTTAGAAGAGCCGCAGGTTGCTTTTCCATATCCGTGTTCCTCCTCGTAATAGCCAATCAAATTTATCGTTCTTATCGTTAATGTTTACAGGTCCTTCTGTCTTTACCACGCTTATGTCTTATGGCCAATATTTTTAACAATCGAAACGTTTCTATTGATTCCTAATTTGGATTATAAACAATTCAAAAAGAGCCGTCAATTGCTGTTTCATCTTTAATAGAAACGTTTATATTACTAATATGAGACTATTTTCCTGAATTAAAAAAACGCTTGAACCCGTCAAAACTTTGATCTATAATGATGTCGAAACGTTTCGAATCAATAAGCAGGTCTGGTTCTAAAGTTGTAAACGGTAATATATTTTGTTTATAGAAACGTTTCACCACATCAATTAGTATTTCTATATACTTGTGGCGAACGTTTTTGCTGCGGCAGGGAAAGCAACATTTACCTGCTTATCAACACCCAGCTTAGGCTTATATATACGGCAAACAACAGCCGCCTGCGTGCATAACTTGCACGGATTCACAGCATAGTACTGATAACAATCATTCACACAGGAGGAATAATTAATGTTTAAGAAATCAGTGGCAACTGCACTAGCTAGCTCTATGCTGCTTATCGGCGCCCTCACTGCTTGCGGAAGCAACAACAGCAATGAAGGAGCAGCAAACGATAAAGTAACAATCAACGTATGGGGCATGGGTGAAGAAGCCAAATCCTTGCCGAAGATTGCAGAGCAATTCATGGTTGAGAACCCTAACATTAAGGTCAATGTACAAGCACTTCCTTGGGATACGGCACATGACAAGCTGTTGACGGCTGTCGCTTCCAAAAAAGGTCCAGACGTGCTTCAAATGGGAACAACTTGGATTCCTGAGTTCGCATCCGCTAAAGCGCTTATGGATATCACTCCTTACGTAACTGAATATCCCGAACTTGCTGAAGCAAACTTCTACCCAGGATCGGTATCAACGACTAAATACGAAGATGCAACTGTAGGCGTGCCTTGGTACATCGACACTCGCGTGCTTTATTACCGTACAGATCTACTGAAAGAAGTAGGCTACGATAAAGCTCCACAAACATGGGATGAGCTTAAAGATGCTGCAACAAAGCTTAAAGCTCGCGGCAAAAACAAATACGGCATCAGCCTTGATGTTAAAGAACAATCGCTACTATTTATGTTCGCTCGTCAAAACGGCTCGAAGCTTATCGAGAACAACAAACCACAATTCAACCAACCAGAATTCGTGGAAGCCGTTGAATATTTGGACAGCTTCTTCAAAGACGGCTCTGCACCGATTGATCTAGGTATGGATATTATCCCTGCATTTAAGGGTGAGGGTATCTCGCCAATGTTCATCAGCGGACCTTGGATGATTAAACTAATCAATGACCAAGCACCTGAGCTTGCAGGCAAATGGGCAACAGCTGTACTTCCTAAGAAAGAGAACAACCTTTCTTCTCTAGGCGGCTCTAACTTGTCTATTTTCCAACATACAACGCACAAAGAAGAAGCCTTGAAATTCCTTGCTTACATGAGCAAGCCTGAGACACAGCTGAAATGGCTGGAGCTTACAAACTCGCTTCCTTCCACGAAAAAAGCATGGGAAAACGAAGCTTTGACTAAAGATCCTAATGTAAAAGTTATCGGTGAGCAGTTGAACAGCTCGGAGCCTATGCCGCTTATTAAGCCATGGGAAGAAATTGCTCAAAACGTGCTATCGACATTCGAGAGAATTTACCGCGGCAAGTCTGAAATTAAGAAGGAACTTGACAGCTTCAACGCCAAAGCTGAACAAATTTTGAATAAATAATGATCGCCATCGCCGGCAGCGGTTCTGGAACAGAGCCGCTGCCGGTTCCATTAGAAATGGATAAAGCCAGGCGCTCATAGCAAAGGAAGGGTCGTTTATGAAAGGCATCTCTCAGAGTAAGGCACCGTATTTCTTTATCGCTCCAACGCTTATTTTGCTTACCTTATTTTCGTTATTGCCGATCCTTGTAGCCTTAATAATAAGCTTTACGGACATGGACTTGGCAGGCCTTGCTGACTGGTCCAATATTTCATTCGTCGGATTCAAAAACTATGTAGACGTGCTGGCTGATCCTATTTTCGTAAAAGCCATACTTAATACGTTGTTCTATGTGATCATCGGTGTTCCACTGGTTATCTTATGTTCACTTGCTATTGCGATCATGATTAATTTCGGCGCAAACCGTGCATTTAAAGCTTTCCGCGTCGTCTATTATATGCCATCAGTTACAAACGTTGTTGCCGTTGCTGTTGTATGGGGTTTCCTTTACAATCCGGCTTTCGGTCTGCTCAACTATATTCTTGATTCGATTAATCTGCCTACGGTTCCATGGCTTCAAGATCCAGTCATGGCTAAAATATCGCTTATTCTGATGGCGGTATGGAGAGGGATCGGCCTCAATATGATCATCTTCATCGCCGCGCTTCAAGGTATTCCGAAGTCTTATTACGAGGCGGCTCAGCTCGACGGTGCCAGCACATGGAAACAACTGACTTACATCACGATTCCAATGCTGCGCTTCGCGATCTTCTTTGTATCGATCACTACCATGATTGGTTGGCTGCAATTTTTCGAAGAGCCATTCATTATGACCGACGGTGGTCCACTGGACAGCACAACATCTGTGGCCCTGTTTATTTATCGGAACGGCTTCCAGCTTAGCAACTTCGGATACGCGGCAGCAGGATCATTTGTCCTGTTCATCGCAATCATTATTATTACGCTCGTACAATTCAGATTTCAAAATAAAGAAACGGATCTATAATCCAAACGGAGGTGTAATGGATGAGTTCGCAAGCAAAAGCGTCAAGCGCCTCAAAAGGCGAAAAAGCGCTCAAGTGGATACTAGGCATATGCCTCGCGGTCGGCGGGGTATTGGTCATCCTTCCTTTCGTATGGATGATCCTTTCTTCCTTCAAACCAGAGAGCGAGATTCAGAATATCCCGCCTACCTTACTGCCTGAACGCTTCACGACGGAAAATTTCAAGAACTTATTTGAGAATATGAACTTTGGCGTTTATTTGAAAAATACGCTCATTATCGTTTTCTTCTCCTTTATTGGCTTATTCCTGAATGCGATGGCTGGTTTCGGCTTCGCGAAATACAAATTCAAAGGCAGTAATAACTTGTTCTATATCGTACTTGCTACGATGATGATTCCTGGTCAGGTGACGATGATTCCGGTCTATCTAATCCTAAATGAAATGCATCTGACGAATACGATGATCGGTATCGTATTGCCCGGACTTGTCGGCGCCTTCGGTATATTCCTGTTCCGTCAGTTCATGGCTACCATTCCAGATGAGCTGCTGGAAGCAACCCGTCTTGACGGTGCAAGTGAATTCCGGACGTTCATGCAAATCGTGCTTCCTATTTCGAAGCCGATACTTGCGGTACAGGGCATATTAGCCTTTATTGGCGGATGGAACAGCTTCCTTTGGCCGCTTATTATCGCGAACGATGAGAAGCTCTACACTCTCTCCGTTGGTCTGTCATTGCTCAAAGGACAATACGGCGGCAACTATGCGCTCCAGATGGCTGGATCAACGTTTATGGTTGTGCCTATCATTATCATCTTTATCTTCTTCCAGAAGCATATTATTGAGAACTACGCGATCTCAGGCATCAAATAATAACAGCAGGGGCTGTCTCTAAAGGTATGTTTAGACCTTTGAAGACAGCCCCTGCTATGTCTTATAAGCATTTCAGCTATATATGCTACCGCCACCACGCCGAGGACGGATACTCAGCCGCTTGAAGCAGTACAGTCTCTCCGATTTTCGGAGTCGAAATACGTGTTTTCATCTCCTTAGCTGCCTTTACCGCTCGCTCCACAGGGTCGGTCCAATCATGCATGGCAAGTGTGAATGCACCCCAGTGTATCGGAATCATAATCTTTCCGCGAACGTCCAAGTGCGCCTGTACCGTTTCTTCCGGCATCATATGGATAGCTGCCCAGCGCTCATCATACTGTCCACATTCCATTAATGTGAGATCGAAGGGTCCGTATTTGTCGCCAATTTCTTTAAAGTGAGGACCATAGCCGCTATCTCCGCTGAAGAAGATGCGCGCCTCTCGGCCATGTATTACCCAAGAGCACCAAAGCGTTGCATCGCGATCCGTTAGACTTCTACCCGAGAAATGTCTTGCTGGCGTACAAGCCAGTTGAATCCCCTCATAAGAAAACTCATCCCACCAATCATGCTCCTCTATAAGGGATGGATCTACTCCCCATCTTACCAAATGAGGCGCAACGCCAAGCGGCACAATAAAGCGTCTTACCTTATCCTTAAGCTTTACGATCGAGCCATAGTCCAAATGATCGTAATGATCATGTGAAATGAGTACTGCATCGATCATCGGAAGCTGCTCCATCTCAAACGGCAGCTTATCGCTGAATCTTTTACCGCCTATAAACGGGAACGGGGACGGCGCTTTGCCGAACATCGGATCAAGCAGCAGTATTTTCCCGTCGATTGCAAGCAAAGCTGCAGAATGGCCAAACCATGTAAGCTTAGGCTGATGCTGCCCGGCACCATATCCTTCACTCATCGACTCAACGACTAACGCTTTGCTTGGCCTAGCCATCTTATTGCCTTTCATAAATTGAACGAGCAGCTTCAGCTTCTCGCTTGTTGTCGTATCCATGGCTGTAGGAATCGCATTTATAAATTTTTTACGGCCATATTGGTTCGAACGGCTTAACTGCTGCCGCCGCTCCTTCGATTGTGCTGCCCCAAAAGCAGGGTAATACTGGAGGACCAAATACAAAACAACTATGACTACCGCAATGATACTAACGAATATGAGCATGCCTTTTAACCTCTCCTCTTGCCGTATCAATATCTACACGCAGAAAAACCGCTATTGAAGTATACGTTACTACTTCAACAACGGTTTTATCAAGTTTACGTAAAGATTAGACTACGCGCGTCGTGTTCCCCGCAAGATTGCACTTAGCAGCAGTACGACTACAACAGCTCCAATGATAGCCGGGATGAGAGCAAATCCGCCCATCGTCGGTCCCCACGAGCCAAGAATTAGCGTACCTAACCAAGCTCCGATGAAGCCAGCTACGATGTTGCCGATAATTCCTCCCGGTACGTCGCGCCCAACAAGCAAACCACCTAACCAACCAATTACTCCGCCAACGATTAATGTCCATAATAGACCCATATTTTTTTGCCCCTCTCTGTCATTCGATATAGCTATGATTAACCTCATATGGCTATTTTGAAACAAAACAGTCGAGTGTAATATATGGAAGAACAGAACTCGTTGTCATTTCAAGGCACTTTCTATGAATAGCTGGCTGCTAAGTAAGCGGCAGCGTCACCTCAAAAGAAGAACCCTCATTCAACCTGCTGTCTACACGAATATTGCCGTGGTGGAGCTCAACGATTTTATGGACGATCGACAAGCCTAATCCGCTGCCATCAGCCGTTCTCGTCCGCTGCTTGTCACCCTTATAGAAACGTTCAAAGATGCGGAGCTGATCCTCCGAAGAAATGCCAATACCCGTGTCTGTAATCTTTACTTTGACCTCATTGCCTAGGCGCTCCAGTACAATCTTAATGCTCCCTTTGGCAGGTGTAAATTTAATTGCATTATGAAAGAGGTTTACCCAAACCTGACTAAGCATCTCTTCGCTCGCCGAAATTTCTACTTCCTCCAGCTCCAGTTCAAGTTCAAGTGCTTTGTCCAGCCACTGAGGCTCGCTAGCGAGCACAATGTTCTCAAGCTGCGCATCAAGCCTGTATCGCTTCGTATCCAGCTGCTGCTGCTCGGATTCGAGCGTTGTCAGCTTAAGCAGATTGTCACTAATTTTGGACAACCGTGTCGTTTCCTGCTCAATAATCGATAAGTAATGACGCTGCTCCTCAGGGCTGAGGTCCTCGCGCTGCAGCGTGCTCGCAAATCCGCGTATCGAGGTCAGAGGTGATTGAATTTCATGCGATACGTTAGAAATAAACTCCTGACGAAGCAGCTCTACCTGCTTCAGATCATGCGCCATATCGTTGATGGACTGAATAACGTCCCCGAATTGACCATGAAATTTCTTGTCGCGATCCAAGGCCACATTGAAATCTCCCTTTGCCATTCGTTTTAGCGCATCGATCATTTCAACCCAAACTTCCCTCTGCTTCGGTCGTATCACCAAATTAACGATAGCGAAAAGCACAATAATAAATAAAATGCCCAGTCCCCAGTTCACCAGCTGCACTATATATTCAGGAAAGCGGACCTCATGTCTCGTGTAAAACCACTTCGTCAACCAATAGGCCAGGGAGAAGGCACTTCCGCTCAGTAGGAATACCATCGATGTAGCTCCTACAACACGCAGTGAAACTTCCCATTTTGACATTTTACGATTCATTGGAGTACCTCCAGCCGATAACCGAGTCCACGGATCGTACTGATCTTAATCGATACCTCCCAAGCGACAAAACGTTCACGCAGCCGGTTGATGTGTACATCCAGCGTTCGTTCGTTGCCGTCAAAATCATAGCCCCAAATCGCTTCGATCAGTTGGTTGCGTGTCAATGTACGTCCTAGATGGCTAACGAGCTTGAACAGCAGCTCAAATTCCTTCGGAGGAAGCGTCGTATAATCCGAATGAATCTTTACTTCATAAGTCTGCCGATCGAGCATGATCTCCGCTACGGAAACCTGCTGCGACACCGCGATTCGGTATCGCTTCAATAGCGCTTTAACTCTGACAGTCAGCTCCGCGGGATCAAACGGCTTTACTAAATAATCGTCCGTTCCGAGGTGGAACCCTCGTACCTTATCGCCCATTTCTCCCTTGGCCGTCAGCATGAGCAGCGGAATATCGTACTGCTCCCGCAGCTCACGGCACAGCTCCCAGCCGTCCATATTCGGCATCATAATATCCAATATGACCATATCTGCCGGAGAGACTTCCATTTGAGCAAGCGCCGATTGCCCATCCGGAGCCTCCTGCACGCTTAATGCCTCTTTCTCCAAAATAACACGAACCAGCTCACGAATATGCGGATCATCGTCTACAATCAGCACATAGCCCATTTCTCCACCCTCTTCTCTGCTTACTTAAGAAGCCGTTTTATTCACTCGAAGCTGTCCATTAGCGAATTCTTGATACATGGTATGGCTAGCATATAATTGATCATGCGTTCCTACCCCGGTAATGACGCCTTTCTCTAGGAAGACGATCGAATCCGCATCAACAACCGTCGACAAGCGATGGGCGATAACGACAGTCGTCCGTCCGATCATGAGATTTTTGAGCGCGTCCTGCACCACTTCTTCTGACTTGCTGTCGAGATTAGACGTCGCTTCGTCGAGCATAAGGATTTGCGGATCACGCAGCAGCGCTCTTGCAATGGCAATCCGCTGACGCTGACCACCCGACAGCTTAATGCCGCGCTCGCCAACTTCGGTTTCATAGCTCTCAGGCAATGCTTCAATAAAACCGTCTGCATAAGCCATTCGTGCAGCCTGCTCGATTTCCTGCTGCGTCACCTCATGCGTCAGACCGTAGCATAAATTATCTTTGATCGTGCCTGCGATAATCGGGCTCTCCTGCGAAACGTAGCCAATCTGGCTGCGCCATGAACGCAGAGACGCGTCTCGGATGTCCGTTCCGCCAAGCCTAATCGCCCCGGATGTCGGGTCGTAGAACCTCTCCAGCAGCGAGAATAGCGTCGTTTTGCCGCTGCCGCTCGGGCCGACCAGTGCCGTTACTTTGCCCGCTTCAATCGTCAGGCTCACATCCCGCAGGATTGGCTCATCGGGCTTATAGGCAAACGATACATTTTCCACCTGCAAGGTCTGGTCCATCTGAGTTACTTCCTTGCCATTATCTTGATCTTCTTCATCGGATTCTAATATACCAATAATGCTGTCCGTCGCGCCCATTGCCTTCTGAAATTGCGTAAAAAATTGTGAGATCTGCGTAATCGGCAGCATGATTTGGAACAGGTACATAATAAAGGCGACTAACTCACCCGCAGTCATCTTACCTGATGATACTTGAACACCGCCAAAGCCGATTAAGCATACCAGCAGCAATAAGATGATAAAAGTGACGATTGGCGAAATAAGCGCCTGCATGCGTGCTTCCTTTAAACCAAAACCAAACAAATTCTGAATGCCGACGCGTCCTTGCTCATATTCAGCAGGCTCGGAGCCGGATGCTTTGACCAGCCGAATCTCCGACACCACACGATTTACAACGGATGTAAACCTTGCATTCTCCGCCTGCGTGGATTTGGATATGCTGTACATTTTCCGCCCAATTGGCACCATAATGAGTGCGGCCAAAGGAAAGACGGTTAACATGATAAGCGTCATCTGCCAGTTCATATAGAAAAGAATCGACAATGCACCGATAATGGACAAAATGCCTGTGAAAAAACCAGTTACATGCTCCGTAATAAGACCCTTCAGCAGCGCCGTATCATTAGTCAGCCGACTAATCGTATCGCCGGAGGATTTGTTGTCGTAATACGGGACTGGCAAGCGCAGCAGCTTGCTCCATAACCGCTCTCGGATAGACGAGACGATCTTATTGCCGCTGTAATGCAACAGGTAAACAGACACGCCTCCAGACACAACCTGCGCGATAAAAGCAGCCGCCATCCAGACAATCTGCCCCGTGCTCAATGACCCCAGCGAGAAGCCATTAACCATATTTTTTGTGAATATAGGAATGGTCAAGCTAACAAGCGTCGTAATGACGCTCAAAATAACCGCAATAGACAGCATCATCTTCGGGGGATTCGTCTCCATAATCAGCCCTATGAATCGCTTGACGTTGCTATTTTTATTTTTCATCAGTATCACTCCTGTATCTCTCTATTCTCTCCACTACAGTTCCTACTTTACCTTGCCTGTTTAAACGCAATATAAACAACGAGGCTATCGCTGCGTATTTAAGCAAGCCATTCTCACTTTTTGTAATCCACCACTTCCTCTATATGGTAAATTGAGGTAAAATAATGCGATAGTTTGACCAAGCGTTCGTTCGACGCCTCACAAGCCACTACGAATAGGAGAGCTGCCTATGCATTTGCAAGAAGAGCAGGTTGTAATTGGAATAGACGGCGGCGGAACTCATACCCGCGTCATGGTGTGCAGTCATAGAGGAAATGTGCTTTCATATTTGGAACGAGGCTCCGCCTCTATTTACAAAGACGAGAAGGCAGCTGAAAATGTACAAGAAGCTATTACTCAAGCACTGCAGCAAGCTGGCCGCACTCCCTATCATGCGCTCGCGCTGGTTGCCGGTATTGCAGGCTTCGATTCGCCATCTGACCTCGAATGGATTCAGACATTAACAAAGCTTCCGGGGCTTACCTGCCCGATGTGGCATGTGAACGATGCGGTCTCGGCTCATAGAGGCGCATTAATGGGTGAACAAGGCATCGTCGTTATCGCCGGAACAGGCTCGATTATCGTAGGCATGACGGACGACGGACAAATGATTCGCAACTATGATTTTCACCATTACGCAGCTAGCGCAGCGAGATTTGTTGCCTATGATGCTGTATATGAGATGCTGGCTGGCAATTGTGATGATACGGACCGTGAGCTTCGCGAAACCATGCTTGTTCATTGGAATGTTTCAACGGCCCAGCAGCTTGCTGATATAGCCAAAAAAGGATTTGCGGATGATCGCCGTGCGCGAGACAAGCAGTTTGGGAAGTTCGCTCCTGCGGTTACTGAAGCTGCCGAGCGTGGAAGCCCTCTCGCTATCCGCGTGTGCAACCGTGCCATCGATCAAATAAAGGTAGGCATCGAAATGATTGCTGCCTCCTTCTATAGTGAAGAAGTTGCTGTTACCTTCACAGGCAGCGTTGCAAACAGCCCTTATTTTATTCGCGAGCTGGGCGAGAAGCTTCGGCAAGGAAACAACAAGCGCTACACCGTTGTTCAGCCTAAATTCCCGCCGGTAGTTGGCTCTATTTTACTCGCGTTGAAGCAGTTGGATATTGCCATAGATGATGACGTTATCCATAACCTAAGTGAATATACATTTGAGACTGCCGAATAGTAGCTTGATCCCACGTGGTGAATCGTTTACAACATGGCTATTGACCTTTCCGTTACGTATACCTTTAAGCTAGGGAGGAATCATTTTGAACCCTACTGAGGAGGAATTGCAATGCCAGACCATGATGTGATTTATAAGGAGGAAGCGGCGCGGTATCATGAATTAATCGCGAAGCAGCCGAGCGTGCAGCATTGGATCGAAGAGATAAGACCAATTAGAGGATTGGATATTGTAGATCTTGGTGCCGGCTCCGGCAGACTGACTGCCGTACTAGCCGATCAGGCCAAAACGATTGTTGCGCTTGATGCGTATGAACCTATGCTGCACGTAGCGGCAGAACGATTACGTTCTGCTGGCTGTACGAATTGGAGAACGCAGGTTGCTGATCATCGCGAACTGCCCCTTGCGAGCCAAAGCGCGGATCTCATCGTTTCCGGCTGGAGTATTTGTTACTTAGGCAGCGATAATCTACCGAACTGGGAGCAGAACCTACGGCAGGTTATGAGCGAAATGAAACGTGTGCTCCGCGGTAACGGAACCATTATTATTTTTGAAACGATGGGCACTGGCTTCGAAACGCCAAACCCGCCTGACTTTTTGAAAAAATATTACGCTGCACTTGAGCAGGATTATGGTTTCTCGCACAAATGGATACGAACGGATTATGCCTTTGACAGCGTGGAACAAGCGGAGCAATTAACACGATTCTTCTTTAGTGATGAATTAGCAGATAGGGTAGCGCGGGACAAGCTCATCCACCTGCCCGAATGCGCTGGTATTTGGTGGCTTTATTTGTAATCAAGCGTATTAGCCTGGCTTTTCTACACACCAAGTAGTCATGCAGCGTTTGTCTGCTACGATAACGGTTTTGAGCGGTTCGAACAAATGCCCGTTCAGCTTTGCCGTCATTCCAAGCAGTTTTTCCTCCGTAACCAGAAAACGTCTGCTTCCGTCAGGAAGCAGATATTGTCCTTCACCAAGCGGCTGCATACGGGACTCCATACCAATGGAGGAGGCCAACCTAGCGAACAGCTTCCCGCCTGGCTTAAGTACGCGCCACAGCTCGTCAACCATTTGATCAAAATGCTCCTCATTATCGGCAAAATGCAGAACTGCGCTGCTAATAATAAAGTCAAAGCTCGCATCGGCGAAGCTCATCTGCTCTACTGCCTCCACGCGTGCCTGCTCCCTCACCCATACAGGCGCTATCGATTCAGCTAACCGATGCACCTCCTGAATAGCAGCCTCTGAACGATCTATGGCATAAACTTCATAGCCGCTGCGGAGCAAATAGGTTAGGTTTCTCCCTGAGCCGCAGCCTGCATCAAGAATGCGCATATCCTTTGTCAGTGATCCCTTTAGCAGCTGATCAAATAAATAAATATCGATGCCGCCGAATTGCTCCTTCAATTCCATCTCCATAAATTGCTCCTCCTTCTATGAGGTCTACTTTACCTTGTATACATAAACCTTGGTCCGATACATATCGCGGCAAATAAGAGTTCGCTCAGGCTCCCAGTCTGGCAGCGCAAAGCATACGCTGATAACATGCGAGCCCGGCTTTAATTGATCGTGAAAAATCGGGCTTAAACGCCGCATCGCCCCTGGATACAAGTAACACACAACCATATCCACATCCCGGTACGAATATGTGTACAAGTCGCCTCTTTTGAACGACACATTTGTTCGATTTTCGAGTTTTGCGGCCATAAAAGATATCCACATGGGGATAACTGAATTTTCGATTCCGATGATTCGTAAGTTTCTGCTGGCTCTCCCCACTTGAAGCGCAAGCGTACCCCAGCCAGAGCCCGCTTCCACCATAACGCCGCGGCTTTGCAGCCGTCTGATCTCATCAACTACAACGCGTCGCACCGGCGCTGAGGAAGGCATAGGCGATATGCCGTTCCGCCAGCTTGCATATACGACGGACAGCAAGGCAATCAGCACGATAGCTGCCACGACCAGCAATACATTCTGATAGATGAAGCTTTCCACGATGATCCCCCTATCTTGTTTCATGGAGGATTCCGCTTTATTTCCCTAGTGTGAATCCGCTCTGTTAGTTAAGACTTATTCCCTCTGCGAACCTTCAGCTGCTTGCCCTTCACTGTCGTATTTCGCATAACCTCCAGCACTAGCGAGCCTTTGCCATTCAAAATTTCAACATCGGTAACATTATCCAAAATCGTAATAATACCGATATCTTCCGCGGACACGCCTTCTATTTTGGCAATGGTTCCAACAAAATCGACCGCTCTAAGCTTCTTTTTCTTGCCGCCGTTAAAGTTAAGCTTCATAATCTGTTTGTTCAGCTGCTCGCGCTTGTCTTTTTTGAGAACGGGACCGATATTGAGCTTCTGTTCAAAATCTTCTCTGCGAAGGTCAACCGCTTCTTCTGATGGCGCCTTCGCTTTGTTAATGCTAAATCCGATGTAGCCTTCTATTTCAGCTAGGCGCCTTGCATCCTTAGATGCTGCGAAGGTGATCGCTTTACCCGTTTTGCCAGCACGTCCCGTTCTGCCCGTACGATGAACATAACTTTCCTTCTCCAGCGGAATATCGAAGTTGATGACATGCGTAATATTCGTAATATCAATGCCTCGCGCTGCTACATCTGTTGCAACCAAATAACGGAATTGCCCTCTGCGGAACGCATTCATTACTTCAAAACGCTCATCCTGCTCCATGCCGCCATGGATGCGGTCGCACGGATATTCGAGCTCCGCCATTTGTCTGAACACTTGATCTACATTCTCCTGTGTCCGGCAAAAAATAATACAGCTGTCCGGATTTTCGACGATCATCACGTCTTGGAGCAGCTTAAACTTATCTGCTTCCTTCACCTCAATAACCGAGTGCTCAATCGTAGCAGTCGTAAGCCCCTCTGCCTTGATCTCTACTTGTACAGGAGTGTTCATATATCTATGCGCTAGCTTAGCTACATCCTCAGGGAACGTTGCAGAGAACAGCATCGTCACTCGATCCGTAGGAAGCTGCTGTATAATAGCTTGTACCTGCTCGATAAAGCCCATGTTCAGCATTTCGTCCGCTTCGTCGATGACTAGATATTTGATTCGTTCGATGGGGAGTGTTCCACGCTCAATATGATCATGTACGCGTCCAGGCGTCCCTACGACCATATGCGTTCTTTGCTTAAGCTCCGCTCTTTGGATATGGAAAGGCGCTTTACCGTAGACAGCCATCGATTTGATCCGCTTGAAACGGCCGATATTTGTAATGTCCTCGTTGACTTGCAGTGCCAGCTCCCTCGTTGGTGTCAGCACAAGCACCTGAGGCTTGTTTTCGTTCCAATCAACCAGCTCGCATAATGGAATGCCGTAGGCTGCCGTCTTGCCGCTGCCCGTTTGTGATTTAACGACCAAATCCTTTTGCTCAAGCGCAACCGGAATAACCTCGCGCTGCACCTCCGTTGGCGTTTCGTAGGACAAGCTCTCCAACGCTCGAACGATTTCTTGACTTAACGCATAATCCGCAAACTTTATTTCACTCATCTATAGACCTCTTCCGCACTTTAGTAGTTAAATCTTTCGTAACCATAAGAATAGCATAATAACGGCCCATTTGATTCATAAACCTTTGTACAGCCCAGCTTTCAAAATTTATTTGTTAGATCAACCGCTAAATCGGGTTATATCGTATAAGAGCTTGCTTCGCTCTAAGCTAGGCAGTACTACAAAAAGTGAGTACTAGTTCACTTTAGATTGGGTCATTATAATAAAAGCCAGATCAACTAGAAAGGCTTGTGAGTGCTATGCTTCGATTAAATGTTGCACGTGTTGGATTTCTAATGGGCGTTTCACTTCTGCTTGCTTCCATCATCTATTTCTTCGCTGCGAACTGGGGCGGCCTGGTCCGCGCCGATAAAATTCTCGCGTCTGCCGGCATCATGGTGTTATTCTATGGCGCAGCTTTCGTTTTTTCCAAAATGAAAATAATGCTTGGGCATCACTATTTTTTGTCTGTTACTTTTCTAGTCGGCGGCTGTGTCGCGTTTGGCGTGGCGGTTGCCCTTCTAAATCAAATATATAATTCACATGCGGACACCTATGAGCTGTTTCTCGTTTGGTCCATTCCTGCTCTGCTGCTTGCGTTCATTACCCGCTTTAATCCTTTTTATATCCTTGCCTATATACTCGTTCATCTAACCCTGTGGCAATACTTTTTCCCAAGCGCGTATTCTATCGTCCATAGCGACCAAGAAATTTTGCTGATTGGCTGGTTATTTGCGCTTATCAATCTTATTCTATTCGCATTAATAGAAGCCAAACGTCTCACATCAGCGCCGCTTAAATATATTAGCTTTATTGCCTTTCATATTTCATTGCTCGTCTTGACAAGTTCCGATCTATACGAACATTATGGCGCATGGATGAACGTCGCAAGCGCTGCGGCAATCGCGTTCGGATTCTATTATTTCGCCCAAGTGCGTCAGGACAAAATGATGCTTACCCTTAACGCGCTGGCTGCTTCCGCTTTCGCTGTATTTAAATATTTCGAGCTGATGTCCGAGCATTATTCCACCTTATTTTTTATATTCGGACTCCTCTTTGTCGCTTTATTACTCACAGCCAACGTCTTTTTCTTCCGTTACTTAAACAAGCTCGGCAAGCATCAGTCAAGCTCCAATGAACGAGCTGACCAAGCTTCCCATCCGTCAGAAGAACATAAGAGCACTCTTGTTGGCAAAATCGCATTCACAATCGTTACCGTAATCGGTGTTTTGATTGGCAGTATCTCCTTAGTAGGCTTAGTACTATTAGCTGCTGGTGAAATCCCGCCCGAAAACATTTTATTTGTCCTGTCAATGCTGTTTATTATTCCAACACTGCTGCTGACGCGCTTAAATACGGCTGTACGCTACACCGTGCTTACGATTGGATATATAGCTGGACTTATCTCTACCGCTTGGATTGATACTTCAGCCTTGTCTATTTTTTTCATAGCGGTACTGCTTGTCGGATGGTTCAAATGGCAAGGAAGGGTACCGCATTTCTTTATCTACACCTTACTGAATATCAATATCGCTATTCTTCTGTTTCAGTTATTTGGATCTGTTCATAATGCGGCTTCCTTCATCGTGTTCATCGTAACGTCGCTTAACGCAGTCATTTACGCAAGTCACCATCTGCTCAGAGAAGGCGCCTTCAAGATTCATGTTAGAGAATGCGGTTGGTTCTTTACTTTGCTGCTTCTATTTTGGCTAACCTTTATGGATAACATTTTCCCTTACTCATATGAGCTATTTAATATATTGAATTTCATTGTAGTTACGATCGCAGCCTTTCTATTTGTTAGGCGCAGCCAAGCCCTTGAAGCAGCCATAAGCTTCGTATTCTGGTTCATCTTCCTTGCGTTCAAATATTACGACTTGTTCTGGACGTTATTGCACAAGTCGATTACACTCGCTCTGCTTGGCGTGATTATCATAGCAGCGACATATATTTACGCCTATAGAACACGTGCAGCAGTGTCTGAACAAGCAGACTCATTCAGCCGATTGCTGCGCAGAAGCCCCGCTCTCATTGCAATCGTTGTAGTGCTGCAGCTCGGTTATGTCGGTTACCATGCCGCAGTAAGCGAAATATTGCTCTCGAGCGGCACTCCGATTAAGCTGGCCATCGTGCCGCTTGATCCACGGTCCATTTTGCAAGGCGATTATGTAGCGCTCCAATACAATATTTCGGCACCGCCAGATCACATCGCTCAGGAACTGGAAAGACGTCCAAGCAACAGCCGAATTAAGGTCGTGCTTCAACAAGGAGCCGGCGGCGTATACAACTTGGATCGTTTATATAAAAAAGGTGAGCCTTTAGCTGACAAGGAAATCATTATTAACGGTTCCACTAGCGGCTGGAGAAACATCCAGTACGGCATAGAATCTTATTTTGTACCCGAAGGCACTGGGCTGGAAACGGAGCAAAATGCCCGCTTCGCGTATGTAATGGTTGGAACAAAAGGCGACGCTATCCTAGAGAAATTAACGAAAGAATAGTGCTGTACAATTGACCGCCAAGAAACAAAAAAGAAGCAGGACCTATACAGCGCAACAGCGCTGTGGAGGTCCTGCTTCTTTCAAAATAGAAAGAAATATTACATTTACTTCTACTTCGCTTATATTTGCCCAACAACGCTGCTTCCGTTTGCTGAGGACGTTGAAGGCTTTTTTTGCATACTCATTCGATTATCCGTGCATCAATTTGTTCAATTCCGTAAATTCCTCTAAATAACCGTTTCTCTCCAGCTCCATTAATGCCTTCCGAATGCTGGTCTCATCCTCGCCAGATTGATCTGATAGTGCTAAGAGCTCAGGCAATGTAATGTTTTTATGCTCCTTGCAATACGTGAGCAGCCCTTTGGCTGCCCAAGATAAGCGATCATCCTGGAATTCACCGATCATTTTACGGAACAATTTATGTGGGATTAGCTGCTCGTCAACTAAGGCTTGCATCGCTTTTATTGCAAGTTTTGTCGTCATACGGCCTTTTTTTGCAACCTCGTCTAAGGTGAGCGATGCGGAATCCGCCGTGCTTGAGCTGAGTACAATATAAATCATTTGCGAATAAATATCCAAGCTTTGGTTATAAAAAATTTCGGTGGAAACAGTGAAGTTTCTAACGTTTCCCGGTGTAATTTCTGTTGTCATGTTCTTTCTCTCCCTTCCGAATGGTCTATACCATAATAAAGGTTCGGATACGGGGTTTCAAATGGGGCCTCATTAGAAAAAGTTAATCGCAGCCGCTTAACCGCGAAGAAACATAATTTTTATCCAGGTAAGGTCATCTTTCTTCTTCTCTTTCCGGATTGTAGCGGTATTTTTCCAAATCAATTCGCCCGTCCTCGCTCGCTGAAACACCTTCCTCTTTTAAATAAAAGATCTGCATGTAACGAGCTTCCTCCTCTTGAATCGATATCTCCCCTTTTGCATTAACAACTCTGTGCCAGGGAAGATTATAAATGCCGCTCATCGAATGCAGAACTCGGACAACCTGCCTTGCTCCCCTGCGATTGCCAGCCAGTTCTGCGACTTGACCATACGTCATTACGGTGCCTTCCGGAATCGCCTTAATGATGGATACAACTCTTTGCGTATAGGGCTGCATATTAGAACTCCTTTAGGTATGTTTAGGTATGTTTTTAATCATTGTTTTTTATTATCATAACTGAATTGCGCTTCATTTACGCTTGTTGAACGATAAAGCGTTTAAAATCACGGTACATCATTCCATTTAATATCCATAAATTGGATGATTAATCAACGAAAAGCAGCTATATGCCTGAATGTCAGGAATATTCCAAATCTTTTTACCGAAAGCAATAAATTTCTTTTTAACTTTTGGTGAAAACGATGTAGAATAGAAACAAAGGGTTTAATCCGATTACGTCATACGCGCATTCACATCCTTCTGCCTCACGCAGAAATAAGACTGTTACGTCCGCATAAACATTTTTCGAATAACTATGTGAAAAGTGTAACAATCTTTCAGGATGCATCTTTAACTTTAGCGGCTGACACAATTGAGACTACAACTTACTTTCAAATTTACGTAAAGGAGGACATTCTATTATGTCACAACCATCTGCTGGACAAGAGGTTGCAGCTAGCCTCGTCGAAGAAAAACAAACGTTGGATGTACTTGATCAATTGATGAAGCCGGAGGTTCAAGAGTCTCTAACTGTACTCGTGGACAGCCTGCCTAAATTAGCTGAAATGGTTACTCTAATGACCAAAGCTTATGATTTTGCACAAAACATCGCTACAGACAAAGTGTTGATCAACGATTTCGCTCAAGGTATCGGTGAATTCGTTAAACCGGTTCAAGAGAAAGCAAAAGGTATCGCAACAGCAGCTATTGAAGCTGGCGAGCGCTCACAAGAAGCGGCTAACTCTTCTGTTGGCCTATTCGCTATGTTGAAAATGCTTAAAGATCCGGAAGTTCAAAAAACGCTTCGTTTCGCGCAAGCTTTCCTTAGTGTTTTGTCTGAACGCAAAAACGATAAAGTATAATACACCGAATACGTATAGAACGAACGGAGGATGAACATGTCGAAGCAAATACTAATTCTTGGTGGCGGTTATGGCGGTCTTCTTACTGCTCTAACAGCACGCAAACATTTGACTGCAGCAGAAGCTAGCATCACAATCGTAAACCGTTTTCCAACTCACCAAATCATTACTGAGCTGCACAGACTTGCTGGGGACACAATCGCTGAGCAAGCGGTCGCTCTTCCACTTAGCAAGCTTCTAGGCGACAAACAAGTTAACATCATCGTTGACTCGGTTAAAGAAATTAAACCTAACGAGAAGCAAGTGGTTCTTGAAAGCGGACAAGTGCAAAAGTACGACACTCTTGTTGTAGCACTTGGAAGTGAAACGAACTACTTCGGCATTCCAGGATTGGAAGAGAACAGCCTTGTTCTTAAATCCGTTGCTGATGCTAACAAAATCCGCAAGCATGTTGAAGATCGTCTTGACGCTTACAAAAAATCAGGCAACAAAGCTGATGCAACAATCGTTGTTGGCGGCGGCGGCTTGACTGGCGTTGAGCTTGTTGGCGAATTCGCTGACAGACTTCCTGAGATTTGCCGCAGCAAAGGCATCGACTTCAATGATATTTCGCTGTATTGCGTAGAAGCCGGCCCTGCCGTTCTGCCAATCTTCCCGAAAGTATTGATCGATCGCGCTGTAACAAGCCTTGAGAAACGCGGTGTTAACTTCATCACTAGCGTAGCGATTACAGAAGCGACAAAAAGCTCCGTATCGCTTAAAGACGGACGTACGATTGAATCCAGCACAATCATTTGGACTGGCGGCGTTAAAGGTAATCCAGTTGTCGGCAGCAGCGGACTTGCAGAAGACCGTGGCCGTTCACTTGTTACACCAACGCTTCAATCGACTTCACACGCTGATGTATTCCTTGCTGGCGACTGTGCAGTTGTATTCCCAGAAGGCAGCGAACGTCCTTACCCTCCAACAGCTCAGCTTGCTTGGCAAATGGGCGAAACGGTAGGCTACAACCTAGCGGTTCAAATCAAAGGCGGCGTTATGGATAAGTTTGTACCTGTATTCTCCGGAACACTGGGCAGCCTTGGCCGTAAAGATGGCGTAGGCACAATCGGCGGCAACGCGACTCAGCTTAAGGGCTTGCCTGCTTCCCTTATGAAGGAAGCTAGTAACGTTCGTTACCTGTCGCATATTCACGGTTTGTTCGCACTAGCTTACTAATATACACAAACAAGAAGAAGGAGGGCAGCAGCCCTCCTTCTTTTTGTTATATCCATCAGCTAACCTTACTTCTGCAATGCCTGCCATTCTTTAAATTGCTTCTGATATTCAGCGACGACCTTATCAAGACCAGCAGCCTTTAAGCTTTGAAGAGCTGCCGGGAAGTATTTATCGTAGGATACCACGCCCATTTTAATTGGAATGATCTTCGATTTCACTTCGGAAAGCACATTCGCATATTCAACAGCAATCGGCTCCGTATTTAGGCGGAAACCAAGAACAGGTGAGAATTCCACTGGATTCGATGGCTCTGTCGTTTGCATTTTCAAATAATCTTCCGGCGTTTTCACATCAAACAACATATAGTTAATGTTGCCGATCATCCACGAATCAAAATAATACGATTCATCATTCGCGTCACGAATAAATTCTGCCGTACGCTCGCCTACCGCTTTGTAGTGCGTGCCTTCTTCCCCATATAGGAACAGGTTATGGTTATCCTTATTGCTGTACAGCCAGTTCAAGAACATAATAGCTGCTTCTGGGTGCTTCGATGTAATTGGAACTGCATTTGTATTTCCGAATGCCAAGTATTGAAGCAGCGGTTTCTCTTCTGCCAAATAACCCTCGCCTACTTTTGCCTCTGGGTTATTTCTTGCAATTGCGATCGAAGAGTACAAAGCACCGTTCGTGCTGTAAATAAAATCGCCCAGTGTCATGGCTTTGTCGCGCTCTTCCTTCTTATACGTCAAAATATCAGGGTTAATCAGCTTTTTCTCATAAAGTTGGCGGAAAAACTCTGCATCTTTTTTGAATTCTTCACTCTCGAGCCACGAGCTTATATTGCCCGCTTGATCGACCTTAATGATTTGTTCGCGGTAATCTACAAAAAATGGCCATGAATCGTACGTACGATGTAAAAATACTGGCGTAACATCCGTTTCCGTTTGAATATATAATTTCTTGCCGGAAGCCTGCTGCATCTTCTCAGCCGTTGCGATAAGCTCGTCCGACGTTTTTGGGAAAGGCATACCTACTTTATCGAGCAAGTCTTGGCGGAAGCCAAGCGTACCCATCTCACCGCTGCCTGAGGTCTCATAACGCCATACAGCCGGGACGGAATAGATTTTACCATCGATCTTCGCGGCATCCCATGCGTAGTCAGGAATGATTTTTTTCAGCTCTGGACCATACTTGTCAATGAGCTCATCGAGCGGCTGAAGCGCGCCTCGCCCAACATAAGAGCCTGTAGGCACGGAGCTGTTCTCCATAACATGAAGCATGTCAAACTCGTCACCTGTGCTCAGCATTAGGTTGGTTTTCTGATCCCAAGCATCCCAAGGGATAAAATTTATTTCCAGCTTAACGTTAACACCGTCAGCCTTCAGTTTTTCGTTTACTTTTTGGACAACCTCATCGGTATGAGGTTTGGCTGTACCCGGAATCACGTATTTCAGCGGCAATACTTCAGAGTTATCTCCTTCGTTTCCACTGGCATTGCCATTTGAACCCGCTTTGTCTCCCGCATTACTGCAAGCCATCATAAGAACGAGCATCATAACAATAACCAAGCTTGCCGGAATAAAGCGCAACTTCCTGTTGTTCATCTTGATTAACCCCTCTCTGAATCTTTAATTATATATGGCCCTAAGGCGACATATCTATCCTTTGACTGCTCCAACGATAAGACCCTTGATAATAAAACGCTGCAGGAACGGGTAAAGCAGTACGATAGGACCAATGGTTATGATAGCTACCGCCATTTTGAATGATTCGGTCGGAATCGTTATGTTGGAAGTAACCAAGCCCTGCATCTGGTTCACCATATTGATCTCGGATTGCAGCTTATACAATAAATATTGCAAAGGGTACAAGCTTTCTTTGTCTACCAGCATGATCGCGTTGAACCAATTGTTCCAATAACCTAATCCGTAAAATAAAGCGATCGTTGCCAGTACCGGCAAGGATAATGGAAATACGATGCGAAACGCGATATAAGCATCGCTTGCTCCGTCGATTCTTGCGCTCTCTAGTAGAGCTTCTGGCAGCTCCTGCATGAAATTGCGTACGAGAAACAAATTAAAAGGACTGAATATTAAAGTCGGTACGATAAGGGCAAGCAGATTGTTTTTGAACCCTAAAAGGTCATTCATCATGTACCAAGGCACAAGGCCTGCGTTAAAGAGCATCGTGATGAAGAAAAACAACGCAATTGGATTGCGGTAACGAACCTGTCGATTGGCAAGCATATAACCGGCCATTCCTGTGATGACGACTGCCGCTAAAGTACCAATAACCGTGACGCCGATGGAAACCCCATAGCTTTGCAGCAGCTGATCATTACTGCCGAATACCGATTTATAGGCTTCTAATGAAAAGTGATCCGGTATAAAGCTGTAGCCTTTTCTCAGGATAGACTCCTCATCCGAGAAAGACACGATGAGAACGAGCAGGATGGGAAGCGTACAAAGCAGTGCGAACAACAATACAAAAAGCGTATTAACGATTTGAAATACATCTATTTTTTTCAAGCACATTCCCTCCTTTCCTTAGAACATCGCGCTATCTTTATTGAATTTCTTCACAATCCAGTTGGCAGATAGAACAAGCACAAATCCAACGACAGATTGATACAATCCAATTGCCATTGCGATCGCAGGATTGCCCGATGTACGAAGCGTTCGGAACGTATACGTATCGATAACATCCGTTGTCGAATAAAGCATGCCATTGTCGCCGATAATGGCGTAGATCATTCCGAAATCGGAGTAAAAGATTTTACCGATCGCAAGCAGCGTTAGAATAGATACCGTCGGCATCAACATTGGAATCGTAATGGATTTAATTTGCTGCCAACGATTGGCTCCATCGATTTTTGCGGCCTCATACAAGGAATCATCAATTGCTGTAATCGCTGCTAAATAGATGACGGCGGACATGCCTGTCTCTTTCCAGATGCTGAGTCCGACCAAAATCCATGTCCATGGCTTAGGATCGGAATACCAATTGTGCGGATCAAAACCAAACGTCTCCAGCATGTTGTTGATAAGGCCATGCTCGGTTGCAAACAAGCTGTAGACGATGTAGCTGACGATAATCCACGATAAGAAATGCGGGAACAACAGCGTCGATTGCGATACTCGCTTAAATACGCGTGAGCGAATTTCATTCAATAGAATAGAGAATGCCAGCGCTACAATCGTCCCAAATAAAATAGATAAAAAGTTCAGCTTAATCGTGTTCCAAGTGACCATCGCAGCCGCCGTTGAGTTGAAGAAAAACTCGAAGTTTTTCCATCCTACCCAGTCGCTCTCGAAGATGCCCTTTGTATAATTGAACTTTTGAAAAGCGATAACCATATAAGGCAGCGTCATATAACCGTATACGAATGTGTAAAGCATCGCCGGCAAGACGAGCAAATATGAAATCTTGTTCCGCTTAATGTCGGTAAAAAAAGTGTATCGCTTTTGCCGTTGACCTTTAGGCTTGCTCACAGCAGCATCTCCCTTCATGATGATTTGTTTGTTTTCGGTGATTTCAGTATGCGCCGCGGCAAGTATCGCTGAATAGTTAAAATCTTGATAAACCCTTTAAAATCAAGGCTTTTGGGGACTATAAAAATCAGTTAAACCTTCAATTTTTGCTAATATAGCGAAGGAACATTGCATTAAAGAAGGATGTATTTTAAAGTTTTCTAAATAAACAATGTAAGCGATTCATTTATTAACGGAGTAAGGAGACAGGCCCGATGAAATGGAAGCAATTATTTAATTATTCCGTTTACCGCAAGATGTTGATTTATTACATCCTACTCGTCGCTCTCGCTGTTCTAGCTGTCAGCAGCACCTTGTACTTTTTCTTTGCTTCCAAAACGGAAGAGACGATCAGCAAAAACGTCATTTCCATGCTGCAGCAAACAAGCTATACCTCCAGCATCGTTCATGAGCAAATTGAAACGATAGGCAACCATTTGTTAAGCAATAATCGCATCATTACCGTACTGATGAATAAAGAACATGATTATGTACAAGATCGTGACGCGATGGATATTCTTCTGGATATCCAGTCCACTTATCCGTTCATTAAATACATTGGCATTTATAATGATCATACGAAGCGGTATTTGAACACGGCGGGGACAACCTATGTGTTAAATGATTTGGAGAAGGAGCGAATTACGGATATCAATCACTTACAGTACATGGAGTTGTTCGCAAACCAGCTGCGTATGCCAAACGCTCCAAGCACAAGCAAGCCGGAACATGTGCTCACTGCGATTTTGCGTCCAAACTATGCGCTTACCTCTGCATACAAAGGAGCTATCACCATCCATGTGGATGAGCAGTATATTTTGAATACGATCAAAGCGATTAGCAGTGCTAACGATGATGTATTTGTCATGAATGCAGACGGGCTTGTATTATCCCATACCGATGCGAACCAGTTCATGCAAAGCTTCGCATCGATGCCCCATATCGAACGAATTCTGAATTCGTCCATGAATGCGGGACATTTCAAGGCTAAAGTAAACGACTCGAAACAGCTGGTCACTTTTGTGAAATCAAACCAGCTGAATTGGTATTTTGTCAGCGTTAAGCCTTACCGATTGCTTATTTCGGATATTTCTGTATTGCGAACCTTTACCGGCTTGATCGCTATCGTCATTATTGCGCTTGGTGCTTTAACAGCTTTCTTTGCCACAAATAAGCTCTATAATCCGCTTGGCCGTCTTATTAAAAAAGTGCATGAGGTCACGGGCAACAAAAAACCGCTCGCTGAGCAAAATCAAAATGAATTTGCCCTGCTCTCCGAGGCCTTCTCCAACGTCATCGATCAAGCAAATATGGTTGAATTGGAGCAGAAGCAGTCTTTGCCGGTGCTAAAGAAAACCTATCTTCAGCATTTATTGCATGGAACGCTGCATGACTTATCGGCGACACATATGATCCAATCTGCGATTAATGAGCATTTTACCAGCTCGAATTATGTCGTTATCGTCGCGCAAATTGATCGGTTTGCGGAGTTTGCGCAGCATAACAATCAGACAAAACAGGGACTTTTCCGCTTTTCTGTCAGTAATATTACGAGTGAGCTGCTTCAGAAACACGCGAAAAACGAAACGATCGTCGTCGATGAGCAGACACTCGCTATTTTATTGTTTCTGGATTCGCCATCCGTGCCCGAGCATATCTTATTAACCCTTGGCGAAATTCAAGAAATCATCTATAACTATTTCAAATTTACGGTTACGTTCAGCCTAGGCGAAACGGTTAATGACAAATATGAAATTGATCGTTCCTTCGAATCGGCGCAGGAATACGCCAAGTATCGTTTCTTCTACGGACATCAGGCTATTATTCATGAAGCTATGGTTGTTAAGGTCATGCAGCAAGCAAGTGTGTACCCTGCAGCAGCTGAGAAGAAGCTATGCGAGGAGCTTCGTTTAAACCACAATGACAAGGTCAATCAAGCACTTGATCAATTTATGAAGCAGCTGGGCGAGATGAGCTACTATCAGGCTATCTCCAGCGCAAATCAACTTTTGAACGCCCTTTTGCGTGATTTTGACGGCGCGCTGCCCATTATGCAGGAATACTCCAAAGAATATTACGATACAGTTAACCAATTGCAGAAGCAGGAAACGCTTCAAGAGGTTCATTCGCTGCTTCGTCATTTCTGTACCCTTATCGGCCTCATGATGGACAAGAAGCAAACGACCAAAACAGATACGTTGATTGAATCGGTTTGCGCTTATTTGCAGAAGCATTATCATGAGTCTGATCTGGGCATTGAAACGATAGCGGAGACCGTACAGTTATCTCCCGGCTACCTCGGCAAGCTATTCCGCAGCCATACGCAGCTGTCATTTAATGATTATTTAAAGAAGATTCGGCTGGAGGAAGCTACGCGGCTTCTTACGACAACAAATGATTCCATTGCGGTCATCAGCGAAAGTGTCGGTGTGCTCAACACAACCTATTTCTTCACCCTGTTCAAAAAAACATACGGTATTTCACCCGCTCAGTACCGTGATCAACATACAAAATAAACACAAAAAGGGCTGTTTGCACAGGGGAGGGTACACCCTTCCTGCAAACAGCCCTTTGGTTATCGATGATATTAGCGTTTAAGCACTTCACGAATTTCAGAAAAATAAGACTCTACCGCTTCAAGATGGTTGCCGAGTATTCTGCTGAATACCTCAGAGTCATACGTTTTTCCGGCATAATAGGAGGATCGGAATCTTAGCTCGCCATCCTCATCATCCAGCTCGAAGCTGCCACTTAGCAGGCCCATGTTCTCGTTCAATAACAACAAGGCAAGCTCCTGGCGCTGATGCTCAGGGACGAGCTCCGGATAGACGGAATAAACCGCACAATAATCCTGAACCTCCTCGATCCGTATGAGACCAACCCAGCTTTCGCCTTTGCTAGTAAAGATAAGCTTGTACAATTGATCGTCTATAACCTCATATTTCAGTTCATTTTCCGTTAGAAATGATGTGATATGCTCATTCAAAGCCTCATTTGCAATAGAAGGCTCCTCTGTTACTGAAATTCCTTGATCCATTTCTGCAGCCCACGCCGTTCTGAATCCCATCTTTAAGACGCCTTCACCCTTCAATGCTTCAGGCAAAACGACGCTTTGCTTTAATTCCAGCGCAAGCCAGCTCTCGGTATGATCTAAGCTCAGCAGCTTGCTCGTTGGCTCCGTACTTGAGCGCACACTATCAAATATAGCTTCTGCATCGAATCCATGCTGAGCAGCCAGCTTCGTCAAGCTTGGCCTTAGCGCGACATGAACTTCTACAGGTTGATTCTCATCCATAACCGCGCTGCTTCCTGTCCTCATGCTGGCGATCAAGTTAAACCACTCGTTCTCCATAATATCTTGATAAGTTTGGCCGCTAACCTCGATCATCATCTGACAAGAAAGCGACTCCTCGAAGCTTTGAAAATTAATTTTTCGCAAGACAGCAGGCACAAACTCTCCCGTCAGCGTATGGAAATTTATCGGCAGCTCTGTAGTAATGCTTGTATCTCCCGTGTACTTCTGTTGTTTGGACATGACTACGATCACTCCTAGCAAATGTTAACCTATTTCGTGCCCTGCCAATTCCCCTGAAATGGACCCCGATCCGCTCGCATCCTGCTCATATTGCAGCTTTCCAAGCCGCTTGGACTTCTCTACCGCTACATTCACGATGCCTGCTTCCACTTCGAATGACTTCGTTTGCGTAACTTCCAATGCAATTTCCCAGCCTTTGGACTTATTATCTTTATCCCACTTTTTGCTAAATCCGATACTCAAATCTAGTGAGCTTGCGAGCGCTATTTTGTTTCCTTGTTCAATCGCACTCGCGCTTGAATCACCTGTTAGCCAACCGCGAATCGTATCATTGACGGTTTCGTCGCCTTGGATTTTTGAGGCAAGGCTTTTGCCGACTGCTTCAAATTGCGGAACTACAAATAACAGATCCGTTCCGGTATCCAGAGCTGAGCCTGCACCCTTCGCCAACATATCCTTATCCTTTTTCACTTTACTAGTGATAATGCCAACGAGATTTTTGGCCGAGCCTGCTACAGGTGTCGCTACTTTCGATGCAATCTTGACCCATTCGCCCGCATCTTCACCGAATTGGAATGGAATAGAGCCGCTAGCTGTAATTTCGAGCGATCTCAAATTATTATTAATTACGGAACCTGCGGCTTCGAGTCCAAAACCGATGTCGTTGCCGCCCAGCTTCACCTTCGCTTCGGCGGAGGCCTCCATAACATGCACATTCATACCTCTGCGGAGGGTTGCTGCCTTTTCCTTCAGCTTCGTCAGATCCGTTGCTCCGCCAAATCCGTTAGGCGATTGTTTCTCAAGAGCTTCTTTGTCAAAGCGGCCTAAGAACTTGTAGCCAAGGGCTGCTCCCATTTCGGCTACCCCGGCATTCGCTTCAGCCTCTCCCTTAAAGGTCAAGCCAATATCAACATGATTGCCTGCTTTTTGCAGCTCTTTTTCCTCGATCATAGCTGCCCATATTTCTGCTTCTTCGACCTCGGCCATACCGGATTTACCTCCCATACCCCAGAGATAATCCGCTGCCCTATCGGAAATGTTTCTTATTTGCCTGTACATGCCGTACGAGGTTAAATTCATGACACCGGCTGAATCCGTTCCTATGCTCTCCAGGAAGAAGCCCGCACGGAAATTGGCGTCGAAACCAAACGACTGGAAGCCGGCACCGAATGTAATTTCAGCGGCCATCGTTAATTCTTTATCTTCCCTGCCTACCGAGCCTGCCAGTCCGAACAGAACATAGACGCCGCTAGCATGAACGGGTATTTTCAAATCAAAGCTGAACGAGCTGGAGTCGCCAATATTCGGCGCGGCTAGATCAAGCACCTTGCCTATGACGAAGAGCCCTTTGTTCAGCGTAGGAGCCTCTACTGTTTTTTTAATGGCTTTGCCGGCTATATCATCCGCCGTAACCTGTTCCTTCGTTTTCTCAGCAAGTGCGGTAAGCTGCGCAGCATCCGGCTTCGAGCCCGGCACCTTTTTGTCGCCTTTCGTAATGCTTCGAACGGCGTTTACCGCTTCGGTTTGTTTGCTCTTCAGCAGTACAATCGCTTTCTTCTCGGCACCAGCTAAAGCCGCTTCATTTACTTTTACACCCGCAGCGTTTGTACGTGCTACGCCATATGCTGAGGCTTGTGCTGCTTCTTTCAGCAGCTTCTTAATATCCCCTTCAGGCAGCACTCTTTTCGTGATATTGACTGCCTCAGTGGTCATAGCTGCATCGACAGAGCCCTTGGAGGTTGCATGTGCTTCCTTCTTCGCCATCATGCCGGTAAATTTCTTATCGAGCTGCGTTTTGCCCGATGTTAGTGCATTCGTGTCCAATTGATTGTCAATATCCGTTCTCGACTGCTCTCGCGCAGCATCTTTCATCTTCTGACGAAAAGCATTAAGCTCTTTGGATCTTCGCCAAGCGCCTCGTCCTACGCCGAGCTTCATAACGACAGCTTCTTTGATGGGTTCATACAGCTTATTCGTATAAACCGTATTAATAACAGCCGGCTGAACAAGCGTACTATCCATTTGATGCCGATTTTCCACTTCTGCCTTACCCAAATCGCCAACGTCTACACTGCTATCGAGAAATGCTGCACTTTGCTTGACCTTGTCCACAGCATCCTTTTTAATCTGTGCAAGAGATACATTAGACAACCGTTCAGCTTCAGCAGTTGCCTCCCTCGTCGCCTGTGCGTTCGCCGCTAACACTTGTTTAGCTAAAGGAACCTCAGGCCTTGCCTCCGTCTTGTTATAGCCTTCAATGAACTTATTCGCCAGCAGGCTCTTTTGGCTCGATGGAAGCTTGCTCACGACAGTATCACTCGCATATTTCTTCAACGTATCAGATACGATGCCTTTTGCAGCTACATGTTCTGCAGCATAAAGCTTTTCATCTGCCTTCTCATGAGCCTCTGCTACACCGTTCTGATCGATATTCGCTTCTACCGCCGTCTTGGCTTTAGCCTGCAGGCTAGCTCTTAGCGACGCCGTTTGTTTATCACTATTTAAGAACGTATGTATATGCTGACTCGTTTGCTGAATAAGCCCATCATAGAGCTGCTGTGGTTTGACAGTGACCTGCGTATCACGATCTGCTTTGAGCTCATCCTTTCGAACGTCTTTAGGTGACTTCTGAGGGGCAGTCGCAGCCCCGCCTACTAGTGCACTCGTAGACTGATTGCCTGCCGTCTGCTGCAATTGCAGGAGCTGCCCAGCATTCACAGCCGGTGATTGAGGTGATTGCTGTGGCTGCGCAGGTGCAGTGCTTTGCGTCGGAGGAGCTGGTTTTGGTTTAGCAACGGTTGGATTCGAGCTTCGTGAGAAAAAAGGCATGGACGGCCCACCTCTATATAGTCTTATATACTAAACGGATATGATGAAAATAAATGGAACATATTACTATTATACACTAGGGTTACTAGACTTAAAGAACTGTTTTACGCAAAAAAACACCACAAGGAATGATCAAGCATCCCTTAGTGGTGTTTTGCATCACTCGGTAATACTTAGAATTACTTAGTCATATATAACCCAACTAAGTGATTCTAAATATTACCATTTTTCCATTAGCTCCATGCTTCAATATCATCATCATCAATTTCTTCCTCTACAACCGGAGAAGCTTTTGGGTCAGGAATGGGAGCAGTGACTGCGGCGCTAACTTCAGCGATCGCTGCTGACAATTGTTCCTCCCCTGTTAATGGAGAACTGATTTCACTGCCTTGCTGCAGGGCCGATGAGCCTTGCAATCGACTTCTCTCCATCGGAACAAAAGCTTGTAAATTCCGAACGCCGTTTACGGCGATCTCGTTTTCAACCAAATATCGAAGAGAATCCATGAGATTCGATTGTGAATTCAACCAAAGCATAATTAAGGGATCTTCTGATTTTTTTGTTTTCAAGCTTATATTTTCACCGGGCAGTTTTGTTTTCTTCATACCTCTCACCTACCAGAATCCGTTAGATTATACCTCAACCTGATGATCATGCTTATGCAGGCTGAACCGCTTTATTTTTTAATGCCTCATAGATTTTGCCACGCACAAATGCATCAAGACCCATTGCATTCAGCTGCACTGCGTACTCAGCAGGAATATAAAGCAGCTGCATCTCTCTTTCCGTACACAGCTCTTTCAGCTGTCCGTAGAGTACTGAGCGCATAAGTATGCTTCCGCCGCCGTAAACGCAAATCAGATCGATTTCATTGCGTGCCTTGGTCAGCTGTTTTTTGACATGCTGCACGATTTGTCTAACCTGGCTCTCAAGCGGTCTTCTTAATGTCTTAAGCGCACGTGCATGGTATTTATGGTTAGGATTTTTGATAACATCGCTGAAAAATTGACGCGGGCTGTCTGCCAAATGAATGAGTCGGTTAAACTCCTGCAGCGCTTCTTCAATCGCATAACCGGCGCCATGATGGCTGCCATGCACGAATTGACGCAGAAACTTATTCCCCTCCGTAATCGGATATTCCGTAGAGCCGTCTCCAATATCGACATGAAGAATGCGCTTCTCTTTGAAATAACTGCCGTTGAATTTCTTATCTACTTCGTAAGATTCGAGGAAATCCCCAAAAATTTCGCCCTCTCTCCAGCCGCCCGCCGAATCCTTCTGCAGCGTGAAAATAACCGGAGTTGCTTCTGGAACGACCTTCGCAAACGGGAATACGATTTTTACAGCTACGCGCTGCATACCCAAATGAACCGTCACATGGTGCAAGCCAGACGTAAATCTTTTCTCAAACTTAGCGGAGGTCTCATCCGTGTGCTGCGTAACCGGAAGCGCCGTTGCCATATCTACTTCCACATCGATTTGTGCAGGTATTTTTTTCTCTTCCTCATACGCCTTCTGAACAGCCATCGCCGCAATTTGGGCAAGCGTATTGATAACCGGCAAGTCCATATCGCTCTTCAGATCAATTCCGATTTGCAGATTGTCCAGCACTTCTCCGCTCTCTAAAGCGAACTTCCCGACATAGTACATCCCTGGTCTTGCTGATGGCGAATCGATGGTTACGACCAACTGATCCTGCAAATTCTTAATAAAGCTCTCTGGTGTTTGCTCTTCGCTCCATGGAAGCTCGTCCACCGTACAATTTACATTAGGCTGCTGAACCAGCTTGCCGTCAATGATAAGATCATGCTCGCTGTTTCCGTTATCGTTGCCTACAAAGAAATGATAGTTCATAATGGCTTTCCTCCTAGAAAAGGTTTTTGGAAACTTGTACAGCTTCCAAAGATTATGTTTTTTTGTTGCAACTGTCATGGTAATACTTTGCCATACAAAGTATTAGTTTACATCAAGCTATAGTCCCAATGCCCGTTAATCTTTTCTCATCTGTTTCTGTCGCAATATGTTTGTATCGATCGGTTCTTTAACGATGCTGTCGTTTCTGCCCTTTTTCGTCAAAAAAAGCTAACCCGCTTCAGGCGGATTAGCTGTGATGAAATGATCTATAGGATAATGAATTATGCTCTGATTTCGAGAAGCTCGTATTTAATAACACCCATAGGCGCGCTTACGTTAATGATGCTGCCTACCGTCTGACCAAGCAGCTCTTTGCCTAGTGGACTCTCGTAGGAAATTTTGTTCTCCGCAACATCTGCTTCCTCTGTACCTACGATTTTGTACTCGATTTTCTCGGAAAATTCGATATCGTTTAAAATGACGGTTAAACCGATGCTTACTTTTGATAGGTCTAAGGTCTTCGCTTCGATCACGCGAGCCTTCTTCAGCATTTTATCTAAAATAAGAATTCTCGTTTCCATGAAGGACTGATCATTTTTGGCTGAGTGATATTCGCTGTTTTCCTTTAAGTCGCCATAACTGATCGCGAGTTTAATACGCGCAGCCAATTCCTTGCGCTTCACATATTTAAGATCATCCAGCTCAGCTTGCAGCTGCTCTAAGCCTTCTTGCGTCAAAATTACTTCGTCTTTCGACATCTAAACAACTCCTATCTGCTATCTTGTTTTAATTTTACTCTATATCCCGAAAATAAGCGAAATTCCACGACCTTCTTTTTTATACCAATCGCTGTAATCATTTTGAAATATCAATAAATCCTTCGCCAAATACGTCCCGCACATCATGAATCGTAATAAACGCATTTTTATCGCATGCCTTCACAATTTTTTTCAATTGGCTCAGTTCCTGCTTGCTAATGACAATATATAAAATTTCCTGCGGTGTTTTCGTATAGTGTCCACGGCCATAAATAACAGTGACTCCTCTATCCATCACCACATTAACCTGCTCAGCTATTTTGCCTTGCTCCTTGGATATAATGGTGACCGCTTTTTTCGGATTAACCCCTTCAATGATGAAGTCCATCACCTTGGTACCGATGTATAACATGACGATGGTAAGCATCAGCGCCTCGGCACCGATAATGAAATAAGAGGAGAACGCGACGATTAAGTCAAAGAACAACAAGGCATAGCTAATGTTCCAGTCCAAATACTTATTCGCAATACGTGCCAAAATCGTTGTTCCTGCAGTCGTGCCTCCAACGCGGATAATGAGCCCAATTCCCGCTCCGCCAAACAAGCCGCCAAACAGCGCATTTACGATTAATTCATCGGATTGAATACTCCAGTCTGCTGTTAAATGGAGAAACAAAGAATGGAAAAGCACCGCTGCGATCGTATAAATTACCGTCTGTCGATCCAGAAAACGGTAGCCTACAATGAGCAAGAAGGAGTTGAAAATTAAGCTCATTAACCATGGTGCCCATCCAAAAACATAATATAAAATAATCGTTATCCCGGTAACCCCGCCTTCGCCAAACTCGTTCGGAATAACAAATAAGTTGATTGCTAATGCAAAAATAAGTGCTCCAACCATAATTGTAATGACATCCATTATTCTCTTCTTCATATGCATACACCCTTCTTATCTAAAAATATATGATCGTAGTATGTCCATCTTATCCGAAATTGTAAATATTCAGAAAAAATGGCTGGATACACAAATAAAAAGAACACCTCTTTTAGAAGGTGTTCTCATATTATTCACATGATTATCTTTTAAAAGCAGCAGCTGCAAAGGTATGATACGCTTCTAGAGGGACGCTGCTGCTGCGCTTTCTTGTCCCAATTTCTGCTCTTTGGATTTTTTGATCTGTTTGCTCCGCAGCTGTCCGCATGCGGCATCAATATCCGTACCATGCTCAAGGCGAACGCTGCAGCTGATACCCTGTTTCTTAAGCGTATCATAGAAAGCTCGCACCGTTTCGCGATCCGTTCGTTGGTATTGACTATGCTCATCCACTGGATTGTAGGGAATGAGGTTTACATTAGCCAGGTTACCTCTATGACCAATAAGCTGTGCTAGCTCTATTGCGTGCTCTCTTTGGTCATTAACGTCCTTCAGCAATATATATTCAAGCGTAATTCTCCGATTCGTTTTCTCCAAATAATAATCGATGGATTGCATCAATTTCGCAATGGGAATCGCTCGGTTTATTTTCATAATTCGCGTTCTGAGCTCATCATTCGGTGCATGCAAGGAAACGGCAAGGTTAACCTGTAGATCCGAGTCAGCGAATTCCACGATTTTGTTCGCTAAGCCGCTCGTTGATACGGTAATATGTCTAGCAGCGATCGCAAGCCCCTTCTGGCTCTTGATCACGCCGATAAAGTCCGTTAGATTCTCAAAGTTATCGAACGGCTCTCCGATGCCCATGACAACGACGTGGCTGACATGCTCGCCCTTCTGCGCCTGATCCAAATGAAGCTGAACCTTCATAATCTGCTCCACGATCTCTCCGCCCGTTAAATCACGGCTCTTTGCAAGCAGACCGCTCGCACAGAAGCTGCAGCCAATATTACAGCCCACTTGTGTCGTGACACAAACCGATAACCCGAATTTATGCCTCATCAGTACCGTCTCTATTAAATTGCCATCATGCAGCTTGAACAAAAATTTATTCGTTCCGTCCGCTGATTCCTGCCTCGTATGCTCGGTAAGCGTTTGAATGACAAAATGCTCGGAAAGCAGCTGAATGATCTCTGGTTTCACATCCGTCATATCCTCAAAAGCCGTTATACGCTTCCGATAAAGCCAATCCCATACCTGTGATGCCCGAAACTTTGTATACTCTCGTTCCTTCAGCCATTCCGTCAGCTGATCGAACGTTAATCCATATATAGATGCTTTAGTCATAACTAATCCTCTTTTCAAAACTGCTAAAAAGCAGCCCTATTCTAGCTAGTAGGCCGAAACAAACAATCTGCTTATTATTGTCCCAAAATTACCTCATTAAAACAAGGGGGGAAAGCGCCCAATTATTATGTTAATGCCCCTGCCTTGGCCTATATGTTACATTTCTTTTAAAAGTACCGTCTTCCTATTTTAACATAGACCCGTTAGGAGGTGCCGAATTGCCGTTCACCTTTGCTCATCCGCTATATATTGCACCTTTAAAAGCGGCAAAGCCTGCTTATTTTAGCTTAACTGGTCTCGTTCTCGGGAGCATGTCTCCTGACTTTGAATATTTTATTGCGCTTGAGCCTTATCAGACAATCGGCCATTCCTTTGGCGGGTTGATCTATCAAGCGATACCGCTGAGCATTATGCTCGCTTATTTGTTTCATTATGTTGTAAAAGTTCCCTTAGCTATAAACCTGCCTGCGTTTGGGAGTTTAGATCGTAAAGCCTACAGCCTCGCCCATGAATGGAAACTAAATTCGGTGCAGAGCTGGCTGGTGTTTCTCGTTTCCGTCATCATTGGCTTCTATTCACATCTATTAATCGATGCTTGCACGCACTATTCAGGCATGTTCGTTACTACATTTCCTGTTCTTCGTGAATCAATTGCCGGGATACCGCTATACAAATGGTTTCAGCGATCGTTATCCATCGTCGGTCTAGTTATAGAAGCAATGCTGTTATACCGCTTTATAAATAAAGCTAAATTGGAATCTGCTTATACAGGCGCTGCCACAAAACTCAAAATGGTATATTGGACAATTGTTTTATTTTGCACATTGCTGACTTTAGCGTTAAAGCTTATCCTCACATCCAGCTCCAACTATATCGGCATAACCGTTGTAGCTCCGATTTCAGGGTTTATGCTCGGCATTCTCCTGGCAAGCATCGTTCATCGTCTGTATAGGAGAAAATAAGCCTATCCCAATTTACCATGTGCTCTCCTGATGAGAGCTTATTTTTTTTGTAAATAGAACCGCTATTGCATGAACTAATGCCGTAAATGATTTTTGCCATATTGGTGTAACATTCAAACTTTATGCTTGTTCTTATTCATCGTTCACATAAACGGGAGGAACAAGCTTTGAAAAATAAAACGATCGTCGTTACCGGAGGAACAGGGTCTTGGGGGCGGGAGCTCGTAAAGCGGCTGTTAGAGAGAGAACCTAAGGAAATCCGTATTTTTTCCCGAAACGAAGCGCTTCAAGTCGAAATGATGCACGAATTTTATCATCATCCCAAGTTAACCTTCATTATTGGAGATATACGCGATAAATATGAACTCATGCAGGCGTGCCAGCAGGCGGATTATATTTTCCACTTAGCTGCCTTAAAGCATGTGCCAATCTGTGAGCAGCAGCCGGACAGTGCCATGAAAACAAATGTAATTGGCACGCAAAATGTCATTCAAGCCGCAATTAAAAACGGAGTAGAGAAGGTCATTTACGTCTCAACCGATAAGGCCTCCCATCCATCGAGCACCTATGGCATGACCAAAGCCATCGGCGAGAAGCTCATCGTCCATGCCAATTTAAGAGAGGGCAAGACCAAATTTGTATGTGTGCGCAGCGGCAACGTGCTCGGATCGACAGGCAGCGTGGTGCCTATTTTCAAACAGCAAATTGAACAGGGATTGCAGATTAACTTAACGGATAAAAGAATGACTCGTTTCTTCTTAGCGTTGGAAGAAGCTGTATCGCTGCTGCTCAAAGCAACGGATGAAAGCAGCGGCGGGGAGGTTTACGTCATGAGAATGCAAGGCTGCCGCATACAGGACCTCGCTGAGGTATTAATTGAGGAGCTGGCGGCATCCGACATTCCAATCCGTGAGACAGGCGCTCGCCTTGGTGAGCGTATGTGTGAATCGTTGATTTCCGAACTCGAAAGCATGAGCTCCATTCATTTGGATGAGGACTATTATGTCATTTTGCCTCCGTTCCCAATCGATGGACTGCATGAAACTTACGCCGGTCGTACTCCCGTGCAATTCGATCATTTCCATTCGGATCATGTACTGATGAGCAAACCTGAAATAAAAGAAATGCTGCAAAATGGCGGGTTTTTGTCATGAGAAAAACAATCGTATTGACTGGTGGAGGCACTGCGGGTCATGTATCAGGCAATCTTGTACTCATCCCGCTGTGTCTGGAACAAAATTGGGATGTTCATTATATTGGGTCAGAGCAAGGTATCGAGAGAAAGCTAGTTTCTGACTACAAAAAGGTGACGTACCACCCCATTTCTACCGGTAAGCTGAGACGATATTGGGCCTGGGAAAATGTCATCGATGGATTTCGAGTTGTTCGCGGCATTTTTCAAGCTTACCGGCTCATCAAAAAACGAAAGCCACATGTTGTTTTTTCAAAAGGTGGATTCGTGGCTGTCCCCGTTGTACTCGCAGCGAGACTTAATAAGGTGCCTGTCGTTATTTATGAACCCGATCTGAATATGGGGCTGGCTAATAAAATTTCCTATCCGTTTGCATCAACGATGTGTACGGCCTTCCGGGAGACGGGAGCAGATTATCGCGATTCAAAAGCCGTATATACAGGTCCTATTTTGAAGCAAAATTTAAAGTCGGACAATATTCAGCGCGCACGCCATGCTTGCGGCTTTACTTCCGAGAAGCCCGTTCTTCTTATTATGGGCGGCAGCCTAGGGGCAGACAGCATTAACCAAATGGTGAAAACAACAAGGCATGAGCTGCTCGGCACCTTTCAAATCGTTCATATTTGCGGCAAAGGCAAGGTTGATCATACCCTCTCGATGGCTGGCTATAGAGCATTTGAATTTGTCAGCAAGGAACTTGCGGATTTACTCGCGATGGCGGATGTTGTCGTTTCCCGTGCGGGCTCAAACACGATTATGGAGCTGCTTGCGCTGCAGAAGCCAATGCTGCTTATTCCGCATACGAGAGGCGGAAGCCGCACAGGGCAGCTTATGAATGCACAATATTTTGAGCAGGCCGGCTTTGCCAAGCTGCTGCTTCAAGAGCAAATGACCGCTCAAAGCTTTGTTAAGGCGATTATGCAGCTGTATGAGCACCGATTCGTATACGCCGAGCATATGAGTAGCTTTGAAAATGGTGAAGGTGCCCCTAAAATCATGGAGCTGATTAAAGAGGTTGGGAACCGAGAAGAGCTAATCAACGAGACAGGTTTATAATAAGATGAAAATAGCTGCTTGCTTGGTTGTCTTATTTTTTGTCATTGTCGTGGTCGTATTTAGTTATGGTTTTCTTACAGCCGCTTGACCGGAGGCTCTGCTGGTATGAAACAAAAACAAGATGTACAGCTTATTCTAATAACAGGTATCATATTCCTTACGTATTCTATCTCTCTACATTGCTGGGAAGGAGCCTTTAATGAATATATTAATTGCCGATGATGAGCCCTTTATGCTCAAAATTTTAAAAGCGTATTTTGAGAAAGAAGCCTTTCATACCTTCCTAGCACAGGATGGAGAGGAAGCGCTGAACATTTTCTATTCAAATAACATCCATTTAGCTGTATTAGATTGGATGATGCCTAAAGTAAACGGTATTGAGGTATGCAAAGAGATCAAAAAACAAAGCAAAACGAAGGTATTGATGCTGACGGCAAAAGGGGAAGATGAGGATGAGCTCATCGCCCTTCAATCTGGAGCAGATGAGTATGTCAGCAAGCCGTTTGACCCGCGTATATTGATTTTGCGAGTAAAGAAGCTGCTTCATATGGACAATCAACTTGCGATAGGAAATATAAAAGTAGATATCGATAGCCAAAAAATCTTTAGAGATGAAACCGACCTGCAGGCTACGAATAAAGAGTTTCATCTTATGAGGTACCTCATTGAAAATAGAGGGATTATCGTTTCACGGAAAGCTCTGCTCGATCGTATTTGGGGATTCGATTATTTTGGCGAAGAACGAACTGTCGATACGCATATCCGCAGGCTCAGAGCAAAGATCGGCGATCATTTGATCAGAACACATAGAGGGATGGGCTACAGCCTGGAAGAACCGCATGAATAAGCTAAACAAAAAGTTGATTGGGCGAATTTTATTTGTGTTCTGTATCGTCGTTATTTTCTCAATTGTGATGAATTCGTTTTTCTTGCCCAAATATCTTTTGTACAAAAAAAAGCATGCCCTTGCAGCTATAACTGAGCAGCTCGATGCCATGGATACAAAGCAGTTATTGCGTAATATGGAGGCTCTTGAGAATAAATACGATGTTACCATTGTAAACACACCTGTCACCACAAATCTAAATGGGCTAAACGAAACGATTGTAGGTCTTTTAAATAAAAAAGGCATTACGCTGAGCAAGTTTTGGATCACGGATGAAAGCCTTGCGAGGCTGAACGAATATCAAATGGTCAGAAAAATTTACAATCAAGAGAAGCTGAAATCCAGCTTTCTCGTTACCTTTATGAAAAAAGATGAGATCGTTTTTGTAGTCGGTGAATCGATATCCCACTCGGCAGAAACATTAACCATCGTCAATCAATTTACCCTCTATACTTATGCAGGCGAGCTGCTGCTTCTGATCATCCTGTCAGCACTTTTTACGAGAAGCATCGTTCGACCGCTTGCCAAAATACAAGATGCAGCTGAAGGCATTTCAAGCTTATCGTTTACCAAGGTTCATATTCGTACGGGCGATGAAATTGAATCCTTAGCAGAGAGCATCAATCAAATGAGTGATAAATTAGAGCATGCCCATCATGAGCTGGAAGCGAGAAATGAGAATTTACGGCAGTTTATTGCCAACATTTCGCATGAACTGAAGACCCCGCTATCCTTAATAAAGGCTTATTCTTCAGGAATAAAGGACGGAATGGACGACGGTACCTATATTGATGTTATCCAGCAGCAAACCGATGACATTGCGATGCTGGTGGGTAAGCTGCTTGAGCTCTCCAAGCTGCAAACCGACCTTTATCGGATGAACACCTTTGATTTCAAAAAGCTGCTCCATCGAACCTTGCAAAAATATCGTTTTTCCATTCAACAGGAAGCTATTCAGCTATCTGTAGATGACAGCTTGCTAAGCCAGCACCATATATTCGCTGATGAGCAGAAGATAGAAATGGTTTTGAACAATTTCATTTCCAATGCAATGAAATATTCAACCAATCAACAAATTCGTATTACTGCTCTTAATAAAGATGATTTTTTACATTTCTCGATCACGAATGGGATTGAAAATGATGAGCAGCGACAATGGGATTTGATATGGGAACCCTTTTACGTAATGGAGAGCTCCCGCAACAAACAGCTTAGCGGAACGGGCTTAGGCTTATCGATCGCCAGAACGATTTTGCAGAAACATGAAGCACCGTTTGGCTTTCATATTGAAAACGAGGAAATTACATTTTATTTCTCGTTGCCTATAGATACGAGTAAGAATTAAAGGCGCTGCGACAATCCTGTTGCGGTGCCTTATTTTTTTGTCACATTGACGTAACAAAAAAGGACTATGATTGCACTTACAGATCATCATTGGAAGATATCAAAAAGGAAAAATGGAGGCATTATGCAATCAACTTCAGCACCTATGAGTAGACGGACGTTTTTGAAGAAGAGCTTGCATTTAACTTTGGGGCTGATGGGAACTGCTGGTTTATCCGGCGTATATTCGCATCTAGTTGAGCCGTATTGGATTGAGGTTAAACAGGTGAAGGTTGCCATCCCAAAGCTGCCTGCCTCCTTCAACTCCTTTCGTATCGTTCATATCAGTGACCTGCATCTCGGCTTTCATTCTAAACCTGAACTGCTGACTGAGCTTGCAGAGCAAGTTAGGCAGGCAAAACCAGATCTTATTTGCTTTACAGGAGATTTGCTCGATCAATCCACCGCGTATATGCCGGAAGCCATAGCCTTCCTCTCGAAGCTCTCGAAGCTGCAAGCGCCATTTGGGCAATATGCCGTTCTAGGCAATCACGATGCCTTCGGCAATAGAAGAGCGGTTACCAAGGGGTTATCTAAAGCTGGATTCCATGTGCTCGATAACCAGCATGTTGCTTTATCAAAGGGCTCAGCGCATCTCTATATTGCCGGAGTCGATGATCCGATGGTTGGACACCCAAATATCGATCAGGCTTTACAAGGCATTCCGGACGGTTCCAGTACCATTCTGCTCGCGCATGAGCCGGATTTTGCTGATGAGTATGCCCGCTATCCGGTCGACCTGCAATTGTCAGGCCATAGTCATGGCGGACAAGTACGTATTCCTTTAGTCGGGGCACTGTATACACCTCCCTACGGGAGCAAGTATACTGCCGGTTTGTATCAGGTACCGAACAGCAAATTGCAAGTGTACACCACTCGCGGGATAGGAATGACACGGATTCCCGTTCGTTTTCATTGCCGGCCAGAGCTTACCGTTCTTACGTTAAAGGCACAATAAAGAGAATTGGATACTAGCACCAATTCAACATGGAAATAATACGATGGAGTATGCAGCATGACATTAGCCTAGGAAGGTGTGACGGTTATGACTGGAATCATCAAAAACTTCTATGTGAACGGAAATACAGCTCGCGGCTTGACCAGCCTGTTCGACTCGTCTTTGCAAGATTTGGAGCGCTTATTTATTTTGAAAGAAGGACCTGCTTTAGAACGATCAAACCTCATTCGTTCTATAGCTGACGACATCGCGCAGGGTGGCTATGACATTTGGCTGCTGCACTCCCCCTTCGACAATGGCTCGCTAGATGGACTCATCGTTCCCGCACTCCGTCTCGGCCTTGTTGATGGAACACCGCCGCGCTTTATTGATCCCGCTTTGCTGGGAGCATCCGTTCAATACATTTATCTCGGCGAGGCCGCAGATGCAGCAGAGCTGCAAGCGCTAAAGCCAGAGATCGAGATTTTAAGTACACAAATTACGCAGGCGTACGATCAAGCTTATGCTGGCTTTGCTGAGGCGCTTCGTATTCATGACGACTGGGAGACCGTCTATATTCAGAACATGAATTTCCAAGCAGCCGATGAGCTGACAGCTTCGTACATCGATACATTCTATGGCGATAACAGGCTGGAGAAGACAAGTCGTGTTGATCACCGTTTTTTGGGCGCTGCTACAGCTAAGGGCTCATTCGATTTTGTCCCGAATCTGACGGATGGTTTAAAACGATATTTCGTTAAAGGCAGAGCTGGTTCAGGCAAATCCACCATGCTCAAAAAAATAGCTGCAGCCGGGGTCGATCGCGGACTGGATGTTGAGATTTATCATTGCGGCTTCGATCCGAACAGCTTAGATATGGTCATCGTTCGTGAGCTTGGCTTCGCAATTTTCGACAGTACAGCGCCGCATGAGTACTTTCCCGATCGTTCAGGCGATGAAATTATCGATATGTATGCCAGCTGCATTACACCTGGAACAGATGAAGCGAATTCAGATACCATTACCGAAATAAAAAACCGTTATGCTGCGCAGATCAAAACATCGGTTCAGCAGCTAGCTCTAGCCAAGACTTTGCAAGATGAACGGGAACAATTATACTCGAAAGCTGTTGATTACGAACAACTTGAACAAATCAAAAATGAAGCGAAGCAAGCAATCGGCAATATTTTGGCCGCTGCCGCTCGTTAACATACATGTATTTCCATAATAAAAAGCCTGCAAAGCTCCACCAATTGGTGAAGCCTGCAGGCTTTTCTGAATAAAAGATACGATTATTTCGTTTTGTTAAGCAAACCAATAATGAGTGCTACTGCTTCTGCTCTAGTCGCAATCTGCTGAGGAGCGAAACGGTTCTGGCCAACGCCGCTAACAAGTCCCGCCTCCACTGCGGTTGCTACGTATGGAACAGCCCATGCTGGAACAGATTTGGAATCCGCAAAGGAAAGCTTAGCATTTGGATTTACTTTTATGCCACTTGCACGAACAATCATAGCGACCATCTCTGCACGAGACAGCTCCTTCTCAGGACCAAATGTGCCATCAGCATATCCGCTAATGATACCTGATTCAACAGCCTGCGTGACAAACGATTGTGCCCATGCAGGTATTTTATCAGAGTCCTTGAAGCTTAAAGCTTTGCCTGAGTCAGAGAGATTCAGCGCACGAGCCAGCATCGTAATAAACTCTGCACGATTAACTGATTTATTCGGGCGGAACTGGCTGTCTTCATAACCCTTAACGAAACCGGCTTTCACAGCTTCATTGATAGCTGATGCTGCCCAGTGGCCTGCAATATCCTTCAATACAACTTCTGACTCATTGCCGCCGCCAGTTCCTGTACCAGGATTTGCGCCTGGGTTAGTTCCCGGACCTGGTCCTGGATTCGTTTCTGGGTTTGTACCCGGACCTGTTCCCGGACCTGTTCCTGGACCTGGTCCCGGATCTGTTTTTTCCTTCTTCACAATACCGAATTGATCAACGATGAATGGTTTAGCATCATTTTCTTTTTGATCAATTTCATACGTTACAGCCGTTAGCTTGTTGCCATCGATCGTGATGCCAACAAAGTTTTGTACTTGGCCGCGAACTGGACGTGTGCTGTCGTTCGGATCTGGGCCGTATTTAGCTGCATGGTTCTCTTCCGCACGCTCGAACAGATTGTAATATGCTTCGCCAAGTGCTGGTTTTGCATTCTTGTAGTATACCTTCGGACCTGCTGTTGCAGGAATCATGTAGATTGAACCATCCGGATTCACCGTATACTCAATCTTTTCACCATTTAATGTTTCAGTAATCTTCTCTGTTGCTGCTGCTGTTCCATCTTTTTTGATCGGTTTTGTACGGGCATAGATATGGTCATGGCCTTGTACAACAAAGTCAATTCCGAGCTCTGCCATAATCGGCGCGATTTGGTTTCTTACGCCGTTAGCGCCCATAATATCGCTGTCCGTTGCATGGTTTGAAGTCGTATATGGACCTTTGTGAATGTTGACAATAATCCACTGCGAGCCTGCTGCTTTCGCTGCTTGCACATCTTTTTTCAACCACTCGACTTGCGCCTCGGAGAAGTTCGCATATTTTGCCGAAGTCTCATTCGAGTTCAGCACAACAAAGTGTGCGTTGCTGTAATCGTACGAGTAGTATGCACCCGTTACCGTTGCAGAGTTCTCTGCCTGCTTGATATTAAAATGCTCGTAGAATGCATTGTTCTTATCTTCATGGTTACCTGCTGATGGTGCAATGGTTGTGTTAAGCAAGCTTTCTTGTGAATGGCCAAGCAGCCAGTTCCACTGCTCTTCTCTTGTTCCTGTATCTACAATATCACCGTTGTGCACAACGAATTGTGCGCTTGGTACTGTAGCTAGTGCTTTCTCCAGCGTTTCAGCCGAAAGCTTCGCCTCATCTTCTTCTTTGGCTTGTGTATCCGCCAAGTCGATGAATGTGAATGCTCCGTTTACTGGTGCAGTTTGGAATGTTCCTACTTCACTCCAAATGTTCAGTGCCGCGTCACCCACACGGAAATTGTACGACGTGTTTGCCTTCAAGCCCGTTGCTTCAGCCTTATGAACAAGCTCAGAAGGTGAGTTGGAAGAAACGGTAGAACGACCTGCAAAATTAATTGCTTTTGTGAAATCTGGCGCTGCGTTCGTCTTCTCTACCACTTGCAGGTCATTGCCTTTAAGAAGCAGTGAAGTATACCATGCAAAACCTTTCGAGCTTACTGGGTCGCCGTTAAAGGTTACCGTAACTTTGCTTACTTTTTCTTTGCTGTAATCAGGCTTGTCTTCCTTCGTAATACCGAATTGATCAACGATGAATGGCTTACCTGCATTTACTTGCTGGTCAATTTCATAAACAACTGCTGTTAGTTTACCTCCGTCAATGTTAACGCCAACGAAGTTCTGTACCTTTCCACGTGCAGCACTTGTCGTGTCGCCATACTTGCGAGCATGATTTTCATCAGCTTTGTCGAAGAGATTGTAATACGCATCGCCAAGCCGTGCATCTTGGTTTTTGAAATAAACTTTCGCACCAGCTGTAGCTGGAATCATATAAATCGTGCCGTCAGGCTTTAATGCGTATTCAATCGTTTGTCCATTTAGAGATTCTGTAATTTTTTCAACCGATTCTGCAGTGCCATCCTTTTTAATTGGTTTTGTACGAGCAAAGATATGGTCATGTCCTTGAAGCACAAAATCAATGCCTAGTTCATTCATGAGTGGAGCGATTTTGTTTCTTACGCCGTTAGCGCCCATAATATCGCTGTCCGTCGCATGGTTTGAAGTCGTATATGGACCTTTATGAATATTAACGATGATCCACTCTGCACCTGCTGCTTTCGCTGCTGCTGCATCTTTCTTCAACCATTCTACTTGGTCTACAGAGAAATTCGCATACTCAGTTGAGTTCTCGTTCGAATTCAGCACGATAAAATGAGCATTGCTGTAATCGTACGAATAATAAGCACCTGTTACTGTTGCTGAATTTTCAGCTTGCTTCACATTGAAATGATCATAAAATGCATAGTTTTTATCCTCATGGTTACCAGCTGAAGGTACAATCGTTGTATTCAGCAAACTTGGTTGTGAATGTCCAAGCAGCCAATTCCACTCCTGCTCGGATGTCCCATTCTCAACTACATCGCCATTATGAACGACGAATTTTGCATCTGGCACAGTTTCTAGCGCCTTAGCTATGGTTGAGCCCGAGATTTGCGCCTCGTCCTCTTCCTTCGCTTGTGTATCCGTTAAATCAATAAAGGAGAACGCTCCGCCTGTTGGTGCAGTTTGGAATGTTCCTGTCTCACTCCACAAATTCAACGACTGATCGCCTACACGGAAGTAATATGTCGTGTTTGCTTTCAAGCCCGTCGCTTCAGCTTTATGAACAAGTTCTGCTAAGGAGTTCTTGGCAACGGAAGAACGACCCTTAAATGCCGTTGCGTTCGTAAAATCTGCTGCAGCGCCTGTTTTTTCTACCACTTGCAAGTCGCTTTGACTAGCATCAAACGGCGTGTACCAAGTGAAGCCTTTGGAACTGACAGGGTCACCATTGAAGGTTACCGTCACTTTGCTTACTTCTACCGTAGGTGCCTCTTGCAGAGCAATTAGCTTCATATCAAAGAAGAGGTCGGAGCTGCCGGCGCTTTGCTGATGAACCTCAACAGCAAGCTCATTGTTACCGTCTTTTAAGGCAGCCTTTAATGCTGTTGTTAGGTCTACATCTGGATAAACAACTGGAAGATCCTTATTCGAAGCCGCAAGCGTTTCATAAAAAATGTCGCCTGTCGGCATGCCCAGACGGACAACCTCTACTCCATTTACATAAACCACTGCACCATCATCAATGGCAAATGTAGCTAGCAGCTGCCCATAATGATCAACGCTGTTCTTATCTACGTTCAGATTCGTCCGAAAATATGTCGTCGGAGGTTTTTTACTTTTATTCGTTCCATAATCTACAATTGTTTTCAGTGCGCCAAAACCAGCTGCACTAATTATGGCGCCAGAATCCTTATAACCAAGCGGGGCACTGCCTGAACTCCACGCCGAATCGTCATAAGTAGATCTCCATACTGTGTCTAGATCCATACCTTTATCGTAATATTTCCAAACCGAATTTCCCGGCAATAATGTCACCGGTTCATTCGTTGAAGCTGCAGCGACCGGGGATGGTGCGGCTGCTCCGAGTAAACCAAGCAATAATGCCAAGGATAACAGAATAGATAATACCTTTTTGTTGACGTAGTTCATAATAATCTCCTTTGTAAACAATTTTGACAATCCACATAAACATGACTGCCTCATCATAACAAGAAGATATCATTGCTCTATTATCTCAGGGTGAAGGTATTGTAAATATCGCTGCAACTTTTTTCCATATGGTTCCGTATAGAGAATGCCATTATTCATACAGATAACTAGGAGGACATTAATTGTCAAAAAAACCGGTTGGTGCGGCTGCTATTATCGTTGATTCTGAAAATCGTGTTCTGCTGGTGAAACATAACTATGGAAAATACAATTGGGAAATACCCGGCGGGTTTCCGAACAAAACGAGTCTGCGCAGGAAACTGCGAGAAGAGAAGTATTAGAAGAAACAGGTCTCGAGGTAACCGTAGATCGCTTAACGGGTGTATACTACGAGCCGCATCATGATATGCACCACTTTGTTTTCATTTGCAAAATCGTAAACAATCAAGCCCCTCAGCCTTGTTATAAAGAAATTACAGCCTGCCAGTACTGCAGTATTGATGATCTGCCTAGACCATTGAGTGACTTTACTTATAAACGTATCCAAGATGCTTTGAATCCAGATCAGACGGAGAGCTTCCACACGATAGGGCCGAGACAATGGTTCGAATAATAAAAGGCTATGAAAAAAGTCGGTGCAGGCGTAATCCCTGCACCGACTTTTTTTTATATCACATTCGACTACACTCCGCTTGTCCGAGCAATAATTTCATCAATAAAGCATTGTAGTGTATTCGTTAAATAGGAATCCTTGCGCCGAATAAAAATTGTCGTAATATCACGATATGGCTCAGGTACACTATGACAGTAAACGGTGCCGTTAGCAGCCAAATCAATAATCGAGGATTCGGGAATAATCGTTATGCCTACCCCCGCTGCGACACTGCCAATAATCGTCCCAAAAGTGCCAAACTCCATAATTTGTTTTGGAATAATGCCCTCTACCTTCATCCAGCTTTCCAGTCTCCCGCGGTAACCACAGCCTTTGTTGTAGAGCAAGAGCGGTTTTGTCGTAATGTCGTCCATCGAGAACGCATCACCTTTGGTCACCAGCACTAGCTTTTCTTGAATAACCTCTACCTGCTCGATTAAGGGATGCCTAATTGGTCCGGTAACAAAAGCGCCATCCAGCTTCATATCCAGAACTTCTTGCAGCAGCTGATCCGTCACTCCGGCTTTCAGCGATAATTCTACATTCGGATACTTGCTGTAATAAGACGATAAAATATGAGGAAGCGCGATAACGGTTTCCACAATTCCGATTTCCAGGACACCGGAAGGATTTGTTTTATTGTGAAAGGTACGCTTCATTTCTTCCATTTTGGACAAGATCTCTTTCGAATGCTCGAGCAGACGTTTGCCCTCCGTATTTAAAATCATTCCGCGCTTATGGCGATAAAATAATGGCGTATCCAGTTCTTTTTCCAGCAGCTTAATTCTTGCTGTTACATTGGATTGCACGTAATTCAGCTCGAGCGCTGCTTTGCTGATACTGCCGTGTGCAGCAACGGTTTGAAAAATTTTCAAATCCTTAAATTCCAAGCGCACCCCTCCACTGCCATTCGATTCAGATGAACTAATATGTTAGATATCATTATAAATGATGATAAACTTTATTTTCAATCGTTTTACTATCGTCTTGCTACCCCCTATCATTGGAAATAGACAATAACTCGGCATAATTTCTATTAGGGAGAGAGACACCTCGTGCTTAAAAAACAAGTCATTATCGGCTCTATACTTTGCCTCGTTGCAAGTATGTCGTGGGGAGCCATGTTTCCTGTAGCCCACATTGCTTTACAGCAAATTGATCCATTTTATTTCTCGTTTATTCGCTATTTTGTCGTTGCAATCATTCTAAGCGTGCTCTTGCTAGTGAAAGAGGGTAAATCTGCATTCCGCTTAGAGGGCAGAGGCAAATCTTTATTGTTCTATGGGACAATGGCCTTTACAGTCTACAATATGGCCGTATTCCTTGGGCAGCATCTGATGGGGGAATCCGGCACTGTCGCTGCTTCGATAATGGAAGTGCTTATGCCGATGATATCTATTATGGTAATATGGGTCACTAAAAAAACCGCGCCCAAAAAATATATGCTTACGAGTGTAGCCATCGCCCTTGTAGGCGCCTTACTTGTCATTACGAACGGGAAATTAGCTTTCTTCGTAATGGCTGGTCAACATACGTTCCCGCTCCTGCTCATCTTTACAGGAGTTGTTGGATGGGTGATCTACTCCATGGGCGGTACGCAGTTTAAACAATGGTCCATACTCCGCTATTCCACGTTAACCTGTTTGCTCGGCAGCGCCGTATCTTTTGTTATCGTTACACTTGCATCCACCTTTGGCGTGCTGCCTGTACCTACTTGGGAAACGATACTTTCAATTAAATATGAAATGTCCTTTATGATTCTATTGCCTGGATTAGCCGCTTTGTTATGCTGGAATGCAGGCATCAAATTATTATCACCGCTAAATGGCATATTGTTCATTAATTTCGTTCCTATTACTACTTTCGTTATTATGGCTTTTCAAGGCTACCACATTAGCGCCTATGAGTTTTTCGGCACCTTGCTCGTCATCTTCGCGCTTGTTCGAAACAATGTGCAGCAGAGAAAAGCAATGAGCAAAGCTAATCCGAGCACTTATGCTGCTCCTCGTCATCCCAAAGGTCAGACTGCTAAAGCTACCTCTTAACCAAACTATAAGATAAACAACACCACTCCTGATGGAGTGGTGTTTTCGTTAACTTCGTTATTGTACAGAGAGCAGATGGATAAACTTATATCTTTATCCCGTAATTTTCCTCATCAGCAGTTCAAGAGGCCCTCTTGAAAATCTCTTACGCCAAAGCACACTACATAGGATGCTAAATAAGAAAAAACAAAATGAGTATATAGAGGCGAATATCAACGATTGGTTTTCCAGTCGATTTAGTGCAATGAGAACACCGATACCAATTACCACATGGTTCACATAATGAGTCAACGTTAACTGGCCTGTTTGTACGATAACGTTTATAAACCAGCTTTTATCGTATTTTTCAGTCAAGAACAGACATAGAATTAAGAAGGCAATAGCCGATCCCGCTGCAGATAATATGTACAATACATTCGGCAGAATCGGACCTGTGCTGAACAAAAACTCAGCACTTTCGCTGCCCATGCCCGGGATGAACAAATAAGTTAGCATTTTTGACAGCAGCTCCATCGTTATCGTGACACTTGCTCCAATGATCAGCAGCTTCATTCGAAGCGCCTTGTTATGAAGATCTATTCTCCCTATCAAGAGTCCGATGATGAAGAAACAAAACCATGGAAATATAGGATGATAGCCATTAAAAAATAAGTTGCGAACAAAACCTTCCAACGTCCAAAAATCCACATAATGCATAAACGGTACAGGACCGCCCCATCCTTTAAAGGTATCGAATACAAGCTGAAGGCATTGTGCTGTTATTAATATAGCAGCGCCCAGTCCATACAATATCCTGTCTCTTACCGTAATTAGCACTGCCGCCATGAACAGATAAACACCATAATAATGTAAAATATCACCTGTCCATTCCATAACATATAGCAGTAATCCGATTACAAACAAGAACAGCGATCTTTTCCAAATCATTTGGCGAACAACCCTAATCTTTGTTTTATCGTGACTAGCAACAGCTTTCCGAGACATGAGCGAAATGCCTATGCCAGCAAGTAAAACGAATAAAGCCGAGGCTCGTCCTTGAAATAACGAAGTAACAGTAATCAACCACGCGGGGCCATTATGCTCAGCATTTGTAATAACAATAAAATTTACGATGAGCATGCCGAACAGTGCCCATGCACGGGCAAAATCAAGCCCAATCAATCGTTTACTTACTTCCACTAGCATCACTTCCTTTGAAAACGCCGCTAACAGCCTCTACCCAGATCTGTTTATAATCAATATGCTCAACCAGCATCATAAAGTTGCCAATGTTATCAAGCACTAAGGCAAGCATATGTGCTTTGGCAGCACTCGCCTGATCTGAAATAAGTCCAAAATGTTTAGCTTTCTCCATCAGCATCTCAAAGCCGTGCAAATACCCTTTTTGGATCATAAGCAGCTTCTCGTGATAAAAGGGATACCTTGTGGCCATTAACATATATTCCTGCAATACGCGATTATAATAAGGGTCCTTAGCCTGCTCATCAATCATATGGAGTCCGAGCTCAACAAGCTTCTCCTCAAAATTATCTTTTGTAAAAGTATCCGCTTCAAAAAAAGTCGAGAACTGAATCGCGCTGCACAAGTCTTCAAAAATTGCCGCTATGAGATCTTCTTTCGATTTAAAGTAATAATAAATGGATGGTTTAGCTATTCCAACCGCTTTGGCAATCGTCGAGTAAGTCGTTTTCGTAATGCCCACCTCTGCAAATAGTTGATAGCTCACTTCTTTGATGGATGCCAATGTTTCCTCGCTTTTACTCATTGCAACTCCTCCTGTGCCTTGAATTTGTTTTAGAATATCACTCTTATTATTATTTTTCAACCTATCGTTAGGTAGAATTTTATGAAAAGTGAATGGTTTACTCATTCTTTTTTATTTACCAATTGTTTTATTTCTAAATATTGACACCACCTATATCGGAGTGATATATTATGAATCGTAATATAAATATGGATATTTATTACACCTATATCCATTCTATCCTAAGTAAAATGACAAGGAGGCACATTTGCTTTGAACAGTCAGGACGTTATTTTAGGCATGCTTATGAAACGATCATTATCCGGTTATGAAATTAAACAATTGTTCGAGGATATTTTCGCTTATTTCTATAGCTCAAGCTATGGAACGATTTACCCGATGCTGCATCGGATGGAGAAAGAGGCATTGATCACGAAGGAAAATGTGCTTCAAGAGGGCAAACCGAATAAAAATGTGTTCACCATCACAGAGGCTGGGAAAAGCAGATTTTACGAATATCTGCATAGCCCGATGGAAACAGATACGGTTAAATCAGATTTCCTGATGCGGCTTTATTTTGGCCAGCTGGTAGGCAATGACATGGTAGTTAAGTGGTTGAAGCAAGCACAGGAGTATACACAGACACAGCTCGATCAGCTGCGCGATAAATACGCCCTATATAAAAGCACCATGCAGCCCGGACATATCATATGCATTGAAATCGGAATTAAGGAATATAGTGCTAAGCTGGAAGCGATCCAAGAGGGGCTGGATCGTATGGATAAATTAGAACAGGAAAAGAGGGTTTAGGATGGAAAAATCACGTTCAAACAATAACCTCATCATTCTTGCCATGGCACTAGGGTTATTAATGGCATCTTTGGACAATACGATTGTAGCCTCCTGCATTAACAAGCTAAGTCAGGACTTTAACATTTTCGATAAAGTCAGCTGGGTTTTTACGGCCTATATGCTGGCAGCAACAAGCACGATGCTGGTGTTCGGCAAGATGTCCGACCTATTCGGCAGAAAAATGTTTTATATGATTGGTATTGGCTTGTTCTTGATCGGCTCCGCCCTATGCGGTATCGCTCAGAGCGCCGATCAGCTCATCTGGTTCCGCGTCATTCAAGGGATTGGCTCCGGCGCCTTGTTCCCAATCAGCTTTACGATTATTTATACGATATTTAAAGACCCGAAGGATGCAGCAAAAATGTCCGGTGTATTCGGTGCGATCTTCGGCCTATCCTCCGTTGCAGGCCCGCAGCTCGGCAGCTTCATTGCTGAACACTTTGGTTGGAGATGGAACTTCTATATCAACATTCCCATCGGTTTGGCATCCATGATTGTTCTAATGATTGCGCTCAAAGAAACACGTTCCGAGAAAAAACCAAAAATCGATTATTTGGGAACCTTGTTTTTGATCATTACGACGGTCTCTTTAATGCTGGCGCTCGAATGGGGCGGAAAAAACTACGCATGGAGCTCCTGGCAGGAAATTAGCTTGTTCACAATCTCAGCTGTAGTCGGCGCTTTATTTATTTTTGTCGAGCTGCGTGCCCCTGAACCCGTCCTTCCTCTGAGCATCTTTAAAAATAAGATGGTTTTGGGCACAAGTATTCTTTGCTTCTGCCAAGGCGTCATTATGTTCTCCGCCATTACGTATTTGCCTAGCTTTACGGTAGGGGTGTTAGGACATAGCAACTCAAACGGCGTATTGACGCCTATGATGGCCTCGTTAATCGGGGGTGCTATTCTATTTGGTCTCCTGCAATCCAAATTCGCCTTCCGTACACTCATGCTGTTCACTATGCTAATGACTATTATTGTAGCTACGCTGCTTTCTACAGTTAGCGCTCATGCTTCCAGCGGCTATATGATTGTACTTATGATTCTGCTTGGCTTTGGCGCCGTCGGTCCTCTAATGAGTGTCGCACAGAGCTCGATTGCTGCAAACGTTGATCCTAAATATATGGGTGTCAGCTCATCTATCGTAGGCTTCTGGCGCAACATTGGCGGCATATTGGGTGCATCTATTATGGCGACGATTGTGAACAACAACTTGCATCGGTTAATTACGGCGGGTGCAGAAAAGGCTGGCATTCCTTCCGACAAAATCAATACACTCGCCAATCCGGAACTGCTCATGCGAGCAGGTGGTCAGCTAGACCCGCTAATACGCAAGTTTCTGCAAGAGGCGCTGGCAACAGCGATCAATCACGGCTTTATACTCAGCATTTGTGTTGGCAGCATTGGCTTAATCACCGCAATGTTTGTTGGTGCAAGCAGACTCGGAGCCACAAAAAAAACAACGACCAGCGCTACACACATATAGAGGTAAACGGACATGCAACGGTAATCTGTGATTTGCGATGCAAATTACCGTTGCGTGCATCTTTATTCTTCATCCGTAGGTTTTTGTATACCGTCTTCATAAAAGTCAAAGATGAGCTGCTTCTTTGTCCCTCTTACCGCGTAGAAAACGTCAGATATTTTCTTTCCTTTTTTTCTCAGTTCGTTTTCCAGCCATTCCTTCGTCAGCCCATTCTCCTTCATTTCTTTTTCCAAAAGTGAACCATCCATAATCAATTCAATGGGAAACTCCTGCTTGTTTAATTGAAGCTTCATGTCCTTTTTCGTGACAAGCTGATACTCGTCTTTTTTTAGTACAGACACCATTCCATTATCCTCAAGAACTGCATATTCAACCTCATCCATATTAAAAATCCCATTTTCTCTTAAAGCTTGATCCAAAGAATCCAAAGTGTATCTGACCTTCTTCATATTATTCTCAAGAATCTTCCCGCCTTCAATGAGTACCGTTGGGGAACCTGAAATCCAGCTTCGTAATTTACGGCTCTTTAAAGCAACGACAGATAACAGATAAGACGTAACGGTCATAACCGCGAGTGATAAAATAATATGCGTCCATTTCAACGTATCATTGAATGCCAAGTTGGCTGCAAGTGCCCCTATCGTAATGCCGGTCACAAAATCATGAAACGTCATGTTGGAAATCGTCTGTTTGCCCAATATTCTAGCTACTAATAGAAGCAGTAAAATAGCAACAATCGTACGTATTAATATATCCATATAGGTATGCATGCCGTGATTCCACCTCTGCTCTCATTGTTTCCCAAGCGATTTGAAAAAAATCATGGAACAGCGTATCATCTTTAAAGTAAACAGATTAGAGACCACTTCTAGTGACGGTTGAAGATACGTCGCTTTTGTATTGTATTTTGCTATATGACTATTTGTATTGGAGCTGAGAATGATGAAAACCGAGATTATAAACAGATTTATCACTTACGCGCAGGTGGACACACAGTCCGATGAAAGCAGCGAAACCTGCCCTTCCACGCCCGGACAATTGACGCTAGCTAATATACTAGTAGAAGAATTGAAAACCATCGGCATGCAAGAGGTTACGATGGATGCTAACGGCTATGTCATGGCTACTCTTCCAGCCAATACGGATAAAGAGATCCCAACCATCGGTTTCCTTGCGCATATCGATACAGCAACTGACTTTACTGGCACTAACGTCAAGCCGCAAATTATTGAACAATATGACGGGAATGACATTATCTTGAATGAAGCACAGCGCATCATTATGTCGCCGAACGACTTCCCCGAGCTGCACGGCTATAAAGGTCATACGCTGATTACAACAGACGGCACGACACTGCTTGGTGCAGACGATAAAGCAGGCATAACTGAGATCATGACGGCGATGGCTCATCTCATTAATCATCCTGAGTTGAAGCACGGCAAAATAAGAGTAGCCTTCACTCCTGATGAAGAGATCGGCCGAGGTCCGCATAAGTTTGATGTACAAGCCTTTGATGCGGTCTATGCCTATACAATGGATGGAGGTCCGCTGGGCGAGCTTCAATACGAAAGCTTTAATGCCGCTGGCGCTGTCATTATATGCAAGGGCAAAAACGTGCATCCCGGAACGGCCAAAGGCAAAATGATCAATGCCGCCAAAATGGCGATGGAGCTCCACGCAAAACTGCCGGCTAATGAAACACCTGAACAGACAGAAGGCCATGAAGGCTTCTACCACCTGTCATCCATTCAAGGCGACGTCGAGCAAACGGAGCTTCATTATTTGATACGTGATCATGACCGCAACCGATTTAATGAAAGAAAGCTGGAGCTAACTCGTATCGTAGAGGAACTGAAAGCGAAGTACGGAGAAGAACGTATTGTCCTTGAAATAAAAGATCAATACTACAATATGAAGGAGAAAATCGAGCCGGTAATCCAAGTCGTAGACATCGCAGAGCAAGCGATGATCAACCTCGGCATTACCCCGCTAATCGAACCGATTCGCGGCGGCACAGATGGCTCGCAGCTTTCCTACATGGGATTGCCGACACCGAATATCTTCACCGGCGGAGAAAATTATCATGGCCGATTTGAGTATGTATCGGTTAACAATATGGTCCAAGCCGTCAATACAATTATTGAAATCGTTAAGCTGTACGAACAAAAAGCTTAATAATCGTCATAAACAAATAGGCTGTCGTCCACTTGACGACAGCCTATTTGTTATTAGATGGATTAACAAAGCACATCTTCTTCCAGTTCGACGATATCCATCTCAAGATTATTTAGGCCATTGTCTTCCAATACGGCAGCCTTATTGCCGTATTCTTTAATAATATGGATCTCGCCCCATGAGCAAAGGGAGTCCAATATCGATTTTAAGCTCCATCCGTATTCACTGAGCTCATATTCAACCCGCGGCGGGACCTCATTGTAGCTTATTCGATTCACGATGCCATCTTGCTCCAGCTCTCTCAGCTGCTGCGTTAACATCTTTTGTGTAATGGAGGGCATAATACGTTTGAGATCACTCGTTCTTTTTTTGCCATGCGTTAAGTGACAAAGGATTACGCATTTCCATTTCCCTCCAATAACCTCGAGGGTCGCTTCCACTGAAATATTGTATTTTTTCTTAATCATAGATATATCCTCCCCAACCAAGCTATAGCCTACTATTCATGCATTTATTACTTTTTAGTACCTATAGCACTTCAAAGTACGTACTGTTCATTACTGCCTAAACCCATCATAATAGCACTTACCGGCCGGCAATACCATACAAAAGGGGTTATACAAATGGCATTAGATAAAAAAAGAAGTACCCTGGCGCTTCTAGCGTTAGCCATAAGCGCCTTTGCGATTGGGACAACAGAGTTCATCAGTGTAGGGCTGCTTCCGCTTATATCTGAAGACTTGAATATATCGGTTACAACATCGGCACTAACCGTTACGTTGTATGCTCTTGGGGTTACTTTTGGAGCTCCAATATTAACATCTTTAACATCTACGATTCCAAGAAAAACATTATTGTTTTGGATCATGATTGTTTTTATTGCTGGGAACAGCCTTGCGGCATCGGCAAGCGGAGTTGGCATTTTACTTACCGCTCGCGTCATCTCAGCACTGGCTCATGGCGTATTTATGTCGATTGGCGCTACTATTGCAGCCGATCTCGTTCCTGAGAACCGCAGAGCTAGCGCAATCGCAATTATGTTCTCCGGACTCACTGTAGCAACCGTTACAGGCGTACCGTTAGGTACTTGGATTGGACAGCATATGGGCTGGCGTGCTGCTTTTGTTGGCATAGTTCTTATTGGCGTTATCGCTTTTATTGCCAATATGGTGTTGATTCCTTCCGATTTGCGCAAAGGAACTCGAACACCGCTGCGCGAGCAGATAAAACTGGTCACGAATGGAAGATTGCTGCTTGCATTCGCGATTACTGCTATTGGGTACGGGGGTACGTTTGTTGTCTTTACTTATTTATCCCCGTTGCTTCACGATATAACCGGATTTAAGGAAAGTACGGTAGCGGCCATTCTTTTGGTATACGGCATCGCCATCGCCATCGGCAATGTCATCGGTGGGAAAGCTGCCAATAAGAAGCCGATTACCGCCTTGTTTTACATGTTTATTTTGCAGGCTATCATACTCTTTGTTCTTACCTTCACCGCACCGTTTAAAGTGGTTGGCTTAATTACGATTATCTTGATGGGTCTATTTGCATTCATGAACGTGCCCGGCTTGCAAGTGCATGTCGTGATGCTCGCTGAACGTTATGCGCCGAAGGCGGTAGATGTCGCATCGGCTGTCAATATCGCTGCATTTAACGCTGGTATCGCCATTGGCGCCTATTTGGGCGGTGTTATTACGGACTCGATGGGACTTATTCATACGGCTTGGGTTGGCGGATTGATGGTTCTCGGCGCTGTAATTTTAACCGGCTGGGCTAGAGCTTTAGAAAAAAAAGATGAAACAAAACACAGGAGGGCTTCACTATGATCGCAAAAAATTTACAGGATACAACTACACTTCACAATGGTATTCAAATGCCTTGGTTTGGTCTTGGCGTCTTTAAAGTTGAGGATGGCACGGAGCTGGTCGAGTCCGTCAAAGCAGCGATTAAAAATGGTTACCGCAGTATTGATACCGCAGCTATTTATGGCAATGAAACAGGTGTCGGACAAGGCATTCGTGAAGCTATGGCTGAGTATAACGTGACGAGAGAAGAGCTTTTTGTCACATCAAAGGTTTGGAATGCTGATCTCGGATATGAATCTACACTGGCGGCTTACGAAACTACGCTAAATAAACTCGGTTTAGACTATCTTGACCTGTACCTGATTCATTGGCCTGTAGAAGGCAAATTCCAAGAGGCGTGGAGAGCTTTGGAGACCCTTTACAAGGATGGCCGAGTCAAAGCCATTGGCGTAAGCAATTTTCAGATTCATCATTTGGAGACGTTAATGAAAGATGCTGCCGTTAAACCGATGATCAATCAAGTGGAGCTCCATCCGCAGCTAACGCAGAAAGAGTTAATCGACTATTGCAAGAAACAAGGCATTCAAATCGAAGCATGGTCTCCGCTTATGCAAGGTCAGCTGTTAGATCATCCTGTTCTTAAGGAGATTGCTGAGAAGCATAATAAATCCATTGCTCAAGTCATTCTGCGCTGGGATTTACAGCATGGCATTGTAACGATTCCGAAGTCAACGAAAGAGCATCGCATCATCGAAAATAGTAATGTATTTGATTTTGAACTATCTGAGAGTGAGCAGTCCCGGATAGACGCTCTGAATCAAAATCTTCGGGTGGGTCCAGATCCCGACAACTTTGATTTTTAATATCATAGCGGAACAACAATAGGGCTGTCCCAAACGCAGATACATCTACGTTTGGGACAGCCCTTATTTAATCATGCCTTATTGCAGGATAATGCGGAATGATATCGAAATGAATGAACGTAAACCATTGTTTACATATTTTTGGCGGAAATCATTCGATTGAGATCCAAGTGGAGGGTACTATGGCTAACTTAAACTTTCGAGAAGATGGCACATTCAAAATTGTTCAATTTACAGATCTGCACTGGCAAAACGAGCAGCAAGAGGATTTACAAACCTATTCTCTAATGAAGAACGTCCTGCAAGAAGAATCACCGGATTTGGTGATCTTTACCGGTGACGTTATTTATAGCGAGCATTGTACGGATAGACAAGAGTCCTTTAAAAAGGCCGTCAAAGCAGCGGAAGAATTTAATATCCCATGGGCAGCTGTATTTGGCAATCATGATACCGAGGTTGGCACCACCAGAGAAGAGCTTATTCGCTTGCAGCAGGAAAGACCGCTCAGCTTAACAGAAATGGGCCCTAGCCTGGGGGATCGTGCGGGAAATTATGTGCTGGAAATCCATTCTAAAAATAATAGCAGCCCCGCTGCCGCATTATATTTATTGGATTCAGGCGAGTATGCCGATCAGCCCGTTGGCGGCTATGCATGGGTAACTCACAGCCAAATTGGCTGGTATAAGGAGCAATCCGCTCGTTTGACGAAACAAAACAATGATGTGCCACTGCCTTCGCTTGCTTTTTTCCATATCCCTGTGCCCGAATATAACGAGGTGTGGAACGAGCATACCTGCTATGGGCAGAAACACGAGGGCGTAGCGAGTCCAAAAATCAATTCTGGACTTTTCACAGCATTTCTTGAAATGAAAGATGTCCGCGGTACGTTCGTGGGGCATGATCATATCAATGATTACTGGGGTGAGCTTCATGGTATCCGTCTATGTTATGGAAGAGCTACGGGCTATAACACCTATGGAAAAGAGGGTTTTCCGCGTGGTGCACGGATCATACAATTGACCGAAGGGGAAGCTGACTTTCAAACATGGCTTAGACTAGATGATGGATCTGTTGTCGTCAATCAGCCAGAACATCTTCCTGAGAAAGGTTAATTTCAACCATTAGGACATTAAACTGAAAATTTGTTACTTATGATCTTTCCATTGGCATTCAGTAAATTTCATTTCTGTGAAAATAGCATTAAATGAGGATTCTTCTGGACTGCAAGCATAAATACCAATCTGTATATTGTCTGCTCCTTCAAAAAGGTGCGCAATACGCATTTGCTTATAGTGAATGCCATCATAAGAGTTTTCAATACAATAATCGCTTTCACGCCGGCTTAGTCTGTAATACATCAATTTCTTTGTTGCAGAAATATCCGTAGTTGCCCAATCAGAATAGCCTAAGTTCGTTACAACACTTCCTAATCTTTGGTATTCTTCATTTTCATATTCAATAGAAGCCTTTATCCAGTTATCACTATTTTGATAAATAATTACGCCGCACTGGTCGAAGCGTTGTTTACTGTCAAATTCCGTTTTTACTAAAAATGAAAAGTATTTCTCATTGGTTTTCATTAACAAAGCAGGAGCATTATTATTTTGAAAGCCATAATAGGTTCTTTGCCAAAAATCTGTTCCAGCTTCTGTTTTAATCACAATTTCTCCATCTGTAATCGTATATTCTTTAGGCTCGTGTACCCAGAATAAGTGATCTCTTTGAAATGTTACATCCATTTTGATTCCTCCATAAATTCTAATTTATCTATTACTTAAACGAGGCTACCGATTCATGCCGATAGCCTCGCCATAGTGATGGTTAAGTTATAGTTACCCGTTTTTCTCCCAAAGCTCGATCAATCGACCTTCCGGGTCTTCAATCCAAATAAACTTCCCAAATTCGCTAACCTCTAAGTTCTTAGCAAGAGGTACACCCATATGTTCAAGATGCTGAATAATCTCGTTTACATTATGTACTTGGAAATTTATCATCACTTGTTGTTCTAATGGAAAATAACTGTCATTCTCGTTAAAAAAAGAAAAAATAGTCTCATTTCCGGATTCGGGTTTTATCATCGTCCCATTCCAATTCCCTATTTCAAGCTTCAACACTTCACTGTACCATTTTGTTATCATTTCAAGATTTTTAGTTCTCCAAAATATTCCGCCAAAACCTTTTATCATGGTATCTAACTCCTGTCTGTCATTAGATTTTTAGCTATCCGATTACATTAGATATTCGAGATTTAAATTTAAGCTCCTTTTTCAATTTTCCTGCCCGCGCACATTTTCTCCACAAACTACTACATTATAATTTTCCACTTCTGTGCTATACTAGCTTGTCAGCATTTTAGCAACAAATATTGTTAAATTATCAACTAACTCACGAGGTGCATAAATGTCTCAACCGCCAGCTAAGAAGGCGCTTTTGACTGAGCTTGAGAGCCTACGCGCATTTGGCATACTTGCTGTCATTATGATTCACGCGACATCCTCTTCAGTAGTCAATTCCGATCCTAACTCCACACTGTTTTTGATTCTTGTCCTGTTTAATACGTTATCCAAATTCGCCGTGCCTCTCTTCATTCTGATCAGCGGCATATCTCTTTTCTACAATTACAATGATAAACCATTAAACAAACAAACAGCTACGATGTTCTACAAGAAACGCATCACTAAAATTATGCTGCCGTTTCTCCTATTTTCGTTTATGTATTATGCCACTATCATCTATTTCAGATACGGATTTATTAATTTCGAGCAGTTTGTCTCTTATTTTCAAACTTGGGATTTTCTCGTTAAATTGCTGATAGGAAAAACCTATGCTCATTTGTATTTTATCTTTATTATTATCCAGTGTTATTTGCTCTTCCCTGTACTTTGGTATGTGATGAGAAAATGGCCGCGTCTCGTCAATTGGCTGATCACAGGCGGACTTCTCATTCAGTGGATTTATATGCTGAACGCCAAGGAAATGGGAATCAAATACGTCACCAGCGGTTTTTTCGCATACAGCTTGTACTTTTGTATCGGGGCTTATATAGGAATCAACTATACGAGGTTTTATGCCTTCTGGGAGCGCAAACGCAGCAGCATTGCTTTACGCAGCACATTAATTCTAGTAGTAGCCATTTCCGGCACGATCAACGTGATCTACTTTTTACGTGAGGCGCAGGGAAAACTACTATTTAACGATAGCTTTTTGGTACAAATAAAAAATGAAGTTTATATTACTTCGGCTTGTTTGCTGCTTATTCATCTTGCCCTTCGGATTAAGGCATCCCGTATGGAATATTTGAAATCGGTACTTATTCATCTCAGCCATGCGTCATTTGGCATGTATTTGCTGCATCCGATGTTCCTCAGATATTACCGTATGATGGATGTGAATGGGAGTCCGCTCGTTTACGGAGCATGGATTGCAGGAGGCTTCTTCCTGGCTTTAATTGGCTCATGGATCATCGTTGCTTGGGCTGGAAAAATGAAAGGACATTGGGTTTTATTCGGACCTATCCCCAAACAGAAATCGCTCGGACAGTAGCCAAAAGGCTGAATTTAAAACATTTATGTGACGCCCCTCTGCTGAAACAAGGCAAAAGGGGCGTTTTCAATAATTTCCCCCTATGCGAGCTAGGTCTTTTCCGTTAAACTAGAAATTCTGGTATCGGCAGAATCAACTATACTATTGCAGGTTTACCCCTGAAAACTATTGGAGGTTTCTTTTCTAACATGCATAATGAACATCATTCCAATGTCAAAATTGTAACAGCCGACCCAAGCGCCATCGGCTTATTTGGGCTGGCTATCGTTACGCTCGTAGCTTCCTCACAGAAGCTCGGCTTAACTGACGGTCTAAGCCTCGTTATTCCATGGGCGGTTTTTCTAGGCGCCTTTGCTCAGCTCTTTGCTTCTATTCAAGATGCAAAACATAACAATACATTCGGTATGACCGCCTTTGGCGCTTATGCTTTCTTCTGGATGGCGATGGCCGGCAGTTGGCTGATCAAGCTCGGTGTGTTCGGCGCTGAGCTGGCTGCAATCGCAGATAACAAGCAGCTTGGTTTTGCTTTTGTCGGTTATCTCATTTTCTCGCTGCTAATGACTATCGGAGCAGCGGAGACCAATAAAGTATTATTCTTCATCTTCGTTCTAATTGATTTGCTTTTCCTTGGACTGAGCTTCGATGCATTCGGAGTAGCACCCGACGTGTTCCACACACTAGCTGCCTATGCGGAAATGGGTATTGCTCTCCTATCGCTATATGCCGCAGGCGCAGCTGTATTGAACACGCATTTTGGGCGTGTGTTTCTGCCAATCGGTCGGCCTTTTGGCATCTTCAAGCCTCGTTCATAATCGAAATCTCATCATTAAACTATGTTAAAGCCAGCCGCTCTTCGTGCCGATCCGCGATAGAGCGGCTTTTTCTATGAAAATCAAAAAAGAGGCAGAGTGCTTCTCAACCGCACTCTGCCTCTTTTTGTTCACCGTAAGCTTTATAGCAACTTCACAGCTACCGACGCAGCCGTGCTTTCCTTATTCCTTATTGAATCTTCATAGGTTCTTTTAAAATATTCCACATACAAAACATCGAGCAAGTAAAGCTGTGAAATCTTCGCAGATAATGAGCCGCCCTGCAAAGGTCCTTCATTCGCTCCGCACAGCAGCGTCAGGTCGGAGTAAGAGGTTAGCGGCGACTTAACGAACCTCGTAATTGAAATGACGGTAGCACCGCTTTCTTTAGCCCTTTTCGCTACTTCAATCGTATCCTTTGTAGAGCCGGAATAAGAAATAACGACAGCGACATCTCGTTTCGTCATCAATGCCGCTGACATCATCTGCAGATGCGAATCGATGCTGCATTCCGTTTTGTTTGTGATACGCATAAATTTGATTTTCGCTTCCATTGCCGTCATTAAGGAGGAGCCTACGCCAAAAAATATGACCCGTTCCGCTTGGAGTAAATGCTCAATCGCCTGATCCATTTTTTCGTTATCGATTAAGTTATAGGTCTCGTTCAATGCACTTATGTTGGATGAGAGCACCTTAGAGGACACTTGATCCATCGTATCATTCATCAGGACCTTGTCCGTGAGCTGCGGTATTTCGTTTTCAGCGGTGATGCTGTGTGCAAGGGCGATTTTAAAATCCTGATACCCTTTATAGCTTAACGACCTGCAAAACCGGAATACGCTGGACTCGCCCACTCCACAGTGATCTGCAAGATCAGTAATCGACATGTAGACGACACCTTCCGAGTTTTCCAGAATGAAGTCTGCTACTTTCCTTTCGGTATTCGTTAGGTTGTTGTATTTCGAATGAATCGTTGTAAAAATATTGATAGTGCGCAACCGATCACCTCCCTAAATCCTGTCCATTCCGCGTAGAAATAATGATGCCGCACCTAATAAGCCAGCTTTATTTCCAAGAGATGCCTTTACGATGTTCACACCAGCAAAGCTCTCCATAATTAAAGCTTTCGTTTGTTTCTCAACCATTCGAACAAGCTCATCCTGCTCCATCACTCCGCCTCCTACAATAATAGCAGGTGGATTGAAGATATGAATGAGTGAAGCCAAACCCGTGGATACTTCAGTCGTCCATGCATGCAATATTTGTTGTAATGGTTCGTTTCCTACCTGTATTTTATCAAAAAAACCTTTTCCGTCTACAATTTCAGGATCAGCTTCTTGGGCCATTCGAATTAAGGCTGTCGTTGAGGCATAAGTTTCATAAAATGATTTGCGCGTGCCGCCATTCGTTTGCGACAATGGACGGGTAAACATATGACCGAATTCAGCAGCTGAGCCGCTCGCACCACGATAGATCTGACGATTCATGACGATGGCTCCGCCAATCCCCGTCCCAAACGTTAAGCATAAGAAATCAGTAAACGACTTTGCCGCTCCAAAACACGCCTCGCCTAAAGCAGCCGCATTCACATCATTTTCAACCTTCACTGGCTTATGGAACCGATTCTCTACGATCTCTCTGACCTTCATGCCTGTATAGCTTGGGATATTCTCATTGGCATACAAGATGCAGCCCTCATCCGCGTTCACTTGTCCGGCCGTACTAATAGCGACAGCATCAAAATGCTGATACGACTCCATTTGGAAAAGCAGTTTTTCCATGAGATGCTTGCCGCCCATATGAGCTTCAGTTGCATACTCCTTGAACTGAGTGATACGGCCTCGTTCATCGCAAATGCCTATCTTCGTATGGGTACCGCCAATATCTGCCGCTAAAATATTCATTCCCATGGGCTATTCAACAGCCTTTACGAATTTTTTGGTTATTTCCATCGGTCTTGTAATGGAAGATCCCACTACAGCCGAATAAATCCCTTGGTCAAATAATCGTTTTAGTTCCTCAGGTGTTGAGATGCCTCCCTCCGCAATAATCGGAACGGATATCGTATTCACGAGCTTCTCTATCAACTGAAAATCTGGCAAAACATTATCTTTTGTTGCTTCCGTATAGCCGCTAAGAGTCGTCCCAATAATGTCAAACCCTAGCGCTGCAGCCTCGATAGCTTCAGCATAGGTCGAGCAATCCGCCATAAAGAGCTGATCTTTATACTTATCTCGTAGTAAAGGAAATAATTCCGATATCGTTGATCCGTCCGGCCTCACACGATTTGTTGCATCCATTGCGATGATATCCACGCCTTCACGGCAAAGCGCATCTACTTCCTTCATCGTAGGGGTGATAAATACGGAAGACCCCTCATAAACCTCTTTTATAATGCCTATGATCGGTAAATCTACTTGCTTCTTAATTTCCTTAATATCCTCTACGCTATTGGCACGAATACCCGAAGCACCGCCTAAAAACGCTGCATATGCCATTCTCCCCATAATAAATGGACTATGAAGCGGCTCATCCGGCAAAGCTTGGCAGGAAACGACCAGCTTTCTTCTTATCCTATCAAGTACATTTCTATTTGTATTCATTGGACTCCACTCCACCACTGTTTTTATTTACTCCTTGACTGCTCCTGCCTTTTAGGCAAAATCAACATATCATAATACCCTCATTTTGTAAATTAATTTCACCATTATTTAATTTATGAAAATTATTTTCTTCTAAACATCAATAAAAAGACCCGATAAGCTCTAAAGAGCTAATCGGGCCTCATCTATACTTGAATTAAAAACAAATCCTAAATCTTCTTAACAAATTCCGACTTCAATTTCATAGCGCCAAAGCTATCAATTTTACAATCAATATCATGATCGCCTTCAATTAAACGGATGTTTTTTACTTTTGTGCCTATTTTGATAACGAGCGAGCTGCCTTTAACTTTAAGGTCTTTAATGACCGTTACAGAATCGCCATCGTTCAGCACATTTCCATTCGCATCTTTAATTATTCTTTTATCTTCATCATTATCGGATTCTGATTGTAAGCTCCACTCATGACTGCATTCTGGACAGATTAGCAGACTGCCATCCTCATACGTGTATTCAGAATTACATTCCGGGCAATTTGGCAAACTAGACATAAGTTCATGTCCCCCATTCCTTATTATACATTCAAGTTCTCCTTGAAGTTGCCTTACAAGTATAGGGGATATTGTCCAATCATTCCACTGCCTCTGTCTTTTTCTAAAGCTTTATTCTTTAATAAACGCCTTCGTACTGCGAACCGTATCGATTGGACGGACTAATTTTTCGATTTCTTCACGCTTAGGCTCTAGGAAAGGAGGCAACGATAATTTTTCACCAAGCGTTTCATATGGCTCATCACCCATAAATCCTGGACCATCCGTTGCAAATTCGAATAAAATTTGCGGAGCCACTCTAGCGTACAACGATTCGAAAAAGTGACGGTTTACATAGCCGGAAGACGGCAATCGGAAGCTCTCTAGGCGCTCGATCCATTCATTCAATACGCCGCGGTCTTCAACACGGAATGCCACGTGGTGAACGGTGCCGAAGCCTTGATGCGCTTGTGGAAGCACAGCATTGTATTCCACAATAACTTGAGCTCCGTTTCCGCCTTCACCAACCTCAAATAGATGGAATGAGCCGTCTTGGTCAATTTCTTTGAACAACAGCACTTTCTCCAGCATCGTTTTGAAGTTCTCGAAATTAGAAATGCGAATGAAGATTGGTCCTAGACCCGTAATCGCGTGCTCTAACGGGATTGGTCCTTTTTCCCAAGGCACCCCTGAAGCTACCCCTTTATTATTTTCATCCGAAATCAATTGATACTGTTGGTCATCAAAGTCAACGAACGAAAGTGACTTCTTGCCAAACATCTCTTGAATACCGGTATGCTTCACATCTAGACGGTTGAATCGCTCTACCCAGTAATGCAAAGCCGCATCATTCGGAATTCGGAATGACGTTTTTGAAATTTCGTTCGTTCCATGCACGCCCTTCGGAATATGTGGAAAATCGAAAAATGTCATGTCAGTTCCTGCGTTGCCTTTATCATCTGCAAAAAACAAGTGATACGTTTGAATATCGTCTTGGTTCACGGTTTTTTTCACTAATCGCATGCCTAACACGTTTGTAAAAAAATCGTAGTTGCGCTCTGCGCTGCTTGTAATTGCCGTAACGTGATGGATACCTTTTAATTGATTCATTATATATTCCTCCATTCAATTTTAGCTTTCCCGTGGTTCATGAAGACAAATCATCTTCTAAAACAATCTTTAATTTAATTATCTTTAATTTAAGATAAATATAACAGGTTTACTTTTCGATGTCAACAAGCCGCCATCTCACCCTAAACAAAAAAACAATAAGCCTCGTCCTAATGACTGCGCTCATTGCTTTGTGTTTGTCGATCTATTTATTTAAAGAACACTTTTTCTACATTGTATTTCGCTCTAAATTTGTTTATAAGGTATGTTTCGTAAATCTCGCGATCAACCGAATCCTCATTAACATAAACCTCTATTTTAGTAACCTCATTGCGATGATTTTTCATGACGGATACGGAATCCTCAAAATGTTTTTTGATACGGGGTCTTAGCTTCCGGGCCTTGCCGACAAACAACAGCTCGTCCTTATCGTTGTAAAACATAAAGAAACCGCCATGCTCCCTTGTAATCAGGTGAAAATCAGTAAAGCCATAAATATTGCTCAGCTGTGGATTAACCTGCTTGGTTATGGTTACGTCCGGCGCCGGAATCGTTATGTTGATCATAATGGTTCACTTCCTTCTTAGCGTATAGGTCTATATACTATCATAAAACGACAAATGAAAACCATTAGCAATGCAAATTAGGGGCGAATGAGCCGGTATATAGAGCAGCATTGCGTTTACAGGATCATTTCCTCCATAATGGTGGTAATTAGTGAGCTCCAAACCATAAGAATCATAATGCCCCTATGACAGTGGAATGACATGGGCTAAAGAGGAGATTGGATCCAACATGGTGAAACAGCCCTTAATACTCATCGTTGAGGATGAGCCTCGCATGCGGGAGCTTGTTGCAGATTATTTGGAAGAAGAGGGCTACCGCATCATACAAGCAGCAAATGGCTATGAAGCGTTAGAGCATGCTCGCCATACGCCGCCTGATCTCGTTGTGCTTGATATTATGATGCCAGGGATAGATGGTTTTGAAGTATGCAAGCAGCTTCGCAGTCACTCCCACACTATAATAATTATGCTAACGGCTAGGTCGGAGGAAGAAGATAAGTTATATGGCTACGAATTGGGTGCAGACGATTATGTAACTAAGCCATTTAGCCCCAAAGTATTGATTGCGAAAATTAAAGCCTTATTAAGCCGATGGCATGTTCATGATGGGGCCGCAGAGCTGAAGAAGCATCAAGATTTGGAAATTAATGAGCAAGCCCATGAAGTTTATCTTTACGGCAAGCTTATCGAATTGTCTCCAAAGGAATATGAACTGCTGCTGTTCTTCTACCAGCATCCAAATATCGTATTAACAAGAGATACTCTTCTTGATCGCTTATGGGGGATCGATTATTTCGGCGATGCCCGCACAGTCGATACGCAAATTAAACGTCTACGCAAAAAACTAGGAGACAAGTCTGATTACATCCAAACCGTGCGCAACAATGGTTATAAATTTCAAAACAAAACATGAGGTATTTATGAAGAGAGAGCGATTGGATTTCAAAATATTTTGGGTGACCTTGGTCGCTTTGATGTTATTTATCATCTTATGGATGGTGCTCCAGACTAAATTTTTTGGAACTTTTTATATCGAGCAGAAGTCGAATGAGCTATCTCAGCAGATGGAGAGCATTTATCATAAGTATGCATCCGGTGTTTACGATCTAAACGTCAAGCCAGAAGAGGTCGTCAGCTTCGAACAACGCTTTTACGGTGTAACAGCCACGTTGTACAAGCAAGGAAATAAAATCGACGTATATGCTGGGGGCTACAAAGCCATTCCTGCTATACCTGTGACGCCTTCCATCATCCTTAATCATGATTACGATATATCGATTCAACTCGATCCCGAGCCTTACGTCCAGCCTCCGCTGGATGATAAGAACATTAGAAGCCAACCCCTCGTACCTGCAACTTATGTTAATCCCTACAGTAATCGGCTGTCAGACGCCATGAGCATTTGGCTGCAAAATAACGACCGATTCAGCACACTATCCCAAACAGGACATGTGAGCGTGACGAAAATATCATCCTTTAATGCTGATAACGAAAACATGCTACTTGCCGCAGTGAAGCTGCCGAACACAGTAAACAATAGGGGTGGAGATGCGTATTTGATTGCACTGGCAACACTCCAGCCCGTCGGCGATGCTGTTCAAGTCATGAGCCGATTTTATATGTATTTTTACGCGCTTGCTGCCATCCCTATTTTACTTTTTGCTTATTTCCTTTCACGCACCATTACATTGCCGCTGATGCAGCTGAACAAAGTAGCAAAGCGTCTGGCCAAGCTCGATTTCACAGCATTCGTACGTATGAACCGGAAGGATGAAATCGGCCAGCTCGCGGGAACGATGAATAGCCTTGCCCGTAATCTGCAGCAAACGATGGCAGAATTACAGGAAGCAAACTTGAAATTGCTTGATGATATTGAGAAAGAAAAGCAGCTAGAACGCATGCGCAGGCAATTCGTAGCTAGCGTATCACATGAATTAAAAACACCGGTCAGTCTAATCCAAGGTTATGCTGAAGCGCTCCAAGACAATGTAGCAAACGGACTGAAACGCGATAAATATACGGCCGTGATTATCGAGGAATCGGAGCGGATGGCCCGTCTGGTCGCCGATTTGCTGGATCTCTCCCAACTAGAGAGCGGCCGATTTGCACTGCAATGGTCAACGGTCCCGCTTTATGAAACGGTCCAATCGGTACTAACGAAGATCGCTCCACTCTTGCATGAGAAATCCATTCGTCCCCAGCTGATTGGACTAGATGCTGAAGAACTATGGGTGCGATCAGATCGGCAGCGGCTGGAGCAAGTGCTGATCAACCTGCTTGGCAACGCTATACGCCATACCCCCGTTCAAGGAAATCTTGAAATACGTATAAAGACCGAACAGTCATCCGTACGGGTAGCGCTTAAAAATGAGGGCATGCCTATTCCCGAAGAGGATCTGCCTTATATTTGGGACACTTTCTATAGAGCCGACCACTCAGGCAGCCGTGAGCTTGGAGGAACCGGCATCGGCTTGTCCATCGTAAAAGCGATTTTACAGCGACATGAAAGTGAGTATGGCGTGTTTAATGAAGCGGATGGTGTAACGTTTTATTTAACCCTTCCTCTTCTAGAACATAATTAACTAAGGCCAATTAGCTGAAAATATAAAAAAACAGTCTAAACCCCTATCATTCAGGAGTATAGACTGTTTTCGTTTGCGACACGATATTGCCTTTTAACATCACTAAGTATTACTTCGTAATCCTTTATTTCCGAAGAGCATCCGCCGGCTCAGCAGCAATTAGTTTCCGACTAACAATCGTACTCATTAAAAGAATAATGATAAATGTTGAAATGACAGTAATCGCAATTTGCAGGGCTTGTATGATCATTCCGCCCCCTAGCAAAAGACTATATACATAACTGATGACGAAGAACATCCCGATACTGAGAATCGTTGATGTACTAGCTAAAAGGATGTTTTCAGCAGCTAATATCCCTCTGATCCATCCTTTGTTGTAGCCGAGAGCTGCTAAAATTCCGATCTCACGGTATCTAGCATTTGTTTGTTTAGCAAGCAGTACAATGCTAATAAAAAGTGCGATGGATAAAATAAGAATGGACACAGCAAGAAAAAGCTTCTTTACGCTGTTAAAGGTTTTCTCCAGAGCAGCGACTTGCTCCACAGCCGTTTTGGTCGTTATGTTTTGTTTTTCCAAATCCTCTGTTACCGGCACAATATCCGAAAAGCTTGTTACATCATAAGAAACTGAGAATGGCCTCTCTCCTCTCTCATGCCCATACAGTGATTGCTCCACATCGGCGCTGATGAAAAAGTCATCATAACCTGCGTTATAGATACCGCTGATTGTGAGAGGGAAACTGTCTCCGTTATATTTTAGCGTTATTTTTTGGCCAATGAGCTCACGGATATTATCGGTAAGTTTTCTCCCTACACTTGGCGTAATTGAAATCTCGTTCTCCCCATATCTCGGCATGATGCCATATGACATATTTTCAGTGGCTCTTGGCATGGGTATTTTCTCTTTAAAGCTAACGCTCCCTGCACTTAGGGTAAGTGCTATGTCCTTGAGCACGTATTGATAATAGACATTTTCAATTCTTTGATCCTGGATTAATAGTTTAAATGGATCTTGTTTCTCATTTAACGCAATATATCCGTTATTGAACGCGGTGTTTTTGTCTTTAAAATCAGTAATAGTCTGACTCATGATGTTGCTGGATGATAGTGATACAACAAACAGCGCAATTCCTATTGCAATAACCAAGCTAACTGCCATATAACGAAATAGTCGCACTCTAAAATTTTTAACAGCACGCTTCCAAATGGAAACCTTGGCACGGTTACTCGTATGCTTTGCTTTGATTCGCTTTTGGACTATCGTTTGTTCTGCTGATATTGTTTGAGATGAAACAACCTGTATCTTCCCATTTTGGATAGACAAAACTTCATCAGCCCACGAACATATCTTTTTATCATGGGTAATGACAACGACCAACCGATCCCTTGCCACTTCCTTCAAGATATCCATGATTTGATTAGCTAACTCACGATCAAGTGCTCCAGTTGGCTCATCTGCGAATAATATTTGCGGATCATTCACGAGAGCTCTCGCAATCGCAACGCGCTGCTTTTGCCCCCCTGATAGGTTTTCCACTTTTTCTTCTGCCTTCGTTTCGATGCCCAACTCTTTGATTAATGCAAATAACTTATCACGGTTTTCTTGCGCTGATTTCCCATTCAACTCAGCTGCGAGTAAAATATTTTCCATAACAGTATAACCGCTTATTAAATTGTAACTTTGAAAAATAAACCCGATATGGTTTTGTCGGAATTGGCAAAGCTCTGCTGGAGTCAATTCTGTAATTTTCTCATCGCATACCGTAATGTTTCCTTTGTAATTCATATCAAACCCTGCAAGCAGGTTCAATAATGTACTTTTCCCACTGCCTGATGCGCCAAGAATACAGGTAATCCCTGTATCCCGAAACGTATAGCCTAGATGGTTTAAAATCGTTTGGTCACCATATTTTTTTGTTACCTCTTCTAAAATAATCATGATCTGTCACCTGACTTCAACGATTTGAATGTATTTACAGTCCCAATCACCATCGTTGTTATCAAGCTGCAAAACCAAGCAATGAGGATTATCAGGCCCGCTTCTATAGCATATGATTTGGCTTCCAAAACACCTGGCGAGCCAGTAATTGAATTCATAGCCATGTTGATGAGTGGAGAGGCCAACACAAATAACACAAATACCGCTAAGCTAACAAACAAGTATTCCACGAACGTAATTTTTGTTAGATCGCTATTCCTATAGCCGTTTATTTTGAAAATCGCATATTCTCTTTTACGCATAGCTGCAGTCATGAACGAAATGGCAAGCGAAACGATTAGAGACAGAATGCTAATGACAATGACAGCTGAGCCTGATTGTTCTTTCGCCTGAGCATTTAATCGAACCATATCTTCGACCAGTTCAAATCTGCCATTCGGCACAATTCCCATCGCCAGCAGCTCGTCTTTCAATGAAATCATGTCTTCAGCGCTATTTGCTCTCATCGAGAAATTAGACGTTTTGGATTTCATGTTCGCCTGTTCACGCATTTCCACAACTGATGATTTACTGAAAAAGAATGAGTCGTTTACTGGAAACTCCTTAATCTCACCATTAATCTCTACCACAGCTGTTGTATCCGCTACACCAACAATTTTGATAGTTGTACCAACTGGCATTTCAACTGGTTCTCCGGAATCCCAATTAAATAACGTCCCGCGGAGGTCAATCGTTTTGCCGATGAGATCATTATTGGAAACGCCTAAAACATCTGCCAAGCTGTTTGAGACAACCACTTCATTATGATCACCCGAGGGCATTTTACCAGCTATTAGCTTTTTGAATACAGGAACATTGTTTGAGCCCTCAATCTTGTGCTCCTTGCCATCTAAGACTACCGTAATATTATTCACTGCCTGAGCAAATACCACGTGCTTCACACGTTCATCATTTAAGTATTTTTCATAAAGGCCTGCAATGTCCTGATCCACATCGACATTCGGCTTTTGCTCTTGATCAGATTCACTTGAACTGCCTGCGCTTATAAATTTAGACGCAATTTCAATATCAAAAAGGCCCTCGCCAATCGCAGCGTACAACTCATCAAAGCTGTTTTGACTCGTGTTCTGTATACGGCCTGATGTATTCATGAATAGAAAGCTTGTCGATACCAATATGGCAATAACCAACACCGCGTATCTGCTTATTTTACTCTTTATATTGGTCATTGAGATTGACATGGTCCGCTTCACAGATAATGCAGGTTTTGCTGTCATTGGAGATGGTTTTGGCTTAGCTTGTTCAACTTTGGTTTCCGACACGAGCTCGCCTTTATCAAACTCAAAAACACTGCTGTTATCGTCAAGCATCGAGCTATCATGCGTGACGATAATGACAGTACGCGTTTTGGCGATTTGCTTCAATATATTAATAATTACACTGGCTGATTTCGGGTCAAGCGCAGCTGTGGGCTCATCCGCAATAAGGACCTCCGGATTTTTCATAAGCTCTCTTGCTATAGCCACCCGCTGCTTTTGACCGCCAGATAGATTTCTGACCTTCTGCTTTGCGAGCTCATTAATTTTAAGCTGCTTCATAAGCTGGGTTATTCGTTCACCTGAAATGGTATCGTTTAAGTAAAGAGGCATTTTAATGTTATCCAATACCGATAAATCATCGATCAAATTAAATTCCTGCCATACGATCCCGATTTTTTTATTGTGATACTCACTCTTATCCTTTTGGCTCAGCGTTTTTAAACTTTGCTTTTTGTAATAAGCCTCCCCTTTAAAATCCTGGTCCAAACCAGCTAATATTTTGAGGAGGGTTGTTTTCCCGCTTCCTGATGCACCTACGATAAAATTAAGCCCACCCTTGATTTCCAGAGATATATTTTTAAGTGCATATTCCTGGCCAAATAATCTGGATACATTATGAATTTCATACATGTTTATTTCTCCTATCTTTCCTTTATTATTGATGGCAGTTTCTATACTATAAAGGATCAATGTGTCATTCAGGTGGCGGTACGGCAATAAAAAGAGCGTCAGAAGATAACCTATGTTTCACCATAGGTTATCTTCTGACGCTCAACTGTTTATAACGACTTATTACAACATGTTCTGGCGTAGCGCGCTTTCCGACAGAAGCCTCTGCTCCTCCAACGCTGAAGAATGGGGTTTCCGCTGAACCTGGAGAGTCATCCACCTTTACTTAGGTGGTCATATTCAAAGTGAAGTGATGGCGAAAACATTATAGTATCCAATTTAACTCAGACGTTCTTTCAACACGCTAGTTGATTAATATAATTCCTTTCTCTATTTAAGGCGAGACAAAAAGTAAGGGCACCCGCGCTTGGGTGCCCTTACTTTTTTTATTTATCTCGCAGTTGCCCCGCCATCGAGAATGAATTCTGCACCCGTTGAGAAGGATGATTCATCGGATGCCAGGAAAACAACTAAATTCGCGACTTCCTCTACCGTACCAAAGCGTCCTAATGGCGCCACAATTTTGGCCAATTCAGACTCAGGTATCTTAGCTGTGTTAACAGCGTAGGCTCCCATCGCCGTATTAATGTAGGCCGGATGAATCGAATTGACGCGGACATTAGCCGGAGCGTACTCAACGGCAGCATCCTTGGTCATAATTCGTACAGCGCCCTTGCTGGCACCATATGCAATATGACCTGCAGCCCCTTTTAGACCTGCAACGGAGGAGGCATTGATGACCGACCCGCCGCCTTTCTTCGCCATAAGCGGCATAACATGCTTCATCCCAAGAAACACGCTGGTGACATTGATGCTCATCATGCGATTAAACTCGTCCAATGTCGTTTCTGCGAGAGGCTTGATGAAATAGATTCCTGCATTATTAAATAAAATATCAATTTGTCCATATGTGGATAAAGATGCGTCAACAACCTGAGTCCAGCTATCCTCATGACTAACATCATGGTGTAAAGCTAGCGCTTCACCGCCGGACTGTTGAATCTCGTCTGCTGTTTTTTTAACATTTTCAAAATTGATATCCGTTACGACAACTTTGGCTCCCTCTTTAGCAAACCGAAGTGCTGTTGTTTTTCCTATACCTGTACCTGCGCCTGTAATAACAGCAATTTTGCCTTGTAATCTCATCGTTGATCCTTCCTTTCGGATTTGTCTTCCTTACGAGATCCTAGTTATCGAAATGCGAATTATACCGCTGTGTAGCCGCCATCAACAAGCAGGCTGGCACCTGTTATAAAAGAAGCATCATCGCTGGCAAGGAACAACACGGCTTTACCGACTTCTTCAGGTTTGCCAAGGCGTTTCATCGGATGCAAATCGATAAGATGCTGCGTAATCGCTTCATTCCGCCCTGCGATGAGCGGTGTATCAATGTATCCTGGGCATATTGCATTGACTCGAATGCCTTTAGTTGCATAGTCCGCACTCAGCGACTGTGTCAAAAGCTTAACGCCGCCTTTCGCAGAAGCATACGCAGTAACATTTGCTTTGCCAACGTGGCTATGGATGGAGCCGCAATTTACGATGGAACCGCCTGTGCCTTGTTCAATCATTTGCTTGATTGCATATTTATCACAGAGAAATACACCTGTTAGATTGATATCAATGGTTCTATTCCAGGCATCTAAGCTTAATAGATCAGCAGGCCCGTCCTTAGCTATACCTGCGTTTGCAAACAGAACATCCAGCTTGCCATATTTGCTCACTGTCTGGGATACCATATGAATGACGTCGTCCTCGTTGGACACGTCCGTTTTTACAAACAAGGTATCAAAGCCTTCTGTATTCAACTGATCGGAAACGCCCTGCCCATGATCAGAAAAATCCGCAATGACCACTTTCGCCCCTTCTTCGGCAAATAATCGGACGGTTACTTCGCCAATACCGCTTGCACCGCCAGTAACAATAACAACTTTATCTTGGAATCTCATGTTATCAACACTCCTTCTTATGATTCGAGCCCAAAAACGGTCTCGATTACGTTGTCCATAATCCGCCAATTTCACTCTTACTTTATAAGTACGAGTAGCTGTACCTTGATTTCATCTTATCACTGTTATAAGTTAAGATAAATTTAAACAAATTGAATTATACTTAAGAAAAACTAAAACAAGGGAGATAGGTCATTCATGAATATCGAAAAGCTGGAGTATCTTGTTGAAGTTGTAAAAACGGGGTCGATCTCGGCTGCCGCTCAAAATCTTCATGTGACCGTATCGGCTATTAGCCAGGCGATTTCAAGCCTAGAATCGGAATGGGGGGTTGTCATCCTAAAACGATCTCGTTCAGGAGCAGTACCAACAGCCGAAGGAATTGTAATTATAAAAAAGGTGTATGAAGTTCTTAACAAGTACAAAGAGCTAGTCGAGACCACACAGGGCTATTCTAATTCTGTACAAGGCCATTTGCGATTCGCCACCATTCCCGGCCATGCTTTTCTGATTGAGAATGCCGTCATGGATTTTAAAAAGGATTATCCGCAAATACGAATGGAAATTTTCGAGAAGGGCTCTCAGGAAATTATCGACGACATTCTGCATAATCGAGCTGACTTGGGTTTTATTATATTGTTTGAGAATCGCCTTGTTGAAAATATCGGACTGTCCATTGAACGCTTGATGAGTGTAAAGATGGTTGCTGCAGTAAGCACACAGTCTCCATTGGCGCTTAACAAAACGATTACGCCAGAGGAAATTATGCAGCAAACGATCGTCTTGTATAATGATGATTATGTGAAATGGTTTATGGATGACTTTCAAGCCAAATATGGCACGGTGGATATTTTGTTTACGACAAACAACCCGAATTCGATTGGCAGGGCACTCCTAAATCATCATGCCGTAACCATCGGCCTTGATTACTCTTTTGTGAGTGATTTGTCCATTATTCGGGATCAATCGGTCATTTTGGAGCTCGATTTAACTGGCCAAGGTGCTGTTTATTTAGGCCTTATTCAGCCTGAAGGACATCACTCTACTCCGATTTCAAAGAGCTTTATTACCCGGCTTAAACATGATCTAGCGGATGTAAAAGCTAATTTTGAGTCGTAAACAACTCCCGCAAATAAGGACTCATGAACAAATCATGAGGGTCCATTTGCTTTCTTATTTCAGCAAATTCCTGCCACATCGGATAGCGCTTAATTAAATTGGCAGCTTTGAGCGTATGCATTTTCCCCCAGTGGGGTCTGCCTTCATACCGAAGAAAGATTTGCTCCATCACTTCAAAATAACGTTTGTACGGCATACCTTTATACATATGGACTGCTATATAGGCAGAATCGCGGCCATACGCAGGACTAAGCCAGATTTCATCAGCCGCCACGTAACGGCACTCAATAGGGAAATGAACATGGAATCGCTCACGTTCCATTGCCTCTCGCATTTCACGAATGACCGACGTCATGGCTTCTTTCGGCAAGCTGTATTCCATTTCATAAAAACGGACGGTTCTTTCTGTCGCAAATATGCGGTGGCTATAGTTCGCTTTCGTCGCAACGGGTACACTTGATGCACTTAACCTGCTTATGGCAGCACTTGCAGTGGGGATCATCTTACAAAGCCCTGATAGTAAGCCAAACAATGTGTTTTCAATTAGCTTTTCATTTACATATTCAATCCATTTGTTCGTAGGTATGGGCGCATCCGTCTCATTCATCAGTTTGACCTGACAAGTCTCCGCATATGGAAACCAAAAAAACTCAAAATGCCGGTTATCCTCTACAAGATTCGGCAATTGCGTCAAGCAGTCCGTCAAAGCCATACGTTTGCTCTCATAGGAAAGTACATAAGAGCTCCTTAAACGGAGCTTTACCTGAACGATAATGCCTAATGTGCCTAATGAAACCTGTAATGCTCGAAATACAGCCGGATGTGACTGCAGCGTATATTCCATCACTTCTCCTAAGCCATTTACGACCGTTATGCCAATCACCTGTGTAGCTATACTTCCTAAGCGCAGCCCTGATCCGTGAGTTCCTGTACTAATCGCACCTGCAATCGACTGAACATCTATATCGCCTAGATTTTCCTGCGCCAGTCCTTCCTCATGCAACAGCTCGCCTAACCGCTTCAGCTTCGTTCCTGCCCAGACGACAGCCGTCTGCTCGTCAGCATTTACGCTCACCACTCCTTGCAGCTCGTCAAGCGATACAAGCACCTGATCAGAAGCAGCAACCGCCGTAAAAGAGTGCGCTGACCCTACAACGCGCAAATATTTGCCTTTCTTCAAACTCTCATGACGAACGATTGCCACTACTTCATCTATCGTCTTCGGATGCCGAATAAGCTCAGGAGCGGCAGTGACTGACCCCGACCAATTTGTCCAGCTATTCCGATTCGCTGTCATAGGAAACATTCCCCTTCTCCGCGGTAGGTTAAGTACTCGTCAACGATGCCTTCCCCAGTTATCGCATACAGCTTTGGAAACCGTTCGCATAATTCCCCAGCCTTCGCATGCCGGAAAAAGATTGGATCTCCTAACTCGAGAGCCAAACCGCTCGGACAACGAAGCGGCGTCTGCACCTCACCGGCGCCTTCTAACGAAATCAACGTTAAGCCTTCCGGCAAATGCGGCTGCGGCGCTTTTTCCGCGCTAACAGCACCTGAAGCGGTGTAACCCCCGCCCAAGCAGGTTACCATATCTAATCTAGGCTTCCGCACGATTTCCACCGCATATCCGGCAGCAGGAAAATACTGAAAATCAGCATAATGATCGAACAGCGTAGGACAATAAAAACCGGAGCCTACGGTGATTTCCGTTACTCCCTGCTCCAGCTTAGAGCTGCTTATACTCCCAGTGCCTCCAGCGTTTACAAAGCGCAGTTCCGCGCCTAACGCGTGAATACCTTGCAGCACTTCCTCACGCCTTTCAGCTACTTCTCGAATTGAACGCCGCTTCAGCTGGCGGATGAATGAATTTTTTAACCACTGTCCCGAAACCCGGTCCCCTACCCCAGCAATTTGCGCCTCGTAGCCCATTACACCGTCCAGCCTTACCCATTTGGATTGCATAATCCTCTCGACAATCGGCTTAGCCAGTGGCCATGAGGTTACCGGTGATCTCCATATGCCAAAATGCAGTCCTGGATAGTTTGCAGACATATCGATATCCAGACAAACGGCTGCCTGTACGCCAGTGGCTGCTGCAAGCCGCTCGATATGCTCCACATGCTGAATGGAATCAACCATAAATACAACCGTTCGGCCACTAGCTGCAGCTTCTAACAGAATTGATATTTCGCCCGGCTCCCAAACGGGATAACCAAGCAGCAAATCATCAAAGCCATGCTTCAGCAGAAAAGCCGCCTCTCTTGCCGTATAACACATAACGCCTTGATACACTTTGTCTGAATGAAGAATACGTCGAAGAACCTCCACAGACCTTATTGATTTACTTGCGACTCGAATTTTTTTGTCACCCGCCGCAGCCGCAATGGCTCTGCTATTCGCATCCAATAAATCAAGATTTACATAAGCAAAAGGCTTCGCTGTCTGCACAAAAATCCTTTTATATTGCTCATAGTAAGGGAGCTCGATAGGCCATTCTCCATTCTGTTTATGCATGTTTATTTTTACATTATATTCCTCGTTTCTAATTGAAATCCTTTTTATTTGCTGGCGCTTAGCTTGGCGGGAACGTGAGCAGCCTTGCGTTTGCCGCAAATCAGATAACAAAAAAAGAGCTGCCCTTCTCCCGCCAGCGGCGTTTGAAAGACAGCTCTTTTTTGTATATTCGAAAATGATCTTACGCTTTGTTGGATGAACCAAACTCACGCATTTTGCCCATAACTGTTTGTTTGATTCCTTCGCGACCTGGAGCAAGGAATTTACGCGGATCGAAAGCTTCGGAATCTGCGCTCAACACTTCACGAACGATTTTTGTGAATGTGATTTGGTTTTCTGTATTTACGTTGATTTTCGCTGTTCCTAGCGAAATTGATCTTTTGATGTGCTCAGTTGGGATACCTGTGCCGCCATGCAATACTAGTGGCAATTTGATTGTTTGGCAAATTTCTTCCATTTCTTTGAAGCCTAGGTTTGGTTCACCTTTGTAAGGACCGTGAACGGAACCAAGTGCAGGAGCAAGGCAGTCAATACCAGTACGTTGTACTAGCTCGAAGCACTCCTTAGGATCTGCATAAATAACGCCTTCAGCTATTACATCGTCTTCTTGTCCGCCAACTGTACCTAGCTCAGCTTCAACAGAAACGCCGCGCTCGTGCGCGTATGCAACAACCTCTTGAGTCGTTTTTACGTTTTCTTCAAATGGTGAGTGTGAAGCATCGATCATAACGGATGTAAATCCAGCATCGATCGCAGCTTTACATTTTTCAAAGCTGGAACCGTGATCCAAGTGGATCGCAACAGGAACTGTAATTTTCATTTCTTCAATTAGTGATTTCACGATTGCAGTTACAACTGTGAAACCTCCCATGTAACGAGCTGCGCCTTCAGAAACGCCAAGGATAACCGGGGATTGCTCTTCTTGAGCAGCGCCTAGAATGGCTTGTGTCCACTCCAAGTTGTTGATGTTGTATTGACCAACTGCATAGCCTTCTTTTAACGCTTTGTTCAACATTTCTTTCATCGATACCAATGCCATATTAAAATCCTCCTTAGAGTTTAACTAACTATTTTTAATCATGTAAATGCCTGATTATATTGTGACAATTATCACTAATGCATAGTCAGGACCATTAACATTCTGAATACCCGATACTTCTTTATCAATCACCCAACTATTGTACATCTTTATCCTTTAATAAATCAACTTATTTTGCCCCTAAATAACGAACACTTCCCAGCTGCAATCGCTTACACATAGGTTTTTCATCATTTTTTTCTCGAAAATAATAAAGTGAAGCAATAAAGTAATTTTATTCATGATTTACAAGTGCTGATCAACATATCAAGGGATGTTTAGAGTTTGTCCAGAATCGAATGGTACAATTAGGAAAGTTCTAATTAGCATATTTTTTTACAAATTGTTGACAACAACCAGGAGGAAAAATCATGCATGTTGATCATCTACACAAAGATTCATTTTTTAGAAGGATTTTATTAGTTGTTACTTCCTTTATTTTGGTATTTGCGGCTGCACCAATAACGCCTGTGCTGGCGGATTCCGAGCCTGACTCGCTTCCAATCTATGTGGGTTGGCAAAAGTTTACTCATACTGGTCCTACTGCAGTTGTATCTAATGATGCGACCAGAGTGTTGAGCTTCCCGGTTAACCCGGGCCGAAATAACAACGCAACAACAGCAGACGGAAGATTAAGAGTAGTGCCGGTAACGAATGATTCGAGCGGAATTGTCGTTCGAACAAATAAGATTAAGCTTGACGGCGGTTTTAGCACTTATTTTGTCATGCATTTGAATGGGAGCACTTCGTTAAATAATTTAAACTTTCCGGGACCCGCTGATGGTCTAACTTTTATTATTCAGGATAATCCGACTCCTGTTCTAGGCGGGGTAGGCGAAGGCGTAGGTTATGCCGGTATTCCAAACTCCGTAGGAGTAGAGTTCGATACGTGGAAAAACATCGGACCTCATAAGGGAATTCAATACAATGACCCCAACACCCCTTTTAATCGCTTAAATCAATATCATCCGGTAACGAATCCAAACGGCCCTACTGCCGATCATGTCGCTATTGTAATGAATGGCAACAACCATCATCAACAGGGCAGCGGCGATGTTATTGATAATTTGCAAGGCGCTAATTTCCGTTTGTACGATTACGGCGCAAGCAATGCTTACGTTCATGTTTGGGTTGATTATGACGAGAATGGCAATCTTACCACTACCTATGGTTTAAGTAATAATCGAACGAATGCGGATAACAGATCACTGACTCGCAATGTCGGCAAATCCCTTATGAACAAAGAGGTATATGTAGGCTTTGGCGCAAGTACAGGGGGAGCCAACTCCCATCATGATATTCTGGCATGGTATTTCAAAAACTCCTACGTTGAAGGAGGACTAAAATCCGACGGAAATTACAAGCAAGGACCAAGTGCAGTTACAATCAATAAAGTATTCTCCACAGGTGTTGGAGCACAGACGGGTATTGATATCAAGGTCAACGGCATTAGCAAAAGTGATAACTTGCCTAATGAACAGGTTGATATCTATGTTAACAATCAATTAGTAGACGGCGAGTACAGTACAAATAGTGAAGGCGTGCTTGTTTATACCTTTGATGATTCGAGTCATCTGCAGGCCGGTACTAACAATATTACCGTAGTCACCCGTAACGGAGGCACTTCTGCGAGCAGCTCAGCGATTATGACTGAGGCGCCTGTAGCAGATAACATCGTATTGTCCTATACGGCTAAAGGTAATGTGATGATTACTGGCGTTCCGAATGGAGTAGCCGTAACCCTATACGACGACAATCATGAAGTCATTGCAACCTCGTCAATTGCAACGAACGGAACGGCCCACTTGACATTGACCGACGAAGGCAAGGATATACTAGCTGGCGCCAGCCAGATTGATATTTCATATGCAAAAAGTGGTGAAGTAGCCAGCAACGTAACAGCAGTATCTCCTATTTTACGGAGCAGTGCGCCTGAAAAAGAGAATATCACTACGAATGTACCCAAAAACACAGTAACCGTTAAAGACGTCCCACCGGGCTCGACTGTTAAAGTGTATGGTGACGATGACGAGCTCATCGGTACAGCGACTAACAACGGCGATGAAGAAACAGAAGTGGTAGTCACTATTGATCCGCCAACCAAGCTTCAAGAAGGTGACATCATTGAGGTTACAATTACAGAAGAAGACGGCAAGCCAGAAAGCGAACGAGTAACAAGCATAGCGAAGCTGGAGAGCGACCCGTTGGACGAGAAAAAAATCACAACAAACGCAACGAACAATACGGTAACGATTAAAGACGTACCGCCAGGTACAACCATCAACGTTTATGACAAGAACGGCGAGGTTATTGGAACAGCTACTAACACTGGCACGGAAGCAGATATCGTAGTTGAAATTAAAGAACCGCATACGCTTGTGGCAGGAGACAACATTAAAGTTACAGTTACAGAGACAGGCAAGCTCGAAAGCGAGCCAGTGTCTAGCGAAGCGAAGCTGGACAGCGTGCTTGACACAAATAACGTTAAAACGAACGCAACAAACAATACCGTAACCGTCAAGGATGTACCGCCGGGTGCAACCATTCTAGTATACGACGAGAATGGTGATGTTATCGGTAAGGCTACAAATACAGGCACATCAAAAACAGCCGTTGTCGTTACTATTGAACCTACAAACGCGCTTGCTGAAGGCGATATTGTAAAAGTTACGATCACAGAAGACGGTCATCTGGAAAGTAAACCGATATCGAGCGAAGCAAAAACGGAAAGCGCTCCGCTTGAGAGCAACAATGTGGAAACAAACGCAACGAAAAACGCAGTAACCATTAAAGACGTACCACCAGGTGCAACTATCAACGTATATGACAAGAACGGCGATGTTATTGGTACAGTTACAAACACGGATACGTCCATAGCTACCGTTGTAGTTAACATTGAAGCCCCGCATGTACTTGGTGAGGGAGACTTGGTTAAGGTTGCAATTGCAGAAGTTGGAAAGCTGGAAAGCCCATCCACTTCTAGCACAGCAAAAATAGATAGTGGCTCACCGGAAAGTTCAAAGGTTAAAGCAAGTGTATCGAATGGCAGCGTTAAGGTAGTAGAGGTGCCTGCTGGGGCGACCATTATTGTATACGACGAGAATGGTACAGAGTTGAAACGTGCGGTAAATACCGGAGAAGAGACGGGAACCGTGGTCATCGGAGGACTTGACCTTGAGCCTGGAACCAAAATTCAAGTGACATTAACGGAAAAAGACAGATATGAAAGCAAGCCCTTGCTTATAACGGTCGAATTCACGACAGACGAAGCAATTGATGATGCACTGAGGGCTCTGCAGATCGGTTACCAAGCAAACGATACATGGGAGAGTGTTACGCTTCCTGTACTCATTGTAACAACAGGGGCAAATGAAACGATGATCGATTGGGCTTCCAACAAGCCAAGTGCAATTGAAATTTCATTGCCTGAGAATGGATCAATTAAGACACTTGTTCATCGTCATGCAAAGGATGAGAGTGTTATACTCACCGCTTCCGTTTCTAAAAATGGTGTAACGAAAACCCGCACATTCCTGTTAATTGTCAAAGCCGAGAACCTAACAAAGACAACAATCGAGAATTATCGACAAGTCCCTGTTGTTGGCGGCTCAGACAACGAGGTGAGTGAGCCGGTTGGCATTAATCGTGTTATGTTGTCAAACGGAGTAAAAATTGACAAAGCCATTTTTGATCCGGCAGCAGCAGCAAGGTTTATTAATGATCTTAGAACAAAAAACGGAGTATCAACTGTACTTGTTGATGAGGTTGCAGGAGACGAGCCAGGTGAGATTGCTGTCGAAATTCCTGGACAATCTTTAAGACTGTTAAACACAAACCAAAATACGTTGGATATACGTACAGAATATGCAACTATATCCATTGCTGCAAACGTTATTGACCAAATGGCAGATCGTTATCTTGACTTGTTTTTCCGCTTAATTCCAGTAAAAGATGCTGGTCATCAATCGGAATTAAATACCAGCATTGTGAATGAGACAGTTGTCAGAGCAGCAGCTGGAAGCCGAAATGTTGCAGTGATCGGCTCCTCGTTGGAAATTGAAACAAACTATCGCGATTACACAACAACACTGTTCTTACCATTTGCAAAGAACGGAATCACCGTGCCTGCAAGCAACTACGACAGTTTTTTAGATTCGCTGCGAATCTTTGTAGAGCATAGCGATGGAGAAAAAGTAGTAATGAAACCTGCCATTGTGTACAGCGGTGACACTCCAATTGGGCTAGAGATTGAAATTGACAAGTTTAGCATTTTCTCCGTTATTCAGTTAACAGAACGGTCGACAGGTGAAAGCACCGTCATACCCGCTCAGCCTGTGACGGAGCAAGTAAAGAAGACCACCATCGATCCAAAAGCGGGAACCATTGTTCTTGATCTAGTTGATGGCAGCGGTAAGGCGGACATATCAGGCTTTATAGTAAAAATTAGTGGCCAGGCAGTGGAAATAAAAGACGTTAGAATGGATGGCAATCAAGTTATTATTCAGTTGAAGAATCCTATTCCCGTTGGTTATGGAGCAACCGTATCTTATAAGCCGGGCAGCGGCTTCACAGGCACTTTGAAGTCTTTCACTGACCTGAACATTGCAAACCCTGGCCATCATAATGCTTATATTAAAGGCTTCCCTGATGGCACATTCCGCCCGAATAACACGATCACGAGAGCGGAGATGTCGGCTTTACTAGCACGCAACAAAAATTTACCTAATGTTTATGAATACCAAAAGCTCTACCCGGATGTTGCAAAAGGCTTCTGGGCCGCAGCTAACATCGAGCAGCTACAAGATATTGGATTAATGATTGGCGATAAGCAGGGCAACTTCCGGCCAAATGACCGCATAACGAGAGCCGAAATGGCAATGATTGCGGCCAAATGGTTAAATGCTGATCTTAACGGACCATTCACGAACACATTTGAGGACGTATCTGATCAGCATTGGGCTGCAGCAGCTATTGCCGCTGTAAACAAAGCGGGGGTTATGATCGGTTTTGAAGATGGCTCGTTCGGTCTGAAGGAATATGTAACACGTGCGCAAGCAGTTACTATTATGAACCGTTTGCTAGGAAGAGGACCGCTTACAGGCGTGACCACACCATCTTGGCCGGATGCGACTTCTGCTCACTGGGCATTCGAGCATATTGAAGAAGCTTCAAAAGATCACTATTATACGTATCTTTCGGATGGTAAAGAGCTTTTATTTAAGCAATAGCACCATCCTGCCGCTATTGAAGTGGATTCAAGCTCGACAATTTATTCATACTCAAAAGCCAAGAAAATGCTGGGTTATAACTAGCATATTTCTTGGCTTTTCTCTTACTGCGCAATCAACATGAAGGACTGTAAAGCCGTGTCAAAGCCAAGATAAGCGTCATCCGTTGTTGGATTGCATTCTGGTAATCAGATTACGAACGTCATCTGAGTACATGCGAATCAAAAAAATAAATGCCTGATTTTCGGCTACGTTATATTTCTGAAGGCTCTATAATAAGAGCATAATCTAAGATTAGGGCGTGCATACATGGTACCTGCAGAGCGTAACGAAGAATACTACAGGGCATTATTAGAGAAAAGAACGGAGTATGAAGGCGTATTTTATGTAGGCGTCAAAACGACTGGCGTGTTCTGTCGTCCAACTTGCCCGGCACGAAAGCCTAAATTTGAAAACTGCGAATTTTATGAGACGGCACAACAAGCGCTGCTTGCCTCCTATCGGCCATGCCAAAGATGCCGTCCGCTTTCCCACCCAAACCATGTATCGGAGGTTGTTCGCCAGCTTGTTGCTGCCGTTGAGGAAAATCCTGAAAAACGATGGAAGGAACAAGATTTCAAAAACCTTTCGGTTGATGAATCAACGGCGCGCCGTCAGTTCAAGAAGCGATTTGACATGACGTTTGTTGAATATGCTCGCGCCCGCCGCATGGGACTTGCCTTGAAGAACATTAGATCGGGTCAAACGATCATTGATACTCAGCTATCTGCTGGTTATGAATCCAGCAGCGGTTTCAGAGATGCTTTCTCGCGAATTATGGGGGCCGCGCCTACATTAGTAGAGAATAGTAAGGTTCTGAAAGCTTCTTGGATCGATACAAGGCTTGGGCCGATGATTGCGATTGGGGATGAGAGTGCACTTTATCTTCTTGAATTTGTTGATCGGCGAGGGCTAGAGCGCGAAGTAGAAAGGCTTCGTCAACGGACAAAATCCGCCATCATTCCAGGTGTCACGGAACCGATCCAATCGATTGAAAGTGAATTGACCCGTTATTTTGATGGAAAACTGACCGAATTCAAAACCCCTGTCTCGTTGCTTGGATCACCTTTTCAAAAGAGCGTATGGGAGCAATTAATGAAAATTCCGCCGGGCGAAACACGTTCCTATTCAGACATCGCCGCCGCACTCGGTAAACCATCCGCCTATCGTGCTGTCGCTCAGGCCAATGGCGCAAATCAGCTTGCGATTATGATTCCTTGCCATCGAGTCATCAACTCAAATGGTGATTTAGGTGGCTACGGCGGTGGATTAACACGTAAAAACTGGCTATTACATCACGAGAAACAAGGAGAATAATATGATTTTGGAAGAAGTGCGCTGTCCGTGCATAACCAACCGTACATTTAAAAATGAAAGACCGATCCCAGCGTTCTACACGAAGCTGAGATCGGTCTTTCATGACGGATTATCCTATAAGGTTATCCTTTTCTACAACCGTTACTTCAAGACCGCCAAACTTTGTAGCTAGCTTACTATAGATGAAGGCACTTAACATCCCAATCAAGCCATAAACAAAAATTAGTATAACGGGCATTATAATATAAGGAATTCCTGCAATCAGTAAGCCTGGCTTGCCAATAGCGAGTCCAATAATGGCGACTAGAAAGCCTAAAGCAACCATAATGGATAATGGAATAATAGCAAAATATAATGTCGCTTTAAAAGCACTTTTCGGCCCTATTTTTATAATTTCTATTTTTTTCATAATACTTACCCCTCCTTTTAATTTTATTTTTGATATATTTTCCACAATAACATAATGTTACATTATTTTCTTTGTAATTTTTATTAAATTCTCGTAATTTTTCTTAAAGCTGTCCCTCACCAAACACCTCAGCCCGATGAACGCTTTCTCGGATAATGTGGGCGTGACTGGATATGACATCTACCGCGGCGGCAGTTTTCTCAAATCGGTAGCAGCAACCACAGCCAGTGATACTGGCTTGTCCGGATCGACAATCTACAGCTATTACGTAAAAGCAAAGGATGCGGCAGGCAATCAATCGGTTTCGAGCAATACCGTCAGCGCAACTACACAGTCCGGTGGGATAGCAGCTTGTTCCGGCGCATTAACCTCCGCAGCTGCTATTCAAGCTGCGATGATCAATGCGAGCGCTGGTACAATAATCACGATTGCGCCAGGGTCCTACTCAGGTATTCGAGCTGCAAGCGGTGATCCTAGATTGGATGCTAACGGCGTTCCAACTGGTGTTTTCTATTCGGGCGCCAGCGGCACTTCCGGCAGCCGCATCGTTTTGAAGGGTTGTGACCCAGCTAATCCCCCTATATTGCAAGGACCCGCTACCAATGATGGTTCTTACGGCATTCATCTAACAGGCGACTATTGGGAAATTCGCGATATTAAAGTAACAAGAGCACAAAAGGGGATCATAGAAGTTCACCCTATATTAATAGCTTATAAAAAAAATCAGCCTCTTTATCGCTTTAATATGCGACGGTTTGTGACTTGCTCAATTTAGAGCAAGTCTTTTCGTTAATGATTATCAACGAAACTAGGGGGTTATCTGGCAATGGCCTGAGCTTACTTTTTGACTGCTTCTATACGACAGATAGCACAAGGTCTACCCTAGGACCTTGGCTTGGCCTTTCTAACGCTGCACGAGACACCGAATAAATCGATCAAAGCCCCAGTACAATTGCACTGGGGTATTTTTGTATTATTTTACATAAAAATATTAATATCTCATAAATTTATCCCTAAAAATAGTTCGAATGTTGTAACAATCGACACAAACAAACAAAATAATATAGTTATTACCGTCTATATATTAAATATTTGGAAGATTATATACTTGTTGTTGAAATTAACAAAATTGTTTAGGAGGATGTCTATGAAACGCAAACTGATAAGCAGAAAGCTCATCCGCATAAGCGTCATTGTATTATCCACTTTGTTATTATTGGCTCAATTGGAAGCGGTGTCAAAAACCGTGTCCGCCAATGCTGCTCAGCAGCAAGCTGCATTAACGGCCTCACCGTGGGTGTCCACTCAAGTGTATTTAACCGGCGATGAAGTGAGCTACAATAACTACAACTATCGAGCCAAATGGTGGACACAAGGCGATGTACCCGGTGCTGGCGCTCCATCGAGCTCACCATGGCTGCTGCTTGAGCCAGGTACGGGCGGGGGCAACCAAGATCCAACTCCGCCTACAGCTCCAACGAATCTTGCCTCGCCAGGAAAAACCGCTAATTCAGTCACATTAACTTGGAATGCTGCAACAGACAACATTGCTGTAACTGGTTACGATATTTACCGCGGCACTACAAAAGTTGGTTCCACAAACGCCTCCACATTAACTTACACCGATACTGGCTTGCAGCCTGACACTTCGTATATCTACTCTGTATCCTCAAAAGACAGCTCCAGCAACACAACAGCAAGTACGGCCATCACCGTAAAAACCTCTCTTGCCGAACTAAATGTCGGACAAAGCCGCGTTCTAACCGATGAACAAATTACAGCACAATGGGGCGGAATTGACCCTCAATATTCACCAGCAAACGCAGCGGCAGCCGTACAAGCCGCACTGCCAAAAACAGAATATGAAGCACTGTTCCCGATGCGTATTGGTACACCTGCATGGCACACTTTCGCTGCTAGCAAAACGTATTATAAACCTGGTCAAGTCGACTATTATTCTTATGACAACCTAATCGCTGCAGTAACAGACGTTGCAAACATTAAGTACAAGCTTGAATACCGCCAAGGTGCTACATGGAACAACCGTGTATTCCGCTTGAACAAAACAACGAAAACAGAAACACTCATTTCTCAAAATGCAGATTTCAACGCTTCATGGAATTTAACCGTACCGGTCATCTCTAAAACGGTTGATTTTGGCACATTTATTAAAGAAGGTTCCACTGTAAACCGCAAGCGCGAGCTGGCAGCTTTCCTCGCCAATATTGCGCATGAAACAGGCGGAGGCTGGGCGACAGCACCTGGCGGCGAGCTGAGCTGGGGACTATTTTGGAATGAAGAAGTCGCTTATATTAATTCCACAAACACAGGGTACATTCAAAGCCATGCCGAATTCCCTCCAGTTCCAGGCAAGTCGTATCACGGACGTGGACCGATTCAGCTTAGCTGGAACTACAATTACGGACTTATTAGCGGAATTATTTATGGCACTCAGAACACATTGCTCCAACAACCTGAATTAATCGTAAACGACGGCAAGCTAGGCTTTATGACAGCTATCTTATTTTGGATGACTCCTCAACCGCCGAAACCTTCTGCACATGATGTAATGATCGGCAACTGGACACCATCTGCGTCAGACATTGCCAAAGGGTTAACACCTGCTGGGTTTGGTGTAACCATTATGATTATTAACGGCAACTTTGAAGGAAACAAAGACGAGACGGACTACCGAGTCGGTCGCCGTGTTGGTCATTACCGTGACATTACGACAAGAATGGGCATCAGTATAACTGGCGAGAAAATCAATACAATTGGGATGAGCCCGTTCTAAAATTACATTAACTCCTATCAAGTTTAATAGCCATTGATGCAGCTGAAAAGACAGAAACAGCAGCCCCTACATGATAAGGGCTGCTGTTTTAAGTTAAATGCAGGCATCTATCCTGCTTATCCAGTGAAATCCAGGCCACAGCTCTATCGCACTGCCGCACCCATTCACTTAAAGCTGTCTTTTTTCCGTATCCAGCCTGCGCAGAAACAAGCGTTAGCTTGGCTTCCATCCCCGCATTAAGCTTATGTATCAACCGCGGCCTAGATACTAAAAAATGACGCACGTGGGGGATGTGAAGTTTTGTACTTACAATCAATGAAAGTCCCTCCGTATACATGTTGCAATAGATGGAGTAAAGCTCCTGCTTCCTACCTACTGAACGCGAACCTTGTCACCATCCTGAAGCGGATCTCCGCTCTCGAATACAATGGACTGCTGTTCGAACAGCCCATCTGTAACGGCAGATTGTGTATCATTTGAATCAACGACTGTAATGTACGCTTTGCGAACGTAAAAGGCGTTGCCTAATGGTCCACTCCTCTCCTCCATGGCAAACACATATTTTTTGTCTCCCTCATCGTGAATCGCTTTACTCGGTACCAGAATGACATCATCTGTCTTCTGAGTCAGCATAACCTCGGCACGCTCTCCCCCCTGCAATTGATTATCCTTTATCGCAACAAGCAATTTCTTCATTGCCGTATGTGAGGCTGTGCTTCCGCCTTCACCTGCTGGGCTAAGAGCATCAGTGTCTTGAATTTCCACTAGGCTGCCCTCGATTTGTCTAGCCTGAGTGCCGCTCAATTGAACATCAAGCTTCGCTCCTTTTTCCAGAGGAGCCGCTGCAGCCTCGGGAACTAGAATTTCAAATTCAAAGCCAAGACTCGTGTTGGCGATCATAACAGCAGGTCCTCCTTCGGATGAAGCCAAACCCTCGACCGCGCCAACCTTGGTTACAATCCCGTCAAAAGGCGCAACCAGTGTGCTCGTTTCTGCCAAATTCTCTTGCAGCTTCTGAATTCTCCGCTGCTGCATATCCCTATCTATCTCGTTTACCTTCAGCGCATGTTTGGCGCTTTCGATGCTCTTCTCATCTCCGCTTTGGGAGGCTTCGACATAGCTTTGCTGCAGCTCTTTATCGAGGAGCTGCAGTTTACTAAGAGCGGCCTGCTCATCTAGTATTTGATTTTTTGCAGCCTTCTGGTCATAAACAATCAATACCAGCCCTTTCTTAACAGGCTCTCCTTCCTTAACATTCACTTTGTTTACCCTTATCCCAGGCTCACCCGACAAAGCCGTTTGCACCCGCCATTTCACAATACCGCTGCCTTGAAAGTCATGATTAAGTTCACCTCGGTTTGGCGTGACTAACACGACCTTGGGTAAGGTTAAGGACATTAGCGTATTGCTAAACAGCGTAAATCCGATTAACAGCCCCATAAACAAGCCAAACAGAAGGCGAATTTTTCTTTTGCGTCCAGGCACTGCTTGGCCAGCTAGTTGTAATTCCATTAAAATCCCTCCGTGAATGGGCTAACCTTTAATTCCCGATAGCTGAACACCCTCAACAAAGTAAGACTCTGCATATAAAAATAACAGCACCATCGGAGTCATATACAAAACGGAGGCAGCAAAAGCAACGCCCCTTGCACCCTCGCTAATACGCGATAAATAGAGTGACAACGGCTGCTTGAATGTGTCCTCAAGAAATATAAGCGGCTGCTCAACCATGTTCCAATTATCAACAAATAACAAAACAATTAAAGCGGCGATACCCGGCTTGACGAGCGGTACAATAATTTGATAAAAAATGGTTGCATGCCCTGCCCCATCTATTTTTGCTGCTTCAACGTACGTATATGGAATATGCATCATGAACTGCCTGAGCATAAACACGCCAAAAGCGCTGAATATCCCCGGCAGTATAATGGCGGAAGTTGTATTCATGAGCCCCAGCTTATCCGCAATAATATAATTGGGCACTAACGTCACTTGAAATGGCATAAGCATGGTCATCAAATATACGACAAACAGCTTATCCCTCCCCCAGAACCGCAGCTTGGCAAATGCATAAGCGGCTAGAGATGCGATCATCACTTGCAGAACAATGATGGGTACAACAATAAACACGGAATTCCAAAACATATGGAGAAACATCGGTTTATGAACCAATACTTCATCATATTGACCAAATGATACCCAATCTGGGATCAGCTTTAAATTGATATATCCGTCTTTTTCCCCTGCCGCAATATTAACCATCTTGCCAATGAGATTGTAGTTATAGTCAATTTCAGTCTCTGTCATGAATGAATTGGAAAATGTAACAACAATGGGGAATAGCATTGCCGCAGCAAGCCCCCCCATGATAACTGACAACACAAGCTTTTTAAATAATGGCAATCCTTTCACCACCCTTTCACCCATCCATGGAATTCCGAAAACGCCGTTCGATGGAAAGCATGACCATTACAAAAGCAAGAATACAGCCTACCATTAGAACTGCAGCGGCTGTCAGCTTCTGTACATCAAGGGATAAAAACATATTATTCATATAATGCTGCAGCATATAGATGCGGTCATGAGGATAGTTGCCTGCGATCAGATACGTTTCACGAAACACTTTAAACGAATTAATAATAGAGATAAGGACGACAAAAAACAGGGTCGGAGTCAAATAAACGAGCGTAATATGAATCCATTTATGGAAAATGCCCGCACCCTCGATATCCGCAGTCTCATAATAGTCTTTAGGAATGCTTTGGAGCCCCGCCAAAAATAATATGATGTTGTACCCGATGTTTTTCCACGTATATACGATGGCTAACACACCGATTGACCATTCCGACTTCATCCAATCTATTCGATCCAGATGCAAGCTCTGCATCCAAGCATTCAATGTCCCATTCCAGTCGAACATGATTTGCCATATCATCACAATAGATGCGACAGGCACGACAAGCGGCAGTACAAAGGCGGTCTGCAGCCAATTTCGAATAAACAGCTTTTGATTCAGCAAATGCGCAAACAACAAAGACAAAGCGATAATGAGCGGTACACTAACGCCAGTAAACAGAAATGTATTGGCTGCCGCTTTCCGAAAGGATGCGCTGGCCTGCAAATCCTTGTAATTGTCCAAACCAACAAATGAGCCGTTAACGGTACTATCCTGAAAGGAATACACAACTCCCATGGCAAACGGGACAAGATAAAATAAGGAAAAACCAATCAGGCTCGGTGCCAAAAAGCAGGCTGCCGCAGCACCATCCTTGCGCAGCAGCCTGATTAGAACACTTTTGATGCTTTTCCTATTCATTTAAAACAGTCGTCACTCTATTTTGAATTAGCTTTGCCACGGCTTCAGGCGTTTTTTGTCCGGCGAAATAAGCTAAGGACTCTTCCCTTACAATGTCATCAATATGAGTATTGTTGAACTGAACCGAATATTTGGCTCCAGTAAGGAATTTATCGAGATCATCAATATCCTTTTGGGTAATTTCAAACACTTTGCCTTTCATCGGCCCGATCGGTTGATCAGACTTAACCGTTCCTTTTTTTAATACATCCTGGACGACCCTGCTGTATGAAGCTTTACTGAGTGGGAAGCCAGCACTGCCTGCTCGATGCTGCATTTCATCAGAGTGCATAAATTTCAAGAAATCCCATGCCTCCTCTTTTACAGAAGACTTTGCGTTTATGCCCAGCGTTTGATACGTTCTGAAGGAGCCGCCTGCCTGCTGACCGCTTGCGATCGGCTTTAAGTATAGTTTTGTTTTGTGGGATAGACCTTCTGTCAAAAACTCGCTTTGTTTTATCTCACGAATATAATCGTCAGGCGAGTTAATTTGGGTGTCTCTAAATATAGGAAAGCCTTTATCTCCACTCATAATTTTGTCATCGAACACGGATTTTACTTCTTTCAGCAAATCAGTAAAGGCAGCAGAGTCAAAATTAGCCTTCCCGCTCTCCTTATCCACAAACGTCCCATATTGATCATTAACCAGCTGCGTAATCATATATTCCGGCTGACTTGTGCCTAATACCGATTGATTTTCATCTGTATGCTTGACGAGTTCTCTAGCCGTTTCTATAAACTGAGTCCAGTTCCAATGGCTGTCGTCAATCTTAACGCCACTTTTCTCGATCAACGTATTATTGCCGAAGAGACCATAAATAAAAAAGCCAAGCGGCATCCCATATAATCCTCCGTTCACTTTCATTCCGTCTAAAATATTGCCAAAATACTGTTCCTTCTTAAATGTTGGGTCCTTATCGATCATCTCACTCATATTGACCAGCAGCTGTTTTTTTATATAATCCCCTGATGGCAGCTGGTCCATCTCAATCAGGTCAGGCCCTTTACCGGATAACAAAGCCGTACCTGTCGTTTTGATAAACTTCTCCAAATTGACTTCTAAATCCGCATCCTCTGTATCGATGTATTTGAGATCAATGGTGATATTGGGATGCTTGGCTTCATATTTCTTTTTGGCTTCTACAAAGAAATCGTTCTGAAAAAAAGTCGAGAACACAATCGTTTTTTTCTCATTGCTGTTTTTCGGTTCAACCGTTTCTTCCTTAGGCGGATTTGTACCGGCCTGCCCCTCGTTAGGTGTCTGCGTACCTCCTGAATTTCCGCCTGCAGCAGAGCTGCATGCAGATACAACCATCATCATTATCGTCAACAAAATGAACAATGCTTTTTTCATAGGTTCTCTTCCTTTCAATTGCTATCATTGTCTACTGCTTGCACTTTTATCGTTCCGAGGCATTACTTCATCAGTATAGTGACTGGATATATGATAAGTGAGATAGAGTTGTATTGAAGTTGTAAAATATAAAAATGCAAGCAAAAACGCCTTCGGCGTCCTTTAGACGCTGAAGTAGCTTTGACGGTGAAATATAAGCCCTTTATAAGCTAACAAACTTATAAATTCTTATATTTCAAAAAAGCCAATTGCACATGCAATTGGCTCTCTTCATCTCACTCTATTTACAGTCTAGAATAGTAACTTAACAACGCCATAACGTCCTTGCTAAACCCGACAACCTTATTTTGCCTCACATTCACCGTGACACAATATTTCAGCTTCTCATCTTCCTTACTCGTATAAAACAATTCCACAACGCTGTCCCAGCGGGTAATGTCCTCATTCAGCGACAATTCAGATAAAGAGTAACTTCCTTCTATATCGATAAACGCATTTGCGAGAGCAATGATTTTCTCTTGTTCACTTTGACTGCTGGAGGAAGGGGCCCGTACGACACCCACTTCGGAAAGTCTAATCACATCACCGTCTTTGGCGTTCAGCACGATGTCATATACTTCACTAGGATCAGACAATCTAGTCAGCGTTATATAATACAAGCCGCCAGAAATGTCATCCAGTTCTGTTTGATAATCCAGCTTGGCCTCAGCGCCCTGTTCAATCACCTGCGCCCTTTCCGGTCTGGGGTTAGTTCCATACTCCGCTTCATTTAGCAGTTCTCTAAATTTATGCTGGTCAATAGCCATCAGCTCAAATTGCAGCTCATCAATCGTTAGACTCTTTTCCAAATACTTATTGACTGCATTCAAACTAAGCGTCTTCACCGCCTCTTGGGACAGAACACCCTCGTATTCCACATCGTTGCTGCCCGTTTCTTTCGTTATTTTTTTAACCATTACCGTATCTTTGGGGGTCCTATCCAATACGTTTCCGCACCCCGTCGAAATGATTGCGAGCGCTGCGAGCACCATAACCAGAATGAGCTTGTTCATTCCTTAATCCCGCCTTTCGGATGACCCGGAGTGAACACAACTTCTACGGTTGTGCCCTGATTTTCATTGCTTGCAATATGGATTGCAGCATGATGTACGCCTGCAATACTTTGACATATCGCAAGCCCTAGACCTGCTCCGTTACTGCTTCTTGTTCTAGACTTGTCCGCCATATAAAAAGGTTCAAATATTTTGTCCTGATGTTCCTTGGCAATGCCGATACCCTCGTCCTGCACCTGCAAAATATATTGATTTCCGCGCCACAGAGCACGCAGTATAATGGTTTGCTGCGGGGCTGAAGCTTTCAGCGCATTATCTACAAGATTGGAGATCAACACCTTTATCAAATCCTTCTCCACCAGCAGCTCGCACGGTTCGCATTCCACGATCATCCCCACATGCTTCTCGCTCGCCATTACACTAAGCGTCGGCTTTAATTCAGCGAAAATCGCCCCTAAATCGTGCAGCTCCATCTGAAAATCGTCCTCCTGCAGCAAAATCAGGTTCATGAGCTTCAATGACAACGACTCTAAACGCTTTCCTTCCGAATAAATGACATTCAAACTATCCATAAACATTTCCTCGTTATATTTGGTTGTCCTCATAAAATTGGCGTAGGCAATAATGGAAGTCAAAGGCGTCTTCAATTCATGAGTAAAATTGTTGATGAACCGCTGTTTCTCTTCATTATTTCGCTCGAGAATCGTAATTTTGTCCTCAACAACAGCAGCCATATCATTGAAATTTTGAGCCAGCATGCCAATTTCATCCTTTGATTTTATCCGGACGCGCTCCGAGAAATCGCCTTGTGCAATAACCTGCGCGGTCTGGCTAAGCCGGTCAATCGACCTCGTTAGCCCTCGGCTTACAAAAAACATAATCAGCATATAGAGGAAGCAGGCAGCCACATCTACTTTGGCAAAAAACTGATATTGATCCACCCGGTCCTGGTACACAGAAGTAACATCGATCATATAGGTGAAAACATAGCTTTTATGGTTTATATTCGCAATATTTGATGTGAACAGTATCGTTCGCTGATCGATATCCCGCAAAATATAACTAATTTCGTCTACGGCGAGCTTGTCCAGTTCCTCACGTTGCTTTGGGATTTGAAAATCGGTATTGTTAAAGACTGACCGATTTTGCTCGTCTCTAATATCTAAATAAACGAGCTGCTCGTTATTTTTACCAACAAATTCATTAGCAATTCTCGTTAATACCGTTTTTTCGTAATCAATGGAGTCATAGATTCGAAGGATGGGTACAATCGCATCGACGCTGGAATGGATGCTCATGTTCTGGCTTAAAGCGTTGTTGATTTCCTGCTTAAGCATTCGATTATGGCTCCGCTCAATCACCATAATAGAGGCAGCGTTAAAAATAATGATGAAAACTAGAATAGAGAAGACATAAATTTTTTGCCAAAATTTCATCCTCTTAATCCTCCAGCCGATAACCGAGTTTATAAATCGTCTTGATGTAATCCTGCAGCTCTAGCTTCTTGCGCAGCGATTTAATATGCATATCGACCGTTCTCGTCTCGCCATAATAGTCGCCGCCCCATACCTTACTAATGAACTGCTCTCTCGAGAGGGCAATGTTCTTATTTTTCAGCAAAACAACAAGCAATTCATATTCCTTCGGCGTCAGCTCGACTACTTCCCCTTGACTGGTTACTTCTCGTTTATCCATATTGACTGTAATAGATTGAAATTGTAATACACTTTCTTCTTTGCCGTATCTTCGCAATACCGTCTCTATGCGGGCAAGCAGCTCGATAGCCTCGAAAGGCTTAACCATGTAATCATCGGCTCCCAGTTTCAATCCATTCACTTTATCGTAGACAGAGTTTTTGGCCGTCAAAAAAATAACCGGTATCTGGTACGGCTTAATTCGTTCCATCAGCGCAAATCCATCCAAATGAGGGATCATCACATCCAGCAATATAAGATCAACCTTTTCCCGCTGAAGCAGCTCCAGCGCCGCCAAGCCGTCATAAACCTCCGCCGTATCGTAATTCACAAGGTTGAGATTCATTTTAATAATTTTGGATATATGAATATCATCTTCAACAATCAAGATCTTTTTTTTCATTTCCCGAATCTCCTAACACGTATCATTAATGTATCGCTCTTAATGCTACGATAACGAAGCAACGTTAAAGATGCAATGAATTAACTAATTTTGTTCTCTTCCAACACTTTTAAATGTCATACGTTATATTTAGTGTAATTAGAAAATGATGGGAGCGTGAAGCGTATGGAAAACGTGCAGCAAGCTAATGTTCAAGAAAGAGCTTTGGAGAATATGGGTCTTCTCGATTTGACTGGAGTGAAAGCTGAGGACTTGGCTAATGTGACCTCCATTAGCAACATTGGTATCATAATTGCCCCAGAATCACTATCTAGTGCTTTGAATCGCATACCCCAGCAAAATATTGGATGCGTTTGTTTAGTCCCTTCTACGGCAGGCAAAGTGAAAATCTTGTCCGGGCAAGTTTCATTGGGAGGCGAGTTTTTTGCCAACAGCAATGGCGCTCCTGAGGATATTGTCGTCATTGCGGGGCAAGCGGTCATCACTTCACCAGTGGAGAAGATCGGGTTTCAAGATGTGATTTTAGCTGGACAGCTGATACTGCCTAAAGGGAGCGAGGTCGTATTAGGAAGCGCCATATCGCGCATGCTCGGTCAAATCATTTATTATTCCAATACGTCCTCCAATGTGCGGTTATTTCTAGGAGATGACACGTTCTCCAACAGCTTCTTTGAATTCGTTGAGGAAAAAATGTGCATGGTGCTGATTGGAAATTTCGAAATGGATGAGGATGTTCAACTCGAATTAATTAAAAGCAAAGTTTCCGAGATTGTAGTCATCGGCGATATAACAGCTTCGAAAGCAATTGTACCTCTACTCCAGTATCTTGCCATTTCAAAAACAGGAACGATCAAAACCAGAGATAATGAATGAGAAGCAAGCTATGCCGATAAACGCAGAGGCTTTGTTTCAGCAATTGTATCGTACACATTCAAGGCAAATCTATTCTTATCTACTCGGACGAACAGAAAGTAAAGAAACGGCCTCCGACCTGCTGCAGGACGTATTCATGAAAATCTGGAACCGCAAAGATGTCGTCGAAAGCATACCCGAGGATCAACAATTGTATTGGATATTTTCGATTGCTGCCAATCGGGTAAAGGATTATTATCGGAAATCGCAGAGCTATAAACAAGCTGTATCCAAAATCCAGCTGTATAGCTTTCCAAGTCCGAATGGTGACCTATCACAATTGTTAGCAGGCCGTGAGCAGTTTCACGAGCTTGAGTCAGCTATCCGAGAGCTGCCCGAGGAGCTTCGTTCTATACTGCTCATGAAGGCTGTTGGCGGTATGAAAAGCGGTGAAATCGGCGCTGCGCTTGGGCTGCCTTCAGGCACCGTTCGCTATAAAATACTGCTGGCACGCCGTCAGCTTGCCGAAACGCTTGGTATGCTGCCCAAAGACAAAGAAAAGGCTGTAGGAAGGAAGGGAAATGGATGAGCGATTACGAGTCAGATTTGAAGCTGCCTTCGGATGTCGAGCTAATGCTGGATGAATTGCTGGATACCTGGGCTCATCATGTCCAGCTTTCTTCACAGCAAACAGATGAAATCAACACACAACTTTTTACGGTTTCGGACGATCTAGGCTGCGAATGGTGGCATTCGTTATTTAATCAGATGCCATTTCATAATAAATCCTTTATCGTTTCACCCTATTTATATAAACGCTCTGGATAATCGTCTTAACATATGGAAAGGGACCGCCTCGAGCGGTCCCTTTTTTAAAATTTATTTACGATGGATTCATAGGGTTATCTACTTTTTTTAGATCGATTGCTATAGCCTGAACTTCACCTGTATTAGTAATGGTTACATCGTCTTCTACACTATGCGCTTTATTAGAAACATCACGGTATCCAACGATCCGATACTGCCCCGCAGGCGCATAGAGATTAAACGTCTTCGCATTAATTTTTATAAAAGTTAATGTAGATGTTTGATTATGATAAAGCATAATATATCCGCCATTTATGGGAACTAATTCACTGCTTAACGTACCATTGACATTGAAATCAGGCAATTTTAACGTGCTCGGTGTTACCGTCTCACCTTGGATCGTAAAGTTAAAACTTTGCGGTAAAATATACGTGCCACCGTCTACCGTTACGTTCACGACTTGATATTTGCCATTCGGCTCATCCACATGAATTTGTCCAGCAGTCCAATCAACATAGGATTGCGGGCTCTTAAAATCATCCATGGAGCGAAGATTTAAATTTCCATTTTCAACTATGTTCCCCTTAGCATCCGTAATGCTTAGCGTTGGCAGTCCAACACGTTTTTCCTGTATGATCAGCCAACGGTTTATATTTCGCTGAACACTTAAATCATACGGTGTAGTGCCGTGTTGATTCGTTTTATAAGGATCAGCGCCTGCTTTCAGTAGAGCTTGTACAATACTGTAATTTTGAGCATGGACAGCACGATAGAGGGAGTTGTCTATCCCCGGGTCAGCTCCGTGCTTTAACAATGTATCAACCAGAGCTGGGGAAGGATACAAGTCCTTTGAAAAAGTTCCATTCTCAGAAATGCCAATAATGCCTGATGCTGACTCCAGCAGCGAACCCGTCCTATCCTTATAATTTGGGTCTAGTCCTGACGTAAGCAGTAAATCCAGCAATTCAGCATTCTGGAGCACAATTACACTAAAGCCTATGTCTGAACCAGCATCCTTAATTGTAGCCCCGCCATTTAATAGTGCACGAGCAGCATCCGTTCTGTTATTAGAGATAGCATAATTTAATGGTGTATTATCTAAATATTCGACGAGCAATTTACCATTCGGGTCCGCTCCCCGCTTTATCAAGCTTGTAACCGCAGCGGCATCGCCCTTCCTCGCAGCCTCAAACAAACTACGCAGTAAAGCCTTTTTCGCATCTTCAGTCAATCCGAAAACCAGTTGGCTATTTTTCGAATCGTATTTCACATCCTTGCCAAGTACAATGGCAATGAATCGTGCCGGTACATAAGTGCGTCCGTCCTTTACAATAGGCGGCTGTGTCAAACGAAGCTCTCGATTTCCGATATAAATACGCGTTTGATCTACTTCCGCTTTAAAAGTAACTCCCCCGTGATTCACGGTAATCCGCTTTTTGTCGAATTTCGAGCTGATTTTCAGCGCATCAAAAATACTTTTTGCGTGCAGCATTGCGCTGCCCTTAACCTCGATCGGATTTACGGGCAGTTTAATCTCAGCACCATCAACAATAACCTTAATGAGTGGCTTACTGGCAGCGCTGACCGAATTCCCATACTCAAATAACGATAAAGAACTAAATATTAAGACTAGCAATAAAGCATTTTTTATTAAACGCACTTCTTCAAGCCCTCCCATTAGAAATTATTACCATTATATCATTTCTTCTAGTAAAAGTAGGCTTGAAAATAGATTGCGCTCCTAAAATGCCACTTCATTTACATCAAGAATATTAACAAATCTTCTATTCCAAACCTTCTCATGATGTTCGATGATTTTTTGTGCAGTCAGGACGGTGTTATCTAATGTACTATGGCTGTTTTTCGCTAAAATATTGTTCTTGTAACCACGGCTGTAAGCTGCCCGAATGGTGGTGTCCAAACAAAACTCCGTTTGTGCTCCAGCAAATATAAGCTGCTCAATCGACATTTCCTCTAGCGTAGATGCTAGTTCGGTATCGTAGAACGAATCCCAGCTTGTTTTGCGTATGACTGTGTCTTCAGCCCTTATGTCGAGCCCATGATGCAGCTTCCAATCCGGTGAATCTACATAAAATTCATCATTTGCGTTGTCATAATCTGTATGCTGGATAAAAATAATGGGGACATTGCCCTCCCGCGCGGCAGTAATCCACTCATTGATTCGCGCTACTAACTCTTCTTTTTTGTAAAGATAATTTTCCGGCAACGAAAAAAAGGCTTCCTGTACATCGATAACGACCAATGCTTTTTTCATGAAAACTTCCTCCACATTCGTTATATTCGCAAGAAAAAAACCTAAAACTTAGGTATTACTGGTATAATTTTTAACTATAATCCCTGTTTAATAGGAAGACAAATATTATTTCAGCTGGCTCCCAGAGACTGCTTACTTGGAGGCTTCACCATGATTGATGTCAATTCTGAAGAACGTCTGACAAAACTGCTTGAAAGATACGGCAATAACTCACACACGCATTTATACTACCTTGGCGATAAAGAATGGTTCTGGGATTCCGATTACGAGGCTTTGATCGTGTACCGCACAGCCTTAAATAGAAGAATTGTACTTGGCGACCCAGTTGGAAACCCCCGGTTTACTAGGCGCGTTATTGAGCAGTTTGTAGCAGACTGCAATGAGAATAAGCAAATACCCGTATTCTATCAAGCAAAATCCTCATTTCTATCGCTGTATGAGAAGCTTGGGCTGCGCTGCTCCAAGATCGGAGAAGAAGCACAGGTCGACTTATCTACCTTTCAACTGAATGGAAAGCAATGGCTTAAGCTGCGAAATCGCATGAATAAATTTGGACGCTCCGGGTTTACCTTCGAGGTTCTGCACCCGCCATATTCCGACTCCTTCCTCCATCGTCTTCAAGACATTTCAGATGAATGGCTGGGTAATCGGAAAGAAAAAAGCTTTTCTGTAGGCTCTTTCGCAAAGGAGTATGTCATGCGTTTTCCAGTCGCGGTGCTCGTTGGGCCTGATGGAAATTATGAAGCGTTTGTTACCATTGCAGGGGATCATCAGCCATTTATGGAAGCAGAATCTGTTTGTCGGCGATTAACGGTTGATCTCATGCGTTATACAAAAGCATGCCCGCATGGCACAATGGATGTTCTATTTGTTTCCCTGTTCCTTTGGGCCAAAGAACAAGCCTATGATGTTTGCAGCTTAGGCATGGCTCCGCTTGCTAACGTTACTGATTCGCACATCATCAAGCTTCTCTATAAGTATGGGAACAAGCTGTATAACTTTAAAGGGCTTTATGAATATAAAAATAAATTCGCTCCAAACTGGGAAAATGTCTACCTCGTTTCGCAGGCTGCAGCTACTTCCATAAACGTTGCGCTACTAGCATTAATCATCCATTCTAACGATTCCAATAAACAATCGCCCAGCCAAATTCCGCCTAAGCATTTTATACACAAAGTGCTGTCTTCAAAGAAAAGGGCTTAGTCGCAGAGCAATGAAGTCACAGCATTACTATACCGATTTTATAAGCAGGCAAAATCAAGGGCACCCTTTCGGGTGCCCTCGTTTTTTCTGGTAAGTATTACGCACAGCTATTCTGCATTACACTTTTTTAAATTCGATCCATTCAATCTGCAAGCCTGGTTTGATGAATTCCAGCTTCAGTTCATAAAGACCTTCTTCCAGCTCGACTTTCACAAGCTTCTGCTTGATCCATTTGCCTTCCGTTCCATTCGTCTGAATAGTCGTCATCAATTGATCGTTCAGTGTCACGTTGCAAGCACTTTGAGCCAGTTCAGGCTCAGGAGACATAATGCTGACAATAATCCGGTATTGGCCAGCTTGATCCACTTTCATAAAGCTTGATCCTACCGCCGCTGGTTTAACTTGTGCATTCTCAGAAAGTACTTGTGCTTGCTCCGGAGATAGAGATGCATTCGCTTTGAATGTATCGACCTTCTCTTCAATGACTTGTTTTCTCGAGAATACAGGGGCATGCATAATGAACTCACAAATGTTCATCGCAGAGCGTTGAAGCTCGCCCCTTGTTAACGTTCCATTCTCCAGCGATTCAATCGTATTGTCATCCCAGCCATTGATTTCCGCTCCATAGTTAGGAACAACCATATATAGATCATTTTGTGCACGAACCATCCAGTTCGTATATTTACGATCCGCTGCTCCTCCATTGATGACATCGTTCATGATGGCCCACCAGTCTGTCATGACAATACCTTTAAAGCCCCATTCGCCGCGAAGCACGGTAGTGTTCATATCATAATTAGAAGCCGCCCAATGTCCGTTAATTGGATTATAGGAGGTCATAATTGAATTCGCGCCGCCCTCTTTTACCGCAATTTCAAAGCCTTTCAAATAAATTTCACGAAGAGCGCGCTCTGATACGATAGCGTCTACTTTACTGCGATGCTTTTCTTGGTTATTGCAGGCAAAATGCTTCAGCGTAGCGTTAGAGCCGCCTTTCATAATTCCTCGAGTACATGCTGCTGCAAATACGCCGGAAATGAGCGGATCTTCTGAGAAATATTCAAAGTTGCGGCCATTCAGCGGGCTACGGCGAATATTGAGGCCAGGCCCAAGCAGAGCATCTACGTTATTGCTTAACAATTCTTGCCCTTCCATAACGTAGAGCTCTTCGACCAGCTCTGCATTCCAAGTTGCCGCAAGCAAAGTACCAATAGCAACCTGAGTCGCTTTCTGCCCGCTATCCATGCGAATACCTGACGGGCCATCTGCTGTACAAGCAACGGGAATACCGTAATTAAATAAGCTGTCGCTTACTCCGCCGAAAGCCGAAGCTGTACCCGGCGTAACAAGCGGACTGCTCATGCCTTCTCCTCTGACAATGGCAGCCAAATCTTGGTCGCTAAGCTGAGCGATAAAAGCTTCCATGCCAACCTTCTGCTCATAAACATCCCTTAATTTAAATCCTTTATTTCCAGTTTGCTTAAGTGTTGCAGGAAGATTCTTCTCAATCCGTTCTGCTAAGGAAACGCTGCGAGTGGGTACTTCTTCCGTAATCAGCTCATATGAACCGTCTTCCTTCCGAGCGCCCGGCTTCATTCTGCTAAAGCCCTCTATTGGTGCCAGTGCCTCTTGCAGCTGCTCTACGACCTGAAGAGCTTCCACAACGTAACCGTCTTTACCTTGTACGCTTATTGCAATAAGGTTTTTAACGCTTGTTCCTACATAAAAACGATACGTTCCCGCTTCTAGAACATAAGCGGAAGCATGCCCTGTCACACCAGCGTCATCATAAGATGCCATTGTATCTACAGGAAAACTCACTGTTAGGCGCTCTGATTCACCTGCTTGAAGCACTTTGGTTTTGCCGAATGCAGCCAAAGCTTTAGCCGGTTGTCCCAATTTCCCTTGCGGTGCTTCATAATAAACCTGCACGACCTCTTTACCCGCGTAGTCAGCTCCTGAATTGGTAACCGTTACGTCAATTTCAACGTATTTCTTCCCATCTTTAGTGGTCAGTATTGCTTGCTCAGAATCGACTTTAAATGAGGTATACGAAATCCCGTATCCGAATTCATATTGAACCTTCTCTGGACAAAATGTTTCAAAATAACGATAGCCTACATAGATATCCTCTTGATAAAAGTTTTTAAATTCATTGCCATAGTTTCGAGTGGATGGATAATCATCGATGGAATAAGCAATGGTATCCGTCAATTTACCGCTCGGAGTCACTTCTCCGGCCAGAACATCGGCAATGGCGTTGCCGCCTTCCATGCCGCCCTGCCAAGAGTAGATCGCACTTGAAATGGGGTAGACATAACTTTCATCGTTCATCCAGCTCATATCAATAATGTTCGATACATTCAGCACCACGATGGTTTGCTCGAAATAGGCTGTTACCTGCTTCAGCATTGCTTTTTCGTCCGAGGTTAGCTGATAGCTTCCCGGTGCATCGGCATTATCCTGATCTTCTCCCGCTGTACGTCCGATCACAATGATTGCCTTGCTCGATTTAGCTCTTGCGCCCGACACTAGTTCATCAGTTAACGGCATTTCCTTCTGGTGCCATGGCTCAGCAGCCCAGCCGCCGCCGCCATTATCGAATGGATTTTGCTCTATCCACTTTTCATAGACAGCCGCAAGCTCTTCATTGACTGCCAGGTTCTTTTTACCGCGAAGACCGTCTAATAAATTCGTTGTATAAGAAACATGGACGCTCCCGCCTGATCCTGTACCGCTGCGGTAGTAATTCACTTGGGTTCTGCCAAAAACAGCAACGTTTTCGCCGTCTCGAAGCGGAAGCACTTGTCCTTCATTTTTTAACAGTACCGCGCCTTCTGCAGCTACGGTTCGACTAAATTCAGCAAAACCTTCTAATGGAACTCCCAGACTCTGTGTACTCATTTTGTTTCCTCCCGGTTGTCTATTCCACACATATGGCTGGTTCGATAGAAAAGTATTTATTCTCTTTCTACATTTCCAGTTTTCACGAACCCATGCATGTTCCCTATAAAATCCTTTTTTTAAAAAAAGATATACTAACAATATACAAGCACAGCTTCTAAAAAAGCAAAATTAACAGTTCTTACCTCATCGGTGTCATGCAACAGTCTTGCTATTCTTTTCACTTCAACAATGTTATTATTCTACTGTAAGTTATTTTACTTATAAATGAAGGAGGGATACTTGATGAAGAAGAGATCGATTAAATCATTATCTGTTGGAATCGGGTATTCTACTGCTGTTTTTTTCTAAAATTGATTAAGACGGGATAGGTCTGTCTTCAATCATAAAAAGATAAAAATACAGTGAAAATAAACTATTCATATTTGTTTATTTTCCATTCATAAGGAGACTTACAAACGATGAATTTAAATAATCAGGTTGTTCATAGATATAATCCGGAAAATATAGCGAAGCCGGTTGGCAGCTATAGTCATGTAACGAAAATAAGCAGAAATGCGGAGATGTATGTGTTTTCCGGTCAAATTGGCATTGATCAGAACAACAATATTCCTACCGATTTTAATCAGCAAGTAACCAATACAATGAGTAATATTGTTGATATCCTCTCTTCACAACAATTAACTCCCGATCATGTCATTAAAATCAACATTTGGGCTACGGAAGAAATAGATTGGGATCATTTCTATGCCATTTGGGATATAGTGTTTGGCCAAACTCCCCCCTCCATGACGGTTGCTTATATCAAAGGATTAGGTTTGCCCGAATTAAAAATTGAATTAGACGTTTGGGCAGCAGGCTAGAGCCAGACTCTTTGCACATAAATCAAGCTAAAAGAGGCTCCGCAGATGACATGATCATCTCGCGGAGCCTTCTTTTGTGCAATCTAACCCTTAATAACACAGAGTTTTCCTTCTATTATTCATACTGCATCGTGACGACGCCAGCAAATTGGGACACGTTTTCTTTTGTAACTTCTAATGTATTCACTTCGGTCGTCCTATGTCCAACAGCCTTAATGAACTTATCCGCCTTGGCGAAAACAAATCTTCCTAAAATCCCTAGCGCCTTCGTACTGTAATGCATCGGAATCGCAACGGTCGCTTGTAATTGATGCACAACTTGAGCAGCTTCCGGTCCATCCAGTGTCATTCTTCCTCCAACAGGAACAATGGCAATATCTACTTTGCCGATTTCCTTTATTTGTTGCTCGGTCAATAGATGACCCAGATCTCCGCAATGGCAAATCGTTAGTCCATCCATCTGGAAGCGAAAAACGATATTCGGACCTTTTTTCGCACCATTTACCTTGTCGTGAAACGTCTTGAATCCTGTAATGCTCACATCGCCGCGACTGTATTCCTTAGGCTCATTCACCAGCAAATAATCGCCTGATGCGGCATTAATTTTATTATGGTCAGTATGATCATGCGTAACAACGACGATATCTGATTCAATGGGTACCGGCATGCGGTAGCCTAGAAATTTATAATAGGGATCGATGAGAACCCGCGTCCCTGCCTCCGAAGTCAGTAAAAACGAAGAGTGACCGAACCATTTTATGCGCATATTAAAAAATCTCCTCTCCTATATCTAACTTATTTCGCTGGCTAAACCCGAGAACGATCTCGCACTCGCTCACATCGTAAGCTTCTCTTGCCTATTAAGTTTTTTGTATACGTTAAAATAAACCCACACTGCGTTCAACAGCAACAATGCGCTCGTGATGAGAAATACATATTGAACACCAAACCAAGCTGCTACCTGTCCTCCTAAAATCGAACCTCCGAAGACGCCTAAATAGCCGGCCGACATGGCAAAACCGAACACTCTGCCCGTAAGGGGGGCTGGCGTTATTTTCTTAATTAGAACATTAACGGAAGGCGTGAGGCCTGCTGCCGTTAAACCTAATATAAAGCGAAGGCCCATTAACTGCCAAGGATTACTCACAAAAGCTTGCGGTATAAAAATAATTCCTGCCGCCGCAAGAGCAACGAGCATCACCTTATGAACCCCGATTCGATCGGAGAGTTTCCCAAGCTTTGGCGCAGCAATGATGTTGGCCAGACCTGAAGCGGAGAATGTTAATCCGGCTATCAGTGCAATATGACTGGAATCATGGGATAAATGAGTAATATAGACGGTAATAATGGGCTCCACGGAATATAAGGCCACTGTTAATATGAAGAAGGTAACGAACATCGTAATCGTTAAGCTTTTCTCAGGAATGAGCTGCCAGACCGCCTTGAGGGGAAGCACCTTTTTGTCCTCGCGAGTGAATGATTCCTTTACAAATAAGGCTGTCGTTAGGAATGCGATTAGCAGCAGCCCACTTGTTATAAAAAATACGTTTTGTAAACCAAATCCCTCTTCTATAAAGCCGCCAATTGATGGTCCAAGCAATGAGCCACCAATACTTGCTGTTGAAAGTGTGCCTAAAGCGTAGCCGGAATGCTCCTTATCCGTCTGCGTCGCAATTAAGGTTGTACAAGCTGTTGCATAACCCGTTATGACACCTTGCAATAATCTTAATCCAATCAGAACGTGCACATTCGTCGCAAAACCCATACAGCCTATAACAATCGCCATCCCAAGGCTTGCGCGGAGGAGCATCGGCTTTCGTCCAAACTTATCGGCCGCATGACCCCATATAGGTGAGAAAATAGCGGATATGATATAGGTGATACCAAACGCAATTCCAGAATATTGGGCAATGGAGCCTGTATCATGAACACCAAGCTGCTTGATATAGAGCGGCAATACAGGGGCGAGCATACTCATTCCTACGCCTGATACAAACATGCCAAACCAACAGACGATTAAATTTCTTTTCCAAATCGGCATGATGTTATGCCTTCTTTCCGCAGAGCCAGCTATAGGCTCCGTTTTTCAACCCTAGGCGACAACCCGAGCGTCGACGGTCAGCTCATGCATGTGCAAAAACACGGCATTATTTTGCTGATTGAGCTTAGGTTGTAAGCTCAATTTGAATATGTTAGTATTAACCGGAGAGTTCTCCACTTGATATTAAACGGAGATGTCTCCGCTTGTCAAGAGCAGTCTGCAAACCTTACTTAGGAAGTGATGAAGTCATGAATGATACCGAGGAAACAAACGGCCGCTCCGAGCGTCGTGATGCTGCAGAAAACCGACAGCGTATACTGGATGCGGCTCTTCGGCTATTCGAGCAAAACGACGTCGAACAGGTCAGCATGAATCAAATCGCCACGGAGGCTAAGATCGGGCCGGGAACGCTCTATCGCCGTTATCGCAACAAGGGCGAATTATGCCTGGATTTAATGAAAGAAAACATCGTTATCCTCTTCGAGAATATTGAAGCGTACTTGAAGCAAAACCGTACAGCCCCGCCAAGCCAACGATTAAAAGGGATTCTCACCTTATTCATCCGTTTCAGAGAAAAGAAATCCCAGCTGCTTGCAGGAGTTGAACAATCCACACCAACCAATCGGTATGCATCCCGGACGCAGAGTCCCCTCTACATCGAGCTGCATGAACTATTAGTACAGCTGTTTGAGGAAATGGAAACAACCGGGCGCACTCAACCAAGCAGCGTCTTTAAAGCTGATATGCTGTTGATGGCTTTAAGCAGCGAATCCTATTCCTTCCAAAAAGAAGAGCGCGGCTATACACCCGAAATGTTTTTGGAACAAATCTGGTTAACCTTCAATACACATTCATGAGGATGCCGATCGTATATAGTTTCCTAAAATACAGCAAAAAAACGGCAACCCTAGACGAGTAAATACCGTCGTAGGTTGCCGTTTTCATTACCCGATAATGTATCGGAAGTTTTCCACTGCTTCAAGGTTAGCTGTGGTGAGCCGGTTAATATGATTATAAAAGCTGTACGGGAATTTAAATGTGTGACCAAAATCCCAATCCGTATGTTGAAAGCTTTGCAGCCAGTATTCTTCCTCAACAGGCAGCCAATCTGATCGACATGCCAGTGGTAGAGGCCAACGCTCTACTGAAGAGAACAATTTTGGCGGCTGCTCCGGATTTATGTGATGACTGGTACGAAGAACTTTAACCAGCTTTTGAATAGAGGGAATGCCTTTCAGAAAATATTCGACATGACCGAGCTCATGCAAAATCGTTAATGCTTGCGAAAAAGTAAGCATATGTCCAATTAGATCATGATGAGCCTCTGATCTGTAAATGGTTTGAAAAGACGAAAGTTCATTTATGATAAATTCGGATAGCTGCTCAGCATTTTGAATAGCAGGAAAGCGATCACTCTCTGCCACTTCCAGCCGCTTCACGTCCGATGCCGAATACCCTAGCCATGACCTTCCGGGAATGGTTTTATTAAAAGATGCAATCAAGCTTGTAATGCCTTCAATATCATCCGCATGTCCCCAACCGTCAAGTTCTCTGATCGCCATCAAACTGATAGCTGCATAGATAACATTGTGTCCGACCCAGTGGAGCCCATCCATTGTAGGCAATAGAGCAGCCAGAATTTGTTTTTCGGCTGTTTCGGCATCCAGCTCTCCTCCGCTGCGAGCGATATGCTCGTATGCTCGACTGCGAAGCATTACGTCTGATTCTGCTGCTATTCGAGCTGACGTCTCGGCTGGCATCAGGTTTTCTTTCACGAAAAAATAGCTTGCGATAGCTGCCGCCCCGAAATGCGCCTCCCATATATCACCCGTTCGACCCTTGCACTGCGATATGATCGATAGGCCTCTTTCTAGGATGCGATTGTCCATCTCCCCACCCCACCTTTAAGCATAAACTTTATCTTTTAAATAAGGTCACGTTTCTGCGCCTATCTCAATGATCTTTTGTTCGATTGTATTCCAGCGCCACCGCGGAAAATATCCCTGCAAATGCACTCCGCCGTACCACTCATCTATTCCTTTATTCGCGATCCAGTCCTCTTTTCCATCCAACACCCTTTTTCCGAATTCGGTTAACGTAACGATACAATCGCGGAATGATAGCGATGAATCAAGATAAGACGGGATTGTCTGTAATCCGCCGATTTGTATTAACGGATACGGATCTCGAGACATTTCCTTTAAAATATGCCAGTATTGCAGATCACCCATACCCAAGGCGTTGAGTTTGTTTCCAACATGCTGAAATAATTCATACGGACCGTTTATTCCATCCTTGATCATCGCAAGCGTTGTCTGCTCTACAATACCAAGACCATTTTGTATAGATGGGAACCGCGATAAATGAAATTGAAATGCTTCTTGCGCAAACGGCAGCACGGACGTATCTTGAATTAACAATTGCTGCAGCTGCTGTGGATTCTGTGACGTATAGGCTTGCCAAAACGTTCTGCCTAAGTCCAGCTCTTCTGCCCCAATCGATTTCCAAGTCCCCGATAACGTCTCCATTTGCTCCCGAGAAAGCTGTCCCAACCCGCGAAACAGTTCAATTCCCGGATATTGCCCGATGCACAATAAGCTCAGCTTTGTTTTCTGCAAAGACTGCCCTGAGAACCAATGGAGCAAATGGCACAGCATCGTCTGATCGAACAAATCATGCTCAAACCAAAGCACAATCTCCTCATATTTATGAAAATCAGCCAACACTTTCTCCTGCGCTTCACTGCCCTGAACAAACTCAGAGCGAGGGATACCCATTGTTTGTTCCAAATATTGTGATCGTCTAGAACGATTGTCTAATGCAGCAGAATCTAAAAACACAGGACCTTGAGGGTAAACTTCCCGCCATACTAAAATCTCGCCCTGCACGATGCCTTGCCTCAGCTTCTCTGCTACTGAATCTCCATTTACAATATGAAGCACACCTTTTCCTCCTACATACAAATGATTATATACGGAGACCAAATCGGCTACTGGCAGAGCACCCTTCAATTTTCGACGAGCATCAAAGAGCCGCTTCTTTAATATCGGAACCGAAGTGCCCACAAAGCTTGAAATTTCTTGAAGAGAATACCCTTGAATATAAAACAATTGAACCGCAATTCTCATATTCGGTGTTAATAAAGCTATAGAATCATGAACGGTCTGCTGCAGCTCTCTTTTCTCAATAATATCGGAGACACTAACTTGAGCCTCTGCCGATTGTGCAGCTTCCTCGTAAGGCACCATGGGATGATGCTTTCTACGTGTAATACGATAGCATTGCCGTATCACAATAGCTTTGAACCATCCCGGAAATGCTTCTCCTACTCGCAGTTTATTTAAATGCAGAAAGGCTTCAGTGAATGCTTCTTGTACTGCATCTTCCGCTAGTTGAAAATCGTGCAGCTTCTCGTACGCAACCGCATTCGCCATTGCTGTATAGTGCCGGACAATAGTTTCAAAAGCTTGCCGATCCCCTTGTTTTGCGTCTTCGATATACTGAAGCATGCTCCCGCTCCTTTCTTCCGTATGATATAGAAGTGCCAACGGATTTCTCAAAGGTTACGGGTTTTGGTTTTTGCACTGCAAATCACAGCAGCCCCTTATTGCTCCAAATCATACAAGGAACGATCCACGGCTTGAATATAAGATGTCCAATCTCCTGTCGTGTAGAGGATAAGCTGGTGCATCGCACGTGTACATGCCGTATAGAAAAGCTTGCGTTCGCTTTCCCGATGATAGGTCTGCGAAGAAGCATCGTAGATCAATACGGCATCGAATTCCACTCCCTTGGCAAGATACGCAGGAATGACATGCACTCCATTCTCGAAGGTAGGCGTCTTCTTCGTAATGAGCCGAAGCGCCTGACAGCCCACGTCTGTCAACGCTTCGTAGGCATCACAGCTCTCGGTCGCTGTCTTTGTAATGACGGCGATAGATTCGAAGCCTTCAGCTTGAAGGGCAGCAAGATCTGCCGCGATTCTGTCCACTCGTTTCTCACTGCTATCCGTCATACAGAGAAGCGGCTTCTTGCCTCCTCTTTCGAAGGGCACGATCGCCTCCCCGTATGGCAGCAACAATCTCGTGAATTCCACAATTTCACGGGTGGAGCGATAGCTTCGAACTAGAAAGAAGCGTTTCGTTTCTGTTTCGCCATAAAGCCTTATAAGCGGCGAATCCATCTCGTGCAAGTTCGTCGCCTGCGTAAAGATCGCCTGGCCGAAATCACCGAGTACCGTCATTTGAGCACGGGGAAACAGCTTTTTGAGAAATTCATACTGAAACATCGAGTAATCCTGGCCCTCATCAACAAATACATGCCGAACCTCCGTATTGGTCCGAATACCCTCAATGAGTTCTTTTAAATACAAGTATGGTGTCGCATCCTCATAAAACAATTCGAGCTTGCTCAGCTTCTCTTTCGTTTGCTTGCATATTTCTGTCCAATCACTAGGCACTACGGTTTCATTCGTCATTTCCTGATAGGCGTTACGATCACTGAACAATTGATCATAAATACCAACCATATCTATAAATAACAACCGTCTCACACTTTGCCTCAGCGGTTTAAAGTTTTCTTTTACAACCATTCGGCGCAGCAGCTCTTCCTCCTGCTGGGCAAAATCAAATACATCGTCCTCTTGCTGGTGCTTATTGTTCATGATGTTATAGGCTTCGACATATTGCTCTGCAAACTCGAAGATCCCTTTATCTTTACGCAAAAACTGATAGGCAGCCGCATATTGATCATTATCGAGGTAGTTGAGTTCCTCCTCCACCCAGCTTTCGTCCCGCTCCTTACGCTCCAGCATGGCCAGCTCACGCAGTATCCACTCCTGCAGTAAAACGACACGATTGACCAAGCGGATGGAGGGGTCGTAGCTGTAAAATTGCGATTTCATTTGATCCGCGGTAATTAATTCACGATCTCGGAACTGAATCGCCTGAAATCGCATGCCTTTCTGGCCCAGCCATAAAGCATAGTTTCGGAGAGCTTGAAGGAAAACTTCCGACGACTTATATTGAATCCCCTTCATCCTCGCCTCGTATCCCGGATCGGATTCTTCCGTCAGCACATATTCGAGCTGATCGAACGGGTCCTCCAGACGAAATGTCCGTCCAAGCCAATATTCCAGATATTCCTGAAAGGTCGTCTGCTGCATATTTTCCTCGCCAAGCTCGGGAAGAACGGTGGAGACATAGCTGTTAAACATCGGATTGGGCGAGAAAAGCACGATTTGGTCCGCTTTCAGCCTCTCGCGGTGTTTGTACAGCAAGTACGCCACACGCTGCAGTGCCGCAGAGGTTTTCCCGCTGCCCGCGGCTCCTTGCACAATGAGCATTCGGCTATTATCATTGCGAATGATCTCATTTTGCTCCTTTTGAATAGTTGCAACGATACTTTTCATCTGTGCATCTGCGCCTTTGCCAAGCACCTGCTGAAGCAGTTCGTCGCCTATAGTTAAGCTCGAGTCGAACAAATTCTGAATCTGCCCGCCCCGAATCTGGTATTGCCTCTTCAGTTCCATTTTCCCAGCGACATGCCCACCTGGTGTTTCAAAGGCGACCAACCCTGGCGAATAGTCATAGTATACACTCGCTATAGGTGTACGCCAGTCATACACTAGGAAGCTCATACCATCTGCATCGACGAAGGACGATACGCCGATATAAACTTGCTCCTTGGATTCAAGACCATCCTCATGAAAGTCGATACGCCCAAAATAGGGAGAAGGCAGCAAGCGGTTCATACTCTTCCACTGCCTCTTCAGCTGCGCGTGGCTTCGTTCCCGTTCGGACAAAACCGCAGACTGCTGCTTAATCGTTAAGAAGGTCTCTTCAAAATCTTCGTCTGTACTCGTATCGACCGTAACCTCTTCCCAAAATCGTTTGCGGATGTCCGCCGCCTGATCGCGAAGCTGATCCACTTCAGGCTCTAGCTCAGCGATACTTGCTTGCAGCTGTTTCGTAACCATATCCAACCGTTCCTGCTCTTGCTGCCAATCTTTTGCATTCATCATCCTCCTGAACACGCTCCTTATTCGTTTGGTCTGGAGAAGAAAAAGAACATTTGACAAACTGTAAATCCATGTGATAAGATAAGAGTGTAGATAAGATGTAATAAATCTGCGAACTTTGTATAAAATGATCAGTGGTTCATTAATATTAACATAGTCCTTCTTTGTGCGCAATTTATTTTATATAGTTGGCCCCGGCAGCGTCTGCCGGGGTCTTTTTAATTTAGCTCATAACATCCCAAGACCATTTCTCTAACGAACTGTATGATGCTTATTATGCAGAAAACGGCTTCCGTTCCATTTTAACGAATCTTATTAACGTTATTGCATGCTTTGTAACGTGTTATGAGCTGCTTTTCTCGAAATAACGATTCTGGGGTTCGTTACAATTTTAATCCACTACAAATGGTTAAAATAAGACCTGCTAGGTTCGTAAGCTGTGAATATGCTAAGGGGAGGAGATCATTCTGCCTACGCTTCATAAAAAATAGGAGCTGCTCCAAGCGTAGATAAATCTACTTGGGACAGCTCCTTTTCTTTTGTAAAAATAGAACTAACTTTTCAAAAAATCCGGTTTAATGAAATTAGGATTCGGATATTTATAAAATCCTTCTCCGGTAGCTCTTCCAAGCTTTCCTTTATCTACGTACTCTGACTTCAATAGCGTAGCCACTTTCTCAAAATTTTGATCACCTGTAGCCTGCGCTTTTGCAAGTCCGATATTGTAAGCGGTATTGATGCCTACAACGTCCAAGATGGCAAACGGGCCTAGTGGTGCTCCTGTTGCTACCATCCATGTTTTATCAATCGTTTCTACATCAGCAACTTCTTTGACTAGGAGCAACTGCGCAGCTTCCAATAGAGGAACTAATAAAGAATTCAAAATATAACCTGGCTGTTCTTTATGTAAAGGCAAAGCAACCATTCCGATGGCTTTCGCAAACGCAATAACTTCATCGAATACCTTCATATCTGTTCCCGGATGCCTCATGATTTCCGCCGTATTGTTTTTCCAAATTTCATTTGCAAAATGCAGCGCTAGAAACTTTTCCGGACGAGCTGTTGCATCCGCAAATTGGCTTGGCAATAAAATTGAAGAGTTTGTTGCAAAAATCGTTTTGGCAGGAGCAGCCTCTCCCAACTTCTTGTAGAAATCAATTTTCATTTGTACGACCTCAGGTATAGCTTCAATGACAAGATCGGCATCAACGATCATTATCAATTTGCTACAATTAAAGAAATAAGCATAAACGAGAACATGCCTAAGAGCGTCCTTTGGACCGTCTTAGGCATGTTTTAAATAATAGGCAGCTCGCAAGGCTTACCTATCCTCTTTTTAACAAACACCAGTACGATTCACCGCAACCACAATCGTACGTAAACAGAAAATCTAGTCCTCACTATTCAGCTTACTATACAGGTTGGCTAGCTGCTCCCGCTCCTGCTCGGTCAATTTATCTAATAAATTTGTACGCAGCCTTTGCCCCTCCAGCTGTGCTCTTTTAAGAATATCTGCGCCTTTGTCGGTAATGCCCAAATAAATAATTCGACGATCAGACTCATCCATTAATCTGACGACTAATTTCTTGGCAACAAGTTTTTCCGATAAATAACTAAGCGTTGGCGGGGTAAGCCCTAATATTTTTGCAATGTCCGATGGCCTGCTCTTTCCGTTTTGTTTAAGATGGCCGAGCACAAGCACATGAGAAACACCTAAGTCCTCATTGAATGACTTGTTCCACTGAATAATCATTTTATTGGTGAACTTATCCATGTTATGTATGAGATTAAAGATGGTTTGCTCTTCCATAAAGACCTCCTTGGCGCACATAAATGACAGCCCTTAATTAAAATTAAGGGCTGTCATCATATTACACATTATTGAGCTGAGTATCCACCATCAATGACTAACTCAGATCCTGTAATATACGAAGAATCATCAGAAGCTAAGAACAGCGCTGCTTGGGCAATATCGTCAGGTTGGCCTAAACGCTGTAGAGGTGTGGCCTGGATTAAGCGGTCCAACAGGTCCTTTGAGGTGCTTAAAGCTTGTGTCATTGGTGTTTCAATGATCCCAGGAAATAGTGCGTTTACCCGAATGCCTTGACGGCCAAAAGCTGTAGCCGCCGCTTTAGAGATCGCGCGAACCGCACCCTTAGAGGCTGAATAGTGATTAAAGCCTTGGCCGATCAAAGCCGTGTACGAAGAAATATTAACGATGGAGCCTTTCTTTTGGGCTGCCATATAGGGAGTGACATGCTTCATCCCGGCAAATGGGCCAAACCCATTAATGGAGAGCATTTTCTGCCAATCCTCGATATTGATTTGCTCGTATGGTTTTTCAGAAGAGATGCCTGCGTTGTTGACGAGAATATCAATTTTACCAAAACGATCATGAACATCCTTTGCAAGCGCCTGCCAATCATCATCAGAGGCAACATTCAATTTCATTCCGTAAACATTCTGTTTTTGACTTGCCATTTCAAGAGCTGCCTCATTAATGTCTGCGGCAATAACGATAGCTCCTTCTTGTGCAAATAGATTAACCATATGTTCGCCTATACCCGATGCCCCGCCAGTAATGATTGCTACTTTATTGTCCAATTTCCCCATATTGCATACTCCTCACGTAATTTGATTGATCTGCTATTTGTTCCTATCATTAATACCGCATCGCGAATTTCTATTATTCATGTCAGCATACTTTGGCTAGCCGCTTCAGCTGTTATTAATGCTGTGCCAATTTCATATATTGCTCAAAATCAGGGACGGATGGGTTTGCAATATAATGCCCTCCCTCAACCTGAATCGTCTGTCCAGTAATAAATCTGGATTCATTTGAAGCCAGGAACAGGACGGTATGTCCAATATCATCCGGTTCTCCGTGATAAGGCAGTGCGTTATATTTAGCGAAGATATCCAATACCTCCGAGGGCATATTATTTTTAGCAGCCGGCGTCAAAATCAATCCAGGTGCTACTGCATTACAACGAATGTTATTCTTCCCATATTGGGTAGCGATATATTTGGTAAGATTTATAACACCGGCCTTCGAAGCTCCGTATGCAACCCGAACTGCATCTCCATGAAAACCCGCCATGGAAGCTGTATTAATAATCGAACCTCCACCAGCTTGAATCATATGCGGGATAGCAAATCTGCAGCCGAGTAAAACACTCTTTAAATTAACATTCATAAGCCGATCCCACTCATCCAGATCAACATTAACAACATCTATATCCTTCTTCAGGTTTGTCGAGCCAACATTGTTGAACAGGCTTGTGATTTTACCATATTGTTGTACCGTAAATTCAACTGCTTCCTTAATGGACACTTCGTCCCCGGCATCAAGAAATACGCTTACGGCTTCGCCGCCTTGGATTTTAATATTTTCGGCAGCTTCTTTTGCCCCCTCAGCATTAAAATCGGCAATGACTACTTTTGCTCCCTCTTTTGCCATCAAGTTAGCTGCGGACAAGCCTATGCCTGAAGCTCCTCCAGTGATAAGCGCCACTTTCTCGTTCATTCTTCCCATTATTCGTAAACCCCTTCCTTAGAGACACTCACGATAAAGTAATATGATCGCATTGTATTTAGACGTCTAACTATTCGATGTCTAAATACTATCAAATTAATAATTATCGTGCAAGGGTACAATTTGGTATCGAAAATACGCAAGAAAAATAGCGACAAACGCCATCGCGATAAAATCGTACAGCCTATAAACGCATATCAGCCCTTTTGCATTCCGCAAAAAGGGCTTTTTTAAGTCGATATGAATAGTTGTTCTACTTATTATTCGTTCTCTATTGTTTTCAAAAAAGATAGCACCGCAGCATTCATCTGCTCTAGCCCCGGCTGTTCAATTGGAAAATGGCCTGCCCCTTCTAAAGCTACATATTCCTTTTTACTTTTTATTTTTTCAAAAAATGGTTTGCTGAAGCTATACGGAGTCATAGGATCCAATTGAGGATGGACGAGCAAAACCGGACAAACATCAAAATGCTCAGGTTTTATTGCCGGTTTCATATTTAAGAACGTTCTTAATAAGCGCAAAGGGATATTCGTGCCTGCAGCATGAGCATCATTCATAATAAGCTTGGTCAACTCGACATTGTTCGTAATTAATTTCATACGAGATACACGATTAACAGAGATATGTAAGGAATCTAACAGATTAGGAAAACTGTCCATCAAAAATTTCCCCAACCGGCTAATGAGTTTGTTAGGAGCTAATTGATCACGAACGCTGGAATCACACGTATCAACAAATGTTGTTGCAATTAATCCTTTCACTTGCTTACTCTGTACAGCGGTGTGATAAGCTAACATGCCTCCTATACTAGTGCCCAGCAAAATAATCGGTTTACCGTCCCGCTTCAATTCCTCATCAATTAACGCAGTAAGTATGTCAATCCAAAGCTGATAATCTAATTGTTTTGCCGATTTTGCATAGCTTAAGCCATACGGCGGCAGATCCGGCGATACCACTTCATAACCGTATGTTTGCAGTATTCGTGCATATGGGGCCAGCAATCTTCCATTCCCGCCAGCGCCATGGATGAAAATAATTTTTAATTTTGCATCCGGAGCAGGCATTCGATCCAGATGAATATGAACATTGTTATAAGTCATCCATTCTTCTTTTGGCAATCCGTTTTCATTTATCTGCATTTCTTCAGGAAAAAACTTCTGATATTGCTTCCAGTAATCCACCGATTGATTATAGGTTTGAGGCGTATTCATGAATTTAAAAATCCCTCTTCCTTGATTTAAGTCAATGACCGGTCATAATCCTCCTAGTTAAAATGAAAACAATACAGGATCTATAGGAGGCTTTCTTATGACTTTCACCGTACAAGAAAAATCAAATCAGCAAACTGCTGCACTAACGGCTGGCATTTCACTCATCATCATGACTCTTGCCTCATTTTTTTCCTATGGCTTTGTCCATGGGAGCCTTGTTGTGGAAGGCGATGCCAGCGCGACATTCAACAACATCGTATCATCAAATAGCCTTTTCAAAGGTGAAATCTTTGGCTGGGTCATCATTATGATTTCTGACATTCTAGTCACCTGGGCTTTTTATGTGTTCCTAGAGCCATTGAATAAGAGCCTTTCATTGCTAGGTGCATGGCTCCGTCTTACTTATACGACAATACTCGGAATTGCCATTCTAAACTTGATCCTTGTATGGCTGCTCTCGAAAAATACAGACCAGTTGGTCTCATTTAATATCGAACAGACGCAATCTCTTATGATGCTTTTTCTTGAGGCATTCCAATCGATTTGGTCTATTGGCTTGGTCGTTTTTGGCGGGCATTTGTTCATTGTGGGCTATGTGGCTTTAAAATCAAACCGTATTCCTAAAGTAATCAGCATTCTACTGCTGCTTGCTTCAATGGGCTATATCGTCGTTCACCTTAGCAAAACGTTTCTTTCACAATACGATGGGGTAATTGATGTACTTAACGTCGTATTTATGGCGCCAATGATTGCAGGAGAGCTAGGCTTTGGAATTTGGCTGCTGCTCAGAGGAGGGAAACTTCCCAGAAGTGAAAGATAGCTTCCTTAACTATCGCTGGTGTTGACCCGTTTCTTGATTCTGCTTAATGACTCTGGCGTTATGCCAAGATAGCTTGCCAATTGATGTTGGGGCACACGATCAACGAGATGAGGCCTTTTTCGTAATAGCGCTTTGTAGCGTTCTTCAGGTGCAGAGGCAATGAATGATGTCAACTCATCTTGTACCTCACCCAGATTTTCTTCTACCATTATGCGTACCATTGATTCAAGTTGTAAGTGTTTATTAAACATGCCTTTTTCATCACCGAGCTCCCCAACCACCAATACACAATCTTCAAGGCAAGTTAAGGTATACGCGGACGGTTTATCTTGCTGATGACGATTGAAGATCGATACGGCTTGCTCTTCAGTGAAAAAATTCGATGTAACCTCTTTTCCCGCTTCATCTATTAAGTACTGTCTGACAATGCCCTTCAGCACGAAATAACACTTTGTGGGAACATCTCCTTGTCTAAGGAGTACTGTTCCCTTTTTATATTCCTCGACAAGGATGTCATCGACAATAGCCTGTTGTTCCCCATCGCTAAGAGACGTAAATTTAGTCATATACTTAAACAATATGCTTTTCATCTCGTTATCCTTTCATCAGTACCGCTTTACGGTTCAGCATATCATCTAGAAAGTGAATTTTAAAGCGCACCTTCCCTCAAAATAAGTCAAAGCGCCTCGCTTGCTGCAACCTTATTATTGGGGATTCGAAGCTTCCGTTTATGGGTCGTAAATAATATGAAGTACCCCAGCGTTACAAGGATACAGATTAGAATGTCAACGGCAATCAGGTTCTGATAACTTCCAAAATAATCGAAAGATAAGCCTCCAATTAAAGCTCCCACTATACCGCCTCCCTGGTGGAATAGAAGAAGGACTCCCGTATGTTTTCCTTTCCCTTTCGCAAATTCATTAATGACAAGGATTCCTCCCGGTACTGCGGTTAAATAAGTAATTCCAAACGCGATTGCAAATACAATGGGCGAGCTTCCCAAGTGCATAAAGAGGAAAACAAAACCCAAAATACGTATGCCATACAATATGGACATCATCATTAATTTATTGTATCGATCCAGAAAATAGCCGCAAATGAGAGCCCCCGTAATTTCCATAATTCCAAGTATACTCATGGATAAGGCGATCATGCTTGGTGACACTTCTGCCAACTGATGTATAGCTACCAAGTTCATTTCGACGGAACCCATATTAATACCGCAGGTGAACAGCGCAATAGCGACCACGACAAAGATAGGAAGATGGACAAATTTCTTGGGTGGTGTTGTTTCTTTAAGCGGCATATCATGCTCCTCGATCACTACTGGACGATCGGTTTGAGCTTTTTTTATATTTTGCTGTTGAGAGCTCTTAATTCCCAGCCAAATAACAGGTAATGTCACAACAATTCCTAGGGCAAAAGAAGCCATAAAGGCATCCTTCCAAGTCAGCCATCCCGCGGATACAAAAATTGGCGTAATAATCGCTAATCCTACAGAGGAAGCACTCCCAAGCAGTGCCATTGCTTTAGCACGATGATGCTTAAACCATTCAAACATCAATATATAACTTGTCGTCAGCCCAATACCAGCTAAACCAGAGATTACACCATACCCAATGAAAAACAAGATAGGCTGGTTCCCTAACACGACAACGCCAGTACCCAAAGTACTCAAGACTGCACTTATAAACAATATCCTTTTTGCACCGTAACGATCTACAAGCCAGCCTCCCAAAGGGGCGCATATCGCTGTAATTAATAAATTTGTCGACCATGCCATCGAAATAAATCCCCTGCTAATCTGTAAATCCATTGCTATTTGCACCTGAAAAAAGACATGCTGAACCTAGTCAATGCACCAATAAATCCAATAATCCAAAGACACCCTAATCCAATCCATGCATAGCTGGATTCCTTAAACCATGTTGTGTCCATTATCGTTTCACCCCTGTCGCTCATAAAAGATACCGTTCGGTATCTTTTATGATAACATAGATGGTATGTTTTGCAAGAGTGCAAATTCGTTTGATATACTACGTGTACAAATACAGTTACGAACGGGGGATGACGATGGAGAAAGGTGAAAAGACACGCCATTACATCATAACGAAAGCCGCTGAACTTTTTAACCAAAAGGGATATTCGGGCTCATCCTTATCTGATATAACAGAGCTGACAGGCATTAAGAAAGGCGGCATATATCGTCATTTTTCCAGTAAAGATGAGATTGCATATGAAGCTTTTAGTTATGCCGGGCGTATTGTTGGGGCTCAGCTTGCTCATGCAATCAGTCAGCAGGAAACGGCCTCTGGCAAGCTGCTGGCATATTTAAATATATACGAGAAAGTCGTTGAAGCGCCTCCCTTCATCGGGGGCTGTCCGCTCCTCAACACCGCTATCGAAAGCGACGACAGTCATCCAGGCCTACGCGAGAAAGCCCAGCAAGCATTGCAAGGTACGCTGGAAGCCAAAAGAAAAATTATATCCGAAGGTGTGCAAAGCGGTGAGTTCAAAGAAGACCTTGATATAGAGGCGCTGGCTACCTTCTCCCTTTCCATCATGCAGGGCGGCATTATGATGAGCAAGCTTGAAGGCAATAATCGGCATATCCGGATGAATATTAAGAGCTTTGCTGCTTATTTAAAAAACTTGCGCGAATCCAGTTAGTTGATTTCAAGCCAAAAAAGAGCCTCGTGAGTAGTCACGAGGCTCTTCTTAATAATTTGTAATGAGCAAACATTTAGGAACTACCGTTATTCCTTACGCCTCAACAGCCGTTTTTCGGTTCAGAGCTATTTTAGTTTCTTCTACTTCCTCAGCTTGCCCTACACGCTTAATGAAGAAGGAAAGCACCAGACCTACTACTCCGATTCCAATGATGACAAGATAAGCATCATTAATACCTTGAATAGAAGCCTCCATCATAATATGCTCCTTCGAAAAATTAGCCGCGTCGCCTGCTGCAGACATATCTATAAGATGTGCTTTTGTACGGCTAGCCATAACCGTAACAAGCAGTGAAGTACCTATCGCGCCAGCTACCTGCTTGATGGTATTGGATATCGCAGTACCGTGCGCATTTAGTCTTGCTGGCAGTTGGTTGAGACCAGCCGTAGTGATTGGCATCAGGAACATTGCCATACCGAAGCGGCGTCCTGTGGACATCAGCACTAAATACGTATAGCTAGTCGAATCGGTCAGATTAACGAAGCCGATCGTTGTGATAATCGTAATAGCCATACCGATAATGGACAGCCATTTTGCTCCAAACCGGTCGAATAGCTTTCCTGTTATCGGCATCATAAGTCCCATTAGAAGCGCACCAGGGAGCATAAGCAGCCCTGACTCCAAAGCGGTGTATCCACGTGCACTCTGCAAATAGAGCGGAAGCAGCATCATATCTGCATACATGACCATGGTTACAGCAATATTAATAATGGTGGTAAGAGAAAACATGCTGTATTTAAACGCTCTTAGATCAAGAAGCGGATCCTTCGAAATCAGCTGTCTCCATGTAAATAAAATCAAGGAAACCACACCAATAACAATCGATGCAATCACTTCCGCGCTTGACCAGCCTTTGCTTCCAGCACTGCTGAAGCCATAAAGAACGGTACCAAAACCGACTGTTGACAGAATGACACTCAAAATATCAATTTTAGGATAAGTTCGTTCAGCTACATTTTTCAGAAAAATATAAGCAACCACAATAATGAGGACGACAATTGGAAGCATTCCATAAAACATCGTACGCCATGAATAATGCTCCATGACATAACCAGCAACTGCAGGTCCGATTGCAGGAGCAAAAATAATAGACAATCCAACCATTCCCATGGCAGCTCCGCGCTTATCCGGAGGAAATACGGTCAAAATAACATTCATTAACAGCGGCATAATAATCCCCGCCCCAGCAGCTTGAATAAGGCGGCCAGTTAGCAAAATGTCGAAGTTAGGCGCAACTGCCGAAACAATCGTACCGACGAGAAAAATGATCATGGAAGACTGAAACAGCTCACGGGTCGTAAAGCGCTGCATTAGGAATGCAGTGATTGGAATAAGTACCCCGTTAACCAGCATGTATCCGGTTGTCAGCCACTGCGCTGTAGACGCCTCAATGCTAAAGTCAATCATCAACTCTGGCAGCGCAACGCTCATTATCGTCTGATTCAGAACTGCGATGAACGCACCCAGTATCATGACAAACAATAAGGGACCTTTCTTAATTGAATTACTGTCAAAAGCTAAACTTGTACTCATGATGTTCAATCCCTTCAAATTGTTCGTGAATTTAATAAACACTTTGTAGTATAATAAACTCAATGTAAAAGATTATAATTACATCGCGCCTAATTTACAAACTACAGATTTTTTGAAAATGTTTATTAGTTTACAGATCATCAGATTCTGTCGTCTATACCGAGAATAAACTACATAAAGAACTATACTTGTAGTTTAAATAATCTGTAGGGAAAGGAAATGAGTACCTATGTCAACTACCTCACCGCGAATGGATCCACGTGTACTTCGCACGCGTCAATTGATTCGAGACGCCTTTGTAGATTTGCTGCAGGAGACGGATCTAGAAAAAATAACTGTGAATCGTATTGCAGAACGCGCGACCATCAATCGTGTTACTTTCTATCTTCATTACCGAGATATTCCGGAAATGCTTGAGAGATTATCAGACGACATGATTAATGAAATACATACTATTCTTCATGATATTCGAAATCAGCCTCGTTCTACTGATTTGGATTGGTCCATTCTGCTTAAAGTGCTCGAGCATATTGCTGAGAATTCTAAGTTTTATAAGGTTCTGCTCGCTTCGCAGCGCATACCAATCTTCACGGATAAGCTTTCGAATTTAATTGTTGATCTTATCACCAGCAGAAGAGAGTACCAAAACACCAACTCATCTAAACCGGCGGTAATCGTATCCAAAGATATTGCAATCTGGTACGGCTCCTCCGCCTTTATTGGTACAATTGTCTGCTGGCTTCGCAATGATATGCCTTATACGCCGCTTTTTCTTGCCAAGCAGCTCTCTCAGCTGTTCCGTTTGCATCAAAATACGGACCAGCGCGTAGATCTGGAATAACTTCTCCGAAAACATAAATAAGCTCTCAGTCGAACGTATCAGTTCTACTAAGAGCTTATTTATATTTTCAGTAGTGTTGCTTTACATGCTATATGGTTGCGGTGACATCAACATTCCATCGTTTTTTTGTCTTGGACAGCATGTAGCTTTACCATTGCTAATCGCGCAATCGGTTGAATAACTAAGCTCTCAGCGATTAGTACAATTAAGAAGTTCCTTGGCCAGTTGGTTAAGAAGTTGCTAAAAATTTCTGAACTAAAACCGTTTCCTACAATATGACCAATAAGCGTCATACAAGCTGACATTCCTAGTACAGTAAATAAGATACGGAACATAATTTTGGAATTAAAGCTATCCGTGGGATCAGTAAATTTATCAACCAATTTTTCAGCGATACGGCCAATAAACACAGGCTCCAAAATCATGACAATAATCCACATGATCGGCAGCGTTTTAAGAATCATGAAGGCAACTTCTGCATTAAATTCTCGGGAAGCTAAAACTATATTTAATGACGTCATAAACAGAACGGTCAATGTACAAATAATTGCACCATACAATGCTCCCTCTTTTCCGTTTCTCGGCAATCTTGTTTCTAAGTTCATTCTCTTCTTCCTTTCAAAAAACTTTTCTTTGTTTAATCATTCGATAAATACAGATCAGGTACAGTCAACATAACTAATTTTCTGTATTAAAGGTCTTCAATACATTTGGCAACATTCTAGCGATCGTTTTTAAGGGATCTGATGATTTTTGCGTTAAACAAAGCAGCATAGCACCTTCGATTGTAGCAGTCATCATCAATGCAATAGCAGCAGCTGACTCATCAGAATAATCTTCAGCTACAAGTTTCGCATAGTAAATATGTTGAATATTTTCATACAGCACACTGCATGCTTTTCGGACAGGCTCACTCACTGTGCCCATTTCACTGACAATACTGCTAAATGTATAACCGGTAATCGTACCGTCAGTTTCTAAGTTGTGAATTAGTTTTTCGATCATGCCTTGTGTGGCTTCTATGGTTGATGGATACCTTCTAAAAATATTTTCGATATCTGTCGTAATGGCTTCGTTTAAAGCTTGCAAACAAGCAATTAACAGCTCTTCTTTACCATTTGGAAAATGATGATACAGCGCTCCTTTTGTAACGTTGCAGACTTTTAAAATTTCATTTAGACCTACACTTTTGTATCCCTTTTGCTGAAATAGGACGGTAGCCTTCTCGATGATTAGCGATTTTGTATTCAATTTAAAACATCTCCCCCAAAAACATACCGACTGGTCTGTTTGGTATTATAACAAAATATTTATCCCCGATGTAAGTGTTTTTTTACACTTCATTCCGAATATTTTTGCGCCGGACGCCTTTCGCTCTTCCGATATGCCTTCGGCGACATGCCATTCCACTTTTTAAATACCTTGTTGAAATAGCTTTGATCGTTGAAATTCAGCCATGCTGCGATATCGGCAATCGGGTAATCGGTCAATGTGAGCAGCCTCTTCGCTTCCTCAATCCGTTCACGCTGGACATACTCGGAAATAGTCAGTCCAACCTCCTTCTTGAATAGGCTCGACAAGTAGTTGGGGCTAAGATTCGCACTCTCGGCTAGCCGTTCAAGAGTAATGTCACCGTATAAATGGTTAGCGATTTCGTGAAGACTATCCTGTATTGCAGGTGAGTAGTGGCCCCGGCGAACCTCCGAGACCCGGTCAACGAAGTCGAACAGCACCTCGGTCATGATGGCGCTTATTGCTTGCAGTGTATCCTTCTCTTCCAGCTGCTGAATATAGAAATCACTCAGCGTAAACGCATCCTCCTCGTGCATTCCTCCTTCAATTGCAGCTCGGCAAATCAGGGCGATTCCCGTAATCATCAGGTTCTTCTCGCTTCGAATCCTGCTCCGCTTGGCCAGCACGCCAAACTCGTCCTCGGCAATGATGGATTCCATGACGAATGTTCTTATTCTCTCCCGCTCTCCGCTACGCACATAGTGCAGCATGACACGCTCATGCGACAGGTTGGCGTGCAGCATACCGCTTCGACGTCTTCGCGACAGCTCAGCATCCGGCTCTTTCTTCTCCACAACCGACTCCTGCATCGACATTGCATCCGCTAGAAGACTAATCGACGAATCAACGAGCTGCCTGCGAAGCACATAATAAATCATTCGGCTACATGCGGCTGCTCATTCATGTACGGACCAACGACAAGCGTACCAGTAAGCTGGTTCTCATCCATCGCATTTACAAAAAAATATTGGAGCCGTGATCGGGTAAAATGAACCGGCTGCTCTGCAGCATAAAGCGCATAAGCGTAGCCCGCCACCTGTTCACGAATGGACGTAAAGTAAGGATTAGACTGAAGCGAACGGTCAGCATATTCCGCTTCAATTGTCCGACCCGGATGAATGATAAATACAGGGATTCCAATCACATCAGAGAGAAGCTGGCCAAAAACAACCAGTTCAGAGAGCTTATTCATACGAACCTCCATAGGGTACGATTAAGGTTAAAAAAGAAGATGATAAGAAAGTACTACAAATCGTTGATAAATACAATTTTCAAAAATGAAAGCGCATTACAATGAAGAAAGCAAAGATCCTTTGCTATTACACTCGAAAGGGATGAACTCATATGTTGGAAAATAAAATAGCTATCGTTACTGGAGCAGGAAGCGGCATCGGCCGTGCAAGCAGCTTGAAAATGGCCAGCAACGGCGCAACGATTGTCGCTGTTGATTTTAATCAGGAATCCGGTCAAGAGACGGTTCGAATGATTCAGGAACAGGGCGGCGAAGCCATCTTCGTACCGGCCGACGTGTCAAAAAGCGAGGATGTTCAGCGTTATGTAAAAGCGGCCGTCGATACTTACGGACGTATCGATATTTTCTTCAACAATGCCGGCGTTGTACAGAAGTTCTCGAAGCTCGCGGATATTGATGAGAACGAGTTCGACCGAATTATGAACGTTAATGTCCGGGGCGTCTTCCTCGGCATGAAATATGTATTAAAGGTAATGGAGGAGCAAGAAAGCGGAACGATCATTAATACCGCTTCGACAGCTGGAGTCAAAAGTGAGCACAGCGCATCCGCTTATTCCGCAAGCAAGCATGCGGTTGTCGGTCTTACGAAAGGTGCGGCAATCGAGTATGTGAAAAAAGGTATCCGTATCAACGGCATTTGTCCAGGTGGTGTGGAAACGGCTCTGACGAAGAGTGTAGAACAGGCTTTCATGTCCGGTGGATATGTACCAGAGGAAGTCGGAAATATGCGAATGGGCCGCTATGCTAAGCCGGACGAGCTGGCGGAGGTCGTCACATTCCTTGCTTCCGATCGCTCCAGCTACATGACGGGCTCCATCGTACTGGTCGATGGTGGGCTGACACTTTAAACGAATGAAAATGCTTTTTTACTGAATTCAAACCGTTCAAAGTATACGCGAGTAAAGTCCCCCCCATCCAGACTATAGCGAAAATAGGGCATTCCCAATACGGGTATGCCCTATTATTCTTGGCTTTACAGTTGTAACTCCGTCTATTCTTCTTCCCCCAAAAATGACCCCAAGCAGCTATTTTTTCAACTTTGATACAGCCATATGTTTGAAACCGTCATGACCGCTGGCAGCGCTGTTTCATCCACCGCCACATTGTCATACCAGCCCCCAACAGCAAGGTTAAGCACCAAATAAAAAGGCTCGTCAAAGGGCATAATGCCCGGCTCCATAGGGCGCTCGGCGAAGCAATGTCCATCTACCAGCCACCTTATGGAGCCAGCATCCCATTCCAGTGAATAATTACGGAATTCGTTAATGGTTCCCTGTTCAAGCTGGTAGGAGAACTCATCGGTAACTTTATGGTCCCAATCCTTCCCATAGTGCAGCGTTCCGGATACTTGCCTCGGCAAGCGGCCTCTAGCCTCCATAATGTCAATCTCGCCAGAGGCAGGCCAAGAACCGTAAGCCTGATGCTGCGGGAGCAGCCATATGGCTGGCCATAACCCCTGTCCTACTGGCAGCTTTGCGCGAACGATAAGCTTTCCATAGCAGAAGGAGAGGTGGTCTTTTGTATCTATGCGGGCCGAGGTGTACGCAAATTGCCGACCGTCTTTTTCAATGGCTTCACGTCGCGCGCATAGGTTTAGCCCCAATTCATCGATATATAGATTGTTAGCATGTCCGGTATAAAACTGCTGTTCCCCATTGCCCCAGCCCGGGTCTATTGGTTTGCCATCGTTATCAAGCAAATCGTTGCCAAGTCGAATGTTCCATGCGCTCAAATCGGTGTTTCTATTTAAAAAATCCTGCTCCCATAAAAGTTTGCCCATCCCATGCACACTCCCTTCATTTATTCACAGCATACTTAATTTTGACGCCCAGTCAAACAAATCCAAAAAAATGGGATAGGGTCAAAAATCATGGCCTTTTTTTCCTAGGTCTATTTTCATACGATGAAAAGGAAGGGGGCGCAGAACATGTTTCAACACAGGACGGGACAAATAAAAACTTTTTTTAGGCAATGGCAATTGCAAAGCATGGTAATCCCAGGCATTATATGGATGTTCATCTTTTGTTATATTCCAATGTTTTGGCTGATTATTGCATTTATGGACTTCAGTATCGCCAAGCCCATGCTGCAATCACCCTTTGTAGGGCTGAAACACTTTCAAGATTTTATTACGGATGACCGTTTTTGGCGCTCGATCCGCAATACGCTAGGGATGAGCAGCATCAAGCTGCTGCTAGGTTTTCCCATTCCCATCTTTTTCGCCCTGATGCTTAATGAAATACGGACGATTCGATTTAAGCGCACAGTACAAACCATTTCATACCTGCCGCACTTTATTGCCTGGACCATTTTTGGCGGCATTATGCTCAATTGGCTGGGCGAGGGCGGTGTCATCAACCAACTGATGATGGCGCTCGGACTGCAGGATCGCGAAATTCTGTTTAATAGTGACGCTAAATATTTTTGGTGGATTACCTATTTCTCCGATACGCTGAAGGAAACGGGCTGGAGTGCCATCATTTATATCGCTGCAATCGCTGGCATTGATCCAGGGCTATACGAGGCAGCTGAGCTCGATGGCGCCAACCGTTGGCAGCGGATGTGGCATATTACCATTCAGAGCATTCGTCCTACCATCGCTATTTTGTTTATCCTCGCTGTCAGCGGGATACTCGGCAGCAACTTTGAACAGATCTTTATGTTGAAGAACAACATGAACATGAAAATGGCCGAAAGCCTAGATTTGTACATCTATAACATGGGCTTGGTATCTGGGCGCCATTCCTTCTCAACAGCCGTCTTATTTGTCCGCTCCATTGTGGCGTTAGGGCTATTATTTTTGGCCAATTACACATCCAAGAAATTAACTGGCGACAGCATTTTTTAAGAAAGGGAGGGCAGATACATGGAAAGACGCAGAAGATTGCGGCGAATTGGCGTATTTGAGGTGTGCAATGCGCTGCTGATGCTGGCAGTTTGCTTCATTACGCTGTACCCGATGTGGTTCGTATTTATAAATTCGCTTAATGCACCGGAGCAAGCCATGCTGGGCACCGTAAACTGGTTTCCAAAGGAATTTTCACTAGCCAGCTACAGTGTTGTATTCAATGATAAAAGTCTAATGCACGGCTTCTACATTACTACGCTGCGCACGGTGATAGGAACAGCGGTACATGTGTTATTTACCGCCATTGTGGCTTATGGAATGAGTAAATCCAACTTAATCGGCCGCAAAATCTATCTCAAAATCGCCTTGATTACAATGTTGTTTTCAGGCGGCTTAATCCCTTCCTTTATTCTGATGACAAAGCTGGGCCTTTATGACAGCTTTTGGGTATTCATCATCCCGGCTATGTACACTTTTTTCAATATGGTTATATTCATGAGCTTCTTCCGCACGATTCCCGATAGCCTAGAGGAATCCGCAAAGGTAGACGGTGCTTCCGATTATGGCGTTCTGTTTCGAATCGTATTGCCTAACAGCATGGCCGTACTGGCTACCATATCGCTTTTCTCAGCCGTCTATCACTGGAATGATTATTATCAGGGCGTAATCTACATTCGCTCGCAGGATCAGCTGCCTATGCAAACCATACTGTACAAAATTATTGCAGAGAACTCCATGTCCTTCATGCAGCAGCAAGCCATGGCTCAATTCGGCGCAAGACTGCCTGGCAACTCCATCAAATTTGCATCGATGATGGTGGCAACGCTGCCAATTCTCGTGTTCTACCCCTTTATTCAGCGCTATCTGGTCAAAGGCGTAATGATTGGCGCGATTAAAGGGTAAGTGCTGTGCGTTTCTCTAAGAATCGTTAGCGAGGCGTATGGGGCCTATAAAAAAACAGTAAAGAAAGGGTGTTCATGTCATGAAGCACAACCTCATCAAGCTAAGCATGGTAATTGTTTTAGCCGTAATACTTACATTAGGCTTGGCCGCGTGTACCAAATCGGAGAATAACGAAAATAAGCCGACCTCAACCCCTGCGGAAAGTACCGAGCAGCCACAAGGCGAATCAACGCCAAGCCCCGAACAGCCTGCTTGGCAGCTGGATACCAGCCCAGTCGAGCTATCTTGGTTCGTAGGCGCATCCTGGTATGCCCACAGCTGGGGAGAGAGCTTGACTTCCAAGTACGTAACCGAAAAAACAGGCGTCAATATTAAGCTCGAAGTACCTTCTGGCGAAGCAAATGAGCATATTACCTTAATGATGACCTCTGGCAAGCTGCCAGACTTAATTTCTATGGGCTCTTGGGAAAACGCTGTCAAGAAACTATGGGAAGGCGACCATGTATATGCTTTAAATGAATTGGCAGAACAGTATGATCCCTACTTCTTCAAGGTGGCGGGAGACGGCACCCTGAAGTGGTATCGTCAAGAAAATGGCAATACGTATGGCATTCCGAATGATTCCTACAGCCCTAATCTCATGCATGAAACAGGCATGACAGCCGCCAACCAAACCTTTTTGGTGAGAAAAGATCTGTATGAGGAGATGGGCAAACCAGATTTGAGTACGCCGGAGGGCTTTCTAAATGCACTGCAGCTGCTCAAGGATAAGTATCCCGAGTATAAAGGCCAACCGATTAGTCCCTTCTTTGCACAGGGGAATGTTCCTTATGGAATGAGTGAATACCTGCAAAATCTACTCGCTGTTCCGCATGAAAAAGACGGCAAAGTCTACGACCGCATTACCGATCCAGATTACCTCGCTTGGCTGAAAACCTTCCGCACAGCATACGAGCGTGGACTGATCAATGTGGATTTCCTAGTGGACTCCGATACGCAAGTAGAGGAAAAAACGAACAACGCCCGCTACTTTATGATGATTCGCGAATGGACGGGAATGACGGCTGTCAATCCGATGCTGGCCGCAAGCGGGAACCCGGATTCCAACTACATTGCAGTAGATGGACCGCAGAACAGTAAGGGTGATTCTGCAAAGCTGTTCCCTGGCAACATGGACGGCTGGATGGTTACAATGATCAGCAAATCAACTAAAAATCCTGAACGTGCTATCCGCTTCCTGACGTACCTAGCCAGTGAAGAAGGCCAACGAGATTTATTCCTTGGCAAGGAAGGCGAGACGTGGGAAATGGTGAGCGGCAAGCCTCAGCTGAAGGCTGAAATGGTGAAATTGCTTGAAACGGATATTGAAAAGTTTGAAAAGGAATACGGCATTATGGATACCTACTGGATGATGCGGAACCCTGTTATTATCAACCAATGGAGACCGGAGAAAGCTCCTGTCATTAAGCAAATGGAGGACTTCGCCAATGCGCAGGCCGATATTGACAGCGGCATCTACAAAGGCTTAGATCCACTGGGTGATTCTGAAGTAGCGGTAGCCTGGTCACGCATCTCTCAAAATTGGGAGGAAGTGCTGCCTGAGCTGATTACGGCTAAGGATGAAGCAGCTTTTGATAAAATCTTTGATAATTTTCTTGCCCGCCGCGTGAGTTACGGTTTCGACAAGGTGATGGAATATCGCCAAGCCGAGCTGGATGTACGAAAAGCAAAAATGGCGGAGTAATTACATCTATACGCTATTTACTGCCGGCTGCCGAAATGGTGGCCGGTATTTCCGGCTTTACTTACACATTTGTAAGTAAAGCCTTGTTACCTACCAGCCGGTTTGTAATATATGGTATATTACGGAGGTAGGGAGGACCGTTAAATGAAGTATATGCTGACCAAAATGAGAAAGCTTTACCGCAATGCCCGCATATCCCAAAAGCTGTTTCTGGCCTTTAGCCTAGTCATTGCAATCCCTGCCATTTTGGTGTCCTTTTTATTTATCCGTATACAGGAAGCCCAGTTATACAAAGACGCTATGGCCACCGGCAGCAGCCATGTCGCACGGCTGAACGAACAGCTGCGCAGCAAAATGGACATGTTTGAAAACGCTTCCTCGACAGCGCTGACTCAAAAGGCATTCGTGGATTTTATTCACTCCAATATGCGCGGGGATGGTCTCCGCCTCGTGAAATTTAAACAAAATCAATTTGAGCAGATGCATAATATCATTGAAAGCCATGAGATGATCAGTGAGCTCAGCTTTTATGTCGATAACCCTAACCTGTTCGAAATTTGGCCTGAAATCTATCATTATGACAAGTTTTGGCCGCAGGATTATTGGGAGACCCTTCGTGATGAAGGCGGCGCAGCATACCGCCTGTTTGCTTTTAAGGATGGCGAGCATACGCTAGCCTATTATCGATTGGTACGGCTTCAGGGTCAACAGAACAAGTTTCCTACCATTATGGAAATCCGTGCCGAGCACAGCGTATTTTTCAACGACCTGCTGGAGGAGAGCGGAGGGGATTTCTTCTCGGTTGTCATGGACGGAACAAATCCTTCCAAAAATATATATAATCCGCAGCATCTATTTTCTCAAACCGCTGGGGAGGGGCTGAATAGTATCCTTGGCAGCATTCATCGGCAGCTGGATGTACTTCAACAGGATAGCCCTATGAAGGTCCAAGTGGGAGATCAAACCTACTACGCGCTTTACCGTTATATCGCTCCACTGAACGCTTATGTTGTAGATATTGCTTCCCATCAAGCACTGATGAAGGGTCCGCGCAGCTGGTATGCCTTTGTGGTAGTCATTGCTTTATGTGTATTGCTCCTGATCATGCTGCTCGTATCGCATACGACCCGCCGCATTTTCCGCCGATTGGACAGCGTGTTATCTTCTATGCGTCAGGTGCGGAAAGGCCAATTGGATGCGAAGATTAATATCGGCCTCGATGAACACGAGACCGGTGATGAAATCGATGAGGTAGCCATCAGCTACAACAAAATGCTGGACGAAATTAGTCGTCTGATGACGCAGGTGGTGGATAAGCAGCTCATTGCCAAAAACGCACAACTGCACTCGCTCCATTCGCAGATCAATTCACACTTCTTGTATAACGCGCTGGAATCCATTCGGATGCTGGCGGAAGTTCAGCAGCAGCCTGCAATCGCCGATGCGCTCGTATCGTTAGGCTCACAGCTGCGCTACAGCATGCAGTGGCGAAGCGATACCGTCGCCCTCCGTGAGGAGCTCGCCAACATCGAAAGCTATATCAAATTCATTAACTTTATGGAGGGTGGCAGCATCGTATTGACGGCGGATCTCCCGCAGGAGGTGCTTCACTATGCTATTCCTAAAATGTGCATGCAGCCCATCGTTGAAAATGCGGTTCATCACGCGGCACCTTTAGGCGGCAGTGTACACATACAAATGACCGTACAAGTCGAGAATGACAGCCAATTACGAATTGAGATACGCGATGACGGTGCGGGTGTTGATCCGAAGATGCTGGCTAGTCTGCAAGCTGTGCTGAGCGGCGATTCAGATACGCCAATTGTGACCAGCAAAAACGGCCTCGGCCTCGAAAACGTGCATAAGCGCCTGCAGCTTCATTATGGCAAGGGCTGCGGTCTTTCAATTGACAGTGTACAGGGTGCTTATACCTGCGTAACCTTACGTTTGCCTTGGGAAAATGTGAATCTTGGAGGATGGTAGGGCATGATCAATATTCTAATTGTAGATGATCAAAAGCACATACGCGATGGCCTGCAGGCCATGCTGCGCCAATTTCCACTGCAGCTTGACGCTATTTATTGTGCCGCTAACGGAATTGAGGCGCTGCACTTATTGCGTCAGCATAACATTCATCTGGTGATTACCGATATTATGATGCCGGATATGGACGGACTGGCGCTAATGGAGCAAACCAAAGAAGAACACCTCAACGTGGATTACCTCATAATTAGCGGCTATAGTGATTTTGCTTATGCCCAGAAAGCCATTGGGCTTGGGGCAAAAGGCTACCTGCTCAAGCCGGTAAAACGGGAGGATCTGCTTACCGCAGTAGAGCATATTGGTCAGGAAATAAAGGCGCGGCAAGCCCTTTCCCGCAATATGGAGCATATGTCCCGCCGCGCTGAGGAGACAGACCGTAAAGAGCTTTGCATGTTTATGCAAGGCGCAGTGAACGATGAGGCATGGATTCGGCAGATTCAGCAGCAAAACCCAAAACTTTGGCACAATTACCGTTTGTGCTTGCTGCGGGAAGAGCTGTGGATTAACCAACCGGGGGCAGACAGTGCCCATAGCATCGAATCTATTGCTTACCGTGTCTATGGCAGCCAAGGATATATATGCCTGCAGCACCGCCCATACCTGATTCTTGCGGTTGATGCGACCACAGATACGAATGCTTTGCCTGCTGCACTTAAGGCAAGTCAGATTGATGCCACAGCGGCTATGACAGGACCTCAGCAAGGCTTAAAAGGGCTTCCCGGCAGCTATACACAGGTACTTGAACTATATCGCCATAGCTACTTGTTCCCTGATAAGAAATGCATCCTACCCGCGCATATAGATAGGCTGGAGTCGCAATGGGAAATTCCCTATGAAGAGCTATATGCCCTGTTTCAGCTTATTGGCACCAAAAACAGCGGGAAAATTGCCCAAGGCATTTCTACGCTATTCCACAAAAATGTGCTGCAGCGTTACCATATAAGGTACACACAGCAGTTATGCAGCGCAACGGTGCAGATGCTGGAGGAGTATGAGCGGGTGATCCGTCCCTACATGGGGGAAGAGGCGCTTGATATCGAATGCTTGCGGAATCTATTCGATTATCCGGGGATTCGAGATTATATTCAGGCGCTGCAGCAGCAGCTGCTTCGGCTGAACCAGTTTTATTATGATTACAAGTGCAGCTATCGCAAAACGCAGGACTTAAATGAAGCCATTCGTTTTATACACGAGTGTTACCATAAGCCGCTGGATCTAGCGATGGTTTCCAACCATGTGTCGCTTAATTACGCCTATTTTTCCAACCTGTTTAAAAAGAATATTGGCAAAGGCTTTGCAGAATACCTGCGCGATGTGCGACTAGATAAGGCCCGCCGCTTGCTAGCCGAAACCGATCATAAAATTATCGAGGTAGCCACCATGGTTGGGTATGAAAGCTACAAAAGCTTTACAAGGGCATTTCGCGATGTTATGAATATGCAGCCCACGGAGTACCGGCAGCTAATGCGGCGGAAGCTTGAAAGAGAAGGAAAATATCAGGGCAAAGCGCTATAAGCCTTCAAAAATAATGAAAATCCAAAAAATTGGGTCATAACAAAAACAAATGGACCTTTCCAGCTGTTTATTGTATTCGATAGAATAAAGGTGCACTCCAATGTAAGCGGTTTCCTCCGAGTACTTACACAATCAATTGCCTCAAAATAAAAGGAGCCGCAGGAGTAACCATATTTTATTGAAGGAGGACAATAATGAAGGTACTTCACCATTCACAGAAACGGTTTAAGCGGAAGGTACTGAGCTTGTTCTTGGCGGTAGCGATGATGGCGAGCGTCGGGCTATTGCCATTTTCGAAAATTCAAACCGTCGATGCAGCAGGCACCACCGTTACCTCTATGGCTTACTTTTCAGCAGGAGACGGGCCTGTCATTTCAAAATCAGGGGTTGGGCAAGCGAGCTACGGTTTCGTTATGCCTATATTTAACGGGGGCTCCGCCACATGGAACGATGTTTCCGATGACGTAGGCGTAAAAGTGAAAGTAGGGGGCAACTGGGTCAATATTGACAGTGCCAGCGGCTACGTCTATAACCAAAACTGGGGGCATTGGAACGACAGCGGAACGTATGGCTACTGGTTCACTCTGTCCGCAACAACAGAAATTCAGCTGTATTCTAAAGCTAATGGAACGACCCTTAACTACACGCTTGTGTTTCAAAATATAAACAAAACAACGATTACGGCCATGACCCCTACCCAAGGGCCACAAATTACTGCAGGCTTTACAGGAGGTGCAGGCTTTACTTATCCTACCTTCAACAATAATCCAGCCATTATTTATGAGGCTGTAGCGGATGATTTGAAGGTGTTTGTAAAACCCGTAAACAGCAGCACTTGGATTGATATCAACAATAATGCTGCCAGCGGCTGGATCTATGATAGCAACTTCGGTCAATTCACCGAAGGAGGCGGCGGCTTCTGGTTTACGGTAACGGAGTCGATCAACGTAAAACTTGAATCAAAAACCTCTTCGGCTAACGTCATTTATACGATAACCTTTAATCAACCCGTAAGAAATTCATATGTCATTACTCCCTACGATGGAACAACCTACACAGCAGATGCGAAAGGCGTCATCGGCATACCGCTGCCTAAAATCGATGGTGGCGCGCCAATAGGCACTGAGCTTGGAAAATTCGTATATCAAATTAACATCAACGGGCAATGGGTGGATATGGCGAACTCCAGCCAGAGCGGATTTTCATATTCCGGCAATGGTTACAATAACATGTCCGATGCCAATCAGTGGGGATATTGGGCCGACTATATCTATGGCCTTTGGTTCCAGCCCGTCCAGGTGAATATGCAAATTCGAATCGGCTACCCATTGAATGGGCAGGCAGGCGGAAGTGTCGGCAGCAACTTCGTTAACTATACCTTTATCGGCAATCCAGATGCTCCACGTCCAGATGTATCCGATCATGACGATGTGGCAATCGGAACGCCAAGCGACCCAGCCATTGCGGGCATGAATCTCATCTGGCAGGATGAGTTTAGCGGTACAATGCTCGATACGAACAAGTGGAACTATGAAACCGGCTATTATATCGGTAACGATCCCAACAGCTGGGGCTGGGGCAATGCAGAGCTGGAGCACTATACCAATAGTACACAAAATGTATTTGTACAGGACGGAAAGCTGAATATTCGGGCGTTAAACGATCCAAAATCGTTCCCGCAGGACCCAAGCCGGTATGCTCTATATTCCTCAGGCAAAATTAATACCAAAGATCATCTATCCTTCCAGTACGGCAGAGTGGATATTCGCGCGAAGCTGCCTACAGGCAATGGTGTCTGGCCTGCGCTCTGGATGCTTCCAAAAGATTCAGCTTACGGTGCATGGGCCGCATCGGGTGAAATTGATATTATGGAAGCCAAAGGACGTTTGCCTGGCACAACTAGCGGCGCTGTGCACTTTGGCGGACAATGGCCAGTGAATCGATATATTGCTGGGGAATATCATTTCTCGGAGGGGCAAACCTTTGCCAATGATTATCATGTGTATACGATGATCTGGGAAGAGGATAACATTAAATGGTACGTGGATGGGGAATTCTTCTTTAAAGTCTCCAGAGACCAATGGTACTCTGTAGCTGCACCAAACAATCCGAACGCTCCATTCGACCAGCCTTTCTACATCATTATGAATCTCGCGATCGGCGGTCATTTTGATGGTGGCTTAGCACCAAGTCCATCTGATATTCCTGCGACGATGCTGGTGGATTATGTGCGGGTTTACAAAGAAAACGGTGGCCAAAATCCTACGAACGTGCCTGTTACCGGTGTAACTTTAAACCAGAGCACTGCACAGCTGCAAGTAGGACAGAGTGTACAATTAAACGCCAATGTTGCACCCTCTAATGCAACAAATAAACAGGTCACTTGGAGCGTTTCGGGCACCAGCATCGCTTCCGTAAATCAGAACGGGGTGGTGACAGGGCTCGCTCCAGGAACAACAACGGTTACGGCAACAACGGCTGACGGCAACAAAACAGCCAGCTCTACCATCACGGTTGTACCCGCGCCATCAACCGTTATTGTCATTGGCGATGCGGTGCGCGGCCTGAAAAAAGCGGGCAATAACTTGACGTTTTATGTGAATGGCGCAACCTTTGCCGATTTGCACTATAAGATAAATAACGGTGCACAGCAAAACGTAGCCATGACCTCAGCAGGAAACGGCAACTATACTTACCCTGTAAACAACCTGCAATCTGGGGATACCGTCGAATACTTCTTTACCTATAATCCGGGGCAAGGCGCGCTGGATACTCCTTGGCTCACCTATATTCATGGGGTAACGCAAGGAACGCCTGAATGAACCTGGCTTAATCCAGAATAGCAAGCGAGGCAGTAATCTCAAACAGGCGAGGGGGAATGTTCCCCCTCGCCTTTCCTATTTCTTCAACCATAAAGAGTGTCATACTCACACTACCGTGACTATCTCTACTTTGCAGGCTCTTGTTTAAAAATAATTTTAAATATAGGGTAAAATACTAAAAATGAAATTGTACTATTGATAACCATTGTAATAATATCAGCGGCTGTTTCACCAAATGAACCCATTCCCCATGTGTTCATGAATAGGTTATAAATTGGAGCTTTATAAAATCCTTGGGCTGCTGCAGCACCAAAGGTTATCACAATGTACGCTAATACATACCAAAAAGCAGCCGTCCAAATATTGCTGTTCGATTTAAATGTAATATTTCTCTGTGCGAAAAAATTAATAATCTGTGCAATGCCGAGCGTTATTTGAACAGCAAGGAAATAGCCAAGACCGCCTCCGCCTCCTGACGCAAGCGATCCAGCTGCATAATCGAATACATAATAAGCACTTCCATCAAAATTACTGCCGAGCTGTAAAATTTGAAAGCTTATCGTTAGTAAGGATGTCTGCGCGAATATAAGTTTAATTAAAGGCATCAAAATAAGCTGCAATGATGTAATCCCAACACTCAATATTAAGAATACGATAAATTGTGTAATATTAGGATGCCGTTCCTTTTGTTTATTCCAAAAACCGATTATTCCTTTATTTTTTTTCATCTCTATTACGCTCATATTATTCGTTATCTCCTCTGTCACGCCTGTTATGTTCTTATTTATCTATGCACAAAATAATTCTGTTGGAAGTGAAAAAGGAGATACCATGGTATCTCCTTTTCCATTCTTTATTTAATTGACGCTTAACCACGCGTTATCGGTTTATCCATTTCAACAGCTTCAAAATTTGCTTACGGCTAATTTTTCCGCCAGTAAAACGATCGATTTGACGAAACGGCATATTCAGAACAAAGTAGACATTATTTGCTAATAGCGGCCTATTAACGGCGTCAAAAAACTTTTTAAAGAAAAACACAACATGATAGATGGTTTTCCCCAGTCCGTTCTTATATTTAGCTTGAGCGATGGTGTCGTTTAAACCCAGATCATGTTTTGGGTTCCAGGTAGGCGATGGAGGCTCGTATCCCAAAAGCCGCTTATATTCCGCTGCCGTTACTTCGTGAACATGTCCGCTAAAATAATGCGGGAATTGGTCCTCCGTATGCTCGCAAGGAACGGAATCCCCTGCAAGCGTAATCCGTTCACTTAACAGAATGGATTGAATCGAACTACCGATTTGAATGTCATAAGCCCCCGGTTCAACTGTCCATTCATTAATTGTCGGATTGTAATAGGAGAAATCACGTTCCTCCAGCGTTATCGTAACCCTTTTGCTTTCGCCCGGCTCCAAAAACACCTTTTCAAAACCTTTTAATTCACGATTTGCTCTGAATATGGAGGAATCGTGCTTCTGGATGTACAGCTGCGCAACCTCTTCCCCCGGGACAGCACCTGTATTGGTAATCGTAAACGAAGCTTTATACTGATCAACTGTTAAATCTGTATACTCAAAGGTTGTGTAGGACAGCCCGTAACCAAACGGAAATAATACAGGCTTCTCCACGGTATCAAAATAACGGTAACCGATAAAAATACCTTCGATATGCTCTGCCGTTGCTTCCCTGCCCGGATAATAAGGAGCAGAAGAAACATCGCCGTATGAGATCGGGAAGGTTTCGCTAAGCTTGCCGCTTGGGTTGTACGCCCCAAGCAAAACACTCGTTAATGCTTCGGCGCTACCTTGTCCGGATAAATAGGTATGAATGATGGCTTTCACATCGTGTACAAACGGCATTTCAATGGCACCGCCGCCAGCAACAATTACTACAACATTGGAATTAACTTTCGTCAATGAAAGAAGCAAGTCCAGCTGGTTCTCGCGTAAGCTGAGATTCTCGCGGTCGACGCCTTCCGCTTCACTGCCTTCGTCCAGTCCCAAGAACAACAGAACGGTATCGGCTTGGTCAGCTAACGTTACGGCTTCTTTTACTAACCGATCATTATTTCCGCCCATTCGATTGAAGCCTTTTGCGTACCCAATAATCGGCAAGCCAGATTGACTGAGCACATCGCAGGCATTGGACAGCTTAGCAGGATTAATAAGCGAGCTTCCAGCACCTTGGTAGCGAGGTTTTTTGGCAAAATCGCCAATAATCGCAATCTTTTTATCCTGTCCAAGCGGCAAAATATGACCCTCGTTTTTCAGTAGCACTATTGAACGTTTGGCAGCTTCTATCGCTTTGTGATGATGCTCCTCATAGTCAATGCGCGGCGCAGGGCTATCGTTCAACTGGGTAGTAAAGACCAGCTCTAACAGACGATGAACGGCTTCATCCAGCACCTCTTCAGCTAATTCATTGCATCTAACCGCTTGCACGATTTCTTTATCCGTAATCCCATTGGTTGCGGGCATTTCCAATTGATTGCCTGCTTTTAAGCCCGCAACACGGTCATTATTACCGCCCCAGTCGGTAACGACTACGCCATCAAATCCCCATTCTCCGTAAAGAATATCCTGCAGCAAATAGTCGTTTTCATTCGCGAACGTGCCGTTTACTTTATTGTATGAGGTCATGATTGTTTTGGGCTGACCCTTCTCCACTACACGTCTGAACCCTTCCAAATACAGCTCTCTTAACGAGCGTTCATCTACAACCTCATCAATCGTCATTCGCATATGCTCTTGGCTGTTGACCGCAAAATGTTTTGGGCAGGCAGAAATGCCGTTGTCTTGAATGCCTTTCACCATCTCGCTCGCTAATTCGCCCGTTAGATAAGGGTCCTCGGAAAAATATTCAAAGTTGCGGCCGCATAACGGATTCCGCTTGATGTTTAATCCAGGGCCAAGCAGCACGCTCACTTTTTCACTAGCCGCTTCTTTTCCAATCGTTTGGCCCACTTCATAAATCAATTGCCTATCCCAACTATTAGCCAAGGTTGCTGCTGTCGGAAAACAAGTGGCAGGCAGACTTTTATTTAAGCCCAAGTGGTCTGCCTTTCCGCCTTGCTTCCTGAGTCCATGAGGCCCATCTGTCAGCATAATTCTTGGAATATTTAATCGATCGATCGCTTTTGTATTCCAGAAATTTGCGCCAGACATTAAGGACGCTTTTTCCTCTAAGGTCATGCTTTCGATTAATGCTTTATACTTCATTTCATTCACCCTGCTTCCAAACGCTTATGATTTGAATAAGTAGGTTTGCAGGATCGTGTACAACACATGATGAACACTTGTGCGAACTCCGTTTGCAATACCTGAAGGATCCTTCTTGTATGCTTCTTTCAACAATTTAACGTTTTTACTCGGCGTCATAATATCCAACATGAGGTCATTGCCAGCTACAACAGCATCCGGTGCTTTCATAAAGCCAAAAACTGCATCGCTTGAAACAAAACCTTCGAAGCCCCATTCTTTGCGCAAAATATCATTTAGCAAGACAGAATTTGCTCCGGCCCACTTTGTTCCGATGATGGAGAAGCTGGACATTGCGCCTAGAGGGCTGCTTTCTTTCACCGTAATCTCAAACGGCTTCAAGTAGAGTTCGCGAATCGCTTGCTCATTAGCCCATATTAAATTGCCTGAACGAGCGTTTGTTTCTTGATCATTTAAAGCAAAATGCTTCATGAAGGCAATAATGCCTTGGTCTTCTGCACCATTTATCATAGAAGCTGCCATTTTACCTGAAAGCACGGGATCTTCGGAGAAGTATTCAAAGTTGCGGCCGCCTTGTGCCGTACGGTGAATATTCATACCCGGTGCATACCAGCCTTGAATGCCATACGCACGCGCTTCTTTGCCGACCGCTTCTCCCATTCGATACGCCAAATCATTGTTCCATGTTGCTGCGATGACGATTTCAGACGGATATGATGCTGCTTCGATTTGCTTAAAGAAGTAGCTGAATCCAGCCGGTCCGTCCATCAACAGCGTTTTTGGAACGCCCAAACGGTCGATAGCCATCGTACGATAGGCGCCGTTTGCTACATAATCGATCATTTCATCCATGGTTAACTGATCCAAGAAGGTAGCCCATTTCGGATCATCAAAAGCTAAACCTTTCAAATCCTCCAATTTCAAGCCATTATCGGCACCAATCGTTGGCATTTCCATAGTTGAAGCTTCCTTCTTTTTCGAGAAGGCATCGAGCACATATTCCGGTGCTTCATGACTAATATTCTCATCAGAAGGATACGTCTTCTTCCAATCATTACGCGACAAATAGGTGATTTCACCTTTTGCTAGGTCAAAACGATTCTCGTAAGCCGTCTTAGTATCCTTGTCTTCTTTATAGACCTTTTTCTGTGCCAGCTCAAGGTCATAGCTTGCTACAATATCATGGACGTTGCGAGCTACTTTAATCGAATAGGTACCCGGATCCAATACATAAGCTTCTTCTACGTTCATATCATAAGAAGCCATCTCTTCGGCAGCAAACGAAAGCGTGAGCACTTCGGATTCACCAGCTTCCAGCTGAGACGTCTTTGCATAGGTCGCCAATTCAATTGCCGACTTTTCAGTACCGCCTGCAATATATGGCGCCGAATAATAAACCTGCACCACATCTTTGCCGGCTCTGTCGCCAACATTTTTCACTTCAACTTGCAGTTCAATCTTCTCTTCCGATAAGGTTTGATTAAGAACCTTCCATTCGAAATCCGTATAACTTAACCCATGTCCATAAGGATATAACACCGTATCTTTATAGCCTGCTTCATCATTTAAAAAGTAGGTTTCATAAAACCGGTAACCTACATAAATGCCTTCTTGATAATTGAGGAATGAATATTTCAAATTATCGTATTTATAGTCTCCAAAGTTCACGCTTGCCGGAGAAGTTGAATTGTCATAAACATACGTATCCGTAATACGGCCAGATGGATTGACATTCCCTGCAAGAATATTTCCTAACGCATTCGCTCCGTAAGGACCAGGTGTTCCAATCCACAATACAGATTTAATGGATTCGTATTCTTCTACGAAACCAAGCTCCAGCGCATTCCCTGCATTGACGACAATCGTCACATTTTTAAAGCTATTTGCAACCTTTTCAATCAAGGCACGCTTGTTTTCTGTTAATTTCAATTGTTCAGCAGTTGCATCGCTAGCTTCTGTACTCTCACTCGCAATAACAATTAGCGCATTTTCTGAATATGCCTTTGCTTGTTTGATTGCTTCGTCAGTCAAGTAATCAATTTTTGGCTCATCACTTGAATTCATGCCCAGCATACCTTTGACAACTTGAACGATGCCCGTGCTTGCCTTGGCACCCACTCCCGCTTCTGCACCAACTTCTTGATACAGATCATGAAGCTCCGTATTGTAAGCGATGCCAGCATTTTCTAAGCCTTTAAAGAGATTAACCGCACGGGAAGTATCACCAGCACCCGATCCGCCGCCGCCATAACGCAGCTCTAGTGCCGCTAATCCGAAGACGTTAACTTTTTTATCGTTCAACGGCAGCTGTTTATCTTCATTCTTCAATAGAACAATGCCTTCATTCGCGATTTCTTCAGCTACTTTCCCGCCATATTCACGTGCTGCAATTCCCTCAGGTGAATCGGTAACAGCCGTAATATGTTTTCCTGTCAGCGCATCGATGAGACCAGAAGCAATGGGACCGAATTGTACAAATAATAATACGACAATAACTGCCACAATCGACCAGCCTGTAAAACGCCTTGGCCTGTTTTTGATTTTCTTGTAACGTTTTGCTTTCTTTTTCATCGCCCTGCGATCTTTGCGGTTTAACGCTTTCAATTCCATTTTTCTTTGTTGCTTTTGCTCATGCTGTAATTGTTTATCGTGATCTATCGCAGCCTTGCGTGCTGCTTCAGGCAGAGCCTTAAATTCTTGCTTTCTTTCTCGCAGCTTCGCTTTATCTTCCTTCACTTTTCGTACGAGTTCACTTTTTTTTGCTTGTTTTTTCTTAAAATAGTCCCACACCGTGATCCCCTCCGGTTTCATCTATCTTTTTTGCTTAATCTTAATACAGCGCTTACATTAAAACTATGAGGATCTTGTCGAAAAAAAAGCTAAATATTGCGATCCTCGGATTTTTCACGAAATCCAAAGCGCAACATTTAGCATTAATCGTTTGTTTTTTCTAGGTCAATCATAACGATTCCGAATAGGGGGACTTCGAATTCAAGTGTATGATTTCCTTTTATTTTCAGCTGTTCGACGCTTCTTGAAGGTCGATTAATCGCATTCCAATAGGCAATATCTTCGGAGGACAATTTTTTGCATTTCCTTAATTCGGCAAGATCCAACCGCTGATCTACCTGCTCAGGTGTTAATCGTTGCTTTATCAATCGGTAATTTCCTTCAAGGCTTGTAAGTTCAAGATTCACATAAACATACGGACTTTTTGCCTTATGCCAAACCAATTTGAATGGTTCATGATTTTGATTGATCATCAGATGAAGCTCTTCCTCTGGATAAACAATTAAAATGCGGTAATTTTCTTGCCGCTTGGTCACGATACAAGATTTATTTTGAAATACAAGCTCGTCAAACAGTCGGTTCACAAACTCTGTCGCATACCAGTTGTCCTTGTAACGACCATCCAGCGTACATAATGACAGTTTACTTGCCAGTTCATCTGGAAAATATTCAAACAGCTTCGCCGAATCGAGTGACAACGGAGAGAAGTAGTGGCCTGCTACTTCATTTTGATTCCTCAGGCTTATGTACTGCCAAATATTTGCGCTTGCTTGCGCTAACTCCGAATAGGCGTGTAGATCATCATCGTGTTCGTAAATCTGCATACGGTCTAAAATACGGTCCTGAGCTTTCATATTCGTACTCGAGCCAATGACCCGAATAAAGGCTTCATCGAACAAATAATTAAGCGCAGACTCAAGCGGAATCTTGCGCATATGTGTCCAATCATCGATACAATACACAGCATTACGACAATCCATATCCAGCGATACCGAACCTTCAGGCCGCATGGGAAAATGAATGATAACGTTCAGGTAACCTTTAAATATTGAAATAGCATTTACAAGCGGCATGCATAGCTCCCGGCTATTCTGCTGTTCATAAAAGCAGCGAAACTCATACATCCAGTCCTGGCTTGTCCCGTAATTTTGCTGCAGATGGAGACTTAATTCGGTCAGTACCGTTTGAAACCCTTTTTTGTTAGGAAAACCTCGCATCTCCCAATCATCGAAATCGATGGATTGGAATTGAAGGTAAGGCACCATACCGACAGAAACAATCTGCTTCAGCTTTCGATCCAGCTCTCTAAATGAACAAACGAGCTTGCCTTCAATTAGCTGTATGTCTACTTTTTTTAAAATATGGGCAACGGCTACCCACTTCACACCGAGGCGCTGGCGCACTTCAAGCAAACGGCTATCCGTAAGCTCTCCCTTTACTTTCAGCACATGATTGACCTTTGAATGCCGGCCAATCGTTTTATGCAAATCTATTTTAACCTCGATACGATCGGGGGCTGAAGCTGAAGCAGTTGGCAGATCGCCTATAGGTACATAAGGTGATAGTAGCGCTAATACATCTTGAGACAGTGCTCCATCTGCATGATTCTGCACCGCTCTAATTTGACGCTCCTCACGAAATTCAGCAGGCGTTAGATTATACCTCATTTTAAACGCCTCGTTAAATGAGCGTACATTGGGAAAGCCACACTCTAAAGCAATCGTAACTATTTTGTTGTTCGTACTTTCCAGCATTCGAAAGCTATGAAATAACCGCACTTCTTTGATGTAGTTTCCGATTGAAATGCCTAACTGCGTTTTAAAAGAATGCGCCAAGTAGTACTTGCTGCTATAGAACTTTTCAGCTATCTCATCCAAACTGAGCTTCTCAGCGTAATTGACATTAATATAGGATACAATTTCTTTCACTTTGTCCGAAGCAGCATGCGCTTGCTCCTTATCATCTGCCGCCCCAAGATATCTGTAGAAAAGTCCAATTAATCGTTTCGAATACCCCTCAATCATGTAATCAGAACCGTCTCCGGGATAAATCATTTCAAGGTACAAATATGCCATACCATTTTTCACAAGTTCATAGCCATCTTTTTTGTAAACCATCGATAATGGAATATTAAGCTTAAATGGCGGAAACTCCTCTTGATACTCACCCGTTAAGAATTTCACTGTGAGCGTCGAGTTCTCTTCGCTGCCGATCACACGAACAATATCACCTTTATTCAGAACAAATATATCGCCTGTCCGAATCAAAATATCCGAACCGTTACGCATAATTTCCAAATAACCAGAAAGAACAAACCATGCCGTTAACTGCGTGATGAGCAGAAAATCCACTTCCTCAATCGTTTCGATTGAGGCTTGGACGATCTTATCAGGTCCATTTTCCTTCTTATTCAACATCAACAATCTCCTCTACAGATGTGAAGACTATATTGCTCTAGCTTAGTAAAAGACAATGTATTTATCCCTATTTATTATAAACCATTCCTTCACTACTCCAACTGATAAAAACAGGATAGGTGAACTCATAAAACTCCCCATTACTTTTTTGCCCAATTCTATAAAAAAATATGGAAGAATATTTCGATATTATGAATAGAAGAGTAAAGCTTGAATGAATAAACGACATAGGAGCAGGTGGTTAAAGATGAAAATTTACGGATCAACCCCGCATGACTTGAATTTATATATGAACTCGAAACAGCAAACCGATAAACCAGCCTTGGTTACAGGAACGATACCCGAGCTGTCACATGACACTGATACAGTTGAAATCAGCCCGACCGCCAGGCAGCTGGCGGCATCGGATATTGTGAACCATTCAGCTGTATATTTTGGAACCGTGCAAATCAATGATTCACTGAACCGCCTTCTTAAAGATCAGCCTTCAGAGGTGAAGGAAGCTGTTTACGGCATCATTCAATCCAATTTCATTACAGACATAACCGATGAAGAGGAAAGAGCAGCATTGTTAGAACTCGGACTCTCTCAAGCTAAGTATATCGCAGACAACTACTTAAAGGATGACGGAGCGGCAGAATTTATGAATACAATTCATCAGATCGGAGCCCTATCCAAAACCAGAACCATAGACCCTGAAACGAAACAAATCCGCTACGAAACACCGCCGCAAAGACCTATCGGAGCTCCTGACGATTATATTAAATTAACCGATATGATGCAGAAATTTGAGCCGGAAACGCTGGACAAGCTGCAAGCAGCTATTGTGAGCGGAAAAGACTGGGGCAACATCTTGCTAAACTTCGCTGAGAAAGTATCGACTCGCAAGGATTGGGTGCAGGAATATAGAGAAGGAGCAGCCAACCATATTGGGGATATTGCCGGCGAAAATAGATTTGAAAATGTCTCTACTGCTAGCTTGAATGAGTTTGTCAAAAATATTAGGGACATCATTGCTAATACTGGGTTTGAAAACACTAGGTTATTGACAGATAATCTAGAGGCTTTTATGCGAACGTTGAAAAACCCGAATTCATAAGCTGCCTGGTTTCAACTACCCTTATCCAAAAATAAAATCGCCGTCTGGTTCCCAATAGGGAGCTTGAACGGCGACAATTTTAGAGTCATCACGTAAGTACTAGTTCTTTCAACTAAAAGCCGATATAACTTAGCAACGCTAGTCGGTCAAATTCTCCAGCAGCTCTCCAAGTTTATCAAGCAACTGCTCATTAGCTTCTATACAGATCGGCTTGGATTTTTCAAACTCTTCTTTTTCCTTGAAACGTTGACGGAAGGTGACTCTGGTGCTGCCTTCAATGCTCTCGAAAGTAGCCGTTATCCGAAATTCGTGACCGGACACATGATCAAGCACAATTCGCTCTGACGGTACGATTTCAACAAAGACGTTATGGTTAGGATAATCCGCTCCATCCGGTCCATGCATGATGAACCGCCATGTGCCTCCCGGCTTGATATCACACACTTGATTCGTATTCGTGAAGCCTTCCGGCCCCCACCACTGGGCTATCAAATCGGGGGTTGTCCAAGCTCGAAACACGAGCTCCCGCGGGAAATTGTATTCGCGAGTAGCCATAAGTTGATTTTCAACTATTGTCATGTTCCTACTCCCCGTCTACTGTTTTTCCAAGTGTGTCCAACATGATGTTTGTACCATGCTCCCGTATTTCTAGCGTATCGTGTCCGTCAAAGAACGCACCTTGCTCCGTGAAAATCAGCTTTGTACCGTCCTCCACTTTAATAAGCTCTATCGTTGTAATCGAGACGGAGATGCGTGTGCTTCCTGAATCCAGCGTGTACGTGTAAACAATGCGCTGCTCTGGAACAAGCTCCTGATAGTAGGCGTCAAAGGTAAAAACGGGTCCTTCCGGCGGCCCGCCGCTGCTGTACTCACGCCCGCCGACCTGAAAATCGAAGATTTCTGGCTTCGAAAACCACTTCGCTTTGGCAATTGGATCGGCCCATGCGTGATAAACCCTCTCCGGCGAAGCTGCATAAGTCCGCTCGACGACAAAAGTTCCATGTTTGACAAATCGTTCGTTCATTGATTTTCCTCCTTATGTTCTGGACTTCCGCTCTCCTCGATTAGAAAGTCCCCTAATAGATTCAAATGTCGCTCCCAACTCGTTTGCCGTTCAATGACCGGTTTCTCGAATTCCATTTTCATCGCTTGCAGAAGGCTTGTGAAATCTTCAACCGTTAATTCCGCTTGACCTTGCATTAGCTTGGATACATGCCTGAGCTGCTCCAATAGTTTTTGCTGTCGTTTGATCTGTTCTTTGATTTGATTGATCTGCAGGTTGACGATCTCAAGCGGGCTGATCTGCCCGCCGCTTAAGGCCAGCTTAATCTCCTCGAGAGATAACCCCAGCTCCTTAAGCGATAATATCTGGTGCAAGCGTGATAAGTTCGATTCACTATATAGCCGGTGACCCGATTCCGTCTGGTCAGATGGCGATAACAAACCGATTTGATCATAAAAGCGCAGCGTTCTTACGGTCAGCCCCGTCAGGTTGGCGAGGTCCCCGACCTTCCAATGTTTCTTCATTAACCATCTCCGATCTTTGGCGCTAGCTATATACCGGTAGCTCTATTGTAAAACATTACGTTACGTAAGGTGCAAGTGGAATTGTATCTCTCTCCCATTTTTTTTGCGTCGCTAATTTTGAACACAGGTTATTTTGTCTAATGGCGCAAACTCCGCCGCGGCGCTATTTTATGCAATTGTAATAAAAAAATACGCTTGGGGTTCCAAGCGCATTTTTGAGTTTTTTTAATTTTCTCCCTGCTTTAGACGAATATCGTCCCCGCTCGTTTCGCTCGATTTACCGCTGACTTTCCTGTTGGTTCAACAAATAAAACAGATAATCGGTCGGGAACCCCGCATATCCTTGCTGCCTCAGCATCGCGGTCACATTGCCCCTATGATACGTCCCGTGGTTAACCACATGCTGCAGAATCTCAGAGAACCGCGTATTGAGACTACCGTACTTCGGATGCTCGATCGTCATCTCCTTGTCTGGGCCTGGCGTTCGCTGCAGCAAATCTCGGTACTGTTCGGCGACGCCGGCGAACAGCTGCCGTGTCTCGTCCACTGTTTTGCCTTGCGCTTGCTCCGCCCAGACCGGCATCCTCGGAAAAATGTTCTCGTTCGGAACTCCCGCGAGCACGCACAGATAAAGCTGTTCGAACAAGTACATATGCCCGAACGTTTGTGACACGGACGGGAAAACGCTCGTTACTTCCGCATGGAACACATCTTTCGGAAGCTGCTCTAGATGTCCGAATAAACGCTCGTTCGCCCAAACGTGATAATCGTACAATTGATGCGTTTGTTTAAGCATGGGTGAATCCACCTTCCTTTATTCATCGTCGTTCGGCTGCTGCAGCCTTTCCACTATCATACACCGGGTTTGTTGACAACTGTTGTCAGCGAAGTACAATCGGAATCGTCTGCATAATGTTTTGCAATTCCTATCGCTAATTCCTGAATGCGATATTTCAGATCCAGCGGCTCCCGAATGCGAATGGCCGTGCCGAACGTCATCAGATACATTGGAAGGTACTTGTTCATTGTTGGGGTATCGAGCAGGAACTGCGCCTCCCGGTCGGTCCGTTCCGTCAAATAGTGGCGCATATGCCAGTGCCCGCAAACTGCGTTCAACGTGACCGGGTCCCCCTCGATGCGAATGACCGTCAACGGTCCGTCCGCTTCTCGTTCCCGCTTGGACTGGTCATGGAAATAGGCGGATGCTGAGAAGTGCTCCGGTTTTTCGAACCGCATATCGGTCGGCTCCAACCGTGAGATACGGTCCACGCGGAACGTTCGAGCCGCTTGCGACCGATGGCAGAATGCGACAGCGTACCATTCGTTTCGGACATAAGCCAGCCCGTAGGGATCGATGTTACGTTCGCCCGACTGTTCCGCATTTGGTTTACGATAGGTGATGCGCATTGTTTGTCCGTCATCCGCCGCCTGCTCCAGGTCTCGCAACAGCGGAACGACGGAAGGCGGACGCGACAGAGCAATTACATCCATGCCGCTCGTCTGACGGGTTAGATCGTTAAGCTGATCTTCGTGCAGCCCGTTCTCCACCTTCTTCAACGCACTTTCCAGCTGTTCTGTATAGGGGTAGCCAGCGCCTTGCGTAAATTTAAACGCGTCTACAAGCGCCTTCAGCTCTAAGGGATTGAAAAACAATGGTGTCTCCTTGAAGCTTTCCATAATGCGAATGCCGCCGTCATGGCCCGATTCCGCGACGACCGGCACACCGCTGGCGCATAGTGCGTCGATATACCGGTACACGGTGCGGACGCTAATCTCCAAACTATCTGCAATCTGCGCGGCGGTGAGCTTCCTTCCGGAACGCAGCATCCACAGCATAGACAGCATGTTATCCCATTTTGCCATAGTGGCCGCCTCTTTTCCTCGCGTAATTGAACCTCATTTCGCCGTCACTTATGATACGGTTCTCCGCAATGTCTGTAACAGCAAGTTTTATTAAAAAAACGGGCGCCCAATCCGGCGCGCCCGTTAATTTATATTGATATTCGACTCATGATTCTATGTCCCAGAGTCTATTGAATGTTGAAGCTGGCAATAATTTTGTCGTATTCCTTCAAATCTTTATCTTGATACCGAGTCTTATCGACAAAAAACATCAGGGTTGCGAAATTAGAATCTTTTTGGATGAAGACCAGCTTGCCGACCGTGTCACTTGTCTCGTAATCGATCACCTGCGCTTCTGCTCCGGCGATCTTTGTGTTCGTTTGCTTGTTCACTTTAACGTAATTGTACCCATTCTTTAAAGCCTGCTTGGCATACTCGTCCAAGCCCAAGCCTTTCTTTGACTCCAATTGGAAGTCCACTCCCATATAATAGTTGCTGTACAACTTCCGATTATCAGTCATTACAGAGGGTCTCCAATTGCCATTAATGACAATCTGGAAGAAGTTCGCGGTGTCATGATCAGACAAATTCACATACATAGGACCACCGATGATTAATTTATTTGTCTTGTTGTCGAAAACGAGCTTCGAAGTTAGACCGAAATAATCGGAAACACTCTTGGCTGGCAAATATAAGCTTCCATTGTACTGTAATGCTTTGATACCATCGATTTCCTGACCGTTCATCTCCACTTTAATTGAAGGATTAAAGAGCGCCTTTACTTCCTTCCAAGCAGATCCTGCCCAGGCTCCAGTTGCGTTGCCAAGCAAGAACATTGCTGCAATAATCCCCACCCAATATTTCTTCTTCATTTACCTTCCCCCTACTATTCAACAATAGCCTAATTCTACCATATCTTTTCAAAAAGGGGCGTTTTAAGAGGATGCCACACCTATCAAAATGGATAAAAATCTAAATATTTGATGTCGACTTCAGCCGTCTACAACACGGTTTCTCTGTAAAAACTAAATATTTCGTTCCTCATACTCAAAGGGTTCTTCACAAGAGTACATTTCATGAAAAAACCCTTTGTACGGGATATCGTCTTCCAAACATTTTATAAGATACGACAGCTCCTCATCACACTTTGGTTCCTCACCGTTGTTCTGCATGACCTCGAATGCATCAATAATATTTTCCAAGAGATTTACTTTGATAAATAAAGGCACCTTATCCAACGCCGAATCTTCGAGCTTGGTCTCGGATCTGTATCCCGCGAGGACTGTTTCAAAATAGTCATCCATAAACTTTTTACGTTTACCGGCGTCGGGCTCAAATTGTATCCAGCCCACTCCGCTTGTCCAGAGGCCTGCCAAGTCAAACATATACCAACCGAAGCATGAATTATCGAAATCATATACGGTTATTTGTCCGGTATCAAAATCGATGGAATAATTCCCATCGTTGTAATCAAAATGGAGCATTCCGAAAGTATCCTGGTTGCTGTCCAATCCTTTTAAGGTATTAAGGAGCTCTACCAGTTTTTCTTTAAGCAGAGATAAGGAGTCTGGGATCAATTTATCAATATATTCGGCATTGTATTTGTCAAAAAAACTATGCCGGCGATGGACAGGCATATACCCTTTCGATATTTGGTGCAGTTTCCCCAAGACTTTGCCGCAATTGTAATAATATTCGGTAATTGGAGCTCCTTCTCGGTACTGATAATTATTTTCTACAAGCATTTTTCCTTTAGCCTTTTCAAACAGACAGACAAAAAAGGTGTGGTTATTATGTGTAATCTCCTCCAGCAGATTCCCCTTCCGGGAGCTGATTACATTAGAGACACTTCCTCCGTGCTCGAATAAATATCTAACATACTCAACTTCTCCCAGAAAATCTTCCCGGCTCCTGTCAGGTAAAAAAGCGATTCTAAGTATTTTTGCGTCGGCGCCCTCTTTCACACAGGTATATACGACATTCCTTCCTCCATCATGAGCCGGAATCAGCTGAATTTCATAGCCTTCTAATCCGAATAGCTCCGATACTACTGTAAGCAAATAGGTATCACTGATTGAAACAACCTCGTTATAATTCATACAAGTCCCTTTCCGCACAAACATTTATTTTTTCTTACTCTATAAAAAGAACGTACCATAATAGCGGCACGCTCAATGGACTTTTTTGATCATTTTACTCTGATGGGCGCAAACCATTCCATCTGACAGTACTCGCCATCGTATGCATCCGTGTCGATTTTTTCTACGAAAAATTCGCTATCCAGAAGCTCATATTTCCCTTCGTTCTCCTTTGCAAGCCTATCGATAGCATGATATAGCGCCTCTGCGCGCAGTTCACTAATCTCCTCATAATGATGGTTCCCTATATAACGAAAGCCGACGCATAAGGAAGCAGGGACGGTGTCACCTGAAAAGCCGTCAGGAATATCGTTCAGATTCTGTACCCGTATAGACGGTAGATAGTGCGTCCAACTAAGTGATGGATCAAGTGTCTTTGTTAGACCATAATAAATATTGGGTTCTACTGGACTTGGCACTTTATGTCGATTGTTCCACCAAAATTGCTTAGCAGCCTCGGGCGCTTTTGTCGGCGCTTCAGCAATTTCAATTCGATACATTTGCCCAATTAAATGAAACGATGGCATCATGACCATATTCAGCCCGTATACCAAGTTTCCGCAAACATTGTTTTCGGAAATAGATGAAGAGGAGCTGTTATATGAATGTTTCTTCCGGAATGTCTGCATTCGCCAGGCGTAAGCCCATATTCGCGTTTAAACGCGCGTATGTAGGTTTGATCATGTTCATAACCACATTCGATTGCAATGTCGAGAATTCGTTTCTCGGTAAGCATCAAATGCTCCAAGCTCGCGGCAAGCTTTCGAGAGCGGCTATAGCTTTGTAGCGGCACACCAAAAGCGAATTTGAATAGTCGACGCAAATGAACAATGGAAATCGGGAGATCGACCACATATTCTGCCTCCCTAGTACCAGAAACATTTTCTTCTATTCGTGATAGAAGCTCAGACAAAAGCTTGTATAATTCCATGCAACACTCCTAGGATATTATTGTTCCTTATCATTAAAATACATAAGGACTATTAGCAAAATTATACCATGATATGGAAAACGTTGTTGTTTTCTGCATATAAAAAAGGGGCTGTCTCAAAAGTCATTTTGCGATTTTTTGAGCACTACTTAGAACTTATTTTCATCGAGAAAAAGAACCTCAAGCTCCACTATACAGTGGAATTTGAAGTCCTTTCATTTGAAAACGGGGATGTTTCCCTGATGCAAAGACTTTTGCGGCAGCGCCTGCAGCATCTTCATCTAAGTGCAGAAATGCACTTATTTAACCAAATTTTCTTCAAATCTGATCAATTAGAGGTATTAGTACACCTATTTGCAACATTCCAATCTTGTTTGTTAAAAACAGGTGCACTTTTACACTTATTTACTCTCCACTATCGGTTCGCGCACATTACAATCATACGACGATCATCGCTGATGCTGGATATGGTCAGTCTGAGTTATTATGCGCTACAAGCAGCAAGCAAGGGAAAAACTGAGCTGCGAGGAAGGATATTCGCTGTCGGTAAGACGAATGATTGAACCCGAAAGTATTTTAGGGCAGATAAAGAATAACCAAGGATTCCGGCGTTTCTGCTTCGCAGCTTACCTAAGGTAAGTCTGGAGGTCGGGTGGCTTTCGCTTGCCCATAATCCTATGAAGCAAGCAACCATAGACCAGAATAGAAAAATAGCAGTACAGGAATAGCTCTCCTGTACTGCTATATATTTACCAATACACCCGTTCAAAGCGAGCTATTCCTCAGCGAGCTTGATGCTTATGGGACAGCCCCTAGACATTCTTATTACGATTCGAGCTTACAGGCCGCTAGCCCTCTACAGTCCAAATTTTCGCTGTTGCTTATTTAATATTCTTTTTTAATTACAAAAAACGAACCTCGTATTGTTCCAGCTAGTTTAGACTTCTGCCTCGCAAACTTAAACTTTTCTTCTAACTCCTTTGGTATCTCCATCCCCTCGGAAAGCTTAAAGCCAACGGCCCGCTTCTTAGCGTCATCAACTGTATACATGACATTAATTCCAAGACCGTCTTCATAAAAGACGTAAGCAAATTTAATATTCTCCACTTGAAAACGCGACGTTTCTAAAGGCTTGGCCGCAAACGCAATATCACGCTCTTTCAAAACTTGGTTCACATAATCAAGTGTATCCTGACTTTCGCTAGCTGGCACAACCGTAAATTCATGTTTGTATTTATTCATAAAGTAACGGGCTTCATTAGCGCGCAAACCAGCAAGCGCTTTTGCTACAGGTGAAGACTCTAAACCAACCGTAGACACATTTTTAAAATCAACGATATAAGACATGTCCATCTCTCCTTTTATAACATTATTTCCAACAAAACTTGTCATTATTTATAATATCATTCCTTATCCCCACCATTCTACTACGCAAAGCGGAGAAAACAGAAATGATATGCGGTACGGGTTCAAAAGCCTTATTTACCTGCTTCAGTTTATAAATATGGACGAATCGTCACTTATGCTGATCACTAATTTGACTTAGAATTACCATATAAGATTGAAAAAGGCTGTGATTCTAATGTTAATCAAAAGAGACAAATGGTTGCAATATCGCATCTTTCGCAGCAGGCCCTCTCTCGCCGGACGGTTGCCACAAACACAGTTACTTAAGAAGAACACCTTATCGAAAATGCTGCTTCAATATCAAAGCGTCGTACTGAAACCTCGCAACGGGAGTTACGGAAGGGATATCGTGTTCATCAAACGGAACGGTGCAAATGCCTACCGTATTCATAATGAACAGAATGCGGTTACCATGAGAGACACTGATAAAATACTCAAATGGCTCCGTAAAAAAAACAGTACTCATGGATATATTGTCCAAAGACGTCTGCAGCTTGCTCAAATTGGGCACAAGCCATTCGACATTCGCATAATAACTCAGCGGAAAAAAGACTCTTCTTCCCCTTGGAACGTGACAGGCTCATACGCAAAAGTAGCGGCGCAAGGATATCTAGTCACAAATGTAACTAGCCGCACCATTCCAGTGCTTGAGGCGCTAAATTTAGCCCGAATCGGAGATCGAAGCTTGCTTGTCAAAGCGGAACGGATCGCACTATTGGCTGCCAAAAGACTAGGAGAGCGTTACCCCAAGCTTAGACAAGTCGGGTTCGATATAGGCATCGACAGAAAGCATCGAATTTGGATCATTGAAGGCAATTATCAACCAGACTTGCGCCCTTTTCGGCTCTTGAAAGATTCCTCGATGCAGCGCAGAATATCATGGTATAAGAAACATTAGAGCGAAAAAAGACGACCAGCCTTTTATCCTTGGCTTGTCGTCTTTTCATTTTTATAACCTATTCTTGTTCATGCCCCGTTTGGGATTTTACTTGCGTCTACTTGTACTTACAACACGCGTCACTTGGAACTTGTTTACCCCTACCTGTATAATGGCAAACTTGCTGAAAGAAGTGCCGGAAGAAGTATACGGTTCCGCCTCAATATTTCCACTCGGTGTTCTAACCGTTGCGGTGATTCTAGTCACCAAGCAAACACCACGGCTAGAAGCTGTCCAAGTCTCGTCACGCTGAACCGCATAATTGTCGTCACTACAAAAGATGGATGCATATTCAACTTTTCCAAACGCATTAAACGATGTGGAGTTAAATATCTGAACAGGGTCGTAACCCGTAGGTCTTCTATTTCCCATCTTCAAAACCTCCTTGATATTGGTATAGTTCATTAAATGCAAATTAATAGATTTTGGTAAGGTATAAATGTGGACAAGGAAAAAAAAGCACGTTTGTCCAATGGTCGCGAGGATACGGCAGCATATGATGATTTACCTCAAACAAAAAAAAGAACCACCCTCGTAGTTAAACAGGTGGTTCAAGACTATAGGTTTAATACAGCGAGCGCTATTACTATGCTTCGTAAGGCTTCTTGAAAGAGTTTTGCCCTACTTATAATACGGTTCGCCTTAACGGGTCTACCGAATTGGACTAATCACCACTCATAAAAGTTTTCCTCGACCAGCAACTCAAATGAATCCGCTACTAACTTGATCTCCCCGGTATCGTGGTAACAGATGAGTACCTTTCCTGACCGATCGATGATAATCGGGTCGCCGGAACCATCCATAGAAATGACATAACTAGTTCGTAAAACCTCTGCGCAGGGAAGCTCCTTGAATTGCTCTCGGAACTCCAACGTCAAATCAATAACCGTTTCATTTCCGAGACTAGAACCGTTAGAGAATGCATGTACCGCAAGACCTGCATATGCTCCGCCAAACGTCCTTATAAAATGTACGTAATCTTCATGAAAGCTTACATTCAGCCGTTGCTGTGCCTTAGCAATTTCCTCTTGGCTCGCCGGAATGCCTACTAGTGTGCTATTATCCTCCCGATGAAGGAAATTCTTTAATCTCTCCATTAACGCATCCTTCATAAGTTAATCTCCTTTGTACACTTTCTCCTTTACTAATGTGACCAATAGCGATTCTTTATTTATAACTCTCCCTCAAGAAACTTAATGAGGTACATTTCAGGCTGCACGAGGAACTCTGTAAAGCTGCACAAATCCGCATACTCCTGGTGCTCCACGTCATAACAGCCTACCAAGCCTTTTTTCTTCGGATTCCATACTAGCTGCAGATCAGAGTAATTGTCGATATCGGCTGACAGACGCAACAGCTTTTGCCTGCCAACTTTCATCTCGATCGTATCAGTTAATGTAAAAAAATCGATATACCCGATTTTATATTCATTTTGCGCAAGCTCAAGGCGCAGCTTGTCTCCAATAAGAAAGCTGACCAGTTCATCGGTCAGTTTATATTTTTTTAGCTCAAACTTTTTATTTTCCATATTATGAAGCTCTGCCGGCTCCAGCGATTTCAAATAGTCAGCCAAGATTGTATTCTTATTGCTGACCGCAATCGTATACGGGCGCTCGCCGTCCTTTTCCGCAAAAGTCACGTCCGCACCGCGTTCAATCAAAAATTTGACCATGGCCAGATTACCCATGCGCGCGGCAACGGTTAACGGAGTCGCTTGGTAAGGATAGACCATATCCGGTTTATTATAGTTGATGTTCACCCCATGATCGAGCAAATAGGTGAGTGTCTTATAGTCATGATCCGATACAGCTTGACGCAATACAGCACCGCCATGCAACTTCATATCTAACCCCAGCTCATGAATGAGCGGGATATTGCTTTTGTTGCCATAGTAAGCCTGTGAATATGCGCCAGACCCGGTTTGATTGAGCTTGTCCAGCTTGGCTCCTTGCGCTGCAATGTAGCGAATGATGTCTTCCTTGCAATAGCGAACTGCTCGCAAAAAGGCCGGATTATGATTGACATTCAGGTTGACGCCGTGCGCTACCAGCAGCTTTACAACATCCATTTGCTGCAATATAAGCGCCAGATCAAGCGGACTTAAGGTGGTATGCTTGCTGAGTATGATGCCAGCTTCAATATCCCAGCCTGCTGTAATTGCAGCTTGCAAAGCAGGAATATTTCCTTTGTAAATGTGCATCGCGATTTCCGGCAGATCCTCGAAATTCCCAATATCTTTTAGATTTATCATTCATTAATCGCTCCTACACCTAGCTCAACTGTTATTTTCTGAAATTGCTTCGCACCCTTTTGACAAGAGCCACTGCTTCATAACGGCAAACGCCTGCTGTACATCCTGTTCATAGAAAACAGCCACCTCTTGTTGGTAAGCATAATTCAATCGTACATAGCCACCTAGTTGCCGGTAGAACAGGAAGCATGCATATGGGGTCTCAATGGACAAATCCGGTGGAAAATCTGCTTGGCACATCCCAGCCAAATCGGGTAGCGAAAGCTGATCCTGCCCTTGTGGCAAACGTAAAAAGAGATGGCTCCGAGTACCTGTCCACGGTTCATAATAGACAGCTTCATCTTGACTGATTCCATACACCTGACGAAATATTTCGTCCAGCACCAAGGCGTACATCCCTTCGTCTTCCTGCTCCCGATCCTGCAGCGAAATCGCCTTAACGTGCTCCGCATGCCGAGGCAGCCAGAGCAGTACAGCCGTCTGGGGATGCACGGCCAGAAAATCGCCGTCTACCGTTGTGCCTATAACGGTACACTCACTGATCTGTTGCTCAGTAATGGGGCTGTCTTCGTCATGCTCCCATAACCCGTACTCAGCAAAGGGTTTAAGCACCTCCGTATCCGGCAGCTGAACATTCAACCAACCTCTGTAAGTCCCTTCGCCAAATCGCCGCAAAAACCGGAGGTAGCCCGGTGGATAAACAGCGGCGTCTTCCTTTGCAAGTGCTTGGTTTTGACCATCTGACAGCGGTTTTGGCCGCGATACAATGTACATGAATACTCCCCCTATTTGGACTATTAAGTCTGCCGCTGTTGGCAGTCGGATGTACTTCATGGAAAATTCTTTTCAAAATTCATATTTCCCAAACTGTTTTCTGAGAGATTCTTCGTGCGGTATCCACTCCGAATCACTCCATAAAGACATTTTTACGAGTTCTGACAGCTTATCTACGGCTTGTACTGGACTCGTAATGCTAATGAAGTCGTCAAAATCCTCATTACGAATATCCAACGCTATCCGCAGGTAGTCATCATTAATACGCTCTTCTTTGAGTTGTTCATATTCATCCCTCATCCACTGTTCACAAAAGATTTTTTCGGCCCTAATCTCTCCATTCTCGAAAAACGACAACTCGAATAATTCCTCATTCATATATCCGGCGGTCATCACTGGCTCTTCGATAAGCCGGGACAATGTTTTGCCAACCTCCTTCACCGTACCCCATACAAAATAATCGTGCAGCACGCTAATCCAGTTTTCGTTGCTTTTGCTTATGTACATGACGACTTTGATCTCTTGAGCCTCATTATTTGGCTCGCCTAATACTGTGGCATGCCCTTCACTTAGCTCTCTTAATGCATCAACAGTCTTCTCAAGGTTTTTCGACTTAATATGCAAATTCGCAAATGATCTTCCCACGAGATCGCCTCCTCTAATCACTTTTTTACTCAACCTGATTCTTGTTTATATCTTATAGATTGGTTCTATATATGTATCTTATTTCCATTATAGTGATCGCTTGTCCTGAGTCTACCTACTTTTCACCTGAATTTTGGAATTTACGGTTGCAATGTTAGAGATATAGCCTTGATCTCTCCAAATTTTCACAACAAAGCTTTTCACCGTCACATATGGCATGGTTCTCCGCTTTGTCTGCAACGGCTAGCTTTTGAACAAAGACCATCCCGATAAAAGGATGGTCTTTGGGATCTCTAATTTATTTTAATTGCCTCAATATAAAGTTCGATTATCACTTCATTTCCGACAATAATTCCACCCGTTTCAAGAGGCGAGTTGAATTTCAAACCAAATTCATTACGATCAATACTGGCTGTTGAATGAAAGCCTACACGTTCACGGCCGCGAGGGTCTTTGTTTAGTCCTTCAAAAACGGTATGAAAAGTGACAGGTTTGGTTATTCCATGCAGAGTTAGATTGCCCGTAAGTTCATACTGTCGTTCGCCAGCAAAGACGCAGTTGGTGCTTTGAAACACAATAGTTGGATACTTGTCAGCATGAAGAAAATCGTCGCTCCTCAAATGTTCATCTCGTTGTGCTTGACGAGTTGTGATACTATTTGCTTCTATGGAAGCCTGAATACCCATGGTTGTTAACTCGTTGGGATCAAAACTTAAAATCGCTTGGAAACGCTCAAATACTCCTTTAATTTTATTAATCATTAAATGCGTCACCGAAAACTCGACGGAGCTGTGGTCCGGATCCACTTCCCATTTGATATTACTCATGAATAAATTCCACCTCTATAATAGGATTATGAGAAAGGTCACCCTATCTCCAAAACACTGCGCTATTCGCATACACCTAATATACAAAAACGCTACTGACAACGTAATGTCAGTAGCGTTTTAGCATTTTTTTGGTTCGCAGATGTCGATCATCTGTAGTGTGATACTCCCTAATTTAAAATGGGCAGGCGGTTCCAGATCAAGTTTATTTAAGCTCCTGTAAGAGACTCTGTCCAAACTGCGGCATTTTCACATTAAAGTTATCTGCAACCGTTGCCCCAATATCCGAAAATGTCTTACTTACAGGTAACTCACTTTGCTGAGTGAAACTCTTGCTGTAGAGGAGTAAAGGAACATATTCACGGGTATGATCTGTACCCACATGAACAGGATCATTGCCATGGTCTGCTGTAATCATGAGAAGATCATCATCGCTCAGCTCGGCAAGCACTTCATTTAATCGATCATCAAATTGTTCTAGCGCTTTCCCATACCCGATCGGGTCTCTACGATGTCCATAAAGTGCATCAAAGTCAACAAGATTCAAAAAACTAAGTCCTGTAAAATCAGTATGAATGGTGTCCATGAGTTTATCCATGCCATCCATGTTCGACACTGTGCGCAAAGACTTGGTGACACCTTCACCATCATATATATCTGAGATTTTGCCAATCGCTAATACATCGAACCCAGCATCCTTGAGCTCATTCATCACGGTTCTTCCATAAGGCTTCAAGGCATAATCATGACGGTTCGATGTTCTCTTGAATTTTCCAGACTCTCCGAGGAATGGCCTGGCGATCACTCTGCCTAACATGTATTCCTCGCGTAACGTAATTTCTCTAGCTACCTCACAGATTTGATAAAGTTCTTCCACAGGGACAACCTCTTCATGAGCCGCAATCTGAATCACTGAATCTGCTGAAGTATAGACAATGAGTGTACCAGTGTTCATATGCTCTTGCCCAAGTTCATCCAGAATAGCTGTACCGCTAGCTGGCTTATTGCCAATAACCTTTCGTCCCGTTTTTTGTTCTAATTCGTTAATTAATTCATTTGGAAACCCTTCAGGAAACACTTTGAAAGGAACATCGATTTTTATGCCCATAATCTCCCAGTGTCCAGTCATTGTATCCTTCCCGTTCGAAGCCTCCTGCATTTTGGTGAAATAAGCTAAAGGCTGCTCTACTTTGGGTACTCCGGGTATTTGGTCAATATGGCTTAACCCTAACTTAGATAAAACTGGAACATGCAGCCCATTCATTCTTTCTGCAATATGCCGTAATGTATGTGATCCTGTATCCCCAAACTTTTCAGCATCCGGAGCTTCTCCGATGCCTACAGAATCCATAACAATGACGAAAATCCGCTTAAACCGAGGTGTTTGTTTCATGTTGATGCTCCTTCTATTTTAGCTGTACTCAACTAAAATATGATTCCGATAACGATGGCTGATAAAACGCTTACAAGTGTCGCGCCATATAACAACTTTAATCCAAATCGAGCAACCACATTCCCTTGTTTTTCATTCAAGCCTTTTACGGCACCCACGATTGTACCAATGGACCCAAAGTTAGCAAATGAGATTAGAAACACAGAGACGATGGCTGTCGTACGATCACTAAAGCTGTCTTGAATTTTTACAAAATCAAGCATAGCCACAAATTCATTCGCCACTAATTTGGTCGCCATGATGCTGCCTGCACTAACAGCCTCAGACCATGGCACACCCATAACAAAGGCAACCGGTGCAAAGACATAACCTAATGCTTCTTGGAACGAGATACCGAATATTCCAGCGAAAACGCCGTTAATTAAAGCAATTAACCCAACGAAACCAACCAACATAACCCCAACCACGACGGCTACCTTAAAGCCATCCATGATATACTCACCCAGCATTTCGAAAAACGTTTGTTTTTCTTGTTCTTGAACTTCAACAATATCCTCTTCAGGTTTAACCTCATATGGGTTGATGATGGATGCAATAATAAAACCGCCAAATAGGTTTAGTATTAATGCAGCTACAACATATCTAGGCTCCAGCATCGTCATATAGGAACCAACGATTGACATGGATACCGTCGACATTGCTGATGCACATAATGTGTACAGACGCTGCTTAGACAATAATCCGAGTTGATTTTTCACCGAAATAAACACTTCATTTTGTCCGACAATGGCAGCCGCAACCGCATTATAGGATTCCAATTTTCCCATACCATTTATTTTACTTAGGACCAGACCAATATACTTTATAATAAACGGCAGTATTTTATAATGTTGCAGAATCCCGATAATCGCTGACATAAATACGATAGGCATCAATACAAAGAGGAAAAACGTGTGTGCCCCTTCGTTTGCCATTCCACCAAAAATAAAGTTAATCCCTTCATTTGCATATCCCAGTAATTTATCAAAACTATTGGCAAAGCCCTTAATTAATAATTCCCCTATACTCGTTTTTAGTAGAAGTATTCCTAAAACAATCTGAACCACAATCATGACAATAATTGGTCGATATTTAATCTTTTTCTTATCATTACTTGCAAGCCATGCCAGTATTAGAACAAGAATTAGACCAGCAACAGAAATGAGATAATGCATCTTTACCCCTCCAAATTTTTGTTTATTGTCTTACCTTACTCCGCTGTTTTTCCCTCCACATGAACCCCTGTTCCAAAATAATCGCTAACAGGCTTCCGCATATTAACCCATTATTTAAAATGGCGATCACGATCGGAGACAAATGGATTGTGGCTGATGAAGGGATAAACATTAACCCCACACCCACTAGCAGAGAAACTCCACTAACAATAAAAGGTCGCTCTTCATGAATGACCTTTCGCAATTCCCTCAACGATATTCCAACCATCTTCACAAAAATAACGAATGTAACAGCATAGCCAATCGGAGCTGGAATGCCGGATATGACATTCATAATTGGCGGAAACAAGGATAAAACGATCACTAAGCTGCACCCTATTAAGAACGGCCTACGCTCTCTCATACCTGTCTGTTCAACATATCCCGCTGCTCCCGAAATAGGCACCGAGCCAATCGCTCCTAGAGAGCCGCCAATAAAATGTGTAACCCCGGAAATAATTCCAGCACGCCAATAACGGCGATGATCCGTGGATTGCTTTTGCTCTATCACGGTTTCCATCAACCGGATGGATGCAATCGCATTGGTTATTAACAGCAGTGTTAATAACAACGCTGTAGTGATGGTCCCACCGTCAAATCGCGGCCATCCAAATGGCAACATTTCGGGTAGATTAACTAGGTTTTCTGCTTGTGAAAAAACCGGTATATTACCAAAAACTATAAATAATAGCCAACCTAACAATATACTAATGATCACCGAAAATTGTCGAAGTAACGCGATGCGGCAGCTCCCTAACCAAAAGGTAATGCAAACCACAATCCCACTAAGCAAAAACACTTTAACATCTAACGTCGTATGGCTAGATGTAATTCCCATCATCCCTTTCATAAAAGAACCGCTTAATTGAAAGATCAATAACAGTAAATATATAAAAGTGATGGTTGGTGTAAATAATCGGGCTATTTTATCCATTAGCTTAAAGGCTGAAATGAGGATAAATAAGACACCGCTAATGATCATTCCTCCACTTAAAGCTTGCAGAGCATCAATGTTAGAAGAATATAATACCCCCACTAAGCTCGCGTAAATGGTAAAAATGCTCCACCATAACCCTGCCGGACCTTCATGAATAGGAAGTTTATGACCAATCAGGCCTTGTAAAAAGCCTGCTATCCCCAAAGTAATAATGGTACTCTGGATGAGTCCAGCAGTCTCAATGGGTGTTAAGTTATATAAATCTGCGATAGCAATTGGTGCAGCAATTGCGCCTGCGATCATAAAAATCATCCACTGCAATCCGGACAGAATTACTCTCATTTCTTTCTCACTCTCTTTTCCTAACCCTTAAACCTATAAACTAGTTTCATCAATGATTGTATTAAGAGCTACTTCTACCATTTCATAAAAGGACTGTTCACTTTCTTGATGAGTTAAGTGCTCCTGCGTTAATAATTGACTGCCCACGGTCAAAATGGACAGTGCTTTTACACCATATTTAGCAGCCAACGTATAGAGCGATGTACTTTCCATTTCTACTGCTAATACGCCAAAGTCCATAAATTTGTGAAGTCGATCCAACGTTTCACGATAAAATTCATCAGAATTATAAATGTTGCCAACAAAGACTTTCGCTTGCTTACCTTGTGTTTGTTGATATGCTTTCATTAACAATGAGAAATCCGCCGTAGGCGCATAGTTGCAGCCATGGAAAATCTTCTCCGTCAGATTGCTGTCTGAAGACACGGCTTGGGCTAATACAATATCACGGATATTTACTTCTTCTTGCATCGCGCCACATGTGCCAATGCGAATCAATTTCTTCACTTCGTAATCGATGATCAGTTCCGTTGCATATATGCTCATCGATGGGTTCCCCATCCCTGTCCCTTGAACCGACACCGGCACACCGTTGTATAACCCAGTGTATCCATACATACCTCTTACTTCGTTATAGCAATAGGCTTCCTCTAAAAAATTCTCTGCTACAAATTTTGCACGCAAAGGATCTCCTGGAAGCAAAACACGTTCTGCTATTTCTCCTTTTTTTGCACCTAAATGCCTGCTCATATGGTTTCCTCCAATAATCTGAATACTGCACTCAGATTTTCCGAAATCGCTTCCATTTACCGACGGGAAAATAGATGCTTTAGTATTTTCCAAACGAATTTCCTTAAGGAAGGTCAGCCTTAATCGTTTAGAACCTGCTTTGAGCATAAGGTTTTTTATCATCGCAAACTAGACCAAAATCTTACGTAGGGTACGGAAAATAATTGGTCAAATTATAAAAGTAATTCTTTACGAATATTGTCCAGGTCTCTTTTAGATGGAATCGTAGAAATAGTAACAACAGGTACTGTCTTTAATGAAACCGGGAAGTTACTAATGACAAAATCGATTTGATGCTGCTGCACCATTTCGTCGGTTAGTCCTTTCATAATGGAAGTATTAACGATCAACTGATCCCCAATTTCCTTTTTAATCAAATCCGCTATGTAATGGCGAATCGAAAATTCTTCACCGATCACTAAGAAGGCCTTTTTTCTTTTATAACGCAAGCTTGAACGAACAATTAAGGTGAGTTTTGTTAAATGGAAATCATTATACATGACAGAAGGATAAGCTTCATTCCACGTTTTCATGCAGTCTTGCAATTGTTGATATATCTGCTGGCACTCTTTTTGAACATATGTCGATAAATTGCTTTTTGAAATCATCATCCATTCAGGAATGGCATTATCCATTAAAAGCTTGTCAATGAAGTCATATACCTCCAATGTAAATCGTTCTTCCATATCCATATTCGGATATACCTTTGCCAGTAATGTAAAAAGCAGATTACCCATTTGATACTCTTCTTTATCCTTGTATAATTCGAATTCTTTCATCGGTGTCATTTCCGATCCTTCGTAATAATGGTATTGGCTGAGTCTCACTCGTGATTGCATAAAGAATATTTCACTTTCAGGAAATGCTATAGAAAGCTGTTCTTCTAGACTCTTCGCAAGAGCTTTCACCGGCAAATAAAACATCCCTTTTTCCCAGGGATATCTAACCTCGTCGACTTTTACACATTTCCCTCTTGTAACTCTATCTACTACAATCGCCAGCAAAAAGGATAATTTCCTTTTGGAATTGATAAAATAAACTATATTTTTCTCATTCTCTATATTTGTGATTAACTCATTAATATAAGCAAAGTCAATATTCTCAAAGGGCCATCCAGTAAAGTCATAGGCATCACAATACAACTTCCAATAAAAATACCGTATATTCATTTCATTCCCTTTGATCTTAGGGGTGGAATAAGTAATGTGCAGCTTATACGGCTTCAGATCATTATTATTTAAATTTACAATCAACTTCTTCAAAGACGAGGTGCTCATAAACATTTCACCAGCAAGCTCCTCTACTGAGAATCGTCCGTCAGTGGTAAACAATAGATTCATCAGCCGATAAAAAGTGGTTTGTCTGAGCATAAAAGAAACCACTTCACTAATCGTCTTCCCTCGCCCATCACGTCGAAGAAATACTCCCTTTCCTCTTGTCACCTCAATGGTGATATCGGGTGGCAGCTGCTTGCTTATCTCTTCAACCATCTTACGTATGGTTTTATCTGAGATTCCTAAACTTTTCTCAACTTCGGCTAAGGTAAACCACCTTTGTTCCGTATCAAGCAGTGTTAATAGTTGGCTAGCTAATTTATATTCCTTATCCATTTTCCCACCCTATTTCAATTTAGTTTGAATGTTATAGGATAAACAAGGACAATTCCTCTTGCCCTTTTTGTCGTTCTTTTCCCGTAATTCCAACAAGCCCCTTTAACGAAAAATCGATTCTCCCAGAAGGAAGAATCGGCTTTTTGATATGTTTGAATATTATCTATGTTAAGTCTCACCCTAACCCAATTGTACTATGCAGTATCAAATAAGAAATTTGTTCAAAATAATTCGGCTTACTTATGATACGGTTCCCCACGATTTATCTTCACTCCGCGATAAATCTGCTCAATCAGCACCAGTCGCATGAGCTGGTGCGGCAAGGTCATGCGCCCAAAGCTCAGCTTCTGCTGGGCGCGCTTAATTACTGCGGGAGACAATCCCGTACTCCCGCCAATAACAAAAGCCACGTGGCTGCGCCCATACGTGGCTAATTTATCGAGCTGGCCCGCGAGATCCTCGCTTGACCAGAGCTCGCCATCCAGCGCGAGCGCGACAACATGCGCATCAGGCTTCAGCTGCGCTAGAAGCCTCTCGCCCTCTCGCTCGCGCACAATCGCTTCCTCCGCCGAACTCATCGTCTCCGGCGCCTTCTCATCGGGCACTTCCGTGAGCGTAAGCTTCACGTAAGGCCCTAACCGCTTGGCATATTCCGCTATGCCAAGCACTAAGTACTTTTCCTTCAGCTTACCAACAGCAGCTATCTGTATATGCATTTCTACACCACCAAAAAAGTAGCTGGTTCTTCACAAAAATCACATTTGCGCGGTGGATCCCAATCTGCGAATTGTGTTTCCTTCAGATCTACTACGTCTGGTGCATCCTCATACTCATCTACAAAACGGTCCAATGCTTTCTCAATATGCTCTTTACATACACAATACATCGTCTGCACGCTTCCTATCCCTAGTTGATGGTCGTCCTTATTGTCTATACACAGCATATCAGAAAACGCCTCTCCATGTGAAGACGACAATTTTCGTATTATCTCCGCACGATCCCTTTCCCAGTATGCTCCCCACATCCACGCACAAAAAAAACCGCAGCACACAAATGGGTTACCATTTGCATACCGCGGCTCATTCGGGCTATTCCTAAAATTCCAGCTCAATAAGCTTGAACTAACCAAGCTTTATCCAGCTTATGCACTCGAACTTATTCCTCATCTGTCTTCTCAGCCAGCTTAAACTTCGTAACCTTCAGCTTCCCATCACGGTAAAAGCTAATCTCAATCTCGTCACCAATCTTCTTCTGTTGGTACAAATATTTGCGAAGGTCCATCGTACTGCTGATCGGATGACGATCCAGCTTAACGATCACGTCATTGAACAGCAAACCTGCATCCTTAGCAGGGCCAACCGCTTCAAGTACGATTACACCATCGTAAACCTCGTCTGGCAGCGTAAGCTTCTGTCCGCCCTCAAGAATCTGATCATCACCTGGAACAGCCTCTTCTTCGTCATGAGGAACATCGCCCTCCGGCAAAATCCCGCCTTCGCCAGGATTGCTGTACGCATCCTCAAAGTCCTGCTGCTCCCAATACTGCTCCAAATCCATCGTGTATACGCCAAGATATGGGCGCGGCACATGGCCCAGCTTGATTAAGCTTTCAACAATCGGCATAGCCAGATTGATCGGGATAGCAAAGCCAATGCCCTCTACGCCAAGATCAGCTATTTTCATACTGTTGATGCCAACTACACGTCCATTCAAATCGATAAGCGGCCCACCGCTGTTTCCTTGGTTTATGGATGCATCAATTTGAATAACCTCTTGTTCCCAGTCGTATACTCCATCTTGATTAAGTGATACCGGTACAATTTGTCTTGTCTTGCTCACGCTGCCCGTTGTCACAGACTCTCCGAGTCCGAGCGGGTTGCCGATCGCAATAATATATTCAGCAGGGCGAAGCGCAGACGAATCGCCAATTTCTGCAACGACTTCGATTCCTTTTGCGTCAATTTCCAGCACTGCAAGATCCGTAATTTGATCTTTACCGACAATACGTGCCTCACGCGCTTCTCCATTCATCAGTACAACCTTTACCGCTTGTGCCTGATCAATGACATGGTAATTCGTAATAATAATCGCTTTGCCATCTTTCTTGCTAATGATGACACCTGAGCCCACACCCGCTTCACGAAGCGTACCTTTACCTTCTTCTTTTTCCGGCTGCGATTTGTCTTTTCCAATGCCAAGAGAGAACATTTGCTGATTAATGACGCTTACGACGGCCGGTCTTACTTTCGCTGAAGCCTGTATAGGACGCTCAAGCGGATCAATCACTTGTATACCACCCGTTACCGGTGCACCGCCGCCGCCGCTGGTCGTACCACTGCCTCCGCCGCCAAACACAGCACCGAACAACAACGTTGCAGCTACCGCGCTCGTGATAGAAGATACAAATGCAATACGAACGTTGGACCACTTGCGTCCACCGCTCTTATATCGAAATGCAAAGTCTCCTTTCTTACTCTCGCGAGCAGCACGCTTGGATACTTTGGTTGAATAAAAATCGTCGTCGAATAAGCTCATTACTATCGCCCCTCTCAATGCCTCGGACATCAAGACTATTTTTTTGAATCTAGGAATGTTTTCGGAAGAAATGACTAAAATAATAATAGAATCATGCGATGCTTATCAGAAGTTTTTTGTTGCGCTTCAAAAGTCGTTCCACTAAAGGAGAAATGATATATGAAATCCAAAACGCCTGTCGCTTGGGAACATGTTCAGCTTGCTGCAAAGCTAGCGGATTTAAAGGATGATCACTACCGTACCGTTCTCACCTTAAGTGCGATGCTAGAATTGTTTATAGATAAGGGCATACTTACTAGAGAAGAGCTAAGTGCTAAAGCGGATGCGCTTGATGCACAGCTGGAATCCCTTATTTCTGCTTCACTACATCCCATGACGTAGGTCGGTCGTGATAGGTTGCGCGTAGAGGGTGTTCTTCTTTCTTATAAAATATTCCATGGTCCTCTAATATAGTATTCACGGTCAGCATTGCCAAATCCATTAAATTATGGTCAAGGCTCAAATGAGCCAAATAAACGCGTTTCGTTCGATCTGTCATAAGCTCTAGCAGCGCTTCGCCTGCAGCTACATTGGATAAATGGCCAACATCACTCAATATCCGGCGCTTCGTATTCCACGGATATCGCCCCATACGAAGCATTTCCGTATCATGATTGGCCTCAAGCACAAGCACATCGGAATCAATAATTTGACGTTTGACCTTTTCACTTACATACCCTAGGTCAGTAGCTAGGCTTAGCTTCTCGCCATTCTCTACAAAGCAATAACCTACAGGCTCTGCCGCGTCATGAGAGATCGGGTACGATTGAATGGCCATTGAACCGAGGTTCACCTCTTCACCTGTCTCCATAAACACTCGCTTCTCTGGTGCAATCGTGCCAACATGCCTCTCCATTGCAGCCCACGTTGCCTCATTGGCATAAATGGGCAAATCATATTTCCTTGCAAAAGCACCCAATCCCTTAATATGATCGGAATGCTCATGTGTGACGAACAGCCCGTCCAATTGATGACCCATTACTCCGCGCTCGCGCATGAGTTCATCCAGCTTCTTCGCGCTCATACCGGCATCTACAATGACCATCTTATCATTCCCTTGCACGATGGTTGCATTGCCGGTCGATCCGCTTCCTAGTACTGTGAATCGAAGTCCCATAATTGCTTTTTCCTGTCCCTTCTCCTGCTCCCGTTAACGTAAACCGTTCGCTGCCGCTTCCCCTTGCTCATCATCCGTTGCAACCTCGCCGCTGATGGCATGCACGTAAAACTGATGGCCGTCCTCCAGCATAACACGCCATGACGGCACCGACACTTGACGCTCCGAATCAAAGATTTGTCCTTTATAGCCAAGCTGGATATCGGTAATGACCGCACCATCGGGTAAATAAGTTTCAATTAAGCTCGCTACCACCTTGGCAGCTGGCAGCACCTGCTTGGCTTCACCAGATCCGAGCAGCTCTACGCGATCCTGCAAAAAAGAAGTAATCTTCTGATCCTTAATATAAAGCTTCAGCTTCACATCAAACATCGGACGTCCTTCTACTACTCGATAAAAAACAGACTCGCCTACGCTGCTGTTCAGCAAATCAAATGCATATTGATCAAGCTCAGGAATACGATCTCCCAGTGTCTTTATTAATTCTTTTTTGGAATAGATGATCGTACTATCCACCGGTTCTTTCAATATGACCGGCTCCGCATTTTTGCGGCTGTCAGAGTGGAGCAAATAAGTTAAATCCTTGAGCTCAGGTGTTTCCAGCGACAGATTGGCTTCTAACGAAATACGCTTCTGCTGCATGAGCAGTAACTTATCCTGCGGCAGCTCCGCCGTATTTACATTAATGTTCAACTGTTCCCTGATATCCAGCCATAGCTGATAACCAAGTAATACATTGAGCAGCAAAAACGAAATAATAAGCACGTTTTTCGCTCGTCCCCAATCCAATCGCCTTCACCTCCTGCTTTTGTATTCTATTTCTATGGTCCATTAAGCGAACGAATCTGGCTCGCACCTGCTGATAAGCTTACAGCTCCTGCAGCATTAGTTGCTGTAGCTGTCGTATCATTTGGCTTATCTGAATTGCCATCAGCCTCACCTTGCACAGCGTCCTCATCCTTCTGCTCAGGCGGCGTATATCCGCTCCGATATGCCTCTAACAATATTTCTTCCGTACCGTCTTTCAAGCGAACAGCCCATACCGGTATGAACCGAAGCCTGTTCTCGTCGATCGGAGCTGCTTGCAGTGCTGGGAACAAAGCGGTCACTTCGCTGCGTCTATCGTAATTACTGAGCGTTTTCTCCAGCTCTTCCCCGCCTGGCAACCAGCGAACATTCCTCGATTCCGACTGTGCTCCAAGCGTAATAAGTGATCTCGAATATTCGTTTACGACACCTTGCTGAAGCCTTAATCTCATATACCCATAGCGGAACGGCTTCGTGTCTATAACAGGATACTGCTCGACATATTGCTTAAATCTAATATCCTTGCCTTCGCTGCCCGGCATAGCATTCACAAAACGATGTGTGCCGTCCCATCCGCCATGCTGATTGACAAAGTCTACTGAGGCATAAACATTGTCGCTAAGTAGATTTTCCGTTATTTGCGGAGCGCTTGGATCTGTATAGCTGATCCACTTGCCGTTCTGTTCTACCTGCAATCCCCGCTTGCCGTCTGTATAAATTTGCGAACCGCCTCGGTCTTCAAGTGCTCTTGTTGTGCTTTGATCGAAGGGTAAGCTTCGTTTCATCAAATCCGGCGAATACGTCTCATAAGGAAATACGATTTCCGTTGACTGAATCGGCGCAACCGGAATATATAGGCCGTCTGCTGTCATGGTGTACTTAGGCTGGAACTGTCCGAACCCGACATAATCCTGCACATCGCGTACCGTTAGATCCGCACGAACGGACTCATAAACCATCTCGCCATCAGCGCTAAAAAAGAACGTTCGAATTTCCTCGGTGCCCGATGTCTTGAAAATCCAGATGCGGTCAATCGTTTCGTTCAAGAACAGCAAATCGCCTTCCAGCTTGAGCAGCTTCTGCAGCAGCTCTACTGGAATGCCGTTATCAAAGCGAAGTTCGATACCGATATCGTTTTTGCGAATTTCTTCCCAGTTGAGCACATCCGAAGGGCTTCGCTGGAACCCTTTAAATTCTCTACCCTGAATGCGCTGGTTAAGAATCATCTCGTAGAACTGTGTCCCCGGATAGATGATGGTATGTTTATTGCCGCCCAAGTGGATAACTAACGCTTCTGGAAAAATAACACTCTCTACGCTTGTCACTTTTCCTATTGGCTCTGCGTTAACATAATCCTGATCGCTTCTTACTGTAGCGCCAAGACCAGGCATGCTGTATGCAAGCAAATAGCTTTGAAGGAGACTAAGCACAACCAGCAGGATAAGCGTTGTTGTCTTTATTTTTTCTTTCATGCCAGCTCGCCCCCTTCCTGTAGAAGTGGAAGAGTGAATGTAACCGTAGTTCCTTCATTTAGCTCGGAATCAAGTGAAATCGTACCGCTATGTGCCTTCACAATTTCCCGGGCAATCGAAAGCCCAAGGCCGGTACCGCCCATATTGCGTGAGCGTGCTTTATCTACACGATAGAAGCGGTCAAAAATACGATTCAAATCCTTTTTTGGAATTCCTATGCCAGTATCCTTCACACTAATTGAAAGCGATGCCGAATCGGCCGGCTTCTTCGCCGTTAATTCAATCGTTCCACCGTCCAGCGTATATTTGATTGCATTGGAGAATAAATTATCAAGCACCTGATCTATCTGATCGCGATCCAGCCATGCGGACTCCAGCCCTTGATCAACGCTCACTGCGGCTTTAATCGACTTCTGCCTAAGCTGAAATGAGAAACGATCAGCCACTTCATCAAGCATGTCATGAACATTTGTCTGTCTGCGGCGCAGCGGCGCTTGGTTTGAATCGAGCCGCGACAAATGCAGCAGATCAGTAACGAGCCGAATCATCCGCTCCGTTTCATTGCGAATAACGCCAACAAACCGCTCGGATAACTCCCGTTCATCCAGCGCACCGTCATTAAGTGCTTCTGCATAACTCTTAATTGTAGTAAGCGGTGTACGCAGCTCATGCGATACATTCGCGACAAACTGACGCCGCGATTGCTCAAGCTTCTCTTGCTCTGTCACATCCTGCAAGACAGCTATCGTTCCGGTAATGCCCTTATCCCGACGATGAATAGGCGTAAATGTCACTTTAAGCAGCCCTTCGTCATTATCGTTCATCTCCTGCCCATCCTCATCACGTTCAATAAGCAGTGTCTGACCGCGCCCTTGCTGCAGCTCTTCGAGCCGCTCCTCGGATAGATCGAACAGCTCGGACAATTCAAGTCCTTCACAGGAACGTACATCGAGCAGTTCTAGCGCTCTCCTGTTCCATACGATGACCTTGCCGTTCTCATCCGCAGCAACAACGCCATCGCTCATGTTGGAGAGAACGGAATTCAGCTTCTCATTTTCCTCTTCATTTACCGATAGAGCTTCTTTAAGCCGAATCGTCATGTCGTTGAAGGCAACGCTCAAGCTGCCAATCTCATCATCGCCAAGCACGGGCACCTGCAGATCGAATTTCCCTTGTGAAATCGCCTCTGCTTGCCTCGTCAGACCTTGAATCGGGCTCGTAATGGTATGAGCAAGCAATATGCCAAGCACACCCGTGAGGCCAAGCGCAATAAGCGTCCCTGAGAAAAAGATTTGATTGACCCTGTTGACGGTCTCATACAGCTCGTTCATCGACGCAACAACATATACAACCCCAACCACCTTGTTGTCATTAATCGTCACTGGCTGGGCAATCATCTTTTTGCGAGTATTATCATCATCTATAATTTCTTGCTCATTGTCTGTAATGTTCTGAAGTGCCCGGCTTACAGCAAGCGACTTGTTCTTCTGGCCAATATAGGTCTCATTGCTTTGAACGGACGTCGCTACCATCTTCCCGTTCGAATCAAGCACCTGCACCTCGGCGCCGCTAATGCTGAACAGATTGCGAACGACCAAACTAAGATCCTCTGTCGTGCTTTCCGCAGAATCACCCTCAGTATCCGGTTTAGCCGCTAAGCTCGGAGCTGCAAACTTAGATAAAATATCCGCTTGCTCCTTCAAATTTTTCGTGAAGCTGTCAATTAAGGAGTTTTTGACCGTACTTATAAAATAAACACCGATCAACTGCATAGCCACCAATATAAGCAACAAATAGATGATGACCAGCTTTACTTGGATTGTGCGAAAAAAACTTTTGCCCTTCATCCTGGGCCGAAGCCTCCGGACTTGGAGTTGCGCATCATATAGCCGAGACCTCGCCGTGTCATAATGTACTCAGGGCGACTTGGATCATCCTCAATCTTCTCGCGCAATCTTCTAATCGTAACATCAACCGTTCGCACGTCTCCGAAATACTCAAATCCCCATACCGCTTGAAGCAGATGCTCCCGCGTCATCACCTTGCCGCTGTTGCGGGCCATATAATAAACGAGCTCATACTCACGATGTGTCAGATCAAGCGGTACGCCGTCCTTATAAACGACATACATGTCTGTATCCACAAATAGGTTGAACAGCTTAAAGCCCTGCTGCTCTTGTTCGGCGGAATGATCGGCAGTGCCAGAATGATCACCGCTTGCAGCTTCTTCTGTCTTTTGCTGCCTGCGCAGATGCGCCTTCACTCGCGCGAGCAATTCCCTTGTGCTAAATGGTTTTGTCACATAATCATCAGCGCCCAGCTCAAGCCCAAGCACCTTATCAATTTCCGTATCCTTGGCCGTCAGCATAATGATTGGCATTTGCAGCTTGGCGCGAACCTCGCGGCATACATCCATACCGTCCTTTACAGGCAGCATCAGGTCCAGCAAAATAAGATCAGGAAGCTCCTCGAACGCAAGCCGAACCGCCTCACCGCCATCGAAAGCGCAAATAACTTGATGCCCTTCCTTCTCCAAATTAAACTTTATAATATCTGCAATCGGCTGTTCGTCATCGACCACTAATATTTTTCCGTGCATCGCTACACCCGCCCGTCGCTTGTCCTTTTTATTACCTTCTATTTTAACACTGTTATCCCTTGCTTCACAATGAAACTTCCCTCATGTTGAAAGGTTTTTCCTCAGTCCGCCATCACTGCATGAATAAGTTAAATACTCCATGTCCATACACATCATTTTATACGCAAAAAAAAGAAACACTTCGCTTATAGCAAAAGTGTTTCTCTCTAGTAAATTATGGGTATATGTTATAAGTACTTTAATGGATTTTGCAAGACGCCGTCCTTGTGTACTTCAAAATGCAAATGAACGCCAGTAGAGTTTCCTGTACTGCCCATGATAGCAATCTTTTCACCCTTCTCAACAATATCCCCTACTTTGGTATTGTAAGAGCTAAGGTGACCGTATACGGTTTTGTAGCCGTTCTTATGATTGATAATAACCGTTTTGCCTAGACCCGGCTTCGTTCCAACAAACTCAACTTTTCCTGTATCGGATGCAAGAATGCTCTTGTTGCCAGTAAGGTCAATACCGTTATGCATGCGTCCCCAACGTTTCCCGAACTTACTAGTCATTCTAGATCCGGAGACAGGCATTGCAAACCGTCCTGATCCTTCGCCCAAAACAACCTTCGTTCCTCGTTCAACAATTTTTGGAGTCGCTTCTTTAATTACTTCTTTCGTGAGTAGCTCTTCGGATACGACGTAACCATTTTGCTTCACGATTCGATAAGTCATTCGTTTAGAGCCAGCCGTACCATTTGCTATCGTCTTCGACTCGCCTACACGCATGCTCGCATTTTTCTTAATTTCAACGGGTGGTTCAATCGTTTCAACTTCAACTAAATTCTCGGTTGTCTTTACTGTGAGCTCCGGTTGGAGCACCGTTAGATCAAGAACATCACCAATCGTTATCTTATCATCTTTAATCCATGCGTTATTCTTATAAATAACCTCTGGGGAAATATCAAATTTCTGTGCGATACAACCGACGCAATCGCCTGCTTGTACCGTATATTTAGTTGGTTGAATACTGCCTTGAACCAGCATCTTATAAATAGCTTCTGCTTCCATGATCTGTTCTGGATCGGTATCGATTGATTCCATCATTACCGCTTCAATGAATTCAACTTCTGTCACTTCACGCCCAGGCTGCTTAGAGGCTGCCTTCGAATCAAGCGCTGGCGGCTTTGCATCTTTTGCATTGAACGAAAGCGACTTCACTTCCTTTGCTTCCTTCTTCGCTGCGGCAAGCTTTGGTGCAAACTTGCTTTGCACGCGCAATAAAACTTCATCTGCTGTCTGTTGGTCTTTTACAATGCCGATGACTTTTCCATCAACCTTCACTTCGACACCAACCGCATGAGAGGTAAACAACCCTTCAAGCTTGTCCAGCGTACCAGCAGTTTCTGGAGTTCCTTTGAATGCATGATCAGGCTCATAGGTAATTGTTCCTGTATCAAGCACCATGTTAATGCCCGGGTTAGCTTGCTGAACCTCTTCGGTTTCCAGCAAAACTAGCTGCTCTACTTCTTGTGGATCACTTACGGTTCCAACGGCTGTTCCATTCATATATACGTTATAAAATTCGACTGTGTTTGCTTGAACATATTGGATTCCGCTAAATCCGGCTACTGTGAGGAGTACGAGCGCCCCGCCCGCTAACTGAACCGGCTTTTTTCGCCAAAATGGCTTGTTTGCCTGATCACTTGCGGATTGTTGCTGTGTCTTGCCATCCAGTTGTTGCGATCGGTCATGCCGAAAGTACTGAATCGCTTGATTCCATACTTTCTGAATCCGACCCTTGTCCCTGAAAACGGTCATGATTGTCTCCTTTTCGCGCTAATGCAACTTTTTTTCCGATTTCCGACATAAAAAAAGACGAATTATCCTGTCGGATCGTTCGCCTAATACTGTAACATATGCCCAACAATTGGAGCAACCTTTACACCCTATTCACAATATTAATATTTTTTCAGAATCTCCATCATTTGCCCATATTCGGTCTTGTCGAGGTGTTGTGCCATTATTTGTTGAATCTCTGTCAACTCTTGTTCTGTCAGCCCATTTTCGATATATTGAGAGATTGTTTGCCACGATTCTTGCGGTAATTTTGTCATAAGCAGACTGAATAACTTTTCCTTATCCTCATCGCTCATTTGATCCTTTACCTCAGTTAAATCATCCGTTGTCATCGCTGTCTCAGTATCATCAACACCTGCTGTTCCCTCTTCAACACTGCCATCTTCAGGTTTTGCTCCACTTCCTGCTTCGGTGCCCCCGCCAATGCCCATATCGGTAAGCGGAGCATCCGTTGCTTGGCCAAAGGCGTCGATGGCTGCCGGTGGATCAGCCTGCTCATCTCCACCTGCATCTGTTGCTGGAGTGTCCTCACCATCCACTATAGTCTTCTTCTCTTCTTTATCTGCAATATCCGTCGTTACCAGCGGATCTGCTCCCCATAGTTTGCCCCATACGCCTGACATTGCCATCGGCGGCACTTCAAGCGGTAAATTGAATTGTTTTAATATCGTTTCCACATAGCTGGTTACAATATATCCCGTCGTCCAAATGGATAAGAAACTTACGATTAATCCTGCTGCTACAATTTTCGCCAGCCATTCTACTTTTTTCAACATTGCCGCACCAATCCCTTCGTCCAGCAGCTGACAAATTGTTATTTAGCAGCTGCAATTGCCATAAACTGTTATATACCATTATGGTCAACATTAGGGACAACCATTCTTCCACACTCTATTAATTTCCTATAAATTGAGTGTTTTAAAACAAGTTTTCAACATTTTTATATACAAAAAAAAGGATGGCCCGCAGGCCACCCTTTGTAAAAAACATTTTATTCGTAAATCGGACGAACCGGATTTGTTTGCTCGCGGTTACGGCCTACGGAGAAAATCGCAATTGGAATCCCTGTAAGCTCGGATACACGGTTCAAGTAATTGCGTGTATTCACTGGAAGATCCTCAAGTGTTTTCGCGCCAGAGATATCCTCTGACCAACCTGGGTGCTCCTCGTAAATCGCTTCGCACTCTGATACCATTTTGAGGCTTGCTGGGTAAGTATCAATCACTTCGCCGCGCAATTTGTAGCCTGTGCAAATTTTAACTGTTTCAAGGCCTGTAAGAACGTCTAGCGAGTTCAGAGAAAGACCTGTAATACCGCTAACGCGGCGTGCATGACGAACAACTACCGTATCGAACCAGCCAACGCGGCGTGGACGACCTGTTACTGTACCGTATTCATGGCCTTTGTCACGAATCATTTGACCGATTTCGTTGTCTTGCTCTGTTGGGAAAGGACCATCGCCTACACGAGTTGTGTATGCTTTAGCAACACCAATAACTTGCTGGATTTTTGACGGGCCAACGCCAGAACCGATACAAACTCCGCCAGCTGATGGGTTGGATGATGTTACGTACGGATAAGTTCCTTGGTCAATATCAAGCATAACGCCTTGAGCGCCTTCGAACAAAACCTTCTGACCAGCATCGATAGCATCGTTTAGAATAACAGAAGTATCTGTTACATATTTGCGAAGCACTTCTGCATAACCAAGATAGTCCGCAACAATGGAATCCGCATTAAGATGCGCTCCGCCATATACTTGCTCAATCAATTGGTTTTTCTCGATGATGATGCTGCGAACTCTGGATTCAAATTCCTCAGCATCCATCAAATCAGCAATACGAATGCCGTTGCGTGCCGCTTTATCCATGTAGCAAGGGCCGATCCCTTTGCGAGTTGTGCCGATTTTATTATCGCCTTTACGATCCTCTTCAAGACCGTCAAGCACAAGGTGATAAGGCATAATGACATGAGCGCGATCGCTAATTTTCAAATTATCAGTAGAGAAGCCATTTTCGTGAATATAGTTAATTTCGTCAATCAGAGCTTCCGGATTAATAACCATTCCGTTACCGATGACGCAAGTTTTATCATGATTGAAAATACCCGATGGAATCATCGTCAATTTATATTTTTTGTTATCAATAAGGATGGTGTGTCCGGCATTGTTTCCTCCTTGGTAACGAGCGACGACGTCGGCTCCCTCTGCCAAGTAATCAGTGATTTTGCCTTTACCTTCGTCTCCCCACTGTGTACCAACTACAACAACCGTAGACATAATTATACCCCCGTCCGGTGTTTATAAGCACCGAAAATTACCGTCCCAATGCTTTATACACCAGCAAACCTTTTATAAAAGGGCCCGTGTCACAAGTCAAAAGACAGCATTAATAGTGTAGCAGTCCAACATCGAGAAGTCAAACGAAAAACGAACAATTGCATAACTACACATGCAATTGTTCGGATATTCACGACGCTTGCATCGGATCTTGATGCGCGCGATCGATACTTACGAATTTATTGTACTTTTTGAGAAACACGAGCTCAACCGTGCCTACCGGTCCATTCCGCTGCTTAGCGATAATGATCTCGATAATATCTTTTTTCTCAGACTCTTTGTCGTAATAATCATCCCGGTAAAGGAACGATACGATATCAGCATCTTGCTCGATAGATCCCGATTCCCGAAGGTCGGACATCATCGGACGTTTGTCTTGCCGCTGCTCAACGCCCCGGCTCAGCTGAGAAAGTGCAATAACGGGAACTTCTAGCTCACGCGCAATTTGCTTCAGTGTACGTGAAATTTCGGAAACCTCTTGCTGCCTATTCTCGCCCGCTTTGCCGCGGCCGGAGATGAGCTGCAAATAGTCTATCATGATCATGCCTAACCCTTTTTCCTTCTTCAAGCGACGGCATTTGGCGCGAATTTCTGCGACTGTAATGCCCGGTGTATCATCAATAAAGATTTGTGCCTCCGAAAGCGATCCAATCGCCATCGTCAGCTTTTCCCAGTCATCGCCTTCAAGGTGCCCTGTCCGCATCCGCTGGGCGTCTACATTTGCTTCTGCGCAAATCATACGCTGTACAAGCTGTGCCGCTGACATCTCGAGACTAAAGATCGCGACGGTCTCGCGTGCGCGAACGCCGACATTTTGTGCTACGTTAAGCGCGAATGCCGTTTTACCTACAGAAGGACGGGCAGCAACGATGATCAAGTCGCTTCGCTGGAAGCCGGCCGTCATCCGATCCAGATCGGTAAATCCGGATGGAATGCCTGTTGTGCCGCCTTTATCCTGGTACAGCTGCTCTACCTTCTCGAATACCTCCATCAATACGTCTCTAATGGAGATGAACCCGCTGCCGGAGCGGCGATTCGATATTTCGAGAATTTGTTTCTCTGCATCTCCGAGAAGTACACCTACATCCTCCGAATTCGCATAACCATCGGATACGATGTTTGTTGCTGTGCGAATAAGGCGCCTCAGCATCGACTTCTCTTCTACAATTTGTGCATAGTAGTCAACGTTTGCTGCGGTTGGCACCGAGTTGGCAAGCTTCGCCAAATAGCTGACTCCGCCAATTTCCTCAAGCAAATGCTGATCCTGCAAATGCGCAGTCAAGGTCACGAGATCAACCGGCTGGTTGTTCTCCGCGATTTCAACCATCGCCTCATATATTTGTCTGTGAGGACCGCTGTAGAAGTCTTCACTGCGCACGCGCTCCATCGCTGTAATCAAGGCTTCTGATTGCAGCAATATCGCTCCGATAACAGCTTGTTCCGCTTCTAAGTTTTGCGGTGGAACACGATCAAACATCAATTCAGTGCTCATGGGCCCCTCCTAAAAGGTTTGCGTAGCAAACCTACTTCGTAAGCATAAGCCAAGGTTCTGTAACAAACCTTGGCTTATACTTTAGACTGCTCTATTCTTCAGACGCCTGCACGTTCAGCTTTGCTTTCACTTCAGGGTGAAGCTTCACAACGACTTGTGTAACACCCAGCGTACGGATTGGATCATCAAGCTCGATTTTGCGTTTATCTACTTTAATGCCTTTCGCCGCTAATGCTTCGCCAATTTGTTTGCTCGTAATGGCACCAAATAGTCTGCCGCCCTCGCCTGCTTTTGTCTTAATTACGATGGTCATCTCTTCAAGCTTCTTGCCTAGTTCTTGCGCGTCCTGCTTTTCCTTATCCTTGCGCTTCTGTTCAGAAGCATGCTGTACTTCAAGCGTCTTCAGGTTGCCGTCGGATGCCAGCTTCGCAAGCCCTTGCGGCAATAGAAAATTACGTACATACCCTTCGGACAGATCCTTTACTTGCCCTTTTTTCCCTTGCCCTTTAACATCCTGCAAAAAGATTACTTTCATTCAAATAACCCCTCTTCCTTTTCAATTTCTTCTAACACTTGTTTCAAACGCTCCGCTACTTCCACCACAGAGCCTTCCAGCTGAGCGGCAGCATTCGTCAAATGTCCGCCTCCGCCCATTCTCTCCATGACGACCTGTACATTCATATGGCCTAGTGAACGCGCACTAATGCCAATAAGTCCATCTTGGCGCTCTCCGATAACGAAGGAAGCGAGTATATCCGTCATATTCAGCAGCGTATCCGCTGATTGTGCGATGAGCAGCTGCGAATATTTACGACCGCTTTCGGTTACTGCAATGGCGACATGCTCATAAAGCACCTCAGCATGCTTAATAATTTCAGCCTTGCGCACGTATTCTTCAAGATCCTCTTTCAGCATCCGCTGAATCATCATCGAATCTGCCCCATTGCGGCGCAGGAACGATGCCGCTTCAAACGTTCTCGCACCAGTGCGAAGCGAGAAGCTCTTTGTATCTACCGTAATACCGGCAAGCAAAGCTGTTGATTCCCGTACATCGAGTACAACTCGATCATGGATGTATTGCAGCAGCTCCGTTACGAGCTCACATGTTGATGAAGCGTAAGGCTCCATATAAATTAATATCGCATTCGCGATAAATTCCTCGCTGCGGCGGTGATGATCGACAACAACAATGCGGTCTGTCTGTGTAAGAAGCTTAGGCTCCTTCACCATCGATACCTTGTGCGTATCAACAACGACAGCGAGCGTCTGAGGTGTAATCAATGCCGAGGCCTGCTCTGGTGAGACAAAGCGTTTGGACAGCTTCTCATCTTCGCGGATGAGCTCCATCATTTTCTGAATGGCTGGATTTACGCCTTCTAACACAATATAAGCTTCCTTGCCGAACAGCTGCGCTGCCTTCATAACACCGATAGCTGCTCCAATCGCATCCATATCGGGCATTTTATGCCCCATAATGACTACGTTATGGCTCTCGCGTATCAGATCACGTAATGCATGTGCGACCACCCGTGCGCGCACGCGTGTCCGTTTCTCCACCGCATTCGACTTGCCGCCGTAAAAGGATTGCCGACTGCCAACCTTCACCGCTGCTTGGTCGCCGCCTCGTCCGAGCGCGATATCAAGACTCATATGCGCCCATTGACCGAGCTCGATGATATGCTCAGCCCCTGCCGCAAAACCGATGCTCAGCGTAACCGGAATTTTGTGATCGCCGGTAATATCTCTAACCTCGTCCAGCACGACAAAACGAGACTGCTCAAGCTGCTTTAACGTTTTTTGATCCGTCACGAGCAGAAAACGATCCGACGTGAGCCTCTTCAAATAAATATGATATTTTTGAGCCCACTCGGTAATTTCCGTCGTCACCTTTGAGAGCATAGAGCTGCGCTGGTGATCGTCGAGACCCTGCGTAACTTCTTCAAGATTATCAATCATTACAATACCGATAACGAGCTTCTCATCATCGTATTTGCGACCAAGCTGCCACAGATCCGTAATGTTCTTCACATAAAGAATGCGTTCCTTCTGCTTGAAAATCAGCTGGTAAACTTGCGAGCCTACTGTAGCTTCAATCGTTCCTTCGCGTTCCTTCACTTGCTGCAATGATGGGAACAGCTCCGCAAGCGGAACGCCAATGACGGTTTCCCGCTCCACCATATTAGCAATATAAGGATTATGCCATTCCACCATACGATCTTCGTTATATAAAATAATTCCGAAAGGAAGCTCGCTGACGACATCGTTTCCTGCCTTTTTAACCCGGTAGGACAACGTGCCTAGATACGATTTCAAATCTTTGCGGAAAGCACGTTCTGCCATTATGGTATAAAACAATACCAAGGCCGTGAGCAGTAATCCGAGCAGCCCAAGCAGCCACTCGAACCATGCAAGTCCCACTGACATGAGCACCATCAATGCAAAGGCCCACATTTGATGCATTCCGTGCCATCGTGTAACCAAAAACTTCGGCATTTCCTATCCGCTCCTGTGCTATGGTTTCGTAAACGACTTGCGGATTGGAAAAGCAGTATCCAGCACGCCGATCAAGCTAAGCGGCGGGATCAATAGCACCGGAATCGCAATAAGAATCGGTACCGCTTTGTTCCATCCTCGCTGATGAGCAAGGAAAAAGAAAAATCCGACAGCCTGAAACGCAAAAACATAACTAAGCAGAGGTACCAAGTTCATCAAAGCCACTGCAAAAAAAGAATCGCTCGTCGTCGACGAGAACAGCTCGATTACATAAGTAATTAAATAAAGCACAACGAGTATACGAGGCAAACGCCAGTCTTTGGCACGCGTAAACCTAGGCACTTCCGGGCCGCCGCTCCACTTTACAGCTCTGCGAGCTATAAATTGCGATATAGCAGTGAGTACGAAAGCGATAATAATAAAGGTTACAGGAATAGAATTGACCATCGTACGAGCAACAACCTCAGTTAGATCCGAATTCCATTCTGTAGGAAGCAGCTGCTTCGTCATCAGTTCATCGACTGTTGACCTTATAAATGTTCTGAGCTCTTTAATGAGCGAAATATTCAAGAACGCCTCGAATATGATCAACTCAAGCATCAACTGAGCAAGAACGACGACGCTGACCGTCCGAAGGACTTTTGAGGCAGGCGCTTGTTTCATATACAAGTGGCCCATCACAATAGACGGTATGAGGAAAAACAATCCGATAATAAGTGTAGCTGGCCCGCCGATAATAAATGCCAGCGCCCATACCGGAAGCAGATGCAGCACAAATGACTTTGGCGACAGTATCGTATACAGCACGACATACGGCACCATAAGCAGCAGCATGGTAATTACATTAAATAGCGGTACTAGAAGGGACAATAATAAAAGGAGTGCCGCAAAGCTCCACAGCACTGGTTTCAAGCCGGTTCTCAAACCGTTCACCTCTTGCTTATATAATCTGGTTTCTTACGAAACTTTTACAACTCATTATAGCATAAAAGCTAAACATATCACTCACATTCCAGCAGGCACACTCTTTAGTCGAAACGTCCGCTTAGGCGCTTCCTATAAAAGAAAAAGACGGAACAGCAAGCTTATTCCGTCTTATTGCTTATTATATTGCCCTGCCTAGTTTGAAAATAGTACCTGAAGACGATCCCAATCGCTGCCGTTTCTTATTTATCCTGCAGCACATTATGCTGCTCCATAATAATTTTTTGGCAATAATCAATGATCTCGCTTCTGCGTACAATGCCAATAAAACGGTTCATATCATCGACAACCGGTACAAAGTTTTGCACCTTCGCCAGCGAGATCAGATCATCCATATTGGCATCAATTCGTACCGTCTTGTTGTTCATACGAAGCGGTACATCAATTAGCTTCACCTTATTGGTTTGTTCCAGTGATAAGTCAGCATGATTTTTAAAATACCATAACAAATCGCCTTCCGTAACCGTACCTGCATAACCGCCATCATCATTAATGATAGGAACCGCCGTATAGCGATGATACTCCATACGCTCTAGCGTTTGTCTTAACGTTACATCCTGAGTAACACACACAACCTCTTGCTTCGGCAACAAAAAAAACGCGATATTCATTTTTCTTAAACCACTCCGATCCGTTTGCTCTTTCCATTCCCATTGGTCCTAAAGCAGCAAGACGGAGCGGAGCAAGCAGCATTAAGGCTGCTTAGTCGTCGTTTCGCTGCTTGATAATGCACCTACATCTTTGACCTTATCTTCATTGTACTTATCAGGCAATATTAAGCTGGAAGCAGGTGTATCTGCATCTAACCAGTTTTTGATCATGGTCTGTACCTTCGATAAATCTTCTTCATCGGCAAAATAATACCAAGCTCCGCCACTCTTCAAGCGATGTCCATCACCAAGCAGCGAATGGCTGTAGATTTTGCGATCCTTCGCCATGAGCATGATTTGACCTAAATCGACTAGCTGCTGCGGACGCATATCTGTACTGAAATTATCGCCCATAATATCCATAAGCTCAGGAATTTTGGACCATTGATTCATTTGTTTCGCTTTATCCATAAGAAGATTCAAGAAAATCTGATGACGCTCTGTACGATTGATATCGCCGCCAGCATCCTCACGATAACGAACATAGTTCAGTGTATCCTTACCGTTGTAAGTGTCCTGGCCTGCTTTAATGACAAATTTCTCATGATCAGCATCTTTGTTCACAATATCCTCTTCAATAGGAAGCGAAATTCCGCCAAGCGTGTCGATCACGTTACGGAATCCTTCAAAGTTAATTGAAGCATAATATTGAATAGGTGTGTCTAGAAACTTCTCAACCGTGTTCATTGCCATTCCCGCACCGCCAAAAGCATATGCATGCGTAATCTTGTCCTCTTTATTTTTACCGACGATATCTACATACGTATCACGGGGTATGGAAACCATGAGCATCTCGCCGTCATTTGGACGAACGACCGTATAGATCATCGTATCCGACCGTCCAGTCTCCTTGCCGCGTTGGTCAATGCCGAGCAGCAGGATGGAGAATGGATCTTGTTTCTTATTAATTGTACTCACTGGAACGGGTTCCCGTCCATCGATAGGTTTATAAGATTGCTCGAGCTGCTTCTTTACCTGACCTTCCAGAAACCAATCAAACCCTAGCATAGCCAATGTTCCTCTGTTGAAAAAACCAACAACACCAAGAAGCACTACTGCAGCTGATGCAGCAATTAACCATCTGCGTTTATTCATTTTATTCATAATATGATGACTTCTCCTATCTTATCAATTCTTTTATAAATACGCATTCTTTAGTTTAGACGATAATTTGTCGAAACAGGTTACAAACCTTTTACAAAGTTTTGATACCAATTTTGGATAATATTTTATAAAATAAAGAGGTCTACTGAAAATGTATGACGAATACAATCATTGCAAGTATAGGTAAAATAGAAAGGGTGAATCTCTTGAATCAACCTCCATCCTTACATCCAGACAGCTCATCAACGGGACTTGATCCGAAAGTAGCAGGCTTGCTTTGCTACCTGGCAGGTTTTATAACCGGCATTATATTCCTTGTGCTAGAGAAGAAGAGCCGCTTCGTTAGATTGCATGCTGTACAGTCTATCGTCTTATCGGTCGCTTTCATCGCCGCTAATATTTTGTTAGGCTTTATCCCGATAATTGGTTGGCTGCTAGGGATATTGCTCGGTCTAGCCGCTTTTATTGCATGGATTGGCCTCATGCTGCTCACGCTGCAAGGGAAGCTGAATAAGCTGCCTGTCATCGGTGAGTGGTCAGAGCAGCAGGCAAATAAGTTTTAATATCGCCTGGACTACGAAATATAAGGTAAGTAACAGTAAATCATATCCTTTCTTATATTTCAAAAAAAATGGACGGCCTGCTGCCGTTCTTTTTTTTATTCATTTCAAGTTCATAAGAACTATTCATTAAACCAGACAAATAATCTCGTAATCGCTAGGTATCGGCTAATATTGTTCTACTGGCTTCTCTAAATCGGTAAAATTGAGCTTTTGCAGCCGTATAACCCTCTTTCAGCGGTTTGATGAATTGGCAGAAAGTTCGTACTATTAAATAACATCAATTAAATACGAATAAGAAGGATTGTGAACATTTATTATGGGTATAGGACTTAATCTGCTCTTAGTTGCTTTACTAATTGTGTTAACCGCTTTTTTCGTAGCTACTGAATTTGCAATCATTAAGCTTCGTTCCAGCCGTGTCGACCAGTTAGTCGTTGAAGGCAAGAAAAACGCAATTGCCGTTCAACGTGTTGTAAGCAATTTGGATGGTTACCTATCTGCCTGTCAGCTTGGCATTACAATTACAGCGCTCGGACTTGGTTGGTTAGGAGAACCTACCGTTGAAAAACTGCTTCTCCCTCTATTCGAGCAATGGAATCTAAACAGTAATTTGAGTCACATTTTGTCATTTCTAATCGCCTTTCTATTCATCACATTTATCCATGTGGTCGTTGGTGAGCTTGCTCCTAAGAGCATTGCCATCCAGAAGGCAGAGCTTGTCAGCTTCACTGTCGTAAAACCGATTATTCTTTTCTACAAAGTCATGTACCCGTTCATCTGGGTCTTGAATGGATCTGCCAATGCGTTGGTTCGTTTGTTTGGCTTAAAGCCAGCGAAGGAGCATGAGAACGCCCATTCCGAAGAAGAAATTCAAATTATTTTAACAGACAGCTTAGAGAGCGGTAAAATCAACAATACGGAATATGGTTACGTAAATCGAATCTTTGCTTTTGATGAAATTTTAGCTAAAGAAATTATGGTTCCGCGTACAGACATGACCGTCTTATATAAGAACAATACGCTGCAAGAAAACATGGATATTATTCGCAAGGAACAGTATACCCGCTTCCCTGTTGCCGGCGACAGCAAAGACCATATCGTCGGGATGATCAACACGAAGCAATTGTTTCTTCAATATCAAGTAAACAAAGAAATTGATTTGCAAACACTTATACAGCCTGTCATGTCCGTATCCGAGGTGATGCCTGTCAAGACATTGCTAAAACGGATGCAGCAGGAGCGCGTACACTTTGCGATCGTCGTAGATGAGTATGGCGGCACTTCCGGCCTTGTAACGATTGAGGATATTTTGGAGGAAATTGTCGGCGATATCAGAGATGAATTTGATGCCGATGAACGCAAAGATATCGAGATGCTGTCGGATACCTCATATATGCTGGATGGCAAGGTATCGCTCACTGAGCTAGGCGACCTCATAGGAGCCGAGCTTGAGCATGAAGAGGTCGACACGGTCGGCGGCTGGCTGTACAGTGAAATGGAAGAAGCTAAGCCAGGCAAACAATTTGGCTTTCATAATTTGACCTTTACCGTTCGTGAAGTAAGCAAACATCGCATTAATAAAGTTGAGCTGACGATCGGTCCACCTATTCGACTGCTCAAACCAGAGGTAGGTTAAAACAAAAAGGAAGGCGCACTTGGCGCCTTCCTTTTTTCTTTTTCACGCATGCTGATCTGGATTCAGGACATTCTAATAAAAAATGTTCAAGAAAGGAACTTATAATGCTTATCAATATTATATTTGGGTTCTTTGTTCCTTGGATTGCCGGTATATATTTGGGCGTAAAAAGCCCCAAAACCTTGCTTCTTATTTTCCCTATCGGAGCGGTCTCCTCTTTAGTCATCAACTCAATCGGTTTTCAATTAAAGTTTTGGGATTTCACACCTCTTATCCCCAATGACGAGTCCGTTTCCGCCTTGCCGCTTGATATCGGTCTTTACCCGCTACTAGCATGCTTTATGATCTGGCTGATCAATTCACGCCCCGTATTAACCGTGCTAATCTTGTTCTTGTTCATACTAGGCACTACACTGCTTGAGTTTATGGCTCTAATCTATGGCAAAGTATCCTACGGAAACGGCTGGAATATAGGGTATACCTTTTTATCCTACCTGCTGGCTTTCGGTATTGTCTTTATATATTTCAAGCTGCTTAAGCGAAATCGGTTATTATAGCACGTTTTCGCCTTTCTTATCTTCTTCATATAGAATGGAGCGGCTTCTAAACCATTCGAACAGATGAATTACAACAACCTTGATGACTGCATAACCCGGTACAGCAAGTACAATCCCTGCAAGACCAAACAAGTTGCCTGCTGTCAAAATAACAAAAATAATAGTGATCGGATGGATATGAAGCGATTTTCCCATGATTTGCGGCGAGATGAACTTACCTTCGATTAATTGAACAATCGTCCATATAACCACCATCTTCAGGAGCATGACTGGCGACGTCACCATAGCAACAATTAAAGCTGGTGTAATCGCAATGGCAGGCCCTAGATACGGAATAACGCTTGTGCATGCAGCTACCAGCGCAAGCACAAGTGAGTATTCCAGGCCAATAATTAAGTAACCGATATATAACAGCAGCCCAATACAGAAAGACACTATAATTTGACCTCGGATATAGCTGCTGACTTGTCCGTTCATCTCTGCCATAATTCGTTTCGTGTGCGGCTGAAGCTTGTTAGGCAGGACACTAACGATCGTTTCCGGCAGCCTTTTTCCGTCTTTTAGCAAATAGAACAAAATAAACGGAAGCGTCAATATCGCAAGAATAACCTCTTTAAGTGCTCCCACAAAGGAACCCACGCTTGTTAACGTTCCATTCAAAATGGACGTGGCTTGCTCTGTAATATTCGACGTCAGCTTCTCCGGATTTAAATTAAACCACTCTTGTACTTGAATAAATCCAGCGCTATCCATAAACTGCTCAAATTTAACCCGCAATTGCTCGCCGTATTTAGGGAAGCTGTTCACGAAGCTCACGGCTTGCCCATTTAATAATGGAATGACGATGACAAGCAAAATTGTAATCAGTCCTGCGCCAACCAGAAACAGCATAATAATAGAATATATCCGTTTGACTCCCTTTCGTTCTAAGAAGTCGACGACCGGATTAAGTAAGTAATAAGCAATTCCCGCCAATATGACCGGCAGCAGCAAGGTCTTGAGCAGCACGGTTAAAGGCGTGAAAATGTATGAAATTTTCGTCAGCACCATAATATTTAGTCCAACAAGCAACAAAACAAGCAGAAATAATACGAACTTATTGTTCAAAATAAATCGCTTAAACCGCTCCGTTCCAGTTTTGCTATTTTCCATGGTTATGCTCCCTCTTTTCTTCTCATACAGGTAATCATTTTGGTTTATTGTAGCATTTCTTTAAATATAAACGCGAATGGCAGCGATTCTGCATTTACTTGCAACGACTCGCTTGCTCTTCGCGTATTATAACTTATGCGTACTACGATTCTAGGAGGGATTTCATTGTCCATATTTAAACGACTGCGTGATCTTACTTTATCGAATGTATATGCTCTAATTGAGAAAGCGGAAGACCCTGTTAAGTTGACCGATCAATATATTCGCGACATGCAAGAGGATCTAGCCGATGCCGAGAAAGCAGTCGCAGCACAAATTGCCATTGAGAAAAAATTCAAGCAGCTTTATGAAGAGCAAGCACAGCTGGTTGAGAAGCGCAGTGAGCAAGCCCATCTTGCAGCACAAGCGCAAAACATTGAGCTCGCTCGTCGTGCCTTGGAAGAGAAGAAAACAGCCGAACAGAAATCAACGGAGTACAAAACGAGCTTCGATCAGAATAAATTGCTCGCAGACAATTTGCGCGGCAAGCTGGATGAGATGCGCCAACAGCTCACTGAGCTTAAAAACAAACGTGAAACACTCGTCGCTCGTTACAATGCAGCCAAGGCACAAACGGAAATTAATAAAGCAATGTCTGGCTTCGGTACCGATTCAGCTGCTTCAGGCATGAAGCGTATGGAAGAGAAGATGCTGCAAATGGAAGCGCAAGCTGAAGCCAGTAACGAATTAAGCGCCAAAGGAAAATCGCTTGATGCTGAGTTTGAGAAGCTCGGCAAGGATAAAGCGGTCGATGATGAGCTTGCCGCCTTGATGAAGCAATACGAGAAACAGTAATAGCTTAGTCACTTCATAAATATTATCTAGTGTGGCCGCTTATGTTACGAATCGGAGGACCGGTTTTAACGGAAGCGGTCTTTTTTATAAATTGAACCATTGGAGGAACTGACGATGTCTTGGATTGACCTTATTCGAATTCCGATTTGGACAGGTGCTGGAGCAATTTTGTTAATCATCATCATGTTTTTAGACTCGCGTTTTACGAAGTACAATGATTTGCAGGAAATTAAAAAAGGAAATACTGCGGTAACGACTCGCTTCGTACTCAAATTATTTGCTCAAGCGTACATACTGTCCCAATCCATCAGTAAATCAAGTGAAATGTGGGAAGCTCTACTCATCTCGCTCATCTCCTTCGTGCTGTTGCTCATACTGGAGTGGATCGTAGAGAAAATCGTCATTGCTGTCAGCGGTATGAAGCTGGAGCAAGGTATTCATGAGGGTAAAGTCAACTACGCGTTATTCGCAGGCTCTCTGCATGTTGCAGGCGCACTAATTATCGGGTCTATCTAATTATTCAGAAGGAGTATATACGATGAGCTTGTTCAAACGGATCAAAAACCTGATTGCTACTTCTCCTCCGCCCATTGCTGAGAAGAGCATAATGACATTGTCACCTGGCGATGCTTGTGAGGTTTCCTTAATAACTTATAACGTCACAGGCAGAACTCATAATCGTGCACGCAACGCGATTGTCCTCACGCTTCAGGATGGCATAACCATTCGTTATTTAACGATAGAGGAGCGAGAAAGAACCGTATTTGCGCTTTATGACCCTATAGACGGGCGCTTGGAATCAATTGACGAGGTGCCTACCATTTTGGAGCTGGATGAACGTACATATCATATGGAGGAGCAATTCTCCGGTTTAATTACGGCGACCGGCAAAACGCCATATATGCAGGGAGGCGAACAGTCTGTCTGGCAATATCAATCGGATGATATGAAGCTGCTTCGTATCGAATGGCAAAACGGGCGCTTCATGCTCTATGAAGGAGAAAGCGTGCTGCCTGCAGATGTTCGCGTGCTGCGCGGCGGCTAGGAGGATAACAATGAACAAATGGTGGCATCAATCTTTGAAATACCTGCTTCTGCTTAGCTTTATCATCCCGCTTCTCACAGCATGCACCATTTCAGATACAGTTAAGGAGCAGTACCCGTTAGAATCAGTCAACGGCTCTGGCAATCAAACCTCTTACGTCTATCGTGCCGCAAATCGTTCCGTTCCTGATGTCGCTTCTGATTTTAACGATCAACGTAAACCGAAGCAGCAGAGCGAGACAAGTACAGAGCGGATGTTTCTCGTCTATTCCGATGAAGTCATCGATTTGCAGCAGGCTCCTGATGCACCGGAAGATACACTGATCGAAATTAACTCAACAGAATATGTACGTCAGAATTATAGCTCAAGCTTTCTCCAAGCCTACTTAATCGCGAGTGTTCTTGATGATCTGTTCGATAAGGGCAAATACGGCAGCGGCAAATACCGAGGTTATTCGTCAAAGGATACCTACAAGCCTAAGACAACGTACCGCATACCTACCGTTGATGATAAGAAGCTTGCACCACCAGTTACCGTTAATCGTACCGGCTCGGTTATGAGACGCTCCAAAGAGGCGGGTGTTTCCTCCTCCTCCCCCAAAGCAAGCACGAATACAATCACCACAAAGCCAGCGACCAAAGGCAAGATTGTGAAAGACAATAAGCAAAAGAATAGCTCAAGCAAAGTATTCACCAAGCCGCGAACGTCTAAACCTTCCATTAAAGTTGGCAAAAGCAGAATTTCACGGAGACGCTGAAGCTGATACTAGCCTCTTTGGCAGAGAAATATAAGATAACAGCAGCAAACGATCTGCTTTCTAAGATATCAAAATCAGGGCAGTATCCTCTACTTGGGTACTGCTCTTTTATTATGCTTGACTGGAATCTCCTTTATCGCTTATTGTGAATATAAAATAAAATTATTCATAAAATCACAAAAAAGAAAAGAGAATCCTTATGCCCAAAAAATTCAGTGAGCAAGAGAAACAATGGATTAGCAAAAAGCTGTTCGAAGAAGGCAAACGCTGCTTCGAAGCTGCTGGTCTTCGCAAAACAAGCATTGAAGATTTAACGAAAGCTTGCGGCATTGCACAAGGCTCCTTCTATATGTTCTTCAATTCGAAGGAGGAGCTCTTTTATCACATTCTGCTTGAAGAGGAGGCTTTAATCCGCAATCGTCTGCTTGCTTCGCTAAATCGGAGTGAACTCGTAACCAAAGAGAGTATTCATCAATTTCTTATTGAATCCTTCCGTCTATTAGGAGAAAGCCCTATGGTTCGTCAAATGTACTTGGAAGGTGAATTTGCTCAGCTTGTACGCAAGCTGCCTCCAGAGCTCTTGGAACATAATTTCTCTGATGATGCAGATGCCTTAATGCCAATTATTCACCATTGGCAAGCAGCTGGCATTCTCACTCATACAAAGCCTGAGCTTATCGTTAGTATGATCAGAGCGCTTGTCCTTCTTACCTTGCATAAGCAGGAAATCGGGCCAGGCATTTATTCCGATACCATTTCATTTATGCTTGATATTGTTGCGGAAGGTATGTATGCAAAGCGTGATTTAGGAGGGGAAATTATCGAATGATCGAAGTGAATCAGCTTGAGTACAAGTATCCCGGTACCACAAATACGATTCTGCACGGCCTTACCTTTTCAATCGCGCCAGGAGAAGTATTTGGTTTTCTCGGTCCATCAGGTGCTGGAAAGAGCACCACGCAAAAAATATTGATCGGTGCACTTAAAGGTTACGCAGGCAGTGTGCGTGTTTTTGATCATGAAATCAAGAGCACTGGTCCCGACTATTATGAACAAATCGGCGTTGCTTTTGAATTCCCCAACTTCTACAGCAAGTTTACAGTCCTTGAAAACTTAAAATTGTTTCGTTCTCTTTATGCAGGCGTTACCTTGGACCCTATGCAGCTCCTCTCCCAGGTTGGACTGCAGGATGCCGCGAATATGAAGGTGTCACAGCTATCCAAAGGCATGAAGATGAGGTTGAATTTTTGTCGTGCATTGCTGCATCAACCAAACATTTTGTTTCTCGACGAACCGACCTCCGGCCTTGATCCCGTAAATGCAAAGCGGATGAAAGAGTTAATTTTGGAGAGGAAAGCTGCGGGTACTACCATTGTCATCACAACACATAACATGCAAGCAGCCGAGGAGCTTTGCGACCGTGTTGCTTTTATTGTCGATGGTCAGATTAAGCTTATTGATTCTCCTAGAGAGCTAAGACTGCGACATGGCCAAAACAGTGTTCGAATTGAATATTTAAAGCAGCATGAGCTGATAACCGAACACTTTTCTATGGATGGGCTTGCGGGGAATCAGCAATTTATGAACCTTATCCATCATGAAAAAATCGAAACGATTCATTCCTTAGAAGCAACTCTTGAACAAATATTTATTGATGTGACAGGCAGGGCTTTAGTATGAGAATGTGGATGACCGTATGTCATGATCTTCGTTTCCAGTGGCGCCATAAATTTTACCTGATCTACATGCTCGTCTGCACAATATATCTCCTATTGCTCCACTCTATTCCCACAGACTACAAAACAACCGTTGCTCTATTGCTTACCTTCTCTGATCCAAGTGCGTTAGGATTAATTCTAGCCGGCGGCATTGTCTTGCTTGAGAAAGACCAAGGCATTCATGACAGTCTGTTCGTTACCCCGCTTCGTGTAACCGAATATTTGCTTGCCAAAGCTTGTTCTCTTGCCTTACTCTCCATTTCATCTGCCTGGGCTATACATCTATTTTCCATTGGTGTACCCGCTTCACCTTTTCATTTCACGATTGGCATCCTGCTTACATCCAGCTTTTTCACTTTGTTATCCATTGGCGTAGTTGTACGCTCGCAATCGGTAAACGGTTTTATTCTACTCTCACAGCTCTATGCTCTGCCGTTTGCGCTTCCTCTACTCGGCTTCTTTCAGATTGGCAATCCATATTTATACATGATCATCCCTACGGAAGGAACCCTCTTATTGTTAAAATCGATGATCAAACAGCCATCTGTCGCAGAAACGATGTATGCCATTTTCATTTTATTATTAGGCAACACACTCGTTTTCTTATGGGCTAAACGGTCATTTCAGCAGGTCATTCTTATGAAAATAGGAAAGAGGGATTCATGATGATACTGAAAATTAAAGCTTTTATGAGGAATGATGCGAGGCAAATTAGGATGGATCCTATGCTTATGGCCAGTTTATTTGGTCCCCTAGCCATTATCGTGGTTGCTCGTTATGCCTTCCCTCCATTATCCGATTGGATACAGGAGCAGTACGGCTTTTTATTGATGGATTATTCCAATTTCGCGGTAACGTTCCTTATGCTTGTCATACCGCTTCTTCCAGGGACAATGGCTGGACTTCTTATGCTCGATGAACGGGATGAAAATATGATTGCTTATTATGCGATTACCCCTTTCACACGCAAAGGCTATTTTTTGTATCGATTACTGCTGCCATGCGCTCTTGCAATAAGCTTGGCCAGTTTATTCATCCTATTATCGGGCATTGCAAAGCTTCAAATCGAAAGTTTGTATACCATCGTATTGCTAACCCTAGAGGCCCCATGTTTGGCTTTGTTTCTAGCGACTTTTGCATCAAATAAGGTCGAAGGCTTAGCCTTGTCCAAGATAAGCGGTTTACTTTTTGCAGGACCTATTATTGCTGCCTTCACCTCCCTGCCATGGCAGTATTTAGGAGCATGGATTCCAAGCTACTGGCCTGCCAAAAGCTATTTATTAGGCATAGCAGGCGAGCCTTTAGCTGCTTTAGGGGCATTTGGCATCGGACTCGCCTATCATCTTATTTTATTAAAGATCATGTTTCATTCCTTTTTGAAGCGGATCGACTAAAAAGATATGCCGTCCTTAATCATAATTAACCCTGTTCCTCCTTAGAGGCGTCCTTCAAATCATCCTGTATGCTTTTATTCCATAGCGGTACGCCTGAACGATAGGCCGCTCTTCCGTTCAAATGTCCGGCTACCGGTCCCGTGATGAATACGAACACAATGCCTAACAGCAGCTTGGCGCTCGTATGCTCCAAATAAATCATAAAGTATAGGAAAGCAGCCACCAGAATGAACAACACGCCAAGCGTCGCGCTTTTGGTTGCCGCATGTGATCGTAAATAAACGTCAGGAAGCCGAATTAAGCCAAAAGCACTTAGAGCACCAATTAAAGCACCAAACAGAACCATCAGACCAATAATCAGCTCTCCTGCTTTACTTATCATCTCCATGTTCAAAAACGACACCCCTTTCAATATATCTTGCAAAAGCGGTTGTCCCGATAAAGGTCAATATGCCGATCAATAATATGATATCGAAATAATTTTTTGTTTTTAGCAGCATGCAAATGACTGCAATCATCGATAATAAAATGACACCAATCGTATCCAAAGCAGCAATCCGATCCGTTATGGAAGGACCTTTGAGCAGCCGGTACATACAACCCAAAATAGCTAGTGACAGTATAACTAATGATGCAATAAGCAAAGTGGACAGCATTACCGAGTCACCTCCATAATCGCTTTTTCAAAAGAATCCTTGATCTGCTGTGAGAGCAGCTCCGCATCATCCATATCCATCGCATGAATATATAACGTTCGGCCATCCTTGGATACGTCGAGCGTCAGCGTCCCTGGCGTCAAACAGATTAGGCAGGACAGCACTGTGATTTCCCAGTCTGTTTTGAGCTCGGTTTGCAGAGCAAAGATCCCTGGACGTATGGCGAGCTTAGGACGAACGATTAGTCCAATGACAACGAAGCTGGAAACAAACAATTCCTTTATGAAAAGGACAAGAAGCTTAAGAATTGCCCATACTCTCTTCATATAAAAGTCATGCGGCCAAAAGCGGCTGAGCAGCCCTATAAATAAAATACCGATGATATATCCTACGATGAACCGCGGAGCCGACCAGTCATTGTGAAGAAACATCCATACGATAGAAATGATTAAGTTTAATAAGATTTGCAAAGCCATCTCATCTACTCCTTTAATACGGCATCGATATACTGCGCCGGATTGATAAGCGTATGCCCTGCTTCAGAAACGTATTGATACACCCACTCTGAGCCGATGCCCATCGCAACAACGATCAAGCACAACCCTGCTGCAGAAACGATAAATCCTTTATTAACGGCAGGCAGCGAATCGGTATTTTTCATCTCTGCACCCCAGAAAGCCGCCATAAATATTTTGATCAAGGAATAGAGCACGATGAAGCTTGATGCTAGCGACACAGCTGTAAGCCAAAAATATTTTTCCTGAAATCCGCCCATTATGATCAGCAGTTTCCCAGTGAATCCACTAAGTGGAGGAATGCCTGCAATGGCTAACGCTGTGATAAAAAACATCCAGCCCATAAACGGATAACGCTTGATCAAGCCTCCCATTTCCTTTAAACGCCCCGTACCAGCAATATACATCAGCATTCCTCCAATGATAAAAAGGAGTGCCTTGGCAACCATATCGTGCAGCAAATAGAACACGACTCCATCTAGCGCTTCCTTTGAGCTCACCGCTAACCCAAAAGCTAGAAAACCAACGCTGATGATGACATTGTAGTTCAAAATACGGCCAATATCGGAATATGCCGCTGCCCCGAAAGCGCCTAAAACCATCGTTGCAGCGGCCATCCAAGCCATCCAATGATGCGTAATCGCAGGTTCATGATAAAAGATAAGCGTAAATGTCCGTATGAGAGCATATACGCCTACTTTCGTGAGCAGCGCACCAAACAATGCGGATACCGCTGCCGGAGGCGCACTATAAGAGCCGGGCAGCCAGAAAAATAGGAACAGGCCCGCTTTTAGCGAAAATACAATCATGAACAATATCGCGATGACGTTCAAGACGCCGCTCTGGCCTACTTCAGCTATGCGCTGTGATAGGTCCGCCATATTCAAAGTACCTACAACTCCGTACAAATAGGCGACTGCTGCAACAAATAGTGTTGAGGATAAAATATTAATTAAAATATATTTCAACGTTTCGCGGAGCTGCTTCTTCGTCCCTCCAAGCACGATAAGCGCATAGGAGGAAATAAGCATAACCTCGAAGCAAACAAATAAATTAAACAAATCTCCCGTAAGAAACGATCCGCTCACACCGACAAGCAGAAACTGATAAAACGGATAAAAATAATATTTTTCTCTCTCCTTGCCGATCGTCCCGAATGTAAAGAACAAACAGAAGGTGCCGACAATCGAAGTAGCCAAAACAAGCAATGCGGCAAGCATATCCCCAACGAACACAATACCATACGGCGGCAGCCAGCCTCCCATGTGCAGCGTTTGAATGCCCTCCGTTTTTACTTGATAGATAAGGACAATAGCAGCAGCCAGATTAAAAAGCATACCAATCGCACTTACCCAGCGCTGCCCGGTCACGCTATTTTTAAAAAACAAAAGAATAACTGCCGTGCACAGCGGAATGAGAAGCGGGAATACAAGCAGATTATTCATCGTCATTCCCCCTTAACTGCTCCATATCGTCCGTACCCAGCTTCTGATAAGCCTTATAAGCGAGTACAAAGAAAAAGGAAGTCACGCCGAAGCTGATGACGATAGAAGTAAGAATCAGAGCCTGCGGCAGCGGATCAACATACGTTTCCGCCTTTTCGCCAAGCAGCGGCGCAGATCCTGTTTTCAGCTTGGACATCGTAAGCAGCAGCAAATGAACACCATGGGTAAGGATAGAGGTTCCCAAAATGATACGCAGCAGGCTTTTGGACAAGATCAGATACACCCCGACTGTAAAAATAACACCGATTGCGAGTGACATATACAATTCCATAGCTACTTATCCCTCCCTATCGTTAAAATGATGGTCATCGTCACGCCAATAACGGTCAAATATACCCCTAAATCAAACAACATTGCCGTAGCAAGCTCCGTATCGCCCAATAGCGGCAGTTCGAAGTGTCCAAAGGCATGACTGAGAAATGGTGCGCCAAATATAAAAGATCCTACTCCTGTCAAAATAGCTATCGACAGCCCAATTGCTGTTAATACTCGGAAATCGATAGGAATAACCTCTCGCATCGTCTGCAATCCAAAGGCCATCGTAAGCAAAATAAATGCAGACGACGCCATTAATGCTCCGATAAATCCTCCGCCTGGATGGTTATGCCCTGCGAACATTAAATAAACTGAGAACGTCAATATAATGAAGATAACGACTTTCGCTATCGTCTTCAAAATAACATCGTTGCTTCTTACTACTGGAAATGCCAGCTTTCCTCTATTGCTTTGCTTAGGTAGAAACACTCTTTCATCCTCTGCCTCTGTATCCAGCTTCAGCTTAATCATGGCATAAATACCTAATGAAGCGATGGCAAGGACAACAATTTCAAGCATTGTATCGAAGCCACGGAAATCAACGAGGATGACGTTAACCACATTTTTGCCGCCCGCTAATTCGTAGCTCTCTTTTAAGAAAAAGTCTGATATAGAATCAAACGCGCGATTTCCGCTTGCACCAAGCGCAATTAAAGTCATTATAATCCCTACACTAAGCGCAATAACAAAATTAGATAGTCGAAAACGCAGGGCGGCTATTTCCTTGCTCAGCTTCGGCAAATGATAGAAACATAAGAGGAACAGCGTCACCGATACTGTCTCGACAATCATCTGAGTCAAAGCTAGATCAGGCGCCTGTAGGATGACAAAAAACAAGGTGACCATATAACCTGCCGCACCCGTCAAAATGATAGCCATCATTCTCGACTTCGTAAACGGTATAGCAATAACCGATATGACTAAGACGATAATAATAACCGCCTCATATACGGATATTGGAGCGTAGTCCGAGAACTGGAACACATTCACTTTTTCTTGGATCATCGTTAACCCAAGCGACACAATTAGAAATACAAAAATGTACATCAAATAGTGGCGAATGGAACCCGTCATATAACGGTTGGTCAACCGATTGGATCCTCTATCCAATACTCGAAGTCCTCCATCATACATTTGGTTCAATGAGATGTGCTGGAAAAGCGGTTGATTGATCCACTGGATACGTTGATGAAACTTGAACAAAAGTGTCCCTGCAATTACGACGCCCATCGTCATAAATATTTCAGCTGTCCAGCCATGCCAGAATTGAATATGCACGAGGAAACGCTCGCCGGGCAGCAGCACATTCGGATGAATCGCAGCCATGGCAGGTTCAATTAAAGAGTACGCAAGCAGGTTTGGGAAAAAACCGATAACGACAGCTAATGAAGCAAGAATGACCGGGGAAATAAGCATGCCGAGCGGCGCTTCATGCGGCTTCTTCGCTAGCTTCTCGAATTGTGCCGGTCCCGTAAACGTTCTAAATAGCAAAATCATGCTGTATACAAATGTAAATATACTTGCAACCCATGCGATAACGGGAATGATAGCCAGCATAAATGAAACATTGAAAAAGTCCAGCTGCCTAATATTAAGAGCCGCTGTAAAAAACATTTCCTTGCTCAAAAAGCCATTAAACGGCGGCAGGCCTGCCATCGAGAAGGCTCCAATAAGCGCAATGGAGAAGGTTATTGGCATTAGAGCCATAAGTCCGCCTAGCTTGCGAATGTCTCTCGTCCCTGTTTCATGGTCAACGATTCCGACAACCATGAACAAAGCGCCTTTAAACACTGCGTGGTTGATCAAGTGAAAGATGGCCGCCATCGTTGCTTTTGCATAAAAGAGTGAATCTGTACCTCCTGTATAGAAAGCCGCCGCCGATCCGAGTCCAAATAAACTCATCAGCAAGCCGAGCTGGCTAATCGTTGAGAATGCGAGCAATGATTTTAAATCCGTCTGCTTCATCGCTCGGAAAGAGCCATAAATCATCGTCACAAGACCAAAGAACGAAACGAGCCAGAACCATGCCGACTCTCCAGAGAAGATTGGACTGAACCTAGCGACTAAATATAAACCTGCCTTAACCATCGTCGCTGAGTGCAGATACGCACTTACAGGGGTTGGAGCCTCCATCGCATCGGGCAGCCAAATATGGAATGGAAACTGCGCCGATTTCGTAAACGCTCCGACTAGAATAAGCAGCATCGCGGGCAAAAACAATACATGGCCGCTTAGCGTATCAACGCTGCCGATGATCTCACGAATGCTAAAGGTGCCTGACATCACATACAGCAGTACAAAACCAGCCAGCATAGAAAGGCCGCCGAATACTGTAATAAGCATAGATTTTAATGCGCCATATCTCGATTTCTCTCTATGGTTCCAGAAAGCGATCAGCAAGAACGAGGAAATGCTCGTCAGCTCCCAGAAACCATACAGCACAATAAGGTTATCTGATAGGACAACCCCGAGCATAGCCCCCATAAATAGAAGCAAATAAACATAAAAGGATGTTATCGCTTCCTTATTTTTATCCAAATAATAAATCGAATAAAGGACGACTAACGCGCCAATTCCCGTAATTAATAAGGCAAATAATAAACCTAAACCATCCAAATATACGGTGAAATTGACTCTTAATGAAGGTATCCATGGGATGGTTGCTGTTATGGTTTCACCGCTTTGAATCGCTGGTATTTTCCATAGAAAATAACTAAACAGCAAAATTGGCAAAGGCAGAATAATCCAACCCGTATGAAGTCCATGCAGCAGCTTTCGCAGCAAAGGACTAATAGCAGCCATAATAAATGGTAAAATGATGATGACAGATAGCAAAAACACTCTCCCCTTCCTCTACAAATGACTTCCATAGCTTTTCCCTATTTTTATAAAAGTACTTCCATTTCTGCCGGAGCCTTAAAAAAACGCAAAAAGAGCCCGCTGTTGGCAGGCTCCTCCGATAAAAAAAGTTAATTTAGTTGTTTTTTGACTACACTTTAGTATATCGTTCAAGTCTAAAATTGTCAAAAGAATTGAGATGACAAAACAGGGAGAATGAAAATAGTGAAAATGGGGATTACTCTTACTAAAGGAGTGATCATCATGCTGCATACAAAAATAGCGATCAGCTCATTCATTTTCATTCTGATTTTAGCTGGCGCATGGCGTTTGGATCAGCAAATGGACCAGCAGCGAAGCAAACAGCTGCTGCAGCCTGCATCCTTACTTCAATACAAAATATATTCAGCGCATGATTCTATCCATCATTTAGAGCCCTATTCCCCTTATTTACCTCGTGAATATATGCGTATCATTCGATTAGAAATACAAAAAAAGCCTACTGAGAAAGCTCAGTAGGCTTTTTGTTTCCAGACAGCGATCTATTCAGTCGTGTAAGGAAGCAATGCGATTTGACGTGAACGTTTAATTGCGATTGTAAGCAAGCGTTGGTATTTCGCGCTTGTACCAGTCACACGACGTGGCAAGATTTTGCCGCGCTCGCTAATAAACTTTTTCAACAAATCAACATCTTTATAGTCAATTTTAGAAATTTTGTTTACAGTGAAGAAACAAACTTTACGGCGTTTGTTGCGTCCGCCTTTACGTCCGCTGAACTTACGTTCTGGACGCTCGTCGCCACCGTTATCTCTTTGCTTGAAAGCCATGATAGGTATCCTCCTTATCGTTGAAAATATTACAATTACACAACAGCTAAAGGCTGTGCAACTGCTCCATTGACATGTGCAGCCTGAGCTACACTATTATCAAAATGGCAAATCATCCTCTGATATATCAATCGGGCGTCCGTCATCCTGAAACGGATCACGGCTGTCGTTACGTGAGTTATTACCAGATGGACGGTTACCGCTGCTTTGGGACGCATTGCCGCCGAAATTGCTTCCGCCGGTGCTTGTACCGCCGCTGTAGCTGCTTCCACCCTCTTCACGCGATCCACCGCCATCTTTGTTGGATTCCAAGAACCGAACGTTATCAGCGATAACTTCCGTCACGTAGACGCGTTTGCCTTCGTTGTTCTCGTAATTCCGAACTTGAATGCGACCTTCAACCGCTGTTAAGCGGCCTTTGCGCAAATAGTTGGCGCAAGTCTCGGCCAGTTGACGCCATGTTACAACCGGAATAAAATCCGCTTCACGCTCACCTTGACCACCGCTTGTAAACGGACGATCTACCGCTAACGTAAATTGTGTAACTGCGACACCTGCAGGTGTATAGCGAAGCTCTGGGTCTCTCGTCAATCTACCAATTAGTATAACACGATTCAACATCGTTTCTGACCTCCCAATCGAACAATCCAGCTTGGATTAAGCGGCGTCTCTGACGATCAACGAACGGATAACTTCATCCGTAATCTTCATGATACGGTCAAGTTCATTTACAACTTCAGTAGTTGCATTGAAATGAACGAGTACAAAATAACCATCACGAAGCTTGTTGATTTCATACGCAAGACGACGTTTTCCGCTCACATCTTGCTTTGTGACTTCTCCGCCATTGGAGATAATGCCATGGAATTTGTCAACGATCGCTTGCAAGGCTTCTTGCTCAACGTCTGGACGAACGATGTACATTACTTCATATTTGCGCATATTGTTTCACCTCCTCTTGGACTAACGGCCCCATAAATGGAGCAAGGAACGAGCTTCTGCTCGCATCTCTATACTATATCAAATCTGAACGCCTATGACAAGCGAAAATAGATGATGTTACTGCGTAGGCAACTTCTGGCGATGGTTCATCCATTTTATAGCCGTTATCTGCTACTCATGCAAATTCCATTGCCCGCTAATACTACACCATGAAGGGATAGATCATGTGCATTTATCTATCCGCTCTAAATATAAGCTGGAGGCTGATCATAATGGGTGAAGGTACAATGTTTTCGCCGGGCGACAAAGCTCCGAATGATGGCACATACATCGAGGACGGTGTGAACTCATTTCATATGGGAATCAATAATCCGAAGAAGGTCAAGCTCAGCAAAGGGCAACGTTTTCCTGACACCTCTAATCACGAACGTAAATGGAAACGAATGGGCCATTAATTTTTCTACAAGGTTTTGAATAATAAAACATCAGTTTGGCCATTCTAATTTTTGACGGTGCAAGAGAGGTGTGGTTCCATTGAACCATTTCGGCAAACGCGGAGACACTATACCCGTCTAAAAACGGATTAGCTCTCATCGCGTGAGGATTTCGTCCACTCAGGAGAGAAGCGGAGGGTTGTGCCAAAGACACTTGTCTGTAACACACGCGCATTCGAGCATTGATACATGTTACCGTTCAATCGGTCGTGTATGATTGTGCTCAAAAGGATTTAATGAAGCTTTAGCTGATTTGTTCCGATTGACGAATGATGTTTCAACAGCTTGCAGTGAGAATTGATCGACTCAGCCATTATTCACCGTCAGGAAGAGGGCTCGCAAGAGCTCTCTTTTCTATTTTATTTATTCCTTCGTATTTCCTAATCTATTAAAAAGACATAAAAAAAACGGTTCCTCTGAAGGAACCGTAAATGTTTAACATAATGGCGGAGAAGGTGGGATTCGAACCCACGCACGGTTTGACCCGCCTAGCTGATTTCGAGTCAGCCCCCTTGGGCCTCTTGGGTACCTCTCCGCATGTAAAAATTATTGTATCACAGTGCTTGTCAACGCGCAAGTATTTCCTTAAAACCCCTCAGCCGTTCGTACTTCTGCTTACGTTAAGTCTTCTTCAGAGGCTTTGGAGCGCAGCACCTTTTTCATGTTTTTTTCAAATTTAGCTCTAGGTATGAGAACGCTGTGCTTACAACCGACGCATTTAATGCGGATGTCCATCCCCATTCGAATGACTTCCATTTCATTAGAGCCGCATGGATGCTGTTTTTTCATTTGAACAACATCACCTAGCTCAAATTGCTTACGCTCCATCTTTTTCGCCTCCCTTTCCATTGCGATGATAAGTGACCATTCGAGGATATGGAATTTCAATACCACTCGCATCTAATGCCTTTTTCAGCTCCATATTTAACTTGCGTGATACGATCGGATGCGTATTCGGTCGACACTCAGCAATCACTCGAAGCGTTACCCCTGTTGGAGCAATAGCCTGAATACCAAGCACTTCCGGTGCATTAATTAAATTCTCATCCTTCATCGTGATCATCGTATGTCGAATGACCTCTAGCGCACGATTTACTTCTTCCTCAAATGCAATCGAAATATCAACAACTGCGATGCTATTATTAATCGAGAAATTTGTAACCTCATTGATCATGCCATTGGGAACAATATGAACCTCCCCGGTCCAGCTCTGAATACGGGTTGTCCTAAGTCCAATGACTTCTACGGTTCCTTTGAATTGCCCTGTCTGAATCACATCACCTACAGCGAATTGATCTTCGAGTACAATAAAAAATCCCGTAATAATATCCTTCACCAGGCTTTGCGCACCAAACCCGACAGCAAGTCCAAGTACACCTGCTCCTGCCAGCAATGGCCCTAAATTAATCCCGAATTCAGACAATATGAGCATAATGGTTATAAAATAGACGACGTAAGAAGTTACATTCTTCATCAGCTTGCCTACGGTTGTCATTCGCCTTGTGTGGTTGATCAACATCTTGTTCTCACGCTCTAAAATAATCCGATCAATGGTTTTATGGATCACCCATACAACTACACGGCCAATGAATAAGAACATGACGATTCGCAGCGCAGAACTCCCAAATGCTTGCCATAATTCATTGTTTGTCAACCAATCAACAAATTCATCATATCGTTCTCTGATTGACATCACAATTCCTCCTCATTAACTTTAAATATATTCACATGTCGATTTGCTCATAACCGGCCTCAATCGGCTTAAATATACCTCTAACTTCCACGTTTTCCTGCACAATAACTTCCTTAACCGTTATCAAATCTTCCTCAGGAAAATGAATAGATAATGCGCAGCCAGCTGTAATTTCCTTCGGCGTGGGACATATGTCAATTTCAATATCTGCGTATTCGAGCAGCATTTCTGCACGCAATGCTTGCTGAGTTGAATCGAAGGCAATTAACACAAGCAAGACCTCCATTAAATTAGCATGACAAACTTTCTTGGCAAACAAAATATCAAAACTATCTGACGTATAAAATGGTTGTCCTATCCATATACTAGTAGCATATCGGTATAATCGGAGGGATTCTATGAAGCTTTCATTTATTAAAGAGACGCCTTTGAAGATACCCTACACCACCGCAAACGTAATTGGCATGCTAGTAAATCGACTTACAGCCATGCTCGAAGAAATGGCTGCTGCACGCCCCATCGTAGTTGTCTGCGTAGGCACGGACCGTTCAACAGGAGACTCTTTAGGACCGCTGATTGGAACCTCACTATCGAAATACCGCAGCCCTCATTTTTCACTATTTGGCACGCTTGAAAATCCGGTTCATGCTATGAATTTAGATGATACCCTTATCGAGATCAATCGGCGGTTCCACAAACCATTTGTGATTGGCATTGATGCCTGCCTTGGTCAAGTATCCAGCGTAGGCAGCATTCAAGTTGGTGTAGGCCCTGTGCGTCCTGGTGCTGGCGTCAACAAGGACCTTCCTCCTGTTGGCGACATTCATATTACTGGTATCGTTAATGTAGGCGGATTTATGGAGTATTTTGTGCTGCAAAACACTCGTCTGCATCTCGTTATGAAAATGGCCGACATTATTTCGCTCAGTCTATTTACTGCTATTGCGAACAATGCGCATATTACGACCAGCGTTCTTGAACAAACTGCAGCTTCGGATAATACTTAATAACAATTAAGTTTCCTATTTTGCCTCCAAAATAGCTTTATGCTCTTCAGGGGTTAATGGGTAAACGGATTGACCTTTTTCAAGAGGCTTTGCATAGACATAAGTATTTTCCCTGCTATGAATACCTGAAAATACGGCTCCATCCTTCTCATCATTGATAATTGCGATTGAAAAGCTGAGATTACTGCCCTGTTCAGCAAAAGCGTTATAACGAATGACGCCTACTTTTCCTTTTTGCTTTGTTACAGTAGATTGCATTTCAATTAGCTGCGCCTTCAGCTCCGTATTCGCTTGCTGCTGATCGGCAAGGCCTTGCTTCAATTCAACAATGACATCTTCCATATTCGTCACACCTGTATTCCCCATAACCGCTGTATATTGCTTTCTTAGCTTTTTCAGCCGTCCGCCTAAAACCGCTATCCAAATGAATAATACGATGGCAAATAACGCAATGCCCACCGTAACTGCATTCATCGGATTTGATGTCCAATCTTCCATCTTAGCTACTCCGCCCCCAGTTCAATGCTAAACGCCATATTGCTGTGCAATCTCTCTGATTGCACCTGTTAACGCATCAATTTCTTCATTCGTTGTAAATACACCGACACTTGCTCGTATAGCTCCTGTTTCCAATGTTCCTGCACAAGCATGTGCGAGTGGAGTGCAATGAAATCCAGCTCGCACAGCAATTCGGTAATGCTGATCCAAGATGAATGATAATTCAGAAGGATCAACGCCCTCTAGGTTAAAAGCTACAATACCTGTTCTTTGTTCCCCAAGCTCTGGTCCCAGTATTTTGACTCCCTTTACTGGTTCAAGGCCTTGCATTAATCTCTGAGTAAGCATCCATTCCTTAGTATGGATATTGTGCACCGTCTCATTCAGAACATACTGTACACCGGTTTTGAGCCCTGCCAAGCCCGGTGTATTTTGTGTTCCCGCCTCATAACGATCAGGCCGCACTTGAGGCTGCTCAACAGCCTCAGATTGACTCCCTGTTCCACCATGCAGTAAAGGCACCAAATCAAGCTCAGGATCGATGTACAGCCCTCCTGTGCCTTGTGGGCCGAGTAACCCTTTGTGTCCCGGGAATGCCAGCATGTGAATGCCCATTGTTCTTACATCTATAGGTAAAATACCTGCGCTTTGCGCTGCATCAACTAGCAATTTTATTCCATGCTTCCTTGTTAGTTCAGCTATATCCGCTACAGGCATAATTGTTCCTAATAAGTTGGAACTATGATTAACAATTGCAAGTGTTGTGTTAGAACGAATAGCTGAGGCAACATCATCTATGTTAATATTTCCGCGCTCATCCGATTCTACATATGTCACTTCAATACCGATTGTCTGTTCCAGAAAATACAAAGGTCTTCTTACTGAATTATGTTCAACTGAGGTTGCGATAACATGATCACCAGGCTTCAACCAACCTTTTATCGCCATGTTTAATGACATCGTCGTATTAGAGGTGAATGCTATATCATTCGGGTTTTTTATGTTAAATAGTTTAGCCAATTGTTTACGCGTTTCAAATAATATTCGACTTGCTCGCACAGCCATAGCATGACTGCCTCTTCCCGGATTAGCAGCATCATTTAACATAGCATTAACGACTGCTTCTGTTACTGCAGGCGGCTTAGGCCAAGAGGTTGCCGCATGATCCAAATAAATAAGTGATTGATTATGATTGCTCACGAATTTCACACCTTTCATAGCTGCCTGCTCACAACAATGGCATACCTTAGTTTAATCTTTCAAAAGCAAGATTACAACTAAGGTATGCCATTGTTTGGTATAGTCTATGCCATGTATTGAAGCAATTCTAGCAAACGTTCCAAATCCTGTTTACTATAGTATTGAAGCTCAATTTTACCTTTATCTTTTTGTTGTTTAATTTTCACTGTCGTTTTGAATCGTTCACGAAGCGACTCCTCTAAATGGTCAATATACGGATCGCGTTTTTTCTGACTCGGCTTGGCTGTATCTTCCGGCTGCTTCGAGTCAAGCTTCTGAATCGCCTCTTCAAGTTCGCGGACACTCCACTCTTGAGAAACGGTAAGATCTGCTAATTCCTTTTGCACCTTATCATCTTTAATGCCGACCAAGGCTCTTGCGTGACCCATAGAAATTGTTCCACGTGAAACATTATCTTTTATTTCAGTTGGCAACGAAAGCAACCGAACGAAGTTGGCAATATGAGAACGGGACTTTCCGACCTTCATGGACAACTCTTCTTGCGTAAGCTTGAACTTATCGATAAGCGCCTGATAAGCAATCGCAACTTCAATTGCATTCAAATCCTCGCGCTGTAGATTCTCTATTAAAGCAATCTCCATAACCTGTTGATCAGTAAACGATCTTACAACAGCAGGAATTGTTGCATTTCCACAATATTGCGAAGCACGGAAGCGTCTTTCACCTGCTATGATTTCGTAACCTTTCAATACAGTACGAACAATAATAGGTTGAATGATGCCATGCTGCTTAATGGATTCTGCTAATTCTTTAATCGAATCCTCATCAAATGTTTTCCTAGGTTGATACGGATTAGGCCTTAGTTGGGATAAGGTAATTTCAATCACTTTATCATCGTCATTCACAGAAAGCGATGGGATAAGCGCATCCAGCCCTCTACCTAGCCGCTTGCTCATACATAATCACTTCCTTTGCGAGTTCAAGATAAACTTCTGCACCTTTAGAACGCGGGTCGTATGTGATAATAGCTTGTCCATGTGATGGCGCTTCACTTAAACGTACATTACGTGGAATAATCGTTTGATACACTTTTTGTTGGAAATATTTTTTCACTTCTTCAATAACTTGAATTCCCAGATTCGTTCTCGCATCAAGCATAGTCAGAAGAACACCCTCAATTTGAAGCGATGTATTTAAATGCTTTTGAACGAGTCGAACCGTATTGAGCAGTTGACTCAAACCTTCAAGAGCATAATATTCGCACTGGATAGGAATAAGAACAGAATCAGCTGCGGTTAACGAGTTTATCGTTAATATCCCAAGTGAAGGAGGACAATCAATAAGTACATAATCGAAATCATCCTTAACCATATGCAAAGACTTTTTCAAACGCAGCTCTCTTGATATCGTCGGTACTAATTCGATTTCGGCACCAGCCAATTGAATCGTTGCTGGAATGATTTTCAGACCTGGAACAGCCGTCTCGAACATTGCATCCTTTGGATGGACTTCATTAATAAGCACATCGTAAATACAATTCGTTACGTCCCCTTTGTTAATACCGAGACCACTTGTTGTATTCCCTTGTGGATCAATATCAACTAGCAGCACTTTTTTACCAAGTGATGCAAGACAGGCAGCTAAATTGACAGACGTTGTCGTTTTTCCGACACCGCCCTTCTGGTTGGCTATTGCAATTATCTTCGACAAAACCGGCTCACCTCTATGTGTACAACTTTTATGTGCTATTTTCTTAAGATCCACTAACTTAAAAATGCTAATAACATAAAACTAGTTAATTATCATGAATCATACATGTGCAGCACATTTAATAAAAAACTAGCTACAAATGGCATCGCCGCCCTCAGTGAGGACGGCACAAATAAGCATTAAATTATACTATTTTAAGATATAACTCTATCTTTTAGGGATCTGGATCGTAATTTCATAATGATCTTCATGATCCTTTTCATTCGTCTTAATTTGCAATCCCGAACCAGAAACCATTTCAATGGATTGTCTGATTGTATTAAGAGCCAGACGTACGTCCTTAGTAAAAGAAATACGTTTCGCTTTCTTGAGTTTGGTCGACTCTTTTAGGAAAGCGATTCTAACCTCAGTCTGCTTAACATTCAAATCTTTAGTTATGATCTCATCTAATACTTTAAGCTGCAATTCTTCATTATCGAGCGACAACAAAGCCCTTGCATGTCGTTCCGTAATTTTCCGTTCCATTAGAGCCATCTTAATCGTATCATTCAACATTAACAATCTTAATTTATTGGCAATCGTCGATTGACTTTTCCCTAGACGCTGAGCCAAGCTTTCCTGTGTTAATTGATGAAGCTCGATTAATTTTTGATAGGCTATCGCTTCCTCAATTGCTGATAAACCTTCTCTTTGAAGATTTTCAATTAAAGCAATGGAAGCCGTTTGCGAATCGTTGAATTCACGAACAATACCAGGGATCGTATCGTAACCAAGCTTAGTAACAGCACGCCAGCGACGTTCCCCTGCTATGATTTCATATCTTCCATTACGCATACGAACAACGATAGGCTGAATAACACCATGCGTTTTTATCGTTTGACATAATTCTTCAATTCGGTCATCATCAAAAATCGTCCGCGGCTGAAATGGGCTTGCGTCGATTTCTTGAATCGGTATTTGCCGAACTTCTTCTTGCGGTATGCGCTGCTCGGACAGGCCGAACAATCGAGAAAATTGTTCTTTCATATCGATAATTACCACCCGATCATGAGATAAACCTTGTTTCTAATCACTTCAAAAGAAACCATATCCCCCATCATAGTAATGGGAAGCATGCGTTTCACACAAAATGTCTGCATTAACACTAGTAAACTAGGAAAATGTCTCCATTCTATTAAAAAGCAATTACAAGGTTTTTGCAATAAATACGCTTCAGCAGTAAGATTGGTTCATTGCCAATTGGATTATTTCGGTTACTAGAACCTCTCTCAGGTAATAATCGTCAACTGCACGGCGAACATCCATAACAAAATTCATTCGGAAATGATAGGAGAGGCTTCAGTTAAAATATAATCAGGTATGGCTGTAAAGCTTGATACGATGCTTATATTTGCCCGTGATACGAACTTCAATGTGTCTCATGAAGACGTTTATTGGTTCGTCTATGTAACGGTATCGTCCAGTCTCTTCATCTACTATAATAATTCGACTATCACTGGACGATCTCCTGCTTGACATCATTTTAGAACAAATAATTGTTATAAGAAAATGGAAGTTCTTTTCCCCAAGTAACCATTTGCAAAATGTTTCACGTGGAACATTAGATGCCAGCTACATAAGTGGCTGTTTTAGTGGAGTGCCTGCTTTTCTAGGGTATTTACGCGGAGTAGCATCTAGCTTCTCTATTAAAATAATATGTCGCTCTGATTGCTCGTTTGGAAGCGATAACTGATGCTGAGATTTAATTTTTCCTTTGAGCTCTCTTAGGCTTAAAGTTGCCTCCCGAACTTCTTCATCCGATTGCGAGCCTTTCATTGCAGCAAACAATCCGCCTTTTTTTACGAAGGGCAAACAAAATTCATTTAATACATTTAATCTCGCAACTGCCCTTGCCGTTACTAAATCGTACTTGTCACGGTGGTCTGGTAATTGTGCAATATCTTCAGCCCGGCCATGCAAGCATAAAACCTGATCTAAACCAAGCTGCTCTTTCAGATGCGTTAAAAATTGTATTCTTTTATTCAAAGAATCAACAATCATGATTTGCAAATGAGGAAAACAGATTTTCAAAGGAATACTAGGAAAACCCGCTCCTGAACCTATATCAGCAAGCTTGCGAACACTGTCCATCTTCGTATAAAAAGAAAGCGATACGGAATCATAAAAATGTTTCTCGTATACAGCATCTCGTTCGGTAATGCCGGTCAAATTCATTTTCTCATTCCACTCAACGAGCAGGCGATAATAAGTTTCGAATTGTTCAAGCTGAACGGGAGAAAGCGGAATACCGCTCTCCTCCATTCGTTTTGTAAACCATTTTAAAGTTTCGTCCATATTATGATCCTCTCGCTGCAGTAACACGGTTGTAATGTTCCAAGTAAACAAGCAGTATGGAAATATCAGCTGGTGTAACACCAGCAATCCGTGATGCTTGACCAATAGATAACGGTCTGATAACTGAAAGCTTTTGCTTCGCTTCAGATGCTAAGCTGCGAACATCACTATAATCAATGTCATCAGGAATACGTTTTTTCTCCATTTTGTTCAAACGTGCTACTTGCACAAGCTGTTTCTCAATATAACCTGCATATTTAATTTGAATTTCAACCTGTTCCTTCATTTCCTCTGTCATTTCAGGAACGGAAGGTACAACCGTTTCCAGCATCGCATAAGTAACTTCCGGTCGACGAAGCAACGATAACGCATCAGTGCCATGCTCCATGGGAGCCGTACCCGCTGCTATCAGCATTTCATTTGCTTGATCAGGTTTTACTTTAGTTCCGCGTAGACGTTCAATATCCATTTCAACCAATTCTTTTTTACGCAAAAATTTATTGTAACGTTCTTCCGAAATAAGACCGATTTCGTAGCCAGTTGGCGTTAGACGATAATCTGCATTGTCATGGCGAAGCAGCAAACGATATTCCGCTCTTGAAGTAAGCAAACGATAAGGATCGTTCGTCCCCTTCGTAACAAGATCGTCGATCATTACACCGATATAGCCATCTGCACGACCGATAATAATTGGTTCTTTCCCTTGTACCTTGCGTGCAGCATTAATGCCAGCCATAACGCCTTGCCCCGCTGCTTCCTCATAACCAGAAGTTCCGTTTATTTGTCCAGCTGTGAATAAACCGTCAATTACCTTTGTCTCCAAGGATGGCCATAGCTGTGTAGGAACTACCGCATCATATTCGATCGCATAACCGTTACGCATCATCTCAACTTTTTCCAAACCTGGTATAGAACGTAAAATACCAAGCTGTACATCTTCCGGCATACTTGTGGAGAGACCTTGTACATAATACTCAGAGGTATTTTTGCCTTCTGGCTCTAAGAAGATTTGATGTTTGGGCTTATCAGCAAAACGGACGATTTTATCTTCAATAGAAGGACAATATCTTGGGCCCGTTCCCTCAATCGCACCTGAGAACATTGGCGCACGATGAAGATTGTCATTGATAATTTTGTGCGTCGCTTCAGATGTATACGTTAACCAGCAAGGCAATTGCTCGTTTGTTGATGATTCCGTCTCATGCGAGAAAAACTTCGGTTTGTCGTCACCAGGTTGAATTTCTGTTTTCGAGAAATCAATCGTATCTTTGTGAACACGAGGAGGCGTACCTGTCTTGAAACGTACAAGCTCCAAACCATGCTCCTTCAAGCTTGCCGAAAGTCTGACTGAAGGCTGTTGATTATTTGGTCCGCTCTCATACATCAGCTCGCCCATAATAATTTTGCCGCGCAAATAGGTGCCCGTTGTAACAACCGTAGTCTTTGCACGATACTCAGCGCCTGTCTTTGTAACGATTCCCAAGCATTTTCCATCCTCAACAATAAGCTCTTCAGCCATTCCTTGTCTCAGGGTCAAATGAGGTGTTTCTTCAATTGTCTTCTTCATTAAATGCTGATAATCAAACTTGTCAGCTTGCGCACGCAGTGCATGCACCGCAGGACCTTTACCTGTATTAAGCATCCGCATTTGAATGAACGTTTTATCGATATTACGTCCCATCTCACCGCCGAGCGCATCAATTTCACGTACCACATGGCCTTTTGCCGGTCCGCCGATAGATGGATTACATGGCATAAAAGCAACCATATCTAGATTTATTGTAAGCAGCAGCGTTTCGCAGCCCATACGTGCAGCCGCAAGTGCAGCTTCACAGCCTGCATGCCCCGCTCCAATGACGATCACGTCATATTCACCAGCTATATATCTCATTGTCCTTTACCCTCCCAAAGGTTTTCTACGAAAACCTACTTTGTATATTAAAGGTTTTTGTAGAAAACCACTTCGTAAGCATTATCTTAGGTTTTCGCAGAAAACCAACTTCGTAAGCATTAACTTAGGTTTTCGTAGAAAACCACTTCGTAAGCATATCCAAAAGCTTTCATAGAAAGCCTTTCTTATGCCCATCATTTCAGTGAAACCTATATGCTGATAGAATAACGATTAGCTCGATATTCTATTTCCTTAATTAACACTTAGAGCTGCACTAATCTTAAATCACAGAGACAGCTGAAAACTCTGCCTCATTAGCGAAATCACTTTTTAGCAACGAACTAAACATTACTTATTCATTAAAGCCACATGTTGTAAGTTTAATTCATATCGGCTGCAAAAGCCTACTTCCATCTATTTCCCTAAGCAGAACTGCGAGAAAATTTGATCAATTAATGAATCTCCAGCCTCATCACCCAAAATTTCACCAAGCGATTCCCACGCGGACCTGGCATCGATCTGAATAAGGTCAATCGGTATTCCTGTATCAGATGCTTCTATTGCATCGACTAGCGATTGCCTTGCCCGCTTCAATAAAGCAATATGTCGAACATTGCTCACATATGTCAGATCACCTGATTCAAGCTGGCCTTCAAAAAACATCTCACTTATCGTCTTCTCTAAGCGGTCTAACCCATCTTCCTCAAGAACCGACATTTTAACGATGGAATCGACCGGAATCGACTCCTCCACCACCTCAATTTCTAATTGACGCGGCAAGTCAGTCTTATTTATGATCGCAATGACTGGGCGACCCTTCATTTGCAACAATAGCTCTCGATCATCAGCCTGCAACGGCTCATTATAGTTCAGCACTAGCAAAATGAGATCCGCTTCTTCAAGCGCATTGCGAGAGCGCTCCACCCCAATTCGCTCAACAACATCCGTTGTTTCACGAATACCAGCCGTATCGAGCAGTCGAAGTGGAATTCCGTTTAGCGCTACAAATTGTTCTATGACATCACGAGTCGTACCCGGGATATCGGTAACGATAGCCTTATTCTCCTGCGTCAGTACATTCATTAGAGACGATTTACCGACATTAGGCCGCCCAACGATTGCTGTTACAATACCTTCTCTTAGTATCTTGCCTTCGTTTGCGGTTTTTAACAGACGATCTATTTCATTAATAGCAGAATCGCATTGGTCACGAATGAACGAGCTCGTCATTTCCTCTACGTCATGCTCCGGATAATCGATGTTCACTTCTATATGGGCAAGCAGCTCAATGACCGTCTGCCGCAAAGCTTTAATCCGCTTCGACAGAACGCCCTCTGCTTGTTTGCGGGCAACGGAAAATGCGCGATCAGATTTGGAACGAATCAAATCGATAACAGCCTCTGCCTGCATAAGATCGATTCGACCATTTAGGAAGGCACGCTTCGTAAACTCGCCTGGCTCCGCTGTACGATAGCCGTCCAACTGCAATACGACATCAAGCACCTTTTTAACAGCAATAACGCCGCCATGTGCATTAATTTCGACAACATCCTCCGCGGTAAATGAACGGGGACCTCTCATCACCGTAACAAGAACTTCTTCAACCTCTTCTCCAGACCTCGGATCGAGAACATGACCATAATGCAGCGTATGTGTATCCGCATCATTTAGATTTATTTTCGAACGAAAAACACTCGCGATACCTGCAATTGCCTCAGGACCGCTTACTCTTATTATTGCGATTCCGCCTTCTCCGACTGCTGTGGAAATGGCAGCTATCGTATCATGTACCATTGCTGTCAGCACCTCTCAAATGGAAAAACAGCAATGACCATTATGAGCCATTGCTGTGGATAGCGTATTGATTCGTATACATTTATATTGTACAGCTTATTGTCTTAATGCAATAACGACTCGCCGATTCGGCTCATCGCCTTTACTAAACGTTTTCACCTTAGGGTGGTTCTGCAACTGCGAATGAATAACTTTGCGCTCATGCGGCGACATCGGCTCCAAGACAACTTCTTTCCTGGTGCGGATAACTCGTCCCGCCAAACGGTCGGATAAATCCGCTAACGTTTTGCGGCGGCGCTCCCGAAAATCTTCTGCATCAAGTACGATACGCAAATGACTGTCTGAATAACGATTAGCCACAATATTAACCAAGTACTGTAATGCATCCAACGTTTGTCCGCGACGTCCAATCAGCATGCCAAGATCTCCACTGCCTGTTACAGCAATATGAATACCGTCTCTTGTTTGCTTTCGATCGATGTTTACTTGCAATCCCATCGTGCCAGCTACTTCACGGAGAAAATTCTCCGCTTCAAGCATGGGATCGGGAATAAGCTCAAGCTCAACTTTCGCTTCCTTTGCGCCGAACAGTCCAAAGAAACCTTTGGTTGGCTGCTCAAGCACAACTTGTTTAACGCGGTCTTCAGTTACTTGCAATTGTAATAATCCGTTACGTACAGCATCTTCTACCGTTTTCCCCGATGCAATGATTTTCTTCATTTCGCAGGGGCCTCCTTACCTTTGTCAGATGAACGAACGTATAGGAAGTAGTTTTGAACTATTGTGTAAATGTTGCTGTAAACCCAGTACAAAGGAAGAGCCGCTGGGAAAGAAAGTGCCATTACAAAAATGAGCACAGGGAAAATCGCCAGCATCATGCCCATACCTGGCATTGTTTGTGTTTGCTGCTTCTGCATCATCTTTGACTGAATGAACGTTGTAGCTGCTGCGAGAATAGGAAGAATGTAATACGGATCTTTCTCTCCAAGCTGAAGCCACAGGAATGTATGCTCACGAATATCAGGGTTTTTGTAGATTGAATTGTACAAAGCGATAAAAATCGGCATTTGAACAATTAGAGGCAAACAGCCCGCCATCGGATTTACCTTATGCGTTTGGAAAAGCTTCATTGTCTCTTCTTGCTGCTTTTGCGGATTGTCTTTGTGTTTTTTCTTAATTTCAGCCATTTGCGGCTGCAACGCCTGCATAGCTTTGGAGCTGCGGTACTGTTTTAGCGTTAACGGCAAAATCAATGTTCTTACAATGATCGTCAGGAGCAATATCGCAAGTCCGTAGGATTCGCCAAACCAGCCTGCGAACGTATCAAGCGTTAAGGCAAAGTAATAAACGACGTTCTTCTCCCAGAAGTTCCCCTTCAATAGATCAGCAGTCTCGGTTGTCTCTGTTGATGGAGCGCCGCATCCTGCCAGCACACCCATAAGCAGAACAAGACCGAACACTAAAATCATTTTCTTGTTTTTTGTCCAAAACAACAACTTTAAAACTCCTCTCTGAAAGCCATTACATCAAGCGTCAGCGGCAATAGCCGTACTCTTGCGGCGCAGCATATGTTTCGTGGAAAAATACAGGCATTGTATGACTAATACAATCTTATATTTTCAATCTAGACTATACCATAATTTATGGGACAAAGAAACAACGAGACTATCCATGCATCCGCTTTCTTGGCGCATGCTGTATCACGTTTTTTAGGCATGCGAAGCAAGCCGGCAAAATATCGTTAATCTGCCTGCTTCTCTTTTGAAATACTCGTGCTTTTCAGCAAACCGGCCTTCTTCAATACATGAAGAACGCTCTTCTCCATATCCTTCATCTTCATCAATGTAGCAGGCTTTCTTACTATTAGTATGAAGTCGGTTCTGGGAACGATTCGATTGGCTTGGTGACGAACAATTTCCTTAATCATTCTGCGCATGCGATTACGTACTACCGCATTGCCTATTTTTTTGCTTGCCGATACACCGAGGCGAAATGGTTCCGCCGATGGTTGCTTCGACCAATAGACGACGAATTGCCCATTCGCAAACGATTTGCCGCCTCGATAAATCCGGCTGAAGTCTTCACGATTGCGAAGACGCAATTTTCTATGCACGACTGTTGGCCACCGTTCTCTTGTTCATCTTCTAAGTATAGTCAGCAAGCGAGCAGCCTAAGCTGCTGCTCACTCACTCCTCATCCTCACAAGCAAAAAAAAAAGACCACCGGACGTGGTCTTCTGCTTATGCGCTCAGTACTTTTCTTCCTCTTTGACGACGCGCTGCCAAAACTTTACGTCCGTTCTTCGTGCTCATCCGTTTGCGGAATCCATGCACTTTCGCGCGTTTGCTTACATTAGGTCTAAATGTAGGTCTCATCGTTCTGCACCTCCTATACTGCGTGTTTCCAATCAAGCGTAAACGGCTCTCGCCGTCATAGTTTGACGGAGCAGCATCGTTTCGCGGTGTATATAAGCAGCATTATAAGCATGCACCTATAACGTCTTATATTTAAAAAAACGCTTTTTTTATTAAACCATGCCCAGCCCCAAAAGTCAATGATCAGCTCCAGCGCCCTCTTGTTGATAAAAATAATTTCAAGTCAGCTGTGGATAAACGCATGAATTGACTTCATTTTTCAAAAACTAATAACATGTGCACAATCCACAGGCGGGTTAAACGAACTTTGTCGAAATCTTAACAAGATATAAACAATATGTAGTGGTGTAGATAACTTTTATGCACAAGCAGTTGAGAATGTGGATAAAATATGCGATTTCGTTGAAATATAAGGCATCTTTTGCTATGATAATTATGTTTTCACTGTGGATTAGATCAATATTGCCTCAGTTTTATCAACAGCCTGTGGATAACATTGTGAACAAACTCATCCCCTATTTATAACTCATTCACTTATTTCTCTTCATAATGTGGATGCTTTCGTTATAATACCCTTGTTTTCGACATTTTTTCTTGCAACTGCGCCACTTGTGGCGATTTGGATAAGGAGTGACAGTCTGTGGACAGCCATACCTATGATTTATGGCAGCAAGTGTTGTCGATCATACAGACGAAATTGAGCAAACCGAGCTTTGACACTTGGTTCAAAGCAACGAAAGCTAATTTTGTTGATGATTCCATGCTTGAAGTAACAGCGCCGACAACATTTGCGGCCGAATGGCTGGAGGGCCGTTATACGAAGCTAATAAGAACGACACTGTTTGAGTTTTTGGGCAGACAAGTCGATGTTCGCTTCTCTATTGAGGAACCGAAGGGTGCGGAGCCCGCATATATGTTCCCGCCGAAAGCGGTGCATTCCCCTGTCATGAATGAGGAAGCGACACCTACTCATATGCTTAACCCGAAGTATACGTTTGATACATTCGTTATCGGTGCTAACAACCGTTTTGCGCATGCAGCATCGCTAGCCGTAGCGGAAGCGCCGGCCAAAGCTTACAATCCATTGTTTTTATACGGTGGAGTTGGGCTAGGTAAAACCCACTTAATGCATGCCATTGGCCACTACATCATGGATCACAACCCGAATACGAAAGTCCTTTACATCTCGTCTGAGAAATTCACCAACGAATTCATTAACGCTATCCGTGATAATCGTGGTGAAAGTTTCCGTACAAAGTATCGCAATATCGACGTTCTGCTCATTGACGATATTCAATTTCTAGCCGGAAAAGAACAGACGCAGGAAGAGTTTTTCCACACCTTTAATGCGCTGCATGAGGAGCGGAAACAAATTGTCATTTCAAGTGACCGGCCTCCAAAGGAAATTCCTACGCTGGAAGAAAGGCTTCGTTCTCGCTTTGAATGGGGACTTATTACCGACATTCAGCCGCCGGATCTGGAGACGCGGATTGCAATACTGCGCAAGAAAGCACGCGCTGAGAATCTAGATATTCCTAACGAAGCGATGATCTATATCGCGAATCAAATCGATACAAATATTCGTGAACTGGAGGGTGCCCTTATTCGGGTAGTCGCCTATTCATCCTTGATAAATGCAGACATTACGTCGCATTTGGCAGCAGAAGCGCTTAAGGATATCATTCCTTCAAGCAGACCTAGAATGATTACGATGCATGATATTCAGACGAAGGTTGGGGAGTTCTACGGGCTGCGGCTAGAGGAATTCAAAGCGCGGAAACGAACGAAGGCGGTAGCCTATCCTAGGCAAATCGCAATGTATCTATCCAGGGAGCTCACCGATTTCTCGCTTCCGAAGATTGGCGAGGCTTTTGGCGGGCGTGACCATACAACCGTTATCCACGCACATGAGAAAATTACACAGCAGCTTAAAATAGATCAGGACCTGTACAAAATCATTCAAAACCTGACCGAAAAGATCAAAAATCATATGTGAACAACTAAGCAAGCCTATGCACAAGCTATGCACATGTGGATAGGCTTGCTTTATCGGTCTTCCATGGGGTTATCCACATATTCAGTGCCCCTACTACTACGACTACTAAAAATCTTTAAAAAAACATCATCAAATACGGCAAAACGGCTGATGCCAGCCTTTACAGGCAAAAGCTCGCTTCGCGGTGAAGTATAAGGTTTGTATAACGTTTAAAATCAAATGCGAAATCATCAACACATAACCAAATTACGCCATTTTCAAAAAAATCGTTTGTGAGAGCTCATACTTGGATGAATTTATAAGAACGCTAGGAGTGAAATCATGAAATTAACAATCTCAAAAAATGAATTAAACGATGCGATCCAGCAAGTAGCAAAGGCTGCTTCCTCACGTCCAGCTATACCTATTCTCGGCGGTATCAAAATTGAGGTTACTCATCTTGGGGTAACACTTACAGCAAGCGATACCGATATCTCTATTCAAAGCTTCATCCCTGTGGAAAGAGATCAATTCGTTATTGCACATGTGGATAAACCGGGAAGCGTCGTTTTGCCCGCAAAGTTTTTCGTGGAGATTGTAAAAAAACTCCCATCCGAGCAAGTCGTTATCGATGTGAGCAATACTTACCAGACGATGATCCGTTCGGGCTCTACTGAAATACAAATGGTCGGACTTGATCCGGAAGAATTTCCAGTACTTCCTTCCATCGAACAAAACGATATATTGCAAATGCCTGGCGATCTATTAAAAGCAATGATTCGTCAAACTGTGCTTGCAGCCTCAGCAAGTGAACAAACCCCTATTTTGACAGGTGTACTTTGGAACTTGCTTGAAGGGGAATTGAAATTTGTAGCAACGGACCGCCACCGTCTAGCAAGCCGTACGGCACAAGTTGAAACAGAAGCACAGCTCAAATTCAGCAATGTCGTCATTTCAGCAAAAACACTTATTGAGCTATCCAAGCTCGTTCCGGAGCAAAATGCTCTTGTCGATATCGTTGTAACAGACAACCAAGTGTTGTTTAAACTCGGAAATGTATTATTTTATACACGTATCCTTGATGGAACTTATCCCGATACTTCTAAAATTATTCCGCAAACGTTCAAAACAGAACTTGTACTTGATACAAAAAATGTAATGGACGCGATTGATCGTGCCTATCTCATGTCTCGTGAGGAAAAAACGAATATCGTTCGCCTTATGACGCTTGAAGATGGAACGATTGAAATTTCATCCAGCTCGACTGAGCTTGGACGAGTAACGGAGCAGCTTGAAGCAAAAGAATTTAACGGCGAGCCTCTTCGAATCGCATTTAACTCTAAATATATGCTCGACGTCCTTAAAGTCATTGATAGCGAGCAATTGTTTATTGGCTTTACAGGCGCAATGAGCCCTATTATTATTCGTCCTATGGATCATGCATATAGCATGTATGTCATCTTGCCTTATAGAACAACGGGCTAAATCTCAAATATAAGCAAGAAAGGGCTGACCTATTTTCATGAAAGAAATCGCCATCAAGACGGAATATATAACGCTTGGCCAATTTTTGAAGCTTTCTGATTGCATTCAAACCGGCGGTCATGCGAAGTTTTTCCTTCAAGAAAACACTGTCGTTATTAACGGAGAAGCGGACAACCGCAGAGGAAGAAAATTGTATGCTGGCGATAAAGTAGAAGTTGAAGGCTGCGGCGTCTTTACGGTAGGTAAAGAGTAACGCACCAACGGACCGGGAGGTCAAAACGTGTTTTTAACGAGCATACAGCTGCAAAATTATCGGAACTACAGCGAGATTGACTTACAAACGCCGAATAAGGTCAATATATTTCTTGGGCAAAATGCTCAAGGCAAAACCAATTTGCTAGAGGCTATATTCGTACTTGCGTTAACGAAGTCTCATCGCACCTCTAAGGATAAGGAGCTTATTGGCTGGCAAGAAAGCTCCGCTCGCATTACTGGCGAGGTCGATAAGAAGTACGGAGCGATTAAGCTGGATCTCCTTTTCTCAGCGCAAGGAAAAAAAGCGAAAATAAACGGACTTGAGCAGCGTAAGCTCAGTGATTTCATCGGTTCGGTAAATGTCGTCATGTTTGCGCCAGAGGATCTTGAAATTGTAAAAGGAACGCCGGGAGTGCGAAGACGGTTTCTCGATATGGAAATCGGACAAGTACAGCCCGGCTATTTGTATACACTCCAGCAATATGGAAAAGTGCTGCAGCAGCGCAACAATTTTTTGAAAGCCTCCTACCCTGGAGGGGCAAATCAAACGATGCTCGAGGTGTGGAATCAGCAGCTCGCAGAGCATGGTGTTAAAATCATGAAAAAAAGGAAACACTTTATACATAAATTACAAACGTTTGCAGAACGAATACATGCAGGCATAACGAACGGGACTGAGCAGCTCACCATTGAGTACCGTCCTTCTTTTGATACAGATGCCCAGCAAGATGAATCTGTTTTATTTGATCAATTTATGATAAAGTTAACACAGGTGAAAGATCAGGAGATTCGCAGAGGCGTTACGCTCGTGGGTCCGCATCGTGATGATTTGGCGTTTTATATCAACGGAAAAGAAGCGCAAGTCTACGGCTCACAGGGGCAGCAGCGAACAACGGCCCTGTCTTTAAAATTGGCAGAAATAGAACTCATTAACGAGGAAATCGGTGAGTATCCGATTTTGCTGCTTGACGATGTACTGTCAGAGCTTGATCAGAACCGTCAGACGCAGCTTATTGAGACATTTCAGAGCAAAGTACAAACCTTTATTACAACGACCGGCCTTGAAAGCGTGAATGTGAGCAGGCTTCAAGATGCCGGCATCTATCATGTGCATGACGGCCGAGTGACACGTTAAATTGCGAATAGGAGAGGTGAGGAAGAGGACATGTACATCCATTTGGGCGGCGAGAAAATAATTCGGGCTGCGGAGCTCGTGGCCATCTTTGATATTTCTATCGAGCAATCCTCTAAACTATCCAAGCAATTCGTTGCGGGAGCACGCAAGCGTAAGGACGTTGAAACGATAGGCGAGGAAGAGCCAAAATCGATCGTTGTAACGAAGCAAAAAATATATTATTCGCCTATTTCATCCTCTACGCTTAAGAAAAGAGCCCATCAGTTTGTGGCTAACGGCTAGAGCGAAGGCGATCAGGAACAGCAGTTGAGAGGAGCAGTGAAGTTGCATGTCTTTGGAACAGCATACGTATGACGAGAGTCAGATACAGGTCTTGGAAGGTTTAGAGGCGGTACGCAAACGTCCGGGGATGTATATTGGCTCCACTAGTGGCAAAGGTCTTCACCATCTCGTATGGGAGGTTGTTGATAACAGTATTGACGAGGCTTTGGCCGGTTATTGCTCAAAAATCGAAATTATCGTGCATGAGAATAACAGCGTAACGGTTATCGATAATGGACGCGGTATCCCTGTAGGAGAGAATGCGAAACTGAAAAAATCGACGCTAGAAGTCGTTATGACTGTTTTGCATGCGGGAGGTAAGTTCGGCGGAGAGGGCTATAAAGTATCCGGCGGCTTGCACGGGGTCGGCGTATCTGTCGTAAACGCACTGTCCGAGCTTGTCATTGTTCAAGTAAAACGCGAAGGCAATATCTATCAGCAAGAGTACCGCAAGGGTGCTCCTCAGTATGATATTAAAATTGTCGGCGAGACAACGGAAACAGGTACTCAAGTAACGTTTAAGCCTGATACAGAAATTTTTACGGAAACGACCGTATACGACTATGAGACGCTGCAATCGCGTATTCGCGAGCTTGCGTTTTTGAATAAAGGCATTGAAATTGTGCTTAGTGATGAGCGTACTGGCGTATCCAATACGTTTAAATATGAGGGCGGTATTATCGAGTTTGTAAAATACTTGAACCGCAATCGCGAACCTTTGCATGAGCTGCCAATTTATGTGGAAGGCTCGAAGGATCATATCCAAGTAGAAGTCGCTCTACAGTATAATGACAGCTACACCGAGAATATATACTCTTTCGCAAATAATATTAATACACATGAGGGCGGTACGCATGAGTCGGGCTTTAAGAGCGCACTTACGCGTATTATTAACGATTATGCCCGCAAATCAAATCTCATCAGGGATAATGATTCGAATTTCTCCGGCGATGATGTGCGTGAGGGCTTGACGGCTATTATTTCTGTCAAAATCCCGGAACCGCAATTTGAGGGACAAACAAAGACTAAGCTTGGCAACAGCGAAGTCCGCGGAATCGTAGAATCATTTTTTGCCGAGAAGCTGCAGGAATTTCTAGAAGAGAATCCTTCTGTTTCGCGCAAAATCGTAGAAAAAGGTCTATCTGCTGCTCGTGCTCGTGAAGCAGCGCGCAAAGCGCGTGAGCTGACTCGTCGTAAGAGCGCTCTGGAAGTTGGCTCACTACCTGGTAAGCTTGCTGACTGCTCATCCAAGGATGCATCGATCAGCGAACTGTACATCGTAGAAGGTGACTCTGCCGGTGGATCTGCCAAGCAGGGCCGCGATCGTCATTTCCAAGCCATTTTGCCGCTTCGCGGTAAGATTTTGAACGTAGAAAAAGCGCGTCTCGATCGTATTCTTGGCAATGCTGAGATTCGGGCAATGATTACAGCGATGGGCACCGGTATTAGTGATGATTTCGATTTAACTAAAGCACGTTATCACAAAATCATCATTATGACTGATGCGGATGTCGATGGCGCTCATATTCGTACGCTCATCTTAACGTTCTTCTATCGCTATATGCGTGAAATTATAGACGCTGGCTATATTTATATTGCACAGCCTCCTCTATTCAAGATCGAGCGTAATAAAGTTATTCGCTACGCGCAAACCGAGAAGGAACGCGAGAAGATTTTGGCTGAATTTGGAGAAGGCGTAAAAGTAAACGTTCAGCGCTATAAAGGTCTGGGAGAGATGAATGCTACTCAGCTTTGGGAGACAACGATGGATCCTGAAAGCCGCACGATGCTCCAGGTAACGATTGAGGATGCAATTGAAGCGGATATCGTGTTTGACACGCTTATGGGCGATAATGTTGAACCGCGCCGCGAATTTATTCAAAAATACGCTAGATACGTAACGAATCTAGATGTTTAAAATAAAGGATTTCGTAAAGAAGCAGCCGCCCATTATGGACGACTGCTTCTTTTTTTAAATCGGCCATAGGCGACTGCATAACGATATACTTTATGAAAAACATTTTGATCAGGCAGCTTTCGGAAGATAAATGGGTCGGGTAATGTATTGACTTCCAAAATCCATGGATGCAGTTTTGCATCAATGGCGATGTCCACGCCTAGCTCTTTTATATTGGGGTAGGCACCTTGTAGCTGGTTGGCAATCGTAATGCTGACTTTTCTTAATTTGTTTTTGAAGGCAGCAAGCTCTGAAGCATTAGCATGATCGCCCATGAGCCGCTCAAGTGCCATCGGAGTCCCGCCGCTGTGATAATTGGTTACTATTTTCGCAGGATGGGCGAGTCTACCGATAATGCCAGTGGCCTCCCATTCGTTATGAGGGTTTTTCTGAACCATAACGCGAATATCGAAGCGCCGCTTTTGATGTTTTAGCAAATGGATACCTTTTTGAACAAGATAGCTTCGCTTCTTCGTTTGCCCAGCTAGCTTATGGTATAACTGGTCGAGTGTTGAGAAAAACAAGATTTTTGTCCCTAACTGATAGCGATATCCGAGAGCAGGTACAGTAGTTCTCTCCACGCGGATGACGCCATTGCCGAAAGTACCGTTTATCGGCTTGACGTAGACCATACCATATTCACTAAGCATTGACTGAAGGCTGCCGCGTCCGAATAGTTTTGTTGGGGGCATATATGAGCGCAAATAGTCAGATTTCAACATGACTTTTGTTTTGGCCCATTTGCTCGTAACGCGTTGTATGCTCAACGATTTTTCTCCTTTCAAAATGCTGCTTTTACAGGTCATCGATTTGAAATGATGCAGGAGACAGACTTTCGATTGAGTGGTATAATGAAAGTTGGGTCTGTTTATTTTATGGCAGGTTTTCATGTATGGAGAGCGGTAATTCACCTATTTTTAGCAAGTAAAGACGAAAGTTTAGCAGGAATTCCAAAAGCATGAGCACAAAAGGTTTATATGCTCGCTTTTTGAGAAAGTAATATAAGAGTTATGTTGATTTAAGAGTAGCTATAGATGGCGTCAGGGAGGTAAATCATGGCGGAAGAACAACGTATGTCTGTAAGAGATCGAGATATTGGTACGGAGATGCGGGATTCCTTTATGGATTACGCAATGAGTATCATCGTAAGTCGCGCTCTTCCCGATGTTAGGGATGGACTTAAACCAGTGCATCGACGCATATTGTATGCGATGTCTGAGCTGGGCATGTCACCGGACAAGCCCCATAAGAAGTCAGCGAGAATTGTAGGAGAAGTAATCGGTAAGTATCACCCGCATGGTGATTCCGCAGTTTATGAGTCGATGGTACGGATGGCACAAGATTTCTCCATGCGTTATATGCTCGTAGATGGACATGGTAACTTTGGTTCAGTTGATGGCGACTCTGCAGCTGCCATGCGTTATACGGAAGCTCGTCTTTCGAAGATGGCAATGGAGTTACTGCGCGATATCAACAAGGAAACGATTGATTTCATTCCTAACTATGACGGTGAAGAGTCGGAACCAGTTGTATTGCCAGCACGTTATCCAAACCTTCTCGTAAACGGGGTTACTGGGATAGCGGTTGGTATGGCTACGAATATTCCACCTCATAACTTGAATGAGGTTATCGATGGCGTACAGGCGCTTATTGTTAATCCAGACATTACGCCACTCGAACTCATCGAACACATAAAAGGTCCGGATTTTCCAACAGCCGGTTTTGTAATGGGCCGTATGGGGATTCGTCAAGCTTATTTGACAGGCCGCGGCTCGGTAACAATGCGAGCAAGGGCGACGATTGAAGAGAATAACGGCAAAGCGCGCATCATTGTGCATGAGCTGCCTTATCAAGTCATTAAAGCTCGTTTAGTTGAGAAAATTGCCGAGCTCGTTCGCGAGAAGAAAATTGAAGGCATTACTGATTTGCGAGATGAATCGGACCGTAACGGCATGCGCGTAGTCATTGAGCTTCGTCGTGATGTTAACCCGAGCATTGTACTTAATAATTTGTACAAGCATACACAGCTGCAATCCAACTTTGGGATTAACATGCTGGCACTCGTAAATGGTGAGCCTAAGACGCTTAACATACGCGATATGCTTTATCATTATTTACAGCATCAAATCGAGGTCATTCGTCGTCGTACGGAGTATGATCTCAAAAAGGCTGAAGCACGGGCACATATCTTGGAAGGTTTGCGAATAGCGCTTGACCATTTGGATGAGGTCATTGCACTCATTCGCGCTTCCCAAACAGCTGACCAAGCTCGTGAAGGCTTAATTACAAGATTCTCGCTCAGCCATGAGCAGGCGCAAGCGATTTTGGATATGCGTTTGCAGCGCCTGACTGGTCTGGAAAGAGATAAAATAGAAGCAGAGTATGCAGAACTTATGCGTAAAATTGCTGAATATAAAGCGATTCTAGCTGATGAGCAGCTTGTGCTCGATATTATTAGCACAGAGCTTGCTGAATTGAAGGACCGTTTCGGTGATGAGCGTCGTACGGAGATAATGGCAAGTGATGAGGAAATTCTCGATGAGGATCTTATTCCTCGTGAGGATGTTATCATCTCCATTACTCACACAGGCTATATCAAGCGTTTGCCGGTTGGCACTTACCGCAGTCAGAAGCGCGGCGGCAAAGGCGTTGTCGGCATGGGTACTAAGGATGATGACTTTGTTGAGCATCTATTTGTATCCAATACGCATCACTACCTGCTGTTCTTTACGAACAAAGGTAAGGTGTATAAGCTGAAAGCCTATGAGATTCCTGATCTTAACCGTACTGCACGCGGTACGCCTATTATCAACCTCATTCAAATTGAACAGGGTGAGACGATCAATGCGGTCATACCTGTACAAGAATTTGATTCGGAACATTACTTGTTCTTTGCTACAAGGCAAGGGGTTGTGAAGAAGACTCCGCTTGATGACTACGTCAACATTCGGAAAGTCGGATTGATCGCAATCTCACTTCGTGAGGACGATGATCTAATTGGCGTTAAGCTGACTGACGGCAACCAGGAAATTATTATGGGAACGGCTCAGGGCATGTCCATACGTTACTCTGAGCAGGATGTCCGTTCAATGGGACGTTCCGCTACAGGCGTAAAAGGTATCCAGCTTGATGATGAAGATACCGTTATTGATATGGATGTTATCGTACCGGGTAATGATATCCTGATCGTTACCTCCAAAGGTTACGGCAAGCGGACACCAGTGGCCGATTATCGTATTCAGAACCGTGGCGGTAAAGGGATTAAGACGCTTAACGTAACCGATAAGAATGGACCGATCGTCTCACTCAAAGTGGTTGAGAATGATGAGGATCTTATGATTATGACTTCATCTGGCACGATGATTCGTACCAGCATGGAAGGCATATCTACGATGGGACGGAATACGCAAGGCGTAAGGCTGATTAATACACGCGAAGATGATACGGTAGCGACTGTTACACGTGTTGCTCGCAGTGAAGAGAATGAAGCTATAGATGAAAATGAAGAGCAAGATGGCGGCGAAACGACGCAAGAATAAATGAAAGCAGACGCAGCTGACTCCGTCGCATGACGGGTCAGCCTAGGTTTGCTTTATTTATGGGAGTACATAATACTATTCAGGCACAAGGGGAGAGGACTCTCGTGGCAGCAGTAACATTATTACATCTCAAATTAGGCGACAAAATCATTGAAGATGTCCTCACCCCACTTGGCAGTGTTTTATTTCAAAAGGGGAAGATCGTTACCCCTAAAGAAATAGAAATATTGCAAGCATTTCTCATCACAAGTGTCGAGATTGAATCGAATATTGATTTGAGCAAGACCAAAGAGGATACCGATGAGGATGCAAGCCAAGAACCGAGTTCAGCATTAGTCGCATCTCCCCTTCATGAAGAGTACGACAAAATGATTATTGTTTTACGCCAAGTATTTAATTCTGTTGCAGCGGGTCAAGCCATGCCGATCATGGATGTACGCAAGCAGCTTGAGAAAATGCTGGAGCACATAAAGAGCTACAACTTGCTGACCTTTGTACCGCGTCAATTTTTGGAGAAAGACTATTTGCTTCATAACAGCATTACGTCTGCATTAACCTCCTATCAAATTGCACAGTGGACGGGCTTTCCTCAAAAGGATTGGATGCAAATTGCATTTGCCGGTTTATTGCATGATATCGGTAACGTCCGAATTGACAAAGCAATCTTGACGAAGCCTAATACATTATCAACAGAAGAAAAAGAAGAAATGATGCGTCATACGGTTCTTGGGTACCAATTGCTCAAGAATGTATCTGCTCTTAATGAGGGGGTAAAGATGGCGGCGCTTCAGCATCATGAGAAGGTTGACGGAACAGGTTATCCACTCGGCATTGATGCGACGAAGATAAACCCGTATGCCAAGATCGTAGCGATTGCTGATATATTTCATGCAATGACTTTGAACAAGGCATATAGGAAAGCTGCATCTCCGTATCTCGTATTGGAACAAATCCAAAGCGATTCCTTCGGGAAGCTGGATCCTACCTATGTCCGTACATTTGTAGAGAAGGCTACTCAGTTCCATAATGGAACGGTCGTTAAGCTTAGCGATGAACGTATTGGAGAGATTGTATTCTCGGATCGTAATTATCCGACTAGGCCTTGGGTTTCCATTGAAGGTATCATTGTAAACTTAATCGTGGACAGGCATCTTCATATTAAAGAAGTGCTCAGATAAGCGAATTCGTCAAAACTTTAAGTAAGTACTGTGTAACGATAAGGAGACTAAACGAAGTCTTCTCTCCATAACACTGTACTTGCTTTTTTTATTGTATTAGAAGAATAATTAATGAAAGTTAGGAAATTATATAATATGTTGTAGCAAGTTATATTGTTTAAACAAGTCATTATGGCTAGCCGCAAAGGCGAAAAGAAGGTATGAAATGCTAATGAGAAAAGTTTTTCGCAAATAATGAAGAAAACACTTGCAATGCCATAGGCGCCTATGATATATTATCTAGGTCGCCAACGAGATACACGGTCGACAAGAGAGAAAAGATTGCTCTTTGAAAACTGAACAAGTCAAACACCAATTTGGAGAGTTTGATCCTGGCTCAGGACGAACGCTGGCGGCGTGCCTAATACATGCAAGTCGAGCGGAGTTGATGAGGTGCTTGCACCTCTGATACTTAGCGGCGGACGGGTGAGTAACACGTGGGTAACCTGCCTATAAGACTGGGATAACATTCGGAAACGAATGCTAATACCGGATACGCGATATGGTCGCATGACTGAATCGGGAAAGATGGAGTAATCTATCACTTATAGATGGACCCGCGGCGCATTAGCTAGTTGGTGAGGTAACGGCTCACCAAGGCGACGATGCGTAGCCGACCTGAGAGGGTGATCGGCCACACTGGGACTGAGACACGGCCCAGACTCCTACGGGAGGCAGCAGTAGGGAATCTTCCGCAATGGACGAAAGTCTGACGGAGCAACGCCGCGTGAGTGATGAAGGTTTTCGGATCGTAAAGCTCTGTTGCCAGGGAAGAATGCTTGGGAGAGTAACTGCTCTCAAGGTGACGGTACCTGAGAAGAAAGCCCCGGCTAACTACGTGCCAGCAGCCGCGGTAATACGTAGGGGGCAAGCGTTGTCCGGAATTATTGGGCGTAAAGCGCGCGCAGGCGGCCTTGTAAGTCTGTTGTTTAAACTTGGGGCTCAACCCCAAGTCGCAAGGGAAACTGCAAAGCTTGAGTACAGAAGAGGAAAGTGGAATTCCACGTGTAGCGGTGAAATGCGTAGAGATGTGGAGGAACACCAGTGGCGAAGGCGACTTTCTGGGCTGTAACTGACGCTGAGGCGCGAAAGCGTGGGGAGCAAACAGGATTAGATACCCTGGTAGTCCACGCCGTAAACGATGAATGCTAGGTGTTAGGGGTTTCAATACCCTTGGTGCCGAAGTTAACACATTAAGCATTCCGCCTGGGGAGTACGGTCGCAAGACTGAAACTCAAAGGAATTGACGGGGACCCGCACAAGCAGTGGAGTATGTGGTTTAATTCGAAGCAACGCGAAGAACCTTACCAGGTCTTGACATCCCAATGAAAGCATTAGAGATAGTGCCCCTCTTCGGAGCATTGGAGACAGGTGGTGCATGGTTGTCGTCAGCTCGTGTCGTGAGATGTTGGGTTAAGTCCCGCAACGAGCGCAACCCTTGATCTTAGTTGCCAGCACATTATGGTGGGCACTCTAGGATGACTGCCGGTGACAAACCGGAGGAAGGTGGGGATGACGTCAAATCATCATGCCCCTTATGACCTGGGCTACACACGTACTACAATGGCCGATACAACGGGAAGCGAAACCGCGAGGTGGAGCCAATCCTATCAAAGTCGGTCTCAGTTCGGATTGCAGGCTGCAACTCGCCTGCATGAAGTCGGAATTGCTAGTAATCGCGGATCAGCATGCCGCGGTGAATACGTTCCCGGGTCTTGTACACACCGCCCGTCACACCACGAGAGTTTACAACACCCGAAGCCGGTGGGGTAACCCGCAAGGGAGCTAGCCGTCGAAGGTGGGGTAGATGATTGGGGTGAAGTCGTAACAAGGTAGCCGTATCGGAAGGTGCGGCTGGATCACCTCCTTTCTAAGGAAATACCCGAACCCGATGAGGTTCGGATAAACTTGGCAGTTTATCGCTTA
>NZ_MRTD01000030.1 GCF_001956295.1 Paenibacillus sp. FSL A5-0031
GTACAGGAATAGCTCTCCTGTACTGCTACCAATACTCCCGTTCAAAGCGAGCTATTCCTCAGCGAGCTTGATGCTTATGGGACAGCCCCTTAGCATTTATGAATGCTTTAAATAATAGGAAGCCGTCATGGGACGTTTCTCACATTTCTTGCGATAGGTTACTGGGCTAAGTCCCGTCACCTTCTTGAAAATTCGGCTGAAATGCTCAGGATTAACATACCCTACACTTTCCGCTACATCGTAAATTTTCAACCCGTTCTCTAGACCTTCTTTCGCTTTTTCAATTCTTAAATTGGTCAAATAGTTGATAAAATTAATACCGATTTCTTTCGCAAACTGTTTGCTAAGATAACTGTCGCTCACACCGACCATGGCGCAAATCGTAGACAAATGCAAATCTTCATTAAAATGATTATCTAATATCGCTTTAGCTTTCGCTACAACAGGACTCAGCCAAGCAGCAGCTTTGTCGAGCTTAGGATGCAGCTTATCATGCAATGCATCAAGAAATAATTGCAGCCATTCCATGGTCTCATCCCATGTCTCTATACTCCGGACATGCTCAACCGGTTGAGGAAATCTTTCATGCAGCTTATCCCACGACATTCCTCGCTCATGCATCAGCGTGCCCGTTTCCCAGATCAAATCGCTGAGTGCTTTTTTGATAGGCTCAGGCGAGGATGGAAAGTATTCAAGTAGCAGCTTGAATCCGTGCTGAATAGACTGTTTCCATCGCATAGGGTCGGTATCTTTTAGCGCATGCAGCAGCTCGAGCTTAAATGGCGCCCATGCTTCTTTCCAATTGTCCTTCTCTGCACCCATTGATCGTTCGGCTTCTGGATAGATCAAGTGATCATATCCTTGATAGTAACTAAGAAGGGAAAGCCGTTCAGCTTGACGGAACAAACGATTCCACTGCATCACTCCATTGGCAGAGTCACTGATACCGATAGATAAATGAAGATTCAAAAACTGCCGCAGCCTTATTTTCACATCCGTCAAGACAGCTTGGGTCAAACTTCGAATTGCCATCGCACTGCATTGCTCAGGAAAGGTGAAATATAGGATATAGTTCCGTTCATCATGACGACAAACGCGGCATATTCCTTCATTCCTATCCGTGTTCGTTACGGTTCTAATGGTTTGCATAATAATTTGCTTCGTATGTTCGAAGTGAACCACTTGAGATAGTCTAATGAAGGCTACCTTCTGATTTTTCTCGCCCAACTGTTTCCGTACGATATTCAATCCTAATTTCAACTGTTCATCGAGTTCACAATCAGATGAGCTCAATCCATCTGACACCGACAGCTGGTGGAGCATGGAACAAACCATTTCGTCTTCATCTAAGGCAGACAATTCAGGTTCCGCAGCCTTGCTCCTCTGTCGCCTATTCAATTCCTCCACTGTCTTATTCAGCACTGGAGCAATATATTGTTCATCCAATTTCGCCTTTAGCATATAATCAAACGCCCCAAGCACAAATGAGTCTCTTACATAGCCATAGTCGCCGTATGCACTAAGCATAATAATAAGCGGCGGGCTCTCGAACGACACATCTCTAAGTGATGCAAGAAGCTCCACACCATTCATCCGCGGCATCTTTATATCTGCGAAGATGATGTCGATATCCTGACGATCCTTTAGAAGATGCAATGCTTCTTCTCCGTCGCCCGCCTCTCCTGCAATTTCAATATCTGTTGAAGTTAAAGCGATATATTCCCGAAGCGCTAATCTGGCTAAAGGCTCGTCATCCACGATAAAGGCTTGGTATTTCGGCATCTTACTCCCCCTCATACATCGATAGGCTTTAATTATGCTGAACATATTGCACCGCTTTGCTCCAGTTTTCATTCATCTTGTTCTGAATGCCTGCCACTGACTCGCCTGCAAAAATTTCTTGCGCCAGCTTTTTCTCATCATACTGCGCTGCGTTTTTCACTCGTACAAATTTCTCATCTAACGCGGAATACATAAAAGGCACAAATGGATGCTCTTTATTTTCCTCATTAAAAAAGGGAAGTATGGACTGAACATCCGTTAACGTCGATGAGCTTTGTGAGTTATTTATAAAAGCCTGATAAACCTCGGGGCTGAATACCCATTCAAGAAATTGTATCGCTTCTTCTTTGTTTTTGGAGTTTTTGTTAATCGCCATATACTGGTCCGGCATCGTTACAGAAAGCAGCGGTTCTTTGGTCGTTTCCCTCCACGGCAACGCAAATGCACCTATATCCTCATCATTGCTCACTATTGCCACATGATCCGAGTAATACCATTGACCAAGTGCGATCATTGCCGCTTCTCTGGACTGAAACAATTGTTTCGCCTGATCAAAGCCAATTTCAAGCGCGTTTGGGCCAGCTAATTTATTTTCCGCGATCGTCTTGAGCATAGCGGCTGCTTTGCCAAAGGCTGAGCCTTCTCCGAATGGCTTCAATTCGTTTGATATATTGGCCAAATAGTTCTCTTCCTTCGCAAAGATTGGCGGTCCAAATTCAATAAATGGATAGAAGGTCCAATCATCTTTGCCCCCGATAGCAATCGGAATATATTTGCCGTGCAATTTAATTTGATTCAGTACATCCATAAATTGTCCTAAAGTTTGCGGTACGCTAACGCCCACCTCTTCAAAAATACTTGGTCGATAATACACATACTCAGAGAAGGATATGAGCGGCAAGCCAAGTGTTTCGCCCTCTATTTCAGCTGGGTACTTATTTCTGCTCGTTGCTTGCAATTGATTAAGAGACAGCAATGAATTTTTATAAATGGGCAAGTGACCCGGTTTCAAATAAAATAGGTCAGGCAAATCATTTGCCGTCAGACGCACCTTTAAATATTGGCCGCTATTATCTGGAATCGTCTCTACTTCCACGGTTACATTTGGTTTGAGAGCCGAATATTCCTTCACCTTCTCCGTCCAAAATTCGATATCCGTCTTCGATTCCCATATTCCAAATTTCATTTTTACCGGCTGATTTTGATTGGAGGTTTGTTTCTGTGGTGTATTAACAACTAAAGAATAAATCGTATCATTGGTATCAGCCTTAAACATACCGATCCATCCTGCAAGCAAGCCTACCGATATCAAAGTAACGACTAAGACAGTGACAATATTTTTGTTAAATTTCATTTCCACTTCTCCCAGCAAAACTTGAAGCCGCAAACGAATGATTGCGCTTTCAAGTATATGGCATTTATTATACAGCGTTTATGGTTAGAAAAGTTGACATTTTTAGTTCAAACATGATCATTTATGCTGAAAAATCAGCCATTTCCTCATCCGGTTCATTAATCAAAGGCAATCGAATGCTCACCTTTGTTCCTTGCGGCAAATTAGATTCGTATTGCAATCCATACTGCAAGCCGTAGTGCAGTTGTATCCGTCGATGTACATTTCGATTTCCCATTCCGCTAAACGTATAGGAGGCCGTTCTGTCTTCAAGCTGATCAATTACGTCTGACGTCATTCCCATCCCATTGTCTGCGATCGTAATGAGTAAATTTTTATCATCCCTTACGATTGTGATTGTGATGATTCCAGGGTAATCAATATCCTTCAGACCATGAATGATGCTATTTTCCAATATAGGCTGCAGCAATAGCTTTAACAAATAATGCCCTGAAACCTCAGAATCGATGTTCCATTCCATTTGGATCGGTCTGCCGAAACGAATCTCCATAATGTACAAATAATGCTTCAAATGGTCGACTTCATCCGCTATCGTAGTTAGAAGCCCGCCGCGGTTAAAAGAGGAAGCTAATAGCTGTGTCAACGAGTGAGTCATGTTGCGGATATTGTCCGCTTTGCTTATTAAGGCCATAAACTTAATTGCGTTTAACGTGTTGATTAGAAAATGCGGATTAATTTGCGACTGCAGCGCGGCAAATTCTGCTTTACGCTTTTCGACCTCCTGCTTCTCACGCTGGCTTATTAACTGGCGAACCTGTTCGGTCATTAGATTAAAGGAATGGCCCAGCCTCACCATCTCCAAGCTGCCTGAGCCTGTAAATTTTGCATTTAAATCTCCACCCGTTACACGAACCATTTGGTGGAGTAGCACACGAATCGGCTTGGTCACATTGGAAACAAAATAGAAGGAAACGAGCACAAACGCTAAAATGATCAAAATAGCGAGAAACCACACAAATGAATTTACATTCCGGTAATTGGCGAGCAAATCTGCGAATGGAATAATTTGAACAATGTACCAATCCGTATTGTCTACTTTTGCATACGTTATTAATTTCTTATTGTCCTCTGAGTCATCTACGAAGGACCCTTCTACCCCGCGGCTTATCTCTTTCGACCAATTGTTTACAACCTGGCTTCCCCTATCGATAACTGTATTCGAAGCGATGATTTGACCTTTGTCGCTTACAATATGCAGAACTGATTCCGAATTATCGCGTGACTGCAAAATATGATCGAAAGTTCCGCTTTCAAATGTAAATAGGATTAATTCCATTTTGGACATCCGATTCGTCGTGCTTGGAGAGAGCGCAGCGGCCATCATGTACGGATTGTAATTCCCATAAAGAGCGTTGGGAAGCATGCCTTGAAACCGGATGACGTCAGGCTTGCTAATTGTGTCTCGGTACCAATCTTGCTCGCGTACAGCAGAGTCATCCATCATCATGTTTTTCAAATAAGAATATGATTTTCCGTTATCAAAAAAAAAGTTAACAGAGAGCACGCGGCCAGAGACCGATGCGGTGTACTTCTCGATCATTATTTTCAGCTTATTGGCAGCCTTCTGCTTTTCGATGCCGCTCAAACGATTAATATCAAATATGGTGAAAATGACATCCTGATCTACGCCAATCGAAGCAAACAGACCAGACATGCGGTTGATTTCTTGACTTACCGAATATGAAAGCGCTTTCGATATTTGCAGCGAGCGCCCTGTGTTTTGTTCGAGAATATCCCGTTCGTAAATGTTCAATATGACGGAGCATATTAAAAAGACAGGTACGATAACAACCGAAATAAAAAATAGTTTTAGTATGGTAGACATGCGCAAGTTTTTTTGCATATTGGCTCCTTGATTAGATGTTAGGCTTACTCCTCGTATATAACCACCTCAGGCTCATCGCTGTCAATATTCATTTTGGCAAAACCAGTTTTCTTTCTATTAATAAAGTAATGCACCCGCTCGCTGTTTGCTGTAACCGCTTCCTTATCAGCAATAACCAAATATAAATTGAGTACAAAATATGACGGATTCAGTTCAAAAATGGTCATGTACCCGGTTGCATTCCCAGCGGTATACTTACCAAAAAAAGGAGGAGTCAACAATGCAAAGAAACAAAATATTTTCGATTTTATTAACAGTAATGATGATCTTTTTAGCCGTCGGGTGCTCAAATTCGAAGAGCAACAACCCGGAGGTTACTGAGTCTCCCGCTCCTGCTGCAACAAACGAGCCCACTTCTGCTGCCGAGCCAAGTCCTAATGCTGCCGGCCTTGAAGGCAAAGTTGTCTTCTGGTCCATGTGGAGCGACACCGAACCGCAAGCGAAAGTGATTAAAGTGGCAGTCGATGAATTTAAAGCTGCTAACCCAAAAGTTACTGTCGATCTGAAGTTTACAGGACGGGATATTAGAAAGCTGATTAAACCAGCACTCGACGGCGGTGAACAAATCGATATATTCGAGGATGATCCTTCCGTTACGATGGCGATCGTTAAGGACCATTTGCTGAAGCTGGATGAATATTTGGCTACACCATCTGTAGGTATGGAAGGAAAATCATTGCAAGATTCACTTATGCCAAGCTTAATGGATTGGACAAAATCATTGTCAGTAACAGCAGGACTTGAAGAAGGCCACTATGCGATTCCGCAGCAGCCGTTCGCTGTACTATTTTTCTACAACAAAGAAGTGTTTGAGAAAGCAGGAATTACGACTCCGCCGAGCTCATGGGAGCAGTTTATGGAATATTGTGAGCTGATTAAGAAATCTGGCGTTGCTCCAATTACATTCGATGATGCATACCGTGATTTGTTCATCGGCGGATACCTCAGCAGCGCAATGGGCAATGAATGGGTCGACGCACTCGTGAATGACAAAACAGGCGAGATGTGGAAGGATCCGATCATCCTTCAATTCGCCAAAGATATGGTCATGATGAAAGAGAAAGGTTACTTCTCTTCTAAGCTTGCAGGCAGTAAATATCCAGCTGCACAGCAGGATCTCGTATTCGGTCAATCCGCAGCTTATCTGAACGGCACTTGGCTTCCGAATGAAGTTTCTGCCACAGCAGGTCCTGATTTCAAATGGGGCTCCTTCCAATTCCCAACTGTGCCTAACGGCAACGGAAAAGGCCAGAATGAGCTGACATTTGGCGCACAAGCTCTTATGCTGAACAAAAACAGCAGCAATAAAGAAGCTGCTATCGAATTGGTTAAATACCTGGTAAGCCAAAAAACACAAGCTGAAATGGTGAAGCAAGCTCAAGCTATTCCCGTTTCTATCGATACAGAATGGCCTGCAGCACTCGCTGAAGCAGAAACAGCAATTAACAACGCTAAGGTCAATGCGCCTTGGGGCTACGGAATCAACAACTCCGCTGACTTCTCCAAAGGTGTAATCGTACCCGTATTCATGGAGCTTGCCGCTGGTAAATTAACGGCAGACGCTTACGTCAACAAAATGAGTGCAGAAGCCAAAAAGTTTTATGGCACAAAATAACGTTAATTAAATACTTCGATCATTGTGCAGCGATCCTTCGGATTGCTGCACAATGACGTTATAACGGATTATGAATCATATCCGGGAGGGAAATTTACATGCAAATTAAAAAACCGATGATTGCCCTTTTCCTTTTGCCGGCGGTACTCATCTATCTTGCAGTCTTTCTATATCCAACGCTTAGAGCTTTGCTGATGAGCTTCTATTCCTTGCCGTCCATCTCAAGCAAAATGTCAGAGTGGTCATTTATCGGATTCGAAAATTACGCAGACCTGTTCCGCAACAGCTATTTTATGGAATCTGCATGGAATGTATTGAAAATATGGCTGTTTGGCGGCATCATCACGATTTGCTCCGCCTTCCTATTTGCTGCTATTTTATCATCCGGCGTCCGCGGCAAAACGTTCTGGCGCTCGCTCGTTTATTTGCCGAATACCGTATCTGCAGTCGTGTTATCCGTTATTTGGATTCATTATATATTCAATTCAAGCTATGGCTTCTTAACGAAGCTGTTCCGTTTCCTTGGACTCGATATGCTTGCCGATATTCAGTGGACGAGCGACAGTTATTTGTTCCTCTCCATGCTGCTGGCGTACTGCTTTGGTTCCATCGGCTACTTTATGCTTATCCTTAATGCCGGGATGGACCGCATTCCACGCGATTATTACGAAGCTGCCCTGCTCGAAGGGGCTAATCCATTGCACAAGTTTTTCCGAATTACGCTGCCGCTGCTTCAGGACATATTCCGTATGACGCTCGTTTTATGGACGGTAACAGCCGTGAATTTCTTTGTCTGGTCCGCTACCTTTGGCGGTGCGAGTGAAAGCGTCGCTACGATGACGCCGGGCTACTTTATGTATCTCAAAGTGTTTGGCGACGGCACTTCAGTTTATACGCAGGATGCCTTTAATGTAGGAGCAGGCGCGGCAGTAGGCGTTAGTATTACGATATCAATTCTAATCCTATCCGCCATCATCAATCAGTTCTTCCGTAAAGAACGTCTTGAATATTAAAGATGAGGTGTTAGCATGGTTAATAAAATTCGGTACGTCCCGCTCTATTTGTGGCTGCTGTTCACGATTGTATTGTTCGGTTTCGCCATTCTAGCCTCACTGAGCACAACAAGAGGCATTTTTACAAATTCATTATTTGAGAGCGGCATTCATTTCTCCAATTATATTGATTTATTCAAAACCCAAAAGATGGGACGGTACTTTCTGAACAGTGTCATTTATACCGTTTCAGCTTGCGTCGGTGTTCTCGTATTCGCTGCTCCTGCCGCTTATGTTTTGGGCAGAGTTAAATTCCGCGGCAAAAAAATAGTCAATCTAATGTTTTTATCCGCAATTTCCATCCCTGGCTTGCTCATATCCATCCCGCTTTTTTCATTGTTCGTTGAGCTGAAGCTTACGGGTTCTATTATTACGCTCGTATTAATCTATATTTTCACTAATATTCCGTTTAGCGTATTCCTTCTCACTGGATTTTTCGCTTCCATTCCTAAGGAATTGGAGGAATCAGCAGCTGTTGACGGCTGCGGCCCTATTCAAACATTTATCAAAATTATATTGCCGGTTGCCCAGCCTGGCCTCATTACAGTTTCTATTTTCAACTTTATGTCGATATGGAATGAGTATTTGTATGCGCTTATATTTGCTGGTGATCCGAAATATCATACGCTCGCGCTTGCATTGCAATCCATCGTACTCGGCTTTACCAACACAGGAAACTATTCCGGTATTTTTGCAGCATCCATTATCGTATTTTTGCCTACATTCATTTTGTATTTGTTTATTTCCAAGCGCATTGTTGCAGGCATTACGGTTGGATCAGTAAAAGGATAGAAAGGAGTTCATTCACCATGCGTGTATATCAATCTACCTTACGGATCGAAGGCTCAAGCATTGGCGGTCAAAATCCACTGCCGATGTTCCGAAATCGTCAAAAACATAGAGAAGTCAGCGATAACGGCACTCTTCCAAGCGAGCTGCGATCAAAGCTAGGATATGAAGCAGGGGAACGTTATTTACCCTACCGAATGCAGGATCGTTATACTAGAGATCGGAAAAATCTATTGCTAGAAACTATCGTGCTGGAAAATGAACATTTGCAGGCTGTTTTTTTACCTGCTTATGGTGGAAGATTGTATTCTCTTACGGAGAAAAAAACGAATCGCAGCCTTCTCTATACGAATCCGGTGCTGCAGCCTGCCAACCTAGCCATATTGAACGCTTGGTTCTCTGGAGGAATCGAGTGGAATATCGGTCAGCTCGGACATACGTTTACCACATGCTCCCCCGTTCATACAGCCATTCTGCAAGATGAGAAAGGAAACGATTTTCTAAGGCTGTATGATTACGAGAGCTGTAAAAACGTATTTTGGCAAATTGACTTTCATCTGCCCACTGGTTCAAACAAGCTCATTCTTTATGTGCGGATCATTAATGACAATGACAAGTCGGTTCCGATGTACTGGTGGACGAACATCGCTGTAGAGGAAACACCGCAAGCCCGTCTTTTTTCGTCAACAGATGAAGTCATTTATATTGACCATAAAGTGAAAGGATTTGGCCTTGGCAAGCTGCCGTATCTGCCGACTGTACCGGGCAAAGACATCACCTATCCGCTGAACTTTCCTTTCTCGAATGAATATTTCTTTCAAACGAAGGCAAGCTGTAATGCTCCTTGGGAAGCTGTCGCTTATGAGGATGGACGATTGTTTTATGAACGCTCCACCTCTCTTCTCCGTTATCGCAAAATGTTTTGCTGGGGAAACCATGCCGGAGGAAGACGATGGTGCGATTATCTTGCTAACCCCGGTGAAGGAAATTACATTGAAATTCAAAGCGGCTTAGCGCCAACGCAGCTGCATGGACTTGATATGCCTGCTCAATCGGAGTGGGATTTCACGCAAGTAATCGGCATGACCGATATTAAAATCGACAAAGCCCACCAACAGGATTGGAATCAGGCGAATCAATACATTCGAGATTGTGTCGATCATCATATCGATGCCGAAGAAATGGAGAAGCTGCATGAGTCCATGCGAATTCTCGCACAACAAGCGCCTGAGCAAGTCCTTTATACGGGTTCTCCATGGGGTGCGCTAGAGCAGCTGCGCCGAGAACTGAAGGAAAATCGAACGATTCCTGAAGGCTTTTATTTTACGAAGCTAAGCACAGCGCCCGAAGCCGAGCATAGCGATTGGCTCGCCCTTCTTGAAACAGGAACGCTTCCAGATCACGACGTGCAAGAAGTGCCAAAAGCATGGATGGTTCAGGATGAGTGGCTTGCCCTGCTTGAAGAGAGCCTTGAGCACCAAGAGAACCAATCATGGAACGCTTATATGCATTTGGGCATCATGCTTTATGAGCGAGGAATGGAGCAGGAAGCTATCGATGCATGGGAGAAATCGATAGACATTCAACCCTCCGTATGGGTATATCGAAATCTAGCTGAAGCGATGAAATATGTAGGACGAATCGATCTGGCGCTTGCCTACTGGAAAAAAGCCTATCTCGTTTCCAACTCGTTCCCTGATCGTGCTTTGGCTGAGGAATACTTAAATTTGCTCATAGCTAACAAACAGTACGAAGAGGCGTGGCAAATGTACAAAGAATTGCCTGAAGCCTATTCGAGCAGTGACCGCATTCAAATTATAGTAGGCGTTGCCGCACTTGAGCTTGAACAGGATGCATTCGTTAAGCAATTGTTCCTTAAGGAATTTGCGGTCATACGTGAAGGTGAAATATTAATCATAGAGCTATGGTATAAATACAATGCCAAGAAGCTTGCACAATCAAGGAATGAATCCTATTCCGAAATACATCTTGAAGAGGCGAAAAATAAATTTCCGCCGCCAACCAATATTGACTTCAGAATCATAGGTGAATAAAGAGATGACGGTGCGTAGTAACGTACCGTTTTTCTGTGCTTTGAGAAAGCTGCCTCGCCCTCTTCTGTTCCGTTTTAGGCATAATATAAAAATTGAAATTGGCTGTAGACATATACAAATTTTGTGTGTTACATTGATTAACATAGAGGCATGAACGAAAAACAACCATCAGGAATGGATGGCTAGAAGTAAATTGGTTGATTCTATAGTGTGTCCTGCACCTTTAGTCTCATCTGAATTACTTTTTTTATAGGCCTAAAGTTAAAGCGCTTAAATGTTTTATTTTTTTGTATTTAAATTAAAGCGCTTTAATTTTGTTTGAGCTTGATTACATGCAAAGGAGGCTGCGAATCTGTCGACGGTTATACGACTATAATTTTAGGAGGAGTTTTAATTGCGCACTTTAAAAGCAAATAAAAGTATGATGAAATGGATGGGCCATGTCTTTCTCTGCTCAGCAATGCTTCTAACTTTATTGGGTGCACCCGCTCCACTTCAAACAAAGGTGCATGCTGCAGGAGAGCTTAAACCGTTTCCGCAGCAGCTGAGCTATCCTGGCATTATAAAACCTAACCATGTCACTCAGGCAGCTATGAATACAGCGGTTTCGAGTTATTATACTTACTGGAAATCAACCTATTTAAAAAATAACCTCTCCTCATTGCCAGGCGGCTATTATGTCAAAGGGGATATTACCGGCGACGCTGATGGTTACGATCCGCTTGGCACTTCAGAGGGGCAAGGCTATGGCATGGTCATTACAGCCTTGATGGCAGGTTTTGATTCAAATGCCAAAACCATTTATGACGGCCTATTCAAAACCGCTAGAGCTTTTAAAAGTTCGGGCAACTCAAATCTTATGGGCTGGGTTGTTGCAGATGCTGCTGGAGCACAAGGACATTTTGGCTCCGCTACCGACGGTGATTTGGACATCGCTTATTCCTTAATACTTGCTGACCAGCAATGGGGATCAGCTGGTACGATAAATTATTTGGCAGAAGCCAAAAAAATGATTACGAACGGTATCAAGGCGAGCAATGTCACGACGAATAACCGCCTGAACCTTGGCGATTGGGATGCTAAGAGTGCATTAAATACCCGTCCCTCCGACTGGATGCTCTCGCATTTAAGAGCCTTTTATGAGGTGACAGGAGATCAAACCTGGTTGAATGTCATTAACAACTTGTACACGGTTTATAGTCAGTTCTCAAGCGCCTATTCAGCTACCACGGGGCTGATTTCAGATTTTGTTGTCGACAATCCTCCAAAGCCAGCTCCACAAAACTACTTAGATGAATTTCCAGAAACTAATGAATACAATTACAATGCAAGCCGGGTTCCACTCAGAATCGTAATGGACTATGCTTTCTACGGCGACACGAGAGGCCGGGATATTGCTAACAAAATGGCCGTATGGATCAAAGGCGCTACAAGCGGCAATCCGAATAACATTAAAGATGGATATAAACTAAATGGCGGAGTTAGCGGTTCCTACGCAACTGCTGTTTTTGTATCGCCGTTTATTTCAGCAGCAACCACGAGCAGCACGCACCAAGCATGGGTAAATGCTGGATGGGATTGGATGAAAAACAAAAAAGAATCCTATTTCAGCGATTCCTTCAATTTGCTTAATATGTTATTCATTTCAGGTAATTGGTGGATACCAACTGGTGGCGGAACAACGGATACACAAGCGCCTACAGCACCAGCAAATTTGACTGCATCTTCTGCATCCAGCAGCCAAATTAACTTGAGCTGGTCAGCTTCTACCGACAATGTTGGCGTATCTGGTTATCAAGTATTTCGCGGCGGCACATTAGTAGGCTCGCCTCCTTCCGGTACGACCTTTACTGACACAGGCCTAAACGCTTCCACGTCATATAGTTATACAGTGAAGGCCATTGATGCTGCGGGCAATCTTTCTGCGAGCAGCAATACAGCCAGCGCAACAACGAGTCCGAATTCAACAACAACGAACCTTGCTTTAGGCAAAACCGCTACAGCAAGCTCAATTGAGGGCGCAGGTTTTGAAGCTTCCAAAGCGACGGATGGCAATTCGACGACAAGATGGGCGAGTGTTGAAGGAAGCAACAACGAGTGGATTTACGTAGACCTTGGTTCCATTCAAAACGTCAACCGTGTGAAATTAAACTGGGAAGCCGCTTACGGTAAAGGCTATAAAATCCAAGTTTCCACAAATAGTACAACTTGGACAGACGCTTTTACAACGACAACGGGCAATGGAGCCATCGATGATATTACGTTTGCATCCAAAAGCGGAAGATATGTAAGAGTGCTTTGCACGGCACGAGGTACTGCTTACGGATACTCGCTTTTTGATTTCGAGGTATACGGCTCTTAATAGGTAAACACACGCAAAGCCTGACCGATAACTGTCGGTCAGGCTTTGTTTTGTTTGTCTCTCATTTAACGAAGGCCGTCTAGAAGCTTACGCAGCGTCTGCAAACATTCCTCCATCGCTTCAGCAGCCTCAGCAGTATCCGATATTTGTGCGAGCCAAAGCGCCGCTTCATTCATAGCTCCCGACAACAAATGAGTGGCAGCATCCAGACGAACACCCTTAAGGTAGCCCTGCTGCTGCATCGTTTCCAGCTGTTCAAGCAGCAATTTCATCGACTGCTGCTCATCCAGAAGCCGCCACTCCTCCCAGCCAAGCACAGCAGGACCATCGATTAGCATGATCCGCCTGTTTTGCGGTTCTATTGCGACAGTCACAAATGCCCGGCATCCCAGACATAATTGCTCCCACAAATCGTCGCTAAGCGAAGCCTCTTCCTCCAGCCGCTGCGCTACTTCAGATTGAACAAGTGAAAGCACCGCTCGGAATAAACCTTTTTTACTGCCAAAATGGTGATAAACAGCCCCCCGAGTGACCTCAGCATCTTTGGCTATTTCCTCTAGTGAACTGTCCGCAAATCCGAAAGTGGTAAAATGATGCCTCGCCACTTCCTCTAGTTTATGAATCGTCTCTTCCGTATCTTTTTTCGTTTTCCTCATCCAGTTGCTCCTATTTTCTTAAAAGCTCAGAAGGAGCTTCAAGCAAGCTCATTTAATTATCAGCTGCTGCTCCCTCTTGCTGCCACACGGATTGCACATAGTTCATGCTTTCTTGTTCCGAGGGCGGAATAATTGCAATTACATCTATTAATACGCCGCCGGGATCAGAGAGAATAAAATGTCGTTGCCCAAAATCCTCATCGCGAATATCCTGCTCCAAAGACAGCTTCGCGTCAAGGACCAAGCGCTTGTACTCACTATCTACATTATCAACTTCCATGTTAAGAATCAATCCTTCCGCTCTCTTACGATAGCTCGCGGGAACCGTGGAATGACTTGCTGATAGCAGCGCTAATTCATAAAAACATTGCCCTTCACCCGTCTTCCGCAAGCTCACATACCAGTCGGACTCGTACACAACTTCAAAACCAAAGTAACGTTGATAAAAATCAGCACTTTTCGCTACATCCTGTGACATCACAACTGGATAAAAACTGTTCATTTTCAAATGGAAGCTCTCCTTTAGTATTTATAGGATTGAATATAGTTGGATCTTAACATACATACTGTATGTATGTAAATAGTTTTGTTATTTACTCTAGGCCGAACGCAAAAAAAAAATGACCTTCCGGAAATGAAGAAGGTCATTTCTTATGTCAGGCTAGCGATAACTCAAGCCAAAGTTTCTTGAGTATTCGTTATTTAAGGTCACAGGCAGCTTCCCCTGTGGCTTGGAACCGAATATGACCTTCACAGCAGCTTCCCACGATATTGGAATCGGCGTTATCCAGTACCAATTATCAAGCGCATAGGTTGAAATATATGCCTTCACATTCGGATATCCCAAAATATCGCTTGGGTTTCCGAGGGAGACAGCTGCTACCGGCTTTCCAGTTGCAAGTAATCCGTTCACCAGATCCACTTGCCCTTGTGGTATTTGCTGATCCGACTTCGTAAACACAATAATTCGATCTGCGTTTTCAGCCTTCTCGACCGCCTTCTTAACCGCTGACTTTGTAGCATCTAACACTTCTCCCGCAGCTTTTGCTGCCTGATAAGAAATGACTTTGCCTTTGCTTATTTGCCTAACTGCTGCTGCAATCTGATCTGCGTAAGCCATACTTACGACAAGCGTTGTCTGATTTGCTTCCGCATCAAATGGAAGAACATTGTCATTTTTGATGAGCGTTATAGAATTCAGTGCCATTCGCTCAGCTAACTCACGGTGTTCTTTTTTCCCAACTACTTGGCTCACATGATCAATGTCTACCAAACGATGATCAAACATGTCTAGCTTGAATTTATAGGTCAGTATCCGTTCCACCGATTCATCCACTCGGCTTCTCTCGAGCTTGCCGGCCTGCAATGCTTCATAAAGGGACTCCAACGTATCGAATTGATCAGCTTCAGTGCCATTTGCCATGACGATATCTGCTCCTGCATTGATGGCCATAACCGCAGCTTCGCCCGCTCCCCAATTGTCGGATATCGCTTGCATCACCATAGCATCTGTGACAATGATCCCTTTAAAACCCATTTCCTTTCTCAACAAACCTGTAAGAACTTTCTTTGAGAGTGTCGCAGGAAGTTCAGCATCAATCGCTTCAATAATAATATGTGAAGTCATAATAGACTCGATTCCTTGATCGATTACTGCTTGAAATGGGGGGAGATGCACGGTTCGCAGCACTTCTTCGCTGTAAGACACTTTGGATAACGACATATGAGTATCAAAACCTGTATCCCCATGCCCTGGAAAATGCTTGGCGCTAGATATCATTCCTTCGTTTTGATAACCCCTCACCTCTGCAACAGCCATATCGCTTACAAGCTTCGTGTCTTCTCCAAAAGACCGAACACCAATCACTGGGTTCATCAGGTTCGAATTGACATCAACGACCGGCGAGAAACTCCAGTGAAAACCCATTGCTTTGGATTCAACAGCCGTCAAGCGCGCAGCTTGTTCCGCATAATCTACATTTTGTGTAGCTCCAATTGCCATCTGTCTTGGCAATACCGTTGCCTCATCAGGTACTCTTTGAGCAGCGCCGTATTCCAAATCGCCAGAAATAAATAGAGGGATACTTAATCTGGATTCAGATGCCAGTTGCTGGAGCGCATTAGTAAACCGGGCAGTATCGGAAGTAGAATTCATTCGTCGATTCAAGAGGGCACTGCCCACACCGTATTCCTTGATCATTTTATTTGATAATGAATCCGCTTGACCCGTAGGTGTATACATCACAAGCTGGCCTATCTTTTCCTTGTCCGTCATTTGACTTACAAGCTGTTTAGCTTTACTCGCATTGGTTATCTCTTTGTCTGTAGATTCCGAAGGTGATGGTGTTTGAACCGTTTCGGGTTCTTTGCTCCTTTTTTGGAAGTCAATCGGTGCTATTACGAATATTACAGCTATGGCGATAACCATTACTAATGTAAATAATATAACTGATCGCTTCTTCATCGTTACCTTCCTTTGCTTATTCATTTCGGATGATATGAGTTAATACTGCCCATATGTTCCGAATAAAACCCTTCATTCACAGTTCTTGCCTAGTGTAGCACGACCATTTTTAGGAGAACAATATTGGAAATTCATTATTTATTATAGTTATCCATGCTTTTAAATCCGCTCAAAAAACAACACTTGTCAGACAATAACTAACGAACCCAGCAATGCTTATTTGAAGCATTCATAGTGGAATAAAATTGTAACGAACTCCAGAATCGCTATTTCGAGAAGAACAGCCCATTAGACCCTGTAAACCTTGTAATAGCGCCAATAAGGTTCGTTAATACGTAAAAAAGGGTATTTTTCGAATAATAAGCATGATACAGTTCCTTAGAGATTCGACTTGGGGAGGTCTGGAGGTCTGGCGATGTTTGAGGCAAAGCGGCACTTACATTTCAGTATCGCAACTTCGCAGCATACCAAAGGTAAGACTAGTGCTTCGCTTGTATTCGCTTGCCCATAATCGGTTTAAGCAAGCAACCATGCACCAAATTGAAAAAATAGCGCTGAAGGGATAACCCTTCACCGCTATTTTTTCATGTTCTATAATATCTCTGCTCAAAGCGAGCGCTCACTCTGGCGAGTTCAATACTACTGCAGGAACAGCATCCCCTGTTCACAATTACTCTACTGTGATTTCACCGATCAAGCCCTTCTCGGAATGAGGACCAACCATCAGTTGGAAAAAGCCAGGCTCAACCGACAAACGGTCGTCTGCCCCTATGATTGCAAGCTCCGAAGGGGTTACCGAGAATGTCACCGTCTTCATCTCGCCGGCACTTAAGCTCACCTTGGCAAAACCTTTTAGTTTTTTGAGAGGCTGTGTTACGCTTGCCGCTGCATCACGAATGTACAGCTGCACCACTTCTTCACCCGTAACGCTGCCTGTATTCGTAACATTTACAGAAACAGATACGGAATCCGAGCTGCTTATGCGAGCTGAGCTCACGACAAGATTGTCATATTCAAAGTCGGTATAGCTCAGACCGTACCCGAACGGATATAATGCTTGCACTGGAGCATCGATATATCTTGAAGAATACACGCCTCCTGGAGGACGTCCTGTGTTCTTCCGGTAATAATAAAGCGGGATTTGTCCTACACTCCGCGGGAATGTTGCTGTCAGCTTGCCGCTTGGGTTATAGTCTCCAAACAAGACATCAGCTATTGCATTGCCGCTTTGAATACCTAGGTGCCATGCTTCTACTATTGCTGTTGCCGTGTCATCCAGCCAAACCGTTGTCAGCGGACGGCCGTTGAACAAAACAACGATAACCGGCTTGCCCAGCTGTATTGCTGCTTCTACGAGCTCACGCTGCTTACCAGGCAAGTCCAGTTCTGATCGGGAGTTTCCTTCACCGCTCATCGTCAGACTTTCGCCTACTGCAATAATAGCAGCATCCGCCCCAGCAACTGCTGCCAGCGCCTGTTCAAAGCCGCTCTCGTCTTCACTTTCAATGCCGCAGCCTTCCGCATATAGCAGCTTTGTGTCTGGTGATATTTTCGCTTTAATGCCTTCAAGCAGTGAAACGACATCATCCGCATTGCCATCCGCTGCCCAGCAGCCTAGCGGGTCTTTCGTGTTCGCTGCCAACGGTCCGATAACAGCCAGCGTTTTCAGCTGCTTTGAAAGAGGCAGTATGCGATTATCATTTTTAAGCAGAACGATAGACTCTCTTGCTGCCTCGCGCGCCAATGCCACATGCTCCTCTGACAAAATAACGCTTTGGCTTCGTTCTGGATTTACGTATGCATTCTCGAACAATCCAAGTTTCATCTTTACAGCTAAAATTCTGCCTACAGCAGCGTCGATCAGGCTTTCGGCAACCCGTCCCTCTTGAACGAGCTTCGGCAAGTATTTGTAGAATATGCCTGAATGCATATCCATATCCGTACCCGCTTTAATCGCAATTTCACACGCTTCCTCTGCGTCTCGGGCAACCCCATGAGTGATTAATTCGCCTAGAGCATTGTAATCACTAACGATGACGCCTTCAAAGCCCCATTCCTCCCGTAAAATAGTCGTAAGCAAATAACGGTTGGCACATGCAGGAATGCCATTCAATTCATTAAAGGAGGCCATAATGCTAAGCGCTCCTGCTTCAACCGCTTTACGAAACGGAGGCAAAATAACTTCACGCAGCACGCGGTCCGAGACGTCTACCGTATTATAATCTCTGCCCGCTTCCGCAAATCCATATCCGGCAAAATGTTTAGGACAGCTTGCTACAGAGAGGCTTTCGCTTGAAGCATCATCGAGCTCGGCGCCCTCAACCCACGCTTTTGCCATAAGCTCGCCTACATAAGGGTCTTCTCCCATCGTTTCGGCAATTCTTCCCCATCTAGGATCTCTCGTAATATCGATCATCGGCGCAAACACCCACGAAATACCGTCGGAAGCTGCTTCCTTAGACGCTGCTGCTGCTGTTCTTCTAATCAGTGCTGGGTTCCAGCTTGTCGATTGCGCGAGTGGAATAGGGAATACTGAACGGTAGCCGTGAATAACGTCTCTCCCAACGATCATCGGTATGCCAAGGCGTGACTTTTCAATGGTTTGTTTTTGCAGTGTATTCGCTTGTTCAACGCCCGATAAATTAAACAACGAGCCTAACATTCCTTTATCGATGAGATCCTTCATAATTAGATTGATCTCACCGCCGGCATCCGGATTTATCGCATGAAAGCCCCAGTCAAATTGCGACATTTGGCCAATTTTTTCTTCTAATGTCATTTGGGAAACCAAGGACAATACTTTCTCCTTTATTTCCGACGAGAACAACTTTTTGTTTCCTGCCATCGATAACAACTCCTTCATGTATATACTGTCCATTATGAAGGAAATAGACAGGCATGTGTAGAAACAAACTAATGATAAACATCAACGATCTGCTTATGAAAGAGGAGAAACAGTCATGAAGGAAACTGGAATAAAGCTCGATTATTGTGCCTTTATGTACCATAATACGCCTTTTAGGCATACCTATAAATCCGGCCTCGAAACCTATATCATTCGATTGCAGACTGAAGGCTTATGCCAAGCATTGATTGCAGGGCAGGTCGATATCATCGAGCCTGGCGACCTTCTTCTATTTGCCCCCGGTGAAGTTTATGATCTGAGAATTGGCGAGCTTGGGCCAAGCGGAGACTATTATGTGATCTGCAGCGGTCCTTGGCTTGATGAATGGTGGAAGCTTCAGCGAAGACCTCAAAAAACAAAAATAGGTGAGAACGGCAGAATAGCGGCTTTATGGCAGCAATTAATATTAGAAAGCAGACGTCATGACGGTGGGAATCCTGAACTATTAAGTACGCTGATGCAATCACTTTGCTATTTGCTCGATAGAGCCATAGATGAAGCAACCTCATACAACTCCGGTCCCAAGCTTCTCTCTTATAAAATAAAGCTTTATATCGAGGAGCATGCGGCGATTCCGTTCACTTTATCCGATGCTGCGAAACATACGGGACTAAGCGTATCCCGATCGGTTCAATTGTTCAAAGCTGAATTCGGCATGTCGATCATGCAATATGCCCAGAAGGTGCGTCTAGCGATGGCGCTTGAATTAATGGGCAAAAGTCCGCTTACGCTCGAACGCATTGCTGAAGAAACCGGATTCGGCAGCTATACTTACTTCCATCGCGTGTTCCAGCGGTATTACGGCATCTCACCTGGCGCATACCGAAAACAAATGACAGAAAAACAATAAACCACGTCCAGAGGACGTGGCTTATTGTCTCATTACCTTTTATATAAAACGGATTACATTCTTATTAGGATTGTATGATTGCATCTTCTGAATTGTTTTTAAAATATTGCTTCAAACCTTCAACAATAGCTTTCGCAGCACGGTCTTGTCCATCTTCTCCAAGCAATACTGCCTCTTCAGCGGGATTTGTCAAATAACCTACTTCGAGCAAAATCGCCGGCACCTTGCTTAGTGAAAGAACCTTTAACTCTTCATTCCGTATTCCGCGATCCCGAAAACCCATTGCCTTTACAACTTGATTGTGCATGGTCTGAGCTAATTCAATATTTTCATCAAAACGATAAAATGTTTCAATTCCACCAACATTCTCGTCCTTATAGGTATTTGCATGAATGGATAGAAGCACATCTGCTTCCATTTGATTCGCTATATCAGGACGTACGTCCAGATCAATAAACGTATCGTCATTCCGGGTTAGATGCGGCTCAAACATGTTTTCTTGCTTTAACAGCTCGTACACTTTCTGTGATAGCGATAGTGTAAAATGTTTTTCTCTTTTTCCGCTAGCTCCTTCCGCCCCGGGATCTTTGCCGCCGTGTCCTGCATCAATGACAACTTTGTATATCCTATCTGGTTTTCCATCCAAGGATTGCTGCTTCGTTGGAACAATTGGCGGATTGGCTGACAGAGCTTGCGACTTTTCTTCTTTGTTTGCGGCAAAGCCAATTAAAGTTATACTAATTAAAATTAAAGTGAATAAAAACACAATAAGCCTGACTATACGCGGTTTTCGTTTTTTCGTATACGAGTACATGTTGTCCTCCTAAGTAATAGATGTTTAGCAGCTTCTTTATTTATACATAATCCTCATTTCGAGCACTTCTCCAATTTGTAAACAAGTTGTATCTAAAAATGTTGAAATGCGTCGTCTTATGAAACGCAAAAAAAACAGCCATCACCGATGGAAGCAGTGATGGCTGTTTGGAAACATGTTTTATTTAAACTCAAGAATGTAATTCATCGGTAACTGTACGGACAATTGGCTTTTAACTTGAGCGTCAAATGACTTCCAGCCGCTCAAATAGAGCTTGTTGCCCGATGGACTCCACTCCATTTGACCCGGATTTATTCCTTTGAACACCTCCTGTTCATTTAAAAGATTGTTTCCTTGCAATTTGGCAATATAGATATTCAGCGAATCTTTCGAATAGGCAATATATTTGCGATCCCTTGTTAATTGGAAATTACCCACTTGCTCACCTAAGATCGTGGTAGCTTTATTGCGACGATCATATGCAAACAGCAAATTGTTCTCGCTGACAAACAATATTTGATCATTATTGAGAAAGTCTACCGTCCCATCACGATTCAACAGATGATTATACAAACTGGTAATTACAGTCCCGTCTATTTTACCGAACAAGATCGATTGTCCATCATACATTTGTTTGATGATCAATACCGTTTCCCCATTATCAGACATTTTCGCATATCTCGACCAGCTTTTATCGCTATCATTCGGAACATCATATTTCTTCATCTTTTTAGTCGTAACGTCGTAAACGGCCAGCTTTTCTACTTTCTGATCATCCCATATGAAAAAAGAGAGATATCGGCTGTTGTTAGACCAGATCATCGTAGCCGACAATGGACTCTGCATATCTTCGGCAGTAATCGTCTTGCCATCAATCAGGCTGTAGATCTTCAGCGTTCTGTTTTTGTTATTATCCCAAACGTAAACAGCGATATATAACCCATCTGGGGAAACCATGCTTGCTTCTGCATTTTGAGGGAAGCTCAAAACCTTATTCATCGCTTGTTTCTTATAATCGAAGCGATGCAGGGTTTGAGTTGAATCAATATTGTTGAGCAAGCCAAGAACTTGATCATTGTCTGTCCATCCGAGAATTCGGATATCGCTCTCTTCTTCCTCAAACATGCGATATATTTTGCTTACTTCAAAATCACCGTTCGAATGGGCCAATTCCGGTGCAGCTTCTGTATCTGGTATTACGACGGTTCTTGAATTAAATTTCGTAGATGCGCAGCCCGACAAAATAACGAGGATAAGCAGAGCAAATACTGATTTTCTAATCACGAGGTCACCTGCTTGATATCAAATTGCGGGATTTGAACAATAACGCTTGTTTCTCTATCCGCGCTTTGGATTTGAATGGTTCCTTGATGTTCTTCTACAATGGCTTTGCAAATGCTAAGTCCCAATCCACGGCTCCCGACTTCTTTCACAAGACGACCATTTTCTCTATAAAAAGGTTCATAAATACGGGCTAAATGTTTTGGTGCAATGACATCTCCCTGGTTCTTAAAAGTGAATTGTATGACCTCGGAGGTCAGATCTGCTTTCACTATAATTTCAGAGGAAGCATCGCTGTATTTAATCGCATTATCAATCAAGTTGATAAACAGCTGTCTTAATTTAGTTGGACTACCTTCAATGATGAGATGATCTTCTAATTCGCAAACAATATTTTTGCTATACTTTTGTGCTTTGAACACCATACCTTCACAAACGCTTTGCAAAATGAACCCAGCATCAACCATTTCATAGGATGCTTTAGAGTCTGTTTCCTTGGACAACTCCAACAGCTGCAAAACCATTTCGTGGAGGCGAGCACTTTCATCCGCTATATGCGCAATACCTTTCTCGAAAAAAAACTCATCATTTTGCCCATTGTCTTTGATCATCTGCGCATAGCCCATGATAGAAGTTAGTGGCGTTTTCAACTCATGGGTAACATTGTCGTAAAATTGCTTGCGGTGCTGGTTTAACTCTTTAAGGCGGTCGCGGTCCTTTTCTATTTTGCCGATTTGAAGCCTAATTTTCTCAATCATTTGATTGAAGTTATGAGCAAGCTTGCCCAGCTCGTCCTTTCGGTTTAAAGAGATATGGACATTAAGATTGCCGTTTATCACTTCCGTTGAAACTTTGGTCATCTTGACGATGGGCAGTGTAATGTTCCAGAACAATGCATAACAAAGCAGCAAGCCCATAGCAAAGATAGCGATCGTGACATACAAAATGACATCTAATATTTGCCTGCTGTTCTCATAAAGCATCGATACGTCTTTGGAAAATCGTAAAATACCTATTTTTTCACCGTCAATGACAACAGGATATGAAAAATAGATCGTAGATATTTTTTCTTGATGGGAGATGGTATAAGCGGTTTCTCCCTTGAGCGCATGCTTGAAATCGTCTCCAAGAGGACTCATGAAGGGAGCACTGTCCGATGCAGCAAGCTGCTTGCCCTTTAATGAATAAACAGCCACTTGGCTAGACGTAATGTTTTTTAAATCAACAACCAACTCTTTAGACATTTGCTCGAAATAAATTTCATCATGACTGTAATGATTAATCATAAACGTCTGTTTTACATAAACATTGCTGTTTTTCTTCATCGTATTCAAATCCTGCGTAATGATGGTTTCGTTGCTGGATTCAATAATTTGCATGACAAAATGATGCAGCAGCAATAGCGAGCTGAAAAAAATAACTAACAATCCGATTAAAAACTTAACCTTGATAGACTGTACCATATTCATTCCACATTCTTCTCGAATTTGTACCCGACACGAAATACCGTAGTAATTATGTCATTGGCATCAAGCTTTTTGCGCAAACGTTGAATATGAATATCCACGGTACGAGTATCACCAAAATAATTGTAGCCCCATACTAAATCAAGCAAATTTGAACGAGTAAATACGCGTCCTCTAGAGCTTGTCAAAGTCATCAATAGGTCAAATTCTTTTGGTGTCAGCTCGATGAGCTCATTGTCTTTTTTGACCATTCTTTCGGGTACATTAATTTCTATCGTTTTGAATTTGATGATTGCTGGCGCTGCTTCTTCGTTCACAGCCGTTATAGGATTGATTCTACGAAGTAATGTACGAATGCGGACGATTACTTCACGCATATCAAATGGTTTTGTAATATAGTCGTCGGCGCCAAGCTCCATTCCGATAACTTTGTCGGAAATATCAGACCTAGCCGTAATCATGATGATCGGAAGCATGTATTTCCCCATAATTTGCTTGCAAATATCTAGTCCGCTTTGATCGGGAAGCATCCAATCAAGCAGCAGCAGATCAGGCTTGAACTCTTCGATTTCTCTTAAGCCATCCTTGCCGTTATGAGCAAGCTTGGTCTGAAATCCCTCTTTCTGCAAGCCATATGCAAGCAAATCAGCTATTGCTTCTTCATCTTCTATGATCAAAATTTTGGTAAGCTCCATTCGTTCATCTCCATTCACCCTTGATCGTATCACAGCCTCGTTTTCACAAACAACTAAGCCCACAAAAGTTTACAGTATTGAAACAAGTCGGGTGCATAACAGTTGGATATACTTAGCATGTGCAAAAAAGCAAATATCGACTATTAAAATTTGAAGTTGCTCGCTGCGTACGAATAAAAAAAACGCAACCCTTATCGGGTTGCGCTAAATACATTGATTCATAAATGTTAGCCTATGCCATGTTCTTTTCGAATGTTGTACATTTCTTGAATCAACAGATCTCCTGGATCCCGGTTCAACTGCAAATGAATCAACAAAAAATGCAAAGAAATCGCGCATACATTATTTCCACCTGTGAGCGCCGGAAATCCAGCTTCAAAGACTGGACCGTGGTCTTCCTTCCAAGCCAGACCTGCATGTACCTGCTCCGAAGCAAACTCTTCCGTTACTGCTTTTATACATTCCGGAACGAGTATGTTGTCAATTATCGCTTTAGCCTCAGCTTCATTCGTTGCTGGTTTTGGGAGGGGCTTGCCACCCTTCGTCTCCATAAGTTCAACGAAAAAGGAAGACATCCATACTGCAGGGTCATTGTCCGATTGGAACCTGTTAAGCAACTCATGCAGAAAAAAACCGCAGGAATATCGACTACCCGATTCATCCTTCACATGAAATATAAAAACTGGGCCATAATCATGGAAATTCGAAACCTGTGCCTCAACATCGTTATAATGTATTCTTAAAGCTGCAAGGCCATTATCGTAAACAGCTTTTATAAGTTCCGCCCATTCCTCCTTGGACATCTCTTTTTCCTCACTATTTACTTCCAAGTCAGTTGTCTCATTGTTTAAGTTCATAGTTCCACCTGTCTCCTATCATACTATCATCCTGTAAAGTAGGCTTCATTGCGATCATATCATACGGCAGCTCTACTGCAAATCTATTATAGATTACCACAAATGGTTTCAGTCATCCAACAACGATACGGCAGCTCTGTCTTCGTCCTCTTAACAACAAGGGGAACAAATCCATTGGACTTGTTCCCCTTGTTTCTGCAACCTGCAATGGTTCAGCGGCAATCTATTTTTCCTCAGCTAATAGAACTTTAACAATCTTGTCTAGTTGCAGCTCCAGCGAATAGGGATCCTCCATTACAAACTCATCTTCTTTCTCACCGGAAGAACCATAATTGTAAACCTGTCCTTTTTTAACAGCAGGAACGCCCTTCCAGACATTGCTGTCCAAGATTTTTTCTGCTCCTTCATCTTCTGCCCCATACAGAAACACATGATCACCCATATATTCTGGCAGCACCTCAAGAGAAATTTTCTCAAATCCGTTTTTCATATTGAGTGCATGTTCAGTAGGCGGCAGCTGCAGCATTTGATAGATGGTTGAACTACCATAATTACCGCCTTCGGCAGCCAGTACATACAAACCATCCCAACCAATTTGTACAATGGATACGGTCTCTCCTTCTTTGATGATTCCGGATATTTTATTTTTAGCTTCATCTACTTTTTGCTCATATTCTGCTATCCATTGCTCTGCTGCCTGTTCCTTACCGAATAATTCACTAATTCTACGGAATTTATCCAACGGTCCCGCTGTCGATTCGCCTTCCCAGTAAGGCAAAAAAACTGTCGTTCCGATTTTTTCATAAAGCTCAATATTTTCTTCAATTGAACCTATAATTAAATCCGGCTCTAGATAGGTTAATTTCTCCAGATTCATAGGAAAATCGCCTAGATCCTCAATGCCCGCAATCAAATCATTCGATATGCCTGATTTGCTGATCCATGCCTCGTTAAGCATGTAGCTTCTAACCCCGATAGGTACTATACCAAGTTTCACTAGATAACCTAAATATTGATCGGATGCCACTCGTTTAGGCTCGGCCGGTATCTCTACATCACCCTTCTGAGTAGATACTATTCTTGTTTTCACTGTAGCCGCAGCTTGCTGATTAGTCTGTTCAGCATTTGTTCCTGCAGTCTTATTCGCTTGCACTTCTAAATTTACATTTGTATTTGCTGTACTCCCGCAAGCACTCACCAATAATGAAACACACATTACCAAAGCCATGATCGCGATCTTCGTTCTTCTTTGCATCAATAACTCTCTCCCTGTCTTATATTGAAAATGATTTTCATTATCATTATAAAGGTGATTATTATTTAGCAAAACGGCAATTCTATTCATCGATAAGGGCAATTCCTGATCTCTCCAATCATGAGCATGCTTCTTCCTAAATCGGGCAGGCGATATTCCGATATATTTCTTGAAGCTGCGACTAAGGGAGTGAGCATCCGGAAATCCCACCTGTTCAGCCACTTCCTGTAATGTTGCCTCCGTTCGCATAAGCAGTTGTATAGCTTGATTCATCCGCACTTGACTCAAATAATGAATCGGACTATTTTGCATCGTGTTCCTGAACTGCCTGGATAAATGCCCCTCACTGCAATCGAGCGCTTGGGCTATTGATTCTAATGTTATCATCTCAGAGTAATGCTCATGTATGTAATGAGTTGCCAGTGAAGCCAGGTCCGGCCTTATCGGTTTAACATCGTGATGATTCAGCTGCCTTAACAGCTCATAGACGAACTGATAAAAAATCGACTTCACATGCAGCTTACCGAGTGCAGTAGTTTGATTCCACTCTTTCTCCAACCGTGTTAGCTTATCAAATAAAGCTAAAGGATAGCTTGGAGCAAAAGCATATTGATATTGGAAGGGATTATCCTGTCCTATTCTGTTCACAAATTCCTCGCGATTCGGCAACGTTAGTGTCGGCTTGTACAAAATCATATAATATTCCAGCTCGTCTATAGCCAGAATAGTCAGATTCATTCCTTTTCCGCCATGAAAAATAAACGATTGTTTGGCAACATAGGCGTTCCCATCTAGCCATACCTCGGCACTTCCACGTATTGTATACAAAAATGCACTGACAGGCAAACGATAAGCTCGCAGTGCTTCCCCATGCTCCATTGCTGAATGGCGAACATCGATTACCTGTATAAAAGCATGATTCCATATTAGTATGTGATCATTTAATTTCAATCGTTCCACTCCCCGTCCGGTTGCACATCTTTACATTGAGAACAATTCTCGATTAAACTCCATTATAAATGATAGCCCTTCTGAGTGACAATTGCCTTTTTTACATTTGCCCATTCCGTCCACTCCGATCAATGCTTCCAATTCTTCTCGCATCTCAAAACAGAGAAGTAAGTTGTACCTGCACCAGAGATTCAAGCCAAATAAAAAACAACGTGCACCGATTGAATATCGGTGCACGCTGGCTGCATAACTTTTTTCAATTGTCTACTTGACTGGGGTTTGACCCATGATAGGTTTTTTCACCTATTCCATGCTTACAACTATTTTGCAAAGCTATGATTGTCGATTGTCACAATAACATCTAAGCTGGACCAAAACGATCCTTTGGAAATATCGGGATTGAAGAAATAAACGGCATTCTCCACATTATTTTTGCCGTTAAGGGCATCTTTCGCTGCGCGAAGTGAGCTTGCGTTTGGCTTGCTTTTATCTAAGAGTCCATTATGCGCTGGAGGAAACTGCTTGCCTGAATAAATGACGTCGCGTATCGTATCCGGAAACCGCTCATCCTTCACTCTGTTTAATATAACATTTGCTAATCCAAGCTGTCCTTCATAGGATTCATTGCCTGCTTCAACCATCGTAATCTTAGCTAGCAGCATATAATCCGCTTCCGTGAACGATTTTGCTATTTGATCAACATTTGAAGGAATGACGACCTTGAGCTTTGTTCCCGGCTTGATCTTCGCCTTGCTATCGAGTCCATTCCATTTGAGCAGCTCTGATTTGGTGCTGCCAAACTCCTTGCTGATTTCATCCAAGCCATACTCTTCTGTTATTACAGCAGGCTGTACTTTTATAAGTTCAATAACGTTTGATTCTGCATTCGATACCACATTAGCATGCAGCATTTCTGACAATTGGCGCAGAGGAGCATACAGCCTATTATCCTTTAAAAATGGCGCCGCATCCAATTTATAACGGGTTTCGTTGAAATAAACCACTGGTACTCCATTTCCCAGCACGACTTTATCTTTTAATTCTGTATGTATGGTTACTTCTTCGTTCACATTATCCCAGCTCGACTTTGCACCGAACATATCAGCAATGCGGGCTACCGGAACAAACAATCGTCCTTCTGACACATAAAGCGGATCCGTTATCTTCACTATTTTCCCATTAAATTTAATCGTCCAATCTTCCGCAGCAGCTGCATTCCCTGCGTGGACACTCGACATAGGTCCGATACAAAGCAGAAACAAACCCAATATCATGGTGATGATAAGACCTCTAATCCGCTTGGCATCTCTGATCATGCGTACCTCCCAGTTAATTAAGTTGGTGTAAAATCCAACGTTCATCTTCTGGGCAAAATTATATCACAGTTTATTGGGACTTTAGCATTAACATTTTCACAGAATTAACCACAAACGATACAAAAGGACAAAAAAATGAAAACCCTTACTTCATTAAGATACAGGAAGGCGGTATAAAATCAGAAAGCCAAACGCCATTATTAGCCAAATAAAAGCTGACGCCAAGAGATAATGCAAGCTCGGTGTTAACATGCAGGATGACTAGTTCTCCTCGCCTTTTTCCTGCAAGTGTAGCAAAATCAAGCGATTCCGAAAGATGAACATATTGTCTTCCCATTGGCTTTAAACCTTCGGCTAAAATAATATTCGAAACCTTAGTGTTCGTTCCATGAAACAATAGGGCAGGGGGCTTTGCCTCTTTATAAGTTATTCTTTCAACGCTATGTCCATAGTTTGCACGAATAGAGTCACCCGTAATTTCATATCGCTGCTTCTTACAATGACGGACGACTTGCTCAATATCACTATTTTGAATGCTGCTCCATCTTGCTTCATTCCGAATGGAGGAAACGAAATCATCCAGTTTACAAAATCCCTCTTGGTCTAATGTAATGCCAAAAGCATCAGGCGAATGTCTTAAAATTTTACTCATGAACTTACTTAGAGATTCTTCTTGTTTTTCCGTTAACATTTTGTTGTCCCTCCTTTTTCAGAAATTTATGTTATTGGAACCTGCCTGTCTCACTAATGGAAAGTGCTTGCCGAATCGTCTCCGCAACGATATCCTCCGCAGTTTGACCAGAAGTAAGCATCCTTGTCCCTTGACCAGCCCATAGGGACATATATTCTGAATTGTTTTGGCTGCTTGCAGCGTTTCTTATATCACGAGTCACGGTGTTTTGAGTAGGAAACGGAAGGGGCTCGATCCCGTTCTCTTCCCATTGCTTAACAAATGAATTGCGTATGCCTCTAGCTGGTCGTCCCGAGAAAGCTTTCGTAATAACCGTGCTCTCCTCTGTACTTTTCAGCAGAGCCTGCTTATACATCTCATGCGCACCAGATTCAATCGCTGTAAGAAATCGCGTCCCCATCTGGACACCCTGTGCTCCTAAAATAAGTGACGCTGCTAAACCCCGTCCATCCATAATGCCGCCCGCAGCAATGACTGGAATGCTCACACGATCTACAATTTGCGGTACCAAAGCAAATGTTCCAATATTTGCACCCAGCTGATGCTCGGTTATGTCAAACGTTCCTCGATGTCCGCCCGCTTCGCTGCCTTGGGCAACTATCGCATCGCAGCCTGCTTGCTCCGCCAGAAGCGCTTCGTTCACCGTAGTTACCATCGCAACAACAAGAAGATTAGCCTCTTTAGCTTGCCGCAAGAAAGGCTCCGGAAGAATACCGAATGCTGTGCTGATGACAGGAACCTTCTCTTCGAGCAAAACAGCAATTTGTTGGTCAAAACGATCGGGAGTCGTCACATGTTCCGCACTCGCATGAGAAATTCCAAGCACATTCCGCATAAGGTTTAGCTCTCGCTGAACTTCTCCAATTCGAGTACTGTCATCCGAAGTTTGCGTCGCAAAAAGATTAACTGCAAAAGGCTTATCTGTCAGCTTGCGGATTTCATTAATCGTTTCTCGAATGGCAGCCGGCTCCATATATGCAGCGCCAACCGTTCCTAGTCCACCTGCATTCGATACTGCTGCTACCAATTTTACAGTCGATGGCCCGCCAGCCATTCCAGCTAAAAAAAGCGGATAACGAATATTAAACAGTTGGCAAACCTCAGTATGTAGATTTATATTCATGTTTTCTTCTCCAATTTGTTATGATTTTTTGAATCATTAGAGTCAACCCAGTTATTATTCTTATTCTCTTAAATTGTACACTTTTTATTTTCTTAGATCGATTTTATCATATAAAAAAAACGCAGCCTAATCAGGCTGCGTTAAATCTTATCTACGTTATTTATTCTAAGCCATGCTCATACCGAATGTCATACAATCCTTGAATCAGCAGCTCTCCTGGATCACGATTCAACTGCAAATGTGTTAACAATAGATGCAAAGAAACAGCACATACGTTATTTCCATCTATGATTGCTGGAAAACCCACTTCAAAAATCGGACCGTGGTCTTCCTTCCAAGCCAGTCCCGCATGTACCTGTTCCGGAGCAAACTCTTCTGTTACAGCTTTTATACATTGCGGTACGAGTACTTTGTCTATGATCTCTTTAGCCTCATCTTCATTCGTAGCCGGTTTAGGCAAAGGCTTGCCACCTTCTGTCTCCATAAGATCGACGAAAAAAGAAGCCAACCATACTGCTGGATCATTATCCGATTGGAATCTAGCAATTAACTCGCGCAGAAAAAATCCGCACGAATATACACTACCCGATTCATCCTTCACGTTAAATACAAAAACCGGGCCGTAATCTACGAAATTTGATACCTGTGCTTCAACCTCGTTAAAGTGCATTTTTAAAGCTACAAGACCATTATGGTGAACAGCCTTTATAAGCTCAGCCCATTTCTCCTCGGACATCGCAGCTTCCTTATTATTTACTTCCTCGTTAGTTGTCTCATTATTCGTTGTCATCGTCTCACCTGTCTCCTATCCTACTATCATCTCGTAAAGCAGGCTATATTTAGCTATCTCGTAGGGTAACTCGTCTTCAATGCGATTATGGAATGCCACAAATGCTGCATCTATTATTATAGGCATGTGTCAATTAGACTAGCAAACACTAGACGATAGCAAATAGAGGATATTCAACGGATTACGACAGAGGGAATGATGCAATTTTTAATCAGAGGCCATATATCACGAGGTTTGTTGACGATTTTGGAAGCTATAGCTACTATCAAATCTTTGGCCGGAATGCAAATAATAGCATTGCCTCCATCGCCCATTGCCATATATGCATAATTCCCATCCTCTTCATGCAGCCACCACAAATAACCGTATTTGTTCGCATTCATTGTGATCGACTCATCATGCCACTTTGTGGAGATTATCTGTTTATCTTCCCAAATGCCGTCATTTAAATATAGAAATCCAAAACGCGCCATGTCTCTGAGCGTTAGACAAAGCCCCCAACCCCCTGTCGAATTTCCGGTAGGGTCATGAATCCATCCTTTTAGGCTTTTCCCAAATACATCTTCGAGACCAAACGATTTCATTTGGCGCTCAGCAATAATTTTCATCCCAATTGGCCCAAACAACTGCTCATTTGCAAACTCACGAGCGCTTTTACCTGTCGTGCGTGTCAAAATAACCGACAGCAGATGTGCACCCGCAGTACAATACTGAAACTCGCCCATTCGCCCTTTTTGTCCCAGTAGGTCAAGCGTATATTTGGTCCAATCCTTTTGCCTCCGCAGTCTGTCCAGCGGCTCCTGCGCTCCCCCTCCTGGTTTCCATGTAAAAGGAAACGGCGCCGTCATCGTGAGAAGCTGCCGGATCGTTACCGCCCGCTTCTGAATGTCACTGGCAACGGAAACATATTCGGGGAAGAAATCCAGTACCTTTTCGTCTACACTTTTGATATATCCTTTGTCTATAGCGATGCCGATGAGAGCAGATGTGATGCTTTTTGTAACCGAAGCTACATGATGGGTATCACTAGCGATAAAGCTGTTTTCATATTTTTCAAAGGCGATATAACCCTTATGCACAACAACAATACCATTTAGATTACTATATTGTGTCTTTATTAGTTGGTTAAGTTCGGAAAACTTTTCTGTGTCCATGCCGAGAGCTGCTGGCTCCCTCGTCCGCCACTCTGTTGTTGGCCAGTAATCTCTTTGCATTATAGATACCTCCCGGTTAAGGACTGTGGATTTCCTTTCAGCACATCGGGTGAACCTTCTGCAATAATATAACCTCCTTCTGGGCCGCCGCCTGGTCCAAGTTCTATCATCCAGTCGCAGGAAGCAAGAACAGCCGGGTTATGCTCAATAACGATTACAGAATTCCCATTTGCTATAAGCTCGTCTAACAATTCGATGAGCTTTGCGGTATCATACAGACTAAGACCAGTGGTAGGCTCATCCAGTATATACAGGGTATTCCCTTTCCGTCTTCGGCCAATCTCTTTAGCGAGTTTTATTCTTTGCGCTTCTCCGCCGCTTAAAGAGGGTGTGGGCTGACCCAGTTTTAAGTATCCGAGCCCCATTCGATCCATTACTTTCAAAGCTGTCACAATCACCTTGTTGTCTTCAAAGAAAACAACCGCTTCCGAGACGCTCAGTTCTAAGATGTCAAAAATATTTTTTTCTTTGTATTCGATCGATAACGCGTCATCGTTAAACCTTTTCCCACAGCATGCTGTGCATGGTTTTTCTATTTTCAAATTGCCGCTCAGCCAGATTGCCGTATGTCCACTGCCGCAGCATTCCGAACATGCGCCTTTCGAGTTGAATGAGAAGTGGGCTGAAATAAAATTCCGCTTCACGGCTGCCGGCTGTTTGGCAAACAAGCTGCGAATTTTATCCCAAATGCCGATATAAGATGCAGGATTGGAGCTCGAGCTCCTGCCTATAGGTGCCTGTGATATTTCGGCGTAGCCACTAATATGCTCCAAGCCCTCCAACCTGTCCGCAGCCATTTGAGTCATCATGGCTTCTACCTCATTGCCCATTTCGGTTTCTTCGTTGCTGTCCTGCTTATTACGAAAATGGTTTTTCAGGAGAGGGAGCAGCGTATTTGAAATCAGCGAGCTTTTACCGCTTCCCGACATACCTGCAATCCCGACCATTACACCTAAAGGAATAGCTGCTGTCACATCCTTGAGGTTGTTCGTTTTGGCATGTCGAATGGTTAGACAAGGTACTGTTTCAATACACGGATGTTTAGTTCTGAACGGCATGGTCATTTTGCCTGAAAGATATTGGCCAGTGATAGACTCTTTGCACTCGAGCAATCCTTCTAAATCACCCTCATAAATAACCTCTCCACCTTCAATACCCGCCATGGGTCCTATATCTATGATATGCTCTGCTATTTTAATTGCATTATTATGGTGCTCTACAACAATCACCGTATTGCCCAGATCTTTGAGTGCGCGTATAAATTTTAAAACATCCGATTTTTCAGACTCATGCAGCCCTGCTGTAGGTTCGTCGAGAACATAGATCATCGAATCCATTTTTGCATCCAAATGTGAATGCAGAAATAATCGCTGTATTTCTCCTCCACTCAAAGTTGGCATTTCTCTGTAAAGGGAAAGATGGCCGAGGCGTGCTTTAATCAAGTTATTCGTTTTAAGCAATATTTCTTGCAGCAAGTTTTTCCCCATCATTGTGAATGTGTTTTGCTGGAACAAATCTTCAAGCACTTCATTCACTTCTGAGATTGTCATCCGCCCAAGTTGACCAATATGCTTGCCATTTAACAGCACTGCCCTTGCCTCTTCACCCACTCTAAATCCATGGCACTCGGAACATACAATATTAGCATACACACCATTTAACGGTTCTCCTCTATGAAGGCGAGTATGAAATATGTTCGTTAAACAGGCGCTGCGTTTTTCAGAATTGCCGTTTGCATAATGCCCATAGATGATTTCTCCCCTTACTTCTTCTGGCAGTTGTAAGAAAGGAATAGCTAAATAGGAATGGAACTTCCTTTGAAATAATCGCAAATAACCAGGAGTTAAGCCGACTCCATCAAGAACCTGCTCCAAAGTCATACGGCTATCTGAAACAAGTTTTTCCATGTCAACTTTAAAATACGATCCTCGCCCAGAGCACTTGATACACATTCCATTTGGAGAAAGGTAGGAAAAATAACTTGGCGACAATCGCTCCTCGCTATTCCCGCATTCTAAGCAGAATAGGTTGTCATTCACAGCTGTTCCGCAGGTGGAGCAACGAATTGACCCTTCTCCAGCATAGAGCAGTGCCACCCTATTCATAATATTGGTCTTTGAGCCTACGGTTGAGCGCGTGTTGCTTTGACGGATCGTATTTTGCTGCACGGCTATGGCTGGGCTTAAACCTTCTATACTGTCGAATTTGTCTTCATTATCAAACCCAGCAACAATACCTAAGGATTGCAAGTATTGCTTACGTCCTTCCTCAAAAATAATATCAAACACAAGGCTGGATTTACCTGATCCGCTGACGCCAGTTGCTGCCACCAGCTTGTTTTTTGGAATTGAAATGTCTACGTTCTTGAGGTTATGCACTCGTGCCCCTTTTATCGTTATGTTTTTCTGCTCCATCTCATCGCCCCTTATTCTAGATTTGACTATGCAAGAGGTCCTATCGGCAAATATATATCTACGACATGTTTTGTTTGTGGGTTTGGGTCTGGTTCGCTGACATATACTTCAAAACTTGAGGTGTCACGAGGAAGATAACCGCTTTGGGGCAGCCATTCGCCGCATAAATAGTCCCAAGCTTCACTATACTCATTTTGGTATATTTCAAAATGACCTACAGCGTATTTGCCGGAAGGAATAATCATGATTCCGACATCACTATCCCCTTTTTCGATGACCTTGGCAGCACTGCTTGGGATTGTCACACAAAGGCTGGTTCTTCTATGATGATCCTCTGTAATTTCCGGATGATCATGATAGATCGTCAACACTTTTATGCTGCTCGAATCGATGAGGTTCCATTTGCTTAAATAAGCGAGCAGCTGGTGCATGAGTGATTCAAAAACAAGCTTTAATTGTTCATAGGTGCCAAGATGTCTCACATAGGCAACATTCATGTCGCCAATCGTCTCAATGGTTACCTTTCCTTTTACCTTATTTTCATCATCCTTTTTTGTCATTTTCAGCATACTTTCATGATAAGGAGATATTTTTATCAAGTCTTTGCAATTCTTGCGATATTGATTTCTATAATAGCTCGGGCTTACACCATAATAGTTTTTAAACGCCCGTGAAAAAATCGCAGTATCCGTAAAACCAAATTGATAAGCGATAGCCGTAACTGTCATATCTGGCCGATGAATGAGAAAATTTAATACTTTCTCCAGCTTCACTCGGTTTACGTATTGCAGCAATGATTCATTCACGATCCCTTTAAAAATTTTATGAAAGTGATACTTTGAAAACCCAGCAATGGAAGCAAGCTCATCTAGTGAATGAGAGTCACATACATTTGCTTCTATATAATCCTGCACTTTATGAATGCGACGCAAATACTCTTTTTTACTTTGAGAAATTGTCATATATGATCCCTCCGCACCTTTTGGAGCAACATTAGTCCATTACAGAATACAGAATAACATATGTTAAAATATGTTTTTCCAAAAACAATTCAATAATGTATTACATTTGTGTATTGTTCTGGCATCTGATGAAGTTTAGAATGAATAAAACTTCAAGAGAAGCGAGTGAGGACTAAAATGAAAATGTGGATTGAAAAATGGAAACACCTGTTAGGTATTCTTTCCATTCCTCTTCAGGGGTTTATTTATATGGGGATTGCCAGCAATATTGGACCGGACATTATTTTGGATTATTTTTGGATAGATACGTTAATTCCTTTTGTAAAATGGTTTATCTTCCCTTATATAAGCTGGATGCCTGTTTTATATCTAAGCTTTTTGTATCTAGCTGTTAAACATCGCCGTATTTATTGGCGTACTCTATTGATCTATAATATTTCCGTCATGGCATGCAATGTTGTTTTCTGGTTTTTTGCTACCCTTGTCCCTCGGCCCGATGTTGATGGCGCTGACTTGGCGAGCAGGCTTGTTAATTTTATTTACGAGTCTGACGCACCCTTTAACTGTTTTCCTAGTGTCCACTGCTTAACAAGTTATTTGCTATTCATAACTTTGAAACGTGAATTAATTGTCAAACTGTCTGTTAGAGTCTTTATGTACATTTTGTTGTGGCTCATTATCATCTCCACTGTCTTCACCAAGCAGCATGCACTCATTGATGTATTTGGAGGAATTCTCTTCGCTGAAGTGACATACCAGGTTGTCCATTATATCTCATCTCGAAATCAACGGCGTGACAAGCAGGCTACTACAAGTATGTAGCAATGGGATCTATGATCATTACAAAGGGCTGGAAAGTAGAGGTAACAAAAGGGAGGACCATCTCAGAAATCAGAATTGGTCTTAACTGGCAGACTTACATAATGAGGAGTGGGTTTCCTGCAAACTTGCTTCCACCAAAGAAGACCGTTCCCCTATTATGTATAGGAAAACGGCCGCCGCTTAATTTACTACTTCTTCCCGTTCTCCCCAAGTCGTCACTCTGACGCTAACTAGAGGTTTCGGATCGCCTTCGAATTTACAACTGAATGATAGCGGCTGTCCACCTTTTCTTACGATTGGCGCATCGGCGGAAGCATGAATGGTTCTTAGCAGCTTCCAGTTCTGATCATAAACTTTACCGATTCTGTCACCTTCACAAACGAGATATTGGTTCACGAAAACTTCTGTATCAAACGTCATGTATACACCATTCGTATAAAAAGTTGGACGTTTAATCGAAGCATCATCGTTTCCATATGAAGGAATGACACGCAGCGTAAATTTTAGCGGTTGATCCGCATATCGGTTGAAATGCGTCCAATCTGCTCCTCCTGGCTGGCCTGGCTGCAGCTCCGCCGGGTTGCATACGAGCGGTTTTGAGATATGAACAGGGTATAAATTCCACTTTCCTTCACCTGAAGCTTCCAAATGCCAATCGCTTTTCGGGTCCTTCAACCGTTCCCGTTGTTCGGATGTGAAGGCGCCGGCTTGTCTTGCTGTCTCCCACTCGCGCACGGATGTAAATACCGACTCAATGTTACCGTTTCGCCCAAGCACCTGCATATCGGCAACTAAAGCAAAACCAGCGTTAAAACCTGCCGCTTTCGATAATACCCACTCTATTTCATCAGGTGACGTCGCTTCGAACTGATCGGAAGCAGAACGAACAAGAAACCATCCAAGCATTGACGGAATGAAGTTACGGGCAAAGTACCGCTGGTTGGTAAGCCGCCATTCTAGCTGCCCTTCACGTGTTGCAGCACCCCAAGGCTCGCCCCAGTTGAACCTTGTGAATACATGCCACAAATAGTTTGGAACGACAATGCTAGCATCGTTAATGACTTCTTCTCCCCAGCCGTCATAACACATTTTCACAAAACGATTCACTCCATACCCGTCATGACCTGTTGCATAGCAGCCTTCCAAACCATCAAATGATATTTGCTTCAAGCCCGTTTTCATAAATAGCTCGTTGATGCGAACGCAATATTCGTCCTGCAGCTCAATGTTCGGGAAAAATACATCGTAAGGGTGATCCCATAGTCGACCTATAATCGTACCGATTTCATGCGTCGCGATGGTTGTTCCATTTACTCCACGCTTAACGCCTGTCAGCTTCCACGGCGCGCTTTCTGTAACTCCATCATATTCTATTTGTTCACTTCCGATTTGTGCTGTATGCCGGAACAAATGTAGTTGAAACGGCGCGGGATCATCAACCTCGATACAATCTGCTTCTAAGTCAACCGTTGCAACTAATTGCGACATGCCTGCCATTTGCAGCCTTTCATCCGGCACTGGCGTTACATAGGAATCATTTAATGTCGTAAAGTTGGATAGTGTATGCACGCCGACATGAACACCCTCACCTTCTGCCATCGCCACAGAAGACTTTAAACCCTCATCGCCATTCGGGAAGCTTTTTGGCTTCAGAGTGAAATGTCCCCAATTGATGAATGGATCGGGATGATACACGTATTTGAGACCAGCCATTTTCGTAAAACTTACAGCTTCGGACATTGTAGATTCGGAGAAATCCGTAATCAGGTACGATTGGTTTGCCATAGGCGATATTTTACCCCAGACCCCTTCAATCATAGGATGAGGCAGTCCTTCTCTAATCTCAATCGCTTCAATCGTCGCAAGCACATCCTGTAACTCACAACCGAACAAAGCAATACTTGTTCCAACGATTGATGCGTCGTCCCCACTTATGGGCGCTGTTTGAACAAGCGGTAAGTTCCATGCCGGACGACGAAAGCTCTTCGACCGATTTCTAGCAAATGCCTGCAGCAGGCTTCCTTCGCTTGTTGGCCATGCTGCGCAAACATCATACTCGAATTTACTATCGGATATTTGCTGACTGTCAGGATCCGGCTTTACGTTCCCGTTGTCCGAATAACTTTGCTGCACATTTTCCAATCGATCGAGCTCGATCGGCCACCCCCCGACAGTCTTGATATTCAATGCCTGAAGGCCGATCGCGAATTGTCCATTATGAACGACACCAACCGATTCACCGATCGAACCGGCAACCGTTGTCATATACGGTCCCCATATGACCCCATCCACGTCGGCGCCTTCAATACGCTGAATCTCAAATGTCGCATACTGCGATTTTTCTGCTATCAATACATCGACCACAGCACCGCTATCTGCAAATTCAAATGTTATTAGCCCCAGTACCGCGTTCAAGGATGCCTTCGAAGGCACTTCCATTCGACCATCGATGACAATGCGTATAAGCACAGTAGTCTGCGAAGTTGATGCATACGCATGATCCCCGCTATCGTTCATAGCTGTGATTTGACCTTTTTCGTTCAACTGCAATTTTAAGACACCAGCGTTTATGGTATACATAGTTCTCCTATCTCCCTGCTGCATAATTTTTCATTTAAGCGCATTCTTAGATCGATAATTAGCTTAGCAAAATGATTATGATTTTAAATTGTCGTCATATACTTGTTGCGCTTCTTTTAATACATCATTGCCGCCCATCTTTTTCCATTCAGCTACAAAACTATCGAATTCGCTCAGCGGTTTGCGACCCGTAATAAAATCTATAAAATTTTGTAGTGTATACTGTTTCAACTTATCCTGTGTTTCATTGTAGATGGGCTTGTTGAATGGTGCTAGAATATCAATATTTCTCGTTCCCTTGGCACGTGTATCTTTCGCAAGCTGACGCAGACTTTCTTCAGATGTATATGACGTTTGAAATTCGTAGTCATTGAACGAGCCTGCCATCGAGTAACCGCCAAGACCTATTTTTTTGCGTTCTTTCTCGTCTGTATATGGAGCGATGAATTCAACCGTTCCTTTGTCGCTCTTATTCCAATGGACACCTTTCTCTCCAAAGTTCATTTTTTCATAAATTTCCGGATCAAATTGGGTAGCTTCGAAAATTTGCATGTATTTAATCAGTTTTTCCTGGTCTTTTTCTAAATGCTTACCGAACATAACACCCGATGCAAAGGCTGGGTTGTACTGTGATATGCCGTATTTCCCATCGGGTCCCTTAATTCCGCCTTCAATTGCAAAATTAAAGCCCGGGTACTTCTTAGCCAGCTTGTCATACCACTGTTCTCCACCAAGGAATGCGTTGCCCGGCAAGAACGCCCACCAATAATATTCAATCGCTCCTATTTTGTCCGTAAGCACTTTGTCTTCAACATTATTACCTTTATTAACGACAAATTCGGGATCAATCAATTCATTTTTATACCAACGGTTCAGAACTTCAAGCGCTTGCTTGGCGCCTGGTTCAATTTCTCCACGGACGATTACTCCATCTTTCTCACGGAATATATTAGGATAAGCATCATATGCGCCAAACACGGAGCTGAAAATAGATTCGATATTTTCACCTGCTGCTGTGATGCCATACGTATCTTTTTTACCATTGCCGTCAGGATCCTCGTTCCGGAATTTCGTCAATGCAGCTTCCATCTCATCAAGCGTTTCCGGTGTTTTTGTTATGCCTACTTTTTTCAACCAATCTTCACGAAAACCAAGCTGTATACCATCGATACCAATATCCCAGATGACCGGTAATCCATAGATTTTCCCATCTCTTCTTATATACTTAAATGGATCTTCCCCAAGGTAACGTTTAAGCCACTCCGTATATTTCGGCATATTTTGTTCAATTAATTGTTGCGGAATTTCAGCGGCAACATCCTGTTGGAGAAATTTATCGTAATCCGTAAACGATGGCTCTTTCCACCAATCTGGAATTTCACCAGAGGATATAAGAAGGTTCAGTTTTTCCTTCATCGCTTCCCTGGTTGATGCTATACTTTCCAAATCGACGTTGTACTTCTCTTTCAGTGCATTTAATCCGACTGAGTCTGTCGTTTGATTCTCATCTAAATTCCAAAACATCAATTTCATTTTCTTATTCGTGGCTTCTCCATTGACTGCCGATTGTTTATTCCCATTATCAGTCTGATTACCCGAGGAATCATTTTTGCCGCATCCCGCCATGATCGACATCAGCATAACTGCGGATAGCCCTCCTAGCAATACACGCTTCTTTATCATTTCAACCAGCCCTCTCTGTTTATGAAATATTATCTATTAGGGGAGTTACCCTTTAATAGCGCCAATCATAACGCCTTTGACAAAATACTTTTGGATAAAAGGATAAACGACCAGCATTGGAATGATCGAGAACATGACAACCGTGGCTTGCAGCTGTCTTCCCGAAAACTCTGTTGTTTTACCGATATTTTGAATGACGCTGTTAATATCCGCCATGTTGTTTTGAATAATAATTTTGCGTAAAACAATCTGCAGAACTTGCTTATTTGGATCTGAAATGTAGATCATGCTGTCAAACCATGCATTCCAGTGGCCTACACCTACCCATAAAGCAATCGTAGCCAGCACTGGCTTCGATAAAGGTATGACGATCTGAGTAAATATCCGCAAGTAACCTGCACCATCCACACGTGCCGACTCTTCCAGTTCTTCCGGAATCGAACGAAAAAAATTTCGCATAATCAACACGTTAAACGCACCAATCATTCCCGGAATAACAAGCGACCAAATCGTATCAAGCATATTCAGTTCCTTAATAAGCAGGTACGAAGGAATCGTCCCCCCAGCAAACAACATCGTGAACAAAATCATGCTTGTAAACGATCGGTTAAAGGGAAGGTCTTTTTTTGCTAAAGGATAGGCGGTTATGGCCGTAAAAAAAATAGATAATATAACACCCAGCGCGGTTCGAATAATCGTATTCCAGTATCCCGTCCATAGCGCATCGAACTTAAAGGCCAGCTTGTAGCTCTCGAACGTGAGCTGTGTCGGCAACCATATGAAGCCTGATGAATAGGCAGCACTGTCTGCTCCTGCTCCATCTAAAGAAATCACGACCTGCGTCCAAAAGGGATACAATGTGATAAAGATAATACCTGCCAGAATGAGATACAAAAAGACGTCGACTATTTTGTCTGCCGTTGATTTTTTTATGTTAATCATCGCTCTCGCTCCCTCGTCTAATTAAGAAAATTACCATATGGCATGCTCCTTGCCGCCAATCCATTTCACTATCTTATTTACGATAACGATCAGGATCAGAGCAACCACGGATTTGAACAATCCAACGGCCGTCGCGTAGCTATAGTTCATCTCAATTAAACCTTTGCGATACACATAAGTATCGATTATGTCTGAAACGTTATACACTTTGACATTATACATATTGAATATTTGATCAAAACCCGCATCCAAAATACCGGACATTGATAGAATAAGCATAATGGCTATAACGGGCGCAAGCATCGGAATAGATATATAAAACATCCTTTTAAAACGACCAGCTCCATCGAGTACCGCAGCTTCGTACAACTGCGGATCGATACTCGAAATGGCTGCGAAATAAATAATTGAACCCCATCCGAAGCCTTGAAAAATACTCGTCGCCACAAGTATGGTGCGGAAGTAACGATCATCCGCCAAGAATAACATCGGATCGCCGCCTAATAGTTTTACAATGCCATTGATAGGACCGTCCAAGGAAAACAACGTAAAAAATATCCCAGCCATGACAACCCATGATATAAAATGGGGTAAATAGGATACAGTCTGAGCTAACCTCTTGAATTTCATATTTGAAATCTCACTCAATAACAATGCAAAAATGATGGGTACCGGGAAACCAAAAACCAGCTTGCTTAAACTGATAATTAGTGTATTTTTCAACACAGTGTAGAAATACGTGTCGTTCATGATCTTTTCGAAATGATGAAGTCCAGCCCATGGACTTCCGATGATGCCCTGTGTAATTTTAAAATCCTTGAATGCCAACAATACGCCGTACATGGGGAGATAATGAAATAGAATGTAATAGACAACTGCCGGAATCATCATAATCAGCAGCACACGGTATTGTTTATATTTTTTTATCTTCTCCCTCCTCAGCACCTGTTTCGTGCTAATTGCCCTAATCGTATTGCTCATTGCTTTATTCCCTCCTTTTTGTAAGCGGTTCCATTGTGCTAAAGAGAATATAACATAGGAAACTTATTTAATAATTATCAAATATTTTAGAAATGATGCAGTTTATTACGGAGTTAAAAAAAACCCGTCCGGCTAGCCGGCGGGCGAAGTTGAATTTGGGAGAATAAGTTGTTTATAGTGTGGAACTATACAAGCTTTGTGGAATAACGATGGTCATAACTGTACCATAGCCAAGTCGACTTTGGATGGAGATGCCGTATTTAGTGCCGAACCGCAGTTGCAGACGCTCGTTGACATTTTTGAGGCCATATCCTGTCGATTGCATCGTAAGTATCGTATCGATCGTCTCCTTCTCCATACCTGGACCGTTGTCTTCAATCGCGAAATTGACCGTCCCTTTACCAAGCCAGGCACTAACATACAGTAGACCCTTTCCATTATTTTTCTGTTTGATACCATGCTTGATTGCATTTTCTGCGAGCGGTTGAAGAATTAAATTTATTGTTGAATAATCGTTAACCTCCTCATCGATCTTATAAACCACATCGAAGCTATAATCACCCATAACCTGAATAATCTCAATATAGGATTTGATATTCTCCAATTCGTTGCGCACAGTAATAATATTGTTGCCTTGATTAAGAGCCGTTCGATAAAATTTCGACATCGATGTAACGACATGACTAATTTCCGGCGCTTCGTTTTTGAGCGCCTTCCAATTGATGAATGAGAGCGTATTGTATAGAAAGTGAGGATTGATTTGCGATTGCAGCGCTTTCAGCTCGGCCTCTTTCTGAATGATTTTACTTCGATAGGTTTCATCGATCTGTTCATTAAGCCGATTAAGCATCTTGCCGAACCGATTAGTCAGTTCGCCGATTTCATCCCTGGCCTCACTTTGAACCTGTAAATCCAATTCTCCCCATTCGACCCGCTTCATTATCGCATTAAGTGAGAATATCCGTTTGATGAATGTTTTGGAAAAAATCGAAATAATGATCAGCAAGCTGACAATACAAGCAAGGATCACGATTAGCGTCGCATTAATGATTGAACCTGCGTTATGGGACACAAGCGCTGCGGGTACGAAACAATAGACCGTCCAATTAGCCTGAACGATCTTCTTCTTGACAAGAAACATTTCCGTTTGACCGGTGCGTACCGTCCCCTCATTCATTTTCATCATTTCTTTGAAGTCAAAGGCAATCAACTTTGCACTTTGATTCGCATATACGATTCGGTTATTGTCATCAGAGATAATGACAGCATACTCCTGATCGAGATCGGTAATGTTTTTGAAGAAACTGTTCTCATTAATTCGCATATAGACCATATTCGTATTGGGCTCTTTTAGAGTTTTTGGGAATTTATGAATGACAAACAGTTCGTTATCCTCATATTTCCATAGCGGTTCTATCCCTTTCATAGCTTCGTTGTACCATGGCTTCTCGTTAACCCGTTTATATGAAACTACTGAATCGCCGAATTCTGGAACAGTGCTTTGCGTGTAAAAGGTTATTTTCTCAATGTCCTTGTCAAGGTTCATCATCATGATAAAATACGGATCTAAGAAATCTTTCAAATCCCGTGAAAGATTGACTAAGTCGATATAATCGTTGGCTACGATCTTCTGGAACATCTTCGTGAATACGATCGATCGAATCGCATGATTGTAACGTTCAACCGAATTGTCAATATTCTGAGTAACGGTATTCACATTCTTATCAATCCCTTGCAGTGCCTGCAATTTGAGCATGTCCTTTGATTGATTGTAGGCGTATATGCCAAGCACCATAATAGGAATGATAATAACAATTAAATAAGATAGAAACAGTTTTTGATTAAACCGTAAACGATTGAACAAACCATAGATCAGCCGTTTCATCGTTTATGCCTCTTCTCTGTATTTGGAAGGCGTTCGACCAAAATGATTTTTGAATAACGAGCTGAAGTAGGAGAAGTTGTTATAACCAACATCCTGGCCGATATCGATAATTTTACGATTGGTTGTTATAAGCAGTTCCTTTGCCTTTTCCATTCGGTGCACGGTCATGAACTTATTAAGACTTATCCCTTTCTGTTTCTTGAATAGATGGCTCAAATAACTAGGAGATAAATAAACCCGCTCCGACAATAATTCCAATGACAAGTCAGTCTGATATTCGTTCTCGATGATTCGGACGACTTCATCAATCGCTTTGGAGGTCGCTTCCAAATTCGTTTCGCAGAAAGACTCGTTTTCCTTTAGAATACGCAGTACTACTTTACGCAAATCGCTCAACTTTACCGTTTTATAGATGTCCTCCAAACTATGCTTGAATCTATCGTTATTCTTTTTTATAGAGGCATTGAATGCAGCTTTGACAATTTCGGTGCACACATATTTTACATAGATAACCGTTAAATGCTCACTGTTTTGTAGAGCATCAAACAGTTGCTCGACATACAGTTGCGCGATATCATATCGGTTGTGCTGAATATTTTGCGTCAATTGCGTTAACACATCATTTACTACTGCTGTCATATCGCCCTGAGCAAATAATGTGCGGTTTGCCAGCATCACCGTACCCTCATCGAAAAAGAACTTGTTTTCCAGCATCGTTTCCATTTCGTGAAATTGTTTGTGGAGCTGCTTCACATCATCCATCAATCCGCTGATCACAACACAAATATCATTATCGTACATATCCTGGAATATCCGGATCAATTGCTGGCCAAGCTCCGTTATAGCTTCCAGCGACTCGTCGGGGGCTGTTTCCAAGAACAGCAACGCTTGAAACTCATTCAAATGAATAAAATCGATATTGCGATGAATGAGTTCGCCCAACTGCTCTTCGATATCGAGATCAAGCCGATCGAAAAAGCGTTTACGAGAATCCAGCATCAGCATCCGCATGTAAAGATAATTTTCGAACCTGCCGTTAGGCACCTTCAGATCCCGTTTGTCATCCGTCTCCTCTGCCTTGCTGAGTATAATATCAGTAAGCTGCTTCTGCTTTTCGTATCTGACTTCCTTCAAATAGGCAGCTTCGAGCCTTTCCTGCTGAACCTTTAACTTCAACGCTTCCTCGCACAGTTGGATGATCTCGGTCATATTCTTAATAAATTCGCTAACCTGCACAGGTTTTAATATATAATGGATTGCCTTCAGATCGATTGCCTTCTGTGCATACTCGAACTCACCATAGGCGCTCATAAACATCGTTTTGATAGGCTTACCTAGTTCACGAACCTTCTCTGCTAGCTGTAAACCGTCCATCCCATTCATCCGGATATCGGTCAGCAAGATGTCAATATCATGGCTTTCGATATATAGGAGAGCGCTTTCACCACTGTCAGCTTCAAAGATCTCCAAATGCAGTCCGTATTTATCAACGAGAAACCTAACGCCGTCCCGTTCGAACTTGTCATCATCAACAACAAGCATTTTTAACAAGTACATCACCACATTTCGCCAGAAATATTTTCAATGGGAGTTTACCACTAAGTCAAGCTATTCATATACCAATACAGTACTATACTTTTCAGTTCTTTAACAAACACATCTTTACCAACCAGATATCCCTCAAAGGTAACTGCTACAATAACGCCGTCATCGAGAGCTTCTTAGGCACAATGAAACCTAAATTTCTTTATATTAATGAATTTGAAAGTATTGAACATTTTAATCATGAGCTATCAACACTTATATAAAAAAAGAGGTTATCCCTTCTGGCCGCAAAGCAGACCTTCCTGGACAACTTCTTTTATTGTTTCGCACATTTAATAAAGACTGAATTTTGTTTGCGATTTGAGAGGGGCAATATAGTCTGGCATAATATCTGTGATCTTATGAATTCACTTTTGTGCTTCCAATAAAGCTTGCAAACCTAGAGCTACCGCACCGCACAAGCCTGCATTGTCACCAAGCAATGGCGCAACAATGTAATCTTCGATATGATTCACTATTTCGCTGGCATTCACATATCCATTTAAGTTTTTCTGTACATTAACGTGGATCAGTGGAAATAGATGTTTTTGTTTCATAACGCCTCCTCCAAGAATGATCCTTTTTGGAGAAAGCATTAGAATAGCCGCGGTTACTCCTTGAGCGATATAAAATGCTTCGATCTCCCACGCTTCATGATCTTGTGGGAGCTGCTCGCTCTTCCTATTCCATCTCATTTCGAGCGCTGGCCCTGATGCCATTCCTTCTAAACAATGGTCATGATAAGGACAAAGTCCGTTAAACCGATCATCCGGATGCCTTCTCGTTAAGATATGTCCACCTTCCGGGTGAACCAGTCCATGTATCAGCCTCCCTTCCGTGTAAACCCCCATCCCAATACCTGTTCCCACGGTATAATAGACACAGCTGTCAAGTCCCTTTGCGGCACCCCAAGTTGCCTCTCCAAAAGCAGCTGCATTAACATCCGTATCCCATCCGTAAGGCACCTTAAACTCACTTTCTAGTTTTTTCAAGAAAGGATATCCTGACCAGCCCTTCTTCGGAGTCGTGGTGACATAACCATAATAGCGACTTGTGCGATCAATGTTAATGGGGCCAAAACTTCCAATGCCAATGGCATCCACATGACGATCACGAAAGTATTCAATGATGCTCTCTAGCGTTTGTTCCGGTTGCTCTGTAGGGAAGCTTACCTTTTCTTCAATCTTTCCCTCTTCATCTCCGATTCCACAAACAAATTTAGTACCGCCAGCCTCAATCGCTCCAATGCGCATGCAGCTTCCTCCTAGTGAATGATCTGGGAGTGATCATTAGACTATTATTTATAACCATCTATTTTTTATCCGGCTACACAAGAAGCAAGCGGTTCGCCACGCGAACCGCTTGCGCATTTAACACCTGATAGGTATATAAGTAGTAAACCTATATTAATAGAAACTAACTTAACTTAAAAATTTCGAACCTCTGGAGCTGAATACCGTCCTGTGAAGCATGCAATCCCAACCCTGTTGATTCTGGTTCAGGGAATATTAGATCGGTTATAACAGCTATCCCATCATTTACAAATACCTCTACCGAGGATCGATCCACAAAGATGTGCAGCTTAATCAACTCGTTCTGTGTCATGAGTTTTACTGCATGCGTCCCGGCAAAACCCTCTTGAAAATCAATGATTCCAGATAATGTACGGTCTACAAATATTTCATTTTCAATACCCTTATAGCCTATAACCGTTTGCTGAGAATCAGATTTTCTAACCTTTATGGCGAAATCCTCCGTTATGACGGGTACAAATTCCGCAATTAGTTCAAAGCTGTCCAGTTCCAAGCCCGATAAGAATAACTGGGCTTCTTCTAGCGATGTGTTTTCGAGTGATAGAATTGGAGTTCTGATTCTCTGCAATTCCTGAATAGGCTTTTGAATCAACCTGACTTGACCATACAGGAATTCCAGTGACAACGTCCTTGGAATGGTCATTGCACTTCTCCATCCCACCGTTGGTGTAACATTGGCATATTTACCATTACTCATCCAAGCTAGGAATATACGGCGTCCATCCTCTTCAGGAATATCTGACCAGCAGACCCCAGCGTAATTATCTCTGCCGTGATCAAGCCAAAGTACAGTATCAGATGGGTTGTCGTTTACAAATGAACATCCATCGAATTCCCCGATAAAATATTGTGTCCGAGATCCTTCAATATGATCAGGTCCGCCTCCAACACTGACGATCATCACCCATTTCGTGTGAGAAGGATCACCATTAACAGGCAATGGAAATAAATCCGGACATTCCCACACTCCAGCGTGCGAGCCGTTGCCTTGACCAAATTCACTACTAAATGTCCATTCCTTCAGATTGCTAGAGTGGTACAGACAGACCGATTGGCCTGATGCCAGTATCATAATCCACCGCTTCGTATCGGGATGCCAGAATACTTTCGGATCCCGAAAATCAACGAATCGGTCGCTTTCAAGGACAGGATTATCCCGATATTTTATCCAGCTTCTCCCGGAATCAACACTGTACGCCAAGCTTTGACGCTCCCTGACGAGGTCTGTCCCTGGAACTGTATCATGGTGTGTAAATATCGCAACTAATCCAGGCTTACCCCCGAAGAAACCCGTTGTGTCCTCCCAGTCTACAACGGCACTTCCTGAGAAGATCGTGCCATTCTCATCCGGATACAAGGCAATCGGACGATGTTCAAAGTTCACCATATCCGAACTGATTGCATGGCCCCAGTGCATAGGTCCCCACGTTGAGCCCTCTGGATGATGCTGATAGAACAGATGGTATTCTCCATTAAAGAACACCATGCCATTCGGGTCATTCATCCAATTCTGTTCAGGTGTAAAATGATAGTTTGGTCTAAATTTATCCATACCGTTCACCTACTATTCGTATATTATTATCACTTCTGGTTTGCTAGATAACGATCATAAGCTTCTTGTACATAACCGATAAACTCGGAGAGCCCTGCCTTCTCCAGCTCTTTTTTATAGGAATCCCACTCTTTATCGATGCCGCCATCGGTAATCCACTTTCTTCGATTAGTGTCAATAAGACCATAAATTTGAGGTGACAGAAGTGCCATCTTATCCGCCGTTTCTGCATCGTAGAACAATGTATGTGGAATATATGGATCGTTAAAATGCTTGTCTAGGTAACCTACCGTCTTCATATCATTCAAAATATCCTGTGCATCCTGTGGATACTCAACCACCGTGTCATAATAATCCGTTAAAATGGCGACTGGAGAGTTGCCTTGGATCGTATTTCTTGCACGCATATCATTATAGGTATCGAGTCCGTCCTTCAACGTATCAAATACCATGACGCCTTTCTCGTTCTTTTTGTACTGATAATCAAGTGGTCCCCAGTTCGTCTGAACAGACCACTCTGGATCGTACATTTTATCAACCCAAGCCAGTACCGCTTTAGGATTCTTATTCTTTGTTGTCAATACAAATGCGAGAGGATTGTGCATCTCAACCAAATTCTCCCGGCCCCCATACTCTCCTCCAGGTCCCTTCAAATAAGGGATCGGCACATAGTCATTGGCTACCTTCTCACCTGCTACATCCAGAACAGAGAAATGTACGACAGACCCAACTGTCACAGTCTCATTTCTAAGCTTAGCCTGAAGCTTAGGTCCGTCCGTAATGGTGAACTCAGGATCAATGAGCCCCTCTTTATACATTTCATGGAGATAATTAATGCCTGCTTTATAGGCTTCGGTTGAAGCCGTGTTGAAAATTTTACCATTGCTATCTAGGAACATGCTGTCTCCACGATCGACTTGCCCCCATAATCCGAAAAACTGTCCAAAATCGGCATTGTTTCTCCAGGAGCCAATACCCGAATTCGCTCCTTTGTTAGCTAGAGATAACCCAATCTCATCTTTAATGCCGTTTCCATTCATATCATTCTCAACAAACTTCTTTAACGTATCGCGATACTCGTCGATGGTCGTCGGAACGGGTAAATTAAGTTTATCCAGCCAAGGCTTATATATGGAAAGAATCCCTTGGTTCGTTATAAGGCCAAACATTTCTTCAATATAGGGCAGCCCATAAATATGTCCATCCGGCGCGGTGATAAGAGCCCGATACTCCGGTCGTTGATCGAGTACTTTAGAAAAATTAGGCATCTCGTCTATATAATCCTCAATCGGGAGGAATATGCCTGACTTGACGTTTTTCATTACTTTTCCGATACTCATTGTACCTAGAAATGCTTCTGGCAAGTTATTGCCAGCGAGCATCAGATTAATTTTCTCATCAGCAGATTCAGAAGGTATTTCTTCCCACTTTATCTTTACGTTCGATGGGGCGACCTCACTATATTTCTTAAACCAAATCATTTCATCTACCGGTAGATTGCGAGGATCTTTTGCTCGTACAATGGTAATGCTCGTTTTTGCATTAGGATCTGTTGATTCCGCAGTATTATTTTCACCTGTATTGCTTTTCGCGTTATCTGTGTTGTTCGAAGCGCATCCTGCGACTAAACTTACTGATAAACTCGCAATCAATAATCCTTTAATCCATTTTGCTTGGCTCATTGTCTCTTGACCTTCCCTTCGAATAAAAAAATTTTAATACTATCCTTGTGACGCTGTGAGTTGACTAACAGGATCACCCCCTTTGCTAGCCCAACGAATGACCATGGTGCTTTATCCCTTAATTGATCCAATCATTACACCTTGCGTAAAATATTTCTGTACAAATGGGTACACAATTAGCAGCGGCAAGCACGCCACGACAATAACGCCGTACTTCAATTGCTCCGCAATACGCTGCTTGGCCGCTAATGACATAGGGTCGATCACCATTCGAGATCCCGCTTCATTCATAATCAGCAAATTTCGCAAAATAACTTGAAGCGGAAACTTCTCTGTACTGCTTAGATAGAGCAATGGCTCAAAGAAAGAATTCCAGTGGCCGATTCCATAAAATAGCGCCATGACAGCGATGATCACTTTGGATAGTGGCAGTGCGATAGAGAAAAAGAATCTGAAATCCGAGCATCCATCCATAACCGATGCTTCTAGCAGCTCGTCCGGAATGTTGCTCTGGAAATAAGTGCGAGTAATGATAATATTCCAGACTGATGCGGCGACTGGCAGTGTGATCGCCCATATGGTATCCAGCATGCCAAGATTGGAAATAAGCAAATAGGTTGGAATAAGTCCTCCACTAAAAAACATGGTGAAAGCAAACAACATCATTATCGGACCTTTTCCTGCAAGTCCTTTTCGAGACAGTGCATACGCACACGGAATCGTTACTGCTAGATTAATAAAGGTGCCGATTAAGGTGTACATAATGGAATTGAGATATCCATCCCATAACGGCTTATACTCGAAAATTTTCTTAAATCCGTCTAGATAAAACGACTTGGGGAAGATAAGCAGGCCGCCTTTATTTACTTGATCAGGATCCATAAAGGATGCTAGAAACACAAAATAAAGCGGATACAAAATAGCAATAGCAATCATGCTCATGAACACAAAATTAAATATATTAAATATCTTGTCGCTCATTGATTGGCTTTTCACCGTATTCCCTCCTTACCAAAGACTATTTTGCGTCAATTTTTTGGATATTTGATTTGTAACTATGAGCAGTGAGAAATTGATGACCGAATTAAATAACCCAATGGCAGTCGCCAAACTATACTGCGCGTTTAGCAGTCCCACCTTGTACACATAAGTCGAGATAATTTCTGAAGCCGGCAAATTCATCCCTTGCTGCATGAGAAAGGCTTTTTCCCATCCGACGGCCATTACGCTTCCAACTCCAAGAATGAGCATAATCATAATGGTTGGTGTGATGGAGGGCAGATCGATATGCCAAATTCTTCTTATGGTAGTGGCTCCGTCCACAGTGGCTACCTCATGTAATTCAGGGTTAACGCCACTGAGCGCTGCCAGATAGATGATGGCGCTAAAACCCATAGTCTGCCAAATTCCTGAGGCGATATATATCGTTCGAAACCACTCTGCGCGTGCCATGAAATTAACAGCATCACCGCCGACCATCGTAATTAGGTTGTTTACAAAGCCAGTGCTTGGAGCTAGAAATACGTTAAGCATGGATACAAGCACAACTGTAGAAATAAAATAGGGTGCATAGGTCACCGTTTGAACAAATCGTTTGAAAACTTGCTTGCGAACCTGATTGAGCAGCAAAGCGAATATAATTGGAATAGGAAAGCCGATCAATAATGAAAAAACACTTAACTTTAACGTATTGAACAGAACATTCGTAAACACATAGGAATTAAAGAAGGTTTCAAAGTGCTTAAAGCCCTCCCAGGGGCTGCCTAATATTCCTTGCACAGGATTGAAATTTTTGAAAGCGATGATTATTCCGTACATAGGAGCGTATTGAAACAGGATGAGATAGATCAAGGCTGGCAGTAAAAGAACATACAATTGCCAGCTCTTGATTACATTTCTAAGCGCAATTTTATCCATCATAGCTGTTGGCCTCCAGTTCCCCTGTCATTCCAATTCACGATATGTAATATTGTGAAATTCCGCAGCGCCAAATTGTGAGAAGAAACGGAGATAAGCATATTCCTTGCCAGATCTGCTTATCATCGTCCTTGCGCCATTCACGCAAAGATCTATATACTCATTCGTTACAACAGCCTCCACAATAACCTCTTGCTCCAAATCATTCATATGATAGAGGGATGTCGCTTCATCTTGAGAGAAGCTTCTGCCGTTTATCTGATGGATGCCCAGTTTACGTCCCGCAGGATCGAACCTTACTTCATGGCCCTGTTCAAATTTGTCTGAATGCGCTAGAGAGAATCCATAGTACATATTCGGATATGCCGGAATGACTTTAAATTTAAGATAATAATCGTTCTCTATTCGTAAATGGCCGCTCGCAGCATATCCTTCCAAATTTTCAAGAGTAAACGTCTCTAATGTTTCGATCTTGTTTCTCGAATCAGTGTAATCGTGCAGCTCCTCTACGAAATTTGTACCTAGAGAACCATCCGGGTGCTGTATTAGCTCACGAATGACGAGCTCACCACCGTACCTTCCTGGTTCAGACAAGAAACCAACAACTAATCTTCTGCCTTCTTTGTAAGCAGCTGACTTCGGTACACGTAACTGAACACCATCGATAATGTCAGCGGCTGGTCTCATCCACGGACCAAATTTGTTGCGGGAATAGCGATATCTTGCAGCACCATCGTTACTGAAAATGAGATAGTACCAACCGTTCCATTCAAAATAGTCAGAGCATTCCGGCTGATCATGGTAACCGGGAACAATAAACGGCGTGTGCTCCACCCACGTTTTAAGATCGGTGGAAGTCATATGTGCTAGACAACCTTGTTCCCTATCGCCATTCATAATGCTTGTTGTAATCAACATATGATAGGTGCCGTTATCCTCTCTAAACACATGTGGGTCTCTCACCGAACTGAGATGATACTGACTAGATAGTTCGATGTAAACGCCTGACTTCTCGAATTCAACCCCATCAACGCTAGTAGCCCAGGTCAAGCGGGCAGGCGTGCCATCAACTGCACGAACGGCGTAAAATGCGTAATAATGAGTATGATCTTGAATAATGGATCCCGTACAGATTGAACCTTCCCACTGCTCGGTTATAGCCACAGAAAGGGGATAGTGCTTCCAGTCGCCGAGGTTATCCGAAGACAGGTGTGCCCATTGATGAGCCCCTAGTCCCCATTTGCTTCCATGACCCCGGCGATCAAATAAATAGAAGATATGAAATGTATGACCATCGAAATAAGGCATACAATCACCAACTCCAGTGTTGAAGCCGCGCGGGCGCCAATATTGAACGGATGTGGATTCCTCGCCCAATAGCCTGTTAGCTCTCTGTTCCATCTGTTTCTCGTCACCATAAAGCTCGGAAATCTCTTGCTCGCTAATATTATAATTAAGCAATCGTCCCTGCTTGATCATTGCCGATTCGATCGTTGCATCTCGGAGATTAATGGATCCCATTGGCCACTCCTCGTCAATTAGTACACCATCCAGATGCAGTGCTAAGTGAAATCCGTTATACCGAATCATCACCTTAAGCTGCTCAGCCTTTTGGAGAACCTCCTTGGGCGCGGACAGCTTTAGCGGTGTTTCCTTTGCATCCGTATATATCTCCGCCACTAAAGTAAGCGTTTTCGATTCAGGCAGCATTACGAGTTCAAGCCCAATAATATCCTTCAAATCTTTTGTATAAACTCGCAATACCTGTCCCTCTGTTATGTCGGTGAGTGATAAAAGAATCGTTGTCGCTTCAACTGCTCCCCAGTCCACCGTTGCAACAGAACTCCCCTCTTCCAAAAAAACTTCAACTGGTAAAAACTCAGTATTTTGATTCACGTATCTTACCCCTTTCACTATTTAGGAGAATTTGATAATGCAAATAATTGTTTATTCTTTTGGTATAGCTCTTTGTATAAACCGTATTGATTGTCATAGAGATTCTGATTTGCTGCGTTAGGGACTACCGGCTCTTCCTTCATCTTTATGATTCCCGAGCATGCTTCCTCAAAGCTAGTATATAAGCCAACCCCAACGGCAGCTGTGATTGCCGCCCCAACACAAGCATGTTCTGTCATTGAGCTGGTGTACACCTCTTGACCGAACACATCCGCCAAAATTTGTTTCCATAAGGGGCTTCTTGCTCCCCCTCCTGAGACGATGACTCGATCGATCTGAACATTCAACGATTTAAATATTTCCAGCCCGTCTCTTTGAGAGTAAGCAACTCCCTCCAAAACTGCTCTCACCATATGATCACTGCGATGATTGAGCTGAAGTCCAAAAAACATCCCTTTAGCGTTAGGATCCATATGCGGCGTTCGATCACCAATCAAATAAGGGAGAAAAAGAAGACCCTCGCTGCCTGCATGTATCTGACTAGCACTTTCATCTAAAATATTGAAATCCTGCGTTTTAAGGATATTGTGAGCCAACCATTTCAAGGACAAACCAGCACTCATCGTTGCTCCGAGCAGATACCATCTGTCAGGTACCGAATGTACGTAAGTATGCACCCTTAGCTTTGGATCATAAGTCGGCTGTAATATGGGGGCTAATAATTGACCACCTGTTCCAAGCGTACAAGAGACAACTCCCGGATTAATAATACCGTTGCCAACAGCTTGCATCGGTTGATCGGCTCCTCCAAATACGACAGGAATACCTGCGCAAAGCAGGCTCTGGCTTGCTGCTTCCTGTGTGACTGCACCGCTAACTTCCCAGGAATACCGAACAGCAGGGAATAGATCCGGGTCGATTCCAACACGCTCCAATAACTCAAATGACCATTGTTTCCCGGCCACACTAAATGCCGCAGTTCCCGATGCATCCGACATCTCTGAACCTATCTCACCCGTTAGCCGATATCGGATATAATCCTTTGGGGTTAAAACCTTATATATTTTCTTATAATTTTCCTGATCATGTTCCTGCATCCAGAGCAGCGAAAGCAACTGAAAACCTGTAGCCACAGGATTCTGAATAAGCTCACCTAACTCTTCTTTTGAAAAAAGCGTCTCTACCTTTTCCTTTTGTGAAATTGTTCTTTGGTCGCACCATATAATGGCAGGACGCACAATGTTAGCGCTTGCATCTATAGCGACAAGACCATGCATCTGACCTGAAAGTCCTACAGCTTTTATCTCACTCCCATTCTTAGAAGATTGTCTGATTGCGTTAGAGCAGGTGCTGCACACGATCTCCCACCAAGTCTCCGGATCTTGCTCTGCATACCCTTCGGTCGGAATATTTATTGCGTACTCTTGTTGAGCAATACCGAGAATATGACCACTAAGATCTATAACCATTGATTTCACACTTGAGGTACCAATATCAATACCAAGTATCATGGATGCGCCTCCCAACTTTTGTACTTTCAATATTTGGTATTAATTAAGAAGATTATAGATCAATCAATTCATTCAATCAATACATTTTTTAAAAAAATATATACACTTTAAAAACCGTCGATAATGCTGTTTTTTACGCACAAAAAAAGAGCGCACTTTATTAAAAAGGGCGCTCTTTTGAAGGTAAGCTTTATTCAGCCTTAGGCCATAAATGAACAGAAGGTTGATTCAACAAATTATCAATAGCTATTGTAGCTGCACCAACTAACATAAAATCTTTTTCTGGTGGTGCAAGTTTAATCTCCAAACGGTTCCATACATCAGGCAAAACATGTTGTTGTATGACCTCAGATACGGTATGCAATAATCGATCTCCTACCGCCGCAAACTCGTCTCCTAGTACAATCTGGCTAGGGTTATATACATTGACGACATTTACGAGACCAAAGCCAAGGAACCAAGCCGCTTTTTGTACGGCTTCTTCAACAATTGAATTACCAGCTTCTAGAGCTTGGCAAACGGCTTGAATAGATGGATATTCATTCCCAAGTACACGTAGAAGCGAGGAAGTCGAGCAATAAAGCTCAAGACAGCCATTATGTCCGCATTCACATTTGGGACCTTTGTAATCGATACTCATATGACCAATCTCGCCAGCCATACCAAGGGAGCCACGGTATACAGTACCATCAACAACGATACCTGCCCCCACGCCTTGTCCAGCAGTTACAAAGATGAGGACACCGTGATCTTGATGATCACCAAACCACCAATGCGCCATCCCGCCTGCTTTGGCGTCATGCTCTAAATAAACAGGGATTTCATATTCTCGTGTCAATTCTTCCTGTATATTAATTTTCTCCCAGCCCGGGAAGTTGCTCATCAAAGCAATTCGACCTTCATTACGGAATAATGGACCTGGAGTAGCCATTCCGATTGCATATACTTTACCAACCGTATTCGTTGAAATGGCTTCGGTAATTAAATCCTTCATTTTCTTAAATGCAATAGCAGAACCTTCACCAGGATTGATCGTTAACTTTTGGAGTCCATATTCAGTACCATCCAAATCATACATACCAACCGAAATGGATGTACGTGTAAGTCTAATTCCGATAATTTTATAATATTCACTATTTAATTTAATTCCGATTGAGCGGCGCCCTTTTTTTCCTTCAATCATTCCCGTTTCCACAATGAGACCCCAATTAATCATCTCATTGATTATATTCGTAATGGTCGATTGCTTTAAACCAGAAGCTTCGGCTATTTCGGCTCGGGAGCAGATTTGATTTTTCCTTACCAATCGCATTACTAAAGATCGATTCATTTCCTGTACATCTTCTAGATTAGTACCAGATAATGTTCTTAGCGTAGTCGAGCTCAAAAAAATCCCTCACATCCATATAGAAGCCTGATTAATACCTCTACTCAGCTTTTTAATTATCATTTCATTCCTTAATGCTTAATCCTAAAGAATTATGCAAAAAAATACAATTTCAATTTTCAATTACTAGCCTATGGAGCAGCATACTTCCTATTATACTACGGAATGAAAATGTAAATAAACACAATAATGCTAATGCAATCCTAGCTTCACATGATTAAAGAGTCAGCTTATGAATAAAGCCAAACAAGCTGACGCCGTTAAAATACCGGAGCCAGCTTTCAACACATTGCGCTTTTCAATTATCTTTTATCTGCGGCCTTGTCCCCCCTTCCTGCCTATTTATCTGTTTTTAGCTGCTTCTAACTCTTTTACAATTTGCGGGAATTGCTTATCTAATTTATAGAAATAGAGAATGACGACCATAAGCGCACTAATAATCATCGGCAAATAAATGTACATGAACAGGATTGAGGAACGAGCGGATTCGCTAATATGCTCCTGACCACCAACATAACCTCCAAATGCGAGCATCCAACCGACTATCGCGGCGCCAAGCCCGCTGCCTGCCTTTGAGCCGAAGCTTCCAGCGCTGTAAATTAAACCTTCTGTTCGCATGCCTGTTTTCCATTCTCCATAGTCTACCGTGTCTGCAAGCATCGCGTACATCGTTGCAGCTAATGGCACGCCGCCAAGTGATTTGATCACCGACGCGATGATTACGATTTTAATGCTAGTTGGATCAATAACCGTAATCGTTGCTCCCAAAATCGTGATGGCTAAGCCTAGGAGTGAGGAATTACGATTACCGAACCTTTTAATAATCGGAGCAACAAACAGCAAGCCAATTAACAACGGGATAAAGGAAATAACGCCGAGAACGGACATCAATTCAGCATTTCCTAAAATATACTGCGCGTAATAAATGTTAACCGCTGTATTTACCGACGTCATAATAAAACTTAGAATCATGAATACCACGAGCAGCGCCCAATATTTATTGCGGAAAAGCGCTTTCAAAGAGCCACTAAGCGGTACCGTATTTTGGGCTACTGCTGGCTTAACTCTCTCTTTCGTCGCACGGAAAGTAATCAAGAACAACACCGCTGCAATCGCACCATAAATAGTAAACGTCATCATCCATCCCTGTTTGCCGCCACCGAATGCATTTACGATGGGAACCGTCATGGTGGAGACGAGCACCGCGCCAAAGATAGCCATCAACATACGGAATATGTTAAGTAAAGATCGCTCATAAGGATCTTGTGTAATGAGTGAGTTCAACACACCATAAGGAACGTTCGCTCCTGAATAAATAATGTTGAGAATGAGATAGGTCACGTAAGCGTAAATAAGAGAGCCTGTTGTACTTAAGTCAGGAGCTGTGAACAGCAGCACGCCAGATAGGCCAAAAGGAATGGCCAGCCAAAGCAGCCAAGGACGAGCCTTGCCGTGTTTGCTCCTCGTTTTATCAACTAACACACCTACACCAATATCGACAAAAGCATCGAAGAAACGAGCAATTAATAACAACGTACCTACTGCTGCAGCAGAAAAGCCGACGATATCGGTATAAAAGAAAGTGAGGAACGTTGCAGCGGACGTCCAAATGAGATTGCTTGCCATATCTCCTACGCCATACCCAAGCTTCTCCGAAAATGAAAGTTTAGTTTGTTCCATAGTAGCAACCTCGATTGTATGATTTTTTTTGTCCGTTTAGTTGGAGGAGAAGTTGTTCGACCATTTCATCTGAAAAAGCACCTTTAAATGCCCAACACCCAAGCCAAAGTACATATCTGCTTTTTCTTCCAATGTCATTTGTGTAACCATTTTCTTTATGTCACGATTCATTTTGAATCCACCTTAAATAAACTCACAAACTGTAAAGCGTTTTCATTTTTTACTACACACTCATTATAGATGATCAAAAAATCGAAAATATGGTATGATTATTTGAATAAAAGTAAATTTATTTGGAGGCATTAGATGGAATTTAATCCTTCCTTTTTAGCTAAATTACTTCATGAGAGCTTGCAGCTGCCTGTTTATTGGTTGAGTGCGGATGATCCAAGCGGGCAGGAATATTTCGAATCCAACGCTCCTATCCCATTTTCCGCCTTACAAAATCCTGAATACTTCCAGCAATTAATAAAACGAACCTGGGATAAAACTTTTCCAGTTATACAGACAACGGAGTTTGAGGAATTTTTTATCGTACAACCCGTTTATTCGGATTTGAAGCGAGCAGGAACCATTATTATAGGTCCCTCCATTGATTATGTTCCTTCCGAGGAAACCGTTCGAAATCTCATGAATGACAATAATATTCCCAGAAAAATCCATCCAGCTTGGGTTGAATATTTGCGCAGTCTCCCTCTTGTTTCCAAGCAGAGATTATATCATATTGGCATCATGGCACATTGGATTGTCAATCAAGAGGCGTTAGAATTGACGGATGTTCTTGAATTTAATTTCCGGTTGGGCCAACGGTTTTTGTCAGAGGAAGCTATTGAGCTATCGATGTCTAATATGAAGGAATTTTCTAATCTTCACACGAGCCGGGAATTTGAACAGATATTATTACGGCATATTAAGAACGGCGATAAAGCTGCACTTAAGAATCTATTCGTAATGGGTGTAATTGGGGAGGCAGGCACACTATCCAAACGAAGTCATTTGAGAAGCCGCAAAAACATTGCCATCTGCGCAATTGCTGTAGCCATTCGAGCGGGTATGGAGGGTGGACTGTATACAGAGCTGGCATATCGCTTAAGCGATACTTACATTCAGCATATCGAGGATTTAACGGATGTTCGCTCGGTTGAAACCGCGATGATAGACGCCTTCTTAGATATTACGGATCGCGTTAGCGAAAATCGGAAAGGCACCGTTTCTAAGCCAATTGCGAAATGCCGCGAATACATTTTTAATCATTTATATGATGCGATTTCTATCTCTGAGCTGGCTGAGCTGACTGGACTTAACGGTACCTATTTATCCACCCTTTTCAAAAAAGAAACGGGACTCACGATCAGTCATTTCATCCATCAGGAGAAAATAGAAGAAGCTAAGAAGCTGCTCGATTTCACAAGTGAGTCGGTCTCCACCATCGCTACTCGTTTGAACTATTATGACCAGACTCACTTTATTAAATCGTTTAAAAAACATGCCGATATCACACCAAAGCAGTATCGTGATCGAAAACGGAATGGAGATAAAAAGCCCATAAAAATATCCCCTTCAAGTTCGCTCTCTTGAGCGACCACTTCGCGGGCTGCGCAGCCAACCCGCGTGAATGGATCAGCTTGCGCCATTGCAGCTATGCAAAGAGAACTACTCTACGTTATTGAGTTTACGATAGGGCAATTTAAAATCGCTGAGGTTCATTTAAACTCGTTCCTCTCTCGAACGGATTCTTGCCTTTATGGTCAAAAGCAGTTTGCCCCTCTTCACTGCCAGCAACTCGTTTCGTTTCCAAAACTCTGCTGTCGGTAGAAAATAAAGTATTTGACTGGGTGTCTTTATTCCACGCTGATTCTCAATTGCCATATCGTCAGACTTCATAAAATAAGTTTTAGACTGACCTCAGAAATTGAAACAGCGACAGCCAAGGACAAAAAATAAAGTCCTAGACTATCGCTGTTTCATTGAACTAACGTTCCTCGTTAGTTGAATAAAGTATTGTTATTACGATCAGTTATTTTAAATGCCTGATTTAAGCAACTTAGATGGTCTAGCTTCACACCCATCATATCATTGAACACTCTGTATATAAGTTTTGCTAATTCTATTTCATTTGTACATGTTATAGACTTTTGTGCAATCTGATTGATCTCAATATCATATTCGTTCTGTGGAGCACCTCCAGCCAATAGACCGATAGGATCCCAATTGTTAATCACTTTTGTTAAAAGCTTGGTACTTATTTTCACCTTTTATCACACCTTATTTGGCAATCTATCTAGTAAAAATATTCTATAATTTGCTCTACAATCCTGTCCGTTTGCTTAATAATGAACTGAATATTTACAGGCATCCAAAGATACTATTGAACCTGATTAGCTAAGTCTATTAGGTCGGACTCATCTAATTTATAATTACCTAACTGAATATGGTATCCGTTTATATAATAAATAAATCGAGCCAAAAACCCATTTTCACTTTTCCACCAAATTGATTGGCTGGTCTCGTCCTCTTTGTAATATGCTTGTTTCCCATTTTCAAGTTCAATGGGTTGCTTGCCTTGCTCAGATACTTTCTCTGGTTCATCAATAACCTTACTCAAGATATAGCTTATTTCTTGCGTGGTCTGCTTGTTTTTATAATGAAAAACATATTGGTGAAGTTCATATGGATCATCAATTGATATCTCCGTACGAACTTCATTAACTTCAAATGGAAATCTAAACGGTTCATTGAAATCATAACGCATCATTGGGATAATTCTTTCTTTGTTTGGATTGTGACCACTACATCCACTTATTAAAATCATCAATATTAGAAAAACAAGAGAAATACTCCTCATTATTTCACCCCTTGTTACATTAACGTAAAGGGAGGCATTTTGTTGCGCTAAACTGCCCGTTAGCTTAATGATTTAGCGAATTTCCTTCAACCAAAAGAACCCTTTTCGAACGAGGTATAGAGCCGAGCGTATGTACCTCCCTCGAAGGATATTCCTATTTCGTATCTACACTAATGATTTCTCGCAGCCCACTGCAATTTTCCTCAACACAAAAAGGTTCCGAGTTTCCGGAACCTTAAGGAACAGTACAATACTCACATGTGGTTTTCATTACTTTGAATTCTCAATTGCTTCTCTTAAGGCTTTTGCTAGATTACCTTTAATAATTTCATGACCTAAATGTATTTTTTTATCATCTAAAAAATCAAAACCCTTTTGCTTCTTTGTAGGAGTTAAAGAATAACCTTCTTCCCTATCACATGAGTATATAACTAATTTTTTCCCTTTTATTGCTTTTTCATAGCCTTTTACTCCTAAATACTTCTCAAGCGGAGTGATGTCGTTTTCCACGGGAGTTAGAGAATGGCATTTCTGAAATACATATTCAAGCGCTGACTCAATTTGTTCCTCACTGTTAGGATTTTCAACCTCCTTTACTACATCAATGTTTGCAATAATTCCTCCCCACTTATTAATAATTCCATTAGCAATCATAATAATTCTTTTACCGTAAACATAAATATCAACTTGTTTGTATTCCATACTGATTTTCCTCATTTCAAAATATGATACACGACCTAAACGCCTATTTCTGCTGGGTCATTCAGCTGCGTTCGCAAACTACTCCATGGTGCGTTAAACTAACGATTCCCTTTAGCTTAATCCTCTAGAACGTTGCCTAACGACTTTATTGATCAGGATCCAAGTGAAGTTGTGATATGTTTAATGACGGTTTCTTCATTGCGCTCCAATCTGGTGGATCAGTGAAGAAAGTCTTCAGTCGATTAAAGATTTGTTCTCGCTCTTTGAACCAATAGGTACGCTCATTAATCTCAAAGCAGAGGATGAGCGCAATATCAAAGGGTTGATTTGCCTCACTAAATGAAAATTCATTCACGATTGTTTGTTCGTCGATTCCTCCCGAATCACTAAGGTCCTCGTCGTCTTCAATCTTTGAGTTAGCAGATGTTTCTTCACGAAGTTGAATGTGTTGTTCGAATAATTTCTTAGCTTCGTTCATATGGGAAATGAATCTATTCGGATCAAATAGTAATGAAAAATAACCCATCAACTCTTCGAACAATCCTCGCTCAGTGAGACCAATTTCTATTCTGGTAAAACCATGTGTTAAGCCGGGCTTTACCTCTTCCATATAGGAATAGTTGAAGCGAGCTAAGTTTGCCGCATAAGAACTTCTGCCAGTACGATAGTTGTAGAAAGAGCTGCACAGCAACCAGACAAGAGGTGGATAAATCCACCAAAAATATTTATTATGGTCTCGATATAAATTACGATTGGCTGTCCCAAGTAACTCAAAATAATCTGCCAGTTTACCGAGCTCGCCATTCTCATATAACGGACCTAGTAATCCTCGAAACTCATAAAGTCCTAAAAAAAAGTGGTTGTCGATTGAGTATCCTTCATTCAGATCTCCCCGATTCCTTTCCTCCGTTCGCTCGATATTCTCCTTTAACCCTTCATAAAACAATAGTCGATCATTCAACCGTATACACGCTCCTATATAACCAATGATTCCTATTTCAATCCTGGCTCCTAATCTTCTCATACTAACACATATTGGAAGTATTCTGCCCGTTAGCTAACGATGAAGGGCTGCCTCGTGGCAGTCCTTTTAGTCTTCAACTATCTTTACCCGTTAGCATAGTGCTCTAGCTCCACAAACCAATCCCATCCAATCCCTAAGTAATCTGGAGAATGGGCATCTGACCCGTATATACACGAAACCCCATGGTGCCTACATTTAATCAGGAACCATTCAGGTACATACGCTTTCCCACATGTATCTACCCTTAATCCTGCCGTGTTCACATCAAGTCCAACATTCATTCTAAGGAGGAGCGGAATAATTTTCTCCATGCGATCTTTGATTTGCCCTTCATCTATTTCAGGTAAGACGGTTTTAAATTTTTCAATTAGATTAATATGTCCAATTCTTTTCCGTATAGAGAATTGGGAGATCCACTCAATTGCTTCTTCAATATAGTTGTAGTACTCATCAACAACCTTCTCCATCGTTCCGTAATGCTTTAATATATATTCTTTAAAATAATCTGGTCGGTAATCAATTAATCTCATTCCACCCATACCGGGTATATAGTGTACAGAATAAATAATGTCTTCTAAATCCTGATCAAAGTCATCTATTATTCTTTCAGTGAAATCAAGTTTACCTGGTAAGTAATCTAGCTCTAAACCAACAGCAACATCTATCTTTCCATTGTATTCTTGCTTATAATGCTTGGCATGTTCGATGTACAGAGAAAGCTCACTGTAAGGCATTGCTAGCCTTTTATATAACGAAGCATCATCGATCCAGTTCAATGGTAAAGGGGCATGTTCACTGAGCGTGTAACGCTCGAATCCTAAATTAATCGCTCTTTCTAAATATTCTTCTTGTGAAGTGCCACTACCATGATGACAGTATGGGGTATGGGTATGACCGTCCCATTTCAAATGAAGGTTCCTCCTTATACAAATTGACTGACGGCTTGACTCTTGTAGAGATATCTAATTGTCTAAAGCCATGTTTATCCTCTCAATAAATAACACTTCATTCCTCTATTACAACACCATTCTCTTTACACCATTCCATAACTAATTCCTTCACCTTTTTTTCTTTGAATTCATACCATTGTCTTTCGACATCATGTTCAATGATTCCATCTTTAAATCTTCTAAATGCTCCTCTTCCTTGAATAGCTCCAAACAATTTTTCTCGAACCTCTGCTTTGTCTAATGTCTCAATAAATTCTTCTATTAGTTCATACTCATGGAACTCGTTTCTTAATGTGAAATCGAGGTAAACCTCGTCTTCATCCTCTATAATTTTTATGGCTTGTTCAATGTTCTCTCGTTCCCAATCCGGATAATTGTCAAGCAGCTCTTCATCTTCTGCCGCTCTCATCTCTTCTCTCGATAATGTTATTACTTCTCCTGTCTGGATGTTTATGTATGTTAGGGTCTCATCCATTTGAATTTCAATTTCAGTAATTAGATCATCTAATTTTACTGTTGCTTTTCTCTCCATTTCACATCTGTCCTTTCATTGAGATTCCTTCTATAAAACAGTTTATTCAAATTACCAAAATAAATCATAGAGGAGCTGCTTTTAAACATGTAACTCGTCTTCAACTATCATCAGACTTTGCAAATTAAATCCGCAGCAACAGCAGCAGACTAGGACGCGAAATAAAGATCTAAACTGCCATTGCTATGGCTACGACTTTTCAACTATCGTTTCCCGTTAGCGTAACGAACAAGCATGTCACCCTGGTTAAGCACATCCTCTGAATAAGATAATAACCGTACCGAATAGTGCTTTTGAATACACTTATATCCACGTTTGAAACGATTTATTAACCATCTTTACATTGTTCATTTTTGCCCAGCTCTTTAAATCCGAGATGCCTCTATCTTCATCCTTTGAATACCTAAATGCCATATCCAATGGGACGATCTTCCTCCTGTAAGGTAATATCCCAATAACAGGTTTAAAGTACCCCCTGGTCATTATCACTTTAATATCCCTTGAATTAATTATATTCCCATTTAATATGATTTGCTCATTGGATAGGCATAACACGGTTGGTTTCTTAAAAAATGTTCTGTACAATGCGAGTAACAGTACAACTAAACATAGAAGAATCACCGTTAACGAAGCGTAGACTATACCCCTCTGATCCCATAATCTCAATACAAGAATAGATTGACTCGATATAATAGCAATCATGCCTATAATGGTTCCAATCCTTGATGGACTCTTAACTGGATGCTTTATTTCCATCAACATTGCCCCCCTGTTCAAATCCCTTATCTTAGAATACCACTTATTGGAACTATTCTGCCCGTTAGCGTATCTACGAAGGGCTGCCACATGGCAGCCCTTTTAGTCTTCAACTATCGTTTCCCGTTAGTTCAGCGAGTTAAACTATTAAATTCCTACTATTGCAGATAAGTTAATATCAAAAATATGCTGTATCAAAGCAAAGACGAATAAGATTGCAAATGATATTGCGATATACTTTAATGACCTATAGAAAGCCAATAATAAATGAAGTTTTTCTTTCGCCATGTAATATATAGAACTTCCACCAATCAGCATAAAACAACAGGCCACTATTTTTACTGGAATTAAGTAGTACCATTGAGGAATGCCCGTTCCATAAATTGAAATTATGTAACCAATAAGATAAGTTGCTCAGTAATATCTCCATCTCCTTCTGATAATTCAACACACCTCCTTAATTGAAACTTTTTATAAATTACGGTGTGCTAAACTAACCTGACCGTTAGCTCAACGAGGCTGCCGTTCATTTCCGGCAGTCTTGTCCTGATGATTGTTACACTATAGTGTCCCGTTAATTGAATAATGGTTCGCTTACTATCCTAAACTGAATCCATTCGATACCTGTAACTTTTGTTTTAGTGGTTAGTCCACTAAATTCCCAAATTCCCGATTCTGAATTG
>NZ_MRTD01000031.1 GCF_001956295.1 Paenibacillus sp. FSL A5-0031
CTGCTGGAGCAACAGGTGTAACGGGCTCCACCGGAGCAACAGGAGCCGACGGTGTAACAGGCGCGACAGGAACTGCTGGGGCAACAGGTGTAACGGGCTCCACAGGAGCAACAGGAGCCAACGGTGTAACTGGAGCGACAGGAACTGCTGGAGCAACAGGTGTAACAGGCTCCACAGGAGCAACAGGAGCCGACGGTGTAACAGGTGCGACAGGAGTAGCAGGAGCAACGGGAGTAACGGGCTCCACAGGAGCAACAGGAGCCAACGGTGTAACAGGCGCGACAGGAACTGCTGGAGCAACAGGAGCAACGGGAACTGGAGCGACAGGTGCTACCGGTGCTACCGGTGCCACAGGTGCCACTGGAACGAATGGCGTAACAGGAGCGACAGGTGCTACTGGTGCCACTGGTGCTACTGGTGCCACAGGAGCAACAGGAACTACGGGAGCAACAGGTGTAACAGGTGCTGAACCAACGGCTGATTCTAGTTATGCTGGCAATACGACGGGTGCACTTATCGCTGTTGTGCTCGGAGGAACGAATGTACCACTCCCGAGCTCACAAAACCTAAGCCCGAATATTACCGTCAACGGAGCTAATGATACCTTTACAGTTGTTAATGCAGGCAGATACTATATCACTTATCAGATCAACACCACGGCCGCCTTACTTCTCAGTACTCGTCTTCTAATTAATGGTGCAGCGAATCTTCCTTCTACGGTTGCTCCAGTTCTGAGCTTATCAAGTTTTAATAACGATATTATTGTTACTTTGACAGCAGGCAGTACCATAACGCTTCAAATGTTTGGATTATTAGGAGCAGCAACGCTGTTAGGCGGCGGAGCGGGTGCGGCTTTGACCATCATTCGGGTTAGTTAATAAAGCAGAAGTAACAGGACAATGGCATGAGAATATGATGTATCAATCTAATCGACTCATGGGAGTGTGGTTTTGTTGATTTCCATCAGCTTGTGCCTCATTGTCAAAAATGAAGAGAAAACGCTCGGTCGATGTCTAGCTTCCATGAAAGATATCGCTGATGAGATTATTATTGTGGATACGGGTTCTACGGATTTAACGAAGCAGGTTGCGAGCGAGTTTACCAATCGCATCGAACATTTTACATGGATCGATGATTTTGCGGCAGCTCGCAACTATGCTTTTTCTTTAGCAACCAAATCCCATATTATGTGGCTGGATGCAGATGATATTTTGAAGGAAATTGATCAGCAGAAACTGCTGGCGCTAAAACAAAATGTCGATCCTGACGTCGACTCCATATCTATGGAATACCATTTGGCGTTTGATGAATTCGGTAATGTAACTTCAAAGCTAAGACGAAACCGAATTGTGAAAAAATCTCGCGCTTTCAAATGGATTGGTCCGGTTCATGAATACCTTGAAGTTTACGGGGATATATTGAGCAGTGATATCGCCGTAACCCATAGCAGTATACATCATGACAGTGATCGCAATTTGAACATTTATGAGAAACGACTGGCTAAAGGGGAAATCTTTTCTCCGCGCGATTTATTCTATTATGCCAATGAACTTAAGGACCATGGGAAATATGAGGCTGCTATAAGGTATTACGAAAAATTTCTTGCGACGGGCAAAGGATGGATTGAGGATAACATTGCTTCCTGCGGCAGGCTTGCGGATTGCTACAGCGAGCTTAATGAAGTACGCAATGTGGTCGATTCGATCTTTCGCTCTTTCCATTACGACAAGCCTCGTCCGGAATTTTGTTGCCGCCTCGGTTATTATTTCTTACAGCGTCAAGAGTATAAGCTGGCCATTTATTGGTATAAATTAGCGCTGAGCACGGAGAAGCCGGAACAGAACTGGGGCTTTGAGAATTTAGCTTGTTCTACATGGCTGCCGCAGCTTCAGCTATGCGTTTGTTACGATGGCATAGGTGATTACGAAGCCGCGTACGATCATAATGAGAAAGCAGCACAATTCCGGCCGACGGATGAGCGCATTTTGGCAAATCGTGATTATTTGAACAAACGGTTATGAAAGAAAACAATCGAGATTAGTCTAGAACCCTCAACTTAATGGGTAACAGAGCGTATTTCTAAGATCGGATGAGGATTCCAATTTCAACTGAATATAATTAAACAACAAGATTTCTTCCCGTTAATTTGGGAGGAAATCTTTTTTTGTTAGTTCAGCATATTTTACTTCGCACTATTGACAACGCCTATGAGCGAGTGTATATTATATTTTATAAAATTAAATTGTATAAAATACAAAATCTTCGCTGCACCAAATTGCATGAGGAGAATAGAGAAGGCTCTCTTTGGCAATAAGAAAACAAGATGTTATTTCAAGTAACGGAGGTTAAATAAAAGGCCATTGTCGATAAGGTGCTTTTTCATGAGGAGCTTCAAGGTCTAAAAGCTTGCAAAGTAACGTTTAAACTAAAATAAAGACCTAAACGGAGGAATTAATGATGCAAAACTTATATACAGCTACGGTAACGGCAACAGGTGGAAGAGATGGCAAGCTTGTTTCAAGCGATAATATTTTGAATGTAGATGTGAGAGCCCCTAAAGAGCTTGGAGGAGTGGGTGGCGCAACGAACCCAGAGCAATTGTTTGCAGGAGGTTACGCAGCTTGCTTCGAGAGTGCTCTTAACGTTGTATGCCGGATGAAGAAAATTAAAGTGGAGAAAACCGAAGTAACCGCTCATGTTACGCTTGGCAAGGATGCAGACGGCGGATATGAGCTGGCTGTGAAGCTGGATATTGCGCTTGAGGGCGTTGAAGCAGACGTTGCGAAGGAATTGGTCGAAGCCGCTCATCAGGTATGTCCGTATTCTAGAGCCACTAGAGGCAACATTAATGTAGAACTCAATCTTCTTTAATCTAAAAAAATACAAGCCCAAAGCACAAAAAAATCCGGAGAATGATCTCCGGATTTTTTGTGATGCTCTTATTTCGCGATGGTTTGTTTGCCCGACAGCTCGATAGATCTTTGTACAAGCACCGTCATTGCATCTACACAAAAGGCTGCTACGTCTTTTTGGATCGGTATGCAGGATAATTCCGTGCATGCGATGATCACACACTGGCACTCATCCTGCACGAGCAAGTGGTTAATGATGCCTTCAAACTCGGAAGGCTCAACAGGCAAATTGCGTTTGACCTTGTTGTAGATAATGTCCATCACATGCTCCTGAATGGCCTCTTCAGGCTCGTGAAGGTGCATATTATACTGATTGCAGCCATGACGATACACGCCGCTGCTAACCGTTCCGTTTGTAGCCAGAATACCAATCTTGCAGTGTGCTCCAAAGGTGTCATGGATCTTTTTCAGCGTCTCATCCACCATGTTGATTATATTTATGCTTGTCATTTGCTGCATATCATTATAGAAATAATGCGACGTATTGCAAGGAATCGCAATATTAGATACGCCTGCTGCCTCAAGGATTTTAAAATCTTTAGCAACCGCTTTGAGAAACAACTCGCCTTTGTTTTCTAATATGACACCTGTTCGATCTGGCAAAGTGGCATGATTGAGAATGACGATATCAATATGCTCTTGATCACGGTCTGCTGCCGTTTGCTCGATAATCATATCGAAAAATACGGATGTTGCTTTTGGGCCCATCCCGCCTATGATGCCTAAGCTTTTAGCTTCCATTGCCTCAACCTACTTTTGATGAAGTGTTTAATTGAAATGATTTAGTTATTCAACGATCATAGCATGGCTTCCCATTGCGTCATAGCTGTTAAAAAAAGTGTCTGCATCGTAAGTAACTTGTCCCTTTAACGGATTCATTACATGTACTTTACCATCCTCATATCCATTTAGCACAACCACATGCAAATTAATAGGAGCTGAATAATATTCACCAGTATCACTGAAATACCAAGCGTAATTCATTTTTGGCGGCGTGAGATCCAGCGTGATCCAAGTTACGACAGGAATCCCTTTATTAAGCTGCTCGATAATTTCCTCTCGCGTGCTGCCGCTAATATCTGAAGTGCTGTTGCTGCGCCCTGCGACATCAAAATACAAGTTAGCCGCCTCCACGATAGGAGGAGCAAAGCTGAAAAATCCGCCCTTTAATGACCTAGGCTCGCCAGCGTATGATTTATAGGGATCAGGCCCATATAATTTATTGTTCTTGGTGATAAAAGCTTGCTTCGGCAAATAATTATCCGACATTTCTGTTTTGGTAACGTCGTATCCGTAATAATTGAGTACCGCGGTTAATGAAGTAATTTCACAGCCGTTAGGCAGCTCAGGCTTCTGCATGATAGTATCGACATCGATATAAACCTTCTTAATGGTTATGGAGCCATCAGCTGCCCGCTCATAATCCTTCACATATTCAAACGTTTTGTTGGTGGTTGTCAGCTCTTGTGCAGGGCCGTTAACCGCTATTTGATGCTCTTCTTCTGACAGCTGATAAGGCCTGCCGACCTTCTGTTGTTTTATCTTATAGCTGGTACCGTAATCGAGCAAAATAGATGTTGCTTTACCCATTTCGTCTGTTGTCATGGTGCCGATAACCGATCCGCTATTCGCAGCGGTTATCGTAAATACAGCATCTTTAATCGGCTTCTGCGTTGCTTCGTCTTTGCTTATTACTGTAATTGTTCCTTGCTCTATTTCTGGAGTAGGGGCAGTCGTTGGTGTAGAATCGACCTTCTCATTGAATACAGGTTTTGCATCTTCTTTCGTAAACAATGTATAAATAAAAAATATAATACCCAATAACACCAGGAGCTTGATCATTCTTTTCATGTTGGTGGCTCCTTCGCTTTATAGCCGTAATAGTTATGCGACAGTGTATAACGAGCAGGCAGCCGGTGGCTGCCCATGCCTGTTACGCTTGTTCGAAGAACGTCTTATGCCATATAAGGAACACATACACTGTCCAAATGTATCTAGCGTAGTTCTGCTTGCCTGAATAATGCGAATCCAGATATTTCATCAGCTCATCGGTATGAAAGAACAGCTTCGCTCGGTCGGAGAGAAACATGTCCTTAACGAGCTTATAATATTTCTCTTGTCTTAGCCAGTGCCTAATAGGTACAGGAAAACCAACCTTTGGTCGATTCGCCCATTCATCGGGAAGTACTTCCTTCGCAGCTGTACGCAGCGCATACTTCGTATTGCTTGGATGCACACGAAGATCAGTAGGCAGCTTTGAAGCCAGTTCCATAACCATCTTGTCTAAAAATGGTACTCTCAGCTCAATAGAATGGGCGAGGCTCATTTTGTCTGCCTTAAGAAGAATATCTCCCGGAAGCCAAAGCTTCAGATCGAGATATTGCATTTTGGTTATATCATCTTTGCCCCGCACTTGATCATATACAGTCTTCGTAATGCTTTGTACGGATGGTCCTTGCTTAAATTCGTCCTTCAATACGGTTAAGGCATCAGCTTCTTCAAACACATGCGCTTGACCGATAAAACGTTCCTCAACCCGCTGTCCGCCTTTTACGACAAAGGAGGTGATTCTGTTTTTGGACAGCTTGCCGCTTAATAATGATAACGGCCGCCTGATTGCAAACGGAAGCTTCTTGTATTTTTTCATCGCTGGTGTCGTATCGTACCAATCATAACCGCCAAAAATTTCGTCTGCGCCTTCTCCAGAGAGCACCACGGTTACATGCTTGCTCGCAAGCTCTGCTAGGAAATAGAGAGGCACGGAGGAGGGGTTGGACTGCGGTTCGTCCATATGATACTGAATCGTTGGCAGCATCTTGAAGCACTCATCCGCTGAAACCAGTCGTTTATAGTTTTCGATGTTTAAAATTTCTGACAAATCCTCTGCGAGGTTCGTCTCATTAAAGTTGCCTTCATAATCCTCAAAGCCGACGGAAAATGTTTTGTTTGGTTTTAGCAAAGCGGTAATATAACTGGAATCAATGCCTCCGGACAAAAAAGACCCGACCGGCACATCGCTAATTTGGTGATAGGCGACTGATTCTTTTACTGTGCTTTTAATTTGGTTGACGTAATGGGACAGGCTGTTCGGCTCTTCTGCAAAGTTAACGTCCCAGAAAGGCTTCACTTCTAGCTTCCCTTGTTTGTAAAGCATATAGTGGCCAGGCTTCAGCTTGTACACGCCTTTAAAAAACGTTTCATCAAGCACGGAGTATTGAAAAGTCAGATAAGGCTTGAGCGCATCCTTGTTCAGCTCTTTGCGAAAGGCAGGCTGCTTTAAGAAAGCTTTGATTTCTGAGCTGAATAGGAAGGAATTATCTGTTGTGTTTTGTGTATAATACAACGGCTTTATGCCAAAGAAATCCCTGGCGAGAAACATCGTTTCCGTATTCGTATCCCATATCGCAAAAGCAAACATGCCTCTTAGCTTCTGAAGCAGCGAGGTTCCATACTCTTCATAAGCATGAATGATAACCTCGCTGTCCGTATGGCTAACAAAGGTATGTCCGCACTGAATCAACTCTTCGCGCAGCTCTTGATAATTGTAGATTTCTCCATTAAATACAAGAACACAGCTTTTATCCTCGTTGTAAATCGGTTGGCTGGCTTCTTCAGACATATCAATAATTTTGAGGCGTCTAAACCCTAAAGTTACTTCCTCATCCGAATAGATACCGCCACTATCGGGACCTCTATGAACGATCATCTCCATCATGTCTTTAATAATGGCTACTTGATCAACGTCGGGACGACTATCTGCAAAACCTACAAAACCGCACATGTGGAATACCTTTCATTAACTATATTGTTTTAAGCGCAGTCACATCGTTTTTAATTTGATTTCCCTGACGATTTCCGATTCATTAAATGGGATTTCCGTTTTCCCAATAATTTGCGACGTTTCATGACCTTTGCCGGCAATGAGAATGACATCGTCTTTTCTGCTGATATCAATGGCAAAAGCAATAGCGTCTCTCCGGTCGATAACGGCCTCATAAGCTCCGTTATTAGCTTCGACTCCTTCAATAATTTCCCTAATTATCAGGTTATTATCCTGCTCCTTGGGATTATCAGAGGTGATTACGGAAAAATCAGCAAATGTAGCGGCTACCTTAGCCATCGCTCTACGTTTCTCTGTGCCTGATTCCCCATCAGATGCGTAAACGCCGAACACGAGAATGATTTTGCCTTTGGTAAAAGGCCGGATTGTTTTTAATGCCTTCTCTAGGCTGTCCTCGGTATGGGCAAAATCGACGATGATCTTCGTATCCTCATCTTGATAGACAACTTCCAGCCGGCCTTTAATACCCTCAACGGCCAAAATGCCGTCTGCGATTTGCTGTAGCGTAAATTGATTGCAATAAGCCGTTGCAATAGCGGCTAGACTATTATATACGTAGATCGCACCAGGCAGGTTTACTTTAATTGCGATGCTGCCCTTTGGCGTATTTACATTATAAGTCGTATAGTCGGCATAATAAGTAATGTCCGTCGCGTAAATGTCAGCTTCCTGCTCAATGCCATAAGTAACCAGCTTTGGACCTTTATGCTGCAATCGGTCAATGAGAATACGGCCAAATTTATCATCTGCATTAATAATGTTAAAGTCCGTCGTCATGTCGAACAGCAAAGCCTTCGCTTCGAAATATTCCTCCATCGTATGGTGAAGCTCCAAATGATCCGGCGTTAGATTCGTGAAAATGCCAGTTTTGAAGCTGGAATAGGCAACGCGTTTCAAATTGAGCGCATGCGAAGAAACCTCCATGACGCAATGCTTCATATGTGATTCGATCATATCGGCGAAGATTCGTTGCAAATACAGTGATTCCGGCGTCGTATTTTTATTTTGAATCAGCTTGTCGCCGATAACTGTGCCGATCGTGCCGATAATTCCGAGGGCTGTCCCCGTTTGCTCGAATATAGATTTTAGAAAATATGTGGTCGATGTCTTCCCGTTTGTTCCAGTGATGCCGAGAAGATTCATTTGCTCAGTCGGGCGATGATAGAAGTTTGCAGATACCAGGGCGAGCGCCTCACGCGTGTCGTTAACTTGCAGCACCGTTATTCCTGCTGGCACGTGAACATCCTTCTCCACAATAACGACGGTCGCACCAAGTGCGATTGCTTTTTCGATGAAATGGTGTCCATCAACCGAAAAACCCGTTATCGCGACAAATACGCCATTGGCTGAAGCTTCCCTCGAATCAAAGGCAATGGAGCTTACTTCAATATGCAAATCGCCTTTCACGAGCGTGTAATTCAGATCCTTCAGTAAGGAGGTCAATAACATACGATCAGCTCCATTCTATTACCTATTACTATTTTCGCAAGCTATCTTCTTAGAAGCTTTTTCGTAAGCTTGCCACCGATGATAGCCGCATAGGAAAAGGCTGGTTTCGGGTCCTTCCAATCCCAGATCGCATAAGCTTTCGGTTTAAACAAGGATACGAATACTTGCTTCCAAGTCAATTGACCCGTCTTGATATAATCGCGGACAGCAAGCATGTCCTCATATCCGTACCAGAAAACACGGTTCGTATTCTCTTTGACGGCTTTGGGAGGCACAAGGTTGCCGCCAGTTAACTCTTGGTAAGTAATCCATGGAATATTTACCCCAACTCGGTACAGCAGGTTGTTCAGGTTGGTAATTCGGCAATTCACTTCGATTAAATAAAAACGGCCAGTTTCGGCGTCTTTTTTGAATTCAATTTCCGCGAAGCCTTTCCATTTCATCTTCTCTAGAAAAGGAGCTCCGATATCGAACAGCTCTTGTACGTATCTCTGCCCTGTATACACCGATGCGCCGAAGTTAATCGGATATTGGCGGAATTTTTGACAAGTGACCCAGTGAGTGACCTTTGAATCTTGGTTTAAATACGCGTCGAACGTATACATATGATCGTCGAAACCCGGAATGATACGCTGTACGATGACTTCCAAGCTCGCTTCCTTCGCTTTTGCCAGCGCTTGTTCGAGCTCAGCGCGGCTGTGTACCTTAAAGAGCTTCCGTCTAAACTTGGCAACGAACGATGGAGAATCTGTAGGTTTGACGATACAAGGATACTTAATGATTTCATCGATCTTCTCAAAAAAACGATCTTCGTCTACACGGACCGTTTCGGGAACAGCTACGCCATTTTCTAGAGAAAGGCGCTGCAGCACTTCTTTATTCATCATATCCGAGTATATGCCCGGAATGTCTTGTGGTATGAGATAGTGTTCTCTAAGCTCTTCCAAATGCTCATCGATAACCTCAAGATAAGAATCGTGGCATGGAATAAGGACAGGAGGAGCGCTTTGCTTGCGGGCATATTCCTTCAAGAAACGAATGAATGCTGCCGTGTCTTCTTTATAATGAGGAGAGATTAGTCTCTCAGACGTATATTTTGAATCGGCGCCATAGGTATCTTTAGTCGAATAATCTACGGCAACCGTATGTACACCGTTAATCCCTAGGCAACGAATGGTGCTTAAACCTATATAATAATTACAACCCAAAATTACTGCTTTATTATTCACAAAGGCACATCCCGACATCCTAATTTATGTTCATTTCCCTGTATTACGACTAATGTTTTAAATAATTTTACTTCATACTTTCTTATAATACAAATGGATTTATCCTCATAATAGCTACAAAGATGTGGAGAATTTGGACCAAATCCGAGGCGCATGCTGCCGCTAAAAACAGCTTCGTTAACAGCCGTTTTTTCTGGCATTCGACACCATTACCCGTAAATCGCTGAAACCATTTATCGGAATTGTTAACATAAAAGCACTTGATGAGCGTTATTAGCATATTTGTGATTTTATTAACATTTTTCAATTATTCATATATATGTATATTTTACTATTCTGTATTTAACGCAAGTAACTTTTTCCATATATTGATCGATTTTACTAGTTAAAAAGAACTAGAAATTGGATAAAATAACTTCATTTTGTCGAATAATGCCCGAAAATTGTCTACGTTCGTCGACAAGTTTTTACAAACTCCTTATTGCTCTACGAGTATAATAGAAGCATTACCACACGAGTGCTAGATAAGGAGCGTGCCCCGAAGCGAGCTATGGACAAAAAACACTTGCTTAAACAATTGCAGTCGTTGCGGCTAAAGCTTCATGAAATAGCCGAAGCGCGCGGCAGTCTGACAGATCCGGATGTTCTAGCGATTAGCGAAGAGGCCGATCAACTAATTGTTGCGTTACAGCATATACAAAGAAACGAGCTAACACATATTACGATACGCCGCGACGATATGTAGAGAATATTATCTCTCTCGAAGCCGTCGGAAAAATTGAGTCAGCAGGTTTGAGCATTCAGGCTGTAAAATACCACTAGTGAGCTCCGTTTCATGGTTGAAACGGGGCTCTTGCAGTAAATTCATGAGCGTCCCAGCACATCCTGCCTTCGGGTCGGTTGTTCCATAAACGACACGTTTAACCCGAGATTGAACAATGGCGCCGGCGCACATTGGACAAGGCTCCAACGTGACATACAATGTACAATCTAATAATCTCCATGCGCCGATGCGATCGCAGGCGTCACGAATAGCTACCATTTCGGCATGAGCGGTTGGATCAAACCGCGTCTCACGCAAATTGTAGCCTCTTCCGATGATTTCATTGTTTCTGACGATAACAGCCCCGATAGGAACCTCTCCAATTTGCTCGGCTTTTTTGGCTTCTTCAATAGCTTCCAGCATCCATTTCTGATCTTCTTGCTCTCTTGTCATATACAATAACTCCTTTACTATTTATTCATTATACAACGAACAAATATTCCGTTGTTAACATGTCGTGGATAACATTGTGGATAACTATCATGATATGCACATAAATACTCACAATTTATTCAGAGCTGTGCACAGTAATTGTGGATATTGTGTATAAGTTGTTAATAAAAACGTTTTTGTGTAAAAGGATGTGTCATTCATTGTCAATAAAGATGAAATTCTCAGTCTTGATCACGCTTATCGTTTTGACGTTTTTTATATTCCAGCACATGCTTAGTGAGTATTCGATGATTCAAAGCATGCGAGAGCAAGCAAAACGAGCGATGCACGATACTTCCATGCATGTGGCGAGCACATTTTCCTCTTACGAGAAGAAGTCAGGTTCAGGTTATATCTTTCCGGAGAAGGATCGCTCAGGCCCTGGGCATATCTTTGATATCGTAAAAACATTAAATCCAAATATAAATGAAATTACAGTATTTGAGCAAGATACGTTAGCTGTGCGTTACGGAACCTACACGTATTTGGATTCAAATAGCGATCAATCTATTATAACCGATGTGAAGAAAACAGGTTTTGAGCTTCGAAAGATGGAGATCAACGGAAAATCCTATTTTAGAAGTTATTATTACACGAAGCAGATGGGCAACTACATTATAAGTATCGTTTATGACAGTGAGGGAATTAATGAGCTTATCGCGGAGAAGCGAAATGATTCATTGATTTATACGGGCATATCGATGGTGCTCGTCCTCTTTATTAGCTATTGGCTGGTAGGAGTAATGATTAGACCTCTAAAAGATATCTTATGGAAGGTTAACGAGGTGTCTTCTGCTCGGTTTCAACAGCCGATTCGAATTAAACGTAAGGATGAATTCGGCTTGCTGGCTCTTAAGGTCAATGCGATGTCACAAAATCTAAGTATATATATGAACAAACTGCGCAGAGCGTTTGAGGAAAACCGCCGGATGAAGGAGCATTTGGAGTCATTTATTAACCACACGAGCGATGCGATCCATCTTATTGATTTGGATGGTAAGGTTATTCAAGTAAACCGAGCTTTCGAGCTGCTCTTTGGTTATGAGGAAGAAGAAGCAATTGGTCTCATTAATCCTATTCTTCCCGACTCTCATCATGCAGAGATGAGGGATATGTTAAACCAGATCTTGTCGGGCAAAGTACTGCCAGCTCAGGAAACGATACGAATGACGAAGCTTGGAGAGCTGATACCTGTAAGTGTAACCATATCGCCAATTCGTGATTCGGACGGAACGATTCGTGCCTTTGCCAGCATTTCAAGAGACATGAGGAGCCGTAACAAGATGGAAGAGCTGCTGCGAAGGTCGGAGAAGCTGACGACAGTAGGGCAGCTAGCTGCCGGTGTAGCCCATGAAATTCGCAACCCGCTGACGACGCTGCGCGGTTTCCTGCAGCTCCAGCAGGAGAGCAAGAAGCTGGCGCTTTCCCACGTAACGCTTATGTTATCGGAGCTTGACCGGATCAATCTCATTGTTGGCGAGTTTCTCATTCTTGCGAAGCCGCAAGCGACGAGGTTTGTCACCAAGGATATACGGGATGTACTGCAAGATGTTATTGCGTTAATGAACAGTGAGGCGCTTCTTCATAATATCGAGTTTTGTGTTACTCTAACCGATGATTCTTGCTTAATTTCATGTGAAGAAAATCAATTGAAGCAAGTTTTTATTAATTTGCTGAAAAATGCGATTGAAGCGATGCCAAATGGTGGACGAATCCATATTCATATTAACCATAAACGGGAATACATTTCGATCACGATAACGGATGAAGGAATGGGCATCCCGGACGATATGATACCGAAAATTGGAGATCCCTTTTTTACAGCGAAGGAAACGGGCACAGGGCTCGGCATTATGGTTAGTCAGCGTATTATTAACAGCCACCGCGGAACGATGGATATTAAAAGCCAGGTTAATGTCGGAACAACGATACATTTGCTGCTGCCAGCTTTGAAAGAAACACGGGAGAGCGGTATACTGGAAGCATAAGCACAGATCGGGCTTCTAACGGAAATGTAAGAGGAGGGATTCTCGTTGAAGCAGGAATCTTCTGTAGATGGTTCAAAGCAAAAAGGGAACGTGCTTTATGATGCTTCAGGCTACAGCGCCTTACTCGTAGGAGCTACTGGTTTGATCGGAGCAGCTTTGCTCCGTCAGCTGCTTCGTGATCCGCTGGTGACGATGGTAACCGTTATTGTAAGACGGCCGCTAGAGACGAATACTTTGGGCAGCGCAAATGAGCTCTCCAAACTGAATATGATCGTCACCGCCTTTGATGATTTGGATAAAACGCTGGAGCAGGTGCATGCAGACGTTGTATTTTGTACGCTTGGCACGACGATCAAGGTTGCGAAGACGCAAGAAGCCTTTCGCAAAGTAGATTATGAATATCCGCTCACGCTTGCCCGGTTTGCAGAACGCACGAATGCTTCTTTATTTTCTATCGTGACGGCTATGGGGGCTTCCTCCAGCTCAAAAATATTTTACAGCAGAGTGAAAGGGGAACTGCAGGATGCGATTGCTAAGCTGAACATTCCGCTAGTTCAAGTGTTTCAACCCTCGCTTCTGCTTGGAGAAAGACCGCAGGCTCGACCTGGTGAAGCGTTTGGAGCTGTCGTTTCGAAAGGGCTGCAATTTGCAATGGTTGGTCCGCTGCGCAAGTATCGGCCGATAAAGGGCGAGGATGTAGCTTTGGCAATGAGAAGAGCGGCGGGACAAGCTGGACAAATGAAGGCAGCAAGCAAGCCATCGATGATTCAGTATTATTCATCGGACAAAATTGCCGACTTGGCATTACATACAACGGGGTGAAGCAGCTTTGAGAATCAATAAGTTTATTAGTGAAACCGGTTATTGCTCCAGACGTGAGGCGGATAAGCTCGTAGACAGCGGACGTGTTACGATCAATGGAGAAAAGGCACAGCTCGGCAGCCAAGCTGAAATAGGTGACGATGTGCGTGTCGATGGCCGCAAAATCGGCGAGCAAAAAAATCATGTTTATATTGCGCTTAATAAGCCGGTAGGCATTACCTGTACGACCGAGCTTCATATTAAAGGCAATATTGTTGATTTTGTTGGTCATGAGGAGCGTATCTTCCCGATAGGGAGGCTGGACAAGGATTCGGAGGGATTAATACTCCTCACGAATGACGGTGATATCGTCAATCCGATTCTACGCTCGGAGGGTAAGCATGAGAAAGAATATTTGGTCACAGTAGATAAACCGATGACAGAAGCGTTTTTAAAAGGAATGGCAAGCGGAGTTCATATTCTAGGCAGCATGACATTGCCATGTGTCGTGACAAGAGTAACGGACCGCGTATTCCGTATTATTTTAACGGAAGGCCGAAATCGTCAAATTCGTAGAATGTGCGAAGCATTCGGTTATCATGTTCGGAGACTACAGCGGCAGCGTATTATGAACATCCAGCTCGGCGGTCTTCACGTTGGCAAATGGCGTGATTTGAGCGAAGCTGAGAAGGCGACTTTGTTCGAGACATTAAGTTATGAGCCTGTCTAAGCAGGAAACATTCATTAGTATACCGACAAAAAAACCTGAATCACACGCCTAGGGCGAGTTGATTCAGGTTTTCTTATTATGGTTTTTTTACATTTAACTGCTGGGCATTCGTGACATCGGCGTACGTATGAATGATCGAAACCTCTACACGACGGTTTTTGGATTTGCCTGCAACCGTTTCGTTGTCGGCAACAGGACGATACTCACCGTAGCCGATAGCGCTAAAGCGCTCGGGTTTCAGTTGTTTATTTTCGAGCAAGACGTCCAAGAAACGAATCGCCCTCATAGAGCTCAAATCCCAGTTTGATTTAAATTGGTAAGTTGAGATCGGCGTTGTATCGGTATGACCGGAAACGATGACCTCGTAATCAGGGTACTGCTGCAGCATTTTGCTGATTGCAACGGCAAGCTCCTTCGACTCAGGCTTAACAGTTGCTTGTGCCGGTGCAAATAATGCGTTGTCGCTAATCGTAATCATCAGCTGTGAGAGGTTTAGCTTCGTCTCAAGATCAGATGTCAGGCCGTTTTTCTTAATATAGGCATCTACTTTTTTCTTTAGATCCTCGAGATCCTTCTGCTCCTGCTTAATAAGTTCCTCACGAGCTTTCTCTTCAGCAGATTGATTTTTGTTTACATCCTTGTCGGGAAGCTTGCCGCCTTCTTCTTTTTGCTTCTTCCCGTCATCCTCGCCGCTTTTCACAGCGGACGTTTCGGTTAGAATACCGCTGCCAGTGCTAAGTGCTAAACTAAATGCTTTCGACATTTCTTCAAACTTCTTTACGTCGACGGAGTTCATGGAGTACAACACGATAAAGAGTGCTAGCAGCAGGGTAAGCAAATCGGCGTAAGGAATGAGCCATGATTCATCCACATGCTCCTCGTGTTCTTCGTGTCTATGCTTTCTGCTCAACGGCGCCTTCCTCCTTTTCCCTCATCTTCAATCTTTCTGTAGGTGTAAGGAAAACAGATAGCTTCTGATTAATAGCGATCGTTGATACGCCGGATTGAATAGAAAGAAGGCCTTCCACCATCATAAGACGGATTTGAATTTCTTTCTTAGACATGCGCTTCAGTTTATTAGCAATAGGATGCCATAATACATAACCTGTAAAGATACCAAGAAGTGTTGCGATAAAAGCTCCTGCGATGGCATGTGCGAGTTTTCCCATATCGCTCATATCAGCAAGTGCGGCAACGAGGCCTACAACTGCTCCGAGTACCCCAAGTGTAGGGGCATATGTACCTGCTTGCGTAAAAATAAGTGCCCCCGCTTTGTGGCGGTCTTCTGTTGCGGCAATATCCTCAAGTAAAACATCACGTACAAAGTCTTGGTCATTTCCGTCAATAATCATACGCATGCCGTTACGAAGAAATGTATCTTCAATCTCGTCAACTTTTGCTTCAAGAGCAAGCAAACCCTCGCGACGTGTAATAGAAGCCCATTCCATGAAGCGCTGAATCAGCTCATCACGCATAGGCAGCTTTTGTTCAGTGAACACCATTTTGAATAGTTTACCGACTTTGGATAGCTCGGACATCGGGAAGGCGATCATGACGGAGGCTATAGTTCCCAAAATAATAATCATAAAAGCAGCTGGATTTGCAAGAGAGGACAGGTGTGCTCCCTTTAAAACCATGCCTCCAAGTACAGCGACTAATCCTAGCACCAAACCAATAATTGTTGAATTTTTCATCATACACCCCGTCCAATACATTTTCGACATTTCTCTACTTCTTATATTATCGACAAATGGGTATTCTGAAGTTAGAGTATATGGAATGATTTCAGGCGAATGCGTTAAAAAATGATAAAATGCGGTAGAATAGTAGAGAGATGTGTACAAAAAATGACGATAGCAAAGGTGGTATACGCACATGGGCGTAAGACATGCAAGAGAATATTCAGATATATTGAAGGATTTTACAGCAGCTGTGGCTGAAATTGAGAATAGCTATACTTTTTTTGAAATGGAACCTGATGAATGGGCTCAGCTGCCTGTAAGTGATCGGCATGAAGTGATGGAGGCTTTGGCGGATGATGTTTTCTTTGGGCTAGGAGAGAATCCGGTCATTGAGGTAGGCAGCGGTGTCATTACGTATAATAGCAAACATCACATCATAGAGGTTTCACAGGACGATAAGGTGACACAAATCATTAGATTGATATAAGTATTCGACATAAAACTTCATATAAGTCGTGCTCTTGTCGGATCTTTACATTTAATGTCGACTCTATTACAATGTTATTCAATACAATATGACATATAATTTGACATTGATCTAACATAGAGGAGAACGACATGAAGGAGTGCTCATCATCGTTGCTGTTGCCGAAAGCGCTTGAATTAGATGGTGAAACATTGGCAGCGTTTTATCAGCCCATTATAGCGATGGATACAAGACGCATTATGGGTTACGAGGTGCTTGCTCGAGCTGTAAAGGGTGATTCCGTGCGGAGTCTTGGACCTTTCTTCTGCAATGAACAAATTCCAGAAGAGGACCACATTATAGTGGACCGGGTAATTCGGGAGCTGGCATTCTCCAAGCTTGCTTTAATGGAAGAAGAACAGCCCATGTTATTCATTAATTTGAAGCCGTCTTGGATTTATCGGTATGAGGAGATCGGCGAGCTCTACACGTTGTCGCTGCTTGATAAGTACGGAATCGACCCGAAACGAATTGTCATAGAGATAACGGAGGAAAGCTTCCAAGGTTCCATGGATAGGCTTCGTTCTGTTGTCGACATATACCGGGCAAGGGGCTGTTTAATTGCAATCGATGATGTAGGCAGTGGTTTTAGCAATACGGATCGGATTGCTCACATTCAGCCTAACCTGCTCAAAATCGATATTCATATGATTAAGAAAAGCGCGACTCATGACGGTTATTTCGGCGTGCTGCGATCCTTCTCTGATTTAGCGGAGCAAATTGGAGCTTCGCTGCTCGTCGAGGGAGTGGAGACAAGGGAAGATTTGGCCCGCGCAATTCAGGCAGGCGCCCGTTACGTTCAAGGCTATATGTTTGCAAAGGCAGAGCCGGAGTTTCGTGAGCCTGCTTGTTTTGCATCTCTAATTGAAGCGGAGCTTGATCAGCATCTACTGCATTTCGTTGGAACTGAACGCTATTGGCAGCGGCAATCAGAGAAGCTGGCAGAGCAGTGGGTTGCGCTTGTTCAAGAGACGCGTTACCTGGATCATGAGGATGAATGGATAGAGGGCCTGCTTCCCGAACTTTATGACCATTGCATTCGGGTTTATTTGTGCAATGAGAGCGGCATTCAGCTCTCATCCAACTATTATCGCGATGCGGACAAGGCTTGGAGGCGAGAGGAGCAATACCGCGGTGCCAACTGGTGTTGGCGTCCCTATTTTGTTCCTAATCTCGTCCAGCTCAATGAGCATCGACGTGCAATCGTTTCGCGCGCCTATACCGATCTCGATTCACACGCGTGGATTAGAACCGTATCTGTTCTAGCAGCGCCAGGTCTTATTTTACTTATGGATTTGAAGGATTCTGAGCGAGGAGCTCAGCGACTTTAATGTGCAGCTGCTGGCTCATAAACCATACAATGGCATTCGGCAAAGCCGGTGGGAGTAGACCGCGCATAGGTGTCTGTAATATGGAAGCCGGCTTGTTCATAAACGCGCATCGCACGAGTGTTCCAAGTAAGTACCTCCAAATCAATTTCGTTTTGAGGGGTGCGCCTTATTGCCTCTGCGACAATGAGACGTGTGAAGGCAAGGCCGTGGCCTTTACCGCAAAGATCAGGCCGCAATCCAAGACCAAGCCGCGTTACGCCTGTTAAAGGAAAAAACTGCGCGAACCCAATGAGCGCAGACTGAGCGTCTAGGACAGCCATATATTGGGCAGCACGAAGGACGGAATCGCCAAATTCGATTTCGTCTTTTTTCATTTGCTCCCAAGCCGGCCAGTTATAAACATCAAATGGAGCCTCGTAGCGCCAGCCGCATAGTTGCTGTGCATGAACGGTTTCGAGCGGGCATATGGTCATATCGCCTTCATCTCGATTATAATGAATAGAGCTTTGATGGCTTGTCATTTGTTTTTACCTCCGCTTGAAAAAAAGTAGCTGAATAGAGCGAATGTCGAATGAAATAGGTTTATTATAACAGATAGGCGTGCGTTGATCGCGCGTAAATAAGGAGAAGCATCAAAATGAAGAAGTTGATCTGGCTAGGCTGCTTGTCATATTTAGTCATCGGCGTTGCCCATGTTGTGGGCGGATCTATCTTGGAACAGCTCATTGCTCATTATGGTTTAACCTATAAAGATGGCGGGCAATGGATTATGAATCAATTCCTCGGGTTCCTGGTGGGTGTTCTGTTAGCGCCTTCTATTACTTCGAGAGTTGGAAAAAGAGGCGCAGTACTGATTGCGATGGGCGTACTGACACTGAGTGAGGCGGCCTACAGTTTGCTGCTGCCATGGGGCTGGATGCTCGCGATTGCTCCGCTTGCGGGTCTTGGCTTTGGGATGACGGAAGCGGTCGTCGGCGCAATGATTATTGATATGGCGAAAAACGGCAAGGCATCGGCGATGAGCCGATTGGAAACCTTTTTTGGTGTTGGCGCATTGTTGATTCCAATTGCAGCGGCTTATCTGATTCAGCATAGCATTTGGCAGGTTTCCTTTCCGATTCTGGCAGCGATGTCAGGCATCACCTTTGTTCTCTGGCTGACGATGTCCTTTGGAGAGCTGGATGATGAGCTTGGTATAGTTGCTCGAACACCGGAAGTGAAGGAAGGCCATTCGAATGAGTTGGAAGGATTGCAAACCACTCGCGGGTCTGTCTTTTTTGGCTATCCGCGCAAAGCACTTCCATTTCTCTTGTTATCGGCTTTATTTTTTATGATTTATGTAGGAATGGAAATGAGCTTCTCCAATTATCTGCCTTCTATTCTCATCGTTCGTTCAGGTGTAGGAGAATCCAGTGCGGCAGCGGTGCTCAGCTTGTTCTGGGGAACGATGGTGCTAGGGCGTCTATTTGCGGGGCTGCTGGCTGATCGAATGGGTTATTCGCGTTACTTGCTTATTGCTACAGCGGGCGCCTCGGTCGTTTTTGTTTTAATGGCTGTTATGGGTCAGCTTAACTGGATGCTTGCCTTTGTCGCTCTTAGCGGATTGTTCTTCTCGGGTATATTCGGTATCGCTCTTGTTTATGCCAATGAGCTCATTCCGGGAATGACGGAGAGGACAACGAGTTTGCTTGTAGCATTCGGCGGGCTTGGAGGAGCGATTTTCCCTCGTGTGACTGGCTGGATAATGGATCAGTACAACGTGCAATCTACGTTATGGTATATAAGCAGCTTAGTTATACTGATGCTGCTTCTGCTAGCGGCGATGCTCCTGCTCGGAAGAAAACAAGTTCACAGCGTAAGATCCAAAGCTTAAATGAACTGGAAATTATAATAAAAACCTCCACATTCGCTGTTTCAAAGCGGGTGTGGAGGTTTATTTATTATTAAACGTGTTATTCTAAAATGCTTTCAGCTATTTAAGAATGGTTTTGTATACCTCTATGGCGCGCGCGCGCGATGCTTTCAAGTCGACGATGGCACCGCTTTGCGGCTGATGAATCTCTTTGTCTGTCAAATGATTCAAATGAGGCAGCCAGCGCCTAATATAGCTGCCGCTAGGATCATGCGTCTGCGACTGAGTTGCGGGATTCATAATTCGGAAGTAAGGCGCTGCGTCATACCCTAGTGAAGAGCACCACAGCCAGCCGCCGCGATTAAGCGTGTTGTCATAATCGCTTAAGTGAAGGCGGAAATATTGTTCGCCAAGCGTGAAGGGACATAGCAGATTTTTAGTTAAAAACATGGCTGTTACCATTCGCAAGCGGTTGGGCAGCTCACCTGTACGATTGAGCTGCGTCATGGCCGCATCAATGATTGGAATGCCGGTGGCGGCTGCAGCCCATGCTTCTAGATGAGCATCTGAGAGCTTGGACATATCAGCAAGCTGCTCGTAACGAAAGAAATCATCATGATACATCGCTTGATATAAATAAAAATCACGCCATGCCAGCTGCCGTACCCATGATTCAGACCCCGGAAGCCCTTGGGTCATTTCGTAGGCTTGGCGAGCGGAGATGGCGCCCGTATTCAGGAAACGTGCGAGCTGGCTTGTATGATCATCGGCATAAGCGTCCCTGCTCTCGGAATAAGAGGCAAGGCGTTCTCGTACGAACCGTTCCAGCTTGGATAATCCTTTGGATGATCCTTGCACGTTCGTGCCGCCTAGGGCGCACGAAATGGATTCAGGCAAAGCGAAGGATTGCGCAACCTTGGCATTGATTTCGCTTAAGGTAGCAAGCTCATGAATCGTCGTTTCACTCATTGGGCTGTAGCACTCCAGCATAAAGCTGCTCCACTTGCGATAAAAGGGTGTGAAAACCTTGTATGGCTCCATTTTTCGAGCAAATGCCGGGAAAGCATCTAGATCAGCAAGAGGTGAATCGGCGATAGACATCCAGCGACGGCCAAGGCTGCGTGTGGTTAGCCCAAGCTGCTCATCTCGCTGCCGTGAGTAAGGCGTGTAGTCTGTATGAACAATAACCTCATCAATCGGGTGCGCATGCAGCAGAGCTTCGGTGATCGCAGCAGGATTACCATAAAGCACATGCAGTTCCTTTCCTGCATTAGAATAGCTGTGCAGAAGTGAGGCGGCTTGCGCCATGAAATTCCGACCGCTATGACTAGTTAAACGGCCATCTCCTGTAGTAACGGGATCTATGATTAGCAAATGAATGCCTTGTTTCTCTTTTTTCTTCAAATAATCAAAAGCGCGCAAATCTGAAATACGCAAATCCTTGCGGTGAATAAACAAATACATCAGTGATAGCTCCTTCCATAAGCGCAACATTGAACGGCCGCATTCCAGCTGGAATGAAACAGCAAAGCCGCAAGTCATTTGTCGTCAGAGGACAAAAAACTGCGGCTTTGCTAGATGAGTCTACCCGTTCAACCCTCAAGAAGAGGGATTAGGTTGCTCTATTTTACGTCAACGTTGGCTTGGTATGAATCAGCATCCATGATACGACGAGCAGTTACATATCGTCCCTCATAGTACTCGGAGTTAAGTTTGTCAGTTACAACGCCTCTGCTCGAGGATGAATGTACAAACTTTCCATCTCCAATGTAAATGCCAACATGGGAAATGGCGCTATTATTGCCGCCAACTGTGTCGAAGAACACAAGATCTCCCGCAATGAGGTCAGCCTTAGCGACCTTTGTACCTTCTTTTGCTTGCGAACCAGAAGTACGTGAAAGCTCAATGCCCATTTTCTCGAACACATAGCTCGTGAAGCCGGAGCAATCAAAGCCTTTCGACGACGTTCCGCCGCTTTTGTACGGAGTGCCAATAAGATCATTAACAATTCCGTTCAATTTTGAGTCAGCGAAAGCGCTTCCCGCTTGAAAAGCGAGCACGAGAACGAGACCCAGGATTAATGCGGTAATCTTCTTCAATTGTGAAACTCCTTCCAATGCCGACGAGGTTAGCTGTGGGGTTCGGTTGAAGGCTCCCTATGATTCCTCGGGCGTTTGAAGAAAACTCAAACGTCGGAATCAATTCACCCAAAGTGGTTCCCCCGTATCCCAATAGGGAATTAGGCAGTTTTTTTATTGCTTTGAGAAATATTCGATTATTTTCAATGATCTCCTGCCTTTAGTGGCAATTTCTAATAATTCTCATGTAACCTTTTGACAATTTGCTTCGTTAAACCGTTCTTTCTGTAATATAAACACGCCATAGTAGTGCTTTCTAACTAAATACATGGAGTCAATTTCATTAATTATGTGGATGTTGTGTAAAATATACCGATTTGTCCTTTAGGCGCTATATCGCAAGGACTAGCTTAAAGTGCCGTAAATGGCGGTATTTCACCATTTTGCTCCTCATAAATTAGAAAAATCTCATCTATATCACTCGTGAATAAGAGTAGATTCAGACAGCCTAGCTGCTGCTCCAGATAGAGCGGCAGAAATAGACAAAGGAGGCTGTTCATGAGAACAGCCCCCTTTGGGCAATCGAAAAAAGATTTATTTTGCAGTAACGATTTTTTCTGAAATGAGCTGTGGATCGTTGTTTTTTTGCTGCATCCAAAACTGTACCTTGTATTTCCCAGCATTTTTAAAATCGTAGGAAATGAGCTTGGAGCTGAACCAAAAGGTGTCTTTTTCGACGAACTCTTTAAAATCATCATCGTCTTGGCTGCGGCTGTCGATTGTCGTTTCCTTATCATTAGGATCAACGATGGTCACTTTGAACTCTGAAATCGCCATATTCAAATTATCGATTTGCGCTTGCACTAAAAATTTCTGAACACTGCCTTTATCAACCTGTCCGAACATAGCTCGCTTCTCGTTCATTAGAAACATATGCACATTGGGCTTCTGAATAATGAGCTTCTTATCATTGCTCTTCCATTGGACGAAGGCTTGAAGGCTGTCACTTAAAGAACGAATACTAATATAAACCTTATCGTCCACAACGACAGCATCGTCAGTGGATTGCTTATTATTATAAAGGAGCGTTACCTTCTGAAATAGTTTGTCTGCTGCAACCAATGAACCGCCCGATAAGAGCAATACCATGGATATAATAACTAGTTTTTTACGCATCATTTGTGAATATCCCCCATTTTTGATTTTCTTTCAGTTATTTATACAGAACTGCCATCATTTAGTTGCGGTTAGTTGTAAAAAAAACCTCCACACCACAGCAAAACGTGGAATGAAGGTTTATTTTGGCTTCAGCATCCAGAGGACGCTGAAGGTTTTTTTGGTTTGCTACATTCTTTTCGTTTCCAAAAAGTCATATTGCGCGGCTATCGTCCAAACCTTCATCAGTGTTTGAATGAGATAGTAGCCTTGATGCAGAATGAGTGCAAACAACCCGGCCCACAGCATGGAGAGGCTTGTCACTACAAGTCCAGCGGCTGCTCCGATCCCCCACATGATGAGCGACACAGCTGCATAGGTGAGGAAATTTCGGAGAGCGTGCCATAAGGAACGGAATATGCTTCCTCCTGATGCAGCGCTGAATTGCATAGCTAGAAACAGCAGATGCAGCACCGTGCCCCATAGAAGCCATAGAAGGGCGCCAGGCAGCACCGTTTGCAGCAGCTCTGGAATAGAGCCGCTCTCTAGAAGCGCATCCAGTGAGCGCGGCAGCACATACCAAGCAGGAGCCACAGATAAAATAACCTCGATCCAGTAAAGCAGAACTACAGGCTTCCAAGCTTTGCGAATACCTTCTAGAAATCGTGTCCCCCCATTCGATCTGGTCTGATTTAACGAATAGAATAATCCGGCATTGAATAAGGGAGTGATCAGCATTCGGGCAACTAGGAGACCGCCCAGCGTCCAGACGTAAGGATTAATGAGATCGGTCTTGAACAGCTGGAATTGTGCTTCGGTCATGAATAGCTGAACGGCTGCTTCTGAAGGAGCGGAGCTTGGATATCGCCGCAGCAGCGGAGCTACGACCGAATCAATGAAACGGTAAAGGAAGAACCCCCAGATCAGCTGATAAAGAAATAATAAAACAACAATGTAAAAATGTTTCACCGCTAACCGCCAGCCTTGCTTCAAATGTATTTTCATCGTTTATCGCTCCTTGAACGCAATTACTTACCAGCTCAGCGACCCGAGCAGTCCTTCAATTAGTTGGACAACGCCGAGGCTCCATCTCGTGCGTTTATCCTCTGGCAGCTGAGCCTGCATGTAGTTGTTAATGAGCTTATTATCAAGCACATTGCTGTTGTTTGGGTCAACGACCGCCCATTCAAGCGGAGCGGAATGCAGCTGTTTATATTGCATATGGGATTCCTGAGTATCCCAAATCTTTGTTATTTTGGTGCCGTCAGTAAACTTCATCAACACTTTTATCTCGCCATTGCTGCCGCCGTTTTTCTTAACGAGTACAACAGATTCATACATCTCAGCACCATCTTGAGTGACTGGGCGTACATGAATCGATTCGATCGAAAAGTCGGCCATTTTGTTGCCGTAGACATATTGGCTGAAATAATCATTCCATTTCGTTTTTGTTACCTGTTCGACTACACGCTGGAAGTCTGCTGTCGATGGATGCTTGAACTTATACTTCTGAAAGTAGGTTCGCAATATTTTTTGCATCGTTCTGGAGCCGACCTGATTCTCGATGCCAATGAGCACCAGCTTTGCCCTCAGATATACATTCTCGGCATATTGCGAGTGGCTGGTGTATGACCAAGATTGCTGCTTGAGCGGAGCAGGGTTGGTCATATAGCTCGCTTCCATGCGCAAATTCGGCTCCAAGCCGTATGCCGTCTCCATTACTTTATCCTCGGCATAGGACGTAAACCCCTCGTCCAGCCATGCCTCCTCGAATTCATTAGAGGCGACCATTCCGTACCAATATTGATGGCCAATCTCATGCACGACCGTACGTTCAAGATCGTAGCCTGGGTTATCATTTTCTGCAGCGAAAGCGGTTATAAGTGTTGGATACTCCATGCCGCCAGCACCGTTCGCTCCTTTGGGCGGAACGACGATCGACAGCGTACTGTAAGGATATTCTCCATACCACTTGGCGTAGCTTGAGAGTGCGGATTTGGCTGCATGCATGTAGCGGTCTTTAAGGTCAGCATGCGCAGGATCAAGATACAGCTTAATGCGTACACCGGGAATGCCGGTATCTGAATAAGCAGTCTCTTCATAAACGAAGTCTGGGGAGGCCGACCAAGCAAAATCATGAATATCATCAGCATAAAACTGGTAAATCTTTGTTTCTTCCTTGATCTCGATAGGCTTTGTTTGGAAGCCCGTTGCAGCGACGGTGTAGTTCTCAGGCACATTAATCCGAACGCTGTATATGCCAAAGTCGCTGTAGAACTCAGAATTGCCATGATACTGATGGACATTCCAGCCCTCAGCTGTAAGTCCGCGCATGCCGGCTGTCTCATATACAGCGAGCTTTGGAAACCACTGCCCAGCCATCACGAAGTTGCCGGAATAGCCCATTCTTGCGAATACCTCTGGGAGCTTCACCTCGTAGCTCATTCGCAGCGTTACGGAGGTGCCTGGAGCGATAGGCTCAGGCAAGCGGATTTTGGCCAATGTAAAGTCATTGGCATTGTCATCGTCAGGTTGTACATATTGAAGACGTGGCAGAAGGCTTTCGCCGTTCAGTGTTTCTAGCGTAAGCAGGTTCATATAGCCTTGGCTATTGGTTGTTGCTTTGTCCTGGCGCAGCTTGCCGCCGGATTCTTTCATAAACGTGGTTTTGCTCGATTGAAAGGCGTTCGGGTACAGATGGAAATAGAGCTCGGACACTGTTTTTTTGCCAGGGTTAGTCCAAGTTACGGTTTGCTCACCGTTCAGCTGCTTTGCATCATTCGTTAAATGCACGTTGATATGGTACTCAACGACACGTTTGCTCAGCTCTTGCGGTTTAGGTGTGATGACCGTATTCGGCTCCTGCACGGCAGGCGGCTTGACCGACTTTTGGGCAGGCGCTAGTGCTTGCTTGGCGTTAGCGGCGGGGGCGAAAGCATAAGTATATTGGGATTGCCAAGCAGTCCCGAAGTCATGCTGCATCGATATACCGAGCAGCGCGACTGCGAGTATTACGAGTAAAATTCGTTTGAAATAGCGTGGAGTCATTGAACGTTTCCCTCCCGTTGACAAGCATCTACAGCATGTATATGTTTGCTTTTCGATGATTATTAGCTAAAATGGAATTATTGTATCGGGGAAGGTGTGAATACGAATGACGGAAGAACAAGGACAGCCGGCTGAGCCGGTAAAGAAAGAAAAGAAATCACTGTCGCTCAACGTAGTGAGCAGCAAACAACATAAAGGTTTTGGAGCAGGAACGATCGATTTGAGCGCGGTATCCTGTGTTATTATTGATGATGGCGTTGCTTATATCGATGTTGGCGCTATGCATGCAAAGAGTAAAGTAGAGCGTGGCATTAAGTTTTCGCCTAACAAAGAGGATACTCCGAACGGTCGTCAATGCTGGATCGTATGGGTAGCGGTTGACCGCAATGAAGAAGGCTCCTATTATGCGGGCGCTACGGCATGCGAGATGCTGATTGATTCCGAGGCGCGTCGCGGGTGGAAGCTTCTCCCTGATCACGTGAACAAGCTGGATCAATCACTCAAACGCCGCTATAACTTGTCCGAGCTTGGCGATGTCGATAAATCGGCGCTTCGCAAGCTGCTTGTGGAGCATAATCTTGAGTGGTGGGATCGCTCCCCAGATGAGCTTAAGCAAGCTTTGAACGTATAGCAGCTGGCGTTATTAGCAGCAGATTGAGTTTATTGTGAATTTTGAATGAGAACCTCATCGTTCGTAGGCTAGTCCTATCGAATGATGAGGTTTTCCGCGTTGATAGAGGCTGTTAAAGCATTATAAAAACTTTTTTGGCAGCAAGTGCAGGGTATGCGGGACAAGCTGGCGTCTATTAGATTGGGAAGGAGGGGAGCGACATTCAAGACGAGGATTGGATCAGAGAGGTACAGAAGGGCGGGCCCGAGCATTTTGGCCCTTTTGTACAGGCATATGGTCCTTATATATATAGAACAGTCTTCGCAGTGCTTCGTTCACCGCATGATGCGGAGGATATTACACAGGAAGTGCTGCTGCAAATTTATCGCTCCCTTCCGGATTGTCGATTGGATGGGCTCAAAACATGGATTACCCGTATTGCCGTCAATCGAGCGATCGATTTCAAACGCAGCCGTGCACGAAAGCCAGAGGAGCTAATGGATAGCGAAGCGATGTCTGAAAGAGTACATGAAGAACTTGTGTCTGCTCCTGCTGCAGAAACATTAGCCATCGAACAGGCGGATAGGCAGCAGATTCGAGAGCGAGTTGATGAAATGCCGGAAAACTATCGTGAAGTCATAACCGCTTATTATATGGAAGACAAGTCATATGAACAAATCGCAGCCGAAACTGGACTTGAACGCAAAAGCGTAGAGTCCCGGCTGTACCGTGCAAGAGGCTGGATGAAGCGCCATTTTCGGAAGGAGGACTTCGAATGATGATTGAGCATATCTCTTCTGATCAAATGTCCCGTTACGTAAACGACAGACTGGTTGAGGCTGAGCGTATACCGATTGAGCAGCATTTGGCTGCTTGCGACTTCTGCTTGCAGCTGTTCGTCATTGCGATTGAAACAGCTGAGGGCGAGATGCAGCGATCAGATTCGCATTTAACGACACAACTACCTAATATGGAGCAAATAGAGAAGCGTGTCGTGGAGCAATTGATGATGGAGCAGGAACATGATCATGAAGAAGCCGGGCCACATGTTGTGACGAGTACTATACAAGAGAAGCCTCGCCGTCTGCGGACATGGCTGCAGCATCCGGTAACGCATTACACCATAGCTGCTTCGATTACGCTGCTGCTGCTTGCCAGCGGTACTTTTGCCTCCTTCTCACAGAAGCTGGCTCAGCTTGATATGAATGAGAATAAACAGCAGGATATAAGGCCGAATCCACCAGCGGCGGCAGGTGGACATTCCGAATCTTGGTCAGACAGAATGGTTGATCAAACGGGGTCGTGGCTCGATGGCTTAAAAGCATCTCGATTTAGATAAATGAAAAACGATGATAGAAGGGAATGAATCAATGATGAATAAAAGCCCGTTAGCGGCGTTCTTTCTTTCTTTTTTACCTGGCGTAGGACATGCCTATGCTGGTCGCCCAGTACGTGCGGTTTTGTACGGGGGAGCTTTCTTTGGTTCGATAGGATTGTGTATGCTATTTGGATTAATGGGCGGGTATATGGAGGATACAGTTTATATCTTTTTGTTCTTTATAGCTGCGATGGCTGGAATCATTAATATGATTGATATGGTCATCTTCCTGCTGTTAGGCAAGGGATTGCCGTCAGGCGCTGCTAACCAGCATCCATTCGAGCATCCTGCGGATCATTTCTCGCCAGGCTTTGTTCCTTTGGAGCAGGAGCGCCAGCGCGAGAAGTCGCGGACGATCATGTTCTCGCTGATTCCGGGTCTAGGGCATATGAATATGGGGCTTATGCAGCGGGGCATTACCTTCCTCATTTCCTTCATTGGCTGGTTTGCGATTATCGTCTTCTTAGGCACGATAACGCACAGGGCAGAGCTGCTCGTGTTTCTTTTGGCGCTTCCTGTTATTTGGATATACAGCATGTTTGACGCAATCAGCCAGCTGCATGCCAAGCAGCGCGGGGAGCATGTGGCGGACCGTGCTATATTTGAGGATATGGAATCGTATATCGCCTCTGGGCGTAAAAGCAAAGTGCTGGCTATCGCGTTAGCTATTTTTCCAGGTGCAGGACATCTGTATCTAGGTTTGCAAAAACGCGGCCTGCAGCTAATGGGTGGTTTTCTTCTCGCCGTCTATATTATGGACAATTTGCGCTTGTCGCTGTTTTTTTTCCTGCTTCCGCTGTTCTGGTGCTTTGCTTTCTTCGATGCGCTGCAGCAGACATCTCGTTATGAGCGTCAGGTGCTGACCGATGAACCGGTATTGACACAGCTTGTCCCTTATCAGCGCTGGTTTGGTTTTGGGCTGCTAGGATTCGGTGTTTATTACTTGCTCGATCGTGTAGCTGTAGAGGTTACTTCTCATTTCTCAAGGGAGCTTTATTCCCAATACATGCAAATTAAATATATGATACCAACGGCTGTTGTCGCATTTATTATGATTATTGTAGGCATGCGTCTAGCTTTCGGAAGCAAGGCATCTCCGGTAATGAGCAAAGGTAAACCGCCAGAGCTTCATAAGCCGGTGCCAAGAAAGTACGAGGAGGATTCGCATTGAACACCAACACGGTAAATATGGCTGAACCGTCTGTCAATCAACCATCAGGCGTTCGCACTTGGCGCGTCGGCTCATTATCGATGGGCGTGACACTGATTCTCGTGGGGACAGCATTAGCTGTCTCTTTATGGCAGGACATGGAAGCCTTCGAGGTGCTTGTTTGGGTCGCGCCAGTCGTTTTCATTATGCTCGGAGCGGAGCTGCTGCTTTACTTGAAGTTTTCTAGCAGTGCGCGTACTATCGTTCGTTATGATTGGATGAGTGTCTTTTTTGTAGGAATGGTTGGAACCGCCAGTCTAGGGCTTGCTCTGCTCATGTCAACGGGCTTATTCGATGAGCTGCAGCGAGGGCTGCAAATGTCGCAGCGATCAGCCTTCGTGGAAACGAAGAAAATAGGGGTGCCTGCTGATATTAAGAAGATTGTTGTGCACACCTTGGATGGCGTGACGCTTGAGCATACGGAAACACGCGAGCTTAAGCTGTTTGGCCAAATTCGTTATTGGTCATCCGAGAAGTATGAGCGATTGGACAATAAAATGCTGAAAACTGATGTTGTTGGCTCAACAATGTATGTCATGGTTGGTTCCGTCGATCACCGGAACGGCGGCCTCATCTCAGACACGGTCAGCCCGGAGCTGACATTAATTGTACCGAAGGATGTAGAGGTCGTGAAACAGGGGCGTTAGTAGTGGAATTGGAAAAGCAGCTTGAAGCGGGATGTTCTCGCTTCAAGCTGCTTTTTTTAATAGAGGGGATATGAGGAGATGTCGTTCGTTACTGTACTTCGATGGGCAACTTACTCAACACCTCTTGAAGAGGAGCTAGGACACGATAGGAGCCGCGAAGAGGAACATAACCTAACTTGCGATTAATGCTGAGAATAGGTGCATTTGTTGAGTCATTATCTGTACGGATATATGCGGCTTGATGCTTCTGAGCAAGCTCAATCGCTTTGAGTTTTAAAGCAAAAGCAATCTTCCTGCCGCGATAAGCTCTGCTTACGCCGGTATATTCATGATACATCCCGTTTGTTTGTGGATTAAGCAGGACATTAGTAACCCCCACGAAGCGGTCGCCGTCAGCAGCGATAATCACTTGCTCAGGCGCATAGCCGTCTACTTTCAAATTCCATTTGCGCCATTCGACGAAATCAGGAACTTCGCCAAGATAACCGGGGATGTCCACCAGTGTTTCTTTATAGATCTCATACAGCTTCTGTTCGCTTTCTTCACCGGGTTCATCGGCAAGCGTTAGGAAGCGCAGCGCCCCAAGGTCTGGCATGCTTGGAAATTGCGGTTGTTGCGCTCCATCATGTTCACCAAGTGTAAGGACGGACTGGAAGGCATGGCGTTCAATTACAAAAGCATGTCGCTTTGCAAACTGAATCGCGTCCTCATTATCGTCCCATACTTCAGTAATGAGCGTAGAAGCGCCGATTTTCAGAGCCCATTTACCAATGTGAGCTAATAGCAATTGGCCGATTCCCTGCTTGCGATAAGGCTCTGATACGACAAGCGTATTGCATAAATAGCCAGGCTCTGTCCAAGGCGCCCGCCACGTCCAGGCGTAGCCGACAATATCGCCTTGCTCATTTACTGCAACCTGCCGCTCGCGATCGTATCCGGCAAGCAGTCCGTTCTCATCCATCCATGTATGTCCAATCTCATAAAGCTTCTTATCTGCATCATGCAGGTTCTCAGCAGTCGTTGGTTCTGACCACACTTGATTAAGCAATTGTGCAAGCTGCTCGTAGTCCTCTGGCAGCTGCAAGGGGCGTAGTGTAATGGACATGGCGTCCCACCTCATCTTTCGTTTCGGTATTCATATAAGATGATTATGGCACGGATGAAGCAGCCCTAGATAGGGAGAGTTTGACTATAAGCATTAAATAACAAACGAAAAAAAGCTGCGCCAAAGTCTGATAGACTTTAGCACAGCTTTATATTTATTCATATTGCCGATTATGAAGCGACGGCAACGGCATTGTAAGTCATAATCCATACAGAACCTGCGACGATCGTCAGCAATATAACGAGGCCGAATATAAGCGCCATCAGGTTGAAGCGAGGTTTCTCCTCATCCCGTATGTGCATAAAGAAGATAAGCTGAACAGCAAATTGCAGAACTGCCGTCACAAGGATGAGCAGGGTTGCAGCTTTTTTGCTGAGCAGGTCATTCATTACCACGACAAGCGGAATGATTGTCAGAATGATGGAGAATAGGAAGCCGATCACATAAGACTTCATCGATCCGCCGTGGGACCCGTGTGCGTCCTGCGAATGTGTGTTATGGTTTTCCATCCTACATCACCCCCATCAAATAAACGATTGAGAATACGAAAATCCATACGACGTCCAAGAAATGCCAGTACAAGCTGATGATGCCTACTTTGCGCTTCGTAACGGGTGTAATGCCGCGGCGTCTAATCTGAAGAATTAGTGCAATCATCCAGACTAAGCCGAGCGATACGTGAAGTCCGTGTGTGCCGACGAGAACGAAGAAGGCTGACCAGTAGGCACTTGTTCCAATATTAGCGCCTTCGTGCACCAAATGCATGAACTCATTTACTTCAAGATAGATAAATGAAGCGCCGAGCACTGCTGTAATGGCGAGCCAAAGAATAAGGCCGCGCTTGTTGCCTTTGTTCATTTCAAGAACGGCAATACCGCTTGTGAAGCTGCTTGTCAGTAGAATGAAGGTCGAAATAATAATACCGTTCATCTCAAGCAATTCGGCACCTGTCGGTCCGCCGTCTGTGTTGAGACGGAGGACGACATAGGTTGCAAATAACGTACCGAACAAAATAACGTCGGTTATAAGAAACAGCCAGAAGCCGAACATTTTCATCGATTCTTGATCGTGATGATCGTCATGGTGACCGCCGCCGTGTCCAGCGCCGTGTCCGCCATGCGCTCCAGCTGGAGTGGAAACTGCATGTGCCATTATTTTGTCCCCCTTAACGCTGCTTCCGTGCGTTCAATCTCATCCACCGGAATGTAATAATCGGTATCGTAAGAGAACGAACGAACAAGCATACATACGGCTACGCCGACTAGACCTGGTATGGCCATCCATAGCCAATCCCATACGAAGCCGAAGCCTGCAATAAACCAGCAGATCGACATAATGAATGGAATACCTGAGTTTTTCGGCATATGAATCGGTTCAAGCGGCGCAAGTGGTTTAGCAGGCTGACCATTCGCAATGCGCTGCTTTTCTTCCCACCACTCGTCTTGGCTAGTAACCTGTGGCAAGCGAGCAAAGTTATAGAGCGGCGCAGGTGACGGAATCGACCATTCGAGCGTACGGCCATCCCATGCATCGCCATCCTTTTCTTTCTTGAAAAACTTGATGCTGTGAGCGATTTGCCATACTTGGAAAATAAACGCGATACCCATCAAGAATGCTCCAACAGTAGAGACGACGTTCAAAGGCTGCCAGCCCATATCGAAGTCATATTCGTTGAAACGACGCGTCATACCCATTAAGCCAAGTGCGTATTGCGGCATGAAACAAACATAGAAGCCGATGTTCCAGAACCAGAATGCCCATTTGCCAAGACCTTCATGCAAACGGAAGCCGAACATTTTTGGCCACCAGTAGTAAAGGCCTGCGAAGTAACCGAACACAACGCCGCCGATAAGCACCTGATGGAAATGCGCGATCAGGAAGTAACTGTTGTGGAACTGGAAGTCAGCAGGTGCGACAGACAAGAGCACCCCGGTCATCCCGCCGACAACGAAGCAGGGAATAAATGCTACCGTCCACATCATCGGAGTCGTAAACCTAATTCGGCCTCGATACATCGTAAACAGCCAGTTGAATATTTTAACCCCGGTCGGTATTGCGATAATCATCGTCGTCAAAGCGAAGAAAGCATTGACGTTGGCGCCTGAACCCATTGTGAAGAAGTGATGCGCCCATGTAAAGAAGGAGAAGAAGCTGATCGACATAAGCGCGAATACCATTGACTTATAACCGAACAATTTTTTCTTCGAGAAAGCCGAAACAATTTCAGAGAAAATACCAAAAGCAGGCAAGATAACAATATATACTTCAGGATGTCCCCACATCCAGATGAGGTTGATATACATCATCGGGTTGCCCCCGCCGTCGAGCGTAAAGAAGTGAGCGCCCAGATAACGGTCGATGAACAATAGGAACAAGGTAACAGTCAAAATTGGGAATGCGAAGATAATAGTTACACATGACGACAAAACAGACCATACGAACATCGGCATTTGCATGAGCTTCATGCCTGGTGCGCGCATTTTTAGAATCGTAACGATAAAGTTAATACCTGTAGCCAATGAACCGATACCTGAGATTTGAATACCCCATATATAGAAGTCCTGTCCGAGTCCCGGACTTCCTGACAGCTCAGAGAGCGGCGGATAAGCGAGCCATCCTGCATCAGGTGAACCGCCGATAATGAAAGATACGTTAAACAGCATGGCACCGAAGAAGAACATCCAGAAGCTAAGGGAGTTCAAGAACGGGAATGCAACGTCGCGGGCACCAATTTGCAGTGGAACGACGATATTGAATAAACCGAACATAAGCGGCATCGCCATGAACAAGATCATGATTACGCCGTGCGTCGTAAAGATTTGGTTGTAGTGATCCGGCTGCAAAAACTCCACTTCAGGAGCTGCGAGCTGAACACGCATGAGCAGCGCATCAACGCCGCCGCGGAACAGCATAAGAATAGATGCGATGATATACATAATACCGATCTTCTTATGATCGACGCTGGTCAGCCATTCCGTCCAAAGCCAGCGCCATTTTTTGAAAAAGGTAAGCGTGAATATAATCGCCACAACCGACAGGCCGATGGATACTTGAGCCCCTAAAATAAGCGGATCGCCTGTGACGAAAAATTCGGACGCAAAATCTTTAATTTTGTCTAACATGAGGGGTCCTCCTAAAAGTTTGTGGCACAAACTCGCCTCTTAAGCATTTGCTTGAAAGCGGGTTAATGACCCGCATGAATATGAGCATTTAAATCTGGTTTGCTTTTCGTTTCTTTTTGCGTCGCAGACGTATCCGCTGTAATGGATTCTTTATCCGTTTCTGCGGCGGGCTCTGTTGCGCCTCCACCATGATGCTGGTGAGCGCTGCCGTCGCCTTTTACATATTGCGTTACAATTTTATTGAACAATCCTTCAGGGAAGCTGGAGAACAGCTGCACATTAGAAGGACCTGGTTCAGTAAGCTTCTCGAACCCTTCCATTGTCAGTTCAGGCGACGATGCTTTAACCTCGCTTATCCAAGCTTTATAGTCCTCTTCGGACGTAGCATCCACCTTGAATGTCATTTTGGCAAAATCTTTTCCTGTGAAGTTAGCACCGGAGCCATAGTAGCTGCCTTGCTCATCAGCCTGTAGGAATAAGGTCATTGCCATCCCTGACATGGAATAAATTTGTCCGCCGAGTTGTGGAACCCAGAAGGAGTTCATCGCCGTATCCGATGTTAACTGGAATCTAATCGGCGTATCTTCAGGAATCTTCAAATAGTTGACGGTCGCAATATCCTCTTCTGGATATTTAAACAACCATTTCCAATCAAGTGAAGTAACCTGAATCGTAATTGGCGCCTTAGCCGACTCTATCGGTTTGGAAGGCTCGAGCGCATACGTGTATTTGACGGTGACTATAGCAAGAACAAGGATCGCTACAATCGGAATGCTCCACCAGGTAATCTCTAGCTTCGTACTGTGCTCCCAGTTAGGCTTATAGGAAGCTTTACTGCCGGGCCTATCACGGTACCGCCAGACGATAATAGCTGTCAGGATAAGTACGGGCACGATAATAACCGCACACAGAATGGTTGAAAAATAAATCAAATCTTTCTGAGACTCGCCGATTGGCCCTTTCGGATCGAGCACGATGAATTGCTCGCCGCAGCCGGAAAGCATAACGGCCATTAGCATAATCAGTGCGGGTGTCAGCATACGAAGAAACGGTCTCATCATCAGTTCAACTCCTCAAAATTACTGCTTACGACTACAATAGCAGATCCACAAGGTAATAACTGCGGGGTTAACAATTACGTCAATAATTCGTCTTTATTCTGTAATAGAAAGTTCACGGCTTAGACAACTGTTAGATTTAGGAGCATTCGAACAGTGAATTGTTCGTGCTTATAGTAGCTTTACCCAAATAAAAATGTTTTGTCCCACTACAAACCAATAGACAGCCCCATTTGGTCATTGACCGAATGTGACTGTCTATTGGTTAAGAGTGATGAAGTTAATTTTAATTATTGAGGCTCGTTAAAATCCTTTGACGACTGCTCTTGGTTAAGGCGTGCATGAACAAGTCCGATCGCTGTACCAATAACATAAATATGAACGCTGCCGATTAGGAATCCGATGCCGACCATAAGTCCAACATTTTTATCGCTGAAATGGCTTAAGTTAATGAGGCTTAATAAAACGCCAATAGATAAAACGATCCAAGAGATGGCAGTCATTGCCTTTACGAGGCGCTTGACATCTGATTTAGAAGGCTGAATGTTGCTGATTGTTGCGGTTTTTGTTGTCATATTTAACACTCCCGATCAATTGTAAGTGTTTTCTTATCCATACTATACCACAACTTTATGGTTTTGTTCAAAGAAAATTCACTTTTTGATCATAAGTTGGACAAAAATGCGCAAAGATCACGGTTGGTTCATTATTGAAAGGAACAAGAGCCCTCCTCATTAAAGGAAGGCTGCTGTTAGTTTAGTCTGTCCACCAGCGTTTCAAGTCATTCCACCAAGAGCGTCGTCCTGCTGTACCAGATCCATTATGAGTGGCGTCACTGTCGTTATTTCCTGCATCCGCAGGCTCGCCGCATACGTCAGTCGGCTCCGTTCCGCTGATGAAGGTTTCTAATCGTCTGTGAGGACAGCTGCTTTCTGCAAGCTTGCCGCTTGTCGGATCGATATACACGTTCACGATGCCTTCCGGAATCGGGAAAATCTTCGGCGGTATAGCAGACAGCGCTTGCTCAGTAAATTTGGCGAAAATCGGAGCAGCGCGGTAAGCCTCGGCAACGGTTAATTTGCGATCCTTATCGTAACCTACCCACACTGCTGTCGCTAGTTCAGGCGTATACCCGACAAGCCATGCATCTGTTGGGGTCGTACCCGTCTTGCCTGCTATCGGCCGCTTAATAATAGAAGATACACGGAAAGCTGTTCCGCCTTCTTCAAATACACTCTCCATTAAACTGGTCATAACATAGGCTTCGGCTGGGGTGATGGCTTGTACTGATTTTTGTTTCGCTTCATATAATACCTGTCCCTTGCGATCCTCTATGCGGAGAATCGCAACCGGCTCCATGTGAATGCCGCCGTTTGCGAAAGTACCAAATGCAGAAGCCATTTCGAATGGGCTAATTGGAAAGGTGCCAAGCGCAAGTGAAGGGACCGGCTTCATCGGACTTTCAATTCCCAGCTTCTTTGCCGTTTCAATAACTTTATCAGCGCCGACGGTCATGATGGTGTTAACCGCATAAATATTATCCGAGCTGGCCAGCGCCTGTCTCATATCAATCAGCTCATTCAAATACTTGTCACCGTAGTTGCGTGGCTCATACGTCTTCCGTCCCTCATCATAAGTGAATACAGTGGGTTCACTCTTATAACGGGTAACAGGCGACATAAAACCGCTTTGCAAAGCGGTTAAATATAAGAAAGGCTTAAAGGAGGAGCCGGGTTGGCGCGTCTTTGCAAACACTCGATTATATTGGTTGTTCTTATAATTTCTTCCGCCAACCATCGCTTTGATATATCCGGTGCGCGGATCTATAGCAATGAGCGCCGCCTGCTGCTCGGAATTTTCGGGAAAGCCCTTTGCAATAACCTCTTCAGCCGTTGCTTGTGCGGACGGATCAAGCGTTGTATAGATGGTAATTCCGCCCTCATTCAGCAAATGTTCATTAATACCTAGCTTGTCGACAGCTACATATCTGATGTAATCGCGAAAATAAGGCGCAAACCCTTCTTGGTCGCCAGAGCCAAGTGTCTGGAAGCTCAGCATTTCCTTATAAGCGGCATCAGCCTGCTCGGATGTAATTGAGCCGCCTTCAAGCATCGCCTGCAAAATAGTAAGCTGGCGGTCCTTTGCATTTTTCATGTTAAGGTACGGCGAATAATACTTAGGACCCTTCGGAATGCCGGCAAGCATCGCGCTTTCTGCAAGCGTGAGCTCGGAAGCGTGTTTATTGAAGTACATCATCGCCGCTGCTTCAATACCATAGGAGCCATGGCCATAATAAATTTGATTCAAATACATGCCCAGAATTTCGTCTTTGGAGTAATTCATTTCAAGCTGAACCGTATACATCGCTTCCTTCAGTTTGCGCTGCCAGGTTCGCTCATGCGTTAAATATAGATTACGTGCGAGCTGCTGAGTAAGCGTGCTTGCGCCTTGGCGTGCCGAGAAGCTTTGAACGTTAACCATAACGGCTCGCGCCATTCCCTTCATATCGAAACCGCGATGATCGTAGAAGCGGCGATCCTCTATAGCTAAGGTTGCTTCAATTACATAATGCGAAATGTCGGATAGCTGCACAGAACGGCGGTTCTCTCCTGCATGAAACGTATCGATGACATTGCCATGCAAATCAAGCATTTGAGAGGTTTGGCTTATTGCGGTGACTGGCAGCGATTGCGTACGTAAAAAGATAAGTGTACCTGCCAAGATGAGTATGAAAAGGGTGAATGCGGCAGCTGCCCATCTCAACCATTTCTTCATTTTCAGAAATTGGGGAAGGAACCTCTCGGTTATAAATGGAAAAGCAGGTCTGCGGCGCAGCTTACCCTGCTGGTTGGAATGTTTTTTCATGGAGCAGGCTCCCTTCAGTGCAAAACTTCGCTTTTCCTTAGTATGGAAAAACGAAGAACACCCTATTCACGAAGAGGAGCGTAATCGTAAATATTTGTAGAAGGAGACTAAATAGTATTCTTTTTATAGATCGATATTCATGCTCCAGTCAGTAGCTTTGCATAACAAATAGCAGCCTGCAAAACAAGAATAATCGGCTTGAAATTAGGATGTTGACGATAAGGAAAACCCATGATAATCTCTGATTAAAGGTTTAACCATGAATGACGAGCGTTACCTGGTTAAACGTTTAATTAGTTATCATAATCGTAAAATAAGGCATGGTATTATGCAAAGATCCATGAACCTTCCTTACTATGCTGCTAATGGATCAAAAAAAGTTCTATTGAAAGGTGGTGCTGCCTGACATAGTGGATATCGATTTATGAATGCGTTTACATTGTAATTGCACTTATTCAAATCAACGCAGGTAAATGAGCTTCTATTATATGAAAAGGATCGTGATGATTAATGACGATTAATCTTAAGAAACGTCTATCCGTACTCATTATTATGAGTATGGTGCTCACATTCTTCGCACAGGCACAAACCAGCTATGCAGCTTCTTACGAGGCGGAGTCGGCTTCACTCTCTGGGGGAGCCGTATATGCGAATGATCATACGGGCTATTCCGGGTCTGGCTTCGTTGGCGGTTTTACAGACGGCAATAAGGGAAATGCAGCTGCTCAGTTTACGGTAAGCGCGGCAGCAGCTGGGGTTCATAACGTAACCGTGCGGTACGCGAATGGAAATGGCAGTGCGAAGACGTTGAGCCTATACGTAAATGGCGTCAAAATTAAGCAAACGACGCTGAATGCAACTGCGAATTGGGACAGCTGGACGACCAGCACGGAAGCATTGACACTCGCAGCAGGCAGCAATACGATCCGCTACAAATTCGACACGACAGACACAGGAAACGTAAACTTAGACAAAATTGATGTTGAAGCAGCGCCAGCTGCGCCAAACACCCTTGAAGCAGAAGCGGCGACTCTTACGGGAGGAGCAACTATAGCTAATGATCATACGGGCTATACGGGAACCGGATTTGTCGGTGGATTCACGGATGGCAACAAAGGAAGCGCAGCGGTACAATTTGCTGTTACGCCAGCCGCAGCCGGAAGCCGTGAGCTGACGTTCCGATATGCAAATGGAACAGGCAGCGATAAAACATTAAGCCTTTATCTGAATGGAACAAAGCTTCGTCAGGTTACGCTTCCAGCGACATCGAATTGGGACACATGGGGCACCAAGCTGGAAGTCGTTACTCTGAATGCAGGCAGTAATGCCGTTCGGCTTCAATTTGATACGACGGATTCTGGAAATATCAATTTGGATAACCTCGTTGTAGGTGCTCTTACAACAACGCCGACACCAACCCCTACAACAGCTCCAACACCAACACCAACCGTGACACCAACGCCTACGCCTACTGTAACACCAACACCAACGCCGGGCACGGGATTTGTGTATCAAGCGGAGGATCAATTTTTCTCAGGTGGAGTAACCAAAGCATCGACCTATTTGCAGAACTTTACAAGCGTCGGTGCGAGAGCAATTTTCACCGTTAACCGGACTGCGGAAGGGAACTCGGCCGTTGAGCTTCGCTACGCTAATGGAACAGGGACGAGCAAGACGATAAATATTTACGTGAATGGTGTTTTTGTTAAAACAACAACGCTCTCAGCAACTGGAGGAGCAACCACTTGGGGCAGTCAAAGCGAGACGCTGAGCCTCCGCAAAGGTTTAAATACAATTACGTATCAATATGACAGCGGAAATAGCGGCGGAATAGCGATCGATTACATTTCTGCAGCAGGTGGAATCGGCTTGGCGGCGCGGGGAGCAACCGTACCTTATCAAGAATTGGAAGCAGAGAGCGGCACGACGAACGCTCAGGTGCTTACAGCAAACCGTACTTACTTGACTGTTGAATCAGAGTCGTCGGGAAGACGCGCTGTGAAGCTGACATCCACGGGACACTATGTGCAGTGGACAGCGCCACAAGCTGCTAACTCTGTTGTTGTCAGATATAGTATGCCTGATTCAGCAGGGGGCGGGGGTACGAATGGAACACTTAGCCTTTATGTGAACGGAGCTAAAACACAGACACTTAGCCTGTCGTCACGTTATGCATGGACGTATGGCGCTTATCCGTACAACGATAATGCCGCGAACGGCGAAGGACATCGCTTCTATGATGAGAGCCGCTTCCTTGTCGGAAACATTCCTGCTGGGGCTACGGTAAAGCTGCAGAAGGATTCTGGCGATACAGCTTCTTACTATACGATTGATCTTATTAACTTGGAACAAGTGGATGCCGCCTACACAATGCCTGCTAATTTCGTGAGCATTACCTCCTTCGGAGCTGTTGCGGGCGATGCAGGTGATGATACGCAGGCTATTCGCGACGCTATCGCTAATGCGAAATCGACAGGCAAAGCAGGCGTGTGGATTCCATCAGGCACCTTCCGAATGAATGACCGAGTGAATGTAAACGGTATTCATATTCGAGGCGCTGGCATGTGGTACTCTAATTTGCAAGGCACTAACGGGAAAGGTGGCTTTTATGGCGTAGGCGGAAATGTAACGATTACCGATCTTGCGATTACGGGAGATTCGCAGTATCGGAACGATGGTGCGGACCACGCTGCTTTCGAAGGAAACTTTGGAACAGGCTCGCTTATTCAAAATGTATGGATCGAGCATACGAAGGTGGGCTTCTGGCTGCAGTCTGGAACGGACGGTTTGTATGTAGTCGGAGGTAAAATTCGCAACACATGGGCGGATGGAGTGAACCTTCACGGCGGTGTTAAAAATACAACGATCAGCCATTTCAGTGTACGCAATACAGGAGACGACGCCTTCGCGATGTGGTCGGACGGCTCACCGAATGAGAACAGCATGTTCCGCTATAATATCGCCCAGGTTCCTGTTCTTGCAAATACTTACGCCCTTTACGGCGGCAAAGACAACAAGATATGGGATAACATCGGTGCAGACACGGTGACGGCTTCTGCGGGTATCGTGGTCAGCACGAGGTTCAATGCGGTGGCATTTAGCGGCACGACTGAAGTGAAACGAAATACGCTGAACCGTACAGGCGGCTGGGAACGCAACTGGAATACGAGCTTCGGCGGTTTATGGATCTATGCAGAAAACCAGAGCATTTCGGCTCCAATCGTTGTCGATAATGTTCAAATTAATGACAGCACCTATGAAGCTGTGAAATTCAGCTACAATCAATCGATAACAAGCGTAAGCTTTAATCAAGTGAATATCAGCGGTGCCGGCACCTATGGGATATTGTTCGATTCCGTTACTGGATCAGGGACGTTTAGCAATGTAACGGTCACAGGGGCTGCATCGGGAGGCCTATCGAATCCGAATAATCAATTTGTAATAACTAGAGGTGCAGGCAACAGCGGCTGGTAGTATGCAATATAGGGGAAGCAGGCTGGCTCGCTTGAGCCGGTTTGCTTCTTTTTTTATATTTTCGGAGTACAAATTTTAGTGCCTCCACAAATAAGCTATACTATGATAAAACGTTTAACTCAAGGAGCCGGATGGGCTTTGAGACGAAAGAGAGCGATAAGAGGATGAAAAATGAAGTAAGCATCGTAGACGTTGCCAAGGTGGCTGGTGTATCGATTGCGACGGTATCTAACGTTATTAACGGCAAGGGGAGGGTATCGGGCACAACGAAAGAAAATATCGAGCGGGTAATTATCGAGCTTGGCTACACGCCAAATCTGCCTGCAAGAAATCTAAAGACTCGTCGTACGCATCTTGTTGGACTCGTCGTACCGATGATGCAGCCTGGGAGGCTGCAGGACAACCCTTTTTATTGGGACCTGCTTACAGGTGTAGAAGAAGGGGCGCGTGATCGCCAATTTCATATTATTTTATCAGGTATTGATGAGAGCACAGAAACATTCACATTCGCCAAGGAGCGTCGATTGGACGGGTTAATCGTGATGGGGACGAATGAGGGCTCGCAGGCAGTTGATCGAATTGTAAACTTAGGCATGCCTGCCGTCTTTATTGATAGCTACTTGAAGCGGGAGGATCTATATCAAGTTAATTTAGAGGACAGAAAAGGAAGCTATCGCGCGATTCGTTATTTAATCGACCAAGGACATCGACGAATTGCGCTTTTAATTGGAGATATTCCGCTTGAGCGCATCACATATTACGGTGTTTTGCATGAGCGATGGTTAGGCTATAAGGATGCGCTGGCAGAAGCGGGTATTCCATACGATCAAACCTTAATGATCAGGCTCCCGACATCGCTTGATGGTGGTTATCGGGCTGCGGACCAGCTCATCAAGCTTGCGGACGTGACGGCGATCTTCTCGTTTTCGGATGTAAGTGCGATGGGTTTGCTTAAACGGCTGCGAGAACTAGGCAAAAAGGTGCCGGAGGACTATTCGGTAATCGGCTTTGACAATTTGTCCATCTCTAGCTTTACTTCGCCTGCGCTAACGACCGTCTCTCAAAATATTTTGGAGAAAGGGCAGGAAGCGATCCGCATGCTGCTCGATCAGATTGATGGCAACCCTGTTCAGGAGAGGTGCAAGGCTTTGCCGGTAGAGCTGATCATTCGTGAGACGACAGGCTGCGTGAAGCCGGCAAATGGTTGAGAAGGAAATTATACAAAAGAACAGGTATGCCTTTCTCAATATGAATAAAGGCTGTCCCATGTTATGTGGGACAGCCTTTATTGTGAAACAGCATCTACATATCGTACGGAAAATCAGGATATTATACTTAATAAAATCTTTGAAAAACGTTAATGCACGGATTGTCTAGAGTACTTGTAGTGATTTAATAATTTTACTATAATACAGGTTGAACGATTGAAGGAAAGAAGGGATTTAACACCATGGAATTGTGGTATACGGAAAAACAAACAGATAGCTTCGGCATAACGGCGAAGATCACTAAGACTTACGTTAATGAACAAACAGATTTTCAACAGCTTGATATGATCGAAACGGAAGAGTTTGGAACGATGCTTGTTCTCGACGGTATGGTTATGACCACGGTTAAGGATGAGTTCGTTTACCACGAAATGGTTGCGCATCCTGTACTTTTCACGCATCCGAATCCGGAGTACGTGCTTGTTGTTGGCGGCGGAGACGGCGGCGTTATTCGTGAAGTAATGAAACATCCGAAGGTGAAGAAGGCAGTGCTTGTCGACATCGACGGTAAAGTAATCGAGTACTCCAAAAAATACTTGCCATCCATCGCTGGCGAGCTCGACAACCCGCGTGTTGAAGTGCTTGTAAACGACGGCTTTATGCATATTCATGATCATAAAAACACTTATGACGTTATTATGGTTGATTCCACTGAACCGGTTGGCCCTGCGGCAAACCTATTTACGAAGGGCTTCTACCAAGGCATCTACGAAGCATTGAAAGAAGACGGAATCTTCGTTGCTCAAACGGACAACCCATGGTTTAAAGCGGACCTGATCCAAAGCGTAAACAAAGACGTGAAGGAAGTATTCCCGATCGTTCGTGTATATGGTGCGAACATTCCTACTTACCCAAGCGGTCTGTGGACGTTCACAATGGGCAGCAAAAAACACGATCCGCTTGCTGTTGATGAGACAGCAATTCCAGAAATTGATACAAAATATTACACGCCTCGTCTTCACAAGGCAGCATTCGTGCTTCCGAAATTTGTTGAAGATCTTGTGAAGTAACAAGCGGCTACGCTTCAGGAAAGAGAGGGACATACCTCATGAAATTGGATCAAAAATATTCAGGCAATGTCTTCATTTTGAGTTCTGACAACTACGAAGCTTCCAAAGCGGTTATCTACGGCATGCCGATGGATTTCACGGTTAGCTTCCGTCCAGGCTCCCGTTTCGGCCCTCCTCGCATTCGCGAAGTGTCGATTGGACTTGAAGAATACAGCCCTTACCTAGATCGCAGCCTCGAGGATATTGAATATTTCGATGCTGGTGATTTGCTGCTTCCTTTCGGAAACGCAGCGCGCAGTCTGGAAATCATCGGCGAATTCGTTCGTGGTGTGCTAGACGACGGTAAAATTCCTGTTGGTCTCGGCGGTGAACATCTTGTTTCTTGGCCGATCTTCCAAGAGGTGTACAAAAAGTACCCTGATCTTGCGATCATTCACTTCGACGCTCACGCTGATTTGCGCGAATCGTATGAAGGCGAGCCGTTGTCACACTCTACGCCGCTGCGCAAAGCAGCTGGTCTTATGGGCGGACAGAACATTTACCAGTTCGGTATTCGTTCAGGATCGCGCGAAGAGTGGCAATATGCACGCGAGAACATCAACTTCCATCCGTTCGAAGTCTTGGAGCCGCTTAAGAAGGTGCTTCCTGAGCTCGAAGGACGTCCGGTTTATTTAACGATCGACATCGATGTGCTTGATCCTTCTGCAGCACCAGGTACAGGTACAGCGGAAGCGGGCGGCATTACGTCGAAGGAGCTTATTGAATCCGTTCATGCCATTGCGCGTTCCGGCGTGAACATTGTGGGCTTCGATCTCGTTGAGGTTGCGCCAGCTTATGATCCGACGGAGCAAACGCAAATTGTTGCGGCGAAGGTTATTCGCGAGATGCTTCTAGGCTTTTTGAAATAGTCATTAAATAGAGTGAAGGCTTCACTGCCAGCGGTCATTTATCCGCGTGGTGTGAAGCCTTTTTTTTATTGTAAAAGGGCAATTTAGATTAACAAAATAAATAAATGACAATTCAGAATATTTAAATTAATATATTGTAGGAAAACATTATTTCATCTTGTGCTTGCAGCAGAGCATCTTATTAATAGAAAGAGAATGAAGGAGGCGTTTTTGTTGGTTAACAAATCGGTGTGGAAGGGTGCTTTAGCTGCTGCTATTACCGTTAGTCTAGGGGCTATGCCGTTCACGGCTATGGCTGATGCGGGTGCAGGCAATACAGTGCAGCTGCGAATTATGGAAACGTCGGACCTGCACGTGAACATGATGAACTATGACTATTTTGCGGACAAGCCTACTGATGAATATGGGTTCGCGAAGACGGCTACGCTCATCAAGAAAGCGCGGGAGGAAGCTCCGAACAGTCTATTATTTGATAATGGCGATTTGATTCAAGGAAATCCCCTAGGTGATTATGTCGCTACGGTTGATAAGCTGAAGCAGGGCGAGACGCATCCGGTGTATAAAGCTATGAATTTGCTTAACTACGATGCAGGCAACTTAGGCAATCATGAATTCAATTATGGCTTATCGTTTCTGGACACCTCGCTCGCAGGCGCAGACTTTCCTTATGTAAATGCAAACATTTATAAAGTAGATGGAGACAAGGATGAGACGAATGATGTTAATTTGTTTAAGCCTTATCTCATTATTGATAAAGAGGTAACAGACAGCAAGGGTGCGAAGCATAAACTGAAGGTGGGCGTGATTGGATTTGTGCCTCCGCAAATTACAACATGGGACAAAGCTCATCTAGAAGGCAAGGTAATCGTAAAGGATGTTGTCAAAACGGCAGAAAAGTTTGTACCGGAAATGAAAGCGAAGGGAGCGGATATCATTGTTGCGATTCCGCACTCGGGCTTTGAAGATATTCCGCAATCAGAGCTCATGGAAAATTCGGTGCTCTATTTAAGCAAAGTTGCTGGCATTAATGCGATTTTGTTCGGACATGCGCATAAAGTATTTCCTGACATATCGTTTGAAGGAAAAACGGGTGTCGATCTCGCCAAAGGAACGATTAACGGAGTGCCTTCGGTTGAACCGGGCTTCTGGGGAAATAATCTTGGCATTATTGATCTAACACTGGAGAACAAGGATGGGAAATGGGCCGTTGTCGATTCGAAAAGCACGGTTAAGCCTATCTTTGACTCGGTAAATAAGGTACCTCTTGTAGAAGCTGACAAAGCTGTTGTCGATGCGGTGAAAGAGGATCATGAGCATACGCTGGCGTATGTGCGAGGGCCTGTCGGCAAGACGACAGCGTCAATCAACAGCTGGTTTGCTCTTGTTCAAGATGATCCATCCATTCAGATCGTTACGAATGCACAAAAATGGTATGTAGAGAAGCAGCTGCAGGGAACGGAATATGAAGGGCTTCCTGTTCTTTCGGCAGGAGCGCCGTTTAAGGCTGGCGGCCGCCAAGGTCCGAACTATTATACAAATATTCAGGCGGGCGATATTGCCATCAAGAATGTTGCCGATTTGTATTTGTACTCGAATACTGTGAATGCAGTACTCGTCACAGGGGCGGAGATTAAAGAATGGCTCGAGTGGTCGGCTGGTCAATTCAAGCAGATCGATGCAGCGAGCACAGAGAAGCAAGAGCTGATCAATTATGATTTTCCAACGTACAACTTCGATGTCATTGACGGTGTGACTTATCAGATCGATGTTGCTCAGCCGACGAAGTATGAAGCTGGCGGCGCGCTCAAAGACGGAAGCGCAAAGCGGATCGTTAATTTGCAGTTTGAAGGAAAACCTATTAAGGCGGATCAGAAATTTGTTGTTGCAACGAACAACTATCGCGCATCTTCCAGCAAATTCGCTAACCCGGACGGCAAACGTATTATCCTTGCTTCCCCGGATGAGAACCGCCAGGTTGTCATTGACTACATTCGCTCCTTCAAGACGATTGATCCGGCAGCGGACGGCAACTGGTCGCTAGCGGCAATTAATGACAAAGTGAATGTGACAATTAAGACATCACCGGAAGCAAAGAGTGCAGCAGAAGCGAATAAACTGACTTCCTACACAGGAGATACAGCTGATGGTTATGCAGAGTTCAAGCTTAATCTAAGTGCGAAGTCAGTAGTGTTGCCGGTAGAGCCAACAAAGCCGACAACACCAACTACACCAACAACACCGACGAAGCCGACAGAGCCAGCTAAACCTGAGAAGCCAACAACTTCTGTTCCAACGACTCCTCAAGTGTCGGTGTATACGGTTAAAGCAGGGGACACTCTTTATGCGATAGCTTTGGAGCACGGAACGACGTGGCAGAAATTAGCCAGCTACAATAAGCTAAAGAACCCGAATAGAATCTATCCGGGTCAAAGCATAAAGATTCCGGCCAAATAATCGATACGCATTGATAAAAAGACGTTTTCCGCGTAATCTTAGCGGAAAGCGTCTTTTTCTAATACAAACGGAGAATGCGATCGTATGATCAAGGCTAGAATGGGCTTATAATAAGACGTTATTGCTGCTTTTCAAATATAGATTAGGGGGCTATACGACATGCGCATTTATTCGTTTCCGCCTGTTATCGATGAGCGATCACGCGTGCTGATTCTTGGGACAGCACCAAGCGTAAAATCGCTTGAGCATAAGCAATTTTATGGACACCCGCAAAATTTTATGTGGAAAATTATATATCGTTTATTTAATGAGTCAGACCCGGACCCTGTGTATGACAACCGTCTCGCATTTTTAAAGGAGCATCGCTTAGCGCTATGGGATGTTATCGAATCATGCGAGCGCGAAGGCAGCTTGGATGTGAACATACGTGGAATCGTACCGCAGAAGCTGCCGGAGCTTGTAGCCAAATATCCAGAGCTGCGCTGCTTTGCATTTAACGGAAGCAAGGCATACGATACCTTTCAGAAATTTTATAAAGGGCATGAAAGCTTTCGAAGCATCACGTTACTCAAGCTGCCTTCCTCCAGTCCAATTCCAACTCCGCGTATGCGAACGCTCGAGGATCGTGTGGAGGCATGGCGTGAAATCGTACCGTTTGCAACAAGTTAACCGGGCTCTAGCGTTGAAATTCGGAGCCTACCTGTATATAGTAGTTACATAAGATTAGACTGATAACAGGAGCAAGATGATGGCAGACAGCAGGAAAGTGCTAATTACATTGGAGAGTGTGCAGGATGGAAGCTCGCATACTCATGCTTACAAAGGGGATTGGTTCCGCAAGGAGAAATCCATATTTATCCGCTACATCGAGCCGGCAGTGGAAGGCGATACAGAAGCTGGTGAAATACGGACGCTTATTCGATTCCGGCCGGAAGAAATGTCAGTTGTGCGGCGCGGCGCTATAGAATCGGAGCAGCTTTTTGTTCCTGGACATAGGAGAGCTGGCAGCTATCAATCACAAATGACATCTTTATCGCTTGAAGCAGAAACGCTGCAGCTGCGGCTTCATGCGCCGGGTGAAGATGGTGTAATGAAAGCGATGGACACATTGCCCGATCAGCTGCCTTTTACACTTGAATGGGAATATGAATTGTACGTTGGTGATCAAATGTCGGGTCGGTTTCATATCCGGCTCCATATACAGGAGGAACAAAATTAATGAATGCAAATGTATTAGAGAAGATGTATGAACAAGTCAAAGCAGCGATCGCTGATGCAGCGGTAGCGGCTGGTTTGGCAGCGCGGGAAGAGCTTCCGGCGTTTGTGCTTGAAGTTCCTAAGGATAAATCGCACGGTGATTTGGCGACAAATGCAGCGATGCAGCTGACGAAGCTGGCGAAGAAAAATCCTCGTCAAATCGCTGAGGCAATTATTGCGCATTTGGATACGAAGCAAGCTTCTATTCAAGCAGCGGAAATTGCAGGCCCGGGCTTTATTAACTTCCGTATGGATAACAGCTATCTCTATCCGGTTGTGGCTGCAGCGCTTGAAGCGGGAGAAAACTATGGACGTACTTCGGATGGTTCCGGCAAAAGTGTACAGGTCGAATTCGTGAGCGCGAATCCTACGGGCAGCCTGCATCTTGGACATGCTCGCGGTGCCGCAGTTGGCGATGCATTGTGCAATGTACTTGATTATGCGGGATATGATGTTACGCGCGAATATTATATTAATGATGCGGGCAAGCAGGTGGAGAACCTAGCTGTATCCATCGAAGCTCGTTACCGTCAAGCGCTTGGTCAAGCGGCGGAAATGCCGGAGGATGGTTATTATGGCGAGGACATCATTGGTTTTGCTAAACTTCTTGTCGAGCAAGAAGGCGATAAGCTGCTGGAATTGCCGGATCAAGAACGTTTTACGTTTTTCCGCCAGTTTGGCCTTGAGCGGGAGCTAGATAAAATTAAACGCGATCTCGGAAGATTCCGCGTTGGTTTTGACGTTTGGTACAGTGAAACGGCATTATACGAGAGCGGACAAGTGGAGCAAGGTCTTGCAACGCTGAAGGCGACAGGGCATGTCTATGAAGAAGAAGGAGCGACATGGCTGTCTACCATGACTTTTGGCGACGACAAAAACCGCGTGCTCGTGAAAAATGACGGCTCATATACCTATTTGACGCCGGATATCGCATATCATATGGATAAATACGGACGCGGCTTCGATCAGATGATCAACATTTGGGGTGCCGATCACCATGGCTACATTCCGCGTGTGAAAGCAGCGATGGAGGCACTAGGCAACGATCCGAAGAAACTAACCGTGTTAATTGCACAGATGGTCAGCTTGTTCCAGAACGGCGAGAAAATGAAAATGTCGAAGCGTACGGGCAAAGCGGTTACTATGCAGGATCTGATGGATGAGGTAGGCATCGATGCAATTCGTTACTTCTTCTCCATGCGGAGTATGGATTCGCATCTTGATTTCGATATGGATTTGGCGATCTCTACTTCAAATGAGAACCCTGTGTTCTATGTTCAGTATGCGCATGCTCGGATTTGCAGTATTTTCAGACAAGCGGAGGAACAAGGCATCGTTCTTAAATCCACGGACACTATCGATTTCAGCAAGCTGACTGCCGAGGGCGAGTTCGATCTTCTTCGTAAAGTTGGCGAGCTGCCGCAGGAGATCTCTGAGGCTGCAGTACAATATGCGCCTCATCGTCTTATTCGTTATGTATACGAGCTGGCTTCCCAGTTCCACAGCTATTATAGAGCGGAGCGCGTCATTACAGAAGATGCTGAGCAATCGCAAGCACGCTTAGCCTTGCTTGGAGCCGTACGTATCGCTATTGCGAACGTGCTTCGTTTGGTCGGCGTTTCTGCTCCAGAACGCATGTAAGCTTTGTTTCATAAAAACAAACCGTGGACTCATACTTTATCCACGGTTTGCATCATACGCATCACGTCAAGCTCGCCGATCGTTCGGCGGGCTTTACTGCCTCTAAGGGGCTGAACGGATCGTTTAATAATTGTCTTGATCTCGGTAGGCGTAAGTCCCGGCTTATGTGCGAGCAGAAGCGCGATTGCTCCGCTGACATGCGAGGTGGCCATGGAGGTTCCACTCATTTCATTGTATTTGCCGCGCAGCCATGCGGATACGATTTTGTCGCCAGGCGCGTAAACGTCAATATAGGAGCCTCGATTGCTGAAAGGTGCAACGCGGCGGAGTTTATTCGTAGCGCCAACAGCAATCGTTTGAGGGTAGCGTGCCGGATAATCAACGGAACGGCGCTTCCCGTCATTGCCGGAGGAAGCAACGATAATGACGCCTGCATTGTGAGCATTAATGACAGCTCCAAGCAGCGCTTTGCTTTTTGTCTTCATACCGAAGCTCATGTTGATGACGTTCATGCGATTGCGGATACACCATTCAATACCGAGAATAATGTCGGATACGAAGGCGCTCCCATTATGGTCAAAAGCTTTGACAGGCGAGATTAACGCCCGCGGGGCTACGCCAATCATGCCCTGTAATTGATTTGCTGCGGCGATGGTACCTGCAATATGTGTACCATGACCGTTATCATCATGAGGGAGCATGCTGCGATTGAGAAGATTGATGCCCCTAGAGAGTGATTGGCGAAGATCTGGATGGCTGAAATCAGCTCCTGTATCGATGACGCCGACTTTGACCCGGTGACCGGTTGTCGTGCTCCAAGCCAGCGGGGCTTTAATCTGGTTTACACCCCAGGGGATGCCCTTATCTACAATAATCGACTTTTGTGGAGAAGCATGCACGCTGATTTTACAATCTTTCTCAATCCAAACACGCCCGGCGAATCGCTCTAATGATTCCTCGGCTGGCAATGTGCAGGCTATTCCAAGAATACTGGGCATTTGTCTAATGCTTTTTTGCGGTAAAGATGATGAAGTGACTTTAGGCAATTGCTGTAGGAAGTATCGGTAGTCGCTCGCACGCTGAAAGCGAATGATACGCTTTACAGTCGTTGTGTCCGTGCGAGCCATCGTATCCTGCAACATACGGATAAAAGCGACGGTGTCCAAACTTGGCTTCCCCTCCCGACGGACCATGCTGAACTATTGTATGAACGAGCGCTCTATAACGCATGAGCAACTTGCCTTTTTTCACATAATTAGGCTGAAAACCGTGTCAAAAATCGACTGGGGACATACGATGAACAAAGAGTTCTCAGGGACTCTTACGACCAAGGTGCGTTGCCTCGTGTCATGGCCGGATGGATACAGTCAAAGCGGAAGGACTATCCTTTCGCTTTTTGCATAGAAGTCCAAGCTATACTGCAGCAGCGTGGTCCGCTTGCTTTTTTGCAGGAAATAGGTTTTACTATACTGTGACTAGCGTAAACGACGGGTGCGAGCCTCTGGCAGTTACCGATCGTTTTGCGATTAAATGTGAGCGGTGTATAAGAGAATAACGTACACGATCCTTGCATTTTATAGGTAAGAACGAGTACATAAATTGAATGGCAAGAGAGGATGTGTCCATATGAGCAGCAGCAATTTCACGTTAAAGCTGGATCCTGAACGTATGAAGGAAATGCCTATGGTCGATTTGGCCTTTGAAGTGCTGAAAGCGGCTAATACGCCTTACTACTATCGCGATCTAATGATGGAGATCGCTAAAATACGCGGTCTTTCCGCAGACGGAATCAACCAGTTCATCGCCCAAGTGTATACAGAAATCAACATTGATGGACGTTTCGCTTGCGTTGGCAGCAACATGTGGGGACTGAAACGCTGGTATCCAGTTGAGCGTTCTGAAGATCCTGTAGGTAATGCGAAGCGTACGCGTATCATTAACGATGATGATGATCTCGAAGATGATGATGTATTTGCGGACGAAGAAGAGGATACTTACGCAGAGGCTGAAGAAGACTACGATGTATTCGACGAGGACCGCGAGGACTTTGAAGAGGCAGAAGAGGAAGCTGAAGTCGATGAGGAAGTTGGAATCGACGACGAGGAACTGGACGAGGAAGAAGTCGACGGTGAACTCGATGCGGATGATGATGAGTCGGATGATGAGGAATTTGAAGACGACGACGAGTCTGACAAGTAAATGTTTGCTGAAAGTATAAGGCGGTCTAAGCACCCAGCTTATCCTCCTTCTTATACTTTTCTGCGGTACGAGCTCTGCTCTATACAGATGGCTTAGTCGTTTGAACTGGCGTGAGGAATATCCAGTCAGTTTCGCTTGACAGTTGCTACGAGCGCAGAGTAAACTATCTCATGGGCTTAAGATTCGGTTAACAAATAACGCATACAAGCGCAAACGACTCGATTTCGTCTTTTGACGAGAAGGTCAAGTTTCGCGGTGAAATAGAAGTGGAGCATAACGCATTGCTGATGCTTGCTTGTATTTTTATATATGCCAAAAAAGGAAAAGTGCCCCGTTGCTACGGGTGTCACTTTTTTTGTTTGTGAGGGATGGGTCTGTAGGATGCATTCCCACAAATTGGATGGATAGGCGGAGTGTATCCGCATCCATGTTTATCGAGTAAATGGGCAAACCTAAACATTAACCATAGGGCTTGGAGGGTATCATCACAGTGACCAAATATATTTTTGTAACCGGCGGCGTAGTGTCGTCCTTGGGCAAAGGGATAACAGCAGCCTCGCTTGGCCGATTGCTGAAGAACAGGGGCCTCAAAGTAACGATTCAGAAGTTTGATCCATACATCAACGTCGACCCAGGAACGATGAGTCCATATCAGCACGGAGAAGTATTCGTTACCGATGATGGTGCAGAAACAGATTTGGATCTTGGTCACTATGAACGGTTTATCGACATTAACTTGTCGAAGAACAACAATGTGACGTCCGGCAAAATCTATTCCAACGTAATTACCAAAGAGCGCCGCGGCGACTACTTGGGTGGAACTGTTCAGGTAATCCCACATATTACGAACGAAATTAAAGACCGTGTATTCCGTGCGGGCAAAGAAGCGGGTTCTGATGTTGTTATTACAGAAATCGGCGGTACGGTTGGTGATATCGAAAGCTTGCCTTTCCTTGAAGCTATTCGTCAAATCAAAAGTGATATCGGGCGCGACAATGTAATGTACATCCACGTAACGCTTATTCCTTACATCAAAGCGGCAGGTGAAGTGAAAACAAAACCGACGCAGCATAGTGTTAAGGAATTGCGCAGCATCGGTATTCAACCGAACGTAATCGTATGCCGTACAGAGCATCCGCTTGCTGAAGATTTGAAACGTAAAATTGGCTTGTTCTGCGATATCGATGCGAATGCAGTCGTGGAATGCCGCGATGCGTCCACTTTGTATGAAGTGCCATTGATGCTTCGTGAGGAAGGCCTCGACGAGATCGTTGTTAATCATCTGAAGCTTAAGACAGAACAACCGGATATGCGCGAATGGGAAAGCCTTGTTCAGCGTGTGAAGTCGCTTCATAAGAAAACGGAAATTGCAATTGTTGGTAAGTATGTCTCATTGCACGATGCGTACCTCAGTATTGTAGAGTCGCTTGAGCATGCGGGTATTGCTTCCGATTCAGAAGTGAAAATTCGTTGGCTGCATGCAGATGAGCTTACGGAAGAGAATGTCGAGCAACAGCTTAGAGGCGTTAACGGTATTCTTGTACCAGGCGGCTTTGGCGATCGCGGTATTGAAGGCAAGATTACAGCGATAAAATACGCACGTGAAAACAAAATTCCGTTTTTCGGTATTTGCCTTGGCATGCAGGTAGCTGTCATTGAATATGCTCGCAATGTGGCGGGACTAGCTGGTGCGAATAGCTCTGAAATTAATTCATCCACTCCATATCCGGTTATTGATTTGCTGCCGGATCAGAAGGATGTTGAAGATATGGGTGGCACGATGCGTCTTGGTCTCTACCCTTGTAAACTTAAGCCAGGTACGCTTGCTGAGCGTGAATATGGCGACGAGCTCGTTTATGAGCGTCACCGTCACCGTTATGAATTTAACAATGAGTACCGTGAAGCGATTGAATCTGTTGGTCTTACTATTTCTGGAACTTCCCCAGACGGCCGTCTTGTTGAGGTTGTGGAAATGGCTGATCATCCTTGGTTCTTGGCTGTTCAATTCCACCCGGAATTCAAGTCTAGACCGAACCGTCCGCAGCCTTTGTTCCGCGGATTTGTACAAGCAGCGCTTAACCATTCTGAGTAATATATTGCATTTTTGATCGATGGCAGATTCTTTAACAACAACAGATAAGTTTTTCTCTTAACGAGAAGGATTATATACCCACTTTAGCGAATATATTAACGATTATGGAAGAGTTGGCCATTTTCTGGGTAAACTCATTTGCGGGGGGATTTGGAGTTGGATAAGAAGAAAGTGTTGATCGTTGATGATCAGAACGGTATTCGCGTATTGCTTATGGAAGTTTTCAGCAGCGAGGGCTATAATACGTTCCAAGCGTCTAATGGCAAGCTGGCTTTGGAAATCGTCAAGAACGATGCTCCTGATCTTGTTCTGTTGGATATGAAAATTCCCGGCATGGATGGTCTGGAAATTTTAAAGCATGTGAAAGCTATCGACCGAAACATTAAAGTCATCATGATGACCGCATATGGTGAATTGGATATGATTAAAGAAGCGACGGATCTCGGGGCATTAATGCACTTTACGAAACCGTTCGACATCGATGAGATGCGAATTGCCGTTAATATGCAGCTGCGAGGCGGCAACTCCACAAGTCGTTTTGCAATAGGCTCCTGATTTAGCAAATAAACGGCATCGTCTCTTACTTGAAGGCGATGTCGTTTTTTTCATTTATTGGCAATAGCAAAACAAGCTTTACTATTCCAAGGCTCATTATGTTATAATGTCTCAGAATGACAAGTCGGACCGAGCTGGAGGAAGAAAGATAACATTTACGAGGAAGACAGCGATCTTGTTAGTTCCTATGAATGAATTTTGCCAGGCGCTTATAGCAAGCGAGAAACAGTAGTCCAGTTCAACACAGACATCAGGGTAATTACACAAACGATTGTTGAAGCTGCTAAGGAAGAAAAATCACCGTTTATTTGCAAGGTCAGCGAAAGCGCCTTGAAATATATGGGCATTCCATTCACTGCTGCAATGGCGTGTGCCGGGGCCAAAAAAAATCTAGTCTTCCAATCGATTTGATTTTAATCATGATTTTAATTTCAGTTTCAGTATCCCTTTGAGAGAAACATGTTGCTTTTACAAATACAATTTCAAGAAAACAAATAGCTAACGCTGATTCATTGGAACTACGCCAATACTTGACAGCTGTGCGAATTGAGAAGCTGGCTGTTACTAACAAAAATCCGTTTGTTCGGAAGTAACAACTAAGTGTAATAACAGGAGCAAAGGAATAAACCGCCTCATAACGGCAAGTGGGTTTAACACTCGCTTGCTTTGGCGGTTTTTCCTTTATTCTCTTCCAATCTACGGGAGGAACTATAATTAGATGGAGAAATTGATGATACGCGGTGGACGGCCGCTTCGCGGTACCGTTCAAATCAGCGGAGCCAAGAACAGCGCGGTGGCTCTTGTACCTGCTGCTATTTTAGCAGAATCAGAAGTTGTGTTGGATAATTTGCCTATTATAAGTGATGTAGCTGTATATAGTGAAATTTTGCAGGAGCTTGGAGCTGTCGTAAAGCGTGACGGCGATATGATGCGCATTGATCCTTCCGCGCTTGTCTCCAAACCGATGCCAAACGGCAAAGTGAAATTGCTGCGCGCATCCTATTATTTGATGGGGGCAATGCTTGGTAGATTTGGTGAAGCGACAATCGGAATGCCAGGGGGCTGCAACTTTGAGCCTAGACCAATCGATCAGCATATTAAAGGGTTTGAAGCACTTGGTGCCACGGTAACTAATGATCATGGATCTATTCGAATTCATGCTGAGCAATTACGAGGCGCAAAGATTTACCTTGACGTTTCAAGTGTTGGAGCAACGATTAATATCATGCTAGCTGCCTCGCGGGCCAAAGGAATAACGATTATTGAAAATGCGGCAAAAGAGCCTGAAATTATAGATGTAGCTACTCTCCTTAATGCCATGGGCGCAAAAATCAAAGGTGCCGGGACTGAGACGATTCGTATTGAAGGAGTCGATCAGATGCATGGCTGCCGCCATTCCATTATTCCTGATCGAATTCAAGCCGGTACGTATATGATTGCAGCTGCAGCAACGCGCGGCGATGTCCTTATTGATAATGTTATTCCGAAGCACTTGGAAGCGATGAGCGCTAAGCTTGAAGAGATGGGTGTTCAAGTTATTGAGATGGATGAATCCATCCGAATTATTGGCGGACCTAATTATTCGTCCATTGATGTAAAGGCACTTGTGTACCCTGGTTTCCCTACGGACTTGCAATCTCCAATGACAACCTTGCTTACACAAGCGAATGGAGTCAGTATTTTAACTGATTATGTATATGGCACTAGATTTAAGCATGTTCCTGAGCTCACTCGCATGGGAGCGGATATTCGTGTTGAGGGCCGTTCAGCTGTTATTGAAGGCGGTAAGCTGAGTGCTGCAAAAGTTAAGGCTGCTGATTTACGCGCAGGGGCTGCACTTGTTGTCGCTGCTTTGACTGTTGAAGAAGGCGTTACTGAAATTTCGGGCGTCGAATATATTGACCGAGGTTATGATAATCTAGTAGAAAACTTATGCCGCCTGGGTGCGGAAGTATGGCGTGAAACGGAAGCCACTTCATAAGGAATAGGACGATGCAGACGCTGTGGAATAGACGGCGTCTAATTCGGCAATGATGGATAATCAATCCTATGATTTTACTAGATATACAAAATCATAATGAAAATTAAATAAAGTGGTGAGAACATGACAGACCTTCAGATCGCAGATCTAGAAGAGATGAAATTGACCGACCTTTATAAATTGGCGAAGCAATTTCAAGTTCCCTATTACGGAACACTTAAGAAGAAGGAATTAATTTTTGCAATTCTTCGAGCGCAAGCAGAGAAGAGCGGCCTTATGTTCATGGAAGGCGTCCTCGATATTTTGTCAGAAGGCTTCGGATTTTTACGGCCTATTAACTATTTGCCGAGCAAGGAAGATATTTATATTTCAGCATCACAAATTCGCAGATTTGATTTGAGAAGCGGCGATCTTGTTTCAGGTAAATGCCGTCCGCCGAAAGAGAATGAGCGTTATTTTGGTCTATTGCAAGTAAATGCTGTTAACGGCGAAAATCCGGAAACGGCTTCCGAACGATTGCACTTTCCTGCGCTTACTCCTCTTTATCCAGAAAAGAAGCTAGTGCTTGAGACGACACAGTCGAAGCTTTCCACTCGAATGATGGATTTGCTTGCTCCTGTAGGACTTGGCCAACGCGGTCTAATTGTTGCTCCTCCGAAGACAGGTAAAACCTTGCTTCTTAAAGAAATCGCCCACAGCATTTCCGAAAATCGTCCCGATATCAAATTGTTCGTTCTGCTTATTGATGAGCGTCCAGAGGAAGTTACTGATATGCAGCGCTCTGTTAAGGGTGAAGTTATCGCCTCCACATTTGATGAGCTGCCCGAGAACCATATCAAAGTAGCTGAGCTTGTACTTGAGCGAGCGCTTCGTCTTGTTGAGCATAAGAAGGACGTTATCATCTTGATGGATAGTATCACCCGTCTTGCTAGGGCGTATAACTTGGTTATTCCTCCATCTGGTCGTACGCTTAGCGGCGGTATTGATCCAGCAGCGTTCCACCGTCCAAAACGGTTTTTTGGTTCGGCTCGAAACGTGGAAGAGGGCGGAAGCTTGACTATACTTGCGACTGCGCTGATCGAAACAGGCTCGCGTATGGATGACATCATTTATGAAGAATTTAAAGGTACGGGCAATATGGAGCTCCATCTAGATCGTAAGCTTTCTGAGCGTCGTATTTTCCCTGCGCTAGATTTGCGCAGATCTGGAACTAGACGTGAGGAAATGCTGCTTACGAAGGAAGAGCTGGAGAAGGTTTGGGCCATCCGCAGAGGTATGACGGATACGCCTGATTATGTAGATAATTTCTTGAAGAAACTTAAAGATAGTGAGAACAACGAACAGTTCCTCATGTCTCTTGATACAACAGTTGAAGCGAAGCCGGAGCGGTCCGGTATAAAGAGCAGTACTACAGCGACCAGCAGGCGTCCTACGCCTAGAACTACGCACGGATCGTAAGACCGCAGGAGGGAGAACAACATGAATCTCGTATATGCGGATAAAAACGGAAATGTATTTGACCATCCCGACTTTATAGCTTTGGGAAGAAGCGGCGATATGATTGTCGAAATTATGGAGGAGGAATTAATTCCACTTCCTAATGGAGCAACTCTTGTTAGCCTGCCTTTCACTAGACCCATAGGTCTTAATCCGAGCACGGGCGAGATGCAGGCATTGCAAGGCGGAGCTCAAGCAGTCGGCGCCTTACTTCCGCAAGGATTTACTCGTCTATGCTTGCCGGGCTACGTGAAAGCGGACAAGAACGAGAAGCTGCCATTGTTTGGTTATACAGCTGTCGTATGGAAAGACGGTAACTTTTATGTAACGGCTGAGCAAAGTGACGATCCTGAAAGATGGGATCCGCTTAATTGCGACCGTGGCGAACTAGGTATTCAAGTAGAGCGCATTCTTGCTAAATATCCGGATAATCGTCTTTATAAGCATCTGTCGAACTGTGCTCTAGGTTATGAGTGCTTGACCTCTTCCAACACGTTTCTAGGAAGATGGGAAGGAGCAGTTCCTGTATCCTACTCATGCAATGCAGGCTGCTTTGGATGTATTTCGGAACAACCAGATGATAGCGGTTTTGTCGCTCCGCAAACTCGGATGAATTTTAAGCCGACTGTCGATGAAATTGTTGAAATTATGATGGAGCACTTGCGCGAGCCGGAATCCATCATTAGCTTCGGTCAAGGCTGTGAAGGCGAACCGTCAACACAAGCGAAAATTATTGTTGAGGCCATGAAGCGTGTGCGCAGTCAAAACTCGCTTGGCTACATTAACATTAATACGAACGCCGGACTAACTGATTTCATGCGAGCGATTGTTGATGCAGGCCTTAATCTAATGCGCGTAAGTACGATCAGTGCACTTGATGATCACTATAATGCTTACTATAAGCCTCGCGGCTACAACTTAAAAAATGTTGAGAAGTCATTGAAATATGCTTCTGACAATGGTGTATATACGTCGATCAACTATTTGATTTTCCCGGGGGTCACAGACCGTGAGGAAGAAATAGAAGCGATGATTGGATTCGTTAAGCGTACTGGACTCAAGCTCATTCAAATGCGCAACCTGAATATCGATCCTGAAAGCTACTTGGCGATTATTCCAAAGGCACAAGGCGAGATTTACGGGATGAAGCAAATGCTTGAAATTTTCCGTGAAGAGCTGCCCGATGTAGTTATTGGCTCTTATACACATGTTCCACCAGCCGCATTACGTCGATAAGTACCTATTGAGTAGTAAATCCAGCTAATATTAACCAAATCACTGATTATTCATTGCAACTGCAAATAAGTTCATGCTATAATCCGAGATGTGCGATTTAACTCTGAGTCCGCATGCGATTCAGGGCAGAAAGAGGTGAACGAGATGAAACAAGCTATTCATCCGACATACCACGTCATTACAGCAACTTGCGCTTGTGGAAATTCCTTCGAGACTGGTTCGGTTAAACCGAGTCTTCGCGTAGAGGTTTGTTCCCAATGCCACCCATTCTACACGGGTAAGCAAAAGTTCCTGGATGCTGGCGGCCGCGTCGATCGTTTCAAGAAGAAATACGGTATTTAATCCTACAAATCGTTCCGCCTTTATTTGGCAGAATACAAGAGCCTCCCTCAGCCATCCTATTGGATAGAAGGGAGGTTTTTTGATTGAATAAACAAACATTCGGTTTGAGTAAACGATTTGGTTTATTCCAAATGGCAGCCTTACTGGCTTGCTTATTTCTGTTAGCCATGACGCTCTCAGGATGTGGAAATGGAAGAAGCAAGCAAGAAAACAGGCTGAAAACCTACGGTCATGATGGATACATGGGTTATTCCAACAGCAATCCCAATTTACCGAATCGTTATCAGTATCTTAATTATAATGCAGATGGAAAATTCATTGAGCAGGTGTTGAAGCCGATTTCCGGCATCGAGCACACGCAAATTTATTTTAACGGTACCGATCTTCATGTGAATGTAAAAGCAAATAAAGCACTGTCCGACGTTCAAGTCGAAGAGCTGCGAGCAAAGGCTCAGTCGGTTGTGCAGTACAATATGCCTCGGTATAAGGTTCATGTAGAAGCCAAAAGGTAGCCTTGTTATTCGTCCAATTTCAACCGCGAGTTGCGCTTTAGGACGGAATCGGCTATACTTATTTTTGCCGTGCTAGATGGGGAGGTAGCGGTGCCCTGTAACTCGCAATCCGCTGTAGCGAGGTTGAATTCCTACTTGAGGTTATACTGATGTAGGGTCTTGGCACTTGCGAGCAGTGTTGACAGTTGGGTCCTCCGCAATGGACGTTTATGAACTTGGTCAGGTCCGGAAGGAAGCAGCCATAAGTAAATTAGTTCATGTGCCGGGGGAGTGCCTGACTCGAGCTGTAGTGCAAGGATGTCGCCTGGGTCGTATTTATCAGGAGTAGGTGCACGGTACTAAAAATTTTCTAATATGATTTGCTAATAGCAAAAGTAGCACCTGTGATCGCTGTTCGATGTTTTTGTCGGAATTAGCGAATGCAGGTGTTTTTGTTTATAGATGTTGTTTTAATAGGGTAAAGTCTTAGCAAAAGAAAGTTTTGCTTGCTACATAGTTGTTGTATAATAGGGGAGTAGCAATTGTTTGAAATATAAGAAAGTACATTATTTTCTAATACTACTCTTATATTTCGCAATGCAAAGCAATTTCAGCGTCCACAGGACCGAAGGTGCTTTTGCTTATTGTAAATGAAAAGGCAACTTGAAAGGAAAGGTCTGCGTGTCACATATCGCTTTATACCGTGCCTGGCGTCCGCAGACGTTTCAGGACATGGTTGGACAACAGCATATTATTCAAACGCTGCAAAATTCTATTCGTGAGCAGCGTGTATCTCATGCTTATCTTTTTAATGGGCCGCGAGGAACCGGGAAGACGAGCGCTGCGAAAATATTAGCCAAAGCGGTTAACTGTGAACGTGGTCCGGTTGAAGAGCCATGTAATGAATGCGATGCTTGCATAGGAATTACCGCGGGACATATTATGGATGTAATTGAGATTGATGCTGCATCTAATCGCGGTATTGATGAAATTCGTGATATTCGTGATAAAGTGCGATATGCACCTTCAGAAGTGCGGTTCAAAGTTTATATTATAGATGAAGTACATATGCTTACGGCCGAGGCATTTAATGCCTTGCTCAAAACATTGGAGGAGCCGCCGGGGCATGTTATCTTTATCTTGGCGACGACCGAACCGCATAAGCTGCCTGCTACGATTATCTCCCGTTGTCAACGGTTTGATTTCAGGCAGGTATCGCTTGAAGAGCAGACGCAGCACTTGCTTAAGATTTGTCGTGAAGAAAGCATACAGGCCGACGAAGATGCGCTTGCTTATATTGCAAGATTGTCGGAAGGCGGAATGCGCGATGCGATTAGCTTGCTGGAGCAGGTTTCTGCTTTTGCAGGTGATCGCATTACTCTCGACGCGGCAGTAGATGTGACAGGCGGCATGGCCGCTGATCATTTCTACCAGCTGGCGGAGGCTGTTAAGGATCGTCATGTAGCAGCTGTTATGCCGCTCGTGGAAAGCTTGATGCAAGCCGGCAAAAGTGCGGACAAATGCATGGAAAACTTAATTTATTATTTCCGTGATTTGCTTGTTATGAAGCTTGCTCCGCAGGGCGGTGCAGTAACAGAGAGGATCGTTGATCCTGAACGCTTCAAAATGATGGCCGAGGCCTTCACTCCAGAGCGATTGTTCGCTATGATTGATACGTTGAACCGTTATCAAGTGGAGCTTAAGCATGCCTCACAGCCTCAAACCTTGTTTGAAGTAGCGCTTATGAAGCTTTGCACGTTAAATGACGAGCAATCGTCAGGCGGAGCGGCTTCTGCAAGTACAGCAGCTTCAGCATCAAGCGGCGGACAATCAGCTGAAGTAGGGCGATTGCGTCAGCAGATTGAGGCATTGGAGCGTAAACTAGAGCAAGCGATCCAAAATGGAGTAGGTAGCGGGAACAACGCTTCTTCGGCTGACAGCGCGGCCAGCAAGCAAGCAGCACGTACTAATGCGGTTCGCAGTTCATTCGGCGGCTCAGGCGGCATAGTACGGTCTTCAGTCAAGCTTGATCCGTACCTGGCAACAGCAGGCAGTCCAGAATTCAATCAGTTCAGGATGAAGTGGAACGATGTCCTGCAGGGTGTGAAGGACGCTAAGATTACGGTCCATGCTTGGCTGAAAGACGGTGAGCCGGTTGCTTCTGCTGACGATGCCATTCTCGTCGCATTCAAGAATACGATGCACCGAGAAACGACCGAGAAGCCGGCCAATCGCGAGATTATTGAAAAAGTCATGCATGATGTGCTCGGCGGTTCATTCCGTATCGTTACGGTTATGATGAAGGACTGGCAGGCGGCAGCGGCACAAGGCGCTAGTACGCAGAAGAGCGAGACGCTTCAGCTTGAGCCCGAATCTTCTGCTTCACCACAAGCTGCAAGTCGGCCGGTATGGGTGGAAGAAGCCGTCAAACTTTTTGGTGAAGATTTAGTAGTAGTGAAGGATAAAGATTAAATTCTAATGATGAGGTGAATTGTAATGAACAATATGAACCAAATGATGAAGCAAGTGAAAAAGATGCAAGATCAAATGATGAAGGCTCAAGAAGAGTTGGAAACAAAGACGGTTGAAGGAACAGCGGGCGGCGGAGTAGTTACCGTATCTGCGAACGGCCATAAGAAACTTCTTAGCATTACGATTAAACCTGAGGCTGTAGATCCGGAAGATGTTGAAATGCTGCAAGACCTTGTCCTTACAGCTGTTAACGATGCGCTAACTAAAGTGGATGATCTAGCAAATAAGGATATGGGTAAATTCACAGGCGGAATGAAAATTCCAGGATTGTTCTAAGAAGCAGTATTGCTTCTGTTTGAAATAAAGGAAAGTATGTTACGTGTATACTTATCTTTTATTTCTCCGTCAAAGCTGCTTCCGTGTCCAGGGGACACCGAAGGTGTTTTTTGCTTGAAAGGAGCTGTACCCAGTTTTGTATTACCCAGAACCGATAGCGAAGTTAATTGATGCTTTTACGCGATTACCGGGTATTGGACCCAAAACGGCCGCCCGTCTGGCGTTTCATGTTCTTCGAATGAAGGAAGACGACGTCATTGATTTTGCGAAGGCGCTTGTAAGCGTTAAGCGCAATTTGTTCTATTGCTCGGTTTGCTGCAATATAACCGATACAGATCCATGTAGAATCTGTCAGGATAAATCTCGTGATAACTCCATTATATGTGTTGTTCAAGAATCTAAGGATCTTGTTGCGATTGAGCGTATGAAGGACTTCCAAGGCCATTATCACGTGCTTCAAGGCGCAATCTCGCCTATGGAGGGCATCGGTCCAGACGAAATCCGTATAGCTGAGCTGTTAAGAAGGCTGAGCGACGAACGCGTTCAGGAGCTTATACTGGCCACTAACCCGAATATTGAAGGCGAAGCCACAGCAATGTATCTATCCCGGCTGATCAAGCCATTTGGTATTCGAGTTACGCGTATCGCGCATGGTTTGCCTGTTGGCGGTGATCTTGAATATGCGGATGAGGTTACTTTATCCAAAGCATTAGAAGGTCGAAGAGAAATAAACTAGTCATAAGCAATATAGAAAACGGCAGGTCGAGGAATTACTCGATCTGCCGTTTTTGTCGTCTTGATAAGGTGCTCCGTTTAATATCCCGTTCTATTCTAATGTCCAAGCTTATACATATAGTAATGAACATGATGTAGTGAGGACAAGCGGGAGGGATAGATATGAGCAATGCGGGCCAGCTCGAATTGAAAAAAGGAATTAATCAGATGGATGACATCCGAGCCGAAATTGTTGAGGCACACCGTGAATGGGAAAATGCGAATCGTTTCTTTAATTACGCAGTCGGCAAGGATCAAGTGGATTACGCGATATATTGTATGATCACAGCAGAAAAGCGATATGAGATGCTGCTTCGATTGGCAAAGCGTACTAGCAAGAACTGGCCAGCATGGAGAGGGGTGAGAGTATGAAGACAATATGGTTATCGATTTTTATTGGCTCTTCTCTCCTGTTAGCAGTCGTACTGCTTAAGAACAGGTTATCATGGGGATGGCTGCGCAGCTTCTCGCTTCATCTTGTTCTGGCGGCGGGTTTGCTGTACTTGTTAAACTATTCTGGTCTTGTTCCAGGGATGTATATCCCGCTGAACCCCATAACGATAGGAACTGTGCTTACATTAGGTGTACCTGGAGTAGCTTTAATCGTTGGGCTCCAGTGGGTGGTGGTTTAGCAAATTTGAAAAAGGTTTAAGGAAAAGGTTGACTCTATATTCAATTATGTGCTACATTAGTTCTCGCCCCAAGAGTAAGTAAACAAGCTTCGAAAAAAGAATTTAAAAAAAAGCTTGCATTAACTTGGGCGAATGTGATATATTATAAAAGTCGCCGATACGAAACAACGCGGTTGACACGAAAGAATGAATTGTTCTTTGAAAACTGAACAACGAGTAATAACTGCCTCGCAAATCCTTCGGGA
>NZ_MRTD01000032.1 GCF_001956295.1 Paenibacillus sp. FSL A5-0031
GATCTGCAGCCAACGGTTGCTAGACAAGGAGCACCATTTGCTGTCATTGGTTACGCTGCCGTCCACGGCTTTGGCCGCCGTCTGCAAGGCGTTGCACGTGCTGTCCGTCTTCGCGGGTTTATTTAATGCCAAGTTTTGACGCTCATATATCTCGAACTCATATATTCTTGCCGAAGAATCTGAAGTTTGTGTAGGCGTCGTGACATTCAATCTGATGTACCTTGCCTGCGCATCCAGTATATTGTCTACCGTAACGCCGCTTGTATTATTGGTTACGTTGACTATCGTTTTCCAGTTGGTACCATCGGTACTGACCTGGATATTATATGCCTTCGTGTTATAGGAGGTTGGCTCTCCGCCTTCCGATGCGCAGCCAACGGTTGCTAGACAAGGAGCACCATTTGCTGTCATTGGTTACGCTGCCGTCCACGGCTTTGGCCGCATTTTGCGAGGCGATACACGTGCTTCCGACCGTCACAGGGCTATTTAACGCTAAGTTCGGAGAACTCACCGTTATCGTGTACGTTACCTTATTCGCACCCGTTTGCGCGGTTACGATGATCTTCATGCCCGTCGCGAGTGTCGTCGCTTTCGTTATTCCGTCTGCATTGTAGATCTCGAACGATGCATTCGCTGACGGCGTGATTGCGGCCTTTAACGCGGCTAGCTTTACGTCACTTCCGACAATAATCGTCTCATTTACCGTCCCGCCGACGCTCACCTTACCGATCGACGAAGTCAATGTAGCTGTCCCGCACTGCGCGTCTGCACTTGTGGCCGCCCATTTCGCATACAGCGTTAGGTCATTATTGATTAAATCTGACGTATTGTAGGCTTTCGTCAGCGCACTATCGTAGAACCAGCCCTCGAAGCTATTGCACGCCTTCACCGGAGTTTGTTGAAAAAACACCTTACCTCCGGGTGACACAAATTCAGGGGGAATCGTTGATCCGCCGTTCGTATTATAAGTCACGACCAATTGGGTGTTGCCTTGTTGATCTAATCCGGCAAATGACGAAGATCCGAATGTCAGTAACGAAACGATAATTGCCGCCACCATCAAGTAACCTCTTATCCTCGTTATAATCCTTTTCTTTCCCTGACTAAGATCTGACCCTTCCATCAAACGTGCCCCTTTCTCCTGCCCTAATAGTTAACGCTTTGAAACTGCGAGCTCTCCCGCAAAAGTATCCCATAGCGCTTCGTTCGTACAACATCGTACAGTGCCTTTAACTGGCATGGCATGAGGAGGCTGGGGCTTATTCAACCATACGGCTGTTGCATCATTCATCATCTTATTCACAATACGCGAAAGAATGTTTGTTTATCGTTACTTCTGCTTTAATAAGGTCGGAATTACGCTACCTTCCTAATTTTGACCACGGCAAGAGCTATCAAGAAATCAATACACTAAAAAGACACTGAGATTCTATTCATCAGTGTCTTTTTTACTGCATTGATATTTTTCCATCAAGATTTTAAAGCAACTTAATCAGCTCTTCTAGCTCATCAACCAATACTTTTGCAAGTTCAAAATTAGTATCTTTCAAAGCCAATTCTATTTTCATTTCAACTGATTTTTTATTTTGTTCAGCTTCTAGATAGCCTTTATCAAAATGACTAGCATAAATCATCTGTCTAAATTCTGGCATACTCATTTTTTTAATCGACTTATCGTCAATGATTAAAACATAATCCATACCATTTACAACAGTATAGAAATCGTGAGAAATCATGAGAATCGCGCCTTTATAGTCTTCAATGGCTTTCTCCAGTGCGATTTGTGTATAGGTGTCTAAATGGCTTGTCGGTTCATCAAGAAGCAATACGTTTGCTTTACTGGCTGAAACTTTAGCTATTTGAAGCAAGTTTTTTTCTCCACCAGATAAAGCTTCTATCTTTTGATTAACGATTTCTCCTTCAAAACCATAGTTTGAAAGATACAATCTAACCTCATCATACGTTTTAAACCCAGCATCGATGAATTCTTCTAGTATGGTATTAGAATCCTTTAGCATTTCGCCTTGAATCTGACTTAAATAAGCCACTTTAACATCAGTATTTATTTCAATTGATTCATGATTATTTTTAAAGATATCTCTGAGTAAGGTCGTTTTCCCGGTACCGTTCGCACCAATAATGGCTACTTTATCAGTAGATTTTATCTCAAAGTTAACATTGTCTAAAAGCAACTCATCAAAGGCAACACTATAATTATTAACATTAACAACAATGGTGTCTTCAATTTCATTATTAATACCAAAACTAATATTCGGTTGCTTAATAGCAACAAATGGCATTTTAATTCTACGCGCTTCCAATCTTTCTTGAAACCTAACTCTAGCTTTTAACGCTTTCCCTCTAGATGCATGTGAATTATAAGTTGCGATAACTCTAAGATTAACGATTGTTTTATCGTTTCTCTTAATTTCTTCATCATCAGCGATTGCGAGTTCTTGCAACTCAACTTTAGTCTGAAGTAATGAGAAGTTATAATCAATATATCGCCCATCAAACTCTTGGATTTCCGTGTTTTCAAGGTGTATAATTTTGTTGAAACAATGATTCAATAGATATCGGTTGTGCGTAACAACTAGCAGTATTCCTTTGTGAGAATTAATAAGATTTTTAAGCGCATTTAGGTTTTCAAAGTCTAAAAATACATCTGGTTCGTCCATAATCATTAAGTCTGGACTATTAAGCATTTCCTTCATCACTTGAATAAGTTTGAATTCTCCACCACTCAGGTCAGATACCCTAATATCTTTTAGCTTCATGAGGTTTGCTTGATTTAGTTTCTTATTAATGTTGCTTTCAAAATCATCCCCACCGATTGCATCAAATGCGTCTAAAGCTAATTGATACTGTTCTAATAACGAATCAATATCCGATGATGTTTCCATTTCAGTACAAATAGATGTTATTTCATTTTGTATCTTAATAAATTTTTCCCCTATATATTCAAAAACTGTTGTTTCTTTCGTTTTGTCTAGTTGTGAGAATTGACTTACATACCCTATTTTGCAAGTCGGATCTATTTCTAATATGCCCTCGAACATATATCTTTCTGGATCCATCAGTATATCTATCAATGTACTTTTCCCACTGCCACTTGTTCCTATAAAAGCGCAATGTTGTGCCTCTTCTAACGTAAATGAAATGTTATTATATAGTTCTTTTTGCGGAAATGAGAAGGATAAGTTATCAACTTTTATCATAGTATTACCTTTCTTATAACTAAAATAGTGACTATTATTAGATTTATTGCAAAACATAGATTTTGAGTTTACCTTTGTTAGAGTAACACTGTTTACAATCAACTACAATTGATTTGTATTCCCATCCCTGGGCGGGGGTCAAAGTTCCATGCTACCTCCTCAACTGTCCTTATAAAAGCGCCGGAATGAACTCGACTTTGATCTCTGCCGGTTGTAAATGTACCTTATTCATCATATCTCGCTCCTTGATCAAATAATGATAAGGCGTGAATACCTCCTGACGAATAGCCAACGGAGTTACTTATGATACGGTTCAGCTTAACGGGTCTATCGGCGAACATTACTAAAGGAGCAGCCAAGGATGCTCCTCTTTAAATCACTTATTTATCACCTAGGCTAGCTTTATCCCCGCTATTCAACCTGTTATATACATGAAAAGTAACCTTTGTCCCTATACCTAATGTACTTTTGATATGAAGTCCTGTTCCGAAGTGCCGTTTTAATCGCTGATCCGTATTTATCAATCCGACACCTGAACTATTTGCTTTTCTTTCTAATATTCGTTGCAATTGAACTTCGTCCATTCCAACCCCATCGTCTTCAACGGTTATCTCTACATGCGTCTCATAGACAGAAATCCGAATAAAAATCTTTCCCCCACGAATGCGCTTCATAACACCATGTATTATCGCATTTTCAACGAGAGGCTGGATCGTAATAAATGGGACTTTTATTTCCTCGCAGCCATCTATCTCCCAAATAACCTGTAACCTTTCTTCAAACCGAACCTTTTCAATATATAGATAAGAACGCACCAGACTTAGCTCCTCTTCGATCGGAACAAGCCCATCCATATTTTGAAATTTAAATTTATTCCTCAGATAATTGCTGAACTCATTGAGCAAATTGCGCATCTTATCCAAATTAATATCGCTTAGAGCTGTTACAGCATTCAACGCATTAAATAAAAAATGAGGCTGGATTTGCGCTTGCAGCCATGCAGCTTCTAATCGCAGTTGTTCCCGAACAGAATGTTTAATCGTAGTTAGCGCCTCGATTCGCGATTTTATTTCTATTGCTTCCACTGGCTTCGTCACATAATCGTTAGCCCCCGCAATAAAACCGCTCTGAATGTCTTTCGGTTGGCTTCTTGCGGTAAGGAGCAATACAGGGAGCTCCGTGAGTGTAAACCGCTCGCGGATCAAACGCGTCAGCTCATAACCGGACATCTGTGGCATCATGATATCGGAGATGACCAGATCCCATTCCTTTGTATCCAGTAAAGCCAACGCTTCTTTACCGCTCGTTGCCATCGTTACCTCATATTCGTCTGGCGGTAGTATGGATTCAAGCACTTGAAGATTGATAGGATCATCATCAACAATTAATAGGTGCGGACGATCGTGATCCATTTTTAGTAAAGTTGGTTGTTTCGCAGCTTGCGGGATTCCCACTTTGTCCAAATCGACCGAGGAGGCAATTTCTTGAATCGCCATAGATTGTAACGTATATGGTTTGATTGAGTTGGATACATCATTTTCTTCTTCCGCTTTCAAGTCTGCTAGCTTTAATGAAAACGTAAATGTTGAGCCTTCTCCTAAAGCAGAGGACACATCTAACGCACCTCCATGAAGCTCAACCAGTTGCTTGCTTATACTTAAACCTAACCCAAAGCCACCTTCAATCATGGTCTCACTCGCGCTCGCTTGCTCGTATGGGCGGAATAGGCGCTTAAGCATGTCCTCGTCCATTCCGATTCCGGTATCGGTAATAACGATATAAGCTCGTCCATCCTTTGCAAAAGCTTGAATCGAAACAACCCCATCATTCGTATATTTCACTGCATTATGAAGTAAATTGAACACGATTTGGATCACCCTATTCTCATCCGCAATTACTGGAGGGAAATCTTCCGAAATCTGATTTGCAATTTGGACAGACTTTACTTCTGCATTAAATTGCAGCATATTCATTACTCCGGTTACGATTGACTGGATAAATACGGCTCTTTTCTGAAGACGCGGATTGCCTTCCCGTAAACTCATCACATCAATCAAATCGTTCAATATCAATGTCAACCGACGTCCTACGGATAATACCGTTTCGAGCTCCTTAATGCTCCGTTCCTGCAATAAATGCTGTTCCCTTTTTAAAACGGATTGTGACATGTTAAGCATGCTATGCAGCGGATTTTTAAATTCATGCGATGTGTTTGCCAGAAATTGATCCTTATGGTCATTCATTCTTTGCAAGGTTGCAGCAAGCTCTTTGGTGTTCGAATGCATGATAAAGTATCGCTTAAACCATTCAGAGGCTAAACAACCCATCGCAATAATCATATCGAACGGATAGTAGACAAGACTCAAACTACTATCTATCAAGATAAACGACCAAAGAGAATGGTTCATCAACGCAAGTAAAGAGAAAAGCAGTAAAAGATTGCTCTTTAAACCTTTGATTACTTTTTTAAACATTGTAATCAACGTGATAATTGCAGCAATACCAATTAATAGATAATAAACGGGAAAGAGCATAATCACTTGAGATGGATCTAAAAACAAAGTGATGCCGACAGTCCCTAGATTCATTACTTTATAGACAGGGTACATCCTACGCCAATATGGAAGCTCGCGATGATTCGTACACTCGAGCAAAGCATAGGCTGCCATAATGAGAGCAATATTCGTTATCCGAAAATCCCAAACACTTCCAATATAAAATATTTGGTGGAACAACTTCTCATCAACACTAAATACACTCGTGATCGTTACACATAATGCAAGCAAACTGAAATAAAGCAGCTTCATTTCCTTATTTCCTAGTAAATACAAAATAAGTGCATAGACTGCATGCATAATAAATATAATCGCTGCCAAAAACTGCATGGAAACGGAAGCTTTCATCTCTTTGGCAATGGCTTCTTCTGAACCAAATTTAATGGATCGGACAATGCCCCCGCTTCGACCATCCACATAATTTGCCGCTTGAATGACGAGTTCGATTACACCGTTTTCGTCTGCTGTAAAGGTTGTAGAATAAGGTAGGTCCTTCGAAATATATTCATCCTTTGTTGTCGCCACCTGTCCGGATTTAGTTAGCAATCGACCGTTTACATATAATTCTGATGCAGTGCGTACGCTGAGTACACGAATACTATAATTAAGGTTCTTTGCCGGGTCTACATAAAGACGCAAACGATAAGAACCATACCCGTATGGAGATGGCTTGTCAGCATGCAAAGCTTCACTCCATCCTCCCGGTACCTGAATATGCATTGGCGCATTATCACCTAACAATTGTTTCCGACTAGCATCTATTAACCATTGCGAGGGATAAAACTCCCATTCCCCATCAAGTAAGAGAATACTACCATCTTCTGCATTCCAATTGCGCAAATCGATTTGCCCATTATGAATTGACGCCTGTTTTGAATCATGAAACGTTCCCATCCATAAAATGCGCAAACCGGTTAAAACAACTAATATCATCACTAGCAATAATATAATATAGCTCTTTTTCATTTGATATTTGGATGAGTGAGTTTCCAAGAAGTATTTCTCCCCTAGTCATTTTCTTTTAAGACATTTAGTAAAGACTTTTCCATAACTTACCACAGTAAACATAGCAGAGAAACGGACGAGAGAGATGTCTTTATGTCTATTATATAGCAATACATACTTGGAGAATTTTAGTTATTCAATTCGGATAAAAAAAGAATGAACAAGGCATGTCATTCGACGATATTGATATTTCGCAGGCTGTTTTCGCCCTATTTGTGATACGGTTCACCGCAGTTAATCTTCAAATCTAGATGTTGAATTTTTGTTGAATTTCCCTTAACAACTTTCATTTGTTGATTCAATGTAACTCTTTGCTCGAGTATTTCAAAAAATTGTAATACTGCATAAATGAAGACAATCTACACGATGTAAATACTTTTTGAAGTTGGTAATTGATTTCGTGTTGACCTTCGAACCATTAAAAATACACCACCAAGGTATACAAACCGCATAGTGATGTATTCAAACTTTATATACTGCTATGTATCTTTACGCTTTTACTCGTCCCCCACCGCAACCGGATTCCCACTATTAGAACTCCAATCATTCCAGCTGTCAGATTACACTGGATATTTACCACAAGGGGCTCGCTTTCACTAACCTATGCACTCATTGGGTACCTGAACGGCGAATCGCTGTAAAGCCAAGCATATATAAGAGGTTGCCCAAGATAGGTAACCTCCTTTTAATAGAACAAAATTCCGATAAAAATAGACATACAATTCAAAATTCTAAATATAGTTACTTCTGCTAAATGATGATATATCCACTGCGAGAGCTCTCTGCAAAGGTACATACCCTTTTCGGCCGGATCGGGTAAGATGAACCTTACCAGAATGAATGTATTATGAAGAAGATATTTTCACTAGTTATGGTCATCGGTTTGCTGCTCGGGATCGCTTCCCAAGCGAGCGCGGCCAATGGGGTTTATGTGTCTAACCCGTATCCGAATAGCTTCGGCGCGGTTCCGAATTATATCGGTATTACGAAGCCGACCGGAGGTTACCAGTACGAGTTCCGAATACAGGAGATAAACAACGGATCAAGGACCTACTATTCGGGTTTGCTCAACGTGCCGACCAGCGGATACGACATTCATCATACGTTAACAAATAGTACAAAGCTCTTGCTGTCAGGCGGAACTTACAATATTGATGCATCGGTTTATTACCGTTGGGGGACTCTCATCGGCAGGGATGTAGTCAAGGTTACTTTCCTATAATTACGTAAGTACTTTCAAGGCAAATGTCAGAACGGCGTTATTGACTTGAGGTTGAATTCGGATATAAACAATAAGCCGCCATGACCCTCGGGCTACATGGCGGCTTATTTGTCGTTAAGCTACTGTTATACCTTCCTTGGGTTTGCTTCGTCCCCCACCGCAACCGGATTCCCCTCCACAGAACTCCAATCGCTCCAGCTGTCAGATTTGTTTTGAAACTGATTTGTAATAAATTATTAATTACATAAATATAAAAAGTTTTGAAAAGTCAAAGGAATAGTGATGTTTTCGTGTCCCAATTTCCCCTTCCTCGACTTTTACTGTTGGGACATAGTGGGCTTTATTCCTCCCATTACAATATTATTTTGATTTGACTATTTCATTTTCACTATCAATCTTGTCTATTAGGTATCTTAATCCTAGATATCCAATTCCAACATACGAAAGAAAAGGTGTGAGAGCTTCTCTGAATGACGTACCAAATAGCCCTGCAGTAATACACCCTGAACAAAATAAATAAAATGAAATTCTAGCCTTTGCTAACTTAAGCGAAATATTATTTCTAGAAATATGGAACATGAAATATAACATTGTGAACAAGGACATTGACAAAAATAGTATATTCAAAAACAGAATACTCCAATTAATAGTAATGCCGACAAATAAGCTTGAAAACATTAAAAGCAACCCACTTAGCATAATTGTAAGAAAAAATGTAAAGATAGTAAGACCATAAAGATAGGACGAATGGCTAAAGGTATTGAGAAAAGCGCTAACATCGTCACTATTTTTTCTTATGAATTTAGGTGGTCTTATCCAATATGACTTAAATGAAATTAAAAATAACATGAAAAATATTAACATTCCAAAGACACTCCCAAACAATTTCATCATATACTGATTTTTACCAATAATCACATATAAGATGATCATAATTACAATTAATATATATAAAATGTCTGCGATTCTTGTTGCTGTAAATCTGCCTTTCTGTAAAAACCAATTATAATAATTAATTATCCTATCAAAGAAATTACTAAATCTTTCTTTCATGATCTTCTCCTCTCTTTAAGCATAATAGACGGGTTCCATAGATTGCATAATTTTACAACATGCTTTATTATTTTATCAAGTCTAAAGGTTAATTCATAACTTAGGTAATCTTCCTCTACTGCCCTGACCTCCTCAAATTACTCCCTTAAATATCTCTAAAATTTAAATTCATTTTCGATATAACAGGAAATACACCTATATATATCCGCGTAGAGCACTTACGTGAATCATTTCTTGCGATACAAGAACAGAATCGAGCGTTATATGAATATAGTGTAATGGGTAGTTAAAGACTAACCTTATTCTGCTTATAACTTTCATTAATATCCTTAATAACATCTATCCAAGACCCTTATAAACATGTTGAATTCGAATCTTACAAAAAAACCTTTACTTTATCAGACAACACGAAGTAGAGGCCGGAACAGCCACTCGCATGAGGTGGGACTGCCGGCCTTTCTTTTTTTATATTGAGAGGTTTGTAAAATTTAATGAAGAGCATAAAAACGTACACTAATTGTAAATTTATAACACCACAACGGCTAGAAGAATAATTTTCTACTAGACATTGTGACCTCCTCATAGCTAAAATTCCACATACATTTTTTTCGTTTATAACAGTCATCGGATTGAATGTCAGCATTTTTTTCCCTTTTTTGTAGATAGCTTTAACTATTCAATAAAATTGCAAAATGGTATAGTTAATATATGGAAACTGAAGGCGTTAGCATTGAGGTGATAAATTGAAAGAGAGATTTGTTGATTTTTTTCAAGATTATGGAGTTGCAATTCAAACGATAACTTCTTTCATTCTACTCGTTGTCACCATCACTTATGTGGTTGCAACATTTAAAATGATTCATACTTCACAAAAGACTTTTTTAAGACCAACAAAGATTGATAGAAGCAAAGATACAAATATATCGGTAAAAAATTATGGTCCGGGAACAGCAATAAATATAAAATTTTTCATGGAAAGTCACTCTATTAAGAAAGAATTAACAGATAACTACAATTATACAGCTGCATATATTCTTGAGATCTTTAAAGAACATTATATTGAATTAGAAAGCGATAATTTTGAAATTGAACCAAACAAAACAATTATATTCAAACTAACTGATGAAAATATCAAGATTGGAAACAAGGTGCTGCTGTATTGGGAATCAATTTCAGGAGAAAAACTAATTTTTGAATATCATCTAGTTATTCCCAGCGTGGGTGCGATAAAGATTTTAGGCTATAAGAAAATCAAAATTAAAAGTATTAGAAACGCTATATTAAATCCTATTCAGTTTACTTCAAAATTTTTAGAGCGAGCATTACCTCTCGCCCCGTATGACGAACAATTAAAACATGAAAAGATGAAAGTCGAAAAAGAAAATACAAAATGGCTTATTTAGAACTTTTTAAATAACTCATGTTTATTGTAAGAATTGACCACATGTTAACTCTCTGTTGATCTGCTCTTAAAACAACAAATATTCATGACTCACATCCGTACTATATCCTCAAGCATAAATGTATTTATTAATAATTAGACTGGCAAGCCACTCAAAAGAGGAGGGCTGCCGACCTTTTTTTGTACATACAAAGGGATGTACGATGTATCACATGCTCGGTTCGACCATTAATGGAAGTATTTTCAACAGCTGTATGTTGATTCCGTATTGACTCTAAAAATAAAAAATACATCACACAGAGTATTCAGCCCACATGACGATGTACTCAAATCTTAGACACTGCTATAATTCTCGCAGCTCTTACTTTTCCCCCGTAGCAACCGGGTTGCTAGAGTCAGAACTCCAATCGCTCCAGCTGTCATCTGTCTTATGAAAATGGTTTCAAGCAAGGCAAATCGAGTCGAGTACAGACACATGATCGAGAGTAATGAACTTGCTTTTAACGTGTTGCTTAATTACATGTACGCAGCTGAGAGAGAAACACCCTTGCTCAAGGTCGCCGTCACCAAACTCAGATTGATTTGCACGCCAGCACCAATAGTTCAGAGAGCGAGAAATGTAGGCGGCGCAGAAGGTTACAGCGTTACAGCCTAAAGTGGCCGAGTTGCGCGGAGCGCCGGAGCGCCGGAGCCGCCGACCTGTCAGAGACAGCCGACAAGCAGAATTGGGGATTCAGACCCTTTCTGTGTAAAAGTCTTGACCTTCATATTTCTTTAATTAACTACATGTCCTGGAACTGAGCTCGGTACACGGGAATTTACCTGTACAGGGTTGCTCAGATATCTCCAATTAGGCCAAGGAGGGATTGAAAACGATACTATTGGAAAATAATACTATGTAAAATCTTTTGATTCATATGGCTTAACTCCTAAAGGAGTAATTAAATATTGTGGTTTGTTAAGCGTAATGATCTTATTCCCTTCTTTTTTAAAGCAACTATTAGAATAGTTTTTTAACCAAAGTAATTTCGAATCAATTCCCAGATCATTGGTCAGTTCCTTATTAACTATCTGGTCATGAATAGAAGATAGAATTTCAAAAGGAGATTCATTGAATGCTTTTCCTACGCAATCAAGATTATTAATAGGATCAATATAAACTAAACCGTCAAAATCTCGTTTATATAAGGAACCATTTAACTCTGAGTAATAGTTAGTATCATCTACAACAATTCTAGGGTAAATTGAAAACTTACTTTCGATTTTATATGCTTTGACTAAAGCGGGTCCAAACACAACATTTTCATCGTGGTAAAGCTCTCCTGTAGTTATACCTCCTCTTAATAAAATTCCTTTAGTCAGAAGCGAGAGATATAAAAAGATACAATCACGAATCAATAAAAATTCAGACTCCCTATTATCATTAATATACGATATAACAATGTTATCAGAAAAAACTGATACTTGAGGCGATAATTCATCAACACCATTTTCTGGGATAATGTTTTTCATATCACGCATAATCGTCAGTGATTCATAAATACTTTTTAATATCGTATTATGTTTTCCGGATTTATTTATCAAATCACTAAAACCTAAAATGTCTATAAATGCTACATTTCGTATAGAATAATTTATACTCTTCATATCTATATCTCCCTAAATGATTTCATATACGTTCTGTAGATTCCTGAACCTGCAAAAGCAGTTTATCAGCAGCGCCCACTTTGTTATCCTTCTCTTCTTCTGACAGATGGCGTATACCGAAGCATAAATCTGTTGTTATGTGAAGTAATCAACTTCCTGATAGAGTCTCATAAAGCTTGCTTTATATAAAAAGACTCTATTTACTATTAATTAGTAAGAAGAGTCAGAAATTCCTATATAGTTTGGAAGTACTTATTTAATTCAACTGTAGAACTTGCATTACTAACTTGACGTGATCTTAGGACTGAGTGTTTATAAATTTTAAATTCTGTGTCTACTTGAACTACTCGATATTTATTCTTTTTCCATTCTTTGCAGAAATAATCACCTGTTGTATTATCCTTTGTCCAATCAGGTATTTCTCCCTTAAGTCTAGTTAATTCTTTATAAAATTCATCGAGTGTTCTATATCTAAGCTTTATGGCATTATTAATTACTCTCTTTAACTTAGTACAATAAATAGGTTCCTGAGGGACGATAGTTAATAACTTACCCGAAGTTACCAATTTTTTAATTTGTTTTTCAGCGTCTTGTTGCTTACTTGAAGACACTTCACTTTTCTTTAGCATACTAGCATAAAAATCCTGTTCTAATGGAAATGCACCATTAATTAACTGATACATTATTACTCCAACTTGATAAATGTCAGATTTCACTGAGTAGATAGACTTATTATATATTTCGGATGATCGATACAGGTGGGGTATCGGGTCGTTATGATGTACTTTACTGTTTGTTGCCTTAACAGATCCTAAATCTATAATTATTGGTTTTATTCCATCATAAATAATATTCTCTAGTTTTAAATCTCTGTGTACAAGACCAAGATTATGAATTTCATTTAGTCCAATTAATATTTCCATTGCAATATCAAGTGTCTGTCTTAATGAAATATTATTAAGTCCACAAACTTTATCTAACGTGTTACCTTCAAGATACTCTGTTACTATTACTAACTGTGATTCTGTTTTTGCATCAAAAAATGCATCATAGACACTAACAATATTTCTTTTATCTTTTAAATTTATAAGAGCATCTACTTCAGACTGTATTGATTGGCCTTCATCCCATGGGTTAGGAATAAATTTTACAAATACTTTCTTTTTGAAGTTTTCATGATAACCCTGAAAAGAAACACCTGATCCTTCGTCAATACGCCTTTCCAATTTAATATTTCTTTCATTCAAAAAAATTTCTTGATACATTGAGATTTCACTATTCATATTAAACCCTCAATTAAAAGGTATGCTATAACTTGTTGTATCTTAGAAGCATATTTAGTTTCATTCAATGATACCCACAATGAATTATCTGGTAATTCTTTATATTTCTTTTTAGTTTTCTGTGTTTTTATTTTTGATAGTTTATCAAACAGATTAAGATCAAAAATAACTAGTTCAATTATTCCTTCTGATTTAACTCTTTCAGCAGATGGACTTCTTTGTCCATTAGAGGCAACTTCCATTATTATTTTAGAAATATCTTTTTGTCTACTAATAAATAATTGAAGATAATTATATAAAGCACGTAATGATTCCCCATTATCATTAGGTAGAACAAACTTTTCAGTTACTACTGATTTATCTTGAGTATTAAAAATAGAGAGATACGTTTCTTTTGAACTTACTGAAAAACTAAGAATATACATCTCATGCCTCCTAAATCAAGGTTGTTAATTTTTACCTAGGTTTAAGTTTAACATAAAAAGAACAACATTTATCAACATTCGAACAGTTATTACTTAAACGTTCCCTTCCAATTAGTTAAAGCATCTTTATTCATAGAATGATTAAGATCTCAAAGACCAATTTCGTACGTACCCAGGTAAAGGCTACCACAATGATTTTCACACCATTATGGTTGATTTTACGTTGATTTCATTTCCAACGAGCATGACATGTTGATTTGTTTATTTGTCATCAGAAAGCATACTAGCGCACGCTCGATGTCGGGTTTCCTGAAAATGTATTCAGGGTATGAGCATTGATTCCGTGTTAACTTTAGACGCTACTGAATACAGCGCAAAGAGTACATCGCCCATGCTGCGATGTACTCCAAGTCGCATACTATTATGCCTTTGAGCCTTCTCTTCGTCGCCAGTACCACAGAATTTTGAAGTCCAGAACTCTAATCACCCCTTTTGTAAAATTTTACCTTAAAATGATTTAATAAGTAAATTTTTTCATGCATAAAGCAAAGGGATATAAGCTAACCAGTGTGATGATGTTGAGGGAGTGACTATTTTACAGTCAAAATATTGTACCTGTAGGTAAGTTTTTTTATTTCATTGATAGCACGATTCTTAAAGTGATTTCTTTAAATCTTTCTAGTATTTCAAACAATTTATTAATTGCTAATTTAATTATTCTGTAATCATTATATATACTCTTATCAACATTGATATTATCCTTAATAATATTTTGCAGAACATATGACTCATTAATTTCTTGGATATTATGCGTGATTTCATTTCGAATTTCACGTACGGTTTGGTCTATTGTTTCGAGTGTTTTCATTTCATCCGGAGTAATATGACAAATATTTTGGTCAATAAATGAGTACATTATTTTAAAGGAGGATCCACTATATTTTCTTTTATAACTTTCAAATTCACTTTTATTTTGGTATTCGTTAATGATTATTAAAACTTGATTCCATATAAGTATAGGCATTTTTAAATTCATCCTGATATGTTCTATTCATCAAATTATAAAAATGATGAATTAATTGAACTGTTCTATCATATTCTTCCTTTGATTCAGCTTTGAAATAATTATTAAGGACTAAACTATTCATACGGTCAACATCTGCATAGCCAGGAATAGAACTAAGAACAGCTTCAAAGTCTTCGTCTAGCTTGTATAAATTTCTGTTTTTATATGCTACTAGATTAGTGTATTCTCTATTTAATGTTTTCATGGAATCTCCCTTATATCTATACGTTCTAAGTTTTATGTATCCACTGCCTCCGCACCCCCGAAAATCTTCTACCGCACCAAGGTTAAATGCCCGATGCGTAAATAAGGTGTATTGGAAAGTGCTAATTTCCATAAATATTTAAATTAATATCCCTTAACTTTACTTTTAATGAATCCTGCAATTTCGGAAGTGGTAAACGAAGTACCATCAATATAACCAGTAGTTGGTCTTATTCCTGGGATCTCTGTGTCATCTAATCGGATTGGTAGTATGTATTCTTCTCTCTCCATAAAAGCTCTTGCTTGTGCACTTTCCCTCTCATGATTTGTCCATACTTTTTCTTTATAATGCTTTGATAAAAACATGATACAATACTTTGATTTTTTTCTGTACACTTCATCTAAATGTGTGTACAGGTCTTTTCCCCATAATGAAATTGTTTCATACATATCATAAAAAACACGAACATTTGATCTTTTTAGTAGGTCTGCAATTTCATAAACTAAATCACGATCTTCTCCGGCAAAGGACAACGCCACTTCATATTCGTAATATTTCATGTCATGGTACCCCTCAATCCTAGTATAATTGGTAAAATAGTGACACTTATCAAAGGGCAATATTAAGTAATTAATTTGATTTGTCTCTTCAATTTTTATTTTGTATCTTTCACTTTGCTGGACACCAAGATACAAAGCATCCTCCTTCTCCTCACCCAAATGGAATATTAGCATGTATTCTCGGCATACCTGTCTTAGCCATTCATCTCCTCCTACGATAAATGAATTAATATTTAATGCTACAATATACCCCTTCTCAACAAAATCATTATATTTTGCTAATAGTGGAATCAGATTAACGAAGACATCAAGTTCCTCTAATGCGAAAAATTCTTTTACAATCTTGTCATTATTACTGAAGAAATCATTTATTGATAAATTCGGATTCTTTAAACTACCACTCCCAGAAAAAAAGCCAACACTTCTAACAATCTCATTTTCAAAATCCTCATCCAATAAACTCAACTCGTATTCCCAATATTGACCTAGTATTAGTGGGATCTCCTCATAAAATTTACAATCTGTAAGAAGATGTCTTCAGTAATATTCTTAAGTTCATTTCTTAAACCAAGTATATTTTTTTTGAATTCTTTTGTGTTCATAGGTCTGGTAACTCCTTAATTAATTTACTATTCCAGCACTTTCCGATAACGCTATATATACGATCTTTATGATTTTAATGGATAAAATTTCATCTATTTCAAATTTAATATAGCATTCTATGTGACCTATGTATAGTTGAAAACTACGTCTTTTTCCTAATATCCTAACCTCCTGAAGATATTGTCGGAAACCTCCTTTTGAAGTTCAAAAGTTGATTTGATTGTCTTATAGCGATGAGAAAGCTGTTGACTATAGTAAAAATGCTAGGAAGTAATGTCTTATTCTACGTAAAACAGGCTGTACAGCCACACGAACGATGAGTTCTACCGACCGCCTCTGAATATATTCATGCAAATGGCTGTATGGTGAATTCTCGATAATACTCATGAAAGTTCGATTCGATGTTCATGAAAGTATTCACAACAGCTGATTGTTGACTCCGTGTTGACAAAAATACACCGCCCAAGGAACGAAGCCCACATGGCTATGTATTCAAATCTCGTATACTACTATACGCCTCTCAGCTCTTACTCTTCCCCCACCGCAACCGGATTCTCCTTACTGGAACTCCAATCACTCCAACTCCCCGCATACAGCTTCACATTGCGGAATCCTGCGTCTTGCAATGCGAATACGTTCGGTGTAGCCGTCACGCCTGAGCCGCAGTACACGATAATCTCATCATCTTGTGACAATCCGTTGAAGCGAAGCTTCTGCTCCTCCGGTGATTTCCAGCTGCCGTCGGCGCGTTTGCCTTCGTTCCAGAAGCGATTGATCGCGCCTGGAATATGTCCAGCCTTAGGATCAAGTGGTTCTACTTCGCCGCGATAGCGAGGGGCTTCACGGGAATCGATGACCACCGTTCCAGCTTTACCGACTCGTGCCTTTACATCGGCTTGGCTAACCAGCATCTCATCACGAACGTTTACATTAAATTTAATTCCTTCTATTAAAGAAGGGACATCCTTGCTAACCGGATACCCCGCCGCTTGCCAGCCTGCGAATCCGCCTTCTATTAAATAGACTTGTCCATCATGCCCAAGCCATTGCAGCAGCCAGCGCAAACGGGATGCCATCGCGCCGCCTTGATCGTCATATGCGATAATTGTCGTATGATTGCCAATGCCAATCCGTTCAAAAATATCTGCTAGCACCCGCGGCTCCGGCAATGGATGACGACCGCCTGCTCCGCACTATCACTCCGACGGTCGCTGCAGCAGCAGCGCAAAAAACGCTCCCGTTATTTCAATCGCCTTCTCCAAATCATCCGTCGTCCCTGCAAAAGGATGCACCGCTCCAAAAGTATGGTTCGCTCCTTCCAGCGGTGAAAAACGATGCTGCGGAGCAGCAGCTTGGAGCAGATAGTATCCTGTAAGCAATCGCCCAGCATCACCCGTTCCTTGAATGAATAACACAGGCGTTCGAAGTGACGCCGCTTTAGCTGTGATAGCGAAGCGCATTCGATTTCGATCCAAATCCTCGAAAAACGCAGCGTTAATCGGCATTTCCTGCTTTGTCCTTGCATTCGTCACATAGCCTACCCCATCCCGCAATACCTGCTCGCGGAATTCTTCTCCAAACAGATTGGCCTTCGCTATTCCGTTCCATGTTACTACGCCGCGAATTTCAGGATGCTCGGCTGCGAATATTACGCTATTCCCTCCGCCGCGGCTATGCCCTACTATGAAAATTTGCTGCTTATCCATCTGTTCATCAAGCGGAAGTTTGCCCTCGAGCAAGGCTGCAAGCACAGCTGACAAATCCTTTTGCTCCTGCGAGTAGGTGTTCATCCCGAACTTATCAAGCTCGTCAAAATCATGTTCATTAACGCCGTTAAACGAAAAGTTGAACGTGATAACCGCAAAGTCCTGACCCGCGAATTGCCCGGCTGCATAAGGGAAGAACGCCCAATCCTTGAACCCTTTAAAACCATGCACAAAGAGGAGGACCGGCTTTCGTCCCCCAACTTCCTTAACTCTTATATCGCCTCTTACATACACTCCCGGGTCCAGTTCCAACATAAATGTCTGATGCAAAATACTCCCATTACTCAATAACAGCACCTTCCCCGTCACCATATTTCATTCTATAGCAGCTATTCACTCCGTTTATACCATTTCTTTCTACCCTGATCATATCACCAACGTGCATTATAGAGGTTGGATTACCTGTAAAATAGTACAAAAAAACTACACCCACGCATCGTTCGCATATCCACGTGCTTCCCAGTACCCCACATGCTCGCCTTTAATCAGCTCAATTCGGTTTAACCATTTTACGGACTTATAGGCATACATTTTCGGCACAATGAGACGAACCGGTCCGCCGAGATCACTCGGGATCGGCTTCCCATCATGCATGACCGCCACCATTACATCATCCATGTCGGCCTGCTCAAGTGTAAGGGTATCTGTATATACGCCATCACCCGAGTAAAGCTTCACCGTCTCCGCACCGGACTGCACACCCGCCATTTTCAGCAATTCTTTAAGTGGAATACCCTCCCATGTGTTTTTGTAAACGGACCAACCGGTCACACAGTGAAAATCACTGACCTGAACCGTTCGCTTCAGCGCCACAAACTGTTTCCAATCCCACTTAAACGTCTTATCGACTAACCCGTCTATCGTAAAATTCCAATCCGCATTTGTAAAAGAGGGAATCGGCGTTACCGTGTATACACGGAACTGTCCAACAGCTCCGCCACCCGCTGGCGGGGCTGAAGCAGGCAGCGGCTCCGGCGCTGGCAAAAGCATATTTGCATCATTTTCGATCAGCTTATCGATGCTCTGGCTTCCGCCTACACTTCCAAGCGAGTTCCCGAGCCATTTCAGAAAAGAAGGACCGATCGTAACAGCCAAACCTATGCCAATTGCACCGCGAATGAACGCTTTGCGCGTATACACCGGCTGAGGCGCTCCCGCTGGATGGATGACGCCCTCTTCCTTCTGCTCGTTTTTGACGGTACGGCGATTCGGCTCTTTCAGCCATTTGACCCGCGTGATGGAATGATAAATGATATAAGGAAGACCAACCCATGTAAGGAGATCATGAATGACTAATGCCACATTAGACACGCTTGGCCCGACGGCTCTAAACTGCCACAGCAGCACGCCCGATCCGAACCAGCCCAGCAATAAGCCTAACACGACGAGTACGTTAAATCTTTGCCAAGGCTTTTGCTTCAGCTGCTTCCAATGCTTGCCGGCCAGCGCCAGATAATAGACTACAGGCAGGATGGATGCTATACCGACAACGACATGCGCCCACTTAATCCAAACGCGAACCTCCCCAAGGACGCCGCGCCAGAAGCCGCCCACCAGTATAAGCCCGGTTAATGCCAAAATTACGACAATCCAGCCGTTCCAAGCATGCAGCGAAACGAGCTTTTTACCATAACCCTTGCGAAGACGCTCCAACAGTCCACTCATCGGCTAATCCTCCCATTCTGTTCTATATCATTTTTCGAAAAGACTTTACCCGCAGCTCCGCTCGCCAAGCACAAATCGACTAGCCTCATCGCCGATCTGACCAACAAACCATCAAATGGTGATGAATATGTATCGTATCGTTTTTGTATTCATCTTATATCCATATTATAGCGCTGTTGAGACGCCGATACGACTCTAGCTTACGCAATAGCTCCCTGTTGATTCAGAGCATAAAAAAATACACCGCTCAAGGCCTATTGCCTACTTAGCGATGTATTTAAATCCTACATATCGTATCTACACTGTTTCCATAATTCACACTTAAATCGATCCCAAAATAAAATAAAGCAAGAAGAAAAATGCGATGACGTACATCGTTATCGATACTTCTTTCCTTCTGCCCGTGACCAGCTTCAGAATTGGGTAGGCAATGAAGCCAAACGCAATCCCGTTCGCGATACTAAAGGATAGCGGCATAATTGCCATCATCAGATAAGCGGGAAAAGCTTCTGTAAAATCATTAAACGGAATCTCCTTAATGCTCTGGAACATAAGGCAGCCAACAATGATGAGTACAGGTGCAATTGCACTGTTTGGGATTATTTTGAAAAGAGGAATCAGAAACAAAGCAGGAATAAACAAAATTCCCGTTGTAAATGAGGTTAGCCCCGTTCTCCCGCCTGATGCAATGCCTGTTGCAGACTCAGCAGCTGTTGTCATCGGACTACAACCCAGAAGCCCTGCACTAATTACCGATACAGAGTTAGCCTGAAAAGACCTGCGGAACTTCGCCTTGTCTGGAAGCATCCCAAGCTGGGCGCCCATATTTTGAAAAATAATGACCATCGATAACGAAAAAACAGCTGTCCAAAAATTAAGCGTACCGATCCCGCTAAAGTCCAAGGCAAAAAACAGCTCTCCGTAACCGTTTAAGGAAATACTAAAATCACGTAAAGTTGAAAAATCGACGATACCGAGCAGCGCGCCAATGCCTGTACCTGCGATAATGGCAATTAAGAAGCTGCCTTTTACATTTCGCATGAAAAGAGGTATCGCAATCAATAAAGTCAATATCGTCGTAAGGGCATAAGGATCACTCAGCTTAGCCAAAGTAACGAAAGTTCCTTCGCTCGCAACGATGATCCCCCCATTTTTCAAGCCTAGAAAAGCAATAAAAAGACCAATACCGGCGGTCATGGCGTTAATCATCGACGTCGGGATCGAGCGCGATAAATAGTCGGCCCCTTTCGTTACCGCAGTTAACATAAATACAATACCCGCCAAAAAAACTGCTGCAAGTGCTTGCTGCCACGTAAGTCCTAACGAGAATACTAAAGTGAAAACAAAAAATGCATTGTCTCCCATCCCAGGGACGAGAATTAACGGTGATTTTGCCCAAAGTGCCATCAGCATGCAACCGATAAAAGAACAGATTACTGTAACAATCGTTGCTGCTTCATAAGGCATGCCGGCTAGCTGCAAGATGGCGCCATTGACCGCAATGATATAGGCAACCGTCATAAATGAAGTTGTTCCTGCAACTAATTCCGTACGTACCGTCGTGTTTTCTTTTTCAATATGGAACATTTTCTGCAATCGACTTCCCAAGTGTATAACCACCTTTATCGTTTCCCAACATCATAGGGTTCCCCTAATGCTTTGGGTGAACGAGCTTTCCCTACTGCTCCAATTAAAACGAGTAATGTTAAGACGTATGGAAACATATAGAAGAACTCATTTGGAATGCTAGCAGCAAAATCAAAGATTTGCAATTGGTCCTTTGCTGCTTGGGCTAAACCAAAAAATAGTGAAGCAAGCATCACGCCAATCGGATTCCATTTTCCAAAAATAACAGCCGCAAGCGCAATATAGCCTTGTCCAGAAATGGTATTAAAAGCAAAGTTGCCATTTGAGGTAAGTACAATCGTTGCTCCGCCAAGAGCTGCAAGTGATCCGCTTAAAATAACAGCGATGTAGCGTGTGCGATTTACTTTTATTCCAACCGTGTCTGCTGCGCTTGGATGTTCACCAACAGAACGAAGCCTTAGTCCACCTGAGGTCTTAAACAAATAAGAAAATAGGACGATGACTAATGCAATAGCAATATACGTAGTCGGATAGGCATTGAAAAACACATTGCCAATGAACGGAATGTCGCTTAAATAAGGAATCGTCACCTTATGAAATACAGTCGTTAGAAGCGGTGTTTCTGCTGAGCCGTCAAAAAGTAATTTTACGAAAAAGAACGTTGAGCTTGCTGCGAGAATATTGATAACAACCCCGCTCACAACCTGATTGGCCTTAAACGTAATCGAGGCGACTGCATGAATGCTAGAAAAGATAATGGTAAATAGGAAGGCTCCAAGCAAGCCTAACCAAGGGGAGAAACCGCCAAAGCCCGCTATTTCCGCATAATGAGTCGTTATTGCAGAGAAGAAGGCTCCCGATACCATAAACCCTTCCAGTCCAATATTAATGACTCCTGAGCGTTCGGAAATGAGTCCACCGAGTGCAGCAAAGATAAGGGCAGTTGAGAATACGAGCGTCCCATTTAGTAAATTGCCAATTACCTCCATCTGTCACACCTTCTTCTTTGATTTTAGTTTAATCGTCCGGAAAAGCAACTTAACGATACCTGGTGCAGCTACAAAAAAGATAATAAATGCAATAATCATCCGAATAATTTCGCCTGGCACCTCTGCTCCAAAGCTCATGCCTTGTGAACCATAGGTAAGGCCCCCAATCAGGGACGCGGAGAGGAATACGCCAAGTGCGCTATTGCCGCCAAGCAAAGCTACAGCTATACCATCAAAACCTAGACCAGATGAAACCGAGTTGATAGCCACATAGTTGAACACGCCTAATACTTCAAAGGTACCAATCAAACCGCCAAATACGCCTGAAATAAACATGGTACGAACCATAACATTCGAAACCTTCATTCCTGCATATTTTGCAGCATTAGAATTAAGCCCAACTGCCCGCAGCTCATAACCCCATGTGGTCTTGGTTAAATAGATGTGGTAGAAAATTACCGCAATAATCGCAATCACAAATCCCCAGTGGATACGTGCGCCATCCATCAGCTCAGAGAGCCAGCTAATCTGAATACTCGCGGATTCATGAATCAAGGCAGATCGTTGCGTACCTGCTTGCGGGATGAACGTCCGAATAATATAATTCGCCAAATAAAGCGCAATAAAATTAAGCATGATGCTGGTGATCACTTCATTAATACCACGTTTTGCCTTAATATAACCCACTAGCGCTCCCCACATCCCGCCAAGCAAGGCGCCAACTAGGACAGCCAGCAGCGCATGCAGCACAGGTGGCAGACTAAACTGTGTGCCTACAATTAAGGCGCCGAGCGATCCCATAATAATCTGACCGTCTACGCCAATATTAAACATGCCAGAACGAAAAGCGATCGCTACGGCCAAGCCGCTCATCATAAGCGGTACAATCGTACGCATAGCTTCTCCAAAATCGTAACGGCTGCCGAATATTTTATCGATTAGCGATTTATAGGCCAGCACTGGGTCGTAGCCGCCGATCCACATAATAATGGCGCCTAATAGCAAACCCATAACAATGGCAACAAGAGGGATAAGTGCAGATTCCCGTTTGAAAATACTCATTATTTTATTCATGGATGCCTTCTCCTTCATGCTTGCCTGCCATCATCATTCCTAATTGCTGATCATTTGTTGTTTCTGGCGTGGTTTCTCCAACCATTTGTCCGCCGAATAGGACCAGAATACGGTCTGCTACATTGAGTATTTCATCCAATTCAAACGAAATCAGCAAAACAGCCTTGCCTTGATCACGTTCTGCGATTAACTGCTGATGCACAAATTCAATCGCGCCTACGTCCAGCCCTCGCGTGGGCTGAGCCGCAATCAAGACCTGCGGATTTTTATCGATTTCGCGTGCGATAATGATTTTTTGTTGGTTTCCTCCTGACATCGAACGAACGAATGTATCAATGCCTGGTGTGCGTATATCGAACTCATTCACTAACCGCGTTGCCATGTCATCCATCGTTTTCTTATTAATAAAACCATGCTTGCTTATTTCTGGTTGATAATACGTTTGCAAAATTGTATTTTCACTGACAGAAAAGTCCAGAACGAGTCCATGTTTATGCCGATCCTGCGGAATATGTGACATTCCCGCTTCAGAAATCGTACGCGGAGCAAGATTGGCGATGCTTTTGCCTTGCAGCCAAATTTCACCTGAACGTATGCTTTGCATACCCGTTAAAGCTTCGATTAACTCAGACTGGCCATTGCCGTCTACACCAGCAATACCGACAATCTCGCCTGCCCGTACGGAGAAGCTGAGATTATTAACAGCGGCCTTGCCGTTACTGCCTGTAACCACCAAATTTTTCACTTCTAATAATGCTTTTTTCGGGTTAGCTGCTCTTTTTGCAGTTTTAAAATTAACTTCTTTGCCGACCATTTTTTCCGCTAATTGCTGCGCATCGCTCGATGCTACTTCCACACTTTCAATCCGCTTACCACGCCGAATAATGGTGCAAGTATCTGCTATTTCCATAATTTCCTTAAGCTTATGAGTAATGAGGATAATAGATTTTCCCTCAGCGACAAGACGCTTCATAATAGCCAGTAATTCTGTGATCTCTTGCGGAGTTAACACAGCAGTAGGCTCATCAAAGATTAGAATATCTGCTCCGCGGTATAGTGTTTTTAAAATTTCTACACGCTGCTGCATCCCTACACTGATCGATTCGATGGTTGCCATTGGATCAACATCAAGCTTATAACGTTCAGATAGTTCTTTAACCTTTTTACTTGCCCCTTTAATATCAATCTTCATCCCTTTTTTGGGTTCCATGCCGAGAATGATATTTTCCGTTACCGTAAAGGGCTCTACCAATTTAAAATGCTGATGCACCATCCCAATTCCAAGCTCAATTGCCTTGTTTGGACTATCCATCAGCTCATGCTTCCCATTTACATGAATCTCGCCTTCGTCTGGCTGATATAATCCGAATACGATACTCATTAGGGTGGATTTCCCTGATCCATTTTCCCCGAGCAAAGCATGAATTTCTCCACGCTTTAACTGCAAGCTAATCGAATCGTTAGCGACTACGCCGGGGAATCTTTTGGTTATCCCTTTCAGTTCTAACACGACATCTGTCTTAGTCATATAAGACCCTCCCCAAAATATTCGTCCCCTCACTCTATCAAGGACAATGATAGAAGAGGGGACGAAATCGCATTATTTTTCCGGTACGACGATCTCGCCATTAATGATTTTCGTGCGATATTCCTCGACCTTAGCAAGAACTTCCGGCGCTACATTCGTTTTCGAATTTGGAGCAATATCGACTCCGTTTTCTTTGAGGCCCATTAATGTCACTTTACCCGCCGGGAAATCGCCTTCAGCTAATTTTTTTGAAGCTTGGTAAACAGCCTCATCTACTTTTTTGATCATCGAAGTTAATGTAACATCATCTCCGAAGGTTAAAGATTGATCTTTATCCACGCCAATGACCCATACTTTTTCGCCCTTGCTGTTACGTTCCTTCGCTTCATTAAATACACCATTGCCTGTTAGTCCTGCTGCATGGAATATGATATCTGCACCATCGTTATAGATGGTAGAGGCTGCAGATTTCCCCATATCTACCCGGTTGAATAGCCCTGTATAGTTAACGATCAATTTTGCATCTGGATTTACAGCTTTTATCCCTTCGCGGAAGCCCGCTTCAAATCGTTTAATAACGGGAATATCCATGCCGCCGATAAAGCCGATTTTATTTGTTTTTGTTGTTAAACCTGCGATAACACCAACTAGGAACGAACCTTCTTGCTCTTTAAAAGAAATAGCGGCTACATTCGGGAGAACAAGGTCAGAATCGACAATTCCAAACATCTTATCTGGATTTTCTTTGGATAGCTGTGTTACTGCATCAGCTAAAGTGAAGGCAGTTGCCCATGTTAAATCATAGTTTGCTTTGACAAATTGATTTAAGTTAGGAACAACATCGCCATCTGTTTTTGGTTCCAGGTACTTCACTTCAAAACCAAAGTCCTTCTTTAATTTCTGCAACGCTTCCCAAGCACTTTGGTTAAAGGATTTATCATTCACACTGCCAAGGTCAGTAACCATTCCGACTTTCAGCTTTTTAAGCTCTTGTTTATTATCTGTACCTGCAGCCCCTGCGTTGCCCGTATCGCTTTTTTGACCGCATGCAGTTATGACTAACGTAAAAATCAGTATTAAAGGCAATAATGCTTTCATTGTTTTTTTCATTGTAAATTCCCCCTAATGTTTTATTCCTCGTTATTGGTTTGTTTTACTAACAAATCCAAGAAGCTTTCCCCGATAGCTGGTTTAGTGACCATGAAATTTTCTGCAATCGTTGCAGCTAAATCAGCAAATGTGTTTCTTATGCCAATAGAAACGCTATCCTTTGCTAACGATGGGCTGTAGATCAAGATGGGTACATATTCACGGGTATGATCCGTTCCTGGCGCAGTTGGGTCGTTGCCGTGATCAGCCGTAATGATAAGTAAATCGTTGTCGCTCATTTGCTGCATAAGCTCTGGTACATATTGATCGAACTCTTCAAGGCACGCAGCGTATCCTTTAGGATCGCGGCGATGGCCGTATAAAGAATCAAAATCAACTAAGTTTGTGAATAACAATCCGTGGAAAGGCCGATTCAGCAGCTTAATCGTTGCCTTGATGCCATCCAAATTGCTCTTTGTTGGATAGGATTCACTAATTCCTTGCCCTGTGAAAATATCGTTGATCTTCCCGACCGAAATAACATCGAGGCCTTCGTTCTTCAGATGATCAAGCACGGTTTCTCCAAAAGGCTTGAGTGCATAATCATGCCGATTAGGTGTGCGTTTATAAGCGCCCGGCTCACCGATGTAAGGCCTCGCTATGACTCGGCCAACTACATAAGGATCATTCAAGGTTAGCTCACGCGCAATTTCACATGCATGATATAGCTCATTTAATGGAATAACATCCTCATGAGCTGCGATTTGGAATACGCTGTCTCCGGAAGTATAAACAATCCATGCGCCCGTTCGGAGCTGCTCTTCTCCATACTCGTCCAAAATTTCAGTTCCAGAAGCCGGCTTGTTTCCAATCACCTTGCGACCGGTCATGGCTTCGAACTTCTCAATCAATTCCGCTGGAAATCCATCGGAATAAACTTGAAAGGGCACCTTTACTTCGAGTCCCATGAGTTCCCAATGACCCGTCATCGTATCCTTGCCTACCGATACCTCCGCCATCTTGCCATAACATGCTAGAGGCTTAACCGCTTTCAAGATGGTAGCGAGTGGTGCAATATTACCTAGACCCAAAGCTGTAAGATTTGGTAATTTCATGTCTGGTACTTGCTCGCAAATATGTCCTAAGGTATGGCTGCCTTCATCTCCGAAAGCTGCAGCGTCCGGTAATGCACCGATACCAACACTATCCAGCACAATCACGCTTATTCGCTCGAATTTCATAAATACACCTCATTTCACAAAAAAAAGCTAAGGCCATGCATTGCTATTTTCCACCCAATCCATGCTACAATACGTTTCTAGCCGTTTCGCAATCTCTTACCTAAGAGTTGCTTAAATATTGAAATGCGAAAGGAAAATTCTTATGATCGACAACATCTCAGACATCTCGATTTTCTCGGACATTCCTAAGGATGAATTGCAAAAAATAACCCCATTGCTCAAAGAACGACGGTTCAAGAAGAACCATGTTCTAATGTTTGAAAATGACCAAAGTGACGAGGTTTATCTTATTCGCTCAGGTATGATCAAGATTTATCGCATGTACGAAGGAAAAGAAGTCGTTCTGAGTATTACTAGTGCCGGCGATATCATTGGAGAAGTAGAAGCCCTCTCCAGCGACAATCATCGGATCTCATCCATAGAAGCCTTAGAAGACGTCAACGTTTGGCTGCTGTCAAAACGGGATTTCCTGCAGCTTGTGGATCAATATCCTTCCATCCTGCGAAACGCTTACAAAATTCTTGTAGAGCGAACTCGGATGCTCAATCGCATGATTCGTTATTTGACCTTCCATGACGTACGTGGAAAAGTAGTTAATCTCATTATGGATCTCTATTACAACTATGGAGTCGCCAGTGATAACGCATACAAAATCGATTTAAAAATTAATCAATCCTTGTTCGCCAACATGCTCGGAGTCACGCGAGAATCCATCTCCAAAACGCTGGGTGAGTTTCAAGCCGAAGGACTGATCGACATTCGTGATAAGTACTTATACCTCCTTGATAAGGAAATGATAGAATCGATCTGTAATGAAACCGAAGAGCTTCCTGCAATGCGTAAGTGGCATAACATTTAACGATGCCGTGCACCTAATAATACAAATGACAGCGCTTTATTTCCGTAACTGCGCTAACAGTTATTTTGTGAACCAGTTCACAAAAGTATAGTAATCCCTTTAACATAATGTGGATATCGAATCATGCTATGATTCTCGTGCATTCTTTATTGTGATGCACGATAAGAAACATTGGAGGGAATTCACATGAGTTTTCATATTGAAGCAAAGATTGGCGAAATTGCAGAATCCGTCTTATTACCAGGAGATCCGCTGCGCGCAAAGTATATTGCGGAGACCTTCCTCGAAAATGTCGTCTGTTACAACAATGTCCGTGGCATGTTAGGCTTTACAGGCACATATAAGGGCAACCGAGTATCGATTCAAGGTACAGGAATGGGTATGCCTTCTGCGTCCATATATATTCAAGAATTGATCAACGATTATGGTGCCAAAAATCTCGTTCGTATCGGAACATGCGGCGCTATTCAAAATGATGTGAATCTCCGCGATGTTCTTATTGCGCAAGCAGCGGCTACCGATTCGGCTATCATTCGCAACCAATTCCCTGGGTTTGACTTCCCTCAGATTGGAAACTTTGATCTAATTAAGACCGCTTATGAAATTGGAGAGGCAAAAGGCCTTAACCTGCGCGTAGGTAACGTGCTGTCTTCTGATGTTTTCTACACAGAAGACAAAGATGCCGTGACCAAGCTAGGCCGCCATGGCGTATTGGCAGTAGAAATGGAAACAGCCGCACTTTATTATTTAACAGTTAAATTCGGCGTAAAAGGTCTCAGCCTCCTAACGGTAAGTGATCATATTCTTACTGGAGAACAAACGACTGCACAAGAGAGACAAACGACCTTCAACGATATGATTGAAGTCGCACTAGAAACCGTAGCTAAATAGATCTTTTACTAACAATCAGAAACCTGTCACAGCTCATCAACCTATACATTTGATAAAAAAGGAGCTCGATTCCACTTCGGAATCGAGCTCTTTCTCTGCATAAAGCCCACATGGCGATGAATTCAATTCTTCCATACTACATTACGTCCCTTAGCTCTTACAGTCTGCTGACCCGACCAAAGACGGGGCTTCCCCCTTACCAAAGGCGGTATTAAATTCTGCTAGATCTCTGTATATTAGAAAAATATGGAATTTTATATTTGGAGGGAGAAGCCGAACATGTGGAGGCTGGTTCGCAAAATTATTTTATACCTGCTCGTCATTCTTGTGGTGCTGGCAGGTCTCGGAGCCGCTTATCAATGGTACGGTTCCAAGCAGGACCGAAAAACATATAGACCTACCGGGAAACTGTATAATGTAGCAGGCAGCAAAATGCATCTCTATTCGGAAGGTTCAGGTGATGCAACAATCGTCTTTGCTTCAGGGTGGGGAACGACGAATCCCTATGCCGATTTTTATCCTTTGTATGAAGGACTGAAGCAGCATGTGAAGATTGCGGTCTATGACCGTTTCGGTTACGGATACAGTGATACGACAGACAGAAAGCGGGACATCAACATGATTACCGACGAGATTCATGAGCTGCTTCAGGCCTCTGGGCAGAAGCCGCCTTATATTTTTGCCGCCCATTCAATGGGCTCTCTGGAAACCATCCGGTACGCGCAACGCTTTCCAGAAGAAGTGAAAGGCATTCTGCTTATAGAGGGCGGAAGCCCTGAATATTACAAGTCCAGCCCGGAGCTTTCTCTTATTCCTTGGATGCAAAAAGGACTCCGGACATTTGGCATCCTGCGGGCTTTGTATCATGTGGATGGCTTCGCCAAATGGCTATCCGATGAAAGCAACGGGGAGAAGCTATTGCCGGAGGAGCTAAAGGAATTAAACCGCAAAGCCTTGCTGCTAAGGACTGGAAACCGAAATATGACGGATGAAATGAGCCAAAGCCGAGAGAATGCCAAAATGGTGCTTGAGGGAGGAAAACCGCTGAAAATTCCCATTACCGTATTGACTGCGGACTATTTTGGCAAGCTGGACGATGATCAGTCATGGGCAGACAGTGAAGCTGCTCTTCCTTCCTGGTCTGTTTCAGGTAAGCAAACCATCGTGAAAGGCAGCTCCCATTCCCTTCATAGCTTTCAGCCAGGCATTGTTGTTGATGAGCTGCTTCAATTGGCGGGTCATGCTGAAGCATTAGAATAGATTTGCTATAACAAAAAAAACAGATCATCCTCCTAAGAGGAATGATCTGTTTTCTTAAACTGTCTTATTTAATGCCTTGCTCCGTAACATACGCTTGCCATTGCTTCGTGTATTCCGCTTGAATTTTCTCAAGGCCTGCTTGTTTTGCTTTTTCCATGAACGTTTTTACGCCATCTTCTACGTTTTTCACGAGACCTGCATTCAGCGGGAACAGGTATTGTTTCTCTACTTGCTCAAGTGCTGCTCTCTCTGCTTGGTAAGGTGTGTAATCCTCTGCGAAACCTGTGAATTTATCAGGCACTTGAATTTTATCAAGCTCATCGAAGATCGCTTTTACGCCATCATAGTTTTTGTCGAACAGCATGAACTCAGGGTTTCTCCAAGCCCAACCGTTCATTCCCTCACGAGGGAAGCCGTTCGAGTTCGAATCGCCGATCATCGAGTAATAACCGTCTTTTACTTCATAGTTTTTGCCTTCTACACCGTATTGCGTAAGCATGTTGTAGCGTTTGTCCGTAACCAGCTTCTCGTAGAACGCAAGCGCGCGCTCAGCGTTTTTACTGCTAGCTGGAATAGCGAAACCGTTGTGGATTGGGTGAACTGGCGTTGCAATTCCATTTGTTTTTGGGAATGGGTGGTAGCCCAGCTTCCAATCCGGGTGAGTTGCTTGAATTTTGATTACCATATCATTATAGCGAGTCGGGTTGTCCCCAATAATTGCTGCAGCTTTGCCGCTTGTGATTTGATCCTGCAGCGTATCTTTAACAGCCAGCACGTTTTTCACCATGTAGCCGTTATCCTGCCAACGCTTCATTACCGTCAAATCTTGAACTTGCTCATCTGAACCCCAGTAGGAATGTACTTCATTAGGTGTTGCATAGTCGATGCCGATACCGTATGGCAGCGCACCAACTGGAGAGTGGGAAATACCAATGAAACGATCCATTAGGTTTGTTTTCACATCCGAGTTCATCGAAAGCGGTGTAACCGTTGGTTCATTTTTCTTGATTCCATCTAGGTATTGCTCGAACGTTGCAATATCTACTGGTGTAGGCAGATTGTATTTCTCGCGAAGATCTTCACGCCATACAAAACCATCTGTTACATACTCCTTGTACGTAGCTGGAACCGTGTAGATTTGACCGTCGATTTTTACAGCTTCCCACATATCTGCTGGCACGTATGAGTTAAGCGTAGGCGCTGCCACGGGAAGAATCTTGTCGAGCGCTTGGAAAGCGCCTTTCTTCGCATACGATTGGTATTGCGTCCAATCCGCTGTGAAGATCAAGTCAACCTGTTGGCCTGATCCAAGCAGTAGCTTGTACTTTTGATCCCAATCTGTCCAAGACGTGTAGTTGAATTTAACAGTAGCATTCAAATCTTCCAATGCCATTTTGTTGACTTGCTCTTGAATAGAAGCGATATCTTTAGGAGCATCGCCCAACATATAAAATTGCAATTCCACTTTTTTCGACGTATCGATACCTGATTTTTCGCCGCCTTCATTCGTTGCGCCTTCGTTAGTTGTACCCTCTGTGTCTTTTGGAGCATCGGTGGCGCTACTGCCGCTGTTTCCATTGTTATTCGATCCGCAAGCTGCTAGCACTGTAATAAGCACGATGATGGATAGAAACATGGAGACCGCTTTTGCTGCTTTCTTAGTCATGTGAATCCTCCCTTTAATAAGTTCTTATCTATGTTAGCTAAACGCGGAATGATAGTTCCCTTGTCTAGTTCTAACCTTTAACCGCACCAATCGTCAATCCTTTTACAAAATAACGCTGCACGAACGGATACAAGAATAGGATCGGTCCGGTAACGATAATGGACATCGCCATCTTCGTTGATTCTGTCGGCATGTCGGAGCCTAGCGAGACGCCCGTTCCCGAGCCCATTTGCGCAACGAAGCTCATCGCATTAATAACGTTGTACAAGTAATATTGCAGCTGGTACTTCGTCGTGTCGTTAATAAACAACGAGGAAGTAAACCAGTCATTCCAATAATGAAGCGCTAGGAACAAACCTACGGTTGCGATACCCGGCATCGATAGCTGAAGCACAATCCGGCTATAAATGGTGAAGTCGTTTGCGCCGTCGATTTTAGCGGATTCAATAACCTCATCCGGTACTGCGGAGCGGATAAAGTTTTTCATCAGAATAATAAGGAAAGGCGTCATAAGACCCGGCAATATCAACACTTCAAGCTTGTCAGTAAGCTTCAAATACTTGGTCATTAGGATGTACCAAGGCACCAGCCCGCCGCCAAACAGCGTCGTGAAATAAATCATAAAAGCGAAGAAATTGCGATATTTGAAATCCTTGCGCTGCAGGACGTATCCAGCCATTGTCATCAGGAACAACCCAAGCGTCGTGCCGATAACCGTGGTTAGCGTGGTGACGCCATAGGCTTGCAATACCTGCTTCGGAAAACGGAACACCGTCGCATAACCCTCAAAAGAAAACACGGTTGGAATGAGATTGTAGCCATCTCTTATAATGGCTTCATTTTGCGTAAAGGAAGCAGATATAATGAGCAGGAACGGAAACAAGCAGGCTACAGTTGAAATGAGGATGACTATAAAAGCGATGAGTCTAAACCATTTCATATAATTGTCGTCTTTGATTTTCATGGGTACCTCCTACAGTTAGCTGATAGCGATTGCTTCAGATCGTTTAGAACAATGCGTACTCGTCGTTGATTTTCTTGATGATATAGTTGACGGTCATGATGAGAACGAAGCCGAATAGCGATTGGTATAGACCAGCGGCTGTCGACATGCCGATATCAAACGTCACTTTCAGTGAACGGTACACATACGTATCGAGAATATCTGTCGTATTGTAAAGCACGCCGTTGTTGCCGATCAGCTGGTAGAACAAGTCGAACTGACCTTTCATAATGCTGCCGAGTGCGAACAGCAGGAGCATAACGAATGTTGTCTTCAGCATCGGAACGGTAATGTACCAGATACGCTGGAAAATGTTCGCGCCGTCGATTTTGGCAGCCTCATAATACTCTTCGCTAATTCCAGTAATCGATGCCAGGTAGATAACCATGCTGTACCCGATATTTTTCCATAGGTAGAAGATGATAATGAGGAACACCCACACCCATGGCGTATTGTATACGTCCAATGATTCGTATCCGAATGACTTCAGCGTCGAATTCAGAAATCCGCTCTCATAGTTGAACACGTTGTAAACGATGACACTTAGAATAACGAAGGACACGAAATACGGTAGAAACATGATCGATTGCGTCAGCTTCTTAAACCATTGCAAGCGCAGCTCGCTTAATAGAATGGCAAGCGCGATGGCGAGCACGTTTCCGAGTAGAATAAATACGATGTTATAGCCGACTGTATTTAAGGTTAGTCTTGCGAGAACCCCCGATTTCCATAAAAACTTGAAGTTGTCGAGTCCAACGAATTGGCTATTGAACAAGCTTGTGTTGAAGTCGAACCTTGTGAAAGCGTAGTAGATACCCACCATTGGAACATACGAGTTAATTAGGAAGAAGATAAGCGCCGGCAATAACATAAGGAAGAGTATACGATTCGTTACAAGCTCCCTAAGCACTCCATTTTTTTTCAACATGCAGATGATGTCTCCTCTCAAAGCGTTCTTTTCTATTTCGTGTTGTCTGCTGTTCTCACTGTACGCCGCCCCTGTTTTGGGAGAAAGAGTAAGATTGCAAAGTCAGTGAACGAATTAGCGAAATGAACAGTGAACGATTTAAACTTTTATGTATTAACAAGCCATTTCACTCGGAATAGGCGTCAAAAAAACCACAAGATCGTCTGCTCGAAGTGTCATTCGAGACGAACGAAATCGTGGTTTTTAGAATCATTGCTTATGCTTTTTGCAAAATCATAACGCCATGCGGCTCTATGTCTACCGTTCCACTCACCTGACGATTAGTTAATAGGTCGAAATAGCTCACATTTTCGAGAGAAATCGTCGATTGATGGCTGTTATGGTTCAAAACAAACGTATATACTTGATCCCCTTTGGCTCTCTGTGCGAGTTCTACACCTGCTGCCGCTGTGAACGGAGCAACAATCTGATGTTTTGCACACAACGTTTGGATCAAATCCGCTAACAGCTTTTGTTCCGGCGCTGTAGCTACGTAATAGGCTTCACCTGAACCAAATGCGTTTACCGTCAGCGCTGGCATGCCCGCGTAAAAATCTTTGCCATACGTCCCGATTGCTCTCGCTCCCTCAAGATGAAGAAGATCACATAGCAAACCACACTCATACGTTCCTGCTACATGGCCAAATGCCTCGCCAATTTCAACACTATTGCGCATCTCAGGCAGTAGGCTGTCAATCTCCTCCACCCATAGTCCCAGCAAATTGCGGAGCTTGCCCGGGTATCCGCCTAGCGTAACCAAGTCGTTCTCGTTGACGATGCCGCTAAAGAAGGTGGTGATGAAGGTGCCTCCATTTTGTACAAGTGCTTCAATTCGCTCAGCAACACCTGGCTTTAACATATATAGCACGGGAGCTACAAGTATTTTGTATTTGGAGAAATCGCTCAGCGGACTAAGCACATCGAGCGCCACATTCTGATCGTAAAATGCTTTGTAATACTTTTGCGCTTGATCCAAATAATTCAGATCAACACTGGGCCCGCTCGTAATTTCTACCGCGTTCCATGTATCAATATCGAACAATAACGCGACCTCGGCATGAACCTCCGAATCCAGCAAACGATCGCCAAGCTCATCAAGCTCACGCCCGAGCGCAGCACATTCACGAAATACTCGCGTATCCTCGTGACCCACATGCTCGATAACTGCACCATGATATTTCTCGCATGCCCCGAATGAGCGGCGAAGCTGGAAGAACATAACCGTGTCGGCGCCATGCGCAACGGCTTGATAGCTCCAAAGCCGCATCACGCCGGGACGCTTCAAGCTGTTATAAGGCTGCCAGTTTTGCTGGCTCGGTGTTTGCTCCATCAGCATGAAGGGCTTGCCGTCCTTTAAGCCGCGCATATAGTCATGGCGCATCGCCACATTGCCCATAGGCTCATTCATTTGCGGATAGCTGTCCCAAGAGACAACATCCATCGCTTCGCCCCATTTTTTCAGATCAAGACCGTTAAATAAGCCCCAAATATTCGTCGTAATCGGAATATCCGGCGTAACCGCCTTCAGCTCCGCATATTCAATTTGGTAGCAACCGAGAATAGAATCGGACATAAATCGCTTGTAATCAATCGCCATGGGCTGGAAATTACGGTTATCTCCGTTTAAATTGGATGGCGGTACGATTTCCTCCCATTCGTAGACGGTGTGTCCCCAAAAGCTCATATTCCACTCCGCGTTCAGCCGCTCAATCGTCTCGTATTTCACTTTCAACCATTCGCGGAATTCCGCCGCACAGCTGCTGCAATAACAATGCGTGCCGTATTCGTTGTTAATATGCCAAATGAGCAGTGCCGGATGATCTTTGTATCGCTCGGCTAATTTACTTGCCAGCTGACCCGATAATCTGCGGTAGGTCTTGCTGTTTGGACAAAAGTTCGTACGTGCGCCATGCGTGCGCTTCCTTCCATCCACATCAACAGGCAGCACATCCTCATATTTGCGCGACATCCATGCCGGCTGTGCAGCGGTTGATGTGGCGAGACAAGCATAAATCCCATTTTCCGCGATGAGGTTCAGCAGCTTGTCCAGCCAGCCAAAATCATACGTATCCTCCGATGGCTGCAGCTTCGCCCAGCTGAATACAGGAAGCGTCACTACATTAATTCCCGCTTCCTTAAACAGACGCATATCCTCATGCCATATCTCCTCCGGCCACTGATCCGGATTATAATCTCCTCCATACCAAATCTGCTTCAACTTCGTATTAATCATATCTTCACGGTCCCTTCTGCCATTAGCGTCGAATTCCGTGACATTCTAACGGATAAAGCACCCCGTTGTCATCCAACTTCCAGCGTTTCGCCGATAAGTTCACTGTGGTTTATATTGTTCACTCCATAAAATCAAGTTCATTCACCTTCATTTATTTGGTTCATTGCACCAAGCTGCAAGGGAAGATTATAATGTTCCTTGTATCAGCGAGCTGACTAGTGAAATATTTAAACTAATTCCTAAAAGGCACACGATCAACGTTTGGCTATCTAGGGAAGCGCTTACGCTAATACAGTTAACCATGTTAATTCCAAAATGTTCTACATATATAAAGGGGGAGCCAACATGCCAGCTGTTCAATTGAAAAACAACGGAAAACTATACAGTAAGCTGCTGTTCACGATCACTTTGTGCATCGTTCTTACTCTAATGGTATCCTCCTTGTTTAATTTCTTCACTTACATGCAGATTGATTTGAAGAAAGCCTACCAGTCAGACGTCAGCAATCTAACCCAAACCAGTAAAGAAGTTATCAGTATGACCGAGAGCGCACAGTCCCTCTCCTTTCAAATCTATCGAACCTTCAGTGTCTCTAAGCTAATGTTCTACAATGACCCTAACATCTATGATGTCACGGCAGCGATGAACGAATTGAACAACTATTTGAACTCTATGCCGTTCATTGAATCCATTTATGTGTACAATTCGGCCAATGGCTTGTTCTACACTGCCAGCCGTCAAGCCGAAGGGGGCACGTTCAATAAAGAGGAGCTTGCGGATAAAGGGATACTTGATATTCTCGATAACTACCAGGAGTATCGTCCGTTCACGCCTATTCCGAGAACGTATAAAACGGTTAATCTCACCGGTGAGCAGTTAACGAAGGCTTATACCTATTTAGGTTATGATGCTATCGGTCGTACGCAGACGATTAATTCTGCTGTTATTATTAATATTTCTTCCGCTTGGATCAACAAAGACATTGGCGTCAATAAGAGCGACAGCGAGGGTAAATCCTATATTCTCGACAATCAGAACCTTCTGTTATCCGGCGATACCCTTTTACCTAAAAAACTAAGCAACGAGGATAACCGCATCATTAATGAAAAGATTAAAAACAAAGAATCTGGTTATGTTGTTGCCGACTTTGACGGAAAGAAGTCTCTTATCTCGTATACTTCTCCCGACTCCTTGGACTGGCAATACGTACGTGTGACACCATACAAGCATGTAACTAAAGCTATTTATTCCATCCGAAATACAACGATCATGATTGCTGTCATTATTTTGGCCATCGGCTTATTCATTTCATGGCTGCTCTCTCGTATGCTGTATCGTCCTATTCATCAAATTATGAATAAGATGAACATTCTCGAAACAGAAAAACGCAACAGCTCCTATACCATTAGGCAAAATATGCTGCGCAGCCTTATCCAAGGCTCGCAATCGCTGCAAACGAACGCACAGCTGCAGAAGCTGATGGTCAGCGGAATTACATTCGATTTTCATGCGCGTTACCGCGTCGTCCTCTTAAAAATTGACGAGCTCGCGGCTCTGAAGCAAAATCGCGGCGACGATCTGCATGTTTATAAGTTTGCTATTATGAATATCGCTTCCGAGATTGCTCATAACGATTATCGCGTAGAAACCGTCGACATGGATGCCGATTATGTCATCATGCTTCTAGGCCGACCCGACGAATCCGATGAGCTTGATGACGAGATGCTTCGAGATATGCTTGCCAAAATTCAGCGTTCCTCGTTGGACTTTTTGAAGATTGGTCTCTCGATTACGTATAGCCCTGAGGCCTTTCAGGCACAGCAGCTCTCTACCCATTACAAGCTGGTGAAGGAAGCATCGCAGCATCGCTTGTTCTATGGTCTTGGCTCTCTAATTAACGGACAGGATATCATAGCTCTGAAATCGAAGGAATATATCTTCCCCGCTGACAAAGAGCGGAAATTAACCGATGCCTTAATGACTTCAAAGACCGAGGAAGCCAAAAAACTGTTTGCAGAAATCGTACAGGAGACGGCGCAATATCCGATCCATGTCGTTCAGCTAGCCATCTCGCATCTAACGATGACCGTCAACAATATTTTGTTCACGATCCAAAAAAACAACAGCTTGGACGTTGAAGCAAGCCTAAGCATCCATATTCCAACGCCGGATCATTTTGAAACGATTAATGAGCTTAATGAAGTTTTCTTCTCCTTGTTCGATGACATTCAAATGAAGCTTTCCATGAAGCGCTCCACCAAACAAGGTGATTTAATTCGCAAGATTAATGATCTTATCCAAAAGGAATACGCGAATCCGAATTTGAGCCTGAACTGGATTGCTGATGAATTAGACATGTCCTCCATCTATTTGAGCCGGGTATATAAACAGCAGACGCTGGCTACTATTGTTGATGTCATTAATAATGTACGTATGGAACGTGCGAAGGAGCATTTGGAGAATACCGATTTGTCCATTGTAGATATCGCGGTGAAGAGCGGCTATACGAGCAGCTCCTACTTCCACAGAATGTTTAAGAAGAGCTTTGGCGTAACGCCTTCCGATTATCGTAAAACGAAGCTTGGCTAAAACTTTCTGCTCTCTGCGAATAATCGCAACACAGTTAGATTATTTATAAAGCGCCCCTTTCCTTTGCTTTATATAGAGCAGAAAGGGGTATTTTATTATATTAGGCTAGTAATGCGTGATTTCAACAAAGAGCAGTAGTGTAAAGCCAGGTTTATTGATAAATGAGTAAAGTTCAGTTAGCATGTTGGTGAAGGCTATTTTAGTATATGGGGGTACAATGGAATGAAACAAAATAAATATGATGATTCAACTTTTTTCTCGCAATATAAGGAAATGGCTCGTTCCACCCATGGACTTGAAGCTGCGGGAGAGTGGCATGTATTCAAATCCTTACTGCCAGACTTAAATGGTAAAAGCGTGCTTGATTTAGGCTGCGGCTTCGGCTGGCATTGCCTCTACGCTCGTGAACAGCAAGCAAGCTTAGTCGTAGGTGTTGATATTTCTGAGAACATGCTGCAAAAAGCTCGGGAGCAAACGAATGACGCCGCCATTACCTACATACAAATGCCGATTGAAGATATCGCATTCTCAGATTCTCAATTTGATATCGTTATCAGCTCATTAGCTTTTCACTATATCGAATCCTTTGATACCCTGTGCAAAAAGATACATGCTTGTCTAAAGCCGGGAGGCTCCTTCATTTTTTCAGTGGAGCATCCTATATTCACTTCCCGTGATGAACAAGATTGGCATTATGATGACCATGGAAACCGTCTGCACTGGCCAGTTGATCAATATCAGTCAGAAGGCTTACGCAAAACCTCCTTCCTAACCGATAATGTGATTAAATATCATCGCACCGTTTCAACATATATGAACGACGTAATTAGTGCTGGCTTTGAGTTAAAGGCCATTAAGGAACCTATGCCTTCGGAGGAAATGATGAATAACCCGCTGATGTTTGATGAGAATCGCAGACCAATGTTCCTGATTATCTCAGCGCAAAAAGCTTCCAACTAGCATAGAAACATTGCACTTATGATGCGACTCAATCGCCGATTGCTTCGATTCTTCGGTGTAATGGGCGCTTGAGTCGCGTTGGCTTCACCCTATCGAGTTCAGATGGTGTTATTTACACAATGTTACGTTCGAACGTGTGGGAAATCGCCGCGATATAAGCGGCACATTATTGCTAACGAACTCAGATAACGTTATTTGTTACTTTTGAGACCAATTTGTTTTCTAACGAACTCAGTTCACGTTATTCACACAGAATAGCGTTCAAACATGTGGAATGGTGTTCGTTAGCCGATTGTAGAATTCAGAGTTCATCTTTGAATGATGATGGATGGTTCTGAAGCATTCGGTTTGCAGATTGTTTCCTAACATTCAAACGTGTGGGAAATCGCGAAACAAGCGGCACGGTGTTGCTAACGAACTCAGATGACGTTATTTGTTACTTTTGAGACCAATTTGTTTTCTAACGAACTCAAGTCACGTTATTTACACAAAATTGCGTTCAAACATGTGGAAAATCGTGAAATAAGCGGCGCTGAGTTCGTTAGATTGAAAAACAGGCAGATTTATCGCAAATAAGGTGTCTGGTGTTCGTTACGCGATTGTATAATTCAGAATTCATCTTTGATTGATGATGGTTGATTCTGAGGCATTCGTTTTTACAGAGTGTGTCATAACATTCAAACGTATGGGAAATTGCGAAATAAGCGACACGTCGTTGCTAACGAACTCAGATGACGTTATTTGTTACTTTTGAGACCAATTTGTTTTCTAACGAACTCAGTTCACGTTATTCACACAGAATAGCGTTCAAA
>NZ_MRTD01000033.1 GCF_001956295.1 Paenibacillus sp. FSL A5-0031
CCCCCGAACACCCCAACACCCCCAACTAAAACTAATATCAATGCTAAGCTCGATACGCTCTAGTCACTCATCATTCGATGAGTTAGGTGGCATATTACTGAAAAAACTCCCGTCAATTCGAGTACATCCTCTCCTTAGAGTAGATGTTGTCGAATAAGCGGGAGTTTTTTTAAATTAACCGATATGAAGTCTGTCACTAATGAGATTAGCGGAAGGTTTTCCTGTTAGTTTTCCTGTGAGGTGGCTACTTACTTTTAGTGCTTCATTGTGTGTAAATGCTCTCACATCTGAATGGGACTTCTTCCGTAAAAGTAACTCAAATGCTAAGTAGAAGTGCTAATGTTGACTATGAGTACGTTAGTTGCCGCCTGGTATGAACTTTTTCAACCAAGTTCCAAAGCTGGATGGATTGCGAGTTTGGATCAGAACGACACCTTCACCGCGGAAGCGGCATACGAGACCTTCGCCGCTCGTAATGCTGGATAACCAACCTTTAGACGCTTTTTCTATCGTATAGTTCATATAGCCCGGCCAAGCAACTAAATGACCGTTATCGATGATGACTTCTTCGCCATGGCTCAAGTTTAGAGCATGGATCGCGCCATATGAGGAGAGAAACACCGTGCCTCGGCCGCTGATTTCTACAATAAAGAAACCTTCGCCCGATAAGAGCCCCTTGCCTAGGTTTTGCATTTTTGTATTGACCTCTATGCCGCTGGTGCCAGCTAAGAAACCATCCTTTTGCACATAAAGCTTATAGGAGCCGTCGAGTTCAATCGCTTCAATATCTCCGAGAGAAGGAGGGGCAAGGTGGACTTCACCTTGACCCCGATTTGCTGTCATCTCTTGGAAAAAGAACGTCTCTCCGCTTAACATTCTTCCGAGTCCGCGCATAAACCCGCCGTCTGTTGTCCCTTTAAGATCGATGGTAGGGGACATGGACACCATTGCACCCATTTCGGCTTTTACGCTCTCGCCGGGATTGAGCCTCACCTTCAGCATGGCAAAGGCGCCTTTATAAAAAATATCATAGTTCATGTATTAACCTCCTCAAAGGTTTTACCTAAGCAATATCTACTTCGCATCCATCGCAACAAGCTCGCGATGTAAAACTACGCTTCGCATCCATCGCATCAAGCTCGCGATGTAAAACTACGCTTCGTCTCCATCGCATTAAGCATGCAATGTAAAACGAAGCCTCTTAAATTCCATTTAGTCAAGCGGAGGCTGTGTCACGCCTTCGCGCTCTGCTTGTCTGCGATGAGCCATCCGACTTGCTGCAGATGCAGCGATAGCCCCAACGATATCGTCCAAAAATGTATGGATTTCTCCATCGGTTTTGTCGTTCAGCTTGACCAAAATGCCTGGCTTCAGCTTATCGACATATCCGAAATTCGTAAACCCGATGCTTCCATACACATTGACAATGGACAATGCTAAAATTTCATCGCATCCATAAAGACTCTCGTCATGCTTGATCATATCCTGCAGCGGAGCCATAAGCTTGCCTTCCTCAGCGAGGATATCAAGCTGGATGCCGGTCAAAACGGCATTTTGCACCTCGCGCTTCGATAGGACGGCATCAATATGGACGATACAATCCTCAGGCGTTAAGCCAGGGAAATAGTCTTTTTGCAAAAAATGCACGAGCTCGGCGATAGCCAGCTTTGTTACTCCGCGTTTGAGGAGCCATTCGTCTGTAGCCTCAGCCACTTTGCGGCTGTTGAGGCTATAAGTTTCGGGATTGGACATGTTTTTGTTCCCCCTTAGGATTTTATGGACAAAACTGGTCTAAAAAAGGGAAGGGCTCGTATACATAGTACTACAAATAAGGAGTTGTACAAAGCCGCTAGGCAAAACTTGATTAGGGAGGAAAGGTCAATATGATTCAAAAAAGATGGATTAGGGGTGCTGTACTTTCGGGGGTTCTCGTGCTGCCCATTCTTACTTCGGGTTGTGGTCTGTTTTCCAAGCAGACAAGCCAATCAATCGATCCGCCGCAGATTGAGGTTAAGGATGGAGTAGAAGGTGCAGAAACTGGACAGGCAATCGGAGTTGGTGAAGAAGCGCAAATGACGGTATACCTTGAAGACCGTAACGGTTATTTGGCTCCAATCTCACTTCAGACCTCACTCGGAGCGAATGAGCAAGCCGCACAAAAAGCGCTGGAAATGATGGTCGAGAATGGGGCGTACGCAAACCAGCTGCCTGAGGATTTCCGCGCAGTTATCCCGCAAGGCACTCAAATTAAATCGTATAAATACGATAAAGAGCAAAAGCTTGCTAAAGTAGAATTTTCTGAGCCGTTCAGTGACTACAATCCACAGGACGAACGTACTATCGTTGAAGCGATCACATGGACTCTGACAGCTATGCCGGGGATTGAAGGAGTAGAAATTTGGTATGAAGGCGCTAAGCTGCCAGAAATGCCACAAGACGGCTTCCCGCTTGACAATACGCTGACACGTTCAGTGGGCATTAATATCGAAGCGGCAGACGGTGTGAACTATGCGCAATCAACGCCTGTAACGCTGTACTTCTCCGCTCAAACGTTAAACGATGAACAATATTATGTGCCAGTTACAAGACTAGTCGCTCGCTCGGAGACTCCGACGAAAGCAGCGCTGGAACAGCTCATTTCGGGTCCGCTTAACAAAAAAGAGTTGACCAGTGTAATCCTTCCGGATGTACAAGTGAAGGATGTTGTACAGGAAGGTGATGTTGTCACTGTAGATTTGCAGGATGAAGCGTATCAGCAAGGTCAGAAGCTTCCGTCCGAAATGCTTCAGGCGCTCGTTCTTTCTATCACTGAAAATACGAAAGCAGCAACGGTTCAAATTAAAGTAAATGGAGAATCTAATTTTACCGACGAAGCGAATAACTCCTATAGCGAGCCTGTAGGCAGACCGCATCACGTCAATGCTATTAAGTCATAAGAGATAACACCGTAATGTACAAAGAGGCCGATCAAAAGTGAACGCTTTTGAAAAGCCTCTTTTGTGCATTTATTAGCATGTATTCGGTCTGAACGGTTTATTTTAAACAGAAGCAAGCATGCAAAAAACTTCCACCAAACAGCTAAACTTGTACATTCATGATCGCTTCACTTTTCTTTTTCACGGGCAGCGGATGCAATTCACAGGTTACTTTGTTAAAATAGGAAAGATTGCAGGATGGGATACTTTTGTTTTCTAATCGAAAAACGCTAGCACTCAGGAGGAAATTAGAATGAGAAACGATGGTCGGCAACCGAACCAGCTTCGGCCGGTAACCATAACGACAGGTGTCAATAAATACGCAGAAGGATCGGTTCTCATCGAGGTTGGAGAGACGAAGGTCATTTGTACAGCGAGCGTGGAGGATAGAGTACCTCCATTTATGAAAGGGCAAGGCAAAGGCTGGATTACAGCTGAATATGCAATGCTGCCTCGCGCAACACATACACGCAATATTCGTGAAGCGGCTAAGGGTAAGCTGACAGGTCGGACGATGGAAATTCAGCGCCTCATTGGTCGTGCTTTGCGTTCGGTCATTGATTTACAAGCACTAGGTGAGCGGACTATTACGCTTGATTGCGATGTCATTCAAGCCGATGGCGGTACTCGTACGACATCGATTACGGGTGCGTTTATCGCGCTTTCCATTGCAATTAACAAAATTTCCGAGAAGGTTCAATTTGCAAAATATCCGATTACAGATTTTTTGGCGTCGGTAAGTGTAGGCGTCATCCAAGAGAGAGCGCTGCTTGATCTGAACTACGAGGAAGATTCCAAAGCTAAGGTTGATATGAACGTTGTTATGACGGGAAGCGGCAAGTTTGTTGAGGTGCAAGGAACTGGTGAGGAAGCACCATTTTCGCGCGATGAGCTTAACCAATTGCTGCAACTTGGAGAAGAGGGTATTCACGAGTTGATCAGCAAGCAAAAGGATGTTCTCGGTCCTTTGGCGGCGCGAATCGGAGGTTAATATTCTGATGAAACATTCCATATTAAATCATGCTGTTATTGTTGTAGCTACAAAAAATGCAGGTAAAGTGAAGGAATTTGCGCATGCGCTTCAGAAGCTTGATAAATCGGTAGAAAGCTTGCTGGATTATCCGCAAATTCCAGATATCGTGGAAGATGGCGATACGTTTGCCGCCAATGCTCGCATCAAAGCTAAGACGACGGGAGACATTCTTGGCGTTCCTGTGCTGGCTGATGATTCAGGCTTGCGCGTTGCAGCGCTGAATGGCGATCCAGGTGTCTATTCCGCTCGTTATGCAGGTGAGAATGCGACTGACGGTGAAAACAATGCCAAGCTCATTCAGGAGCTTCATCAACTAGCTGATCATGCAGAACGAGAAGAATTGCAAGACGGGTCCAAAATACTGAGCAAAGCGCAGTTCGTATGCGCGTTAGCGCTGTATGATCCGGCGACCGGTTTGTTTCTGGAATCGGAGGGTACAGTGGATGGCGTTATCACGGATAATCCTCACGGCAATGGAGGCTTCGGTTATGATCCCCTGTTTTGGCTTCCTAGCTTGAATCGCGGGATGGCCGAGCTGTCTAAGGAAGAGAAGCAGCAGATCAGCCATCGCGGCGATGCATTAAGAAAGCTCCTTCCGTTGCTTGAGCAAGCATAATAAGTGAAAAAGCAACCCTATCCACGAGCAGCTGAATGCAGCGGCTTTTAGCGGATGGGGTTGCTTTTTTTTGTGATGAGAACAAAAACATTATCTTTGTCAGCTTATGATATGACGACTTTATATTCCTTCAACCATAAATTTACTTGATATAAATAAGCGAATAGCTGCGGACCAGACATCAATTGACCAAACCAAGGGGTGTTCGAGCTTGCGGATTCCGACTCGGTTAGCGCTCTAACCTTTTCTACATTAATTAATGGAAGGAGCGGAGAGCTGGAATCGTTCAGTACATCTAACAAAAGCCCTTTGACTGCGGCCAAATAGTTCGGATTATGCGTTTTAGGATAGGGGCTTTTTTTACGAGTCAATACGTCCTCAGGCAATACACCGCGCAGCGCCTTGCGCAATATTCCTTTTTCGCGATCGCCGGATGTTTTGATCTCCCATGGGATATTCCAAACATATTCAACTAACCGATGATCACAGAAAGGGACACGAACCTCAAGGCCCGCTGCCATGCTCATTCGATCTTTGCGGTCTAGAAGCGTTGGCATGAAGCGGGTAATGTTCAAATACGACATTTGACGCATCTTACGCAGCTGCTCAGATTCGCCATCTAGATGAGGAACCTCTGCTATCGCTTGGGAATAACGATCACCAATGTAGTCAAGCGGTTTAATCCATGCGGCAACGTCAGGTGCGAGCAAATCAGCACGCATAACTGAAGCAAGCGACCAAGGGAAGGTATTGGCATTTAAAGCCTCTTCGCGATGAAACCAAGGATAGCCGCCAAAAATTTCATCGGCAGCTTCGCCTGATATTGCTACGGTTGCATCTTTTTTTATTTCATGGCAAAAGAGCAGCAACGAAGCATCAACATCGGCCATGCCCGGAAGATCGCGAGCAAAGGTGGCTGCTTTTAATGCGCCAACCAAATCAGGTGTATCAAACTGTATAGGGTGATGAATTGTGCCAAGATGCGTAGTCATTCTCTCGATCCATGGCGCATCACTATTAGGCTGGAAGGCATGTGCCTTAAAATGTTTATCGTTGTCCGCATAATCAACAGAATACGTGTGGACATTCCCTTGCCCGTTCTCATTGTAATAATTGACAGCGAGTGAAGTTAGCGCACTGGAATCAAGGCCGCCAGACAGAAGGGTACATACAGGAACGTCCGAAACGAGCTGCCGCTCAACGGTATCTTTTAGCAGCGCTCCTACTTGATCAGCTGTTTCTTCTATATTTTGCGGATGGGGGCTGCTCTCAAGCTGCCAGTACGTAATCGTCTTCACGCCCGCGTGATTGACGGTCATACACTTGCCAGGTCTAAGCTCATTGATTTGCTTATATACTCCATGGCCTGGAGTGCGTGCTGGTCCTAAAATAAAAATCTCAGCAAGCCCTTCCGCTCCAACCTCCGGCTTCACGGCAGGGTGTGCCAATATACATTTTTGTTCGGAGCCAAAAATAAACAAACCGTCCTGTGTGCTATAGAACAGCGGTTTGACGCCAAGCCGATCACGCGCCAGAAATAGTTCTTGCTCTAATACATTCCATATGGCAAAAGCAAATATTCCGTTAAAACGCTCTACGCAAGACTTTCCCCATTCCATAAAAGCGACCAGCAGCACTTCTGTATCGCAATTTGTCGTAAAGATTCTGCCTCTGCTTTCAAGCTCCTTGCGAAGTTCTGGTGCATTGTACAATTCCCCGTTATAGACAACGACATATTTGTCGTCGCCGGTATGGCGAATCATTGGCTGTGCCCCGTTCTCCGGATCAATGACGGATAAACGTCGATGGCCTAAAGCGCAATGAGCTGATATCCACGTACCGGAAGCGTCGGGACCGCGCGGTGCAAGGGTGTCTGTCATCTTCTCTAAGCTTTCACTTTGCTTAGTCAGATCACGGTTCCAGTCGATCCAGCCGGTAATTCCACACATTGATCTCATTCCTCTCTTTTGCTGGTCTCAAAGTAGCGATAATATCAGTTATATGCAGAATAAGGGATAAAATGTCTGTCCGACGGGGGATGCTAGAAGTGGCTGTGAAAAGTAATAAACGCAGGAAGGAGTGTGCGATTGATGGCAGAGCAAGAAGCAGGCAGTGAAGAACGCAAGCATTATTTCGTTTCTGTTCAGGCGGGACAAATATTAGAGGATCCGCAGGCAGCTGCGTATGAGCTTGAGATTATAATGAACGAAAATGAGCATACGAAACTTAGAGAGCTGTTTGATGAGCTGTCCAGCATGGATGAAGCGGAGATGTTTCATTTCTCGCACAGTCCGTTTGGCTCAGCAAGCGACGGCGAAATCAATGCTGGCTACGATCAGTTGATTGAGCGTATTTACAGGCAATTGTATGAGTTTGGAACGGACACGACGAAGCAGCATATCGAATCGATGCAGTTTTTTTAATAAGCAGATAAGCAAGCATAAACAGGGTGTTGCAGAAGCTGAATAGCAGCGGCAACATCCTGTTTTTTTATAAAACAATAAATAAATATAAGATGATTGATACTATAAAAATGAATATGAGTGTTTTTTCCAAATTATATCGCTGCTTTTACGTAATCATTTCTATTATATTGCTGCAAAAAATGATATACTTCTACAAAAAATAGTGGAGGGTTTTCGTTTTGCAAAAGTTAGTTTTTTTTGTCGGAGTAGCGGGGACGGGCAAAACAACGGTAGCTAGAAAGTTGTCTGCTCGCATTCCAGCTGCTTTTCTTGACCGGGATACGATAGGCGGTCGTTTTGTTGAGGCTATATTGGAGTTAAACGGCCTGGATAAAAGAGATCGGGATTCTGATTATTACAAAAAGCATTTGCGTGATTTGGAATATGATACGGCGAAGGACGTATGTATCGAAAATTTGGCTGCTGGTCAAAACGTATTTATGATTTCACCTTTTACGGCAGAACTGAAAAACAAACAGTGGATCGAAGAGGTTGTTGAAGCAGCAGGCCTCACGATGAGCGAGGTAGACGTTAAAGTGGTTGTTGTCACGCTGCTGGATATGGAGCTGCAAAAAAATCGGATCATTGGGCGTCAAACAGAGCGCGATCAGTGGAAACTGGACAACTGGGGCGACTTTGAGAAGCGGATTGAATTTGTTCCGCAAATCAACTGGGATATTCCTAACTCCTCCATCCTCGTGTTTGATAATAGCGGAGAGCTAACGGAAGAGAAAGCCGAGCAATTATTCCAATTTGTTAATGAAAAGCAGGCAACATTATCCGTTTAATATAATAAGAAAAGGCGGCTTTATTTGGGGAATTTCCCTATGAAGCCGCCTTTTTATTTGTGGTTTTGTGATTAAACGGTTTTCAAAAATGATTTCAAACGCTGGATAAAGGCTTGTGCTGCAGCTTTAGGCTCACGTGCTTTATGTGTAATAATGCCATGCGTTAATAGAAGCTCTTGGTTCAAAGGCAATGACAGCAGCGTACCTGCGGCCACCTCTTTAGCTACATTTGATTCTGGTACGAATGAGATGCCCATTCCGCAAGCAACCGTCTGCTTAATGAGCTCAACACTGGAGAAAGACAAATGATCGGCAAGCTCAACATCGACTTCTCTCAGCATATCGCGTCCATAAGTGTGGTAGATACACTGATCCCCGAAGCTAATGAAGGCGTTGTCGTGCAACGCTTGCCATCCAAGCTGCGCGAAGCGCTCTTCCAGCGCAGGAGCACAGATCAGCAAGAGCTTCTCTTCTATTAAAGGTGCAAATAGAAGGTCGTCACGTTCCGGAGGCTTGGGGACAATGCCAAGGTCAGCGCGATGATTTAAGACTTGTGCGGTAATATCATGCTGCAGACCAGGCGTTAAATGCAGCTTGATCTTGGTATATTGCTGGAGAAAGCCGGTTAAAAAATGCGGCAGATGAGAGATGGCAAACGACTCTAGAGCTCCAATTCGAACGATACCAGACGGCATGCCAGACTCCGAGAACGCATCCTGAAGCGAATGTCCAAGCTGGATAAATTGATACGCATAGGGAGCTAGCAGCAAGCCTGCTTCTGTTGGCTCTACGCCGCGCGGCAAACGATGAAATAGCTTTTTGCCGCTTGCTGTTTCCAAATGTCGAATATGTGAGGTTACCGTCGATTGAACGTAACCGAGACGATCAGCGGCACCGCTGAAGCTTTTCTCCTCCAGCACAGCAGTAAATGTAACAAAAAAACGTCCTTCCCAAGACTCCAGCATGTTAACTCCCCTTAGGTATCGGAATTTGAAATGGGTTCCATTGTAAATATTCAATTCTCGAATGATTCCTCTTATGATAGCATGATGTCATAATAAGAGAAACGGGGAATGAAAAATGCTGAGAAATAAAAATTGGAAGCCGCTGGCGGCAGCGGTTGTTGGCACCATTGTTATCGCATTGCTGCTGACCATGGGCGATTTAATGTCGATTACGCTGATGATGGCTCCGTTTGGGGCCAGCTGTGTTATCGTATTTGTTTTGCCAGATAGTCCGCTTGCCAAAGCAAGAAATGTTGTTGGAGGCCATTTGATCAGCACTGGAGCTGGTCTTGTGATGCTGCATCTCTTCGGTGATTCAACATGGATCATTGCACTATCTGTTGGATTGTCCATCCTTCTGATGCAGCTTACAAGAACCGTTCATCCACCCGCAGGTGCTGATCCGCTTGTTGTCATGCTAAGCCATGCCGGGTGGTCCTATCTGTTTACTCCGGTCCTATTCGGAGCGGTGCTGATCGCGCTTGCCGCTTATGGTTATAGGAATTTATTGGCGACCAAGTCAGCAGCTTTGAAGTCATAGAAATAAAAAAAGGGCTGATCCAGTTGGTAAATACCGGAATCAGCCTCTTTTAAATAGATCAGTATATAATAAAAAAACCACCTGAGTAGGCGGCGTTAATGGATATTAATATGGCGTCCCGGAAGAGATTCGAACTCCCGACCGACGCCTTAGAAGGGCGTTGCTCTATCCAGCTGAGCTACCGGGACACAAGAAATAATATAGCACACATCATTAAAATATTGCAAGCACTTTTTTGAATTTATATACTTTTTATTATAAAATAAGATTTATGAGTTGTCGGAATACTACATTTGTTTTTTCTTTTGATTGTACATGGTATAATCGTACGCAAGATTGTCCGAATGAACAAAAGGCGCGACCATAAGGCGGTGTTATCATTACAACTCCCAATGACACACAAGGCGACAACAAGGATAACGTTTACTTGTTCCCTAGCATGCTGGACCATTATCAGGTACAGTTAACCCGTATGCTGGAAGCGGAACAATACGGGGAGGCCAAGGAGTTGCTGCGCTTTTTGCTGCAATGCCAGGGCGAGGATGCTCGCCATTATGAAGAGTGGGACAGCTTACTTACGTGGCTTGACATGGCTTTTCCTGGAGAAGGAAATGATGGAGAAGATTCGGGATTCCTATCGGCCAAGCGAGAGAAGGAAGAGGACGAGGCGACTATGCGCGAGCAGCTACTTAATCCTCCTGATCAAGATGAAGCTTATGTGAACCAAGTGCTCTACATCATGCAAAATCATCCGATGATCGATCAGCAAATTCTTGCTCTTGAACGCGCTGCTTATATTCAGACTCCAGAAGTGGATGATTCCATTAAAAATTGGCTGGTAACCCAGCAGGTTCACCCTGTCGTTCAGTTTAAGGCACTGCAATGCTTGCGCAAGCGGGGTGCTGCCGGTTTACTGACACTGGAGAGACTTGGTGAAACTGTAGAGCTTGATTTGGAAGCGACGCCTCTTTCTATGGATGAATTCCCTTCGCCAATTATTAGGATATTGGAGCGGACAGAGCAGGTTGCCGAGGTCGATGATCCCACATTGCCGCATTTTGCTAGAGAGCTTTGGAAGGAAAGTTTACAGTTTTTGTATGGTACGGCTGCTTATCATTGGATGTTGAGAGAAGACGAGGATACAGTCGATTATTTTGCAGCTGCGCTGCATTTGACGCTGCTTCTTACCGTTTACGGCTCGGCAAACGATGACGATATTCGTGATACATACGGCATTACCGAAGGTTTAAGGTTCCGTTATGAGCAAGCATGCAAGGCGCTTAGACAGGTTGCCGTTTTGCAGCAATCGGGAGAAGATGAGCCAGAGTCTTGATAATCTGGGCTAGCTTGTTTATAATAGAATGGTTTATGAAACGTGATAACTACTGATGCATGAGCATTTTCGGAGGGGAAGGCATAAAATGAAAGCAACTTGGGAAAAAATAGACAAGAACATCGTGTCGATCGACGTGGAGGTAGGGGCGGAGAAAGTCACTGTTGCTCTTGATCAAGCATTTAAGAAAGTCGTTCAAAAAGTAAACGTACCTGGATTCCGTAAAGGTAAAGTGCCTCGCGGCATGTTCGAATCCCGTTTCGGTATTGAGAGCCTGTACCAGGATGCAATTGACATTCTGTTGCCGGATGCTTATTCCGATGCGATCAAAGAAACTAATCTTGAGCCGGTTGACCGTCCTGAGATTGAAGTTGAGCAATTCGCAAAAGGCGAAACATTCAAATTCAAAGCAAAAGTTATCGTTAAGCCAGAAGTTACACTTGGCGAATACAAAGGCTTGGAAGTTGAATCCGTTGTTTCTGAAGTTACAGAAGAGGAAATCGCAGCTGAACTTGAGCGTTTGCAACAGCGTCATGCTGAGCTTACTGTTGTTGAAGAGGGCGCAGCGGCTAACGGCGACATCACAGTTATCGATTTCGACGGTTATGTAGACGGCGAAGCGTTTGAAGGCGGAGCAAGCGAGCGTTATTCACTAGAGCTTGGTTCGAATTCCTTTATTCCAGGTTTCGAAGAGCAAGTGGTTGGCATGCAAATTGGAGATTTCAAGGACATTGAAGTTAATTTCCCTGAGAGCTACCATGCAGAGCACCTTGCAGGCAAACCAGCTGTGTTCAAAGTGAAGCTTCACGAAATCAAACGCAAAAGCTTGCCAACGCTAGACGATGAGTTTGCAAAAGACGTAAGCGAGTTCGATACGCTTGAAGAGTACAAGCAGGATCTCGTTAGCAAACTTAAAGAGCGCAAAGATCAAGAAGGCGAACAAGCTCGCGAAACAGCAGTAGTTGACAAAGCTACGGCAGCAGCAGATGTTGAAATTCCAGAGCCAATGATCGTGACTGAAACGGATTACATGATCAAAGATTTCGAAAACCGTCTTAAAATGCAAGGCATGAACATGGACCTATACTTCCAATTCTCCGGTCAAAACGAATCTGTTCTTCGCGATCAAATGCGCACAGATGCTGAGAAACGCGTTCGCAACAACCTTGTGCTTGATGCAATTGCTAAAGCAGAAAACATCGTTGCAAACGACGAAGATTTGAACGAAGAGCTTGAGAAGCTGTCCAAATCATACAACCGTCCTTCTGCTGAGCTTCGCGACATTTTTGAGAAAAACGGAAATCTTAGCAACTTGCAGGAAGATATTGCACTTCGCAAAACAATTAAGTTCTTGCTTGAAAACAGCAAAGCTGTTTAATAGCCACATAAGAATAATTGAATAAATGCTTCACTCAGGATAAGGCACGTCGTTGATACGTGCCTTATTTTGACCCTACATATGGAAATGTGCTTGTTTTGGAGGCTAAACTCCGTACATATCGAACGGCCGGCGTCGTATAATGTATTAGTGGAAAAATGACATGAATACGATGACGTGTTACAATAAGTAAGTAACCAAAGTCATAAACGAAAAGAGGTTGGTCGCATGAATCTAGTACCGATCGTAGTCGAACAAACGAATCGCGGGGAACGTTCTTACGATATTTACTCCCGTTTGCTGAAGGACCGTATCATTTTCCTTGGGAGCGCAATCGATGATGATGTTGCAAACTCCATCATTGCACAGCTGCTGTTTCTGGCGGCCGACGACCCAGAGAAAGACATTCATCTATACATTAACTCTCCCGGCGGCTCCGTGACTGCGGGAATGGGTATTTTTGATACGATGCAATATATTAAGCCTGAGGTGTCCACGATTTGTATGGGCATGGCAGCAAGCATGGGTTCGCTGCTTCTTACAGCGGGCGCGAAGGGCAAGCGATTTGCGCTTCCTAACGCTGAGGTTATGATCCATCAACCACTTGGCGGCGTACGCGGTCAAGCATCTGATATCAAAATCCATGCTGATTGGATTTTGAAAACGAAACAAAAGCTAAACCAAATTTACGTAGACCGCACCGGACAGCCTTATGAAAAAATCGACCGAGATACCGACCGTGACAACTTCATGAGCGCGGAAGAGGCTCTTGCCTACGGTTTGATTGACAAGGTGATTACTGCACCGGTATCGACGATTTAATCGAAGGGGTGATTACATGTTTAAATTCAACGACGAAAAAGGCCAGTTGAAATGTTCTTTCTGCGGCAAATCGCAGGATCAAGTACGTAAATTGGTTGCCGGTCCTGGCGTCTATATATGCGATGAGTGCATTGAGCTTTGTACCGAAATTGTTGAGGAAGAACTCGGCAATGAGGAAGAGCTTGATCTTAAGGATATTCCGAAACCGAAAGATATCCGGGCTATTCTGGATTCTTATGTCATCGGTCAAGAGTTTGCGAAAAAATCGTTGTCTGTAGCGGTTTATAACCATTACAAACGGATTAATTCCGGAAGCAAAATCGAAGACGTAGAATTGCAAAAGAGTAACATTTTGCTGCTAGGTCCTACGGGCTCAGGTAAAACGCTGCTAGCTCAAACAATGGCTAAAATTTTGAATGTTCCATTTGCAATTGCAGATGCAACTTCGCTAACAGAAGCAGGTTATGTGGGCGAAGACGTTGAGAACATTTTGCTTAAGCTCATTCAAGCTGCCGATTATGATGTGGAAAAAGCGGAACGCGGCATTATTTATATCGATGAGATCGATAAAGTAGCTCGCAAATCGGAAAACCCATCCATTACGCGCGATGTTTCTGGCGAAGGTGTTCAGCAAGCATTGCTCAAAATATTGGAAGGTACAGTTGCATCCGTTCCTCCGCAAGGTGGACGCAAGCATCCGCATCAAGAATTCATTCAAATCGATACAACGAATATTTTGTTCATTTGCGGCGGCGCATTCGATGGCCTCGAATCATTGATCAAACGTCGTATCGGTAAGAAAGTAATCGGCTTTAGCTCTACAGGCGAATTGCAGAAGGATCTTAAAGCTGGTGAATACCTCACGATGGTATTGCCAGAGGATCTGCTCAAATTCGGTTTGATTCCGGAGTTTGTAGGCCGTCTGCCTATCATTTCAACGCTTGAGCCGCTTGATGAGCCTGCACTCGTTCGGATTTTATCCGAGCCGAAGAACGCGCTTGTGAAGCAATATCAGAAGCTGCTTGAAATGGACAATGTGAAGCTTGATTTCGAACCGGCTGCACTTGATGCTATTGCGAAAGAGGCAATTAAGCGCAACACCGGAGCACGCGGCTTGCGTGCGATTATCGAAAGCATTATGCTGGAAGTTATGTACGAGGTACCATCACGCGATGATCTAAGTACATGCCTAATCACAGAGCAAACCGTTCAAGAAAAAATCATGCCTGAGCTTACTGCTAAGAAAAGCAAGAAAAAAGAAGAGAGTGCGTAAGCCAGCACTCCAATATAAGAAGCTATAAGTTTAGGCTTATAACTTAACTTATATATGACCGCGAAACGAGCTGTTTCCGCTACATTGTAATGGAATGGGAGCAGCCGTTTACGCTTGACTACCGTCATTGTTTCCACCCAGCCGCGCGGTTTCTAAAACCGCCAGTCAAAGGGTGGACTTTGCCGTTCATGGGAGAGATAAGCTTATGTACTTACGTCAAGATACGGTACCGGTTAAAGTCGGCAATCTAACGATTGGCGGCAGTAACGAAGTGATTATTCAAAGTATGTGTACGACGAAGACTGCTGATGTCGAAGCTACTGTTGCGGAAATACTAGGACTTGAAGAAGCTGGCTGCCAGCTTGTCCGGGTTACTGTCAACAACAAGGAAGCGGCGGAAGCGATTAAGGAAATCAAGAAACGCATTCATATTCCGCTAGTTGCGGATATTCATTTTGACTATCGTTTGGCACTGCTTGCTATCGAGAACGGCATCGACAAAGTACGGATTAATCCGGGCAATATCGGTCGCCGCGAACGCGTCGAAGCGGTTGTTAAGGCTTGTAAGGAAAAAGGTATTCCGATCCGAATTGGCGTTAACGCCGGTTCATTAGAAAACCATTTGCTAGAAAAGTACGGTTATCCGACGCCGGAAGCAATGGTAGAGAGCGCGTTGTTCCATATCGGTATTTTGGAGGAGCTCGATTTCCACGATATTATCGTATCTCTCAAAGCATCGGATGTTCCAATGGCTATTGCTGCGTACTCGATGGCGGCAAAAGTCATTAAGTATCCGCTCCACCTGGGTATTACAGAAGCTGGAACGCTGCACACAGGCACGATTAAGAGCTCCGCTGGTATTGGTGCTTTGCTCGCGCTTGGCATTGGCAACACGCTGCGTATCAGCCTTAGCGCTGACACGGTAGAGGAAGTCAAGGTTGCACGTGAGCTTCTTAAGACCTTTGGTCTAATTACAAATGCTGCAACACTCGTTTCCTGCCCTACTTGCGGTCGTCTAGATATCGATCTGTTTTCGATTGCAAATGAGGTAGAAGATTATATTTCAAAAATTAAAGTGCCAATCAAGGTTTCTGTGCTTGGTTGTGCGGTCAATGGTCCAGGCGAGGCTCGTGAAGCGGATATCGGTATCGCTGGCGCTAGAGGCGAGGGCATGCTTTTCCGTTACGGGGAGCTCATTCGCAAGGTGCCAGAAGCTGAATTGCTGTCTGAGCTAAAGAAGGAAATTGACGAAATCGTACGCGTTTTTGAAGCGACTGGCGAAATACCTGGCCGCAAGCATCATACACCTGCATAATCATTTATGAAAAGGTTTATTTACGTCATTTGCAGACGTGAGTAAGCCTTTTTTTTTGTTGATAAAAAGGAGGGAAGTTTTGTTTAACTCTTCCTATGATAAATGTGATGTTAGGTTTATATTGAACTTTATTCATTTCGTGATAATAGGATATTCCTCAAAGTGACGAGCTTCGCTAAAGTAATTTCCCCTTTCCCAAGCCGAGGATTCAAAATAAAGAGAATTGCTTGTGAAAAATAACAGCATTAACGGTTATTACCACATCGTAGAGGCAATACTATTTTATACGCATGTTTATTAAGGTTAGCTATGTACATTGAAATCAACAAAGCAGGTCTAAGTTCTTCTCTTAAGCCTTCTTGTAGTTACATGATGAGCTAGAAAGGTGAAAATGAAGCAAGATATTTAATTATTATTTCCATTTAAGGATTATATTCCTGCGGAAATGATCGTTACTATTCAAATGGCTGCAGCCGTTTACGCTTGAAATATAAGAATGAAAATAGCTGATTATTTTCATAAGAATCTTATATTTCTACGCGAAACGAGCTTACACTATTTCATCGGCTACAGCCGTTTACGCTTGAAAGGAGCGGATTACTAATGAGTTTAAGTGTTGTATTAATGTTGATTCAAGTGTTTTTTGCAGTTGTTATCGGCTTGTATTTCTGGAATTTGCTGCGCAATCAGAAGACGAACCGCTCGGCCGTTGATCGCGAGTCTCGCAAGGAGATGGACAAGCTCAGAAAGCTTAGGAGTGTATCGCTTACGAAGCCTCTATCAGAGAAGACAAGGCCGCAGGCGATGCAGGACATCGTTGGCCAGCGTGACGGTCTGCGTGCCTTGAAGGCGGCGCTGTGCAGCGCAAACCCGCAGCATGTTATCATTTATGGCCCTCCAGGTGTCGGGAAGACCGCTGCGGCGCGTGTCGTGCTGGAGGAAGCCAAAAAAAATCCTTCCTCGCCGTTTTTGCCTGAAGCGAAATTTACAGAGATCGATGCGACAACCGCTAGGTTTGATGAGCGCGGAATAGCTGATCCGCTAATCGGCTCGGTTCATGATCCTATTTATCAAGGTGCAGGTGCGATGGGTGTAGCAGGTATCCCTCAACCTAAGCCAGGTGCTGTGACGAAGGCGCACGGCGGGATCTTGTTTATTGACGAAATAGGTGAATTGCATCCGATTCAAATGAATAAATTGTTAAAAGTACTGGAAGATCGTAAAGTGTTTCTGGAGAGCGCGTATTATAATTCGGAGGATTCGAATATACCAGTGTATATTCATGATATTTTCCAAAACGGCCTGCCTGCTGATTTCCGTCTAGTCGGTGCAACAACGCGGTCGCCGCAGGAAATTCCGCCAGCTATCCGTTCGCGCTGTATGGAGGTGTTTTTTCGTCCGCTGCTTGCTGAGGAAATTGGCTTAGTGGCTGAAAACGCAGTGAAAAAAATCGGCTTTGCACCTTGTCCTGAAGCGATCGATGTCGTCAAGCGATATGCGACGAACGGACGTGAGGCGGTTAACGTCATTCAGCTTGCCGCGGGTGTTGCTCTATCCGAAAAAAGGGACAGCATCGCTGCGGGCGATATTGAATGGGTTGTGAACAGCAGTCAAATTCCACCGCGTCCTGATCGCAAGGTGCCGGATGCACCGCAAATCGGTTTCGTAAATGGCCTTGCTGTATATGGTCCAAATATGGGCACGCTGCTCGAAATCGAAGTAAGCGCAATTCCTGCTGCTTCTGGCAAAGGTTTGTTTACAATTACAGGCGTTGTAGACGAGGAGGAGCTTGGCGGAGGATCGCGGACGCTAAGAAGAAAAAGTATGGCAAAGGGTTCAGTCGAAAACGTAATTACGGTTTTGAGACGTAGCGGGCTTAACCCGCAGGACTTTGACTTGCATATCAACTTCCCTGGCGGTACGCCGATAGATGGCCCTTCTGCCGGTATTGCGATGGCAACAGCTATTACATCAGCAATAAAAGGCATTCCAATTGACAATAAACTGGCCATGACAGGTGAAGTTGGCATACATGGAAACGTAAAACCTGTTGGCGGCGTATTAGCTAAAGTTGAGGCAGCTTTCCAAGCTGGTGCTAAAACAGTCATTATTCCAAGGGAGAACTGGCAAGCGATTTTTGCAGACTTGGAAGGTCTTAAGGTCATTCCTGTCGAAAAGGTGGAAGAAGTGTTCAAGTTTGTGTTCCCAGATACTGAAGTGTCCCCTGTGCGGGTCGAAGCTCCGCTTGGAACCGATCTTTTTATCGCTTCAGCCGTTCCGTATTTGCAGGCTGATTCCGTAGAATGATAAACTAGGGTAGACGTTAACAATTGGAGGTGCTGGTGTGGGACCTAGTAAATCGAAAGGTCGTCGGCTGCCCTTGCTTCCGCTTAGAGGGCTACTCGTTTATCCCAGCATGGTGCTCCACCTTGATGTGGGTAGGGACAAATCGGTTCGAGCGTTAGAACGCTCGATGGTCGAAGATCATATGATATTGCTTTGTTCACAGTCTGAAGTGAACATTGAGGAGCCGACTGAGGAAGATATATATAAAGTTGGCACCATAGCAAAAGTAAGGCAAATGCTGAAGCTGCCTAACGGCACGATCCGTGTGCTGGTGGAAGGCGTATCGCGTGCTGAGATTTTGGACTATTTGCCGAACGACGAGTTTTATGAAGTATCTGTAAAAGAATTGCCGGAGCAGGAGACGGATGATCCTGAAGTCGATGCGCTTATGCGCTCGGTCTTAAACCAATTCGAGCATTATATTTCATTATCAAAGAAGGTTACGCCTGAAACCTACGCGGCGGTTTCCGACATTGATGATCCGGGCCGCCTTGCGGATGTCATTACGAGCCATCTTTCGCTGAAAATCAAGGATAAGCAGGATATTCTTGAAACCGTAGATGTCGGAGCTCGACTAGAGAAGCTGCTCGACATCTTAAACAACGAGCGCGAAGTGCTGGAGCTCGAGCGCAAAATAAACCAACGCGTCAAGAAACAGATGGAAAAGACGCAAAAGGAATATTATTTGCGCGAGCAAATGAAGGCGATCCAGAAAGAGCTCGGAGAGAAGGAAGGCCGTGCTGGCGAAGTTGAGGAGCTGCGTGCGCAGCTGGCTGAGGCAGGCGTGCCTGATCTCGTGAAAGAGAAGATCGAGAAGGAAATTGATCGACTCGAGAAAATGCCGTCCACCTCTGCAGAAGGCGGCGTTATTCGCAATTATATCGATTGGCTGCTTTCTTTGCCTTGGAGCAAAACGACCGAAGATGATTTGAGCTTGAGCAAAGCCGAAGCGATTCTTAATGATGACCATTATGGCCTAGAAAAGCCGAAAGAGCGGGTGCTTGAATATTTGGCGGTTCAGAAGCTTGTCAAGCAGCTAAAGGGTCCAATCCTTTGCTTGGTAGGCCCGCCGGGTGTTGGTAAAACCTCGCTTGCCCGTTCAATTGCCAAGTCGCTTGGTCGTAAGTTTGTGCGTATCTCGCTTGGCGGTGTACGAGATGAAGCAGAGATCCGCGGTCACAGGCGGACTTATGTAGGCGCTATGCCAGGAAGAATTATTCAAGGCATGAAGACAGCAGGTTCTTCAAACCCTGTATTTTTGCTGGATGAGATTGACAAAATGGCGATGGATTTCCGTGGAGATCCAGCTTCAGCACTTCTAGAAGTGCTCGATCCGGAACAAAACAACACGTTCAGCGATCATTATGTAGAAGTGCCATTTGATCTATCTAATGTGATGTTCGTAACGACCGCGAATGCGATGCACAATATTCCTCGTCCGCTGCTTGATCGGATGGAGGTCTTGTATATTCCAGGATATACGGAGCTTGAGAAACTGCAAATCGGAAATCGTTACCTATTGCCGAAGCAGAAAAAGGAACATGGCTTGACCGAGGAGCAGCTCATTGTCTCGGAAGACGTATTGCTCCAGCTGATTAGGGAATATACGAGAGAATCCGGTGTTCGTAATCTAGAGCAGCAAATTGCAGCAGTGTGCCGTAAGGCAGCGAAACGATTTGTTGCAAATGAGCAAACGGAATCCACCGAGCCATTTGAAGTTACGAGTGAGGAGCTCAAGGAATTGCTGGGGCCATCGAAGTTCCGTTATGGCCTTGCTGAGAGCGAGAATCAGATCGGAGCGGTGACTGGTCTTGCATGGACTGAGGTAGGCGGAGATACGCTTGTCATTGAAGTCACAGTAATGCCGGGTAGCGGAAAACTAACGTTAACTGGTAAACTAGGTGATGTCATGAAGGAATCTGCTCAAGCGGCATTCAGTTATACACGCTCGAAAGCGATTGAGCTGGGCATTGACCCAAGCTTTCATGAGAAAAATGATATTCATATTCATATTCCAGAGGGTGCGATTCCAAAGGATGGTCCATCAGCCGGCATTACGATTGCAACTGCGCTTATCTCCGCGCTTACAAACCGCTATGTGGATAAGGAAGTAGCGATGACGGGCGAAATTACGCTCAGAGGCCGCGTGCTTCCGATTGGCGGTTTGAAGGAAAAATCGCTGGCAGCACATCGTGCAGGCATTCGCAAAATATTGTTGCCGAAAGAAAATGAACGGGATCTAGGGGATATTCCCGATAGCGTACGACATGATATGCAATTTTTTCCTGTCAGTCATATGGATGAAGTGCTGCAGCATGCGTTGCTTCCGGTTCAAACGGAAGAGAAAGCAGGTACAACGATTTTATGAAAATTACACAAGCAGAATTCATCATCAGCGCAGTAAAACCACATCAATACCCAGAGGACGCCTTGCCAGAGATAGCTCTGGCAGGGCGTTCGAATGTAGGAAAATCTTCATTGATTAATAAACTTATTTTACGCAAAAACTTAGCTAGAACGAGCTCGCAGCCCGGCAAAACGCAGCAGCTTAATTACTACCGCGTGAATGACCTTATTTATTTGGTTGATTTTCCGGGGTATGGCTATGCTAAGGTTTCGAAAACTCAGCGCTTGCAGTTTGGCGAAATGATCGAACGTTATATCCGTGACCGTGAGCCGCTTAAGCTTCAGCTGCTGGTCATCGATATTCGTCATGAGCCGTCTCTGCTCGATCAGCAAATGTACAAATGGTTGAAGCATTATGAAATCCCGACATGCGTCGTTGCGACCAAGGCGGATAAAATTCCGAAGTCGAAATGGGACAAGCATATTAAAATGATCAAAAAAACGCTTGAAGTCGACCCAAGCGATTCCGTCGTATTATTCTCGTCTGAATTAGGGCTTGGACGCGAGCAACTATGGGACATCATAACCGAAGCGATTGCTACATGAGGTAGCAAGACCAGCAAGTTATTCTATAAAGCAGAGGATTTAGTGAAATAGTCGGCTTTCCTCGTGAATTCTTCCGTTATTTTGTGGAATATGCGAGAATATCGGGGATGAACGACAGGAATAAAATGATAAGATCACGTATAATATACTTAAGCAACAAGACCAAAGTTAAAGACCAAAGCGTGCAAGTTCAAAGAATTGAGGAGATTTTTATGGCTAAGCGGCTAGCCACAGAGTATGTAAATGCCAAACTGCAATTGACGAATGAAGAGATGGCTGAGTTTATCCGTTCATTTGAAGAGCAACAAATACACCTTCAGGTGTTGGTGCTTGACAATGGGAATCAGGAGCTCGTTCTCGAAGATGTAGCAGGGAGGGAAGAAGTCCGACTGACCTTTGAACGTCAACAAGACTATTACGTGTGCGTATTATCTTGCCGTCTTGTGCAACCGAGGCTGACCAATGCTATGCGAAAAGCTCTTTCAGCTTTCCGCGGCAACGCGATCGTCAACCGAATCTACAGTCATTATACGATGATCTATCATTATAAGAATGGTTCCGTTCACCAAATTGTCGAAAGCTCGAGCACAGGGGAGCGCATTGTATTCGAATTCAAGGATACACTTGGCCAACTGGAGCGTGTGTTCCAAAGTCGTTTGATCGAGCGGGAAATCGGATTGTTAAGTAATGCAGTCAATGAATTGCTAGATCTTCGCAACCAAACGAAGGATGCTGAAGAAATTAGCAAAATCGATGATCGTTTAACCGATCTGACTCGCAAGCTCTTCATCCTTGAAGCTTAAACCATTTAGGAAATCTTGATTAAAGAGGCTGCTTTCGCAGCCTCTTTTTTTTGTTTTCAAAATATTGCATCTATGAATTTTGCAACATTTTGCGTGTTTAAACAGTTAGTATCAGGGTAAGGCGAGTGGATAGCATCTTAGTTTTTTATACAACAAGGAGATGAATAGGAATGAATCAAACCAAACGATTTAAACAATTTGCTATCGGAATATCATTTGCGATCGCATTATCTTTAACAGCGTGCAGCAATAAGGATACAGGAGCAGATCAAGTGCCGCCGCCGGCAACAGCGATGCCGAGCAATCAGCCAGAGACAAGTACACCGGCCTCACCGGACACGAGGCCAAGCGTCCCGCCTTCTGAACAGCCTAATGAGCAACCAGGCGGCAATGGCGCTGAGGAGCCGTCTAGCGGCTCTGAGGCCGGAGAAACGATCAGCTCAGTCTATGCGCTTGCGAAGGAAGGCAAAGTTCCAGGCTCTGATTATGCAGCTCATATCGCATTATATGATGATATAGAGAAAAAATGGGGCAAGCCTGATACCAACGAATCCGCTGGGAAAGGGATGTATGCTGCCTACAAAGATAAAGGGATTACATTTGGATACAACAAAGGCATGCTTGTTTATGATGTAAGATCTTATTCGAAAAAGCTTCAAGGCATTACATTGAAAGACATAGAGATCGCGCTTGGGTCTGCTGATGAAAAAACGGTTAACGGTACAGATGACATTTATACCTATGAGGTCAATAAACAATATCAGCTTAAATTTATTTTGGCTGAAGCAACCGGCAAGGTGGATCACATCTCGGTATACAGTCCGCAGGACGCAAAAAATAATATGGCAGGATGATCGCACAGCCCATTGCGAGATAAGCTTCAACGTCATACATTGAAAACGGGGCTGGCAATGAAAGGTTATTTCCATCCTTTAGAAAAAAAGTATTGCAATTATCCCGGATAGATGTTATTTTTATTCTCGTTGAAAAGATTGTTGATGTTAATAATAGGAACCAGGATTCACTCAGGACATTGTTATGTTGCGAGAGATTAATCCCTCGAGAAGTGAATGACGTAGGTCCTAGCGGATGAAATTTTTCAAACATTTTATTCCTAGGAAGGGGGAACCGGAAGATGGAATACTCAACTTTCGGAAGACACGTTGCTGTTGATACTTGGGGTGTAGACTTTGATCTACTGAACAGCGCTGAATTTTTGCAATCACACATGGTAGAGGCTGCAGAGGCTTGTGGTGCTACTGTATTGTCGGTTCAAGCCAAACAATTCGATCCTCAAGGCGCAACTGTGCTCGTGCTGCTGTCGGAGAGTCACCTCTCGATTCATACGTATCCTGAGAGAGGTTTTGCTGCGCTTGATTGTTATACTTGCGGCGAAACTGTAGATCCTCAGCTTGCGATCGACTACATGCTCGCTGTACTGAAGCCAAAAGCGACGTATGCGAAGAAGCTTGTACGCGGTATGGGCGAACTGCAAGTAGAAGAGCCAAAAATGAAACAAACTGAGCTCGTTTAAGAGCTTTAAAACTTATTGCTCATAGCGAAATAACCATGGATGGTATCCATGGTTATTTCTTTGTAGTAAAAGGGAATAATGAGTCTGTACTTTTCAAATATTATTCATAAATGAACATTATCTGAATGTTTTACTATGCTATAATTATCGATAACATCAATGCTTGATCGCTTAAAGAGAAGGAGGCAGGTGACCGCGCATGCACATTATCGCAGTAGGACTGAATTACCGAACGGCTCCCGTAGAAGTAAGAGAACAATTTGCGTTCGCAGAACGGGATTTGCCGGAAGCATTAATACAGCTCATTCAGACACAAAGCATAATGGAATGTGTCATAGTAGCGACCTGCAATCGGACGGAGCTTTATGCAGTTGTAGATAGGCACCATCTATGCGGGCATTACATTCGAAGCTTTATGGAGAAGTGGTTTAAGCTGCCTAGGCAGAACTTCACCAACCATTTATATATGTATGAGGACGAGAAGGCGATTGATCATTTATTCCGTGTAACGAGCGGACTTGATTCCATGGTCATCGGCGAGACCCAAATTTTGGGACAAGTAAAAACAGCTTTTCAGCTCGCGCAGCAGCAGAAGACGACAGGTACAGTTTTTAATATGCTGTTTAAACAGGCGGTTACGATGGCCAAGCGTGCCCATTCCGAAACGTCGATTGGTGAATCTGCTGTTTCTGTGAGCTATGCTGCCGTTGAGCTTGGGAAACGGATTTTTGGACAATTCAACAAAAAAACGGTTATGGTCATTGGTGCGGGTGAAACGGGCGAACTGACTGCCAAGCATCTGTACACGAATGGCGCAGATCGCGTCGTTGTTGTAAATCGCACCTATGAGCGGGCAACACAGCTGGCAGACAAGTTTAATGGAATCGCATGGTCGATGGAAGAAGCGGTAGATAAGCTTCATGAAGCAGACATTATTATCAGCTCCACTGGCTCGAAAGAATACGTGTTAACGCGCAAGCAGGTTGCAGAAGCTATGCAGCGTAGAAAAGCGAAGCCGCTCTTTATGATTGATATTGCGGTACCGCGTGATTTGGACCCTTCGATTGCTGCCGTTGATAATGTATTCTTGTATGATATTGATGATTTAGAGGGCATCGTGGAAAGCAATCTCGCGCATAGGCGTCAAGAGGCTGCCAAAATTGAAGCGATGATTACCGAAGAAATTGAAGTGTTCGAGCAGTGGTACAAAACGCTTGGCGTTGTTCCCCTTATTCGAACTTTGCAATCCAAAGCAGCAGGCATTCACGAGGAAACGATGAACAGCTTGACGAATAAATTGCCTGATCTCGGCGAGCATGAGCTTAAAGTAATCCGTAAGCTTACAAAAAGCATCGTTAACCAAATGATGCAGGATCCTATTTTACGAATTAAAGAAATGGCTGGCGAGAAGCGGGCAGACGAAGCGATGGATATGTTCGTTAAGCTGTTTGCACTCGAGGAAGATCTTGCTAAAGCGCGTCAAGCGGAGCTTGAAGCGGCAACAGATACTGTCGCTGCTGCAAAAAAGAAAAATGTTCAACCCCATGCAGCTGCGGCGGTATTAGCACCTATTACAAGGTAGAGGGCTGCTAGGTGGAGGAGCTATGGAGACGCAAAACTTTTTATATGATGCGATACTTTATATTTACGCCCTGAGCCTGCTGTTTTATTTCTCCGACTTCATGAATGCAAGTCGGAGAGCGAAACGGATGGGTACAGGGCTGCTTATTTTTGTTTGGGTATTACAGACTGGTTACCTTGTTACTCGCATCGTATCTCATTTGCAAATGACGGAAGTATCAACCTTTGAATACTGGTTAGGCTTTTCTTGGCTTTTAGTTACCATTTCGCTAGTGATCAGTCGATTTATTAAAATTGATTTCATTGTGTTTTTTGTAAATGTTGTTGGTTTTGCGGTGTTGGCGCTTAACCTGTATAGTGACCCCGGAAATGGCGAGTCGCTTAAAGTTTGGGAAACAACAAGAGAGCTATTATACATTCATATCAGTCTTGTTTTGCTTGCGTATGCTGCATTAACCATAGGCGCTTTGTTCGCCGGCATGTATTTGTTTTTGCATAATCAGCTAAAACGAAAGCGCTGGTCAAACTTTGTGCGCAGATTGCCAAGCCTCGATATGATTGAGCGTTATGGAGATCGAGCAGTCATTGTTGGCGTTCCATTGTTTGCAATGTCGCTTGCGATTGCGGTGACGTCCATACTTGTCGAAAGACGGTTTGCGTTGTTGATTGACTGGAAGGTACTGTCTTCCTTTGGAACCTTGGTTATGTACATTATTTATGTGTACCAGAGAGCGATGCTCAAACGTCCCGGATTGCAATTGGCCCGCTTTTATATTATTTCGTTTGGTTTGCTGCTTCTGAATTTGTTTACTAATTATTTCTCCTCCTTTCATTAACGAGAATTGACTGCTGGAGGCAAGGACGGCAATGAATGGTTTATATCCAATTTTCATGCAGCTTATAGGCAGACGCTGCGTTATTATCGGCGGCGGAAGCGTGGCACAGCGAAAGCTGCAAGGGCTGCTGGCTGCTGGAGCGGATAAAATATGGGTCATCAGCCCGTCATTAACTCCTCAAATCGTGAGTTTGGCTTCCGAAGGGAAAATCCGCTGGTTCCAGCGAGAGTACAATGATGGCGATCTTGCGGGAGCATCGTTAGTGTTTGCGGCAACAAACGATAAACGTTTAAATGCGGAGATTGCGGCTGCGGCCGATCAGCTTGGCATTTTAGTAAATGCGGTGGATGATGCGGACAAAGGCTCGTTTATTTCACCTTCGATTGTCAGGCGTGGAGATTTGCTGCTGGCGGTTACTGCTTCAGGCGCAAGCCCGGCGTTGTCTCAGCAAATAAAGAAAGAGCTTGCAGCGCTTTATGGCCCGGAATACGAAGAAATAACGATAGTATTGCGACGCTTTCGGGAGAAAGTGTTAAACAGCTTGCTTGATGAACAGGAGAGACAATCCGTGCTGAAGCTTGCGGCCGAAGAGGCAGCGACGCTAAAGCGGATCAATATTGATATGGATGAATGGCTGCAAAGCCTGCTTCATCGGATGGACAGGGGGCTTACATAATGGCAACAACTAACCAAGGACAACGAATTATCGTGGTAGGAACAAGGCAAAGCGCACTTGCGCTTACACAAACGGGACAAGTGATCGATGAACTGACACGCATAAGTGAGAAGCATGGGTTTGATTATAAGTTTGAAGTGAAAAAAATAGTAACAAAAGGTGATCGCATACTTGATGTTACGCTGTCTAAAGTAGGTGGAAAAGGGCTGTTCGTTAAGGAAATTGAACAAGCACTTGCAGATGGTGTAATTGATTTGGCCGTTCACAGCATGAAGGACATGCCTTATGAGCTTCCGGAAGGGTTAATAAATGGAGCAATTCCAAGACGCGTCGATCCTAGAGATTGCCTTATCACTCGTGAAGGCGGCGGATTGTCTGAATTGCCTCTAGGCGCGAGAGTGGGAACGAGCAGCCTGCGCAGATCCTGCCAGCTTAAAAACGCGAGACCTGATCTTCAGCTTGAGTCCATAAGGGGCAATATAGATTCCCGTATTCGCAAATTAGAAACCGAAGGTTTCGATGCGGTTGTACTTGCTGCAGCTGGACTGAAGCGCATGGGATGGGAAGATCGCATATCTGCGAACATTCCTGTTGATGTATGCTTGCCTGCTGTAGGACAAGGCGCACTTGGCATTGAATGCCGCGAGAATGATGAACAAGTTCGAGAGCTGCTTTCTCTTCTTAACGATGATGAAACCGAGGTTACGGTACGAGCAGAGCGAAGCTTCCTTGGTTCACTGAATGGTGGATGTCAGGTGCCGATAGGCGCATATTGCACATTAGGTGATGAGCTCCCGGGCCAAAGCGGGCAACATGAGCTTATCCTAACGGGCATGGTCGGATCGCCGGACGGAGCAACGCTGCTGAAAGAAGTGATGAAGGGAATTGATCCTGAACAGCTTGGCCGTGATGTTGCGGATGCGCTCATTGCACGCGGCGCAGACCGTATTTTAGCTGAAATTGGGGGATGACGGGCTTGGACAAGGGGAAGGTATACTTAGTTGGCGCCGGACCGGGAGATCCGAAGCTGATTACTGTGCGCGGACTGCAATGCTTGGAGGAATGTGAGGTTGTCGTTTACGATCGCTTGGCAAGCCCGAGATTGCTCCGGTACGTGAAGCCGGGTGCGGAGAGAATCTACGTCGGCAAGCTGCCGGACCGTCATACGATGAAGCAGGAGGAAATCAACCAGCTTCTTGTCGATTTGGCGCTGCAAGGCAAGATCGTTACACGTCTGAAAGGCGGAGATCCTACGATTTTTGGACGAGTTGGAGAAGAAGCCGAGCTTCTTTATGATAACGGAATCGAGTTCGAAATCGTGCCAGGCATTACCTCGGCAATCGCAGTTCCCGCTTACGCGGGCATTCCAGTCACACATCGTGATATGGCATCATCCTTGTCCATTATTACGGGTCATGAGAGTCCGGATAAGCTTGACCGCTCCATTCATTGGGATAAAGTTACGAATGCTACGGGAACCCTTATTTTTCTAATGGGTGTCGCCAAAATAGGATATATTTCTGATCAGCTCATGAAGCACGGCAAGCCGCCGCAAACGCCAGTTGCGCTTATTCGCTGGGGAACGAGAGTTGAACAGCGTACCATTGTTGGCACGCTGGAAACCATCGAGGGGATTGTCAAATCAGCGAATTTTCAGCCACCTGCCGTCATTGTGGTAGGCGACGTTGTAATGCAGAGAGAGAAGCTGAAATGGTATGAGAACAAGCCACTATTTGGCTTGCGTATACTCGTTACACGAGCTAGAGCACAGGCAAGCGAGCTAGCTGAACAGATTGAAACGCTTGGCGGGGAGCCTTGCGAGTTTCCAGTTATTGAAACGATTGAACCAACGGACTCCGTTGTTTTAGCTAACTTGAAGGCACAGTTGGGGCAGGCAGAACAATATGAGTGGCTGATGTTTACGAGCGTAAACGGCGTGGAGTACTTTTTTGAATGGCTGCGTAAATTTAATATCGATATTAGGAGATTTTTTGGTGCGAGAATTGCAGCAGTTGGTCCTAAGACAGCTGAGGCGCTTGCAAAGCGCGGCTTAGTAGTTGATGAGCTGCCTGTAAAGTTCCATGCGGAAGGCTTGCTGGACAAGCTGGCGCCGCAACTGAAGGCTGGAGAGCGAGTGCTGCTGCCTCGAGGAGATCTTGCACGCGAGGTATTGCCCCGTGAACTGAAGGCAATAGGACTTGTGCCAACGGAAATCGATGTTTATGAAACGGTTATTGTCGATGAGCAGGACGAACTTGCCCTCGAATGGATTCGCGAGAAAGAAATTCACATGATTACATTCACTAGTTCATCAACGGTGACCAATTTGCTTGAGGTATTGAGACGCAAGGGCATTTCAGATCCAGTACAACTATTAGCGGACATTCCGATTGCGAGTATTGGCCCGCTTACAACGAAGACTGCAGTAGAAGCAGGCTTGAAGGTTGCTATTGAGCCAGAAGATTCAACGCTGGATAGTATGCTTAAAGCAATCGTTGATTATCAGCAAAAACAACTTGCTAAGCTAGTCGAGGAGGAATACTAAGTGATGAGTTTCCCAACAGTAAGAAATCGCAGATTACGCAAAACGTCTGCTCTTCGGAGCATGGTAAGAGAAACCGTGCTGAGTGTAAATGATTTTATATATCCGATCTTCGTTACGCATGGTGTAAATATAAAAGAAGAAATTCCATCAATGCCGGGTGTATACCACCTGTCGATGGATCTTTTGGAGCAAGAGATTCGTGAAGTGGTTGCTTGCGGCATTCAATCAGTGCTGCTGTTCGGCCTTCCAGAATATAAAGATGCTTTGGGATCTTCGGCTTATGATGCGAACGGTATCGTTCAACAAGCGATAAAAGCAGTGAAGAAATGGGCGCCGGAGCTTGTTGTTGTCGCTGATACTTGTTTATGCCAATTTACCGATCACGGTCATTGCGGCATCGTACATTTGCATGAGGAAACAGGCATAGCGGAAGTGGATAATGACTCCTCGCTTGATCTGCTCGTACAAACGGCTGTATCGCAAGCGGAAGCAGGAGCAGACATTATCGCACCTTCCAATATGATGGACGGCTTTGTGCTTGCTATTCGTGAAGGACTAGATGATGCTGGCTTTAGTGATGTTCCGATTATGTCTTACTCTGTTAAATTTTCTTCGGCTTACTATGGCCCTTTCCGTGATGCCGCACATTCGGCTCCACAATTCGGCGACCGCAAAACATACCAGATGGATCCAGCCAACGTACGCGAGGCGCTTCGTGAAGCAGAGTCGGATATTGCTGAGGGCGCCGATATGCTAATGGTCAAGCCTGCTCTAGCTTACTTGGATATTTTGAGACTGCTTAAGGATAAATATAATTTACCGGTTGTCGCTTATAACGTAAGTGCCGAATACTCGATGGTGAAAGCCGCTGCAGCTAATGGCTGGATTGATGAGCAATCAATCGTTCTTGAAACCTTGCTAGGCATGAAGCGTGCTGGTGCTGATCTCATTATTACGTACCACGCAAAGGATGCGGCACGTTGGTTGAAGGGAGAGGGGTAAGCAGATGAGTGAACAGTCGAACCTTAGAAATGATGCGCGCTCAGTAGAAGCTTTCGAAAGAGCGAAAAAAGTAATGCCAGGCGGTGTAAACAGCCCGGTTAGAGCATTCAAATCAGTGGGCTTGAACCCTGTCTATATGGAGCGGGGAGAAGGCAGCCGCATTTATGATATCGATGGCAACAGCTATATCGATTATGTAGCATCATGGGGCCCTCTCATTATGGGTCATGCCCATCCTGAAGTTATCGAAGCAATTAAACGTACGGCAGAGAAGGGGACAAGCTTCGGCGCCCCAACAGAGCTTGAAACATTGATGGCTGAGCTTGTTTGCGAGCGAGTACCTTCAGTTGATATCGTTCGCATGGTTAACTCCGGTACGGAAGCGACGATGAGTGCCATTCGGCTTGCTCGCGGTTATACGAAACGAAGCAGGATTTTGAAATTCGAAGGCTCATATCATGGTCATGCGGATAGCTTGCTGATTAAAGCAGGCTCAGGCGTTGCGACGCTTGGCTTGCCTGACAGCCCGGGTGTGCCAGAGCATGTAGCTTCGCATACGATTACGGTACCATACAACGATATTGAATCGGTAAAGCTTGCTTTCGAAAAATTCGGTGAGGAAATTGCTTGTGTCATCGTTGAACCGGTAGCTGGCAACATGGGCGTTGTTCCGCCATTGCCTGGTTTCCTGCAAGGGTTGCGCGACATTACAACGCAATACGGTACGGTTCTTATTTTTGACGAGGTAATGACGGGCTTCCGTGTTGGTTATAACTGCGCACAGGGACTTTATGGAATTACGCCAGACCTTACTTGCTTCGGCAAAGTTATTGGCGGCGGATTGCCAGTCGGCGCATACGGCGGCAAACGGGAGCTTATGGAGATGATTGCACCGAGCGGACCTATCTATCAAGCGGGAACCTTATCAGGCAATCCGCTTGCGATGGCGGCAGGTTATGCAACATTGAATCTGCTAACCCCTGAAGTGTATGAGCATATGGAGCGTCAAGCGGTTAGGCTGCAGCTTGGTTTTGAAGCGAATGCGCGCAAACATGGCATTGCAAATACGATTAACCGTGTTGGATCGATGGTTTGTCCGTTCTTCACGGATACGTTTGTCATCAATTTCGAAACGGCAAAAACATCCGATCTAGAGCGGTTTAAGGCTTATTTTGCGGCAATGCTTGATCTGGGTGTAAGCATTGCACCTTCACAATTTGAAGGCATGTTTGTTTCCGGGGTTCATACGAATGAGGACATAGATGCGACAATCGAAGCGCATGATATTGCGTTTAGCCGCTTGTAATATCGCTGTATTTTGAAATGAAGGTAAGAGGCTCGTAAGGAAGCGAAGTCGTTTTTTGCTTCGTTTACGATTGGGAGGAACGTTATATGATTGATGGTCGGATGAAGAGGAATGGACAATGGCTGGAGCTAGACTGGCTTGCTCTTGGCGCTGCGTCCTCTGATACCATTAATCCTGAATCGGAAAAGGATCCGGCAGGTTTGCCGGAGCTTGCGCAGCCGCGGGCTGGCAGTCATCCGCACCTTGTGCGTCAGTGGCTGCTGGCCCGTTCCTTTTTTCCGCAGAAGTGGATTAATCGGTTGTTTTCAATTGGAGGCATTCAGTGGAACGGGGAGCAGCTGCAGCTGCTTGCTTTCCCGCCAGTAGATCCACGCAGTGATGCTTCATATCGTCACCTGCGCAGGGATACTAAACTAAATATGCCAGATGTGTTATATGAAGATGATTTCTGCATCGTATTTGACAAGCCTGCTGGCATGGCAGTGCATGGATCATCTCCCGGTCAATGCGGAACGCTGGATGAGGCGGCGGCATGGTATCTTTTGAGCCAAGGCGATCCGCTGAATATACGTCATATCCACAGGCTGGATGATGATACGTCTGGTCCCGTTTTATATGCCAAAAATGATTTGGCCCAGTGGAAGCTTGATGAGGCGATGAGAGCGAAAGCGATAGACAGACAATATATGGCTGTCGTTCAAGGCCGGATGTCAAAGCCTTCGGGTACGATCAATATGCCAATAGGGAAGGATCGACATCACCCGGCAAGGCGCAGAGTTTCAGAAAACGGCGATCTAGCAATTAGCCATTACGAGGTTGTGGCAGCAAGTTCTCGATCGTCATTAATTCGTGTAAAGCTTGAGACGGGACGTACGCATCAAATTCGGGTTCATTTAAGTCATATTGGACATCCGCTGCTTGGGGACGGTTTGTATGGAGGAAGCACAGCACAGTTGAAGCATCAAGCGCTGCATGGGGAAAAGCTTGTTTTTCCTCATCCTCTGACCGACTCGCTAATAGAAGCAGCCTCGCCTTGGCCGCAATGGCTAAAGCAGCTTTCAGAAGAGATGGAGTTCCGTTCAAAATGATAGTCATGCTCCTGCCCAACCTACCATATAGATAAGTAGTGAATGTAACGTTAGACCAAGCATTCAGTATGAGAGGGGAGGATTTAGGCGTGTCGGATCAAACGAACGGATTACGTTTTGATGTGTATGAGCGCGTCCACTTGCCCGATGATGTTGCGGCAATTGACGAGTTGGAGGAAATTGAGCTTGTTCCTCGTATTCAAGTTATCGATCAAGGGGACCATGCCGTGCTTAGAGGGCAGCTTCTGCTTAGCGGGGTATATAGGAGTCAAACTGATTCCGAAAACTCCCTGACGCTGGAGCACTGGATACCGGTCGAAATAACGCTGCCAATGAACCGCATATCACGGCTGGATGATATTTCGATTGAAATTGACAATTTTGACGTCGATCTTTTGTCTGCTCGCACATTAAACATTACGGGTGTTCTTTCTTTGCGCGGTATTTCTGCTCAGCCTATTCAGGAGCCGGAGGACATTTGGCGAGAAGAACCTTTTACTGTCATTCATCAACGGGAAGTTTATGATGAACGAGCCTTGGAAGCTTTTAATGTTCAAAATGCCGCTATTGAACAATCGTACATAGCGGAAGAACTTGAGTTTGCTGCGCAAGAGGAGATTTCAAACGAGCAAACAGCCGATGCATCGGATGAGCCTGAGGAAGCAACCGTAACCATCTCTTCCTCATCTTCAGGCGGAGGCTGGTCATCTTCGCAGTTATTCGCATCTCCTGCTCCGCAGGAAGAGGATGTGGAGCGCCAAGAAGATGAGAGAGAAATTTCGCTATCTTCTCAGCAAACAAGCAACGAGGGCTGGTTAGCAACATCCTCGCCGTTTGCAAATGATTCCGCAGTGATTCCACCAGTTGAAGCAGCAAGCGAGCAAGTACTGGCGGAGGAACGTGAAGAGCCAGTACAAATCGATGCTCCAATAGCTCCAGTAGCAGAGGCTATCCCGCAGCAGAGTCTTATTCCAGAGCAGGAAAAGCAGGAGCCGCGTATCGCAATTACAAACAAGCAGCCGCAAGAGGGTTCTGGTTTGGCAGGAGATGTCGGCATTCTCACGCTGCTTCAGACGAGCCGGCGTGAACAAGCAGCACGTCAGGCGGCAGAACAGGTAGTCGCTCAGCAGCGGGCAGATGAGGAAGCTAGAGTACAGGCTTCCGGCGATGAGATTGAGTGGAAAAACTTATTTCTGGGCAAACGCTCGGAAGATAAGGAATTTAAGAAAATTCGGATGTGTATTGTGCAGCGGGACGAGACGCTTGATGTCATCGCTACACGCTATAGCATGAATCCGAGGGAAATTGTAATGTATAACCGATTGGACGACTCAAGCGTGTCGGAAGGACAGCTGTTATACATTCCATAGAGGCTTCTGTAACGAAAATGCCCTTATTGCTCATTAATTTGAGCGATAGGGGCATTTCTTGCTTCTGCCGAGGTTGACTCAAGTGAGCAACAAAGGTATGATAAAAGTATATATGTGTTATAACGACATTGATGGGGAATAGTAGGCAGCAAAGCCTTCAGAGAGTGGAACCGTTACGCTGAGAGGTTCTGCAGGAAGTGACTGCTACGAGTCGCCCCGGAGTTGCCTGAGCCAAGTAGGAGCAACCTGTGCTCTACCGAAGTCAGGCCGGCCGCAGCCGTTATCTGTTTGAGTGCCATGCGGATACATTTCGCGTGGAACAAAGGTGGTACCACGGAAGCTTAACCTTTCGTCCTTTATGATAAGGGCGGCAGGTTTTTTTTGTTTTTGTAGATCGATTTATGGAGGATGGACGAATGTCAGAAAATCAAACGACAACTGCAATGCCGACAACTTATGATCCTAAGGCAGCTGAGCAGAAATGGTACGATTACTGGATGCAGGGAAAATTTTTCGAGGCAGGCAAACGACCGGATGCACAGACGTATACGATTGTTATTCCGCCTCCTAACGTTACCGGAATGCTGCATATCGGGCATGCGTTAGATTTTACCCTACAAGATATTTTAATTAGAACAAAGCGTATGCAAGGTTTTGACACGCTATGGGTGCCAGGAACTGACCATGCGGGCATCGCGACGCAAACAAGAGTTGAGCAGAAGCTGCGTGAGCAAGGAATTTCGCGCTACGACCTAGGTCGTGAAGCATTCCTAGAGAAAGTATGGGAGTGGAAGGATGAGTACGCAAGTACGATTCGCGATCAATGGTCGAAGATGGGACTTTCCCTCGATTATTCGAGAGAGCGGTTCACTTTGGATGAAGGCCTCTCCAAGGCTGTACGCGAGGTTTTTGTTAAGCTCTATGATAAGGGCTTGATCTATCGCGGCAAAAAAATCATCAACTGGGACCCTGCTGCTCGTACAGCTCTTTCAGATATTGAGGTAGAGCACAAGGAAATCAATGGTCATTTGTATCACTTGAAATATCCGCTTAAGGATGGTTCAGGCTTTATCACGGTTGCAACGACACGTCCAGAGACGATGCTCGGCGATACAGCTGTAGCGGTTCATCCAGAGGATGATCGTTACAAGCACTTGATTGGGCAAATGATCGTGCTTCCAGTCGTTGGGCGCGAAATTCCGATTATTGCAGATGAGTACGTCGATAAGGAATTTGGTTCAGGTGCCGTAAAAATTACGCCTGCACATGATCCAAATGACTTTGAAGTTGGCGAGCGCCACAGTCTGCCGCAGATCATTGTGATGGATGAGACAGGTACAATGAACGCTGAAGCTGGTCCTTATCAAGGTCTCGACCGTGCGGATTGCCGCAAGCAGCTCGTTAAGGATTTGCAGGAGCAAGGGGTATGCGTGGAAATCGAAGATCATGTGCATCAAGTTGGTCACAGTGAGCGCAGCGGCGCCGTTGTTGAGCCCTATTTGTCTACACAATGGTTCGTTGCAATGAAACCTCTAGCTGAGGCTGCAATCGCAGCTCAAAAGGCTGGCAAAGGTGTCAACTTCGTACCTGAGAGATTCGAGAAAATATATTTGCACTGGATCGAGAACGTACGCGATTGGTGTATTTCTAGGCAGCTATGGTGGGGTCACCGCATACCGGCTTGGTATGATGAGACGACAGGTGAAACACATGTCTCTCGTGAGAATATGGAGGGCGATCACCTTACCCAAGATAATGACGTGCTTGATACGTGGTTCAGCTCTGCATTATGGCCGTTCTCTACACTAGGCTGGCCGGATGAAACGAATGACCTGAAACGTTATTACCCAACGGATGTACTCGTAACGGGTTATGACATCATTTACTTCTGGGTATCCCGAATGATCTTCACAGCTCTTGAGTTTACAGAGCAGTCTCCGTTCAAGGATGTGCTGATGCACGGACTTGTTCGTGACTCCGAAGGACAAAAGATGTCCAAGTCGAAGGGCAATGGTGTCGATCCGCTTGAGGTTATCGAGAAATATGGCGCAGATGCTATGCGTTATATGATCTCGACAAGCAGCACGCCAGGTCAGGATTTGCGTTTCCGCTGGGAGAAGGTTGAGCAATCGCGCAACTTTGCGAACAAGATTTGGAATGCATCACGCTTCGCGCTGATGAATCTTGAAGGGGTTGAAGCAGCTGATATTGATATCACTGTTAATCTCGGAACAGCGGATCGTTGGATTTTGCATCGTCTGAATGAAACGGTTCGTGATGTAACTCGATTAATTGACAGCTATGAGTTCGGTGAAACTGGACGTCTATTGTATAATTTCATTTGGGACGATCTTTGCGACTGGTACATTGAATTCGCTAAGCTTAGCCTTTACAGCACGGATGAAGCAGCTAAAAAAGCTACGCAATCGGTACTTGCTTATGTGCTAGACCGTACGCAGCGTCTTATTCACCCGTTCATGCCATATATCAGCGAAGAAATTTGGCAGCATCTGCCTCATGTTGGCGATACGATCACTTTGGCAGAATGGCCGGTTTATGATACTGCGCTTGAAGCGCCGGACGCTGTGAAAGAGATGGAGCTCCTGATGGAGATGATCCGTTCAGTTCGCAATATCCGAGCAGAAGTAAATGTTCCGATGAGCAAAAAGATTGAAATGCTTATTAAGCCTGCTAGCGAGGCTGAAGCTGCTATTATGTCCCGCAACGAAGAATTTATTAAACGTTTCTGCGGTACGTCAAGTTTGGAGACTGGCCTGCACATTAGTGCGCCGGACAAAGCAATGACTGCGATTTTAACTGGTGCTGAGATTTATTTGCCGCTTGCCGGCTTAATCGATATCGCTCAGGAAATCGCTCGTTTAGAGAAGGAACATCAGCATTTGAATACCGAGGTAGAGCGGATTGAGAAGAAGCTCAGCAATGAAGGCTTTGTGGCAAAAGCGCCAGCTAAGGTTATCGATGAAGAACGCGCCAAAATGAACGATTATGCAGACAAACGCGACAAGGTACTAGCTAGAATTGCGGAATTGCGCGGATAACGCTGCAAAACGGAAGAAGGACGATTAGTATGACAGATCAACAAATAGAGCAGCGGCCTGCAGGGCCGCTGCAATCCTACCGGGAAGCGGTAGATTGGATTACTGGGCTAATTCCATTCGGTATTCGTCCAGGCCTTGATCGGATCGAGCAATTGATGGAACGGCTGGATAATCCGCATCGCAGATTAAAGTTTATCCACATTGCCGGGACGAATGGGAAAGGGTCTACTTGTGCATATTTGACGAGCGTTTTGCTGCGCGGCGGATATGATGTAGGCACATTTACATCGCCATATATAACGAAGTTTACGAATCGTTTTCAATATAACGGCATCGATATCGAAGAAGAGACGCTGCTTAGACTTGCCAATGAACTAAAACCTCATGTTGATGAGCTTGCTCAGACAGAACTAGGCTCGCCTACGATGTTTGAAGTATCAACAGCGCTGGCTATTCTTTTTTATGCGAAGGTCACTTATCCCGATTATGTCGTGTGGGAGACAGGACTTGGCGGCAGGCTTGATGTGACGAATATCGTTCAACCGGTTGTTTCCGTCATTACGAATATTGGCCATGACCATATGGATAAACTCGGTGATACGATTGCTGCAGTTGCGAGCGAAAAAGCTGGCATTATTAAAGCAGGAATACCGGTCATTAGTGCGGTTACTCAGCCTGAGGCAATTGAGGTTATTAAGCAAGCAGCTGAAGGCAAAAAAAGCACGCTATATTTGTTAGGCGAACAGTTCCATGAAACGGCAATCTCGGTTCGCGAGAATGAGCAAACTTTCCGCTTCGACAATTTATTCCGCAGCATCGAGCCTTTGACAATCACGCTAAATGGTGCCCACCAACGGACGAATGCAGCGGTTGCTGTCATGACGCTTGAGATACTTCGCCAATATAATGCACTGGTCATCGAAGATGATGTACTGGCGGAAGGACTTCAAAAGGCCGCGTGGCCGGGACGACTTGAGATGGTTTCTGATCAGCCTCGTATTTTGGTCGATGGCGCACATAATCCAGAAGGTGCAGAGTCACTCGTGGACGCTTTAAAAAATACTTACAAATATGATCGGTTACATCTTATGATGGGTATGCTGGAGAATAAGAATCATCAGGATGTTCTTAAGCATATACTACCAATAGTGGATACGCTTATTGTGACCGAGCCTGACTATCGAATGAAAAAAGATGCCTCTGCTTTGGCTGATTTGGTACGTGAAATGCGTCAGCAACAGCCAGATCAGTACGCTTTCGAGCTTGTGGTGGAATCAAACTGGCAAGCAGCATTACAAAAACTACAACAGTTAACCGGGGAAACAGACCTTGGAGTCGTGACAGGCACGCTATATTTAATTGCTGACGTTCGCTCCCGCATTTTGTATGACTCGGATTCTGAAAAAGGTTGGTGAACCGTCTTTGAATACGGCAGAACACGTTCATTTCATCGGAATCGGCGGTTACGGAATGAGTGCCATTGCCCGCGTTATGCTGGAAATGGGCTATAAGGTGACCGGGTCCGATGTCGCACGTCAAGAATTAACAGAGAAGCTTGCAGCAAATGGTGCCAGCATTTATATCGGTCATCAGCCCGAGCATGTGAATGGAGCGGACTTGGTCGTATACTCTACGGCACTTTCCAAAGATAATGTTGAACGGAAAGCAGCTGAAGAGCTTAACATCCCAGTTTTGCATCGATCGCAAATGCTGGCTAGATTGATGAACGCAGGCAAAGGAATCGCAGTAGCCGGCGCACATGGCAAGACGACGACCTCTTCAATGATCGCGCTTGTTATGGAATCTTGCGGTGCGGATCCAACCTATATTATCGGTGGCGAAATCGTTAATGTAGGTACAAACGCAAAAGCGGGCAAAGGTGAATACGTCGTAGCGGAAGCGGACGAGAGTGATGGTTCATTCCTTCATTATCACCCTACGCTTGCTATCGTGACGAATATTGAGCCGGATCATCTTGAAAATTATGATGGCGATTTCGGCAAGCTGAAGGCTGCTTATGTGCAGTTTTTGCAGCAGGTGAAAGCGGACGGCAAGGCGATTGTATGCGCGGATGACGAGACGGTTAACGAATTGATACCGCAAGTATATCAAGGCAATATGAATTCATCGCAGCTAGTGACTTATGGCATTGACGGCGATGCAGACTATAAAGCTCAAAATGTTGTACTTGGAGACCGGAAGGTAACCTTTACAATGACGCATAAAGGGGCATTGCTTGGAGATGTGGAGCTGTCTGTTCCAGGCCTTCATAATGTGTACAATGCAATGGCTACTGTTATTACTTGTCTCGAAGCAGGCTTGTCCTTTGACAAAATTGCTGTTGCGATTCAATCATTTAGAGGCGCGAAACGCCGCTTCCAGGTGCTTGGGGAAGTTAATGATATTTTGGTCATTGATGACTATGCGCATCATCCAACGGAGATCAGAGCGACAATCAGCGCTGCTAAAGCAACAGGTAAACGTATTATTGCCGTGTTTCAACCACAGCGTTATACGAGGACGTTTTTCTTATTCGAGCAATTCAGCCGTGCATTCCCAGAGGCCGATGAGGTAATCATTACCGACATCTACTCGCCGGCAGGCGAACTGCAAATCGAAGGAGTAACATCCCGTAAGCTGGTGGAGCTGATCAAAAGCAACAGCAACGCGAACTCCGAGTATATTCCAACCAAAGAAGAAGTGATTGCATACTTGACTGAGCGGGTCGCACCAGGCGATCTTGTTATCACCATGGGAGCAGGCGACATTTGGAAGGTAGCGGATTCGTTAGCGAAATCGTTAAAATCAAACCAATAAGCAGCTAATGCCCGGGATTCCATATCGGAATCACCGGGCATTTTGTATAAGCATGGGACTTTTCGTAAAAAAGGCTGTAAATAAGCCCACATAAAATTAACTTCAAAAACCGATAGAGATGAATCTCATTAGTCCAATTCCCTATCCCCCAATTCATTTGCTTGTACTCACTACATAATTCACCTCTAACTTTCTAACTCTCTACCCCACTCACTCACTTATTCATTCATTCACTGATCTCATCAACCCACTTAAACTAGCACTAGCTCAATATCCTCATAATCCAACAACCCCAATAGCCTTTGCTTTAAGAAGCCTCCACCGCCTCCCAGCGGGACGGAGTGCACTAAACCTCATAAATCTACAATCAAAATTCACGGAACCTTAATAATCCGTTTACGGGTCTCTGATTACGCATCAAGGTTTTAAGAAGCGCCGAGCGTGTCCCGGCGGGATAGGTCCAATTGCGAGTCTAAGAGGATGCAGCAAGGTTTGTAGAAGCTTCCAGCGGGTCCCGGAGGGACAAAGCGCTCCAACGCTGCATGAACTGTTGGACGCCGGATGTGGTTATACGTTAGTTGAGTTGCGGGTGTCCAGAGGGTGCAACCCTTGGGGCCCTCCCTTGGAAGGGAGGGTTTGGGTGGGTTCGAAAATCATTTAATC
>NZ_MRTD01000034.1 GCF_001956295.1 Paenibacillus sp. FSL A5-0031
ACGAGCTTATACGTTCCATCCTGAATAACATCCGTACCACTTGTAAAAGCAGTTCCATTCAATGTTGCCGTTCCTTCATTATAGCTAACTGTCACCTTATCCTTGTAGATTCCATCTTCGGTTACTCCAGTTACTACTGGTGCTACTTTATCAATCACAAAGTTTACTGTTGTTGCATTTCCTGCTGCATCCGTTACGACAAGTGTATAGCTACCGTCTGCAGTAACCTCCGTACTGCTTGTAAAAGTAGCTCCATTTAATTTCGCTGTTCCTTCATTAAAGCTAACTGACACTTTATCCTTGAACATTCCACCATCCGCAACTCCTGTTACGATTGGTGCCACAGTATCAATCACAAAGTTCACCGTTGTTGCATTTCCTGCTGCGTCCGTTACGACGAGCTTGTACGTGCCGTCTTGATTAACTTCCGTACCACTCGTAAAAGCAGTTCCATTCAATGTTGCTGTTCCTTCATTAAAACTAACTGTTACTTTATCCTTGTAAATTCTACCATCCACAACACCTGTTACGATTGGTTCCACCGTATCAATCACAAAGTTCACTGTAGTTACATTTCCTGCTGCATCCGTGACGATTAGCTTATACGCGCCGTCCTGAATTACTTCCGTACCACTCGTAAAAGCAGTTCCATTCAATGTTGCCGTTCCTTCATTGAAGGTAGCTGTCACTTTATCCTTGTACATTCCACCATCCGCAACTCCTGTTACAATTGGTGCTACCTTATCAACCACAAAGTTCACCGTTGTTGCATTTCCTGCTGCATCCGTTACGATGAGCTTATACGTGCCGTCCTGAATGACTTCCATACCACTCGTAAAAGTAGTTCCATTCAATGTTGCCGTTCCTTCATTGAAGCTAACTGTCACTTTATCCTTGTACATTCCACCTTCGGTTACTCCAGTTACTACTGGTGCTATCTTATCAATCACAAAGTTCACTGTTGTTGCATTTCCTGCTGCATCCGTTACGATGAGCTTATACGTTCCGTCTTGATTAACTTCCGTACCACTCGTAAAAGCTGCTCCATTCAATGTTGCCGTTCCTTCGTTAAAACTAACTGTCACTTTATCCTTGTAGATCCCATCTTCAGTTACTCCAGTTACTACTGGTGCTACCTTATCAATCACAAAGTTCACCGTTGTTGCATTTCCTGCTGCGTCCGTTACGATGAGCTTATACGTGCCGTCCTGAATGACTTCCGTACCACTCGTAAAAGTAGTTCCATTCAATTTTGCCGTACCTTCATTAAAGCTAACTGTCACTTTTTCCTTGTACATCCCACCATCCGCAACACCTGTTACGATTGGTGCTACTCTATCAATCACAAAGTTCACCGTTGTTGCATTTCCTGCTGCATCCGTTACGACAAGTGTATAGCTGCCGTCTGCAGTAATCTCCGTACCACTCGTAAAAGCAGTTCCATTCAATGTTGCCGTTCCTTCATTATAGCTAACTGTCACTTTTTCCTTGTATATTCCACCATCCGCAACACCTGTTACGATTGGTGCCACGGTATCAATCACAAAGTTCACCGTTGTTGCATTTCCTGCTGCATCCGTTACGATTAGCTTATACGTGCCCTCTTGAGTAACTTCAGTCCCACTTGTAAAAGCTGCTCCATTCAATGTTGCCGTTCCTTCATTGTAGCTAACTGTCACTTTATCCTTGTACATGCCACCATCCGCAACACCTGTTACGATTGGTGCTACCTTATCAATCAAAAAGTTCACCGTTGTTACATTTCCTGCTGCGTCCGTTACGACAAGTGTATAGCTACCGTCTGCAGTAACCTCCGTACCGCTTGAAAAAGCAGTTCCATTCAATGTTGCCGTTCCTTCATTGAAACTAACTGTCACTTTATCCTTGTACATGCCACCATCCATAACACCTGTTACGATTGGTGCTACTCTATCAATCAAAAAGTTCACCGTTGTTACATTTCCTGCTGCATCCGTAACGACAAGTGTATAACTACCATCCGCGTCAATCCGCATTCCACTAGCAAATGCTGCTCCATTCAACGTCGCCGTTCCTTCGTTAAAAAACACCGTAACCGGGGCTTTATAACTCCCACCATGTGTTACTCCACTTACAAATGGTGCAGTCTTATCTATCTCAAAACTTACTGTTGTTACATTCCCTGCTTGATCAGTTACGACAAGCGTATAAGTACCGTCTATTGTAACGATTGTTCCACTAGTAAATGCTGCTCCATTTAATGTCGCCGTTCCTTCATTAAAGGTGACTGTCACATTCCCCTTATAGATTCCACCATTAGTTACACCTGTTACAACTGGTGCAGCCTTGTCTATTTTAAAATTAACCGTTGTTGAATTCCCTGCCGAATCTGTTACGATCAGCGTATAAGTACCATCCATAACAATCTCTGTCCCGCTATTAAAGGGGTTGCCATTCAATAGCCCACTACCTTCATTAAATGTGGGGGCTATCGCCTTGTTATATGTTTTATTATTCTCTACATTTGATATAACTGGTGATATGGTATCTACAGTAATCGTGCTGCTTATAGTTCCCATACTCAAATTCCCGACCCTATCTTTATATTGAACATATATCGTTTTAGCGCCTTCTCCTGCTGGGAGTACCCACGACCTCCCATTCAAATCAGAAACATTAAACCAACTCGTTTGCCAACTACCGCTAACATTCGAGAGCCGAGCTTGCTCAACTCCCGAGCCACTCCCGTCGGAATAACTTCCGCTCAAAGTCACGGTGTGGTTTTTAGTAAATGCAGCATTATTATTAATGATAAGAGATCCTGTTGGAGATGTCTGATCTAATAGTATACTCTGGGAAGATGTATTCGAAATCCCATTTTGGGAATCCTTTAATTGCATATAGATCGTCTTAGCCCCGTCACCGCCAGCTAGACTAAATGTTGCTGAATTGCTAAAAGGCAACCAAGATGCTGCCGACAAACCCGCAGAACTATTCGAAAATCTCATATGCGTAACACTATCGCCTGCGTCAGCGTCAGATCCCGTTACAGATAGATTAGCAATTGACGAGCTTGTAGCTGCGCCTTCATTTATCGTAAAAGAACCTGTCGGAATCGTATTTGCAGGTCCGGTCTCATAAGTAAGCACTAGTTTAGGATGATACGCAGCATTTGCAGCTTCCATGGAATAAAATAGAAATCTACCGCTATCAGCATCTGACTCATTACCATTCAGAATTAAGGTTAGTTTACGATCAGAGCTGTCCGTAAATGCATCTACAGCTGATTTTACGTTAAGAGTAATCGTTTGATTCTGAAGATATGTACCCATAGGCACTTCACTAGTACTCTTTGCTGTAAATTTATCCGCATAAAGAGTGTTCGTATCCATTGGCGGAAAGCTTACAAGGTTCAAATCATTCGCTGTAGAACCCCTAACTTCCATATACAAATTATGACCAGGGATTCTAAGGACAGTAGCGACAGTCAAGACCAGCTCTGCTGAAACAATAATTCCTTCGGGTACACCTAGATTAAACATAGTTGCCATTCTATTTCGGACATTTACGAATCCGTCATTATTACTCATACCAACATAAAGATAACCATCCCCATCATTATCATATATGCCGTCATATTCCTGCTGACCTCTCAACTCCATCGTGTCCGCAGAGGCAGCGTAAGTTTTTGTAACTGTACCCCCAGCCGCATCCGCTCTATTAGGTACTAGTCCAGGTGAAATAACTGATAATAAAATAGCGATGACCAACAAAAAAGATTGTTTCCTCATCCTTCATTCCTCCGCTTTCTTGTATGGAACCATAGTTAATCATTGATAATTCATGAGGTCTTTAGCTGCCTTTTTACCATGGCTTCAACATGATCCTTATAAAAATTCTCATCATTAACTACTATAATTAAAAGGGAGGTTGTCTTATAGTGACCGCTGTCATCAATTCTGTCATATGACAATTTTTTTATGTAGTACAAAGAATGAGGATATTTCTCGGGTCGATACGCTGTATCCATATAAAATGTAATTTACATTATTCAAGGCCGCCGTCTGTTCTAAGGAACATCGTTGCTCCTTTATCACCGTTCATCGCGTTACCTTTGGCACTGAGTTTAGTTTCAATCGCTTCTGCCAATCCACTTGCGCTCGAAATTACAGCAGATTTTTCAAAGAAAATGAAAGCAAAGAAATAACTTTAATAACATTAAAAAAGAACCGTTCTAGAACGGTTCCTTTTTAATCATTAAGTAGGTTTAGTATATGACCATTGATGCTAACACCGAAAATACGCAAACTTATCGTGTGTTATGACTCTATATCCGAAATCACACGGCAATCTGCCAACACTTCCGGTTTAAATTGCATACTGTCCGCTTGTGTGATCTGGCGAATTACTCTGCATGGAACACCCGCAGCAAAGGAGCCTGCTGGGATATCTTGAGTCACCACACTACCTGCTCCTATCACGCATCCGTCTCCAATGGTAACACCGCCGCATACCGTTACATTGGCTGAGAGCCACACATCGTTTCCGATCGTCACAGGCTTGGCGTAACACAGCGACTTACGATTACCATTTTGATCAAGCATTTGCCTACGTTCAGAGGCGATGAACGGATGAATAGGTGTAACAATCGTTACATTAGGCCCAAAACTGACATTGTTTCCAATGGTAATTTTTGCATCGTCCTGTACGGTAAGATTGTAGTTGGCAAAGAAGTGATTTCCGATTTCTGTGTGAACCCCGTAATGAAAGAAAATAGGACCCTGAATGAAGCTGTGTTCCCCCATCCTGCCAAGCAGCTGTTCAAGTATCTCTTTGCGTTCCTCTGTCTGATCCTCAAAAGTGCGGCTATATTGACTGCTAAGGTTATGTGCACGGAGCTTTATAGCCTTTAACTCGGGAGCACCTGGACTAAATAAAATCCCCTTAAAAATTCGTTCCTCTTCCGTCATATGTTCATCTCCAATGTATCCGACCGAAACATATGTCTCAAAGCCGTAGGATGATTGTTTTGCATATTGCCAATAGCACACTTTTAATGTGCTCACTAACATCATCTAATAACTGACCAGTAAGGGTAAAGACCACTGGCTGAAAGTATTCTTAATGCTTAAAATGCTGTTTTTACCATTCTACCTGATCAAAGCGCATGGTTTTGTAGTAAAAAATTTCGTCTTGATCCGTAATCTCTCGGAGCACCTTGCAGGGATTACCGACTGCTATTACATTGGCTGGAATATCTTTAGTTACAACACTGCCGCCCCCAATAACGCTTCCCTTTCCGATTGTAACACCCGGTAAAATGATTGCGCCGCTACCTATCCAAACTCCATCTTCTATAACGACCGGCAAGGCAAACATTCCGCCTCCTTTGCGCATGACCGAGTGCACCGGATGGTTGGTCACAGCGATCGTTACATTTGGGCCAAACATCACGTCATTTCCAATCGTAACCTTATAGTCATCGACAACCGTTAGATTAAAATTGATATACACATTGTTGCCTACCGTAGTATTCGAACCGTAGGACATACGAATTGGCGGCTCCATCCATACATTTTCACCCATGCTCCCAAAAAGCTGTTTCATCAGCAATTTCCGTCCATCCAAATCATCGGGATGCAATTGATTGATTTCATAGCACAGAGCTTTGCCACGCTGGCGCGCACGAGCTAGAGCAGCAGCTTCCTCTGGGTAATTAGAATCGTGATCGGTAAACAATTGACCGTTTTTCATTCGCTCTTGAATATTCATGCATTAGTCTCCTCTGGACAAAATTTATATTTTTCATATATATGAAATGGGTATAAGCCGCTTTCTTTAACTAACTTGTTCAAAGTTTCTTGTAATATTGTTCAACCATTTGTATTGACGATAACGGATATAAGTAACAGGAAGCTTAACGACCTCATCTAAGCAAATTACGATATACAGTACGATGGGAGGTACGTGGTAAACAAAAGCACACAAGTAGCTGAGCGGTAATATTATGCCCCACATCACAACCGTATCGCACCAAAATCCAAATTTAGAATCGCCGCCAGCCGTAAATATACCCGCAATGATCGTGGCATTCATCGACTTCGCAATACAATAAAAAGCACTGATATACAGCATGCCATCCAAGTAATTTTGTGCAGCAGTGTTCAAGCTCACGACAGAGAAAACCAGTGGTTTTAGCAGCAAAATCGTGAATCCTGCAATAACTCCAAAAATCAGAGCGTACAGGCTCATCTGTTTACCCGCATGTTTCGCTTTCTCAATTTCTCCCTGCCCTAAATATTTTCCAATTAGTACAGATCCGCCGCTGGCAATGCCTCCACATAGTACAACAGCAAGGTTCTTGACCACGGATGCCACAGAATTCGCTGCCACCATATCAGAGCTTACATGACCGATAATTGCGGCTGTCGCAGTTAAAGCTATGCCCCAAACAATATAATTGCCTTGGACAGGCAAAGTGTATTTCCAGAAATCTTTTAACAAATGACGCTGATTGCCTTTAGACGTAAGAAGTCGGAAGCGAATCGGTCCTCTGGTAACGGAATGTACAATACAGCAAGCAAGTTCAATGAAACGTGCTAAACCCGTTGAAAGGGCTACCGATGCAACCGCGAGCTCCGGCTTCGTCGGAAAGAGAACAAAGATGCAGATTGCATTGAACAATATGTTCAAAATTAAGCATATAGAGCTAATCGAAGCACTCAGTCGTGCATTTTCCATGCTTCTAATTACGGTGAGATACATTTGCGAAAGGCCCATTGCAATATACGAGAACGAAAGCATTTTTAAGAACCTTGAACCATACTCTATCAATTCATTATCCTTTGTAAAAAGTCGCATTAGCGTCTCCGGAACAAAAAACGTAACAGAAAAAAATATAACAGAGATAAATAGCGAGAACATGCAGGCAATACTGAGCACGCGCTGTATCGTTTCTAGATCTTTCTTGCCCCAATACTGCGCAGTAAGAATACCTGCTCCTGTTGACATTCCCATGTAAAACAAGGTCAACGCAAAGGTAATTTGGCCTGCGAGCGATACAGCCGACATCGCAGTTTGGCTAATCATGCCCACCATGACCACATCTATTGAAATGACCAAAGCTGAGATCAGATTTTGCAATGCAATGGGAATCACGAGCATCATAAGCTCCCGATTAAAATCACGGTTCATGGGAGATGTTATTTGCATACGATTTCTCACCTTATTTTCTCCCCTCTCCTTCCTGTTCAATTGAATGATATCAATATAGAACAAAATTATTGTCCAATCCATTAAAATTGACTATATTATTATAAGAATCGTATATAGTTCAAAGGAGAGTTCCATTTGACTAAAAATTTAGAAGTGTTTTCGGATTTATCGGAACGCTTGGATTATAATCTTCCTGATTTACCTCTTTATATTCGTCAAGGAAGTCTGCATCAATTTAATAATTATGCTGCTGCAGCTCATTGGCATTCAGATGTAGAGTTCATTTATGTGCTAAAAGGATCCATGGATTTTTCTGTTAACGGACATATTACTCGCATAGAGCAAGAGAATGGAATTTTCGTGAATAGCCGCCGATTACATTTTGGTTTCTCCCAAGATCATATCGATTGTTTATTCATTGTTGTTGTCATTCACCCCGCCCTTCTTGGCGAAGGTGCATCCCCGCTTCAAACCTATTGGGACGAAAAATTCAATCAACTAACGGACGACTTTGTATTGCTTACAAACCAAGTTGCATGGCAACAGAGCATATTGCTTTCTCTTCTAGCGATCTATGATGAAATGCACGAAAGCTATTTCCCAAATCCGCTTCGCCTCACTTCACAGGCTTTATCTTTACTTGCTTTAACCGGAGATCACCTGCAACCGAAGGTTGGGCAACCTGAAGACATACAATTGTGGACAAATGTTCAGAAGATGACCAATTTCATCCGACAACACTATGATCAAAAAATAACGCTTGAAGATATAGCATCGGCGGGAACTGTTTGCAGGAGTCGCTGCTGTACATTGTTTAATAAGTATGTAGGTCAAACCCCTAACACGTATCTCACTAGATATCGAATTCAGAAAAGTTGTGAGATGCTGACGGAAACAAAACGATCCATAAGTGAAATTGCACTGGCTTGCGGTTTCCAAAGCGGTAGTTACTTTACATCTATTTTCCGAAAACAACTGGGTTTAGTTCCACAAGATTATCGAAAACAGACAAAAAGTAACAATATATATTGCGGGGATTGACCATGACAAAATACAGTTCAACCGATGGATATTGTCAGCTCGTCAGCTCGTCCGAGATTAAGGCCACCGAAGTGATATGCTCCCCAAATAGTGGAAGGTGAAATAATAAAAAACCTGTTGCTATGAGGGGAGCTTTTCTATGTCTAAAGTTAAATATTCCGCATCAGAGAAACTAACCATTATCGGAGAGTACATAAATAAAACAACCAGTTACCCTCGAAATCGAGAATAACTGGCTGCATTTGACTGTATTTGCGATGGTATCTATTAGGCCCAAGCTCTACTTCTTCGCCATTAAGTACATAAAATACGGCGCCCCGATGATCGTGACGATGATGCCGGCGGGAATGCCGCTTGAACCGAGCAAGGCTCGGCCAATCGTATCGGCAATCAGCAGCAGGGCCGCTCCAAGCATGGCAGATACGGGGAGAAACCGCTGATGGCGCGGGCCAACGAGCGCTTTGGCGATGTGCGGTGCCATCAGGCCAACAAATGCGATTCCGCCGCTTACAGATACGGAGGCGGCTGCGAGTGCTACGGCAATGATAAGCAGTAATCGCTGCTCCTTAGCGACATTGACGCCTAAGCCGACTGCAATATTTTCATGCAGATTGAGAGCGTTGAGCACCTTGGCCTTTGCAAAAACAATGGGTACGAACAAAATCAACCAAGGCAGCAGCGCAAGGACAAACGGCCACTCATCTCCCCAAATCCGTCCCGCCATCCAGTTCGCAATGAACAAATATTGCTCGCGATCAAAACGGGTTGTTAGTGTTAATGTAATGCCGTAAAGTACAGCTGCCATCCCGACGCCTACAATCAACAGTCTTGTTGGCTCCAGACCTTCGCCTTTCCGATAGGAGAGGAGATAAATAAACGCAGCAGTCAACAAGCCGCCTATCAAGGCGAACAGGGGGAGTATATAAAGAAAGCTTGTCGGTTCAATCGTAAAAAACATTACATAAATAACGACCATTAAGCCTGCTCCGGCGTTTATTCCTAATATCCCGGGGTCAGCAAGAGGGTTTCGGGTCACGCTTTGTAAAATCGCTCCTGATAGAGCGAGTCCCATTCCGGCCAAAATGGTAATCAAAATTCTCGGAAAGCGGAAGGTGTATAAAATAAGCTCATCCTTGCTTGTTCCTTGGCCAAGAATCGTTCGCCATATTTGAGAAGGCGACAAGGACACCGGGCCTGTGGCCACACTAATAACGAAGATGGCGATTAGCAGCAAAGCAGCCCCTATCACAACAACACGAAATTTCGACAACTGCGAGAAGATCATCACTTTCTTCCCACCCTTCTGGTCAGGTAGAGAAAGCAAGGAAAACCGATGATTGCTACAATAGCGCCTATAGGCGTCTCGTAGGGTACATTTACTGTTCGTGCAGCTGTATCGGCAAGCACCAGCAGTACGCTGCCCAGCACAGCCGAGCATGGGATGATTAAGCGGTAATCGGAACCTACAATCAACTTGCAAATTTGCGGAATCATTAGTCCAACAAAAGCAATCGAGCCGACAATGGAGACGGAAGCTCCAGCTAGAAGAAGGACAATGATCATCAGGATGCTTTTGAGCAGAATGGTGCGCTGTCCAAGCCCCTTAGCTACATCCTCGCCAAAGCTTAAAATCGTCAGCCCTCGCGACAGCAAGAAGGCTACCAAAATTCCCCCGATAATAATCGGCGCAGCCAGCTTAAGCTGCAGCCAATTTGTACCCGATACGCCACCAGCCACCCAATAAGCCAAATCCTGCGCCAGCTTAAAATGAAGACCGATGCTTTGTCCCAAAGCCGTTAGTAAAGCCGTAACTGCAGCACCCGCTAATGTAAGGCGAAGCGGACTCATTCCCTGTCGATTTAGGGCTCCAAGGCCAAATACCATTCCGGCACCAATAGCTGCGCCTGCGAACGAAACGAGCATAATGACGAGATAGCTAACCTCCGGGAGGAATGCAAAGGTACATGCCAAAGCTAAGCTAGCACCGGCATTCAAGCCAAGCAAGCCTGGATCTGCTATTGGATTGCGCGTCAAGCCCTGCATAATGGCTCCGCTGACGGCGAAGCCTGCGCCCACCAAAGCTGCTCCCAGCTCTCGTGGCAGCCTGATTTGCATAATAATTTGGTTTGATTGTACAGAACTATCGTAGGCCCAGATAGCCTGCCATACTGTAGCCAAATCAATATCGGCAGCACCGACCGCTACGGACAGTAGAATGGAAAGCGTCAGAAACACGCTTCCTGCAACTACAGTAATCACACCAGCTAACGGCTTGGCTTGAGCCTTGTTTTGCGTCATATCTGCCTGTTTCATCTTCATCCTCGTTTGCACTTCTTATATGTTGTCTTTACTTCTGCTCAGTTAAAGCTTTTACGATATACGTGAGCTCTTTCTCCAATGAAATTGGATCGTTGTAAGCGAAAGAAGTGGCATCAAAGCCGATGACCTGATTGTTTTTGACTGCGGGAAGGCCTTTCCACACATCGGTATCCATAAATGAGTTTTTTGTCGTAGAGCCGCCCTCTCCCATGAATACGTAATCGCCTGCATACTCCCCAATCGATTCGGAGGAAATAGCTTTATATGGAGGCCCGTTTTCTTCAATTTTCAATGAAGGAGGTGTTTTCATGCCAAGCACCTGATACAGAATCTCTGTACCGCGGCTTCCGTTTTTAAAATAAATGTACGTATCTTTTCCGTAGCTCTCCATGATAGAAACAGTCGCATCCGGGCTGACTACTTTAAATACCGTTTCTTTGGCTGCTGCTGCTTTGGTTTCCCACTCGTCGATCCAGGCCTGCGCTTCAGCTTCCATGCCTACGAGCTTGCCTATTTCAAGATGCTGCTGCTTATAATCGTATTTGTCATAGGACATCACGACAGTTGGCGCGATCTCTTTGTATTTGCTAATGTTTTTGTCGCCTGTATACGTGACGATTACATCGGGATCAATCTCAACGAGCTTCTCTACATTGTCAGCCGTAATTACTTCAACCTCATCAAGCTTGCCTTCATAAAATTTGTTCTCTTTCGGATATTCGTTAATAGCGACAGGAGTAATGCCCAGCGCTAATAAATTTCCAGCATAAGTATTCGTAAGCATCGCGACTTTCTTCGGATATTCTGAAAATTCAATGTCGCCCTCTTCACCGCGATAAATAATCTTTTCAGATGCTGCTTCAGGAGAAGCCGATGCTTCGGTATTGCCGCTGTTGCCTTTGTTGCTGCTTTCCGGCTGAGCATTTGTTCCACATGCAGATAGAACCATGATGAGGATGAGCGCTACTGCGCTTAGCATCCATTTTTTCGAGTGTGCAGTCAAATTCCTCTACCCCTTATTATTAATAATAATATTCATTCTCAATAATGAAATGTGAGTTAACGTCGGCCGTGCGCTTTTGCCCACAAAAAGAGTGTATCATAAAAGGGTGACAAAAACTGTCACCATTCTGTATGATAATGATGATATTTTTATAAATAGAAGGAGGAAACTTCGTTTGAAAAAGCCGCAAAGAATTATCTCCTTGCTTATGACCATCAATACACGCCAAAAATTCACGCTTAAGCAGCTAGCAGACGAGCTTGGTGTATCTCGAAGAACGATTCTGCGGGATTTGCAAGAGCTTAGTCAAATGGGGGTCCCGCTATACTCGGAGCTAGGTATGTACGGAGGCTACCAAATGCTGCGCGAACGGAAGCTCCCTCCTGTTTCTTTTTCGGAGCACGAGGCTTTTGCTTTGTTTTTTATAAGCTTGTCCCTTAAGAGCTACCAATCTCTTCCTTTCGGATCCGATGCTCCCTTTGCTTTCAAAAAATTTTATCATATACTCCCAGAGGATCGGAAAGAACAGATTGATGAGCTGCAAAAGCGTCTTCACTTTTGGGTGGCTCCCCGTCAATACGAAACGCCTTACTTGCAAACGCTTTTGCAAGCTTCAATTAAACGAACCGTTCTAAAGGTGACCTACGAATCGCTGCGCGGCGTTAGTGAGCTGAGCCTGCAGCCATACGGCATATATACGTTAAATGGATCATGGTTTTGCATTGGAATGAACTATGATACCGAACGGGTTTATACTTTTTTGGTGGAACGATTCAGATTAGTTGAGGACACGGCTTTGCCTCTTAAAAAGCATAAAGCGCTGGATACGATGAGCATTGAGGAGATGATCAATTGGTCCGACAACGAGCCGCTAGTTGATGCCATTGTTCAGTTAACCAAAAGAGGTGTGCTCCAGTGCCGCTCCGATGTGTGGCGACCAGGAGAAATCGTTGAGAATAAGGACGGAACAGGGGTGCTGCGTTTTAAGATGCTCCCTGCACTCGCTAACAAATATGCGGGATATTTTCTTTCTCTAGGCCGGGAGGCTGTCGTTAAGGAGCCGCTTATTCTAAGAGAGTCCATACAGAAAAGCTTAAAGGACATGGTTGACCAATACAGCGATTGACTTCAGAAGAGTCTAGGTGGAACAAGTTATTTAAAAAGGGGCTCGGCCCATTATTAATATCTTATTCACGAGTCCTTTGCATATTATCTGACTAACCGCCGAGCGAGTTTAGTTAGTGATTGCTCATCACTCTAATTGGCTAGCAACCGTCTGGCTGCGCTTGCCATAACGAAGTAGAACGGTAATGACGAGCTCAAGATCCCCGACAAGTGTGCTCCAGCCAAAATAAATAATGCCAATAAACGTTTGAAATAGTCCAAAGCATAATGTAAAAAAACTGTTGCTCGCATCCAAAAGGCAAGCTTTTTCCAAAACTTTCTGAAGCTCTTGCTATAGAAAGAAAATAAAATATTAGTGAATCAGCGGCAGCCGCTCCTTTTCTTTTTTAAGCTAACGGGCAGGATTGCTTAGGTTCAGAAATGTTTTAATAGTCGTGAAGTATGGGAGAGTTGATGTATTAATGAGTGAAACGAGAATGTTACCTGAACCTCATAAGAATGCTGTTTGTGCACCAGAAGATATGCCCCTAAAGGATTTTTACAAGGGAATTTATGATGAAGTTTTTGTTTTTTACCATCCATTCATTAAACCAAAATCAATTGATTATGAATTATTTGAGCCAGAAACCTATCCAGGTAAGAATGAGATAATAGAAAAGTGCGAAATGATTACATGGAAACAGTTCTTATCAATATCAGGAATCGAAAGTTACAGCCATTTAGACATTGGATTAAGAACCCGAATCTTGGGATTAAAGAAACAATTTGCAAACGAAGAAACCTCTAAAAAGATTCAAGACACTTGTGAGAAACATCAGATAATTGCTCCGATGGAAGGTTTTTTTCCAGAGTTTCTAATGAATAAGGTGCTTTTGTCAATAAAACAAGAAGGACATGACTGGATATGGTCTGGAGATGAATTTTGTACAGAGCGAAAGTTAGAATATATTGATGATTTAATCAAAGATAACACAGCTTTTCGAAATCAACGCTTGAATTTATTTACCCATGAAAATGAAATTTTACTTACAACCCATTGGGATAGTCACTTTTCAATACTTTGTTCAGACAAAGATACAATCAATAAAATTGTTAGTTTTGCTGATTTGGAAGGTTTTTTCTGCAACGACAAAACCGAAATTTATTGGAGTTTACGAAACACATCACTAAGCTAACGAGTAACGTTAGCTTAAACTGCCCCACGTAGGGCAGTTTTCTTTAGGTTGAAAATTAACATTAGGATTTAACATAGCCTGTCTATAAAGGCATCTGCCCATTAGCAAAGACTTATTTCCTTGTCTAAAGCTTTATTTTCATCGTCTAACACTAATTTTCTTACTACAAACTAGTCGCGAATAACTTCATTGTATATATCACTTTTGATATAAAAAAGCCTGCATTTCGATGTATGTGGAAAATAAAGTATTAGACCGGAGTTGTTGATTTGACGCGGTTTGCCGTTTCGAAAATCGTCAGGTTTTAAAAAATAAGTTTTAGACTGTGACATCGAGTGAGTGCTCAAAATAGAATCAAATCAGATAATAAGTATTAGACTGAGAAGCATCGAGCGCATCGTGCTGCTGCTGGCAATCGTGACTGGCTTCCGATCGCTTACCGAGTCTAATACTTTATTTTCTTGGGGAAATGCAACATGTCAAATCTACTTATCAAAAATGCGCAGATCGTAACTATGAACGCAAGTGAGGACATTATTACTGGTGACATTCAAGTCGTGAACAGTCGAATATGTGAGATTGGCTCAGACCTTGAACCAACGAGCGGAGAGAAAGTACTTGATGCTACGAATCGTACCGTAATCCCTGGTTTTGTCCAAACTCATATTCACTTATGTCAAACCTTGTTTCGGGGAAAGGGCGATGAATTAGAACTGCTTGACTGGTTGAAAAAACGGATCTGGCCACTAGAAGCTTCTCTTGATGAAGAATCCATTTATTACTCGGCTATGCTTGGTATTGGAGAACTGCTGCAAAGTGATCAACAACGATCGTCGACATGGAGACGGTGCACCATACAGACTTCGCATTTCAATCTATCGCATCCACCAGCAGCGAACGCGAGCTTGGACCCAATCTAGCCAAAGGCTTCGTGCTATTGCTCATTCCCTTGGCACATGCGAATCAGAATTTATTGGAACTTGAAGCAACCACTTTAAATCGTATTATTGTAATGTTACGTCAGTTCTTTGTTGATGGACGGGCATTTCCTGTATTTGTTCTATTGTTTGGCTATGGCATGGTCCAAATATTACAGAGCAAGGTTATGATTGGCCCTACATTCGTAAACGGTTACGCTGACGGGGCTGGTGGCTCTCAGCAGCGACATTATCGCTTGGCTTGCTTGAATTACCTCCATCATTATTGCCGTGTTCTTGCATCGTATTAACTACTCTGATCCCGCGAAGAAACTATTACGTCGATTGACTTATCGAAAACCGCAGGGCTAATATTCTATCATCTGCAAACTGAACATATAGTATGATTTTCACCTTTACTTATTCTATAGCTTTGTCTATACTCTTGGTGCAGAGGCCTTCTTACATAATTAACTAATATATCTAATAAAAGGAGATGTAAGGATGAAGAAAGGTATATTTTCCCTCTCACTTGTTTTAGTCATGCTTTTGAGTTTTGCAGCAACAGCATTCGCTGCGTTTAGTTACACTAGCCCGAACGTCACAATCTCAAGCGGAACCATTAAATTTGGACATGGCGTTATTGTTAACACGGGTAAATACCGTGATACTTTGACGATTAATGTTTATCGCGGGAACACATTTGTTGCTTCCAAACAAATCACGTTGAACCCTCAAGAATGGATTTATCCGGGTTCTACAACCACACCATTATTAACAATAGCAACTGGACAACCAGCTGGCGAATACCGTTATACGTTATCAGCTCCAGGGAGCTGGCATGTTATGGCAGGTTTTGCGAGTTAATAGCGACTAAATAGTAATTATCATTAAAACCTCTCGTCTATGACGAGAGGTTTATTAATTTTTTAGGACGTAAAATGCGAAAAAAAGAGCGAATCTCAGGAGGAATTCCTGAAATCGCTCAGCTTGACTGTGAGTATTTTAAATCCATCTTGTTTCTTGGATGTATACGATGTCAAATGAACATTGGGGTATAACAAATGATCGCTGCCGCAGCATTCATCTTCCCGCTTCAGCAGTTCAGCGTTTCTTCTTCAAGCGTCAAGCGGCGTGGTCGGAAGCCTACTTGGCCCTGTGCGGCTTCGAATTCAAGAAGTTTAAGCATGTTCAACTTTACTTGATCCACTCCAACACTAACTCCCTACTCCACCGTAACACTCTTAGCCAAATTCCGCGGTTTATCCACGTCATGCTCAAGAGCTAACGAAGCATAATAAGAAATCAGTTGTAGCGGAATAACTGAAAGTGCTGGTGACAAGATCGGAAGTGTCTTCGGAATCGCGAATAGCTCGTCGACAGATTTCGCAACTTCTTCCTCTGCACCTTGATTCGCAATGCCTATAACGTGAGCGCCGCGCGCTTTTACTTCTTTAATGTTGCTAAGTGTTTTCTCGTACAGCTCTTCTTGCGTAACAAGAGCGATAACCGGAATACCTTCCTCTATGAGAGCCAAGGTACCGTGCTTGAGCTCACCAGCTGCATAAGCCTCGGAGTGAATATACGAGATCTCTTTCAGCTTCAGCGAGCCTTCTTGCGCTACAGCATAGTCAACGCCGCGGCCGATGAAGAATAGGTGCTTGTGATGCGAGAACGACTCTGCAACTTGTTTAAGCACATACGCTTGCTCAAGGATGCGCTCAACCTGAGTTGGAAGCTGATGCATAGCCTCAAGAACTTCTGCGATGTAAGAAGCTTCTTTGGTCTCAAGCGTACCTGCCATGTGTAGACCAAGCAGATAAAAAGCAATCAATTGCGAGCTGTATGCTTTTGTCGAAGCAACCGCAATTTCAAGACCCGCCCATGTAATAAGCACATGATCCGCTTCGCGGGCAACCGAGCTGCCTACTACGTTAGTAATCGCAAGCACACGAGCGCCGTTGCGCTGTGCTTCACGCAAAGCTGCAAGTGTATCCGCTGTTTCGCCAGATTGGCTTACAACGATAACGAGCGTATCCGGAGTAATGATCGGCGAGCGGTAACGGTACTCGGATGCCACGTCCGTCTCAACCGGAATGCGCGCAAGCGACTCAATGACCGTTTTGCCGACAAGACCTGCGTGATATGCCGTTCCACATGCTACGATGTGTACTTTGCGGATTGATTTAATATATTCAGCTGTCATACCCAGCTCTTTTAAGTCGACAGATTTACCGTCTTCCGAAATGCGGCTCATCATAGTATCACGGTAAGCTTTTGGCTGTTCGTGAATTTCTTTCAGCATGAAGTGATCAAATCCAGCTTTCTCTGCCGTTACTAGATCCCAATCGACATGAAATATTTCCTTGGAAATAGTTTCGCCTTCAGTCGTCATTACTTCGACAGCATCGCGTGTCAGGATTGCCATTTCGCCGTCGTTCAAAATATAAACGTTGCGCGTATGCTCCAAAATAGCCGGAATATCCGAGCCAATGAAGTTTTCGCCTTCGCCTACACCGATAACAAGCGGGCTTGCATAACGAACCGCAACCAGGCGATCCGGTTCAAACTCAGTCAACACACCAAGCGCGAACGCTCCACGCATACGTTTAACCGCACGCTGCACAGCTTCCACGATGTTGCCGTTATATTCATCAGCAATCAAATGGGAAATGACTTCGGTATCTGTCTCCGATACAAAAACATGCCCTTTTGTCACTAATTCTTCCTTAAGATTCAAGTAGTTCTCAATAATCCCGTTGTGAACAACCGAAAATTTAGCCGTGTTGTCCGTATGCGGATGCGAGTTCACATCGGATGGCTTACCATGAGTAGCCCAGCGTGTATGACCAATGCCAATAGAACCTTCGAGCGGTACTTCACGCAGCAAGCCTTCAAGATTCGCGAGACGTCCTTTGGACTTTGTAATTTCGAGCCCGTTTTTCGTGAAGACAGCGATACCAGCGGAATCATAACCCCGGTACTCCAGCTTCTTCAATCCTTCGAGCAAAATGTCCTGCGAGTCGCGTTTACCAATATATCCTACAATTCCACACATAATTTAATAGGCCTCCGATAGGTTATTTTCCCGTCCTTATCGGATGCCGCCAATGCGTGGCACAGGCACTATGAAGTTGTCACAAAATAATCCGAATGATTGCGGAAAATGTAACCCCTCTGCCCATGCCCACCCTGCTGGTGGCATCTTGGACATACGGGAGTAATATTATAATCGAAGCCTGCCGCACGATTGTATGACCGGTCGCCCGGCCGTTTTACGTAACGGCTTTCGGTTGGCTTGTAATACCGGAAGGTCCCCGCCGAATGTTTCGAACACCTTCACCTCGTCAGCTTCCCGTATGAACACCCGCTTCAAGCTAATCTATCTTAGCTCTACCACAGATCATTCATCACGCAAGCTCTGGCGCTTATCTTGCTTAAATAACCTCTATCCTCGCTTTCCTTCTTGAATCACACTACCTATCATATTCATTTTCCAGCTGCTGTGCAACCTTTCACGGAAAATATACTCGTCCATTTTCCAAAATAATGCTAAAAAAGCCCGCCGGCTACAAGAACCGACAGGCCTTCGACACCATTATTCTCTATGATTAACCTAGTTCACTTTTAACGACATTTGCAATTTGATCAACGTAAGCCTCGACCTGTTCCTTCTCTGGTCCTTCCGCCATAACGCGAATCAAAGATTCCGTACCCGATGGACGAACAAGCACGCGGCCGTTGTCGCCAAGTTCTAGCTCTACACGTTTCACCGCTTCTTCTATCGCTGCATTGCCTTGGTACAAGCTCTTGTCCGCTACGCGTACGTTAACAAGCTTTTGCGGGTATTTCCGCATAAGGCCTTTAAGCTCGCTTAGCTTCTTGCCGGAGGCTGCAATCGTATCAACGAGCTGAAGGGCAGTGAGAATACCGTCGCCAGTCGTAATATGGTCAAGGAAAATAACATGGCCGGATTGCTCGCCGCCTAGATTGAAGCCGCCGCGACGCATTTCTTCCATGACGTAACGATCGCCAACTGCCGTTTGTGCTGTCTTCAAGCCAATGCGCTCTGCTCCCTTGAAGAAGCCGATATTGGCCATAACCGTCGTTACAATGGTATCCTCTTTCAGCTTGCCTTCACGCTTCATCGCATCGCCAATAATACAAAGAATAAAGTCGCCGTCTACCTCTTCGCCATTTTCATCAATAGCAATCAAACGGTCAGCGTCCCCGTCAAAAGAAAGCCCAAGGTCTGCGCCATGCGCCAGTACCTGCTCACGCAAATATTCTGGATGCGTCGAACCAACGCCAGCATTAATATTCAAACCATCCGGCTCAGCGCCTACCGTTATAATGTCCGCTCCAAGCTCGCGGAATACCGAAGGAGCCAGCTCATAAGCGGAACCATTCGCGCAGTCCAGCACGATTTTCAAGCCTTTGAATTCGCCTTTAATCGTTGTTTTCAAATAATCCAAATAGCGCTGCTTAGCGCCTTTATCGCTTGATACCGCTCCGATATCTCCGCCCTCAGGCCGCGGTAATTCATCTGTAAGAGCATCAATTAATTGTTCGATTTCGAGTTCGGTATCATCCGACAATTTAAAGCCGTCGCCAGCAAAAAACTTAATGCCGTTATCCTCTACAGGATTGTGTGATGCGGAAATCATAACCCCAGCGTCAGCGTTCAGCTCACGCGTAATATAAGCAACTGCCGGTGTGGATACGACGCCAAGACGCACAACGCTTGCACCAATCGACAATAGACCCGCAATTAGTGCAGATTCCAGCATTGGGCCAGAAATCCGTGTATCAAGGCCAATAACCACCTTCGGCTTTTGAGCCTTGTGTGTTAGAACATAGCCGCCGCAGCGGCCGATTTTGTATGCTAGCTCAGGTGTAAGCTCACGATTGGCTACGCCGCGAACACCGTCTGTACCGAAATATTTCCCCATGTTTAAAAAGCTCCTTTGTAATATATTGCTTTCGTTGTTATATACATATTCCGCTCTGATGATTATGGATTCGTAGTTGAACCGCCTGCTGCGTTTCCGCCACCATTGCCAGTCTCCTCACTGGTGTCTGGAGGCGGTGTCGTAGCAGGGGGAGGAGACTCCTCTGTCGGAGTGCCTCCGACCTCCTCGGAGTTGTCTCCGCCTGATCCTGATCCTGGTACAGAGTTGTCGGTAATTTCTATCGTCACCGTTAAAGTTTGACCTTCAGCCAGTACGGTCTGAATATACGCTGGCACATCAACCTGAAGCGTTACGACATGCGTGCCTACACCTAGACCTTCTACATTGGCAATGATGCTAATATCCGATGCCTTTAGCGTAGACAACACCGGATCTGCTCCGCTGACGGTTAAATCAAACTTACCGTTTGCCGGCGTCCGTATAACAGCCGACAGCCCGTTTGCGATACCTTCTATAGCTACATCAAGTCCTGTAAGTGTTCTATTCTTAACGGGAGCTACTACGACATTGAGCTCCACCTCTGCTGGATCAATTGCCTTTATTCCATCAATCAATTCCGTCTTCACGCGAATGGTTCCTGTTTGCTTCACCTTCGAGAGATCAAGCACGACTCCATCATAAACCTGCAGCTCGTCTAACTGCTTCTGCTCGCCGTATACGGTCACCTTGTCAATTGCCGGCTTCACCGATACTAAGCTCAGTCCCTCAGGCAGAGTGCCCGTATAGCGCACCTGTAGAGGCAGTACCTTCAGCGGAGGCGTTACCTTGACCTCGACATGCAGCGTTTCTGGTGAAACAATCGCATTTGTCATTTCGATACCGTCTACATCGTATACGATTACTTTTGCTTTTTTGTTAACAACCGTTTTATCTGCACCCTCAATATTGATCTCCGTCGTAACAGCACCGATTCTGCTCATATCATCCTTAGGCAGCGTAACCTGTACACCTGTTGTCGGTGCTACAATCGTCGATGCTCCAACAATATAACCGTCTGCCGGCTTGCCTTCCACAATGACTTGCGGCTCAAAAGGCTTCGTTACAATTTCTTCGATCTGAACCGTAACGGTGCGCGGCGACATCTCCACAAGCGTAATCCCTTTCGGCAGTTTTACCGTCAAAGGCAACTCCTGTATGCCGGGCTTTACGCCCTTCAAGTCCACTTGAACCTTATAATCATCTTTCGAAGAAGCATTGAACAAAACAGTTAACCTGCCCTGCACATCTAGCCGCACGACGGTAGGTTCCATCGCCGTAAGCACGTACTTATCTGTATCTAGGCCATCTGCCGTAATAACCGATGCTTCTATCGTTTTGGTATCAATATTTGATGTCGCCGTCTGCGGTGAGGTGTCCGGATCAATATGTACGATAGCCCAGAGCAGCAATCCGACTATGACGGATATTACTTTGAGAGAGGTGGGGTGACTTAGCCATTTATCCATCACTGCCTCCTTTCCGCTTCCAAAGAGACGATATGGTTACACGTTCCTTCGTACGACCTGTCGTCTTCGGAGTCAGCTCATCAAAGAGCTTCGAAATCAGCGATTCCTCGTTAATATCTCGTACGATCATGCCTCCTAGAGACAATGACACTTGCCCCGTTTCTTCCGAGACGGTTACGGACACTGCATCCGTTACTTCACTTACTCCAATCGCGGCACGGTGGCGAGTTCCAAGCTCCTTGCTTATAAAAGGATTTTCCGATAGAGGCAAGTAGCAGCCCGCCGCCATAATCTGATTAGCGCGTATAATGACAGCTCCATCATGCAGCGGTGTATTCGGTGTAAAAATGTTAATCAGCAGCTCCGATGTAATTTTCGATTCCATACGGATGCCCGATTCAATCAATTCACTGAGGCCTGTGCTCCGCTCAAATACGATTAACGCCCCGATTTTTCGTTCTGCCATAAAACGGACAGCTTTAATTACGCCGTCAATTTGTTCGTTGACGACATCCCGATCAAGTGAAAATGACCGCGCGAACAGCTTTCCACGACCAAGCTGCTCAAGCACGCGTCTCAGCTCAGGCTGAAAAATAATCAGCACGCTCACAATTCCGAAGGTGAACATCTGGTTCATTAACCATTTCAACGTATACAAATTGAACCATGTACTCAGCCCCCATACAGCGACGAGTACGACGATCCCTTTTAAAAGTTGAACTGCCCTTGTTCCGCGCACAAGCAAAATCATTTTATAAATAATATAACTAACTATACCAACGTCTATAATATCCTTTAAATAGTCATGCCATGTTAAATCTGAGAAATAACTCATATGCCAACCCCCAACAGCCGATCCCCTTATTATTGTCTAATTATCGGTTTTCAACTTTATTATTTTCTATATATGGGATTGGAAATCCTTTTTTTCAAAAAAAAATTAAAAAACGCCCCCCTGCAACAGGGAGGCAGCTTGCTTTAGCGAGCGTTACCGCCAAAAGTTTGCGTTACTTTGTACCAGAACCAATCGAGCGCTTGGTCAATCGTTCTGCTCTGACCCGCGATATGGCCGGTTGAAGCTAAGTTCAAGGTTCCGTCAATGACAGTTACGTTGCCGTCCACCTCGCCCTTAACATCGGCTATTCCATTTTCTACGGTCAAATTTCCCGTTAAATGAGCACCCTCTGGCACAATAACTGTATTTCCTTCTATGATGACCTGCTGAAGATCCTCGCCTGCAACAATCAGCTTGGTATCCTCTTCCCACATCGTGAAGAAGCTGCCTAACATAACGAGTACAAAAACAGCAGCTGCTGTTACTCCGGGGTACCGATAAATAAAACGTACGATGCGGTTTCTCTGCTTGCTCTGTTTCTTCGGCAGTTGCTGCATAATTCGTTCATTTAAAAGCTCGGATGCCTTCTTGTCATAATCCGCGGCAGGCTTAATCGCTTCTAAAGTCTGGAACACCGCGGCGTCCGTCTTCTGGAGCTGTTCAAACCGGCTGCGACAAGCGGGACAGGAAAGCAAATGAGATTTTAACGTAACGATATCTTCACGCGGCAGCTCGCCGTCCAAATAATCATGCATCCATACGATAGCGACGTTGCAATTCATAGCAGCCAGTCCTTTCTTTCAGTTGCTCGCGCATTAAGTTCTTATCTCGCTATTAGGATACGTTACTAGCAAGAAGGATGTTTCACTTTTTTTCGTAATCGCGTAAGTAATCCTTTGCAGGTAAGGAATTAGCTTGAATTTCTCCCAAAAAGAAGCCTATGTCTGCGCTAGACATGGCTTTCCTTTGGAGGATTGTATCATTATTTGTAATTATAACTTATGCTCAAGCTTCTTCCGAAGAAATTCCCTGCCGCGGTGAACCCGCGTTTTGATCGTCGTGACAGGCATGTCCAGCACATCGCCTATTTCCTGCAACGACAGGTCCTGCATATATCTAAGCGTCATCACGCTCTTATATTTCGGTGGCAGTGAAGCAATAGCCGCATGTATAATGCGCTGTGTGTCCGAGAGAAGCAGCTCTGATTCTGGCGTCCGATTATCACTCGGTATCATGGAGTAGCCATCCAGTCCCTCATGATCCGATGACTCTGCATCCAGCGAATAGGTCGGTTTGCGTTTGCGCAGTCGATCAATACATAAGTTCGTAGCAATTCTATATATCCAAGTTGAAAATTTTAACGTTTCATCATATCTATCCAGGTTTTTGTAAACGCGAAGGAACGTGTCCTGTACAACATCCTCCGCTTCCTGGCGGCTGTTTAACATTCGATAAGCCATATGAAAGAGCTTGTCTTGATAGAGGTCTACAAGCTCAGCAAAAGCCTGCTGATCGCCTTTAAGCGATAACTTCGCCAGGCGTGCTTCCAATACAATCACCTAAACTCCTCCAAACCTTCCATTCGATCGACTGATCGCCTTGCTCTATTTTATAAATATATAATGTCCGCATCCATACACCCTAGAAAAATCGTAATGCACATGGGCTGAAAAAGCAAGACAATTGAGAAAGATACTTCCAATATGAGCATCGACCCTAATTAGCCGTAATGTTCATAGTCATGAGCAGCAATGTACGTACATCAGGTTCAGGTTTCATTGCCGTTTGCTCCAAAAAATACTAACCGTTCTAATAATTATATAGGTTTGATGTTCAGTCAGCAATCGACCTGAGGCTAGTTGTTTTTTCGACTTTCGGCTAGGAACGCTAAAATAAAGCAAAAAAAGGTCTAGGAAACGTAATGTTCCCAGACCTTAGTTGTTCATGCACTTTGTATTTATTAAAGTGTATTGGTTTTCAATTGCTCGAGCACCTTCGTAATCGTCGTTGTAGGAATCGCAAAACCAATGCCTTGCGCCTCAGCGTTCACAGCCGTGTTTATACCGATAACCTCTCCCTTCTCGTTGAGAAGCGGTCCTCCAGAGTTCCCTGGATTAATAGAGGCATCCGTTTGCAGCAAATGCTCGTAATTATGGTTCCCTTGCTCATCTGCAATCGTAATTGGACGCTCTTTCGCGCTTAACACGCCCATAGTCAACGTTTGATCGAAGCCATATGGATTGCCGATCGCCATCACCCAGTCACCGATTCGCGTTTGGTCAGAGCTTCCCAGTTTAAGTGACGGGAATGCTTTGCCATTAGGCTCTTCCACCTTAAGCACAGCCAAGTCTAGATCGTAACTCGAACCAAGCACCTTTGCTGTTAGAGGCTCGTCATAACCTTGAACCGTTACTTTAACCTCCTTCGCGTCAGCAATTACATGCTCGTTAGTCAGAATATAACCGTCCGATTCGAAGAAAAAGCCTGTGCCCGAGCCTACCAGCTCAAGATTTGAACTGCCTGGCTGCTGTTCTTGCGATTCTTGCTGTTGTCCGTTGCTGCCCGACCCGCCATTTCCAAAAAACTGTTGAAAGCGTGGATCGTCGAACATGGAGTTCGAACGTGCTGGCTCCCCATAATTTTCGATCTTCACAACTGCGGGGCTCGCAGCTTTATAGACGGAAGCGATATCTTCACTTGAGCTTAGCGATGCTGTAGACAAGCCAGCATCCTGCTGTCCTGAATTGCTAACAACGCTGGAGCCCGAGTTTTGAACGGTTTGTTCCCCTCCGCTGAACAGATTGTTTTTATCTGCCATGTAGGAGAAACCGCCAATGACGAGAGCGCCAATCAAGAACGATGCAAGCAGCGTTTTTGCCGAGCTGCCGCCCGCACGCTTTGAACGTTTTTTACCGCCTGCTGCTGACCCTGACCCGCTTCCGCTCCCATCTTGTCCCAGCCCAAGCTCCCTCTCATACGAAGCTCTTAGCTCATTTGTTGATTTGTTGGATTCATAAATATAAGTAGTGACAGGAGTCCGGTTCGTTTCATTCGATGTATGGTTCGACGTGTAAGTATCACCGCTCGTTTCTGAGCGTTTGTTTTCCTCGTTCATCTCTATCATCCTCTCAATAGTAGGTGTCTGTTTCCTATGTACCTATCATGCAGGATGTACCTTAAACAAAACTTAAGTGGACTATAAAAGAACATAAGAAAAATAGAGTTCTGATTGTAGTTTGTTTTTCTAGCTTCTCACAACAAGGCCTTCCAGCTGCTTTAAACGAAAAAAAGCCAACCACAGTAAATACCATGGTTGGCTTTGTAGCTATTCTATATTCGCCTAAGCGATTAGTTTGAGCAGTTAGCCCGTATTCCGAAGGCCTGCGGCAATGCCGTTGATCGTCAGAAGTACTTCGCGAAGCAGTTCTGGATCATCTTCCTCGTTATCACGCAGTGCACGAAGCTCAGTTAGCAGCTGCACTTGCATGTAGCTAAGCGGATCGACGTACGGATTGCGCAGACGAATGGACTCTTGGATAACAGGAACATTATCCAAAATTTCCGTTTGGCCTGTGATGCTAAGAATAAGCTCAGATGTAAGCTTGTATTCTTCTTCGATTTGCTCAAAAATACGATCACGGATCGTTTTATCCTTAATCATATCTGCATATTCCTTCGCAATGAGCAAATCTGCTTTAGCAAGAGCCATTTGAAGATTGTCAATTAGCGAGCGGAAGAACGGGAACTTCTCGTACATCGTACGCAGCGTGTTCAGCTTTTCCTCGTCGTCGCCAGTATATTGCTTCATTGCAGTACCAGCGGCGTACCATGCCGGCAGCAAGTAGCGGCTTTGCGTCCATGCGAACACCCAAGGGATGGCGCGCAAATCCTCGAAACGATCACTGTTTTTCCGTTTGGAAGGACGTGAACCGATGTTCAACTCACCGACCTCAGGAAGTGGTGTCGACTCCTTGAAGTACGTCAAGAAATCTGGATCGCGGAAAATAAGATCCTGATACTTCTCGAGTGCCGTCTCGGAAATCGTACGTGCAATTTCTTCCCACTCCGCTTCTGCTTGCGGTGCTTGCTCTGGGTATTTCGCCAGACGAGCAGCCGTAATCAGCGCCCAAGTTGCTTGCTCCAAGCTGCGGTATGCAATACCTTGCATCGAATAACGCGAGGATAGAACCTCACCTTGCTCGGTAATTTTGATGCCGCCGCCAACCGTATGTGGCGGTTGTGCAAGGATACTGCGGTTAAGCGGCATGCCGCCGCGGCCAAGCGCTCCGCCACGGCCGTGGAAGAACTTCAGCTTAACGTCGTACTCTTTGCCGGCAGCTGTAATTTCATTAAGCGCTACGCGCAGCTCCCAGTTCGCTGTAACAACTCCGCCGTCTTTGTTGCTATCGGAATAACCAAGCATAATTTCATGCAGGTTGCCTCGAGCTTCTACCGCTTGACGGTAGATCGGCATTTCGAATAGCTGCTTCATAATAGCTGGTGCTGCATGCAGGTCATCAATTGTTTCAAATAGCGGTACCGATTGCAGTGTACAACGAATCGTGCCGTCTGCTTCCTTGCGGAACAAGCCAACTTCCTTCGCAAACACCATAACCTCAAGCATGTCGCTTGCCGCTTCCGTCATACTAATCAGATAACTTGAAATACAATTGACGCCAAACTCTTGCTGCGCCCGGTAAATCGTATGGTATACATTCAAGCATTCACGCGTGGACTCCGTGTAATCTAAATGCCCCGAAGTAAGCGGGCGCGGATCATTTAGGAGACGGTGAAGCAGTTCTGTTTTTTCTTCTTCAGGAAGTGCCGCATAATCTGCTGCTACATTCATTTTCGCCAAAATTTCAGCCATCGCATTTTCATGCTCTTGGCTATGCTGACGAACATCAAGCGCCATAAGGTGGAAACCAAACAGCTCCACTTGACGTACTAACTTAGCAAGTGCTGTATCTGCTACATAATCGGCGTAGTGATGACGCAAGCTGCGATCGATAACGAGCAAGTCCTCGCGAAGCTCTTCCGGGTGGTTGTAACGCATTTGCGAACCCTTAAGCGATTCATCGCGTGTATTAGCCAGCTTTTCTAGCATAAAGCCAAGCTTAATACGGTATGGCTCCTTCGTATTTCTCCAAAGTTCGACGCACTTAAGCTCAACATGCTCGCGATCCGATCGAATCGAATCGATAAGCTCAGCCGATACCTCGACAAGGTTTGTGCTGAAGCTGAGAAGGTCCATAAGCTCGCCTAGTTTTTCTTCGTACTTGCGAATAGCCAGCTGACGGTGCAGCGTTAGCGTTTCCCAAGTTACCTGAGCTTTCACGGATGGGTTGCCATCGCGATCGCCGCCGATCCAAGAGCCGAATCGTAAGTAATCAGGCACATGCCAGTTCTCATCTGGATAGTATTTGCTTAGGCAGCGTTCAAGCTCTTCATAAACATTAGGAAGCACCTCGAACAATGTCTCATCAAAATAGTACAAGCCGTTACGAACTTCATCGATAACGGTTGGTTTGCGGTCACGAAGCTCGTCTGTTTGCCACAAAATAAGAACCTCATTCATGAGCTTCTCACGCAGCTTCTCGCGCTCGCGATAAGTTAGTGTTGGATTATCCAGCTCCATCACATCTACAGCAATCCGTTTATGAATATCAAGCACCGCGCGGCGAGTTGCCTCGGTCGGGTGTGCAGTCATTACTAGTTCCAGCGAAATATTGCTCAAAATATCTCTAACTTCCTCGATTGCAATGTCGCGTTCCTTCAGATCTTGAACCGCGCTCTCAATGGAGCCGCGTTGGACCGCTTCGCCAGCAGAAACCTCGTAATCACGTTTCCGTCTAATCCGATGATTTTGCTCTGCAATGTTGACAAGCTGAAAATAAATGGCAAACGCTCTAATCACTTGATGACGTATTTCCGGGTTAAGCGATGATACATTTTCTTTAAATTGATCAAATAATTCCGGTACAAATTCAGCGCGAAGAGATTTACTTTGTTCACGAATCCGTTCTACGATTTCAAGCAGCTCGCGGCCGCCTTGATGAACAAGAACTTCACCGAGAATGTTGCCTAGAAACCGGACATCGCGTCGCAGCAAATTGTTAGCCTGCTGCCGATTTGTGGTCAAAGTAGATGCAGATTGATCCGACATACTGTTCCTCCTAAATTTTTGCGAAGCAACGATCGCTCCGTAAGCATTTACTTGTTTTCCGAAGCAGTAATCGCTTCGAAAGCTTGCTTGTACAACATGAACGTTTTTTTGACTTCTACCATCATACTACAAAAACCTACAGGGTTGAAGCCCTGAAGCCAATCCTAACAAAAACAGATTCACGCAAGCAGAGTATATAACCCGCTCCTTTTTGCTGCTTATGTTTCCGGTAAATAATAACTGCGAAAGACAACCCGCTTCAGTTAAGTTAACGATGCTTAATAAATTAGCAAAAAGGCTGGTTTAATCCCATAAATTAACCCTCTTATGAAAAAGACCGCAGCACCTCTAACTGAAGGGCGCTGCGGTCTTGCTCAAGTCGAATTATGCCATTAATTGAATTAATTTCGCCAGCATTTTTGCTGCTTCCTCACGGGTAGCCAAATCCTTCGGTGCAAAATAGCTGCCTGCCTTATTTGCATAGATCTTGCCGTTAATGATTCCCGCCTGCTGCACTGCAGCTGCTGCTTCCTTCGCAAAGGCTCCAATAGATGATGCATCTTCAAACGCTATAGCATTTGTCTGCGCAGGCAAATCAAAGTTCATGACATTAACGAACCTTGCAATCATAGCCACCATTTGCTCACGGCTAATATTGGCTTTAGGATTGAAGCTGCCATCTCCAGCGCCTCCGACAATTCCTTTTTCAGCCGCCCATGCTACCGCCCCTGCAAAGTAATCGGATGACTTCACGTCCTTAAAGCTAGATGACGTGTAACCGTCCAGTTGAGCGCCAGCAATTCTTGCAAGGATGAGTGTGAAATCAGCCCGTGACATGTTAGCCTTTGGAGCAAACTTTTGATTGCCCAAGCCGCCGATTATATCTCGGGAAGATAAGTAAAGGATAGAATCCTTCGCAAAGCTTGATGCCGTGTCCAAAAATGCCACATGATTGTAGCCAACTCCGTAAGTAGAGAAATGGCTTACCGTAAACTGCAATTGACCTGTCGACTTATCGTACACGCTGTTAGGTACATTGATAAGTTTGCCGTCATTTGCAATATAGTAGATGACTACTGCTTGGCTGTCTTCGTTTGCTTGAAGAGAATAAGGAATGCTTACCCTTGCTTTACCGCCCTTCAAATCGGTAATCGCTGTTTTTCCGCCGATCACATCAAACTCATACACAGGATGGCTGCCGATCGTTTCCTTAATCGCACTAGACAGCTTAGAAACATCCACTTTGTTGACCGCTATGGAAAGCTCGCCATTCCCTGAGGCTGCCGCCAATGTTCCAATAGCCTTAGCATCAAAGGAAACGATTCCGAGTCCTGCATTAACATCCAGCGACTTCAATCCCTTAGCTGCAAGCTTAGCGATCGCTTTTTCCTCAAACTTGATAGCCGTTGACTTGGTGTCTGTGTTAGCCGCTATTTTAAACTCAATGGATGCCGGCTTGCCGTTTGATGCTTTATCTAATGCAGCTATTGCTGCATCCAATTGATTTAACGTTACCGTTGCCGTTGTCTTACCGCTGTTATCCGTTTCAGCTTTAAGCGTGCTTACTGCTTTTACGGTCTCCCCATTTACGATCGTCACTCCAGCATCTTCAGGTTTTGTAGAAGGTGCAGGCGTCGGCGATGGATTCGGTGTTGGCGATGGAGTTACGATGTCACCTGAAGTAACCGTGACACTCGTCTCAGCGAGACCATATCCGTCAGCACTCGCTGCTGAAATGACCGCTGTTCCGGCTTTTAACGCTGTGACATTTCCATTTGAATCTACAGTTGCCACAGCTGTATTAGAAGAAGTCCATATTGCAGCAGCAGAGCTTCCGCCTACAGGCTGGACAGTTGCAACCAACTTAGATGCAGCATCTCCAACTTTTAAGGAAAGGGAAGCCTTATCCATCGTTACTTTCGTTACATTCAGCTGATATACGCCTACCTTGCCGCCTACCTCATAAGCAACCAAGAGTAAAGGCATTCCAGTTGGGCTAATGTTAGCCGGAATAAACTCCAAGCCTTCTGGGCCAGTATCTGTATCTAAGTTGTCCTTGCCTTGACTGTCTTTGAACACGCGAGTATTTGTATAATTAGCGAATGCCGCATGCGCAGGATCTGTTACATCATAGGTCATGAAGCCACCGATGCGCTCAAGACCAACGAATGCCAAAACCTTATTGCCAACCTTCCCCGTTTTAATATCTTCCGGTTCTGGTCCCTTCTTGCCGCTTCGATCATCAATAGCTGTCTTACTGTTGCTTGTGTTAAAGAATGCTGGTAAGCGATTGCCCGTTATCGTTTCAAAATCGTTGCCGCTGTCATAGACCTGCTCCATCGAGTTCGCATTCCAGATAGAGAAAGAACGTCCGCCATACATGTAAATGCCGTCATTGCCCATATCGCTTGCGACTTCAATACCATCATAAGCAGTCTTGCCCTTTAGGAAAATCGCTGCCGCTGAAGTCGGATCAAGCTTTCCTTTTAATGCACCTATCGTGCTGCCGTTTGTACGGTTCGGCCATTCCGTTACATCGCCTTCATTAGCTGTAAAAAGGTACGTTTGACCGTTAATCGTATGAGATGCGATACCGTCAGGCATGTACATCCCTTTAAACGGTACATTTTCCAACTTAATCGCACCGTCTTTTAGAACGTCGAGAGAATTGCGCGGATCATTATAATCCTTTAATCCGAGTGCTTTTACAGCCGTCACTTTGTTCGTTTCGATATCAATAATCGCAATTGCATTATTCTCTTGCAATGACACATAGGCTGTCTTGTTATCATCCGAAAGAGTGATATACTCAGGCTCCAGATCATACACAGCGTCTGCTTTTGTTCCGCTCAATTTAATTTTTCCATCTGCCGGATCTACTTTGCCGCGAATATGAACACCATCCTCGATAACGGACGGATCATCGAAGAGTACATGGGTAACTTTGTTGTTTACTGTATTGACGATCGTTACGCTTCCTTTAGGATCATCTGTACCATTGCGCGGCTCCGCCTCATCCGCAGTAAGGATATACTTTCCATCAGCTGTTGACTTAATCATATCCGGTTGTACACCAGCAGCGTAGGCTGAGATTAAATTACCATCATAATCGAGTACGATGATTTTACCTGGCTTGAGTGGATCCGCCTCTTGTACTGCGACAGAAACTCGCTTAGTTGTCGTATTAATATCTACACTAGTTAAATCACCGTATACAAAACCTTCAACCTCGGCCATCGGCTTAACAAGTATCGTTTTTTCTTTAATTAGCGTTCCGTTCCCGCTTCCTAAGCTGACAATATCTAGGCTTGGCGGATCACCGGAGCCGTTAACCAAATAAAATTTTCCATTGTCTTTGTTGAATTTCACGATCTCGGCAACGCCGCCATCTTTATTGAATTGGCCTACTGAATACTCTCCGATTTTTGAAATATTGAGCGTATCTTTAAACTCAGCGGACGCTGGCTTTATGATCATATCTGCAGCTGAGCTTGCTACAGCCAATCTAACTTCGCTGCCAAAAACTCCAATGGTTCCAGTAGCTTGTGCATTGTCCCCAACTTCAACCTTCGGAAACGCTCCATTCACATAAAGCAACATATCGTTATCAAGCTTAATCGTATTAGCCGTTTTGTCCATGGCAGTTACATTGCCTGTAGTTGTCACTCTCCTGCCGTACATATCAGCTGTTACTGAACTAAGCTTATCTACGTTAAGCATAGACTTATCGAACGTATCTTCCGCCACTATGCTAAAAATTTTATTGTTCAGCCTTGTTACCTGTAAGTTGCCTTTTACCCGCACTTCGCCGTCATGAAGACCAGCCGTCCCAGAAACGCGTACCTCTGCACCTACCGGGATGGATGGGTCCATGCCTTCAACAGCAATTGCGCCCGTAAACGATTGTACATAACGCACTGCATTTGCTTGGCTGTTATCCGATTTAACGGACGGAGTTGTAACCAAACCTTCAACCGTTACCGCTTTGTCTGTTGTATTCTTCTGGAGTGAACCGATAAGCTTCACAAAATCAGGAATGACATCAACGGTTCCCTCTGTTTTCCCACCTCGCGTAGGCGATGGATCCACTACTGCAAAATCAGCAGCATTGTTGTTGGAATCTTGAAAGTTAATGCGGCGCACGCCTTTAACAGCCGCTGGCAGTGAAGCTCCATTCCCTACAGATGTGCCTTCATGCAGTTTAGTTTGAACCGCACCGAAGCCTACCGCATCAACAACTGCCGAAGTAGAGTACACTCCTTGAAATAATTCCACTGAGCCATCCACATCAGACATGCCGATGGATTGCTCTTTCGTGCTTGCATATGCATCAGCTAGGTAAGGATCTCCGTAATTTTTATCGCTCGTATTGCCCCAAGTTGCTTCAAGGCGAACGAGGTAATAATCATGAGGAGCAATAACCGCACCTTCTTCAAAATCATAGCCTTGTACCGTTGTAGCACCTTTATTGCTGTATCTTAAATGATATCCTGCAAGTGATATTGGCGAAGCAGTCGGATTGTAGATCTCAACAAAGTCATACAAGTACGGAGATGCTGCTGGCGGAGTATCTTTATTAATTTTTCCGCCGCCGCCATATACTTCATTAATTAGAACATGAGTTGCTGGCGCTATACTGGATTGAATGGTAAACGCTAACGACTTAACTATGCTAACTGGCGTACCTGCCGTGCTGTCAGTCGCTGTAATCGTCACATTAGTATTTAATACCGCCTTGGTCGGTGTCCCCGTTAAAGCACCATTTGACGCAAGGCTAAGTCCTTCTGGCAAGCCAGTTGCAGTAAAGGTATATGGCGTGTTTCCACCAGTAGCTTGTATAACCGCAGAGTATGGAGATCCAACAAAGCCATCAGCAAGAGACGCTGTAGTAATGGCTAGCGGCTGAACAACACCCGGCCCCCATGCGCCGTCAGCACCGCTGCGAGGTATTGCTGCTAGTAATGCATCGCCTGTAGCTAACTCATAATCGACTTGTTTGAAATCCGCTTTATTATTGTCTGTATCTAAGAAGTTGCTGCGGCGAATGGACTTTTTCTTCGATGTGCCTTCTGCTGAGCCCGTAGGGAATGCAGTCTCATATCCGTCGATATTGCTATCCTTATCATTGCTTCCTGTACCTACCATATCTACATAGCCGTCTGGCTTAGTGTCAAAAGGATTAGGATCAGTCAGTAAAGTTTGATTGCTCATGAGAGCAACCTTCATCCCTTTATTGTTAATGAAACGCTCCCAAGTAAGATCACTTTTGGCAGAGAGATTTACTTTAGGATTTGCAGCACCTGTAGAAGCTCCTGTTATTAGAAAAGAAGAATGTGCTTTAATCGTCCCGGACAAATTAAGCTTTTCCCAAGCCTGAGTAGCACCTGTCGTTGCACTGGAGCCCCGATCCGCATATTGCAGCGACCAACCAGCAAGATTGACATCACTATCCGTCGGATTATAAAGCTCAATAAATCCATGAGATAACAGTATTTCAGTATCCTTATTCAATCCACCGCCATATACTTGATTAATGACAATGTGCGGGGTGGCTACATTATAGGCGCTGTCTACTGCGTAAGGCGTCCCCGATAGCGGTGATCCGGCAGCCATGACTGGCCCGCCTGCCAGCACCATGCTGGCCGTAATTTCCGTAGCTAATAATAATGATATTAACCTTTTACTATAGATCTTCAAGTTTCACTCACTCCCATATCTATTATGTTAACTAGAATTGTAGAGAGTTTTTATTTCATAATGATTAATGTTCCATGAAGCTTTTGTAAAGCGCTTGGGGTTTGGTGGGGGGTTATTGGTGGAGTGATTGATAAAACACTTGATAAGCCATTCCAAACCTCGTCAAAGCACATGTTTAACAACTTTAGTGTATGGGCAAACAAAACAGCCCGCTGAGAGCTTCCAGACGGGATGTTTTGTTTGATATGTTTATTTATCTTTGCACATATAATATTTTCGGCTCAATATTGGAAACTGCTGTTATGTTGTTCATGTTTAACCTTTAACCTTAACGGACATGAAATCCGCTATTTCGAGAATTCAAGCTCATTACGTGGATCTAACGGACATAGGATGCGTTAATAGCTCAAAAAGTAGCCAAACTAAGCATCCTGAAACTAAATAAGAGATCCTATGTCCGTTAGATCTGTAAAAGGACGGAATTTCGGCAAATAAGGTATCTCATGTCCGTTAATTCTACATA
>NZ_MRTD01000035.1 GCF_001956295.1 Paenibacillus sp. FSL A5-0031
CTAGTTTTTAGTTCTATTTGTTCGCATTTGGCCGGTTCGGCGGAAATAGTGCTAATTTCTAGTGCTATTCCCAACGACTTCGTGCATTTGAGACATATTGGAGGACAAGTATTGAAAATTAGACTAGTTTTTAGTTCTATTTGTGCAAATTTGGTCCATTTGGCGGAAATAGTGCTAATTTCTAGTGCTATTCCCAACGACTTCGTGCATTTGAGGCAATTTGGAGGACTAGTAATGAAAATTAGACTAGTTTTTAGTTCTATTTTTGCAAATTTGGTCCATTTGGCGGAAATAGAGCTAATTTCTAGTGCTATTCCCAACAATATCGTCCATTTGAGTCATATTCGAGGATAAGTAATGAAAATTAGACTAGTTTTTAGTTTTATTTGTGCGAATTTGGTCAGTTTGGCGGAAATAGAGCTAATTTCTAGTGCTATTCCCAACAATATCGTCCATTTGAGGTGTATTGGAAGTTGAATCCATAAACTTCACAAGAGAAGCCCTACTCTATCATATTTCTCTATAAAAACACACTGTAAACTCTCAAAATTTGGTACACTAGTAGCAAATTTGTTTTAAAAAAGGATGATGACCATGTCCGATCATAATGACCGTGATGATCTTGCTGATCGACGCCGCAGTAAGCTGAAGGTGCTTCGATTTGATAATAACGGTAAAGATTTAGTTGAATCCGAAAAGCCTGACGAAACCTTTGCGGACGTAGGCGGGCTTGAGGATGTTAAGAAAAAAATACGCATGAATTTCATATTGCCATTGAAGCAGCCTGAGCTGTTTGCAGCCTATGGCAAGGAAGCGGGCGGCAGCCTTCTGCTGTACGGGCCTCCAGGCTGCGGCAAAACCTTTCTTGCGCGAGCGGTTGCTGGAGAAATAGATGCTAATTTCATGCACATTGAGCTGCAGGCTATACTCGGCATGTATGTCGGTCAAAGCGAAAACAATTTGCATGACATTTTTGAGAAGGCTCGGGAAAATAAACCGTGCGTCATCTTTATCGATGAGCTTGACGCGATGGGCGGCAGCCGCAATCAGATGCGTCAGCATCATGACCGCATACTTGTCAATCAGCTTCTGATGGAGCTTGATGGACTTCGTACGTTCAATGATCAAGTATTTGTCATCGGAGCGACGAATACGCCTTGGTACCTTGATTCCGCGCTGCGCAGACCCGGAAGGTTTAACCATATGATTTTTGTACCGCCGCCTGAAGAATCGGAGCGTACAACCATCCTGCAGCTAAAGCTAGCTGGAAAGCCGCTTTCCCCGCTTGATTTAAATAAAATCTCGAAGGAGACCAAACATTTCTCAGGAGCGGATCTGGAGCAAATCGTGAAGGATGCCGTTGAGAGCGCACTGGAGCGTACACTTGATATTGGAGAAATTCAGCCCATATCGCAGGACGATTTGAAAAAAGCTTCGAAAAACCGAAAGGCGACTACTCTCGATTGGTTTGCCACAGCCAAAAACTATGCTACGTTCAGCGATATTAATCAGGACTATCAAATCGTTCTCGATTATATGAAACAAAGCGGTTTGAAATAAATCCGATATAGCGAGGTAGACATAGTTATGATGGAAATAGAAGAGGAAATGACCAGTAAACGATACGAGCGAATACAACAGCTCATGGGTTGGAAAAAGTTTAAGGAAGCATCTGTTGAGGCGCTTGCGTTAATTCAGGATACTCCAGAGGACCCCTATGCCTATGCACTGTTCGGGCAAGTTAGTCTATACATGGATAATCTGGATCAAGCCCTTCACTGGACAGAACAATCGCTTCAACGCGACCCGGAAAATGAATTAGCCTGGTTTGTTCGCAGCAATGCTTTTTATTCGATGGAAAATTGGAAAGCAGCCTTGGAATCGATTGCCGAAGGGCAGCGAATAGATCCTTATGAACCACATTATTATTTCTTGCTGGCTAATATATACAATAAGACAAGAAGGTATGAAGAAGCCCGGGATTTGCTATTAAAAGGACTTGAAATCTCTCCTGAAAATTCATTGTATCTCGCTAATTTAAGCTATAACGAAGCGTTGTTGAATCATTTTTCCGAATCAAAAATGCTGGCTAATCAAGCTTTGCGGCTTGATGTCGAGTCTGATATGGTTTACTTATATTTGGCATGGTCAGCAGAAAGACGGAACGATTACGACGACTATTTGCTCATGCTCAAGAACGCGATTAGATTAGATCCTGAAGACAAACAAATTCGCCAGGAGTTTCTCGAAGGACTGCAAAAAAATTATAAATTTTATCGTATCATGCTTTTGCCGGGAAATCTCTTGAAAAAGCTAAAGCCCTGGCAGGTTCTTCTCATTTGGATTGTGATTTGGATTGTCTTTAAGCCGCTCGTTATATTATTTATTATTCTTTATGTCGCGACGCACTGGATTACAAGGCTGCTCGTGCATGTAAAAGTGTTTGGCTGGAAACGAAGAAGGTGAGCAGCTTGTGCTCACCTTCTTTTTTACTCAAATCGAAGCCATGCCTATATTATTTAAGCACAATATCCAGCCGCATAATCGTTATATAAGCTTGTTGGCGCGTATACGTGCCTTTTGGGCTAAATTTATTGTTCCCAATGCCTTTCATGACATCATGCATCGACACAAAATCAACGCTCGGCTTTGCCCAGCTTGCTATGATGCTATTGTCTGCAAATGCCGAAGCGTCAGCTGGAACCTTATAGCCAAGCACCTTGGCTGTGTTCGTAAGCATGACCGCTGCTTCTTGCCTCGTGATGCTTCCGCTTGGATCAAACTTCCCATTTCCTTTACCTTTGACGATACCCATCAAATAAGCAGCTACTACTTCTTTAACCTTCGTATCCGTAAATGGATTATCGCTCAGGACAACTTGTTTTTCTGCTAAAATCTCATCAATCGTCTGGCTTTTCTCCACTTCAAGCAGTCTAATAATAATTTTCGCAAAATCTGCACGTGTGATTAGCTTCTTGTAGTTGTTTTGCAGCTCCGCTGGAATAAGCCCGGCTGATATCGCTTCATCAACCTCTATCTTTGCCCAAGCATCAGGTTGATCGCCTATTGCTGCGCTCGTGTCAATCTTAAAGAAGTAGCTTGCTCTGTCGCCTGTTGCCTCATCTAAGATGAACAATTCATAATAGGGAACGCCATAATCAAAGGTTACTGTTCCCGTCGTATTAGCGGGTAAAGCATTAACGAGCTCCTTCTTGCCGTTTATCGTCCAAGGTACTGGACTCGAAACCAAAACGCCATTTACCAAGCTATAACCAAATACAACAACGCTAGTATCAACCTTTGCTGTATAGTTCAGAACCGCTTTTTCTGGAACGAGTATCGAAGTAATTGTAACATCCTTATATACATCTCCTAGATCGTTGAACGTTAACGTCTCTTTCACTTCGCCCGATTTCTTCGAAATCGAATATGTATACTTATCCTTCGAAATCTCAGCTGCAGCAGCTGGCATTACGAATGAAAACGTCATTAAGCAGATTGTCAGCCATATCAAAACAGCTTTTTCCCTTCTTTTCATACCAGTACCTCCATGTTTAATGAAATGTATCTGCTATTAATTCAACAATACCAGTGGATTTCCCTTCATTTTCGACAAAACCGCTGCTTATAACACCTATACAATAAATAGCAAAAGACATTTGTGCACTTTCAGTGCGGCAAATGTCCTTTATTCATACTGTTACTATTGTTGATGCTTCTGTATCAATTCCCGCTTTAGCTCCCACGTCGCTTCACTTAAATTAACGCGGTACGCTTCCGCGTTGAGCTTACGCAAATATTGCGGCCAAAATAGTTCAAATTGTCCTTTATGATAGCTTCGAATTTGATCTAAGCTCGGCATATCATATACTAATTCGCCATCTGCAAAAATCGGCTTTAATAATGTTATCGCCTCATAATGAGTAATAAATTTATGAATATAAGAATGAACCGGGTCAAACAGTTTAATTCGCTCTCCCCTGTTTACATGCTGCTCATCCCTCAGCGTAATATAATCTGCTTCTGCTTTTCCAGTTGATGTGTTAATGATTCGGTAAAGCTGCTTGAAACCCGGTGTCGATATCTTCTCTGGATTAGCTGAAATTTTGATAACCGGCTCGTAGCTCCCATTTTTCTCACGCGCGACAAGCTTGTACACACCGCCGAGTGAAGGCTGATCCGCTGCGGTAATCAGCTTTGTACCGATACCCCATACATCAATCTTTGCGCCTTGTGACTTTAGGTTAGAAATAATAGCTTCGTCCAAGTCACTGGAGGCAACGATATTCACATAAGGCAGGCCAGCTTCATCGAGCATTTTCCGCGCCATTTGTGATAAATATGCTAAATCACCGCTATCAAGGCGGATCGCATTCATTCGTTTACCCTGGCTCTCTAGCATATGGGCGATCTTAATCGCGTTGGGAACTCCGCTTTTGAGCGTGTTGTACGTATCTACCAGCAGAGTTACATAGTCAGGCAGCGATTCCGCATAAGCTCGAAATGCTTCCTCCTCCGTATCATGCCCCTGCACCCAAGAATGGGCATGCGTGCCTTTGGCAGGAATGCCAAACAGCATGCCAGCCCTCATATTAGACGTCGCATGGAAGCCCGCAATATAAGTAGCTCTTGCTCCCCAAACCGCTGCATCTGCCTCTTGCGCACGCCTCGTTCCGAACTCAAGCAATACGTCATCTGGAGCAACCTGCTTAATTCGAGCAGCCTTCGTCGCGATCAACGTCTGATAGTTCATCATATTGAGGATAGCCGTTTCTATGAGCTGTGCTTCAAATACGCGTGCCTCAACGCAGAACAATGGTTCATTCGCAAAAACGAGCGTTCCTTCCTCTACCGAATAAATATTGCCTGTAAACCGAAAGCTGCGCAGCTCATCAAGAAACTCCTCTTTGTAGTTCTCTTCTTGCGTACGCAAATATGTAATTTCCTCTTCTCCGAAATGAAGAGATTGAATGTATTCCACAATTCTCTCCAAACCTGCGAATACAGCAAAGCCGTTATTAAAGGGAAGCTTGCGGAAATACGCCTCGAATACAACCCTCTCATCTTTGCTTCCTTGCAGCCAATGCGCGTACATCATATTTATTTGGTACTTATCTGTATGAAGTGTCAAATTTGTATAACTCATCCCATTAACTCCCTTCCCTAGTACTCTCTCCAATACCCGTTCCTTTAAGTCTTGAAAACAAAAAAAGCGCCGTTGAGATCGAATAACTCCGCTCAATAACGCATCATATTTTCACTTCGGTGCTCTTGTACCGGTACATTATTTGAACCAGCCCTTTTCTTTAAACCGAGTAATCGCCTCGATGCGGTTGCTGACGTCAAGCTTATCAAGAATGACAGATATATAGTTGCGAACGGTACCCGTCGTAATAAACAGCTCGCTTGCAATTTCCTTCGTGTTTTTCCCATCTGCTACGAGCACAAGCACTTCCTTCTCGCGCTCTGTTAACGGATTTTCTTGTCCGTATGCCTCATCTACAAGCTCCGATGCGAAGATCCGTCGTCCAGCCATGACGCTGCGAATCGAATTGGCAAGCTCCTCGCTTGGGCTGTCCTTTAGCAAATAGCCGCTAACTCCCGCTTTGAGAGCACGCTCAAAGTAACCGGATCTTGCAAATGTCGTCAAAATAATGACCTTGCAGCCCTGTCCCTTCAGCTCCTCAGCAGCATCAAGCCCCGTCTTGGCCGGCATTTCAATATCCATAATGCAAATATCAGGCTTATGCTCATGCACAAGTTTTATGGCATCTTCTCCATTGCTTGCTCTTCCGACGACCTTCATATCGTCTTCCAAGTCAAGCAAGGAAGCGAGGGCGCCCAGCAGCATGCGCTGATCCTCGGCAATGACGATTCTGATCATATTATCCCTCAATCCCCTTTTCAGCTAATCATTACATTTGTTTAATAACGTTCGGCACCTTAATAATGAGCGTTGCTCCGTCACTCGAAATGATATCTAGGCTTCCGTTCACGAATTCTAAACGCTCCTTCATGCCTTGTAGACCATGGCCTCCGTAGTTTCTAGCTTCATCAGGAATGCCTACACCATTGTCCTGCACCTTCAGCGACAGCTCTGTACGCGATGATTGAATCGTTACGGTGCACGTCGTTGCTCCGCTGTGCTTGACAACATTCGTTACCGCTTCCTTCAAACACATGCTGAGAACATTTTCAGTGAGCAAATTCGCAGTACCAAGCTTCAATTCTCCGACGAGCTCGAATTCAATTTCGGCAGCCTTCAAAATCTGCTTTACCCGAAACATTTCATCCTCAATTCTCGTCCCGCGCATCTGCGTAACCATTTCCCGCACTTCTTTAAGCGCGGTTCTCGCCGTCTGGCGCACATCATTGATTTCCGCTTGGGCTTGCGCTGGGTTCTTGACCATCAGCTTGCCGGCGAGGTCACTCTTCAAACCGATTAGCGACAGCTTCTGTCCCAGCGTATCATGCAAATCACGTGCGATTCGCTGCCTCTCCTCAAGCTTTACAAGTTCCGATATCCGCTTATTCGCGTCCTCAAGCTGCCCTTCGAGCTGACCCTGCTTGTTTTTGTTGTACGTGTTGAAGGGAAGCAGAATAACGACAATGAGACTAATGAGTATGAACGGAAACTGTGTAAAAAACAACGTGTTCTGTGTAGCAAATCCGTAATTGACCGTTACGAACGTACTGACAATATGAATCGTATACAGAGTAAAAAATCCAGCTCGATTCTGAATATGTCCGATAAAAAAAGCTAGAAAAATCGAAAAATAAACGTAACTGAACAATAAAGTCATCGCAATCGATATAATAATTTGCACACTCGTCCAGAAATACACTAGCCAGCCCTTAGACACAAACGATAGCCGGTAACAAATAAAAAATAAAATAATCATGATGATACCGGATACGGCTTCATAAGGGGAAGACGAACGAAAAATAAAATAAAAAGGCAAAATACAGAAGACGACCCACACATATGGGCTTAGACCTGTGTTTTTCTGAAAAATCTGATACCACTTGTTCATGGTCGTCCATCCTTTATCCCATGCCATACGATGGTTATGATTATTTTATAATCATTTTAGCATATACAACAATTCAAGTATTTATTTTCCTTGATGCTATATGCACTAGAAGCCAGCCTGTAAGGGCGTGGCTTCTGGTGTATGTTTAAATGGAGTTATTTAAATTTCAAGCTTGCTTGTGTCGCTTTTATTTTCTCAGATGCAGCTTTTGCTTTCCGAAGACGATGCTTGATCCCTTTGAAGCTGACAAATTTTTTGTCTGATTCATCCCAAAGACGGAACTGGAGTGATTCTAAGCTTTCGCTGATCGTAATCGTCGTCGCTTTGTGAAGCGGCGGCGTTGCATTATGCGCTTTTTCCAAGTTATAGTTCGGAACCTTTGGGCTCAAATGATGAACGTGGTGGAAGCCAATGTTGCCTGTAATCCATTGCAGCACTTTAGGCAGCTTGTAGTAAGAGCTTCCGTCAACGGCAGCTTTCACATAACTCCACTCGTCTTCATTCTCAAAATAAGAATCTTCGAATTGATGCTGTACATAGAACAACCATATGCCGAGCAGACCCGATACAAAAAACACAGGACCTTGAACAAGCAGGAATGCTTGCCAACCGATTGCCCAGATCAGAAGCGCGTAAGAGCCTACGATCAAAGCATTTGTTAAATAAGTGTTCATCCGTTCCTTGCGTCTAGCGCCTTTAACATTAAAGCGGTATTGAATAAGGAAAACACCGATTGGACCAAGTCCAAACATAACTAGCGGATGACGATACATACGATAGGCAAACCGGCGCATAAGCGGCGCAGCGGCGTATTCTTCTACCGTTAGAATCCACAAATCGCCAACGCCCCGTTTATCGAGGTTGCTGCTTGTTGCGTGATGGATAGAATGTGAATTTTTCCACTGTCTATAAGGGACAAGCGTAATGACGCCTGTAATTGTGCCTATGATATCGTTTGCTTTTTTGCTTTTGAAAAACGATCCGTGACAGCAGTCATGAAAAATGATGAAGGTACGAATGACGAAACCAGAAGTAAGCACCACCAACGGAGCAGTAAGCCAGTACGATATGGAAAGACTATAGTAAGAGGCATACCAGAGCAGAACGAGTGGCACTAAGGTGTTAATAAGCTGTCTGATGCTCGACTTTAAATCCGTTTTCTCAAATGGGGCAACTTCTTTTTTCAAGTGAGCATGTTTAAGCTCTGTCATCGCATTTTCCTCCTCAATATGACGCTTGGAGAGTATCCCGGACGTCTAACGCAGTATTCTAACTTTATTGTAAAGAAAACTGTCAGGTCATTGTAGTCATAAACGTCAATACGATGGCATGACATATGTCATATAGACATCTGGGAAGTTGTCTTATTTATGTAAAAGAACCCATAAAACAGAAAGAAGCTACCGGGAAGAAGCATTCGCCTCTTCCAGATAGCTCTTTATTTGCTAACCCTAATTAAATAGCCCAATTTCCTTTACGGAAGATAGGGACTACCTTTCCATCCTTCGTGATGCCATCGATATCCATTTCAGCTGAGCCGATCATAAAATCATTATGCGTGATGCTGGCATTTACGCCATTCTCAGCAAGCTCTTCTGGTGACATTGACTTGCCGCCCTCGATATTGAAAGCATAACCGCTGCCGATTGCCAGGTGATTAGATGCATTCTCATCAAACAACGTATTATAGAACAAGATGTTGGACTGCGAAATCGGCGACTCATGCGGAACGAGTGCAACCTCGCCTAGGTAATGCGCGCCATCGTCAATGTCTACAAGCTTCTGCAGGATGTCTTGGCCTTCTTCAGCCTCAACCTTCACAATACGTCCGGCTTCAAATGTCAGCTTGAAACGATCGATAATGTTGCCGCCATAGCTTAGCGGCTTCGTGCTGGATACATAACCGTTTGCGCCTGTTTTTAACGGAACTGTAAACACTTCCTCGGTTGGCATATTCGCCATGAAAGGAATGTTGTTAATGTTCGTGCTGCCTGCAGCGACCCAAATATGCTTCTCCGGCAATTCAATCGTAAGATCCGTGCCAGGAGCCGTATAATGCAATTTGTGAAAACGGTTCTGATTGAGTGTCTCGCCCTTGCTGTGAAGATTCGCATTATGCTCTTCCCACGCTTTGACAGGGTTCTCAGCATGCAAGCGAACCGATTCAAAAATAGCTGTCCACAGCTTTTGGACCGCTTCCTCTTCCCCTGCTTCCGGATATACCTTCGCTGCCCATTGCTTGCTCGCTGCCGCAACGACTGTCCAGCTCACCTTATCCGATTGAATAGCTCTGCGGAACTCCTGCAAGCCTTGGCCAGATGCCTTCTGGAAGCTGGAAATGCGTCCGGAATCAATGCCTTTCAGCAAATCTGGGCTTGATGAAACGATGGAGATAAATGCTGCTCCGCGTTCCACAAACGAATTGCGTTTTGCCGTTTCCCATTCGGGATAACGCGCAAATACTTCGTCTGCTGCTTGCTCATATTTTAATCTGGACAATGAATCGTCAGTCCACTCCACATGGACGTTGCTCGCGCCTGCTTCATAGGCTTTGCCGGCTACAAGTCTAACGAGTGCTGCTTGATCGACAGCTCCTGTAACGAATACCTCTTGGCCCTGCTGTACGTTCACTCCAATTTTTACAATCAACTCTGCATACGTATCTAAATGATGTTCAAATCCACTCATGATTTCGTATTCTCCCTTCATTCATACCTCTATGTACAAACATGCTGCAGCCTAAATTGTATCGAATATACAAGCCCATAGTCAAATAACATGGACCTACGAATTAGACTCTGGTCCAGAGCTGCAAATACCATAAAAGAAGAGATGAATGAACTCATCAAGAAAATCGTCTACTTGTTCGCTTTGCTGCGCCAAATCTAGGAACATGTGGGATTGCGCTTTTAGCATATTGATATAAGCGATAATGGTCGGAGTCGATACCTTCTTCGAGATCTCGCCCTTCCTTTTCCCTTCCTCTACAAATTTTACGACGAGCGGCATTCCCTTTGTTCGATAAAGCTCTTCAATATATTGATTCGTTTCGTCATCAATCAGGAACTGTGTGAAAAATTCGGGAGTAAAGGCGCGATAAGCTTCCTTATCTACAAAAACGATATATTGAATGATCTCCTTTAAGGAGTGATCACCTTGAATGAATGTTTCAAAATCGGTAATGCTCTTATCAATAAATTGTTTGAATACCTCGCTAAGCAGTGCTTCCTTGCTGCCGAAATAATTGTAAATCGTCACTTGAGATACTTCAGCTTCCGCTGCAATATCGGCGATTCGTATTTTTTTGGGCTCCCACGTCTTGAGCATGTCTAAAACCGTCTTCTTAATCTTCTCCTTGATTAATTCCTTCCTTCTCTCAAAACCGTTCATACTGCCTCCTGCAATCACGTCTATTTTAATTTAATGAAATTATAGCACATCTATATTTCATAACCCATTGACTTCTAACCCTAACGAAATTATCATAAATAATGAAATCAAACAATAAAATAATTTCATAATTATAAATGCGGGGTGCAGCGGTATATGTTAATCGTTGAGGGGCTGACTAAGCTTTTTCGGAATGGCCGCGGCATTACAGATGTGTCATTCACGGTAAACAAAGGTGAAGTGTTCGGTTTTTTGGGACCTAATGGTGCAGGAAAATCGACGACTATACGCCACATCATGGGTTTTATGAAGCCGGATCACGGATGCGTGACCATAAAGGGACTCGACACCTGGGCGAAACAAGGAACGGTGCAGAAGTTTGTTGGCTATTTGCCTGGGGAAATCGCTTTTATCGAAGGAATGACAGGAAAAGCTTTTCTTGAATTTCTCTCCTCTATGCAGAGAGTGGATAGCTCAGCCAAGCGCCGGAGCCTAATCGAACGGCTGCAATTCGACGTCAACACGCCGATTCGGAAGATGTCCAAAGGCATGAAGCAAAAAGTCGGAATTGTCGCTGCATTCATGCATGATCCCGAATTAATCATTCTCGATGAACCTACCTCCGGCCTCGATCCTCTCATGCAGCAGACATTTATTGAGCTTGTTCTCGAGGAGAAGGCGAAAGGAACGACCTTTCTGATGTCTTCCCATAGCTTTACCGAGATCGAGCGAACCTGCGACCGCGCCGCGATTATAAAGGACGGGAAAGTAATGACCGTCAAAAACATACATGAGCTTCAGTCCGTGCAGCGCAAGCTGGTTGAGATTGTTTTCGAGCATGTGGCTGATGCTCATCTGTTCGTGTTATCGGGCACAGTGCCTATCGAATCACACGATGGCAGACGGGTCACAGTCGCCGTGCAGGGCAATTATAACGAGCTGATTCGAGAGACGGCCAAATACCCTATCCGCAGCCTCGATATAACCGCGCAAAATCTTGAGGACGTATTCATGCACTATTATGACCGGAAGGAGCTCGTCTGATGAACGCTCCCCTTTTTAAACAAATGATGAAGATCAATTTTAAAGGTATAAGCAACTATGCCATCGGCTCGGCCTTCTACATTTTGCTCATGTTCTGGCTGTATCCCGGCATCGCGCAAAACACAGGAGCACTTAACGAGCTTATGTCGGCTCTGCCCGAAGGACTTATGAATGCTTTCGGTGTCCAAGCCGGCTTCGGCAGCATGGAGGCCTTCATCTCGGGAGAGTATTACGGACTCATTTTGCCTCTTCTGCTCTCTATATTCAGCATCATGCTGTCGACGGGCCTAATGGCAAGGCTGGTGGATCAAGGCTCCATGGCTTATCTGCTGTCTACACCGACGTCAAGGCAGCGTATCGCCGCAACGCAAGCGAGTGTGCTCATCGCTGGGCTGCTGCTGATTATGATCGTTACGACAGCTGCAGGTTTTATTGGCTATGCCTTGTTTATCGGTGATCGATACGAATTTGACGGTTCCCGCTTCATTTTATTGAATGTGATTGCATGGATGCTATTTTTTGCAGTAGGCGGAATTTCCTTCTTCGTCTCTGCATTCTCTAGCGATGAAAAGAAAGCACTAGGCATCTCAGGGATCATTACATTCGGCATGTTCGGACTAGATATGCTCGGCAAAATAAGCGCAAATATAAACTGGTTAAAGTATTTCTCCCTCTTTTCATTATATAGGCCAAGCGAAATCGCAAGCGGCAGCAGCAACCCGTTACTCGCTTTGGTCATACTCTTCTTGATCGGTCTAGCTGGCTTTATGGCGGGCATCCTCACTTTCAGCAAACGAGACCTGCCGTTGTAATGCCTTATTAAGTATCGTGACACGCCAAAAAAGAGGAAGCCCATCGTCGGGCATCCTCTTTTTTTACAATTCGATATATAAACGGTTGATGGCCATTGCCTCAGCCATCACTTTTTGCCGCAGCTCTGCAGGCTCAACCGCTTCTATTCGTGAACCATAACTTAAAATAATTTCGCACGCCGATTCCAATCCTTGAAATTCAACTCGCGCCGATGACCAACTCGTTTTCAGTGAAGGGCTGCTTTCTACGATTTTCACATATCGTTCTTTGGATAGCCGAGAGAGCACCGTATCATGAAACGTAATAACTGCTGGATATTGCGGCAGTCTCTGCTTAAATTCACCCATGGACTGTTCCCAGTACTGAGCCAGATCAAAGTCTGCTGGACGTTCAAACCGCTCCTCCAGCATTTGGGCATCCAATAATCTTGAGATTCGGTACGTCCGTTTCCCCCCGTTCACCTCGCCAATTAAATACCAAACGTTGCGCTTAGCAACGAGTCCAAGCGGAGAGACGATTCGTTCGGCGATACCGTCCTCGCGATGATAGCGAATCTGCAATAATCGTTCTTCCCAAACGGCTTCCTGCACAATCGACAAAAATGGCATTAACTCTTCCATCTGATGCCAGCCCGCTCCATCAATATGAATCTTTTGCTTCATAAGTGCTGCCCCTCTGCTCACTTCAGCAGGAGAGGCAGCCAGTATTTTTTGAACGGCCGCTTCATAATGACTCGCAATTCCTAGATCGCTCAGTAGAGAAGATGGACTGCCAACGATAACAGACACTAATTCATCCGCATGCATACCCGTTAGATTGGTTCTATACCCCTCGGATAAAACCCACCCTCCGTGCACTCCCCTCTCCGCATAAACCGGAATGCCCGCTTCACTTAGCGACTCCATATCACGAATGATGGTACGCTCGGATACCTCCAGCTTTTCCGCAAGTTCTTTTGACGTCAATTTCCCGCTGTTTTGCATCAATAATAGGATGGCAATTAACCGTCCCGCTCTCATATGCTAAGCCTCCTGTGCCGGTCTTATTCGTTTTTTTCATTTTATCATGAATATATGACAGTAGCTGTCGTATATCGTTTGCTAAACTGACAAAGAGTAAACCAAAGAAATCGGAATGGAGAGATACAATGAAACCATTAGAGGGAAAAATCGCAGTCGTTGCTGGAGCTACACGAGGAGCTGGACGCGGTATTGCAGTAAGTCTTGGAGAAGCAGGAGCCACCGTTTACTGCACAGGAAGAAGCATTCGCGGCCAAGCCTCCGATTTGAACAGAGTAGAAACGATTGAAGAAACAGCCGAATTGGTCACTGCACGAGGAGGCGTAGGCATCCCGGTGAGAGTTGACCATACAGTAGAAGCGGACGTTCAGGCTTTGTTCGAGCAAATCAACAAGGAGCAAAATGGACAACTGGATGTGCTGGTCAATAACATTTGGGGAGGAGAAAAACTAACAGAATGGGGAAAGCCGTTTTGGGAGCATTCGTTAAGCAAGGGCCTGTTAATGCAAGAGCGTGCCGTAAAAGCTCATCTCATTACGAGCCATTATGGGGCTCCGTTGCTGGTGAAACGGAGAAAGGGACTAATTATTGAAGTAACGGACGGAATCGATTACCGTTATCGCGGGAGCTTGTTTTATAGCTTGGCCAAAATTTCGCCTATTCATCTTGCCGCAGCAATGGCGGCTGACCTTAAGCCCCATGATGTATCGGCTGTTGCTGTAACTCCCGGCTTCCTTCGCTCTGAGGAAATGCTGGAGCATTTTGAAGTAACGGAAGAAACGTGGCTTGATGCTGTGCATGGCGGCAAGCCAGATGCCGAGCATTTCAGCCAATCGGAAACGCCATATTTTGTTGGACGCGGAATCGCAGCTCTTGCAGCAAGCAGCGATTTGCTTGAAAGATCCGGACAAGTATTCCCAAGCTGGCAGCTGTCTGATGAGTTCGGCATAACCGACGTCGATGGCAGACAGCCGCACTGGGGAAATTATGCGAAGCAGCATGGTTTCTTGTAAGGCTTACTTTACCCGTTTACAACTTCTCCGCCGTTAATATGCAGCATCTGGCCTGACATATAACTGGAATCATCACAAGCTAGGTAGACATAGGCAGCTGCTAACTCATGCGGCTGTCCTGGTCGTTTCATCGGTGTATCTGAGCCAAAAGTGGCAACGGACTGTTCATCGAATGTCGCTGGAATAAGCGGCGTCCAGATCGGTCCGGGAGCTACGCCGTTAACGCGAATACCTTGCTCAGCCAAATTCACTGACAATGCGCGCGTAAAGGAAACGATTGCTCCTTTTGTAGCGGAGTAATCAATTAACGTCGGATTGCCTTTGTATGCCGTTATAGATGCCGTATTGATGATGGAGCTGGATGCCTTCAAATGCGGCAAAGCGACGATCGTCAAATAGAACATGCTGAACACATTCGTTCGGAACGTAGCCACCAGCTGATCCGACGTAATATCCTCAAGCTTCTGCTGCACATGCTGCTCTGCCGCGTTATTCACCAAAATATCCAGCTTGCCGTACTCCTTAATCGTCTGCTCAATGACACTTTTGCAAAAATCCTCTTCGCCGACGTCGCCAGCTATAAGCAAGCATTTCACGCCAGCTTTCTCTACAACTTCCTTCGTCTTCTCTGCATCGTCATGCTCATTCAAATATACGATCGCTAAATCCGCACCCTCTTTGGCAAAAGCAACGGCTACCGCGCGGCCAATGCCGCTATCTCCACCCGTAATAATAGCTGTCTTCCCTTTCAGCTTGCCTGCCGCTTTATATGAATCCGATTCAAAAATCGGCAGCGGCTTCATCTCGGATTCAATGCCCGGTTGACGGTTTTGATGCTGCGGCGGGTTAATATTTTTTTGTGATGACGAATTAGACATGAGAAAATCAGCTCCTTATATTTTTTCCATAAAAGATTTCATCCATCTCGGTCTTTAATCTTCTCGTAATTTCCTCTTGCTCTATGGTTGACAACGAATCCTTCGTATAGCCGAACAAATAGTTGTTCAAATCAAATTGCTTCAGCTTGCATTTGGTATGAAACACATTTTCTTGATAAATATTAACGTCGATCATGTCATACAAAAGAGATTCCTTCTTCGGTATGTAGTTCTGAATCGAGTTAATATCATGATCAATAAAAAGTTTATAACCATTAATGTCGCGAGTGAAACCTCTCACACGGTAATCCAGCGTCATAATATCGGTATCAAACGAATGAATCAGGTAGTTCAGCGCTTTTAGCGGTGAAATCTCGCCGCAGGTCGATACATCAATATCTGCACGGAACGTGCTTATCCCTTCGTTCGGATGATATTCCGGATACGTATGAACCGTTATATGGCTTTTATCCAAATGCATCACTACAGAATCAGGCAAGGGACCCGGCGATTCTTCAAACGACTCATTGGGTCCGCCAATTACCGGCCCTTCCGATACGAGCAAAGTAACGCTGGCGCCCTGCGGCTCATAATCCTGCTTTGCAATATTAAGCACATGTGCTCCGATAATATCCGATACCGTTTCCAATATATTCGTCAGCCTATCCGAATTATATTGTTCGTCTATATAGGCGATATATGCTTCACGCTCTTCTTTCGTTCTCGTATAACACACATCATACATATTGAAGCTGAGTGACTTCGTTAAATTATTAAAGCCATGCAGCTGAATTCTTTGTTCCGGTGTAAGTTTCAAGCGCACATCCTCCTTTTCAATAACTACTATTTCCTTTTACCCAAAGACCGATGCGGCAAAACTTTTATGTTGCACAAAAAAAGCATTTCACGCCCCGGTTTTACCGAATGTAAAATACTTTTTTCATCTCATTTTTTAATTATGTTTTTTCAATTCCTTAATCCGGAGTATCGGATCTCCTACATACACTTGTGTTTGAGGAAGCATGCCATCACGCTGCTTAATGGCTAGGAAATTAAGCGTATTGACGAGCTCATCCTGCTGCTTTTCTTTTAATTGAAATTGCACACCATATTCATAAATGTCTTTGCCCAGTTCATTGTACCAGACGATAAATCCGAATAGCACATACATTTGATTAAGAATTTTCGTCTTGAACATCAAGAGAATATCGCTGTTAACGGGCAGCTTCACACCTACCATAAACCGGAGGCCCCCTGGTCCGATGTTTCGAACAAACACCTCTGTACTCCCAAGTTTCACACTGCTTCCTTTGAACATCGTAATGGTCATCTCTGCCAATAGACAATGCTTCAAATCGATTCGAAAGCTTTTTCTCCGATTAACGAGCACTTCTTTACTAGGCATAAATAAAGCAGGCTCTTTACAAGATCTCCTGCTCAATAGTTGTACGATGCTGTCTGGCTCTACAGGACGACTGAAATAATAACCTTGGATTTCATCGCATCGCTGCTCGCGTAAATAGTTGAATTGCTCCTTCGTTTCAACGCCTTCAGCCACCACCTGCATGCCCAGCTCGCCAGCCAATTGAATAATGCATTCGATAATGCTCTTATTTCTCCGATCTGTCATCAACTCCTCGATAAATGACCGATCAATTTTGATCGTATCGAGTGCCAATCGCTTCAATAAATAAAGAGAGGAATAGCCGGTTCCAAAATCATCAAGCGATACTTTGATTTTTCTTTTCTTCAGCTCCAGCAGCAATTCAGTCACCGCATTCTCATTGCTAATAAAGGAGCTTTCCGTTATTTCAATTTCCAATCGATCTTGGGAAATTCCTGTCTCCTCGATAATCTGATCGATGGTATGCAATATATTTTGCTGAAGAAGCTGCTGCACCGAAAAGTTAACCGATAGCGTAACCGAAGGCAGGCCTAAGCTCTGCCACCGTTTATGCTGTATACAGGCTTCGCGAAGCACCCATTCTCCTATCGATACAATAAGCCCCGTTTCCTCTGCGATCGGTATAAATTCAGACGGAGCAACCAATCCCCAATCCGGATGATTCCAGCGCAGCAGTGCTTCAACACCAACAATTTCCATCGTTTGCGAATGTACGCGAGGCATATAATGAAGGAACAGCTCTCCTCTTTCCTGCGCTTTACGCAAATCATTGCTGAGTGAAAACAATTTGAATGATTGCACATTTAAAGAAGCGGAATAGCACTGTGATTGGTTGCTGCCTCTGGACTTCGCATGATAAAGAGCCGCATTCGCATTTTTCATCAACTGCTCCACCGAGCTCCCATCGCCAGGCGATTGACTGATTCCAATACTTGCGGTTACATTCAGCTCATATCCTTCTATCAAAAATTGCTCATTAATAAGCCTAATAATAGTAGCTGCCATATCCTTGATTTCGTTTTGCTGCTTTACATCAGCTATAATAATTGCAAATTCGTCTCCGCCAAGTCGGAATACGGTTTGGCCATCACGTAAATTGCTCATCAATCGGAAGGCGATTTGTTTCAGCAGCTCATCCCCAATCGGATGCCCCAGCGTATCATTTACATATTTGAAACGATCTACGTCAATCAGCATGATCGCCAGCCTTTGCTTAAAATACTCGCTTACCCTTAGCTGCTTATCTAGCTGGTCTTCAAACATTCTGCGATTTGGCATCTCCGTTAAATAATCGTGGTAAGCCAAATATTGATTTAATTCCTCAGCCTTGCTCCGATCCGTAACATCAAGGACTACGCCAACGATCGCCTGCTCACCCATATTTGACACTTGATTATAGTGCACTTCGCAATGAATAATCGTCCCATCTTGTTTAATGGCTCTGTGGCAGAAATTAGATAAAGAATGCCCCTCCTGCAACTTCGTTAGCTGATTAACGACGGCTTCACGGTCTGACGGATGGATCGTCTGTATAATATCCATACCGATCAAGGAGTCATAACCAAACATTTTATTGAGCTGATCGTTTGAATAAACGAAGTTGTTTTTTTGCGCGACAAAAATACCTACAATGGATTGCTCAACAATACTGCGGTATTTTAATTCGGTCTCAGTCAACGATTGCTCAATCATTTTTTGCTGCGTAATATCCTTGGCAATGCCGTAGACGCCGATAAGCTTTTTATTAATAATGATTGGAATATTGGTCACATTAAATTCGACCGTTTGCCCTGTTCTCGTAATGCCTGTCGTATCATAGTTTTGAGGATTCAGCGTCTTGACCGTTTGCTCAAAATATTGAATCGTTTTATCCAGTGCTGCGGCATCTACAAATTTATGAAAACTATCATTTATAATTTCCTCTTTCGTATATCCAAACACTTGCTCGAGCACAGAATTGCATGACAAAAAACGCCCTTGTGCATCTAAAGAAAAGACCGCGTCAGGGTTGTTTTCAAATATCGATTTATAAAGCTGCTCTTCTAGTGTGAGGCGATGCTGTATTTTTTTATTGTCCGTTACATCCTGAATCATGCCTATCGTCAACAATATCTCGTTTTCAGCATTCCGTATGAACGTAATGTTTTCCACCACATATCTAACTTCACCGCCTTGACGAACGATTCTGTACTCGGAAACGCTTTCCTTTTTTGATTCAATGGCAAGGTGGAACTGCTCATTAACGCGCTGACGATCTTCGGGATGTACAAACTCAAAAAATTGTTCAATCGTCATCGAGAAATCAGATTTCATACCATATATTTCGAACATTTGATTCGACCAGGATGCTTCTCTGCGAATATGGTCAAACTCCCAGTAACCTAAATTGGCTAACTTTTGAACAATATTAAAACTACCAACATTAACATTTCCATTAAAACGTTTAATCATTTGTTTCATTGCTAAATATCCCCTCTTATTCATAACGTAGGCGGTAACCTGAAGTTTTTAAGGAGAGGATATAGGTATGTTATCACTCATCCTTTTGGCAACCCAGCCACCTTTGGAAATTTCCTTTAGGCCTGTTGGCTTTGCGTCATTGTCTTTCGACAACTTTGCTTTTTACTAGGACTTTTTACATATACCAGTATTCCATATTATTCCGATATATACCATAACCAATTTCATAATAGGTCGAATGATGTAGAAAAACCTCCCATTTTGGGAGGTATGGTATATTGATGTTTTACAATCTAGGATCGATTTCCTTCTCTTTGGCAACTTCAAACAAAAGATTCGCAACAGCCGCTTGATATCCATCGTTTTCTGGGGCAATTTCAGCAAAAGGAATCGCCAGCATATGCTGTCCTAGCCGGTACTCGTTAAATGATGTACGAAGCTTTTGCGTAATATTTTTTTGCTTGATGAGCTTATTGTACTTGTGCGGAAATCTATAATCATAACCGTAAATAATAGACATGTATTCCTTATTGCGCACTTTCATATAGGGAACCGTGTACGGCTGAAGCATCTCGGGCTTAATCACGACACCTTCCATATGATTGTCTACCGTTAGCGTGTAGAAATATTTTTCTGCAAGCTCATAGCTCTCCGCATCAGACAGCACAAGCGTGAGGAATGGATCGTCAGAGAGGAATCGATACATCTCAGAGGTTTTCCACGCTGGCAGCTGCTCGCTTCCGTCTACGTATACGATTTTGAGCAGCGAAAATGGCTTGTATTCAAGTTCCCCTGCCTCGGCATACAGCTCCAGCTGCCTCTTATACGTTTCATATGCTTGGATATGCTCGTCAATTGGCCTATTTTTCTCAAGAACAGAATGAACATGCTTAAAGTTTTGATAGACGGCTAGGCCATATTTCTCATTAATAGCCCCTTTGCTAAGGTGAAACTGATCCTTTTCAAAACCGCTTTCCTTGAAATCATACGCAAGCTTTCCGAACGCTTCCTCGAATCCATTCGCCTTCAGGAAAGCAAGCTCTGTCTCAAGCCCCTTCTCAATTGGCTTAAACTGCTTTTCAATGAGACCTTCTCCCAGCGCCTCCCATGGCAAAAGCTCGCCATCGAGCAGGAGCATCGATATATCATTTTCCTTCATGTAGCGTCCGAATCTTTGCAGCAGTCGCTCATAAACAGCGGTCAGGTCAACCTTATTTATTTTGTACCCATTGCGGCTCACTGCAAAACATTGCTCGATATCTGCATGCAAATAAACATTGCAGCGTGATCCCATGTATTTGGGCTGCAGCACGACCTCTTTAACACCGCGCTCCACAAAATAGTTCAGCCCTTTCCTCAGCGATTCCAGCTCCCCCGCCGCTTCATCCTTATCTGCAGGAGACATGGTTCCTGAGATAAAGTTAATTTTATTGCGCGAGCAATACTGCAATCTGCGGGCTTCATCATCATCCAGCTCCTGCAGCGATACTTTGCGTTCCTCTTTGAAGAGAGCAGGAAGCTCGCCTTCCATGCCGGCTATTGACGATTTCTGTGATTTGAAAGTCGGCTTCATCGACAGAGAAACCGAGGTCAGCAGATTTCCGTGAACTGCGCCTGAATCCAAATGGATTTTATTTCTGATCCGAAATGCTTGTTTAGCAGCCACATGCCCAAAAACATGATACGGCTGGTTTCCTGCTGCATCCCGCTTCAGAAAAGCAAGCTGTGCTTCAATCGGCGCCGATCGGTCGAGTCTAAAATTGCGCTGATGACGGACCGAATTCACATCCAGCTTGCCTATATATTTGTTCTCGCATGGCGCGTGAGTCACATAAAAGGATGGTCCTGCTTTTCCTACCATTCTGTAGAGAGGCTTCGACAACGATACGAGATGATTAAACTTCTGAAGCAGCTCATCATCGCCTCTCAGTACCTCCGTTGAATCGAAGTAGGCATGCAGCAGCTCCTCTTCCACACCTTTAATTTCACCGCGCATATATTTATGGACAAAGTTTTCATGATTGCCAAGCACAAACAAAAACTTATCCTGATTCGTATATAGGAAATCAATGATTTCCTTTGTGCGGCTTCCCTTATCGATCCAGTCACCAACGAGCAATACTTTTGTACCGCTGACCTTTCCTGTCTCAACCAGTACATTGCCCTCTAGTTGAAACCCATGGCTAACGAGCAAAGCCTTCAGCTCATCCACACATTCGTGAACGTCACCGACGATAATCGTCTTCTGGTCCAGCGGTAAAAAAACATCCAAATACTCAGCAGCATCCTCGACTATAACTTTATAATCCGGATTCGCAACCTTATCCATAGGGGAATAAAAATCTTTAGCCCGCACCTTGTGAACTTTGCTGTATTTCTCCCTCGAGAGCGAACCAAGCACATCCTTGCGCAAACGATTAATGTGGCTCGTTATCAGCTTCTTCGAACGCTCCGATGAATAATAATCATCCCGCTTCTTGTAATCAAACAGCACGACTTCAAGGTTGTAGTTGTTTTCCTTTGCAACCTCCCTCACTCTCGCCCGGAAATCCTCCGACAACCCTGTTGTATCCACGACAACAAATTCCGCATTAATGGGGAAAGTAGTGACCAGCCGCAGCTTCTCGAACAAAAGGCGGAAAGCCTGATCGCTCGCTTCAAGCATGATTTGATCATATTTATCATAATCAGAGCCTAGAAGCTCCTGTCTAATGCTATCGGATGAAATATATTGCACGTTCGCATTCATGCCCTTGCTGTCATCCCTAAATCGCAGCTGCGGCATCAGCACTTCGTTTGCAAAGGTTGTTTTCCCGCATTCCGTCGTGCCAATCATCATAAAAATCGTATGGACTCTCGTTCTCATTTCCATTGACGCTACTCTCTCCTCTTCCGCAAAATCGCACCCTGCGTCGTTTGTATACCGTTCACTCCATCGCCGATTGCGACAAATTGGCTTTCCACGGATTGATCTTTAATCGTTTCGAGCAGCCACTCTTGAAATTCCGCTCGCCCAAGCTCCCATTTATGGTCATCATGCCGGAAGTCTTCCAGCTCATAATAAGCATTAAACTCTGCATTCGGTGTTGTCAGCACAAAATAATCAAAATCAACATGTTCGCATATTTTCCGTATCAGAACAGCTGCCTCATTTAGGCTCATATGCTCAATAACCTCGGTCAAAATGACATCCACCTGCTCGCCGTTATAGGCCTCTAGAAAGTGTTCAATGGAAGAAAAGGTAGCGATGTTGTCCAGTTCCTTTGCTTTCGCTTTCCGCTCTACCACCTCTAGCAGCGGCTCATGGATATCAACCGCGTAGTAGCTGTCTTCAATCTTGGACGCAAATGGAATCGCATAGAAACCTTCTCCACACCCTACATCGAGAATGGCCTTATTGAACGGAAGCACGCTTCCGATATAGCTTCTCCGCTGCTGAGCCGTCCCGCCGAAGGAGAGTTGAACCGCATAACGATCTGTTTTCTCCAGCTCTTCTTTATATTTCTTGAACCGGTCTCTTGAAGCTAGAAAATTGCGGGCAAACAAGCTTCGTATATAAAAGGGCGCGTCGATAATTTGAATACTCTTCACATATTTAATCAACACATCATCAGAAATATCGATGTATTCGTCGCTGAACATCGAAAGGAAGAGACAAAGCACACTAACGACATGCATAAGCTCATATAACGATTTATGCGTCTTAATGGTAAGCGAATAGCTCTTATGCGCCAGGTGTACAGCTTCAAATGTATAGTCGGTAAGATGTTTCTCAAAAAAATGAATATATCGCAAGAGCTCAATATGAATCATATTGATATGGAAGGTATGCTCGTATTGCTCCGTGTCACTCGAATGCTGCGCTTTGAGCGGCGCTGCAAAAAATTCATTGATCGCTCCCAGTACAAAGAGCGGCGTATTATATCGCGATACATTGAGGTACTCAAATTGGTCCTGCCTATGCTGCTTGTATGAAACCTCATTGTCAGCATCCTTAAAATAAACGTTGAAGGTTGCTTCATCGGTATACCAGCCGTAGGCCATTCCTTTGCGAACAGCGCGCAGCAGCATGCCTGACCCCGGGTTTTTTCTAATGACGAACGAAAAGCTTGGGTTCGTCGATTTCACTTGCACGATAGCCATCCTTAACTTCCCCTTACTTATCAATTAAAAGCAACACTATTTAATCCCAAACCTCTTGTAATGCGCTGCGGAACAAGTCATCAAGCTGATTGTCCTGCGCAGTTCCCCCTTGACCCATTGCCAATGCGATTTGTTCAAAATGAACCATTCGCTCCTCCAAATAGGTATTAATAACTTGAAGCCTAGGCTCATAATCGAGCTCGTCGCCCGCTTTTTTCCTGCGCAGCAATTGTTCAACCGTAGCCCTCAGCTCGCTCTGCTCAGGAATAAGCGCCTCTACTAAACGATCAAATTCGATTGGAGGCATCGAGTTGTACTTCGCAATCCAGCCGCAAGCAAGAATCGGCCTTAACACATAAAAATACTTTTTTATTTTCACTTGCTCGCCTTGCAGATACTCTCGGTAGTTCCCTTTAGCCATATGGAGATAATGGTACATGCATGACTTCGGCGAGAAAGATAACGGAGAGGCGCTGCGGATTTGTTTGGCTACTGAGTATTTCGTAAAGTATGGAATCGGTGATTGCAGCCATTCGAGCAGCGGCGGATTCGACTTGCGAAACAGATTAAGCGCTTTGCGCAAATCCCAGCCGTTTATATCGAGCAGATCGCTAATAGGGCGTTCGATTACATCTCTTTTGTCAAATATCGATAAATACCATTCCACCGGCCTGACATAAATAAATCGAACATCGTAATCGCTATCCTTAGAAGGAAACCCCCACGCCCTACTTCCTGATTCACACGCATAAACGATGCGAACCTGTTCCTCCCGCTCGATTTTACCCAGCTCCAGCAAAATATTTTCATGTATGTTGGTCATTCTAGACACTCCTTTACTCAGCTTCTTCTTGCAAAAAAAAAAGACCATGGACAAGATCGTCCATAGTCTAGGAAAAAGAATAGTCAGCAATGCAGCTAACACGAGGTCAGTACACGCTTCCCTTCAAATACCAAACAACGGGTCCGAGGAGTGGAGCTATTCTCTTTGCTTCGATTAAAAGAATTGTGCCGTTCATCATTTACGTTAACTAGCTGTACTTCTAGATATTGGTTAAACATTCTCCTCGTCCCCCTTCTTTTCCTTTATTTACGTTCCTTTGACAGCAGCTAACGGTTTGCATTTCGCTACGACCTGCGCAAGCCCCGCACCGACTACACTCTCAATGATTTGATCTACATCCTTGTATGCCTGCGGTGATTCATCGACCAGCGATTCCATAGAGCGCTGGTTTACGACGATTTCATCATCCGTGCCTACACGCATTGCAATAGCGACCTCTTCTACCGATACGAGCTGCTTTGTTGCGTTCCGTGACCTGATTCGTCCTGCGCCATGACAGATGGAATAATGATTCGCTTTTCCTGCAGCACTTCCGACCATAATATACGAGGCAGTGCCCATCGATCCTGGTATAAGCGCCGGATGCCCCGTGCAAAGGTAAGGCTCAGGGTTATCCGGATGTCCTGCCGGCAGCGCTCTTGTTGCACCCTTCCGATGCACGAAAAACGATTGCTCATCCTGCTCTTCCTCCCATGCGTAGTTATGCATGAGATCATACAGCGTGCGCAGCTCAAATTTGGAGCCGAATACATCCTTGCCAGCCTCCCTGACAGCATAAGCAATCAAGTGGCGATTCACGACCGCATAATTTAAGGCCGAGTACATGAGGTTGACATACGTTTGTCCGAGCGGATGGGATAACGGCGCATATAGCAGCTTAGGATCAGCGGTGCCTATGCCTTCCTGACGCATCATTTTGGCAATGTCCGTGCTGCAATATTGACTAACCGCACCGCCCCAAGCCCGCGAGCCGGAATGAATCATAATGATCACTTGGCCGTCGAACAGCCCCCATGCTTCGGCAATTTCTCTGTTTTCCTCGGCAATTTCAATCGCTTGAATTTCTACAAAATGATTGCCGCCGCCAAGTGTGCCAAGCTGGCGATGCGCGCGATGCCAGACAGCTTCCGGAAACTTCTCCAGCACCTCTTCGTCAAAATCAAAACGGCTGCTCTCCACATGGGTCAAGGAGGTAGCTTTGCGCGGCGTGTAGGCATCAGGAATATATTTTTTTGGCAAGCCGTGCAAGCCCTTCTTCACGATATTCTCAAGTCTAATATCGGAGAAGTAACCTCTTGCATGCTCCTCGACTGGCATATATTTCTCAATAGCCTTAACCAGCCTCCGCCGCAGCTTTACTTCCTTCAAATCATCCTTATGCAAATTTGTAAGCTGTACGCGCATCCCGCATCCAATATCGCTGCCTACGATGGAAGGAGATACGTAGCCATCACTCGCATTCCATACCGCTGTTGTACCGATACAGGTTCCCACGCCAACATGCACATCAGGCGTATAGCTCATATATACTTGATTCGGTATTTGTAAGTTGTTGTTCGCCATTTCAAACACTTTATAATCCAAGGACGCGAATAGCTCTGGTCCTGCATAAACATGCACCTGCCCCGAAGGCAGCTTTACTTGCTGATAATACGTTTCTTTCATATCCGATAATCTCCTCAAAATTCAAATGAACACAAAAAAGCCATGGACCCCAAAAAGTCCATGGCTTAATCTTGCGCCTTTATTTCCCAATCGTTGCAGCTTGCAGCATACAAGATTTTAGAAAATAGTCACAGGCCCCGAAGAGGCCGATGAAATGGACTTGCTATATTTAGTTGCATGATTACGTTCAAAATTTAGCACGAACATTGTCATCGACCTCCTTTCATTTGATTTACATCATAATAATCTGATCACCCAACTTCTGTCAACACATTTATAATAAACCAAAAATAAGATGCTCGAAGGAGCATCTTATTTTCACGGATAAAAACTTATAAATGAGCCAATAAGTTCGCGCGCACCTCAGTCAGCGTCAAATCGCGAACTAGCTTCCCATCCTCAAACACTACTTCGAGCTGATCCTCTGCTTTACGAGCTTCATATTCCGCTACGCTAAGATTGTCGGTATAAGCAAGTTTCCCGTCCTGCTCCGTAACGAGGACAAGACCTGTCTGCGACTTCTTCACGCCATTATCTGTTTTGGGATCCTTATAGATTTTGCGCTCCTCGCCATTCACAATGGTAAACGTCGATTTTAATGCGAAGCCGAATGTATCCCGCGTATTGTACTGGTAAGTGAACGATCCGATCCCATACACCATATTCGTCGATGCAAAACCTTTCGCTGCCAGCTTCTCGCAAATTTCCTTGCAGCGCGAAATCGTAATCGCATCTCCATAGATCGCCCCGATGTGGCTATCTAGCTGCTTATACCCCTTCTCCGTAACCGTGCCGCCAAAAATATCCCAGAGTATTTCAATAACGCCTTTGCGCTCGAATTCACTCTCACCATCCGGGTCGCCGCAAATGATTTTGACCGGATCTCCGCTGTCGGGACGAATGACCACCTTGCCGTCCCTGCTCATAATATCATCCTTCAAGCCGCGAATGACCACGTCCAGCACACTCCATAAATCCCAAGTATCCGATACGATCGAGACAAAGCCATTTGGGTATACCTCTTTGATCAAATAGCGGTACGATGCCATCTCGTCACGTCCGTGCGCGCACATAACGCTGTGCTCGGTTGCCGGAATCGACGTACCTACCAATTCTTTTTCTATATTCGCATTATAATAGTTTTCCAAATACAATATCGCTGGTATCGTATCTGTTCCCGTGAACGATAGGAGATGGCCTGCGCTGCTGCCGAGCGCCGATTCAAGCGCACCCATGCCGCGCATCGAGAAGTCGTGGCCTTGGAACGGTACGCCTGCTGTATCGCCGTTTGTCTGCAGCGCATAGGCTTCTAAAATTTTGCGATATTCAAAAGCTAGCGTAGCGCTCGTAGCCGGCATCCACAGCTGGCACGACATCAACGTCTCCAAATAGTTCGTCAGCCAGAAAAATTCCGGCTTCGTGTTCTCAATAGTCAGCATTGGTACTCTTATCGGTACTAATGCACCTTCTTTAATCGCCTTAATCTTGATCGGCAAATATCCAAGATCGTGCAGCTCCTCAATATGCGATGCATCGGGATTCGCTTCTCCAAGCGCATATTGAATGAGCCTCTTGTACTCATGCGCTACCTCTGCCTTTGTTCTTGCAAAGAAGTGCTCATTAAAATAATCGATGAGATATTGTTTGATAAACGATTGGAAGCCAAAAGCGACAACCTCGTTAATATCATCTAGTCGGCTAGTGCGAGCGGTCCACGTCGAGTAAACGAGCTCCGTTCCTTTTGGATACTGATTTTTATGGCTCACCTTGTAAAAGTCACATAGCAGCGTAGCTGGATAAACAAATGTTTGCGTCATCTTATAGGCCTCCCATTGCGAATATGTGAATTTTGTCATGCTCTGCTTGATGAAGTATGGTATCGGTCGTGTACACCTTATCAATAAGATCCGTTTCTAATATTTTCCCTTTGTAGATCGAATGCTCGCAGTGTCCTACCAGCAAATAAATATGCGTGGCTCCAAGTGCCTTCAGCTTCTCTGCGCTAAGCATAAACGTGCCGCCATACGAACAAAGATCATCAACAATGATGGCCTTAAAGCCCTCACTCGGGGTATGTCCAACGACATCCAGACTCTTGATTTGGCCGGTCTGAAAATCTCTCGCTTTGTAACCTACCAGCTGCTGGTAGCCTTGAACCTTGCTGTAACGTTTCTGCGCCCCTGCATCAGGGAAAAAAAGATAGTCCATCTCCGAATCAAAACCTACTTCGTTCGCGACTTGCTCAAGCAGCTGAATCGTTGGATATTTGCCGATACTGCGATCGATCAGCGCCAGCGATACATCGGAATGCGGCTCGATAATCGTAACCGACTCAAAGTTCATGTTATTGATAAAGGCAGCTGTATATTTTAACGTAAAGGCAGAAGTACCTTCGACTCGATCCATTCGGCTGTACGGCAAATAATAAATGGTCAACGTACATTTAACGCGCCGATCATCGAGATAGCTCTTGATGAACATCAGCTTAACCAGATCGCCATCATTCTCATATTTCCATACGATCGTATTGAATTCCGCCATATGCGTAAGAATTTCATCGCCATTTATGAGCGTCTCCCCATTCGGAAACTGTTTTAACCCAAGCTCTACTCCATTAAACTTCAGCATGATTTCACTCTCCTCGTAAGCGTTCAGCTATAAATAGACAATCTTGGCTCTTCCTTTGTAAAAAGATACAATTGCGCTGCTCGCTGCGAATATTGATTGGATTGCTTCGGATTTCCATTCGTATCCGTCGCCTCCTCAATAATCGTGCTGCGACTTTTCGTTGAAGTCAATTTGCGAATGAAATTTTTCTCCTCAAAGTCAGGAACAACCGTTTTTATTACCTGATACAGCTCACTAAGCGTAAACTCCTCTGGCAGAAACTCCTTCGCTATCTTCGTAGTCAGCATTTTCTTGCGAATCTCTTGCAGCGCGTCGGTCAAGATTTGCTTATGGTCAAATGCCAAATCCATTTGAAGCGCTTCTTCGACTGTAAACAATTGAACATCCGATGCATCCACAGCCGCAGCTCTTTTCTCAAGTGTACATTCGTTAACGAGAGCTAGAAATGCATGCGAGATAATCCAGCCCCTTGGATCACGGCCAGGCGTGCTATACACGTTAAAATATTCGATATGCACGTCCTCAACCGCTGTCTCTTCTTGCAGCTCGCGTATAGCACAGTCATATACCGTCTCATTTTCCATCGTAAAGCCTCCTGGCAGCGCCCACTGCCCTTCGAAGGGCCATATGTTCCGCTTAATCAGCAGCACCTGCAGCTCCCTCGTAGGCAGCGCCTTCTTAGGCGTTTGCCTTTCTGTCGTTACGATCGTAAAAATGACGATATCTGCTGGTGCGCCATCAGGTGATCGGTAATGATCTGCTGCGTAATTGGATTCATTTTCGACCATTGCTGCTGCACTCCGATCTGTTTCATTTTTTCGATTTGATATTATCATAATGACATTATTAAATTCTTTTGTCAACGGCTGATGTGAAAAATAGGCAATTAGTCACGAATAAGGATATAAAAAAAGAAGCGGCTGCACGCCGCTCCTGTTATATTATTTCGTTTCTATAGCATCCGCAGGGTAGACGAGTCCAATCTGCTTTCTTGCCTCATCCATAATCTCCAGCGTCACGAGTGAATTTGCAAACGTGTTAATGGATGACTCCGTACGGCCAGCTTTAATCAGCTCGATAAATTCCTTCGCTTCATAGTACATCGACTTGCTATTTGAAGGCTGCGAAATATTTTCGCTTGTCCCGTTGCGGTATTGGATTTCAACCTTCCCTATTTCACTGATCTTGTCGATTACGATACTGCCGTTCTCCCCTTGAATCTCAGATGGCAGCGATGAATGTGTAATTTTGGAATACATGATGACCGCATCCATGCTCTCATACTGAAGAACGATGCTTCCTTCCCCATCCACGCCAGAGTCCAGCATGACACCAGTCGCTTTAATTACATCCGGCTTGCCAAATAAGGCTACAAGTGGGTAGACGCAATAAATGCCAAGATCCATAAGCGCCCCGTTTGAGAATACAGGGTTAAAAGCATTAAGCACCGTACCCGCCTTATAGGCATCGTACCTAGACGAATACTGGCAATAGCTCGCAAAATAACGCCGTATCGTTCCAAGCTTGTCAATGTTGTCTTGTACAGCCTTAAACCCTGGCAGCATCGTCGACTTTAACGCCTCCATGAGCAGCACGCCGTTTTCCTTTGCAGCCGCAATCATCTGGCGCAGCTCATGCGCATTCGAAGCGATCGGCTTCTCGCAGAGCACATGAATGCCATGCTTCATGCAAGCAATCGCATGAGCGGCATGAAATGAGTTTGGACTAGCAATGTATACCGCATCAATTTGTCCACTTGCCGCCATCTCTTCGATATCCGTAAATGTAGCAGCAATACTATGTTTTTCCGCAAATGTACTCGCTGTTTCTATCGAACGCGAATAGACAGCAGCTAGTTTGAAATCTTCGACCTCGCTCGCCGCAGAAATAAATGACTCCGTAATCCAGTTTGTACCGATAACGCCGAATCTGATCATAATCGTCTCTCCTTGAAAAATAGATTTATTGGCTAATCGCTTATTATATTTTTATGAAATGAGGAAAGTCTTCTTCTGTTTATTATAGCCATGCCAAGGACTGCCTGTCCAAATGATTCAGCTGCATTTTGACATTTTGTATAATCTGTATTAACATCTCTAATACAAATGATACTTTATTGCTAGGGGTGATCCGATGATTATGACGCTCGACTACAACAGTGATATACCGATCTACGTCCAGCTCCGCAACCAAATTGTCATCGGAATTGGCGTAGGCGGACTCAATTATGGGGAGAAATTGCCAACGGTAAGACAGCTCGCCGATGATTTAGGGGTAAATGCCATGACCGTAAACAAAGCCTATGCCCTTCTCAAAAACGAGGGATACATATCTATTGATCGCCGTCATGGGGCCAAGGTACGCACCGAATGGAGCAAGCAAGCCGATTTTAGCCAAAAGCTGGAGTATGAATTAAAGCTTGTTATTTCTGAGGCTAGTCTTAAAGGTATCGACCAAGAACAATTTATGCACATTTGCTCGAACATCTTTAAAGCCGCAATGAGCAAAAATCATCCCCTGCCAGAATAGGAGACCTTTCATGAACAATATTATTTTAATCGCTCCAGCAGCTATTGCCTACATCACTATTCTTGTTATGTTTTTGAAGCAAGCCGTACCAAGCAATCATATATTGTTTGGTGTAACATTTCCTGCACATGCCTTCGAGGATGCAGAAATGAAGCAGCTTCAAGAAAAATATAAAAAATCATATTTTGTGTATGCTGGCATTACGTTAATAACCTTAGTACCTTTTTTCCTGCTCGATAAATACTTTTCATTAGCCTTTACTTACATGCTGCTTTGGTTTGCAATTTTTTTGTATACATCCAAACTTCCTTTCAACAAAATCCATCATAAAGCCGCTGTGCTCAAACGGGATAAACAATGGTTTGTCGGAGAAAAACGAGTGATCCGCATCGATACCAAAGTAACGCAGCTCAAAAAATCGGTGCTTGTTTCTCCTTATTGGTTCCTATTTCCCGCACTTTTATCTGTCGTCCCTATTATCGTTTCCTTGTTTAACAGCGACGTTCTCTTAAAAATGACCGGCATTGCCTCACTCGCGATGACTGCGATCTTATACATCATTTACATTGCCTTTGGCAAAATGAAGACGAAGGTGTACAGCAAAAACCACGACATCAACGCCGCTATTAACCGCGCAGCACGTCGTTATTGGTCCATGCTTTGGCCTAGCCTTGCTGTTTTTGAGAGCATTAATGCTTTTGTTGCTTATATGATTTTAACACAGGGGAGCTCGCTGAGCTTTACGCAGTGGATGATTGGTATTGTCATGGTATCCCTCTTGCCGCTATGCAGCATCTTTTTTGTACATAACAAGATACAGGCGGTTGAAGAAAGCCTTGCCGAAACAGACGGCCAAAGTATTGTAGCCGATGACGACCACTACTGGATTAATGGCTCTACTTACTACAACCCTGATGATCAGACGATCATGGTTCCTAAGCGTGTTGGAATTGGAACAACGGTCAATATGGCAACCCGGACCGGAAAATGGATTCAATACGGCGGCATCGTGCTTGTCCTTGTAATCGTCATTCCTTTGACTGCTTTTATTGTGCAATCTGACAATACAGCTCCTACTCTAACTATTAAAGAGGACGGTATTGTGTCCATCGATTATCCTTTATACGATTACAGCTTTAATTTAAGTGATGTTAAGGGAATTGCGCTTGAAGAAACGCTCCCAAGCGGATTTAGAACAAATGGCACAGCGACAGCCGAATATGCACGTGGCAACTTTTCCTTAGAGAAGCTGGGTACTGCCAAGCTATATGTATTTAAAAACTCACCGCCGTACATTACCATGCAGCTTGACGGCTTAACCGTTATTTTTAATGAGAAAGACGCCGCCAGAACGAAGGAGCTTTTCGAACAACTAACGGCTAATAAGCTTTAATGCTCATACGGTACTCAACTACTGTTATGTTCGTGCTATTAGAACGCGTCTCCACCATACACGAATTGATCCAGAGATGCTAAAGACTGCTCGTTTAGAGGCGTGGAGTTGTCAAAATAAAGCACTGAGGATGCTGGAATGTTCCATTTCAGCTCTCTCCTCACTAAAGACGGACTAAACTCGCTCCAGTTGTCCAGCTTATACTGATCGAGTATAGATCCCCTTTGCACAATTCGTTCATAATGCACCTTGTCGTCACGGAGATAAACGAATACGACCTTTACCTCAACGTCTGATAAAGAGGCCCCGATTGCGAAGAGCTCCTGCTCAATCCAGTCCGGGGTCTCTGTTTCTTTCGTGAAGGGCCCGATTACAAATATATCGCCGTCATTAGCAATATTCTCAAGTGCAGCATCCATCGTAATGCGATAGCCTAAATCGCGGCACAGTTTTTTATAGAAACTTGAATCCCGGTCATTCGGATCAAGACCTGCCTGCGTCATAAGCGCAACAGCTGCCGGTCTAAGCACCGTATCCATATCAATAATGGCCACACTGCGCCTCTTTGCCAGCGCTTTTGCCAATGTCGTCTTGCCTGCTCCTGCACCGCCTACAAAAAATACTAATTTGCGCATCTCTAACCCCTCATCATTATTAATGTCTTATTCATAACAAAAAAACACCCTGCATTGCAAGGTGTTTTGGATGTGTAAAATTGGAGCGGAAGACGGGAATCGAACCCGCGACCCTCGCCTTGGCAAGGCGATGCTCTACCGCTGAGCCACTTCCGCATATAAATGGCT
>NZ_MRTD01000036.1 GCF_001956295.1 Paenibacillus sp. FSL A5-0031
ACTTGAAGCGCCAGGGTGGGTGGGTTGGGAAAATTATGCCAACTTGTTCGTCAAGGATGAAGTTTTTTTAATTGCGTTGAAAAATACGCTGCTGTTCGCGGCGATAACCGGTCCGCTCAGCTATATCGTTTGCTTCTTTCTTGCATGGCTCATCAACGAGCTTTCACCTAAGATAAGGTCTATTATAACGCTTCTATTTTATGCGCCTTCGATTTCAGGAAATGTATATTTGATATGGCAAGTTGCCTTCTCTGGCGATTCTTTCGGCTATATCAACGCATTCCTGATGAAATGGGGATTTATTCTTGAACCGATTCAATGGCTGCAGGATCCCAAATACATGCTGGCGATTATTATGCTGGTTCAGCTCTGGTTAAGCCTCGGTACAGCCTTTCTGGCTTTTATCGCTGGATTACAAGGAATGGATATGACGCTAATTGAAGCTGGTGCGATCGATGGCATAAGAAATCGCTGGCAGGAGCTGTGGTTTATTACATTGCCTTCACTTCGTCCGATGCTGATGTTTGGCGCGGTTATGCAGATTACATCTTCGTTCGCGGTCGCAGATGTGGCAACAAGCCTGGTCGGCTTCCCAAGCCCGCAGTATGCGGGACATACAATAGTAACGCATCTGAATGATTTCGGGACGATACGTTTCGAGATGGGCTATGCTAGTGCGATTGCAACCGTATTATTCGCGATTATGCTAGGCTCGAACTTGGTCGTGCAGAAATTGCTTCGGAAGGTGGGTGACTAGAGAGCATGAATATAAGCTTTCGTCTGCGTCGAGAGAAGAAACTCAATCGTTCCCTTCCTGTTGATATAGCTCTATTTCTAATATTGTTAGGAGCGGGAGCATTCATGGCAGTGCCTTTCGTTTTCATGATCAGCACTGCGTTAAAGCCTTTGGATGAGATGTTCCTGTTTCCACCTACATTTATTGTACGTTCTCCGACAGTGGATAACTTTTATGATTTGTTACTTATTTTTTCTGATTCATGGGTACCGCTTTCTCGCTATGTGTTTAATACGGTTTTTGTTGCATTAACCGGCACGGTCGGGCACGTCATTTTAGCTTCCATGGCAGCGTATCCGCTAGCGAAGCTGAAGCTTCCAGGCGGCAATATCCTATTCGGGATTGTTATTCTATCGCTGATGTTTGCTTCACAGGTAACGTCCATTCCCAACTATTTAACGATTACGTGGCTGGGTTTGCTCGACTCTTATTGGGCGCTGATTTTCCCGGCTCTAGCAACTTCGCTGGGTTTGTTTCTAATGAAGCAATTTATGGAGCAAATCCCTGATGCGATAATCGAAGCCGCGAAGATTGATGGTGCGAGCGAGTACCGGATCTTTTGGACCATAGTCATGCCAATGGTTAAGCCAGCGTGGCTAACGCTTATTATTTTTTCCTTTAAAGGCTTATGGGGAACAGGCAGCGGGGGCCAGGGCGCTTCCTATGTGTTTAGTGAACAGTTAAAAACGATGGATTATGCCTTTAGCCAAATTTTGTCCGGAGGATTTGCTCGTTCCGGACCGATGGCTGCCGCTGCGCTCATTATGATGCTTGTGCCGGTTACGATCTTTATCGTGACGCAAAGCAGCGTGATTCAGACAATGTCGACATCAGGCCTGAAAGAATAAAAGAGAAAGGGGGAACGCAATTGGCGTCCATAAGGGGCATTGCATCATTTCTTATCCTTATGTGCTTCATTACCGGCTTCGCTGTTCCGGCTTATGCTCTGCCTGATCACGGATACAACTATTCCTACTGGGAAGAGGCGGAGCCTGCGCCGTATCCTTATCTGGCCGAGAAGCATGTGGACGGATCGGAGCTTGGTATCGGCCATTTTAATGTTCCGCAGGATTTATTTGTTGCCAAGGATCATCGGATTTATATCGCAGACACAGGTAACAATCGTATCGTCAGCTTAGATGAGAATGGCAAACTTATTCGTACGATAGACGGCTTCGACAATAACGGCAAGAAGGAAACCTTTAACAAGCCTTATGGCGTATTTGTCGATGCTTCACAAAATATTTACGTAGCGGATACGTACAACAATCGGATCGTTAAGCTCAGCAATGATGGTACTCTCATTCAATTGTTCGGAGCTCCTGAGTCCAGCATACTCCCGGAAGGGTTTCAATATTTCCCCTTCAAGCTGTACGTTGATAAGTTTGATCGGATTTACGTGATTGCGCAAGGTGCCTTTGAGGGGATTATGGAGCTTGACGCTTCAGGCGGTTTTAAAGGTTATATCGGAACGAACAAAGTGAGATTTAATCCAACTGACTTGCTGTGGAAACGTTTATCGACCAAGGAGCAAGTCGGGAAAATGGAGTTATTCCTGCCGGTTGAATTCAGTAATTTGGATGTCGATGATCGCGGCCTAATCTATGCCGTATCTTCAGAGGCTAATTCGAATACACCAATTAAGAGGTTTAATCCCAGTGGGGAGGACATCTTGCGCCGTGAAGGCTATTTCCCTCCGATGGGAGACATCTCGGTTATTCGACTTGACCCAACAAAGAGTGTAGTGAGTGACCCCAAAAATAGAGGAAGCTCTAGATTCATTGATGTAGTGTCCGATGAAAGCGGCATGTATAGCGGCTTAGACTCCACTCGCAATCGCATCTTTACCTATGATCGCGATGGCAACCTGCTCTATCAATTTGGGGGAATAGGCACACAGGCTAATAACTTTCAAAAACCGGTGGCCCTTTCAATGCTCGGAGAGCGAATAGCGGTTCTGGATAATGAGATGAACCGGATGACGATTTTTGCGCCGACTCGCTATGGCAAACTAATCCGGCAAGCTGTAAAGGCCCATTATGCGGGCAAGGTGGACGAAGCTGCTGATTCATGGAATAAGGTGCTTCAATTAAACGCTAATTTCGATATCGCTTATATTAGTATGGGCAAAGCGTTTCTCAAGAAAAACGAGAACAAGATGGCCATGAATTATTTCAAAAACGGAAATAACAGGAAGTATTATTCAGAAGCTTTCAAACAATACCGCAAGCAATATGTATGGGATCATTTCGGTACCATTATGACGGTTCTACTCTCCGCTGCCGCGCTCTTCGCTGGGATCCGTATCTATTGGGTTAAAAGAAGGCCGAAGCTCTACTTTGTTGAAACCAATATTGTAAAAGCGCCTTTCTATACAATGATGAGACCTTTCAACGGATTCTGGGAGATGAAGTATGAACAGAAGGGTCGAGTGAAAATTGCGCTGATTATTGTGTTGTTACTTGTCGTGACGATGATTTTGAAGCGGCAATACTCGGGTTTCGTTGTTAATTTCAATAAGCTAAGCACTCTTAACAGCGTGGATGAGCTCATCTATATTGTGCTGCCATTTATTTTGTTTTGTGTGGCCAACTGGTCACTGACAACATTAATGGACGGTGAAGGAAAGTTTCTTGAGATTATTACAGCTGTTGGTTATTCGCTGCTGCCGTTCATTATTTTGTACCTGCCGCAAGTTGTATTCAGTAATATGATTACGCATGAAGAAGCCCCTTTTTATTATTTGATTGAGTCTGCTGCTATTTGCTGGTTTTTGTGGTTGTTGTTCGTGGGTATGATGACCATTCACCAATACTCTATTTTCAAAACATTACTGACTTTATTCCTCACCGTTGTAGTCATGGTTTTTATTGTTTTTCTATGCATCCTTTGTTTTAGCTTACTGCAGCAGATGACCACTTTCATACTTTCAATCTATTCAGAAATCAGGGCAAGAGCATGAGGAGGTGCGTACATGAATAAGGGAAAGAAACGGACGATATTGATGATGCTATGCTGTCTTATTGCAGCATCATGCCTATACGAAACCATGTTCAGAAGCGAGATGGAGGCTGCGAACGAGAGTCAGAAAGTGAAGAAAGCTAACCACGAAGTGACTATCGCTTCCGAAATGAGCGCACTTCCGGGTGGAATGGGTATGATTGCTGAGAATGAGCATCTGCAGCTATTTATCGATAAGAAGACGACTGAGGTCAGTGTGAGGGAGAAACGCAACGGGCAAGTCTGGTCGACCAATCCCATTGATCATGCCAAAGATACGATTGCAACGGCAATTAATAAAACCAATCTAGCCTCGCAGCTGATTATTTCGTACTTCAATGACAAAGGGCATGAGTCCTTTATGAATAATGAAGAAGAGAGCATTAAGAAGAATCAGTTTGAGATTGCTCTCGTTGATAACGGGGTCAAAATCACTTACGAAATCGGAAGCTCAGAGAAGGGTCTAAGTTCTATCCCGAAAGCTGTCGGCAAAGAACGGTTTGAAGAACGAATCTTGAACAAAATTGCGGATGAAGCAGTTAGAAATAAGCTTCGTACTCGTTTTTTCTACAACGAGGAGAAGCAGCAGTATGAGCGCAAAAAAATGCAGGATTATGTCGTAAAGGACGTCGTGGCAGTTCTTGAGTCCATCGGCTATACGGCTGAAGATGCACAAGAGGATAACCAGATGGTGGAGAGTGGGGATCAGGCAGAAAATGTAGCACCTCGATTTACTATCCCGCTTATCTATCAGCTTGAGGGTGAGAATCTCATTGCACGAATTGCAACGGATGAGGTGATGGATTCGGACGCATTCCCCCTTCATACGATGCAATTACTTCCATTTTTCGGAGCCGCTGATCATGAGGCTGAAGGTTATATGTTTGTGCCGGATGGATCAGGAGCACTCATTTATTTGAACAATAACAACCATGCAGCACGTGCCTATGAGGTTCCGCTGTATGGCATCGATCAGACACCGCTGCAAAATTCGAAAACTGAGGTTCAATATACACAGGTTTCTAGATTTCCTGTTTTTGGAATGAAGCAGGAGAATCACGCGATGTTTGCCATTATTGAACAGGGCGATGCCCAGGCAACAATAACGGCGGATACGAGCGGCAAGCTGAATAGCTATAACCGGGTAGGTGCCACTTTCAAAATGAAAGACATGGAACCAGTTGTGTTTAGAACGGGCTCGGTTACCAAGCAGGTTCCTAAATATTCGGAGATGTATGATAGTGGCCTTCAAATTCGCTATGCTTTTTTAGAAGACTCTTCTGCTGATTATACGGGAATGGCTAATTACTACAGGGACTATCTGATTAAGCACTATGGCTTGACTCGGCAAAAAAGCGGGGGCGACACGCCATTCGTTCTGGAGTTAATCGGCTCGATTCCTGTTCGTAAAAACTTCCTAGGTATTCCTTATCCATCTACTGAAGCGGTAACCACCTATTCACAGGCGATAGAAATACTGGAGTCTTTGCAGCAACGTGACATATCCCAAATCCAGCTCAAATATTCAGGTTGGTTTAACAAGGGCGTTCAGCACAGGCTGCCTTCATCGATCAAGCTGGATTCTATTCTTGGTGGAAAAAAGATGTTTGAGAAATTATTAAATTATGCAGAGGAAAACAATATCGAGGTATATCCGGACGTTGCTTTTCAGAGGGTTTATGAAAACGGCAAGGGCTTTCAAGCATCAAAAGATGCCACGCGCTTCCTTAATCGTAAATCTGCTAAAAGCTTCGATGATGATATTGTAACAACCAATCCTTCAGATATGCTCTACTATTTGCTCTCACCTCGTAAATTGACGGGCGTGGTAGATAAGTTTCTGAAGAACTATGAATCATTTGACGCCGATGGCGTTTCCTTACGTGATTTGGGAGAGGATTTAAACAGTGATGTTACCTCTCATGAAACCGTTAACCGACAGGAAGCCATAGGGATTATAGGTGAAAATCTGCAGAAGATTAAAGAAGAAACCGGGAAAATCATGCTTAGCGGAGGGAATGCTTACACATTGCCGTATGCGAAGACGATCGTAAATGCTCCGCTCACGAGCAGTGAATTTAATATTGCTGACGAAGATGTGCCCTTCTACTCTATGGTTTTGCACGGATATGTGGACTATGCCGGAACGCCTATAAACCTCGGCCGTGATCAAGATCAGAGAACCGCCTTGCTAAAAACGCTGGAGACAGGATCCAATGTATTTTATCAATGGTTTTACGCACAGCCTACTATGATTCGTGATACGAAGCTGAACAACTTATATTCTCCGCATTATGGAGATTGGTTTGAGGAGGCCGTTCATCTATATAACGAATCCAATGCCATCTTAAGGGATGTGCAGGATCAGACGATTAAGGGCCACCGCAAGTTAGCTGATGAAGTATTCGAAACAACGTTTGAACAAGGCAAGAAAATAATAGTGAACTACAATAAATCTGCGGTAACGGTAGACGATATTTCTATTGAAGCACAGGGCTACCGCGTGATCGGCGGTGGATTATGATGAAACGTAAAAGTCCGACGCTGCAGCAGAAAAAGTCTAGACTAGGCATTCTTTTTGTAACTCCTTGGTTTCTAGGCTTTGTTTTCTTGTTTAGCATTCCATTGTATAAGTCCTTTCTGTATAGCTTAAATACGCTAACTCTTGGTAAGGGCGGCTTCGATACCAAATATGAAGGATTTTCATTTTATAAGCAGCTATTTATGTCGCATCCAACGTTCAATCGAACGCTGATTGAGGCAATTTCTGATATTTTAATTAATGTGCCGTCCATTACGATATTTAGTTTATTTGTCGCAACGTTGATTAATCAGAAGTTTAGAGGGAGGGTATTTGCGCGAGCCGTATTCTTTCTTCCGGTACTTCTTGCAGCCCCCGTGCTATCACTGGAGAACAGTTCCGAGATGGCATCCATTGCCTCAACGATTACGGGTTCTTCAAGTGAGGATGGAGGCTTTGCTTTTACTAGCTTTGAGCTTCAGCGAATGCTGGTTGAGGCGGGTGTAGGTAATGGGATTATTAGCTACATTACAGGATCCGTGGATCGAATTTATGAAATTATCAGCTCATCTGGTGTGCAGATACTGATATTCCTTGCAGCGCTCCAATCGATCTCACCATCTTTGTATGAAGCAGCGAAAATTGAGGGGACGACCGGCTATGAAGCGTTCTGGAAAATTACTTTCCCGATGCTTAGCCCTATTTTACTGACGAATATCGTGTATACCGTTATTGATTCCTATAGTACAAACGCATTAAGCCAGATGATAACGGATACGGCGTTTCAAACACTTAATTTCAGCCTCAGCGCAGCGATGGCGTGGGTGTACTTTCTTATCGTATCCGTCATTCTACTTGTGACTATGACACTCGTTTCACGCAAAGTATTTTATTACGATTAACAGGCAAAGGGGGGAATACAGTGAAGCTGGCCATCCGTTCAAGCGCAACAGCTTGGAGAGAACGTGCAAGGCGATTCAGCCTGCTTAATTGGAGTAAGCATTGGAGCTGGGTAACTGTTCGAACGATACTCGTGATCGGTTTTTGCTTTGTGATTTTATATCCGCTGTTTTTCAAGCTATCGGTGTCGTTTAAGGATCGTGTGGATTTGTATGATACAACTGTACTTTGGATTCCGAAAAACTTCACATTGGATACGCTAAAAATTGCTTTTGAGGCGCTTCGCTATCCGAAGACATTTATGAGTTCATTTACGATTGCGGGAGTATCGACTCTCCTGCAAGTGATTTCCTGCTCTCTGGCGGCATTTGGATTTGCACGATTGCGCTTTAAAGGGAGTAAGATCTTATTCGGGGGCGTTATCTTTACGATTATCGTGCCTGTGCAAACGATTATGATTACAACTTATCTCAATTATCGTTACTTTGATGTATTCGGTCTTATCGAGTTGTTCACCGGACAGAAGGGGATTAATCTACTGGACAGCTATTGGCCATTTATTCTTCAATCTGCTACCGGTATGGGAATAAAGAGCGGTTTGTTTATCTTCATTTTTCTCCAGTTTTTCCGAGGCATTCCTATGGAGCTGGAGGAGGTTTCTTACATTGATGGTTGTACCGTTTTTCAATCGTTTTACCGCATCATGCTGCCTAATGCCATTCCATCGATCGTTACAGTTGTCTTATTCTCGTTCGTGTGGCAGTGGAATGACAATTATTTCGTCTCTCTATTCCTGACATCAACAGATGTATTATCGACCAAGTTGCCTGTCATGTGGGCTTCCTTCTCTATGACGGACCCCCTCTATGCCTATATGGTTAAAAACGCGGGCGAGCTGCTGTTTATTGCACCTATCGTACTTTTGTATATGTTTGCACAGCGCTATTTCGTAGAAAGCGTAGAGCGCAGCGGATTGATCGGGTAAATGATCTTGGTAGGTTAAATCAGCCTATCAGGAAAGCCATTTCGTGTAAAATGAATAGCCCTTTAGAACTTACACTTTGTTCTAGGGGCTATTTTCGTTAAAAGGTTCTAATGATAACTGGATTACCGAAGTCTATAACAGTGGTCAAAAATTGCCGGGAAAGCACTACATGAGTTTACACAAAAGATTGATCGCGAATTTTCGCCCACGATTTATCGGTAATTTTCCACTCAGTGCCTTTTTTCTCGAAAATATAATTAATGAGATCCTTCGACAGGTAGTTGCGGATGAATGAAATATCGGAATCGAGCTCGCGTACCTCGAATATTTTCAAGCCCATATAATAGTAAGCCGAAGTCGTATAGGAGCATTATTATGTTGAAGTTTTTAATTAATAAAAATAAAAAAAGAAACTTATGAAAAAATCCCCCTTGTATATACAAAGGGGGATATGTGTTTAGTTATGCCCGATCACGGTCGCGATCAGTCGCTCGGCTTCGCATTCCTGCTAATCCAAGAAGACCTAAAAGACCAAGCCAACCCCAGTTGGAGCCACGATTAACTGGTGTTGCATTTGTTCTATAATTGTTATTGTTCAAAGATGTATTGTAACTATTTGTTCGATAATTTTGATTGTCATCTACATTTAATGCACGATTAGTGTCATTAGTTACGCGGTTGACATCATAACGAAGCTCCTGTCCCGGTGTGTTAACACTACTTTCCGCTGACACAGATATTGAATTGAACATCATTAAACAGCTGATAAAGCCAATTAATAAAAGACTTTTCATTAGATTACCTCGCTCTGTTTTGATTTTAATACACTTATATATTTTGTAGTAAAGGATAAGTTTATACCCGATTTTAATTGTCATTAAAATCAAGTTGTTGTTTCTTTTTTGAAAGGTAATTGCGACAGAAGACCCGGAAGAAATTAATCTGGAACTGCTGCTTATTCCTTTTTACCAATCATCCATGCGAGTATACCTATCCATACAACTCCACCAAGGAAAGCTAAAGCCATATCTTTTTGTGTATCGAAGACATCCCCTTGCATACCAACAAATTTGGCTTCGCCATTAGACCCAGCAATTAAGGCGGCTAACATTTCAAAGATTTCGAATAGTGCGCTAAATCCGAGTATAACGACAACTGGCAATATATATGACCAAATCCCGCATAGCTTAACTTTGGATTTTAATATCTCAAGAAATGGATAAGTAAATAATAAACCGAAGGCGAAATGTACGATTCGATCATAGTAACTTCTTTTTGTATGAAACGATGATTTTAGCCAATGGTCAAATGGTGTACCTTCATATGTATAATGTGCAGCATATGTATGAAGACAAAAGAAGATAAGCATCAGAAGATAGGACAGGTTTGAAAACCGAAACCATTTGTAAGTAAAAACAAGGATAAGAATAACCACTATAAGCGATAGGCTATTAGCAAGCCATTGAGATCGATTGGTGGGGGATATTGCCATAAGACCAAAAAATATAATGAAAACGAATATCATTAATTGTAGAGGTTTATTTCGAACAAAAGGAATGCTTGTATTTATCCTTTCTAGTCGTTCATCAGTCATAGAAATTTCACTCCTTAATTGAAATGACACCGTTCTGCACCAAATGATAATTACGTTGAAAACGTTATACTTTGCTGTAGCTTATCCTCTGACCTGATTATTCATGCAAAAGATAAAGTCGGTTGTGTGCCTGTGACTCTACATGGGGCTGCGTTAGTAATTCAAAAAAGTGGGGTGCGACTACCTTCGATTTTTAAAATAAAGCCTGGTATAAAATGAAGTGCACCCCTTATAGTAGATTTTGTAAAAGGGTAATTTGTGTATGTGAGTATCGTTATTTGAGGGTAAAAATAAAAATATGGTATGTTAGGTTATCAGTATAATCATTCCTCTATCAATAAAGGGAAGCAGCCGATCATTATGATTGGCTGCTTCTGTGTTTTTATTGAAATAACGGTCCCGTTAAGTACGAGATTTGCAAACAAACCTTCTACTTGAGTGATTTTAAGTAAAACATTATCTCTGCTCTGTCTACATTAGAAAATTGCAATGGCTCATCATCCAACAAACGTCTTAATTCGTCTAATGAAATCCATCGTATGTTCTTAGTATCATCACCTGAAGATAATAACTCCCTGGACTAATCACGCAATTATGGAACAAGGGATTCTGCAGTGCTTGTCGAAATATGATAGCTACCGGAAAGGGGCTTAACATTTTCAAGAATTCAGCAGAACTGTACGGTGAAACGTTGGGAGTGTGCACTATATGATTTGGATAAAAAACAAAACCACCCTGAAATATGCTGTGACGTTCATCCTGTTTCTCTCTATACTTCTCGGCATCCGGTGGCTATGGTCCGGAATTTTCCTTACGCCTGACCATCCTCGTGCGGTTCAAGGCGTGATCGATCTGCGCGGCTGGGACTTCGCCAACTCCCGTTCCATTACGCTGGACGGCGAGTGGGATTTTTATCCGGAAGCATTTTTCACGCATAAAAATAAGGATTGGAAATCCGAGGACAAGCGTAATATCATGGTCCCGGGAGATTGGCGAAGTGCTTTACCGGCAGGTTCAAAGTCGTCGTTCGGTTTTGGTACATACCGCCTGCGCATTCTTGTCGATCCTTTACCGCAACAGTCCTTTGAATTCTGGATTCAGGAAATTCAAGCCTCTTCCGTTGTTGAATTCAACGGTCAGATAGCAGGAATCGGCCAACCGACGGAGCAGGCGAATACGTATAAGCCCCGCCGAATTTCTTATACCCCGCTTTATAAGGCAAACGGAGTGAATGAGATCGAACTGCTTGTTCGCGTGGCTAATTTTGATAATCCGTTTAATGGAGGTGTTGTCAGAACCATCCGCTTCGGATCGGATACGGCCATCAATACCGAACGATGGATCTCCATTGGCTTTCAGATTATGACCTTCGTGGTACTGATGTTTCTTGGCTTGTACGCTGTGATGTTATATTTGCTCAGTTGGCAAAAAGGGTTGCTTGCCTTTTTCATGCTGGTTTTGACCGCCGGGATTACGATTGTGTCTGATAACGACAGTCTACTGCTGGTAGGTATGCCTTTTATCAACTATGCATGGGCACTGAAAATAAAGATAATCTCGTACTCGTTGTTTCCCTTTTTTTTCCTGATGATTACTGGAATATTTGCCAAGCTCCGAACAAACACAGTTCTGTTCCGTACGTACGCCATAGTACTAGTTTTGTATTCAGGATTTGTGTTGGTCATGTCCCCTCCGCTCATTTACTATCTAATCGAATTTAAAATATTCAGACTGCTTTATTGGTTTCCAATGACTTGGGTTATCTATTTAATTGGCAAACTTATAGCCAAAAATCAGCCAGGCGCCACTTTCCTGCTGCTTGCCACCATGAGCATATTGTCCAGTTCTGCATGGGGACTGATTAATGCTCACTTGGAAGTAATAAGAGTTTACTTCCCGTTTGACGTGCTGGTGGCTATCATCAGTTTTTCAGCTTACTGGTTTAAGCAATACTTCCGTAATTACCAAGAAAACGCAAAACTAAATGAGCAATTTAGAATGGCAGACAAGCAGAAGGACGATTTTCTTGCGAACACATCCCATGAATTGCGAAATCCCCTACATGGGATGCTGAATATGGCGCAAACCGTCCTTGACAACGAAAAAAATTCGATGAGCGGTGAGAGTGTCAAAAATTTGGAGTTGGTCATGACGGTCGGTCGACGCATGTCTTTAATGTTAAATGACCTTCTTGATTTGACTCGTCTAAAGGAGGGGAACATCCGCCTCCACGTGCAGACCGTTCAGGTGCAGGCGGTCGCTTCTGGCGTATTCGACATGCTTCGCTTTATGACCGATAGTAAACCGATACGGTTGGTGAATGAGATTCCGAACGAGTTTCCTCCTGTGATGGCCGACGAAAACCGACTCATTCAAATCTTGTATAATCTCGTTCATAATGCAATCAAATATACCAACGAAGGAAATGTCTCCATCCGGGTGGTCGCACTAGACGGGAAAGCGTACATTAGTGTTGCTGATACAGGCGTCGGCATGGACGAGGAGACGCTGCGAAGAATCTTTAATCCTTACGAGCAAGGCGACTCCAGCATGACTGCGGCTCCCGGGGGCGGCATCGGACTGGGCCTCGGCATTTGCAAGCAGTTAGTGGAACTACACGGCGAAACGTTGGAAGTGACGTCTGTCTCTGGCAAAGGTTCTGCATTCACCTTTGCTTTGGCTCTGTCCGATTCACCCTTTCAACGGGAAGCTGATTTTGCAGCAGGTCTGCCTGTCTATGCAGAAGCCGCCGTCGCTGACGACTCAAACATACACTACGGTACGAATGGCGATTCTGCCGTTGTGGAGAGAACGGTGAAACCTTCGGTTTTGGCCGTGGACGATGATCCGATCAACTTGAAAATATTGGAGAACATTCTGTCTGGGGAATCCTTCGACATCTTTGCGGTTACGAGCGGCAATGATGCCTTGTCTCATCTGAACACGAGAGTATGGGATCTTGTTATTGCTGACGTCATGATGCCTCACATGTCGGGGTATGAATTAACGAGAGTTATTCGTGAGCGCTATTCGAGCTCGGAACTGCCCATTCTGCTTCTGACCGCGCGTAACAAGCCAGAAGATATCGCCGCTGGTTTTTTGGCTGGGGCTAACGATTACATTTTGAAGCCTGCGGATGCGATGGAGTTAAAGGTGCGGGTACGGGCATTAACGGATCTGAACCGTTCCGTGCGCGAACGCCTGCGTATGGAAGCGGCATGGCTGCAGGCGCAAATACAACCGCACTTTTTATTCAACGCCCTCAATGCGATAGCTGCGCTTAGCGACATCAATCTGGACAGAATGCGCCTATTACTTGACGAGTTCGGCAATTATCTAAGAGCCAGTTTCAACTTTCAAAATTCCGAGCTGCTTGTTCCGCTTGGACAGGAGCTTGCTCTCGTACGTTCTTATTTATATATCGAGAATGAACGTTTTGAAGGCAGGCTGAATACCGTTTGGGAGGTCGAAGCGAACATGGAGCTAAAGCTTCCACCGCTATCCATTCAACCGATTGTCGAAAACGCAGTACGGCACGGCATCATGAGTCGCTTGTCGGGTGGAGTGATTCATATTCATATCGCCGAATATGAAGATAGAACAGAAGTAACCGTTGCTGATAACGGAGTGGGAATGGATACAAAAACGCGGCAACATATATTCGATAAACGTTCGAACCTAAGGCAGGGAGTTGGCTTGTTCAATATTAATCAACGGTTGAAACAATTATACGGGAAGGGGCTACACATTCAGAGTGATCTGGGTCAAGGTACGATAGTCGTCTTTGCCGTGCCGAATAATGCGGTGAACCAATTAATATAGCGGATCGCTGATGTGCAAACAAATTGTTGAATAAGTTGTTTTGTAAAAGCGAGTTGTTGTTAACTTTGAATGTTTGATTCTTGTTTTATCCAACTTTTATAATTTGTTTTTTTGACTAACTTATTTTTCCATTGATTTTAGATTTTACCTAAAGTAAAAACAAATAATGCTGCATATTCGAATTAATTCGAAATGCAGCATTAGGAAGTGAAATTTTTTTTATTGTAACCATCTCAAACATTTTTAATTGCATTCACACATCTAATATCGATTGACTATCTACCATTTTAATCATTTCGGTGTGATTCGTCATTGTCGTTGATATCGTCAGCAGCCCCGCCAGCCTTATTGCCCAATGCTGCACCTACGATACCGCCAACAACAGTTCCAACAGGACCCAAAGCAGAGCCTACGACTGCACCTGCAGCTATACCACCTGCCGTTCCTACAGCTTTTCCGATGTCAGCTCTATCCGTATTGGTACTATTTTGGTCAGAATCAAGGTTTCGATTGAGTTCTTCGTTGTTAGTCATCTAAATTCCCTCCTTCGTTTTAATGAGAGCTACATATTCCGTAGTCACAATGGATATCATGTCCCAAATAATATGAAAGGATTCGTAAAAGTAATGTTTAAATTAATATAGTAGAGGTGTAAGTCATATTTTTTTATTTTAAAGCTATTGCGAACTAGAAAGTTGAATAACTATACATCAACAATCAATATTTGATTGCAATTCGGAATCCTAGTATGTTCTTCCTTGATGAGATTGATGCTATTGCGCGGTAATCGATTCAGACAAAGGGATATACTCCAAAAACAACCTATCCACGAGAGTTTTAAAATCTTACATGATCCAAACGAAAGGATATGGAGTGCTCATGATGTACTTGAGCAATATAGTCTGCTGCATTATCAAAATGACATTTCCTCATCTAATAAAAGGAAACAGCCGATCATTATGATTGGCTGCTTATGTGTTTTTATTCACTAAGGTACTATTTTTTAGGCATTATTAAATTTCTAAGTCTTGCGAATATGCCTGTAGTAGCTTACAAGTTTAGCTGTTTCAGTAAACAGATAGCTGATTCTCTGTCAGATCTGAGAAGGAATTTAAGGAATCAGCATTGGTTTCGTCTAAGTGCTTTTTTATTCTAGTATGTTTATCTCTTATTTCTTTGCTCATAATAAATACCACTTAAATCAGAATCAATTTTACCATTTTCATCCTATTCGACGATATTCGTCATTTACCTCTTTATTTCGGCAATATTACTTATTGCAGCAAAAAGGCAGTCCACCATAAGGTTCTGGCGGACTGCCTTTGTCATCAAACGGAAATTGTAGAGATTTACTCAAAATAAGAAGTGCAAAATAACAACTGTTACTATTTTTAAAACGAGATATCTCTCCATGTTGATGTCTGATTGAACGCGGGTAAACAATTCTGTAACGTCCTTCTTGGTTAATAGCAATTACATTCGCTAATAATAAAGATACGGTCTACATTTTATTAGATAAAGGGGAAGGGAAATGTGTGACAGCACTTCTTTGTAATTTGTCAGGACGAATGACAAAAACATGGTCAAACAGGATAATTTGGTATTTAATGACGCCTTGAACTAGGTAGGATAAACCACCCCTGAAAGAGAGTGAAACACTGGTGATAATACCTGAACCGATAGAGCTACAGTACATAAAAAAATTAAGTGACGAAGAGAATACTCTGATCGAAGCGCTACGGACAATCCATATGCCTCCTGCAGCTGCTTTGCTGTTGGTTAGGAACGAACTAAAAGGACCGTTAGAAAACGGACCAATGGCAGAGATCCTAGATGGGTTCTTGGCGAGGCATACAGAAGGACACTAATAAGTGAAGCAATTAATTCAAGTGTTGATGCGCAAACGAAAAAAAGATAACACCGAATATGAAATGTAGAAACCGCATGTACTTGAAGACAAGTGCATATGTCTTGACTTTATCTTTGTAACATTTTCCAGTTTATCAACTGAAAAATGTTTTAACAAGCTATAGCTGCAGACACAACGTTTTTAATAATGGGAAGTTGAAACCCACAGCATTCATCACGATAGAAAAATTTATCAAGAACCAGGCATTACAAAAAAAATTCATCATATATAGTTGATATCCGTTCGGATTTGATGAGGAGGATATCATGCAACCTATGTTACCTAAGGAAAAATATTTTGGGCAGTTTGAACTGGTGCATGCTTTTTATGGGGCTATGCCTACAGGTGTCAGCGTTTCCGAAACCGGCCGTATTTTTGTTTGCTTTCCGAAATGGGGAGACGACGTTCAATTTACTGTGGCGGAAATTGTTGAGGGTGAAATGCAGCCTTATCCCAGTTTAGAAATAAATTTGGTTAACTTCGTCAGTGTTCAAAGTATCTTTGCAGATGGAAGAGGAATACTTTGGGTACTAGATACAGGGGCACCAAATTTTTCTGAACCTATCCAAGGGGGAGCAAAATTAGTGGCTGTTGATTTAAGCACGAATACAATAAGAAGAGTATATACCTTTACAGAAGATGTTGTCTTGCCAACAACTTATCTGAATGATGTCCGTTTGGATTTTCGGGTTGGAAGAGCAGGCTATGCATATATAACGGATTCTTCTTCCAGAGGGCCAGGAGCTATTATCGTCGTAGATTTAGAAAATGGGAACGCGTTTAGACGGTTAAATGGGGCAATATCAACTTCACCTGATCCCTATTTTTTACCGAAAGTAGAAGGTGAAATTTTGATGAATCGAAACCCGGACGGCTCGACTTCCCCATTTAGATTGGCTTCCGATAGTTTAGCGATTTCTCCTGATGGAAAGGTTTTATTTTATGCTCCGCTAACCAGCCGTCAACTGTTCTCAATCTCAACAGAAGCCCTAAGAGATATAAGGATACAGGACATGAATTTATCCCAATATGTGCACTATTGGGGGGAAAAAGGTGCGTCTGATGGAATGATCACCGGCGCAAACGGCACCGTTTATGCGGGAGACTATGAAAACAACAGTATCCGGAAGATATTGCCGAATGGTGCAATGGAAACCATCGCGCATGACCCGAGAATTTTATGGCCGGATACTTTTTCGATTGGCCCCGATCAATACTTATATGTCATTGTGAATCAATTACATCGGCAGGCGAGATTTCATTATGGAAGAGACCTGAGGGAGAAGCCATATAGTTTACTTCGTATGAGAATTGATGAATTCCCTGCTCCTACCTTTTCATAATAATTTTAAACAAAGGTAGCTATCCATCATCAACTAGCTAAGGAGCTAAGTCCATTTGGATTGGAGTATTCTGATGAAAATTCATATTTTGCTGTGCTAGAAGCTTTAACAGATGTTATTTTAAACCGTGGTGGTATGGAATGGTTAAATATTATGAGTAAAGCTGATGTTAATCCTGACGAGGGGAATTACTTGAAACTTAAGGATGAATTAGAAATTAGGAAATTTAATTTTATTGAGCTTTATAACTTGAATTATCAGGATCTGGACTTTATTGATAATTTAGAACATAATATACGCGTTTTTTCAGTTGATGGTGCTAAAGAGCCGGATTGGGATTTCATTATTAATGCTGCAATTGCATTAGGAGAATATATTATAATACGTGTTGGTGGAGAATGGTTGTTTTCTGAGCAAGATGAACGCTTATATCTTAGTCATATTGGTGGCTTAGAGAATGAGCAAATGAATTGTTTACTGCTTGTTTCTAGATATTGGTCAAAACCAGAATATAATCCGTACTCTATAAAAAAAGTTTTTCTTAGAATACAAGGAAATTTAAGTGAAAACTTATCTATAAATTAAACTGACATTACTGTTTCAACAATCGTGAGTTGTATACTTGAGACGTATATTGAAAGCCCTGTTCCGATTGGAATACGGTATCTCTGATACGTCTCTTTTCTTTGTCCATTGTTCCACTTAATCTAGAATAAGTTTGTCCATCATCACATGCTATAAGGACTTTTTTATTTAACTCGTAAACAAAGAGGGATTTTATTTACTTGAATATAGCAAAAGCTTAATATTACTGATCGGATATAGTCAAATTAGAAAAGGCACTTAGGATACGTACCCTAAGTGCCTTTTTATTTTGTTTAAACGAGGGGGAGAGGTGATGCGTCATAGCTCTTCAATGCAGAATTAAGAAGCACTATCCTATTAACTCAAACAAACTTCCGACTCGTCTTCTTCCCATCACAGCTGAACACAATCTTCTTATCCTCAACAAACGTCTCAAGGTGTACGTTCTTCCCCCAAAGCTGAACGACATGAGGCAGCGTACGCTCCACATACTTCAGATCGAGCTCCATCCCCTCATATTCATGAATAAGATAAAGCTCACCCACCCGATTAAAATCCCCATCCTTAACCATCAAGCTAGGAAACCCGCCGTTTACTTTCGAATAAACAAGCTGATCGCGAATTTTCTCCCACGACTTATCGGTAATTTTCCATTCAGGGCCTTTTTTCTCGAAAATGTACAGATCGAGATCATTAACCAGATCCTTCGTCAGGTAGTTGCGGATGAACGAAATATCGGAATCGAGTTCGCGTACCTCAAACATTTTTTCCCTGCCCTTGCCGGGAACGCGTCCGAAGCGTGCTTGTTCTTCCTTCGTTGGGTTATCGAATCGGCGCTCGATATCCTCGAATATTTTTAGGCCCAGATAATAGGGATTCAAGGTGTGCCGGGATGGCTGCACGACAGAGGAGTTCAGCTTAGCAAACTCGATTGTTTCATCGCTAGTCAGATCAAGCTCGCGTATGATTCGCTGATGCCAGTACGAAGCCCAGCCTTCGTTCATAATCTTAGTCTCGATTTGCGGCCAGAAGTAGAGCATCTCATCACGAAGCATAGATAGAATATCGCGCTGCCAATCCTCAAGAGTAGGGGAGTATTCCTCAATGAACCAGATGAGATCTTTTTCTGGCCGTGGCGGAAAACGTTTGGCGTCAGCGGCCTGCGATTGAGCGGCTGATGCGGCGGCAGCGGTTCGATCCGGGTCTAGATTCCACAAGTCATCGTAAGAGGAGGAAGGGATATTCCACTCTGAACGCTCGCTGTCCTTTTGCACCATTTCGATATAACGTTTCTTATCTAATTGATAAGGCTTAATGAGCGTCGGATCGACATGCTCTTGAATGGCGAGGATCGCATCGATAAACTTTTCGACCGCCTCCGTGCCATGATCCATTTCATATTGATGAATACGATCCGCCGTAGCAGACATGCTCTCGACCATATTGCGATTGGTAACACCAAAGCGTGCATTGTTTTTGAAAAAATCACAGTGAGCGAGCACATGGGCGACGATGAGTTTATTTTGAATGAGAGAATTGCCCTCTAGAAGAAACGCGTAGCAGGGGTTGGAGTTAATAACGAGTTCGTAAATTTTGCTTAAGCCGAAGTCGTATTGGAGCTTCATTTTGTTGAACGTTTTTCCAAAGCTCCAGTGGCTAAACCTTGTCGGCATACCATACGCGCCAAAGGTATAAATAATTTCTGCTGGGCAAATCTCATAGCGCATTTGATAAAAGTCTAATCCAAAGCCGGTAGCAATTTCTGTTATTTCATCAATGGATCGCTCCAGTGCACGAATTTCATCTTGTCTCATCCGTCATCCCTCCGCATGCGAAAATACGATTCATACCATGTGTATGAGCGGGTGGTCAAGGTTATGACGAAGTGTACAGGATGGACTCAGGATGTGTGGCGATCAAAAAAAGAAAAAACCTTGGACGTCCGCCACTTCGAGTTAAAACTCAAATTGAAAACAGACAATCTCAAAGTTTTTTTTCATTTTGCTTATTGTCGTACATCGCTAGGTCAGCGTTGCTTATCAATTCTTTTAGCGTGCTAGCCGTGCCGTGCGTTGAACTAATGCCTATGCTAGCGGAAATATGAATGATATGACCATCGATTGTGAATGGCTCGTCAATCGATTTTTTTATTTTACTGGCTACAAAATCGATATCTTGGTTGTCCACCAAATGCTGAAAGCAAATGACGAATTCGTCTCCACCGTATCTAACGAGGATGTCGGTTTTTCTGACGTCTTGTTTCAGTCTCTTAGAAATTTGAAGCAGCAGCAAATCACCAAAGTCATGACCGAACGAATCATTAACCTCTTTAAAATCATCGATGTCGATGAACATCACACTAAACTGCTTGTCCGAGCCAGCATGATCCAAATGAGATAAATAACGTCGATTGTAAAGACCGGTCAAGCTGTCTGTAACACTTGCGTTTTCTAAATCCAATATATATCCGAAAAAAGCGGCCATCGAATGGAGAAATCCGAGCTGCCTTTCATCTAGATGAATCGGTTCTTTATTTATGGCGCATAGGGTACCAACTGCTGCCTGGTCAGCTGTTCTTACAGCGATTCCGACCAAAGCTTGTGCTCCAAGTTGCTGGGTAATAGGTAAAGAGGCTGTACGCGGATCATCGAGTGTATTGGTGATGTTAAGAATGGAACAATCCTGCTCTAAAACAAGATTGCAATAACTTTGCAGCAAATGTAACGGTAAGCTATTGGTTCCTTCATTTTCATGACGGTTGAGCGCTCGTATGATTCTGCTTCCATTATGATCAATTGTAGCTATCAATAAAGTGTCAACCTGTAGAAAGTGCTTCAAGGTGTCAATAATATGGTCGGCTGCATCTTCTAGTGAGCGTATAGTACTGCTCATGCTCTCAACTCCTGCCGTAGTGTTGAAACAAAGGAATTACCTTATAGTCCCATAGTAGTCTAAATAGAGGACTAACTCAAGAAACAATTGATAATAACTAGGCAAATTGAACTATAAATTTGTGTCTTCGTAAACCTTTACCTTGTCTCGAATAAAGAATCGGTTCTCTATCCCTATGAATTAACATAAACATAAATTCATATCCCTCAAAATTAACACTTGAATTAATTACAAACGTGTAGTTAAATGGTAGTATAAATCACTATTAACGATTAACTGACTAATTAATGAAATTATTAATTTAATTGAGGTGGATGATCATGACAAACAAAGCGACAATGATAGTGGATAAGGATTTTCAAGTTGGGGAAGTGGATAAACGTATATATGGATCATTCATAGAGCATCTTGGGCGTGCGGTTTATGGCGGCATTTATGAGGCGGATCATCCGCAAGCAGATGGGCAGGGTTTCCGCTCCGATGTTCTTGAGCTTGTAAAGGGACTTGATGTGCCTATCGTCCGTTATCCTGGCGGTAATTTTGTATCCGGTTACAACTGGGAAGATGGTGTTGGTCCCGTAGATCAGCGTCCGAAGAGGCTTGAGCTTGCATGGCGAACGGTTGAGCCCAATTGGATCGGCTTTAATGAATTTATGGACTGGTGCAAAAAGGTGAATACAGACGCTATGATGGCCGTAAATCTTGGTACTCGCGGCATTGATGATGCACGCAACTTGATTGAATACTCCAATCATAAGTCAGGATCATATTGGAGCGATCTTCGTATCCAGCATGGTTATAAAGATCCCCATAATGTAAAGACATGGTGTCTCGGCAATGAAATGGATGGACCTTGGCAAATCGGACACAAAACTTCTGTAGAATATGGTCGACTTGCTAACGAAGCAGGAAAAGCGATGCGATGGGTTGATCCGACCATTGAGCTAGTTGCATGTGGAAGCTCGCACATCGGAATGCCGACGTTCCCTGAATGGGAAGCTACCGTACTTGATCTTGCTTATGATACGATTGATTATGTGTCGATTCATCAATATTATGGGAACCCTCATAACGACACGGAAAACTTCCTTGCACAGTCTATGAGCATGGATTCCTACATTAATACAGTCATTTCAACCTGTGATTATGTGCAAGCAAAAAAACGTGGAAAGAAGCAAATCAACCTTTCCTTTGACGAGTGGAATGTGTGGTATCATTCGAATGCACAAGACCGCAAGCTTGATCCATGGCAAATTGCTCCGCCACAGCTTGAGGACGTGTATAATCATGAAGATGCACTTGTTGTTGGCTGCATGCTGATCAGTATGCTTAAACGTGCAGATCGTGTAAAGATGGCTTGTATCGCACAGCTGGTTAACGTGATCGCACCAATCATGACGCAAAATGGCGGACCTGCATGGAAGCAAACGATTTATTATCCATACATGCACGCAAGCATTTTCGGTCGTGGCACAGTGCTGGTACCGCTAGTGAAATCGCCGAAGCATGATACAAAGGATTTTACAGACGTGCCATACTTGGAAACGGTAGCCGTTCATAATGAAGAGAAAGAGGAAGTAACGATTTTTGCGGTTAACCGCAACACGGAAGAATCGCTTCCATTCGAAATCGATTTGCGCAGCTTCGGCGCTTTCCAACTAATTGAGCATATCGTGCTTGAGTCTGATGATTTGAAAATGACGAACACGGCAGACGCGCCTAATCGCGTAACACCTCACACAGCAGGCAATGCTGCGCTTGCAGATGGCGGGAAAATTGCCGCGACGCTTAGCAAAGCATCGTGGAACGTTATTCGTATTAAACTATAATGGAATCAACAAGGGGATCCGGAAGCCGCGATTGCGGCTTTTGGGATGCCCTTCTATTATTATAGTATAGAGAGAGGAGGAGATCGTGATGATAAATGCGAATACGGATGAAGCTTGGCTGCCCTTATATGAGGCATTGGCTAGTCCTGTCAGGCTCTCCATCATTAATTTGCTTGCAACAAATATGATGAACGTAAAGGAGCTTGCTGAAGCTATTGGTCTAAGCAGCGCGATTGTAACGATGCATATTCGGAAGCTGGAGAAGGCTGGCATTGTAGAGACGAAGATGGTTCGTAAACATGGCGGCACACATAAAATTTGCTCGCTTGCTGAACGTACCATAACGATTGAACTGCCTCCTAAGGCGCTGGATGTGAAGAAGGTGCATGACGTTAGTGTGCCAGTTGGACATTTTACAGAATTTGAAGTGTTTCCGACTTGCGGCATTGCTACAACGGAGAAGCTGATTGGGCAATTTGACGATCCGCGTTTCTTCTTGGAGCCGGAGCGTATGAATGCAGGCATTCTTTGGTTCGGCAAAGGTTATGTGGAATACAAGGTGCCGAATTATTTGCTAGCGGGACAACGTCCTGTAGCACTTGAAATTACATTGGAGCTGGGTTCAGAAGCGCCAGGGGTAAACGATAACTGGCCATCTGACATAAATTTTTCCCTTAATGGAATGGATATCGGCATGTGGACGAGCCCTGGTGATTATGGTGATGTAAGAGGACGTTTCTCACCGGCTTGGTGGGGAGATCGGGTTAATCAATACGGACTGCTGAAGGTGATACGCATTCAAGAGGATGGGACGCTAATTGATGGACAGCATATGTCATCAACTAGTATCGGTGAAATTGGGTTGGAGCGTAATTTCTGGACATTCCGCATTGGCGTGAAGGAAGATGCCGTTAACGTAGGCGGGTTAACCTTATATGGCAAGGGCTTTGGCAACTATAATCACGATATTATGTTCCGAGTGTTCTATGAAGATGCGCGCAGTGTTTAAGGCAGCTTGACTGCCTTAAGCAGGCGCACCCCTCCCTCAGACTGCCCCGAGTTTATAATCGTGCATACCATTTTCTGTTCAAAAAGATATAATGAGTAGGATAGCTAATCTAAGCCATTATTACTCGGAGGAACAAAGATGCTGACTATGTTCACTTTTCTCAAAAAATATCGTTTTGCTGCTTACGTTGCTCTGCTGCTTATGCTGGTGGAGCTTGTAGTGGAGCTGCTTCAACCGTATATTATTTCAAAAATCATTGATGATGGTATTGATAATAATAATTTATCGGTTGTGCTGCAATGGGGCGGCTTTCTAATTGGTTGCTCTGTTATCGCTTTTATTGTAGGGATACTTAGTTCTTTCTATGCTTCACACGTAAGTCAGAGCTTCGGATTCGATTTAAGAGAGCGGCTTTATGAAAAAGTGCAATCGTTCTCATTTGCCAATTTTAATCGTTTTCCGGAATCATCGCTTATTACTAGATTAACGAATGACGTTTCACAGCTGCAAAATACAGTGTTCATGGGACTGCGTATTATGCTTCGCGCCCCATTGCTTGTAATCGGAAGTATCGTAATGGCCTTTATCGTTCAGCCTAAGCTGGCGATTTGGCTTGCTGCGGTCATTCCGTTTCTTGGTGTTTTTCTGCTTTGGGTGCTTAAAAAGGGAGAAAAGCTTTTTCGTTCTGTTCAGAAGCAGCTGGATCAAGTGAATAGCGTGATGCAGCAAAATTTAATCGGCATGCGAATCGTGCGTGTATTCGTTCGGATGAAGCATGAATCGAAGCGCTTTGCATTTTCCAGCGAGCAGCTGATGGATCGTACGGTATCCGCTCTTCGTTTAACGGAAGTTACGATGCCTATCGTGCTGTTATTTATGAATGCGATTGTTATAGCCGTGCTGTGGTTTGGCAGAATCGAGCTCGATCGGAATGGAGCATCCGTAGGTGAGGTGGTTGCCATTGTCAACTATGCGATGAGGACGATTGGTGCTTTATCCATCATGTCCATGATCGTGGTCAACTTCTCGAGAGCGCGCGCTTCAGCTCAAAGGATTGAAGAGGTAGTGCTAACGGATATCGACTTAACAGATACAGTTGACAGCGATGAAGCGGTAAAGCTTCGCGATGGCTACGTTTCCTTCGAGAACGTATCTTTTGAATATCCAGATTCCGATCTGCATGTATTGCGAGATATATCCTTCTCGGTATTACCGGGTGAGACAATTGCCATTATGGGTGCGACCGGTTCTGGCAAAACATCGCTCATTCAACTGATTCCTAGACTGTACGATGTGCAGACGGGCGTGATTCGCGTGGATGGCAAAGACAACCGCTTAATGAAGCTTGAGCAGCTTCGCAAGCAGATTGGTTATGTTCCGCAAGAAATCATGCTGTTTACAGGCACGGTGGCGGATAATATTCGCTGGGGCAAGGAGAATGCCAGCATCGAAGAAATCATAGAGGCTGCCAAACTAGCTCAAATCCATGACACCATTATGAAGCTGCCGGAACAATACGATACGATAGTGGGTCAAAAAGGAGTAAATCTCTCAGGAGGACAGAAGCAGCGTCTAACGATTGCGAGGGCATTAGTTAGAAAGCCGGTTGTGCTGCTGCTTGATGACAGCACAAGCGCACTCGATGTACAGACTGAGGCTGCTCTTCTGCAAGCACTTAAAAATATGAGCTGCACGACATTCCTCATCACGCAAAAAATAAGCTCAACCGTAGCTGCGGATTCCATCCTTCTGCTTGATGAAGGTCAATTGCTGGCACAAGGCAAGCATGACCAGTTGATCCGTGAATCCAGTTTGTATCAGAAAATATACGAGTCACAGTTCGGGAAGGAAGGTGTGTCCCGTGCTTAGACAATTAAAGGAGCCTTTTCAGTACCAAAGATCTGGGGAAGCGGTCGAATCCACTGCAGCAGGCAAAGGTAAACGTAAACCACGCGCGCAAAATATGAGTCAAACACTGAAGCAAATGTGGAGTTACCTAATCCTCTATAAGGGCAGACTTGCAGCTGTCATCGTAATGGTTATATTAAGCTCTGCGTTCTCATTGCTAGGACCCTATATGGCAGGTACCGCAATCGATCGCTTTTTGATGAACAGAGATAGCGGAATTATTGTTTTTCTACTATTGATGGCTCTCGTTTATGCGCTTCACTCGATCACGATGTGGCTCCAAAGTATATGGATGATAACCATTTCGCAAAAAACGGTCTATCGCATGCGGGTCGAATTGTTTGACCATTTGCACAGGCTGCCGATCCCTTTTTTCAGCAAGCGTCAGCATGGTGAACTCATGAGCCGCGTTACGAATGACATAGAAAACGTAAGCTCATCTTTAAATAGCTCTGTGATTCAGGTGTTTTCAAGTATCCTTCTTCTTGTTGGAACCGTAAGCGTTATGTTGTCCCTTAGTCCGCTTTTGACTCTATTAACCTTCCTCGTTGTGCCGCTTATGGTGCTTGGGATGAAATGGATCACAAAACAAACCGGCCGACTGTTCAAAGCTCAGCAGCGCAATCTTGGCGACTTAAATGGTTATATAGAAGAAACATTGTCAGGACAACGCATAGTGAAGGCTTTTTCTCAGGAAAAAACAGTCATCTCCGCCTTCAAGGAGCGAAACGAGCGTATTCGAGTTTCTGGCTTCTGGGCGCAGACGATTTCTGGTTTCATTCCGAAGCTGATGAACGCGTTAAACAACTTAAGCTTCACGATCATTGCAGGAATAGGTGCGATATTTGTTTTAAATGATCAAATAACGGTCGGTACAATTATTATATTTGTGGAATATTCCAGGCAGTTCACAAGACCGCTTAATGACCTTGCTAACCAGTGGAATACGCTATTATCTGCGGTCGCTGGTGCTGAACGTGTATTTGATGTGCTGAGCGAAGACGAGGAACGAAAAGATGAGGGAGCAGCTCGCGAACTGGCAGAAGTAAGCGGAAAAGTCGTTTTTGATAAAGTAACATTTGCTTATGAAGGAAGGACAGCTACGATAAGCGAGGTAAGCTTTGAAGCTACGCCAGGAGAGACGATCGCTCTAGTAGGTCCAACCGGAGCGGGTAAAACAACGCTCATCCAGCTTTTGTGCCGGTTCTATGATCCTAGCTCTGGCAGCATTATGATTGATGGGCACGATACACGTACGCTCAAACGTGAAAATTTGCGCTCGCATATGGCGTTTGTACTGCAGGACCCATTTTTGTTCGAGGGCACCATCTATGAAAATATCCGTTACGGCAAGCTGGATGCAACGGATTTGGAAGTCCAGCAGGCTGCAAAACTCGCAAATGCGCATTCCTTTATTTCTCGTCTGAAGGACGGGTACGGGACCGTACTCAAATCAGACGGCAGCGGAATTAGCCAAGGACAGAAGCAGCTTCTTGCCATTGCCAGAGCGATTCTAGCAGATCCTTCAATCCTTGTATTAGATGAAGCGACAAGCAGTATCGATACGGTGACCGAAATAAAAATCCAGGAAGCGCTGCAGCGGCTTATGAAAGGGAGAACGAGCTTTGTCATTGCCCATCGTCTGAACACCATTCAACAAGCGGATCAGATTGTAGTGCTGCGTGACGGTGCCATTTTGGAGAAAGGATCTCATTCACAGCTCCTTATGCAAAAAGGCTTTTACAGCTCGCTCGTTAATGGGCAGCTTAATAATGGCATGTTGAGTGAATCAGATTAAACGTCTGCATGGCACACTATTACTGATATACGCAAACCTTATTGCAACTATTTTAGGGGATGGAGAGTATTATTAGTTATATCAAGGAGGTGGGATGTATGACTATTACCCTGTGCCCCAAATGTGGAAACCAAAATGATGTCGAAGCGAACAGGCAAATGGTTGTGGAATGCTCCTCTTGCGGTACGATACTGATTGATGATGCAGATCTTAAAGATGCAGAAGAAGGGCTTCAAAGGACCTTGGATCATAAACAAATCAATCCGCCTGAGGAAGTTGATATAGAAAAGTACATTAGCAAATTAGGTGACCATGAGAAGCAAACGAAGTATGTAGAGGAAGGGTTTTGGGCAAAAGTGAAGCGACATGCAGCTAAGGTGCCGTTCGCTAAAGAAGTAGTCACGCTTTATTATTGCTCGGCTGATCCCAAGACGCCGCTATCTGCTAAGGTCACAGCTATTGGAGCTTTAGCCTATTGGATTTTACCGCTTGATCTTATTCCGGACTTTTTACCTGTAGCAGGTTTTGTTGATGATGCAACAGCCGTGTTCATCGCTTACAGGTCCCTTAGTGGCCAAATAACGGAAGACCACCGTGAGAAAGCGGAGCAGTTTTTCATATTGAACAAAAATGTGAAGCTAATTGATCCACAGTCGTAATCCAAACAGTAAAAAAAGGATGACCCAGCGAGTTTATCGCAAGCAGTCATCCTTTTTGTTTTCAAGTAAGGCAGTATATTAGAATAAGCTCCATTCAAACTCTCTCGATAATGACTCAAGAAGAGCAACACCAGCGATGCTGTTTCCTTTTCGGTTCAGCGATGGACCAACTAATCCGATACCGTAACGGCCAGGCACCAGCGTTAAAATACCGCCGGATACGCCGCTCTTGGCTGGCAACCCGACATGAATCGCAAACTCTCCAGAGGCATTGTACATGCCGCAAGTAATCATAAAGGTTTTGGCTATTTGAACGAAGCGGCGAGGAATAAGCTGTTCTCCGGTTGTAGGATTTTTGCCGTTATGCGCCAGCACCAAAGCCATTTGAGCCAAATCTGCACAGGTTACGCTGATGGAGCAGTGCCGGAAATAAACTTCAAGAACATCTTCAACTGATCCTTGCAGAACACCGTTATCTTTGAGGAAATATGCCATTGAACGATTAAGGTTCGCTGTATCGGCTTCAGAACGATAGACGTCCATATCGTAGTCAAGTGAGCTATTATTAGAAAGAAGGCGAAGGAAGTCTAACACTCGTGCAGATTTTTCAGCAGGATCTTTGCCAGCAATTAAAGAAGAGATCGCAATGGCTCCAGCATTTATTAGTGGATTAAAAGGAATGCCCGGCTGTACGAGCTCAAGCTTTAGCATTGAATTAAAGTTGTCTCCAGTAGGCTCCATGCCAACCTTGTCAAAAACGACATCTTCTCCGTTATCCATTAGCGCTAAAATGAGCGTGAATACTTTAGAAATACTTTGCATCGTAAAAGAGAGATCTGTATCGCCTTCAGATATAGAAAGGCCGTTTGAATCAATAAGGTGAATTCCTAATGCCCCAATCGGTGATTTCGACAGCTCGGGTATATAGGAGGCAACTTTGCCGCTGCTGCATTGTTCACGGCTTGATTCAACCCATTGTGGAAGCAGAGCTTGAATACGTTCGATTTCTGATAATGTCATTTTTATTGCTCCCTCTTGTGAACTAGCTCTAAAATTGGATAAATGGCTGAATAATCATATTATTATTCTATTATAATGACGAAGTGTTTATAAAGTTGGAATTTGTTAAGTTTATTTGAAAGTAATTGGTTATATTTTACCGAAAATCGAGTGAAAACATGCTTTTTAAAGTTTTTTTAAATAAATGCTTGACCAATTGGAGGGGGGCATGATATATTCTAATTCCGGCCGAGAGAAACACGCGGTCGACAAGAAAAACAAGCAAGACAAACGATAGAAAAGTTTGCTCTTTGAAAACTGAACAACGAGTAATAACTGCCTCGCAAATCCTTCGGGATAAGCGAAAAAAGCGATAAAAAA
>NZ_MRTD01000037.1 GCF_001956295.1 Paenibacillus sp. FSL A5-0031
GGGAATGGATCGTCCTTATCGTTGATTCCATCCTTGTCGGTGTCTGGATCTTTTGGATTTGTACCTATTTTCGCTTCTTGCTCATCCGTCAAACCGTCGTTGTCATCGTCTGGATCAGTCGAATCTGGAATACCATCTCCATCTGTGTCCAGCTCCAAATCTGGCTCTGTAGTAAAAGTCCATACTAATTTATCAGAAATACCCGCATAGCTGTTTCCGTCTTTATCCTTCAAAGCTCCAGCTGCAATTAGGACGTAATATTCCGTCCCTGGCTCCAAATATTCGACCTTAGGCCCATTACCAGGTTGCGGGAGGATTGGAGGATTGATCGTTACCGTATTTCCCGATATCTCGACTCCCATTTCTCCGAAATTCACTTTGTGCACAACGCTATTGTCAGACTTCTTTCTAATTTCAAAGCTCTTGCCGTTTACTCCCTGAACATTTGTACTAAACGTCAGTTTTAGAGGTGTACTCTGAGATACATCATTTGACCCGCCGGCAGGTGAGTATGCTACAACCCTCAGATCATTTTTTTCAGGTGCCGCACCTGTAGTAAAACTCCACGTTGTCTTGTCCGCAATGCCTGCGTAAAGTGCACTGCTGGTCGTGCTTTTCAGTGCTCCCTCTTCGATTTGAACATAATAAGCAGTATTGTAATCCAAATAATTCCCTGGTGCATCCGGTACCGTTAGGTAAGGATTTATTTTCACTTTATTACCCGATACACTTACATCGCTTATGCTGCTAATTTCAAAAGTATGAGCAATGCTGTCATCGGATTCTTTTTTGATAAAAATCTTTTTACCCGGAATCACTTGTACATTCTCGCTAAAAGTTAGCAACAAATCAGAGTTAGTGGCAACTGCTGAAGCATCATCAACAGGCGATAAAGACGTGACAGTTAGTGGCGAAACACTCTTTGCTGTCTTGAAGCTCCAAATCGTCTTTCCTGTAATGCCCTTATACGTATTGCCAGCTTTGTCCTTAAAGGCTCCATCATCAATCAGAACGTAATAGCCCGTATCGTTAGCTAAACTAGTTGACAATTTAATGGTCGCCTTAGTTCCTGCTAGTGTCAATTTTGCAGTTTCGTTAGCTGCAATGGTTTCCACAACACTGTCATCACTTGCTTTGCGGATGCTAATGTTTTTGCCTGCTATCGCTTCCACGATCTCACTGAAAGTCAGCTGTAAGCTCGCATCTGCCGCCACATCAAGAGCATTATTCGCTGGTGAATATCCAGTAGCTATAGGCGCAGTTGTGTCTGGTGCAGCTTCTGTTTTAAAGAACCATATCTTCCCTGGCTCGCCCATATACATTACGTTTTCGTTCATTAATTGAATGTATTGGAACATGCCATCAAAATCATTATTGTATATGTCCTGAAACGCACCTTTATCCATGAGGATATAATAATAGGTATTGTTTTTCATATTTTTCGTCGGATTTATGGTAACTTTGTTCCCAGAAATCGTTATTTTGCTCGTATCTGTTGAAGTTATTTCTTCTAGCAAAATGGGAGCACTTGGATTTGTTCCATCTGGTGTGGCTCTGCCCGGTTCAAAAATCTTTATTTTCTTGCCTGTTCCAGCCTTCACATTTTCGTTGAACGTTAATGTCATGTCCGTACTGATGGAAACATCCACAGCAGCTTTCGCTGGAACAAATGTTGTCGCCACCGGTCCGACAGTATCTGCTGCCTTACCCGTTTTGAAATTCCATGATTCAATATCTGTATCCTGTACTTGACCATCATGAATTTCGACATCAGCTGATAATCCAGCATAGCCGTTCCCTGCAATATCTGTAAAAGTAGATGGTTCAATCTTCACAAAATAATTCGTCTGATATTCCAGATCCGCTTCTGGATTAATCGTTGCAACATTGTCCAAGACTGTTACCTTTGTCGAATCTCCTGCATCAATTGTTTCTACTAACGTTGCATCGCTTATTAAGATCGGATAATCAGGTCCGTTGATCATTGATAATTCCCGTGGTTTCCAAATCGTTATCTTTTTACCCGCCAGTACCTTTACTTTTTCATCAAACGTTAATTTAAGATTAGCATCCACACCAATATTTTGTGCACCTTTAACTGGAGTTAGTGCTGTCACAACAGGGGCTTGATTATCAACTGGCTCTGACGGTTCAGAAGGTTCAGCATCCAACGCAACAGCAACAGGAACCATAAAGGTTCCGACCATAAAAGGTCCCGCACTGAGCTCAATTGTTTTGTCGACCATATTTGTCGCTGTATTAATAACACTCATATTGCTAGAGCCATAATTAATCGTGTACGCTTGAAGACCATCTTTGGAAACGCCGATGACGTAAGGGTTAGCATCAACATTTATGGTAGCATCCACTGTAAGGGTTGCCGCATTGATTACTGACACAGAGTCATTATAGCCATGTGCTGCAAATATCTTACTGCCATCAGGACTAACTTCTGTTGCAGTCGTCTTGCTGCCAACCAGTATATCCGCTTCGTGAGTTTTTGAACTCGTATCAATTATGTTTACGAAATTAGTTACTAAGTTAGCCACATAAACCTTTGTGCCTGAGGGATTAACCGAGAGTCCGTAAAGTTCCCCCTCAATGGTAATTTCCTTCACAACTGTTTCGCTTATTATATCTATAATCGTAAGTTTTCCGGTTCTACTAGTAACATAAAGATCATTCCCAACCAATGCCATCGCTATAGGCGTAGCTACGGATATTTTTTTCTCCTCTACAAGTGAGGCTGTATTTATAACTGAAATCGAGCTTCCTGAGTCATTTGCCACATAAGCTTTACTTCCATCCTTATTAAAGGCAACGCCATGAGGCTGAACTCCAACTGGTATGGTCGCGATTACCTCATCCTTCGCCGGATCAATAACCGAGACTGTATTGCTTGCTCTGTTGGTTATGAACACCTGCTTCTGATTGGGGTTGATCGCAGCGCTGTTCGGTTGACTTCCTACCGTGATTTTAGCCTTTTCTACAGTCAGATCCGATAGATTAACAACATCGACAGTACCATTGATAAAGCTTGTAATATACGCTTTTTTAAATACAGAAACTTCTCCAGCTCCAGCCGCCTTTACCTTTCTCCCATCCTCCATAAACAATGACGAGCATAGATTGACCATCAGCGCGAATAAAACAATACTGATTATCTTCTTGGACTTTACTAAACTAAGCATATTTTTGACCTCTCTCCCACCGTGTGATTGGCTATTACCATGTTTGGAAGAATCTTATCAATTAGAACTCAACAAAATCTCACAATTCGTCACAACATGTCGAAAAAACAAAAAAAGAACAGAGGACGTTCCTCTGCTCTAATGGTTTATAACAAGATTTTTGATGGATCTAGAACGTAGATAACCTGCTCTTCATATCCAAAGACGGCTCTATTCCAAGCTCTTCGCGGCTGGCCCTCTCATATTTCGTATATAGTCGAAGCATCTTCTCTCTGTTCCCTTGTCTCTCATAAATATCGATCATAAGCTGATTCATCTCTTCATGGAGCGGATAAACAGCCAAATATTTGTCGAGGCGCTGCTCCGCTTGATTCCAGTCATTCGATAATAAATCATCTTCGACTAGCTTTTTGGTCATCGTGGAGTATTGTTTAAAATAAGCTTCCTCCAGTGGTATTTTCCATAGATAGGTTTTCCCATCCAGCAGCGGCCCTTGATACAGCGCACATAAATACTCCATTTGCTCCCTATCCAGCTTCCCCTCGGCAAAAGAGACATTTGAGCGTTGGAACGCTAGCGCATCATACATTTGGTTTCCCGTTTCCATCATGTAGCCATCATTCATTTTGCGTATGCTCATGCCGAGTTCATTTTCTTTCAATATTTTTTTCATAAGATAAATTGTATTGTATAGATTGGAAGAGCTTCTCTCCTCCGGCATATCCGGCCACAACAAATCCATTACCTGCCATTTGCTAATATTGCGTCCCGAATGACACAGAAAATAGGCAAACAGCTCCTCTGCCCTGCGTGTCCGAAAATGTACAGGAACCCCTTCCGAATTGCGAACCTCGAACCCACCAAAGCATTGGATCATAGATAAATCCTTTTGAGGGATGACCATTGTAGTTGAGCGCTGCCGATTAACTAAACGTTCTGTCACCCGTTCAATTGTTGAAGGTGTTACTGGCTTTAAAATATAATCAATCGCTTCTACTCCAAACGCGTCCAGAGCATAGTTCTTGTAAGCAGTTGTAAAAACAATTTCTGTCTGTATCGTTAACGCTCGCACTTTCCGTGCAAGCTCAAGCCCATTCATCTTAGGCATCTCCACATCTATGAAAGCTACGTCGGGCTTAATGTCTTCCATCTTCTCTAGCGCTTCAATAGGATTAGTGAAAGCCCCCACAATGGTGTAATTAGTATTCCGTCCTAAAATAACCTTCATCAATTCCAATATCGGCTTCTCATCTTCAATAATGACAGCCCGAAACATAATCTTCCCCCCTTAATCCTTCATCCAGACTATCGACCAGTTGTTGAGTCATGATTGTCATGATTATTCACCCTATACGATACCATAAGGCAAATACATCGTTATCTTTGTTCCGCTCCCTTGCTCTGAATGAACAGTGAATGCAGCACCAGAAATGGCCTCTAGCCGCTTTCGAATATTAGCGATGGCAATGCCCCCATCCCGCTTCTCACCACTCGTTATTTGACTAAGCAGATTATCCGACATTCCAACACCATCGTCCTCAACGGTTACTTGTATATAGCCATGCCCTTCATTAATCTTTAATGAAACAGTGCCCTCTCCCTCTTTATCAAACAATCCGTGACGGATCGCATTCTCAACAAAAGGCTGTATGCATAAAGAAGGAATCTCTACATCTTGAAGACCTTCATCTACATGAGAGATAAAAGTAAACCGCTCTCCAAACCTAGCCTTTTCGATCTCAACATAGGCATGAATCAATTCAAGCTCACGGTCTAGAGGAACGACTAAATTAGATCGATCCGTATCTAAAATGTAGCGTATATATTGACTGAGCATAGAAAGTAAATAGGCTGCTTTTTCTCCATCTGTATAACAGAAGGAAATAACGCTGCTTAACGCGTTGAACAAAAAATGAGGCTTAATTTGAGCCTGATGAAAAGCTAGCTCATTTTGAATGGCCTCCTGAATGGAGGTTTTCATTGCAATCAATGTTTGGATTCTAGCAAGCAGCGTCTCACCATCAAATGGCTTCGTTATATAATCATTAGCACCTGCCCTGAACCCTAACGCAATATCTGCAGGTGTGTCCTTAACAGTCGCGAAGAGAATGGGCAAATCTAGAATAGAATAGCGGCCTCGCAGAGTACGGCATAACTCAATACCAGAAGTACCCGGCATCATGACATCTAAAATAACAAGATCCACACGAGGATGCTCGTCCATCTTGAACATCGCTTCTTTAGCCGAAAATGCTGTAATCACATTGTATCGATGCTGCTTTAATATATGTAATAAGCTATAAATATTGGAGGCCTCGTCATCCACTATTAAAATGGTATGATCATGATAGCCTATAACGTCGAGCGAGGCGTGATCAACTGTCACTCGCTGCACCATTTCATTTTCTGAGGATGCCGAAGCTTCCCGATAGCCTTGAATATCTAAAGCCCTAGGCAGTGTAAAAAGCATACGAGTTCCTTCACCGATCTCGGACCAATCCACTCGAATTTCGCCGTCCATTCGCTCAACCAGCTTGCGGCTAATGTACAGACCAACTCCCATTCCCATATAACCATCCGTCGCAAGCGTTTCTTCCAGCTGCTCAAAATATTCAAAAACCTTCAAAAATTTATTGCTTGGAATTCCTTTTCCCGTATCCTCAACAGTGATAGCTACCCTATTGTCCAACAACCTCGAATTAACCCTTATCCAGCCATTCTCTGTATGCCTGATTGCGTTATAAATCAGATTATAGAGCACCTGTCTAAGTCTGCTTTCGTCTGCAACTACCCAAATATCCACTTCCACCTGATTGTCTAATCGCACCGACTTCCCAGCTAGCTCGAATTGCAGCACATCAAATACGATCTGGACGGCTACTCGCAAATCCACCACTGACATATGCAGCCTTAATTCTCCATGCTTCAAGCGGCTTACATCAATTAAGTCATGAATTAACATAGATAGCTTAGTGGAAGTATCCTTGATTAACCAAAGATTTTGTTTTTGCTTTGGCTGCAAATTATGATCCTCATCCTCAAGCAAATGAGCCGTCATGTTCATAATACCGTGCAGAGGTGTTTTGATCTCATGAGAGGTACTCATTAAAAACTCATCCTTCAGTTGATTGGAAACGAGCAATTGACGGGAGAGTATTTCAGTTTTCTCATAGGCATTCGAGAATCTTACAGCGAGCAAAATATTGATAATGACAATAAATCCGATAATACCGAATGTTCCCACTAAATTAGTGTCAATGACATTCGTCGAGTAGAGACCATCGTATATGAGAAAAACCATCAAAGAAACGCCGCTCCCAATGAACAGAAGCCATTCTTTCCCTTCAGACGAAGTACTCTCACTGCGTATGTAAAATACAGTCATTTTCAAAATGATATAGGAGACCAACAGCCCTAAATAATATAAAGTTAAACCTTTTACATTAATGTGAACGCTATACGGCAGCAGCAAAACAGCAGCAATATAAAGGATAAATGGCGTTTGAAACAGCTTTAAGTTTCTCGGCGACAATAACCTTGCATCAAATGAACAAAAAAATATAATAATGACCATAGCACTTAAAACTTGGCTCAAATCAAGCAGCTTATAAGTGATGTCGAATGGGATGTTCGGAAGCAGCTGTTGAAATATTTTCTCACCATTCATTGAACGCTCTAAAGACAAGATTAGAAGGTACAACCCGCTAAGCAAGTAAGCTTTATTCCTTCGCCCAAGATAATAAAAGATAAGATGATACGCCCCGAACATACCCATAATTAAAACAAGTCCAATGCCTATGCCTAGCTGTCTGCCATTCATCTTGCTAATATCATAATCCAATCCGAACGAAATCGAATTGACGATCCCCCCAGTGACAAACTCATAATTGGATACCTGAATGACAAGCTCAACTTCCTTCGTTTCCGTTTGAAAAAAAGCGCTAGAAGGCGTATTTCCAGGTTTGTTCAATTTTTTACTCAAGGATGGTTGTCCACTTTCACTTTCCAATTTGCCATTAATAAATAACCGATGAGCCATTCGGATACTTCTTGTTTTCAGACCCAAACCTTCGTTTTCATCTTGGAGCAGAACCTTTAGACGATAGGTCCCAAAGCCTTTTCGAGCCATACCTCCTTTAGCGTTTTTCCCTGTCCAAGTAGCAGGTACCGATAAATAAGAAATTCCCGAATTATGTAGGTGAAAATCGGCAGGCGTAAGCAGCTGTCCTTCGTAAAATTCCCATTCACCATCAAGAAAAACAGGGCCTTCCTGCTCAAGGCTCCAATTAGACAAATCCAGCACTCCCCGCTTTGCTTGCGGCAAGTCCCGGTTAGATTGCGTTAATACCTGCAGGCTGGCTGTCAATAAGATTGTAATGAGTAGAAATACTGCTATTTTGATCAATCTTCCAACACTCTCTCTGTGCAATGCAGCAGCCCCTTCCACGGTTCATAACATTTCGTCCATTTTATCACCACAAGCTCACATAAATCTCTATAATTTTAGGCAAAAAAAAAGACTGTTCCGCGGTCACCAAAGTGACTTACAGGACAGTCCGAAGCTCAAAACTATTCTTTTAAATCCAAGCCTTTAAATTAACCTGACGAATAAAGTCCGCTGGGCTAAGCGTCTCCGCAGCCGTGCTCTCTGGCTCCGCTTCCGTTTCTTCTTCGCCGTTCATAATTCGTTTAAACAATTCTTCATTATGTGTAGCAAGAGCAAAATCAATTAAAGCCTCACGTTCAATGCGGTCAACCTCATCTTGAATGAGTACCTCTTCAAGTTCTACATCTTCATCAGGAATAAGGAAATTACGATTCGCAGAGGGTACTCTGAGCACGTAATCAAATACATTATCCGCATTGCGGTCGTAAGCTATAATATAACCATGTTCCCCGATGGGCAGGTTTTGTTCATATTGGTCAGCCACAATGACGACCTTTGTGCCTAGCTGTAGCATCGTCCTCAACTCCTGTTTCTTCGCCGCTGATTCTTTCACTACTATCCTACTAAAAAATGATAGCGGTGTCCAATCGAAGAGAGTTGATAGACGGAATAATTACATTATTCAACAGCTGAACTTCTACGAAGAACGGTTGCTGATAAGCTAATACACGCTGCAATACATAATATCGTAATCAGAATCGACCACCCGAATCGACTATTATTTTCTATACCTGATACCGCGGCTTGATAGGCAAAACCGCTTAATGCGCCTGGACTCCACCCCAGTACCTTAGGAAACAGCCCCGTCAAAATGGATAAGATGACAGCTCCCCCCAATGCCGAGAACGCCGCAGCCGCCGGACTCCGAAGCAGCGAGCTGAAAAGGAGCGTAATCGTTGCTACAAAGGTGAGCCATAAACCGTAGATAAGCAAGCTGTTAAACACCTTATCCATTGGAGCATCGCCGATCAACAAGTCTGTATAGTACCAAGAAGCAAGATATCCCGCTATAAATGAGCCCCAAGTAAGCAAAACGATAGCTGTCCATTTGGAGCAGATGTAGGATAATACCGAAATCGGCTTTACAAGAATAAGTGATGCTGAGCCGTTGATACGCTCACCAGACACCGTCCCCATACAAACGAGCACGAGAACAAGAACCCCTAGTGTGCCAAATTGCTGCAGTGTTTGTGCAAGAACCTCAGTACCGAGCGGCGTAGGGATTTCGATAACCGTTCCCTCTGGCAAACTTCCTGCCTTCTCCAATATGACAGGCATGAAATAGGTTGATACCGGCTGCATTATACCGAGCAATATAAATACTAATGGCACCCATAGCAGCTTAAAGCTTCGCAAAAGTTCGAGAAGCTCCTTTTGAACCATAACCATGTATCGAGTAAAGCTTGACGTTCCAGCTGAAGGTACAGTAACTGTCTGTAAACGACTCATTTCTTTTGTACTCATGCAGTCACCACCCTCATAAATAAATCCTCCAATGATGAATGACCAATCTCCAATTTGCTTACCTTAATTTGTTCTCTCGTCAATTCTTCAAGCAAACTCCGTCTAGCTGCATCCACTTCGTTTACAGTAAATCGTGCAATGCCATTGAGCAATTGAACATCTTGAAAGAGACTAGTTTTGCTGCTATTCGTAAGGGCTGGCTGGATACGCTCTACATAAGAGGATAACCAGCGTTCTGAATTTGCATCACGTTCAATCTGAAGCTCAATGATCGGTTTGCGATGCTCATTGCGAATCTTCTCAATCGCTCCTTGCAGCGCAACTTTCCCATTCCGAATAATAATGACATCATCACACAGTTCCTCGGCATCATGTAGAACATGAGTCGAAAAAAGCACCGTCGTCTCCCGTTTCAGCTCACGCAGCAATTCAAGCACCTCTCTGCGTCCAATCGGATCAAGCGCTGAAACCGGCTCATCCATTACAAGCAGCTTAGGCTGATGGACAAGCGCTTGAGCCAGACCTAAGCGCTGCTTCATGCCTCCGGAATAGGAGCCTATTCTCCGCTTCGCAGCAGAGGAAATCCCGACACGCTCCAGCAACTCTTTGGCTCGTTTTTTGGACTCTGCAGCGCTGAGACCGCATAATCTCCCTGCATATATCACATATTCCATTCCAGTCATCCAATTATAGAACGACGGTGATTGCGGCAAGTATCCAATCAACTCACGATGATTGCCTGCTTGAGCAGATCCCATAAAATCCATATGTCCTGCGGTCTGCTTAAGCAGACCTGTAATCATCTTAATTGTTGTCGTTTTCCCTGCTCCGTTCGGCCCTAGAAGGGCAACACAGTGGCCTGTCGCAATCGAAAAATCAATTCCAGCTACTGCATCAACTGTACCGAACGTTTTTGTGAGTCCCTTCACCTGAAGCAATGCGCTCATCTTTCATTCCTCCTTCCAGCAATAAAAAAGGCGATCGGGCCAAAAATATTTACAAATATAATAATTAAAACCCACATCAGCTTAGGACCGCGTGTACTCTCCGCCTTAGCACACATTACCAATGCAATCACCATTAAGATCAATTGAATAACGATTATTGGTGCAATGATAGGTAATATATCCGATAATTCGATTTGATTATTCATTATAAAGCCCCCCTAGTTCGTTTTTTAGAAAATGATCAGGCTATTCTTTTCCTTTTCCACGGTGACGTGGAAACCATCCGCTCCGCACAAAAATAAAATAAAAGAGAAGCGGCATCGGCGCCTGAATCAACCCCCATAACCCCCAAAACCAAGGCATACTGTCCCTTTTACGAGCATCAATGAACAGCCACGTTGATTGTGCGATCAAAGCAGAGATAAGCAAAATCCATCCCCAAATCGGTATGATCTTCAGCTCTTCCATGTTCGCACCTTCCTCGGACCAAACGTTATGCCAACAAAACCTATGCCTCCAACGGCAATGACCACTTGAAGCACAGCGAACCATACCAAGTTACGATCCAACATCCACATCATCATTCCAAAAATCAAACAAGCTAACAGCCAAAAAATCAAAAGATCCTTCCATAGCTTTCTTTTCATTTGCTGCTTATGCGCATCCACCATGTCCTCGAATCTTTGCAGCTCTGGAACATGCGGTGCATGAATAACATCAAATCGATTTAATGTCTCTTGCAGTTGATCGTCGAACCACTTCTGATCCTCTATGTCCTCTTTAAGCTTCTTCATGCTCCGTTAGCTCCTTCCGCAGCTGCTTCAACCCATTATGCAGCCTTGATTTTACTGTCCCTACTGGGATATCCAGCATCGAGGAAATTTCCTCTTGTGAGTAGCCGTAATAATATTTCAACAATACCGGTATTCGAGTATCGCTATTCAGATCACCTAATGCTTGAAGCGCCTCAGGCCATTCATCTCCTCGCTGCAAAGTATTGTAGCGAATGGACCTGAGCGACTGCTCCTCTTGCACCCAATGCTTTTCAAGCTCGTTTCGACGAATGCGATCAACAACGAGTCTTGATGCTATCGTTATAAGCCAAGTAGAAAATTTGGCTTTATTCTGAAAGGTCGCTATTTTTTCAATCGCTTTAAGCATCGTTTCCTGTGTGACATCCTCCGCACGTGTTTTGTTCATCGTTACTTTAAGTGCGTATTGATACAGAAATGAATAATTTTGTCGCAGCAGTTCAGAGAGCGCTCGCGAATCGCCGCGAACTGCTTGCTTAATTAGCTTCGTCTCGTCATGCACGAGCGCGCAACCTCCTCTTTTTCATTCACTTGTAGCTTAGACGGTTCACTAGCACATTTCGTTCATTTCCTTTTAAATTTATTTTTTTAAAATAAAACAACTGCGGAAATAGTAGCTCTTCCGCAGCTGTTGAATGGAAACCATATTCTATTGTTTGTTATGACTGCGGCTGTACCAATTCCATACAGGCTGCAAGTCCGCACGATCGAGTGATTTCACACGATATTCGTAAGGGCTGCCTAGAACCCGAACCGCTATTGCAAACAGATTTTTTTTCTGCTGCCAAATGGAGCGGCTTACTCTCATCGTTACAATTTGCGGGCGCCTAACCATATAAGTAGATCGTGATAAAAAACGATTGCGAAGCGTTAACTGGCCTGCTCCCAAATGAACCCCCGCAGCGTTATAGCAGCTTTTTCTCCACAAAATAACTAGCGGCAACAGTATTAGCGACCATAACCCATCTGCTTTAAATAAAACGATTAATGCGGTACATAAAAGCAAAGTAATCAATAACTCAATTCTAACGTAATAAATGAAGGCACGTTTCGGCGCACCGATCAGCTTAGCTCTCGAAGGAATGTTCATTTGAGGAACAAATTCATCGAGTACTTTTTGAATATCGGAAAACCTCAGAAAAGGATGCAGCATAAGCTGTTCCTTTTTGTCCGATGATACGATTTGAAGCTGGATTTCCGCATAACCAATCGCCTGTCTCAGGGGTCCTTCGTTGACGATAACCGCCTGAACCTTTTTCGGGTCAAAAACAAACGATTTTTTCTCAAGCAAACCATAAGAAACTGCAATTTGCCTGCCATCTCTTTTAATGGAGAAGCCGCTATACTTCAGCACGTACAAAACAATAGACAGAAGCCATGCCAGCACAATTCCAATAACGACAACAATTACGATGAGTATGTAGCTTGGCATTAAACTAGTTGAATCCTCGACAACCGTTTCAAAAAAGTGATCCGGGAGAAGCTGATTGATAATATCATCAGCAAAAGAAAACAAACCCGCCAAAAACGCCGCTACGAGTCCAAAATTAGTCGATGTCGCAGCTGCTTGAAGAAGCTGCGCAGCCGATAACGTTATCTCCGATTTTTTGGTGCTGGCCAAGGCAGCCGGAGCTTGCGGTGTAAGCGGCTTATTGTTTATTTTTACAACAACCTGCTCATCAGCCTGTTCATTGACCGCGATATGTTCAACAGCCGGATCAGTCGGTACAACGATCGACGATGCTTGTTTTCTAAGCATGTACTGGATGTCATTTGCTTCTTTTATAGAGAGCGCCGGCAATATACCATCTGCCTTCTTATTGCCGCCAGGCGTCTCGATCTTCACTTGAGCAACCCCGAGTATCCGCTGTATAAGCGGCTGCTCGACGTTAACGGAGTGGATACGTGTATAATAGATCGTTTTCTCATCCCTGAACAACAAGCCTTTTCGAATGATAATACGATCCTCTTCCAGCCAAAATCCAAAACGCTTCCATTCAAAAAAACTAAAGACTAATAATATGAGAGATAACACGGCTGCCCCGGTATACCAGTACCAATTCAAATTAGTCCAACTGGTCCCTTTCAATACGCCGATCAAAATAACAGGAATAAAACCTTTAATCGTATTCAGCAGTCCGAACAATATATAAATTGGATGAAGCGTACGGCGATCATTCATCCTGATCATCCACCTTAGCCAAAATTCCAATTTTACGTTTCAACTGCTCTGCTTCCGATTGCTTCAAACCACTGATTCGATGGGTTGTAGCAGCTGTAACTATCGATACGCTTGCCAGATCATACTTCCGCATCAGAGGACCGCTCTCAAGCTCAACATGCTGTACGCGTACCATCGGAACAAGTACATTGCTCAAAAAGATAAGACCTGATTGAATTTCAAGCTCATCGTCAAATAGCTCATATGAAAATCGCGTATACTTCATTTCTGGAATAACCCAAGTGAACATAATAAAAGAGATGGCAAAAATGGATAATGCGATCCATCCTGGTATTAGCGTCCAATCCCAAATCGTTGCACAACAAAAATAGGCGATGATTAAAGCGAGAAAAATACCATTCGTGATTAACTCGCTAATGCGGTAAACAGTAATATAATCACGATGAAGCCGATTCGTTAACTTTCGATTCATTTCTATAGTTTCCCCCTCTATTTGTTAAGGCAACAGAATAAGCTCCGCTTTGGAACGAGTCAGAGCTCTAGCGCCTTGCTCCATAATTAAATAGCTATTCTCAATACCGACCACGCCTTCTCCCGGAAACGTGAATTTCGGTTCAACTGCGATAACCATGCCGGGCTGCAGAGGCATTTGAAAACCTTTTGCCAGCACAGGCCACTCATCGATTTCAAGCCCAATGCCATGCCCTAGAAACTTCGCTTGATCCGCACCATAACCCATAAAATGATCCGTTAGCTTAGCCGCTGCACAGCTCTCAAGCGCAGCCTCGTAAAGCCTTGCGCAAGGCGTGCCAGGAATCATAAGTTTCTCAGAATCAGCAATTATTGACTCCGACACCTTGTAGGCATGGTGAAGGGTTTCAGAAAGCTTCCCTATTACGGCTGTACGTGTCTGATCGATAACATATCCATCTACACAGCAGCCAATATCAATTAATATAGGTTCATTGCGTTTGATGATCGATCTGCTTACGCTTTGCGGCGATGCCCCGCCAAGACCAAGTCCGCCCGCAGGTCCGTCAAAATACGATGGAACCGCTGCTGCAGCTCCCGAAATAACCATACCGGTCGTTATCTCTTGGTTATAGCCGCGCATGCGCATCAAACCAATATGTCCGCGAATGCGAAGCTCATATTCAACTCGCGCCATCCATTCAAGCTCGCTGATTCCTTCCTTAAGGTCATTCAGCGCCTCGCTTAATGCTTGTGCCACTACTTCGGCAGCTGCCTCGATTCGGCTTACTTCCCATGGAGATTTAATCATTCGCAATCTCCGAATGTGAGCTGAGCCATCCATCAGCTCGCAACGCCCCGTTGTGCCAAGCAGCTCCGTCAGCTTGATGTAAAGCTGCGCTGGAAGCACATCTAGATCGGCGGCTATCCGCAGCTCCTCTCCTTTGTTAAACAAATACGCATAGTTCTTTGCCAACGTTTCTCCAAAAACACGAAAAGCACCGAGCTCCTCTACCCGAATGGCCGTCTCAAGCTTAGCGCGTTGAACGCTGCGACGTACATAAAAGGTAGGTTCCCCAATGCTTGGAATAAATAAATAACCCGTTTGCATAGATCCGCAAAAATAATATAGATCTACATTTTGAGTAATAAGAAAACCATTAATACTTTCTGCTTTCATAACGTCCTGCAATCGCTCTATTCGTTGTTTGATAAGCTCAGCAGGAACATCTGCTTTAATATCCATCACTTCGTTAATCAACTCCTATTTATTTCCCTCCTCTTATTACACCAATTTTCCAAATTTTCGTCAACCTGCTACCAGCTCTGCCGCCCCCTTAATATCCCATTCAATGGCATCCATCACTTGAAACGCTCGCGGATACACGATATGTACAATCAACACAACTCCCGGCCGATTAAGCGTTACCTCATAATCAAAGGTTTCATTTCGATAAAGGTATGGAAAAGTTTTTTCATCATTTACGATCTCAAATACGAGCACCTCAACTCGCTCTCTCAGGAATGATTCCGGCAGCGGCATGCCTTGTTCATCCAGCCTTAAATTTTCCCGCAAATATAAAGTCGCTGCCGCTGCCGCTTCACCCGGAGATAATCGAAGCACGCCATTGCCAAGCGCCGCTGGATCAAGCTGTTGTGCAGCTGCATGCGCAGCTCGATTAATCGCTCGTTTGCTTTGGAACAGAGTGCGCATCGCAAGCTCCTCTTCAACCTGAAGCAAATGAATCGATATCCAGACCGTCATCATCAACACGATAAGCAATAGCTTGTACATCGATTCATTCACCTCTTTCCATTATGGCAAATATTCACTCATTTTCATTCCAAAAGCCCGCATACGCTCGCTTGGCAGCGGAGGTGCCAGACCAATTAATCGATCTATTTCAAATAAATCCTCATACGGGTAGCTAAGTGTCAACGAAATGCCGGTCCCTCTTACAACAGGGGCGCTAGGGTTTGAAGCTGTGACACCGCTCGTTGTAGCTAGTTTATATTCGATCTGGTCAGCCTGCATGCCAAAGCGAGCCATACGCTGCTTAGACTGCTCTTGCATTTCCTCGCTAATGTAGCCGTAGGTACCGCTCGCCCCTATTTCCAGTAAATAATCGACCTCCTGCTGCAAAACAGCTTGTCTAACAATGAGAACATGCTTATATATGGGCGAAAACATAAGCCAGCATAAAAGCCCCGCAAACAAAACGAAAATCAATATTTGCTTCATGGACTCATTTCCCTAATATGGCTGCTTATCGAGCTGCCTGCCCCGTCGATTTGCTTCTTCATTCCCTTATCACCATCAGCAACTGCTTGATAGCAAATAATTACGGCAACAAGCAGCAGCATCGATACAAGTATTGAGCGCAATAATGGAACACCTCCGCTCTACTTTATAAATTTATGCAGCTGAGCTTAAGGAAGCAGAGCGCCAATTTTCGTATTGGCTGCTGTCCCTTGCGATTCGATCTGACTGCTAGTTCCAGTCTTGTCCTCAGCGATGATTGAATTAAACAAAACGATAACAACAACTAGCATCATGACTGTCATCAAAATATTACGCATGCTACCACCTCCTTTCCAAAATAAACGTTTAATGATTAGCCCAGCGATTCAAACAGCTTCTGTCCTTCTCTCACCCATGGATATATAAACACTTGAAAGGTATACAAGATGGGAATTCCCGCGATGACAAACAAAAAATAAGAGGTTGATTCCTTACGGCTTTCTTTAGCCAGCTCCAGCTTCTCTTTATAATCCTCTATACGTACACGCAGCAGTTCGTAATATTGCGGACTCTCATGGAGTCGAAGCGCATCAATCGTTTCTACAAAGCTCAAAGCCTCCTCCGTTCCGAGCCTTTGCTTAAACCGTTGAAGTGCGCCGCCCGCATCGTGATACCATTCAGCCAGAAGCCGTTCAAGATCATAGCGCATCGCTCTCGTAAAGGGTACACATCTTAGAAGCTTCGCATGGACATGCAGTGAGGAATCGGATAAATAAAGAAGCTGCCTGCTAATAATGAATATTTCTTTCGTAATTTGCAGGGTGCGCACCTTCCGAATAGAACGCAGCCATATTAGGTCAACATACAAAACAAGCATCACAATGAGTAAGCCTGGACCCGCATACGACATCGGGATATACGCGTTTATACGCTCATACCATGCAGCAGCCAAGATAATCATCCCGCTTACACCAATTAATAACGATCGCCTTGCAAAAACATACCAAGCTATATCGATGGTTACACCACAGCCTGCGAGCAGCAGCTCCCGCTCTATAAACGATTGGTGCTGCCTTGAAATAACCAAAAGCCACAGCCACTTATCGGGTGCTTGTCTCGTTCGCCACCCGAATACAGCGAGGTGCTTCCATCTCGATGGCCGCTCCGGCCACAGCTGCAAAAGTATATAAATCGCAGCCGCACCGCCTATGAACTGACTAATTAGCAGAGCTAACCGTATTGATGCTCCTGTCCATTCAGGCATTTACTGCCTCCTTTCACATCTTTTTGCGTGAAAGCCACAAACCCATTAGGAACGATGCAAAGATGAGCACCATTGCATTTAGCAGCATATCTCTTCCCATCGGGTCAACGATGTAGTAATAATAAGAGTTATCTTTGTTGTATCTGAGATTAATGCCTACAAATAAAGCTAGGAACAATATTGGCGTGAAGTTAGCTACACGTATCTCCAGCAATCGATTTCGTTCCTGCTCGCCCGCTCTTCTTGCCTTGCGCATATCGGTTAAAAGCTCTTTTAAGCTATCTGCTATAGGAGCTCCCTCAACAAGCGCCACCCGCAAAATATGAACAAAATAATCCGCCCACAAATGGCCAAGTGAAACGGAGAGCAGCCTCAGGCTTGCTTCATCATCGCCTCGAACCGATAAATTACGATACAGCTGTTCAAAAACAAGCTGCATCGGTCCGAGCAGCCTTCTCTCCTCCACCGTGCGCTGCAGCGCAACCCGGACATGCCGCTCACCTGTTACGAGATAACATTGATAAAACAGCTCCACCGCAGGTAAAAAATCCATCTGCGTCTGCATTCTGCGGTGCACCAGCAGTGCTCGTAATATGGTATAAGGGAAAAAACCTAGCAACGCGCCGAACAACAAGGTTCCTTTGACGCTTTGAAAAAATAGGCCCCCAGAAGCAATCCCCGCAAGCAGCAGTAATCCTGATACACAAGCAAAAGTAGCAGGCGTTATTTTCAATCGGAGCGTCTCGAGCAGTTCATTCAAATGATCATGCAGCCAGCTATAACGTCTGAACCCTTCAGTCAGCTTCTTGCGCCAGCCCTTATTTGCCCGGTAAGCCAGCTTGCTTCTAAGCTGCTGCTCAGCCGACCACAGCTTGAACAGGTGATACAACGCGATAAACATTAAGCAAAATAATAAGGATGCCGCTGCTGCTGTGGAAAGTTTATTCATCGTGGTGTCCCCCTGTGATTAGCCTGCTAGCCGACCTCACAGTTGGCTCCATTGGAAATTGCCAATTATTTCGCGACTCATCAAATCTTGCCCAGTCTCGAACGATTGTCTGCCCATTCTCCCAGCATAGCTCCCCTATCCGACTAACGACTCGCCGTCCGCCCAAGTAACTCATTTCAATGCCTACTTCGGTTACATACTGTGTAATTCGTTTTGCGAGTCGTTCAGCGTTCATGCCTCTTCCGTCGAGCATACACATATCGGTTATCGCCTCTGGCACATCCTCCAGCCTATTCGCATGAACGGTCGTCATGCTTCCGGTATGCCCACGCGTGCATGCACGGACATAAATGTTCGCATCCATGTCGCGAATTTCGGCATGGATGATGCGCTGCGGCGACTGCCTGAGCGCGAGCTTAAAAGCTTGATCCGAGCGATGATAGGAATCTTCTTCATCGGTCATATATTCCACAACGTTTTTATTTGGAAAATCACGCCCCAGCATCATCTCAAACCGACTCTCAATCGTAATGATTCGTTCTTCATCAGGCAGCTCAGCAATTAAAGCTTTCATTAAATTGGTTTTTCCTGAGTTAGTTGGTCCAATAATGACCATATTGAATCGTGCAGCTAAGATGGCTTTAAGCAAGCTCTCTACTCGCGCATTAATCGTCTGGTATTCGCGTTTGCTTAATGTCTCAAGACTGAAGCTTCTTACCGTGTAGAATCGAATCGTTAAGGTCGGGTTTGCCGTGAAGCCAAAACCTGTCATCGTAACACGCGATCCATCTCGCAGCATTACCTCTGCCCATCGTTTACGCGGATTGATGCGGTCATTATTGTAGAGCACTAAATTTTGCTGGATGCGCTCCACCTCTCGAATGTCGTTAAAGCGGTAGCCTGAAGCATTTGTAACACCATTCTTTACCGTAAAAATCCTCTCGCCAACGACTTGTATTTCCTCCAAGCCTTCCTTGTCAGCAAGCACCAGCTCCAGAACATTCAATCCTATCACTTCCGCGAATAACGCCTCTGCCAGCGATTGAAACGAATGATTTATATTAGCTGCTCCATGTATTCGAAGCCTAATTAATCGATCCGTAATAACCGCAAGAATTTGCTCACGCTCCTGCGCATAGCCAAGCACAGCACGGTTCAATGTCTCACTGTATTGCCTGCGCTCTTCCTCGCCAAGCCCGTGTGGGGCGCTTAAATAAGTTCGAATATCATCGGCAAGCTTGCCCATCTCCTCTTGTGCGTCCGATGGCAAATAGGAACCAACTTCATCATGCTCACGTTTCTCTTTCTCCGATTGCATTTGAGCTGCGAATTGGGAAGGTGAAAATCGATTTGGACCCGCTGTCACGAACTCGTACCATTGCGATGTGCTAACAGTTTGCGATACCAAGGCTGTACTGCAACAGAAGTGCTCATACTGCGTATATTATGCCTCTTCATCATTGCTTTGGCGGGCTCCTGCATAACCTGCTTGCCCTCCGTATCAACCTTAAGCCACTGTGCATAAGTCCCACTATCCAACTGACTAAAAACTGGCTCGCTTAATTGAAGCTGTCCAAGTGCCTTTGTTCCCAGCTCTTTGCAAATATGCTTCATCTGATAACCTCCGTTTCTCCATGGACCGTTGATAATGACCGAATCGTATTGTTCAGGCGTGACTTCAAATAATGGCGATACTTGTCCTATCCAGCGTCTTCCATCCTCTTGAAAATGCGATAATGCAGGAGTTGTAACGAGTATGCGCGAGCCCGCTCTGCGGATAGAGCAAATAGTCGCTGCGTTGTCCCAATAGGCACCAACATCCATAATGACAAATGCAAAGGTTTGTTCCGCAATCGAAAGCAAATGCTCCGCTTCTTCTGGGGTGAAATATTCGGCCTGATCTCTCATGAGATTGCCGAACAGCACCTGCAAATTCGGCTGGCCTGGCACTGAATATACAGCCCTGCGAAGCTTCTCGGGCGTCAACGTATAGGAACGAAGCTCTGGACGAAGCTTATCCAGCGTTACAAGCGGCTCGTCTACACCGATATACCGATGGATCTTCGCGCTTTTGAGATTAAGGCATAAGTAGCCGATTGGCTTGCCGCATGCTTCCGCCATACGATATGCAGTTGCAAACGCCGCGGTTGTCGTTCCGATATTGGGAGTCGTGCCGATAAATACTGCAAGAGGCGCTGGCGTTCCATTCACAATTACTCAGCCTCCTCTCCAGCAACCAAATCAAGCGATGTCGGACTGTAAGCTACAACCAGCTTCAAAGAGCCTCCCTTGCATAAGCTGTCGAGCTTAAGCCATTGTTCCTCCGACAAATTTAAATTTAAATAATCAATCATTCCGTTAGCTTCCCGCCTTGACGCATACATTTGCTCTTTATTTCCCTCCGCCAGCGAAAATAAATTCGGGTTCTCCATATTATCTATTTCGACGTTGCCAGATGTCTTGACCGAGGCTACAGTAACTGCCTCAGAGAAAATCCTTATCGAGGGAGACGTATCACCTGAAGCGTATAGAAGCACCTTATCACCTGCTCTGATCCCATTCGAAATCGAGCGTATATACTCCTTCGGAATTTGAAATGTCGACTCGCTTCGTCTAGGCTGCAAATAATAATCATCGACCTTCCAGATCAAGAGCGGCTCCCCTTTGCCAAGGGGGATCATCGTTTCCTTCCCAGCAGCCTGCTCCAGCTTCAATACCATGTCGGAGACATAAGCAGACTGCGGAACCAATTTGTACTCTAAATCACTTTCCTTAAGCCGCTCGCCAGCCCCAATAAATCGTTTGGGTACGAGAACAGCTACCGTCTCCTCCCCCTGGATTTGAATTCTTTGCAGCTCATACATGCCATACACGAGGCTTGCCGACAACACCGCAGCTGTTAAACTAATGATTGCATTTCGTCTCTTTTTCATCCCCATTCCTCTCTGAGCACAAAAAAAGAACGCAGCAGCAGCCAACTAAGGCGTACTACGTGCGTTCTTCGCATAATAAAGCTCATATATAGGTTTGCAATAAGTAATTGAGTTCATAATAGCAAATTGAACTTTCATTTGTCTATCATTATTTTTCCAAGTTCAACAACATTCAGTAAAAGTCGACAAAAAAAGCCATTCAGCAGAAGGGAAATCCCCTTCCTATGCCAAATAGCCCTCTCACTCATTAAAAATCAATTAATCCAACGCTGATTAACAAAGCATCATCAACTTTACGCATCGTTTCGTCATCCAAATGCGTAATCTTATCCGTTAATCTTTGCTTGTCGATCGTCCGAATTTGTTCAAGCAATACGACGGAATCACGATCAAATCCATGGGCGGCTGCATCCATTTCAACATGGGTAGGCAGCTTTGCCTTTTGAATTTGAGCTGTGATTGCAGCCACAATTACCGTTGGACTAAAACGGTTTCCAATATCATTTTGAATGACCAAGACGGGGCGAACACCACCCTGTTCCGATCCGACGACAGGCGATAAATCCGCAAAAAAGACATCTCCACGTTTTACAATCAACCTCTACACCCCGCTAACGAGACGGCCTAACGTATGATCTGCTTCTTCCTCCGCTTGAAAAGCTTCCGAGGCCATGTTCAGGTTTATTTTCGCCATTTCCATATACCCGCGCTGCATGGATTCTCGAATTTGACGTTTTTTGCGCTCCACCAAATACAGCTTCATGGCTTGCCGAATAAATTCGCTGCGGTTGGAGTTTTCCTTGGCTACAATCCCGTCAACCTCCTCCAGCAAGTGATCTGGCAGGCTAATCATGATTCTTTTGGTATTTTGTACATTGGCCACCGAACTCGCACCCCCAAAACTTTTCCATAACCTTAATACACATTATGACAATATATTGCCGTCGCTATACTTCAACATATCTATGATAGCCGTATATCAAATATGCTGTATGTTTTCATGTATAGCCATTATAGATGATCTGCCTTACTACATTCGAGATATTTGGCGAAAATCCTCTTCATTTACGAAAAATTGTAAGATGAAACAATTACCAATTCGAATGATGTCTAAGTTAGGGGGTTTTGCACAGCTATTATTTGGTTACCTCTGACATATACGCGAGGTACTCGTGTAGCAAGCATGCAGATTAATTCATAATTTAACGTTCCTAGCTGCTCAGCTACTTCCTCCACTGTAATAACCTCATTGCCCTGGCGTCCAATGAGCACAACCTCTTCACCTGGCTCAATTGGCAACGCTCCCGCTTCAGCAGCATCAAGCGCTATCATACATTGATCCATACATATCGTACCTCGGATTGGCACTTTTACACCCCGTACAAGTCCGTGGGCTTTACCTGTTAGCATGCGACTAAAGCCGTCTGCGTATCCAATGGGAAGCGTACCGATGACTTCTTCGCCTTTTGAGAAATAACGAGTGCCGTAGCTGATTCCCCAGCCGGCGGGTACTTTTTTGACCATAACCACTTCTGTTTTCAGCGTCAAGACCGGCTTCAGCTCCACTCGCTGCTGATTAACTTCTTCAGAAGGATAAAGACCAAACATACTAATTCCTAATCGCAGCATACCGTCCGCAAATTGCGGAGTGTCGATGCCTGCGGCGCTGTTTGCCGCATGAATAATCGGTATAGGCAATCCATTCTGCTGGACATAATCTGCCACTTCTCGAAATCGCTCGTATTGCATGATCGTATAGCTCTTATCCGCTTCATCCGCACGCGCATAATGCGTAAACAATCCTTCAACTTCAACTTGAGGTATCTGCAGCGCCTTTTCAATAAAAGATATCGCAGCGTCTTTCCCGATTATGCCGAGCCGTCCCATTCCAGAATCGATCTTGATGTGAACTTTAAGCTTCCGTCCACTTATGTCAGGCGGCAGCTTTGCAGCTGCGTCCATGATGTCATCCCTGAACAGGCTTATTGTAATATCATTGCTTCTAGCGACAGACAAGGCATCCGCAGCCACGAATCCAAGTACAAGAATCGGGGTTCGGATGCCTGCCTTGCGCAATTGCAATGCTTCATCAAGAAAAGCGACTCCTAAATAGTCCACGCCAAAGCGCTCTGCTTCCCTTGCTACTTCTACCGCGCCATGTCCGTAAGCGTTAGCCTTAACGGAGGCCATTAGCTTGCAGTCCTGTGGCATGGCATTGCGAAAAGCTTGTAAATTATGTCGTAATGCATCAAGTGATAATTCAACCCTAGTCGGGCGATAAAACGAATCCAAGTCTTTCACCTTCTCCTCATCTTTCAGCCACAACAGTCCGAGCAGCAAACATCAATAGCAATAATGTTAAACCTTGCTGCTAAGACTGTCAATGAAACGAACCTCGGAATTGGCTAGTACGTCTTGGAAATTCGCTCTTTTCCCCGCTTTATTTCCCGATTTCTCCCTGTACCGACTGTGCGACCTTAAGCATTTCGGACTCAGGCAGATTTGCACTGGTCAGTCGGAACTGATGACCCTCGTATGTCCAGGTGAGCGTCTGCTGTTCATCACCGCTGAGCTGACCCCACGTAAAGCCTAGATCGACCATCACTCCATCTACTAGGGAGGCTGCTTGATCTTTTGGCTCCGTCTGAATCAACGTGTAGCTATAATCGCCAGTGTAACGTAGCATCAAACCTGGATTACCGCCAAACTTGATATCAACTAATTCCGGCTCGCCCACACCATCTGGAATGTACGAAGGCTCCATTGCTGTGAAATTAGTCGCTTCAGGAGTAGTGCCCGTTGCAGCTCCATCGCCTTCATTTTCTGCAGCATTGCCGCTATTATTCGTTTGATTATTACCGTCTACTGCACTGTCAGTTCCTGGCTTATTCCCGTCTTTGTCCACTTTATTGCCTGGAGTTCCTGCTTCTACTTCAGTATTCGTATTTGTTCCCTTGTTGCTGGGTTGCTCCGGCGTAGTCATCGTTGGCTCTTCCGTCGCTTGATTAGTAGGAGCAGCATTCATGTTTGCTTCTGTCTCAAATACAGCTTTATCAAATTTTGGGCCAAAATCAAACTTGTCAAATTTCACTTCGACCATTACCGTTGCATTCGTATCGCTGACCTCTACCTGAACCGGTTTGTAGTCTGTTTTATTGAGCCAAATTTTTTGACGAGACAATGAACCATTGTTGTAGTTAGCCATGACATCAAACACGTAAGCATCTTGATCGATTACAAATTGCCGCGAGTTATCAACTAGGATGCTTTGAATGAGCGTTTGATACAAATATACTTGCCCTTGGTTTTGCGGCCAATCGCTTTGGAAGCGGAATACTTTATTCAGCTTCGGTGTGAGAACGAATACGCCGTCGTCATTGCGAAGCACGATTTGTGTAATGTCCTTCTCTTCATTTGTCAGCTTGATCCGATAAAATTGCGGCTTTTGATAGGAAACCTCCACCTTGTATTCGAGTGGCTGCTGTCCCGTTCGCAGCGTCATCGTCCCGCTTCCTTGATAGCTCTCCATACTGTTTACTACCTTGTCGAGCTCCTTAACCACGGACTCGGCGTCCTTCGTTCCGCAAGCCGCTAATGCTAATGAAAAAATTAATAATATTGCCGCGGTCCATGTCATGCGACGCATGTAATCATCCCCTCTGCACATTGTTTTTTACTGGCTGATAACATGTCTATGAGGGGACTTGACCAATTATGCGGACTAGTTTGACAAGCAGGGGCTTGGATCAAAATATATAGCTATCTCAGCTCATTTTGACGCGCTAGTTTAATGCTCCGCCGGTTGGCAGCAGCATTGTGGCATCGTGCATTGCGGCATCTAAGCACATAAATACACCTAATCCTCCAACTAAACTGCTCAAATAGATGTACTAGTGCACCTATTTATGTCATTTCAATCATATTTGTTGTGAACAGGTGCACTTCTGCGCTTATTTACACTCTACGATCGGTTCACGCACACTTTAATCACACTTTAATCACACTTTAATCACACTTTAATCACACTTAAAACACTCTACCTGCACTATTTACATACAGTCCAAGCACACTCCTTACATACTTTCAAATGCACGCTCTCTCACGTTACCGGCTACCATTCACAACAAATTTCAAGAATAAAACTAGCTAGTTTAGTGAGCACACACCTGCTAGCAACAGCATCGCGACATCTAAGCGTATAAATACACCTAATCCGCCAACTACTTTTCAAAACTGCTCAAATAGATGCACTTCTGCACCTATTTGTGTAAATTCCACCTCATTTATTAAAAACAAGTGCACTTCTACGTTTATTTACACTCGTCGATCGGTTCGCGCACACTCTAATCACTCTACCAACACACTCTGCCTATACAATTCACATACAGTCCAATCGCACTCCCTGCACACTTCACAAAAGCACGCCCACACATGCAGTCGCCACACCCTACAAGCTCCAAGAATTCAAAACTAACTAGTTTAGTGAACACACTCCAATTAGCAACAGCATCGCGGTATTTAAGCGTCTAAGTGCATAATTACACTTATTCCACCAACTACTTTTCAAAACTTCTCAAATAGATGCACTTGTGCACGTATTTACGTCATTTCCATCTCATTTATTAAAAACAAGTGCAAATCTGCTCTTATTTACACTCCACGATCGGTTCACGCACACCACACTACCAACACTCTATCTACACTATCCATTTACAGTCCAATAGCACTTCTTACACACTTCACAAATGTACGTTCTCTCACGTAACCAGCCGTTATTCCCAACAAATTTCAAGAATGTAAAACTGGCTAGTTTAGTCAGCATACACCTCTTAGCAGCAGCATCGCGACATCTAAGAGCATAAATACACCTATTCCTCCAACTACTTTTCAAAAATGCACAAATAGATGCACTTGTGAACCTATTCTCGTCATTTCCCGCACATTTATTAAAAACAAGTGCACTTCTGCGCTTATTTCCACTCTACGTTCGGTTCACTCACACTCAAATCACACTACCAACACTCTACCTACACTATTCACATACAGTCCAATCGCACTCCTTACACACTTACAAATGCCCCCCACACATCCAGTCGCCACTCCTTACAGTTGCCAAGAATATAAAATTAGTTAGTTAAGTGAGCACACTCCGATTAGTAGCAGCATTTAAGCGCATAAATACACTTATTCCACCAGCTACTTTTCAAAACTGCTCAAATAGATGCACTTGTGCACCTATTCTCGTCATTTCCAGATCATATATTAAAAACAAGTGCACTTCTGCGCTTATTTACACTCCACAATTGGTTCACGAACACTCTAATCACACCACCTTCACAATTCGTATACAGTCCATTCGCACTCCAACACGCTTTTCGAAAGCGTATTTAGACAGCTAAAGTATAGTAGAGGGGTTCCAGGGGTTCCAGGGGTTCCAGGGGTTCCAGGGG
>NZ_MRTD01000038.1 GCF_001956295.1 Paenibacillus sp. FSL A5-0031
CTTCAGCGCCGATGGTACTTAGACCGCAGGGTCTTGGGAGAGTAGGACGTCGCCAAGCACGAGAGACCTATCGCATGTGATGCGGTAGGTTTTTTTGTCGTTTATGCGGTATGATAGGGTTATATCAAATTTGGAGGTGCTTCGAATTGGAAACGCGTATCGTTATTAAGCATACCGGTGTAGAACAATTTGACGAGACTATGGCTTTATCTCAATTTGCATTTCAATATGAACGTTCTGCTGCAGAACTAGAACAAACGAAAGAGCAGTATGAGAGTGAGCCTACTGTAAGGTACGGAGCGTATGTCGATAATCAGTTGGCTGCGCAAGCTGCAGTGCTAAAGCTGCAAACCTATATCGGAGGCAAGGTTTTTGATATGGGAGGTATTGCAGGTGTTGCGACATGGCCAGAATTCAGGAGGCAGGGGCTAGTTGCTCAAATACTGATTCAATCGCTAATAGAGATGAAGGAGAACGGTCAAACGGTTTCTTTTCTTCATCCTTTTTCATTCAGCTTTTATCGTAAATTTGGATGGGAAACCTACACTGAACTTAAAACATATACGATTAAGACGGACATGCTTCCAGCTAGAATAGCATACGAGGGTAGATTTGAGCGCATTACAGGAAACTATGGTTTGCTGAACGATGTCTATCAAGCCTATGCATCTCAATTTAATGGCTCATTGGTGCGTGACGAATTCTGGTGGAATTATCGGATTAACAGAAGAAAACCAGGACAGACTGCACTTTATTACGATAAGAGCGGAGCCGCACAAGGCTACGTCATTTATGAAGTTAAAAATAGCCGGTTAACGGTTCATGAGTTCGTTCATTTAAATGAGCCTGCAAGAGCTGCGATATGGTCATTTCTAGCACAACATGATTCAATGATCGAAGAGCTGACGATTAAAATGCCATCTAACGATCGCCTTCCCTACTTGCTGAGCAATCCGAGAATAAAACAGGAAATCACACCTTATTTTATGGCTCGAATTGTGGATGCGGAAGCTTTTGTTAGCCAATATGATTTTAAGGCAGCAGATCATGCCGATGACATTCATATTCAACTAATCGACGCTCAAGCTCCATGGAATAATGGTCATTTTTCACTTCATATCGATGCATCTGGGAAAGCATCACTTCGTCGTAAGGACGATAGTGAAAAAATAGATGAGGCAATTAAACTGGATATTGGTTCCTTTACGAGTGTACTATTTGGGTATATTCAGTTAGAGCAATTAGCCCAATTCGCACGCATAGAAGGAGATATAGGATTGGTTAAACGCTTACAATCTCGTATTCCCGAACGAACTACGTATTTACCTGACTTTTTCTAAAGAAATAGCATGTTTTGAGACTTCCAAATCGAGTATAAAACAGGATGAACAAAGGTATTCATCAGCCTTGACAGCCTATACCCCCTCTGCTAATATTGCTAATAATATATGTGAGACGTACTTAAAATAAGGGAGGAACATACTCGTGTGGGAAACGAAATTCGCCAAAGAAGGGCTAACGTTTGACGACGTCCTGCTTATTCCGCGCAAATCAGAAGTGCTGCCTAGGGAAGTTGACATCTCGATTCGATTAAGCGAGGACATTAAGCTAAACATTCCGCTCATTAGCGCTGGTATGGACACCGTTACAGAAGCCGCATTGGCGATTGCAATTGCGCGTGAGGGTGGTATCGGCATTATCCATAAGAACATGTCGATTACACAGCAAGCGGAGGAAGTTGACCGTGTAAAACGTTCGGAGAGCGGTGTAATTACAAATCCGTTTTCGCTTACGCCTGATCACCATGTTTACGACGCAGAAGAATTGATGGGTAAATACCGCATCTCAGGCGTACCGATTGTTGATCAAGATAAGAAGCTTGTAGGTATTTTGACCAACCGTGATTTGCGTTTCGTACATGATTATTCAATTAAGATAAATGAAGTTATGACTCGTAACAACCTTGTAACGGCACCTGTTGGCACAACGCTGCAGGAAGCGGAGGGCCTTCTTCAAAAGCACAAGATTGAGAAGCTGCCGCTGATTGATGAGTCCAATACACTTAAAGGTCTTATTACGATTAAAGATATTGAGAAAGCAATCCAATTCCCTAATGCGGCGAAGGATAAGCATGGTCGCTTGCTTTGCGGAGCAGCGGTTGGTATTTCGAAGGATACAATGGATCGTGCAGAAGCATTGGTTCAATCAGGAATTGATGTTCTTGTTGTAGACTCGGCACATGGTCACCACATTAATATTTTGGATGCAGTTCGTAAGCTTCGTGCTACTTACCCAGACCTTACTATTATTGCAGGAAACGTTGCTACTGGCGATGCTACTCGTGATCTTATCGAAGCAGGCGCTTCCGTAGTTAAAGTAGGGATTGGTCCTGGATCGATCTGTACAACTCGCGTTATCGCTGGTATCGGTGTTCCACAAATTACTGCAATTTATGATTGCGCGTCAGTTGCTCGTGAATACAATATTCCGGTTATTGCAGACGGCGGTATTAAGTACTCAGGTGACATTACGAAAGCAATCGCATCTGGAGCAAGCGCGATTATGATCGGAAGCTTGTTCGCAGGTACAGCTGAAAGTCCTGGCGAAACTGAAATTTTCCAAGGACGCAGCTTTAAAGTATACCGTGGTATGGGCTCGCTTGGCGCTATGAAGGAAGGAAGCAAGGATCGTTACTTCCAAGAGAACGAGAACAAGCTTGTTCCGGAAGGTATCGAAGGTCGCGTTCCTTACAAAGGGCCGCTTGCTGACACTGTTCATCAATTGCTCGGCGGCTTGCGTTCAGGTATGGGCTATTGCGGTACAGCTTCTCTGGACGAGCTTAAGAACGATACACAATTCGTTCGTATTACAGGTTCTGGTCTTCGTGAAAGCCATCCGCATGATGTGCAAATTACGAAGGAAGCTCCTAACTACTCCTTATAGGCTATACTTTCTAGATACGATAATAACAGACAAGGAAAGGCGACTGAGTCGCTGGCCCTTGTCTGTTTTTTTTTATGAAGGATTACTCATTGTTCTGTAACCTGTTTGTGGTTTAATTGTTAGGCTTCGATATGTTACAATTAACAACGGACAAACCAAGTGGGAAAAGGGGAGACGACGTTGAAGGAAATGGTAAGGCCGGTTCGAATAAAGACGGTCATCGCTGCAAGTTTGGCGGTTTGGATGGTAATGCTGTCGCTTGGTTCTGCGGTAGCAATGGCGAATGGATATCAAGGAAGAGAAAGTACGAAAAACGACTTAGGTTTACAAGTGAAAGCTGCAATTCTAATTGATGCGGATTCAGGACAAGTTTTGTATGAAGTTAATTCAGAGGAGCCGCTCCCTGCAGCAAGTATGACGAAGTTAATGACGGAATATATCGTTCTTGAGGAAATTACGAATGAACGCCTGTCCTGGGATGAGGTTATTACCACTAGTGCGGAAGCGGCCTCAACGCCATCGGATGGATCATCTGTATTTTTAGCTCAAGGAGATCAACATACGGTTAGAGATTTGTACAAAGCAATGGCAGTTGGTTCTGCGAATGATGCAACGATTGCATTAGCATCGCAAATAGCTGGAAGTGAGCAAGGGTTTGTTAAGAAGATGAATGAGGTAGCTGCGGAGTTGGGTCTTAAAACAGCTTTTTTTACAAGTGCGACTGGTCTATCGGAGACAACTATTATTTCTGCGACGGACATGGCAAAGCTAGCACAAATTATTTTGAGCAAGCACCCTGAATTTTTGGATTATTCTAAGCTACAGGAATATAAATTCCGTGAACGCGACAAGGATCCAATCATTAACATTAACTGGATGCTCGGCACCAACGTGAATCAAAAGGGCCTTAAGCACTTAGCTTATGAAGGCGTTGACGGCATGAAAACTGGCTTCATTAATGCAGCTGGCTACAACTTCACGGGTACTGTAAAAAGAGGCGAGCAGCGTTTTATTAGCGTCGTTATGGATACTGCTACAAAGTCTGCTCGTTTCAATGAAACGGCTAAGATGTACAACTACGGTTTCAGCACTTTTGAGAAAAAGACGGTGCTTGCGCCAAAATCTGTGGTAGAAACAGCGAAAACGGTTAAGATTAAAAAGGGTAAAAAGAAAACCTTGCCGATCGTAACGGAAAAAGATATTACGTTTATGGTTAAGAAGGGCGTAGAGCCTAAAATCGAGGTTGTATCCAGCGATGTGAAGTCAGAAGCTGAGCTGGTAGCTCCGATTCCAGCAGGTACGGTTGTAGGTACAGTAACTTACAAGTACACGGATGCCGAAACGAAACAAGAGCTCAAAAAAACGGTTAACCTCGTTACAACGGAGGATGGAACGAAAGCAGGCTGGTTCCGCTTGATGTTCCGTGGAATTGGAGATTTTTTCTCAGGTTTATTTAATGGAATCGTCAATTTGTTCTAATCCGAGTAGAAAACAGGGGAATAAAGCAAATCAAGGCTTGTCGATTATTCTTGCATCCTGTAAAATCAATGGTTAGAACAACTGCGGTAATATACAAATTAATGGATGAAAATAGGAGGATTTTAGCATGGAAACAGGTACATCGCGCGTAAAACGCGGCATGGCAGAAATGCAAAAAGGCGGCGTCATTATGGACGTTATGAGCGCCGAGCAAGCGAAAGTGGCAGAAGCAGCAGGAGCAACAGCGGTAATGGCGCTTGAGCGCGTCCCTTCCGAAATTCGTGCAGCAGGCGGAGTAGCTCGTATGGCTGATCCGACAATTGTAGAAGAAGTAATGAAAGTTGTATCGATTCCAGTTATGGCAAAGGCTCGTATCGGGCATTATGTAGAAGCAAAAGTGCTCGAATCCATGGGCGTTGACTATATCGATGAGAGTGAAGTACTTACTCCAGCAGATGAAGTATTCCACATCAGCAAGCATGAGTTTACAATTCCATTCGTATGCGGAGCAAAAGATCTTGGAGAAGCTTTGCGCCGTATTCAAGAGGGAGCAGCAATGCTTCGTACGAAGGGTGAGCCGGGAACAGGCAATATCGTAGAGGCTGTTCGTCACCTTCGCTTGATCAATGGACAAATTCGTAAAATTCAAGGTTTGTCGAAGGACGAGCTTTATCATGAAGCTAAGGTTCTTGGCGTAGCTTACGACTTGCTTCTTAACGTACATGAAACGGGTAAGCTTCCAGTCGTTAACTTCGCAGCAGGCGGAGTAGCTACACCATCCGATGCAGCATTGATGATGCATCTTGGAGCAGACGGCGTATTCGTAGGTTCTGGTATTTTCACATCAGAAAACCCAGAGAAATTCGCTCGTGCAATCGTTGAAGCAACGACACATTACCAAGATTACAAGCTAATTGCTGAAGTGTCGAAAAACTTGGGAGCAGCTATGAAGGGAATCGAAATTTCCAAGCTTAACTCCTCCGAGCGTATGCAAGACCGCGGTATCTAATAGTTGTAATATGCAGGTGCCGGCTTAGCGCGAATAGTGCTGCCGGCTCTTGCCCGTAAAGGAAGGCGAGTAGAGCGATGAAGATAGGCGTACTAGCGCTTCAAGGCGCAGTGGCAGAGCATATACGAAGCTTAGAAGCGGCGGGCGCAGAGGCGGTCGCCGTTAAGCGAGTTGAGCAGCTTGAAGAGCTGCAAGGGCTTGTTATTCCAGGCGGCGAAAGCACGACGATCGGCAAGCTGATGCGCAATTATGGTTTTATGGAAGCTATTAAGGATTTTTCTGCACAAGGCAAGCCATTGTTCGGTACTTGCGCAGGTCTTATTGTTTTGGCTGATGAAATAGAAGGCCAAGAGGATGCGCATTTGCGTCTTATGGATATGACCGTTGCAAGAAATGCATTCGGGCGTCAACAAGAAAGTTTTGAGACGGATTTGGATGTCAAAGGCATTGACGAACCGGTACGCGCTGTATTTATCCGAGCTCCATTGATCAAAAAAGTTGGAGCAGGCGTAGACGTATTGTCTACATACCGAGATGAAATTGTAACAGCAAGACAGGGACATCTTCTAGCTGTATCGTATCATCCGGAGCTAACGGACGATTATAGGCTGCATGCATACTTCGTTGATATGGTGAAGGAAGCAGCTGCTGGCAAGGAATAAACTTTTACAATAATAAAATTACTCCCTTCAGAGAGGGGCTTTTGGATCGTGCTGGATGTAAAATTGTTAAGAAATGAATTTGAGAAGGTTGAGCAAGCGCTGCTTGATCGCGGAGCTTCCCTTGATCTTATTGCTAATTTTCCTGCGCTCGACACTAGGCGCCGTGATCTTATTCAAGAGACCGAGCAGCTGAAGAGCAGACGCAATACGGTTTCGCAGGATGTAGCTAAACTCAAACGTACAGGCGGCGACGCAGAATCGCTTATCCTTGAGATGAGAGAGGTTGGCGACCGCATTAAAGAGCTTGACGATGAACTTCGTGAGCTGGATGTACAAGTGATTGAGCTGACTCAAGCGATTCCTAACATTCCTAGCGATAGCGTGCCAGTCGGCAAGTCGGAGGAAGATAATGTAGAGCTGCGCAAAAATGGCGAGGTTCCAACCTTTGATTTTGAGCCCAAGCCACATTGGGAGCTTGCGCAATCACTCGGCATATTGGATTTCGAGCGTGCAGCGAAGGTAACGGGATCACGTTTCACGTTCTATCGCGGCCTTGGAGCTCGTCTTGAGCGTGCGCTTATCAGCTTTATGATGGATCTTCACAGCGATAAGCACGGTTATGAGGAAGTCTTGCCTCCATATATCGTTAATCGTGACAGCTTGATCGGTACGGGTCAGCTTCCGAAGTTTGAAGAGGATTTATTCAAAATTTCGGATTCGGATTATTTCCTTATTCCGACTGCAGAGGTACCAGTTACGAACCTGCACCGCGAAGAGATTTTGCCGATTGAAGAGCTTCCGAAATATTTTGTAGCTTACAGCTCGTGCTTCCGTTCAGAAGCAGGTTCTGCTGGGCGCGATACACGTGGTTTGATTCGTCAGCATCAGTTCAACAAGGTTGAATTGATCAAATTGACGAAACCGGAGGATTCATACGAAGAGCTGGAGAAAATGACCGCTAACGCGGAGAAGGTTTTGCAGCTACTAGGACTTCCTTACCGTGTTCTAACGCTTTGTACGGGAGATATGGGCTTCACAGCGGCTAAAACATATGACCTTGAAGTGTGGCTGCCAAGCGCAGGCACGTATCGTGAAATTTCGTCCTGCTCAAATGTAGAGGATTTCCAAGCTCGCCGTGCGGGTATTCGTTTCCGCAGAGATACGAAGAGCAAGCCGGAATTCGTTCATACTCTTAATGGTTCGGGACTTGCTGTAGGTCGTACTTTTGCGGCAATCATCGAGAACTTCCAGCAAGCGGACGGCTCTGTGACGATTCCAGAAGTACTGCGTCCGTATATGGGCGGCATTAGTTCGATCGATTCAACAAAGCTTTAAAATTTTTTTTGCCACATGGTCAAAATATACTTGCATTTTTATTTTGACCTGTGGTATTATATTTCTTGTGACAAATGAACGATGGAGAGATACCGAAGCGGTCATAACGGGGCAGTCTTGAAAACTGTTAGGGCGCAAGCCCACGTGGGTTCGAGTCCCACTCTCTCCTCCATATTTTTTTAAAATGTACATGACAAGCCCAGACGCTAAGCGTTTGGGCTTTTTTTTCATTCTATCCCCTCGTATAAAATAATGCCGCACTTCGCATGTTATACGATGTGGAGGTGCTTCATTTAATGGGTAAATCAGATGAACTGCAAATGAATCAAGAAAACTTGGCAGATGCTTGGCGTCAAACCTTGCCAGAGACGCTCAAAGACGCTGACCGCAGCAGAGTGCTGCCTGATGAGTCAGATTCCAAAGCGCTGCGCGTAACGATCGATACAGCTGGACATCAAATGTATTCGTTTGATTTTAAAGTTACTTATGTAGATAGCCGTGAAGTGAAGGTTGAGCTTATCGATGTGGAGAAAGACAAGGTATCCATCGATGAGCGTGGAGACATCATTCAAGAGCTGATACAAAATTACACTAGACATCTGCATGAATGTGCTCAAGCGCTGCAACGCTTGACGCATGCTTAGAGGAGAGAGCAGCTTATGACGAAGGCACAAGGAACGGCTGATAAAAACTTATCTAATGTGGTAGAGGCTTTGGAGGTTGAGGCGGTTAACAGTCATCAGGCTCAGCAATTGCAGCAGGATAAGAACGATCGAAGCAATCAGGATGACATAAACCATGATCATCCAACAGATTTAGAACATCAAAAAGATTAACGCTTCCCTTGAAGCGGATGAGATCTAAATAGGAGGAATCCAAATGTCGAAGCCAGACAGCATTCCGGTGCCGGAAAGCAATCCGCAAAATAATCGGAAACGTAATGATGGAGGCGGGCAGCAAGAGCCGCTTTCTGGATCAAAGAAAACGAAGCAGCGTAATCATGTGGATCATCATAACCCGCAAGGATAGTTCAATATGCTGTTAAAAGCTAGGCCAAACGTCCCGTTTCAGTACGTTGAAACGGGATTTTTTGGATATAACTTCTAAATGAAGTTATTTTAGTATAGAATGGAGGTGCTCACAAAAAGATAGGGAGGAACATACTACATGAAGAATGTTCAAAAAATAGCGGTTCTTATGTTAGCCGTTATTTTAGTTGTCATTGCAGGCTGCAGCTCGGCAAAACCACCGAAGGAAGCTTTGCAGGCGGCTATGACGAAAATTAATGAAGCGGACTCATATGCAGTAAAAATGTCATTTGGCTTGGATGAGTTGGAAGTACCGCAAACGGCAACATTGGAAGGCAACGCAGCTGCTACAGCAGCAATCGTAGGGATGATTAAAGATGCAACCATTACAGTTGATGCTGTATATAAGAAAAAACCGATGCGTACCGATATGAATATGCAAATCGTAGTGCCAGGCGACATGGAAATGAAGTTAACGGTACCTATGATTATGACTGAGGAAGCGCTGTATGTGAAAATACCGCAAGTTCCGATGCTGCCATTGCCGGAGACGATTACAAGTAAGTTTATTAAAATTGATCTAAAGGAGCTTGCTGAGAAAGAAGGCACGGCTAAGCTGGATCTTGCTGCACAACAAAAGTTAGGCAAAGAGCTCGGAGAAGTAATGCTTAAGCATTTTGACGAGAAAACATACTTCAGCCAGCCAAAGGCTGAGGAAGCTGGCCTGCCTGCTGATATGAAAGCAGATCAAATCATCGCTTTTGAGATTAATGAAAGCAACTACCCAAAAACAGTAGAAACCATCGTAAACCAAGTGCTGCCTGAGGTGTTAAGTGTATTGCTTGCTAATGAAGCATCATTAAAGACTCTTCAGCTTGATAAGGCGGACATCGAGAAGATGAAGTCGGATCTTGAGACGAACAAAGCAGAGATTCTAACCACATTTAAAAATGATGTTAAAGTGAATACTCTGAAAGTAACGGGTGCTATCACAGATGGGTATCTTGCTTATCAATCGGGTAAGGTAAGCATTGAAGGCTCTGACAAAGAGAGCGGCCAGAAGATGAAGCTTGGCCTTCATTATGATGTTACTTACTCCGAGATTAATAAAGATGCGAAGTTCGAAGGTGAAATTCCGACGGATGCGATTACACTGGACGAACTGACACAGATGTTCCAACTGCCAGTTGGTCTGTAATAGAGTGAAAATGAAGCAGCTCCTGAGTGTCAGGAGCTGCTTTTTTAGTGAAGCGGGTGTTCTTACAAAGCGACAACCATCGATTTTTTTAGAAGCTCTTTCATCATTTGGGCAGCTTTTACTTTAACATTCAAGCAAGCGGAAATTTCAAGCTGATAATTGCCATTCAGCAGCTCCCTGCGCAGTTGTTCAGCTGTTTCGCAAATGTTATCTACATGATTAACAACGCTGCCGAATTGCAGAGGCTGATGTGAGTCGCTTCCTGCAATGACCTTTAAGCCAAGTTGATCAGCGAATTGTCGAACCTGATCAGTCATGCCGAAACCATATTGGAATAAATCTTTTGCATTTATATCAAGCGCATCGAGGCGTCTGAGTGTGTCAGCATCATGGTGAGTGAGCGGCGTGCTTTCTCTCATGGGATGAGCACCAATTCGAAGCAAGGGATAGCCGTCGGTACGGTTCATCAGCTCTTCTAAAGCGATAAAGCTATCTTTTGCGGTATGGGGCTCAAGCTGCTGCCTCAGATCACGAATGTGGCTGCGGTTTCCAATGATTAGAATATGGCCTTTATTCGCTACATCAACCTCCATGCCAGAAAAAACCTTCAAGCCCTCCACGACATAATAATCACCTTTGTATTCAAAATGATGATCCAGCTGATCCATCATATCGGCAAAGTGAAGTGTGTTAAAATGCTCGGTCAACGCCACCGCGTGCAGACCGTTTTCTTTGGCTTCGCGAGCCATGGAAAGGAAGTAGTCGAGTGAGAAATGTGTTTTCTTTGACAGCTTGCCATGTGTATGCAAATCGATGCTCATCATTAGTGTGTTATCTCCATTCAGTTATGTAGTTTTAAAACGATATGAATTGTCCGAAAGCAATCAGCCCGATCATATAGAAAAGGGAGCAGCTTAAGAAAATAAAATCATGCGGTCGAACCTGCATATGGGCAAGCTTAAGCTTCTTCGTCTCAGGGCTGACAAGCGAATAGGTAAAGCCGCGCACCTCTAATGCTTCGACCGTCGTTCTCGTTCGCTTAGCTGTATTCAAAATGAGCGGATAAAAGGCATAAACGCTAATCTTCGCCATGTATATAATTGAACGCCAGTGAAGAAAACCCTTATTGCGGGGAGCGCGGCCGCGCAATCGGAATGAGTGAATAAGGCTATGGTACTCCTCAATTAGAATCGGAAGCATCCTATAGCCGTAGGACACACCAAAGCTGAATTGTCCAGGCATCCCCATACTAAGCAGGGCGTCACTCAGCTTCTCGGGATCCATGCTGGAGAACACGGCAATGCTGGCCAGCGAGATGATTAATATTTTTAACGTTAAGGTCAATAACGGCCATACGCCCGCTAGACTCCCTCCGAAGAAGATGGAGCCGAAAAAAATATAACTAATCTCACTTACCAGGCCGACGCCCATAATAAGTAGAACAAGTGGACTAACCTTTGAAGATAAAGTAAGGACAAGCATTGGAATAAGCAAGCCAAGCAGAATGGCTTTATTATGAAAGAACCAAGGCGCTATGGCGAAAAAAGAATACCAAATCAGGAGGATACGCGGATCAAAGCGCGACAGAAAGGTCGATTGTCTGCCGAAAGCGGTACGCATCAGCTCAATTTTAATTTGTTCTACGCTCAGCTTGTCGAGCATGCTTTGTTTAATTGCTTCCAACCGTAATCTCCTCCTGCTCAAATGGGTTTGACGGATTTATATTTCTGATGAGCCGTGCGGTGAATTCATTGACAGATAGGCAAGGCGGCTCGAAACCCAGTCTTTGACTAAGCAAAGCGATTTGCGGCGCAATGAGACCTGCTTGTTTGAGAATGGCAACATGGCTGAATAACGAGCGTTCATCTGTATCGAGTGCGACGCAGCCATCGTGCATAACGATAACGCGATTTGCCCATTCGGCAACCAGTTGCATATCATGTGTCGCTATGATGGTCGATTTTACATGATCTTGCAGCTGCGCCAGCATTTCAGTCATTTCACGGCGGCTTGCAGCATCAAGGCTGGCTGTCGGTTCATCCAACAGCATGACAGTGGGACGCATGGCGAGTCCGATCGCTAATGTCGCTCTGCGCTGCTGTCCGCCGCTGAGCAGTCTTCCATCTCGATCCTGCAGGGCGGTTAACCGCAGCCTCTCCAGAATTTCATCAACAAAAGGGTGATAATCAGCAATTCCTCGGGCTTTTAGAAAATATTCAACATCCTTGCGGACGGAATCTTCAATAAACATCTCCTCTGGATTCTGATAAATATAGGAGACGAAATCAGACAGCAGTTCAGGTGAAGATTGCTTCGTAATATGCCCGCATACAGTTAAGAGTCCTTCCGTAGGGCGCCGAATACCCGAAAGGAGCTTGAGAAGCGTTGATTTGCCAGCGCCATTATTGCCGACAAGAGCAATACGATCGCCTTCATAAAAGCTGATGCTCATGTTCCGAATGACGGGATGCATCGTTCTTGCAATGGTTTTGTAGCTATAGGAGACATTTGCAAACGTAATAAGGGGCTGCTTAATAAGTTCATTATTAGAAATAGGCTTATCCGTTGGGACATCTGAAAGCGTGATTGACGATTTAAGCATCTTCTCAAAATAAGGGGCTGCTTCATCGATGGTGATTGGGTATGGTGATGAATCCTCACTTTTTGCTTTTCCGGAAGCAGCCTCTAGTGTACAAACAGCAAGCGTAACCTGCGGCGGTAATATATGCAGTTCAGCAAGCTCATCAACCGCAGATAATGCCTCATGAACAGGCTTCACCCAGCGTATTGTGCCGCTATCCATAAGTACGACCCTATTGCAATAGTCTGCAATAAACTCGGTATGGTGTTCAATGACGATGATTGTTTTGCCATGCTTTTCATTCAGCAGCTTAAGTTTGTCGTAGATGAGCCTAGCATGAAAGGGATCTAGCTGCGCCACGGGCTCATCGATAATAATAATTTCTGGATCGAGGGATAAAGCGCCAGCAAGCGCCGTAAGATGCTTTTGTCCGCCGCTTAGCTGCCAAATCCACTGATCCTTCAAATGATCAATGCCAAGCATGGACAAAGCTCGAAGCCCGCGTTCACGGTAATCGCTGAAGCCATAATTGAGTGGAGCAAAGCAGGCTTCATCATAGACGGTCGGCCGAACGAGCTGGTTCTCAAAATCCTGAAACACGTAAGCGACCTTGCGTGACAAGGAGGATACCGTTTCCTCGGCAGCTATTAGCCCTGCAACTTCAATGGAGCCGTCTAAATCGCCGACATAATAGTTTGGAATAAGGCCGTTTAAACATTTGCAAAGCGTTGACTTGCCACTGCCATTCGTACCTGCTATAGCGATAAACTCGCCGGGTTGAACAGTAAGCTGAATGTTGTGGAGCGCCATGTTTTCCGCTCCTGGATACTGAAATTGAATGTCCTGCAGTTTAATGATGGGAGCCGCCTGCTGCGGCCCCTGCTGGTTGGCTTGGAAGGATGAAGGTCTCAAAGCTTAACATCCTCCGTCGTGCGTGCAGATTTGGATTTGGCACGAAATGCTGCGATGAGTGTCAGTATGAGCACTAATGCGGCTGCAGCAGCACTAATCCAGATAAATCCACTGCCATATTGCTCGATAAATTCTGGCTCCCATACAGCAAAGTTAATATCAGACTCGGACAAAAATTCTGCAACGATCCCGATAAAAACAAATATAATAGCGGTAATGAGCAGCCGCGGCGTTATTAGCTGTCCGAAGGATATAGAAACTCTGCTGTCGCGTGGTTTTATGCCGAGAAGCGGTTCGATTTTTCCATATAGACGCGGTACGAGAAATAAAGTAGGCAGCAGGGAGAAAAAGATGCCGGTTATGAGCATAGCGTTAAGGAAACCTACGCCTTCGATAAGCAATATGCTTTCGGGAATGCCTGGAACAGCTTCAAGCTCTTCAATCCCAAACCAAACCTTGCTGATGTCGACAATCGCCCCAAGCATCTGGTCAATACCTACTGCAACGAACGAAGCGAGTGCGAGCTGTTTACGATTTCGTGGATCGCTAACGAGCAGGCCAGCTATGTACATGGCAATCGTAAATTCTATGAATTTTTCCAATTCTCCGAGTCCGCCGAATTGTCCAAGCAGCAGTTCCCCGAATATAACCTCGCCGAAGGATGCGCCAAGTGCAGCATACAGTGGATTAAATAGAATACAGAGCGTTAATGGGATAAAAGCGAAATATTCGACCTTCAGCTCAATCGGACCAAGCTTTAGCTCAGGAATGAGCTCGGAGAACATGTTGGAAATACCGTACAAGGACATCGATAAAATGAATACCATAAGCTTCTGCGATTGCGTTAGCTCATAACGGCGCTTAGGCGCTGTAACCATTGTGATTCCTCCTAATTTGTTTTTGAGGCGGAATGCGTCTCGAATGCCTCGATTCAAAACGAATTCTTCTACAATATAAAGATCGAATGTTATCAGATCATCAACAAATTATTTCGATTACGTAAAATAAATTTCATAAAAATAAATATGAATTAAAATTATCATTTTTAATCAAAAGGTGATATACTCCGTTTAGATAATAAGCTGCGATGTTGGTATAGGCAGGAGGAAATAAAGATGACGGTTTTTCATTTGGATATGGACTTGGATAATATGTCAAAAAGCCACCAATCCATTGCGAATTACGTGGTGGGTGCACTGCAGCAGATTCCTTATTGTACAGAGGAAGATATTGCGGTGGCTGTAGGTGTCAGTACGGCTACGGTATCGCGGTTTTGGCGGACGATTGGGTTTGCTAATTTGAAGGCTTTTAAGAAAACGCTGCTGCAAAGCGAGCATGCGACGCCTGCCCATAAGATGAAGAAAATATTGAATAAGGTAGATCATGAAGAGGCTGATATTGTAAGTGAAATGTTGGAGATTGCAGCAGCTAACGTAGAGGTTACTTCAAAGCGTGTAGACCGTGAACAGTTTCATCAAGCGGTGGAGGCCATTCATAAGGCTAGAAAAGTGTATGTATTTGGAACGGGAGCAGCAGCCAGCTTGATCGAGCTCATCCGATTTCGTCTGAATCGGATAAATGTGCAAATCGAAGGTATGGCGGGGAGTGGCAGCGAGCTGCTTGAAACGCTTGTTCATGTTGATTCCAGCGATGTGCTGCTTATGTTCGGCTTTGTCAGGCGCTCACCTGAATTAACGGTGCTGCTTGAGCATGCCAAAGAGGCAGGCTACACTACAATACTGATTACGGATTTGCTCGTATCCGATATGCTGGAGCAGAGCGATTTCGTGCTGCAGGTTGATCGGGGGGAACTGGAGGGCTTTCATTCGATGGCAGCGCCAGTTGCGCTTCTTGATGCACTGTCAGTAGCCGTTACAAAGCGGCGCGGGCAGCAGGCGTTTGACCAATTGGACCGCTTGCATGTGATGAGGAAAAAATATAGCTCGCAGCTTCCTAAATAATAGAACCGCCGGAACGATTTGCGTCCCGGCGGTTCTATGTTTTATTTGAAGAAACGAATGGTTAGTGGGTAGCGATAGCCATTGCCCTCTGAAGCACGCATAGACCCGATGATGGTAAATGCAATCCAGAAAATAAACAAAAGCGGTGTAGTAATAAATCCGATGAGAACAAAAATGAGCAAACCGGAAATAATGGAATAAATCATATTGCTGATCTGAAAATTGAGTGATTCCTTGCCATGCATATCCACATAGCTGGATTGATCCTTCTTCAGAAGCCAAATGATGAGTGGTCCAAGAATGTTGCCGAGCGGAATAACTACACCGCTAAAAGCAAGCAGATGGCAAAGCATGCCGTACGTTTTTTCTTCCTTATGAAGCCCGAAAGATTGATTCATTGTGTATTGCCTCCCTTAAATTGAAAACCGCCGATTAATGTGACTTATGTACTTATACGTTAAAGCAGCGATAAGATATGCATAAATATATCACCGATTAGCTATTATGGGAATCCATTCCTAAAATGATGTTGTAATCGGTGGTGGTCAACTATATACTAATACATAGATAATCGATGCATAGGAATGCGATACATAAACAGGAGGGCGTTATGAAAATTAATAAGGAGCTTATGAAAGGCAGTACCGTTATTCTTATTTTGACACTGCTTGACCGTAAGGAAATGTATGGCTATGAAATGACCAAAGAAATTGAAAAAAGCTCGAGCGGTGTGTTTACTTTTAAAGAAGGGACGCTTTATCCGATCTTACATACACTTGAGGTGGAGCAGCTGGTTGAGGCGTACTGGAATGAAGAAGGCAGCCGCAAACGGAAATATTATCGCATCACAGCGCGTGGAAGAGGGCAGCTAGAGGAGAAGAAGCAGGAGTGGACGTTGTTTCGGACGACGGTAGACCGCGTAATCGGGGAGGGCCATGCATGAATAACAAGCCTGTTCAGTATGAGTCGATTCAGGAATACTTAGTACAGATTTGCAGACATGTAAAAGCAAGAGATGTACATCGTGACATCAAGGTTGAAATGCAGAACCATCTGGACGAGCTGGTGGAGGATAAGCTAAACGAAGGGTTATCAGAGGATGAGGCGGTTCGTGCTGCTCTCGTCCAAATGGGTGATCCTGATCAGATCGGCAAGCAGCTTCATGCAGCACATAAGCCGGTTATGGAATGGGGATTAGCCGCACTTGTCGCAATAATGGTGGGTATTGGACTGCTTGCTATGTATGCAATGGAATTCGCTTATAGTGATCTAAATGTTTATAGCGGGTTTCAATTTTTTCTTAAGAAGGCTGTATTTACAGCGATAGGCATTGTACTTATCATAGGTATTTATTTTTTGGACTATCGAAAATGGGAAAAGTATTCGTGGTACATTTATAGCGGTACGATTTTTCTAATGGTAGTCTGCCTTTTTTATGCAGTCGAAGTCAATGGTTCGAAAAGTTGGCTCACAATCGGGTCTTTTACCTTTGATGTATACGGCACTTCTCCTTATTTATTTATGATTGCTTTTGCAGGGACGCTGCTTGCTAAGCGTAAGGAGAAGCAGGGACTATTCAGAAATTTACTTTACTTCGGAAAAATGGCGCTTTTATATGCGATCGTGCCCGCTATACTGTATTACAAAGCAAACTCCAATCTTAATTTTATTATATATTTATTTGGACTGACGGTATTAATGCTGTTTGTTGCAAAAACGTATAGGCTGTTTTTAACCATTGTGAGTTCAATCATAGCTGCAGGAGCGGTGTTTATTATAAAAATAAATGATCCAGTTCGCTATAGATCCATATGGGAACGATACACCGCATTTCTAAATCCTACTGCTTCCCCTGATGATAAAAACTATTATCTTCAGAAATCCTTGGAATCTATTCAATTGGGAGGGATGTGGGGACAAGGATTTGGCGTTGAGAACCGAATGTTTCGCTATATTTATAGTGAAATGGTCTTTACTTATTTGATCTATAGTCTTGGTTTGGTTTTTGGTATTGCTATAGTGCTGCTAGCCTTATTACTGATTGTTAAAGTGATTGGCATGGCAATAACGCTCAAGGATATATATGCTAGAGGTTTGGTCGTTGGCTCATTTTCAATTATTGGTTTTCATTTCGTCTGGAACATTCTGATGTCGTTTGGGCTACTGCCTATAAATAGCATGACGATGCCATTCATATCGTATGGAGGTACAACAGCCATTATCGAATTAATGGTCATGGGATTGCTGCTAAGTGTCAATCGGAGAAAAAATATGATCAGCTTACTAAATCGCGAGCCATCAAGATAAAAAAAGGGCTATCCTATTGTAGAATATCTACAGTAGGTTAGCCCTTTTGATTAGAAGCTGCCTGGAGCGGGTGGACGGGTAGGGTAATTTTGCTGATTGTTTTTGGAAACGCCAATGAATAGGAATAGGGCTGTAGTAAGATGCATGATCATGCCGAGAATAGGTATCCATGCTAATACAGATGTAATGATCCCCAAAATGCTGCCTACGACTGGCTTATTATGCTGCGAGCAAAGAACAAGCGTTACGATATGAAGAATGAGCGTTGCAAATAATAGCGTGTATCCAGATAACATGACTAAGGTGCCACCCAGCAAGGGGATTCCTAAGATACCTTCAATAATAGCAGTGACTAGTAAAAGTGTACCTGCAGCTTTCATTTTATTTTCCTCCTATATTTAAATTATTCTATGGGGCAGTTTTTGTTTTCTGTTTATCCTTGTACGCAGCAAAAGCGATCCCGGTTACATGCTTTCAAGCAAAAAGGCATCTATCCATAGGAGAGCAGCTAGTTTTCAAAGAAAACAGCCCTGCCGAACGGTACGGCAAGGCTTATATCATTATACTATGCTTATTTCAGAAATTTGCCGATAATTCCACCAAGCCCACTGTTGCTGTCATGCCCTCCTTGGCTGCCGCCAAAGGTGTTGTTGAATGCGCTGCTCTGCGTTTGAGGTTGGTAACGGTTGTCATCCATACCGAATTTCACGCCGCTCTCACGTTCAAATGGCTGTATAATAACAACCTGATTAGGGTCACTGAATTCGTACATATAAGATTCCCCGGAGGTTTGGCCAATAAGCGTTTTCCAGTTGACATCGATCTTCACACTTGGGGAAGGACCTGTCCAAGCAACGATGGCATCAGGATCTACACGGCATGGGCCTTGCAAAACCAATGGATTGCCTTTGGTCTTTACGGCAACCTGTGCTCCCTGTCCGTTGTAAGTAAGTTTGGATGTAAACAAGCCGCGCTGGGAGAGAACACCCGTTCCAATGATAGTAACGCCATAATGACAAGTATCTGTAAATGCGAGCAGATCCTCACTCTCAACACTTACGCTTTGCCATGGTCCGCCTTGCTCTAAATTAATGATTGTAACATGAGAGTTCTCATCCGCGAGATATACGATGCCTTGTCCTTCGACTTCCATAATCTCTAAGTTTTCTCCCGTTACTTTACGCATACCATGGTTGATCACTTGTCCGATAACATTTCCGGAATTCGTTCCTAACAACCGCTTAGAATATTTGAATTTCTTGTTATAGGCTTGATCAGCAACCATCGATCCTTTTTTGGCAAAAAACTGGCCTTGTCCTTCTGCTTTTAAAAATAATTCCCGTTCGACCTGGAATTGAAACGGCATGCGGGGTAACCTCCATATAATATATAAAATAAAATTATAGCTGCTTCATTAACAAGTAAGCTGTTACATTGCCCCGTAATGCGCACATATGCCTGCTAGATCAAGCGACAAGCCTGTTCCAACAGCATTGAATTTCCATTCATTGCCGTGGCGATATACTTCGCCAGCTAGGATGGAGATTGAGGTGGAGTAGTCCTCGGATAGATCAAATCGGCAGATCTCGGCTCCGTTTGCTTGGTTCACGACACGGATATATGCATTGGAAACTTGTCCAAAGTTTTGGTTTTTACGAATAGCTTCATCAATTGTAACGGTAAATACGATTTTTTGGATATCCAAAGCTACTCTGGATAATTGAATTTCAACCGTCTCATCATCACCGCTGCCTTGCCCGTCACGGTTATCACCCTTATAGCGTGTTGATCCATCGGGACTTACGAGATTGTTGTAGAAAACGATATGACTAGTGGAAGAAACCGTGTTTGTCTGATTCAGCATAAACACCTCTGCATCTAGGTCATAGCTCTGGCCTTGCAGGTTATTTGTATCCCATCCAAGTCCGATTTTCAGTAAATCAAGCCCTGCATTATTTTTGGTCAAATCCAGCTTCTGTCCTTTGGTAAGGATAAGCCCACCATTAGGACTGGCCTGAGGAGCGGGAGCTGCGCCAAAAGCGTTATTTATTCCGCCCTGAATACCCCCTTGTTGGATACCGCCTTGCTGAATACCGCCCTGTTGAATGCCGCCTTGGCCTCCAAGAATGTTGGATGGTCTTCCTGGCGGATTTAAATTAATTCCCATATGAACTGCCTCCTCAATGCATAATAAAAAGCTGTTTTTTCGACAATGATTTTGGTTAAAACTGTATGTTTTGTAGAACGATATGAAACTATTTGTAGTATAGCAGATTGGAATGGAAGATTATAGCGTAGTATGACGAAATTGAGTAGAGAAAAGAGCCTCACTTCAATAGTGAGACTTTTTAAGAAGCTTTAAGAGGATCATCTGTTTTTTTGATCATTGAGGGATGCTTACTTAGTGAAAATCTCAGCACTATAGATAGAAATACACTTATTTATCTCATTACGTATGTATGCATGCGAATAGGCAATCTGGTCTTCAAAACCGCGGCAATTATAGCAATAGCTGATCTGTTCAGCCGTGTCTTTATACATGCACAGAGTAATGCTTTTCTGAAGGAGCTGCTGTGTATTTGTTGTTAAATCTGTTTTCATTTTTGCAATCATAATGTCTGCTGCCCTAGTAAAAAGAGATCGTAAAGTTCGCGCTTTTCTCTCAAGCTCGCGTCTATTTCGTTCAACAATAACGAGAGCTAGTGGAAGGATAATCGCTTTGTGAAGAAGCTGTATCTCATCGTGAGCAGGTGGATGGTACAGGTATGAATTGTTTACTTTGGACAACGGCATGGCCATTTGTAAATCACCTCATGCACATTATATGCGAACAAACGTTCTGTAGTCAATGTATCCTGACCAGTTGTCTTATAAAAATTATTCGACACTAGTCTAATTGGTGCGGTGTAGATGAAAACAAAAAAAAAGCTTATTGCTGGCATTAGCAATAAGCTTTATATATTCGTAAAAGAAATGGCGCGCCCGAGAGGGCTCGAACCTCCCACCTAACGTTTAGGAAACGTTTGCTCTATCCGGATGAGCTACGGACGCGCAGCAACATTGATTATAGCATGGGTGCTTTAGGTGAAGCAAGATTAACCATTTCAGTGTAAGACTATTGTATTTTTTTGTCGAATAACTGCGCTTTTATTGTGGAAACAAGAGGATAAAAAGCTTGTAAAGGCGAATAGAGGTAAGGATAACGAGTTTGCTCGGCTGGAGGATTGTTCGAATGCTTGAATTCCAAAATGAACCGCAACCGATTCGATTGGATTTATCGCCTGAACAAATGCTTAAGGTGATTTTTGAATATACAGCTAAAATAGCGAATGAAAAGAAGCTGGATGCTGTCCTGATCTTAATGGCCAATATGGGCAGAGAGATGGTCGTTGCAGATCGGTGCACCGTCTGGTTGATTGATGCTGCTCGCAATGAGCTTTTTACAGCGGTAGCTCACGGAGCTTGCGAGATACGGATTCCTTACGGCAGCGGGCTGGTAGGAAGTGCTATAAGCACGGGACAATCTATTTTTATAGATGACGCCTATGAGGATCCAAGGCACAATCCGGATAACGACTTAAAGACTGGTTATCGGACGAAATCGATTATGACGATCCCTTTTCACAATAATCAAGGAGAAGTAATCGGTGCCTATCAAGCCATTAACAAATTAACAGAGAAGCAGATATTCTCGGTGAAAGATATGGAATACTTATCGCTTGCTGCCTCTTACTCAGGCAAGTCGCTTGAGTCCATCATGCTGTATGAGGAAATAATAGAGACGCAAAAAGAGATTATTTTGGCGATGGGAAAAATCGGTGAAGGTCGCTCGCAAGAAACGGGCAATCATGTAAAACGGGTTGCTCAATATTCGTATGTTTTGGCAAAAGGACTAGGCATGAATGATTCTGAAGCAGACATGCTGCGCAGCGCGTCACCAATGCATGATATCGGCAAAGTAGCCATACCGGATGCGGTGTTGAAAAAACCAGGGAAGCTAACGGCAGAAGAGTATGAGCAGATTAAAGAGCACGCCATTATCGGTTACCGATTATTGCACAATTCCAAGAGACCGCTTCTGCAAGCTGCGGCGATCGTGGCTTGGCAGCATCATGAAAAGTGGGACGGTACCGGATATCCGCAAGGCCTTAAGGGTGAGGCTATTCATATATATGGGCGAATTACTGCGCTAGCAGATGTATTTGATGCTTTAAGCAGCGCAAGAATGTACAAAGAGGCTTGGGGGATGGATCGCATTTTGGGATTGATCAAAGAAGAACGGGGGCGGCATTTTGACCCTCAGGTGGTAGATGCTTTTTTTGAACAGCTGCCGCTTCTTTTGGAAATAAGAGATTGTGATGCTGATTGGCTGGAGAAGGAGTAGAAGCTGCTTGCAGACCTTGTTGGGGTGAACCCAATGAGGTCTTTTTTGTGTTTAAATTCAGTGTCGTCCAAGCCTTTATTTAACAAATATAAGGGGTTTGCTTGTACTTTACTTGAAAGGCTAGGTATTTACCGTGTTCGAAAACCATTTTGGTCATAGACTGATTTAGCTATTATTAACACTTTATAAGCTAGAGCGGATTACAAGCTAAATAGCGGAGGGTGATAAAACGTCTATGAACAAAAGGCTTCAAGGGCAGAAACTTAATGAAGCGATTTACAAACTGGAATCAGCGAGAAATTTAATTAAAACGAACCACTTAAACCACGCTAAGCAGCAAATACATGAAGCAGTCGCTTCGATGGGCAGTATTGTTCATAAAAAACGGAAGAAAAATGCAAAATCTGATCTTAATGGAGGTGTATAGAGTTGGCGCATAAACGGTCGAAATGCTTAAGAAAACTAAACTTAGCGATTGTTGAGCTGCGGAAGGCCAGAAGGCTTACACGTAGAGATAAAATTAGAAGAGCTAAAGTTGATGTGAAGGACTCTATCATAATCCTCAATAGTGCTTTGAGATGCCTAGGCGGCCATTCTTCTAAACCGAGTAAAAGAGTGAAAAGGTGCGTAAGGGGTCCAAGAGGGTATAGAGGGCCGAAGGGAGATAGAGGACCTCGAGGTTGGAGGGGGCATAGAGGTTTTCGTGGAGCGGATGGAGATACAGGCGCAAAAGGAGCAACCGGGGCAACGGGAGCTGCGGGCAGTCCTGGGGCAGCAGGTGCAGTTGGGTCAACAGGTGCCACGGGAGCTACTGGAACTACAGGAGCCACAGGCACAGGCTTAAATGGTATTGTTGCGTTTAATCCACTCGCAGCACCTGGCTATCAATCAGGCCAAGTAGTTACGTTTAATGGGAGCACGTATGTTGCAAATACGTCTTCTCCAGTAGGAACACCCGGCATTTCGCCAGACTATACGCTGCTTGCAGCAAGCGGAGTAACCGGTGCTACTGGTGCTACAGGAGCGGGAGTAGCAGGTGCAACTGGTCCGACAGGTGCCACGGGAGTAGGTCTAGACGGCGTCGTGACTTTTGATCCACTCGCAGCGCCAGGCTATCCAGTAGGTCAGGTCGTAACGTTTGATGGAGGCACGTATGTGGTAAATACGGCGCCGCCAACAGGCACACCGGGTACTTCGCCGGATTATACGCTTCTTGCAGCGAGTGGTGCTACAGGCGCGACGGGTGCAACAGGCGCGGGAGTAACAGGGGCAACAGGAACAACGGGATCTACTGGTGCAACAGGAGTTGGTCTAGGCGGAGCAGTAGTATTTAATCCACTCGCAGCACCGGGCTATCCTCTTGGTCAAGTCGTGACGTTTAACGGCAGCACTTATATCGTGAATACAGTTCCGCCAACAGGCACACCGGGAACTTCACCGGATTATACACTGCTTGCGGCGAGTGGTGCTACAGGTGCAACTGGCGCGACTGGAGCTGGAGCAACGGGTGCAACGGGAACTACCGGTGCGACAGGAGTCGGTCTAGGCGGAGCAGTAGTATTTGATCCACTCGCAGCACCGGGCTATCCGCTTGGTCAAGTTGTGACGTTTAACGGCAGCACTTATATCGTGAATACAGTTCCGCCAACAGGCACACCGGGAACTTCACCGGATTATACACTTC
>NZ_MRTD01000039.1 GCF_001956295.1 Paenibacillus sp. FSL A5-0031
GGAGGATTAGCTCAGCTGGGAGAGCATCTGCCTTACAAGCAGAGGGTCGGCGGTTCGATCCCGTCATCCTCCACCATTACTTTTTTAACAGACCATTGTTCCTTGAGAACAATGTTTTTTTGTTTTCAGGATAGCTTTGCACTGGAGATACTTTAATTTCATATGAACGAATACAAAAGGGCTGACCTCAATCCTGAAAAATGGATAGTAGGCAGTCCTATTTTACATAGAAGGGGCGTAACTCAGAAGAACAGTTATAGGATTGAAGATTCACAGATGCCTAGTGCTGTATTACAACGTCCAGAGCCGAGTATGGACGCTCTAGAAATAGGTAAGCTGGGCCCTATTGTTCAAACGCGCCACCGTTGCTCCCACAGCCGAATGGAGACGGTATGAAACGAGTCCTACAACAGGAGTTAAAAGAAAAAATTTACAATATAATAATTTTCATTGAAATTACTTTAGCGCTAAACTATAATAGTTAAGTTCTAAAGTAAATATATAAGGAGTGGAACAAACAGATGAACCAAGCAGAAGGCATGAAAGTACGTTTTTGGCCAGTAATGACTGCTATTTTTATCGGGTCCTTTTTATGCGTATTGGCTTCGGCTACGATAAATTTGGCGCTCGAGATTTTGAAGGACCATTTTGATACGACTCTGGGCTCCGTCCAGTGGACGTTAACTGGCTTTATGCTCGCAATGGGAACTACAGCTCCAATTGCAGGTTATTTAGGGGAGAGATTCAGCTATAGACGACTATACTTATTCTCGTTAATTGGGTTTACCTTAACGTCAATATTGTGTGCATCGGCTTGGAGCGAAGGCTCACTCATTTTGTTCCGTGTACTGCAAGGGGCATTCAGCGGTTTAATTATACCGGCAACCATGTCAATCATTTATCAAATCATTCCAAAAGATAGACAGGCGATGGCAATCGCGTTTTGGGGGCTATCTGCAATGCTGGCTCCTGCATTTGGACCTACAATCAGCGGCTGGATATTGGAGAACATGAATTGGCACTGGTTGTTTCTCATGAACGTGCCGATCGGTCTAATCGCAATCGGCTGCGTATATGCATACATTCCTTATTATCGGATGAACGTTCCGAAGAGCTTCGACTTGCTAGGATTCCTAACGGTTATCATGAGCAGCTCATCCTTGCTGCTTGCACTTGGGCAAGGCCATAACTGGGGCTGGGGCTCATGGAAAATTGTTTCATTGTTCGTAATCGGCGGCATTTCACTGATACTATTTATATGGCGAGAGCTGCGGGCTGAAACGCCACTGCTTAATCTACGAGTATTCAAAAATGGTCGTTTTACGCTTAATGCCATTATCGCTAATATTATAACAATCAGCTTGTACTCCGGAACATTGCTCACACCCGTATTTCTTCAAAGAATACAGCATGTATCCGCGATGGATACGGGCATGATTTTATTGCCGGCTTCCCTGGCAATGGCTTTGCTTATGCCCGCTGTCGGCAAGCTGTACGGCATCATTGGGCCGCGCTGGCTGATGTCTAGCGGCATTGTGCTGTTGACGATCGGTACGTTGGCGTTAAGCTGGCTAAGCCTAGATGTCTCGCATGCCTACATCATCTGGTGGATGATTGTTCGTAACATTGGGATCGCACTTGTCGTAATGCCATCAAGCAACGCCGCAATGGAGCAAATTCCAGCGGAGCTGTCGGGGCATGCTTCTGCGATAACGAACTGGACGCGTAACGTGTTTGGCTCGTTCGCGATTGCTATCTTTACAACGATGCTTGCATCAAGATCAATTACACATGCTACCGACTTCATGAAGGCTGGCGATGTTGATAAGCTGCACATTGAGATGATGTCCTTCACGATGAGCATTAACGATGTATATGTTGTTGCTACGTTGGTAGCAGTCGTCGCATTGCCGCTTAGCTTATTCGTGGGCAAGGCGAAGCGTAAGGATGACATCAAGGGCAACGTGGTAAAAGAGAAAACAATAACAAAGCCAGTACCATCCCCAGTTTCTGCCAAATAACAAATAATGCGTCGAAAGAGCTGTTATAAAAGCCATTTCGACGCTTTTTTTATAAAATTGTTCTTTATTAAGAACCTACTCGGTGTTATATTATAAATGTTCACAGTATGACACGGCACAATAATAGGTTTATTTTATAGACACGGGGGTAAAGGCAATGATAAACAAAAGTAGCTTGAGCGGGGACACCATTCCGTATATGTTGCAAAAAAGAGCAGCGGATTATCCTCATGATGTGGCATACAGTTACCCAGCTGCTGATCAGCATTATACATGGCTAATGGTTTGGGAAGAGGTGCGCTTGCTGGCGAAAAGCTTTATTCAACTAGGGGTCAAAAAAGGCGACTCCATCGTAATCATTATGCCTGGCAGGGCGGAAATGATTATTTCGATGTTTGCAGCGGCCTGCGTTGGCGCTATCATTGTTCCGCTTAATACATACTCAAAGAAACAAGAGCTTGAGCATTATTTGAAAGATTCTCGCCCTGCAGCCATCGTTATGGGAGCTCAAGGACAGCATGTCCATTATCCAACGATCATGCAGGAAATAATAGTGGATTTACATAAAGATGGAGTAGATCAACATTGGTTCCCGAAGCATATTTTTGTACTGGAGGAAGAGGGGAAAGCAAACGAGCTATTTCAGCCCTATTCAGATCTACGACTGCTTGGTGCAGCTGTAGATGAACAGTCGTTTTTAACCGCCTGTGATATGAATGTCTCAAGTGATCCGCTTATTCTGCTTTATACATCGGGTACGCTGGGCCTACCCAAAGGGGTATTGCGTTCCACGGCTTCCTTCTTATTGGCTGTTGAAAATGCGGGTAAACCTAAGAAGAGCATTGCCATGCTTATGAAGATCAGTGATCGCTTTACTCGTCATTTCTCTGTTTTGAATTTATTGCCGCTTTATCATCTAGGAGGATTTGGTACATTATTTGCAAGTTTAAAAACATACAATATTCGAATGGTCATGCTCAGCCACTTTAATCCCATAAATGCTCTGTCAGCGGTGGAGAAGGAAAAGTGTAAAGTTCTTATAGGTACGCCATATATGATTCAGCAAATGGTACTTTCTCCAAAAAGAGAGGAGTACAATTTGAAATCACTGCTAGGGGTAGCATTTACTTCAGCAGCAGTTAACAATACGATATTGCAAAAAATAATGAAAGGCTTGAACCTCTACTTTTTTATGGTAAGCTATGGCTCTTCTGAAGCTGGTGCAGTCGCTAATGGGACTTGTTTCGTGAATCGGAGGCAAAATATTATTTTATATTTGCTTTATAAGCTGCTGAGACACTTAAATCTTTTAAACGGACTCATTCAATATAAGGAATTCGAAAAGGGGTCCTACAGCATTGGGGGAAGGGTGGATAAGGTTGTAGAGGTGAAAATATTAAATCCGGAGACGGGAGAGACGCTTCCGCCGCATGAGCATGGCGAGATTGCCATTCGAAGTCATCGGGTCATGCGTTACACCAGCGAGACTAACGATAGGGCTAGTATGACGGCAGATGGTTGGTATCGATCTGGAGATTTAGGATTTCTGGATGAGCGGAAACATTTAACGATTACAGGCAGGCTTCACAGAACGATTATTAGAGGCGGAGAAAAAATTTCTCCGGTAGAAATTGAGAACGTGCTGCTGCGACATAAAGATGTGGAGGATGCATTCGTCATAGGTATCCCGGACGAGCTTTATGGTGAGCAAGTTTGCGCTTGTATTGTAGCGAAGCAGGGAGCGACTCTAAGCGATAGTGTGCTGAAAAATGATTTGGCTCCATATTTATCGACGTTTAAGCTGCCTCGTTATTATGTATTTTTGCCTGTATTCCCTCTCTCGCCAACTGGTAAAATTTCAGTGGCTGAAATTAAATCGTTGGTTCTGAATGGGATAGGGGAGCTGAGAAGAAATGCGTAAATACTATCCAGGGATAACGTTATTCAAGCTGGCGGGCTCCTTGCTAGTGCTTGTAGCGCATCTTATGCTTTTACGCTATATGGCTTTAATGCCGGGGCAAGCGATTGTCCAGTTTTCTGGTCTTGCTACAAGAATAGTTGTGCCATGCTTCTATGTTGTAGCAGGTTTTCTTGCCTATAAAGGCTGGAGCCATGCAGCAAATCCAAGGCATTATATTCAAAAATATTTGCTGCGTATCGGAATCGTTTATTGCTTATTTTGTTGTCTGTTTGTTGCAGAGAGCATTGTTCCAAAGCTGATTAGCGACGGCTGGTCGACAGGAAATCTCTTTATCCAAGCGAAGGTACTGTTTATCGCATTTTTCCTGAACGGACCATTCGTTCAATTTTGGTTTATCCCGCCGCTTGTGTTTGGTATATTAACGGCTTATTGGCTTATTCAAAAACAATACAGTCGCCTTGCTCTTATATTAACGCTGACTGGATTTGTTGGCATGCAGTTTGTTTCAGGAAGCTTAAAAACGTTATTCGGTATAACAGCTGAGAGCTTTCCCGCGATCGACCCTGCCTACATCGACTATTTGTATTTGTTTGCGACGAGATATATCGGCTTTGGCTTCACATTCGTGGCTTTGGGTGTATTGCTGGCAAAGTATGAGACTGCGCTTATGCAAATAAAAGTAAAACCTATTCTGATTTTTGCATTGGGATTAACGATAGTGGAGACGCTGCTGCTGCTTCGATTTAGTGAATGGACAACAGATTATAAGCTTGCATTCAGTATGTTGCCGAATACACTGCTTCTTTTTTATGGAATGATTAAAATAGAGCTTCCAGCCGTTCAGACTTATCATAAAATAATCAGTTTGTTCAGCATTGTAACGTTTTTTGGTCATATCTTATTCATGCAGACCAATCTTTCTCTACTAGGTTGGAGTGTTGACAGTATGAGTGTTTTGCAGGATTTCACACTGATGCTCATGACCTTATTGGAATGCATAGCTGTTACAATGCTGCTGCGTGCAAGCTCAAGAACGTTCTCGGCTCGGCAGACAAGAAATATGGCATCCTAAGATTAGGGTATTTTGACCACTCCGCTATAATTTAGCCCGTCATCCGTGTTTATTTCAATGTCATGGCGACCCAGCTCTTTTTTGCCCGCGAGGGCTGTTACTGAAACCGTAGTTGATTGACTAAGAGAATGTTCTTCGCCCTCTTCAAGAGGACTCCAGTATACAATGGTACCGGATGTAGTTTTCATGTTTTTTCCTTTTTGAATGACCCTAGAATCTGAAGGGGACCAAAGCAGAAGATTTCCTTCGGTAACGGTAATGGCAATGATGTCTGCTTCTTCTGCAACGATGCGAATTGGAAAACCGGGTACACTGCTCATAGTTGGACTATATTTTCCTAGCGGAAGTTGAACGTCAGGCTTCATCTCAATAGATGTGCCATCTGCGGCATAGGCCGTAATAACGAATCCGCTAAATGCTGTTTTCTTGTTCTCATGCTGCAATAAGGATGCTCCAAGCACAACCAAAAAAACAATCATACAAGCAGCGGCCGATAGGGTTGCTGTTTTTTTTATGGATAACGTTTTGCGTTTTCTCGCTGACTGCTGCTGTACGTGGTAAATCATCTGCTTCTTCAGCTCATCGCCAGCCTGAATTTCCTTCATTCCGCTTATGTATCTATTCATTAGCGAATCCTCCAATCATGCTCCCTTTTAACATTTCACGAGCGCGCTTAAGCTGTGTTCTTACTGTGCTCTCGTTTCTGTTCAATAAATGGGCTATTTCTGCGGTGCTGTAATCTTCAAAATAATAGAGGTAAATGACGATCCGGTATTTTTGATCCAGCTCTAAGACGCGGGCAACAACTTCTCTGTTGTCTGAATGTTGGATCGGAATAGATGCATCACGAATGGGTGAAAAAAATCTTTTCCATGGACTGCGCAGCATATCCTTGCAAGCGTTGATCGTAACTCGAATAATCCACGCCTTCTCATGCTCGGCCAGCTCGAACGTCTTTTGCAGCTTAACAACTTTTATAAATACCTCTTGGCATACATCCTGAGCGTCTGCGTTGTTTTTAAGATAGGTGAAAGCAATACGCATTATCATATCCGCGTAACGTTGAACAAGCTGGGTTAAATATTCATCGGAATACTCATTTGGCATGATCGTCGACTCCTTCACACCTAACACGATCAATAAGGGCAAAATGTTTCAAAACCATAAAAAAACCTGACCGCTATCGGTCAGGTTTTTGTGAATAAAGTATTATTTGAAGAAACTGTTGAAGATCTTCACTACTGCATCCTGATCATGCGAGATGGACAGCATTACGTAGTTTCCGTTTCTAACAATTTTGTAGTTTTTAGCATCCTCATATTGATCCTGCAAATAGGTTTCAAACGTTTTTTGAATGTCTGCTGCGCGTGCTTCAAATGCTTTAGCTACAGCATCGTAGCTTTTATCGGATTTCAACTTGACGATAGCGAGCTCAGTAGCTTTGACGTTCATCATCGCCTGCAAGTAGACGCCTTCAGTCACGAGACCATCAAAATCCGTTCCGAAAACATCCTTCAAACGCTCAGCTTCTACATTACCAAGCATCGGAAATTCAAGATCGGTCGTAATTTTAGTCGTGATATCCGAAACCTTAATGTCCGTAGAAGGCTTTACAGGAGGTTTAGGCGTCGCACTAGGTTTTTGTGTAGCACTCGGTTTTTGTGTTGGTTTGACTGTTGGTTTTTGCGTCGGTTTTTGTGTGGGCTTCGCTGTTGCAGCCGGCTTCTGTTCAGGTTTTGCACCTGATGGTTTTTCGGTCGGTTTTGCAGTCGCTGAAGGTTTTACGCCAGCTTCATTTTCCTTGCTTGTGTCAGTAGCACTTGGTTTTTCAGTTGCTGCAGGTTCAGTTGTTGCCTGATCACCAGCAGGTTCATCCGTAGCAGGTGGAGCTTCGGTTTCCGTTGGAGCTTCTGTTGCAGGAGGTACGGTGGGCTGTTCTGTAACCGCTGTCTCATTGCCTGATGCATTTTTTGCCGGTTCTTTCCCGGCATCGCTGCAGCCTGCAGCGAGCATCGATACTGTGAGTGCGAGTACAGCCATTTTGGATAACGATTTCTTCATATGTAGCATGTATGTCTCTCCTTAAAAAATAAAAGTCGAACACTAGACGACAGTGTTCGACAAAAGGTTGCACATTTACTTGTTATTGGTGATCGAAACTACTGAATCTCTTCACTATTTGTATCGTCTGCCTCATCTTCTTCGGGCGATTCTACAAGGCGAAAATCATCTGTTTTGCCGCCGTCCTCCCAGATTTCAACGAAGAGGGCATCGCAGTTGTCAAAGTCAGCTGCTTTTAGCGATAATGCTTTTTCCTCATCTGAGCCTACATACACATTTTCCAAACCATCCTCATTGAATGATTGAATAACATAAATTTTCATAAGGCAAACCTCCAGCATATTAATATTGTAGCAGTATACCATAAAAAGCCGGAGGTAAAACATTCGTTCTTTTAACTCGTTTTGAAGCGATTCACGTTATGCTGCAAATCCTCCGCCATTTTTGCTAGTGCACTAGACGAGGCAGATATTTCTTCGATAGAGGATAGCTGCTCCTGCGTGGAGGCGATAACTTGCTCAGTGCCTGCCGCGGAGCTTTGGGTCACCTCGGAAATCATTTTCATTGAACCGGTAATTTCGTCAACTCCAGCGGTTAGCTGCTGCACAGCCGAGGAAACCTTCACGGATTCATAAGCGACATCATTAACGGCATTTTGTATATATTCAAATGATTCTCCTGCTGTGGTAACAAGGGAAATACCTGACAACACTTCCTTGGTTACAGCTTCCATAGACTGAACAGCATTATGCATTTCAATCTGTATCGTAGAGATGAGCGACTCGATTTGCTTAGCTGATTGTGTCGATTGTACGGATAGCTTTCGCACCTCCGTTGCGACGACCTCAAAGCCGCGCCCATGCTCGCCAGCTCTTGCTGCCTCGATAGCGGCGTTTAGTGAGAGCAGATTGGTTTGTGTGGAGAGATCCGATATGACACCAACAATCTGGTTGATTTCATTTGATTGTCCATTTAGCTCGGCAATAACCGAGGCAAGCCCATTGACCGTATCATTAATTGATCCCATTTGCGCAACGGCTGTTTTAATCGATTCGTTCCCAAGCATTGCCTTATCTGACGCTTCGGAAGCTTTGGAAGAGACAGTATGTGTATTCTCAGCAATTTGCTGAAATCCAATCGACATATCATTAATCGTCTGATAGCTTTCGTTCACAAGCTTCACTTGCTGTTCAACGCCAGAGGCAACATCCTGTACAGTAACCGCGATTTGCTCCGTTGCAAGCGATGTTTGTTCGGCGCTTGCGCTTAGTTCTTCTGAGGATGCGGCTACTTGCTCCGCATTGGAATCAACTTGTTTAATCAAAGCTCTAAGATTATCGGACATCGTGTTAAACGAACTCGCAAGCATACCCGTCTCATCTTTATTTTTTATAATAATGGCTTTGCCTGTAAGATCCCCTGAAGCAATCTTCTCCGCAGCTTTTACGACTTGAATAATGGGTCTGGTGATGAGTCGGCCAATTAACAAAGCGATGGATATGCCAAGTACAAGAGCGATGATCCCGAGTGTAATGATGAAGCTGATGACTTCGTCCACTTGTTTGGATGCTTTCGCTGAGCTTATGTTCAGCTGCTCTTGTTGATAGGTTTCCATGTCCGTAAGAATCTTCTCAATCTTTGCTGTTATGGTGCGTCCTTGGTTCGCAAGAAGAGTGGTATACTCCTTCTCTTGATTCTCCTTTTTGAGACTGATAACCTTTTCAAGGAGCTGAAAATACTCATTTTCGATGAGATCGGCTTGCTTGAGCGAGTCAATCATTGAAGGAGTATAGAATGTAGATGCCAGCTGTTTACTGATGTTCATATAATTTTCATGAGCAGCAGTTATCCCGTTAAGTGACGTTTGATCACCAAGCATAGCGTAAACTCGTATGGCGACCTGCTCAGATTTTACAGCTATGACCATGTTCTTAATATGCAGCATTTTTTGTGTTCGATCTTCAATTAATTCTGTATATGTACGATTAAGCGATGTGAGCTGAGTTAAATTAATGCTCAAAATCATAGTTAATAATATAAGAATAGAAATAAATCCTCCGAGCAGTTTTTTGCTAATCGTTAGGTTTCTCATAGGTAACCTCCAGTAAAATTCTTGTAAAAGATGCAATGGGGTATTGGCAAGATGAGCAGGGTTACTGTTGTAATGATCGCCTCCGAAAAAATAGGAACGGTAAATTCTAGTATGTATGTTCTATAAATTTGTAAGTTAGTATATCATATATATTTTCGACAATCTAGTTCGGTAGAACCACGCGAATAATAGGTATATATATTCACAAAGGGTAAGTATATGACTTGTTCAATTTGAGAAATCAACTAGTCGCTTGTTTAAAGTTGCAAGCCTTCAGCACTCGTTATTTCTTTTCGTGCAAATATGATAAAATTGTTTCAGTATCCGATTTATTGATATGGTTTTTCTGAAATATGGGGAGGGATAAAGTTGCAGCTGATTAATCAAGAAAAGGTGCAGCAGAGGATAGATAGCTTTAAAAACCAGGAACTTTTTATTCATCTTGAAATGACTACAGGTGCTTACGCTGCTCATCTGGACAGCTCAAAGCATCCAGCAGCCAATTTCCTTACGAATGTGGTGATTCGTTATTCTCACGGTTCGATTGCAGGGAGCGGACCTTATCGGGTTGGCTTGAAAATGTCGCAAGGCTGGGTATACTCAGAGGGGCTTACCCACTGGGATGAGAACGAACCGGAGCGGCTGATTCTGGCAGGTCATGATGGGCAAGGGAAACTTGTCGTATCACTGCAATTAAGCAAGGAACCCTTCTGATGAGAGAGGAGATTAGAAATTCTGTGGGACAAAATAATATTTTAGTTATACTGCCGCATCCGGATGATGAGGCTTTCTCCGTTTCGGGAACGCTGGCTAAGCATATCCAAGATGGAGCTCATGTGACCTATGCTTGCTTGACACTTGGGGAAATGGGCCGAAATATGGGGATACCTCCATTCGCCAATCGGGTCACTTTACCCGCTATACGCAAGCTTGAACTGGAGGAATCATGCCAAGCCATCGGTATACAAGATTTGAGAATGCTTGGTTTTCATGATAAAATGCTCGAATTTGAAGATCAAGAGCAACTGGATGGGCAAATAAAAGCTCTTATTCAGGAGCTGAATCCATCGATTGTGTACACTTTTTATCCAGGCTATAGCGTTCATCCCGATCACGATGCATGCGGGGCGTCAGTCATTAGGGCAGTCGGCAGGCTGCCGCAATCGGAGAGGCCAATTGTATATTGCGTAGCTTTTTCCAAAAACCATCAACAAGCAATTGGGAAACCTCAAATCGTAAATGATATTAAACCATTTTTGCATCAAAAAATGGCTTCGATACAAGCACATCGTTCCCAGTTTCAAGCGGCCGAGTTAATGGGCAATAAAACCCTTCAGGATGCGGAAATTCAAGAGCGCTTTGGAACGGAGCGTTTCTGGATTTACCCATTCGCCTGATAATATTCATAAATAAGATAAGCAGCTCTAAGGAATTGTCCTTAGAGCTTTTTTCTATTGGTTGGGCAGCGAGTTCATCAGAGCATGAAAGAGCAAGATAGTTTGAGTTACTCATCTATGCTAGAATGTGGATAAAAACCAAGGTGGATCTAATGGAAAATCATTCGCTAATTATGGGCATTCCCATCCCTAAAATAACGATGGGTGAAACTGTCGATTTGATTGACGAAGTTATTGCAGAGAAAAAAACAGAGCTTTTCCACGTGGTGACGTTGAATCCAGAAATCAGTATGTCTTGTCAGCAAAATTTAGAGCTTCGTTCCATTATTAACGACGCGGCACACCTTACTGCTGATGGTGCAGGCATCGTCATGGTCTCTCGGTTTAAGGGGAATCCGCTGCCAGAACGTGTTACGGGATGCGATCTTCTGATCAATCTATTGGAGATGGGCAATAGGAAAAAATGGTCGTTCTATCTGCTGGGCGCAAGTGAGATGACGAGTAAAAAGGCTTTAGAAGTGATCAATATGAAATACCCAAACGTGTCTATTGTCGGAAGGCATCATGGTTTTTTTGAACCTAAGGATGACGCGAAAATTGTGAATGAAATTGCAAGCTTGAGTCCCGATGTTTTAGTCGTTGCCTTAGGTGCGCCTAAAGCTGAATTTTGGATTCATACGTTTAAAAATAGTCTTAATGCTAGGGTTGCTATAGGCGTTGGCGGGAGTTTGGATACAATTGCTGGAACCGTAAAGCGAGCGCCTGTAATATGGCAAAAGTTAAATTTGGAATGGCTTTATCGATTAATAAAGCAGCCTTCTAGATGGAAGAGGCAATTAATTTTACCTCGCTTTGCAATGAAAGCATTGTTATTCAAAGATAGAAACGGATTATAATCATGGCTTAATCTACACCTACGGAGGAAGATTAATTGGATCAAATCATTCCGCATAAAATATTTACGGTTTGTTTAATTACGCATGGAAGAAAAGTATTGTTGATGAATCGTACACATGACGATTTCAGTGGATATATTGCACCTGGCGGCAGGGTAGAGTTTTTTGAAAGCCCTGTGGACGGGGCGATCCGTGAAGTGAAAGAAGAGACGGGTTTAACCGTTAGAAATTTAAAATATAAGGGACTTGCGGAATATATCAACCCGTTTAAGCCTGAGAGATATATGATATTTAATTACATCACTTCAGAATTTGAAGGCGATCTTCTAGCTGACCACAAAGAAGGAAAAGCTGAATGGATACATATCAATGCGCTCGATTCAATCCCTATGCAAGATTCATTTAGAAGGCGAATACCGCTCTTTTTTGAGGATGGCGTATTTGAAATTCATACGCGATGGAAAGAAGATCGACAATATGATGAGTATATCAAAAGAACATAAATGAACATGTAAGGTTCGATTCCGTCCCGAGCCACCATAACTTCAAACAAAAAAGCCTTGCGGCTCTCGAAATGGATTCGAAAGCTGCAAGGCTGGATGATGCGATATATAAGAAATTATGATTGCTGTGAGATGGACAAGCCAAGCCCTTCAGCAATGCGTTGGCCAAAATCAGGGTCTGCTTTGAAGAAATGGCCAATCTGACGAAGCTTGATCTCATCTTTCTCAACGGGCTTCATAGCGCCGACGATCGTATCAATAAGGCGGGCACGTTCCTCTTCGCTAATAAGGCGATAAAGATCGCCAGCTTGTGTGTAGTGGTCATGATGATCAAAAGGAGCGCTGTCTGCATTTCCTGACACTTCGAACGGAGTTGGCTTGTTTTCCGGCGACTCCGTTGGTCCGCCGTAGCTGTTAGGCTCGTAGTAAATCGATGCTCCTCCGTTGCCATCTGCACGCATCTGGCCATCGCGCTGATGATTGTTCACCGGAGCGACAGGGCGATTAATTGGCAGCTGATTATGATTGGCGCCAACACGGTAACGATGAGCGTCGGAATAAGCAAAGAGACGTCCTTGGAGCATCTTATCCGGGGAAGCTTCAATACCTGGAACAAATGATCCAGGTGAGAATGTCGCTTGCTCCACCTCTGCAAAATAATTTTCCGGGTTGCGATCAAGCACCATGCGACCGACCTCAATTAATGGATAATCCTTTTGAGACCAGACTTTCGTTACGTCAAACGGATCGAAGCGATATGTATTCGCATCCTCTTCAGGCATGATTTGTACATAAAGCTTCCACGCTGGAAAATCTCCACTTGCTATTGCATTAAATAAATCTTCGGTATGATAATCAGGATTTTCGCCAGCAATTTTGGCAGCTACCTCATTAGAGATGTTTTGAACACCTTGCTCTGTTTTGAAATGGTATTTCACCCATACCGCTTGGCCTTGGTCATTCACCCATTTGAAGGTGTGGCTTCCAAAACCATGCATATGTCTAAACGTAGCAGGAATCCCGCGGTCAGACATAAGAATTGTAACCTGATGCAGAGACTCAGGCGATAAGGACCAGAAATCCCATACCGCATTCGGGTTTTTTAAATGGGTTTGAGGATGACGCTTCTGAGTATGAATGAAATCTGGAAATTTGATCGCATCACGAATAAAGAATACGGGTGTATTATTGCCGACTAGATCATAGTTTCCTTCATCTGTATAAAATTTAACGGCGAAACCGCGTGGATCGCGCACTGTATCGGCAGAGCCGAGCTCGCCAGCTACGGTTGAAAAACGTATAAACATAGGAGTGCGTTTTCCTACTTCGGATAAAAAATTTGCTTTCGTATAAGACGTGACATCATGTGTAACTTGAAAGTAGCCATGTGCGCCTGCGCCTTTGGCATGGACAACGCGTTCTGGAACACGTTCTCTATTGAAATGCGCCAGCTTTTCAAGCAGATGAACATCCTGAATTAATGTGGGACCACGTGAGCCTGCTGTCATCGAGTTTTGGTTGTCTCCTACGGGAGCGCCAAAGCTAGTTGTGAGCTTGTTCTTCTCAGTACTCATAATAGATTCACCTCATTGATTTTGTATGATTACGCCTCATACCTTATGTTACCGTTTTATAGGAGGAAATCAATATCATTTTATAATCATTCTAAATAAAATTTTTCGTCAAATTGTGCATATCGTGCTAGGGATTTTGTCGCAGACTCAAGCATACGGCGCCGCAGGTGCTCGCCATCGATGATGCGAACCCGCTTTCCGAGAAAGCGAGTTTTGGAAAGAACATATTCGCTGTCCTTGCTTGAAAAGTGCAATTGAATCGTATATTCGTTGGAGTCGGCAGCGTAACTAACTTCTTTCTCGAAGCAAGAAAAAGCATACAAAATGCGCGAGAGCTCGCCGTTGTATTCGGGAACAACAAGAATATTCGCACTCATACTGCGTTTTTTCATTAAGCCTTGAACGATACCAATTAGCTGCTCGTAATATTCCGTTGGACAAACCTGCTCGCTGCTGCCCGTTACGTTATCAAGCTTTGTGCTCATCAGCATTCGATGATTGATATGGTACCAGAGAAGATACCATTCCCGTTTGACCATCGAATATTCCAGCTTATAGGGAAGACCCCTTTGCTCCGTACAGATGCGGCCTCCTTTAATTTTATAGCTTATATATAATAGGTTTTTGTTAGTGATAGCTTGGCGAAGCGGGCGAATATAAGAATGATAGACTTGCTTCTCTCTACTAGCTGCCTTATGCAGGAGCCCGCCAGTATCCAAGGATTGATCTTCTTCTAATATAGTGTTCATTTGAATAAGCGTTTCTGGAGACAAAGCAACCGCAGCAGCGGGATGCTCAAGCATGGTCTTCAGCCAGCTTCGCTCATGCGCAGTCATGATGAGCGTACCTGAGCCTTCCAGCTTGGATAAAATCTGATAGTTGAATATTTTCTCAAAAGGATTCATAGTAGCTTTTTATCTCCTTCCATTCCTCAATCAGTTCCTGCCTCAGCTTCATGGGAGCAAGCACCTCACAGCTTGAGCCAAAGCTCCTAATCCAAGGCTTGATTTCAATCGTTCCGTTCACTTCGATTTCATAGATGAAGGATTCTTCACTTTCTTCCAAAATAGTGCCCCATTGTCCTTGAAGCAAAACACGCTCCATCACGAAGCTTGGGATATGAGGTCCTGGATGAAAGAAGCGAACCCGCACCAGAACAGGTTTGCCCGTATCAATTAGCCAGCTATGTTTAATCCGCTGTTCCAGCTCATCTTTTTTGGATTCGAACAGTGCCTCCGGGGCCGCTTCCTCCTCCGATATTTGTGTTAAGCCTTCCATACGGTATTTCTTAATGCCGTAGCGGGCATGATGCCCAAGCAGGTACCAGCGGCCATATTGATGATCGTAAACAACTTTTAGAGGGAGCAGCGTTTCCTGCTGTCCTTCGGTATCGCGCTCGAATAATGGATTCGTATTTTTGGAGGTGTAGCTGGTTTCTTTTTTCGGCGAAAAATAGAGAAAGCTGACCGTGAGCCGTTTGCGTATTGCAGCAAGCAGAGTAAAGAGATGAGCCTCGTCCAAAATACGAGAGTAATAGTGGTACTTATATAAGAAGGGTTCAACCGAGCCGTAATCGACCTGATTCCGATTCATGTATTTCTTGACACCGTCTCGCAGCAAATAACCCTGTACGGAGGGGATTTGGGTATTTGCCATAACGTCTACAAAGTCATATAGATCGAGCAGCTCATCGCGTGAGAGCTGTTTCACTAAATCATTGTATATCCGATAGCGAAAAGGGCGCGTTCCAGACTCTTTTTTGATGACGCCTACTTGCTCCAAATATTTCAAATCGCCTCGTATCGTTTTTTCGTCAGGCAGTGAGAGCTCTTCCGGCATGCTGCTGCAGCATAGATCGAGGAGCTCCATTGCAGTGAATGATTTCTCGTGCATAGCAGCGAGCAATAAGGAGAGGCGCTGACTCTCTGATTCTTTTAGAGATTTGGCGCGAAATAGAAACAGCAGCATCGGCTCCGAAGAATCAAGATAGCTGTAACGAATGGTTTCGGCAAATTCTTTGCCTTTATCCTCCGGCAGCTGCTGGTAAACGCTATTCACAACCTCTTTGAGGCGTTTGATCGTTTTATCGAAGGTATGGATGGAGATGCCCAGCCTGTCCGCATACTGCTGGCGATTATATGCACCGCTCGTAAGGACGAGCATCCGTAAAAACTGGATCTCTTTATCAAAGCTTTCTTTTGCCATTTATGTATTCCTCCGATCATAAGCGCTCTTCTTTTCTATCTTAACAGGAAGATCGCGAATTTGAACAAAAAGGAAAATTTTCCTCCATCGTAATACTTGCACCATGTTCACGGTCTCCAAAATCAGGCAATATAAAGCTCATAAGAAGCGAGCAAGCAAACGAGTTATGAAACGTATAGCTTGAAGCACGGGAGGTATTACGATGATAAAGCAGCATAAGAAACATGGAGGCAATCATCATGAAATGGAGCTTGAGCATGGCTCACTCCACGTATTTGCGAATGAAGATGTGCTCCAAGCCTTTGGGGACAAAGTATATGAAATGGCAAACAACAATTTGCAAATTCCTCGAAATCAATATATGAGCTATACCCCTGATGCCCACGTTGGCATTGGAACCTGCATTGGGACGACCGCGGTCTGGAATATGAAAAATGGCTGTGTATCTCCATCGATCGTCGGCTCTGATATTGGCTGTGGGATGCGCGTTCATACAACATCGCTTCATAAGCGTGAGCTTGCTGACAAAAACATTCGTAGAGCATTGATCACCGCAATCGAGAAATACGTACCGACTAACGAGCGTAAGAACTCCAACTACGACGATATCGATGTTATGAGTGTGGTACAGCATGGCTTGAAGGGTCTGCCTGAGAAATATGTGCCAAATGAGCAATGGTTGACGCATGTGGAGCAGTCCCAGTTCGACTTCGACCATACCTATTTAAATCAACTGCCTCCGAAAATTATGAAATATGCGCGTGGGCAGCTCGGATCGCTCGGCAGCGGCAATCACTTCATTGAAATTCAGTATCTGGAGATAAATGAGGAATACGCAAATGTGGCGGCAAAATGGGGCTTGTTCCACGGTCAGGTTGTCGTCATGATTCACTCTGGCTCCAGATCATGGGGCGGAATGGTTGGACGCGAACACAATAAGGTTATTAAGGAAGCGATGAATCAGTGGGGAGTTAGCAATCCAGACCCTAATCTGATCTATGCCCCGATTGCGAGTCAGGAAGGGCAGACCTACTTGAACCTGATGTATTCTGCACTCAACTTCGCCGTAAGCAACCGTCATATGATTGCATTCGGTGTCCGTGAAGCTTTTCAGGAAGTGTTCGGAGCAAGTACAGAAATGCCGGTTCTCTATGATCTGATGCATAACTACGCGCTCAAGGAGTTTCACCGCAACCAGCCGATGCTCGTCCATCGCAAAGGGGCAACGCGTGCGCTTCCGCCGGGGCATTTTCTAAATACGCCGGTGTACAAGGAGACGGGGCATCCCGCGCTCATCCCGGGCTCTATGGGAACTTCCTCTTATATTATGGTAGGCAAGGAAGAGGGACTCAAAAACTTCTATTCTATTTGCCATGGAGCGGGGCGGGCGAGGTCGCGAAAAGCAACGAAAGAAATGGTGACGGTTGATCAGTTTGAACTATCGCTGAAGGTTGGGACGGATGATGAAATACTCGTCAACCACGCTTCCTTGCAGGCCATTCTCGATGAATGCCCACAGGCATATAAAGACGTAGATCAGATCATCGACAGCGTTGTTGGCGCTTCTTTAGCTGCCGTGGTAGCCAAATGCAAGCCGATGGCTGCTATAAAAGGCACCTAGCTTTTATTAAATCGCTATTAAAGATAACTTCAATAATAGATGAGGTTCATGTACGAATGGCGTACCTTGGCTGGGATTTCTAAAAATCCCGCAGTGCATGCGCATACTATGCGCTTGTATACTGTATCGCTCATATCGTCTTAATCTCCCACAGGATAGAGTGGACTTAATCCCTCTATTGTCAATCGCCTAATCCGCGAAAAAGCTCTTCGGAGCACTCTGACTCCCTCCAAAGGAGAACTAATGTTGTAGATGTGATCTTAAGCAGGAGCACTCAGACGATGCCTCGGCACAATCACTGCAGCAAAACCTATGCAATCGGTGGATACCGATTGGAGCCAGCTGCCTCTTATAGCAGAGTAAGACATAGAACGAGCATAGATGGAAGGTACATCCGTGCTCGACTATCGACAACGAAGCTGTAAAGCTGCTCTGCTCCCTTCTCAAGCCTGATTCCGGTCTAGCCGCAGGAGCGCTCCTGTTCCAAAGATCAACCAAACCGTGTAAAGAGGTGCTAAATCATGTTTAAAAAAGTGATTATCAAGAACGATGAACGAGGTCTGCTTTTCAAAAAAGGCAGTTACATAAAGCTTTTGCAGCCGGGCGTATATCGCCATCCATCATTTTCTGACGATACCGTTATTTTGCAAAATATTGCGAAGCGTTTCGCTGTTCCAAATATGGAGTTGAAGCTATTTCTCCACGATGAGCAGCTTGCCGAGCAGTTGACGATAGCTGATGTGCAGGATTATGAGTATGTACTGCATTTTGAGGATGGCAAATTTGCCGCTTTGCTGACACCAGGGCTTTATGGCTTCTGGAATGTAATGAAAAAACATTCATTTATCCGTATAGACATTCGGAATCCAGAACTGACATCAGAGATCGATAGATCACTGCTGTCGAGGCTGCAAAGCTTTATGCAAGTGTTCGAGGTGGCAAGCTATGAAACGGGGTTGTTATTTTTTAATAACGTTTTGCAGCGCGAGCTTCGTCCGGGAAAATATTATTTCTGGAAAGGACCAACGAGCGTGCAGGTGAAGACGGTAGATCTGCGCCAGCTTCAGCTGGACATGACTGGACAAGAGATCATGACGGAGGACAAGGTGACGCTGCGGCTGAACTTTGTGTGCCAATACAAGGTTGTTGACCCGCTAAAAGCATTTCAGATTAAGTCGTTCGAGGAGCAGGTGTATATTTTGCTGCAGCTTATTTTGCGCGAATATGTCGGAACTCTAAAGCTGGATGATCTGCTGCGCATGAAGCAAGAAATCGCAAATTTTGTACTTACACGTCTGAATGAGCAGAAGGAGCATTACGGCGTACAGTTCGTTTCGGCGGGCCTCAAAGATATTATTTTGCCGGGTGATATTAAGGACATCCTTAATACGGTGCTGCTTGCTGAGAAGAAGGCGCAAGCCAATCTCATTACACGAAGAGAAGAGACAGCTTCTACTAGAAGCCTGTTAAATACCGCTAAGCTAATGGATGAGAACGGCACACTCTATCGTCTGAAAGAGCTTGAGTTTCTTGAGAAAATTTGCGAGAAAATCGGGACTATCTCGCTCACTGGCGGCGGTAATTTGCTGGAGCAGCTTAATTCGCTATTAAGTGTAAAAGGTATGGATAAATGATGATAGATTTTGAATAAGCCTCGTAGATCGCTTGATGATCTGTGAGGCTTTTATTTAGGTTTGAATCCGTAATTTATAGGTTGAGTTTACATTTTGTGATGAAATTAGTAACAGATTTGTTTGATTCCATCTTCGATTTTTGTTATCTTTGAACCTGCATGTCTTTTGAGTGTACCACTCATAATTCATAGAAGAGCATGAAATACATCTACGAGTTAGGAGATTATTATGACAACAAAGCAAGATAAAGCACTGGAAAAATTATGGCCGCCGCTTACCTATCCACTGTCTTATGAGGATGCGCTAAGCACATTATCGAAGCAGCAATTAACTAGAATACGTACGAATTTGGATATTAGCAACCTAAGCTCGCTTAATAAGCAGGGGCTTGTGGAGAAGCTTTCGGAGCTGATACCAGACAATCTACAAATGGCAACTCGTTGCTTTGATCATAATAGATTGAAGCTTGTTCAGAAAATAGTGAAAAACGAAGGTATTTGGGACAAGCCGCTGCTTGAATTGCAGCAGTATACTTATTTCCTTGAGCGTGGTATTTTATTTCCGGGAACGGTAGATGGCAAGCGTGTTGTGATGATGCCAGCCGAACTGGTGGAATACATTAAAGCAGGGGACCTCTTAAAGGAAACGCCCATTCTTAATCGAAACACGGAATGGATACGGTTAACGCAGGGCCTTCTCTATTATTATGGAACATTGACGATAGATCAGTTGAAATCGTTTGTAATCTCAGAGGAGGATCATCCTCTTGCTCAGTATGATATTATGAACGTTTTGTTTGCTGCCCAAGATTACTATGAGCAATTTTTCATTGAAGAGAGTGGCTACATATCAGACTATCGGGTAGTAGATCCTGAGGCAATTGTGAAAGAAAGAGACCTCAGACACGATCTGGATTTTTGTCCATTTACGAAGCAGCAGCTTTTGAAAGCTGGAGAAGCAGAATATGTGGAGCGGAACAGTCACTATATGAATCTAGTCCGTTTTGTACTAGAGCGTTATGAGATTGATCGTGAAGAAGCTGACTTGATGGCTGAGGAATGTACAGATGCTGCGAGAAACGGAGATTCTTTAGCTTCTGTTATTGAGCTGGCACAGAACTTTATTGAAATTCCTAATTCGGAAACAATGAGGAATATTACCGATTTGCTCGTTCCATTAATGAACAGCACGAAGCAGTGGGCTATCAAAGGTTATTCCCCAGAAGAGCTAGCGGCAAAACGTGCAAACGTGAGCATGGTGCTTAATAATGCACCTAAGCCAGCTGCTCAAGCGGAAGTAATCGATATGCAATCAAAGAAAAAAGTAGGGCGTAATGAACCTTGTTCTTGCGGAAGCGGGAAAAAGTTCAAAAAGTGCTGTGGTTAATAGTAGAATCAGATAAGGCATAATCGAACTTGGAGGCGTACAGGATGAGACAAAGCCAGCAAGGTCTTTATTTAAGAAGCGTTAAGCTCCTTCGGGAGACAGTACCCTCCTTCGATTCTTATCCGTTTGATTTAAGTGCTATCCGGAGTTTAGATGAGCTGGAGTTCCATCCGAAAGTAACATACATCGTTGGGGAAAATGGAATGGGCAAGTCTACGCTGATGGAAGCGATCGCGATTGGACTCGGATTCAATCCGGAAGGCGGAACGATTAACTTTAATTTTTCTACAGAAGCTACCCATTCAGAACTTCATCAGCATTTGAGGCTTGTACGCAGCGTAAACAAACCAAGGGATGGGTTCTTTTTTCGAGCGGAGAGCTATTATAATTTGGCGACTAATATTGACCAAATGGACCGTGAGCTTGGCAGTGGACCACGCATTATTGATTCATATGGCGGGAAATCGCTCCATCAGCAATCGCATGGGGAATCCTTTTTTGCAACGTTCCTTCACCGCTTCAACGGTAATGGTCTCTATATGATGGATGAGCCGGAGGCTGCACTTTCTCCTTTCCGCCAAATGGCGATGCTTGCACGTATTAATCAGCTCGTAGGGAAGCACTCACAATTTATTATCGCAACACATTCTCCGATTCTAATGGCTTATCCGGATGCCGTGATTTATAATTTGACTGCTGAAGGGATTGAGCGTACCGCTCTCGAGGAAACCGATCATTATATGCTTATGAAGAGGTTCGTTAACAATAGGGAAAGAATGCTGGATGAGCTTTTCTTGGAGGAAGACTAATACAAAAAGGAGCTGTTATACATGTCATTAGAAATTGAACGCAAGTTTTTGCTGCCGGCGTTTCCAACTGCATTAATAGAAGAAAACGATTTGCTGGTGCTCTCTGAGCAAAGAATAGAACAAACCTATTTGGCTATCGACGACAATCAAGAGCTTCGCGTTCGGAGAATTGTTGATCTGGCGAGCGGCGAGGTTTCATTCACGCATACCTTTAAGCTAGGCAACGGTCTATCACGTGAGGAAATTGAATATTCGATTTCTAACAGTATTTATGAACAGGTAGTAAACGCTTTTGGCTTCATACCATTGACGAAAAACAGAGTGACTGCAAAATGGAACGACCGAATCATTGAGATTGATACCTATGACCAAATCGAGCTTTCGGTGCTTGAGGTTGAGTTTGACTCCGAAGCATCAGCTAATGCTTTCATTGCACCTGAATGGTTTGGCAAGGATATTAGCTCAGAGCGACAGTACAGCAACAAGAAAGTTTGGCGTGAACTGCAGCGTAAAGGAACGGAATAAAGATGGTTTTATGATAGAAATGAAGTTTTTTTAAAAAAGTTTATTTAAACGCTTGACCATTTAGGTATGTACATGGTATATTCTATTTCTGGCCGAGAGACACACGCGGTCAACAAGCAAAACAAGCAAGACAAACGATAGAAAAGTTTGCTCTTTGAAAACTGAACAACGAGTAATAACTGCCTTGCAAATCCTTCGGGATGAGCAAATATAGCGATAAAAGT
>NZ_MRTD01000003.1 GCF_001956295.1 Paenibacillus sp. FSL A5-0031
GAGGTCCTTTTTCTCGATGAAAATAAGTTCTAAGTAGTGCTCAAAAAATCGCAAAATGACTTTTGAGACAGCCCCTTATTTGTTTCTTTGTTTCACTCGTCATCCCCAAGTACAGCAACTGCTAATGAATTGGATAGAGCCTCGCCAGTGTAGCTTTGTCCGCTTACCTCATAGGAGAATTTCGCTTTGACATAACCTACGATTTCATCAGAAGCGATTGCGTCCGTAACGATAGCAGAATAAATGATTTCAAGTGTTGCTCCGGGTAGTATAATTCCAAGCTGCCAAGTTTGGTTGCCGTCATAATCAATGGGGCTTAGTCGAGCTCCATCCACACGGAACGTTTTCGGCAATAAATCTACGCCATATGGAAACTCGCTTGTAAATGAAACGAAAGCTGGCAAGTTCCCTTTATTTATAAGCGTTGAAACGATGGTTATTGTATCGCCATACTCCACAATAGGCGGAGTGATCTCTGCTGTAAGCTGAATAATAGGAGCAGCCACTTCTGTTATTGCAGCATTTGAGATCGCGGAATTGCTAACTATTCTTCCGTCTGAGAGCCGAAAAGTGTAGACAACCGATGCAGTGTTCGTTAATGGTGCAACAGTGGCAAGTTGTAAAGGGATTTGGGCATCAAAGGTTATCCTGTTTTGTGATTGCCCGAGCAGCGTACCGAGATTAATGCCATCTTCAATAAACACGCCTGGCATCGAATGGTTATTTAACTTCAGGCTGTTTGGTACAAAGAATGTGCCAGCAGGCAAAGTGTCATCCATCACGGCATCAACGGCAACATTACTGGCATTATCAATGTAGATCGAGTAATGCAAGACATCACCTGGGACAGCGACAAGCGGATCTACTTGCTTATTAACGCTGATCTCAGGCTGGATAAGGATAACGGCGACCTCATTTGATTGTGTATAATCCGGCGTGCCGGAAATTTGATAACGAACGATCGCTTTGCTGATAGATATAGAGGCTGCATCCTCCGTCGTTTGCGCGCGATAGGTGATAACGATGGTTGATTGTGGTCTAATAGTGCCGAGCGGGATACCTGCATTCGGGTCAGCGCTTGGTGAAATAACAGCATTGATTGTCACGCTGCCGGGTACAAAAAGGATACCGAGAGGCAGATCGAAGGAAGCGACTGCCTCTCGGAGACTAAGGTTGCCGTCATTAACAATTGTAAGTTCATAGGTTACATGCTCTGAGACAAAGGTTTGTTCGGTGCTTGCGCTAAGTCGGGCAGATAGCGATACCTCATTAACTGGTGTAACGAGCGTGTTCGAGTGGGTAATACTCGTGATAATTCGTCCTTCTGCTGTTCGAAATTCGGCATCTGCCTGCGCTTGGTTAACTAGCTGAAGGCTGCTTGGAATGGAAACGACAATGAGTTGAAATATGATTTGTGCTTGCGCTTGCGGCATCATATTTCCAATTGCAATACCGTTGTTTGGGTTAGCGCCAGGCATGGGTGTTCCGTTCAATATTACGCTGTTCGCGACAAATGAAGTTCCTTCCGGCAGCTTGTCGGTAAGTATGACGCTGCCGGCAGTGTTTCCCGTGTTCGTTGCCGTGATATTGTAGGTTATCGTGCTGCCAAGAGTAACCTCGCTTTCATAGGCTTTTTTCTCGAGTACGATACGAGTCCCTATTAATGCGGTATTGACCGTGTTGGAGTAGGTCACCAGCTCTGCGCTTCCTGAGGCAAACTGAACAAGCGATTGATTTTGAACCATTGGATTACCGCCAGGAAGCGGGCTCATAGTGTAACAACCAGCACATTGAATGTAACGGTTGAGCTGCCTCCAGCAGCAATGGTGCCAATGGTAATGCCATTATTGGGATTAGCTGTTGGCCGCGGTGAACCATCTACAGTGACACTGCCCGTCGTAAACGTTGTTCCTGCTGGGGTAGGGTCGATGAGTATGACGTTATTGACGGATTCAATGCCATTGTTGGACACCGTTATAGTATAGGTAATGGTATCGCCTACAACAGCATCAATGGAAGATGCGCTCTTCACGACAGACACATTTGGAGAAGACACAGGAATAGACAATACATTCGATAAAATAGTTCCGGTCAGCACACGGCCATCCGGCGGTACGTAGGAGAAGTTGGCTGTTGCTTGGTTTACGAGCAGCTGCGGCGAAGGTAGTGCATCTACCGTTACCTGCAGTGAAATCAGGATGCTAACGGATGCGCCAGGCGAAACGGTGCCAACAGGAACACCAGTCGCCGGATTAGCGCCAGGCTGCGGTACGCCATTGATTAGCACACTGTTTGGCACAAAGGCGGCACCAGTTGGAATCGTATCAAATACGGATGCCTGCACGGCAATATTGCCCGTATTCGTGATGGTCAGTGAATAAGTTACTGTGTCTCCGACAGTCGCATTTGCGGTATCGGCAGATTTGCCAAGTGCAAGAATAGGCTGATAAATTGGTGTAACGATCGTGTTGGAAAACGTATTTCCTGAAAAAGCACCCGACGTAAAGCTTACGGTAGCTCTATTGCTGAGCGTGCCGGAATCTGAAAGCGACGTTACTAGTACGCTGAAATCAACCAACACCGTAACGCTAGGCGCGATCAACCCGACTAAGATGCCAAGGGACGGGTTAGCTGCTGGTCTAGGAACACCATCAATTAAGACGCTTCCAGCCTGAAAGGATGATCCAGGGGACAAGGGATCGACCACCAGCACATTATTAATATTCTCAATGCCGTTGTTCGTAACTGCAATTCGATAGGTTATCGTGTCACCTACGACCGCATCGGTAACAGTGGTGCTCTTCACAACGGCAACATTAGGTGCAGATACAGGAATGGACAAGGCGTTTGTACTAAATGAGCCGCCTAAGGTGCGGCCATCTGGCAGCAAGAAGCTGTAGGTAGCGGACGCTTGGTTCACAAGCTGCTGATTTTGCGGAAGCGCATTGATGACTACCGAAAAAGTGACGCTTGCCGTAGTTGTGACGCTGCCAAGCGATATTCCTGCTGCCGGATCTGCACCTGGCACGAGCTGGCCATTTACGATGACACTGTTCTGGACAAGACTTGTGCCAGCTGGAATCGTATCCGTTAAGGTAACGTTACCGGGATAATTGCCGGTATTTTGAATTGCAATCGTATAGACAACGGTGTCACCAATCGTCGCATTGCTTGTGTTTCCACTTTTGGTTCCTGTTAGTATCGGCTGATAGACAGGAATGATCACTGTGTTCGAGAAAGTGACACCCGAGAATACACCTGATGTAAAGCTGACAGATGAACGATTGCTAAGCTGTCCAGAAGCGGGTAAAGAAATGACGGATACGTTGAAGGATACTACAACGGTAGTGCCTTGCACGATCGTCCCTATAGCTACGCCGGTTGCGGGGTTGGCCGTTGGTCTTGGCACTCCGTCTACCAATACGCTGCCTGGAACTAAAGCACTTCCGACCGGCAATGGGTCTGTAAAAATAATATTATTTACCGCTGCGATGCCGCTATTGAGAATGTTTATAGAATAGGTGACGATATCGCCAATTGCTACGGCTGTTGAAGTTGTGCTTTTGACAACACTGACATTAGGTGCAGATACAGAAATTACGACGGTGTTGGAGCTTGAGCTGCCGCTAAGCGGGCGGCCGCTTGGCAGAACAAATGCAAAGCTTGCAAGAGCTTGGTTTGAAAGCTGCTGCGGATTCGGCAGGGAATCGATGATGACCGAGAAGGTAACGGACACTGTTGCATTAGGAGCAACAGCACCAATGTTGATGCCTGTTACAGGGTCGGCACCTGGCTGAGGCTGCCCTCCCACTAGGACACTATTGGGCTCGAAGATTGCACCGAGCGGGATATTGTCAGTCAATGTTACATTCCCAGCATAATTTCCTGTATTGCTGACGTCGATTCGGTAGCTGACGGTGTCCCCAAGTGTGGCGTTAATAGAATTTGCACTTTTAACGAGTGAGATTACGGGCTGATAGACAGGGGTATTAACGACGTTGGACATCGTCATGCCCGAGAATACACCGGATGTAAAGGTAATATTTGCTTGGTTTCCGATTTGCCCGGAGACTGGAATAGAAGTAACGCTGAGCTTGAACGACACGGTTACCGTATTGGATGAAGGGATTAATCCAAGGGCAATTCCCGATGCAGGCACACCAGGTGCGGGATTGCCGTTTATCGTCAAGCTGCCGGCAACGTATGTTGCTCCGTCCGGTACAGGATCTGTAAGTACAACATTATTGATCGATTCAATGCCGCTGTTTGTTACGGCAACTGAATAAGTAATGATGTCTCCAAGTGCAGCATCGACCGTCGTTGTGCTTTTGACGACCGCAACGTTAGGTGCAGAAACAGGAACAGACAATACGTTTGATTGTGTGGAGCCATTCAGAAGCCTTCCATCTGGCGGTGTAAATGTATAAGCTCCTATGGCTTGATTCACAAGGACCTGCGGGTTTGGAAGTGTTGTAATTACAGTCGAATAGGTAACAGTTATCGGCACACCAGGCAAAACGCTTCCCACACTAATGCCGGTTGCAGGCGATTCTCCAGGATGCGGAACGCCGCCAACGACGACGCTGTTTGGCGCAAACGTTGTTCCAGCCGGAAGTGCATCAGTCAACGTGAGTATTCCCTCAAGATTCCCAGTATTGCTTACAAGTACAGTATAAGTAACAGTGTCTCCAAGCGTAGCATTGCTTGTATTTGCGCTTAATTGCAAAGAAATTTGCGGCTGAGTTACAGGAGTTGTTGTCGTATTAGACGAGGATGAAGCTGAGAATGCACCTGATGTAAAACTTACGGTTGATTGATTCGTTATTTGCGTTGGGACTGCCATCGTTACTCTCACCTCAAAAGTTACGGTAGCCGAACCGCCAGGGGCGAGGGTACCGATTGGGATACCGGTGGATGGAGCTGAATCCGCCCGGGGAGTGCCGTTAATGAACACGCTATTGCTAATAAAGGCAATATTATCGGCCAAAGGATCGTTAACTACGACATGGTTAACAGGAGCAATACCGTTGTTGGTTACAATGGAGGTATAGGTAAAGGTATCGCCTACAACGACGGAGGTTGGTGCTGCAGATTTCACTAAAGTTACGTTGGGCAGTGACAGAGGTATTGATACGGTATTAGAAGCCGATGCACCATTTAATTGACGACCGTCCGGCAGTGAGTAATTGTAGGGTGCACTTGCTTGGTTGACGAGAAATTGAGGTGAAGGCAGTGTTGCAACCGTCACGACAAAGCTGATTTCTGTCATGCTCCCTGGCAGTACATTCCCGATGGGAATCCCTGTTACAGGGTTTAATCCGGGAAAGGGTACTGAATTTATGAGCACGCTGTTTGTATCGAAAACAGCGCCGGCTGGGATATTATCCGTTACGTTTACTGTAGCGCCAATATTACCGCTGTTTTGAACTCTTAATGTATAAGTATAAGTGTCGCCTATCGTTGCATTTTGAGTGCTTGCAAGCTTAACAATAGATATGATGGGCTGGTACACCGGAATTTGAATCGTTTCGGATAACGATGATCCTGTAAATGAACCTGATGTATAGCTGATGGCCGCACGATTAGATATGACAGCGGGATCGGGCAGCGATGTTACTTGTGCCTGAAATACGATAGTTACGCTGGCAGATGGATTAATGGTGCCGATAGATATGCCGACATTCGGGTTTGCAGTTGTTGCTACCCCGTTAATTGTTGCGCTTCCTGCAATGAAAGCTGCGCTGTTGGTCAATGTGTCGGAGATGTTGACATTTGTAACGGGTACGACGCTGTTATTCACAGCGACAATCGTAAACGTCAAAATGTCACCTATAGCAGCTGCGGTGGCGTTGACAGCTTTGGTAATTGTGACGTTTGGCGCTTGGGCAGTGAGCGTGATTGTATTGGAGCTGCTGCTCCCACTTAAGCTTCTGCCGCTAGGCAACTGATAGGTATATAAGCCTGAGGCTTGATTGACTAAAGATGGCGGCGACGGAAGCGAGTTTAACAAGATTTGAAATGAGACGCTTGATACGCCGGAAGGAGGCAAAGCGCCAAGTGAAATGCCTGTAACGGGACTGCTGCCGGGAAGTGCTGTTCCATTAACGATGACACTGTTTGGCACAAAGGATGAGCCGGTTGGGATATTATCCGTTAAGGTCACTTGGGCAGCAATATTTCCACTGTTTTTTACGCTGAATGAATAGGTTATTGTTCCTCCAACAGTAGCGTTCGTAGGCGTACCGTTTTTTGTAATGCTGATGATGGGTTGATATACAGGCGTTGTCACGCTGCCAGACAGTGAGAGACCTGTGAAAACGCCAGAGCTGTAGGATACCGAAGCCTGATTAACAAATGTACCTGAGCTAGGAATAGCAGTCGCGCGAATTGCAAAAGTAACGGTGACAGAGCTGCTTGGCGCAATGGTTCCTAAACTGATGCCGCTCGCGGGATTTGCTGTTGGTTTGGATACGCCAGCTACAATTACGCTCCCAGAGGTGAATTCCGCTCCAACAGGAATGGTGTCACCCAATGTGACATTGGTGACGGATTCGATGCCGCTGTTCGTGACGACTAAGGAATAGGTTAATGTTTCACCTACGGCGATGTCGGTTAAGCTAGCGCTCTTCGTGACAACAACATTTGGAAGTCTTACAGGAACTGTTACCGTATTTGAAGTTAATGAGCCGGAAAAGATTCTTCCATCAGGTATTTGATACGTATAGGTGGCTGATGCCTGATTCACAAGCTGAGGTGGAGATGGCAAAACATTTACTTGCACTTGAAACGTGATTGTTGACGATCCCCCAGCTGCAATCGTTCCAATGGCTACTCCCGCAGAAGGATTCGCACCTGCTACAACGATTCCGTTGACACGGAAACTATTCGGTATAAATGAAGTTCCCGCAGGGATGTTGTCCGTCAGGTTGACAATGGCTGCTGAACTACCGGTATTCGCTACGAGCAGCGTATAGACGACTTGATTACCAACCGTTGCGTTCTGTGTGCTCGCACTTTTTACAATGGATAAATTAGGAGCGTAAACAGGGATAGTGACTGTATTGGATGGAATGACACCCGTAATAATGGAACCGCCGGCTATACTTTGAAACGTAAAGGCCGCATTGGCTGTGCTTGAAAGCTGAGCTGTGCTTGGCAAGGAGGTTACAGTTGCTTGATAGGTAACGGTGATGGAGGTTGCCAGATTTAATGAGCCAAGCGGTGCTCCGGTTCTTATGTCGAACGTCGGTTTTGAGACGCCGCCTACAACGACGCTGCCTGGTACGAACGCAACGCCAGCAGGCAAAGTATCGGTTAAGACGATACTGGCTGCGTTTGCTGTCCCTGAGTTGCTGACCGTGACCGTAAAGGTGATGATGTCGCCGATGGTAGGCCCTGTTGCATTCTCGCTTAGCGTTACATTGATAACGGGCGCATTTATATTGACTTGGATGGCATTTGCGTTTAATACATAAGCATCTCCGGAAGTTGTAAGCGACAAAACGGCTGAGCTCTGGTTGTTCGTCAGCCTAGCGGAAATATCAACATTCGTAATATCCCAGCCCTGCCGACCGCCAATGATGTTCGTGCCGGGTGTGCCATTTGTTTGATTGCGGTCCCCGAAAGTTCCAGTTGTGTTTAATGCACCGGAATCATTGTTAATTTGTGAGGCGAAAAAATTGTTCGCGAAATTGTTTGTGCCAGATAGAGCTACTAAGCTAGCTGCCGTCGGGCCAAACAACGCCTGATCACCTGTTCGGTTTGCATCTCCTTCCTGAGCGCTAAACAACGCCCTGCCGCCTAAGGCTCCCGAGATCGGCGTGGCAAATCCGGTTATTGTCGTATTGACCGCTGCCGAAGTGCTTTGAACCAAAATAGCTCCAACTCGAAGCGACATGTTGCGAAACGGAAGTGAAGGATTCTGATAAATGACGGCGAGGGTCCAGCCAGCATGGTTAGCAGTTGAATCGCCGGGAATAACAATCGTTCCGACTACGCCGCCTGTTATATAGGTACCCGCGCCAGCCGCCAGCACAAGCGAGGTGACATTGGCTGAACGAGTATAGCCAAGTGCGCCTCCCCCCAAATCGAACGTATTGCTTGTTGCTGCATCAGGAGTGATGCTTGAGGTTCCCAGCGGTGTAATAAACGTAACGGGATTGTTAATGGCTGCGGTTAGATTAACGGTTCCATTGACATAAGTGCCGCCCCAAATAAGCTCTGCATAAAGTACAGTGCTTCCAGTGGGGAGAACGAGAACGGCGGCAGAACTATTTTCCAAATAGTTGCTCGTCGTTCCAAGCGGGTACGTGCCGTACCGAGCTGCTGTATTCGTAGTGCTGAAAGCGCCTATACTGTCTGAAGTACCTGGGGTTCCAGCAACATCTGAGCGGCTGAGACCCAGCGTATTCCCGGTAAATGTAATGGCGCCGGTTGCGTTTAATGTTGATCGGACGACCAGAGGTATCGTATTCACCCCCTTCAAAAGCTAATTTTGTTGTAAAAATGAATGTATTGCTTAGTTTATGAGACTTTAGCCACTATTTTGTTTGTCTTCTTAAAATATAGTTTTTGCGCTCTGTTGCGTTGGTTTAATATCGTCCAAGAATAGAGTCTAATTTCGTCCAATTAAACGCTTTCATTTACAAGATATAATGATAAAAACGCTTTCAAAAAGTGAGGTTTGCGGTGATGAGAGAGAAACAGATACAATGGTTTGCAAGCACGGAAACCAAGCGATGGTTCAATAAAACGATAGAGGAAGCCGGTAATGGACATCATAATCTGACATTCTCAGGTGAGAGCTTTCAGCGGCTAGAAGGGTTTGGAGGCTGCTTTAACGAGCTTGGTTTTGCTGCTCTGCAGCATCTGCCGGAGGAAGAACGCAGTCAAGTGATGCATGCGCTCTTTCATCCCGAAGGCGAGCATAAATTCAGTATTTGCAGGCTTCCGATAGGCGCTAGCGATTATGCACTGGAATGGTATAGCTTAAACGAAACAGACGGAGACTTAAGTATGGAGCATTTCTCCATTGCCCGTGATCAACAACATTTGATTCCTTATATTAAGGAAGCGCTAAAACTCAATCCTGAATTGAAGCTGTTCGCCTCTCCGTGGAGCCCTCCGACCTGGATGAAATTTCCGAAGGCGTACAATTACGGCACGCTGCGCTGGGAGAAAGAAATTTTAGAAGCGTACGCGCTCTATTTCGTAAAGTTTGTTGAGGCATACAAGGCAGAAGGCATTACGATTCACCAGGTTCATGTTCAAAATGAGGTGGTTGCGGATCAAAAGTTTCCTTCCTGCGTATGGACGGGCGAGCAGCTTCGTGAATTTATACGTGAATATTTGGGACCTGCCTTCGAGAGCCATGGACTCGATACAGAAATATGGCTTGGCACAATTAATGCGCCGGAGGCATGGGATGAATGGCTGAAGAAGAAGGCAACTGATTTTGATGCGTATGCCAATACGGTGCTAAGCGACCCTGAAGCTTATAAATATGTGAAGGGCGTGGGCTATCAATGGGCGGGCAAGCATGCTTTGCAGCGCACCGTTCAAAGCTATCCTGAGCTTCGTTATATGCAAACGGAAAATGAATGCGGTGACGGTGAAAACAGTTGGTTCTATGCAAGATATGTGTTTAATCTCTATCATCATTATTTTACGAACGGCGTGAACGCTTATATTTACTGGAACATGGTGCTGGAGCCAAAGGGCCGCAGCACATGGGGCTGGGAGCAAAATGCAATGCTGACCGTAGACAAGGAAAAGCAGCTTGCCATCCGTAATCCGGAGTATTATGTGATGAAGCACTTTGCCCATTTCACTTCGCCTGATGATCGAAGAATAGGGCTGAAGGGTCCATGGACAGGCAATGCAATTGCTTTCGAGAAGCCAGACGGCACACGCATCATCGTCTTAACGAATCCATTCAAGGAAAAAAGGGAGCTGCGTCTGTCCGTCGGCTCCAAACTCCAGCTGCTCGAGCTGGAACCGGAATCCTTTCATACGATCGTCATTCCATGAGGATGATGAAAGCATATAAACTAACGCCAGCAATCGATGGGGCGTTAGTTTTTTGCACACAATAGCTAGAAGAGAAGCGGGAGGCGAGAGAGCAAATGTTGGCCAAGCTAATCCGTATACTGACAGAGCCCTTCCGGCGCAGTATTCGGAATAAATTGATTTTTACGATGATTTTTTTATCCGTTATTCCGATTATAGCGGTTACTGCCTTGGCCGCCGAAAACAACCGAAAGTCGATGGAAGCGGAAGTTATCGGAACGAATTTATCCAATATGAAGTGGACTGGCGTCTACTTGGGCGAGCAGTTCTCGCAATTGAACAATCTCGTTTATTCCGTTCTCATCAGCCCTCATCTTAGTGATTATTTGGCAAGCACAGAGGGTTCGCTGCTCATTAACCAATTTGCCGCTCAAAAAAATATTATGGATACGCTGAGCAATTTGTTTTATTCCGCAGGAAATCATGTCATCGGCGTCGAGCTGTTTTTGAAAGAGCCGCGGAAACTGTTTACCATAAGCGGAAATCAATATGATTTGGAAACCTCGCCTACGATCCCTTCTCCTTATAAGCAGCTATTTGAGGAAAATAAAGATTTTCTTATTCAATCTAATAATGGGGATGAAGGTCACTTTCAATTGATTCGGAGCATTAACCGTTTTGAGAATCGGGAGAAGCTAGGCGGTATCTCGCTTAAAATTCGCTGGTCGATGCTTGATCAGACGCTCGATTTGATAGGTCGCGGCAAGGATCATCAGGTTCTGATCGCGAGCGAAGACGGAAATGTGCTTTATCAACGTTTCGGAGAGCGCCCCTCGGATAACATTATGCTGCGGATCAAGGAAACAACAGAGGATCAAGGTTATTTCCGCATGTCGAAGGCGTACGTCTTCTATAACACGATTGATCCCGTCGGCTTGAAGCTGATTACGATTATTCCGACCAGCTTTATTAATAAGAGCGCGCAATCGACGATGCGATTTGGCCTTATCGTAGGCGCAATTTCTATCGTGCTGTCGATTTTGATTGCTATTTTGTTAGCATGGCGGACGGCCACGCCAATTGTTACGCTCGCAAGATCGATGCAGGGCCTTGGCATCATCAAGGAAACAGAGCTGCCTCAAAGCAACCGCGTAGATGAAATCGGCTTGCTTGAAACGAAGCTTTACAACATGTCATACCGCATTAGAGAGCATATTAAAACGGAATACAGCATCAATCTAGAGAAAAAAACCGCGGAGCTTAAAGCGCTCCAAGCGCAAATCAATCCGCATTTTTTGCAAAATACACTTCAAATGATCGGCAGCATGCTCTTTACGAAAAAACCTGCGGAGAGCTACGAAATCATTCGATCGCTTAGCGATATGTTTCGATATGTCATTCGCGATCCGAACGATCTCGCCTCTTTAAAAGCAGAAATCGATCATTTAAACAATTATATGCTTATCCAGAAGCAGCGTTTTTACTCCAAGCTTACTTATCACACGGAAATGGACGAGTCCATGATGCTTTCTCCTATTCCGAAGCTGACGCTTCAGCCAATTGTTGAAAATGCTTTTTTCCATGGACTAGAAAATAAATCAGGTCATTGGGAGCTTAGCGTGAGCGTAGCGCGTGAGCATGATAAAGTTCGAATTCGAATCCGTGACAATGGCGTCGGCATACGCGAGGATAAGCTTGCCGACCTGCAAAAGCGGCTTCACCAACATAGCGGACAGGTTTGGACGCACGGCAATCGCATCGGCATTCAAAATGTTGCGTCCCGCATTCAAATGCATTTTGGCCCAGACTATGGGATTACGATTGAAAGCGAGTTAGGAGCGGGAACGACGGTCACCGTCTCGATTCCAATAGCAGGGGGAGATCAGCATGCTTAAAGTATTCATTGTGGATGATGAGAGCTGGGCAAGAGACATCATCAAAGCGTTCGGAGAATGGGAAAGCCTCGGCATGGAAATTGTAGGAGAAGCAGAGGACGGTACAGAAGCGCTTCGAATGATGGAGGTTTTGCAGCCTCATATTGTCATTACGGATATGCGGATGCCCGGAACAGATGGCGCTGCGCTGCTGCAGCAGCTTAATGACCAGTTTCCAGCAATTAAGACGATCGTCGTCAGCGGGTATGATGATTTTCAATATGCCAAACATGCGCTTCGCTTCAAGGCGATGGATTATCTGCTTAAACCAGTTGATCCGAAAGAACTAAATACGGCGCTGCAAAATTGCAAAAGCGGGCTTGAAGCTGTTCAAATGGAGCGTGGAACAATATCACTTGATCTTGATATTTCATATACATTGGCATCGTATAAGAAGCTTTTAAAGTTGCGTTTCAATGAGCTGAATACAGATGGCGTTAAGACAACGCTTGATCAAATGATGAAGGAGCTTGAGCAGAGCGGAATTACAAAAGCGGTCATGCTGGAGCAGGTTGTACAAGAGCTGCTTCTGCTGCTTAAGGAATTAATGAATGCTAATTCACAAGACAGCGACTCGCTGCATGCGCCGTATGGTCATGAAATCACCCAGTCAAGTGAGAATACAGCTGCTTTTCTTACCCATCATTATTTGACTACACTAGGGCAGCTTATTCAGCAGCGCAAATTTAAAAACAAATTGAATTTGGATGAAGTTAGGCTGTATATGGAGAAACATTATACGGAGCCGGTTACGCTGGAGCAGCTCGCTAGAGCTTTTTTTGTGAGCAAGGAATATTTGAGTAAAGTGTTCAAGCAGGAATATGGACGCAATGTCACGGATTATATGCTGCACCTACGCATGGTGAAGGCAAAAGAGTGGCTGATGGATGAGAGCATTCCTATTAAAGCGATTGCGGAAATGGCGGGTTACGAGGATATCACCTATTTTTATCGTGTGTTCAAGAAACATTTTGGCATCGCGCCAGGTGAAATGAGGAAGAGCAGCGAGGTTTAAAAATGTCCAACGAAAGAGTCTAATTCTGTCCAATTAAACGCTTTCATTTTTTAGATACAATGAAAGCGTAAACAAAACAAGCTTCTGGGAGGTCAAATGAGATGAAAAAAATAGTTAAAGGCTTACTCGTTACGATGCTCGCGACAACACTGTTAGCTGGCTGCGGCAGCAATACAAATAATGCTGGCAGCACAGATGGGGCAGCAAGCGGCGGCGGTGAAGTTAGGAGCGTAAAGCTGAAAATGTTCATTGCTCAGCCTCGTTTTAAAGAGCATTACGATAAATATATTGCTGACTTCGTAGCCAAGGAAAAAGCTGAGAAAAACATCGACGTGTCGGTACAGCTCGAAATGCCGACAGCCGATAATGCGGCGCAAATTTTGAAGACGCGCCTTGCCTCCAATGATGCACCTGATATTTTCGCGCTTCATGCCATTAACGAAATTCCTTCTTACTACAAAGCAGGTTACTTAGAGGATTTATCCGATCAGCCTTTTGTCGGCAAGCTGCTGGACAGCGTTAAACCTTCAGTTACAACGACAGATGGTAAAGTCGTAGCCGTTCCTCTGGAAACCTTGTCTTGGGGCTACTTGTACAACAAAAAGATCTTTACGGATCTTGGCATTACACCTCCAAAAACGCTGACAGAAATGAAAGCGGTTGTCGAGAAGCTGAAAGCGAATAAGGTAACGCCTTTTGTGCTTTCATATAAGGAAGCTTGGATTCCACAGCTCGTGCTGCCGCTCGCAGCGGGCGCACTTATCAATACGGAGGATGCTGATTTCATCGAACGGATGAATAAGGATGAAGGCTCCTTTACAGAGCTAAAAGCAATGTTCGACATCTTTGATCTTATCAATGCGAACGGAACGGAAAAAGCGACAGAAGTGGGCGGCGATGATGGCGCAGCAGCGTTTGCAGCAGGCAAAGGCGCAATGTGGCTGCAAGGGCCGTGGTACGCAGAAACAATTCTTAAATCCAATCCGGATCTTGATTTTGGTGTAGCACCTCTGCCAATCAATGACAATCCAGATGCGACTCTTATTAACCTAAGTGCTTCGACTTCTCTTGCTGTTTCTAAGAGCACAAAAAACAAGGAAGTCGCGCTGGATTTCATCAACTACATTCTGGATGACACTGCTTCAAATGCTTTCTTCCAAGCGCTTAAATTCAACCCAATCTCCACCGTGCATACGTATGAGAGCTATCCATGGGTTAATGATGCAACAGCTTATGTGAAAGAAGGCAAGTCTTATCAAGACCCAGCTATTCCTCAATCCGTGAAGGATGAAGTGGGCAAAGGGCTGCAAGCGTATTATGCCGGTCAATTATCGCAAGATGACGTACTCAAAGCACTTGATAAAGCTTGGAAATCGTACAACAAGGTAAATAAATAAACAGCACATGCTCGGGATGAAGGGGAGACAAGGAGATTCTGCATTCTGCTTCGCTTCATCCCGATTTTAAAAAATAAGAGAGTGTATCATTTTCTCATGCTTATCTTATATTTCACCGTCAAAGCTACTCAGCGTCTAAAGAACGCCGAAGACGCTTTTGCTCAGTAAAGACACATAGGAGAGGGGCGGATACTGTGCCGATCAAGAGCTACAAAAAATACATCTCGTTATTTACGTTTGTCGCGCCCGCTTTTATTTTGTACGCGATCTTCCTGCTGATTCCAACGCTCGGCGGAATGTTTTACAGCTTCACGGATTGGAATGGCTTGAATCGTGACTATGACTTTATTGGATTGGGCAACTTTATTGAAGCGCTTAGAGACGATCCCGATTTTGTCGGTTCGTTATTGTTCACCTTGAAGTATGTGCTGTTCATGGTTGTGCTGCAAAATGTTTTTGCGCTGCTGCTGGCTGTATTTATTGAATCACGCCGCAAAAGCAAAGGTTTCTTCCGTACCATTTTCTTCATGCCTAACATGATAAGCACGATTATCAGCGCATTTATGTGGACATTTGTATTCGCGCAGGTGCTTCCTCAGCTGGCAGAAAAGACAGCGCTTACGTTTCTAGATCAAGCTTGGATCGGTGATCCAAAAGTAAGCTTCTTCTCGATTCTGACCGTTTCCCTCTGGAACGGCGTCGGCTATATGATGATCATTTATTTGGCAGGACTGCAAGGTGTGCCTCAAAGCTTGAAGGAAGCAGCTGTTATCGATGGCGCTACCGCTTTCCAAACGTTTCGCAATGTGACGCTGCCGATGATTTCACATGCGATTACGATCTGTTTCTTCCTTACGCTAAACGGCGCGTTTAAAGTGTTCGAGGTTGTATATGGCTTGACAGGCGGAGGACCAGGGCGAAGCACGCAGGTTATTACGATGAACATTTATGAGGAAGCCTTCTCAAACAACTTCCGATATGGTTATGCCAGCGCAAAATCGGTCATTCTATTCGTGATTATTCTCATCTTCACATTTATCCAAATTCGTGTCATGAAGAAAAGAGAGGTGGAAGCATGAGACAGAATAAATCAACCTCCCTCCTTATTACCATTTTCCTGTCGATTGGGGCTGCGATCTCTTTTTTCCCGATTTACTTGGCGGTTATTAACTCGTTTAAGACACAAGGTGAGATGTTCAAATCGTTCGTCTCGCTGCCATCAAAGATTCAATTCGATAATTATGTAAATGCTTTTCATCAAATCAACTTGCTGGGCAGCACACTCAACTCGATCATTATTTCGGTGCTCGGCATCGGCGGTATCGTCTTTTGTGCATCGCTTGCTGGCTATAAGCTGTCACGTACGAGCGGAAAGATAAGCAATTTGATTTTTTTCCTGTTTATCGCTTCCATGCTTGTGCCGTTTCATTCGATTATGATTCCATTGACTAGAATGGCCAAAGCCTTGTCTGTTCAAGGCAGTACGTATGGGCTTGCAATCATATATATTGGACTCGGCGTCAATATGGCGATCTTTCTGTATCATGGCTTCGTGAAGTCTATCCCTAAGGAGCTGGAGGAGGCGGCGCAAATTGATGGTTGCAATGAATATCAAACGTTCTTTAAAATTATTTTCCCGCTGCTTGTGCCGATTACGGTGACGATAGCGATTTTAGATTTCCTCTGGATCTGGAATGATTTCCTGCTGCCGCTGCTCATGCTGACGGACGTAAGCAATTACACGCTTATCTTATCGACAAACACGCTCTTCGGTGAGTATAACAAAGAATGGTCGCTTATTTTGGCGGCGCTCGTACTGACCGCGATTCCAGTCATTATTATTTACTCGTTCTTCCAAAAGTTTATTATGCATGGGATTGCCGAGGGGGCTGTTAAAGGATGAATAAGCTGTTATATGGCGTCGCTTATTATGACGAATATATGCCTTATGAGCGATTAGATGAGGATATTCGGATGATGAAGGAAGCAGGCATTAACGTGGTTCGAATCGCGGAATCGACATGGAGCACACATGAGCCGCAAAACGGCGTATTCGACTTCTCATCCGTAGACAGAGTACTGGATGCGATGTACAAAGCCGGTATCGCCGTCATTGTTGGCACACCAACCTATGCCGTGCCTGCTTGGATGGTCAAGGAGCACCCAGATGTACTTGCCGTAACCCCTCGCGGACCAGGCAAATACGGCGCTCGCCAAATTATGGATATTACGAATGCTGCTTATCTTTTCTATTCAGAGCGAATCATCCGCAAGCTCATTAGCCGCGTAAGTACACATCCAGCCGTGATTGGCTATCAGACGGATAATGAAACGAAACATTATGATACGGCGGGACCAAATGTCCAGCTGCAGTTCGTCAAATATATGAGGGATACTTATGAAACGCTGGACGTCGTTAATCAGCTGTTTGGGCTTGATTATTGGAGCAATCGCATCAACAGCTGGGAGGAGTTCCCTTCCGTTATCGGCACAATCAATGGCAGCTTAGGCGCGGAGTTCGCGAAGTTCCAGCGGAAGCTGGTAAATGAGTTTTTGGCATGGCAGGTCTCTATCGTGAACGAATATAAGCAGCCGGGACAATTTGTAACTCAAAACTTTGATTTTGAATGGCGAGGCTACTCATTTGGCGTTCAGCCTTCCGTTGATCACTTTGCTGCTTCAGAGCCCTTTGATATTGCGGGCGTCGATATTTATCATCCTTCGCAGAATGATTTAACCGGCATCGAAATCTCATTTGGCGGCGACATGACACGTTCGCTCAAAAACGATAATTACTTAGTGCTCGAAACGCAGGCACAGGCCTTTCCGCATTGGACGCCATATCCCGGGCAATTGCGCTTGCAGGCGTTCAGCCACCTTGCTTCCGGCGCCAATATGGTCGCGTATTGGCACTGGCATTCGATTCACAATTCGTTCGAAACGTATTGGAAGGGGCTGCTCAGCCATGATTTTCAGCCTAATCCTGTTTATAACGAAGCCAAAACGATCGGTGCGGATTTTGCTAGGCTGAGCGAGGATCTTGCCAACTTGCGCAAAAACAATCAAGTGGCTGTAATGGTCAGCAACGAGGCTTTATCCGCAATGGAATGGTTTAAGCTTCCCGATGGCAAAACCTACAATGATGTTGTTCGCGCACTCTATGACGAATTGTACAAGCTTAACGTCGAGGTCGATTTTATTCAGCCGACCTGCGCCCACTTGGATAAATACAAGATGATTGTCGTACCAGCGCTTTATGCTGCCCCTTCAGAGAGTTTAGAGCGATTAAATGAATTCGTACGAAGCGGAGGACATGTCGTTTATACGTTCAAAAGCGGCTTCGCCGACGAGGTCATTAAGGTACGTACTTCACAGCAGCCCGGTATCATACAAGCAGCTTGCGGCATATCCTATAGCATGTTCGTAACGCCAAATCATGTCGGTTTAAAAGGCCCGCTGATCGATCAGAGTAACGAGGCGAAAGAGGTTGAAGCGTGGATGGAGCTCATCACGCCAACAACCGCTGAAGTGCTGGCTTCTTATGATCATGCGCAGTGGGGTGAATATGCGGCAATTACAAGAAATAACTATGGAAAAGGAACAGCTACCTATATAGGATGCTTGCCTGGTCCTGCTGTTGTAAGACGTGTGCTATGCGGGGCTTTGCAGAATGCAGGTCTTTGGGGCGCAGAGCAAGAGCTTGTTTCTCCAATCATCGTAAAATCAGGCTTGAATAGTAGCGGAAAGAATATACGATATTATTTCAACTACTCAGATGATGCCGTTACATTTGACTATAAACATCAGGACGGTACTGAGCTGCTGAATGGTAGTAAAGTTACTAGTGGACAACAGCTGGAGCTCGCACCATGGGGCTTTCTCATCATATCAGCCTAAATAGTAGGAACCTTCCGATCACTTTTACTGTGATTTTGAAGGTTCTTTTGTACTTTGTAAGACATTTAGGCGGGCTTCATGCTCTTGATCTTGACGCAACTTAATAACTTATGTATCATTACTTACGTAAAGTAACTAGGTCGGCGAACAAAATATATACTTTTGCCTTGGACATAAATATAGGAAAGCGGTGTTTGAAATCAACGAGAAAATACAACAAGTTGCTCAGCCTTCGAAGGAACGAGCAGATGTGTTCGAATTTGGCATTTACACATTAGGCGATATAAGTACTGATCCTATCAGTAGAGTATCGCCAAATGCGAGAGAACGTTTGAAGGAAATCGTCGCAGCTGCCAAGCTTGCAGATGAGGCGGGCATTGATGTGTTTGGAGTGGGTGAGCATCATCGCTTGGACTTTGCTGTTACATCTCCACCTGTTCTGCTTGCTGCAATCGCACAAGCGACGAAGCGGATTCGGTTAACGAGCGCAACGACGGTGCTTGGAACCTCAGATCCAGTTCGAGTATTCGAGGATTTTGCTACACTTGATTTGCTCTCGGATGGACGCGCGGAAATTATTGCGGGACGAGGAGCGTATATAGAGTCATTTCCATTGTTTGGGTATGAGCTTGAGAGCTATAAGGAGCTCTTTCAGGAGAAGCTTAATCTGCTGCTTGAGTTAAATGAAACCGAGCATATCACTTGGGATGGAAAATATAGAACGCCGCTGCTGAATGCTGAGATTGCACCTCGTCCAGAGCAGGCGAAGCTGCCCGTATGGGTCGGTGTCGGAGGTACGCCTCAGAGCGCGGAACTCGCAGGAAGCCATGGTCTAGGAATGGCCCTTGCCATCCTTGGCGGAGATCCAGCTCGATTTAAACCGCTTGTAGACGTATATCGTGCTGCTGGTGTTCGCGCAGGCTATAAACAAGAAGATCTAAAAGTAGCGATCACAAGCCATGGATATATTGCCAACTCGACTGAGCAAGCGAAGGATGAATATTATCCTTATTATGCTCATTATGTAAGCCAGTTTATGGGAGGCAAGCAGAGGGGCGAGTCGATGGCACGCGAGCAATTCGAACAATTGGCAAACCCAATCAATGCGCTGGCTGTTGGCAGCCCGGAAATGCTTGTTGAGAAAATATTGGCGCAGCATGAGCTATTCGGTCATCAGCGCTTCATGGCTCAGTTTGATATTGGCGGCATTCCGTTCTCAAAGGTAGCGGCTTCCATTGAGCTGCTGGCGACGAAGGTTGCGCCGGTTGTACGCAGAGAACTGAACAAATAAAAGGCAGCTAAGCTAGATTAATCGTGAATATAAAGACTGTTCAATGCCATGATGTGGCGGCGGCAGTCTTTTTTTATGTTATTGGATGTCCCATTTGGTTCATTATTTATTCGTGATACGACTCATTTCGTTATTCAAATTGCTGGCAGCGAATACTATACTCGGTTTTATAGAACGATGTTCAAATACGGGAGGCGCTCACGATGGAGTTTTTAGATCTATTAACCAATCCGGACAATGTTGAAGTGGAGTGGGAAGAGGGATGGGTTCGCGCGTCATTCCGTTCACGAGAATGGTATGCAGGCGAAACCGTTATTTCATTTGAAACGATGGCTAATCGTATGGCCGTTCGATTAAGTGCAGGCCAGACGCCAGTTAGGCGGCTTCATCTGAGATGGCAGCGAGAACTGGTCAGCGGGGGCATGCGTGTTCTGGGTGATCAATGGGAACGAGGCTACGGTGATTTGGAATGGCGGGGGTTAGTTGCTGAACGTGAAATGCCATGGTATTTCCTGTTGTCAGAAGGGGGACGCACGCATGGTTATGGCGTAGAGACCGGTACAAGCTCCTTTTGTTACTGGCAAGCGGATGCAGGCGGAATCAGCCTGACACTTGATGTTCGCTGCGGTGAAGCGGGAGTGCTGCTTGGTGATCGAACGCTCGAGGCTGCGGTCATTGTAACGAGAGAAGGTGCGGAAGGCGAATCGGCATTTCGTGCAGCAACGGCGTTTTGCGAACAGATGTGCAAGCAGCCGATCCTGCCTTCACAACCTGTGTATGGGGGAAACAACTGGTATTATGCCTATGGGAATAGCTCGACAGCAGAGATAATCGCTGATTCGGAGCGCGTGTCAGATTGGTCTTCTTCGGTCGATAACCGTCCGTTTATGGTTATTGATGACGGTTGGCAGCTCTGCAGCGGCGGGGGCAGCTGCAATGGTGGGCCTTGGGAACCCAATTATCAGTTTTCTGATATGCAGCAGCTGGCCAGCGATATGAAAGGAATCGGGGTTCGTCCTGGCATTTGGTGCAGACCGCTATTAGTCGCAAACAGTGTGCCAAATCATTGGAGAAGATATGGTGGCCACAATGCGGGCAGCATCTATTTGGACCCAAGCGTTCCTGATGTGCTTGACTATGTGGGCAATGAAATTCGCAAGCTGCACGATTGGGGTTATGAACTGATTAAGCATGATTTTTCCACTTTCGATATTTTTGCCAAATGGGGCTTTGAAATGGGCGCATCGATGAGTAATCATGGTTTAGCTTTTGCTGATCGCACGAAGACGACGGCGGAAATTATTGTCGCTTTGTATAAGAAGATTGCAGAAGCTTCAGCGGACAGTTTAATTATTGGCTGTAATACAGTAGGGCACTTAGCAGCGGGCTTGGTTGAAATTCAGCGGACCGGTGACGATACGAGCGGTAAGGAATGGGAGCGTACACGTAAAATGGGTGTCAACACGCTTGCTTTCCGCATGCCGCAGCATGACACTTTTTTTGCGGCTGATGCGGATTGTGTTGGCTTGACCGACGATGTCCCTTGGCATTTGAACAAGCAGTGGCTGGAGCTATTGTCCGAAAGCGGCACACCGCTGTTCATTTCTGCAGATCCAAAGGCGGTTGGCGCGGAACAGGAAGCAGCGATTCGCAAAGCGTTCGAACGAGCGTCTAAACCGCTGCCGCCGGCTGAACCGCTGGACTGGCTTGATGATCGCTGCCCGTCCCGTTGGCAGATAGCCGGAGAGGAGCGGCATTTCAATTGGTATGCTGAACGCGGCGTACAATTGAATGAGCGTCCTGAAATTATTCTGAGGTAGCAGAAGGAACGTGGTTGGATAAATGACCAGCATGAGGTTCCACCTCAAGCGGCGTCAAATAGCTTATCGTTGATTTATGCTGTCTCCGATAGGCGCCAGGCGTTAATCCAGTCCATTTGGCGAACTGCCTAATAAAGCTTTGCACATTCTCGAATCCGATTCGGAATGCGATCACTTCAAGCGGTATGTTTCGCATGACAAGCATATGCATGGCCTCCTGCTGTCTAATGATTGATAAATATTGACGAGGCGACATGCCGTACGCTTGTTGAAACAAACGGCCGGCATGTCTGCGGCTAATGCCTGTTTTGGCTGCAATGGTTTCAAGCCAGTTGCTCGTTGAGGAATCTGTACCGAGTTCATTGAAGGTGCTGATGAGCGCCTCAATTTCCCTCGCGATCCGATCAGCAAGCGGCTGCTCATTTGGTTCATTGATGGAGAGCAAGGCTTCGCTCTGCACGAACTCCTCCAAATGCACCAGCATTTCATTACAAAGCATAAAGACGCGGTGAGCAGAAGGATTCTGCTGCAAGCATGAAATAAGTGCTTTTAGCAGCGGATTCAGGCGCTCATTGAGCGGATGATCTCTCGCAAATAAATACTCTCCGCAAGCTCGAAAGGCGTAGAGCAGCTTGCTGTCCACATTTTGCAAATGAATGACAAAACCGTGCATCGACTGCTGCTCGGGAACAATAAAGTCATGCAGCTTCATGGGGGGAATGAGAATAATATCACCTTCATGCTGTGTGAAACTTTCATTTCCAATACGAGCGATTTGATCGCCTGTTAGGACAATATTGATCTCCAGCATCCGATGATGCAGATGTAAATCGCATACAGGACCTTGGCCGGCTTCGAACGTGCGCATGCCGTATAGGATAAGCTGTTCTTTATAATTAGGAAATGATTGGTTGAGGGCAGGACTCAGATTGCTCATCATAGCTCCTTTGTAAACGGAATTATTCATACCTTTATTATCTCTCTTACCGCTCAACAATAGCAATCCAAAGACAACCGAGAGGAATGAGACTATCGTGAAAATTGTATTGATAGGTGGAGGAAGCTTCGTATTTGCACCAACGGTACTCGAAGATATTATTGTAAAGGAGAGGCTTGCAGGCTGTGAGCTTGTCCTTGTTGATCCAAATCTGGATGCGGCTGAAGGGATGGCAGCAGCTGCAAGAGAAATAGCAAGGCAGTTAGAGGTAGATATGCTTGCGACTGCAACGGTAAACAGAAGAGAAGCGCTAATAGGTGCGGACTTTGTTATCGTATCCGCCTCGGTTCAAGGTGCACGCCGTTGGCAAATCGATTTTGATATATTACATGCATTGGGGATGGCGGATCAAGCAAGGGAATGTGGAGGCATGGGGGGCTTAATGAATGCATTCCGGTCCATTACGCTGATTATGGATATTTGCCGTGATATGGAGGAGCTGTGCCCGCAGGCGTGGATTCTGGATGTAACGAATCCAATGCCTCGTGTCGTAACGGCAGCAGCACGTTATTCATCGATTCGCATAGCTGGATTTTGCAATATTGCGTATAGGGGTGCTGAGGGCTACACATTCCTGCCAAAGCTGCTTGGCAAATCGGCCTCTGAGCTATCTATCGTAACTGCTGGACTTAATCACTTTGCATGGGTGATGGAAATAAAAGATAGCCGCACGGGTGAGGATCTTCTGCCTAAGCTTATTCACTATATTGAAGAGGAGAACTGGTCTGATCAAGATGAAGAGACGCAGCGCGAGCTTCGCATCTCTAAGCGATGGCTGAGCGAGTATGGAGCAGTCGCGGCTGGACACGTTGACCATCATGCGGAATATCTTCCTTATCAAGAGGACATTCATTACACGACAGCGCCTCCATATCATGGATCATTCGAAGAACGCAGCAGACGCTTGGAAGAGCTGAAGCAGATTGGTGCAGGCAAAATGCATTATGATCGTTTATTTGACCATGGCAGCTGGGAGCATCCAGTAGCGCTTGCTCAAGCGTTGTATACGGCCAGCGACCTTCAGATTGATATTTTGAACGTTAAGAATGATGGAGCAATACCGGGTCTGCCCTCAGAGCGAATCGTAGAAATACCTGTAACCGTATCAGGCGGCATGATTCATCCGGTAGAGGTTCCAGCTTTCCCAGAGCCGCTGCTTCAATTGTGCCGCGCGATTTCGGATGTTCATGAGCTTGTTGTTGAAGCAGCAGTGACGGGCAATGTCTCTATTGCGAAGAAAGCGATAGACGCCGATCCGGCTATTGAAAATAAAGAGGCTGCTTATCAAGCTTTGGAGCAGATGCTCGAAAGCCATGCTGATTTACTGCCACAGTTTCATTTGTAATGTCTTCGCGAAATAGAACGATAGAAATGTTCACAGGGGAGCTGCTCTTTAGAAATTAGGCGGCTCTTCTTTTTATTGTTCTGGGGCTTACATCCGATAAATGCGAATGCACATAGCCGCTGGGTGATGGAGATGGTACAATTATAGGAAAAATATTTAAGGGAGAGACGCATGGAAGTTTCTAGACTAGATGAATTAAGACAAGCGATCGATCAAATCGATCACGACATCATTTCCTTGCTTGCAAGGCGGTTTCAATTAACGGAAGAAGTGGGTATGTACAAAGCAGCAAATCATCTCGCTGCACAAGACCTGAGCCGTGAAGCCAAACAATTTGATAAAATAAAGAAACTTGCGAGCAGCCATGATTTAAATCCAGAGACAGCAGCTTCGATTTATAGATGTTTAATGGACGTTGTTATTTCACGGCATAAGGAGATTGAGCAGGTTTACGCGCTGAACACTCGTGATTAGCTGATATAGAAATACAATATCAATCAATTACTGTGTGACGAAGAAAGGGATGGAAACGATGATTTTATATGAGAAGGAAGACGCATTCATATTGATCGCACAACATGATCATGCGAGAATATCCGGAGATCTTGTTTCTGCCTGGCAGAGCCAGTTATTTCATAGTGAGGAACGAAAAGATGAATTAGCTTACGCTGCATATGAGCATGACAGCAGCTGGATTGATTTGGACCGTATCCCGCTTTGGAATGATGCAGCAAATATGCCGTTTTCGTTCCGCGATTTTCCAGGCAACATCCGCTTTTTCTTCTATTCTAAAGGTTTGGATCATGTTCAGAAAACGAGCGAATACGCCGCTTTGCTTGGCAGCATTTTGTATACGACGCTTGCTGAAAGATTCAGAAATGAGGATACGATTACGTTTGTAGAACGTGAATTTGCAAGACAAAGCGCGATCATCGAGCGACTGCAGCTGGATGTTAGCCTGCTTCAGCTTCATGCGAAAGCGCTGCTGCTTTGTGATGAGCTGTCGCTGTTTGTATGTATGGAGCAGCCGGGAACGCCTCGAAATCAATATGAATGGTTTGCTGATGGGTTTCCCTATTGGTTCGACCGTACGGGGCAAACCTCATTAATAGCGGATTGGAAGGATGAAACGATCATCCAATTGCATCCATTCCCTTTCAAACATGAGGTGGAGACTTCATTATCTTATAAAGAAGTAAGCAAGGCGGACATAGCTGTTTATGGGATCGCAGAAGCTTATCAGCGTGCAGAGCTGCTTGAGCATAAGATTCGTTTTCAGCAAGAGCCATTGGAATAGTCGTCGCTAGAAAGAAGGATACCGCATACTTGCCCGGTATCCTTCTTTTTTAATCCCTCGATACTTACTTAACAGGCCCCATTGAAGTTATTTCTAAATCTACCTTTACACGCACTTCAGCATTCGCAAATGTCTCACCCCAACGATCCTCTACCTTGCAAAATTTCTCGTATTCCTTTGCTCTTGCATACACCCCAAGCCCTATGGGATCGATTTTATGCTTTTGCAGTTTCTCGATAATGCTCGTAAATTGCTCCTGCATGAGAACAGCAACCTGTTTTTCCAGCTTTGTATCATCCTTCTCTACATTGAAAGGGAATAGATGCTCGGAGAGACCGACCCTTGTCTTCACGTGAATATCAAACTTGAATTTATTATTTTCATAGGTTGTTTTGATTTTTGTTTTTACTTTGGCGCCAGTCAGGCTCAAAATATTCGTTTCGAATGGTCCGTTTACGGGTTCGCCAGGGATGGGATAGGACAAGCTGAAGCCCGGTGCCGCTTGTTTCTGCAAAATACTTAGCAGGATCGTTTCTTGGGGACCCAAAGAAAGCTCATATTTGCCTTTCTGATTCAGCAATGCTGAGCCTTTCAGCCTAACCTGGTTATTGACGATCTTCACCTCAGCAATGTAAGGCGTTAAGCCTTTATCATAAAACTGCCTGTGAAATTCTTGGGCGGTCGTCGCATACGTTTCCGATTTTATCGATTTGGTATCCACCATGCCTCGGAGCAGAATAGGAAGCAGCGGCTGATCAGGAGGATTTAGTGAAAATACTTCCTCTAATGAGCCATCAACAGCAATAACACGGTCGGTTACCGTGTTTCTTGCATCACGAAACAACACATCAAGCATCGGAAACCAGTCCTCGTAACTCAGAAAATGTCTGCCTAGGAGGATCACTTGGTAATTTCGACCTTGGATGGAGCCGCTTGATTGCGAGTCTTGAATCGCTTTGGATTGCCGAAGCGAATTTGCGCTTCCTGAAGTTTCTTGACTCTTTTTCTTTATGTTTTTGCTGAAAACAGGAGCGGAAGAATAAAAATGAAATTTCTCATTTTTATCCAAATCCATGCCAAGAGCAAGCGGTGTTGCCGCATTTTCTAAATACAGCTGATCCCCGCAGGCGGATGCAGTAAGGCAAATCGTAATGTACAAGCAACATACAAAAAAGAGGCGCAGCTTCATAGATCAGCCCTCCGGTGTACTCGTTTGTAAATGACCATATATAGCAGCAGTAGACTAGGTAGTATATATTCCATCCCAAAACCAAACCAAGTAAGCCATAATTCAATTTGATCGCTTCGCTTGAATGAGGGGATGTGAATAAAAGTAGCTATCGCAAGAATAATGCACAAGATACGTAATGGGACACGATGGTTGCTTAGCCCGAAAACCTTGCTTATGCAGAAAGAGACGATATACATAGACGGAATCCAAACGAGTGAGAAGACGAACAAATAAAAAGCGATGAAAGGCACCTCAATCCGTTCAATAAAGCGAAATTCAATTGTTTTGAGAATACTGATGATTGGATCATTATAAAGTGTGATTTCATGGGGACTGAAGTAAATGAAGCATATGATTGTAATAAATAGATGTACGGATAGGGTAATCGTATTGGATATAAACAGTGAAGAAGCAGCTTTATCCTTCTTAACTAAATAAGGATAAAATATAAAAACGGCAGCCAGGCCCAGGTTCGGATAGATCGTTGCTTTCACCGCCGAGAGGACGGGAAGCCAGCCTACTTTTAATATGGGCAGCAAGTTGAGCCAATGAGCATATTTAAGGGTAAATAGATAAACAAAGGGCAACCAGCATGATATGACAGCTACTAGCTCGGCGTATCGTCCTAAGATGCGAGGACCGTTTATAGCGATTTTATAAGCGGGTATTAACAGCAGAATCATGAGTATGTAGGACTGTGTGTTTGGCATCAGCCAAATTTTAATAATCAGGATGGTGCGCACAAGACCGTCATACATAAGAGAGAGGAAAAACAAGGCCAACAATAGGGTAAATCCTTTGGCAAGCCATTTCCCCATCATTGCAGGCAGCGCATCAATTAATGTTTTATCCGAACAATGTCTCATCACCATAATAATGATATACCCGCATAAAAGACTGATGGCATAACCAATTAGAATGGAAATCCAGCCATCCGTTCCTGCTATTTCTGCTAACTTTCTCGGTAAGGAAAGGACGGCGACACTAATCTGAATACCGGAAATAATAAAAATAAATTGCATCGAAGTTATCGTATTACCTTCGGTGTTCGTCAATGTGCTCCATCCTCCTTCCGAGTGTTTGTTTGACGTTTTTCTTGAAGCGGGAGTGCGTTTTTTGGTCTCTTTTCCATCAGCCATAATGGTGCTCTTATTAGGGTGTCCTTCAAATCTGAGAAACGGAGCGGAGCCAGTGGGCTTCCATATGGCATGCCAAGCGATTTAAGCGTTAATAAATGAGCGATCATCGTCATCAAACCAACAATGATCCCAACAAACCCGAACAGTGAGGATAAAATCATGAGCATGAAACGAATTAAGCGAACGGCTGCAACCATATCGTAATTTGGCAAAATAAATGAAGAAATGGCCGTAAATGCTACAACGATAACCATAACGTTACTTATTAAGCCAGCTTGAACGACAGCTTGTCCAAGTACAATACCCCCAACGATGCCAACAGTCTGGCCAACGGGGGCGGGCAGCCGGACGCCAGCTTCACGGAGCATTTCCAAAGTGATTTCCATTATAATGGCCTCCACAAAAGGTGGAAACGGTACTTGTCCGCGTGATTCTCCCAGGGTGAGAAGCAGCTTCATTGGAATGATCTCAATATGGAAGGAAACAACTGCGATATAAAAGGCAGGCAAAAATGTAGCAGTAATAAATGCAAACATTCGCAGCAGCCTCAAAAAGGTTGCAATGGACCAACGAGTACTATAATCGTCGATGCTTTGGAAATAAGAGTAGAAGCTGACTGGAGCAACGAGTACGCTTGGCGAGCGGTCGACGATAACGACACATCTTCCTTGCAAAATTTGCGATGCTGCAGAATCTGGCCGCTCAGTAAGAACGAATTGCGGGAAGAGTGAGAAGGGATTATCCTCGATCAGCTCTGCCAGCTCACCCGTGTTTAAAATGACATCTACGTCAATCTTTTGAATTCGATCCTTAAGATCGTTTAACAATTGAGGATTCATTACATCCTCCAGGTAAATAATCGTTACGGAGGTCTGGCCGCGCCGACCGACAATCAGCCGTTTCATTTTTAATTCGCGATTCGGGATATAACGTCTGATCATAGCGATATTTTGGCCGCTGGTTTCGACAAAGCCTTGATGGGCGCCTTTTAAGGAGGCTTCCATTTGTGGATCTTCGATTGCCCGCTGCGGCCAGCCGCTTGTGCCAAGCACATAGGCCGTCTCTCTGCCGCTCACGAATAATATGGATTTACCGTGCAGTATTGCTATCTCAATTTGGTACCAATCCGTTTCGGGTACGATTTGTCCAATGGTCATCATTAACTCATCACCAGGTTTTCCCTCGCTCGAATCTAGCTGCAAGGGACGAAGGACGTCACTATTAATTGCTGCTCCATCTGTCAGCCCATCGATGTAGATGAGTGCTGCTTGCTCAGTAGTTTGCTTGATCGTTAGATTCCTTATGACTAAATCGCTTGTATCCGAAAAAATTTCTTTTATACGTTCTATGTTTACTTTCAGGTCTGAGCTGATAGGTTCTGTTTGATCCATTGCTTGCGTCCTCCCATCCTCGCTGCCGTCTTGATTGATACACCTATTTTGCCACGGTTTACCATAGCTATACGCATGCAAAATAAATACCCCCTTGCGAAAGAGCAAGGGGGTATAATTGATGTTATATGTTATTTTGCTTTACTAACGGCCTATGAGCCTGATTTAAACAACGTTGCAATCGAGCCGCCTTCGGTAATGATTTTAATGGCGGTTGCAAGGAGCGGGGACATCGGCAGTACGACAAATTTACTCGAATGCTCTTGGCCGATACTGATCGTATCCGTAATAACGACTTCGCGGATGTTCGGATGATCCAGCTTCTCAAGCGCATTGGCTGAGAATAGGCCATGCGTTGCACATATGTAGGAATCATGCGCGCCTTTTTTCTTAAGCGCTTCTACGACATTTACTATTGTGCTGCCTGTATCAATTAAGTCTTCAATAATAATTGGTGTCATGTCTTCAACATCACCGATGATATGCGTGATTTCAGACTGATTATGAGCGGGACGATTTTTGATCATGATCGCAAACGGACAGTCAAGCAAGCCGGCAAGCTTCTCGGCAGTTGTAGCTCGGCCCGCATCTGGCGATACGACAACAGGGTTTTTGATGTTTTTGCTTCGCAAATAATCAATGATCAAATCAAGCGCCGTTAAATGATCGACTGGAATATCGAAGAAGCCTTGAATCGGATCTGCATGCAAATCGACGGTAATGATTCGGTTTGCTCCAACGGTAGTCAATACATCGGCTACCATCTTAGCGGAGATTGGCTCTCGCGGTGCCGATTTTCTTTCCTGACGTGCATAACCATAGTATGGCATAACGATATTAATGGTTTTCGCTGATGCTCGTTTGGCAGCGTCTATCATGACGAGAGTTTCGATTAAATGCTCATTTACGGGATGGGAAAGTGATTGGACGATGAATACGTCACAAGTACGAATAGGTTCTCCGTATGAAACATGAATCTCACCGCTTTGATGCCTTGATATTGCGACATTGCCTAGCGGGAGCTCAAGTTCTTTACATAACTCCTCAGCCAACTTCTGGTTCGAAGTGCCGGAGAAAATTTTAATCTTTTGCATGTGATCCTCCTAAATGGTAGCTACAAGATGCTACGTTAAACGACATTATTAGCTCAATCATAACAAACAAAACAAAAGAGGACAAATATTTGATGAAACGACGTTTCTATTGGAACAAATAATGAAAGGTGATAAAGTGGATCAAGGAAAAAGTACCACAGAAGGAGATGCCCTACTTGCTTGCTCAGAAAAAAATCCAAACTCAACATCAATCCACTGGCATTAAACGGCTTTGGCTGATCCTCTTGCTTGGATCGCTCTCCGCGTTTGGGCCGTTGTCCCTTGACATGTATTTGCCGGCGCTGCCGCAGCTAACGGATGATTTCGTTACAAGCTCATTTCTTGTTCAGCATCAGCTGGCTTAATCTTGCTTATCATGATATTAATTGACGCGCCGCTCGCTGCGATTCTTGTGCCATTGTTTTTTGTTGTAGCAAGCGTTGGTATTATTTCGACGACTGGCTTCTCCTTAGCGATGCAAAAGCATGACTATGCTGCAGGCAGCGCATCTGCATTGCTCGGGTTATTATCCTTTACTTTTGGGGGCATTATTTCACCGCTCGTAGGTCTTGGCGGCAGCGCAAATGCGCTCCCTATGGGAATTTGGATAACGATTGCAGAGCTGGGTGCTGTAGCCTGTTATATTCTTTTGATCAAAAAGCCGTTTCGAAAGCGCTAATCCAAAGAGTCTGCCATCCAGCTTAAGCAGTGCAAGCTGCTTTGGATCGGCTCTTTTTTTTGCGGTTCAGGTAGGTGTATAATGTGTGCTTAGAAGGAGGTGGAAGCATGTCCAGAGAAAAAAGAGCTTATGAGCTGGTCGCATTGAAGGAGATAGCAGAGACACTTAACAGCACAAACGACATGGATCAAATGCTGAACGATGTGCTTGCCAAGCTGCTTCAGGTTACAGGTTTTACTACGGGCTGGATATTTATGATTGACAATAAAAGTGAAAACCTTTGCGCGGCTACATATAATTTGCCTCAAGGTTTAGCGGCAAACAATCAGGCGGTCATGTGCGGCGAGGTTTGTTGGTGCGTTGAAAGCTTTAAGCAAAACAAGCTGGATCAAGCAGTAAATATTATTGAATGCTCAAGAATTACATATGCCATCACGAACAAGCTTGGTGATAATGAGGGTGTTACTCATCATGCGACGGTTCCGCTACGAGCAGGAACGGATCAATTCGGCTTGTTAAATGTTGCTGAAGCTGGCAAGGATCGTTTTAATGAGGAGGAGCTTGCTCTGCTGCAAGCCGTTGCTTATCAGATCGGGACGGCGATTAAGCGAATCCGCCTGTATCAGGTGCAGGAGCAGCATGCGATTCATTATGCGAAGCTTGGTGATGTTATTCAGAAAATAAACGCCATACAAGATATAAACCATCTGCCGCTGCAAGCGGTTAGCCATATAGGCGATACGTTCAACTGGCAGCATGTATCGTTATTTATGTATGAACAAGAGCAATTATCGCTTCGCGCACATTATACAGACAATCACGTCCGAAAAGAGTGGCTTTCGCTTGCCATCGATCAAGGCGGGATGGTTAGCAAAGCGTTTCATGAGAATCGTCTTGTCAAACAGTCCGTATGCGACAGCAATTCCTGCTCGTCTTTATCATCCATAGGGATACCGCCATTCTCATCAGCAGTCGCAATACCGCTTCGCATTCGCAGCCGCCCTATTGGCGTTCTGTTTGTAAGCAGTCAGTTAGGCAAGCAGTTTGATGATTACTTAGAGGACTTCATGTATTCGCTTGGGGATCATTTCACGTTAAGCGTAGAAAATTTGCGGGTATATGAGCAGCGGCGCGAGCTCGCACGCATGGAAGAGCGAAATCGAATGGCTAGAGATTTGCATGATTCGGTTATTCAAAAGGTGTTCTCTTTATCCTTTCTAGCGAAGGGCGCCGAGACGGTGCTGGCAGGCAAAGAACCTGTCGTGGAACGATCGTTACAAGAAATAAGACAACTGTCACAGGAAGCGCTGAAGGAAATGAGAACGCTGATTTGGCAGCTGCGGCCGGCAGGTCTGGAGCATGGGTTGATTACTGCGCTTAAGCAATATGGCAAGAGCATGGACTTAACCGTGTATGAGAAGGTGGAGGGCGTTCGCGAGCTTCCGCGTGCGATTGAAGAAGCCCTTTGGAGAATCGGGCAAGAGGCGCTTAATAATGTAAGAAAACATGCAGATACGAATACCGTTTATGTGCGGCTCATCAAAACAGAGTCTCGCGCCTGCTTGGAAATTTTGGATCGAGGCCGCGGTTTTTCGCAAGAGAAGCGTAAAGGAAAACTGACCATGGGAATGCTGACGATGCGGGAACGTGCAGAAACGCTTGGCGGAGAGCTAACGATTACGGGCGGAAAAGGGCAGCCTACAATGGTGACAGCTGTTATACCGATTGCAACGGAAATGGAAATGTGGGAAGAGGAATGAGGAACTGTTTTGACGATAAAAATATTGCTCGTTGATGATCATCAAATTGTGTTGAAGGGAATTTCTTTTTTTCTAAGCATGCAGCCTGATTTTGAGCTGGTGGGTGAAGCGAATAACGGCAAGGAAGCGGTGGAAAAAGCTGCTGAACTAAAGCCTGATATCATACTGATGGATCTGAACATGCCGGTTATGGATGGGATCGAGGCGAGCAATTTAATCGCTAGGCAAAATCCGGATATTAAAGTGCTTGTGCTCACCAGCTTCTCGGATCGCAGTCATATCGTGCCTGCTCTACAATCCGGAGCTGCTGGGTATATGCTGAAGGATGTAGAGCCTGATCAGCTTGCAGAAGCGATTCGCAGCGCCTATAAAGGAAATATTCAGCTGCATCCGGATATAGCGAGTGCGTTACTCGCTCAAGTATCGCCGCAGATTAGTTCGGTGAAAGGGCTGCCTATTCGTGAGTTAAGTGAAATATTGACTCCGAGAGAGCTAGAGGTGCTGCAATTGCTTACCAAAGGAATGAGCAACAAAGATATTGCTCACTCGCTCACTGTAGCGGAGAAAACAGTCAAAACGCATGTGAGCAGCATTTTAAGCAAATTGGATTTAACGGACCGAACGCAAGCTGCGTTATACGCGGTGCAGTTAATGCGAGAACCTGAATAACACGCTGACGTAAGACTATAGTCGTAAGACTAGCTCTCCGCCTTTGGCGGTTTTTTTATGTCGATTTTTCGGTCTATTTACCGATGATTGTTGCCCTAAAACTATATACAATTAAGGTACTTACAAAAAGTAAACAAACATCTTGGAGGGAAATATACAATGAGTACAGTATTATTTATTAAAGCAAACGATCGTGGAATCGAACAGGCAGTCAGCGTTAAGCTATATCAATCTTTTCTAGACAGCTTTAAAGCTAGCCATCCAGAAGACACAGTGGTTGAGCTTGATTTGTTCAATGAAAACTTGCCTTACATGAACGCTGATATGATTAACGGCAACTTCAAAGCAGCTCGCGGTTATGACCTTACACCTGAAGAGCAAGCAGCTGTAGCTGTTTCGGACAAATATATGAATCAATTTCTTGCGGCGGATAAAGTGGTATTTGCATTCCCGCTTTGGAACTTCACTGTTCCTGCAGTATTGCACACTTATATCGACTACCTTTCACAAGCTGGCAAAACGTTCAAATATACAGCTGAAGGCCCAGTTGGTCTGATCACTGATAAAAAAGTCGTATTGCTTACTGCTCGCGGCGGCATTTATTCCGAAGGCCCTGCAGCTTCGGTTGAAATGGCACATAACTTTATCCGCACAGTAATGGGCTTCTACGGTGTGACTAACCTAGAGAGCATCATCATTGAAGGTCACAACCAACTTCCTGACCAAGCAGAAGCTATTGTAGCAAAAGGTCTTGAGGAAGCAGCAGCTTCAGCTGCTCGTTTCTAAATCAACCGTTTAAGTGCGAAGGCAGCCGGACAATTTCGGCTGCCTTTTTGTATGTGGATGAATTTAAAACTTAATAAAAATTTGAGTTGCGATACGTGATCGGGTACGATGGCGATATAAGAGCATGGACGAAAGGTTGATAAATCAGAGCTGATACAGGAAGAGGTATGATGTCTATGGACTTGAAAAAGCTGCGTTATTTTATCGCAGTAGCAGAAGAGCTGCATTTTAACCGTGCTGCCCAAAAGCTGAATATGACTCAGCCTCCATTGAGCCAACAAATTCAAGTTCTTGAAGAAGAGCTTGGTGTGAAACTTTTGGAACGAACCAAGAGACAGGTTCGACTTACGACTGCTGGTGCGATATTTTTGGAGGAATCGAGAAACATTGTTGCTCATTTGGAACGATCGATAAAGATGACACAACTTGCAAGTGAAGGTAAAATAGGCAATTTATCCATCGGGTTTGTGGATTCAGCAGCAGGCGGTATGATGGTCAATGTTCTAAAGAAATATCGAGAACGGTTCCCAGATGTACAGCTTACACTTTCTGAAATGACATCTGCTGAGCAACTGAAAGCGCTGCATGATGGGGAAATAGATGTTGGATTCCATCGGTTGCTGGACCCTTCAAGACATATCACATCTAGACTGTTCACGAACGAATCACTTGTTGCTGTATTGCCCAAAACACATCCGTTAGCCGATCAACCAACCGTTTCACTGCATTCTTTGAGGGAAGAACCTTTTATCTTATCACCACATCATATGGGGGCTTCATTTCATGACCTAATTGTAGATTTTTGCAGGCAGCATGGATTTCAGCCTCGCATCGTGCAGGAAGCTGTTCAAATGTACACGATTGTAAATCTGGCAGCTGCAGGCATAGGCATCTCAATTGTTCCCTCTTCGGTTTCCGTATTTCAACGCAGTGATGTCGTATTTCGATCATTTGATGAGGATACACCGCGTGTCCCTCTTTATGCAGCCTGGAAAACAGAGAAGAGTGAAACGGTTCTGACTCATTTTCTAAAAGCAGTGGAGGAAACAGCCGCTAGCCAGACTAGCTGACTTGTGAGAACGCTCTAACCTGTTTTACTAGCATCAAACTGAGCAACGTCTTTTAATACGTTATTTATTTGCATTATAATCTCAGCATCTAGACTAACTCCTGCCGCTTTTACGTTTTCCAATACCTGCTCCGGCTTCGAGGCGCCAATGATAACGGAGGACACCTGCGGATTTTGCAAAACCCACGCTACCGCGAGCTGTGACAGCGTTAAGCTGCATTTTTGTGCAATCGGCCCTAGTTGTTCTATTGCCTGAAGGACTTCTTTATTCAACCATTGTCCTGCCAAACGTTTAAAAAACGGCGAACCAGCGGCCGTAGAAGCGCGCGAGCCTTCTGGTATAGGCTTGTCAGGAGCATACTTACCGGAAAGAATACCTTGCGCAAGTGGTGACCAGACAATCTGACCAATTCCTTCACGCTCGCAAGCGGGAATAACCTCGGCTTCAATAACCCGCCAAAGCATAGAATATTGGGGTTGACTCGCAACAAAAGGAACTTTCAGCTCCCTTGCCAAAGCCGATCCTTGCGTTATCTGATCTGCTGTCCACTCACTTACGCCGATATACAAAACTTTTCCTTGTCGAACCAAATCGGAAAACGCCACAAATGTCTCTTCAAGCGATACGGTCGTATCAAATCGGTGAGCGTAATAAATATCAATATAGTCCGTCTGTAATCTGCGAAGTGAAGCATGGCAGGATTCCATAATATGCTTGCGTGATAACCCTCTATCGTTATGCCCATTCCCTGTTGGATGAAAAACCTTCGTGCACAATTCAATACTTTCACGACGTATTCCCTTTAAACAATGACCTAAGACCGATTCCGCCCTCGTCTCCGAATAAGCATCAGCTGTATCGAAAGTTGAAATTCCAGCGTTTAGTGCAGCATTTACGCATGCTTGTGCGGTGTTGTCATCCACTTGTGCACCGTGGGTTATCCAGTTTCCGAGAGCCACTTCGCTTACTAATAAGCCGCTTTTACCAAGTTTCCTATAATTCATGTTTCATTCCTCCTTTCAATGTAAATCTGATTATAGCAACCTATATTTAATATTAAAAATATATAATAAACGCATTATTAAGTTGATTTATGTATTAATAGAATCGAAGGACGAATGGTTCTATTGTTACTGGATATAAAAAAAGGTTGACGTGATAAGCGGATCAATGTTTTTATTATATAGACCGATCGTTATAATCGAGGAGTGAATCAATGTCGGAAAAACATAATACAAGGCATGCCATACTTGATACGGCAGCTAGGCTTTTTTTTACGCAGGGCTATCATGCGACGGGATTAAGCCAAATTATTAAAGAAAGTGATTGTCCGAAGGGATCTCTTTATTATTATTTCCCAAACGGCAAAGAAGAGCTTGCGCTGGAATGCATTAACTGCACGAAGGAGCTTGTGATTGAGAAATGGAGAAAGAAATTTGCTAATTACGAGGACCCTGCTGAAGCCGTTCAGGCTTTTGTATTTGATATGGCTGATGATGCAGAGAAGTTTGATTATAAGGGTTATATGCCGTTTAGCTTCTGGATGGCAGTCGAAACCTCATCGATTAGCGAAACGCTGAGAGCAGCTGGACAAGGTGTATTTGCAGCATGGCAGAACGTGATTTCCGATAGACTGGTTCAGCTTGGAATGGAAGACACTAGAGCAGTTGAGGTTGGCGTCGTCACCGTTTCCTTATTGGAAGGTGCGCTCATTCTAACGCTGACGAATCGGGACAAGCAGCCGTTGTTATCCGCAGCGAAATGTTTGCCGTATATCATTAATAAATGTCCTTCTCTATGAGAAGTCATGAATAAATGCTAGATAGATAATAGGAGAGTGGAAGGCTTGCAAGCAACAATGACAGAATCGCAACAAAATACGGGGCAAAAATATAAAGTAATCCCCATTATGATTTCATTATTATTAAGCGGCTTTATCGGAATGTTTAGTGAAACGGCATTAAATGTAGCACTAAGCGATTTAATTCGCGTCTTTGATATTACGGCGCCAACGGTACAGTGGCTTACAACGGGATACTTGCTGACGCTGGGCATATTGGTTCCCGTATCGGGACTGCTGCTCCAATGGTTCTCGACAAGGCAGCTTTTCATAGCTGCACTCAGTTTCTCCGTACTAGGTACATTGGTAGCGGCGCTCGCACCAAGCTTTGAAGTTCTTATGGCTGCGCGTGTTATCCAAGCAGTCGGAACGGCGCTTTTGCTGCCGCTTATGTTTAACACGATCCTCATTATTTTCCCGGCTGAGAAGCGGGGAGCGGCAATGGGTGTAATTGGGCTTGTTATTATGGTTGCGCCTGCTGTAGGCCCGACGATTGCAGGACTTTTGATTGAAAACTTAAGCTGGCACTGGATTTTCTGGTTGTCGCTTCCGTTCCTAGTCATTGCACTATTATTTGGGATTATGTATATGCAAAATGTTTCTACCATAACAAAACCGAAAATTGATATTTTTTCTCTCGTATTCTCAACGCTGGGTTTCGGCGGCATCGTGTTTGCCTTTAGCAGCGCGGGTGAAGGTGAAGGCGGCTGGGGCAGTACAAAAGTGATTGCGACCATGATCGTTGGTATTTTGTCCCTTGCGATTTTCGCTGTTCGTCAATTGACGATGAAGCAGCCGATGATGAACTTACGGGCGTTTAAGCATCCGATGTTTGTTGTAGGAACATTAATGGTATTTATTTGTATGATGGTTATTTTATCTTCTATGCTCGTTCTGCCTATGTATTTGATCAGTGGACTTGGTCTTAGCGCACTGACAGCTGGCCTCATTATGCTGCCAGGCGGTCTAATTAACGGAATTATGTCTCCCATTATGGGCAGCCTGTTCGATAAGTTTGGTCCTAAGTGGCTCGTTATTCCAGGTCTTGTCATCGTTGCCGCTGCGCTATGGTTCTTCTCAGGCATAACGACAGCATCAACCATTACGTTAATTATTGTCCTTCATTCATGCTTGATGATCGGTATTTCGATGGTATGGATGCCTGCACAAACAAACGGGCTCAACCAGCTGCCACGCGAGTTGTACCCGGATGGTACGGCGATTATGAATACACTGCAGCAGGTCGCTGGCGCTATCGGTACCGCAGTTGCAGTAAGTATTATGACCGCAGGAATGACAGGCTTTATGAAGGATGTAGCAGATCCTACAGATCCGGCAAATGCTCCGCTTGCTTTGACGGCGGGTATTCAGAACGCATTTATTTTCGCTATGATTGTTGCCATTATCGGTCTGATCGTTGCTTTCTTCATTAAACGGGTTCATGTGAGCAAACAGAAATAATAGATTTGAATACTAGAGACAGTCTATGGGAACATGGGCTGTCTCTTTTTTAATAGAATGATTGACGGTGAGAACAATTATCAATTACAATGATTGAAAATATGCTGCAGAGAAGCATTTGCATTACTAAAGGCGGGTCAATCCATGAAAAAGATTTTACTTATTGAGGACGAAAGAAATTTAGCGCGTTTTATTGAGCTTGAGCTGCGTCATGAATCGTTTGAGACAGTTGTTTCTTATGATGGCAATAGTGGATTGGAGCGCGCCTTGCGAGAAGAGTGGGATGTTATTTTATTGGATCTTATGCTGCCTGGTATGGACGGACTAGAGGTTTGCAGGCGTATTCGTGAATCAAAAGCAACACCTATTCTTATGCTGACAGCGAGAGACAGCGTTACGGACCGAGTATCTGGCCTTGATAGCGGTGCGGACGATTATATCCCGAAACCGTTTGCGATTGAAGAGCTGCTTGCACGTCTACGCGTTGTATTTAGGAGACAGGATATGCTTGCATCAGATCAGCGTTCCATTTTGTCTTCAGGTGAGTTAAGTGTTGATTTAGACGCTAGAATCGTTAGCAGAGGCGAACTAATCATAGAGTTGACTAAGCGGGAATATGGATTGCTGCTTGCTTTCATGCAAAATCCGAATCGTGTGTTCTCACGCGAAACGCTGCTTGATACCGTATGGGGTTACGATGCGGCTGTCGATACGAATGTTGTTGATGTATATGTGAGATATTTGCGCAATAAGATTGATGTCCCTGGAGGAACGAGCTGCATTCAGACGCTGCGCGGTATTGGGTATGTGATGAAAAAATGAATAATTCGCGCGTAAGTTTCTCACGCATACCGATCAAGTGGAAGCTGACATTATGGTCGGCGCTGCTGCTATTTCTGCTATTTGCTGCTTATAACGCTGTTCAATATATGTTTGTAGAGAAGTGGATGAAGAAACAAGCAGAGACGACTACACAGGAAGATATGCGGGAAGTATTAAACTATTTGCTGGAAAAGGAGTTCACTTTCGACGAATCGGAACTGAGCTCGATCAGAGGTTTTCTTGAGAAAGTAAATGGTAAAAATCAGCTGATTCGCGTGCTTGATGAAGATGGAGCACCGATCATAATTGTCTCTGATAATCTAACAGAGCAGTGGTTAAATGCTTATCCTTCTTCGAGTTTAGCTGACAAAGGGTCGTGGTTTCTTGACCAAAACCTGCTGCTTATGCGCAGCCCTTTAACGATCTTCTCGTTTAACGGAACAATCGAAATTGTGAAAAACATTGAGGATTTTGAGAAGCTTAGTTCAGCTTTTTTTCGAATTATGTTAATTTGCTGTGTCGGTGCCATTGTTATTAGCGGCATCGGCGGAGGATTGCTGGCTCGTCAGCTGCTTAAGCCGCTTCAAGCGATGAATGTTGCCATGACCGGCGTAAAGCAGAAGGGCTTACAAGAAAGGGTTCAGCTAAACGAAAATAAAAATGATGAAATTGCAACGCTCATGAAGCTGTTTAATGAAATGATGGATCAGCTTGAGCGCTCGTTCGGGCAACAGAAACAATTTGTAGAGGATGCTTCTCATGAATTAAGAACGCCAATCGCCATTATTGAAGGTCATCTCGCACTGCTGCAGCGCTGGGGAAAGGATGACCCTGCAGTTCTGGAAGAGTCTTTGCAAGCTTCGTCGCAGGAAATTGCTCGACTGAAAGGACTTGTACAGGAGCTGCTCGCATTGTCACGTGCGGAGAAAGAGCCGACTTACGGAGATGAGATGAGCAGCCATTCGAAGCAGAAGATGGAACAGCTTATTAGAAATATAGAGGTGCTTCATCCGGAGTTCACTTTTCAAGCTGATTTGAGTCTTTTGTCAGACGTAGATCTATTTGTGTCTGAGCAGCATCTGGAGCAAATTATGCTCATCTTACTCGATAATGCAGTCAACTATTCGGGAGAAAGCCGAAAAATAGAGTTATGCTGCTTGCTAGGGGAAACGGATGTTGTCATACAAGTCACGGATTTTGGCGTAGGCATATCCGATCAGGATTTACCGCTCGTTATGAATCGTTTTTACCGGGCAGACCGTTCGAGGAGCGGCACAAGCGGCGGTCATGGACTCGGGCTGTCGATTGCGAACCGTTTGGTGCAACGATATGACGGTAGTTTGCTTATTGAAAGTAAACTTCATCAAGGTACAACCGTTTCAGCTATTTTTAAACGAGCTGCCCGAAAATGAATGTCGGGTAGCTTTTTTTTATTTTCACAGCATTTTCTCATTTTAGTCGGTTACAATAGGAACTGTTGAGTTGGTGGTAATGATTTTCATTATCAAATTAAAAGAGAGAATGAGAGGTATGACCAAGATGAAAAAGGATTATATCGTAAGTGTCGTATTGTTAACGATGCTGACAGTGCTCGTATTAGCAGGTTGTGGAGCGAATAATGCAGGAAACGATAAGACGAATGCTTCTTCGCCATCGCCAGAGGCGAGCCCAGCAACGACTGAAGCGGCTGGTGGAAGTAATGATACGAGTAAGAATAACGGCAAAGAGCAAGTCGTAAACGTGTTTACCGCAAGACATTACGATGTTGACAGCCAGTTGTTTGATGCCTTTACGAAAGAAACAGGCATTAAAGTCAATGAAATTAAAGGTACGGCAGAAGAGCTCGTTGAACGTTTGAAGCGAGAAGGAGAAAGCTCAGAAGCAGATCTGTTCATTACAGTAGATGGCGGCGTTCTAAATTATGCGAAGCAAAATGATGTGCTTCAGCCGATTCAATCCACAACGGTTGATAGCAATGTACCCGCAGAGCTGCGGGATAACGAGAACAATTGGGTTGGTATTGCAACCCGTGCACGAGTTATCGTTTATGCCAAAGATCGTGTAAAGCCGGAGCAGCTATCCACCTATGAAGATCTTGCAAGTGCTGCATGGAAAGGGAAAGTATTGGCGCGCTCGTCTGCCAGCCTTTACAATCAGTCGCTGCTTGCTTCATTCATCGAACTAAATGGAGAGCAAAAAGCTGAAGAATGGGCGAAGGGGATTGTAGCAAACTTTGCTCGTGATCCTGAAGGCGGAGATCGCGACCAAGCGAAAGCGGTCGTTGCTGGTCTAGGTGATGTTGCGATTATGAATACTTATTACGTTGGGCAAATGTTGAATTCGAAGGATGCGGAAGAGGTTAAGGTTGCTGAGAAAATTGGCGTATTCTTCCCGAACCAAGAAACGACAGGCACACATCTTAACATCAGCGGCGTAGGCCTTACTAAGCACGCTAAGAATAAAGATAACGCTGTTAAACTGATCGAATTCATGACAGGCAAGGATGGGCAAACGCTGTTAACGCAAGGAAGCTTCGAATTTCCTGTAAATGCTGCTGCAGAAAAGCCTGAGTTGTTAAAGGGCTGGGGTGACTTTAAAACACAGAAGCTGGATTTCTCCAAGCTGGGCGATCATAACAAAAAAGCAGTCGAGCTTCTGGCTAAGGTAGGCTGGAAATAATAATGATGGCTTCCATCTCTTTGCGAAATTTAAAGAGAATATTGAACGGCTGGGTTATATTGAGCGTAATAGGGGCCATCATGGCCCTTATTCCGTCTCTTTATATTTTTTTCGGTTTGTTTGACAAACCGAATGAAAACTGGAAGCAAATCAAAGAGTATATGCTGTTTGATTCTGTCGTTCAATCTTTCTATCTTGTAGTAGGATCGGTGTTTTTCTCCGTCGTCATCGGCGTGTCGCTTGCATGGCTTGTTGCAGCCTATGATTTCCCGATGCGGAAGTTTTTTCACTTTGCATTTTTGCTGCCACTGGCTATTCCTCCATATATTGCAGCTTATACTTACGGTTCTATGCTGAGCTATACGGGCAGCATACAAGTTTTTATGCGAAATACGCTCGGCGTAACCCCTAACCAAGCTTATTTTGATATATTGTCCATGAAAGGCGCTATTTTCATATTTTCAATGTTTTTATTTCCTTACATTTATTTGATGACCAAAACCTTTATGGAGAAGCAAAGCGCAGCTTTCATAGAAAACGCAAGATTGCTCGGCAAAGGGCAGCTTCATATTTTTTTTCGAATCGTATTGCCTTTGTCGCAGGCTGCAATTATCGGCGGAGCCAGCCTCGTCGCATTTGAGGTACTGAATGATTTTGGAGTAACCAAACATTTTGGCATTGCTTCGTTTACTGCAACAATTTTCAAAACATGGTTTGGTATGTATGACGTTGATTCTGCCCTGAGATTATCTGCACTCCTAATGAGCGCTATTATTGGTTTGTTTATTATGGAGAGACTGCTTCGCAGGCGAAAAATGTATCATTCCGCGACAAGCAAGCTCAATCCGCTTAAACGAAGGAAGTTATCCTATTTAGGATCAGCTGCTGCTATTTTTGTGAGCACGGTTATATTTGCCCTTTCGTTCGCTATTCCAGTAATTCAGCTCCTCGTTTGGGCGACATGGACATATCAAGATGTTTTGAACAGCAAATTTACGCAGCTCGTCTCCAACACGCTTTTGGTTTCCATTGTTGCGATTACCGTGTTGATGGTGCTTGCTGTTATTGCCGCCAATGTAAGCCGCAGCCTGAATCGGTCGCTTTTGTCGCTTGCAGCAACGAAGCTAATTTTAATGGGCTACTCTATCCCGGGTGCTGTTTTGTCCATTGGCGTGCTTGCTTTGTTTATTTCCCTAGACCATCAATTAAGCGGCGTCTATTCATGGTTAGGCTTTGGATCGAGCAAGCTCGTGCTCAGCATGTCGCTCGTGATGCTTATTTTCGCCTATGTAATCCGCTTCCTTGGTGTAGGATTTAATGCGGTGGAAGCGGGATTTGATAAAATAGGCAATCGTTATTCTGAAGCTTCCAGAACGCTCGGCAAAGGAATGACTGCGACTTTCTTCAAAGTGGATTTACCTTTAATAAAAGGCTCCATATTAGCAGGCTTCCTGCTTACCTTTATGGAAATGATGAAGGAGCTGCCGCTGACGCTGCTGCTGCGCCCGTTTAATTTTGAGACGCTAGCGACAAAAGCCTATCAATATGCAAGCGATGAGCAAATTCATCAAGCTTCGGTACCGTCTTTATTCATAATCACGGTGGGCATGGCAACTGTTTTTGTTTATCATTGGTTGGGAGAGAAGAAATCCAGATGAACTTTTTTGAGCTGACTAACGTTTCTTTTAGCTATGATAATGGGAAAAAGAGTGTATTAGAAAATTTTACGATGCAAATGCAGAAGGGTGAAGTGGTTGGAGTGCTTGGTCACAGCGGTTGCGGGAAAAGCACGCTGCTGCGGATTATAGCCGGGCTTGAGATTCCTGCCTCGGGACGTATTGCCGCTGGCGGCAGGGTTTTAGTGGATGATCAGCAGTTTATTCAGCCTGAGCAGCGCGGCATAGGCATGGTGTTTCAGGATTATGCGTTGTTTCCTCATCTGACTGTCGGTCAAAATATATTATTTGGTTTACATCGATTATCGAGAAAAGATAGATTCATACGGCTGGATGAAATGCTGGAGCTGATACAGTTAAATGATTTCGTTAAGCGTTATCCGCATGAGCTTAGCGGCGGTCAGCAGCAGCGTGTTGCTTTTGCTCGTGCGCTTGCCCCGTCTCCCTTGATGCTGTTGATGGATGAGCCATTTAGCAGTTTGGATGCACACTTAAAGCAAAGCATTCGGGAGGAGCTGAAGCGATTGCTTCACAAAGCCCAAATTACTTGTATGTTCGTCACCCATGATCAAGAGGATGCAGCTGCTATTTGCGATCGAATCATTCAAATCCCATATAGACAAACCCCAGCAATCCCGATATGATTGATTAAATAATCGCATAATTGAATAGAGAAGGTGCAAACAAAACCATGCTTTTGTTTGCTTAATAGGGAAGTCCGGTTCAATGCCGGCGCGGTCCCGCCACTGTATGTGAAGAGTGATTCTCTGCAAATGCCACTGTCCAATTCAAGGATGGGAAGGTGTGAGAATCGCGTTGACGCACGAGCCAGGAAACCTGCCTTTTTTATTTTGTTTCTCATTCTTCGGGGGTAAAGAATGTGGAGGCGTAATCGTTTTGCAGGACGCATCATATATTTTAGTTATATACGGTTGCTATTCTTACATTCGACATGCAGATCCCCTAATAGAAGGGGGTCTTTTTTTTATTGTTAAGGTTTGTGTGAATGAGACAAAAAGGAGTAGAAAAGAGACGATGGCAAAGATCTGCAAGAAATGGTTACCAAGCTTAATGATCCTATGGCTGGTTATTGGTTTATTAGCTGGCTGTGCCAGTCCGGCACAGAGCGTTAATTCCAATACCAATCAAGTACAAACCAGCAACGAAGGACAAGTGGGGCAAGAAGCGGATAAAGCCGCTGACGAGCAGCCAACGAGTACTTCAGCAGCAGAAACGGCAGAGGCAACGCAGATACCTAGCGAAGATAAAGATCAAGATAAAGCGAAGGCAACTGACAACGCTGGCGATAAGCAAGTTACGGCTTCCCCGAAGCCGAAGCAGACAAATGAGCCGAAATTGGATGATCCAAAAACGGAGCCTACAGCTTCTGCGAAACCAAACAAAACAGACAGTGTGGCTACTGCGAAGCCCGTCACGCCTGTTGCAACGCCGAATCCTGTGCAGACGGTTACGATTTCAATTGTCGCGGACAAAGATACGGGAACGGTGCTTGCACCAACAGCCGTAGAGTTCAAGAAGGATGATACCGTTCTAGATGTATTGAAGAAAATTACGAGAAAAAACAAAATACAAATGGAATACAGAGGTGTTAAAGGCGGCGCTTATATCGAAGGCATCGATAATATCTACGAATTCGATTTGGGCGCGAAAAGCGGCTGGATGTACCGAGTAAACGGTGAGTTTCCTAACAAGGGCGCCGGGGTTTACAAGGTTAATGAAGGCGATGTTATTGAATGGTTGTATACGACTGATCTTGGCGAGGATATAGGAGCAAAATTCGATGAATAGTGCGTTCGGTTCGGTACATCCGGTTACGAGCTTCAGTTATTATACAGGAGTCATTACATTCGGCATGCTCTTATTTCATCCTGTTTTTTTATTGACGTCACTTGCTGCGATTACGGTTATTATTGTCATTCATGGCGAAGGGAAGCGGCTGCTTAAGCTGCTTCCTTATTATGTTCTAATGGGCGGTTTGGTTGCTGTTCTTAACCCGCTGTTTTCTCATCGCGGGCGGCATATTTTATTTTATTTTATGGATCAGCCGATCACGTTGGAAGCTATTTTATATGGTGTGACGATGATGCTCTCTTTATTGTGTATTTTACTTGCCTTTGTATCGTTTCAACAGATTGTTACGACGGAGAAATGGATGTATTTATTTTCACGAGTCGCTCCGCGAACTGCACTGCTAACCTCGATGTCGATTCGGTTCGTACCGCTTTTCTTGCGGAGACTGGATCAAATTACTACGGTTCAACGAATAAAAGGGGTTTCGATTCTCGAAGGCAGCTTAAAAAAACGGAGCAAGGACGGCATGCTGCTCGTTCGTGTGCTGTTGACCTGGTCCTTGGAGGAGGCGCTTCAGACCGCTGATTCTATGAAAGCTAGAGGGTATGGCGCAGCTAAACGAAGCTCTTATGTCATCTATCGTATGGATCGTAGAGATTGGTATGTTCTTTTGTTTCTTGGAGCAATGGCACTAGTATGCATTTGGGGCTGGATGCAAGGTTTTGGTGTGCTTACTATTTACCCGCGTCTGGAAACAATGCAGTTTCATAGGGGGGAAGGCATTGCATACGCTTGCTATTGCGCCTTTCTTTTAACACCAGTCCTACTTGAAGAAATGGAGAGAAGGTCATGGAAGTAATTCAGGTTGATCAATTGACGTTCCATTATCCGGAATCAACGGTTGCAGCACTCGATAACATTACTTTAAATATCAAGCCAGGCGATTTTGTCGTTCTTTGCGGAGCATCCGGCTGCGGCAAAACGACGCTGCTTCGGCACTTGAAAAAAGAAACGCAGCCTACGGGGAAACGCTCAGGCACCATTAAGTATAATCGTGTATTGCTAGAGGAGCTGCCAGCGGTCGAAGCGGCAGAGCAGATCGGCATGGTATTTCAAAACCCTGAAAATCAAATTGTGATGGATCAGGTTTGGCATGAGCTGGCATTTTCCATGGAAAATGTCGGTTATGGGCAAGCGGTTATGCGTAAAAGACTAGCCGAAATGAGCCATTTCTTTGGGCTGGATGAGCTCATTAACAAATCCGTTCATGAAATATCGGGGGGACAGAAACAGCTGATCAATCTTGCTTCAGTATTGCTGCTGCAGCCAAAGCTGCTTCTATTAGATGAGCCCACCTCGCAGCTTGATCCGGTAGCGGCGCGAGATTTTCTGCAGTTTATTTATCGACTAAATCAGGAAATGTCGATGACGGTTATTATAAGCGAGCATCGGCTGGAGGATGTTATTCCACTTGCAGATCGAATCATTATGCTGGAGGAAGGCAAAGTGAAATACGACGCGCCGCCGAGGGAGCTATGCCGGCTCGTTGGTGCTGATGCAGCGCAAAAAGATATGCCATACCTGCCTTCCGTTACGAAGCTGTTTCTATCTACCCAGAAGGCTGGTGCCCTACCAGAAGCAAATCAAATTCCGCTAACCGTGCGTGAAGGGAAGAAGTGGCTCTCCAATGTTTTCGGCGTACATACAATAGGCGCAAATCATTCAGTAATCAACGAAAGCAGCGAGCTCGAAAAAAAGGAATGGCTGCTTGCTTGTGATGAAATAACGTTTAAATACGAAAAAGCGAGTACAGAGGTGTTGAAGAAGCTGTCGCTTAACGTTTACAAGCATGAGTTTTTGGCGGTGCTCGGCGGCAACGGGGCTGGAAAAACTACGATGCTGCAAATGATGGCCGGATTATTAAAGCCGCAGCGAGGCAAGCTGAAGCGGGATAAATCGGTTAATGTCGGTTATTTGGCGCAAAATCCACTGCTTTATTTTAGCTACGATACAGTTGAAGAAGAGCTTCAGCGGATGGCGGATTACGCCAAACTCGATGATCGGGATCGGAAAATAGCTCAGGTTGTCGATTCCCTGCAAATTTCCTCTATTTTGCCGAAGCATCCTTATGATTTGAGCGGAGGAGAGCAGCAGAGAGCGGCGCTCGCGTTAGTGCTGCTTGGTGAGCCGGATGTTCTATGCTTGGATGAGCCGACAAAGGGGCTAGATCCCATAGCCAAGCAGCGAACAGCGGAGCTGCTGCAGCAGTTATGCCAAGCTGGCAAAACCATTGTCATGGTCACGCATGATATTGAATTTGCTGCCGAGCATGCAACGCGCTGCGCGATGCTGTTTGATGGAGCAATATCTGCTGAGGCGGAGCCGGCACAATTTTTTGGCACTAATTATTTTTACACAACAGCCATCAATCGAACGGTACGGGAATGGCTGCCAGAAGCGCTGACGACAGAGGATGTGATTGCAACGTGGGCAAAATAAAGCTCTGGTTCATAGCCAGCATTGGATTGTTCATCGCAGCTATGGCTTTATCCTCTGCCATTACCGATGATCATTACTTAATGCTAAGTATCGTGTTGCTATTTGTCACGATGATTCCTTTTTTTGCAAGGTTTGAGAGACGGAAGATCGAAGCGCGCGAGATTGTTATCCTTGCTGTGCTGGCGGCCATTGCGGCCATCAGCCGCGTACCGTTTGCGCCGCTGCCGAGCGTTCAGCCCACATCCTTCGTCATCATTATTGCTGCGATTGTGTTTGGAGCTGAATCGGGCTTCATTATCGGCGCAATAGCTGCAGTCGTATCGAATATCTTTCTAGGTCAAGGCCCGTGGACACCGTGGCAAATGTTTTGCTGGGGGATGATCGGGGCTAGTGCTGGTTGGCTGCGGCATACTTGGCTCATTAAGACGAAGACCGGCTTGCTCATATTTGGTTTTGGATGGGGCTTCTTGTTTGGCTGGATTATGAATATTTGGTTTATCATCGGATTGCCGGACGCGCTGAGCTGGAATTTGATTTTTGTTGCCTACATTCAAAGCTTTTATTTTGATCTAGCGCATGCGCTGTCCAATGTTTTTTTCCTCGCCGTATTTGGGAGCAGCTGGATTGCCATTTTGCAGCGCTTCAAGAGGAAATACGGTTTATTGGAATCATAGTTTATACGCCATTTTCCCCTCGAGCTTATATTAATGCTACAATAGTATAAAAACACGAGGGGACGAATTCGGCTGCATAGCTAATCATATGCTCCGGAAAAAATGATGGATGATACAGAACCTCTTGCTGCCAAACCATGCGCCATTTGCAAGGAAACGAAACCGCTCTCTGAGTTTCTGCGGCGAACGGGCAAACGAGCCGGCGCTGGTGCAAGGCGCGGTGCATGCCGAGCTTGCAGGCAAGCGAAAGCGGCTTTAGCTCCATTGCCTGATGTTCAACTTAATGATTATAAAGCAATACGAAGAAAAGCTCATCCCAGCAAACCATTCCCGGTTCCACCGATGACATCCATAACGCTGCCGAATGATCCGGCAGCACTAAAGCCTACGCGTCAAGGTACGATTTGGATGAGAGGCAAGACGGATAAAGGACGGCGCTGGTATCAAGAAATTGAGCCAGAGCTTGCGATAACGCTGGTAAAGGAGCATGCTGCGGTTATCGTCAATCGCCATACGATACGCCGATTGTTCAGCAATAAGGAATTCCGGCGCTACATCTTGGAGCGTGACCATCACATTTGTTATTTTTGCGGGGAGCAGGGGGATACGATCGATCACATGCTGCCGCGCGCTAAAGGCGGGCATACAACGCCGGATAATTGCGTTTGTGCTTGCAATGCTTGCAACCAATCGAAGGCTGATCAAGACTTGCAAACGTTTATGAACGGTGATGAGCTTATTCCTTAGAAGCATTAATGAATGATTGAGTGATCCGTATGTTGTACTGCTTTCGTTACAACTGTCGTTTATACAAAAAAAGACTGCATAGTCCGCCTTGATGAAGGGCGACTACGCAGTCTTTCTTTTTATTAGATGCCTGCACTTGAAGCAAATAATTTAGCGAAACGGTTTAAAATCGCAGCAGCTTCCTTATGGAGCAGCGGATCTCTCGAACGGAAATCTGTACCTTTATCTGTTGATTTTATTTCTGGTCCATATAAACGAGCTCCAACAATGAATTGAACCGCTTCTTCGGCCCAAGCTGAAGTCTTGCCGCTCAGCTTCGCTGGAATGGGAGGGAAACCAAGAAAACGTGATAATCGATAGATAATGACAGCAGCTTCTTCCCTTGTAATCGATCGGTCAGGTTCAAACCTCTGGGCTGAAGTACCGCTTAATACGTGAATCTCTAGCAATGTTTGAATTTCTGATTCATATGGATGAGCCTTTAAATCCGTGAATTTAGAGGGTTGGTGTGATTTAGTAATACCTGCTAGTCGTACAATCTGAGCTGCGAATTGAGCACGAGTCGTTTTTCCTTCTGGTTCGAAAAGGGTAGATGTTGGATTCAAAACCCCGCCCAAATCACGTAAAGTATAAATGTCATCGGCATACGGATGATTGCGCGGTACATCTGAATAGGTAGGTGATGGGGTTATACGTTCACACCAAGCATCAATTAGCAAATAATAAAAGTATGAGATATTGCCAGCTTCATCTTTTTTAAATGCGCCAAGTTTTCCATCTTCATCTTGGAACAGCAGCTCGCCAACGGGTTTTAGTTTCCTGGTGCTATTGGGTCCGGCAACGGATAAATAACCATCTTCCGCCTTTACTTTGTAATAAACGAGCGGGGCGCGCAAATACTGGTAGCTGCCTTCAAAGCGTGCTAATTGTGCCTTGGTTAGTGCAATGGCAGGCCGCTCTTTCTCTGTTTGAGGGTAATAATGATCCATAAACGCGGCGAACAGCTGCTCACGTATATCGCTGGCATCGCTGTTCGTAACAACAAATCCGCCTACCTTTTGTTCCGGCAGCAGCCACATCCACGAATGATAGCCCTCCAAATCTCCGCCCTTTCCAATGACAGTCTCGCCATTAAAATGTTCTTGGAAAAACATCTCAAAACCTAAAGCCATGTTCGGAATTTCTGAATGAATGCCAACCTGTACCCGCTGCATCTCCTTAACTGTATTTTCCTGCAAAATACGATTTTCACCAAGCTTGCCGCCGTTTAACTGAGCGAGCATAAATTTGCTCATATCCGTGCCAGTTGCGAACATGCCCCCGTCTGGCGCTATTGTAGGCGTGAGCTGGTATTGCGGCCAAGGCTCCTTTAATTGGTTATAGCCGGTAGCAAGGTTTGCCAGCACTTTATCCGTCAACCGGAAATCACTGTTTGTCATTTGCAGCGGACGGAATATTTGATCATCAACGACTTGTTCGAAAGGCTTGCCTGTCACATTTTGCACGATTAATCCTTGATAATTGAAAGCTAAATTATCATAGCGATAAGCCGCTCCCGGCTTACGCACGATGGTAGGTAAATTCTCTTTAATATATTGTTCGAGAGGATAGTCTTTGCGGGTCGCATCTGGAGCAGTCAATACATCTGTTTTGTCGAAACCTGTTGTATGAGTCAATAAATGTCGCATCGTTAGTTTGCTGCCGGTCTCATTGGGAATCGTCACACCTTTCAAATAGGGGCTTACATCCTGATCCAAATCTATTTTGCCTTCTTCTACGAGCTGCATGACGGCTGTTGCTGTAAATACTTTGGATATGGAAGCTATTCTGAACATGGTTTTATCAGGATCAACAGGTTTCTTACTCTCCACATCGGCATAACCATAACCTTTGTTCAGCAGTACTTTATCATTGCCCACCACTACCACTGCACTTCCAGCTAGCGAGCTCGCAACCTCAGGACGATTAAAGAACTCATCGACAAACGCCTCAACTTCCTTAGCATCCTTGGGGCCAGTTGCACCTGCTGCCTCAACGCTCCTTGCAGGAAATGAGATGGCCGAAAAGGCGATCACTGCTGCGAGTAGGGCGGGAGCCCAAGCTTTCCTACTTTTCCTTCTTTGTTGAAACACCAACATCATTGATTTCCATCCTTTCAAGTAATATGTAATTTATTTCCTCTTAACTTTAATGGAATCGCCATTTCATCAAATCAGTCATTGGTCTAATTGTTACCTAGACTTTAGTCGAAAGGGTAGGTTTTGTTTGCAAGGTTTATGAAAATTGTTATTCGTTTGAGCTAGCAAATGAGACAAAGTGCAGCATTTATACGGCCAAATTCGACAATAACAAAAGTGTTATTTGTTATTCTAAAGTTATTTATTATTTGTATTGCAAAAATAATGTTATTTATGTTATCTTCTCAATAACGAAATGCAGCTTGTAAATTTACCCATGCAGCAAGATGCTCCTGTTCATGTAACTTAGCTACTTACGTCTACTAAACGTAGAAAGGAGGTGATGCATTTTTGAAAGCGTTTTCTGTCGGGACTGATTATACTATCGCAAGGCGGCACGTCCCAAAAGCATAGCTTCATCATTATGAATTAGAGGTGACGAATGAAATGGGTTTTAACTACCGATGGGGAACACGGAAGGTTTTGTTTTATGCTTTGATCCTAACGTTTGTTATGGGTGCCATTCCTCTCTACCCTTATGTAAACGCGACTGCATCTGCTTTTAAATATGAAGCAGCAAGTGCAGAAGTAGAGGGCGCAGCACAATTTTTAACTACAACTGCAGGAGGTGACATTGAATATATTGGAAACGGTTACATTTCATTTTTCACTGGTGATCCTGGAGCTGCAACCTTTCATGTTCAAGCAGCAGCAACTGGCTTATATAAGCTGAACATTGGTTATTACTCGCCTTATGGACGGAAGGTAACGTCGCTGCTCGTAAACGGTCAGAGCAACGGGGAGATTGAGCTGCCTGCGATTGCGGATGCTGGCTCTGTCTCGGCAGAAGCTTCCGCAGGGAAAGTTATGCTGAAGCAAGGCGACAATACGATTCGTTTTGAAAGAGGCTGGGGTTATTATGGCATTGAATACATTACACTTGAATCCGCGGATACCGTTATTGTGCCAGATACCAGCCAATATGAAGCGGAAGCGGGGATTTTGGCGGGTGGAGCAGAAATACGCTCTACTGGAAACGGCTATTCCGGCGACGGTTATGTTTTTATTCCAGGAGGATCTGTTCAGTTAAATGTATCGGCTCCTGCTGAAGGTTTTTATACACTGGAATTTGGTTACAGAGCTTCTTACGGCTTCAAAAAAACGCTAATAACCGTTAATAAAAAAGAAGCCGGGGCTTCAGGATTTGAAGTTGATCTTAATGAATCAGCTGAATTTGTTGAAATATCGGCAGGTAAGGTTTTTTTGAATGCAGGAAACAACACGATAACCTTTGATGCCAATTGGAGTTGGTATGACATTGATTATATAAAGCTCACTCCAATGCCTATCGAGAATAAAGAGCATCAGGTTCCAAAGTCGTTAATCAACCCCAATGCAACAAGGGAAGCGCGTGCGCTCATGAATTATTTAGTTGATAACTACGGCAAAAACATCATTTCCGGCCAGCAGGAATTATCTGATGCGGAGTGGATTTATGAAAAAACCGGCAAGCTTCCTGCGATGGTTTCCTTCGACCTTATCGACTATTCTCCTACTCGGGTAGCTCATGGTACGAAGTCAGAGGAAACAGAAAAAATGATGGAGTGGGCGGAAAGAGGCGGGATCGTATCCCTTTGCTGGCATTGGAATTCGCCAAACGGTTTAATCGATGTGCCGGGCAAAGAATGGTGGAGAGCCTTCTACACCGACTCCACAACGTTTGATGTTGAGTATGCGCTTAGTCATCCGGATTCAGAGGAGTATAAGCTGCTGCTCGGTGACATCGATGTGATTGCCATTCAGCTGAAGCGGCTTCAGGATGCTAATATTCCTGTTCTATGGAGACCGCTGCATGAGGCAGAGGGAGGCTGGTTCTGGTGGGGCGCCAAAGGACCAGAGTCTGCCAAGCAGCTATATCGATTGATGTATGAGCGGTTAACAAACGAGCATCAATTGAACAATTTGATTTGGGTGTGGAACTCCGTGTCATCCGACTGGTATCCAGGAGATGATGTGGTTGATATTATTAGCACCGACATTTACAACCAAGCAGGCGATTATAGCCCAAATATTAATAAATATGATCGTCTAGTAGAGGTCGTCAAGGATCGCAAGCTTGTGGCACTTCCGGAGACCGGAACGATTCCAGATCCTGATTTGCTGCCTTTATATGGTGCAGACTGGAGCTGGTTCAGCACATGGACGGGTGATTTTATAAGAAACGGTATTTATAATACGGCCGAGCATCTTACTCATGTCTTCAACCATGAGTATGTCATTACGCTCGATGAGCTGCCGAGCAACTTGTCAACCTATGGCTTGAAAGCGCCAGAGTGGATCAATGCTGAGTTACAAGCAGCAAATGTCAATCAAACGAACGCGACCTTGTCATGGAGCGGTGCATCAAGCGAGCAGGAAATCATAAATTATTTGATTTATAAAGACGGTATTCAACTGGCTGCGGTGAATGGCTCCAGCAGCAGCTATGAGGTTAGCGGACTAGCAGCGGGTACAAAATATACGTTTAAAGTAGAAGCGGCTACACGAGATGGAGTTTGGAGCGTTGGCGGTCCGCAGATTGAAGTAACCACTTTGTCTGAGCCCATCGTTACGCCGTCTAATCCAGACACAAGCCAGCCTCCTGCAGCGGGACCTGGCGGCAAACAAACGATTCAGCTTAATAGCGCAGAGTTTGAGGCAGCTGTCGCCAAAGCTCAAAAGGGTACAATCCTTGTTACCGGGACTCCAGCAGCAGGAGCTAAGGAGGTAAAGGTCAATATTCCAGCTGAGCAAATAGCCAAGGCTATAGACAAAGGTCTTGAGCGGATAGAAGTGAATATCGGTTATGCTGCGATTACAATTTCACTTTCCGAATTATCAAGCCATTTAAGCGGAACATCTGCAACGATTACGTTCACATTCGCTATTGTCGATCCATCCCAAATGAGCGATCTTGCCCAAGCTAAGCTTGGTGGCGCGCAGGTTTATGATTTGAATCTTGACATTGACGGAAAGAAAATAACAACATTTCATGCAGCATCTTTAAAAGTTGTTTTGAATTATTCATTGGCTACGGACGCAAATTCAAACACGATCGTGACATACCACATCAAAGAAAACGGCGAGCTTGAGGTTGTAAAAAACAGCTATTACGATGCAACAACAAAAAAAGTTATTTTTCATCCCACGCATTTCAGTCAATATGCAGCTGCGGCAGTAGATGTTTCATTCAAGGATAAAGGCTCATCCGCAGCAAGCCAGGACGCAATCGATTATTTGGCTGCAAGAGGAATCATACAGGGAAAAGGCAATGGTTTATTTAAGCCTCTTGACCTTGTGACAAGAGCGGAGTTTGTTCAAATCATTATTCAAGCGTTTGATTTGAATGACGATGCTGCCAGCAACACATTTAACGACGTTCCGAGTGATGGCTGGTATACCAAGGCTGTTTCAACAGCTCAAAAGCTCGGGCTTATTAAAGGAAAAGAAAACGGAAGTTTTGGTCCGCGCGAAGCCATGACTAAGCAGGATGCGGCAGCAGTGTTGGAACGCGTCGCCAAGCTTATTGGAAGTACAGCGGGGAAAAGTAATGATTCCATTTTAGCAAAGTCAGTTGTGAACCGTGAGCAAGCGGCTGAAATGGTTTCTAATTTGATGCGGTTTCTCGATTAAGGAAAACGAAGAAAGCAGCAGGTGATGAAAGGGGTGGTAGGCTCTCATAAATATGTCAACGTCTTTAAAGTAACAGGCAACCAGATCAAACACTAAGAACCTAGGGCTGCAAAACAAAAAAACAGTTGGAGGGATTTAGTTATTATGATGATCAGGAGATTGAAAATGACGTTTATGCTTGTGCTTATGCTAGCTTTGGTTGTGCCTTTTATCGCAACTGAACAAACCCATGCGGCTAACGGTTTTTATGTAAGCGGCAACAATTTGAAGGATGCAAACGGCAATAACTTTGTCATTCGAGGTGTCAATAATGCTCACGCATGGTTTGATACACAAGCGTATGATGCGCTAAGCACGATTAGCTCGAAAAAAGCGAACGCTGTTAGAATCGTCTGGACGACAAGCGGTTCGGCATCGCGGTTGCAGCAAATTATCGATCGTTGCAAACAGCTCGGCATGGTTGCCATTGTTGAACTGCATGATGCAACAGGCTCTAACAGCGCAACTGCTTTAAATAATATGGCTAGTTATTTTGCCAGCAGCGCGGTTAAAACGATTTTGACGAGCAATGAAAAGTATGTGCTCGTTAATATTGCTAATGAATGGGGCGATGGGAATCTTGCGGATACCGCTTGGCGCGATGCGTACAAGACGGCTATTTCAACCATTCGAAATGCTGGAATTCATAACACGATTATCGTTGATGCCTCAGGCTGGGGACAAAATTCTTCACCAATCAAAGCATATGGCAACGCGCTCCTCACTCATGATCCGGATCATAATGTCATGTTCTCCATTCATATGTATGGCTCATGGAATGATTCTTCTCGGATTGGCACGGAGCTGCAAGCGATTAAAAATTTAGGGTTGGCTGTTATGGTTGGAGAGTTTGGCTATAACTACAACAACGGCAATAACAACTTGGGAAGTCAAGTTAATGCACAAGAGGTCATGAACCAAAGTCAGGCGAAAGGCATCGGTTATATGGCATGGTCGTGGACAGGAAATGATTCGGCCAATTCGTGGCTGGATATGACGACAAGTGATTGGCAGACGCTTACTACATGGGGCAATCTTGTCATTAACGGAACAAATGGCATTGGGGCTACTTCTACAAAAGCTTCCGTGTTTAACAGCAGCAGCAGCTCTACGTTGTACGATTTTGAAGGTGGAAATGCACAAGGCTGGACGGCATCAAACGTTGCTGGCGGGCCATGGTCTGTAACCGAATGGGCGGCAAGCGGCAGCAGCTCGCTCAAAGCAGACGTTACGTTAGGCGGCGGTCAATTTTATTTGCAATATGCGGGTGCTAATAATTTCAGCGGCAAATCTTCTGTTTCTGTTAAAGTGAAGCATGCGGCATGGGGAAGCTTTGGCAGTGGCCTGCAGGCGAAGCTGTTTATTAAGACGGGCTCCGCTTACACTTGGTATGATTCAGGAACGGTAAACATCAATTCATCGGGGGCATCTACGATTTCACTGAGCTTATCTGGAGTAGCCAATTTGGGTGATGTGCGTGAAGTGGGCGTTCAGTTCATTTCACCTACTAACTCAAGCGGATCAACTTCGGTTTATGTAGACAGTGTTGTGCTGCAATAACGAAATGGATAGGTACTTATAGGATAGGGAGAGGAAGGAAGGCCTGCCGGATTTTTAGACGAAGCACTACTGCGAAAAGAGGATGACCGCGATGGTCATCCTCTTTTTATGTTTAGTTTCTGAAAATAATCTCAGCTTGAATAAGGGTTCTCTCGTAGCTCGTTGTTGCGTTGAGTATTCTCCAAAGCATCTGATCAACAGCACGTTTGCCGAGCAGCTCCTTATCTACATTAACAGTTGCCAAAAAAGGAATCTGAGGATGGGTATTGTCGAAACCGGTGAAAACGAGCGTTTCTGGAATATACATGCCGATATGTTTCAAGGTATCTAACGCAAAAGAGGCAAATATATCATTGGCGCAAACAAATACTTCAGGTAAACCATGCTCCTCAATAGCAGCTTTGAATGTATCGTGAAAGTTCTCAATTTCCGGTCCCATTAGGGAAGGAATTTGCTTTAGTTCAATATCATTGTCTTCGAGAGCTGAACGGAAACCAAGGAATCGTTCATAGAAGCTTTGTGCATCTCTAATGTTTCCTAAAAATTGATAGTTTTTGTACCCTTTTGTAATGACGGCGTTCATTATTTCTCTCATGCTGGACAAGTTATCTGTAAAAATCGAGTCGCAGTGAAAGTTTGGATCGTAATGATCGACCATCACGACAGGAATGCCGAGCCGTTTAATATCAAGCAGCACAGAGGTTGAAATAGAGCCTACAGTAATAATGCCCATAATTGCTTCAGGGTTTAAAAGTGAGAACATGGAGTCGTTAGTAGGCTCGGTTAATGTAAGGATGTTAATGCCCTTTTGGTTCAGCCTTGTAGATATGCCGTTAAATATTGGACCCCAATATAAGGAATCAGTATTTTGATAACGAACATTTGGGAAAAGCACTAGAATGGTTCCGGACCAGCTTCGTGATTCTGTATCCATCAGTTCGCTTGAAACAGGAGGCGTCTGAGCGTCCTTAAAATAACCAAGCTGTCCTGCAGCTCTTAATATCACTTCTCTTGTTTGTGGACTAACCCCCGATTTTCCGGCTAACCCTCGTGATACTGCGAATTTGGACAACCCTGTATAATCGGCAATTGATTGAATCGTTACCTTCCGGCGCATAAATTTCATCCTACCTTAATTAGTTAGTTTGCCAAGCCATCTATATGTAAAGAAGTCCATTATTATATGTGAAGAAATGCTAGTCATTATTTTACCGTATTGTTACTAACAATTAAACTTGTTTTTTAATTGCTAAAAAACATTAAACATCATTATTTTATTTAGAGTTTTATTTAGGAAGTTCATTCACCTCAATACTTTATTATTGTCTTTTTGTTATTTTGTTATGTAGATAAATATAGCTGTTTTTTCAAGGGTATACAAGCGATAAAACGGGATTTTGTTTATTTTTTTAGAAATATTAGTGCGATTAGATAACAGATAAAAAACAATTGACCAGTTTTGTTTTTGGTGTTATATTCGTTATGCAAAACAAAATAACAAATTACGGAAATCAAATAACGAAAAGGCGGTGAGGTTAGCTGTTTGGTTTTTCAAAGTTTAGGAATGAAAGCGCTTTTAAATGGAGATTTTTACTTTATACCAACTGAAGAATGTAAAAATGGGAGGTTCGGTCATGAGAAAAATACAAGGTTTGTCCATTTTGGTGTTATGTTTCATGCTCATACTTACAGCTTGCAGCGGCGGGAACGGTGGAAATAAAGGAACGAATAACGCTCCAAAAGAAAGCGCTGTCACTGATCCGACTGCAGCACCTGAGGAATCCACAGCAACACCAGAACCTGTCGATATGGGTGGACGCGTTATTAAAATAGCTGCATGGTGGGATTTGACACCAGCAGGAGCAACGGCTTCCGAGAAAGAGCGTCTCGCTAAAATTGAAGAAGTTGAAAAAAAATATAATGTGAAAATCGAATTCATAAACGTTCCTTTTGAAGAATACATGCCGAAGTTTACGGCTACTGTCCTGACAGGTGAGCCTTTTGCAGACATCGTTCAAATGGAATACAAAGCAGCATTGCCGGCTGTATTGAAAGGCCAGCTGCTTCCGATCAGCGAGTTTACAACTTCAGCTAATAACATCAACAACGATGCAAACTTGATGGCCAAAGCGCCTGCTATTGCTGGCGGCGAATATGCATTTGACAATCCAGGTTCAGGCGGTACAGCAATGCACTACAATCGCGATTTGTTTAAAAAACTTGGCCTTCCGGATCTTCAAGAGCTTTACACAGGCGGCCAATGGAACTGGGACAAGTTTTTGGAAATTGCAAAGCTAGCAACTAAGGATACAGACAATGACGGAAAAATTGACGTTTATGGCTTCTCAGGCTGGTCCATTGATATTTTCCGCAACTTTACTGCTGCAAACGGCGGCAAAATCGTTGACGAAGGAACAGGCGTTCAAGGCTTAACCGATCCAAAAACGATAGAAGCAGCAGAGTTTATGAACCGTTTATACAACGTTGAGAACGTTATGAAAATTAAAACCGGCGACAGAATGAATTATGAAGAGTTCAACACGTTCAAAGACGGCGATGTAGCGATGTTCCAAGCACCGGTATGGAACATTGGTGATTTAACGTTCGATATCGGCGTAGTGCCTATTCCGAACGGCCCTCAAGGAAGTCCTGAGGTTACTTATGCGAACCCAGCACAAGCGGCTAAATTTATTCCAAAAGGCGTAAAAGACGCGCAATTGGTTTACCAAATTTACGAAGAAACATTTGATATTACTCAAACGGAAGAGTTCCCTAGCCAAGAGTGGCTGGAAGGACTCTACAATCACGAGGAAGATGTAGCTATGCAGCGTGATCATATTACGAACACAGGCCAAATCTTGCTGGATGATGCTTATCCTGAATTCCCGACTGGAAAGTTCGTTACAGATATTATCGTAAACAATCAATCAGTGACTGCGACTGCAGAGAAGTATAAGCCGGAAGCAGAAGCGTCAATAGCCAAGCTTTCTAAGTAATTGAAGGCAGCGGTTTAATGTACAGGTCGGGGGACGTCTTTCATGACTTCCCCCGATTGTATGAGAACGAGGAAAATAAATGCTAGAAGATATATGGGCTTATATTTCACCATCAAACGTGAGCTTCCCCGCCTATGGACGGAGAAACCGTTTATGCATGTAAGGAGGACCTCTGGTGATAAGCAATTTGCGGCTAACCAATGTGGCAAAGAAGATAGTCCCTTTTGTTTTGGCAGTTTTAATGGTACTTCCGTCAGTGCCTAAGGTGCATGCAGTCGGCAGTTCGGATAATTCGCTGACGGAGGGGTCCGTTCAATCCGGATCGACGAAGATCTCGGCTTATAATGAACAAAAATATCATGATTATGTCTCGCAATATGAGGCGGCTGCCCGTCCAGAGCGGGAAATCGTATTAGAAGCAATCAATTACAGCCATGTAGAGGGTGCTGAGTTCGAGAAGCTTAACAACTACGAGGGCATGGACGGATCTTCCTTGTTAACAGGCGAATCGGGCAAAGTGGAATGGTCATTTGATGTGACTGATGCGGGTCTTTATAATCTTTCTTTGCTCTATTATCCCATTGAAGGAAAAAGCTCAGCGATTGAACGGGATTTATTCATTGACGGAAAACGTCCGTTCAGAGAAGCTGCTTTCCTGCAGTTTGACCGTGTTTGGGATAATCAAGCAGCTCAAGTTGTTCAGGACAATCAAGGCAATGATCTCAGACCAAAGCAAGTGGAGAAGCCGAGATGGAGCGAGAAAACATTTCAAGATTCCGATGGTTACGAGAATGAACCTTTCTTATTTTATTTTTCGCAGGGCAAACATACGATTACGCTTGAATCTACACGGGAACCGATGGTCGTTAAACAATTGAAACTATTTCAACAGCCTGCTCCACTAACCTATGAACAGTTGCTAAAGCAGTATGAAGCAGATGGTCTGAAGGCGACGAGCGGCCAATTGATTACGATTGAAGGCGAGGCTTCCACAGCAAAGTCTTCACCTACCTTGTATCCGCTCAGCGAGCGTTCAAGTGCTGCAGTATATCCTTACAGCTCTTCAAAAATAAAAATCAATACGATTGGCGGCTTGAACTTTCGTCTTCCTGGTCAATGGATGGAATGGGAAGTTGATGTCCCTGAAACGGGGCTTTACCAAATTGCCTTTAAAACGCAGCAAAACTTCGTTAGAGGCATTTATTCAACTCGTACATTAACCATTGACGGCGAAATTCCTTTTAAGGAAATGGAAAAGGTTGCGTTTCGTTATAAGAGCTCCTATCGGCTTGATGTGATGGGTGGAAAGTCTCCTTATTTATACCGTCTGGAAAAAGGAAAGCATACACTCAGGCTTGAGGTAAGCCTAGGCGAGTTTGCCCCGCTCATTCGAGAGGTTGAAAGCAGTCTTTATAATTTGAATGAAATGTATCGCAAAATATTGATGATTACGGGAACAAAGCCCGATGAATACCGTGATTATCAGATTGAGAAAAAAGTACCCAACATACTTAACGTTTTTGAAGAAGAAAGTGAACGTCTGAAAACCATTGCCGCGCAGCTCGTCAAATTATCAGGACAATCCAGTGACCAAGAGGCTCTACTAAAGACGATGTCACTGCAATTGGATGAGATGGTTGAGAAGCCGGATACCATTCCGAGAAGGCTTGGGGCCTACAAGACAAACACGGGCGGACTAGGAACTTGGGTTCAGCAAGCAAGGCAGCAGCCGCTTGAGATTGATGCGCTGTATGTCGCTTCACCAGATAAGAAATTCCCTAAAAAAGGGATGGGCTTCGCTGCGAATCTTAAGCATCAATCTGCAACTTTTATTTCTTCTTTCTTTACGGATTACAATCAGATCGGAAATATTTCTGAGGACGCCGACCAAAGGTCGATTACCGTATGGATCGGAAGCGGTCGGGATCAAGCCAACACGATGAAGGCGATGATTGACGAAACCTTTACATCCGTTACCGGCATTAATGTCAACTTGAAGCTGGTAAACATGGGAACACTGCTGCCTGCAACGCTGGCTGGCCAAGGTCCCGACATCGCCATGCAGATTGAAAATGATTTGCCTGTTAACTTTGCGATGCGCAACGCTTCAACTGATTTGACACAGTTTGCTGATTTCGAAGAGGTGAGGGAACGTTTCCGTCCAAGCGCAGTTGTTCCATACAGCTATGATGGTGGGGTTTATGCGTTGCCGGAAACGCAAACGTTCAACATGCTCTTTTACCGTAAGGATGTGCTTGATCAGCTGGGGCTGGAAATTCCGCAAACTTGGGATGAAGTTTCTAATTTACTAGCCGTTCTAAGCAAAAATCATATGCAATTCGGTTTGCCAGTTGTAGCACAAGCTGCTGTTCAAGGGCAAAACATACCGCCAAACTCGATGTATGCGGCACTATTATTTCAGAATGGCGGACAGCTATACCGCAATGATGGCAAAGAATCCGATCTGGATTCACGCATCGGCATCGAAACATTTAAGCAATGGACGGAGTTTTATACCGACTATAAATTAGAACGGGAATATGATTTCTCCAATCGCTTCCGTACAGGGCAGATGCCAATCGGCATTGCAGATTATACAACCTATAACCAGCTTTCTGTATTTGCGCCAGAAATTCGCGGCATGTGGGGCTTCGCTCCTGTTCCGGGAACCATCCAGAAGGATGGCTCCATTAATCGTGAGGTGCCAAGCGGAGGCAGCGCTGTCGTAATGATGAAGAAGGCGAAGGACAAGGAAGCATCATGGGAGTTCATGAAATGGTGGACCAGCGAAGCGACACAAACGGTGTTTGGTCGTGAAATGGAAGGTTTGATGGGCGCAGCAGCCCGTTATCCGACTGCCAATATCAAGGCACTCGACAGCTTGCCATGGCCGGTTGCCGATTACGAAAACTTGAAGGCGCAATTTGAATGGGTACAAGGGGTGCCGGAAGTGCCAGGCGGATATTTCACAGGCCGACATTTGTTTAATGCTTTCTATAAGACGGTTGTTGGTCAAGTGCAGGCGCGAGAATCGATTATGGACTATGTCCAATATATGCAGGATGAAATTACGACGAAACGAAAAGAGTTCGGGTTGCCGCAATAATGGAGGGAGGGTCAAGCGTGCAAAATTGGTGGAACCTGAAGCTGCGGGAAGTGAAAGCAAACAAACACTCCTACATATTGCTGGCGCCTTACATGGTTTTGTTCGCCGTGTTTACAGTACTGCCGGTTTTGGTGTCGGTGGTGCTTAGCTTTACGTACTTCAATATGCTGGAGTTTCCAAAGTTTGTCGGCTGGCAGAACTATACGCGCTTATTTCTAGATGATGATGTTTTCCTCATTGCCGTAAAGAACACGCTGTTGTTCGCTGTAATAACGGGACCGATTAGTTATATCGCGTGTTTTGTTTTTGCATGGATTATTAATGAGCTGTCTCCAAAGCTAAGAGCGATAATGACACTCGTATTTTATGCGCCATCCATATCCGGAAACGTGTATTTTATATGGCTGATGATTTTCTCCGGCGATCGTTATGGTATTGCCAACGGTTTTTTATTGAAACTGGGCATCATCTTGGAGCCGCTTCAATGGTTGAAAAAAGAGGAATACATTTTGCCGATCATCATTCTTGTTCAGCTTTGGCTTAGTCTTGGAACGGGTTTTCTTGCATTTATTGCAGGTTTGCAAACCGTTGACCGGACATTATATGAGGCTGGCGCAGTCGATGGCGTGAAGAATCGCTGGCAGGAGCTTTGGTACATTACATTGCCTTCGATGCGGCCGCAGCTGATGTTCGGGGCAGTCATTCAGATTACGACGGCATTTGCAGTGGCTGATGTTTCGATCGCTCTCGCAGGGTTCCCAAGCGTCAACTATGCAGCTGAGACGATAGTTACTCACTTAATCGATTTCGGTACTACCCGTTTTGAGATGGGTTACGCTTCTGCCATTGCTTCTGTGTTATTCATGATTATGGTGGGATCGAATCTCATCGTTCAAAAACTTCTTCGCAGGGTAGGTGAATAAGTTCATGAACTTCTCCTTTCGAATCCCGAGGAAACGGGTAAATCGATCGTTCTGGGGCAGCTTCTCGCTTTTTGTTTTGCTTACGGCGTTTGGTGCGTTCATGATCGTGCCGCTAATCTATGCGATTAATAATGCCTTTAAACCGTTGGATGAAATATTTATGTTTCCTCCGACATTATTTGTTCGAAACCCGACCATGAACAACTTTATCGATTTATTCGCATTGTTAGGCAATTCATGGGTTCCTTTTTCTAGATATATTTTCAACACGGTTTTCATTACCGGCATGGGAATCATTGGACATGTACTGTTAGCGTCGGCAGCTGCTTATCCGCTAGCCAAGCATAAGTTTCCAGGTAAAAGCTTCATGTTCAGCATTGTCGTTTTATCCTTGATGTTTACGCCAGCCGTAACAGCTATTCCAAACTATATGATCATGTCATGGTTAGGCTTGATCGACACGTATTGGGCAGTCATCATTCCGGCTTTTGCTTATTCGCTCGGTCTCTATCTAATGAAGCAATTTATGGAGCAAATTCCTGATGTGCTGTTAGAGGCGGCAAAAATTGATGGAGCAAGCGAATATCGAATTTTCTGGACCATCGTAATGCCCAATGTAAAACCGGCATGGCTAACGCTAATTATTTTGCTTTTCCAAATTCTTTGGGGCAGCGATGGGAATGGCTTCATTTACAGCGAACAGCTTAAATCGCTGCATTTTGCAGCTAATCAAGTTGTGGCAGGCGGTATTGCTCGCGCAGGAGCGGCGGCAGCAGTAGCACTCATTCTGATGAGTGTTCCGATTACGCTGTTCGTTTTCTCGCAAAGCCGAATTATTGAAACGATGGCGACTTCAGGAATGAAAGATTAAAAGGGGGGAATGCACTTGTCAGCGAAAAAATGGTTTCTCGTCATCGCGGCGGCTTCCCTATTGTTTATTACCGCAGCGCCTCTACCTGCGTCTGCAGCGTCGACGCCATATGAGAGCTACAACTATAACTATTGGGAAGAAGCAGTTCCAGCACCGGCGGCTTATGTACCCAAACTCTCCATATCCGGAGCTGATATTGGCATCGGTGACTTTTTAGAGCCAAAGGATATGGTCGTGTCTGCAAGCGGGCTCATATACATTGTGGATAGCGGCAATGGCCGAATCGTTATTTTAGATGATCAGTGGAAAGTGAAAAACATCATTAACGAGTACGAGAAGGACGGAGAAAAGATCGGTTTTAAAAATCCGTCGGGATTATTCGTTGATGAGGAGGAGCAGCTTTATGTTGCGGATACGGACAACGGGCGAGTTGTCGTGTTATCGAGCGACGGTGAATTGCTTCGAATAATCGAGCAGCCCAAATCTGATGTTTTGGCAAGTGATTTTAAATTTATTCCGTTAAAGGTAACGGTAGATAAAGCTAAACGGGTTTATGTCGTAGCGCAAGGCATCTACGAGGGCATCATGCAGTTTGATGAGAAAGGCCAGTTTATCGGATATGTAGGGACAAACAAAGTGCAGCGGGACTATACCGAAGTCATATGGCGCTTGCTTTCAACCAAAGCACAGAAAGCGCAAATGGTGCTGTTTATTCCAACCGAGTTTTCGAATATCGATATCGATGCGAAAGGATTTGTATATGCAACGAACATCGATCCTGACTCTAAGGAACCAGTAAAAAGACTTAATCCATCAGGTGAGGATGTGCTGAAGCGCTTCGGTTACTTCGATGTGTTAGGGGATATTTTGTTCAGGCGCGCTGTTGGTCCTTCCAAGCTGATTGATGTGAAGGTGCTCGAAAACGGAATGTACAGCGTGCTTGACGGAAATCAAGGCAAAGTATTTACCTACAATGACGAAGGCGATTTGCTCTATATGTATGGCGGTAAGGGGAATCAGATCGGTACGTTTAAAATACCGGTCGCCGTCGAGCATTTGGGTGAAAAACAACTGGTGCTTGATCGTGGGAAAAGCAATATCGTCGTATTTGAGCCAACGAAGTTTGGAGCCAGCGTAAACGAGGCTGTGAAGCTGCATTACACCGGTGAGGATAAGCTGGCGGTACCGGTTTGGCAAGAGGTGCTTCGGTTAAACAGCAACTACGATATTGCGTATATAGGCATTGGCAAATCATTGCTGATGGAGCGGAAGAACGGGGAAGCGCTCGAGTATTTTAAGCTAGGCATGGACCGCGATAGTTATTCCGTAGCTTACAAAAGGTACCGCAGGGAAGTAATGAAGGAACATTCAGGAACCTTTCTAACAATGCTGATCGTCCTAGCAGCTGCATGGCTTGCGTTCAAGCTGGTAAGCTCTCGTATGAAAAAGAGGAAGCTTACGATGTCGGACTTTGCAGCGCAAACCGCTAAGGAGGGCAGATCGCTATGAAGCAGGATTTCATCAAGTTTCCGCTGCATTTAATCGTTCATCCTTTTGACGGCTTCTGGGATATGAAGTATGACGGCAAAGGAAAAGTAAAGGTCGCATTAGCTATTTTGCTGCTCGTCATCGTTTCTGTTATTTTACAAAATCAGTTTGCAGGTTTTCTGGTGAACTATAATGATCCACGTCATTTGAACAGCCTGACTCAGCTCGTTACGATTGTATTTCCTTTCTTTCTTTGGTGTATATCCAATTGGGCGATTACAACCTTAATGGATGGCGAAGGTAAATTCAAGGAAATTGTTATGGCGACGGGTTATGCGCTTGTTCCTATGGTCATTCTTTATGTGCCCATGACCATTGCGAGCCGGTTTATGGTACAGGAAGAAACGGCTTTTTATTATTTAGTCATGTCTATATCTACCATTTGGTTTCTAGCGCTTCTATTTGTCGGTACGATGACGGTTCATCAATATACGGCGTTTAAAACGATTATTACGATGCTGCTGACGGTAATCGTAATGGGTATTATCGTATTTCTTGGGACGCTCGTACTGAGTATGATGCAGCAAATTATCGATTTTATTATCAATATTTATCGTGAAATCATTTTCCGTACGTAAAGGAGGCCGCACCCGTGAAAAATCGTAAAAAGCTGGTTGCGGTGCTGGCCTGTACCGCAGCAATTTGTATCTTGGTCTGCTCCGTATTGCTATTCACCAGTCGTGGAGCTAAAGCCGTTAAAGCAGCCGCTTATATGAAAATGACAACTGAGCTGGAAGCTGGAGCCGCAATGAAGGCAATGCCTGATTCTTCAAAAGGTGTGCCAGGCATGCAGCTTGTAGCGGACAATTCCGAATTATCGTTATACTACAGCGCCGAAACGACAGAGGTCGCTGTGAGGGATAAACGGCAAGGCCAAATCTGGTACAGCAATCCGCCCAATCGGAGTGAGGATGCGATCGCATCGGGCTTCGAGAAGGAAATATTGTCTTCTCAGTTGACGGTACTGTTCCGGGATTCAATCGGTACGCTGGATACGTTCACCAACTTCACGGAAAGTATCGCAAATAAGCAGTTTACAGCTGAGAGCATTGAGAACGGCATTCGTATCACCTATACGATTGGCGATACGTCAATCGGTGTGGATGCTTTGCCAAGGTATATAAGCAAAGTGCGATTGGAAGAGAAGGTGCTCTCCAAGCTGGATGCGCCGACGGCCAAATATGTGGGACTGCGCTATTATCCGAAAGCGGACAATAAGGAAGTATTAGAGAGACTCGACGCACAGGTTTCCAAGCCGCTTGTCCTGAGCAAAATGACGGCGGCATTCGTCAAGGCTGGTTATTCCGATGAGGATCTTGCTTTCGACAATGAGGAAAATGGCGTTGCAGGCGGCGGCGAATCGAGCAAACCAAACTTCGTTATTCCTTTGGAATACCGCATTGATGGCGGTTCGCTGGTTGCATCCGTTCCAGTCAATCAGGTCAAAGAAAGCGGAGGCTATCAAATTCGCAGCATCGAGATGCTTAATTTCTTTGGCGCTGCAGATAAGGATAATGAAGGATATATGTTCGTGCCGGATGGAACCGGAAGCTTGATCCATCTAAACAACGGCAAGGTAAAGGAAGAGCAATACGTACAAAGAGTATATGGCCTTGATCCGAACGATAACAGCTACCGCCGCGGTCAAGTAAGCGAGAGTGCTAGAATGCCGGTATTTGGGATGAAGGCAGGAAGCGCAGCATGGTTTGCGGTGATTGAAGAAGGTGATGCTGTTGCCAGCATCGCTGCTGATATCAGCGGTAAAAAAAATTCCTACAATTATATTCACAGCAGCTACTCATTGCGCGGAGAGGATGAGCTTGAGCTTTACACAGGCTCAAAGATTCAAGAAATCCAGCTGTTGAGTGAAGAGATTTATAAAGGCGACATTCAAATTCGGTACAGCTTTCTCTCTGGCGATAAGGCGAGCTATTCAGGAATGGCTGAGCTTTATCGTGACAGGCTTGTAGCTGAAAACAAGCTTCAGCCATTAAAAGATGATGAAAAGCTTCCATTTTATTTGGATATTCTAGGAACGGTCGATAAGCGAAAATCATTCCTTGGTGTACCGTACAGCTCCGTCGTTTCCATGACATCCTTTGAGCAAGCCTCACAAATGGCTGGACAACTGAAGTCGGATGGGGTTGATCGATTGCTCATGCGTTACTCGGGCTGGTTCGGCAACGGCGTCAATCATCAGACACCAGTAAAGCTGAAAGTGGACAGCGAGCTCGGAAGCAAGTCCAGCTTCATTAAGCTAGCGAATCAGCTGGAGCAATCCGGCGGGATGTTGTTCCCAGATGTAGCCTTTCAGCAAATTTATCATGATGATGGAGGTTTTGTTCCATCCTCTGATGCATCGCGTTTCGTTACACGGGAGGAAGCAGAGCTTTATCCTTATAATCGAGCGCTTAATCGAATGGATATGCTATTAGGCTCGTATTATTTGTTGTCACCGGCAAAGCTTCCCTACTTTGTTGATACCTTTATGAAGAAGTATGATTCGCTTGGCATGCGGGGAATATCGCTGCGGGATCTTGGAAACGTGCTGAGTTCTGATTTCCGTACGAGCAGTGTCATTCAACGCGAAACGGCTAAAAAAATCGTTGAGGATGAGCTGAGCAAGGTGGATGAGCGCGTCGATCAAACGATGCTTACGGGCGGAAATGCTTATGTATGGCCATTCGCAGATCATCTAATAAATGTGCCAACGTCATCCAGCGGCTTCGTGCTAACGGATGAGGAAGTTCCATTTTATCAAATGGTTATTCATGGATATGTCGATTATGCCGGCGGTGCGATTAACTTAGAGGATGAGCAGGATATTCAGCAGCAGCTGCTTCGTTCGGTAGAGCTTGGCTCAGCGCCGCATTTTTCATGGAGCTATGAACCATCGTCTAAACTGAAATTCACTCATTTTGACAAGTTGTTCTCTACCCATTACAAAGACTGGTATGATCAAGCGCTGTCGATGTATAAGGAAGCAAATGACGTGCTCTCCGATGTGAGAAACGCTCAAATGGTGAAGCATATTCGCCATCGAGACGGTGTCGTAGAGATGCAATACAGCAATGGGAAATCAATTATTGTCAATTACACCGATAAGCAAGTCAGCATTAACGGAAACAAAGTTGAAGCTCAAAACTATTGGGTAGGAGGTGAGCGTTAATGAATGGATATAAGCTAGCTTTGCGGCACAAGCGCTCACTTCTAGGCGTAGCATTTATTTTCCCATGGCTGCTGGGCTTCATATTTATGTTTGCGACGCCGCTTATCCAATCGATTAAATTCAGCTTCAGCAAGCTAACGGTGGAACCGACTGGGTTTATATTGGAATCGGTTGGCTGGGCGAATTTTAAAGAAGCGTTGTTCGTGGATGCTACCTTCAATCGGATTTTGACACAATCCGTTTCAGAAATGGTTTTAAATGTACCGATGATATTATTTTTCAGCCTTTTCTCAGCTACGCTGCTTAATCAGAAATTTCGTGGCAGAATACTCGCGAGAGCGATATTTTTCCTTCCGGTCATACTCGCTTCCAATGCGATTTCAGCTGCTGAAACAGCGGGGCTTATTAATCTAGTAGGCGATTCATCGGTCGTAAGTGAAATGGGTGAAGCTTCTTCCACCTATAACATTATGTCAATGGTCATGATACTTAGCGACATAGGATTGCCGCTATCGTTCGTTGACTACATCGTTCAGGCGATTACTAGAATCTATGAGATTATTACAAGCTCAGGCGTGCAAATTCTTATTTTTCTAGCTGCTTTGCAGTCCGTTCCAGGTGCCATGTATGAGGTGGCTAAGATGGAAGGCGCTACAGCCTATGAATCGTTCTGGAAAATCACATTTCCATTAGTTAGCCCGCTCATTTTGACCAATGTCATCTATACGATTATTGATTCATTCTCGGGCAGCGCAGTTACGGATATGATTTTCTCGACGGCATTCACCACGCAAAATTTTGGGCTCAGCGCAGCGATGTCTTGGGTTTACACGTTGATTATAAGCGTTGTTTTGGTCATTATCGGAGTGCTGCTATCGAGAAGAGTACATTACAACTGAGTGATTAACAAAGGAGGAAGCTGCATATGGAGGCTTCACAGGCTGTTCGCAACGAGGACAATAAATATCGGCTGCAGAAAATGAAAAATAAGACGATCGATACGTTGTACGCCATTTTTCGTTACGCGCTTGTTATTGGCATCTCGTACATCATCATTTATCCGCTGCTTATGAAGTTTTCTGTCGCTTTCAAAGACAAAGTCGATATTTACAATCCGACGATTTATATGGTGCCTGTCCACTTTACGCTCGACAATATCAAAATGGCAATGGATATTTTACACTACTTTCCTCTTCTAGGAAATACGCTTGTCTTTGTTATTGTGACTACGCTGCTAACGACAGCTTCTTGCGCGCTTGCTGGGTACGGCTTCGCCCGTTTTAACTTCCCAGGCAGCAATGTGCTGTTCGCTCTGGTCATATTAACGATTTTAGTTCCGACAAGCACGTTGATGGTTCCGATGTATCTTCATTTTAGAAGCTTTGACATACTCGGAGTCATTCATCTAGTGACGGGCAAGGAAGGCGTTAATCTGCTCAATACGTATTGGCCTTCTATTATAACGTCTGCAACGGCAATCGGATTAAAAGCGGGACTGTTCATTTATATTTTCCGCCAGTTTTTTAAAGGAATGCCTAAAGAGATAGAGGAAGCTGCATTGATTGATGGGGCTGGCGGAGTGAAAACATTTTTGAAAATCATGCTGCCTAACGCCGTTCCACCAATCATTACGGTCGTGCTGTTCTGCTTCGTTTGGCAGTATAACGATACCTTTTTCACTTCGCTGTTCATGAGTGAATCCGCACTTATGCCGATTAAGATTTCGACATTGTCAGCCCAAGCGAATGCGCTGCTTCCAGGTCTGCTGGGGGTAGCGGCCGGAGGCGGTAACGTTAAGGCTGATCCGAACCATGTGGCAATGATTATTGATACGGGTATTTTGCTTGCTATCATACCGCTAATCATTTTGTACTTAGTCGTTCAGCGTTATTTCGTAGAAAGTGTGGAGCGGAGCGGTATTATCGGTTAGCAGGCAGTAGGTTAAGTGAGGATATACAAAAAGAAATGTCAAAGAAGGAGAGAAACCATAAATGTTGAATGTGAAGCAGCAATCCCGTTTCATTGTGGAACCTAAGCTCATAAACCCGAATGCAGACGATCAGGCGAAAAGGCTGATGACCTATTTATGCGACATTTATGGAACTCGCATATTGACCGGTCAGCAAATCGGAGTAGTATCAACACCTGAGCTTGAAATACTGCATGAAGTGACTGGGAAATACCCAGCCGTTTATGGCTTTGATTTCATGAATTATTCACCCTCGCGCACAGAGCGCGGGGCCACATGCTCCGATACGGACATTGCGATTGATTGGTGGCAAAGCGGCGGCATCGTAACTTTTTGCTGGCACTGGAATGCGCCTAAGGATTTAATTGATTTGCCCCCTGACCGAACGTGGGGCAGCGGCTTCTATACAAAAGCAACGACGTTTGATGTACAGAAGGCGATGAATGATAAAGAGTCAGAGGATTATAAGCTGCTGATCAGAGATATTGATGCGATTTCCTCCGAGCTGAAACGGCTGCAGGATGCAGGGGTACCGGTATTATGGAGACCGCTGCACGAGGCTTCGGGAGGCTGGTTCTGGTGGGGCAGCAAAGGAGCTGAGCCCTGCGTTCAATTGTGGAAGCTGATGTATGACCGAATGACGAACGTGCATAAGTTGAACCATTTGATTTGGGTATGGAATGGACAGCATGCGGATTGGTATCCGGGCGATGAGTACGTCGATATTATTGGAGAAGATATTTATCCTCCTGAGCAAAATTACGAGTCGCAGCTTGATCGTTTCGAGAAGGCACTCGCTTACACAAGCATGAACAAAATTATTGCTTTGTCTGAAAATGGACCGATTCCTGATCCTGATCTTATGCTTCAGGATCGTGCACTATGGGCATGGAATTGCACGTGGTATGGCAATTTTGTCTATAATACTGTGGATGGGCACCGTGTATATGCCGAGAAGTTTACAGATAGGGAACAGCTTATCAAATTTTATAATCACCCTTTCTCGTTAACGAAGGATGAGCTGCCTGATTTGAATAATTATCAGCTGCGAGAATAGCGGGTGGATGCCATTTATCGCAAGGACTAATACTTGTGCAAGGAGCACGCCATTTATGACTTTGTCGATTTGGAATCACCGAAGCAATCTGCATCGAACGCGGCGCGGAATCCAAGAGGGACGCTTGACGGTGGGTTTTATTGGAGGCTCGATTACCGATGCAAGGCCGCGCCATAACTGGCCGGAGCCAGTCATTGCCTGGTTCACGGAGCAATACCCGGAACTGCGTATCGCGGTTGAAAATGCAGCGATCGGAGCAACGGGCAGCGATTTAGCCGCTTTCCGCGCCAAACGCGATTTAATCGATACGAATTGCGATTTGGTTTTTATTGAATATGCAGTTAATGATGAAGGCGAGCCAACCTTGAAGCGCAATCGTTCGCGCGAAGGATTAATAAGGCAATTGCTCGCTGATGGCCAGCGCGATATCGTCATCGTATACACGTATTCGCAAAATATGTACAGCGCCATTGCACATGGCTTGGTACCGGACACGATTAATGAATTTGAGCGGATAGCAGAGCATTATGAGCTAAGCTCGGTATGGATGGGTTTGTACGCTTTTGAGGAAGTCAAGAAAGGCAAGCTGCGATTTGAAGAATGGCTGCCAGATGGTCTTCATCCGACAAGCAGAGGAAGCTTGAGCTATGGGCAAAGTGTAATTGCATATCTCCAGAAGGAATTATCGTATGCGGATCACGCGGTGGAGGCTGATCAGGTTTCATACTTGATACCAAAGCCGCTGGATACACAATGCTGGGATGATGTATTCGACTTAGCTTTTCATCACATTCATACGAGAGGTTCTTGGGCCATAAGGAGATGGCCTCATCTAGAGTGGATCGATCAAGTGCTCGAGACATCGGCCATTGGAGCAGAGTTGTCCTTCTCCTTCGAGGGAAGAGGACTCGTTCTTGGCTTTGACTTCGGGAGAAGCTCAGCTGAGTTTCGATACCGAATAGATGATGGGGAGTGGCAAGTGATGGAGCGGGAGAGGCCATCATGGGTCCAGGATGATGGGTGGTATCGCTTAAGCTGTTTCGGAGATGATTGGGTGAGCGGCCGTCACCGCTTCGAGCTTGAAGTCATTCATGGCAATCGACCAGAATGCACAGGCACTAATTTCCGTCTAGCGAAAGTGGGGATTATCAGGTGACCGCCCTTAGGAGCAGGCGAGTTGTCATTAGTGCGCTTGCTGTCAGCTTAGCGCTTCTAGGCGCCGCTTTAGTCGTTATATTGGCTGTTCTGCCAAGCTCAAACAAGGAAGAACCATTTTTGAAATTCGAAGCGGAGTCCGGGCTGCTTCAAGGTACTATGGTTTCCAAAGAAGCGGAGGGCTTCTCTGGCTCAGGCTTCGTTACTGATTTTACGGATGAGCAGGACCAGTTATCGTTTGAGGTTGTTGCTCCAAAGGCAGTATTATACAATGTATGGGTCAGCTACCGGGCGCCAAATGGCAATAAAGTAGCTGGCATTTCATTGAATAATCAGCCCCATGGCGAATTGGTTTTACAGCCAAATGATCAATTTACGGAGCTCAAGGCAGGGAAGCTGCTTTTACAAGAGGGAACGAATACGATTAGCCTGACTCGCGGCTGGGGTTATTACGATATCGACTATATTAAGCTGCAAAAGACGAAGCCTGAAACAAAACATCAGGTCTCTGGTGAATTAGTGAATGGGAATGCTTCTGCAGAAGCCAAAAAGCTAATGAATTATTTGGTGAAAAACTATGGCAAGTCGATGTTGTCGGGTCAAACCGGACTGGATAATGTTTCTTGGATTGAGAAGATTACCGGTAAAGAACCAGCGATGGTCGGGTTTGATTTAATCGATTATTCCAAAACAAGAGCAGCGCACGGAGCCATCTCGTATGAAGTGGAAAAAGCAATTGGCTGGCATAAGCAGGGCGGCATTACAACCTTCTTATGGCATTGGAACGCTCCAACCGGCTTAATTGACGAGCCGGGAAAAGAATGGTGGCGGGGGTTTTATGCTGATTCGGTAACCTTTGATTTGGAGAAAGCTTTGAGTGACACCGGATCGGAGGAGTACAAGCTGCTGCTAGCTGATATCGATACGATTGCCGTACAGCTTCAAAGGTTAAAGGATGCCCATGTGCCCGTGTTATTTAGACCGCTTCATGAAGCTGAAGGCGGGTGGTTCTGGTGGGGAGCAAAGGGTCCTGAGCCGGCAAAGCAGCTTTACCGAATCGTATACGATCGACTGGTCAATAAGCATGAATTAAACAATCTCATATGGATCTGGAATTCGGTCCAGCCCGAATGGTATCCAGGAGATGACGTAGTGGATATCGTTAGTGTAGATAGTTATCCAACCCCTGGAGATCATTCTCCAGCCATTAATTATTTTGATAATCTCGTCGCTCTAGTAAGTAATAAAAAACTTGTTGCAATGACCGAAAATGGTTCCATTCCTGACCCGGACTTAATGAAAGCGTATGGTGCGAATTGGAGCTGGTTTGTCACCTGGGAAGGCGATTATTTAAACGATGGAAAACATAACAGCCAAGATATTTTGAAAAAAATCTACAATCATTCAAATGTGACGACACTGGATGAACTTCCAGACTTGTTTGGTATGAAAAAAGCTGTAGATAAAGAAGAATGACAAGCGATAGGAAGACACATATTCTTAGGAGGACAAAATGAGAGAAACACAACTAGTGCTAAGTAATTGGAAATTCAAAGCTTGTCAGGAGCAAGAATGGATGGAAGCCATCGTGCCTGGCTGCGTTCATACGGATTTGCTGCGCAATGGCATCATCAAAGATCCTTTCTATAAAACAAATGAGCATGATTTGCAATGGATTGACAAAATAGATTGGGAATACGAGACTCATTTCGACGTAAATGATCAATTGTTTAATGCCTCAACTATTGAACTCGTATTCGATGGATTAGATACGTATGCAGACGTTTATGTAAATGGCCATCATGTATTGTCAGCAGACAATATGTTCAGAACATGGAAAGCAAATGTAACGTCTATGGTGAATGCCAAAGATAATGTATTGTTGATTAAATTCCGCTCCCCTGTGCAAGAGGATTTGCCGAAGATCGAGAAGCTTGGCTATAATCTACCAGCTAGTAATGATCAATCAGAGCTTGGCGGACTGGGTGCTCAGAAGATTAGTATTTTTGCAAGAAAAGCGCCTTATCATTATGGCTGGGACTGGGGTCCGCGATTCGTTACTAGCGGTATTTGGCGTGAAGCTAGACTAGAAGGCTGGTCGGGCAGCAAAATTACCGATGTATATGTGAAGCAGGATCAGGTAAATGCTTCGAAAGCTAGCTTAACGGTAGATGTGGAAATTGAGTCGGAGCATGAATGGAACGGCTTGGTGAAGTTAAGTGCTGGGGGACAAACTTGGGAGCAGGCTGCGCACTTAAAGCAAGGGATTAATGTGATTCAACTGCCTGTTGAAATCGAGAATCCGAAGCTTTGGTGGAGCAGAGGACTTGGTGATGCCCATTTATATACATTTACAGCAGAGCTTTGCAAGGATAAAGAGTTGATAGCTGCAAAATCCGTTCGTACTGGTCTTCGCTCCATTCGATTGGTGCGAGACAAGGATGAGGTTGGAGCCTCGTTTTATTTTGAGCTTAATGGCGTTCCTGTGTTTGCGAAAGGTGCAAACCATATTCCTAATGACAGCTTCATTACTGAAGTTACGGATGAGCGATATAGACATGAAATTGTTTCAGCTGCGGAATCGAATATGAATATGCTTCGTGTATGGGGCGGCGGTATATATGAGCAATCGGTGTTCTATGAGCTTTGTGATGAGTACGGCATCTTGGTGTGGCAGGACTTTATGTTCGCATGCAGCATGTATCCTGGCGATGAGGCCTTTCTAGAAAATGTTCGCTTGGAAGCAGAAGAGAATGTGAAGCGGCTGCGCAATCATCCTTCCATCGTGCTGTGGTGCGGCAATAACGAGATTGATTCGGCTTGGGCGCAATTTGATGAGAAGGGCGGCTGGGGCTGGAAAAAAGAATATACATCGGAGCAGCGTGCCGTCATTTGGGCGGACTACGAGGCAGTTTTCCATGACATTTTACCTGATGCGGTTGAAGCCTTTGCGCCAGGAACACAATATTGGCCATCCTCACCGCTTATATCGCTGTCGGGGGATATTAACCAGCATGCGCATCCGCTATCTGCAGAGGGAGATGTTCATTACTGGGGAGTATGGCACGCAGTTGAGCCATTCGAGAACTACAACCTGAAAATCGGCCGTTTTATGAGTGAATACGGCTTCCAGTCATTCCCTGAGTATGATACGGTGATGAAATTTGCAACGGAGCAGGATTTGGCTCTGGATTCTAAGGTAATGCGCGCGCATCAGAAAAATGGCGACGGCAACCGTCTCATTAAAGAATACATGGATATCTATATGAGCGAGCCTAAGGACTTCCCTGCTTTTCTTTATATGAGTCAGGTGCTGCAAGCAGAAGCGATGAAGATGGCGATTGAGGCGCATCGTCGCAGCATGCCATATTGCATGGGCACGTTATACTGGCAAATGAATGATTGCTGGCCAGTAGCTTCTTGGGCAGGCATGGATTATTACGGGAAATGGAAAGCTATGCAGTATTATGCGAAAAGAAGCTTCGCCGACACAATGCTGTCCTTTGACAAGACAGATGACGGCGTCATCAATATTCATGCGGTGACGGATTTGCTGGAATCGTTGAAAGGCGAGCTTAGATTATCGCTATACGACTTTACAGGCGTGTTAATTAAGCAGGAAACCACTCAAGTGTCCACAGCAGGAAACAGTGCAGCAATTGTAAGCTCAATAAACGAGCTTGAATGGCTGACAGGCTGCGAAGCAAACCGTGTTGTATTGTATGCAGAGCTGACCCAAGGCGGTAAGCTGATAGACAGCAAGGAACATTATTTCGTGAAAGCGAAAGAACAGAAGCTAACTTCAGCGGTTATTCGAATTTCAGAGGTTGAAGGCAGCAACGGTACGTCGTTCGCGCTGGAGACGGATGTGCTTGCTAAGCAGGTATGGATTACCGCAGAGCACGAGGGCATGTTCACGGACAACTTCTTTGATTTGATACCGGGTGTAGCTAAAATCGTAGAGTTCCGCTTGCGCGAAAGTGGAGAAGCTGCCAGTAAGCCAGCTGCAGCGGGCAAGGTGCAAGCTCGTTCAATGATCGATTTTTTGGCTGAAGGCAAATAAAATGAAGTGAAAAAAGTAGATAAAAAGGAGGCGCCTATGTGGGGTGCCTCCTTTTCTTAATGTTCAATACGATACTGCTGAAGCGGGAATTTAGTCATTATTTCGACAATCTTATCTCGCATTAACTCTTTACTGCGAGAAAGGATTAATGTATTATCGTAATAAAGGTTTCGACTTTATTTAGTAAGGGTGAAATGTATGAACGAGAAAATTGAAGTTAAACCACGAAAGGCTTTGGAAGTGATGAAGCCCTACTCGCCAGGCAAACCGATTTGGGAGGTTCAGAGCGAATATGGCCTGCAGCATGTAATTAAGCTGGCCTCTAATGAAAATCCATTAGGACCTTCTCCAAAAGCGATAGAAGCCATTCAAATCGCCTTGATCGATCTTCATCGTTATCCTGACAACCAGTCTCAATTATTGAAGAAAACCATTGCCGATCATTACGACCTGCATGCAGATCAAGTCATTGTTACTAACGGCGGAGATGAGCTCATCACGCTTGTAGCAGAAGCTTTTTTGGATGCGGGTGATGAAATTATTGTGCCGGGACCTACATTTAGTGAATATGAGTTTGGTGCTCAGCTGATGGGAGCTAAAACAATCGTTGTCCCGCTCAATGATGCTTTTCAATATGATGCAGAAGCTATTGTTGCTGCAGTGACTGATCGTACCAAAATTATATATCTATGTTCTCCAAATAATCCAACAGGTACTTATGTAGCTCAAAAAGATTTGAATTATATACTCGATTCAATCCCAAAACGTATCATGGTTATGCTCGATACAGCTTACAGCCACTACGTTTCGGAGGAGCTGTATTCGGATGGAATGGAATTTGTAAGAGCAGGCTACCCGCTCATCGTGCTAAAAACCTTTTCGAAAATTTACGGTCTTGCAGGAATTCGAGTAGGCTATGGGGCTGCCCCTCAGCAAATTATTCAGAGCATTCTTCAAGTGAAGGAGCCGTTTAATGTTAATGCACTTGCCCAGACAGCGGCAGCAGCAGCGATCGGTGATAAAGCGCATGTTTTAAGTTCGCAAGCACTGGTTGTTAAGGAACGTGAGCGCATGTACGCTTCATTTGACCAGCTTGGAATCAAATATACTCGCAGTATGACCAACTTTGTACTTGCTGAGATTGGGCCGGAATCGGAGTCCATCTACATGCGTTTAATGGCTAAAGGGATTATCGTTCGCCACGGAAAAACGTGGGGTTTGCCGCTCCATGTGCGTATCTCAATAGGTATGCCGGAAGAAAATGATCAGTTTATTGCCGCATTAAGCGAAATACTTGGTTCGGTTTAGTCTTTAGTAAATAATTATGCCGCGATGTTAGTAAGAGCAGCCAACGAGTGGAAATTCGTCGGCTGCTCTTTTTTTGATCGATGCGATTAACCAGTAAATTCTTGAACCCATGCCCCTTGGTAATACCCAACTCCAATTTTAGTGAAACTGGATTTCAAAATATTTGCGCGGTGTCCAGGGCTGTTCATCCAATCCTTCATTACTTGATCAGGAGTAGGCTGACCTTTAGCAATATTTTCACCAGCAGAACTGTACGTAATATTGAATTGTTTCATCATGTCGAAGGGAGAACCATAAGTTGGTGAATTATGATCAAAGTAATTGTTGTTAATCATGTCCTGTGCTTTGACCAAAGCCATTTTGGATAAAGATCCATCCATGCTGAGTGCAGGCAACCCTGATTTTGATCGTTCAGAATTGACCAGTTGGAGCACCTGCTGTTCATATTGTCCAGAGGAAGAAGGAGCTTTCTCCACTGGATTTTGAGTCGATGGTTTTTGAGTCGTTGGATTCTGAGTGGTCGGGTTTTGAGTTGTTGGATTCTGTGTTGTTGGTTGTTGAGCTGGGTATTGGCCAGGGTATTGAGACGGAAATGGATAAGGGTATTTATTAACGAGTCCATTTGCTCCATCGCCCAACAGCCAATCTGGAATGTTGTTGTACTGCGAGCCCTTCATTGAAACAGTAGGATTCTTCATCATCGGTGTAGAGATTGAAGAGGCCTGGGTTGTGTGTGGCGTTGACGTAATAATAGGTGTTTTGGTTGATGTGTAACCAAGAGCAGAGTGCTTATTGGTTGACATCCTTGGATTTGACGAACAGCCTACAGCTAAAATAAGTAAAGCTAAAATGAAAAATTTCCGCATGTACATACTCCTCAACGTTAGAATAGTGTGCTTGCTACCCGATATATAATTTCCTGACTAAGCTGTTGTTATCCCGGAGAAAAAAGGGATTTGATCTTTTTTAAAATGAAGACTTGCTTATTACAAATGCCTATGGTATATTATCAATACAAACAACAAATTTAACCTTGAATTCACCCATTGAAAAGGTTGTCATTTGTATGATGATATCTTTTTCAATGTGTGATTTTTAGTTTTTCTGGAAAAAACATGTTAATATACTTTTGGAGGTAATCAATTATGGAACAAGGTACAGTAAAATGGTTTAACGCAGAGAAAGGCTTCGGTTTTATCGAAGTTGAAGGCGGCAATGACGTATTCGTACATTTCTCCGCAATCCAAGGCGACGGTTTCAAATCACTTGACGAAGGTCAACGCGTTGAGTTCAACGTAACTCAAGGCAACCGTGGACCACAAGCAGAAAACGTTGTAAAACTATAGTATCAAATCAAAACCCCTTAACTTCGGTTAAGGGGTTTTTTTTATACATTAATCAAGTTATAAATTTTCGGAGTGGGAGCAGGACTTCCACTCTGTTTTTGTTTTTGGTAAGGTAGAGGTATGTTGACGAACATCTCGAAACGAATTTTGTTAATATAGTTAATGCACCAAACGGGTGGGAGGACAGGACATGAACAAAGAAGAACGGATCATGATGGGATTCAGGGACTTATATAATAAGATGGTTTGGCTTAATAAGGATAAGATGGAAGACAGCCTTAAGGGTTACAAGTCTTCTGAAGTACATTGCATCGAATACATTGAAAAAAATGCAGATTCCAACGTGACCATACTTGCAGAATCCTTTTATATGACTCGCGGTGCCATAAGTAAAATAACGAAGAAGCTCATTAAAAAAGGCCTTATTGAAAGCTACCAGAAGTCGGATAATAAGAAAGAAATTTATTTTAGGCTAACTGAGCAAGGGAAAGTAATTTATAACATCCACGAGGATCTGCACAAAGAGTTTCAAGAGCGGGATAAAGCCGTATTTGAGCAGGTAACCGAGGAACAAGTTGAAAGTATGATTAGCTTCGTGGAAATGTATAGTAGGCATTTGGATGCAGAAATAAAAAAAATGGATATTAAATCAGAATAAATACGAATAATGAAAATAAAACCTCAGGCAGCCTTTCTCTTTCGAGTAAGGGCTGCATTTTTATTGTTATTATTTTGTTGACAAGGAAACAAAAATTAGATACGATATGTTTGTTTCCAAGGAACCAAAATTACAACTTTAGAGAGGAGAATTTAAGTGTTCGGATTTAGATCACACAATAAACAGAACACAGAACAATCCGTAGATAAACACGCTTTACTATTCGGTCTTATCTCTGTGTTTCTATGCGGAATAGGCTTTAGTATCATCATACCTGTCGTCCCATTCTTAGTGCAGCCGTATACAAGCAATCCTGGAGAACAAGCGATAGTTGTTACGCTGCTGACCTCAGTTTATGCAGTCTGCGTATTTTTTGCGGCTCCCGTACTCGGAGCATTGAGCGACAAATATGGCCGACGTCCATTGCTTTTAATATGCCTTTTGGGTTCTGCAATCGGGTACTTTGTTTTTGGCATAGGAGGAGCGTTATGGATTCTATTTGCTGGACGCATAATTGAAGGTATTACAGGCGGGAGCATAAGTACGATTTTCGCATATTTTGCAGACATCATTCCAGTAGAGCAGAGAACCAAATACTTTGGATGGGTGAGTGCGGTTGTAGGCGTTGGCACTGTCATTGGTCCAACTCTAGGCGGATTACTCGCTAAGTTTGGTTATGCTGTACCCATGTATTTTGGAGCAATCATAACTTTATTGAATGTTGTTTATGGATACTTTTTTATGCCGGAGAGCCTTGACAAGAAAAATAGACTGAAAGAAATTACCTTTGTAAGACTGAATGCATTTACACAGCTTGCAAACCTGCTTTCTATGAAAAACATCAATAGGCTGCTTATCTCAGCGTTCTTGCTTTGGATACCTAACGGATCTTTACAGGCCGTTTTTTCACAATTCACAATGGATTCTTTCAGTTGGAAGCCTGCATTAATCGGACTTATGTTTTCAATTATGGGCGTCCAAGACATTATTTCACAAGGATTCATCATGCCAAAGCTTTTGAAAAAACGTAGTGATAAACAGATCGCCACTCTTGGAATGGTTTCGGAGATTATAGGCTACAGTCTCATTGCCGCATCAGCTTTGTTCTCGTTTTATCCTCTTTTGATCGCTGGAATGTTTATATTTGGTTTTGGTGATTCAATCTTTGGGCCTTCATTCAATGGTATGCTCTCCAAGTCTGTCGATTCGAGTGAACAAGGGAGAATCCAAGGAGGCAGCCAATCTATTCAAGCCTTAGCCAGAATGATTGGGCCAATCATTGGAGGTCAAATCTATGTATCATTTGGTCATGCCGCACCCGCTTTTATGGGGATGATCCTTATAGCAGTGGCCATACAAGTAATGTATTTGCACCAGCAAACACAAAAAAAAACCAACTCGAGTGAATAAACGCTCGAATTGGTTTTAGAGTGGAAATATTAGCGAAGATTTGGGATGTTTACTTCTGGATTAACGTCTGCTTCATAATCGATGCTATCTGTCTCGAAACCGAATAGCTGGAAAAATTCACGACGATAACCTTCAAGATCAGAAAGATCATAAACATTTTCTGTAGAGAGCTTAGCCCAAACATCGGCAACCTCAGCTTGGATTTCTGGTCTCATCTCCCAATCATCAACGCGGATAAGTCCTTTTTCATCAACTAATGTTTCATTCTCGCCGTATAGACGTTCTGAGAATAAACGATACATTTGCTCAATGCAGCCCTCATGAATGCCTTTTTCTTTCATCACTTTATAAAGGGCGGAAATATATAGCGGCACAACTGGAATCGCGGAGCTTGATTGCGTTACGAGCGCTTTGTTAACGGAAACGAATGCGCGACCGCCATTTGTGCTGAGCTGTTCGTTAAGGCGGTGAGCCGTAGCTTCCAGATCATTTTTAGCAGCGCCAATTGTACCTTCACGATAAACTGCATGTGTAATTTCAGGTCCAATGTAAGAGTAAGCAACTGTAGTTGCGCCTTCAGCAAGTGCTCCAGCTTTCTCAAGCTCGTCAATCCACATCTGCCAGTCCTCGCCGCCCATAACAGCAATCGTTTGACGAAGCTCGTCTTCTGTTGCCGGCTCGATTGTAGCTTGCGTTACATCGCCGTTATGGAAGTTAACGGTTTTGTTCGAATAGGTGCCGCCAAGCGGCTTGATAACGGAAGAGAACGTTTCGCCTGTTTTTGGATGTGTACGGCGCGGGGAAGCTACGCTGTAGACAACGAGATCAATTTGACCAAGCTCCGTACGGATCAAGTCGATAGTTTTTGCTTTAATTTCATCAGAGAAAGCATCTCCAACGATGCTGAAAGATTTGCGTCCAGCAGCTGCAGCAGCTTCCTCGAAAGCAGCAGAATTGTACCAGCCAGCGGATGCTGTGCGTGCGCCTTCAGCAGCTTTGTCAAAATAAACGCCAATTGTATTAGCGCCAGCAGAGAAAGAAGAAACGATACGTGAAGCAAGACCATAACCTGTTGAAGCTCCAATGACGAGCACGTTGCGCGGGCCTTCAATGCTTGGTTGAGCGTTTACGTAATCGATTTGACGTTGTACTTGTTGTGCGCAGCCCTCAGGATGTGCTGTCGTGCAAATAAAGCCACGAGTTTTTGGTTGAATAATCATATTAGAATATTCCTTTCCATAATGGAATTTGTTTGTATGCGTTATGTAACGGGACAACTCTCTCCCATTTTACCGATTTTTATGGAAGAAGGGAAGTTCTCCATTCGTGACAAAAGCATTTATTTGCACAATTTCTTATTTTTTCTCAAATAAATAAGCGCCAAGAAAGCATCTCTGCATTCTTGGCGCTTATTTATGTAGAAATTAACGACGTCCTGACAGCTGCTGTTCAGCCATTTGAACGAGCCGGCGTGTAATTAATCCGCCGATAGAGCCCATATCACGAGTGGTCATATTGCCATAATATCCGTCTTGCGGAAGTTGAATGCCAAGCTCTTGGGCCACTTCATATTTAAGCTGCTCTAGAGCTGCACGGGCTTGCGGTATAAGAAGTTGATTCGTACGATTTGCCATCTTTTCTCAGCCTCCTTCTTGAACCTATTATGTGGATACGAGTGAGAGTTTATTCATATCATTCACCTAAATTTACCTCCTATTTTTGAAGTGAAATCATGCTAAAATGGTTAAACGGAAAGGGGGCGCCGTAATGTTTGTGGAACCCATGTTATTAACGGAATATGAAAAACCTTTTGATGATGATGATTTTATATTTGAACCCCTATTGGATGGACACCGTCTGCAGCTCTCCTTTATGGGAAGCAAAGCTGCTTTATATACTCGGCATTTTAATGAAGTTACGCGGCAGTATCCCGAATTACATAATGTACCGCTGAGGGAGCCTGCGGATGTTCTGTTAGATGGCGAGGTAACCTATGTAAACCCATTTACAGGAGCGATTGAGTTCGAGTCGCTGCAGGAACGTTACAGGCTGAAGAAGGAGCCGAGTATCCGTGAAGCCAAAAGGACGAAGCCGGTCCAGTTTTTTGTATTTGATATTCTTTATTACAACGGGCTTGATTTAAGGCAAAAACCGCTGCTTGAGCGAAAGCGGCTGCTGGAATATATTTTGGAGGATAATGCCTATTTCAAAAAGATGCTGTACGTGGAGCGAGAGGGTGCAGCTATTTTTGATCTTGTAAGAAGATCGGATTTGGAGGGCATTGCCTGCAAGCGCAAGGATAGCATCTACGCTGAGGGTCGTCAGGAGAGCTGGCTAAAGGTGAAAAATGATGATTATAAATCGTTATCGATGGCTTCAGATCAGAAAAAAACCTCAATTGCTGAGTAAAGGTATTATTAATATTTTTATTAATAACAACGAATATGCGTAAATGATTTTATAGTGAGTGAGATGAATGCTGTCGGCAAAAGCTGATGGCATTTTTTGCGTTTATTTTTAAAACGAAGGAATGGAATACTGCCGTACTAGTGGGGGAGTGGGAGAGAAACTAACTTACATCATTTATATATTTTATATTGACGATTTACAGCGTTTTTCGTTACAATGTAAACGTTAATAAAATTAGTAATCGATTAGTTTTATTATTATTCGTTGGTCAAAAGTTATGCAGGAATAAGGAATGTGAGGTGATTGGGAGCGTATCGTTCGATTTACTGATGATGCCAACATGATGAATGAAACATGATTTTCAATCGAAAGGGGAGTTATGCGATGCTCAAATATTTTAGCAAACTGATTGCATGGGTTCTTGTTTGTTTATTACTTGTACCTGCACCATTAATTGTGGCTGCTGAAGGTAATACAGAACCCGTTCAGAGTACCTTGGATCGTGCAAACCAAAGCAAAATCAAATCCGATGTGAAAGGCCACTGGGCGGAAAAGGATTTTACAGAGTGGTACGAGAAACAGCTTATCCAGGGTTATGGAGATGGGGATTTTAAGCCAGATCAAGCGATTAGTCGAGTGGAATTTATGACTCTGATGAATCGGGTGTTTCGTTTTGTTGATGAGGAAGAGATTGTTTTCTCTGATGTATCTGCATCCAGTTCTTTTTACAGTGAAATGAAGAAGGCGGTTGCGGCAGGATATATTTCCGGTTACAGCGACGGAACGATCCGTCCCAACGATTCGATTTCTCGTCAAGAGGCTGCCGTTATCTTAGTTAGAGTATTTCGATTGAGTAGTGCGACCAAAAATGAAAGCGCTCTTACGGATCTAGGCTCATTGCCTTCATGGAGTAAGGAAGCAGTGAATGCACTCGTTATGGAAGGATACGCAACAGGGTATAAAGATCAAACATTTAAACCAACTAACAAGATTACAAGAGCTGAGGCGCTGCGGCTAATAAACAATATTTCTGGAGAGATATTGAATCAAGCGGGCACATATACGGATGTTTCAAGCAAAAACATAATCATTAATACAGCGAATATTACGTTAAAAGATACAACTATTGAAGGAGATCTATATTTAACCGAAGGCATCGCCGAAGGGGACGTCATACTCGACAATGTCAAAGTAAAAGGAGTAGTGAAAGTATTTGGAGGAGGCCAAAACAGCATCAAAATAAATGATTCGGATATCGCGCAAATTTTTGTTGATAAAAAGAATGGCAAGCTGCGAATTGTAACAGAAGGAACAACAACCGTTGGTCAAGTGTTCACCATTTCAGGCGTTAAGCTTGAGGAGGCAGCCGGTTTAACTGGTGAAGGCTTCAAAAATGTAATGATTGATAAGGATACATCAGAGGTTGCAACCATTGAGCTGGATGGAAACATTGATAAGGTTGAGATTTCTGCATTGTCTTTTCCTGCTGTTAAATTGCTGAAAGGCATCATAAGTAAAATGATAGTGGAGCAAAAAGCTGCCTTGCATGTAAATGAGGCCGCGGAAATTAAAGAGATTATCATTCTGTTTGACGGTAAACTCAAAATTACAGGCAAAGGCAAAGTGACAAGCAATAGTGAGAATGAGGCTAAGCTTGAGCGAGAGACAGCGACGATTCCTGCTGCTGGAGGTAATGGTGTTGGAAATGAAACACCTGCGCCAACAACAACTCCTGCCCCGTCAACAACTCCTGTTCCGACATCGACGCCGACTTTTGAAAATGTATCGGTTCACGATCCATCCGTTATTAAAGTTGACGAAACTTACTACGTATTTGGCTCGCATTTGGCGGCTGCCAAGTCGAATGATCTCATGAGCTGGTCGTTAATTGATTCAGGCGTGACGGAAACGAATAAACTATTCAAAAGTGCTGAAAGCAACGTGAAAAAGGAATTGGCTGAGGCGCTCGGCTGGGCAGAAACGGATACGCTATGGGCTGCTGATGTTATTCAGCTTGCAGATGGAAAGTTTTACATGTATTACAATGCATGCAAAGGAGATCAACCGCTCTCAGCACTCGGGGTTGCAGTTGCGGATAATATCGAAGGGCCATATGTGAATAAAGGCATCTTCCTGAAATCAGGCAAAGGAATAAGCGCTGAGGGTACGGCTTATGACGGTACAAAACATCCGAATGTTGTTGATCCGGATACGTTTTTTGATAAGGATGGCCGATTATGGATGGTCTATGGCTCATACTCAGGTGGAATTTTTATTCTAGAGATGAATGCTGAAACCGGTTTTCCATTAGAAAATCAAGGTTATGGCAAACGATTGATGGGTCAAAATCACAGTCGCATTGAAGCTCCTTACATCCAATATCATCCAAATAGCGGCTACTATTATTTATTTGTGACATTTGGAGGTTTAGATTCGGTTGGCGGCTACAATATGAGAATCTCTCGCTCCTTAAAGCCGGATGGACCTTATGTGGATTATGAAGGTCAGGATATGATTCAGGCTCACGGACTAGAGGGCTCATTCTTTAAAGATGCGGCTATTGAACCGTATGGAGTGAAGAGCTTTGGCAATTTTATTTTCAGCAATTTAAATGGACAAGAGAACTTCCCTACCTATGGTTATGTATCTGCAGGTCATAACTCGACTTACTATGATGAATCAAATGGTAAGCTGTTCAACATCTTTCACAGCCGGTTCCCTTACCGCGGGGAAGGCCACGAGGTTCGTGTGCATCAGATGTTTATGAATGAAGATGGCTGGCCAGTGGTCGCTCCGCATCGTTACACAGGTGAGACGATTGGCAAAATTTCCGAAAGCGATGTCGTTGGCGCATATCATTATATTAACCATGGCAAAGAGATTACGAAGGAGATTAAACCTTCTGTTTACATTAAGCTGGAGCAAGGCGGCAAAATTACAGGTGCTGTGTCCGGAACTTGGGAACTAGATGGCGACTATTATGCGAACCTGAAAGTTGATGAGCTTGTAAATGACGTTCCTGTTAAAACGACATACAAAGGGGTATTCATTCGCCAATGGGACCCTACTTCGAATGCACACGTCATGGTTTTTAGCGCTTTGTCAGGCAAAGGTGCTGCTGTTTGGGGAAGTCAATTGGCAGCGTTTACTGATCAAGAACTCGCTGCGAATGCAGTTAATAGATTAATGCTAGGCGATACAAGCCGCGTATTTAATGATGTCAGCCTACCCGTGAAAGCTGCAAACCATTGGCCGATTACATGGGAGTCTTCGAATGTATCAGTCGTAACGGCAAGTGGGGCTGTAACAAGGCCAAGCGCAGGTTCAGGCGATGCAGCAGTACAATTAACAGCAACGATAACGATAGGCAGCGCATCCGCATCCAAAACGTTCACACTTATAGTTCAACAGCATAATGAAAGTCCTTTAGCAGATGGATTAGTCGCTCAGTACAATTTTGAGAATAATCTTGAAGAGATGACGGGCATAATGGCGGCAGGAACGATCACGGGCGACCGAATTGATCGTACAGGCGGAGAAATTTCGTTTGTAGATGGCACGACGGGCAAAGGAAAGGCGGCTAGCTTTGACGGCGCGTCTGGTGTTCTTTTGCCGGAAGGCTTAATTTCAACGAATGAATATACAGTATCGATGTGGCTGAACCCTTCCGAGGCAGCAAACATTGCTCCAGCTTTCTTCGGTGCACAAACACCGCAAAGCTGGATCAGCTTTATGCCAAGAGGGCATGATTTTGCGAAAAATAATACGATGCTGTGGTCAGGTGAAGCTTGGTATGATGCATCTACAGGTATCCAAATCAAGCTGAATGAGTGGACACATATTGCATTTACAGTGAAGAACGGCGAGACACAAATATTCATCAACGGCATTAAGAAATATTCCGGTACAGGAATGCCAAACGTGTTCACAGACAAGCACGGTCTGTTTGCACTAGGGGTCAACTATTGGGATACTCCTTATAAAGGTCTCATCGATGAGGTTCGTATTTACGATGTGGCTTTAAATACAGAGAAAATAGGGTGGTTGGCTTTTGGCGAGCCTGATGCCTCTGTTCTAGTTGAACAAATTCAGCTTGGTGCTGCGGAGAAGTCGCTAGCGATTGGCACAGCTTATTTGCCTGAAGTCAATGTTTTGCCAGTTAATGCAGCTAATAAGTCGATTACTTGGTCTTCTGGTGATTCCAGCATCGCTGTCGTGAATGCAGCTACAGGGCAAGTAACAGCAGTTGCACTCGGAACAACTACAATAACTGCAACAGCTGATGATGCCGGACACAAAACAGCGACCTATATTGTACATGTAACGGATGGTGAAAATGCTTATTATGCTTTTGACTCAAATCTGATGGATTCATTAGGGCGTGTATCTGCGGGTACGATTACAGGCAACAGAGTAGATAATACGGGAGGCAGCATTTCGTTTGGAACAGGCATCTTGGGGTCAGCGGCTGTATTGGACGGCGCTTCAGGCATTCGTCTGCCAGACGGAATAATTGAAGGCAATGTTTATTCGGTTTCCATGTGGCTTAATCCAGCGGAGGCGACCAACTTTGCGACAGCATTTTTTGGATCAAGAACGAATGAAAGCTGGATCAGCTTCGTGCCAAGAGGCCCAGTCAACAGCGACACGATGCTTTGGTCTGGCACTGCTTGGTACGATGCGAGTACAGGGCTGAAAATCAACATTGGACAATGGACGCATATTGCATTTACCGTTAATAACGGCATAGCCAAAGTATATATTAATGGCAAGGAAAAGTTTACAGGCCCCGGTTTCCCAAATGTGTTTACTAATAATAGCGGTGTGTTTGGCGTGGGGGTAAACTATTGGGATACTCCATTTAAAGGCGCAGTAGATGAGTTGAAAATTTATAGTAAAGCGCTAACGGCAGAGCAAATAGCGGCTGAATTTGCACTTGGCAGCCGTTAAAAAATAATGAAAAAGACATGCAGGCCTGAGGAAGGTACTGCATGTCTTTTTTCTTATTCATTTCATCCATAATAGAAAGAAAATAATCTTATTGTTTCATATCCCGTATATATGGTTAAGAATGTTATAGAAGCTAGCGATTGATTCACGATAAACAGAAAAAAAGCTGCTATCGCAAAGGGCGATAACAGCCAAGTTCTATATTATAAATTAATTTGTGACGCGTCTTGCTGTAACATAACTCTTGGACCAGTAGCTGGAGGTCATGTCCGATACGGTAACGCCAGTGCTTGTAGCGCTGTGGATAATTTTGTTGTTGCCTGCATAAATAGCGACATGGCTAATCGTCTTGCCATTCGTTTTAAAGAAGACAAGATCGCCCATGCTGAGTGAACCCTTAGGAACCTTCTCGCCAACCGTAGCTTGTGCTACAGATGTGCGTGGAAGAGAAACATCAAGTCCTTTGAACAAAAATTGAGTAAAAGATGAACAGTCAAATGCGTATGTAACGCCTGCCGGTGCACCGAATTTATATGGAGTGCCGATAAATTCTTTTCCTGTAGAAACAAGATTAAGTGTTTCAGGTGTAGCTGCATGTGCCTTTGGAGCAAAAGTTCCGATTGTGAATGCCGATATGACGATAGCGCTGCAAATGCCTGCTTTGGCAATCGATTTCAGTAGGTGTAATTTTCTCATGCTGTCAGGTTGTCCCTCCGCGTTTCGTTTTATGTATTATGACTATAACACATCCGCAAAAGGGCTATTTTCACTCATGAGAACAAAAGGGTAGGTATTATAAGGATTATGAGCGATTATGAGAATTAAATGAAAAAATATTAATAATCCGCGTATTCCCGCGAATTAAGGCATATTTATGCCTCTTGCGCTTACTAGAAGCGTATACCATTGCTCTCTCGTCATAAGTTCCGATTGCTTCACCGCATCCTTGCAAGCTGCTATTCGCTTAGGATTAACAGTGCCGATTACAGGTTGAATACGAGCGGGATGCTTCATTAACCAAGCCAATACGATGGCTTCCGGTGTCGTTTCATTTTCATCAGCTATTTGTTGTACGAGAGCAGCTGTTTTCAATTCTGACTCCGTTGCATTCTCGGATACTCTTCCAGAAAATTTCCCCTGTGCCAAAGGCCCCCATGCTTGAATTTGTATATTTTCCATTTGCATCAATTCCATAAGACCTTCAGCAAAGTTGTCTTTTAAACCTGCTTTTTGGTTGACATGCACACCTTGATCGATGAAATCATGACGGAGCAGACTCATCTCCAGCTGATTTACGACAATAGGATCAGGCAGCGAGCGCTGCAGGAAACGAATTTGTCCCGGGCTCATATTGGATACGCCAAAGTTGCGAACCTTGCCGGTTAATTTCAGCTTCGTAAAAGCTTCTGCAATTTCATCCGGCTCCATAAGCGGATCAGGACGATGAAGCAGCAAAACATCTAAGTATTCTGTACCAAGCCTCTCCAATATGCCATCAACAGACGATAATATATGCTCTTGCGAGAAATTGAAGCGACCAGGTAAAATGCCATCCGAAAGCTGAATGCCTACTTTGGATTGAATGACGAGCTGCTCGCGAAGCTTGGGCTGCTGTTTAAGAATTTGACCGAATACGGATTCTGCTTTGCCTCTTGTATAAATGTCCGCATGATCATACATTGTAATGCCGATTGATAGCGCGGCTTCTATCGCTTCCTCTGCTTGCTTGATATGATCAGGGGTAATCGGGTCTGCAAGATCCCAGCTTCCGCCAAAACCCATACAGCCTAACACGAGACGGCTGTCGGATATTCCACGACGCTCTAATGGCATCATTTTCATTCGTAATCAACCTCCAAAATTTATATTCACTCTGTGACGATTTCTATTATACCTTTCTATTTCTGTACATATAAGCACTGAAAAAAAGTTCACTAACTAACCTTAGGGCGTATAGGGCATGAAAGCATCACCGTTTCATATGATAGATTGCAAGCGCTTCATATAGATGCTACATTACTAGTATTACATATCATTAGCGTAAGCTGATAAAAAAAGCATATTTATTAATAGGAGGAATAGCGTTTGGCACTCATTACTTGCAACTTTTTCTCTGAGGCACTAGGCCTCAGTACATCGATGACCGTTATTTTGCCGCAGCAGACGACATCGCAAATTGGTATGAATAATCGCAGCAGTCAGAAGCTTCATAAAACGTTATATTTACTGCATGGCTTGTCTGATGATGATACCATTTGGATGCGCAGAACTTCTATCGAACGTTATGTAGCCGAGCAAGGTTTTGCGGTTGTCATGCCGAATGTGCATCAAAGCTTTTATACGGATATGGCCTATGGCAATAAATATTGGACGTTTCTAACCGAAGAGCTTCCGGCCGTTGCTCGTTCTTTCTTCCCGCTATCTGATGCCCGTGAAGATAATTTTGTCGCTGGCTTATCGATGGGCGGTTATGGAGCATTCAAATGGGCATTAAGGCATCCGGATCGTTTTGCCGCAGCTGGCAGCTTATCCGGTGCGCTGGATATGGCGGATATGGTGAAACGGAGCGAAATGACTGATTTGAAGCGTCTGTTCCATCTCATATATGGTGATAAAGAAATTAAAGGCACGGATGATGATTTGCTGCATCTTGTAGCGGGGAGTGCTAAGTTGGATTCGGCGGCTAAGCCTCTGCTCTATCAGTGCTGTGGTACGGAGGATTTTCTATACAATGATAATATCGCCTTCCGTAATGCGAGCGAGCAGGCGAATTATCCTTTAACTTATGTTGAAGGTCCGGGTAATCATGAATGGAGCTATTGGGACACGCATATCCAGCAGTTCTTAGAATGGCTGCCAAAACAAAACGAATAAGAAGGAAGCTATCATGCCGAGAGGCTGGTAGCTTTTTTTTATTCGAAGGGTTGCAAAATGTATCCGCTACCATTATGATTTGGTTAGGATTAACGTTTAAGTATTTGGATGAATAAATATATTAATCCAACTGTTTATCAAAGTCTATCTATTCTATTATATTGAAGCGAGGTCGATTCATTTGGCAAACCGTATAACCATTAACGCTGATTTGGCTGCAGGTACGATTAATCGCAATATTTATGGACATTTCTCTGAGCATTTGGGACGTTGTATTTATGAAGGGATATGGGTAGGTGAGGATTCTCCTATTCCGAACACAAATGGGATTCGCAATGATGTAGTCGCAGCGCTTAAGCAGCTGAAAATTCCAGTTCTTCGCTGGCCGGGCGGCTGCTTCGCGGACGAATATCATTGGAAGGACGGCATTGGACCGCGCGAGTCGCGCAAGCGGATGATCAACACCCACTGGGGCGGTGTTGTTGAGAACAATCATTTTGGCACGCATGAGTTTTTAATGCTGTGTGAAATGCTGGAATGCGAGCCTTACATCTCAGGCAACGTGGGCAGCGGCACTGTTCAGGAAATGTCAGAGTGGGTAGAGTACATGACATTTGACGGCGTATCGCCAATGGCAGAGCTGCGTGCAGAAAACGGCAGGGAAAAGCCGTGGAACGTGAAATATTTTGGCGTCGGCAACGAGAACTGGGGCTGCGGCGGCAACATGCGACCTGAATATTATGCGGATCTGTATCGCAGATATCAAACCTATGTGCGCAATTATGGCGATAACAAAATCCATAAGATCGCTTGCGGTCCAAACGTAGATGATTACCGCTGGATGGACGTTGTCATGCGGGAAGCGCATGGGATGATGGATGCGATATCGCTGCATTATTACACCATTCCGGGTGAGTTTTGGACACAAAAAGGTCCAGCAACAGGCTTCTCCGAGGATGAATGGTACGGTACATTAAAGAAAACATTTTATATGGACGAGCTGATTACGCGCCATTCGGCTATTATGGATCGTTATGATCCGAAGAAGCGAGTTGGCCTTATGGTTGATGAATGGGGTACGTGGTACGATGTGGAGCCGGGTACAAATCCAGGGTTTCTGTATCAGCAAAACACGATTCGTGATGCGCTGGTTGCTGGAATTACGCTTCATATTTTTCACGATCATTGCGACCGGGTACAAATGGCTAACATTGCTCAGGTGATCAATGTGCTGCAATCGGTCATTTTGACTGAGGGTGAGAAAATGGTGCTGACGCCAACGTATCACGTTTTTGATATGTACAAGGTGCATCAGGATGCAACGCTTCTTACCACGTCGATTGACAGTCAGGATTATGCGCACAATGACCAGAAGATTCCGCAAGTATCCGTATCTGCATCGAAGGACGCGAGTGGCCGCATCCATGTAAGCTTGTGTAATTTGGACAATCAGTCCGAAGCGGATGTGGAGATTGATCTTCGCGGCCTAGCTGGTGCAGGGCTTAAGGTTTCGGGTACAGAGCTTTCAGCTTCCGTTAAGGATGCGCACAACACGTTTGAAAATCCGGAAGCTGTTGCGCCAACCGCATTTCAAGCTTTCACTGTTAATGGATCAAAAATTAGCGCAAAGCTCTCGCCAATGTCGGTAACAGTGCTAGAGCTGATCTCAGAATAGGGATACCACCAGCGATGAGCAGCAAAAATGCGTGCAAAGGCTGTCGTGATGATTACCTTGTCACGGATGAGCAGATTGATCGGATCTTGGCGGCGCCGATGTTCCAGTCTGAAATTAGTGTGCCGGATGATGTGTACGAGCAGCGCCTACAGCAATGTAGAAACTGCCCTAAGTTTCAATATGGTACGACCTGTACCGTATGCGGGTGTTTCGTACGTATTGCTGCCAAATATAAAGAACGTGCTTGTCCGAATCCTGGGGATAGCCGCTGGTCGAAATATGCATGAAAATATATAATTAAGGATTTTAGAGCTGCTCTCTGTCTATATAGAGAGCAGCTCTATTTATTTTAAAAAAGGAACGGCGGAAATTCATAACTTTTAACCTGATATTGCAAATACATTCCAAATTCATCTTTGTACAATAAAACTATCGATTGGATGGCTAGATGGTTATGCACATCTCTCATTACTATTCTATGTAGATGAAAGGGACGATTTCATTGAAGAAATGTAAGCGTTTTATGTCGGCTGGTTTGATCGTTTTATTGCTTGCTATGGCACTCCCAAGCTTTGCGTTTGCAGCGGATACGCCGGTGTTCGCACTTACCCAGGAGAAATCGGATAAAGATATTAAAGTCGTCGTTACTGCGGATAAGCTAACCGATATGTACGCTTATGAGGTGAAGCTGACATTTGATGCAAAGAAGCTGCGCTTTAAGAGTGCCAGCAGCAGCATTGCAGGATTCTCGATATCGCCGATCGTCGAAGGCAATCAAATTGTGTTTGCTGCGACGAAGATAGGGAACAAAGCAGGCGAGAATGGTAAAAGCGTATTATCCAGCTTTCTATTCGAGCCAATAGGAAATGGAAATACCGAGGTAAAGCTTACCGATGCGAAGCTTGTAAAAAGTACCCTTGATTCCAGTACGCTGAAGCCTAATGTGAAGCTTACCGCTAACCTCGGAAATTCAGCGGTATCATTCAAAGATATTGCGGGACACTGGGCAATCGCATCCATTGAACGGGCTGTTCAGCTAGGGTTTGTTAATGGTTATACGGATGGAACCTTCAAACCAAATGCACAGGTTACCCGCACGGAATTTGCAGCGATGCTCGTCAGAGCACTAGATTTGAAGGCTGATCTTGCAGCAGATGTATCGTTTAAAGATGCAGGCAGCATACCCAGCTGGGCTTCCGCTTTTGTTGGTACTGCAGTAGAAGCTGGCATTATAACAGGGTACGAGGACAATACATTCCGCCCTAGCAAACCAATTAATCGCGCGGAGATTGCGGTAATGGTCGTTAGAGCGCTCGAATGGAAGGTTGATCAGGCGAAAAAATCCTCATTTGCAGATCGAAGCCAAATTCCAGCTTGGGCGGAGCCTTCTGTAGCGATGGCTGCTGAAGCGGGCATCATCAAAGGCAGAGGCGAAAATAAATTTGCACCAAGCGCTAATGCGACTCGGGCTGAAGCCGTTACTCTCTTGCTTGCTTTGATTGACTCAAAGCAATGAAAAAAACGATTCTAGTAATTTCTGTTTTTTTGTCGGCTACTGTCTTGGGTTTGTTTTTCATATTAAATTCGGATCAAACGAGCGGGAATGCAGGCGATAAGCTGGATGCATCCGCGCTGGAGAGCGTATTAAGTGTGAATCAGGAGGCTGCTTTGCACCGCAAAGCGACTTCAGGTGTGAAGGCGCCAGCCTTTACGCTCAAGGATCTGAACGGAAAAACCCACACCGTAGCGGGTGCAGAAGATAAACCGATTGTTTTGCAGTTTTGGGCGAGCTGGTGCGAGGCATGCAGTGTTGAAGCTCCCACCTTAAAGAAGCTGCATGAGAGATATGAAGATAAAGTAGATTTCTATGGCGTGAATCTATCATCGGAAGAAAAACAAGCAAGCGCCATTGAAACCTTCATCGAGGAGAATGAATGGCGATTTACGAACTTACTGGATGCCAATAAACGTGCCTCTTATTTATACGAGCTGCATGCGCTGCCAACTACATTTATTATCGATACGGACGGCACGGTACTGGATACATTTCATTTGATAGATCCGATGGAGTTTGAGAGCAAGCTTGAAATGTTAACGGAGGGGAGGTGAGCTTGCATCATATTCTAGCAGCTGAATTGAAACGCAAGCTTAGCATGAGCTTGCGATTGCAAGAACTAAGATTGAGGAGTGAAGCTGGATGCGGTTCAGTGCCAGGCTGAAATCAATGATTGTATTACCGCTCATTTTTTCAATGTATGTAAGCATTTTTTTGCCAGCAGTTCATGTAGAAGCTGCGACTGGAGCAGAGCCGGTTTTTTTCGAGGATCATTTCAATCGTTCCATCATTAATGAAAATTGGACGGTCATCGATGGCATATGGTCAACGGCAAATGGCAAAATGACTGGAGAAAGCGGACCGGGCTCTAAAGCTTTGGTTAAGCAAACCGAAATACAAGATGGCACCGTGGAGGCAGATATAAGCCTTGCCAGTCGAAACGGTGATGCGGGATTGCTTTTCCGAACGGTTAGCGCAGCGCCAGGGGCGGACAATGTGAAAGGTTATTACGCAGGCATTTCCGCCCAAGGAACGGGCAGCGTATTTCTAGGCCGTATGGACAACAAATGGACTGAGCTGAAGCGAACTTCGATAGCGATTAATCCTAATGTTGTTTATCACTTTAAAGTTAGCGTTGCCGGATCGCAAATTAAGTTTTATGTCAATGATAAGCTGGTATTGGAACAATCGGATACGACCTATACGAAAGGTCAGGTCGGCGTAAGGCTTTACCAATCCCAACCGACCTATGACAATCTCAAACTTTCAAATGATAAGGGGGAGCTCGCATTTACAGATTCATTTGATGTCCCAGCGGATGGGCTCACATTGCCGAGTTGGCATGCTGCTCAAGGCGAATGGAAATTGCAATCGGGCGGGATAACCGTAAACGCTGGCGCAAATCAGGCTTTGCTCGTAAAGGATACGGTGTTCTCCGATTTTACAGTGGAGACCGATATTAAGCTGCCGCCAGCTGCGGGTACGGCAGGACTTTTGTTTCGAACTAAGCTAAGCGGTGAGGGAAAGGTGCCTCAAGGTTATTTTGCAGGACTGCGAAATGATGGAAACTTGGTACTTCGCCGGCTAACGGATAAGTGGACCGATCTTAAAGTCGTTAAGGCGCTGGATACGGTCACTGCGAACAAGTTTTATCAATTGAAGGTCGTAACCTATGGAAACGGCATCAAAATATATGTGGACGATATGCATAATTCCATTCTGGAATACACCGATGACAGTGAACAAAAGTTTACCTCAGGCGGCATTGGGGTATGGGCGGATGAATCTGAGCCACTATTCGACAATTTTATTGCAACAGACTATGCCGTACCGGCGGAGTCGTTCCAAGAACTGGTCAAAAATAAAGACCCGCTTGTACAAACGCCGTTTGTGCCGCTTCCGCTTGGATCGGTCAAAGCTGATGGTTGGCTGCTTAAGCAATTAGAGCTTATGAAGGATGGTGCAACCGGATACGCAGAGGATTTATACGGAGAGCTCAGCACAAATTCGGAATGGCTGGGTGGAACAGCGCCAGAATCGAACTGGGAACGCCCTATCTATTATGTGAAGGGATTGGTCGCGCTCGCTTATACGCTTGACGATCCGGAGCTGATTGCAAAGTCGCAAAAATGGGTCAATTGGATGTTGAACAGCCAGCGTGATGACGGCTTCTTCGGTCCTGCGAGCGACAATGATTGGTGGCCGCGCATGGTTGCTATTTATGTGCTCAAGGATTATTACGAGGCGACAAATGACAAGAGAGTGATATCCTTTCTTACGAACTATTTTCATTACCAGCTGAACAATCTAGACCAGCGTCCGCTTAGGGATTGGGGACAAATCCGCAGCGGCGACAATATGAATGTCGTGCTCTGGCTGTACAACCGTACAGGAGATGAGTTTCTGCTGCAGCTCGCTGAGAAGCTGCATAAGCAAGGCGGCGATGAGACTGACATTTTTACGAACGACCATTTTTTAACAGCCGCTAAGATTAATCCTGATAACTTTTACTCGCAGCATACAGTCAACGTCAATCAATCGATTAAAACCCCCTCTATTTATTATCAACTATCGAACAATGAAGCAGATAAGCTTGCATTTCAAGCAGGTGTAGAGCATCTGAATCAATCACACAATCAAATTACCGGCATGAATTCAGGAACAGAGATGCTCGCAGGGTTAGCTTCAACGCAAGGGGTTGAGCTTTGTGCCATTGTAGAGCGGGTACACAGCAACGCGGTTGCAGCCATGATTACCGGTGATCCGGCAATCGGAGATGCGCTGGAGAAAATTACTTTTAATTCGCTTCCGGGTGCTATGAGCAAGGATATTAAAACCCATCAATACTATTCGCTGCCGAATCAAGTGCAAAGCGGCGTAACCGATCATGGCTTTAAGCAAAATTACGGAAATGGCACCGTACAGTCGCCATATTCGGGTTATCCTTGCTGTCGTTTCAATATGCATATGGGCTGGCCTTATTTTGTGAAGGACATGTGGGCGGGTACTTCGGATGGCGGGCTAGGCGTAATTGCCTATGGACCGAGCCGTGTATCAGCCAAAATCAATGGAGCGAATGTAACCGTCAAGGAAACGACGAACTATCCGTTCGAGGATCAAATTCGGTTTACGATTGAGGAAGCGTCCAAGAGTGTGAACTTCCCGCTGAAGCTGCGTATTCCGGAATGGACGGACAAAGCGGTTATCACGGTGAATGGGCAGCCGCAAGAGGCCGCAGTATCCGGACAATATTTTACGATTGATCGGCACTGGACAAAAGGCGATACCGTTGTATTGACCCTGCCAATGGAGCTCAAAACGTCGACTTGGGTCAACAATTCAATTGGCATCGAACGAGGACCGCTCGTATTCTCTCTGCAAATCGATGAGAACTGGGTAGAACAGTCTAATCCAGCGCCGCAAGTGAAGGCGCTCGGCTTCAAGGAATACAGCATCAATGCGCAGTCGCCTTGGAATTATGGTTTGCTGCTTGATCGCAACAACCCAGCAGATTCGATTCAGGTCGTCGTATCCGATATGCCGGATAATCCGTTCATACAGGAGACGACACCGATTAAGCTAATTGCCAAAGGGAAGAGAATCCCGTCATGGGGCAAAGCAGCTAACGGGGTATCAGCTGCAGAGCCGCCGGTTGGTCCTGTATATTCCGCAGAGCCTACGGAGGAAATTACGCTTGTTCCGTTTGGAGCGGAAAACCTGCGGGTTACTTATTTCCCTGAGGTGACTGAGGAAACGGGCATTCAACCTTATAAATACGAGGCGGAAAACGCCCAGCTGTTCAAAGCGTCGGCTCGCAGCAATAATGTGCATGCATCAGGCTCAAGCTACGTTGGCGGTATCGACTATGCCGACAGCTACGTTAACTTTAATCAGGTTGAGGTTCCAGCAGCAGGGACGTACAAAATGTTTATTTGGTACGCGCAGAATACGGGGAATTATCAGCCAGCTGCTGCAAAAATTATTGTTAATGAAGGCGAAGAGCAGTCCTTGCAGCTCGCAGGGACGATTAATTGGGGCCGATTTATGGCTTCAAGCATCAACGTTGAGCTGAAGGAAGGGATTAACTCAATCAAGTTTATGCGGGGAGCTGGATCTAATTCGGGCTTTTATGAGCTAGACTACATCGCATTGTCAGCAGTTAGTAAAGAAGCTGTTGAGCCTTCGGATCAAGGAACAGTTGTACTGACAGGTGCTGCAAACGTACCGAGCGGTGCTGATCTGAATCTTATCTTAGCGGTTCGAAATGTTACGGACAGCGTATATCAGAGCGTTTATGCGCAGGACATTACGGTAACCTTTGATCCAAGCAAACTAAGCTTCTCGGGTGCGGCGCCACTACGGGAAGGGCTGAATGTACTTGAACCCAAAGAGCTTGAGCCGGGAAAAATTCGGATATTAGCGTTTGGAGAGGGGGCAGCCCTTTCACCAAACGAAGACTGGCTGAAGCTGACTTTCAAAGCGGGCATAACAGAAGAAACGGCTAATACCTCTATAACGGTATCCGATGTTAAGCTTGCAAATGCAGAAGGGCAGGAGCTGCTGCTGTTTGAAGCGCAGCATCATCTTCAGATACAGGCAGCTCCGGGTGATAAGTCTGCACTGCTGGCGGCATTATCGCATGCGGAAGCTTTGTATGATGGAGCGGAAACAGGAACAGAACCGGGACAATATCCTCCTGCGATGAAGCAGCAGCTGCAATCGGCTATCAACAAAGCGAAGCTGGTTGCTGATGACGAGAAGGCAACGAAAGCTGAAATTGCAGCCGCGATTACGAAGCTGAATGCTGCATTAGAAGACTTCCTTGCCGGTGTCATCAAGCCAAGTAACGGTGACGTGAATCATGATAATAAAATTACAGTTGGCGATTTGGCGATTGTAGCTTATTCGTATGGCAAATCCAGCAGCGATCCGAATTGGCAGCAGTTCCAAAAGGCAGATTTGAATCATGATGGCAAAGTGGATATTGAGGATCTTGCATTACTCGCTCGTTTGATTCTTGGCTAAACGGTACAAGGGGGAAGGCGCATCACTTCCTCCAGTAGATTTGGGTATCGATACTATGAATCTTTGGAGGTTCCGTTCATGTTGAATATAAGAAAAACAATGAGTACGCTTGTGGCATTATCTATGATATTTAGTATAGTAGCTTCCGCAATCTCCTTTGCACCCCAGGCTGCGGCAGCAGATGCAGGGGGAATGGCAGCTTCGCAGCAGCATGGGCTGATGGCTGAATATTTCACTGCGGGAGGGCCGCCCAATTTTGCTTTTGGAACCTTTAAAGGAGCTGGCTACGATTCGAATTTGGATATCTCCAATTTAGAGCCGGCCATCAAAATGTTTACAGGACAAGAAGATCGCGTCGGCATCAGATGGACGGGTTTCATTCAGCCTAAGCTTTCTGAGGACTATACCTTTTACATTACAGGTGATAATGGCTTCCGCCTTTGGGTTGATAATAAGCTTACGATCGACCACTGGATAGCGGACTGGGACAAAGAGCAAACTTCAAAGCCTGTCACTTTGGTTGCAGGTCAGAAATACAGCATTAAGCTGGAGTTGTTCGAAGACACGGGCGGCTCGAATGTTCACCTGCGCTGGTCTAGCAAGAGCTTAGCGAAGGAAGCAGTACCAACAGAAGCGTTTTATTTGCCAGACGGTTTCGCGCTTGGAGGTATCGTATCCGAGGATGGTTTGCAAGTTGAGCTGCCATTCCAAGAATCTTTGAAGCCAATCACTGCTGAGTTTGTAAAGCATCTGAAATTGCGTATCGTGACGGGCGATTTGCCTATTCTGTCGGCAGCTTTGAAGGATGGGGACGATAAAGTCGTTACCGTACTGCTGAAAGATCCAATGTATTCTAAGGATGTAGGCAATGTTAAAGTAATCTACGATGGCAAAGGCGGACTTGAAACGGCGGCAGGAGCAGCTGTAGCTAGCTTCGATAAACCTGTCTACAATGGTTCGAAATATCAGATCATGTCCCCTTGGGCGGAGGATGTAGACAAAGAAAACGTTCTGCCTGAATACCCAAGACCTCAATTAGCGCGTGAAAAATGGATGAATTTGAATGGAGAATGGGAGTTCCAAGCAGCTCAGAAGGGAGAAGCTGTTCCTGTAGGCCAAGTGTTGAAGGAGAAAATTCTCGTTCCGTTTGCAGCAGAAGCAAAGCTCTCTGGCATTAACCGCGTGGAGGATCTCATGTGGTATAAGCGTTCCTTTACCGTTCCTGAGAACTGGGATGGTGAGCGAGTGAAGCTGAATTTTGGCGCGGTTGATTACTTGGCAACGGTGTATGTCAATGGACAATCGGTAGGCAGCCATAAGGGAGGTTATACCTCATTTAGCTTTGACATTACGGATTATCTTGTGGCTGGGGACAATGAGCTTATCGTGCATGTACTGGACGAGACGGATATGGGGGCAGACCAAGCCGTTGGCAAACAAACGGTCAAAAAACTCGGCGGCATTTGGTATACCTCCGTATCGGGTATATGGCAAACGGTGTGGCTTGAGCCTGTAGCCGCTGCACATATCGATAAACTCGACATGGTAACAGATATTCATAATGGCATCTTGAAGCTGAAGGCAGCTGCTATCGGCGTTGAAGGACAAACGATTGAAGCGGTTGTTTTGGAAAATGGAAAAGTGGTGGGAACCGCAACAGGAGCAGCTGGAGCTGAGATTGCTGTGGCAGTTCCAAATGCACGGCTTTGGTCCCCAGATGATCCATATCTATATGATTTAAAGGTGTATCTGAAGGATGGAGCACAAACAGTAGATGAGGTTTCAAGCTATTTTGGCATGAGAGAGATTACGCTCGGCAAGGTAGACGGTATAACAAGGCCGCTAGTAAATGGGAAATTCGTCTTCCAGATGGGGCCGCTTGATCAAGGTTTTTGGCCGGACGGCATATACACGGCACCTACGGACGAAGCTTTGAAATTTGATATCGAGGCGGTTAAACGCGTCGGCATGAATACGATTCGCAAGCATATTAAGGTGGAGCCTGCACGCTGGTATTATTGGGCAGATAAGCTAGGCGTACTCGTATGGCAGGATATGCCGAGCCTTGAGGATCGTCAAGGAAATAAAGGGTCAGATATTACACAAGCAACGAAGACGCAGTGGTTTAAAGAATACAAAGAGATGGTTGATCAATTGCGCAGCGTGACATCGATCATTGTGTGGACGGTGTTTAATGAAGGCTGGGGACAATTTGATCAAGGCGGGCAAATGACGAAGGATGCTACCAGCTATGTAAAAAGCCTTGATTCGACTAGGCTCGTTAACAGCACAAGCGGCTGGTGGGATGCTGGCGTCGGCGATTTGAATGATATTCATCGCTATCCTGATCCCGGCGCTCCGAATTACAGCGATACAAGGGCAGCTGTGCTTGGCGAATATGGCGGTTTAGGCTTGCATGTCCCAGGACATGAATGGAGCCCGCTCGTATTCTCCTATCAATTAATGAATAGCAAAGAACAGCTGACTTCTACTTATATTGCCTACATCAACAGGTTGAAGCAGCTGAAGGAATCAGGCCTGAGCGCAGCCATATACACACAAATTACAGATGTGGAATATGAAATTAACGGCTTATTGTCTTACGATCGCAAGGTTGAAAAAATGGATTTTGATCGAATTGCGACCGCGCATCGTGAGCTCATCGGCACAGCAACCAAAGGGGATTTGCTCGCTGAAATTGCAAGAGCAGAAGGAATGCTGAATCTCGCGAAAATAGGTTCAGGAGCCGGTGAATATGGGCAATCGACTGCTGATTCCTTTAAAGCTGTTATTGATTCCGCCCGCGAGACAGCTCAGAATGAGGCTGCAATGCCTGCACAAATTCAAACAGCGCTTAAATCTCTCCAAAACGCGCGTGAGCAATTTTTTGTATCGGTGAACGATCCAATTCCGGCGGGTTCTTCCGTTGATCCGTTTAATGAGGCGACGCTAGACAGTGCTTGGTCTGTCTTTAAGGCAGACAACTCCAAATGGTCGCTGACGCGCAAACCAGGCTTTTTAAGCTTGGACACTTCACCAGGCGACACGTTCGGAAATTCAAATAACTTGCCGAACATATTTTTAAAGGATGCGCCAGCAGGCGATTTCGTCATTACAACAAAAGTGGAAGCGCCTGTACGCAAAAACTTCCAGCAAGCGGGATTGTTCGTTTGGCAAAATGAGGACAATTACGTCAAGCTGGGCCATGTTTGGGATACGGAAGCAACAACTGGCAAAAGCCTCGAAACCGCATATGAGAAAAATGCGGTTTATGTTAAAGCGACAAACATGGTCAGCCATCCAGGTTACGATACGTCCTATTTGCAAATCAAAAAGGTAGGCAACGTCGTTTCTACTTTCTATTGGGATGGCAGCGCATGGAAACCTGCGGCAGACCCGATGACTGTTAATTTAAGCAATTTGAAAATCGGTTTCTATGGTCTATCTTCGGGTGATAAAACGTCAATCCAAGCAAATTTTGATTATTTCTCGGTTGGTCCTGCTCAATTGTCGGATAAAACAGCACTTCAAGCGGCAGTTGTATCTGCTGAAGCCAAACATAATTCCGCTGTTGCAGGCACAGAACCCGGTCAATATCCGCAGTCTGCAAAAGATGCATTTGCTGCTTCAATCGCAACAGCTAAAGACGTATTGGCTCTTGCAACTGCAGACCAAGCGGCAGTAGATGCAGCGTTGGCGGCGCTAGGCAAATCGGTTGCTGACTTCGCAGCTTCTGTTGTACCTCCTGCTGTGAAAGACGCGACGGCTACGATTGCCGGAGCGGCACAGGTGAAAGCGGGTCAATCCTTCGATGCAACGGTTGGATTGTCAGGCGTAACGGAGGAGAAATATTCAAAGCTGTATGCGCAAATTTTAACAGTTAGCTTCGATGCTGCGAAATTAACGCTGACTGGCGCCACCTCCTTGCAGCAGGATTTCAGCATCCTTGAGCAAAAGGTTATCGAGCCAGGCAAGGTGAGGATTGTAGCGGCAGGTCAAGGCAAAGGCATTGATGCCAATTCGGAATGGCTGAAGCTGAGCTTCTTGGCAGCTGTTACGGGGAGCACAGGCAATACAGCCATTCAAATTAGCGACTTTACGGTTGCAAATAGCTTGGGAGAAGAGCTTGAAGCAAAATCAGCTTCCCATACGCTGCAAATTAGTGCCGTTGTTGATGTGACGGGTTTAAATCAGGCGATAGCCGCAGCGGAAGCCATTTACGATGGAGCGGTAGTCGGCACACAGCCTGGTCAATATCCGGCAGCAGCAAAAGCAGCGTTCGGTGAAGCCATAGCCGCAGCGAAAGCCGTTGCCGTTAACCCGAATGCAAGCGAAGCGCAAGTGAGCGCAGCTATTGCTCAGCTAAGTGCGGCAGTGACGACGTTCCAAGCTTCCAAATTGTCAGGCGATATTAATAACGACAATAAGGTATCGATTGGCGACCTCGGCATCGTAGCAGCTGCATATGGCAAAACAAGCGCAGATCCGAATTGGTCGCAATATAAGAAATCCGATCTAAATGCGGATGGCAAGATTGATATTGTGGATATCGCGATGCTTGCAAGATGGATTCTGGGGTAACATTTCGTTAGATTTTGCTTACAATAAAGAAGAGGGTGACCCGAAGCAACGGACTGCTTGGGTTCCCTCTTTTTTTGTCGGTTTCTGTGGGTTTAAGTTATTAATATGGATGCTGATAATACTGCTGGCCATACATTTGATTGTAATAGCCTTGGTTAGGTTTAGCTTGGTTAGATTGGATACCTTGATTAGGCTGATATGCTTTATTGAACGGCAACGTTTGGTTTGGCTGCAATACTTGATTCGATTGCACTGGAGCTTGCTGCTGCATTGGAGCTTGATTAGGCTTTTGCATATTTTTGCTTTGGCCTTGTACGGGATTATAGCTGCAATTGCTCGGAGGTCCCAAAATAACGGTGTCCTTTAAAGGTGCTAACGCATTTTCTAATTTTTCTTGGTCTAAGCAGTAGGTATACGCAAGGATGTTGGTTGGAGTTAATCTTAAAATATCGGAGCCAAAAATAACTTCAGGGATTGGCGCATCAAAGATGGCTAGCAGATGAGTATTATCGACGGTCGCCATTTCATAGTGCCACCAGCCTTGCGGAATGTTGACGACTTGAGCAGGCTGTACCAAGTAATGAAGGAACTCGTTCGTAAAAGGGTTCATGAGCGCGATTTCTGCTGATCCTGATATGCAATATACGAGTTCAGACGCATTCTGATGGTAGTGAGGCTCAACGACATTGCTTTTGCTAAGGTAGATATCGAGAAGCGACGAATTCCCTAACGTATTCAATTGCTTCACTGAAAGCAAGTTGATGTAGTTGTATGGATCTTTTTTGAAAAAAGTACTATTGTTCAAATCATAAGCAAATTCCGTCTGTGGAGACGTATAGTCCATATAAGAAGTCATTTGAAAATCCTGCCCCTCTTCCATTAGCTGGTTAAATGTTTACTGGGATAGGATATGTATTTGCCCATATGATGGTGAAGGTTGCTGGAAAAAAACAAGGCAGACAAGTGCATGAATAACGATGCACTCGTCTGCCTATTCGTTTATTTATAGCTTGGAAGCCAGCTGCCATGCGCTTCGATGAGCTCATCGCAAAGCGATACAATGTCATCCATAGACAATTCTGCTGAGGTATGCGGATCAAGCATTGCAGCGTGATAAATATGATCTCGCTTGCCAGTAATCGCCGCTTCGATCGTTAATAGCTGCGTGTTGATATTCGTACGGTTTAATGCTGCAAGCTGTGGCGGAAGGTCGCCAACATAGGTTGGTGTAACGCCATTCGCATCAACGAGGCATGGTACTTCTACGCAAGCTTCCTTCGGCAGATTCGTAATAAGCCCAGTATTCATCACGTTGCCGCCAATTTTGAACGGCTTGTTCGTTTCAATGGCTTCCAGAATGTACGAAGCATATTCATGACTGCGGCAGTGCTCAAGCTTGCTGTCATTAATAAGTGAATCGCGCATGGATTTCCAGCCTTCAATTTGACTAACACAGCGGCGCGGATACTCATCGAGAGGAATGTTGAAACGCTCGATCAGCTCTGGATAGTTCCGTTTGATGAAGTATGGATGGTATTCCGCATTGTGCTCGGAAGATTCGGTGATGTAGTAGCCGAATTTCAGCATGAGCTCGTAACGAACCATATCATGATGTTTCTCCAATTGCTTCTCGGCTGCACGGCGTTTGATTTCCGGGTAAAGATCAACTCCGTCTTTGCTTGCTTCAAGCAGCCATGCCATATGGTTGATGCCTGCAATTTTGTACTTAACGCCCGTTGTATCCATACCCAAATGATCAAATAAATGTGGTACACAAACTTGTACACTGTGGCACAAGCCAACCGTTTTCACGCCGCCATAGGTGTTCATTACATTCGTGAGCACGGCCATTGGGTTGGTGTAGTTAAGGAACAGGGCATCTGGACAAACCTCGTTAATATCGCGAGCGAAATCCAGCATTACAGGAATCGTGCGTAGATTACGGAAAATACCGCCAATGCCTACGGTATCGGCAATCGTTTGGCGCAAGCCGTATTTTTTTGGAATCTCGAAATCGGTAATCGTACAAGGATCATAGCCGCCTACTTGAATGGCGTTTACGATGTATTTGGCACCGCGAAGCGCTTCTTTCCGGTCGGTATAAGCTTTAATCTCGCAAGTGCTTTCACTTGTTTTTTTAATATTAAGCAGCATTTGCTCGGAATCGAGAAGACGCTCCGCATCAATGTCAAATAAAGCGATTTCAAAACCTTGCAGTGCAGGTGTCTGCATGACATCTCCAAGAATGTTTTTGGCAAAAACACTGCTTCCTGCGCCGATAAAAGTAATTTTAGACATTAGACAATAGCCTCCTATTGGATGATTGCTGACTCCTTTAGTATAAGGAGAACAACTGCAAATGAATATGGAAGGAACGAAGCATTATATGGAGAAATGTTGCATCATTTAGTATGCTTAGAGAAGTCAGCTTAATGGAGGTGCATAGATGGAAACGCATCATCGTATAACCATGAGTATTAATACAGCTCCGCTGAAAGGCGAAATGTCGGTCTTGTTCAGCGGAATCGGCGAACCGGTCGCGGGCCATTTTATAGGACCGGCTGTTCATGATTATTATTTAATTCACATTGTACTGGATGGGGAAGGCACATTTGAAACGCTGGGGAAGACTTACTCTTGCAGCGCGGGGGACGCTTTCATCATTTTTCCGGATATTCTGGTCAAATACGAGGCAAGCCTGCACAATCCTTGGAAATATACATGGGTAGCCTTCTCGGGAGATATTGTGGAAGCTTCTCTTCGTTCGATTGGGATCACGCCAGACCTTGCTGTTATACGCGGATTCTCGCTGCCGACGATTTATCGAATGTTTCGGAAAATACGCAAAGGTATGGAGAAAACGAATGCCCCAGCGCTTGGCAATATGGAGGCTTCGGGTTGGCTGAGACTAATATTTCATGAGCTTGGACGAATGAACCCTGCGAGAATAACCGAAGAGATCGTACCAGAATCTCGTTCTTACCGCCAAATTGATCAGGCAATTCGCCTCATATCGCTCCAATATGGACAGCAGCTCTCTATAGAAGGGATCGCTCAAACGCTCGGCTATCATCGCGCGCATTTAACGAGGCTGTTCAAGGATGCGACGGGGCTGCCGCCCATGCAATATTTACAAAAGGTACGCATGAAGAAAGCAGAGGAGCTGCTGGAAGGTGAGCTTACGATCGCCCAGATTGCCTCATCTGTTGGATTTAATGACCCGCTTTTTTTTACGAAGCAATTTCACAAATGGAGCGGACAATCCCCTACGGAATTTCGCAAAAACTTGAATAAGCAATAGAACGATAAACGAGCGACAAATAGATAGGTGTTATTCGAAAACAGTGGATAATTTCTCCATAAATGCAACCTAAGTAATCATCAAAGAGTCTATGATGATGAGGATGAATAGGAGGGGTTTGAAATGAGGTTCAAGATTTGGTTTGTTTTGCTAGCCGCCGTTTGTATACTTAGTGCCTGTGAGAATAATGGAACAACGAATAGCAGTGGGAAAGTGGTCTCTAGCGAGTCAGAGGAAATGCAAACTTCCAATGAAGAAAAACATATATCAGATAACATGAACGAGGTTATTTCAAATTATATTATTCAAAAATACGATTCAGTTTACTATCAAACAGAAAAACAGTTTGAGGTGCATGAGGTTTATGGCACAAGCGAATCATCGGGCATTATTACTGTGTATATGTATTCCTATTTTGGCGGATTTAATAAATTTTCGGGGCTAGAAAATCAAGCGGGGCATTCCTTGCCTGCGGTCATTCGCTTGAAGAAAAAAGCAGCGGGATATGTTGTAACCGAATATACTGAACCGGAAGACGGCAGTCTTTATCAATCTTCGTTGAAAAAGATGTTTCCAAAAAAGTATTTGGATATGCTGCATAATAAAACCGGCACTTTAGAAGATTTACAAAAAGAAATGGACAATAAAGTGCAGCAATGGTTGGACGAATAGTATTGCCAATCCCTGTCACAACGGGTTTATTTTAAGATAAAGATCAAGAATCTAGCAGTTACTTTAAGTATAGTATGTATATCTCATATAATATAGTGACCTTTTTTTCACTACTTACATAATGATACAAACTTCTCTAGAATAGAGATGCGAGCGTGCTTAAGGCAGCATTTCGATTGCTATTTTACAATTCATAAGGAGATGAGTAGAGATGCAATTTCGTCATTTAGGGAAAAGTGGATTGAAGGTTAGCGAGATCAGTCTGGGAAGCTGGTTAACATACGGCGGTTATGTAGAACGTGAAAATGCGGTGAAAGCGATTCAAACAGCTTACGGGCTTGGCATTAATTTTTTTGATACAGCGAATGTATATGAGAGAGGGGAAGCAGAGAAGCTGATGGGAGAAGCGCTTCGTGCTTTTCCACGGGAATCCTATGTGCTCGCAACCAAAGTGTTTGGACAGATGGGTGATGGTCCAAATGATCGGGGATTATCCCGCAAACATATTATGGAGCAGTGCAATGCCAGCCTGAAACGGCTTGGAGCAGATTATGTGGATCTATATTACTGTCACCGCCATGATCCAAGTACGCCAATGGAAGAGACGCTTCGTGCGCTTGATGATCTGATACGCCAAGGCAAGGTGCTGTACGTTGGCGTTAGCGAATGGACAACCGCGCAAATGGTGGAAGCGCATGCAATTGCTGATCGTTACTTGCTCGACCGAATCGTAGTTAACCAACCGATTTATAATATGTTTAACCGATATATCGAGAAGGAAGTCATTCCTTACGGAGAGCGCGGCGGTATTGGACAAGTCGTGTTCTCGCCGCTCGCTCAAGGACTGCTGACGGGCAAATACAGTTCGGTGAATGAAGTGCCTGCGGACAGCCGTGCAGCGAAGCTTGATGGCATGCGCAAAGGTGTGACGGAAGAGAAAATCAATAAAGTGCGCGAGCTGAGCGTGGTGGCTGCAGAGCTGGAGTTAACGGTTGGTCAGCTGGCACTTGCATGGATTTTGCGCCAGCCGAATGTATCTAGTGCACTCGTTGGAGCTAGCAATCCTGCACAGGTGGAAGAGAACGTGAAGGCTTCGGGTGTCGTGCTAAGCGCTGATATTACGGAGCGGATTGAACAAATATTAGGAGCATAAGAAGGAGTGAATGAAGTGCCGAAAGTAGTTGTTACAGGCGGCAGCGGCATGCTGGGGAAATGGGTAGTTAAGCATTTTGTTGAGCAGGGATACGAGGTTGTGAATGCGGATGTGAAACATCCAGCCGAACCGCTATGCCGCACCGTAATCGTTGATTTGAACCATTTGGGTGAAGTGTACGGCGTATTGGCTGGGGCGGATGCCGTTGTGCATTTGGCTGCCATTCCAGTTGCGTATTCGCATCCGAATGAGGTTACGTTTCACAACAACGTGATGTCTACCTACAACATATTGGAAGCTGCAGCGGGTCTTGGCATCCGCAAGGTAGTTATTGCTTCGAGCGAATCCTCTTATGGCCTCGTTTTTGCCAAAGAGAAGTTCGGGCCTAAGTATGTTCCCGTCGATGAAGAGCATCCGCAGCTTCCTGAGGACAGCTATGGCTTGTCCAAAATCGTAAATGAACAAACAGCGGATATGATAAACCGTAGAACAGGCATGCAGGTTGTTTCATTCCGCCTAGGCAATGTTATTGCACCAGAAGCGTATGAGCGATTCGAGTCATTTATCCATGATCCCGAACAGCGTGAGCGCATTCTATGGAGCTACATTGATACGAGAGATGCGGCGGAAGCTTGTCAGCTCGCTATTGAAGCAGAGGGGCTCGGAAGCGTGGCGCTTAATCTTGCAGCGGATGATAGCAGCATGGCGCTGCCAAGCCGTGCGCTAATGGCCGCTCGTTTCCCGGAGGTCAATGATTTCCGCAAGCCGCTGGAGGGGCACGAAACATTGCTCTGCAATGAAAAGGCTAAACGTCTGCTGAGCTGGAAGCCAAAACATCAATGGCGCAATTACGTCAACGGGTAAAGGGAAAGTCGAGTCCGAGAAAAAAATTATACGGTGAACGTTATTTTAGGACTGTTTTGGGGTAAACATGCTTATAAGCGAAAGGAGCTGATGAAGCATGTTAGATAATGAAAACAAGCCGCAGGAGGTTCCTGAGACAAATCCAGGACAGGAGCCGGAAATTATACCCCCGGATTCGCCGGTCATTAAGCCCGACCAGCCTATTCCGGAAATTGAGCCGCAGACGATCCCGGAAATTAAACCGGAGGTTGTTCCTGAGATCAAGCCGGACATTCCGCCTGAGGTTCCACCAAAGCAATACTAGAGTTAACGTTCATATGCAATCAACAATTAAGGCCGGATTTCTCCGTAAAAGGAGGAGCTTCCGGCCTTTTTTTGTTTGTATATTTGTCCAAACACCACAAGTTATGGCTCCATATACTGCTTAGAGAATAGGTTATGGAGGTGTGTAGCAATGATTACGATTAGTTTATGCATGATTGTAAAAAACGAGGAGCAAGTACTGGCAAAATGCTTAAACTCCGTCAAAGACCTAGTTGACGAGATCATAATTGTAGATACGGGATCAACAGATAAGACAAAGGAAATTGCAGCTAACTACACAAGTAGAATCTTTCATATGGATTGGAATGACGATTTTTCGGCTGCGAGAAATTACTCTTTCAGTCATGCTGCTCAAGATTATATTTTATGGCTGGATGCAGACGATTGGCTTCAAGAAAACGATAGAACGAAGTTTAGCTTGCTTAAACAAACGATAGATTCAACTGTTGACTCCGTTAGCATGGATTATTATGTTGGATTCGATTCTCTTGGACAGCCTACAGCTGTCATTCAAAGAAACCGGCTGGTGAAGCGTTCCAAGCAATTTCAGTGGCATGATCCCGTGCATGAATATTTGGCAGTTGAGGGACATGTGATCTTCTCTGATATTGCTGTGAGTCACGGGCGCGTGCATACAAACTCGGAACGAAATTTGCGTATATATGAACGAATGCTGGCGAAAGGAGCCGTTCTCTCCAATCGGCAATTGCTGCACTATGCAATGGAGTTAACCGCTAATCATTATTTTGAAAAGGCAATTGAGATTTATGAAGCTATTATTTCTAATCGCGCAAGCTACTTTGAAGATCAATTGCTAGCTTGTGATCGAATGGCTCATTGTCATCATGAGCTTGGCAATAAAGAGCAGGAGCTGCAATCTCTTTTAAAAACATTCAACTATGATATACCGCGTGCTGATTACGTATGCCGTATCGCTTATTTTTTTCAGGAAAACTATGATTATGAGAAAGCGATTAACTGGTACCAATTGGCACTGAAGCTGGAAAAACCGGAAAAACGTCTGCTTGGCATTAATCACATGGCTTGGACATGGTTTCCCCATTTGCAGCTAGTGGCCTGTTACGGCAAGTTAGGGAAACTAGAGCAAGCGTATAAGCATAATGAGATTGCTCTTTCATATGCTCCCACGGATACAAACCTATTAGACAACAAACAATTGCTAGAGAAACGACTGGGCAAAAGAAAGGCTGGAAGCTAGCAGGATCATATGAATTCTACTCTTTATTTTTTAATAAAACAGCCTGTTTCATCTTTGCTAGACAAGTACCGTCTCTATTAATCGATTCGATCCATATAATAATGTATTGCTAGAACAACTAGTTTTGTTACCAGCTAAATAAATAGGGTTAGAAGGAGGGAAAAGCATGACTGTTACAAGAGCAAGGAAGGTAAAACAGAGCAGCAAAAGGCTTATCTGCAAAGAGGTTGTCTGCAAGCGACCTGTCAGCAAGAAATTGATCTGTAAGCCAGTGAGAAGACGAAAATCCGCGTTCAGAGCTGTTTCTGGAATCGATCAGAATCTTCTTGATGGTACAACTGCCAAAGTTCTTTATCAAGTGGAAGAGCTGGATCTCAACAATGAATACAACCCGGCTAACTCAACTTTTCGTCCAAAACAAAAAGGCGTTTACGCTCTTTTTGCAAGTGTCTTCTTTCAAACGGTTACGGTCACAACCTATACGCTTGATTTGGAGATAAGAGTAAACGGCGTGCCAAGAATTTCAGATCAAGAAGATTTTACAAATACAAGCGGCATTATTGAAGCTAGTGGTCTTGTACAATTGCAGGCGCGTGATCGAGTACAGGTTTTTGCCACCGTTTTGAATAAGAATGTCCAAATCCAGAGCGGTTTAGCTACTCGGTTTGAAGGAGCAAGAATAAACTAAAAAGTGCCTGGAGGTTTCCTCTAGGCACTTTTTTACAAGCTTAGCTAGAGTGAAGTGATTTCCTTCACGGATCGACGAATAATCAGTTCTGCCGGCAAAACGATTTTTTTCCACGGCAGCGCAGCTTCACGCTCTTGTATGCGGTCAACTAGCATTTGCATGCCCATGTAGCCGAATTGATAAGCCTGCTGAGCAGCTACGGTAAGGAATGGTTCTACTTCTGAATAAGGTCCAAGATCGTCAAAGCAAACGATGGACATATTGTCAGGAACGCTCATTCCGCGTTCACGGAACAGTCGTAAAATTTCTACAGCAAGCACATTGTTGCCCGCAACGATAGCCGTTGGAGGAGGGGAGAGCTGATCGAACCACTGGCCCATTTCGGTCAAATCGTTTAAAGGACCAAAGCTGGTCTCAAATACATATTTCTCGTTATAGTCCAGGTCATTGAGCTTCATGCCGTCTTGATAGCCTTGCAGCCTTAATCTCGCACTGGAGATGGAGGAAGAACCATTCACCATCGCTATTGTGCGATGCCCTTGTGAGGCTAGATGCTCAACAAGCCTTCTTGCACCGTCTCTGCTGTCGCCAAGCACGATATCGCAATCAATGCCCGGTACCTCACGGTCAAGCAGCACAAATGGCACATTATGCTTGCGCAGTGAATTCAAATGAGGAAGAGAGGGATCGCCAGCAGGAGCGACAAGAACGCCGTCAACGCGAGTCGTCAAGATGGTCGTCACATAATCGGCTTCTTTTTCCAGATTTTCGTCGCTGTTTCCAAACAGCAGACGATAACCCGAACGTTTGGCAGCATCTTCCGCGCCGCGTGCGAGCGTCGTATAGAAAGGGTTCATAATATCAGTTATGAGCAGGAATAGCAGCTTCGTTTGCTGGAGTACGAGGCTTCGCGCCGTTTGATTCGGAACATAACCCAGCTCCTCCATAACACGAGTTACCTTCGTTCTCGTTTTTTCGCTTATTTTACCAGTGTTATTGATAACTCTAGAGACGGTCATAGCGGAGACGCCTGCCTTAGCGGCTACATCATATATTGTTACCATTTCGTAATCCCCTTATGGATAAATCATAGATTCTATCATACAAAAAAGTAGTCATTGACAGCAAGCCTTATTGTTGCTATTTTAATGTTATCGGTAACATTATTATAACATAATGGAGGTTTTAATATGACAGATACTAGCTTTCGTTTTCAATCAGGGTTTCCAAAGATAGGTATTCGACCAACAATTGACGGAAGAAGAAAAGGCGTTCGCGAATCGTTGGAAGAACAAACCATGAACATGGCAATCGCGACAGCTAAGCTTTTATCGGACAATTTGCGTTATCCAAACGGCGAACCGGTTGAATGTGTCATCGCTGACAGCTGTATTGGCGGAGTAGCTGAAGCAGCAGCCTGTGCGCAAAAATTTGCTACCTCTGGCGTAGGGGTATCGATAACGGTAACGCCTTGCTGGTGCTACGGCACGGAAACGATGGATATGGATGCAAGCATTCCGAAGGCGGTCTGGGGCTTTAATGGGACAGAACGCCCAGGCGCGGTGTATCTGGCAGCTGTACTATCGGGTTACGCGCAAAAAGGGCTTCCGGCCTTTGGCATCTATGGTGAGCATGTTCAAGATTCAGGCGATACTTCCGTTCCGTTTGATGTTAAAGATAAACTGATCGGATTTGCAAAAGCAGGTCTGGCGGTTGCTTATATGCGCGGTAAATCGTATTTGTCGATGGGCTCTGTATCTATGGGTATCGCCGGTTCAATCGTAAATGACGCTTTCTTCCAAGAATATCTTGGCATGCGTACCGAGTACATTGATATGACTGAATTTGTACGCCGTATGGAAGAAAACATCTATGATACAGCGGAGTTCGAGAAAGCGCTTACCTGGGTGAAGGAGAACTGTATCGAAGGAGCAGATAACAATGCTGCGGATATCCAGACGTCAAGAGAGCGTAAAGATGAGGACTGGGAAACGGTTGTGAAAATGACGCAAATCGCCCGTGATCTGATGATTGGCAACCCTGAGCTTGCCAAACTTGGCTTCGGCGAGGAAGCTGGCGGCCATAACGCGATCGTCGCTGGATTCCAAGGGCAGCGGCAGTGGACGGATCATTTTCCAAACGGTGATTTCATGGAATCCATACTTAATTCATCCTTCGATTGGAACGGCATAAGGGCGCCTTATATGGTAGCTACGGAAAATGACAGCTTGAATGGCGTGGTTATGCTCTTCGGATATTTGCTTACGAATACCGCTCAAATTTTTGCCGATGTCCGCACGTATTGGAGTCCAGAATCTGTGGAGCGAGTTACGGGACACAAGCTGGCGGGTGCAGCTGAGAACGGTTTGCTCCATCTGATCAACTCCGGTTCAGCAACGCTTGACGGAACAGGAGAGCAGACGAAAGATGGCGAACCGGTCATGAAGCCGTTCTGGGAAATATCGGAGGAAGAAGCGCAAAAATGTTTGGATGCTACGTCATGGCGGCCAGCTTCGGTCGAATATTTCCGCGGAGGCGGTTACTCCTCTGATTTCTTAACGCGCGGCGGCATGCCGATGACAATGTCTCGCATTAATTTGGTGAAGGGCATTGGCCCTGTACTACAAATCGCAGAAGGTTATTCGGTAGAATTGCCGCAGGATGTCCATGACACACTCGACAAACGTACCGATTCGACGTGGCCGACAACATGGTTTGCACCAATCTTGACGGGTGAAGGGGCTTTCGGTTCCGTTTATGAGGTAATGGATAATTGGGGTGCAAATCACGGCTCTATCAGCTATGGACACATCGGCGCTGATTTAATTACGCTCGCTTCGATGCTGCGGATTCCGGTTAATATGCATAACGTTTCGAGAGAACGTGTATTCCGCCCAAGAGCATGGGGATTGTTCGGTACGGCGAATCCAGAGAACGCCGATTACCTCGCTTGTCAAAATTTCGGGCCTATCTACAAATAAATCGGAGGTTTTACCATGAGCAGCACGGACATTCGCAACGAGCTATGCAAATATGCTCGCAAAACAGTAACGAACAAGCTGGTTGTAGGACCAGGCGGCAATATTAGCGCGAAGTTTGAAGGCAAAATGTATCTTTCGCCAAGCGGATTTGCTCTTGATGAAGTTGAGCCGCATCAATGGGTCGAGGTAGATATTGAGACTGGGGAAATAACAGATATCGGCCTTCGACCATCATCTGAGGTGCTGATGCATCTATATGCCTATCGTGCTAATCCGGATATTGGAGCAATCGTCCATACGCATCCGCCTTATTGCATTGCATTCACTTTAGTTGAGCAGGAGCTTCCCATTATGTTTCCAGATCAAGCAGCGCTCGTTGGCAAGACGGTGTACGTTCCATATGTGCTTCCGACGACGGATAAGCTCGCTGATGCATACGTAGCGAAAGTAAATGAAGCAAGCTCAGTACTGCTTGGCAACCATGGCTTAGTAACGTCTGGTCGCAATTTACGAGAGGCTTACTATCGTACAGAGGTCGTTGAGGAAAGTACAAAAATTTATTTGATTGCCAAGGCGATTCGTGAGCCGAAGGTGCTGACGAAAGAAGAGTTCGAAGAGATCGCATCGCTGGAGAGCGAAGCTTACCGCATCGAATTACTGCAAAAAATGAAGTGATGCGATGCCCATTCGTGAAGCGCCAGCTTTAGTTAAAGGAGGCTTTAAGCATGACGAAGCTTGCGACTGTGCTCGCGTTTGATTTGGGCGCAAGCAGCGGCAGGGCGTTAATCGGCGAGCTGCTGCTTGATAAAGCAAGCGGTCAGCGCTTGCTGAAGGTGACGGAAATTCATCGTTTTCCGAATCAGCCGGTTTCTGTACACGGTCATTTGCACTGGGATATTTTGCGCCTGCTGCAAGAGCTGAAGTTTGCCATTCGTAAAGCCTTTCAAGAAGGCTACGCTCCGCAAACGCTCGGCATTGATACATGGGGCGTAGACTTTGGACTGCTCGATGAAAATGGCGAGCTGCTTGGCAATCCATATCATTACCGTGATTCGCAAACAGATGGAATAGTAGAAGAACTGCTCGAACGGTTTGGCAAAGACCGATTATATGAGCAGGGCGGCTTGCAGTTTATGCCCTTTAATACGATAAACCAGCTGTATGCGATGAAGAAAGCGGCATCGCCGAAGCTTGCGGCAGCTAGAACGCTGCTGCTTACGCCTGATTTGCTTGCTTATTTCTTAACAGGCGTGAAGGTGTGCGAGTTTACGATGGCGACGACTACGCAGCTATACAAGCCCAAGGAACAGCAATGGAATTTAGAGTTAATGGATGAGCTGGGCATTCCAAATCGGTTGTTTCTTGATCCGATTCATCCGGGTACGAAGATTGGGCAATTAACGGCAGAGGTTTGCGCCGAGCTGGATGTCCCTGCGATTACAGCCGTTGCTGTTGGAACGCATGATACCGAATCTGCGGTTGCAGCTGTTCCTGCGGATGGTGAATCGGGCTTCGCTTATCTAGTTTGCGGAACATGGTCGCTGATTGGAACCGAGCTTGCAGGTCCAAACGTCTCAAGAGAAGCGCAAGATCTTGATTTCTCTAATGAAGGCGGCGCTCAAGGAACCTATCAGCTGCTCAAAAACATTATGGGACTTTGGATATTGCAAGAGTGCAAGCGGGAATGGGAGGAGCAGGGGAACGATTGGTCGTTTGCCGAAATCGTGACGCAAGCCGAAGCGGCTGAGCCTTTCCGCAGCTTTATCCATCCCGACGATCCGATGTTTTTTGCACCTTCCGGCATGATCGGGCGCATACAAGCTTATTGCGAACAAACGTCCCAGAAGGTACCGCAGTCTATAGGAGAAATTACACGCTGCATTTTGGAGAGCTTGGCATTAAGGTATCGGCAGGCGCTGGCTCAAATGGAAGTATTGACGAAGCAGCAATTTGATGGCTTGCATATGGTTGGCGGTGGCATTCAGAATAGGTTGCTTTGCCGCCTAACGGCTAATGCGATTGCCCGTCCGGTTTGGACGGGACCAGTAGAAGCAAGTGCGATTGGCAATATGCTCATGCAGCTCGTCGCGCTAGGCGAATGCGGCAATCTTCAAGAAGCAAGGAAGCTTGTAGCTGCATCGTTTATGGTAGAGGAATTTGCTCCTGAGCAGCAGAATGAGTGGGATCATGCGTTCGAAGCTTATGAGCGTGTTGCTAGAGTTAAATAACTCATATGATTTTATCGATACCGGAAGGAGGAGGTTAGCATGCTGATTGGGATATCGAAACTGATTTCTCCAGAGCTGCTGAAGGTGCTCAGCGAAATGGGACATAGCGACGAAATCGTGATTGCCGACGGCAACTTTCCCTCTGCAAGCCATGCAAAGCGGCTCATTCGTGCGGATGGGCATGATGTGCCAGCGCTGCTTGACGCTATTTTGCAGCTGTTCCCTTTAGATCAATATGTTGAGAAACCAGCAGCACTTATGCAGGTAGTTCCGGGCGATACGGTTGAAACCCCAATTTGGGAGCAATACCGCTCGATTATCGAGCAGCGTACTGGTCTTTCGGAGCCTTTTGAGCAGGTCGAACGTTTTGCATTTTACGAGCGAGCGAAGCAGGCTTATGCGGTAATCGCTACAGGTGAGAGTGCGCTTTATGCCAATCTTATTTTGAAAAAGGGCGTTATCTAAGAATAGCCGACTAATTATGCATTATATTATGGCTTTATATTTGGAGGCTGCCTTCACGGTTAAATACCGAGGGCAGCCTCTTTCTATCTGTACAACTAGACAGCAAGCCAGCCATCTACTATGATTTGTATATGAAACCGCTCTCATAAAAATATCCTATTTTGTCGGCAGGAGGAAAATAGGTTGCGCAAATCGATCATTGTTAGCTTGTTTGCAGTGTGCTTAGTCATCTTGTTTTTTACGCTGACCTCCATGGTTAAAGTGTTTTCCTCCGAATTGATTGAACCGGCATTGACGGCAGAGCAGCACAATAGCTACCGCCTTGTCCTCATAACGAGGGAGCTGGATACCCCTTTTTGGGCGAAGGTGGAACGAGGCGCTAAAGCTGCAGCAGAGCAAAATGGTGCAAGTCTCGAGGTGTGGGGGACATATGGCACAAATCGGGATGATTTTCTGAAAAATATTGAGGTTGCGATTGCTTCTAAAGTAGATGGAATCATCGTGCAGGGCCTTGATACAGACGAATTTAAAAGTTTAACAAAGGTAAAGGCGGCGAGCAAGGGCATCCCCGTCATAACCGTAGCAAACGATGTTCCGATGAACGAGAGTTTGCGCAGAACGTATGTAGGCTCGGATCATTTGGAAGCGGGGAGCATGATCGCGCGGCAGATGGTGTCGGATATGGGCTTTGTGGGCAAAGTGGTTTTGATGGTGTCAGATCGTCAGGAATACTTCCAAAGAACGCGCTTAACGGGCATATTGAATGTACTGAACGCCTACCCGAAGATTATAACCAAGATAGTAGCAGCAGGAGATTCCCGTGAGGATGTGGCGGCGGCAACAAATGAACTGCTTAATGAGGAACCAGATGCGGATGCGTTCATCGCTGTTTCAGCGAATCATGCGGGTTCGATTATTCAGGAAATCAGCAAGCGCATGCGAGTGGACAACTTTTTTATCTATTCTTTCGACGATTCGCCGGAGACGCTAACACTGATGCAGCAAGGAAAAATAGACGCCTTAATCGCGCAATCCCCTGAGGCGATGGGCGAGGAAAGCGTCGCTCTCATGATCAAATGGCTGACAGGCGAGCAGGTTCCGCTAAACCCTGACGGTTATTTCACAGATATTCGGGTCATGCGGGCGGAGGATGCCAAATGAACAGCATTCAGCGTAAAATATTGACGATGTCGTTAATTGTGCTGTTTATAATGGTTACGATTTGGATGGTGCTCACCTACTATAATCAGAAGACGCAGGAGCAATACAATGATATTTTGCAGCGTTATTTGCGCATGAATGAGGTGACTGATCGCAGTCATCAGACGATTACGGCTTTAAATGATTATTTGCAGAAGCCAACAGCACTCAAGCAGCAGACGCTGAACCAAAGCAATGAAAACATAATGATGGCGAAGCAGCAAACGATAAGCCTTCGAAATAAGGATAATACGTTTACGCTGACGAGCTTCATCAATATGATTGATAGCTTGGTGGCGTCAGCGGATTTGTCAGTCATGTTTTTGGAGCAAGGCAATGGGGAGCAATCAGCTGAGAAATTTGAGGAAGCGACCCGCATCGACAAATACATAGCAGAGACTACAGTAACGCTCATCGACAAGGAAGTACGGACGTACGATGCTTTTTACCGCGGCATTATCGAACAAAGCGCGGAGCTGAAGCGGCTTGGCATATGGCTGCTTTCACTAATCACGATTATGCTGCTGCTGTTTACTTATTGGTTTTCGCTTAGCATTACAAGACCTATCCAGAAGTTGACGATCGCTGCAAAGGAATTATCGCGCGGCAGATTCGATAAGCCTATAGCAGTACACTCCAACGATGAAATTTCATTCCTCGCCAAAACCTTTGATCGCATGCGGATCAATATTAACAATCTCATCTCCGAGATTCAGCAGAAGGCACAGCTCGAAAGCGAGCTTCAGCAGAATAAGCTGCTCCTGAAGGAAAGCCAGCTTATTAGCCTTCAAAGCCAGATTAACCCTCACTTCTTATTCAACACCTTAGATATTTTATCCAAAAAAGCATACCTAGACGGCTCGGAGGAAACGAGCGATCTGATTGCCAACGTAGCAGGCTTGCTTCGTTATAATTTGCGCCGACTAGACCGGGCAGTCACGCTTGAGGAAGAGCTGTCTGTCATATTGAAATACATCGAAATTCAAAGCGCGCGTTTTACAGATCGGCTTAGATTTGTACTGGAAGTGGATGAGAACTGCCTGCAGCTGCTGCTGCCCTGCTTAACGCTTCAGCCCATTATCGAAAATGCAGTCATCCATGCCGTTGAGCCGCTTGAGGATGGAGGCACAATTTCACTTCGCATCTATGAGAAGGATAATCTTGTTCTTATTGAAATTGAGGATGACGGCACAGGCATGACGGCGGAGAAGGCCAATCATATTTTGACAGAAGGCGGAAATGCAGATGGCGTAGGCCATTCAACGGGGATCGGTTTCAGCAACGTAGTGAAACGGCTGCGGTTGTTTGTCGGTGACGACGACGTTATTGAAATAAGAAGTGCGCCGCAAGAGGGCACGAAGGTAACGATAAAAATGCCAATCGTAGGGAGTGTAGCTGAGCATGTTGAAATTGTTAATCGTTGACGATGAGCAAGTAGAACGGGAAGGCTTGCAGGCTATTTTGCAAAAAGGTTTTCCTTCTTGTCAATTTATGCAAGCAAAAAATGGGGCTAGAGCCATCGAGACGGCAAGCGAGTGGCAGCCTGATCTGATATTGATGGATATCAAAATGCCCGGCGTTAACGGCATCGAAGCAATCGAGAAAATCTCGGTGTTTCTGCCTTCGGCCAAATTTATTATGGTCACCGCATACGACACGTTTGACTATGCAAGGCAGGCTATCAAGCTTGGGGTTAAGGATTATTTGCTAAAGCCAAGCAAGGCAAGTGAAATCACAACAACCATTGGCAAGGTCATAGAGGAGATTATGCGTGAAAAAAGCGAGCTCGCGCTCAGGCAATACGAGGAGGAAGCGCTGAGGAAAGTGATGCCTATTGTCGAATCAGATGTCGTGACACAGCTGCTCTTCGACCATGTGCATGATGTCCATATCGACGATATGCTGGGGCTGCTTGGCAGAGAGCGGACAAGCGAGGCATTTGTTATGCTCGTCATGCTGCCAATCCATTCAGCGTCAGAAGTTCTGTATGGCGAGATTAAAGCGAAGGTGAGACAAGCTGGAAGCGGCTGGGTAGGCGCGATGTCTGCGCGGCAAATTCCAATCGTCATTTTTCGAGATGCCAGTAAAACCTATCGTGCTCAAGCAGCCTCGCTTGTCCAGCAGTTTTTGCTGCTGCGGCAGCGTGAAGTTGGCGGAGATTTATTTGTTGGAATCGGAGATTCCTATAAGGGATTAGAAAGCGTGAAGCTGTCATATCAAGAGGCTTTGCTTGCAACAGCCAATGCCTCGCTGCCTGCGAAACATCAATTTTATGGTGAAATCGAATCGCGCAGTCCCTTTGCCGGCGGGTATCAAGATAAACAGACGGAAAAACAATTTGTCGATCACATTCGATTAGGGAAATGGGATATTGTACGCAAGATGGTGATGGAGCTAATCGTCGTCCATGATCAGCATCATGCATCCTTGGAGCAATCTGCCCAATGGGTGCTGGAGCGATTGTGGATCATTTCCCGTGTCGCAGAGGAGATGGGGATCGAAGTGGAGAAGCCGTTATTTTCGTTTCAAGTGACGCAGTATCAGCAGCTGCGAACAGAAACGGAAAGCTTGCTTACTAAGCTGATCGAAGGTATCGTCACTCATCAGAGCAGAGTACAGCCGGATGCGGCTTTGCAAATGAAGCAGTATATCATTGAGCATTCAGAGAAGGATATATCGCTGGAGCTGATGGCGCAGCGATTTGGCTTAAGCCCTTTCTATATGAGCAAAATGTTCAAGGATCAGGAAGGCATGAATTATATCGATTTTTTAACCGAATGCAGAATCGAAAAGGGCAAGAAGCTGATGGCTGATCCCGATCGAAGCTTAAAGGAAATAACTTATGAGATTGGCTATAACGATCCTAATTATTTCAGCAAGGTGTTCAAGAAGGTATGCGGAGTATCGCCAACCGATTACCGCAGAGCCATCCTTGGCAAAAGAGCCTAAGCAGGGCTGTTCGCCTTAAAAAAATGCAGACGATAGCAAAAGAGTACTGGAAGATGGCGGCTCTCTGCTTCCAGCGCGATGTTATATTAGAAATGTAAGCATTTACATTTTTTTATAAAAGGGAGCGAAGAAAATGAGGAAACGGTTTACAAGAGGCGGGGTTGTATCGCTTGTACTAGCTCTAGTCATCGTAATTTCGGCATGCTCTAGCGGCAATGGAAACAATGGGAACGCGGGGTCTAAGTCAACCGATAAAGAAGCAACAACAAAAACGAACAACGTAAAATCAGGCGACGACAAAATTGTAATCGGCCTTTCGCTCGATACGCTGCAAGAGGAACGTTGGCAGCGCGACCGTGATTTGTTCATCGCAGCAGCCGAGGCGCTTGGCGCTAAGGTAGAGGTGCAAGCAGCAAACAGCGATGACGCGAAGCAAATTTCTCAGGCGGAAAACTTAATAAGCCAAGGTGTAGATGTGCTGGTCGTCGTTCCTCATAATGCAGAAGCAACGGCAGCGATTGTAGAAAAGGCTCATGCGGCCGGTATTAAAGTGCTTGCTTATGATCGTTTAATCAAAAACTCTGATTTGGATCTATACATCTCCTTTGATAATGAAAAGGTAGGCGAAATGCAGGCTGAGGCGATTATTAAATTGGCTCCAAAAGGGAAATTCGTATACATCGGCGGTGCCGAGACGGATAATAACGCCCATTTATTTAAAAAAGGCGCATTTAATATTTTGCAGCCGCTCATCGACAGCGGTGACATTCAAATCGTATTCGATCAATGGACGAAGGATTGGAACCCAGCTAACGCGCTGGCTAATATGGAGAACGCGTTAACTGCTAATGATAACAAAATCGATGCTGTAGTCGCAGCGAATGATGGTACAGCAGGCGGTGTTATTCAAGCGCTTGCAGCGCAAGGGCTTGATGGAAAAATTCCTGTTTCGGGCCAAGATGCCGAGCTTGCGGCAGCACAGCGTATCGTTGAAGGAACACAAACGATGACGGTATACAAACCAATTAAGGATTTGGCTGAGAAAGCGGCTGACCTTGCAGTGAAGATGGCTAAAGGCGAGGATGTAGGCGCTGATAAAACGGTTAACAATGGTAAAATCGATGTGCCGTCCGTGCTGCTTAATCCGGTAGCTGTAGACAAAACGAATATGGATGCTACCGTCATTGCAGACGGCTTCCATTCCAAGGACGATGTTTACAAAAACGTGAAGTAGCTGCTTGACTAGGTAAAGGGGAAGAAGCGGGGTGCCATGACGCTCTTCCCCTCTTTGCCATTTACGGAGGTGAGGAAGGAATGACGGCGGCATTAGAAATGCGTAATATTACGAAGCAATTTCCTGGCGTTAAAGCGCTGAACGACGTGACCTTTTCGGTGAAAAAAGGAGAGGTGCATGCACTGTGCGGTGAGAACGGAGCAGGCAAGTCGACGCTCATGAAGGTATTGAGCGGTCTATACCCGCACGGCACCTACGATGGGCAAATACTCATTAACGGTGAAGAGAAGCGCTTCGATAAAATAAAGGATGCGGAAGAAGCGGGCATTGCAATCATTTATCAGGAGCTTGCTCTAGTGAAGGATTTATCGATTGGCGAAAATTTATTTCTCGGCAAAGAACCAGCGGTATTCGGAATTATTAACTGGGAGCGCGTATTCAAGGAGAGCGAACGGTGGCTGAAGGAAGTCGGCCTTCTCGATGTGAATCCAGAGCAATTGATCGGCGGCCTTGGCATCGGCAAGCAGCAGCAAATCGAAATTGCAAAGGCATTGTCCAAGAAGGCGAATATTCTTATTCTCGATGAACCTACAGCTGCTTTAACGGAGCAGGAAGTTGATATATTGCTTAATATTTTACGTGAATTTAAAAAACGCGGCGTTACTTGTATTTACATTTCTCATAAGCTTAACGAGGTGTTTGCCATTGCAGATACCGTTACGGTACTGCGGGATGGTCTGGCGGTTGGCACATACGACGTGTCTGATGTGAATGAGGATAAAGTCATTTCACTGATGGTTGGACGCGAGCTCAAGGAGCGATTCCCGCGCGTGGAGGCAAGACCCGGCGAAGTCATGCTCAAGGTGACGGATTATACGGTTATGAATCCAGAGCGGCAAGGTAAAAAAGTGATCGATCATTTGAGCTTTGAGGTGCGCAAAGGTGAAATATTAGGCATTGCCGGGTTGATGGGAGCGGGGCGAACGGAGCTGGTCATGAGCTTATTCGGCTCTTATCCAGGTCAAAGCAACGGATTGGTTGAGATTGACGGGAAACCTGTAAAGATTAAGCATACGCGGCATGCTATAAAAGCTGGACTGGCGCTCGTTTCGGAGGATCGAAAAAAGTATGGGCTTGTTCTTGGCATGGATATTAAAAGCAATGTCAGTCTAGCAAGCCTTGCAGCTATATCCTCAGGCGGGGTGCTTCGACCTAATGAGGAAATTGCGGCAGGCAATCAATATTTGAACTCTCTACGAGTGAAAGCGAACTCAGTGGAGACGATTGTAGGAACTTTAAGCGGCGGCAATCAGCAGAAGGTTGTACTCGGCAAATGGCTGATGACGAATCCGAAAATTTTAATTTTGGACGAACCGACGCGGGGCATCGATGTTGGCGCCAAATTTGAAATTTATAATATTATGAACGAATTGCTTATGCAGGGCGTGTCCATCATTATGATATCGTCCGAACTCCCAGAGCTGCTAGGCATGAGCCACAGAATTATCGTCATCGCAGAAGGAAAACAGACGGGCGAGTTTAAGGCAGAGGAAGCAACGCAAGAGATGATTATGATGGCTGCTACGGGAGGAAAAGGACGATGAGCATGAATCAAGAAACGGTGATAAGCCAGACAAAAACGAAGCAGCGGCCGCAATGGCTGAAATTTGACGCACGCGCGTATACGATGATCGGGGCATTAATATCGATTTGGGTTTTATTCTCGCTGCTGCATGACCGGTTTCTATCGCCGACGAATATATCAAACTTGTTTCTACAAATGTCGGTTACCTCTATACTGGCTATCGGAATGGTGCTCGTCATCGTCGCAGGGCAAATTGACTTGTCGGTTGGCTCCCTTGTCGGCTTGACGGGCGGTATCGCAGCAATTCTCAACGTGTGGTACGAGTGGAATACGATACCGGTTATTTTAGCTACCTTAGGCGTTGGTGCAGCGATCGGTTTTATTCAAGGCTGGATTATCGCTTATCGGGCGGTGCCGGCGTTTATTGTGACACTTGGCGGGATGCTCATTTTTCGGGGTATTTTGTTTGGTACAACCGGCAGCGTGACCATTGCTCCGCTGACGCCATCGGTGAAAGCCATTGGTCAATCTTATGTGGGGGATATTATCGGATGGATATTTGGTATTACTGCTTTAGCCGTTGCGGGATACCTTGTCATGCGAAAGCGAGCAGCAAGAGCTAAATTTGGCTTTGATGTTGAGCCGTTTGCCGTCAGCGTGCTGCGATTAGGCGTCATTGGCGCCATTGTTATTGGATTCGTTTATTTAATGAACAGCTACAAAGGTATTCCTGTTCCATTCGTTATGGTTATTGTGCTGGCGCTTATTTTTACGTTTATATCAAAAAATACGACCTTTGGCCGTCAAGTATATGCGATTGGCGGCAATCCGGAGGCTGCGCGATTATCAGGCATTAATATTAAGCGCCGCATATTGCTCGTGTTCGTTCTCTGCAATACGTTAGCAGCCATAGCTGCACTAGTGCTGACTGCTCGCTTAAATGCAGCAACAATGAGTGCAGGTCAGAACTATGAGCTGGACGCCATTGCGGCTTGCGTAATCGGCGGAACGAGCTTGATGGGCGGCACGGGCACCATCGTTGGAGCGATTATCGGAGCTCTCGTAATGGCCAGCTTGGATAACGGGATGAGCTTAATGAATCTTGAATCCTTCTGGCAGTATATCGTAAAGGGCGGCATACTGATTCTTGCGGTATACGTCGATATTTACACGAGGCAGCGCAAGAAGGTTTAAGTGTGAATTCTGGCAATGAGCTAAGCTTGAGCATCAGGGAGTTTTGCTGGGAAACCGTTTCTCCCTGATGTCCTGCTAATCTATCATTTGAAATATTCCTCGCGCAAAAGACTGTAATAAGCGATGTCCTCATATACATCCCACTTTAGAAAATGCTGGCGGAAAGTGCCTTCGTATTGCATGCCGTTTTTTTTCATAACGCTTGATGAGGCAGGATTTTTTGTCATAGCAGCTGCAACGATTTTATTAAGTGCAAGCTCCTCGAACCCAAACTGTAAAACTCGTTTGACGCCTTCTGTAACATACCCCTGATTCCAGTACCGTTTGCCTAACCAATAACCAAGCTCAGCTCTTTTATGATTATTATTTATTGTCATGCCGATGCTTCCCATAAACGTATGGTTTCCTTTATCGATCAGAGCAAATGTGTAGCCTGTCCCTTCTTGATCAATCTCAGCGCGACGGGCAATAAAGGCAGCAGCTCCGCCTTCTGGATAAGGATAAGGGATATTTAGAGTGGTGCTTGCAACATCAAAATCGTTTATTAGCTGCTGTAGATCCTCGGCATCGCCAGCCTCAAATGGTCTGAGTATTAATCTGTCGGTATGAAATACAGTCATAGCATGCACCTCCATAATGTAAATTTTAATTAAGTATAAAGAAAAATATGGAAGTTGCAAGGGTTTTTTATTGATTATTTGGAGCGATACAGCATTCGAAAAGCTTTTGGTGTCGTGCTTGTGTGTTTCGTGAAGCAGCGAACAAAATAAGGAAAGGAGCCGAAGCCTGTTTCTTCGGCTATTTTGCCAATTGGTTCATTGGTGTGGATAAGCAGCCGCTTCGCTTGCTCAATACGGTGGCGCGTGACGTACTCAAGGGGAGTGCACCCAAATGTTTTTTTCATACAAATCGCAATATAATTGGGGTGAAAATGCAGCTCCTCTGCCATTTTCTTATAGCTGAGCGGGTCTTGATAGCTGCGCCGGAGGAACAGAGCGGTTGCTTCGGCAATTTGCAAATAAGGACTATCCACCGCCGATTGATTTTGATCCTGAAGCAGCTGGAGGAGGTGGTGAAAAATTTGCTGCTGGTTCCAGCGCGATTGAGCAGAGGGCTGCTCCTGCAGCTGCAGCAGCTCGCGTATTTTCTCTTCAATGGCATGAGGGACAAGCAGACGCTTCTGCTTTGGAAGCTGGAAAGGGAAATACTCGATCGGAGCAAAGGGCTGCCCCTCCTGTGAAATGGAGAAAGGCAGCCGTTCATGTGATTCACTCCAATCACCGACCGTTTGAAAGTGCAGCCAATAAAAATGGGTTTCCTCGCTGCAGGGCATAGTCGTTCGATGAGAACGGTCAGGCCGAAAAATAGCATAATGGCCTGCCGAAATATTGAACGCCTGCCCTTCTTCCTCCATAAATAAACTACCGCGTGTTACGTATATGAGATCGAATACGCCAATGTTTGAACGATCAGCATGTCTGCCAAGTAAAGGATAAGTGTCCTCGCCGCCATGAATGAAATGAGGCATGGGGGGACAAATGAATTGGAACATTCAGGCTTCACTCCTTGCTTAGTCATTACGGGATAATCATATGCGATGATTGCAGTTTGAGTAAAGATACGATAAAACAAAGATGTTGTGATTGGATAAAAAGTGGTTGAGATCAGCTATCCAATCGGGCAAGTCCCGCATGGTATATTCGGTATGCATTCATCATGGCATGAAGGAGTGGTACAGAAGCATGGGACAATTACATGAAGCATTCGGGGCGCTGCCGCTTGGCAGCATTAAGGCAGAAGGCTGGCTGTATAATCAGCTTCGAATACAAGCGGATGGACTTACGGGTCATCTGGAGGAGCATTGGGCGGATGTAGGCCCGAACAATGGTTGGATCGGAGGGGAAGGCGAGAGCTGGGAACGCGGTCCCTATTATTTGGACGGGCTGCTGCCGCTTGCGTATATACTGGGCGATGAGAAGCTGATCGCGAAAGCGAACCGTTGGATAGAATGGTCGCTCGCCAGCCAGCAGGAGAATGGCTTTTTTGGGCCTGCACATATTACGACGGTTAATAATGACCTGGATAAGAAGCAGGACTGGTGGCATTTCATGATTATGCTTAAGGTGATGATGCAATATGAGGAGGCAACGAGCGATGAACGAATCGTTCCATTCCTTAGCAAATTTTTCGGTTATGTAAGCTCGATTATCGAAGAGCAGCCTTTGCGCGGCTGGGCGAAGTCGCGCGGTTCCGAAATGCTGTTATGTATTTTATGGCTATATAAGAAGACGGAAGATGCCAAGCTGCTCAAGCTGGCTGATATCGTTGCCAGTCAAACACTGGATTGGACGGATATTTTCCATGACTTCCCGTTCTGGAGAAAAGTAGAGCAATGGGATTTTCGGACACATGTTGTCAATGTAGCGATGGGCATCAAGATGCCAGGCATTTTATATGAGCTGTATGGTGAGAGCGTTCAGCGTGATGCGGTTCATCGCGGCCTAGACAGCTTGATGACTCATCATGGGCAAGCGCACGGCATGTTCTCCGGCGATGAATGGCTGTCGGGTACACATCCGAGCCAAGGGGTTGAGCTCTGCGCAGTCGTGGAGTATATGTATTCGATGGAGCAGCTTACTCGGATTTTTGGCGAAGGGCGATTCGGTGATATTTTGGAGAAGGTGGCGTTCAACGCGCTGCCAGCTACGATTTCCAAGGATTGGAGCGCGCATCAGTATGATCAGCAGGTGAATCAAATTGTTTGCAATGTAGCGCCTAGAAATTGGAGCAATGGGCCAGATGCCAATTTATTTGGCTTAGAGCCTAATTTTGGCTGCTGTACATCAAATATGCATCAGGGATGGCCAAAGTTTGCTTCTCATCTGTGGATGACGGATGCAGCCGGAGGTTTGGCAGCTGTATCGTATGCTCCATGCCATGTCCAAACGTCAGTTGCAGACGGCATTGCAGCTGAGGTGCGAGTAAGCGGACAATATCCGTTCCGAGATGAAGTGACGATCGAGCTAGTGCTTGAACGTTCCGCTACTTTTGCTATTTCGCTGCGTGTGCCGGAATGGTCGATCAGTCCGAGCCTGCTTGTGAATGGTGAAAGTATTATTTTAAACCCAGTAAAAGGTTATGCGCGAATTGAACGGGAATGGCAAGACGGTGATAAGCTGCTGCTGAAGCTGCCTATGGAGGTTCGTACCGTTTCTCGTAATTTGTACGCAGTAAGCGTAGAACGTGGACCTTTAGTCTACGCTCTGCCGCTGGTGGAAAACTGGCAGCTGCTCAAGACGCGTGAACGGTTTCATGACTGGGAAATATATCCGGGTTCTCCATGGAAATATGGCCTGCTCGCGGACACGAGCTTTGAGGTAATGGTGAGCGAAGATGCGATTCCCTATCAGCCGTTTGATGCGGCTGCTGCGCCGATCCGCTTGAAAGCAAGCGGCAAGCTTGTTGCAGAATGGCGGATGGAAGGCAACAATGCGGGTACTCCGCCTCTCAATCCAGACACAGAGGGTCAGCCGGTGACTGAGCTCGAGCTGGTCCCGTATGGCAGCGCGAAGCTGCGAATCGGTGAATTCCCGCTGCTTGGAGATCGAAAGCCGGTTATTCGGAGATAAGCAAAGCGACATCGCACGCTTTACAACAAAATGGCGGTGCAGGAGTTGTTCCTGCACCGCCATTTTTCTATTAAGACTATATTCTATACTTATTTTTACGAAATGAGCTAGTTTTATTGAAATAGACCTATATTTTAGTCTTATTTTTGACTGAATGACCTATTGGGGACCATTCGGCAGGTTATGAGGCAAATTAAGTCTATTTTCTATACCTATTTTTGACAAAAGGGCTAATGTCTTGAAAATAGGTATAGATTTTAGCTCTATAATACCCAATCGCCAAATGGACGAAGTTGAGTCCCGCAAGGTTTATATTTATCTTAGATAGACTTAATTCTCCATCATTATTTTTTCTTGAAAAACGCATTAAAAAGTTCAGCTGTTTTTTTCTGGTCAGGCGTGATCGAGAAGAGAACAAAATCTCCATTGCGCAGGATTTGATAGTTTAAAGCCTGTTCGTATTGATCTTGTACATAGGTTTCGAATACTTTTTGCACAGCCTCGGCACGTTTCTTGAACAGCGCTTCAATGTCGGAATAGTCTTTCTCTGACTTGAGTTGAACAACAGAAAACTCTCCAGCTTGAATCATTATCATCGGTTGATAGAAAATGCCGTCAATCAGCATCGTTTCCGGGTCTATGCCATAGCTGTCTTTTATTCGTTCGCCTTCAACTTCCGTAAGCGACCCAAGCCCTGCATCGGCTTTTATTTTGGCTGCGATATCAGCAACGGTGACCGCACCAGATGGATTGCCTGGATCTGGTTTCGTCGTCGGCTTCGGTGTAGGAGACGGCGTAGCAATCGGCAGGGTGGATGGCTTCGGTGCAACCGTTGGTTTTATGATTGGCTTCTCGGTTGGTGTCTCGGTGTTTGGCTTCTCAGTCGGTACTGGAGAGGCTGGTTTCTTGGTCGGCTTTATGGTTGGCAAAGGTTTAGCTGAGGCTGCAGGTTTCTTCGTTGGTTTCGCAGTCGCAGCAGGTTCATCAGTCTTTGCTGGTTGTTTAGTTGGAGCAGGAGTGGCCGTCTCTACAGCATCCGATGGAGATGAGGCGGCTGTCGGCGCTTCAGTAGTTATATCCTCAGTCGCAGTAGGGAATGGTGCCTCGGTAGGCTTGTCCGTTGCGGTATTTCCACCTGATATTGAAGAACTGCTCTCGTCATTATTCAATGGTTTGCCGGCGCTGCTGCAGGCAGCTGTAATGACCATTATGAGTATAACCATGGATATGACGGAGAAGTATTTCGTTTTAAGCATAAACATCCAATTATCTCCTTTAATCATCGTTGTAAGTAAGACGCAGGGAAAGGCCAAAAGGTTGCTGTACGCTCATCTGCCGCTATTGCAGCTTACGTGCCTGCGAGGGGGTAATCCCTTTGTACTGCTTGTATAGCTTCGTAAAATAGTTCGGATTCTCGCAGCCTACCTTTGCTGCAATTTCAGTAATCGTGTCATTGCTTTCGCGCAGCAGCCGCTCGGCTTCGTTCATGCGATTGACATTTACATATTCGACAAAGGTGCGTCCTGTCAGCTTTTTGAACAGCTTGCAAAAATGGTAGGGATTGAGGCTGACTTGCTTGGCGGCCTGTTCAATCGACATTTTTTCGCGAAAATCAGATTCGATACGCTGAATGAGCAGCTTGAAGCGGTCGCGATTGACAAAGTATGGTTCCGCCGGCATGCCTACCAGCTGACGCTCGATGAAAGTGCGGGAAAGAAGCGTAAATAGAGCATACAGCTTTGATTTGACGATTAGCTGATAGGCTGGCGGCTTGGCAATCAGCTCGGTAATTGCTTCTTCCAGCAGCGAGTAATGCTGAAGGCAGGACTCATCCTGCTCGGCCGGCTTAACGGGATAACGAAGCCTACCCTCCAAGTAAGGCGCAACAAACTGCGCATGCAGCGGATCATGGACCCAATCATTGAAGAGGGATGCGTTGAAGACGATACAATCATAATAAATATTGTCGTAACCCAGTGCATAGCCGACATGAAGACCGCCGCCTGGGATGAGCAGCACTTCTCCTGGCTTGACGACAAATGGACGGCTGTCGATATGGAAGAGAGCATTGCCTTCTCTCATAATGATAATCTCGAAATGCTCATGCCAGTGTAAATAGAGGAAACATTCATTTGGCGTTACATTATAGGCACGGTTTTGGAAGAGCTGAAATGGATACGCTTTTTGCTCTAGACGCGTATTTTCCCATAGCTCTTTCGGATAGCTCATCTACAGCACCTCCAACACAAGATTCGACTAGTATTGCGCAAGATTGTATAGAGAAATATGCAAAACTCCTAGTTATAATGAAGTTGTTGAGAATACTATAAGCCAATATTGGAGTGATATACAAGGATGAATAACAAATTGAGAATTGGAACGCTTGTCGGCGGCGGGAATGCGGATCAGATCATTCCACAAATCGTAAAGCACGGATTTGAATCGTTTAACTTAACTTTCTGGCAAACGACTGGTGAAACAGATCTTGTGGAGATGGCTAAACGGGTAAGAGCGCTCGCAGATGAACATGACTTTGTGGTTCCAGCTGTAAGCGTTTTCGGAAACCCGCTAACGGGAGAAGGAAACAACGCAGATACGCTTGCGAGCTGGGAGCGTCTGATTGATCATGCGCATCTGTTTGGAGCTGATATTGTATCTGGGTTCACAGGCCGCTTGACGAATCAACCGATTGACGAGTCTATTCCGAAATTCAAGGAAGTATTCGGGGAGCTCACACGCAGAGCAGCGGATAAAGGTGTACGGATTGCTTTTGAAAACTGCGATATGGGCGGAACCTGGGGGACAGGCGATTGGAATATTGCCCATAACCCGGCAGCCTGGGAACTTATGTTTAACGCGGTGCCGCTGGACAACATCGGATTGGAATGGGAGCCTTGCCACCAAATGGTCAGCTTAATCGATCCGATTCCGCAGCTGCGCAAATGGGCGAATAAGGTGTTCCATGTGCATGGCAAAGATGCAACGATCGCTTGGGATATCGTGAAGGAGCACGGGGTACACAGCAAGCAGCAGTATGTATGGCACCGTACACCTGGTTTTGGCGATACCAACTGGAAAGATATTATTACGATTTTGAGACAGAACGATTATAAAGGCACAATTGATATTGAGGGCTGGCATGATCCTGTTTACAAGGACGAGTTGGAAATGACAGGACAAGTACATGCGCTTAATTATTTGAAAAACTGCCGCGGCGGCGATTTTGTTCCTAATCCGGTATAGATAATAATAGAGTGCAAAAAAAGGAGAGAATATAATGTCGATTAAGCATCGTGTCGTTATTGCCGGGTGCGGAGGCATGGCGAACACTTGGGTAGACTACGCCAAAGAACGGGAAGACACTGAAATTGTCGGGCTTGTTGATATTAAGGAAGAGTTTGCGCAAGCGATGGCTGAACGCAAGGGGCTTCATTGTCCAACCTTTACCGACATTAAAAAAGCGATCGCGGAGACAGATGCTACCATCGTATTCGATGTGACCATTCCTGCAAGCCATTATACAATCAGCACGACGGCTCTAGAGATGGGTTGTCATGTCTTCGGAGAAAAGCCGCTTGCAGAGTCGATGGCTGATTGCAATGCAATCGTACGTATTGCTGCCGAGTCGGACAGAACACATGCCGTAATGCAAAATCGTAGGTTTGACCCGCGCATTCGTGCTTTTCGGCAATTGCTTGAGGAGGGCACGATCGGCAAACCAGGTTTTGTCGGCGCAGACTTTTTTCTAGGCGCTCACTTTGGTGGGTTCCGCGACGCGATGGACAGCCCATTGCTGCTGGATATGGCGATTCATACCTTCGATCAGGCGAGATTTATTATTGGTGCCGATCCTGTATCTGTCTACTGTCATGAGTTTAACCCTCCTGGCTCTTGGTATGCTGGAAATGCAAATGCGATCTGTATCTTTGAGATGTCCGACGGCTCCGTATTTAATTATCGCGGATCTTGGTGCGCGGAGGGGGCATCCACAACATGGGAGGCTTCTTGGAGAGTAACTGGCGAGCATGGTACAGCGATTTGGGAAGGAGATAACAACCCGTATGCGGAGATCGTAGTTAGCGGCGATCAGAGCGGGAAATTCATACGTGACTATAAACGAGTAGAATCCCAGCTTCCTGAAATGGAAAATACGCATCATAAAGGCTGTTTGGACAATATGTTCGCGTCGCTTGAGGCAGGCAGCAAGCCGGAAACGGATTGCAGCGACAATATTTATAGTATGGCGATGGTTCTAGCCTCACTTGAGAGTGCAAAAACCGGTCAAAAGGTACAAATTGCTGGTTTTATGGAAGCGGCGCAGGCAAATAAATCATAGGTGAACAAGAGAGTGACTCCGAGCTGACACAGCTGCGGGGTCGCTCTTTTATTTTGCATAAATGTCCGAATTCATTAAAAAAAGACCTATATTTCTAAATACGAACGATGGTCGTTTTTTCTACAATTGGAGGTGAAAACGGAAAGAGGTGAAGGACCATGGGCACCGATTATGTGCTGCATATGAAAGGAATTAGCAAATCGTTTCCTGGCGTCAAGGCGCTTTCAAATGTTGATTTTGGTCTCAGGAAAGGCGAGATCCATGCGCTCATGGGAGAGAACGGCGCAGGAAAATCGACGTTGATTAAAGTAGCGACCGGCGTGCACAAATGGGATGCTGGAGAGGTGTTGCTTGCTGGCAGGACGATAGCTCCAAAATCTCCGCTGGAAGCACAGCGGCTTGGCATAAGTACGGTATATCAAGAGGTCAATTTATGCCCAAATCTTAGCGTGGCTGAGAACATTTATATTGGTCGTCATCCAAGAAAACGCGGATTAATAGACTGGCACAAAATGTACCAAGGCAGCGAGCGGCTGCTGGAGCGTCTTGACCTTGCGATTGATGTTAAGCAACCATTATCGCATTATTCGGTCGCTATTCAGCAGATGGTAGCCATTGCGAGAGCTGTTGATATTTCGAACGGTATTCTTATATTGGATGAGCCTACGTCAAGCCTTGATGCGAATGAGGTTAAACAGCTGTTCAAAGTTATGCGCATTCTAAAGCAAGAGGGCATGGGCATCGTATTTGTAACTCATTTCCTAGACCAGGTATATGAAGTAACCGACCGAATTACGGTGCTGCGCAACGGGATGCTCGTCGGCGAATATTTAACGAAGGATTTAACCAAAACAGAGCTTGTGTCCCATATGATCGGCAGGGAATGGAGCGTAGAAGAAGCAACAGGGAAAAAAGCAGTAGAGCGAACGGCTGGCGAAAACTTTTTGGAGGCCACCTCGCTTGGCAAACGAGGTAGCATTAATCCTATCGATCTTCAGATCGGGAAAGGGGAGGTGCTTGGTCTTGCAGGACTTCTTGGCTCAGGCCGAACAGAAATCGCTAAGCTCATCTTTGGCATCGACAAAGCGGATGAAGGCAGCTTGACCATAGACGGCGAGCTTATTTCTTCGATGTATCCGCAGAAAGCTATTCAGAAAGGGCTTGGATTCACGCCAGAGGATCGCAAAGTTGCAGGCATCATAGGAGAGCTTACCATTCGTGAAAATATCGTCTTGGCGCTGCAAGCCCGTAAAGGCCTCTTCTCATTCATACCGCTGCGCAAGCAGAAGGAAATCGCCAATTATTACATTGATTTGCTAAAGATCAAAACGCCAAGCGCGGAGCAGAAGATTGAAAATCTAAGCGGCGGTAATCAGCAAAAGGTTATTTTGGCGAGGTGGCTTGCTACGCAGCCGAAGCTGCTTATTCTGGATGAGCCGACACGCGGAATCGATGTTGGTTCCAAGATGGAAATCCGCAAGCTCATTCTTGATTTGGCGGCAACAGGCATATCGATCCTCATCATATCGGCGGAGCTAGAGGAAATCGTTCAATGCTGCAATCGGATTATCGTTTTACGCGATCGGATTAAGATCGGCGAGGTCGCCGGCGCAAACATGCGCGAGAACATTATTATGGAAATGATTGCGAAGGGAGCGGAAATGTATGGCGGGTCTGACGGGATTGGCGCGTAATTTAAGCAAGCAGAAAATCATTTGGCCGATTCTGGCACTCGCTGTATTGTTTCTTTTCAATTTGATCGTCATCCCTGATTTTTTTCGAATGGAATGGAAGGATGGTCATTTATTCGGCAATTTAATTGATATTTTGAAAAATGGATCGCCGCTCATCATTATTGCTATTGGCATGACTCTAGTCATTGCTAAAGAGGGAATTGATATATCCGTAGGATCAGTTCTCGCTATTTCGGGGGCTATCGCGGTATTTATGCTCGATGGTTATCCACTTTGGCTTGTCATTCTAGCAGGGGTATTTGCAGGGTTATTATGCGGCTTATGGAATGGGATGCTCGTTGCGATGATTGGCATTCAGCCGATGGTGGCTACCTTAATTTTGCTTACGATTGGCCGAGGAATCGCTCAACTAATTACGAGCGGGCAAGTGCTTACGACTAACGATAAGGCGTATCAGTTTATTGGAAAAGGGCATTTGCTAGGGCTGCCATTTCCACTGTTCATTGCGATGGCTGTATTTTTACTCGTATATCTATTCAAAACGCGTACCGCATTCGGACTTTTTCTAGAGGCTGCCGGCGGCAATAAGACAGCGAGCAGCTATGCGGGTATACGTCCTAAAGTAATCTTCATGACCGCTTATACGATTACGGGCATTTGCGCCGGTATTGCCGGCATTATTATTAGTGCAAACGTAGCAAGTGCCGATGCGAACAATGCCGGACTGTGGATAGAGCTGGATGCTATTTTAGCTGTCGTAATTGGCGGAACCTCGATGCGTGGCGGACGCTTCTACCTTGGCGGAACGATCTTCGGAGCCTTGTTCATCCAAAGTTTAACGACGACGATTTATTCTTTGGGTGTTGAGCCTTCCAGTATTTTGCTCGTTAAAGCGGTTGTTGTTATTATCGTCTGCTTGATTCAATCCGACTTATTCCGGCAGTCATTCAAATTTGTGAAAAAGAAGGTGGCGGCATAATGAAGCTGATTTCTCTGAAAATTAGCCATAACAATATTATTGTTTTGGCTACGCTGCTTCTTTTGTTTATTTTGTACGGATCAGGTGCTGCGCTTTACAAGGGCTTTTTCTCCATGCAAGTATTTTTGAATCTATTTATAGACAACGCCTATCTCATTATTGTGGCCACAGGCATGGCATTCGTCATTATAAAAGGCGGCATCGATTTATCCGTAGCTTCGGTCGTTGCGCTGATCAGCATGGTGTCGGCGTCACTCTTCCAGCATGGGGCAAACGCACTTGTTGTAACGATCGTTGCTCTCGTCATTGGTACGCTGTTTGGGGCAGGACAAGGGTATTTAATTCAGAGATTTCAGCTGCATCCTTGGATTGTCACGCTGGCGGGAATGTTCCTTGCTAGAGGGATCAGCTTTCTCATCAGCACGGAGAGTATCGTTATTAGCAATTCGGTTTATGTGAAGCTCTCCCAATACAAAATTTATTTGTGGGGCGATCATTTTATAACGATTAGTGTCGTCATTGCGATTGCCGTTGTGATCGCTGCTCTTCTGATTGGGCGGTATTCCTCCTTCGGCAGGGCGGTGTATGCGATTGGCGGCAGTGAAAAGTCCGCTGTTTTGATGGGGCTGCCTGTTGCACGAACGACAATTCTTGTATACACCTTAAGCGGTTTGTTCTCTGCAATTGGGGGCATCGTGTTTACACTTTATATGCTGTCGGGCTATTCGCTGCATTTGATGGGGATGGAAATGGATGCAATTGCGTCGTGCGTTATTGGCGGTATTTTGCTCACTGGCGGATTTGGTTATTTGATCGGGCCAACGCTTGGCGTGCTTTGTACAGGTATTATACAAACGATCATTATGTTTCAAGGGACGCTCAGCTCTTGGTGGACTAAGATTACGATTGGATTTTTATTGTTTCTTTTCATGGCTTTTCAACGAATTATTGTGATGAGAAAAGAAAAAAACGCTTTGCCAGCTTCCAAAAATAAACCGAAATTTGAAAATAAAGTCGTTAATTTGTAAATACAGAACATTTGCAACATTTGTATATTGAGAGTGTAGCCAATACAAGTTCGATAGGGAGGAAATAAGAATGAACAGAAAGAAACCGTTTATCGTCACGATGCTAGCTGCGATTATGCTGGTAGGCTTGATCGCCGGTTGTGGCAACAACAGCAATAATGGGGGCAACAAACCAGCAAACGGAAATGCAACAAACAAGCCAACAGAGAATGCAGCAACGGAAGCACCACCGGAAGCGAACAAGAAGCTGGTTGTAGGATTCGCGCAAATCGGTGCGGAAAGCGGCTGGCGTGATGCTGAGACCGATTCGGTTAAAGCGACATTTAGCGAAGATCCGAACTTCGAGCTGAAATTCTCTGACGCACAGCAAAAGCAAGAAAACCAAATTAAAGCGATCCGTACGTTTATCGCCCAAAAAGTAGATGCCATTGGACTTGCGCCAGTCGTAGAATCAGGCTGGGAAACGGTATTAAAGGAAGCTAAAGATGCGAATATTCCAGTGTTTTTGCTAGACCGCGGCATTACAAAAGGCAATGAGGACTTGTATGTATCGTTTATCGGTTCCGACTTTATTCTCGAGGGTCAAAACGCAGCAAAATGGATGATCGATGAGTTTGGCGCTGGCGCTCAAGTCAACATCGTTCAATTGGAAGGCACAGTAGGTGCAAGCGCAGCGAATGACCGTAAAAAAGGATTCGAGGATGCGATTGCTGGTGAAGCCGGCTACAAAATCGTTTATTCCCAAACAGGCGATTTCACTCGCGCCAAAGGCAAAGAGGTCATGGAAGCTTATTTGAAAAAGGATAAAAACATCCAAGTTGTCTACGCACATAATGACGATATGGCGCTAGGCGCGATTCAAGCGATTGAAGAAGCGGGCTTAAAGCCAGGTAAAGATATTAAAATTATCGGCGTTGACGGCATTAAAGCAGCTTTTGAAGCGATTGCAGAAGGTAAAATGAATGTTACTGTAGAATGTAATCCATTGCTGGGACCACAGCTGAAGCAAGCGATTCTCGATTACAAAGCTGGCACTACGCTCGAAAAATGGATTAAATCGGATGAGGACGTTTATTTCGGCCAAAAAGCAATCGATGCGCTGCCAAATCGCAAATATTAATCGTTATGGCAATTGAAGATAGGTAAATTACGAGACTGCAGAAGAGAAAAATCTCTTATGCAGTTTCGTTTTTCGCATTTCAAAGGAAATGATCACTATTTGATGAGGACGGATTGAATGTTTATGCTAAGCGGTTTATTTGCGAATCGTAGTATCCGTTTCAAGCTTTTATTTTATTTCGTCATCATTACTTTATTTTCAATCGCTGCGCTCAGCATTCTGGGCAGCACCTTATACAAAAATGCAATTGAAGAGGAAACGAATGCACATACGGTGCAAATGATGGATCAGGTAAAAAACCACATTGAAGTATACATAAAAGAAATGGATAACATTATTTATTATTTGTCGCAGGACGCGTCGGTCATCGAATTTATGAGAAGATCGAATAACGAATCAGGGCAGTTGAAGCTGCTGGATTCTAAGGTGAGGAAACTTCAGAGGGTCTATATAGAGAAGCATGTAGAAATTGCTGGAGCAATGATTGTGAGCCGCAACAACCAATTCGCAAGCAGCGGCTTAGAGCCGATTACGAGAGATTTCATGACGGAAGAGCAGTGGTACAAGAAGGCAGCTCTTCAGCCGGAGCATATTCATTTGTTCAGCCATCCGATTGGGAGAAATATTAGAGCAGAGCAAAATTTAAGCGCCGATCAGGTGCTGTCGTTCGTGCGGGCCGTAAAGGACCCGTTGACCGGCCAAGTGCTTGGCGTTATTTTGATCGATATGAAATTAGACATTATTCAGGCGATCGTAGAATCGGTATCGCTAGGGAAAAGCGGCTTTATTTTTATTATGGATGAGAATGGCGGTGTCGTGTATTCGCCGGTCAATCCGATTGTGTACCGCATTTCGGGCGATTGGATGGAGGGGCGCTCTGGCAAAGTCATTCGCCAAGTCAATGAGCTTGAATACCAGATGATCTATAATACCTTTCCAGAGTTTGATTGGCGAATCGTCGGCGTGTTTCCGCTTAAGGAGTCGCTTCAAGTCGTTGCGGACATTCAATTTTATACCGTTATTATTGCGCTTGTCACGCTGCTGCTTGCCTTTATGGCATCCTGGTATTTCACGAATGCGATCGTTCGTCCCGTTGGGAAGCTGCGCAGTTTAATGAAGAAGGTAGAAGAAGGCGAGCTTCATCTGCGCTTTCCTAGTAAAACGAAAGATGAGATCGGACAGCTGGGCAATAGCTTTAACCATATGGTGCAGGAAATTGACAATTTAATTCATCTTGTATATTTGGAGCAAAGAGAGAAACGCGAGGCCGAGCTGAAAATATTGCAAGCGCAAATTAAACCTCATTTCCTCTATAACACGCTGGATACGATTCAGTGGATGGCACAGGACCGGGATGCCGATGATATCGTCGATATCGTAGTTGCCTTAACTCATCTCTTCCGAATCAGCCTTAGCAAAGGTCGGGAGGTTATTCCGCTTAGCGACGAGATTCAGCATGTGGAGAGCTATTTAATTATTCAAATGGCCAGATATGAGGATAAGTTATCCTTTGAGATCGACATTCCGCAGGAGCTGCAGACGCAAAGCGTACTCAAAATCATTTTGCAGCCGCTCGTCGAGAATGCAATTTATCATGGCATCAAAGAAAAGCTGGCTAAAGGCACGATTCGTATACATGGCTCTGCAGAAGACAATAAGCTGGTTCTTGTTGTTGAAGATGACGGTGTCGGGTTTGAAGCGGAGCGGCTGATTCAGATGAATGAATCGTTTCATGCTATCCGGCAAAGCAGCGAGGATCGAGGTTATGGATTGTACAATGTGAATGAACGAATCAAGCTGTCATATGGCTCTGGTTATGGTCTTACCATTGAGAGCGAGCGGGGACAAGGCTCCAAAATCGTGGTAAAGCTACCGTTAATAGTTGGATAACTCGAAATGGCTGGGGGTATGGAGATGTGGAAGCTGCTTATAGCGGATGATGAGCCGAAGATCCGCAGGGGATTAGCCAAGGTGCTTCCTTGGGAGGAGCTTGGCATAGAACTGGTAGGCGAAGCCGAGAACGGCTTGCAAGCGCTTGAGCTCGCGGAAGAGCGTAAGCCCGATATTTTGTTTGTTGATATTTGCATGCCATTTGTAGACGGGCTGGAGTTCATTGAGCGGCTGCGGCAAACGCTGGAACGCAGCATTGTCATCGTTATTTCAGGACATGATGAGTTTCGTTACGCGCAGCAGGCGGTAAAGCTGCATGTATTCGAATACATGCTCAAGCCTGTAATGAAAAGCAAGCTGGAGACTGTTGTACGCAAAGCGATAAGCGAGCTTGAGCAGAAACGAGACAAGGAGCAAAAGCTGGAATGGATGGATCAGCAGCTCAAAACCAATTCCGTCGCGATTCGGGATACGTTTTTGTTGAAATGGCTGGAAGGCATTATTGCGCCTGAGGAAATTCATAATCAGACCGCCTTCCTAAGACTGGGTTGGGTAGATGCTGTCGGCATGATCGCCTTTAAGGTGATTCAAAACGTGGAATCCGGCAAGGCGATGCGCGTGTGGGACCGCGACCTTCTGGAGTTTGCTTTGAAAAACATTACAGAGGATCTGCTTGCTGGCAATGGAGCTGGCAATCATGTCGTGCTTAACGATAAGAAAGGTCAAATCATCGTCATGGGCTGTTTAGACAGCTATAACGAATGGCTTAAGTTAGGACAGAAAATTCAAGATAAAATGGAAGCACTTCTTGAAAAAACGATTATTTTTGAGCAGCAGGCAGTGGAGAGTACCGAAGAGCTTCCGAAGCTGTACCGTACGTTGTCAAGAGAGCTTAGCAGCAAAGGCAGCTTGTCTCCGATCGTTATTTTGACGAAAAAGTTTATTGATCGTAATTTCTACATGCCTTCGCTGACGCTTGGCGATGTCGCTGAAGGTGTACAGGTGAGTCCTACTTATTTAAGCAAGCAGCTGAAGCGGGAGCTTGGGCTTTCTTTTATCGATTATTTGACGGAGGTTCGAATTCGGAAAGCGATTCAATTGATGAGCGATCCCTTGTTCAAAGTGTATGAAATTGCGGAGAAGGTAGGGTACAGCAGCCAGCATTATTTCAGCAGCGCCTTTAAGAAGGTGACTGGAACCTCGCCGATGGTCTATAAGAAAGGGATACGTTCATGATTGGAAGAAAGGCAGCAGGTTTTCTTATCCTTTGCTTGATTTTTGTCGCTTTGGTAGTATGGACGCGGGCGTGCGTAATGAACGAGAAGGTAACGAAAAATGACAGCGGATACAATTATTTGATCGGAGTGTCCCAGCCCAATTTGAGCGAGCCTTGGCGCGTGGCCATGAATGAGGAAATTCAGCAGGAGGTCAGCAGGCACTCGGATATGCGCGTTATCTTCACCGATGCCGCGCAAAGCAGCGAGCAGCAGGCGAAGGATGTGAAGAAGCTGGTTGGATATGGCGTCGATCTGCTCATCATATCGCTTGATGATCCAGTAGCTCTCACACAAACAGTAAGCTCCGTTTACGAGAATATCCCTGTTATCGTGCTCGGAAGAGGCGTGACAGGATATGATTATACGCTATACGTAGGTACGGACGATGAAATGATCGGCAGAAAAGCAGGCGAATTTGCAATGGAAACGCTGGGGGAGTTGGGCGGTAAAATAATTGAAATGCAAGGGCTGGCCGGTTCTCCGACCGTTGAAGAACGCAGCAATGGGTTCCGAGAAGCGATTCATAATTCCAAGCTTAGCATCGTGCAGACGATGAATGCGGATTGGCAGCGCGACCTTGCGGAGGATCTGCTAACGGATTGGTTAAAAGATCAACCCGAGGTTGACTTAATCTTTGCCCATAATGAAGCTATGGCATTAGGCGCATACCGAGCAGTACAGAAGCTTGATAGGAATGATATTAATATTATCGGTATCGATGGCGTCAATTCTGAAAACGGCAGCCTGCAGCTCGTTTCGGAGAACAAGCTGACAGGCACTTTTACAAGCCCCCCTGGCGGCAAGGAAGCGATCCGTTATGCGGTCGATATATTGAATAAAGAAAAGGGAATTCCCAAAAAGGTTATTTTGCGCAGTCAGAAAATAACGAATCAACTAGAGGGGAAGGGCGAGCCGCGCGTTACGCATTCACCAGCGCCTACGCTCCAAGAGGCACAATCTCCAATTGTATTAGGTTTTGCGCAGGTGGGTACGGAAAGCGGCTGGCGAATCGCGAATACAAAGTCGGTGATTAATGCGGCAAAGGAGGCAGGCGTGGAGCTGCTTTATGAGAATGCGGAGCAGTCGCAGGATAAACAAATTGAACTGATTCGGCAGTTTATAAACAAAAAGGTGGATGTGATCGCCTTCTCACCGAAGACGGAGACCGGCTGGGAAGAGGTATTGAAGGAAGCGAAGGAGGCAGGAATTCCAGTCATATTGTCTGATCGTGAAGTGAACGTAAGCGATGATACGCTGTGGACAGCTTACATCGGTTCAGATTTTCGCGAGGAAGGCAGAAGGGCGGCAAGATGGTTGATGCAAGAGGCAGAGGAAGGACAAAGCTATCAATTCGTCGAGCTGCAAGGAACCGCACACTCTGCTCCAGCAGTTGGGCGAATGCAGGGGTTCAAGGAGGTTATCCAAACCGATCAAAACTTCACTTTGCTTGAATCATTACAAGGCGACTTTACGAAGAAGAAGGGCAAAGAGCTGATGGCGGCGGCGCTGAAACGTCATGGCTCTGCGATAAACGTCGTTTATTCCCATAATGATGATATGGCTTTAGGCGCTATTGAGGCCATAGAGGATTTTGGCTTGCGGCCGGGTAAGGACATTACGATTATCTCTGTTGATGCAACAAAGTCAGCTCTTAAAGCTTTAAGTATCGGAAAGCTTAACTTTGCAGTTGAATGCAACGCGCTGCTTGGTCCTCAGCTCATGAAGGCTGTTAAGGATTTGTCGGAGGGCAAGGAGCTTCCGATGAAGATTATTACGGCTGAAGGTGTTTTTACGCAGGAATCTGCCAAAATGGCGCTGGCAAGCCGTGAATATTAATAGAAGGAGAGTGCTGTTAAAGTTGACAAGGTATGCCATACAAGAGCAGAATAAAAATATTACACTACGAAATGAGGCATAGCCCATGTCAAACCTTATTGATAGAGTGAAAAAGCTAGCAGCAGGTTTTGATGAAGAAACGTTGCGAGCGATTGAAATAAACCCTTTGCTAGTCGAAGCGGGTGCCCTTCAAGCGGTAGCTCCTTATATAAAGGAAAAGCAGTATAGTCAGGTAGTTATCGCTGCGGATGCGATTACATACAACATTGCCGGTAAACTTCTAGAGGAAGCCATTGCCGCGCAAGGTATTTCTGTTCATGTGACGATCATAAAGGCGGACCGTCAAGGCGATGTCATTGCGGATGAAGCATCGATCGTGCAGCTCTTATTGGATATTCAACTGCGCAAAGCACAGGTAGTCATTGCAGCAGGCTCAGGAACGATACATGATATTTCTCGTTATGCCGCTTATACAACGGGCATTCCCTTTGTATCCGTTCCGACTGCGCCATCTGTTGACGGCTTCAATTCCAAAGGAGCGCCGATTATTATTCGCGGCGAGAAGAAGACGATCGCGGCCATTGGCCCCGATGCGATATTTGCTGATTTGGAAATCCTCACAGCGGCGCCAGCAGTCATGGTAGCTGCTGGCTTTGGCGATATGCTGGGAAAATATACATCGTTATTTGATTGGAGCTTTGGCGTAGCTGAAGGTGGTGAGCCCTATTCAGAAGAGGTTGCTGAAATTACGCGTATTGCACTTAACAAATGTGTAGAGAATGCCTCGTTAATTGCAACCCGTGACCAGCAAGGCATTCGCATACTTATTGAAGCGCTTATTGAGTCCGGCCTTGCCATGCTCTTATTCGGTCAATCTCATTCGGCGTCTGGATCAGAGCATCATTTGTCGCATTTCTGGGAAATGGAATATATTCGCCTTGGCAAAAGACAGCTGCTGCATGGTGCAAAGGTTGGCGTAGCCTGCGCGGAAATTTCCAAGCTTTATCACCAGCTTGCTGCTGAAGAGGAGGGTCTAGCTTTTACAGCTAATCCTGAGAAGGTACGGGAGGCTATTGCCGCACTTCCGGATGAAGCCCAAATCAGAGCGTGGCTAAAGCAGGTTGGCGGACCGACCACGACGGAGGAGCTCGGCGTTGATAAGGAGCTGCTCACGGCAAGCTTGCAGAAAGCGCATCTCGTTAGGCCAAACAGATATACGTTACTAAGGGTTTATAATTCCATTTAAGCAAAAAACGGCTCCATCCTTTGAAACAAGGATGGAGCCGTTATTAATTTGAAGTGATTTAATTTAGAAGTTGAAATTATCTGGATCTGGGCCAAAACGGTGATCTTGGTTAAGCGCACTGATTTGAGCCATTTCCTCAGACGTTAGCGTGAAATCGAAAATATTTCCATTTTCTTTAATGCGAGCCGGAGTAATCGATTTCGGTATCGTAACGATCTCGTTTTGCAGATCCCAACGAAGCACCACTTGAGCAGGCGATTTGCCGTATTTGGCAGCAATATCAGCGAGCACGCTTTGATCCAGGTTTCCTTGCATAAGCGGGCTCCAAGCCATTAGCTGAATGCTGCGGCTCTTGGCAAAAGCGTGAAGCTCCGTTTGTGTAAGAAGCGGGTGGTATTCCACTTGATTGACCATAGGAACAAATTCACCTGCTGTAATGACATCCTGTAGATGATGAATTTGGAAGTTGCTCACGCCAATAGCACGTACGTAACCGTCACGATACAGCTTTTCAAGCGCGCGCCAAGTTTCCAAGTACTTATCCTTTACAGGCCAGTGGATGAGCAATAGATCAACAACTTCAATGCCAAGTTTCCGTCTGCTGTCTTCAAAGGCAGTCAGCGTGGAATCGTAGCCTTGATGAGCATTCCAAATTTTTGTCGTTACAAAAATTTCGTCGCGCGCGATCCCGCTGTTGCGAATACCAGCGCCAACACCCTCTTCATTATTGTAAGCTGCTGCTGTATCGATGCTTCTATAACCAGCTTCAATCGCAGAGGCGACCGTTCTTTCCGCTTCGCCATCATCTTTCACTTTCCATACGCCAAGACCAAGCCAAGGCATTTTTACTCCGTTACTTAATGTGGTATGTGCTGTTAGGGCATGAGTCATTTATCGTAACCTCCAGTTAAAGTGATAATTCCAAAATAGCTTTAACATCTTGTTTTTCCAAACGCTTGAATGAACCAATCGTGCCATAACGTACAGCTTCCTCAGCCATGCGATCCAGTTTGTCGCTTCCGATCTCAAAGTCGGCAAGACGTGACTCAGCGCCAATTTTCGTGAAGAAATCACGAGTGGCTTGAATGCCTTCAAGAGCGATTTCGTTGTCTGATTTGCCTTCAGGATTCACATTCCATACACGAGTTGCATATTGAACGAAACGATCCACCCGCTCTTCATAAACGTACTTCATCCAGTTCGGGAAAATAACAGCCAAGCCTGCGCCGTGCGGAATATCGTAAATGGCGCTCACTTCATGCTCAATGCCGTGCGAAGCCCAGTCATTGCTCATGCCAACGCTGATAAGACCGCCATTCAAAGCCATCGTACCACACCACATAAGGTTCGCGCGAGCAGCCGCATCCTCAGGGTTTTCAAGAGCTAGCTCAACATTCTCAATTACCGTTTGCAAAATGGATTCGCAGAAGCGCTCCTGCAGCGGTGTATTTGGCGTTAAGCTGAAATATTGCTCGAACACATGTGACATGATGTCTACAGCGCCGTTAACGGTATGATTGCGAGGAACCGTGTACGTAAGCGTAGGATCGAGAATCGAGAATGCCGGATACGTATGCGAGCTGCCAAAAGCACGCTTTAAGTTTTCTTCCCAGTTCGTAACGACCGAAGAACCGTTCATTTCCGAACCTGTTGCAGCCAGTGTCAAAATCGTACCAAGCGGAAGCGCTTTTTGAATAACAGCTTTGCCTGTGAAGAAATCCCATACATCGCCTTCATAAGGAACACCTGCAGCGATAGCTTTGGCTGCATCAATAACGCTGCCTCCGCCAACGGCTAGAATGAAATCAACGCCTTCAGCGCGGCAAATGTCGATCCCTTTTTTGACGGTAGTTAAACGCGGGTTTGGTTCAATATTAGGAAGCTCGTGCACTTTGATGCCAGCTTCTTGAAGAAGGCTTACGGTTTGATCGTACAAGCCTGTTTTTTTGACGCTGCCTGATCCGTAAACGAGCAGGACCGTTTTGCCGTATTTGGAGGTTAATTGGCCTACTTGCTTGGCTGTACCTTCACCAAACACAATATGAGTTGGATTAACGAATTGAAATGAGTTCATCTTAATTCCTCCTAAAACTATTTAGATAACTAAAAAGGTAACTAAATATCTTTTGAGTTATGTATACGCCGTTTATTTTAGTTAATTCTACTCCATAAGTCAAGGTGGAGCAGGGAAGTGTTGAAAGGATAACTTTTTAGTTATATAATGATTTGAAATTAGCTAGAGACAGGGGAAGCAGCAATGGAAATTGAAGTGAGCAGCCGCAATATGAAGTTTCTTGAATGCTTCTCATCACACACACGGGTCAAAATGATTGAATTGCTAGGCGTGCAGCCTATGAATATAAAAAGCTTATCCGAGGCGCTAGATATAAAGTCTCCTATCGTTACAAGACATATTCATATGCTGGAGGAAGCCGGCATTGTTCGCAGCGAAAGCGTGGCTGGCAAGCGCGGCATGCAAAAGATATGCCATCTCCAGCTGTCGCAGGCGATGCTGGTTTTTAAGAGTGAACCCGTCACGGACGAAACGAAGCGTTACTCGGTTTCACTGCCTGTGGGACATTATTCATCGTACCAAATTAAACCAACCTGCGGACTGGCATCCGATACTCAAATGATTGGGATGTGCGATGATCCGCGTTATTTTGCCGATCCAGAGCATGTCCATGCCAAAGTCTTATGGTTCGGTTCAGGATTTGTGGAATACCGTATACCCAATTATATGGTGAATAACGAAATGCCAGAGTCGCTCGAAATTGCGATGGAGATTTGTTCGGACACGCCTTGCAGCGTCAACCACCTGCCATCGGATATTGCTTTTACGATTAACGGTGTCGGTGTTGGAACGTGGACGTATCCAGGCGATTTTGGAAGCTCACGAGGGTTGTATACTCCCGAGTGGTGGCATAAAAATATTCAGTATGGCTTTATGAAAACGATCCGCGTTAACCAGCAAGGCTCGTATATTGATGGCATTAAAGTATCTGATGTTACGATTGGCGAGCTAATGCTCGCTTATGATAAAGAAATTTTATTCCGCATCTCATCCAGCACAACGACGAGAAATTGCGGCGGCGTTACGCTGTTTGGCAAAGGATTCGGCAATTATAACCAAGATATTGAAGTGACGCTGCGCTGCCAGTAAGGAATGCTGCGCAGTGTATATAATGAAGAGATGCCCCTTTAGGTTTTTACGACCTTGAGGGGCATCTTTTTTTGTTAGTCTAATAAGTACATGCTTGCTGCCCGAAACTGTGGAAATAGCTTGTTTAGTCAAAAATAGATAAAGAAAACGACAGATATGCATCTTTGTTTGTTTTTGAAATAATCATATTCAAACATAAACAAATGTGTTATGATCGATTCAAACAAATACAAAACATCATTCGGAGGTATATCCATGGTACAAAGTTTGTGGGAAAACGAAAAAGCATCGCAGTTGGAAGGCGGATTAGCTGAGCTCGTATATCGCTCCAACATCATCGGTGCAGATCGCAGAGTTTGCAATTACGGCGGCGGCAATACGTCTAGCAAAACAATCGTAAAAGATTTCCGTGGTCGCGATGTTGAAGTGATGTATGTGAAGGGCAGCGGTTCGGATCTTGCTTCTATGAAAGCAGGCAATTTTACTGGACTGCGGATGGATGATATCCGTCCATTATTTGAACGTGCTGAAATGCCGGACGAAGAGATGGTTGCTTACCTTGTCAACTGCATGATCGATTCGAAGCACCCGCGTGCGTCGATTGAAACGCTATTGCATGCTTTTCTTCCATTCAAACATGTGGATCATACACATCCCGATTCTATTATTAGCTTGTGCTGTGCGGATAACGGAAAAGCGCTTGCGAAGGAAATTTTCGGCGACCGTTTTGTCTGGGTTCCTTATGTTCGTCCTGGCTTCAACCTCTCCAAAATGATTGCCGAAGGTGTTCTTGCCAATCCAAATGCCGAGCTGGTGCTGATGGAAAAGCACGGCCTTGTTACTTGGGGCGAGACTAGCGAGGAATGTTACGCGCAAACGATCAAAATCATTTCCGAGGCAGAGGCATTCATTGAATCTCGTTTTGACGAGGCTTCATTGTTTGGCGGCGTGAAATACGAGGTGCTCGAAGCTGATGTTCGCAAAAGCGTAGCTGCACAGGTTATGCCAACCATTCGCGGCGCAGTGAGCGATGCGAAGAAGATGATTTTGACATTTGACGATGAGGCGGATGTGCTTGCATTCGTAAGCGGGAATAATTCTCCGACATTATCGCAGGTCGGCGCTGCATGCCCGGATCATTTGGTGCATACGAAGGTTGTTCCATTGTTTATTGACTGGACGCCAAATGCAGAGGATATCGATGGTTTGAAGGCGAAACTATCAGAAGGAATCGCTGCATACAAAGAGCAATATAAAGCTTATTTTGAACGCAACAAAAATGAAGGCGACATCATGTTTGAAGCAGCGCCTCGCGTAATTCTAATTCCGGGAATCGGTATGATCAACACCGGCAAGAGCTGGGCGATGGCACAAGTGAGCGGAGCGCTATACCACCGTGCGATTGCCGTGATGCGCGGCGCAACAGCATTAGGTGATTTCGTATCGCTTAGCGAGAACGAGTCGTACAACGTGGAATACTGGCCATTAGAGCTTTACAAATTGTCGCTTGCTCCGGCTGAAACGGAATTTTCGCGTAAGGTTGCTTTCATTACAGGCGGCGCTGGCGGTATCGGAAGTGAAACAGCACGCCGTTTAGTATCAGAGGGTGCGCATGTTGTGCTTGCAGATCTTAATCTTGAAGGCGCGCAAAAGGTTGCCTCTGAAATTAATGAGAAATTTGGCGAATGCCGAGCAACAGCCGTGAAAATGGATGTGACGAGCGAAGAGCAGGTCAAAGCTGCTTATGCAGAGACAGCACTTGCTTACGGCGGCGTGGACATTATCGTGAACAACGCTGGTCTTGCGACTTCAAGCCCATTCGACGAGACATCGCTTAAGGAATGGAATTTGAATATGAATGTGCTCGGAACAGGTTATTTCCTGGTCGCTCGCGAAGCATTTAAATTAATGAAGCAGCAAAGCATTGGCGGCAACATGGTGTTCATCGGTTCGAAAAACTCTGTGTACGCGGGTAAAAATGCATCTGCTTATAGCTCGGCAAAAGCGCTTGAAGCTCATTTGGCACGCTGTATCGCAGCTGAGGGCGGCGAATTCGGCATTCGTGTAAATACGATTTTGCCGGATGCGATTTTGCAGGGGTCAGCAATTTGGAACGGCAGCTGGCGCAATGAACGTGCTGCGGCTTATGGCATTGAGCCGGATCAGCTGGAAGAATACTACCGCAAGCGCACGACGCTGCTCGTCAACATTTATCCGCGCGACATCGCAGAGGGCATTGCATTTTTTGCCTCCTCCAAAGCAGATAAAACGACAGGCTGTATGTTAACTATTGACGGCGGCGTACCTGCTGCATTCACCCGTTAGGAGGTTAGGCGATATGATCCAAGGGAGAGGCGAAAAATCTTGGTATATACCGGATGGTTATATACCGCCAGATAGCACGGGAACGCTAACCAGCCATGAATCGATATGCGTGCTGAATTGCTCCACCGAAGAGGCCATTATTCATATTACGATTTATTTTGAGGATCGCGAGCCGATGGAAGATATTCAAGTTGTTGTTCCCGGCAGACGAACAAACCATATACGCACCAGCTCATTAATGAAGGAAGGGGCGTCGATTCCAATCGGCGTTCCTTACGCCATTGAGGTGCAGAGCAATATTCCAATCATTGTACAATACAGCAGATTAGATTCGACGCAGGCAGAGAATACGTTGATGTCTACGATGGCTTTTCCAATCAAATAGGTTGAAAATATAAATGAGAGGGTGTTCCATAATGACTGATCGCGCTTATACGTTTTTTGAGGAGCAGCAGAAAGAAAGAGGCATTAATATAGATGAAGTGAAAGCTAGATTGAAAGCGCTCAAAATTGAGACGCCGTCATGGGGCTATGGGGATTCAGGCACGCGCTTTAAAGTGTTCCAGAAGGAAGGTGTGCCTCGCAATCCGTTTGAGAAGGTTGAAGATGCGGCGCAAGTGCATAAGCTGACGGGGATCGCTCCTTCAGTAGCTATTCATATCCCATGGGACAAGGTAGAAGATTACGGCAAGCTCAGAAGCCATGCAGAAAGTCTTGGACTTACCATCGGCGCAGTGAACCCGAACCTGTTCCAGGACGAGGATTACATGCTGGGCAGCGTAACCAATTCCGATGCGGCGATCCGCCGCAAAGCGACGAACCATTTGCTCGAGTGCGTCGATATTGCGAAAGAAACGGGCTCGAATGAATTCAGCTTGTGGTTTGCAGACGGTACGAACTATCCGGGCCAAGGCCATATCCGCAAGCGTAAAGCTTGGATGCAGGAAGCGCTAGCCGAAATGTACAGCGCTTTGACGCCTGACATGCGCTTGCTGATTGAATACAAATGTTTCGAGCCGGCGTTTTATCATACGGATCTTGCCGATTGGGGCATGGCTTACAACCTCGCGCAAAAGCTCGGACCGCAAGCGGAAGTGCTTGTCGATACAGGCCACCATCTGCCTGGCGCGAACATTGAGCATATCGTTGCTTACTTGCTAGACGAGAAACGCCTTGGCGGATTCCATTTTAACAGCCGTAAGTACGCAGATGATGATCTTATTGTCGGAACGGTAAACCCGTACGAGCTGTTCTTGATTTTCTATCAAATCTTGAGTGCGGCAGGCGATGCGGATGCTGCTGTTCGCGGCAATGCAGAGAGTATTACTTATATGATTGACCAGTCACATAATATCGAGCAAAAAATCCCTGCCATGCTGCGCTCCGTCCTGAACGTGCAAACCCAGCTGGCAAAGGCGCTGCTCATTAACCATGATGAAGTGAATGATGCTGCTGAACGCAATGATGTTCTTGGCGCTGAGGATGCTGTGCGCCGCGCATTTGAATTCGATGTTACACCGCTTTTGCACGCGATTCGCGAAGAGCAGGGCTTGCCGCATGATCCAATGAAAGCATACCTAAGCAGCAGCTATGGCAAAGACATATTGGCGAGAGGCAAGGGCGGTGCCAGCTGGTGACCATCCTTGCTTACGATCTCGGAGCAAGCAGCGGAAGAGCGCTGCTTGGCAGGCTGAATAATGGCAAGATCGAGGTAGAGGAGCTGCACCGGTTCTCCAATGATCCGGTGCAGGTCGGCGATCGACTGCACTGGGATATTTTGCGACTGCTTCATGAGTTAAAGCAAGCGCTGCTGCTAGTTAGGCATCGCGACATTACGCTGGACAGCCTTGCGATTGATTCTTGGGCCGTTGATTTTGGCTTGATTGGAAGCAATGGGGAGCTGCTTGGCAATCCTTATCATTATCGCGATCATCATACAGATGGCGTAATGAAGCAGGTAGTGGAGGAATTGACGGCAACGGGTATATTTGCGAAGACGGGTATTCAGTTTCTGCCGTTTAATACGATTTACCAGCTGGCTGCTTTGAAGAAGGCAGATTCACCGCTGCTGCGGGATGCCAAACATTTTCTAATGATTCCGGATTTGCTCCGTTATTTTTTGACGGGTGAGAAATATAATGAGTTTTCCAACGCAACGACAACGCAGCTGTATAACCCTGTTGCCGGCAGCTGGGACGAGGAACTTATTCGCTCGATTGGCATTTCGCCGGAACTGTTCGGTGAGGTTGTACAGCCAGGGGCGAAGGTTGGCAGCTTGCGAGCTTCCCTTTGCGAGGAGCTTGGCATTGAGTCCGTTCCTGTTTATGCAGCAGCGGAGCATGATACAGGCTCAGCGGTTGCCGCAGTGCCTGCACTTGAAAAGTCTTTTGCTTACTTAAGCTGCGGCACTTGGTCGCTTATGGGTACAGAAGTCGACGAGCCAGTCATTAATGAACTGTCGCAGCAGCTGAACTTTACGAACGAAGGCGGCGTTTATGGCACGTATCGTTTGCTGAAGAACATTATGGGACTGTGGATTTTGCAGGAATGCAGACGTTCATGGGAGCGGGCAGGAATTTCTTATACGTTCCCCGAATTAGTAAAGCTTGCCGAAGAAGCTAAGCCATTTGCTGCGTTTATTGATCCGGATGATCCGTTGTTTTTGCACCCGGGAGACATGCCTGCTAGAATAACGGAGTATTGTTTGCGCACAAGGCAGACGGCACCTACAGATACAGGAGCGATTGTTCGGTGTATTTTGGAGAGCTTAGCCTTGAAGTACCGAAATGTGCTAGAGTTAACAGAGCAATTGTCTGGTCAAGCGTTCAGCGGTTTGCATATGGTTGGCGGCGGCATTCAAAATACGCTGCTCTGCCAATGGACTGCAAATGCGATTGGCAAGCCCGTGTGGGCAGGACCCGTGGAAGGCAGTGCAATTGGCAACATGATCGTGCAGTGGATTGCAAGTGGTCAGCTTGCTGACATCTGGGAAGCGCGCAAAGTGATACGCGAGTCATTCCCAGTTGATGTGTATGAACCAGAGCAGAATGATGCTTGGGAGAGCGCATATCGTGCTTTTAAAGAAACAACAGGAATCGCTTAAGCAGCGAATACAAATATAAGTATGAAAGAGGTACGTTATGCTGGTCCATGAACGATACGATAAAATTGTACAGCTGGTAAATGAGAGAGGCAGCATCCGGGTTACGGAGCTGAGCGAGCTATGTCAGGTGACCGAGGAAACGATTCGGCGTGACCTTGACCGCTTGGAGCAAGCCGGACGTTTGCGCCGCTCCCATGGCGGTGCGGTTAGCGTAAAGGATCAGCAGCCGGAAATTCCGTATTTCGAGCGGGAGATTACGCATGCGGAGGAGAAAAAACGAATTGCTGTGGAAGCGATTAAGTTGATTCAGCCGAATGAGCGTATTTTGCTTGATGCGAGCTCGACGGCTTGGTATATGGCGGCAAGCATGCCGGATATGCCTCTAACGGTGCTAACCAACTCCATCAAAGTTGCGATGGAGCTGAGCAGCAAAGAGAAGATTGAAGTGATTTCGACGGGCGGCATTTTGGCTTCGCGTTCATTGTCCTATGTCGGTCCGTTAGCCGAGCGTTCTCTTGATGCATATCATGTGGATAAAGCATTTCTCTCCTGCAAAGGTGTCCATTTGGAGCGCGGCGTAAGCGAGTCGAACGAGCTGCAAGCACGCATCAAGCACAAAATGGTAGGTATGGCGGATCAAGTCATTCTAGTCGCCGACTCCAGCAAGTTCGGCGTTCAAGCGTTTACTCATGTGGCGGATTTAGATGATGTAGATGCAATTATTACGGATGAGCGGCTGCCAGCAGCGATCTTATCACAGCTTAGGGAAAAACAAATTTCCGTTACAACGGTGTAGAGCATAGATGGCGCTGGCTTCAGTAGAAGCGCAGCGCCATTATTGTTGTATAGGATAGGGTTACTTGCGAAAATGAGCTGTAAGCGCATATGTGTTCTTACAGCGGTAAAAGTGGCGTTTCTGAGTGCTTGTAAGCACATATAGGTGCTTATTGAGTAGCTTAACAGGCAGGTTACCTACGAAAGAATGCTGTTAGCGCATACTTGTTCTTACAGCGGTAAAAGTGGCGTTTCTGAGTGCTTGTAAGCACAAATAGGTGCTTATTGAGCAATTTAACTGGCAGGTTACCTATGAAAGAATGCTGTAAACGCATATGTGTTCTTACAGCGGGAAATGTGGCGTTTCAGAGTGCTTGTAAGCACATATAGGTGCTTATTGAGCGCTTTAACTGGCAGGTTACCTACGAAAGAATGCTGTAAGCGCATATGAGTTCTTACACATGTAAAAGTGGCGTTTCTGAGTGCTTGTAAGCACAAATAGGTGCTTATTGAGCAATTAAACTGGCAGGTTACCTACGAAAGAATGCTGTTAGCGCATATGAGTTCTTACAGCCGTAAAAGTTACATTCTTGAGAGTCTGTAATCACAAATAGGTGCTTATTGCGCAGCTTAACAGGCAGGTTACCTACGAAAGAATGCTGTAAGCGCATAAGTGTTCTTACATCTAAAACATTTTCACATAAAAAATTTTCACCAAACTTGTCTGACAACCTGATATTATAGAAGTATAAGTAACGGAAGGGGTGCGGGTATGAAGGTCTCATTATTTATTACTTGCTTAAGCGATGCGTTATATCCAAGGGTCGGCGAAGCGATGGTGCGCTTGCTGGCAAAGTACGGTGTTTCATTGGAGTTTCCGACGGTGCAAACCTGCTGTGGACAGCCGGCCTACAACAGCGGCTATTGGAAGGAAGCGAGGGAGTCTGCCAAAACGATATTGGATGCGTTTGAAGACAGCGACTTCGTTATTTCACCATCAGGCTCCTGCACGGGAATGATTCACCATTATCCGAAGCTGTTCGAGGATGATCCGGTCATGCTGAAACGAGCCAACAAGCTTCAGAGCAAATCTTATGAATTCACGCAGTTTCTGGTGCAGGTGCTTGGCGTTACCGATGTTGGCGCTGCATTTCCTCATAAAGTGACCTATCATCCTTCCTGCCACGGCAGTCGGATACTTGGCGTAAAGGATGAGCCGCTTGCGCTTATTCAGAATGTGAAGGGACTTGAGCTTGTACCGCTTCCATTTGCTGAGGATTGCTGCGGCTTTGGCGGAACATTCGCTGTTAAGATGGCTGATATTTCTGGAGCAATGGTGACGGAGAAGGTCGATCATGTGCTGGAGACGGAAGCGGAAGTGTTAGTCGGGCTAGATATGGCTTGTTTACTCAACATTGCTGGAAACCTGCGCTATCGCAACGAACCTGTCCGTGTTATGCATTTGGCTGAGCTGCTATATGAAGGGGTGAAATAAGATGGCTGTCGTGAAAAAGGAAGCTACAGTAAAAGCAAGAGCGGATCTTGCCCTCAACGACGAATTTCTGCGCAAAGCGGTGCGATTCACAACAGAACGGCTGCGCAATGGGAAGAAAAAAGCGACTGACGAGCACGGGAATTGGGAAGAATGGCGGGAGCGAGGCAGACAAATTCGTCTCCATACGATCGCACATTTGGATTATTATTTGAACTTGTTTGTGAACAATGCCCGCGCAAACGGCGTTCATATCCATTTTGCGAGTACGGCAGAGGAAGCGGTTAAGCTGACGCTAGACATTGCAGAGCATGCGAATGCGAAGTCGGTCGTCAAATCCAAGTCAATGGTTTCAGAGGAGCTGCATCTTAATCATGCGCTTGAATCCATTGGTGTTGAAGCGGTAGAAACCGACTTAGGCGAATATATTATTCAGCTTGCAGGTGAAATGCCATCCCATATCGTCATCCCAGCCATTCACAAAAACCGCTATCAAATCGCTGAATTGCTGTCCAAAGAGGCGGGCTACACGCTGCCGCCGGATACGACGGCGCTTGCAGGTTTCGTTCGCAAAAAGCTGCGCGAGAAGTTTTTGGAGGCTGAGATCGGCATGACCGGCTGCAACTTTGCGATTGCGGAGACGGGATCGATGGTGCTTTTTGAAAACGAAGGCAATGCTCGGATGGTGAGTACTGTCCCTAAAACGCAAATTGCGTTGATGGGTATGGAGCGAATTATTCCATCATGGTCTGATCTTGAAGTGATGGCTACATTGCTGCCGCGCTCGGCAACTGGACAAAAGCTGACGATGTATATGAATGGCATTACTGGCCCGCGCCGCTCCGAGGATGCAGACGGCCCGGATGAAATGCACATCATTATCATTGATAATGGCCGTTCTTTGCAGCTTGGCGATCCGGAATTCCAAGAGCTGCTCAATTGTATTCGCTGCGGTGCATGTCTGAATGCTTGTCCGGTTTATCGCCATATTGGCGGTCATGCTTATGGCAGCACGTATAGCGGTCCAATTGGAGCCGTGCTTACGCCGTCCTTGAACAAAAACATCGCCGAATGGGATGATGTCGCCAATGCTTCCAGCTTATGCGGCGCTTGCTATGAAGCTTGTCCGGTCAAAATCCCCCTTCATGATATGCTTGTTTATTTACGCAGACGCAAGGTGGAAAGTGGAAATGGCAGCAAGATGGAGTCCATCGGTATGCAAGGCTTCGCCACCGTCATGGGCAATTCCTCGCGGCTTGGCGGGGTACTGCGACTCGGTAAGCTCGGTCAGAAGCTCGTCGTACGAAGCGGTGTCATTAAGACGAAGCTTGGGCCGCTAAAGGGCTGGAACACCTATCGTGTAACACCTAGCCTGCCAAAGGAATCGTTCCGTGATCGCTGGGATACGCTTGATCAAGAGTTGAAGCAGGGCTTAAAACAGATGGAGCCGTCGATGCAAAATCGGATGGAGGAGCTTGTACGTACTCGTGAGCATGAGGAAAAGCAAGGTAAAGGAGGACATGATCATGGCTGAGACACATAAACAATGGCTGGAAAAGCTTGAAGCAGATTCAAGGGCGAAACAGGAGCTTTTTATGAATGATATTGCGGCTAAGCTGAGACATCCGCGAATGACACATAAGCCGCAGCATCCTTTTCGCGGAGCTCCCGATTTCTGGAACTCATTCGAATGGCCGGAAGAAGAGCGAATCAAACAGTTTACAGACAATTTTCTTTCAGTAGGCGGCCATGTAGCCCGTCTTCCATCGATGGATGATGTGAAATCCTTTATCGTTTCCAAAGCGGAGGAAATGAGTGCTAAATATATTATTTGTCAAAATCAGCCAGAGCTGGATGAGCTCAAGCTTGAAGGCGCTTTGAAGGATTCGCAGGTATCGGTGTGGAATACGGATGTTGAGCAGCATTGGCGCGCTCGTGCAGCTGAAGCGGATTTTGGCATCGTGATCGCGGATCATGCCGTTGCCTATACGGGTTCGGTTACTGTATTATCAGCTCCAAATAAAGGGCGGTCCGTCAGTTTGCTGCCAACCGTACTTATTATTATTATCCCGATCGAACGTTTAAAAACGAGACTTGGCGAAGTGCTCGTGACGTTTGATGAAGCGGGACGCGAGCAGCTGCCAGCAGGTATTCATTTTATTACCGGCCCAAGCCGCTCATCCGACATTGAGAATGATTTGACTATCGGCGTTCACGGACCAGGCATCGTGTATGCGCTGTTAGTCGGGTAGCTGTAAATTAAGGGTAGGAGAAGCGGCTTGGCGTTGTTAGAAGGCAGTGCATGCCGTTTAAGGTTGGAGGTGAGAGGTTATTTCGTCATTAGAAGTAGAGAAGCTGTCAAAACGCAATCATTACGAGGAAATTACCGAGCAAGTGAAGCGTCTTATTATAGATGGCAAATTAAAAGTGGGAGATAAGCTTCCCTCTACGAAACAAATGTCCGAGCAATTTGGGGTAGGGCGCTCGACTACCCGCGAAGCGCTGAGCGCACTTAAAGCGATGGGCTTGATTGAAATTCGGCAAGGTGGCGGCTGTCGCGTCATTCGCAGCGTACCGATTGATATGGAGCTGCCGGAGCTAGCGTCTCTTCGTATGAACCGTAAGACAGTGCTGGAATTACTGGAAGCTCGCGAATCGCTTGAGGTTTCCAATGCTGCAATCGCAGCTGTAAAGCATACGGATGAGGATCTTAAGCAGCTGAGCCAAATTATCGCTGAGATGGAGCGTGCCGCTGGTGATGAGTCCGAAGGTGAGAGACTGGATCTACGATTTCATCTCACGCTTGCCAATGCGACCCATAACACAATCATGGTACGTTTGTTCGAATCGATTATGAATCATATCGAAACAGCTATCCATGACATTAGGCGGGTGGAGCTTTATTCGAGTGCGGCGGTAGCGGAACGACTTTATAGGGAGCATTCTATGATAGTTGAAGCGATTGCGAAAAAGGACCCTGAGCTTGCAGCTGAGCGAATGAAGCAGCATTTGAAGCATGTTGAGAGCATCGTGCTGAAGCATTTGGGAGAGGGCTAGTTGAAGGAGAATCCTTGAATAGCATGCGATAAGATGTATTTCAATAGTACTGTCGACCAGCCAACACTTAAAAAGCCCGATTACCGAACAAACCATCATTATGGCTGTCGGAATCGGGCTTTTTTTGTTATTCTGCTATTTTATTGTAGCCAAGTATTTATTAATGAATGCTTTGGCTTTGTCTGGATTTTTGCTATCGACTCTGATGCCGATAATCATGTTTTCTTTATACAGCGGAAGCTGGTTGACCAGTGCACTCTTGCTGAGGTCAATTCCGTATACATGCTCTTGGGTATCCTCGTCGGTCTTAAGCTTCTTCGAAAGGCTGTCAGTCATGTGCGGCTTAAATACTCCGTTAACATCGTCGTCTAACTTCATTAGCATTCCCTGAACGCCGATCCAATCGAAAATGCTCTCATCCATAATATATACATCCGGATGCTCAGTAGCTAGTACGAGCACTGCTTTCTGCATATAGGCAAATTGTGATTGCTGGTCTTTAGGGACAAACGTAAGCGTAGAAACAAATCTTTTCCATTCGGGAAACGCTGTCAAAAGAGCGGTTTCAATCGGTTCTTTCTTAGGCGCATCATCCTTCAGCATGTAATTGCCCATAAATGAAACGTTCAAATCGACGGGCGGCAAATTAGCGAGCCGCTCTTGTTCTTCACGATAGTTCATGAAGCTGATTACACCATAAATAATAAGTGCTACCGCAGCGATGGCTCCGAGCGTGTGAAACTTGTAATAGCGCCAGAAATGATCCATTTTCTGAGCTTGTCCAGCCATCTTCTTGTATTTACCGTACTCTTGCTCGTTGAAGGCATCGGTTAGCTTGCGATCCTCGTACTCTAGAATCAGTCGATATGCTTTCGTAATCGTTGCAAAAGATTCATCCGCATCCCCCGCGTTATCCTTCTGCAGCTGTGCTCTGGAGCGTGATTGACGCATAAGTGTCGTATAACGCTTCTCCACTTCCTCTTTGGCCGCAAGTTCTGGCAGCCCCATCGTTTCATAGGCTTGTTTTAACTCGTCCACTTGTGTCACCTCAATTAGTAAATAGCTCCTATATGATTCCTATCTATTAGTATACGGAATTCCGCGGGTAACGCAAATTTTGACGAATTTATTCGTATGGAATTTTTCTCGCAAGCATAACTAGTAGAGAGCCTTTGAGTGAAAAAGATAAAGCACTGCGCTTCTTCATAAGGCAATCAAACGCAGGTGGACTGAATTTTGAACAAAAACCACTTCTAATTAACTTCCTATCTTGTCGTATTTTGATATTCTAGAATGACATAAATAAACCGTTAGGATGGTGTTTTCATGACTGTTTCGCTTAAGTTTGATTTTGGTATCGGCAGCGCTCCCGCTTCACCTTATATACAAGTACTGCCGAATACGATCTATAACAAAGACGCAGGCTACGGTTTTGAGTCAACCCTACGTATAAGCTCACGGAATAGAGAAGAGGCGGATCGTCTTCGCGGAGCTTTCTGTATTCCACTTGAAGCCGCGTTTATTGTTGATCTGCCAAATGGCTGCTACACGATAACAGCTACGATAGGCGATGCCATTGCTCCAACCTCTACTACGTTAAAATATGGCGTAGGGCGCATAGTGCTGCACAAGGCCGTTACATCAGCAGGACAATATGCCGTACACAGCTTCACCGTCAAAGTAACCGATGGAAGGCTGCGCCTTGCCTTCTCAGGAGTAGCGCCGCGAATTAATGCACTTCAGATCGACGAGGCGAAGCAAGCGACGACGATTTATTTGGCGGGAGACTCGACTGTAACCGATCAAGATACGTTCCCATATGCCGGATGGGGGCAGATGCTTCCGCTTTATTTTAAGACGGATGTAGCGATTGATAATCATGCCATGTCGGGAAGAAGCTCACGAAGCTTTATTAATGAAGGGCGATTGGCAGCTATCATGGAGCAAATAAAGCCGGGCGACTATTTATGGATTCAATTCGGACATAATGACGAGAAGCCGGATGAAGATCGGGCAACTGAACCGTTTGGCAGCTTTAAGGAAATGCTGGCCGTTTATGTAGAGGAATCAAGGGCACGCGGTGCAAAACCTGTATTAATTACACCGATGCATCGCCGCAAGTTCGACGAGCAAGGCAGGATTATCGATACTCATGGTGATTATTTGCTCGGAATGAAGCAGCTTGCGGCAGAGCTGGATGTTCCGCTGATCGATTTGGCTGCAAAGAGTAAGGATTTGTATGAGCGTTTGGGAGACGAGCCCTCTAAGGCGTTGTTCATGTGGGCTTATCCTGGGGAATTTATTCATTTTCCTGATGGCGCTCAGGACGACACACATTTTCAAGAGCTGGGCGGCATTCAAATTGCTGGATTAGTAGCAGAAGGCGTGCGTGAGCTCGCTTTATCGCCGCTGCTTTTATATTTAAAGGGGCTTTAGAAGCGACAGCGGTGGAGTAGTTAAATAGCTGAATTGACACAATAAGAGGCTGTTTCTTATGTAGATAAATCTACTTGAGGAGCAGCCTCTGTGACTTTTTTTATGCTGAAAAACGATGGATGATTGCTGGTATTTCTTGTAAATCATGACATATCGCATCTGGATATTTAATTGAGTGGTCATTGCTCTTCAGAATCGTTCGCATCCCTAATTCGTTCGCCGGAATAATGTCAGCCTTGAGATTATCGCCAACAAAAACGGACTGCGCAGACGAAGAGCTTAAATTAGAGAGGGACAATTGAAAAATAGCATGATCAGGCTTTCTCAAATTGACCGCACCTGAAATGACAATATCATCAAAGAGCTCCATAATACCGAGTGCAGTTACTTTATTCCTCTGATAAAATTCCCTGCCATTCGTAATCATGCCTAATTTATATCCACGCTGCTTTAAGGAGAGAAGCATTTCATTCATGCCGGGAAACCCGACGCTGTATTGATGAAAGTGATGGTTTAAATCATCGAGCAGCGGCGTAAATAGAGCATCTTCAATCTTGAAAAATCCGATTAACTCGTTATAAACATCTTCTTTGGGTATGAGCCTATTATTTAATTCAGTAAACTTCGCTATAAATTCATCTCTGTCTGCAATGAAGGCATGGAGTGCAAAACGTTCATACTGATACTTTGCAAAGTTGAGTAACGATTGGTTTTTATCAAGCAAGGTCTGGTCTAGGTCAAAGATAATCGTATCAATGGTGCTCAACGGTTCACCTCCGTCTGTTCTTGTGAAACTACACCGTATTTTTCTGGTAGAGAGGTTAATAGATCGCTATGCTTTCCATTTCATAAGGGTAATCCATTTGTTTTTTAATACTTTTCACCTCATGCTCTTCTAAGAAAAACCCGATGATGTAAAGACCCAAATCAATCGAGGTGGCGACTCCTCCGGCTGTAATGACATTGCCGTCTCGTACAATACGCGAGCGAATAACCTCTTTACAATAGGGCTCTAATAAATCATAGGCGTAAGGATGGGTAGTAGCGTTTTTATTGGTCAGATAACCAGCGGCTCCAAGCAGCAGCGAGCCTGTGCACACGGAGACGATATACGCTGCCTGCTGAGCCTCCTTTATCCAAGCGGTGAACGATTCATCAAACCTTAACGCTCTTGTTCCAAGCCCTCCGGGAATGAAAATGAGGCCATATTGCGTTAGATCGGGTTTGACTTGATTGACTTTAATCGTCATGCCAAGCTCATCCGTAACCTCTTCCTGCAGCGCACAGATATCCCAAGAGAACTCTTTTGTTGATTCGTAGTACTTCAAGCGAGTGATGACATCATAGAAGCCGACAAAATCCAAAAAAGTAACGCCATCAAATAAAATAAAAGCTATTTTCATCGATGCAGCACCTCTTTTCTTTATTGCAATAATATTACAAATATGGACTTCGGTATAGATTAAAGTGTCAAAAAAGCGAATCGAAAGCTCGATTCTGTTACTCTTATCGACTACAATAGCAAAGACGATATTGTAGTATAAGTGAGGGAAATCGATGTTTGATCCAACTGTTTATGAAAATTTGAAAGTAGTCTTTGAGAATCAGCTCTATGATTTGGATACGCTCGACCGGAAAATTGATATTATCAACCGGGTAGATCGTCTGGAGCTGGCGGTTATGTCGCGAGAATTTATGCTGGAGTTTAAGCTTGCTGAATATGCAGGGGTGTCTGCGGAAATTCAGCTGACTGCCTCGCTGAAGGATTTGGCGGCGGAAATATTGGAGCTGACAGGCGAGACCCCTGCATGCTCGCTTCGAATTCGTTTCTTCATGGAAGTGACGGATGTCACAACTCAGTGCAGCCAAATTAAGCAAATTATGAAGCGTATTTGGGAGCCGGATACAGAACCGACACAAACGATAAGCTACCTTTTTGGCACGGAGCCGCCTACCTATTCGAATGTGATCGAGCTTGGCTTTAGTCGCAAAATAGGCGAAGAGCAAATGGAGGATATTCCGGAGCTGATTGATCATGTCCTTAAGACATTGATGAAGCTGAAAGAGATTGCTGAATAAATGTTTTTTTTATATTCCAGTCCTCTAAGTTCCTAATATTTACAGTGAAATACTGTCTGTTTCTTTAAGCAAGAAGCTATGCTATAGTACTTGTGAATGAACAACTGAAGAAGAAACTCCGAAGCTGTTGTCTACGGACAATGATAGCTCTCGGGAGAGGTTCGCGAACTCCCTCTATAAAAAACTATGCGAAACGATTGTCCCATTAGGTGACATCGTCGTTTTCGCGTTCGGCGCGAAGCGGTTTTTTTAACGCTTCGCGCCGTTTCTTTGGTTTTTTATGTACATACGAAGGAATTCAAGCGATCTCAGTCTTCTCACATCAGAGAGGGAGATGCAGCATGAAATCAGAAAAAGCGATCGTTGTGTTTAGCGGCGGTCAGGACAGCACGACCTGTTTATTTTGGGCAAAGGAACGATTCGCGGAGGTAGAGGCCGTTACATTCAACTATGGACAGCGGCATAAGCTGGAGCTGGATTGCGCGGCGGCTATCGCCAAGGAACTTCAGATTAAGCATCATATTCTTGATATGTCCCTTCTTAATCAATTGGCACCCAATGCACTCACAAGAGACGATATCGCGATTGAGCAAAAAGAAGGAGAGCTGCCTACAACTTTTGTTGATGGCCGTAATCTGTTATTTCTTACGTTCGCAGCAGTGCTTGCAAAGCAGCTTGGTGCGAAACATATCGTAACAGGCGTATGCGAAACGGACTTTAGCGGATATCCGGATTGCCGAGATATATTCGTAAAATCGTTAAATGTGACGCTGAACTTATCGATGGACTATCCGTTTGTGATCGATACGCCGCTTATGTGGCTGAACAAAGCCGAGACATGGAAGCTTGCAGATGAGCTGGGCGCCTTTGATTTTGTCCGTGAACGCACATTGACCTGCTATAACGGAATTATTGCGGATGGCTGCGGAGATTGTCCCGCTTGTCAGCTTCGAAGGAATGGGTTGGACGAATATTTAGTCCAGCGCAATTAGGGTGAAGCGATGATGCAGCAGATTTATCCGGCCGCACAGCATAGCTATAGTTATGAGCTTAATAAGGATTTTCACTTTGCAGCAGCTCACTTCGTACCGAGTGAAGAGGCTGGAAAATGCCAGCAACTTCATGGCCATACGTATTATGCGAATGTAACAGTTGCAGGCGATGAGCTTGACGAGGCAGGTTTTCTTGTCAACTTCGCCATAATTAAAAGGTTGATTCATGATCGTTTTGACCATTCTTTGCTTAATGACGACAACGAACACTTTAGCAATGTGTTGCCCGATCGTTTTCCTACGACTGAAGTGGTAGCCCGAACGATTAGCGACATCGTTCAGCGCCATTTGGATGGTACTGTAAATCGTCCGCAATGCGTTCAGGTCTTTTTGCGTGAAACGCCGACGAGCTATTGTATTTATCGTCCGAAGCGGGAGGCGGTCTAATGATGCCATCCAATAAACGAATTCCTGTAATGGAAATATTCGGCCCTACGGTCCAAGGAGAAGGTATGGTTATTGGCCGGAAAACGATGTTTGTTCGTACTGCTGGCTGCGATTACAGCTGCTCTTGGTGCGATTCGGCATTTACTTGGGACGGCAGCGGCAAAGAAGATATTCGCATGCTGACAGCATTTGAAATAATAGAGCGATTAAAAGCAATAGGTGGAAATACGTTTGAGCATGTGACGATTTCAGGCGGCAATCCCGCACTGCTCCCGCAGCTGGGTGAATTTGTGGATGAGCTCCATAAACAAAACATCAGCGTTGCACTGGAGACACAAGGAAGTCGTTGGCAGGACTGGTTTTGGTCGATTGATGAGCTCACTTTGTCGCCTAAGCCGCCGAGCTCTGGCATGAAGACAGACTGGTCGAAGCTCGATGAAATCGTGTCCAACCTGAATCGGAAATCAACTAGCTTTTGCTTAAAAACAGTCGTTTTCGACGAGGATGATCTAGAGTACGCGACATACGTTCACCTCAGGTATCCAATGGTTCCATTTTATTTGCAGGCAGGCAATGGAAACTTGCAGGAAACGGAGCCGCAGCTCATGCTTCCTTATTTATTGGAGCGTTATGAATGGCTGATCGAGAAGGTTATGCCGAATCAGGATTTAAAGCGGGTGCACGTTCTGCCGCAGCTTCATACATGGGTATGGGGCAATAAGAAAGGCGTTTAAATCAAAACAGCTAAGAGAGGCGGAAACGAGCATGGAAGGAAGAAGCAAAGATGAGCTGAGCGGTGTGACGCTGCTAGGCAATCAAGGAACACAATATTTGTTTAACTATGCACCGGAAATTTTGGAGGCATTTGATAATAAGCATCCGAATCGCGATTATTTCGTGAAATTTAATTGTCCGGAATTTACGAGTCTTTGCCCAATGACGGGACAGCCGGATTTTGCAACCATTTATATATCATACATTCCGGGTGACAAAATGGTAGAGAGCAAGTCGCTTAAGCTGTATTTGTTCAGCTTCCGCAATCACGGTGATTTCCACGAGGATTGCATGAACATTATCATGAATGATCTAATTGCGCTGATGAGTCCAAGATATATAGAAGTATGGGGCAAATTCACACCGCGTGGCGGCATATCCATCGACCCGTATTGCAATTATGGCCAGCCTGGCACAAAATATGAGCAAATGGCCGAGCATCGCCTCATGAATCATGATTTGTACCCAGAGAAAGTGGATAATCGTTAATTTAGAATTGCAGCTCAAATTAGTAAAAGAGATACATTTATGATAGATTTTTCTGAATTGCCCGACTAAGGTCTAGGTGAATTTCATGCCTGAAGTCCATTTCAATTATTCTTTTAAAGTCTATACTTAGTTTAGAGTTACTAGGGCATGTCTGAGAACTCAGAGGACAGCAAATTTTGCCAAATTTTCGTTCCATGCAAGGCGCGTTTGTGAAGGCGTACCGGGGTACGTCAAGCAAACGGAACGAAGCAGGGGGTGAAAAGGCGGTGAAAGGTGCCACTGAACGGGTTTTCAGACACGTCCTGGAGAATAGGTGGACAAACGATGATTAAAAATGCGATATGTATGTCTGTACTGCTTTGCACCATAGCATCGGCGTTAACGAACTTTGGAGTATCTCCCGTTCGAGCGCTTGCAGCTCCAAGCGCGTCACAAGCTGAATATATTAGTATAGATAATATGATTGAGCCCTTCTTGTTGCAGCCGAAGCAGGATGAAAAGGCATGAAAGCATGACTAATTAGTAAACGCCGCGACCTATATGGAAGCGGCGTTTGCTATTTCTAATAAAATGCAATCAGCTCAAGCGCTGTCTGTCCCTATAAGCAAAATGATTGGTTGGGCCATGCCCGCCCCCAATTCCCAGCTTATCTTCAATAGCGGCTTGAATGAAGGCTTTGGCAGTTCTTATAGCTTCAAGTACAGGTTTGCCTTGAGCAATTTCTGCTGCAATCGCAGCGGAGAAAGTGCATCCTGTGCCGTGAGTATGCTTAGTGTCGATACGTTTGCTTTCCAAATATACAAATTGTTCTCCATCGTAGATGAGATCAACGAGCGGTTCGCTGCTTGAACCGTGGCCGCCCTTAATGACAACAAAGCGTGAGCCCATCTGATGCAATATTCGGGCCGCTTTCTCTCGATCGCTTAACGTACGGATCGGGATTTTTGCGATAAGTTCGGCTTCTGGAATGTTAGGAGTCGTTATAAGCGCGAGCGGCAGCAAATACGTAATCAGTGTCTGAATAGCTTCTTGCTGAAGCAGAGGAGAGCCGCCTTTCGCCACCATGACAGGATCAATGATGAGATTATGCCAGTTATATTGTTTTACTTTCATTGCGACGATCTTTATAATTTCTGCGCTGAACAGCATACCTGTCTTAACTGCGGATGGCTCCAGATCCTCGCCGATTGACTCGATCTGGCAGCTAATAGCCTCAGCATCCAGTGGGTAGATGCCCTGAACGCCAAGCGTATTCTGCGCAGTCACTGCGGTAATAACCGACATGCCATAGGTGCCGAGCTCTTGAAATGTTTTTAGATCAGCTTGAATACCTGCGCCGCCGCCGGAGTCCGAGCCTGCAATCGTAAGTGCTTGATATCTTCGCATCCGTGCATCTCCTTCGAAAGAGTAGAATTAATTTACAAATTTGAAAAAGCATCCTCAGCCTTTATTTTATCTGGCAGCAAGTCGTTATCGACGAGCCAATCCCTTACATTAGACCATGAAGTAGGCTCCTGATATCCAAATGATTGCTTCCCTGCATCCATGAGAGGCAGAAGAATGTCCAAGCTTTTTGTCTCGATTTCTTGATCGAGAGGGGAGGTCTGGTTCTCATGCTCAACTAAAATCGACAACGATTTTTGTTTATTTTCAGCTACAAATTGTTGACCCTCCGTAATGGCTGCGATGAAGCTTTTGAACAACGCCTGCTTCTCGGCCAGTCCTTGCTCACTTGCTACAAGTACGAGCTCGTAATAATCCGGCACGCCAAAATCAGTTGGGTTTATCGCCGTCATCGGATGCCCTTCCTTGGCAAGCAGCAATTGTTCATGATTAATAAATCCGCCGATGATCGCATCTACCTTGTTGGTTGCTATTGCTGGAATAAAGGAAAATCCAACGTCAATCATTTCGACATTTTGCGGGTCGCCGCCATCATGCTTAATCATGGTGCGCATCATTGCTTCATAGAGAGGGATGGAGGAGAAGCCGACCTTTTTACCAACAAGGTCCTTGGGTGATTTGGCGCTTCCGCCTGCTGGTACCATTAGATGATTAAGCGGATGCCTGACGATTGCAGCAATGGATTTAACAGGAATATCCTCGCCGCGAGCCATCAATACCTGTGGCTGGTAGCTGAGCGCCAAATCAACCTTGCCGGCAGCCACTAGCTTCAACGCGTCATTCGTATCTGCGGGCATCTGAATGTTAACCTCTAAACCATGCTTCGCAAAATAACCGTTTGTTTGAGCCGCATAGAGGAAGGAATGCACCGCATTTGGATACCAGTCGAGCATAATGCTAATAGTCTGAGGATTTTGTTTAGCCGAAGTGTCCTCGGGTTTGTTTTCAGTTGGGACAGCGTTGCTGCTGCACCCGTTAAGCACGAGCAGCAGAGAAGCAAGCATTGGCATTATCCATTTCATTTTTGCGTTGATGATCATGTATTGAACCTCTTTCTCTTTAGAATTGATTTCTCCAAAAGGACAATGGCAGCAAATAATAAGATGCCAATGAGGGATAGCAGGAAAACAGATGCAAACATGGAATCGGCGTTCAAATTGTTGGACATTCGGCGGCTATAGTAGCCTAGGCCTTCACTGCCTCCAAGCCATTCACCGATGGTGGCGCCGACAACGCAATAGACGACCGATAACTTAAGTCCTGAGAAGAAGGACGGTAGGGCGATGGGTACTTGTATTTTTCGGAAAATGCCCCAGCGCGTTGCTCCCATTGTGAGCAGTAGTTCTTCATATTCGCTACCGCTTTTCTTAAGTCCGTCATAGGTGCTCACAACGATAGGGAAAAAAGCAGTCAAAAAAACAACAGCGACCTTGCTCCAAATCGTATAGCCAAACCACATAATGAAAATTGGCGACAGAGCGATAAGCGGGATGGTCTGACTGATGACGACAAACGGGTACAGCGCCTTCTCCAGTATTCGGAAAGTGTGCATGCCTGCAGCGAGCGCAGTCCCAATAACAATCGACAATAGAAAACCGAGGGACACTTCTTTAAGCGTAGCCAGCAGATGTTTGCCAAGCAGCAGATGGCCGTCTTCGATTAATGCCTGAGCTATTGAGCTAGGTGACGGCAGTATGTAGGACGGAACCAGTCCGAGCTGTGCGACCCATTGCCAAATGAACAACAAGCTAACGAGCAGCAGTATGAAAAGACCGTAATGGCTCAGCCACTGGTTAATTAGAGGTTTGCGCATGCAGTCTTCGCTCCAAATCTTGCCGCAGCTTGATGAAGTCGGGTTCATAATTTTGCTCATAGTGTCTTGGTCTCGGCAAAGGAACAACTATTTCCTGCATCCCTTGCGCCTCGTTAGCTGCACTTGGCAATAAATAAATGCGATCGCTCAGCAATATCGCTTCCTCAAGATCATGTGTGATAAAGAGTACTGTTTTTCCAAGGTCGCTCCACAGCTCAAGCAGCCACTTATGCATGCCGCGTTTGGTCATGGCGTCAAGCGCGCCAAACGGTTCGTCCAGCAGCAGCAGCTCTTGTCCGGTTACTAGCGTGCGCAGAAAAGCTGCCCGCTGTCGCATGCCGCCTGACAACTCGTCAGGGTAAGCTTGTTCATAGCCTGCTAGTCCGAAGCGCTCTAGCAGCTCCATGATTTGGATCGTGGTATAATGGGGATTGCTGCATGTCAGCTCAAGTGGAAGCTGACAATTGCCGAGTATTGTTCTCCATGGCAGAAGAAGATCCTTTTGCGGCATATAAGCAATCTTGCCGAGACGATTGGGTGCAGGCTTGCCATGCAGCCTAATTTCGCCTAGGCTAGGCTGAAGCAATCCGGCCATGAGCTTAAAGAGAGTGCTTTTGCCTGAGCCGCTAGCACCGATGATAGAGGCAAACTCACCAGAATGGGCTTGAAGCGAAAGACTAGACAGTATAGATGTTTCAGCAAGCTTGTCGTAGGTGTAGCTTACTTGGTGAAGTGAGATTATGGCTGTAATACGCATCCCTCCGTAAACAAATAAAGACCCACCCATTTCCGAGGGGAAATGAGCGGGTCTAACGATCACACAAGGCTTGCGCGCATGAATGAATGCTTTGCTGCTCCACTTCCCTCCGCTGGAATGATCCAGATCAGGTTCCAAGGGTCCGGAGCAGTTGCTCCATCTCAGCCGTTAGGCTCCCCTAGTGAAATAAATAGGTTTATATGCAATTTGTATTTTTTCTACTATAGCATACACTGGATAGATGTAAACCATAATTATCCGAAAAGGCGTTGGACAAATGAAAAATTTACTCGTAACGGGCTACCGAGCGCATGAGCTTAATATTTTTAGCCAGAAGCATGAGGGCATTGTTTATATAAAAAAAGCGCTGACAGGCAAGCTGGTTCCGCTTATAGAAGATGGGCTTGAGTGGGTGATTACCCCGGGTCAATATGGCGTGGATTTGTGGGCGTGCGAGGTCGTTATTGCGCTGAAGGAAATTTATCCTCATTTGAGACTTTCAATTATTTCGGCATACAGCAATCCGGAAGAGAAATGGAAGGATGATAAAAAGGAGTTTTATCAGCAGGTTTTAAAAGGGGTCGATTATTACGCTTCGGTCAGCAACCAGCCCTATAATGGCATTTGGCAGTTTACGGCTAGGGACGAGCTGCTGTTTCGGAAAACGGACGGTATTCTGCTCGTTTATGATGAGGATGCAGGCGAGGGCAGCCCCAAGTTTTTTAAAGAAAAAGCGTTAAAGAAACAGCAGGCTGAGGGCTATGGCTATTTCAGCATAAGCTCGGAGGACATTCAGAGCATTGCGGATGATGACAATTTGTATTCGGAAAATTAACGATGCATCGTAGTTGAGTAAGAGGAGTTTATTTTATGCTGGCAGGCAGAGACCTGTCAGCTTTTTCTATGCGCCAAGCTGACTATTTGTATTTTCGAGATTGTTGTGTTTGACAAATAATAGGTGGCGTATTATTATCTGATTAGATAAATATCTAATTAGATATAAGTTAAATTTGTTTGATGGAGGAAGAGGTGGTGAACGGTGCAATTAGATAAGGTGGTAGCCTATCATAAGGCATTATCCGATCCGACGAGAATTAAATTGTTGATTATGCTGGCTGAAGGTGAGCTTAATGGACAGGTGCTCGCAGAGAAATTAGGCGTGACGCCTGCTACGATTACGCATCATGCAACCAAATTAAGAGAGGCCAGCTTAATTAATGAACGCAGAGAGAAAAATACGATTTATTTTTCGCTGAACCATTATTTTATTAAGAGTAACGCTAATGCGGCGGCGGAGCTCATTTACCGTAATGCAGGTACAGAGAAAGGAGTGGACAACATGGAGGATAGCAATAAGAAACTGAAGGATTCAGTCATCCGCAACTTTTTTACTGCTGAGGGTAAGCTTAAGCATATGCCGGCTCAGCATAAGAAAAAGTTGATCGTGCTTCAGCATATGGTTTCTCATTTGACGAGAGGGAAACAGTATACAGAGAAGGAAATTAATGCGTTTATCAAAGGTTATCATGACGACTTCGCGACCATTCGCAGAGAGTTCATTATGCATCAATTAATGTTTAGAGAAAATGATATTTACGAATTGAATCCGCAAGAAATTTGGGCGAAGTGGGAGATTCTTTCGTAAGCGGAAGTTGTTTTTGATAATAGCGGACATCAGATGCCTTATTTGCCTTATCTCCTTCTATTGGCCGTAGTTGCGGACATGAAGGCCGTTATTTGGCTATAATCGTTATAAATGACTGCGATTTCTGCTAAATAACGGACTCTATGTCCGTTAAAATCTAATTTGGCCTTTAAATTTGAAAATAAGGGCTTCTATGTCCGTTAGAAGTAAAACTGAACTCATCGAGCGGCTGCTGTGCTACTGCGTCATAAAGTAAAAGTAATTTTTTTATCGAATTTTTTTAATTATACGAAATGGAAATAAGCAGGACCTGGGGGCTTGGGAGATGGGGAAGGCTGATGGGATTTACAATCAATTGATAGCTGCAATTCAGAAATCAAAAGATATGATGATTTGACGATACATGATTTTGATTTGAAAAATAAAATATACCATCGATCTATTAAAATTGAGATTGTGATATGGAGAAGAACAATTGGGGGTTAAAGTGAAGAAGGTTACTTTGTTATTATTGCTTGCGGCAACAATAGGAATCGTTGTAATTTTTCAAATTCAAAAGCCTATCCTAAGCGAATACAATGCTATGATCAAAGCAAAAGAATATGTGGACATCGTAAATGAAAAATTGAATTCTAAATTTGACACTGAGATTAATGCAAAGTATGTTGTGCTAGAGAAGAATACGTTTTGGAACAAATTGTTGGGCAATCAACAATGGTCTTCTATGATTGATGGTGTCATTGTAAATATAGATGCTCATTCGGGGGAGTTTGTTCAAATGGTATTTCCTTTGGATGGCGTCATCTCCAAGCTTCCAGAGTAAACATTTAGTAATTTCTGAAGGATATCTGAAAGATAAAGTACATAATAAGAGTGGATTACAAAAGGAGCGAATACATATGACGTTGGCAGAAGGTACAAAAGAAAACCCATGGAAATTAAAAACACCCCCTCAGACATCTGAATATGAAATGTATAAGGATGAAAAGGACGGTAAACAAATTTTAGTATGCACAGTTGGGAAGACGGTCTTGCATTATGATTTCCGCTGCATCGAAGACTTAAGCGCGATGCTCAAACAACATGGTGACTGGATTGAGCTTGGCAGCGCCGATGAGCAGAAGCCTGCAAAAGAGGGTACCGTTGAAGCATGGGGACGCTCGTCTGAAAACCCGATTGGCGGCTGGTATGGATTGAAAAAAGGGCTGCGCGGCAGATTCGGAATGTATCTTCCACCATTAATGGAGAAGCTGGGACTTGCAGAATTAGAGCATAATCCAAGGAATAATCGGATGAAGTCCATTTAAGAGCAGTGGTGTGAAAACTTTAAATGGGACGAGAACCATTCAATCCTATTGTGAATGATTATTGAGTTTAAGTGAATGGCTGCCGCATTGGCAGCTTTTTTTTATTGTAAGAGTGATTGAGAACTTACAAATATTTGTATATATTTATTTTAAAAGAATGATAAGGAGGGTTATTCCTTGACATCCTCACAATTGAAACCCGATAAACTAAAACCCGGAGATACCATTGGAATTGTTTCACCATCCTCGCCGGTTGCATTTTATTGCCCAAACAGATTGAATCGTGGAATAGCTGCTTTAGAAAATATGGGATTTAAAGTAATTACAGGACAGCATAGCAGGAAGAGGACTGGTCACACGGCTGGCAGCCTAAATAATCGTTTGGATGATTTTCATCATATGATTCGTGACCCTGATGTAAAAGCAATTATCGCTACAATAGGCGGATACAATTCACATCAGCTGCTTGAAGAATTAGATTATTCGCTTATTAGCAGCCATCCGAAAATTATAATGGGGTATAGCGATATCACTGCACTTCTAGCAGGCATACATGCGAAAACAAATCTTATTACATTTATGGGACCCGCTATTATGCCGCAATTCGGAGAATTTGGCGGACTTATTGATTTTACATACCATTCCTTTGTGAGAACTTTAATGAAGGATACACCAATTGGAAAGATTGACTCCAGCGATCATTGGACAGAGGAACATTTAAGCTGGGACATTGACGATTCACGCCCAAGAGCGACCGTCCCTAATACAGGCATGAAGATTTTAAAGCCAGGGCATGCAAGAGGGCCTATACTAGCTGCGAATATGGGTACACTTCTCCTGCTGGCGGGTACACCCTATTTACCAAGCTTCGAGGGCAAAATTTTGTGTCTAGAAGACGACGAGAGTGAGCAGCCAAGTACAATTGATAGATATGTTACACAAATTCGCCAGATGGGTATCTTTGATCAAATTTCCGGTCTGATTATTGGAAGATTCCACTCGAATGTAGGATTTAATGAAGAAGATTCATTGCAAGAGCTGCTGCAGAATGCAACGAGAGGATACGATTTTCCGATCATATATGATGCGGATTTTGGCCACACGGACCCTATGATTGTACTTCCGAATGGTGTTGAGGCTAGTTTGCAAGCCACTGAGGAACGAGGGGTACTTTTTTCGATTGAAGAATCTGCCGTGCAATAATAAAATCTACTATATGTCATTTATTTAAGTACATGATATTGTGAATATTATTTTGGACAGAAATCAGCTGCTGTTTTAAACTAGAATAGAATTCAAACGATAATTTGGAGGGTAAAATATGAAATTAGAAAATGAAAAAGAGATCCTGACAATCGTTAATTCAGATGTTACAGCTTCCAGCTTCAAAAATGTTTGTGCGGAGCAGGTCACGTTTAACTGTTGTAATCTTAGTGGTATGAATATGAATGATGTGAATGTAACGGGATTACATATCTCCGATGCTAATTTGAGTGAGTTTGTTATTGACGGTGCACAGTGGGGCGGAGCCCATTTTCGCAACATTGGATTCGGCAATCCAAATCAGCCTGATGTTGAATTCAACAGAACACCTGTGCAATTAACCAATTGTAATCTACATCAAAGCGTGTTCACGGATTGTAATTTAAAGAACGCTAAGTTGGACAACTGCGATATTTCTGGTTTAACTATAAACGGAATTGATATCGAAGGTTTAATTAAACAGTTTAAAGCTATGGAGCAGAAATAAGAATAAATCAACTTTATCCAGCGAGGCACGATCACCTAAAGCCGTAAAAAGTTCGCCAACAAGGCAGCCTTTTGCGGTTTTTTTTAAATAAATGTGATGAGGACGCTATTTATGAGTTTAACGTACAATCCGCTTGCTAGCGGACATAGGATACGTTATGGATGTGAAATGAAGTAAAATTATGACTTTTGAAGCTGAATAAGGTCCTCTATGTCCGTTAGTTCGCAAAAAAGGGTGAAAATGTAGCAAATAGAGTACCTGATGTCCGTTAGCAAAGCAACATTGTTCTAAATTGTCACGTCTCTATGATATCTGATTGAAAATAGGAGGAGAGCAGCTATTCGAAACCATATTTTAACTGCTTTGCCGATTCATTTGTTGGCATGGGCTATGATTCTTGCGGCAATGTTATTTGATCCATTTCGATGGTTTTTAAACCCGATCGTTAATAATACTCCAGCTTTTTTAACCGTTTCAAGATGGTTGGCTCAATCATTATTCATAACGGGACTAATTGGCTTTTCCATATATAAGTTAAGAACGAGTCCCCAGCTGACAAGAAAAGATTTGAATGTAGTTTCTGTACATGTTTTATTTTCTATTGTTCATATTACAGTCGTTAGTGCGGGTATTTTTATAACGGTCGGCTTTGAAGATTTATAGTAAATCATCATCATACATAAGCAAATGGATGCTGCGAATTAATTGTATTTCTATATGAAGGCTGCCGAGGGGCAGTCTTTTTTGTATTGTTAGGTCCGCCATGCTTGAACTGAAAATAAAAACTAAATAAATCCGTTATTGCGAGTACTACGTAAATGTAGAGCTACACGAATCCATAAATCTCTTATAAAGTGGAGTATTCGAAGGTAAGTTAATGATGGAAGGAGAGACAACGTTGAGTATAATGTCAAATAAAAATGGTTTTGAGCTATTGGCATGCTTACCTATGAAAGAGGATGACCTCAGCGAGGATGTACTTTTGGCGGGTTCATACGCGGTAATCAATTGTGACGAGCGATTTCTTATTTGTTTTAACAAGTGGAGACAACAATGGGAAGTACCCGCAGGGGGAAGAGAGGAAGGGGAAACACCGAGGGAATGTGCAAGCAGGGAGTTATTCGAAGAAACATCACAAATCGTTAATGACTTCGAGTTCATCGGGTTGATAAAAGTGAAGAAGCCTAATGGAGATATCAAATATAATCCCATTTTTTATGCTAATGTAGATAAGCTCGTCCCATTCCAAGCAAATGAAGAAACTGAGCAGATCGTACTTTGGGATTTAATTGCAGAAATTGGTACTATGGATGAAGTCGACAAAGCGGTTCTTGAGTGGTGCAAGGTTATCTCTGCTAAAGGTAAAAACGAATGAAATAGTGTATGACAAAATAACGATGATATCCGGGAAAAGAAAAACTTAATAAATAAAATATATTTATTGACACTTTCATTTTTTAGCTGGTATACTATGGAACATTACTCATACCCGATTAAAAACATCGGAATTAGAAACATGGAGGCAATGTTTATGAAAAACACAAAAGCATCATACACAAAACTGCTAGTAGCACTCCTCTTATCTTTCTCTGTTATCTTTACACAATCAGCAGCCTTTGCGGCTCCGTCTGAAGCAGCGGCACTAAAGGAAGATGGCGCAGCGCAGTATAAGCAGTTTTTGAAAGAAAAATTTAATGTCAGCCTCTCCAGCAAAGTGACGAAGGGTGAATTTATTGAAGCAGTAGCTGATATTCTTGGTTACGAGCCATCAGGCAAAGAGGTCACTTTCTCCGATGTAAAGTCAGATAATAAGATTTATCCAGCAGCGGCGGCTTTGTATGAGAAAGGCATTTTGTCTGGCCCAGCCATTCAAGGCGATCAAGTACTTACAAGCGCTGTAGCGATTTCCATTGCAGTAAGAGCAGCGGATTTGAAGGAGCTTGCTTATACATACCCGGCTGTTAAAGTAAACAAAGTACTAACGAAGCTGAACGTTAAAAGCAGCGCGCTTGGCACAAAAGGTGCGCAAGAAGTTGCAGCAGCAGTAGATACAGGCTTGCTGCCAGCTGAATTTTACACAGGCTTCAAACCAAAAAATGCAGCAAGCGATCAATTGATCCACACATTGCTTGGTAAAGTGCTTATTACAAAAGGTCTTTACAAAAAGTATATCGGTTATGTTAACGACAACGATATTTTCCAAAAGCTAAGCAGCGCTTACGAAACTTCTGATATTATCGATGCGCCTAAGCTGCAAAAGCTGGTAAATACTGCTTTGGAGCAAAGCTTGATCACAGGCTACAACATCAAGGACTCCCGTTTCAATGCTAACTTCATCGATTCTTTGTCTCTGATTTACGGTCATTCCGATTTTAATCACGCGATTCAGCTTATTGGTTTGCTTCGCAGTGAAGGCCTAAATGCGAAAGTGCAATTCGAGCCAAAAACATCCGCATTTATTTTTCTAGCGGAATGGGGCAATCCTGGTCCAAACGTAGTTAAAATTGCAAATGGCAATTATATTTCGTATTCCAAAGAGTATGACCTTGAATTTGAATTTGCAACTGCGGCAGATAAAGCAGCTTTCCAAGACGTTGTTCTAGCTTATGCGAAGAAAGATGAAGAGGATCAAGCAGGACTTATCGTTGCATCATGGTGGCAGCCGCTCTACTACTCACAAACTGCACTGAAGGATTATGAAATTATTACGAACAACTTTATTACAGATCCAGACAGCCCTTATACAGTTAACCCGTTCTCGCTTAATGAGGATTCTGCGAAGGTCGTTGCAGGATTTAAAGCCATTGATCCTAATGTCAACATTACGCCTACTCAATTTTGGGTAGATAAGCCATTCTTTAGATATTTGCATAACGAAGCGGCTTAATAAGATTATTTGGCAAAATAGTTACTATGAAGCAGCCCTGACCATCGTTGATGGTCAGGGCTGCTTTGTGTTATCGTTCAAGAAAAGGAGCTGGTATTTGATGACTGCAATTGCGCATGCTTTGGAAGCTTTGTTCAGGGAGCACGCCAATCCGGAGACGGCTCAGCCTATGGAGGCTTACATGCGCGGCCAATTTATATTTCTTGGCCTAAAGACTCCGGAGCGAACGCAGCTGCTGCGCGAGTTTTGGAAGCAAAATGAAAAGCCGAAGGGCGAGGCGCTGCTGCAAACAGCAGAGCAGCTATGGCAGCTGAACGAGCGAGAGTTCCATTATGTAGCGATGGGTTTGATGGAAAGATACAGCAAAGAGGCTGAGCCTTCACATATCGACAGGCTGGAGCGGTGGGTAACGACCCATTCTTGGTGGGATACCGTTGATTTTCTGGCAGCGCATTTAGTCGGCAGTCAGCTCTCGAAATATCCGGAATTAACAGCGGAGTATACGGAGCGCTGGATCGATTCTGATCAGATGTGGCTCCGCAGAACTGCTTTGTTGTTTCAGCTTAAGTACAAGCATGATACGGATACAGATCGATTATTTGACTATATACGCCGCACGAAGGACGAAAGCGAGTTTTTCATTCGCAAAGCTATCGGCTGGGCGCTTAGAGAATATGCAAAAACCGATGCAGCCTGTGTGCATCGGTTTGTAGAAGAAACGCCGCTCTCGCCGCTTAGCAAGAAAGAGGCGTTAAAGCATATCGTTTAGCTTAACGTAGATTTGACTCATCGAGCTGCTGCTTGGAAGAGAAATAGTACAACCACGATGCTGCAATGGCGAAGGCGGCAATGACGCCCATTCCCCAAAATATATTTGAAAAAGCACGGCCAAGCGGAACAGTGCTTTGTGCAGCGAGAACGATACCGCTAATCGCTACGCTGAAAGCGCCGCTAATGAATTGCGACAGCTGGAACAAGCCCATTCCAGCACCTACATGCTCACTTGGTAAAATTCTTGACAGCTCGTTCGAAACGCCCGAGTTTAACGCGGAGAAACTAACGCTCATCACGATATAAATTGCCATGACAACGTAGATGGATTGATCCGCGAACAAGGCGAAAGAAACAGCAGCGAGCAAGAGAAAGCAAGGAGTTAGCCGAAGCAGCAAGCTGTTGCCGTGTTGATCAATGATTTTTCCAATGCGATTGGAGGAAAGCATAGCTACAATGGCTCCCGGAAAAATAATGAGACCTGCTTGACCTGGTGTCAGCTTGAACAGGTGAATAAGCACCTGAGGCAGCAAAAATAGTGTAGAAAAATTGTTAATGTAAGATACAACACCAAGTGTAATCAGACGAATATACCTTTTATTGCGGAACAAAGTAGGCTGAACAAAAGGATTTACTGCACGATTAATCCGTATCCAGAATAAGATTAGCGCTAGGATTCCGCCAATAAGAGCAATCAAGAAATGGTTCGTAATATAGAGCAGAACACCTGTGGAGCCAATTCCGACAAGTGCAGCACCTAGAATATCGAAGGACCCCTTGTTCGATGGTTCAACCGGCAGCAGTCGATAAAACACAGGAATGAGTAAAAGTGAGATTCCGGTAACGATAAACAGATCGTTCCAGCCCAAATACTGTGTTATAGCACCGCCGATGACGGGGCCTAGACCAAGGCCAAGTGACGCAGCCGAAGTAATAAGTGCCATGGATTTGCCCCGGCGAGCAAGTGGAATGAATCGTGTAATGAGCACGATGGTTAAACTAAGGACGGAGCCCGCTCCGCAAGCTTGAATCAGGCGCGCGACAAGCAGCAGTACATAATGATGACTAAAATAACCAAGCACTGATGCGCCGCCCATGGCGATTAAGCCAATCGTGAGCAGCAGACGAATCGGAACAAAGTCAGAGAGTCTGCTGTAGGTAATGGATGAAATGGCAAATATAATAGAATAACCAGTTATGATCCATGAAGCTGCCGATGGGGATAGCATAAACTGAGCCGTGACTTGGGGCAAGGCCAGATTAAACATCATCGTATTCATGATCACAATAATTACGGTTAAACCTAGCAGCGGGATAACGAGACCGTCTCTAAAGGCGGGCCGCTCCTCGGTGAATACGGGTGGGACAGTAACAGCGGCACTGTTTCTCATATAGAACCTCCAAAGTTGTCTCTTTATCTATTTTCATTGTACGAATATTATCGTACAATGAAAATATAGCATGAGCTATGGTATAATGCAATAAGTACTTAATGAGAGAGGTGCGAATGCCATTGAAAATATTATTCCATCCCAATCGTGAGGATATTGAGCTTACTTCTGTTTTATATGCATTAAGTGATCCTATTCGGCTTAGCATTGTTGTCGCTATCGATAAGCATGGCGAACAGTCCTGCGGCCACTTTGATCTTCCTGTCGTAAAGTCTACAATGACGCATCATTTCCGTACATTGCGTGAAGCGGGTATAGTGAATGTTAGAAAGCAAGGCACCCAGCATTTTTTGACGCTGCGCACTGAGGATTTGGATGCTCGCTTTCCAGGCCTGTTAACGGCTATTCTTCAACCGGCTTCTGTATAGACGAAAGTAAGAACTATTTCTTTTCTCGCCCATATACGCTAAAATAAGGCTGTACTTTGGCAACGAGAGAAGGAACAACTGTGGGTACACGCAAAGGCTTAAAACTTCGATTCGTCTTGGGGCTGTTCGTAATCGGCTCTGTTATCTTAACCGCCATCATCGGCGGTTATTTTGCATGGACGACAAACAAGACTTCACTAACGTCGGGTTATTTGGAAAGCAATTATCAATATGCGCAAAAGCTGTCCTCTAATACGAAAGAATTATTGGATATTATTGGAAATAATGTTGATGCCATCGCTGCAAGAGCAGGCATACAAAATATATCGCAAAAGGAATTGGATAGCTGGTACGATGCAAATGAGCAATATTTTAATGCGATTATCATTGTGGATTCCAATCGTAAAGTGATGTTATCTAGTTTTTCAAGCGGAGGAGTCAAGGCAGGGGCAGTGCTGAACTCTTATGCATCGAAACAAGCGGTTGAACAGAAAAGACCGCTTATTTCAGAGCCTTATGTGGGGACAACAACGAACCAGCTTCTTATGCTAATTTCTTCACCCATATTCAATGAACATGGCGAATATGAAGGTTTTGTAGCTGGAACCATTTATTTGAGCGAGAGCAACGCGCTTAGCAAATTGCTCAACGAACATTTTTACGGAAACGGCTCTTACGTCTACGTAGCAGATAAGCAAGGCCGCCTTATTTTCCATCCGGACCATAAGCGAATTAATGAAAAAATTACTTCAAATGAGGTTATTAATAAGGCATTAGCTGGACATAGCGGATCGCAGGAGATTGTTAACTCAAAGGAGAATCGTTACTTTGCGGGTTATGCGAGCGAGTCGATAACCGGTTGGGCTATTGTAGCACAAACGCCTGCTTCAATTATTGATAAGCCATTAAATGAATTGATATGGAGTATACTGCTGCAATTTCTCCCGTTATTTATCGTAATCCTGCTGCTTGCGTGGTATGTTTCCCATTTAATATCGAAGCCTCTATTTGAACTAGCTGCTTTCTCAGAGGAAGCGATTTTATCAACAAAGGCGATACGTTCTAAAATGCCCAAAACAAATTCTTACATCTATGAAGTGAGACAGCTTAATCAAAGTATAAATAACCATTTTAATTTACTGAACAAGGAAATTCGATTGGATGGGCTTACGGGACTTGCGAATAGGAAAACATTTGATTTGACCATTCAAGAGTGGATTGCCGAGGATATACCGTTTGCGCTTATACTGCTGGATGTTGACCATTTCAAAAAAATTAACGATCAGCACGGGCATCTTATTGGAGATGAAGTATTAATCTATACAGCTGCGCAAATAAAAGCATTTTCCAGAAGTCACGATCTTAGCTTCCGCTACGGCGGTGAAGAGTTTGGCATACTGGTTAAGCTAGGAAGCATTCCTACGGCAACAAATATTGCGGAGCGGCTTAGAGAAGGAATCGCTGCTGGCGCCAGTCCGACTGGCAGTCCAATCTACGTTTCAATCGGCATTTCAATTTCGAGTGGGAAGGCGAAGGAAGCGAAGGAAATAATTGAAATGGCGGATCAAGCGCTTTATCGCTCGAAGGAAGCAGGCAGAAACCGAACAACGGTTTACGACAATAAGCCATTAAGCGGACGAGAGGATTAGTTGTTCGGTTAAGGCTGCTCTGCTCCATACGCCATTCATCCCAAATAGAAAATCATACTGGTTTGCTTAACAGTACTCTAAAGCAATAAAGCGTTCCCCACATATTTGAGCTAATGGCAGTAGAGCTGGGTGCAGCCTCAAATTCGCCGCCATATGTGAGTCCTGCAGATTCAGCGGCTCGTTTGAGCTGCTGCAAGTCAACTGTCGGATAATCGAAGGTTAGCGCGATCCGGCCTCCTGGTTTCACTGTTCTTGCGAATTCTTTTAAGCTGAGGTCCTGATCTACATGTCTTAGATGCTCAAGCACAGAAATACAGAAGATGATGTCAAAATAATTATCTTCATAAGGAAGGTCAGTTATACTTGCCTGAGCATATTGAACCTTGGACCAGCCTTGGTGGTTGGTTATTAACTGGAGAGCTGGCTGACCTACGTCCTGAATAATTTCCTGAGAAATAGCCTCCCATGAGCTAATGCGCGCATCGAAATCGCAAGCATGTACTTCCTTGCAAACGCCGCCCAAATAAAATTTTAAAGGGTGCGAAATGCCGCAGGCTGCATCCAGTACGATATCATTTGGTGAAATGAGCGTTCGGCACCATTCATACTCATAGGGACGGCTCCACCAGGTTTCAGGCAAAGGATAGATAAGCGTATCTATCCTCGGATCAGTCGATGTGAAGAAGCGTGCTTCTTCGCGGCTGTGCTCATTTGGATTTAACATGCGTTATTTTCCTCCCGCAAACGTGATTATATGGCAAGCTCACATGCAAGGCTCATTTTACAAGCTTATGATGCAAGGGAAAGATTATGTATTTTACGTGTTTGTATGATGGAAAAAGGGGTTGAATGGATGGGTGCGTCATTCTCATTTCAGACGTTTCCGCGAATAGAGACGGATCGTTTTATTTTGCGAAAAACAGAGCAGCGAGATGTGCATGAATTGTTTGAGCTCTATTCCAATGATGATGTTGTCAAATATACACCGCTGCTGCCTTTCTCGGCAGAAGACGAGGCATGGCAGGAAATGAATTGGCATTTGGAGATTTATGCTCTACAAATAGGCATCAGATGGATAATTGAAGAGAAGAGCTCGGGTAAAGTAATCGGCACATGTGGGTTTTTACATTATTTGAAGGAGCATGCGCGTACGGATTTAGGTTATGATCTATCTCCAAGCTACTGGCGGAAAGGGATTATGAGTGAGGTAGCGGCGCCCATTATTGCTTTTGGCTTCAACAGCATGAAGCTCCATTGCATCGAGGCAAAGGTAGATCCGTCAAACACTGCATCGATCAACCTGCTCTGTAAGCTCGGTTTCAAACAGGATAGTCAGCCGAGGGAATTTGAGTTTGAGGATGGGAATTTTATTGAGCTGCTTGTATTTACGATGCTGCGCAAGGAGTTTGAATTATTGCACGCACGTTAGCGTCTTTCGCAAAGGACGTTTTCATCGTATAATAGGAAGAAGCGAGCCGCAGGAAGCTAAATGTATGCTTGCTCGGCGGCGTTGCTTTATAATACTTTTTTTGGGAGGCATTACTAATGTCTATTAGCAAGGCGAGAAAGGCAAGACAGAAGCTGGCGCAGCAAGGGCGCATGACACCGGATGCACTGCGGGGCAGCTGGCTGGGCGTCAATCCAACAATCAAACGTACACCTACTCTGCAGGAGAAGCAGACGAAGCTGAATAAGAAACACCGAAGGAATCACGCGAATTACAGCGATGGTTCCTTTTGTATTTATAGGGGCTGTTTGGTTTGGGATAAGCAGGTTAGCTGACTTTGAATTTCGTAATTTTACTATGGTAATATGAAGACGTACATAATGAAATACTTTAAAGTAATGACAACAATACCCTTGTAAGCACGCAGTCGTTCTTACAAGGGTATTCATTTTTTTGGGTAAAGTGAAGATGCAGTTGTTAGCGCGAGCGAGCCGCATTTCTAAGCATGTTGTATTACATTGGATTTGGTAAAAATTGATTTATGCCTATGTCATGCATCTGATGCGAATCAATGACTCGCAAACAATCACGCCAAGCAGGATTAAAAGTTAACTTTTGGGTAATAGTAAATTAACTTGCATCAAATCCTCGCTCCTCGCTATAATAAGAACAAATGTTCTTATTTGGAGGGGTGGCAATGGCCGCTAAAGAGGAAGAAGCCCGCGGAAAAGTCAGAATGGCAGCTAATCCACCGATACAGACCGAGGAAGAGCTTGTGCTGGTGAAGCAGTACGTTTTGCTTGGCATTGTTATGCGTATTTTGGATCATGATATACGTGTGATAGGCACATCAGCCATTAAACTGCCGCGGTTTTATGAATCGATGATGCGCGGCATGCAGGATCGGGTGCTGCTCGACCTCGCTGGAATTAGAAGGAAATTCCGCGAAACAGGAATAAAGGTGTATGAGGAGAAGCGCGAAGCGGATGGTTTGCATGCCGAATATGTGTGCAGAGGGTACCATCATCGTTTTTTTATGCTGTGGGGCTTTGTAAAAGCGGAGTCTGAACGGGTGTTAAAACAGTATTTGTCCAGCTAATTTTGTAATTGTTCATGGTTTTGTCAAAATAACAAAAAAACTTTTCAGCTTTCCGTAGTTTAAGGTTGAGAACTTCGGACGATCTTATGTAATATAAGAGGTAGACATTATGATCGCAAAGGGGAGCACATAGCAATGCATAAGTGGATTATGTTTACTGTATTCGCAGCGGCGTCTTTGCTGGGCTTATATTTGCTCACGTTCGCACTGCCAGCTAAGCCGGTTGATGAGTCTGCCTCGTTGCCAGAGGGCATGACTTTATTGAAGGTTGTAGCGTCCAACGATTTTGTATTTGATCAAAAAGAGTACAAAGTTAAAGTTGGAGACAAAGTTAGACTAAAACTTTCCAACAAAAGCGGTATCCACGGGATGCATATTGACGAGCTTAAAGTAGCTTTGGATAACGATCACCCGGAAACAGATTTGGAATTTAAAGAGCCAGGTACTTACAGAATCTATTGTTCCATTCCATGCGGTCAAGGACATACAACGATGGAATCGACTTTAGTGGTTGAAGCAGCCTAGTGCGTAATTGATTCATGTGCTGTAGAAATGAGAAAGGAGCCGAAAGGCTCCTTTTTGCCTAAAATAAAGCTATCGTGCTGAACGAGGATGATGCTCTTTGTCACGACTGCGTACGATAAGCACGTCGGCGAGAAAGCCAAGCAGCGCCCATGTAGCAACAGTAAGTACATACATGAGCAAGACGTTAACCTCGTGCACGTCAACAAATAAATCAACGACCCATGCGGGAATGCTAAACATGAAGAAAACAAGATTGTGCGGGTCGTAACCCGTGGAGTTGAACAAGCAGATAGCTAGTCCAATAATTGTTGCAACAATTGTAACTGGATAGCGCATAACGTACACCGAGCCCCTTCGTGTTAAAGATTGCCGTAATGCGACTGCATAGGTTATTATGTGACAAATAGACAAAAGTTATGCGTCAATATTAGAGGAGGAACTAAATAATGCTTACTCATATCGTATTTTTTAAATTAAAAGATGGCAGCGCAGAGAGCGTAGCGCGTACCGCACAAGTGCTTAGGGATATGGAAGGGCAAATCGAAGTATTAAAGTCGATTGAGGTTGGCGTGGACGTTGTGCATTCGGAGCGTTCTTACGATATCGCTCTTATTACGAAGTTCGAATCTTTGGAAGCGCTAGAAGTGTATCAAGTGCATCCTGTACATAAAAAAGTTATTGAACACATGATGCAAGTTCGTGAAGCTTCCGTCAGCGTTGATTTTGAAAGCTGAGAGGCAGGTTGAGCAGTTATGAGCGACATGAGGGATGTATACGAAATATTTACTTATTTGCTTGTTATCATTTTTAGCAGCATTATTATGGTGGCGTGGCTGAAACGCAAAGGGAAAAAAAAGAAGCAAGGCTGAAAGCGGGCGACTGATTGATGTATTATGTGAATCGTGAACAAATAGCGGTAAGGTTGAATTCGATTACTGAAATCGCTTCGGCGCTGGACTCGCTTGCCGCTAATTGGCAGGGAACGGTGCTGGAGGGGCTGGCGCAGGAAAGAGCGCTGCATCTGGCTATTGAAACCGTAACAGATGTTGGCAGCTTCTTGATCGACGGGTTTATTTTGCGGGATGCGAGCAGCTATGAGGACATCATCGATATTACTGGCGAGGCAGGCGCGTTTCCGCTTGAAATGCAGGCGACGCTGACGGAGCTGGTGAAGCTTCGCAAGCCGTTAGTGCAGGACTATTATGTTTGGCCGAGAACTGAGCTTCATCCGCTTACGAAGACGCTTACTGCTCTGCTGCCTGCCTTTAAGCAATCGATTGATGATTATTTAGAACGCGAGCTGTAGGCGTTTTTGCTATTTGCACGTAAACCATTACGATTGCAGAGCAAGCATAGATTATGACTTTATGATTGTTTTACGCTTGATTTACGAAAAACTAAAAATACGTTACAATGACGCTATCAAGCCTGCAAAGGTGGTGAAGGGTTGAAGCGGATGAAAACGGCAAGTGCATCAGATATAACGGCAGCTTCACGCGGTGATCATTCCACGCGAGAGCGCATATTGATGCTGCTGAAAACAGGCGGCAGATTGAATGCTGGTTCCTTGTCAAGCGAGCTAGGACTAACGGAAATGGCAATCAGGCGGCATATGTATGCACTAGAGAGCGAAGGCAGCGTGAATATCGTATCGGTGCGGCAAGCCATGGGCAGACCGCTCCATGCGTATGAGCTGACAGCTGAGGCGGATGAGCTTTTCCCCAAAAATTATCATATGCTCGCACTCGACTTGCTGGGCGAGCTCGCTGATGACCCGGATACCGCAGCGCTTATTGACCGGATGTTTGATGGACGCAAGAACAAGCTGCTCGAACGTTATGAGCCCCGGATGGCGGGCAAGAGCTTGGAGCAGAAGGTGAGCGAGCTCGCAGCGATTCAGAACGCTGGAGGTTATATGGCTGAAGTGGAACCACAAAGCGACGGCAGCTATATGTTGTATGAGTATAATTGTCCGATTGCTCAAGTAGCCGGCAAATATTTGCAAGCTTGCAAATGTGAGCTCTCCTTGTTTAAATCGCTGCTTGACGTACCTGTTGAACGAACGGAATGTTTGGCGAAGGGCGGCGGCAAGTGCAGCTACCGCATCGGTTAATGAAATAAATAGAGGTTGTCTTTGCAAATCGGAGAAGATTTGCTGAGACAGCCTTTTTTTGTTGCAAATGTGGAAAAAGCACCGATGCCTTATCATTTTTATTTCGGTTGTGTCATGACAAGCCCATGCTGCTTATACTGTCATTACGCAAGTGGGCATTCGTCTAGGAGCATATACGTATGATCCTGCAATTGATAGAGGAGGAGGGATGCAGGCATGGTCATGATGTGGAGCGCAGCGGTAGTTGCTGGAGCATTTGTCATTCTAGTTGGCGGTATACTCATTGCCTTGCGGTCGGCGCTAAGCAAAGTGAAGCAAGTGCAGGCTGAAGCGGAGATTATGAGGCAGGACCTCAGTAAGTTATCCGCTGAGATTGGCGGGCTTGTGCAGCCGACCGAGGAAGCGATTCGCGCGGTACACCGTCAGTTGCAAGCCATGAGCAAGCTATTTGAAGCGGCAGGGCAGGTCGGCGGAGCAATTGCCCACACGACATCGACGGTTGAGCGGGTAACGTCTATATTATCGGAGTCGGCTGAGCAGCATGCGAAGCGGCACGAGACGAAGCGGCAGGTCGGTGAGGCGCTTGAATGGGCAGAGCTAGGGATGGCGGCATGGCAGCTGTGGCAAACTAGCCGAAAGGCAGCAACGACTGCCGAAGATGAGCATGGACCTGTATTCGAATCGGAATCTTAAGTCAAGGTGCTAAGGTCGAAGAGCACGCTAAACACGAAAGGAGCAAAAACAATGACAACACGTAAACAAACAAAAGGATTTTTTCTCGGCGCATTAGCTGGAGGTGTTGTAGGCTCGATTGCTGCATTGTTGCTAGCACCGAAGCCGGGCAAGGAATTGCGTCAGGATATTTCAACAGGCGCACAGAAGGTTGGAGAAACGACGGTTAGAGTTGCAGGTCAAGTAGGCGATACGACGGGTCGTATTGCTAAACAGATCAGCGGCCAAGCGATTCAAATTGCCGATCGTACGAAACAAGCGGCAAGCAGCGTTGTAAGCACGGTAAGAGGCCGCAACAAAGTTACAGAGGAAACAGAAGCGGTTAGTGGCGATATCGCTTTTACAGAAGATGGCAATGAGCAAGCAGCAAGTGCAATTGAAGCGGTAGAAGCCGGAGAAACAGAAGCTGCTACAGCAAAGGAACAATAGAGACTTAACGATAGATGGAACATACGTAAATTAGGCAATGGGTAAAATGGTTCAATTGTTTAATTCAAAAAGGCAAACGGCAGGGAGCGAAGTCTCCTGCCGTTTGTTTTTTTATTCACGTGTATGAATAGGGTTAGCCAACAATATGGTTGTGAACGTAATTGGACACGGGACGAAGCAAGCTTGCGAGCGGCTCCATGTTGTAGTCGTTCATTGATGGTGAAGTTGCGGTAATGGCTTCGCCTGGCCCAACTACAGAAATTTCATCATCTAATCGACCGACGAACGCGCCGTCATGAATAATAGCACCTTCACCGATAATGACGCGATGGAGCGTAACATTTCTTCCAATTCTGGCTCCCGGCATGATGATGCTCTCATAAATTTCGCTGTTTACGCCTATTGTAACGCCTGAGCAAATGATGGAGCGTGTTACTTCTGCTTCCACAGCGCAAGCGGGGTGGAGGATGGAGTCGGTAATTGATGCTTCGGGGCTTAAGTAAGGCTTTTCGCTAGACTGGTTTGTTCCGGACTGAGCTGGCCACTTCGCTGCGCCAAGCTTTAGCTCGCCATCCAGCAGATCCATGTTGGCTTCCCATAGGCTGTTTATTGTACCGACATCCCGCCAGTAGCCTTTATAAGGGTAAGCGATCATATTGGTTTTGGAGGTAAGAAGAGCAGGAATAATATCTTTGCCAAAATCATGAGTTGACGCTTCCGAAGCAGCATCTTCAATGAGTATTTTTTTCAAGTCTGACCAGCGGAATAAATAAATGCCCATGGAAGCTAAGTTGCTGCGAGGATCCGAAGGTTTCTCATGAAAGGAATTGACCCGAAATTGTTCATCAGTTTCTAAAATGCCGAAGCGGCTTGCCTCGCGCCAAGGAACTTGTTTAACGGCGATCGTAACAGCTGCACCGCGGTTTTTGTGGAATTCAAGCATAGGCTTGTAGTCCATCTCGTAAATGTGGTCGCCCGAGAGGATTAGTACATGCTCTGGAGCTTTCTCATCGATAAAGTCGATGTTCTGATAAATAGCATCGGCCGTTCCCGCATAGCCTTCTAAACATTTTTTTGAAGAAGGGAGGAAGGATACTCCGCTATTCGCTTGATCCGTTTGATAACCGTTCGTGGATTGATTTACATATTTATGAACGCTTTCGGCGCAGTACTGCGTAAGCACGCCAATCGTAGTAATATTTGAGTTTGCACAATTGTTAAGTGGAAAATCAATCATTCGGAAGCGATCGCCAAAAGGTACGACAGGTTTGGCAAACTGAGTTGTGAGCGGGGCTAGGCGCCGCCCTTCTCCACCGGCTAACAGCATAGCAATACATTCAGTATGGTTCTTCAATTCAATTTCCCCCTGACTAGTAAGTGTAGTAGTGTTGGCTCTGTTTCTTATATGGAGTCATTAACCTTTCATGGTGACTTTGAAACCGATACGGAGAAAAAAAGGGGGAAATAGATAAGCGAAAAGGGCTCTTGCTCCGCCGGCAAGACGGTGCAAAAGCCCTCAAATGATTAGATATTTCTATACAAAATTCGGAAATCATGCGGGCCGAGCTCAAGCTGAAGCTGCTCTTCGAATGTGGCAACTTCTTCATTCGAGAGCGCATCTTTCCAGTCGTCCGCCTGCATTGGATGCGTAAGCTTAACGGTTTCCTCGGTATGGTTAATCCAAATGGTGAAATGTTGATTGGCGTTTAATCGCTCATAAATGAAGGCGCCGCGTTCGTTATCTGCAAATAAGAAGCGGAATCGCCCATCACGAAGAACGGTATGCTGCTTGCGTAGGGCAATGAGGAGCTGATAGAAATCAAACAGCTCGCGGTCCTGTTTGTCCGCATCCCATTCCATACATTTGCGGCAGTCCGGATCATCGCCGCCATCCATTCCAATCTCGTCGCCATAATAGATGCAAGGGATACCCATAGAAGTCATCATGAATACAACGGCTTGCTTTAAACGCTGCTTATCTCCATTTAAACGAGTTGACGCACGAGGTGTGTCATGACTGGATAGGAGGTTGAACATCGCCTCATTGGTTTGCTGAGGATATCGCATAAGTAAACGGTTGATTTGATCGGCGAAATCAGATGCTTTTCCTTCGGAGGAAGCAAAAAAATCCAAGATGTGCTGCGCAAATGGGTAATTCATCGAAGAGTCAAACTGATCACCGTGCAGCCAGTTAAGCGCATTGCTCCATACCTCGCCGATAATAAAAGCATCCGGCTTTTCAGCCTTAACGGCATGACGGAAATCCCGCCAGAAAGCATGATCAATTTCGTTAGCGACATCGAGCCGCCATCCGTCGATATCTGCTTCCTTAATCCAGTGCACAGCAACATCAAGCAAAAATTGCTTTACTTCCGGGTTTGCGGTATTCAGCTTCGGCATATTGCCATAAAATCCAAACGTAGCATAATTTGCTGTACCGTCTTTGACCTCTACAGGGAAGCCATTCAGATGAAACCAATCCTTGTACTTTGAATTTTCTCCATTCGCGAGCACGTCTTGGAAAGGTGGAAACTGCTCGCTCGTATGATTAAAGACAGCATCCAAGACTACTCGGATATTTAGATCATGACAAGCGCTGACCAGCTTCTTAAGCTGCTCGGCATCTCCAAACTGCGGATCGATTTGCATATAATCGACCGTATCATATTTGTGATTTGAAGGTGCTGTAAATAATGGCGTCAAATAAATCGCCGTCACTCCGAGGTCCGTCAGATGCTTGAGATTATCGATTATGCCTTGCAGATCGCCGCCAAAGTGGCTTTCGCCGCTAGGCGCTTCACCCCAGGGCTGCACGTGGTCGGGGTCGTTGGCCGTATCGCCATTTGCGAAGCGGTCGGGCATAATTTGATAGAAAACTGCTTCCTTTGCCCATTCAGGCGCATCAAACAAATCAACCGTATGAATAAAAGGAATTTCAAAATATCCGCCAGCTGGGGCAGGCTGCTCCTCAAAGATGCCATTCTCGATGAGCCATAACGTTTCTTCGCCGCTGCGTACACGAAAGCCGTACGAAAAACGCCCAAACTCCGGCTTGATGGCAGCTTCCCAATAATCAAAGAGGGAATCGGCAGCTATTTTTTCCATCGGTACATCATGATGATGCTGATCCCAGTCGTATTTATCTCCTGTTACCGCAACAGCCTCTTCAACGTCATTTCTTTTGGTGCGCAGTCTAAGATGGAAAGTATCGCGATCGTATGCATAGGCCCATTTCAGATCCGATGAATGATGTAAACATTCTTTAAACAATGGCGTTCGCCCCTTATCATATGGTCTTCTATCTATCGTTAATAATAGCTATCCGCGCAGCAAGGATTCTGCTCCGTCTATGTAAACGGTGGTACCTGAGACATGGTCCGAATCATCAGATGCGAGGAATAATGCAAGCTTGGCCACTTGAGCTGCGCTGCCGGGCCCATCTTCGAGCGGCTGGCTGCCTTCTGGATATTCAACGGGTATCGACACACTCTCTAGTTCTGGCGTGCGCTCCGTGTTTTGCTCGATATTCGTCTCAATAGCTCCGGGGCAGATGGCATTCACGCGAATTTTGTACTGAGCAAGCTCCAAAGCAGCCATCTTGGCAAAAGCGACCTGTCCAGCCTTTGTGCTGCTGTAGGCGCTGAAGCCGATATTCGAGAACACCCGATTACCATTTATGGAGCTGGTGATAATAATGCTTCCGCCTTTATCCTTTAACAAAGGGATAGCGTGTTTTACAGTCAGGAATGTGCCGGTGAGATTAACTTGAAGCGTCGTATTCCAGTCTTCGATATCCATCAGTTCAATCGGTGTTAATACACCGTTAATGCCTGCATTGGCAAATACAATGTCCAAGTGCCCATAATGCTCGCGTGCTTGTCGATAGGCGTCTTCAAGCTGAGCTTCGTTGGAAATATCAGTTTCAATAGGCAAGCAGTCGACATTGTATTCTCGAACACTTCGGCATACTTGCTCCATGGCGGATTCTTTAACATCAAGCAGAACCAAATTGGCGCCTTCCTTCGCGAATTTCAAAGCTGCTGCCCTGCCAATACCAGAGCCTGCCCCGGTAATGAGAGCGACCTTTTCTTGCAAACGGCCGATCGGATATTTCACTTTTGTCATCTGAATGCCCTCCTTTTTGTTTTCAATCCAAATGCAATGCTCCACATTGTATCTACACGTATGTACCCGATCCGAGATGATCTAAACCGAATACAAAAGGCTGAACCCCATTTATTCCTCTGCATTATTGCTGGATTAACCCAAAAAGGACTGTCAATGCTACGTAACGTAGTCATTAACGGTCCTTTGTCATTTAAATGGAGCTTTCAACATGAAATTTCAGACCGCTTGTCCGAAATGTCGATAAGATACTGGTACGTTTTTGTGCCTGTATTCATATGCTATTTTGTCTCTATTCATCACATTATGTTTAGGAAAGCGGTGTGTTTGTGCAGCAACCGATTGCAATACTGGACTCAGGCGTTGGCGGCCTCACCGTTGCCAAGGAAGTTATGCGCCAACTGCCGCGAGAAAAAATCCTTTACTTTGGAGACACGGCTCGAACGCCTTATGGACCGCGTTCTTCAGAAGAGATTGTTCGTTTTACGAGGGAAATCGTCGATTACTTAATTCAGTTTAATCCGAAAATGATTGTTATAGCATGTAACACAGCAACAGCGGCCGGACTTGAAGACATTCGCTCAAGAGTCGCGATCCCGGTTGTTGGCGTCATTGATCCTGGTGCAAGAGCTGCTATCGGCCTTACAGCTACGGGTTATGTAGGCGTCATCGGCACAGAGGGAACGATCAAAAGCGGTGCTTATGAGCAAGCCTTAAAGACGCTGTCGCCGAAGGTGCAAGTGATAAGCGAAGCGTGCCCGAGATTTGTGCCGCTAGTGGAAAAGGGGAATTTTCGTTCCTTTGAAACGTACGAGACGGTGCAGAGCTCCATTGGGCATTTGAGGCTTTTTCCAATGGATACGTTAATACTTGGCTGCACGCATTATCCTTTTCTAGCGGAAACCATATCCGAGGTGATGGGCCAGAGTGTGAATCTTATCAGCTCAGCGGATGAGACGACACGCGAGATCAGAAATATTTTGGAAAACAATGACCAGCTAGCAAGCGAGGAGAGGGAACCGGTGCATCAATTTTTTTGCAGCGGAGATCCACGAATGTTTCAAACCATTACTCAGCAGTGGCTTGGGAAGCAGATTGAACTGACGCCTGTAGTTTGGCAAATACCCAATATCATTTAAATGATAAGAAACTGAAGCCGGGCTTAAACATAGCAAGGCTTCTTTTTGTTGATTGCTACATAGGACAAGTAAGGCCTTGCATAGCATGATAGGAGCAAATTTATGCAGCTGGGGGCGATGGATATATACTCCTTACAAACGTATGGCTATCTTGATTTAGTGGAAGGTATTCGGCAGCTATCAGGCAGATACTCGTTTTTATCGGCACATATTATTGGGGAGAGCGTAATGGGCAAGCCGTTATTGGCGCTCCGCTGCGGCAATGGTCCGCGTCAAATTCATATGAACGGCTCCTTTCATGCAAATGAATGGATAACCTCTGCACTGCTGATGCGCTTCGTTGCTGATTTGTCAGCAGCTTATTGCAGCGGGGAGCGAATGGGTGGACAGCAAGTGGCGGATTTGTGCAAAGACGTGACTTTATGGGCTGTACCGATGGTAAACCCAGATGGTGTAGAACTCGCACAATATGGAGCATTGCCGAGGCATCCTTATTATCAACAGCTAATGGAATGGAATGGCGGCTCCGATCAGTTCAGCAACTGGAAGGCCAACATTAGAGGTGTTGACTTAAATGATCAATTCCCTGCGTTTTGGGAAGAGGAGTGCAAGCGCAGAGGGGTAGAGGGACCTGGACCACGCGACTATCCAGGACCGTATCCGCTAAGTGAGCCGGAGGCGAATGCCATGGCTCAATTTACGAGTAGAATCGGTTTCGATGCGGTTCTTGCGCTTCATACGCAGGGGCGGGAAATCTATTGGAATTATCGTGATTATGAGCCGGCAAATGCAGAGCAGCTTGCCAAACGGCTCGCTCAGGCAAGTGGATATGAAGCGGTAAAGCTGACTGGCAGCGATGCGGGATATAAGGACTGGTTTATTCATCAGTTCCGCAGACCCGGCTTTACAGTGGAAGCGGGCTATGGCGAAAATCCGCTGCCGATGAGTAATTTTGATCAAATTTATGTGGAGCTGCAGCCGCTGCTGCTAGAGGCGCTTCGCCTTTAGCGGCCGCTGGCCTCTAGTAGTTAATTACGTCATGCTTATGCTATACTAATCGGAAAAGGTCAGCAAAGGTGGGATTTCATGCGTAAGTTGCTGTCGCTGCGCCATTGGCAGCGTACGTTTGTCCGTATTTTTCAGCTGCTTCGATCAAAGGATGTTTCACTGCTGGACAAGCTGATTTTTTCCGTGCCTGTTTTTCTTTACTGGGTTTTGCCGGACGTCATGCCGTTCATGCCGATTGATGACATCGCGGTTACGATGGTGCTTGCCGAATGGTTTGCCCGTAGAATGGAGAGCAAGTATAATATAAAATAATAACGATTGCCGAAAGGCCTAACGATAAGAGGAGCTGGATAATTTATGAACTGCAAAATTTCAAAAAATGCTGCTAAAGTTCTGCAAGTAGAGCTGGACAAGCCTGAAAACGAAGGTAAAAAGCTGCGTATTTATGTCACTCATTCGCACGGCGACCATGCTCATTACGGTATGGGAATCGACGAGCCGACTGAGAAGGATATTGTTGTATCCACTAACAAAGGGATCGATGTTATTTTGGAGAAAGACAATGCTTTTCTGGACGGCGTTCGCATCGATTATTTCTATGTGCCTGAAGAAGGTTTTGCCGTTACGAATCCAACCAAGGGCAACCACGGTGATCACTAGCATTTTTCCGTATTCGGTTGAGACAGGACGATGAATAATGGCTAACGATATAATGGTTTGCGACAAATGCAAGCATACGAAGATCAAATCGATTTTACCCAAGCTGCAGAAGCTGGCGCCGGACACAGAGGTTCGTGTAGGCTGCAAGTCGTACTGCGGGCCATGCGCCCGCTATGCATTTATTTTTGTTAATGGACGGTACATTAAGGCGCCTTCAGAGGATGAGGTCATCGAGAAGATCATTCCTTACATCAAGAAATAAATAATAATATTAATATTATAGAACGACATACACGACAAGACCCTGCGACAGTTTGATTTCGTAGGGTCTTTGTATTTTCATACGAGGAGCCAAACGAAAGGAGTGCGAGCGTGGACATAACGACGCCTCAGCTTTTATATCATGGAACTACAAGCGATACTGTACAATCATTTGGGCAGAAGCTGTTGAATTCCCCCTATTGGCGGCCGGGGAAAGATTTTGGAGAAGGATTTTATACGACAATATCGGCTGAGCAAGCACGCAAATGGTCGCATAAGGCAGCAAAGGAGTCATGGGACGGCGGTCGTCCATGCGTGCTTGTCGTAGAGCTGACCTCGGTTCCGGAGCAGGTTGAGCCTCTCTTGTTTTTATCCGATTCACCGGCATGGGCGTCTTTCATTCTTGCTCACCGCAAGGCAGCAGTCAAAGGAACTGATCCCTGTGATGCACATCCAGACATTATCATCGGTCCTATGGCGGACAATGACACTGGAAAAATCGTACATAAAGCAGTACAATTAAAGAAAGATGAGCAATGGTTTTATGAGCAAATTACAGTGTCGCGTAAAGGCAGGAAGCTCGATTCGCTGCGGCTCGGCAATCAGGTCGTTTTTTGCTCCGAACGGTGGGAATCTCATTTGAAACTAGTCGGCTACCATATTTATACGGGAAGCAGGTGGATGTATCATGAAAGTGAAAACACAGGTCAGGTTAAGCTTATATGAACGCGGAATTGCTGAGGCTTTAGCTGCCGAATACGGCTATACCGCAGCGGATGCGAGAGAGCTTGTCGTCGAATATATTCAGGTTATCCGCAAGCTTAGCGGGTATGACAATTGTGCCCAGTATGCTCAGCTGCTCGATCGTGCGCGTCGTATGAACCATTCCCCAGCGCAGTGGCTTGAACGTATCCAAAGCGTGGAGAAAGGCGAAATGAGAGACAGAGGCATTGATTCGGAACAGCGGCAATATTTGCAAATGAAATAGGACCCCGCGATGTGTATCGCCCGGGTCCTTTGTTTATCCTAAGAGAAATACATATGCTTCGTTTGAGAAAGCTTAGGGGGAGAAGAATGCTGAAGCCAGCACGTTATTATCTATTTGGACTAGTCCTAGCGCTTGTCTGTTTGGCTGCAGCAGAGCTCATTTGGCTGCCGGCCCCGCTGAAGACGTCCGGCGGGATACAGTGGATAGAAATGATCGATTGGTTGTTCAATATATTAGCTCTAATACCGATTAGCTGGGCGGTTGGTGCCTTGCTCGGGGTCTGGCAGCAGCGGAAAAGGAAAGGCTGGACACTTATTTTACAGTTAGTACGGCTTATAATCGCTGGACTAGGCATAATCGGAGCAGGTTATGTGCTGTTTGCGCCAGAGATGCTGTTCCAGATGCTGCTGGTTATCGGCGCTGCTGCACCGCTAGTGTTTGCAGATATGCTTCTTACTGAAGCGTTAGAGCGGTCGCGAGCGGCGAAGGCATCGAATATAGGGGGGAATCGTTCAAACGCTCCCAAGAGGCTTCTAAGCTCTCTGTGGCTGCCAAAGCGCGGGATGATCACTCTAACGATTACGATAGTGCTTCTATTGGTTTTGCTCTGCCCTACTGGGTATAGAGTCACATACCCGGGGATGACGCTTAATATGAATCGTTATGCGCATGTCGAGAAGAGCGAAAACAGCGGGGGAACGGTAAACGGCATACTCGTATTCGAGAGGCCGGCCGTACCGGCTGATTGGCTGTATGCCAAGCTGCTTCCGATGTATAGCTTCGAGAAAATACCAGAAAATGAACCGCCGCTGACGGAATCGTACACACAAGTCGTTCATATGAAAACGGATGCCAATCGTGTTGCAGCAGCTGTTGCCATGCAGAAAGCAGGCGTTGGAGGCGGAATTAAGCCAGATGGCATTAGAATTATTGCTATCGTAAAGGATAGTCCAGCTGAGCAGAAGCTGCAAGCTGGCGATATTATCGATGCAATGAATGGGCAAGCGGTTAAATCGATTGGCGAGATGACCGACTACATGGAGAAAGCGGTAAAGCCTGGCGAGTCCGTACAGATTACGCTAAGGAGATCGGGAGTCCAGACACAGGCAGAGGTCAAGACGAAGGCTTCAGCTGATTCGCCAGAGCGAGCGGTGTTCGGCATATCGGTGCAAACAGAGCTGCTTCTCGATATCCCGCTTAACATCGATTACAAACGCTTTATGGCGCATATTGGAGGCCCATCTCATGGGGCGATGCTAACGCTGGCTATTATTGATCAACTGACACCAGGCGGCGTTACGTATGGCAATCAGGTGGCGGGTACAGGTACAATTGAAGCAGATGGCTCGATTGGATTAATTGGCGGCATCAAGCAAAAGGCTTATGCCATCAGCCGGACGGATGCTGATGTGTTTTTTGTGCCGGCAGAGCTTGAAGGAGATGCTCGCAGCGGAGCGCCTGATCTCAACATTGTGCCAGTGAACACGATTGACGATGTGCTGAATTGGCTGTCTGAGCATAAAAAGTAGCTAAATGTATAGGAATGTTAGGTATACCGAATATAAAAAAGAACCTTTAAATCCACTATTGAATGTGGATTTGAAGGTTCTTTTGCTTTTTCATAGCTTACCAAGCTGCAAGGTTAACGACCAGCTGTCTCAAGCTCATTGCTGCTGCGAGCTTCTGTAGCGGTTTGCTCCTTGAAGTCAGCGATGAGATTGTTCATGACGATTTGATCCGACATGTTCAGCTCGGTGCGCGAGTCTTCAAAGGCACTTATGCAGCCGCTGACTGGTATGGATGCATTGTCTTGGATGTTCCAGCATGCTCCGTTCTCAGCGATGCCATCTGCTGAAGGCATAAAGTAGAGGGTACCATCAGTGAAGGCACCGTTTCTTTGCACGACCTTCTTGCCAAGGAGAGGATTCTCCATAAGCAGAGGCATGCCAATTAAATATTGATCAGCCGTCGAGATGCCGAGCAGATGCATGATCGTAGGCGTTACATCCAGCTGACCGCCTACATTCGTATATGTTCCTGCATGCTCGTTCTTTGGCAAATGTATGAGCAGAGGTACCTGCTTCACAATCATTTGACGCTCTAAATCATTCAGCGGTTTGCCAAGGAAAGTCTCAAACAACGACCAGTCATTAATTGAGTTGTCGTGATCCCCGTACATGACGAGAATCGTGTGATCCCAGAGCCCTTCTGCTTTCATTCGATCAACCAGCTCACCGAGCGCGGCGTCTACATAATGAATGGATTGCAAATAATCCCCCATTAATGTACCATCCAGCTCGCCAAGGTTAAGCTTTTGCTCCTCTTCCGGCATTGTGAACGGATAATGGCTGGAGAGTGTGATCAGAAAGGAGTAAAAGGGCTGCTTCTGATCGGCAATGACGTCAAAGGATTGTCGGAAGAAAGACTTGTCTCCGAGAGCCCAGCCGATTTTTTCATCTAGTTGAAAATGCTTTAAGCTGTAAAACTGATCATATTGCATGTTTTTGTACATCGTATTTCGGTTCCAAAAACCACCCTCATAAGAGTGGAAGACGGATGTCCCATAATCGTTTGCTTTTAAGGTGCTGGACATACAATCGAATTCGTTTGGTGCATATTGGATGAAAACCGAGCCGTTCGTGACGGGCTGCATGGAGCAGTTTGCCATGAAATCGGCATCCGAGGTTCTGCCTTGAGCGGTTTGTTGATAGAATTGACTGAAATAGGCGCTCTGCTCGATTAAATCGTTTAAATTCGGGGTAATTTCTTGACCGCCGATTGATTTATTAACCATGAAGTTTTGGAAAGCTTCGAGCTGAAGCATAATGACATTGCTGTCTTTATATGCGCCAAATAAAGCATCCTGCTCAAGCGTTTCCCGCTGGTCGCCGCGTTCTTGAATCCAGTTTTTTGCACCCGAATACTGCTCAGCGGTAACCGTCTCCGCATCCAGCCAGTGTTGTTTGACATACCGATACACGTCATAGCCATGAAAACCAAGCGCACCCGTCATGTTGTAGATGGACAGATTCCACCAATTGCCGACCAAAATACCTTGTCCCCACGTACGCTTCGCTTCATTTACGTTTGTGAAAACAAGCGATGTTCCGATGCCAAAAATGACAGCGCTTAGAACGATGCGGACGATTGCCTTTTGCATGCCAGCAGGCTTGCGACGATACTCATTCGCTTGACGAAGATCGCTCCGCCCTCGCCATAATGCGTAGATCGCAAAGGGAATGATGACAATCCAATCAAGGAACAAGATAAAATCCGTCGCTCGGAGAAGTGTGCCGATACTCTCGCCTAGGGAGTCCACTTGACTGAACTGAAGCAATACCGGAACGGAGATCAGATCTTGAAAGTAGCGATAATAAATAATATCGGCATACAAAACAAAGGATGCAATCAGGTTCAACACGATAAGTGCAACGATCCGTCCGCGTGCAGGCAGCCATATAGTCCAGAAGCTGAACAATAAAATGGCTCCGAGCTCGATAAGGGCATCTTTATCGGTCATTTTCATTTTGGGTACGTCAAGAATGGCGTTGAATAGATAAACCTTCGCCATCATCACAGCCACAAATAAAAGCAAGTCTACAGCCTTCAGCCGCTCGAACCCTATCAGAATCTTGCTCATCAAGCGGCGTAAAGCCGAGTGGTTATTATATAACATCTATAAAATATCCTTCCTCATTCGTTACTATCGATTTCCGCGAGGGGGAAGCGGGCCAAAAAATTGCAAGTAATTACACTCGATACGTCCATTAAACAGCTTCCGCTTCTTATCCGCAGGACGTCCGAAATAGTGCTCGATTGTCGTTGATGGGCTAATCGAGAAATACGACCAAGTTGGGTAATGGAGCGCAGTCAATCCGAACTGACGCAGCGCAGCCTCTGCTTGTACATCATCGCCGAGACGTTCGCCGTATGGCGGGTTCGTAATAATAACGCCATAATCGCCTTCAAGCTTCACTTTGGCAACAGGTTGAACAGTAAGCTTGATTTCTTTGCCGAAACCCGCTTTCTTAATCGCAGCTTCTGCGATTTCAATCGCTCCTGGATCAATATCAGAACCTGCAATTTGAAGTGGAACATCATCTTTTACCAAATCAAATGCTTCATCGCGAGCTTCATCCCACAGCTCATTCGGAATAAGCGGCCAGCCTTCGCTGTTAAAGCTTCTGCGAAGGCCAGGTGCGATGTTCCAGCCAATCATTGCTGCTTCAATCAATATCGTACCGGAACCGCAAAATGGGTCATAAAGCGGCCGATCAGGACGCCAGCGGCTAAGTTGAACGAGAGCAGCGGCAAGTGTTTCCCTAATTGGAGCTTCGGTAGCTACTTTCCGGTATCCACGTTTATGCAAGCCATCGCCTGTAGTGTCCAGCGTCAGCATGGCACGGTCATTCATTAGCGTAACTTCTATTACATAACGTCCGCCGTTTTCGGGAAACCATTCGGTACCATAACGTGCAGACATTTTATCAACGACCGCTTTTTTGACGATGCTTTGGCAGGCAGGTACGCTTGTCAGCTGAGATTTTTGCGAGCGGCCATTTACAGGGAATTCACCGTCGTTCGGAATCCATGTCGGCCAATCAAGCGCTTTGGTGCCCTCAAACAATTCATCGAAGGTGGTAGCAGGGAATTCTCCCATTTTGATTAGAATTCTGCCTGCTGTGCGCAGCCAAAGATTGGTGCGGCAAATATCGATAGGACCGCCTGTGAAATTAACGCGTCCGTTCTCTACCTGAAGATCGGTATAACCTAGATCCTTCAATTCACGTGCAACAACCGCTTCAAGCCCCATTGGCGCAGTTGCGATCAATTGTAACTTTTCCATTTTACACTCTCTTTTCATTAATTCTTGGTGACCTTAGCTTCATATCTAAAGCATAAGCTTGTAACCCCGTGAACAAAAACATACAATCAAGTATAGGACAAACTAGCTTGTTTTTACAAATTGTAAAATTGGAGAGAGTAGAATGACGTTGCAAAATGAACAATATGTGGATTCGCTTTATGTGGCAGATGCTGATCTTGAGCGTACAAAAGCAGGTATAGCGGCTAATGGAATGCCGGATATATCAGTTGCTGATGGGTATGGCAGGCTGTTAACGATGCTTGTATCGCTGTCGAAAGCACAAAATATTATTGAAATTGGAGCACTAGGCGGCTATAGCGGCATTTGCTTGGCACGGGGCCTGCAAGAGGGCGGTAAATTAGTATCGCTTGAGCTGCTGCAAAACTATGCTGATCTAGCCAAGCTTCATATGGAAGCAGCTGGACTCGGAGATAAGGTAGAGTATAGGGTCGGTGATGCGAAGCAAAGCCTTGCGGAGCTGAAGTCTGCTGACAGGAAGTTTGATTTCTTTTTTATCGATGCAGATAAAGAAGGATATCCCATCTATCTGGACTACGCGATCGCGCTTGCTAATCCGGGAGCGATTATTGTAGGCGATAATATTTTACTGCGCGGAAGAACGATTGATCCAGCCAAGGAAGGTCCAGCAGTTCGTGCCGTGCGCTCTTTTAATGAGATCATTGCAACAGACGATCGTTTTCAGAGCACGATATTGCCGGGCTACGATGGATTAGCGATAGCGATTGTGAAGTAATAGAGCAAGCCCTGACTCCCATCGGTATAATGCTGGAGGGGATCAGGGCTTTTTTTTGATAGGTGGTGGGAGTTAGGTTTGTTGGAAATACTCGAAGTAGGTTTTAAGAGCATATGTGTGCTTATGGGGTAGGAGTAACGTTGATTTGTGAGCTGTAAGAATCTATGTGTTCTTACAGCTTCTATTTGGCGTGTTGGGAGTGCTCGGAGTAGGTTTTAAGCGCATATGTGTGCTTATTGGGTGAAAGCAGCGTCAATTTGTGAGCTGTAAGAACCTATGTGTTCTTACAGCTTCTATTTGGCGTTGGAAGTAATCTTTAAGCGCATATGTGTGCTCATACGTAGATGTCGCATGTGTCGTATCGTTTGAACTCATTAAGAACCTATGTGCATGTACAACGAGGGTACTACATTAATCTAAAAAAGGGTCATGAAGGAATTCGCATTCTCCTTCATGACCTTTGCTGTCTCCATGTAATCGATCAGCCGTCCTTGACCGGCTCTTTTGGCTGTGGCCGCTTGCGAAGCAGCGACTGCCACACCCATCCAGCGTTAATCATGAGCATGACCGCAGATAAAAGAAATAAACCTTTAATGCCGATCCAACCGGAGAGGGCACCACCCGTGATCGGGCCAATCATGTTGCCTAGACTCATTGTGCTGGTGTTGAAGCTGTAGGAACGGCTCTCCATGCCGTCAGGTGTGTATTTTCGAATAAGGGAGTTTACGGCTGGGATAAGCCCCCCGAGAAAGATGCCAAGAAAAAAGCGGGCAATGAGCAATTGCCATACAGTGCCTGCCATCGCTTGCGGAATAAAGGCGAGCGACGAACCAACAAGCGCTACGCCAAGTACACGTTCTGCGCCGATTCGGTCACTAAGCTTACCGAGCAGCGGCGAGGACACGAGATTAGAGAGACCGGTGACTGATCCGACGAAGCCTGCCAAGAAAGCAAGGTTGGCCGTTGTCCCGTGAAGCTCCTGAACATAAAGCGGAATAAGCGTCATTGGGCTCATCATAGCGAATTGAATGAGAAAAGTGACGGCAAATAACGCAGTAAGCTGAGGAATGCCGCTTAACTTTCGAAAACCTTCGATGACGGAGGCTTGCACGCGAGCCGCTGCTTTCATGCGGTCAAACGGTTCTTTTACAACAAATAGAGCAAGCAGCGAGGCTGCGAACAGCAAGGCTCCTGTCAGGTAGAAGATCGGCCTAAAGCCAATAGAATCCGCGAGCAAGCCGCCAATAAATGGACCAAGTATCGTTCCGGCAATGCCTCCTGATTGAATCGTTCCCATCGCGAAGCCCATCTTGTTTTTAGGCGTTGTTGCTGAAATTAATGCGATAGATGCAGGGTTGAAGCCGGATATTGTCCCATTCACCATACGAAGCAGCAGCAAGTGCCATGGAGTTGTGGCAAACCCCATCAATACCATAACGATGGACATACCGAAACCAGAGCGGAGAAGCATCATTTTGCGACCGTACCTGTCAGCCATCTTTCCCCATATAGGTTGAAAAATAAATGACGTCACAAAGTTGCCCGCAAAAATAAGCCCAGCCCACACGCCGATCTCATGCTTATCGGTTAAACCTAAATCAAATTGCAAATAGAGGGACAGGAACGGAATGATCATCGTCATCCCAGCCATAACGAGAAACTGTCCGAACCACAACACGATCAGATTTTTTTTCCATTGTTCCATAAGAAAATTATAACATATGTGATCGGTTCGAAAAAATTGCTTCTAATAAAATGATTAAAATGTACAATTTAAAAATATTGACTAAGTAATTTTTCTTCTTATTAAACGTTTATATTTATAATGGGATGATTTTCATAGGTCATAAGACCCTGTTGAAATAGTTATCTACTTTACTAGGCTAAAATACTTATATATTAGAGTAAAATATAGTTCTAAAGTCATTGACAGACATGCTAGAACTTGATTTAATTAAATCAAGTTCCAAATTGTGAGAATATCTTTAGTATATCTACAAATTTATCGATAGATGGTGATGAGTTATGTCAGGTTTTCGTAAGCGAATAGGAGATTTGCTAGTCGAGTCTGGCGTAATTAGCGAAGAACAGCTGCAGCAGGCATTAATTCAGCAACGGGAATTAAAGACTAGGCTTGGCGACGTATTGATTTCAAAGGGTTACATAACACAACAGCAGTTTATTGAAGCGTTGGAATTTCAGCTAGGCATACCGCATGTACAAATCTATCGCCAGAAGATAGATCCTAAGATTATACAACTTATTTCTCAGAAGCTGGCCGACCAGCATTGTGTCATGCCGCTTCGCATGGAAAGCAATAAGCTGATTCTAGCAATGGCTGATCCGCTAGATTACTTCGCAATTGATGAAATACGTATTGCTACGGGGCTTCGAATTGAGCCAGTAATCGCTTCTAAAGATGAGCTTGTACGTGCCATTAACCGTTATTATGGGCTGCAAGATACAATCGAGCAGATCAGTCAAAATTTGCAGCTAAAAGATATAGACGAAGATCACGCGATTTCGGATGAGGATTCTCCTGTCGTGAAAACCGTCAACCAAGTTATTGTACAAGCTGTGCAATTGGGTGCAAGTGATATTCATCTTGATCCGCAGGACGGAAGTTTCCGCATACGTTATCGTGTGGATGGTGTGATGAGAACGGAGCGAACGCTCCCACCTAATATGCATGGCATTATTGTAGCCCGAATTAAGATTATGGCTAATTTGAACGTTGCTGAGCGACGTCTTCCGCAAGATGGACGAGTGGAGCTCGATATTGATTTTCGAAAGGTTGATGTCCGGGTTTCGACTTTGCCGACGATTCATGGTGAGAAGGTTGTTATTCGAGTATTAGATCTTGGAAATTCATTGGCGGATATTTCAAAACTAGCGTTATCCGAGCGTAATGAGCAGGTCTTTCGCAAAAGCATTGAAATGGCTTATGGGGTAGTACTTATAACAGGTCCGACAGGAAGCGGTAAGTCTACAACACTATATTCAGCGCTTGCCCATTTAAACAAAGAAGACGTGAACATCATTACAGTAGAGGACCCAGTAGAATATCAGCTTGAAGGTGTAAATCAGGTTCAGGTTAATTCTACTAGTGGTTTGACATTCGCGAGAGGATTACGGGCTATTTTGCGGCAGGACCCGAACATCGTAATGCTAGGAGAAATTCGTGACACAGAGACAGCAGAAATATCAGTACGTGCCGCAATGACTGGACATCTGGTTCTGAGTACATTACATACAAATAACGCAGTGAATTCAATTACAAGATTAATAGATATGGGAGTAGAGCCCTTTCTTATTTCGTCTTCTGTCAATTGTATCGTGGCACAGCGGCTTGTTAGACGGATTTGTAAGCATTGCAAGCAGAGATATACGCCGATTGATAAGGAATTAGAACTTATAACAAGCTATGGCATTCGAACGGATCACCTATACAAGGGTGCGGGCTGCGGAGAATGCGGTCGCACCGGCTATAAAGGCAGATTAGCCATTCATGAAGTGTTGCTTGTAGATAATGAACTTCGCTCCTTCATTATTTCTAAGCGATCTGACAATGAGTATTATGAACATGCACTCAAGCAAGGAATGATCCCAATCATGGTGGATGGATTAAGTAAAGCAGCAGAAGGGCTTACAACGGTTACTGAGGTTTTTCGTGTGTTAGGACTTGGAGAATAAAGGCTAGTTAGTTATTGCCAGGAGGGGGGCTGTACATGCAGGCAGAGGAAATGCTTCGCTTAGCTCATTCCAAACAAGCATCTGATATTCACATCACAGTTAATTCTCCCATCATATTCCGAATTCACGGAGAATTAATACCCATAAATGATGAGTTACTAAAGCCGATTGATACGCTCGAGCTCGCTAAGCAATTCATGAATGAAGAACAGTATACTGCGCTTCAACAAAACGGTGACGTTGATTTTTCTTACGGAGTAGCAGGACTCGCCAGATTTAGAATAAACGCGTATAAGCAGCGAGGCAGCGTTGGACTAGCTATTCGAATAGTGCCCAGCCGAATTCCTACTATGGAGGAGCTGCGGCTGCCGCGGATGGCGTCTGAATTTGCGAAGAAACCACAAGGTTTACTACTAGTAACTGGGCCTACGGGAAGCGGGAAGTCTACCACGTTAGCATCCATCATCGACCATCTAAACCGAACGGAAAATGCTCATATTATAACACTTGAGGACCCTATAGAGTTTATATATGATCATAAGAAATCGATGGTCAATCAGCGTGAGGTTGGTCTGGATACGCCGTCCTTCTCTGATGGCCTGCGAGCAGCGCTCAGACAGGATCCAGATATTGTACTCGTAGGTGAGATGCGAGATTTAGAAACGATAAGTACAGCAATTAGTGCAGCAGAAACTGGACATCTCGTATTTGGCACCTTACATACTGCGGACGCACCGCAAACGATAGATCGTATTATTGATGTTTTCCCGCCTGCGATGCAGGCGCAAATTCGAATTCAGCTTGCAGCCGTTTTACTAGGCGTCATCTCACAACGTCTATTGCCTAAGTCCGACGGAAATGGAAGAACAGCTGCCTTTGAAGTTCTTGTCAATACGCCCGCTGTTTCAAATCTAATACGATCCGAGAAGATTTATCAAATACGTTCTGTTATGCAGACTGGCAAGGCGTTAGGTATGCAGACAATGGAGTATTCGCTGCGGGAACTCGTGCAGCAGGGGCAGGTTAAAATAGAAGCTGCACGTGAAGCATTATTCGGATTCGGTGAGTTATAAGTTTAATATTCGAGTTTCATTGGAGTGGGTAAAATGCCGAAATATCGGTACAAAGCGATTACTTCCAGTGGCAAGAAGTCAATTGGAATTCTTGAAGCGAATACGATGCAACGTGCACGCGAGGCTCTGAACGAGAAGGGCTTGTGGGTTACGGATATATTAGATACGAATGAAACGACGTTATACAAGGATATATCGTTTGGCGGGCCGCGAGTCAAGATGGATCAGTTTAATGTCTTTTGCAGACAGCTCGCTACTCTGTATCAAGCGGGTATTAGTTTAGTAGAGGCTGTTCAAATTTTGAGTGAACAGACCGATAGCAAAACCTTATCCAAACTTCTCGCAGCCATTGCTGAAGAAATGAGAGGCGGCAAGCAGTTCTCTGAATCAGTGTCCGCATACCCTACCGTTTTCTCGCCTATATTTGTTAGCATGGTTCAGGCAGGTGAAGTAGCAGGAAATCTGGATACGATGCTGCATCGGTTAGCTGTTTTCTTTGAGAAAGAGCGCAACACAAGAGAAAAGGTAAAGTCAGCAATGGTCTATCCGACGGTGATGCTCGTAATGATGGTTCTCGTCGTTATTTTCATGATGCTTTTTGTTATTCCTCAGTATGTGACAAGCTTTGCGGGTATGGGAATCGAGCTGCCAATGCCAACGCGCATCGTTATGTCAGTTAGTGAATTTATGCAAAACTTCTGGTATATCGTAATTGCTACAATGTTTGTGCCGAGCTTATTATGGAAATTTTTTAGACGCACAGCTTCCGGTAGACAAAAGTTGGACTACTTGCTTCTCAAAATACCGGTATTCGGCACATTATGGCATAAGCAAGCAATTGCCCGTTTCTCAAGAACGTTTAGTTCACTTATAGCTGCTGCTATTCCGATTATGCAAGGCTTGTCTATCGTCTCGAATGTTGTAGGAAATGAGGCAATGGGGAAGGTGATTTCTGATACTCGGGAAAAGGTTCTAAGTGGGGAAACGATGTCAGAAACGATTAAACAATCCAAGCTTTTTCCACCAATGGTTGTTCAAATGATGGCTATCGGGGAGCGTTCAGGTTCAACTGAGGACATGCTGGATAAGGTTGCAGATTTTTATGAGTCAGACGTTGATCAGATGGCGGACCGTCTCAAGTCGCTTTTAGAGCCGCTTATGATTGTTCTGCTAACGGGTGTGGTAGGAGTCATCGTTATGGCGGTCATGATGCCGACTTTTAAGATGATGCAGAGCTATTTATAGATTGATGTTTCCAAATTACGGAGAATAAGCGTTATCCACTCTGAGCATAGATGTACCCCTTGCTCAGAGCTGCTTAAATGTCGTATTGGTTTCTTGGTTTTAATTGTTTTAAATATGCTTTGAAAATTGAGAGGAGAATGTTTATGTTGATGGCATTGAAACGGAATCAAAAGGGTCTTACACTTATCGAGTTGCTTGCGGTGTTAGTTATTGTTGGGATTATTGCTGCGATTGCTATCCCGGCTATTGGGAACACGATTAACAATTCAAAAATAAAAGCAGACGCTGCTACCGACCAAATTATTATCGAATCTGTGTTACGGTACGTGATTGATGAAGAGAAAACTGCAACTGTGACAGATGCGGTTATTGACACAGAATTAGTAACTAAGGGATATTTAAATGCTATGCCTACTTGGAAAGTAACAGGTAATGCTAAGACTAAATTTACTGCAACGCTTAACGCAAATAAATGGACAGTAACCTTAAGCTAATAACAATAGTATAGAAAGGCAACCTCTTAAGGTTGCCTTTCTATAAATCTCCAAAACAAAGAAGGGTCAAAATGATTACACCAGCTATTATCGCATTCGCGTTTTTTGGGCTGCTTCTTAGCGGTGTGCTTAACGCTGTTGCTATCCGATGGGATGAACGGCTTTTTCCTGTTTATCCACCTACATACGAACTCAACAATCAAACAAAGCCGAAACGGCATGCGATTATACCGTTTCTATCTGTTCTAATCTCGATGCTCAATAGCACAGTAAGTACCAATCGTATAGTGTGGCGCTACCCCGTAGGCGATCTCATAACGGCCGTTCTGTTTGCTCATGCCGCCTATTACATAGGCTGGAAGCTCGAACTGTTCGCTGTTCTATTTTTCATCAGTATTTTAGTTATCATCGTACAAACAGATCTTACCGATATGATTATTCCAAATAAAGTGGTGGTGGTTGGTGTCGTCGGTGCAATATGCATCCGATTACTCGTTCATCCGCTTCCATTATTGAATTATGGCATTGCTGCTATTACGGGCAGCGGGGCGTTGTTAATCATTGGCATCATTGGAGATAAGGTGTTGAAGAAAGAAACGATGGGTGGCGGAGACATCAAGCTTTATGTGTTCATTGGCTTGATCTTAGGCGTTAAGCTCACCTTGCTCAGTTTGTTTCTCGCCAGTTTATTTGGATTAATCGGAGGGCTTGCTTTGATTGCAACAGGGGCACAGTCCAGAGGCAAAACGATACCGTTCGGACCCTATATCGCTGCAGGTGCATTAGCGGCTTATTATTGGGGGAACGGCTTGATTGGATGGTATTTATCTTTGCTGATGTTTTAGCTGATTCGTTGAGTAGTATAAACAACGGTTGATGTTTTTTTGATCGAATTGTTGGGCAGCTTCATCTCAAGCGTAATCTCTATTCGACCGTCTTTGGCATCAAATAGAATACTTTCAACCTTATCAGAGAATTTGAAGCTTGAAGTTGGGGTTGCGGATACAATGTTTGCAACAATTGGTTTATACGAGACTGTAAGTGATTTCGAAGAACTATCATATGTGTAATCGACTGCCTCATCATTTTCAGAACTAACGAGTCGCAACTGGCTAGTTTTACTCACTAGTGGTACTGGCGAATAGCCTTTACGGACGGTTTTCACAACTTGGCTCATGATATCCCTTTGTTGTTGGAGTGTTTTCTCTCTAGCAGATACTTGATTTAGACTCATATTTGAATAGTTTAGCAGGTAAATTAAGAAGCCTAAAATAATGACCGAAAGAACAAGAACGGCAGTAACTTCAACAAGCGTCAAACCTTTTTCATTTTTTAAATAATATCGCACTTCCGTTCACCTCAATCGAAATTATTTATATTCAACATACGCTTCTAATTCGAATTTTTTAGAAGAAGAGACCTCGATACAATTGACGGTAACTCGGCGGAATATGGAGTCTAAGTCGGATACTGCTGTATCTGTAAGAGCTACTGTTCCTAATGAAGCTGTATGAGATTGAATGTCCAGTTCATACCGCCGATCAATGGCATCCGGATAATAAATGGTTGTTGAGGCAAGATTCCGCAGATTCTCTAGTGAGATGGCTTGTCCATATACAGTAGTTTGTGCACTGTTCGTTTTTAGTTTGTTTTTGATTTCTTCCATCACATTTCTAGCCACTACAACTGCTTCATCTGATTTTTCATTTGATTTGGTATCTAAAGCGGTTTGCTGCAAAATGAATGTGATACCTAGAACTGCGATGCCTAATAAGACGATGGAGCCCAAAACTTCTATCAATGTTAATCCTTTTTGATTACGCATCGGGCAGCTCCTTTAAAGTTAAGTAGTCGGATCGATTTACTCATAGAATAATATGCTGAAGGGGGAAAAGGCAATGATTAAATCTTTTCAGTCCGAAAAAGGCGGAACGTTAATGCTTGTTTTTGGATTTATCGTAATGATTTCCATTGTAATAGCTCCGCTTGCTATGAGTACGAGTGTTGGATTGTTGCAAGCCAAAACAAACGCAAATTCAGAGAAGTCTTTCACAGATGCTCATTCAGGTATGACCGTGTTCGCTAGAATGTATGAGGATATGAAACAGATTGATGAAACGAACAATACATTGCCAAACATCGAACGGTTGGTTCACATTGTCAATGGAATGCACCAATTAAACGTCCAAGCGGATATTGTGAATGACAGCGATAATAAGCCGATTGCTGTAGTCTTTAAAGCAGGTTACGGAAACGGAAATCAGGTTCGTGCAAGCGAGCTAAGGTATAATTTAGTTCCGCTTCATGAGCCTACTTCTCCTCCAATCATCGTTGTTCCAACGCCAACACCAACGCCGACGCCAACTCCAGGCTCTACACCATCACCAACCCCGCCGGTCCCTTCAACTGGCAATAAGGTCATTATGAAAAATAGTCACAATACAACAGACAATAAGGATAACAAAAACAATAAAGTTTTTGCAGCATGCTATATATTGCCTGCAACGGGTCAAGCGTTGCCGACGTCGCATATTCTAAATGATTATACGGACACTCAGTTTAAAGATTGGTTTGCTCCGACAGCGGACTATTATATCAATCATTCTTCTAACGTGATCTCAAACGCATTCCAGAACGTGTTCTTGGATAAACGGTTTAGTGAGGTTGCAGCATTAAATAGTAAAGTTACATCAAGTGAGTTGTCAAAATATGTTTCAGGACAAGCAATTACCAATGCAGGACATGTAAATATAAGCGGATCGCCAAACACCATCATTACAAAGGATGTAGTCATTGATTCCGATAGTAACGGGAATTCTGTTGTGGCAAATGGAGATTTGTACTTCAAGGATATCGTCAAAGCAGAGATACTTTTTCAAGGAGACGTACGTGTCGGGGGGAATTTGAGATTTAGAGAACTCGCTGCTGACAAAACGATCACTTTTAAACAAGATGTTCTTGTAAAAGGAAATGTAGTCATTGGTGATACGGGAACGAATGGCACGATTGTTATTGACGGTGATCTAATTGTGAATGGTAATTTAGTGGTAAATAATACACTGACAAACTTTTTTGTCAAAGGCGATATTATAGTGAATGGTGATATTGAGTATAAGAGCACCGTTCTAAGATGGCATGTCGATGGCGGTATAGTTGTAAAAGGAAGTATCAATGCAACAAACGGTATTACTAGCTTTGATGTGAAAAAGGATATTGTTGTTCAAGGCGGGATGCTCTTCACCAATCCTGTTGCAGAGTCAAGAGATGGTGTAACAGGATTATTCTCCATTGGGGGGTCCTTGAAGGTGAAAGGAATCCTTCAAATTAAAAATACAGTTTATAGCTTTGTCGTCGCAGGAGATATCGTTGCTAATCATAATTTAATCATTAATGATGTCATTAAGAAAAACTTTCAAGTGGGCGGCTCTATCTATATAAAAGGGAATATGCTACTAGCAAATACAGTTTTTGATTTTAATGTTCTTGGCAATGTAATTGTGGAAGGAGATTTTACTGTTAATAGTACTATCGAGAAAGCATTCAATATTAAAGGCTCATTAGTGTCAAAAGGAAATATTGTTTTTAATAATACTATACAAACGGATGCGTTTATAAAGATTGGTGGAAATCTAATTTCTAAAGCAGATTTAAACTTTGGTGAATGGCGACTAAATGGGAGCCTAGATGTTGGTGGTATGCTTTTAGTATTTAAAGACGCTACCTTTGGTGACTTAAAGAAGGACTGGAATAGTAATCAAACCAAAGGTTTTTACGTAGGTGGTACAACGAAGTTTAATTCGGAGTATGCAACCTCTACATATCTAGATGGTCTTGTTAAAGGACACATACAAGAACGTATCTGCATTAAGTAACTACATTTTGCACTGCCGCAAGGGGGATGAGAAATGAATCAGTCCATACTTAGAAAACTAACTAATGGTCATCAAACCCTTGGTATTGAAATCACAGACAGCTATGTTAAGGTTTGTGAGATTCAACAAAAGGGCAAGAAGGCTGTTCAATTAATGAACTATTCCTCAAGAGAGCTGCCAGTGGGTGTTGTTGACGATGGAAAGGTCATGGATAAGGAAAAGCTGCAAGCTGTATTGAAAATAGTGTTGGACTCCAGGCGCTTTGGAAGTCGATACGTTCATTTCGCCATTCCTAGTCAAAGAGTGATGGTAAGAAGTCTCAAGCTGCCGGATATCGTAAATGTTGAGCTTAAGAAGCTTGTACAGTTCGAAGTGAAAAATAACTTGAGTATGGCATTTGACGATCCTTATTACGATTTCATTAAGCTGCCGAAGGCTGTTAACGTTCAGGCAGTGCTACCATCAGAAGAAGCGAATTTATGCGAGGTGTTGGTGGTGGCTGCATCAACGAGCATATTGCAGGATTATGTAGATATTTTTGAACAACTGAAATTAATTCCTTGCAGCATTGAGATCAAGTCATTCTCCCTACTGCGGTTAGTAGAATGGGGGCAAATCGATGTTGAAGGAATTAATATTATCGTTAATGTAAATGAACTAAACAGTGAGATAACTATTATAGAAGATGGACATTTCAAAATTACCCGTAATGTCGAGGTATCCTTCAAATCGTTAGTCACAGAACACGACATTGAACAAAATCTTTGGCTAGATAACTACTCAAACCCTGAGCAATTTTTCATGAATGCTGCACAGGATTTAATAGCAGAGCTAGAGCGGTTAATGAATTTTTACTACTACAATATCAATAAGAGTGAACGTACATTCAGCCGAGTGATAGTCTCTGGTGATATTTTACAACTAGATAAGCTAGCTTCTTTAATGGAGGATAGTCTAACCCCGCCTGTCGCGTTGCTGAATTTGGATCTAATATCTGAAGCAGGAAAGGATAGCAGCTGGAGTGTTCCAATGTATGCCGTGCCGCTTGGTTTAGCTTTGAGGGGGAAGGAAACATGAAATCAATAAATTTATTGCCTGTGAAGCAAAAATCAAACTCCAAAAATCCAAAGCTGCTGCCGCTGATGTTGTTATTAATGTTAATTTTGTTAAGCGCGCAGCTGTACTATACGAAGACTTGGCAAGCGGAAGCTAGCAGATTTCAACAGGAGAGCTTACAATCGGAGCAGGAAGCCGACAATATCCGTAATAACGGCGATTTGAAGGTAAAGGTGGACGGATATAAACAAGCTGAGCAAATGATTGCCCAATTAGAGCTTAATCGAACGGAATGGAAATCGTATTTGGCGGCCATTATTGGGAATTTGCCTTTGACAACAAAGATAGTGACGATATCCGCTAGTGATGATCTGAAAATTAGTATGGAGCTCGATTTTGTAAATGCATCTGAGGTGATTCAATATATGAAGGACTTGGAGGATAATGATAAGCTTCAAGATGTTGTATTATCTTCTTTCTATAAGAAAGTGGACGAGCAAACGTCTGCGGAAGCTGTTACTTCAGGTGCAAATGGCGAAACCGTCATAGAAATGAAAAGAAAAGAAGTTTATAAGCTAACCTTGGTCATTGAGCTTAATAAGGAAAAAGGAGCTCAATAAATATGGAGATCAAATTAAAAGTTGCCAAGCCGTCGCTTACTAAATTTCAGATTTATTTTATCATTGGGATTGCTATATTGGTATTGGTGAACGCAGTATCTTTGTATGTTTACCTATTACCTGAGCTAGAGAACTTGAAGCAAGTTAAACAAGTGTTAGTACAAAAAAAACTGACGCTGCAAAGTGTGAGAAACGAATATTCTGACGAGAAGATATCAGAGAAAGAGATAGAAGAATTAACGAACCGTGTGCCTGTAAGAAGAACTGACTCAGATAACCTCATTTTTTTTCAAGATTTAGCGTTGCTCTCTATGGCACCGCTAGCTTATGTTAAGCAATCGAATGAGGATGAAAATACTCCACAAACCTCTGAGACTGCGGTGCCAAACTCAAATACGATTACTAATAACCTCGAAGTGGTTGTCGTTGGTCATCTTCCTAGTCTATTGCTTTATATCGACAATATGCAGAAGCATGAACGGCTGTTTACATTGCAAAAGTGGAACTTGACGGAATTAACTAAAGAAACCGTTAATAAGGATTATCCAGATTTAAATTCGCATCCGTTTATTAAGAAAGATAAACCGATTCTTTCCTTGCGAATGAACATTCAAACGTACATATTTCCTCAATATGCAGACGTTTTCCGTAAAGTCAGTGATACGGAGAAAACTCAGGAGCAATCAGCCTAATTCAAAGGAATGTCATAAGTACAAGATGGCTTATTAGTTAGAGTGCTACAGCTCTTATTAATGAAGCCATCTTTTTTTCATACATCCTTCATGCAACCTGCTGCTGATTGTCATACTATTGTCATAGGAAGTGGAGTGTCGGCGGTTGTTAGGTTTGCGGAAAAAGGGCATAATGGAAGCATAGGAAAATACATAGAAATGGGGAACGGGAATGTCTTATAACGACCGTTTCATACGGGCTTGCCGGAAGGAACAAGTAGATCAATTACCTGTATGGTACATGCGACAAGCGGGACGATATGATCCTGAGTATCGCAAAATAAAAGAGAAGTATTCTTTGCTTGAAATATGCAAACAGCCGGAGCTTGCGGCTGAAGTAACGATGATGCCGGTTCGTAAGCTGGGTGTCGATGCAGCTATTTTGTATTCTGATATTATGAATCCAGTAGCATCTATCGGAATTGATTTTGATATCGTAGCTAATATTGGGCCCGTAATTGCGAACCCGATTCGTTCGGCTGCTGATGTTGAGCGCTTGAAGCCGATTGATGTGGAAGGCGATCTAGGCCATGTTATTGAGACGATTCGGATACTAGACCGTGAGCTAGAAGTGCCGTTAATTACGTTCGCTGGTGCGCCATTCACCATCGCCAGCTATTTAATTGAAGGAAGGCCATCCAAAAACTATTTGCGTACGAAAGAAATGATGTACAGCGAGCCGGAGCTATGGCATGAATTGATGCGTAAGCTTGGCGACATGGTCATCACTTATTTGCGCGCGCATATCGCGGCAGGCGGTAAAGCCTTTCAATTGTTCGACAGCTGGGTAGGCGCTTTGACGCCAGCGGATTTCCGGAAATTTGTCTTGCCGACGATTGAGCGTATTTTTGCAGAATTGTCAGACTTGCCACAGCCGAAAATTTACTTCCCAGGCGTAAGCTCGGGAGAGCTGCTTCCGGAACTATTAAATGTTAAATCAGATGTCATCGGTCTCGACTGGCGGGTTTCGATTGCAGAAGGCCGCCTGCGACTGGATCATGGCTTTGCCGTGCAAGGCAATCTAGATCCTACAATTCTGACTGCGCCAATTAGCGTGATTGAGTCCTATGCGAAAGAGATCATTGATAGCGGAATAGAGGAGCCAGGATTTATTTTCAACCTTGGTCATGGTTTGTTCCCTGAAGCATCACTCGAGAAGCTGGCTCAGTTAACTGCATTCGTACAATCGTATTCTAAAAAGGCAATCGCTGCACGCAGCCATAAGGAGACTAGTCATGTCTGAGCATAAAGCGAAACAAATAGGCGTACTTGTAATGTCCTACGGAACGCCGGAATCGATGGATGATGTTGAAACGTATTACACGCATATTCGCCGCGGCAATGCACCAACTCCTGAGCTGCTTGCTGAGCTTAAGGGTCGTTATGAAGCGATTGTAGGCGGGGTTTTCCCACTGCGTGAAAATACGAACGGTCAGGTTGCCGGCTTGCAGGACAAACTAGAGCAGCTAGCTCCAAATAAATATACATGCTACCAGGGCTTGAAGCATGCAAAACCGTATATTGAAGACGGTGTTGAGCAAATGGCGAAGGACGGCATCACGCAAGCGATCGGTATCGTACTCGCGCCACATTTTTCAACGATGAGTGTGGGCAGTTATATTAAGCGTGCGGAAGAAAAGGCGAAAGAGCTAGGTATCGCGATGACTTTCGTAAAGCAATACCATATGCATCCGAAATTGCTTGAGGCGCTTACGGATCGCGTTGTAGCTGGATTAGAACGCTTGGATGCTGCTACAGACGGTGAAGAGCGTGTGAAGGTACTTTTTAGCGCGCATAGCTTGCCTGAAAAAATTCGTGAGCTTGGTGATCCTTATGAGCAGCAGCTGCTTGAAACTTCCGCAGCGGTTGCGAAAGCAGCTAACGTGAAGGATTGGCAGTTTACTTGGCAAAGCGCAGGACGGACAAGAGACCCTTGGCTTGGCCCTGATATTTTGGAAACATTGCCAGTGCTCGCCGAAGAGGGCGTAAAAGCAGTACTTGTCGCACCAGTTGGTTTCGTATCAGATCATTTGGAAGTGCTGTACGATCTTGATATTGAAGCACAAGCTGCTGCGAAAGAGCTGAATATGACTTTAGATAGAATTGCGATGCTGAATCGTGATCCTTTATATATGGAAACATTGGCAGAATCGGTCATCGAAGCTTTGGACAGCCAAGGGAAGGAATGAATGAGATGCGGAGAATCGGAAAACCTGATCGAATTGTCATTATTGGCGGAGGGATCAGCGGACTGAGCTCCGCTTTTTATTTGCAGCGGGAAGCGGAGCGGCAAGGCAGGGAGCTGGAGATAACCATCGTAGATGGGGCTCCTGCCTTAGGCGGAAAAATTAATACGCTGCAGCGTGACGGGTTCGTCATCGAGAAAGGGCCGGATTCTTTTTTGGCGCGCAAGCTTGCCATCATTGATTTGGCGGAGGAGCTAGGCATAACGGACGAGCTTACGACAACGAATCCAGGAGCGAAAAAAACATATATTTTGCATCAAAGAAAGCTGTTTCCGATGCCTGCGGGGCTCGTGCTTGGGGTTCCGACTGAAATTGGGCCGTTCGTGAAAACAGGCTTATTGTCATGGGGCGGCAAGCTGCGGGCGCTGATGGATTTGGTGCTGCCTGTTCGCAAGGAGCAAAGCGATGAGTCGCTTGGCGGTTTTCTGGAACGACGAGTGGGCAATCAAGTGATGCGGCGCATCGCGGAGCCGCTGCTTGCGGGTATTTATGCAGGTGATTTGAAAAAGCTAAGTCTGCAAGCTACATTTCCGCAGTTTGCCGCGTCAGAGCGCAAGCATGGCAGCCTGATTCGCGGCATGCAGCATAACCGTAAAGTGAGTGCTGCTGCAGGGGCGCTTCCAGCCGTCGCAAAGGGTGGAACTTTTTTGACGTTCAAGGGTGGTTTGTCTTCGCTTGTTAATGCACTAGATAAAGCTTTGAGCAAAGTACAGCGACGACTTAGTACAAAGGTTGTTGAAATTAAACGTTGTGCGGATCAAGCTGTTTCGAGTGCGTCAGAGGGAGCTCGTTATGAGGTTGTCCTTGATAGCGGGGAGACGCTGTGGGCGGATCGAATCGTGATGACGGCACCTGCATATAACGCGGCAGAGCTGCTTGCGCCTTTGACGGAAGTTAACGAGCTGCGGGCTATTAATTATGTATCCGTTGCAAACGTCGTACTGGCATTTGATAAAGCGACGTTTGGGCTCGATTTTGACGGATCGGGATTTGTAGTGCCTCGCTCAGAAGGTTTGCAAATTACTGCTTGCACATGGACATCAAATAAATGGCTGCATTCGAGTCCGGATGACAAGGTGCTGCTTCGCTGCTATGTCGGACGGTCGGGTGATGAAGAAAGCGTTAGACTACCGGATGCTGAGCTTATTAAGGCTGTGCGGCGAGATATTGAAGAAACAATGGGCATAAAGGCAGAGCCTTTGTTTGTTGAAATTACGAGGTTGCCGCGCTCCATGCCGCAATATCCGGTTGGTCATGTTGAGAATATGAAACAGCTGCGAGGACGCTTCGAACGAGAGCTGCCAGGAGTTTGGATTACGGGTGCAGCATTCGATGGAGTAGGTCTTCCGGACTGCATAAGACAGGGCAAGGAAGCTGCTCAGGAACTATTAAAGTAAGCTCGCAATAATAGTTCTCCCCGCGAAGGTGGATCATTGCTATAATGGAAGAGTCTAGCTATTCATAGACTTTGATTCTATTAAAGAGGAGCCATCTTCCATGCACATATCACGTTCTGAAACGCATCAGCAGGATAGGTCTAAACGTAAAAAGAGGCTTCGAAGACTAATTTTCGTTAATTTGTCGCTGTTAGGCATCATTATAATCGTATTAGGTGCCTGGCTTGCGGCTGAAAATTCAGATAAGCTCAAAGGTTTGTTAAGCTTCGCAGGTAATGCGAATAAAGGACAAAATCAAACGATTAACACGGGTGATAAAGGGTCAGAAAAAGAGCCGGATTTAACAGACGACGTAGATTTGTCTGGAAATGATACAGGGTCCAATCTACCGAATGAAGAGGAAGATACTTCTGCTGTAACGGATCCTAACGGAGCCGGCATCGAGGAAGAGAGAGTCAGCCTTTCCTTTGTGGGGGATTTGCTCGTTGCTGATTATGTGAGCGCCATCACTGCCCGTGAAGGCTATGAGTATCTCTATCAGCCTGCAATGCTGTACCTAAGCGAACCGGATCTGACGGCTGGAAATTTGGAGTTTCCAGTGACGAAGCGTGGTACTCCGGTAACAGGAACGCCATATGTGTTTAAAGGTTCGCCTGATGTTCTTCCATCGATTCGCAATGCAGGCTTTGATGTTTTGAGCTTAGCCAACAACCATGCGCTTGACCAAGGCGTTGAGGGCATGCTCGACACGATGAAATATTTGGATGAAGCAGGCCTATCGCATATGGGGGCGGGCAATAATGATACCGAGGCTTTCACTCCGGTGATCAAGGAGGTTCGGGGCATTAAAGTAGCTTATATTGGCCTCAGCAGAGTCGTGCCGTTCTCTTCATGGAAAGCGGATAAAAATGTGGCTGGATTAGCTGAAACCTACGACACTCGGCGCGCGACGGAAGCGATTGCGAAAGCAAAGAAGGAAGCCGATATCGTCGTCGTGATGGTGCACTGGGGCAAAGAGCGAGTCGATCAGCCCGAGCCTTATCAAAAAGATTTTGGCAAACAATATATCGATGCGGGAGCAGATCTGGTAATCGGAAGCCACCCGCATGTGCTGCAAGGCTTCGAAATGTATAAAGGCAAATGGATTGCATACAGTTTAGGAAACTTTATTTTTAGCTCATATCCCAAGGAGACAGCGGGCGAGACGGGTGTTCTTGACGCTTTATGCACAAAAAAAGGGGATTGTGAGATGACGTTTCATCCGATGTTTACAGTTAATGCGCAGCCTACCCCATTAGAGGGAGAAAAAGCAAAAGCGTTACTCGATCGGCTAACATCGGTCTCCTTTGGCGTAAAGCTGAATGAGGATGGACGCATTACACCTGAAAAATGAGCCGAGTGAGAGGATGAGCGTTTAATGAAAAATCCGTGCGTAGCGCACCGAGGCTGGTCTAGCCGCGCGCCGGAAAATACGATGGCAGCTATACGGTTGGCGCTCGCTGATCCACTAATTGAATGGATTGAAATTGATGTTCATCTTTCAAAGGATCATGTACCGATGGTGATTCATGATTACACGCTGCGCAGAACGACAGATGGAAAAGGCGATGTGAAAAAAAAGACGGCTGCTGAGCTTGCTGCACTAGATGCGGGAAATTGGTTTTCACAAAAGTATCAAGGCGAGCATATTCCGACGCTTGCTCAGGTGATTAAAGAATCAGTCGGACACTGCAAGCTTAACATCGAGCTGAAGACGGACGGCATCCGTTATCCGTTGATCGAGCAGAAGGTGCTTGAATGTATACAGGCATATCAAGCGGAAAGTGAAGTGGTCATCACGTCCTTTCATGAAGGGACCTTATACCGCATGAAGCGCCTATGCAGCCAAATTCGTACCGGTATTATTATTGACGGCTGGCGGAATTCGCTGCCTAAAGAGCTAAAAGAGCTGGGAGCAGATTTTTTATCGATCAGCTATTCCAAGCTAAACAAGGAACGAGTCGAGCTATTGAAAAATGCAGGCATTCAAATTATGGCCTGGACGATCAATGAGAAACGTGCGATCCGTAAAATTGCTGCACTTGATCCGGAATTATTAATATGTACAAATTACCCGGAACGCTGGCATGAGCTGCGGGCTGAAAGCATGGAATTAGAAGTAGTGAATAGAAAAAAATGATTAAAATTAATAAATAGAGTGCAAAGAATAAGATAGCAAGCATTTATGGGTTGTGTATAAGCAGGAGGTTGCTCGCTAGATGGTAGGATGGATAGATGAATGGTGGTTGCGTCTGATTATCGGTTTAGTGGGCAGCTGCTTTATTGCGGCAGCAGCCTATCATGTGAAATCATTGTCTGCTTCAGGCGCGTGCTCGGCGATCGTAATGGGAACCGGCTTCGTAACTCTAGGTGAACCGGTCTGGTTTGGATTATTGATCGGTTTTTTTGTTTCATCGAGTGTATGGTCGAAGTGGAAGAGAAAACATAGAGCGAAGGAAGCTGCCGAAGCCAAATATGCGAAGACGGGCCGCCGTGATGCAGGGCAAGTATGGGCAAATGGCGGCGTAGGACTCCTATTGTGCGCTGCTCATGCAATCTGGCCTGATGAGGGGTGGCTATTCGCGTACATCGGCGTGATGGCTGCTGTAAACGCGGATACATGGGCCACGGAGATCGGGGCCTTAAGTAAGACGGCGCCGCGATCGGTGACGAGCGGCAAGCCGGTCACGCCTGGAACGAGCGGCGGTGTCACGCCGCTCGGCAGCGCAGCAGCGCTCGCAGGCGCCGTGTTCATTGGCGCCGTTGCCGCGCTGCTGCTTGCGGCCCCGCAGCCAGCAGAGGCTGCTGCGGGTACGCTTGGCGGCGCGGCGGCGGTATATATCGCCGCAGCGGCCGCCGCTGGCCTGGCCGGGGCGTTCGCCGACTCTTTGCTCGGCGCAACCGGCCAGGCCATGTATCGCTGCCGGGTATGCGGCAGCGAGATCGAGCGCGCCGCGCATTGCGGCAGCGCGGCGGAGCAAGTGCGCGGCTTCGCCTGGCTGAACAACGACAGAGTGAACCTTCTGTCGTCGTTATTCGCAGGCGTGCTAGCATGGGGGATCGGTCAAGTTTTTCTGTGACCGATAGGAATAGCTAATGTGAAAAGACTGATCAGGATGAAGAAATTCACCTGATCAGTCTTTTTTTTTCAATCTACACGATGGTTAACCCTTTCACTAACCACTCAATAAAAGGTAATCTATGTTATTCTTATCCTATATCTACCTCGTTAAAATTTACATAAATATGTAAATCAATAGACTACCAATACACAAGGAGGGAATCATATGAACGACAGTTTTAATCGGGTGTGGTTAACCAATAAATTTGAAGAAATCCGAAAAAGGATGATGAAGGTGATAGATCAGCTTGATGATGACCAGTTGAATTGGCAGCCTGATCCATCAAGTCACAGCATATCGATGTTGATCAATCACATAGATGGCAATATTGAAGAGAGAATCGTAAAAGGTATTTTACATGTAGATAATAAGAGAAGCCGTGACAATGAGTTTAAAGCTGAATATGTAAAGAAGGCAGCCTTGCAAATGATCATTCAGGATAGGCTGCAGCTGGTCATCGATACGATTCAGACGATTTCGGATGAAGCGTTGGAACAAACCCAAACGGTGAGGAACCGAGAAAGAACGAATCTGGATATGCTGCATCAATGTGCTGCCCATTATTCTGAACATATGGGACAACTATTCTATATTGCAAAACTATGTTTGAAAGAGGAATACACATCCACTTCGGTGTTTCGCCCTAAGACAAACTAATAGATTACAGAACCCAAAGATTTCTTGCGATCGCTAAGGAATCTTTTGGTGTTATCCGTGCTCTACAAAATACCTGCTTAACGCAAAATATATCCGCCATCAGGAAAAAGGGTGCTTCCTGTCGTATACGCATTAGTCATTAAATAAATAGTCGTATGGGCTGCTTCTTCAGCTTGACCGATTTTGCCTAACAGATTGATTTTTGCATAGGCATCATAAGATTGGTCTCTAACTTCCTGCTCTGCACCCTCCAAGTTGAAATTCGTATGGATGGTGCCGGGTGATATGACGTTGACACGTATGGGAGCAAGTTCAACCGCCAGCGCTTTGCCAAGGCTTTCGATAGCGCCGTTGCAGGCAGCATAGGAAGCACCGCCCGCAAGCGGCCGTTGGCCAAAAGCACCGGACATGAGCACGATTGAGCCATTCGAGTTAATAAATGGGGCAGCGTATTTTACCGCATTGTATTGCGGCCAAAATTTTGAATTAAAGCAGCTGTGTGCAACCTCAGCGCTTGACGTTATTGGACCTCGAACATAGGAGGCACCAGGTGTAAATAAATGATCGAAATGACCGATTTGCTCGAAAAAAGACTGAAGCGCCAGTTCATTCTTGTTATCTAATGCATAGGCTTCAACATGCTCATGACCTAAGTACTGCCGTGCAGCATCCAACCTTTCTTTGGACCGGCCGGCAATGACAACCTGAGCCCCTTGCTCTATCGCTTGTTTTGCAGTCGCTAAGCCAATTCCTGAGCTTCCTCCGATAATGACGATACGTTTATTTTTTAATGAAAAATTAGACATAATCATATCTCCTTTTGCAGTCAAATCACTTCTAGTGTTTATTATTCATGACAAAAACAAGGCTGCCAAGTACGCACTTTGTTCGTACTTAGTACGAAAAATCGTACTAATCATAAAAAAATATAATGACTGGAACTAACGTGCGCATGCAAATAACATGCGGTATGATGATAGTGGAGGGGATACGATGATTACGGATTTGAAGGAACCGAGGCTAAAAGGTGTACTTACCACCCTTCATATGATTGGCGGGAAATGGAAGCCGCTTATATTGTTTATTTTATTAATTGACGGGACCAAACGATTTGGCGAACTAAGACGGCTTATTCCTGATGTCTCGCAAGGTACGCTTGCGAAGCAGCTTCGCGAGCTCGAAGAGGATGAGCTCATTACCCGTGTTATCTATCAAGAAGTGCCTCCTAAGGTGGAGTACAGCATTTCTGAACACGGAAGAACTTTAACTTCGGTGCTTGACAGCATGTGCGGCTGGGGTAGGGAGCATTTGGCCTACGTTGATACGAAGGAAATGAAATAATCAATCCAGCTCCTCAAAAATAAACAGCAAAAAGACCGTCAAGCAGGCTTGACGGTCTTTTTACGTATTTCGGTTATTTCGTCAGTTGCTCCATTTGACCAATAAGCTCTTCAAAGACGCTCATTGCTTGCTCAATTGGCTCAGGTGAAGACATATCCACGCCGGCTTTTTTCAAGATATTAATCGAGAAGTCTTTGCCGCCGCTTTTGAGGAAGCCAAGATAACGCTCAACCGCAGGCTCGCCTTCCTCCAAAATTTGCTTGGAGAAGCTGGTTGCAGCTGAGAAGCCCGTAGCGTATTTGTACACATAGAAGCTGTTATAGAAATGGGGGATACGAGCCCATTCCATTTCAATGTCTTTATCTACGACCATGCCTGAGCCGTAGTACTGAACGTTAAGATCGTAATAGATTTTGCTTAGATCTTGCGGCGTTAATGAATCACCTTGCTCCGTGCGCTCATGGATGATTTTCTCGAACTCTGCAAACATCGTTTGACGGAATACAGTTGTACGGAACTGATCCGCATAATAAGTGAGCAAATACATTTTTTCTTTTGGATCAGTTGATTTGTTAAGGAGATAATCCATCAACAAAGCTTCGTTTAATGTTGAAGCAACCTCAGCAAGGAAAATCGTATATTGTGCGTCGCGGTAGTTCTGATTTGTATCCGAATAATGGGAATGCAGAGCATGACCCATCTCGTGCGTCAATGTGAACATGCTGTTCAAGTTGTCATTATGATTGAGCAATACATACGGATGCGTGCCGAAAGCGCCCCAGCTATAAGCACCGCTGCGTTTGCCTTCATTCTCGTACACATCAATCCAGCCATTATCGAAGCCCTCTTGCAGCACCTTCAAATAATCTTCGCCCAGTGGCTTCAAGCTTTCTTTTACTGTTTTTTTGGCTTCCTCATACGTAATGTCCATTTTGAACTCGTCAACGAGCGGTGCGAACAAGTCGTACATATGCAGCTCATCCAAACCGAGCAGCTTTTTGCGAAGCTCCATATAACGATGCATCAATGGCAGATGCTTATGAATGGTGTTGATAAGGTTTGTATAGACTTCCTGCGGAATGTTGTCGCCATAAAGGGACATATCCAGCACGGAGTCATATTTGCGAGCTTTTGCATAAAAGCTGTTTTTTGTAACGTTAGCCGTCAATGTTGTAGCAAGTGTGTTTTTTAACTTGCCGTATGTTTCGTACACTGCTTTAAATGCCTCGCGGCGTACGTCTTGGTTTTTGCTCTCAAGAAACTGTATGTAACTGCCGTGTGTCAGCTCAACCAATTCGCCTTTTTCGTTTTTCACTTTTGGGAATTTGAGGTCTGCATTGTTCAGCATGCTGAAGATTGTACCGGGAGCGGAGCTCATATTGCCTACTTGTGCAAGCAGCGCTTCCTCGTCTTTTGATAAAATATGAGCTTTCTGGCGACGCATTTCTTCGAGTGTGTGGCGGAATTTGGCAACGGATTCGTTCGTTATCAATTGCTCCAGCTGCTCATCGGATAGACTGAGAACCTCAGGTGTGATGAATGATAATGCTTCGCCGGATTCCACACTTAGTTTTTTGGATTTCTCGGAAAGAGCCTGATAAGTAGGTTCTGCCGTATCCTCATGATGCTTCATATTTGCATATACATAAAGCCGTTCAACATGCAGTGACAATTCATCTTCAAGCTCGAAGCAAGCTTTAAGCTGCGCGACATCGGCTAATTTGCCTTGGTATTCGGATATTTTTTTGATTAATCCTTTTGCTTCTGCATATTCCTTGTCCCATGCCGCTTGGCTTGCGAAAATATCCTCTAGCTTCCAGCGGGTCTCAGGTGCCGATTCTGAACGTTTAGGTACGTGATTCATCGAATTCCTCCTTGGTATGGATAAGGTTGGTAAAGCATGCTCTGCATGTGCCGCGGTCTCATTTGTAGCGGAAGCACCTGGCACGAGGCTTAAAACAAGCAGCAGGGGAAGCCATTTCATCCAGTTATCACCTCAGGACACAGTTTGTTTCTACTATGTCCGTACGGGATAATGAATATTCAGCTGCCTGCCGGCTAAGCTGTACCCATTGTGAAAAAAGCATATACGATCAGAAAAAACGCAAATGCAATAAATCCAATGGATACAAGTGCAAGACCTCTGCGTATGCCAGGAGGCAAGGTATCTCGTTTCATGATAACGATGGCTCCTAGCGCGAAGGCTGCAATAATGAAAATAACTGAAGCGGTAGCATCCATTTGAAGGCAAGTCCTCCTGATTGTAAGCTGGCCTCAAAAGGCAGCATTCTAATTTTACCTATGCACAAATGCGTAACGATATGTTCGCCGCGATGTGTGAAATATCCTGCTGATTGGTTAGAAATAGACTGCTTATACTTCCTTAAGCGCACTCATAATGGATGCTAGTTCATCTTCGCGTCCAACAAAGTCGGCTGCGCGAAACCGATTCTGTGCCCAGTGAAGCATCTCAGGGCGGCTAATAAAAGTATGTGTGTCCTCGCCCCATTGATCAGAAATTTCCCGAACAATAAGTGTTTTGCCTTGAACTTCAACCGTCAACATATTGTATTTGTCGGTCTTGTAAATTTCGTGTTTCTTAAACATGCGTAAATTCCACCCTTATAGTAGTTAATTATGGTATTCTTATCATCATAGCCATTATGGCGGCGGTAATCAATACGACGCTGCAAGAAGAAGCTATAGCTGTAACGAGAAAAGTTGAGATGAGACGAGCAGAGGAGAGTGCAAGAATGAGTAAACAGGGCTATGAGCAAATGGGAGTCGCTATGACTTGCAGAAGCTACGAAGAGTATTTAAGGATGTTTGATTTACAGCAGGAGGATCTTGCTAAAGGGGAAATTCTTGATGTTGCAGCCGGGGGTTCGTCATTTACTGCTGAAGTAAATGAGAGAGGTTTTTCAGCAACTGCTGTTGATCCGCGCTACGGGGCAGGAATTGAGCAATGGATTTCTGAGGCAGCTGAGGAAATCGAAAATTCAACAGCTAAGATTGCTAAAATTCAGGAGCATTTTGACTGGAGCTATTACGGGTCGGTTGAGAATCATCGAGCTGGACGCGAAGCATCCATTGAACGATTTAAAGCCGATGTATTAAGAAACGAGAATAAACAAATCTATATAGATGGCAAGCTTCCAGAGCTGCCCTTCAAGGAGAATCGCTTTTCACTCATTTTGTGCAGCCATTTTATGTTTTTGTATGCGAATCAATTTGGTCATGAATTTCATTCGCAGGCTGTTCTGGAACTGATGCGTATTTGTAAGCCAGGCGGTCAAATTCGAATTTATCCGCTTATATCGCTTAACTGGGAACCTTATTCGGAACTAGATAACCTGATAACGATGATAGCTGCTAACGGAGGGCGAACAGAGCTTGGAAACTCAAACCTTCCGTTTATTCCTAGATCTAGTCAATATTTGAAAATCTTACTTTAATTGCTTTTTCGAAACGGGATAGCTATAATAATTTTACTCGCACGTTCAAATAAAACGGCGGTCATATTTAGGAGGTTGTTCAATTGAAAGGAACAGTTAAATGGTTTAATGCAGAGAAAGGCTACGGCTTTATCCAAACAGAGGGCGGAGAAGACGTATTCGTGCATTTCTCAGCGATTCAAAGCGATGGCTTCAAATCTTTAGATGAAGGGCAAGCGGTTGAATTCGACATTACTGAAGGTAACCGCGGTGCTCAAGCGGCCAACGTCATTAAACTATAGGAAAATGTGCGAATGGAGAGGGCTCCCTGGAAGCAGGGAGCCCTTTTTTAATATGAACATATTACCATTAATAGTATTTATAAATTTTATTGTCAGCCTTTTATAAATAATCAAAGCATTTTTTATATTTTTGAAGTTGGACTATTAAACCACCATTACGATACGAATTTCTAAGCCATAATCAGATCAATAAATAACGTGAATTAACCGCCGTTTGCGCTTGCTTTCATTGACCAAGACCTATTTGCAATGATAAACTGTTGCTTGGAAACTTTGTCAGGGGAGCGAGCATAATGAAATTTAAATTGTTCAAAGACCGTAAAGGAAAGGCCGATCAGGCTAAAAATAACAAGTTCGTCAAGCTTGGACGTGAAATTTATGTACAAGCCCGCAGAGGCGGACCAAACCCAGATTCGAACTTTGGTTTGAAAACAGCGATTGCCAACGCAAGAGCGGAGCAAATGCCAAACGATAATATCGAGCGTGCGATCAAGAAAGCAGCTGGTGCAGGCGATGGCGTCGAGTACGATGATATTATGTATGAGGGTTATGGCCCAGGCGGCGTAGCTATTATGGTTAAATGCTTGACAGATAATCGGAATCGTACAGCAGCTGACGTTCGTTCTGCGTTTAATAAACGTGGCGGCAATATGGGTGAGAGCGGCTGTGTAGGTTATATGTTCGACCATAAAGGATTGCTTGTTGTCGATCGTGAAGCGCATGAGACAGATGAGGATACGATGATGATGGTTTCGCTTGAAGCCGGAGCTGAGGACGTTATTGTCAATGACGAAAGCTTTGAGATTTTGACACATCCGCATGAATTCGAGCAGGTGAAAAATGCGCTTGAGAAGGAAGGCTACTCTTTCGTAAATGCTGGCGTGCGCTGGCTTCCGCAAACGATTGTTAAAGTGGACGGCGAAAATGCGGAGAAGCTGCTTAAGATGATGGATGCTTTTGAAGATAACGACGATGTGCAGGATGTATACTCCAATTTTGAAATTGTAGAATAGTATCTGCTTAAGCAATAAAAAAGGGCTGCTCCAAGCGTAGGTGATACGCCTTCTGGAGCAGCCTTTGTTTAACTATAAGATATGATTTCATTGTGACACTGAAGGCGTTTTTACTTGGTGAACTAGAGCTCGTTATCGGTTCGTACGACTGAAAAAGTATCTTGTAAGGAAGGCAGCCGCTGCAACCAGTGCTAAGGCAGCTCCCATGCGGAAGAAGGTCTCGCGTCCGAAATGCTCATAAATATAACCGCCGAACATGCCGCTGATCACTCCGGCAAGTCCAGTCCAGACAACGGCATAAACGGCTTGGCCGGATGCGCGGAACTCGTCGGGAATTAGGTGGGACAAATAACGCAGCGCAGTTGAAAAATAAATGCCGAACGAAACGCTGTGCATGGCTTGGGTAGCAATTACCCAGCGCGGATCTTGAATATCGCTAAGCAGCCATAGTCTGACAGCATACATGATGGATGCGATCATAAGCAGCGGAAGCTCCTTAAATTTATGGCCGTATTTGCCGAGTAGAAACAAGATCGGAATCTCGCTCATCGCGGACACGAGCCATGCGAGTCCAACCAAAGAATCGCTTGCTCCCATTTGACGCATGGTGACGGCAAGAAATCCCTCGTACATACGGTGCGGGATCGAAATGGTCAAAATAATTAAAAAGAACAATAGGACATCGCGCTGGCGAATAAGCTTAAAGAATCCAGAGAAATCGATTTTCCGAGCGCTTCCTTGATAGTCTCTAATTCTCGTCGTTAAGGCGAGGGTGATGGCTATGGTACAAAGTGCTAGCGGAAGCGTCCACTGTGAGCCAATTTCTTTTAGAATAAGTCCGAACGTATAAGCCGTTACTGCAAAGCCTAGCGAACCGAATATGCGTATTAAAGCGTATGGCGTTCCGGTGTATTGACTTGATAATAACAGCAGACTGTCACTTAATGGATTAATAGGTGTCTGAAAAAAATAAAAGCCCATCATAACAAGGCAAACAAGAGCAAAGTTTTCAATAGGGAAAAGCAATGAAATCATGACAAGCTGTCCAAATAACAGAATCATAAGCAGTTTTTTTATCGTTCTGAATTTGTCGCTGGCTATCCCAAGAAGGATATTCGCAAAGATTGATATGAACGGTCCTGTTGAGTAAATAATTCCAATTTGCTGCTCAGAGAAACCTCTATCCAAAAAGTATAACGGGATAAAGGAAACAACCATCGCAGCGGTAGAATAAGAAGAGAAGCTGTAAATTCGTAGTGAAAGTGTTTCCTTGCGTGCAGTCGAAGAGCGCTCTGCTGGCGCAATCTCAGATGTGTCCATCTTTTAAAGCTCACTCCATCTCTTTACAAAAACAATATGGTTCTCAGTATAACATGGATTAGTTATCGAACCAATGAGATTTGAAGCTGGATTATTATGAGCTGAGATGATACATTTAGAGGCGGAGGTTTACAATGGGTGCTTATCGTTTTGACTGGAATGAACGGCTTCGGATCCGTATTCCCGTGCTGGAAATGGAATGGGAGCAGTATGCAGCAGCTGTGCAGCTTGCGATCGTAGAGCAGTGGGAACTCATTCGTGGGACGATCCCCGATCGCGTGAAAGAGTTTGAAGCGTTCATCAATGAAAAGCAGGCAAAGCTGTTTGAAGAAGATAGCTTTGAGCAATCCTGTATACTAAACTATGAAATTGCCGATTATGCAAGTAGGATAAACGACCTTCATATTTGGTATCGCCTAGAGCAGCAATTAGAGCCGCGCTGGCATTCATGAACGATTTTGAGGAGAGGTGCATCATGAGATTGACGACTTTGACAGGCCATCGAGTGCCCCAGAGCCCACTAAAGCTCATGCATCGCGTATATAAATATGTACTTCCCGAAGTGGCGCGAGAGCTCAAGCAACATCGCGTATTTGCACTGCGAATACCTGATGCTGAGCTGCGAACACAAGCTCTTAGCAGTATGGACAGCAAGAAGTTTCATTGCCAAGGCGGCGGAGTTTATGCAGCGGCGAACTTAGAGCACAGACATGTGCTCATACCGTTAATTGTTGCGCTGCAGACCATTAGCGACTATTTGGATAATCTATGTGATCGCAGCACCTCTCTTGATCCGAATGATTTTCGATTATTGCATCAATCGATGCTCGATGCCGTCAATCCCGAAGCTCAGCTTCAGGATTATTATGCATTTCGCGATGAAAAAGACGATGGCGGTTATTTGCATTATCTGGTGCGAACTTGTCAGATCCATGTCGCGCAATTGCCTTCCTATGGAAGTGTTCAACAGCATGTGATCGAGCTAGTCACTTTATATGGCGATTTGCAGGTGTACAAGCATATACGCAAGGAATTGCGCGAGGAGCATTTGTTTGCATGGTGGGAGCAGCATCGAGGGAACTATCCAAACCTGAAATGGAATGAATTTGCTGCGGCATCAGGTTCGACGCTGGGCATGTTTATGTTGTTTCTGGCCGCAAGCGAGCCATGCTTATCCACGCAGGACGCTGCAGCGATCAAAAATATTTATTTTCCGCATGTTTGCGGACTTCATATCCTGCTCGATTATTTAATCGATCAAGAAGAGGATCAAGTAGGCGGAGACCTTAATTTTTGCAATTATTATGATAATGACAGTCTGCTTGTTGAGCGTCTCGGTACGATTGTGAACCGAGCGCGTGAGGATGTGAAGCAGCTTCCTGCTTCTCGTTTTCATCGTTTGATTATTGAAGGGCTCTTAGCCTTATATTTGTCAGACCCGAAGGTTCGCCACCAGGCGGATGTCAGAAATGTTTCTAGGAGGCTAATGAAGAACAGCCCGCTTACGCGTCTGTTTTTCCTTATTAACAGCATCTGGATTCGGAAACAACAGGCTTAACTATAAATAAAAAATGTGGAGGAATGACCATGTCTGCAGTCAAATCAATCGCAGTATTGACAAGCGGAGGAGATTCGCAAGGAATGAACGCAGCCGTTCGTGCTGTTGTAAGGAGTGCACTATATCACGGTTTGGATGTATATGGTGTTCAAAGAGGTTACCAAGGGCTTATCAATGACGACCTTAGACAAATGGATTTGAGAAGCGTTGGCGATATTATTCAACGCGGCGGTACGATTTTGCAAACAGCTAGATGCAAGGAGTTTATGACACCTGAAGGCCAACAGCGCGGGGCCGAAGTGCTTCGTGCTAGAGGTATCGACGGTTTGGTCGTTATTGGCGGCGACGGCTCTTATCATGGCGCTAATAAGCTAAGCAAGCTGGGCATCAAAACGATGGGACTTCCAGGAACGATTGATAACGATATTCCGTTCACGGATATTACAATCGGCTTTGATACTGCGGTTAGCATCGTAGTAGATGCGATTAACAAAATTCGCGACACGATGTCATCGCATGAGCGTTCATCCGTCGTAGAAGTTATGGGACGTCATTGCGGCGATATCGCTTTGCATGCTGGTCTAGCAAGCGGTGCGGAGACGATTCTTGTACCAGAGGTTCCTTTTGAACTGACTGAGGTTGCAGAGCGTATGAAGACGAATTTTGCCAAAGGCAAGCGTCATTCAATTATTGTTGTTGCAGAAGGTGCGGGCAAAGGTGAAGAGGTAGCAAGACAGATTACTGCTAATAGCGGAATTGAGCCGCGTGTAACTGTACTTGGACATATTCAACGCGGCGGTACGCCGACGGCAATCGATCGTATTCTAGCAAGCCGTCTTGGTGACTTTGCTGTTAGACAGCTAATGGCTGGCGATTCAGGCAAAGGCTGCGGCGTTGTTAAAGGCGAGCTCGTTACGACTGATATTGATCTTGTTGTCAATACGAAGAAACCATTTGACACGGATATGTACGAGCTGGCACTTCGTTTATCCCAATAAAAATAAATATAAAAAAAGTCCACCGCCGCTTTGTTAGCGAAGGTGGACTTTTTTGTGTCTAAATAGGATTTAAGCTAATTATAATCTACGTTAGGGGTGTACTTGTTTCCGGCATTCCATAGCAGAAACTCCTTGATGCCTGTTTCTTTCAAAGCTCTAATCTGAGCTTCGACTTCCGTTTTGCCATACTTCACAAAATGACCCGCGCCTAGCCAGCTTGCTGTGAAATCTTGAATCCACGGGCGAATAATCGGTTTAACCTCCGTACCCGGATCAAGCTTCTTATGCGTATCGAGCATGGCGCCTTTTATAGTTTCATATGGGCTTTTGTCAGGATCCTTTTGTTTAAACCATCCTGTACTATAGTGACTAGGATAAACCATAGGCGAAATGACATGCACATCATTTGAAATTTTCACAAAATCTTGGCCAATGCCTTCGGCTGTCGGTACGGATGCCGCATAACCAAATATATCTACCGAAACCCTAACACCGAGCGGCTGAAGCTGCTCTCTAGCATATTTGACAAATCCAGCGACTGTGTCCACGCGGCTCTGATCAGCCTTGCTGAAGGTCAGTGTATCTGATTTGTTATCAAAGCCCTCTGGGAACCGAACATAGTCGAATTGGATTTCCTTAAAGCCAAGCTTTGCTGCTTCCTTGGCGACAGCAATATTATAATCCCATACTTCTTTGCGATAAGGATTTACGAAGCTCTCACCGCGATTGTTTTTCCATATCGTTCCGTCTTGCTGGAGGAAAGACAACTCAGGCTGCTTTCGCGCAAGTACCGTATCCTTGAAGACTACAATTCTGGCTATCGGATAAATATTATGTTTTTTTAAAGTAAGCATAAGTTCATTTATATCTCGGATATATTTCTTCGAAGCGCCAACCTCTAGCAGTTCGGGTGTTGTAGTAGGATATGTAATGTAGCCGTTGTCATCTTTAATGTCGATTACCATACTATTGAGGTCCGTGTCGTCCAGCAGCTTTAAAAGCGATTCCATGCGCGCACCGCCTGCGCTGTGAGCAGTTACATAAATTCCTTTGATCGGCGGTGTTTCAGGCTGCGGGTCTTTTATGATGAGTCCAGCGTGATTTTTCCCTGAGATTTCGCCTCCATTTGCAGCTGCATCCGGATCAATGATGGTTTGGCCAGCTGCGGAATTTAAGTATGCAATTGCTAGCTGCTTCACTGCGGTGTTATGCTCTCCGCTTCCAGTGAGCAAGCTGTACAGCAGCAGCAATGTTGAAATGATGTTGTCCATTTTGCTCTCTCCCCGTTAGCTATTCTGTTCAAATTATAAAGCAGATGGCATGTCTGGGTCATTAACTTTTTTACAATTGTCATAAAACTCATATTGAAAATTTGCTGAAAAGCTGAAATAAAGACTTGCAAATAGGGGATTATCGCCGCCGTTTTCCCGCAAAACAAACAAAAGCCAGCCGAGTGTGACTCGACTGGCGCATAAATAATCCGTGTGTGTCCCGCATTGTCATTGTAACAAAGCTTCTCTCTGCTGATTGCAAATACTGTGCTGCACAATTTCCATTGCGTCAGCAGGCTCTAATACTGCAAGACCGTCACGCAGCACAATGCTGATGTCCAATTCGCGTTTCGTAAGAAAAGGACTGAGCTCTGGGGCTAGCTTCTCTACAATTTGAGACAATTTGACCGTTTCCATATCCACCTGAGCCTCACCCTTTCATATCTAATGTTTAGGGGAAATCATATGGCAAGAAACCAAACTACGGGATACAAACATTATATCAGGATCATTTTCAAAAACATAGGGATACGGTGTAAAATCCATACCTGCGTATATGATTTAGTCTTTTGGCTTGTAAAAATCGCCGATGACACCAACCGTTTCTACGATGTTAATGAATGCACGCGGGTCGATGGTGGTAATCGTTTTGCAAAGCTCTGCTATTTCATATTTCGTTCTTACAGTCATCAGCATATCGCGATCACCCGAAGAATAAGCACCGCGTGTTTTTATTATTGTAATTCCGCGCGGGTGCAAGAGCAGCTTTGCGAGCAGCTCTTCGGTTTTGGTCGTGATGATGAAGGCCGTAAGTTTAATATGCCTCACGTGGATGAGATCTACTACTTTTCCAGCGGAAAAAATAGCGACGAGCGAGTATAAGGCTAAATTCCAGTCCTTCGTAAACAAAATCAATACTGCAATGACTACGCCATTCAATAAAAATATAATCATGCCTATTGGCCAATCGTGTTTTCGCGTTGCAATCGAGGCGATAATATCGAAACCGCCTGATGAGCCGCCGTACCGAAGTGTTAAACCACTGCCAAACCCGACTATAATCCCGCCGAATACAGCGCCAAGCATAAGGTCATCCGCAATTTTCATGACGGGTATAACCTGTAGGAATACCGTAGAGGCGACAACGGTGTAGACGCTCCATATAATAAAGCGATGACCTACGATAAACCATCCCCATAATAGCACCGGCACATTGAGGATAAAATAAAGCAAGGCGATGTTTCCGCCCGTAATATAGCCGACCATCATGGAAATACCAGATATTCCACCGCTAAGCAGCTGGTGCGGAATTAGAAAAAAATTGAAGCCCAGTGCGATAAGGAAGGCGCCTATCGTCATCATAGGGATTGTAAAAAGGTAACGCAGGGAATGCGGATTCAATAAAATCGCTCCAATGCAACCGACTTGTTTAATTCCTTTATTTTGGCATGCTTAGTATGTCTTAAATTGGTTTGCTGGTATTCACGATTGATTGTGTGCTATAATGATTTGGATATTCTTAAGTAGGCTGCAGATAAAAGGAGTTTGAGAAAAGTTTGAAAACATTTGCTGAATTTGGCTTGGAACCAAAAGTGTTACAAGCAATTACCGAACTTGGATTCGAGGAATCTACCCCGATTCAAGACAAAGCTATCCCTATTGCTATGGCGGGACAAGATTTAATTGGCCAAGCACAAACGGGTACAGGAAAGACAGCGGCATTCGGAATTCCGCTCATTAACAAAATTCCGACAAGCGAGGAACGCATTGTCGCATTAATAATGACGCCAACCCGTGAACTCGCTATTCAAGTGGCTGACGAGATCGGGAAGCTGACAAGGTACAAAGGTCTTCGCTCATTGCCGATTTATGGCGGACAAGAAATTGGTCGTCAAATCCGTGCATTGAAGAAGAAACCTCAAATTATTATTGGTACACCAGGACGTTTGCTTGATCACATCAACCGCAAAACAATCCGTCTTGAAGATGTACAAACCGTTATTTTGGATGAAGCAGATGAAATGCTTGATATGGGCTTCATGGAGGATATTCAATCTATCCTTAAGCAAGTGCCAGACGAGCGTCACACCATGCTGTTCTCTGCAACAATGCCAACAAACATTCAGAAGCTTGCACAGCAATTTCTGAAAAACCCTGAGCATGTTTCAGTTATTCCAAAACAAATCACAGCTCCACTTATTGAGCAATCTTATATTGAAGTGCATGAGCGCCAGAAGTTCGAAGCGCTTAGCCGCTTGCTTGATATGGAATCCCCTGAGCTAGCTATCATTTTCGGTCGTACAAAACGTCGGGTTGATGAGCTTAGCGAAGCGCTTCAAAAACGTGGATATACTGCAGACGGTTTGCACGGCGACTTGTCGCAGAACCAACGCGACAGCGTAATGCGTAAATTCCGTGATGGCAGCATCGATGTATTGGTAGCGACTGACGTTGCTGCTCGTGGCCTTGATGTATCCGGCGTAACGCATGTTATCAACTTTGACCTTCCGCAAGATCCTGAGAGCTATGTACACCGTATCGGTCGTACAGGCCGCGCAGGTAAAGAAGGTACAGCTTGGTCATTCGTTACACCTCGTGAAACGGACCACTTGCATTTCATTGAGAAAGTAACGCGTCAGAAGATGAACCGCAAACCGCTTCCAAGCATCGCAGAAGCGATTGAAGGCAAACAACGTGTAACAGCTGAACGTCTTCTTGAAGTCGTTCAAAACGAAGAGTTCTCTGAGTACAAAGCGATTTCGATTCAATTGCTTGAGCAATATGATTCCGTTCACTTGCTCTCAGCAGCAATTAAATTGCTGACTGGCGAGAAGAAAAACGTAGAAATCGAATTGACACCGGAAGATCCGCTTCGCGCGAAAAAACGCAAGCCGGACATTCGTTCAAACGGTCGTCCATTCAACCGCAGCGGTTCGTCCTCTTCATACGGCGGCAATCGCAGCAGCAGCACTGGCGGCAGTGGTGGCGGCGGATATCGCGGTCGCGATGACAGACGCAGCAGCGGCAGCAGTACTGGCGGCAGCTCACGCGGTGGCTATGAGTCCCGTGGCGGCAGCAGCAGTGGCGGCGGCTACGCTGGTAAAAGAAGCAGCGAAGGACGTCCAGAAAACCGTCGTCCAAAAAGCTCTTCCGACGGTTATGTAAATAACTAATAATCGTTTCCCTTGTATAACCAAAAAAATCGAGGAAGTCCGTGATCCCTAACGGGCATCTGGACGACCTCGATTTTTTTATTATTATTCTATTGGTTGTCTTATTACAAAACAGATATACGAATTCCGCTATACTTTGTAGTCTAGTGGGAGTAATCTTACTTTTCTGGAGGCAGATCCGATGGAACCAAAGGGGCTAATGGGTGGGTTTTACCGAATTTCGGAATGGATCATGAGATTGGCAGTTATTAATGTTTTGTGGTTGATCTGTTCGATTCCATTCGCTTTTTTTGCATGGGGATTGGTTTTGTCACAGGATGTCAATCAAATCTATTCCGCTCTTATTGCGATGGCAGTCGTCGCGCCGTTCTCCTTATTTCCAGCAACAGCAGCTATGTTTGCGGTTGCACGCAAATGGGTAATGGGAGAGAGTGACGTTGCGCTGTTCAAAACGTTCTTCCGCGGCTACAAGGAAAATTATAAGCAAAGTATGCTAGGCGGTATTATTTATACGATACTGCTTGCGATTATGGTTGTTGACTTTATCGTATATCGTGAACAATTGAATTTGCTTTCATACATTTTCATTGCATTTTTGCTGCTGTTAATCGTATCGCTATTTAATTTTTTCTCTATGCTTGTCCACTATCATATGAAAACGTTTCAATTACTGAAAAACGCCGTTCTCATTACGATCGGCAAACCTTTCCGTTCGCTTTCAACAGCGATTATGAGCGGCGCGGTTATGTATTTCAGTACTAGATTCACTTTTCTTATTCCTTTCTTTATGGGCAGCATCATCGCTTACCTGGCGTTCTGGAACTTCAACTTGATTTACCAGAAGCTTCAAGACCAAGCGGAGAAAGCGCGTTTGGCAGAGGAAGAAGAAGCAGAGAAGGCAGCTGAGCTAGACCGTATCGATTTGGTTAAGGAAGATTCGAGCGGCTCCAGTAAATAACAGCCCATCAAAGTTTACTTTTTCTTTTGTTCAGTCTATAATAAGCAATACCTCCTGCGATGCTCGTTACGGCTTTACGCTGTTTTGAACCAATGGCTGTTTCACGGGAGACCAACATCGAGACGCAGCTGACATGCCCCCGAAAGGGGATCTCAAAAGCGGTTCTGCGGTCACCCACCTGCGTAAGCGGGTTCAGAAACATGTGAGTCGGACGGCATAGGCGGGTTCTCATTTTCAAATAAAGAGCATTTGCTGGTTAAATCCAGTGATAGCTCTTTTTTCATGGGACAAATCATGGTATCATATAGAGTAATGTACATAGATGCCGGAGGGGGAGATCGTTGTTGTTGAAGCGGACCTTGATCGGGCTGCTGCGCAGTCATGAACAGACGGGCGACAGGGCTAAGGATCCAATGCTCAAATCTCATTTCTACAAGCTGTCGAAAGATAAGGCTTGGGAAGAAGTGATATCGACTCTTAAGAAAATGCAAGGATATAAGGTGCTTCATGAGGTGCAATCCGTAGGGGAGATTGTGCTGGAGAAGCGCACAGCATTTGGAAGAACGATGGACATCACCGTTTCCGTTATTAGCGTAAATCCGCTCCAATCAGCTGTCGATATTTATTCAGCATCCCGCGGCTCATTAGGGGATCTTGGTTCTAATTACAGAGTCATTATGGATTTATATCGTACGCTTGATAAGAAGCTAGCTGCATTTAAAGTAAATAATTAATTCATAAACAAAGCGAGGAAGGGTAGCCTTCACTCGCTTTGTTTGCAATAGTGCTGAAAAACTTCTTTGTTTTGAATTTACACGAGTGCTTTTACAGCGTTGATTGCTTGCTCGTAATTCGGGTGCTCTGTCATTTCAGGCAAATATTCAACATATTGGATCGTATCATTAGCATCGATAACGAAGATCGAACGTTGATCCAAACCAAGTTCTTTAATATATACGCCATATGATTCACCAAAGCTATGCGCTTTGTAGTCAGACAGCAGCACAACTTTGTCGATACCTGCAGCACCGCACCAGCGTGCTTGTGCGAACGGTAGATCAACGCTGACAGTTAGGACAACAACATTGTCGCCTAGTTCGCCAGCAGCTTCGTTAAAGCGACGAGTTTGTGCATCGCAAACGCCAGTGTCGATTGAAGGCACAACACTGATTAGTTTGATTTTACCGGAGTAGTCCTTGAGGGAAACATTTTCAACAAGTGATTTGTTAAGATTGAAATCTGGGGCTTTGTCCCCTGCTTTAAGTTCTGGTCCTACTAATGTGATCGGGTTGCCTTTGAATGTGGCAGCTCCATTACGTTCTTGTGTCATTTGTAAATTTCCTCCTCTAATGAGATATGGTCAATACCAGATTTATTATAATCGTTATGAAACAACCTTGTCCAATTGTTGGATTGAGAAAGGGGATGTACTCGTGATCTTCTTGCGATATGAGAGCTTTCGCTCTTACTTAAAGATGTATCCCGTAACATCAATATTAATTTTATTGAATATTATTTATTTTATTGTCGTATTATGGAATGGCGATCCTAATGATTCCTTGCATGCATATCAGTATGGCGCGTTTGCTACTGACCCAGTGAATGATCCATTTGGATTAGAACAGCCATGGCGTTATTTATCAAGCATGTTCATGCATGCGGGATTTGAGCATTTGCTCTACAATATGTTTGCTTTGCTCGTGTTTGCACCGCCGCTAGAGTATCTGCTTAAACAAACGAGATATATTATATTTTATTTACTTTGTGGGATTGCGGGAAATGCGATGAGCGCTTTCGTAAATGTGCTGCAAGACGATCTTTATGGTCATGTGGGTGTAGGAGCCTCAGGGGCTATTTACGGCGTGTATGGCGCGTTTCTGTTCATATCGTTGTTCCGCAAGGCTCAGCTTGACGAGAGCTCTCGTAAAACGGTGTATACGATATTAATATTTGGGGTTATTTATTCGATTGTAGTAGCCAAAGTGGATTTATGGGCACATGTTGGCGGCGCTCTTGCAGGCTTCTTGCTCTACCATTTCTTTGACCGAATAAAGACTCAAAAGAAACAGCGATACTCATAAAAACTATGTAAGTACGGGAGAGAATTGAACCGGTATGGAACTTCGTCAGCTTCATTATTTTGTAAAAGTAGCGAAAAAAGAGCATGTAACGCAAGCGGCGGAAGAGCTGCATGTGGCGCAATCTGCAGTAAGCCGGCAGATTCATCAGCTTGAAGAAGAGCTTGGCGTAAAACTGTTCGTTCAAAAAGGTAGAAATTTGCAGCTCACACCAGTCGGTCAGCTTTTTCTAAAGCGGGCTGAAGTGATATTGGCTGATCTGGAACGTGCTGTCATTGAAATACATGAATTTCTTGACCCCGAGAAGGGTGAAATTAGACTGGGCTTCCCGCATAGCCTTGGGATCTCATTAATTCCACAGGTTGTGGCAGCTTTCCGCAAGCTCCATCCGAATGTGAAATTTAAATTTAAGCAGGGGATGTATCCTTCGCTTATTCGTGACATGGTGAAAGGCGAGATTGACTTGGCGTTTATATCTCCTTTCCCGGATGAACATGAATTCGTTTGCGGCGAAGTATTGCTGACAGAGGAGCTATATGCGATATTGCCGCCGGGGCATCGCTTATCGGACAAAGCATCGATTGAACTGAAAGAGCTGGAGCATGAGACGTTTGTGTTATTTAGCGAAGGGTACTCACTTAGGCCAATCGTTTGGGGGGCTTGCCAAGAGGCAGGTTTTACACCGAAGATTGGTTTTGAAGGGGAAGAGACGGATACGATTCGCGGTTTGGTAGCTGCTGGGATGGGCGTAAGTCTTCTTCCAGAGATGGCGCTTCACTATACAGGGCCATTGCAGCCGACTAAAGTTAGGGTGATCGAACCTCAGGTGACTCGTACAATCGGACTTATCCAGCGTTCAAATGAGAAATTGCCTTTGGTTGCGAAAGTGTTTCACGGTTTTCTGCTTCGTTATTTCCAGAACACGATAAAATAGATAAAAGAACAAAGAAAGAGGAGCAGTTCCTATCGGTCGATGAAGACCGAAGGGGAACTGCTCCTCTTTTGTTTAGCTATAAGACACGTAAGCTTATTCCTGACGGCTGCCGCCTACGAAGATTAAGATATATCTGACAAGTTCCAGCAAGGACAAGAGAGCCGCTGCTACATACGTTAAAGCCGCTGCGTTAAGCACCTTTGCAACTCCGCGTTCCTCATCATTCGTTATGAACCCTTCAGCAACCATAATGTCTCTAGCTCGGTTGCTTGCATTAAATTCAACCGGAAGTGTAATGACCTGAAAGGCAACTGCTACTGAGAAAAATATGATGCCAAGCCCAATTAGGTTGAGTGCAGAGAATAGAATACCGGCAATAAATAAAAATGGTGCTACACCGGACGCAAAGTTCACGACTGGGAATATACGATGTCTGAGCACGAGCATTGGGTAATGCTCCGCATGCTGAATGGCATGGCCGACTTCGTGACAAGCGACTGAAATCGCTGAAATTGAATTTTCATAATACACCGGCTCCGACAAACGTACAACTCGGTGAATCGGATCGTAATGATCGGTTAGCGTACCGCGTACTGGCTCGATCGGTACATCATGAAGTCCGTTAGAATCAAGCATTCTTCGTGCTGCCTGGTAACCGGTCAAACCACTGTTGGCTTGAACTTGCGTCCATTTTTTAAACGTTCCTTTGACTCGGAATTGAGCCCAAATTGTTAGTATAAATGCAAGTACGATTAAAACATAGATAAACGCCATTGAGTCATTCCTCCAATTTTTGATGAAATGTATAGCTACATGAGGGAGCTTTTGTTAATGAGAAGCATTAGTGCCTCTATGCAAGCTGCGGTTTGCGGCATGAGACGCGTGTAGAGGTGATTGGCTTGACGAGGCTTGAGCTTCTTAATAACAGGCTCTAACTCCTTCACTTCACGCTCGAGCTGGCTTAGATGGTACTGCAAGTCCGTAAGCTTACGTGAGACCTGCTCCTCAGGTGTAATCTTGCTCCAGCTTTCAATTGTGGCCTTAATCTCATCTAATGTATATTTATCTTTTTTCATCTGTTCAATACGTTCCAGACGCTGCAAAGTTTCATCAGAATAGAGGCGATAGTTTTTGGCGGAACGCTCTGCAGGCTCTATTAGACCGATTGAAGTGTAATAATCAATGGTTCGTGCACTGATTTGCGCAAGCTTGGATAGTTCTCCGATACGATACATTTTCAAATCCTCCATTCGTTCAAAATATAAGTAAACTAGATCGCGCTTGCGTACTAAGCTTATGTTTCATCTCATTCTGAGATGATGTGTCGACAAAGAACAGGTTTGTTGTTTTAGCTCGTCATGTCTAAAAGAACATCATTACCTATTGAGGTGAAATTCACAATCACCATCTTATGGGAAAACGTATAACTATTGTTCCTCTAATGATAATAGGAAAGTAACCATACAGTCAAACGTGTTACATGACTATACAATTTTAGTGTCAATTTTCAATTTCGACAGAGCGTTTTCATGTGTTTCTTCTATATAACGCAATTTAGGTGACATGAAACGAGTGTGAGTCATAGTGATTTACGCTTTTAACTAGAAAAAGTAGGAACCAATACCTATATAGAGTGAAAATGCGAAGAATAAGGAGTTTCCGCTGACGATTTTGGGGTTGATTTGCCTCATTTCTTAACGTTCGTGTTAGATTATATGCCGAACGTTTGATTTTTTTTATAAAAATAGTTAAAACGTATTGTCAAATTGAGCACTACTGACTATAATGACATTAAGTCTTTCTTAACGTGTAAGGAAATATAACATTTAGGGAGTGGTCGTAATGATTAAGAAAACGATGTTAGCTTTAGGAATCTTCACCTTATTGTTCCCGGTAATGGCGTTTGCAGAGGATCCTTCCGCAGCAACGTTGAACATGGGTCTCAACTCTCTATGGGTTATGCTCGCATTCATTCTTGTTCTACTTATGCAAGGCGGTTTTATTCTTCTTGAAACAGGATCAACACGGATGAAAAATGCTGGTCACGTTGCTGGCAAAACAATTTTCACAACGGGTTTGGCAGCACTTATTTATTGGGCTTTCGGCTACGGCATCGCATTTGGCGGCGATAGCGGAATTAACGCATTGATCGGTTGGGGCAATTTCTTCTTCGATCCATCCCTAGCAGCTGGTGAAGGCGAGAGCTATCCTAGTACAGTATTCTTCTTATTCCAATTAGCATTTGCAGCGGTTTCGCTTTCCATAGCATGGGGCGGTTTTGCAGAAAGAGCTAAACTTTCAGCTTATATCGTATTTACCGTATTCTTTATTGCCATAATCTATCCTGTAGTAGCTCACTGGATCTGGGGCGGCGGTTGGCTGGCTGAAGATGGAGCGCAAGATTTTGCAGGCTCCACAGTTGTTCACTTAACGGGTGCGCTTGCAGCATTTGCAGCGACTGTATTACTTAAACCTCGTATTGGTAAATTTAACAAAGACGGCTCTGCGAATGAGATTTTGGGACATAACCAAGTATTCACAGCACTTTCTGTATTGCTTCTATGGGTAGGTTGGTTTGGGTTCAACGCAGGCAGCACGGTAGCGATTGGCGATGGATTTTTTGGATATGTAGCATTCAACACGATGCTTGGAGCAGGCGCAGGCGGCGTTGCAGCGCTTCTTATTTCTTGGGCAGTAACAGGCAAAGCTGACATTACGGCTATGCTGAATGGTACGCTAGCAGGTCTAGTTGCAATTACAGCTTCTTGTGCTTACGTCGCTCCTTGGGCGGCAGTCGTCATCGGTTTAGTAGCTGGCGTGCTCGTGTTCTACAGTGTGAAATTTTTCGAGAAAGTTAAAGTTGATGATCCTATCTATGCTCTATCTGTACATGGCGCGGCTGGTGTGTGGGGTACGCTTGCCAACGGTATCTTTGCAACACAAGAACTCGCAGATAAAGTGGGCGTAGGTACAGGCGGCTTGATCGACACAGGCAGCTGGAAGCAACTTTGGGTTCAATTCGAATCGGTAGTAGTCGTTGGTGCATTCGTACTCGCTGCATCATTCCTTATTCTAGGCATTATGAAGCTTGTGATGGGCTTCCGCGTAACAGAAGAGCAAGAAATTATCGGTCTTGACCTGAGTGAGCATGGAGCTTATGGTTATCCTGAGCAAATGAAAAAAGCTGGTCAAAACATTCAAGGCTAATAGAAGGAACGCGATGGACTGACCGAAAGGAGAGAGCGTCGCATGAGTGATCCGGTGCGATTGCAGCTGCTTAAGCAGATTGGTTCAGCTGATCATGTGGATAGGCTGCGAAACTTGCGGGATCAGGTTCACGAGCATATGGAGGCTCTTCTCCCAACGCGTCCAGTCGAACAATTTAATGAACAATTAAATGAGGTGCACGATGCGGTGATTCAGCGCTCGATTATCCTCGCAGAAGCGGAAATGGCACGGAGGGGGAATGGTTCTCCCCCCGTGCCTTACGCATATGTATTGTTCGGCAGCGGCGGTCGGCAAGAGCAAACTTTGTCAAGCGATCAAGACAGCGGAGTTGTCTATCAAGATCCAGTGGCTGATTCAACAGAAGTTAAGAACTATTTTTTGAATTTAAGTGCGCTCATTGTAAACAATCTCCAAAGTGTAGGTTACCCGCCTTGTGAGGGCAATGTGCTAAGCAGCAACTCCGATTGGTGTTTGTCCATTTCGGAGTGGGGCGTTAAACTGGGTGCTTGGTTTGAGGAGCCTGCGTGGGAGGCAGTGCGTTATTTGCTTATTATCGCTGATGGCCGCTGTATTTATGGTGATTATAAGCTCGTTGAACAGCTTAAAGAATTGTTTTTTATTGATATGCTTAACCACCAGATCATCCTGCAGCGGATGCTGGATAATACGCTACGGCATAAGGTGCTGCTAGGCTTTTTTGGCCAATTGCTAAAGGAGCAGTATGGCGAGGAAGCGGGCAGCTTGGATATTAAATATGGGGCCTATATTCCTATGGTTAATTCGATTCGGCTATTATCAATACAAGAAGGCATCCGTGAAACCTCTACGCTTGAGAGAATTAGAATGCTTGTAAAGGCAGGAAAGATGTCATCAGCCGACGGGGCTATTTATGATCAAGCTTTTCGGATTTTTCTCCGGCTCCGTCTAATGACGACTGAGAAAAATGCAGATGGCTTATATGCCAACAATGGAAAGCTGTCGAGCCATAAGCTTACGAAGGAAATGACGGATGAGCTTAAGAGTGGACTGCGTCTTGGCAAGAGGCTGCAACGAACGGTTTTTAAGCAAACAATGGGCAGGTTTACGTAAGGCGGTGGAGAAATGAAGGAACAAAAAGGCGTCGGTCGCATGTGGAACCTATACAAAATGGGAGGATTTACGCCTGCCATCGCTTCTATGCTAGGCTCGCAAAATGCGCAGCAAATGGCGTTTATTCGGAATGTCAATAAAGAGCAGCGCAAGCAGTCGATGTTCGATATGCCTCTTCGAGAGCTGGAGGTCATTGTTTTTGACCTTGAGACAACGGGCTTTTATCCGAATAATGGGGATGAAATTATTTCATTTGGCGCTGTATTGTTTCGAGATGGCGAGCTTGTTGAAAGTGAAACCTTTTATAGTCTCGTGAATCCTAAACGAAGAATTCCGAAAGCGATTGTCGAACTGACCGGCATTACGAATGAAATGGTACAAGATGCTCCTGATTTGATGCAAGTGCTTCATGATTTTATGGAGTTTGTCGGCAGAAGGCTGCTTATCGCTCATGCTTCCGGCCACGATAAGCAATTTCTGAACGCGGCATTGTGGAGAACGTCAAAGATTAATTTGAACCACAGAGTGCTGGACATGATGATGGTGGCCAAATGGCTGGAGCCCAATCTGGAAGGATACAGTCTCGATGATTTGCTTGAGAGCTGCTGTATTCCAATTACAGAGCGGCATCATGCTTTGCAGGATTCAATCATGACAGCAAAGCTGTGGCGGAACTATTTGACGCGTATTTTGGAACGAAATATTACGACACTCGGCGATCTGTATGCCTATTTAAGCAAGCACTAGCTGCAGTGGAATAAATGAACCTTCTGAGCGGCGATAGGGCTTAACGTCAGGCGATTTCATGTTCTCCAGTGAAACAATCCAATAGGAAAGCTCCGAAGCGGGCAGGAAACCGTCAGTGTCGCTAGAAGACGGAATAGCCTTTGTACGCGGATGCGAATGAAATAAGCCGACAAGCGTTTGTCGGTTTTTTTGCATGTCATAATAAGCAGCGGTCCACTCGGTCGGATCAAACGAGAACGAATGCATGGGATCTTTATGATTATTAGTTATGGGGATAACAATATCTATAATGGCTTCATTTTGATCAGCGGTAATGGAATGTAGGGATTGGCTGCTTGCCATAATGCCGCATGCCTCAAAAGGTTGAGCATCCGCACATATTTGAATAAGCCGCTCGAATGCCGATTTGGTTATGCAGCCACGCGTTTGGTGTGTTTCCAACACAATGCCTCCTTTTTATAATGCGAATGAATTAAGTATAACGAAATAGGCTTAAGTCCGCTAATTTCAACAAGGCTGAGTATGAATTATGCTCAACTTACCCATAATAGTCGTCAGAGAATAGATAAGAACCATTTCTTTAAAAATGACGTTTTGATGGCTAATTTGTCCTGTGTATTGAGCTTCTATACGGTGCATGATACCATGAAGCGATATAGGCATTTGAAAATGTGAAAAAAAGGATGGAACCTCATGAAACGTGTCGCAGCACTATTTACGATTGCGTTGCTGTTTGCAGGATTAGCTGTATTTCAATATAAAAATGATGACTCGGATTCAGCAGCGATAGCAGCCACTTCAGTTGATTTTAAGCCGAAAGCGGGATTTCAAGCGACAACCTTCAAACTTCCTGATCTTGATGAGAAGTCCTATGAAATAGGGGGCAAACAGGATAAACTGACTTTCGTTAATTTCTGGGCATCCTGGTGTGGTCCTTGTGAACTGGAAGCGCCGGACCTGCAGCGCCTGCATGAGCAATACGGGGAAAAAATTTCACTCGTTGGCGTTAATGCTACGAAATTCGATAAAGAACGGGCAGCTAGAGACTTTGTCAAAGAATATGAGTTCACGTTTCCAATCTTAATGGATCGGGTGGGCGATGTGACGAAGCAGTATAAGGTAGATACGTTTCCAACAACGTTCCTTATTGACAGCGAAGGTGTAATTAGAGAGCGGATCAATGGCGTCATTCCTTATGCGGAGTGGGAACGCATGATTGAGAAATGGATGTAGTCGGCAGCAACAACAAAAAAAGAGTCGAGCAGGCGTGAATAACCTGTTCGACTCTTTTTTTGTTGTTTTAATGATTGACGAGTCCCATGCGATCATGAGGATCAACGAGCGTGCTGTCAACCTTTACCATGTTAAGCAGGGCGTAACGAATACTGTCTACGAGAGCTTCCCAGCTTGCTTCGATGACGTTGTTTGATACGCCAACTGTGCTCCACGTATTGTTTAGTCCTGTCGACTCGATAAGAACACGTACCTTAGCTGCTGTAGCGTCCTTCTCGTCGATTACACGGACTTTATAATCGGATAGATGGATATCAACGATTTCCGGATAAAACTGCACCAGCGCCTTGCGCAGGGCGTTATCGAGGGCGTTGACAGGTCCATTGCCTTCAGCAGCCATATAAACTTGCTGGCCGCCAACGTTGATTTTTACAATCGCTTCTGAAATCATTTGGCCGTTTGTTTTTTCTACGAGCATTTTGAAGGATTCAACCTTGAACAACTCTTTTACTTCGCTGCCGAATGCTTCGCGAAGCAGCAGCTCCATGGAAGCGTCGGCGCCTTCAAATTGGTAGCCTTGATGCTCGAGCTCTTTAATTTGATCCATAATGAGCTTTGTTTTCTCATTATTTGCGTTGACGTCAAGTCCAAGCTCTTTCGCCTTGGATATGATATTGCTTTGTCCTGCGAGCTCAGAGACAAGTATTCGCTGTTTGTTTCCAACAAGCTCTGGTTGAATATGCTCATAGGTTTTGGAATCCTTCATAATGGCGGAGACATGAATGCCGCCTTTGTGAGCGAATGCGGCATTGCCGACATAAGCTTGACCAACAGGCATGTGAACATTCGCAATTTCACTGATATATCGAGCTGTACTCGTCAATGTGCGAAGCTTATCCTCTGGCAAAACGTCATAATTCATTTTGATTTGCAAGTTAGGAATGATGGAGCATAGGTTCGCGTTCCCGCAGCGCTCGCCGTAGCCGTTGATCGTGCCTTGTACTTGACGAGCTCCGGCTTCGATTGCTGCTAAAGAGTTTGCGACAGCCAGCTCACAGTCATTATGTGTATGAATGCCGATAGGGGCCGTTAGCTCCTGCTTCACGCGAGAAACGATTTCATGGATTTCACTAGGCAATGTGCCGCCGTTTGTATCGCATAGGACGAGCCAGTTGGCGCCAGCCTCCTGTGCTTTCTTCAAAACAGCAATGGCATACTCTGGATTGTTCTTGTAGCCATCGAAAAAATGCTCGGCATCAAACAAGGCTTCCATTTGATTTTGCTTTAGAAAAGCAATGGAATCAAAAATCATCGACATATTTTCTTCTAAAGTCGTTTGCAGGGCTGTATGTACATGGAAATCCCATGACTTGCCTACAAGCGTAGCAGCCGGAACACCGGACTCCACGATGCGAACAAGGCTGGCATCCTGCTCTGCCAAACTGTTTTTGCGACGAGTGCTGCCGAAGGCAGTAATTTTGGCGCTTAAATTGAAAGCTTTGATCCGCTGAAAAAACTCAATATCCTTACTGTTGCTTCCAGGATTTCCGCCTTCAATATAATGAACGCCCAACGTGTCGAGCTTCTGGGCAATTTTTAATTTGTCATCTGCCGACAGGCTGATCCCTTCACCTTGAGTACCGTCACGCAGCGTCGTATCGAATATAGATATGTTTTTTGTCATTAACGGGACGCCTCCTTCACTGAATGCCTTTTCAAATCATAATTTAGTATTATAACACTTGTCGCCTTGAAAGTAGAGGGGGCAAAAGGAATTTTTGTCAGCTCGCGCGTGCTTCGTTGACTTGACCCTATTGGAATTGTATGCTTGGGTGGATAAGCTTATGTAGGCTTATGGCTTAGGTTAGGCGGTGTGTTGCGCGATTATGACGAATACGAATGAGTTCTATCCGGCTAAGGGCCGAGTTATCATTCATTTAGATATGAATGCTTTTTATTGTTCCGTACATGAGGCTGAGGAGCCGGAGAAATATAAGGACAAACCAACTGCGGTGTCCGGCAGCGTTGAGCAGCGAAAGGGTATCCTCGTCACTTGTTCTTATGCAGCACGGAGCAGAGGGATAAAGACGGGAATGACAGTCAGACAGGCACTAACACTTTGTCCTGAGCTTATATTAATCAAACCGGACTTTTCATTATACCGTAAATATTCACATGGCTTTATGGCAATCGCTAGACAATATACGCCGCTCGTTGAGTCTGTATCGATTGACGAATGTTATATGGACATTACCGGTTCGAAAATGTTCGGCTCGCCGCTTGATATTGCGGCTTCGCTGCAGCAGCGAATCAAGTCCGAGTGGTCTCTTCCTTGTTCTATTGGTTTAGCTCCAAATAAGCTGCTTGCAAAGATGGCATCCGACATGAAAAAACCAAACGGGCTGACTGTGCTGCGGATTCGTGATGTGCAAAAGGTGCTTTGGGATAAGCCGTGCGATCATTTGTTTGGCATTGGCAAAAAAACGGCTGATAAGCTCAGCAAGCTGAATATTCGGACGATTGGCCAGTTGGCGGCATCGGAGGAAACGATGCTGAATAAGCATTTTGGCGTAGTTGGCTCTTGGATGAAATCAGCTGCCTATGGACTTGATTACTCTGAAGTTAACCCAAATCGGGAACGGAACAAATCGATCGGTCATACGACGACGCTTCCAAGCGATATTACGTCGCGGGACGACGTTTTCCGTGTGCTGCTTAATTTGGCGGATCAGACAGGTCGAAGGCTGCGAAGGCAAAAGATGGTCGCAACTACGGTTCAAATCACAATTCGCAAGCCGGATATGACGACGATTGCCCGCTCCCACACCCTTGCAGCACCTACGGAATCGAGTGAAGATTTCTATAGGGAGGCTTGCAAGCTATATGACCGGCATTGGAAGGAAGGCGAGCCGATCCGGCTGCTTGGCATAACGCTCCAGAACCTCACTCTGCTTGCTGAAACTGCCTTGCAGCTTGATTTGTTCAGCTACGAGAAGCAGCCGAGAAAAGAAGCGTTGACTAAAGCGATGGATCAGCTCCGCGACAAGTATGGAGAGGATGCTGTTTTGACGGCAGGAATGCTTGGTGATGATCCTTCAACCTTAATTAGGAATAAACGAATTCGCGGTACATCCTTGCAAAAGGACGATAGTTTGTTATATATTGATGAATGAAGCTTGACTGTACAGAGACGAGATTATTCCGTTTATTTATTTGGGAGGGGATTTCCATGGGTAAGTTTACTTGGGTTGAAAAAGATACGTGCATCGCTTGTGGAGCTTGCGGAGCAACTGCTCCTGACATTTATGATTATGATGACGAAGGTCTTGCAGAAGTTATTTATAAAGCTGACGGTAATACAGGCAACACTGAAATTCCTGAAGATTTGTTCGATGATTTGCAGGATGCAGCTGACGGCTGTCCGACAGATTCAATCAAAATTGCAGACGTTCCTTTTAATTACTAATTTTTGAGTGATGATAAAAAAGTTCCTCCCCGCTTTGCTATGCAGCGGTGAGGAACTTTTTTTTGTATATGCTGCAATAACAGAAATGGACTCGGGATTACAATCAAACTCCCTCCCTGCCGATATAGAGGTTATATACCACATGTCGGGAGGATGGGGGATGGACTCTCCGGAAGATATTTTTTATTTGAAGCAATTTGTAAAGCAGCACCCTGATAACCAAATGGGTTGGTATTTGTTAGGCAAGCAATACAAGCTCGCTGGCAAGGAGGGCAAAGCGAATTATTGCTTCCTGCAAGCTGGTGAGGTATACGATGCCTTCGAGCATGAGAGCCATCCGTTATCGGAAAATCAATTGCAGCTGCTTAAAGATTGGGATTTGCAGCAAAAGAAAAAAAGACGAGCTCGCAAATTAGGAGCATTAGCTCTATTGTTCCTGCTCGTTGCAGTGTTTGCTCCAGCTAGCACTTCCGTATTCAAGGAAAGGCCTGAGCAGCCCGAGCCTATAGCCTTAGTTGAAGTGAACCCAATTGGCGTTGTGTTTATACCTCGTAAAGAACGAAATCCAGTCGGCAGCGCATGGAACAGCCTCATTGCAGCCGGCAAGCAAGCACCTCTTCATACCATTGCAGCTCGCCTTGAGGAAGATGAGGGCTGGCGGAAATGGACAGGGAACACTAGACTGCTCATGTCCATAGAAAAAGAAAATGGAAGCAGTAAGCTGGATGTAACGATGTATGACCGCCTTACCTGCGAGTGTGAGCCTTCTGAGGCGAGCTCGGCAGCAGCACAATATAAGGAATGGAGCGTGCAGCAAGAGACGCACTGGACGCTTGCAAGCGGCATCTATCAATATGAGAAAAAATTTAAAAAGTGGCCGGAGAAGCTGGATGATCTTATTGGGCCTTATCCGAACAATGTTCTTTCCGGGGAACGCAGCGGTATGCGCTCTATGTTTCCTGCTGTATTGCGAAAGCTGAAAGCCGCGCAAGCACAAAAAAACCGTTCAATCCAAGAACAAGAACAAGCAGCAGGAAATCAGCAGCAAGAGGAAAGTGAAAAAAGAACGAGTCCGATCGTAGGCACAAATGGAATTTTGGATAAACAGTGGAGCCAGCCGCTAGAGGTCGTGGTAGATAAAGCGAGTTATCGACTTGCTGTTATTCAGGGGGATATCATTGTGCGCAGCTATAAGGTGGGCCTCGGAGGCGATGCAACGCCTGAGGGAAGCTTCTACATAAGTGAAAAGGTTAGAAATCCGAATGGGCGTGACGATGGTAACTTCGGAAGCCGAGGAATGACATTATCGAATACGCTGTACGCGATTCATGGAACGGATGAACCCGGCAGTATTGGCAAGGACGAATCACTTGGCTGTATCCGGATGGGCAAAGCTGATGTGGAGGAGTTGTTTGATATGGTGCCGCTAGGAACGGTTGTCAAAATAAAAAATGGGACGCTTCCGTCTAAGGTGCAGCAGCCAGCAGAACGTTTTCAGCTGGAGCCGCTCCAAAACGAAACCAATCCCTTGAAAATCTATAAATGGTTGACGTAGACCGCTTACGAAGTAAAAATAAGAAGCAGCGCGACAGCTACAACAACGACGCCGACGATTGAACCAATCCATACAAGCGCTTTTTTGTTTACTTCATCCTTCGGTTTCGCTTTGATTGTAGCCGGTCTTCTTTTTGGTGAACTCATCGTCAATCAACCTCTCTATTTCATAGTAATAAATAATATGATCTCATTGTAATCGTTTTCTAGACAAGCCGCAATACAATGGAAGCTTGCACCTTGCGTGCAGGCTCTTTTCTTTTTGCCGCAAAAAAGATAAACTGTCAGATAGAGCATACATCTAAGATCGGAGTGAGTAAGTTGATTTATTCTTCAATTTTAAAACCTATTTTTTTTCGAATGGATCCTGAGAGGGCCCATCATCTTGTGATTGACGGCTTAGCTGCCGGCGGTGTAGTTCCAGGGCTGAATGGTCTGATGAATGCGATGTATGGCGTAGCAAAGTCGCCTGAGCTTGCTACAGAACTATTCGGACTGCAATTCCCGCACCCTGTTGGACTTGCTGCTGGACTTGATAAGAACGGCAAAGCTGCGGACGGTTTCTCAAGCATAGGTTTTGGTTTTGCTGAGGTTGGAACGGTAACGCCAAAAGGACAAGCTGGCAATGAGCAGCCGCGATTGTTCCGCCTCCCATCAGACGAAGCGCTTATTAATCGGATGGGCTTTAACAATGATGGCACAGCGGCAATGGCAGAGAAGCTGTCACGACGCAAAATAAATAGAATCCCGATAGCGGTTAACATTGGCAAAAACAAAATAACGCCAAATGAACTTGCTCATGAGGACTATCAGACCTGCATACGCGAATTGTATACATACGGCGACTTTTTTGTCGTCAATATCAGCTCTCCGAACACCCCGGATTTGCGTGATTTGCAGCATGGTGAAGAACTAAGAAATTTGCTTACCGCTGTAAAAAAGGAAATAAACACGCAAGCGGCGAAAACAGGAGCAAAAGCAAAACCTGTTCTCGTCAAAATTGCGCCTGACATGACAGATGAACAGCTGGAGCTTACCGTTGCGACTATTATGGACAGCGGAGTTTCAGGTATAATTGCAACAAACACAACATTATCGCGCGAAGGCCTTCAGCATTCGAATGCTGGCGAAGCGGGCGGGCTCAGCGGCAAGCCGCTGCGAGAACGTTCAACGGAGGTCATTCGGGCGGTATATCGCCAAACCGGGGGCAAGCTGCCCATTATTGGCTCGGGCGGCATTTTTACAGCACAAGACGCATACGATAAAATCCGCGCGGGAGCTTCACTTGTTGAAATCTACACGGCGCTTATTTACAAAGGGCCTGGAGTGCTGCGAGAGCTAACGAGTGGATTAAAAGAATGTTTACGCAAAGATGGCTACCGCAATATTGCCGAAGCAGTTGGTGCAGATCACGTTTAAGAACAGGAGGCGGCCGGATGGACGGTAGAGACTGGAATCTTTTTTTACAGCCTTATGAACAAGCGGTTGAAGAACTTAAAGTGAAATTTAAAACGATGCGGGTCGAACTGAAGATACGAGAAGCTTACGCGCCGATAGAATTCGTCACCGGCCGGGTTAAGCGAATTTCTAGTATTCTGGAAAAGGCCAAGCGTCTCAAAGTCCCCTCGGATCAATTGGATACGGGTATAGAGGACATTGCAGGTATTCGCATTATGTGCCAGTTTGTGGATGATATTCACCGAGTAGCTGGCTTGATTCGCACGCGTAAAGATCTTTCCCTTGTATATGAGAAGGATTATATTACGAATTTCAAAGATAGCGGCTACCGAAGCTACCATATGATTGTTGAATATCCGGTTCAAACAGCACTAGGATACAAAATCGTGTTGGCTGAAATTCAAATACGGACGTTAGCAATGAATTTTTGGGCAACAATCGAGCATTCATTAAACTACAAGTTTAAAGAAAGCTTGCCTGAGGATGTGCGTGAGCGGTTGAAGAAAGCGGCTGAAGCCGCATCGCAGCTGGATACAGAAATGACCAGCATTCGCAAAGAGATTTTGGATGCGCAGACCGAATTCGAGGAGCAGTCCAACGTGGTCTCGAAGGTGCTTAAAGGCATTCAAGATTTGTATTTTTATAATCGGGTTCGTGAAGCTGCTCAATTTCAAATGAAATTTAACGAGAAATTTGAAAAAGAGGACTATCATGAGCTTAATCAGCTTTCGCTTGATATTCAAACAGCCATTGGGAAAGCTAAGAAAGCAAACCAAAGCTAGCATAAAAGCAGGCGTAAAACCAATGTGAATTGGATTTAGGATAGTTAGGCAAAATGAACATTGAAGACGACTTTCACTCCATTATAGAGTGAGAAGTCGTCTTTTTTTGTTGTCCAAGGGAGGTGGCGTCCATTCCATCATTTACAATAAACAAACGTTAAAATGACTTCTGTTTAACAATACAACCAATTAAAACATATATAATGCACATGAAACAAGAAAATAAAAGGAGTGATTGATTTGTTTTTTAAGTGGAGGAGAAGTTTAGCGGTTTTCATAGTTATGGCTGTTTTATGTTCCAATGCACAAGGGTTCATTCGATCAGCAAGCGCTGCCGATGGTGCGGTACAAGCACCTGAAGCATCTGTCGCTGGAGGACGTTACGAGGCTGCGATAGCGGTTGTATTAAGCTCTAAAACAAGTGATGCTAGCATTTATTATACACTTGATGGAACGCTGCCTAACGAGAAAAGCAAAAAAGCTGACAATAATCCAATCACGATTGCCAAAACCACAAACCTTAGCGCGATTGCGATAAAGGATGGCGTGGCGAGCAAGGCGGTAACGTTTGGTTACATGATTAAAACTAGTGAAAAGCCGCTGCTGCAATTTGTAGCGATGTCAGACGTTCATGTAGGCTCACGCACGACAGGTGATCCAAGATATGAAAGCTATTTCGATACTATCGCATCAATCTTCCCAAATCCTGATGCCATCCTGGTTGTGGGTGATATGATCAACGATAACGGAGGAGACAAACCGAACGATCATCAAATGGTAAGGGAAATTTTCCAAGCGAATCTTACTAGAAAAAATATGACCAATACAAAGATGCATGTTGCAATGGGAAATCATGACGCGACAGTTGCAAAAGTGAATGAGCATTATCCAGCGGATTGGTTCACATCACAAGCCAACGGCTATTATGAAACTCAAATCGGTGGTTATTATTTTTTCTTCTTGAACGGAAACAACTACAACTCGGATACAGGCCAGCGCAATTGGCTTAAGGGCAGATTGGCTGAAATTACGGCTGATCCATTAAACAAAAATAAGCCGATCTTTGTAGGCATCCATCAGCCGATCACAGGGACGGTAATGGACGGACAGCAGGCGTCGAATCCGAACCTTAACAGTGATCTGGCGGGTTACCCGCAGGTTATTACGTTGTCGGGGCACTCCCATCTGACCAACAGCGATGAACGCTCTATTTTCCAGAAGGATTATACGGCTCTGAATCTTGGCTCGATGTCGTACATTGAAGCAGAGCATGGCTACTCTGCTGTAACGAATGCAGGGCTTGTCAGCCGCTTTGAATTTCCGGTATCTCAGGCTGATTTTATTGAAGTGTATGCGGACCGGATTGAAGTAGATAGAATTGCTTTTAATGCAGATCCGGCAGATATTATGGATAATTGGACACCGGTTCCCCCATTCAACAGCGTCGGTACAATTGCTGGCGAGAAATGGGTTATTGAGCTGAAAGGCAACTCGATTCAAGAGATCAAAAGCAATTTCAAGTATACGAGTGCAAATCGCAATAAAGTAGCACCGCAATTTCCTGCTGAGATGGATCTGAAAGTGACGGATTTGGATGGCACGCCTATGCTGAGCTTCAATCAAGCGAAGGATGACCAAAACATGCATCATTACGAGCTGACGCTTACGAACAAAAGGACGGGTACGACCGCAAAATCGGTCAATGTGTTCTCCGACTATTTCTTTACGCCGATTCCGAATGCGATGACGATTCCACTGGACGGACTTGATCCGCAAACGACCTATAATGCGGTCATTTATGCCGTAGACAGCTACGGGAACAAGTCTAGCGCGATCCAGCATACATTCCGTACGGAAGGCACGCTGCCTGAGCTTACGCCGATTGACCCTGAAACGATGTGGAAGGACCTAGTCGTTGATATGAAGTTTGACGACAACTTAAACGATGATGCGAGCGGCGTGACGGGTTCGGCTGTATCACGCGGAAGCGTTGCGTACGTGCAGGGCAAATCAAATAAAGCAGCGTACATTCCGGCAGGCAATGCGAATTATATCGATATGGGCAGCCGCAGCGATCTGAAGTTTGGCAGTGGCAGCTTTACGGTATCGTTCTGGCATACAGGCAATTTATCTGGTGATCAGACGGTCATTTCTAATAAAAACTGGAACAGCGGCAAAAACGTCGGTTGGTATATCGGACCTGCTGTAGCCAATGCTATGACGTTAAACATTGCAGACGGCACGAACCGAATGGATACTTCGGCGGGTAGTGTTGGAAGTGAATGGCACTTGTTCACGGTCACCGTCGACCGAGCAAACCAAGTTGGCAAAGTGTATGTCGATGGGGTGGAGAAGGCCTCTAAAGAGATGACTGCACTTGGCATGAGCAGTGTTGACACAGCTTTTAATACGATTATTGGCGCGGATGGCAACAAAGGGAACGGCGGTGCCAATGTTACGATGGACGATTTGAAAATTTGGAAACGGACGCTCACTGCAACGGAGATCAAAGCGTTATCCGATTCCTACAAAATCATTCCTGCCTATACGTATGAGCAGCTTAACAAGTTGAAGGTTGATGCTTCGGCCTTTGATGCTGCCAGTGAAAGTGTTGTAGGCGTCACCTATTCCGCTGCCAAGATGATGGAGCTCCGTTCTGCTTTAAGCAGCGCATCGGCGCTTACTCCTGAAAGCCCAGTTAACGAAATCGATGAAGCTTATGTGAATCTTATGCTCGCTTTGGAAGCGGCAAAGGAATCTGTGACTTATCAGTTCCTATCGAAATCGGCATTTGCAATCGAATCATTCAGCTCTTATGCGGATAATGAAGATGCATTTGCATCAAATATTCTTGATGGTGATTCGGCGACTATCTGGCACTCCAAATGGGAAGTTCCCGCGGCAGATTTCCCTCATTGGGTTATTATTGATTCAAAAAATAGCCATAGCTTGAGCGGCATTCAAAGAACAAGCAGAATGAATCAAACTGCGCTGGAATTTCCGAAAGACTTTGAGGTATACACATCTGATCGCTTGTCAGATCTAAGTGACGCGGCGTTCCTTGCGAATGAAGCCAATAAAGCGACAGGTACCTTCGGCAAATCGTGGACAGGCAGTACGTATAAAGACTTTACACCGCTTAACAAAACGATTTCCGGCAGATATATCAAGTTTGTGGTAAAGAGCACTTATAATGCAGCAGGCACCTTTACGAGCATGAGTGAAATTGATTTTACAGGTACCGTAAAGGACAAGCAAACGGAAAAAGCCAGCTTAAAAGGTGAAACGAAAGTAACAGTGGGTGGTTCCATTGCGCTTACTTACGGTCTAGAAAACGTAGTGGGTTCCGTTATGGCAGAGGACATTACGATTGAATACGATCCTTCCAAGTTGACCTTTGTTTCGGCAGTATCCATGGATGAAACTAAATTTTTGATTCCAGAAACGAAGGATAAGGATGGACAAGTAAGATTGATTGCAGTCCATTTGAATGAAGCACAGACGAATGCGAATGGGGATTGGATGAAGCTCACATTCCAAGCTAAGGCAGGAGCTCTGGCAGGCCCAACTCAAATTACAGTGAAAAAAGCAGTATTATCCGACAGTGTGGAGGAAGTAACAATAGCGGGCAATTCACATGCCCTTGAAGTTATTAATATCCCTGGCGATTATAACAATGATGAGAAGGTAAGCATCGTTGACTTAGCAATCCTCGTGAAATCATATGGTGCGAAGGAAGGCGACAGCAACTGGAATGCAGTTAAATCTGGGGATTTGAACAACGACAAGGTCATTGATATTCTCGATCTCGTATTAATGGCCAAATTAATCGTTGACTGGAGCAAATAAGAAAGAATAAGTAAATAAAGCCTTAGCTGCATTACATGTATGAAAAAAAGAAGCTGTCCAGCAAGGTCGGAGTAGACCTTGCTGGACAGCTTCTTCAACTTATACAGCAGACGAGCGTTAACTAATCTGTTGATTTTTTTGGTTTATACAGCTTATCGATGGCTGCACGTATTTCTTCCTTGGTCTTGCCTTGCTTGCTTAAGGCGATTACTTCTTCCATCTCTTTCTTACAAATGCCGCAGCTGGTACTGTGATTGGTCCATGTTACAGCGCCCTCGTCCGCAGGATGTTCGGCAACGTAGCAGCGCAGAAGCGAGTCATGCGGGGTTTCAACTGCTAACCCATCTGAACAACCGCAATAACAAGTGATACCGCTCATAATGTCGGCGTGAGCATGGACTCCTTTATATAGCTCGCTCGTATGCGGCGTATAGTCCGCTAAAAAACCAGGCAGCTCATCATAGGATGCTGTTGTTTGCCATGTTTCGGAACCGTGTTGATGCTCAGCGCCTGCCTTCTCGTCGTTCGCTAAGCCGCATGCGGTGAGCAAAGTAATAAAAGCGAATGCGAGCAGCAAAGCATACATGATGCTGCGAATGCGTGAATTTTTTTGCTCCTCCGTAATCTGCTCAGCCGTTTGGCGCTGACGCTTCATCATTTGGTTTCAGCCCCCGAATATTTATTGAAAAACGCTCTGAAATCATCTAGTTTGTAGCCGGTAGTTCCTTCTTCAGCAAGTCCGCCCTCTAGCTTGTCAATTTGAACGCCATCTTTGAAATAAGCAAGTGTAGGCGTAAACTCGACATTATATTTGTTGAAATAGCTAGGGAATTCTCTTAAGTTGAATTGCGGAAGGTCAATTCCGAGCTCATCAACAAGCGGCATAAGCTGTGGCGTCGTTCTTTGGCAATGCGGACAATCAGAAGCGAATAGATAAACGAAGAAATCTTCCTTATCGGCCACTTTCTTGTCTAATTCAGCAGGCAAAATGATATTCTGATAGTTAGGATCATTAAGCAGCTTGCGTGTTTCTGGGTTCAGCTCGGAGAGGGGCTTGTCATATACGGCGTTTACTTTGCCACTGTTGTTTAAAACGGTAATAAGACCGAATAAAATAACAACGATACCGATATAGACGTAAATCATTTTCAATTTCTTTTTCTTCTTCATGTAAGCAACTACCTCCGAAACAGGTTTAAGTGGACAAGCTATGAAAGAACAGCATGTCCTTACTTAAATATATTATATAACAAATCCGTATTGGTATGTAAGAGCTTGAGCATCAATGTCATACAACATTCGGATTTAGAGAATGAAAGGAAATAGATGGATAAAATGTTGGATATTACTGATTATCTGATCTGGCGTTAATTGCTTGAGGATCTTGCATGGCATCTCTCTGTTCAATGTATAACGAATGATCAGAAATGCCATAGGTTTTAACTATTTCCTGTATTTTTCCCATAGCTGCTTCTTCACTGCTATAATATCCAGCTTCGACAAAGTAACCCCCTTGTTGATCTTTGAGCGTTCGTACTCCTTCAAGACCTGCTAACATTTCTTCGTAGATGCCTTGCGCTTCTCCGAATGGGGAAGAAACGGTACGAAGCGAATAAACGGTGGGAAGATTAGTTTCTGCAGAGTCCAGCTTTATCGTAAGAACAACTTGTGCCGGTTCTTTATATTCCTTGACCTCGTAACTTATATTGTTCTTAAAAGTTATGTTAAAGCGAACCAGCGAATCGTCGAGCGAAATTAATGGATAAGCGTCCGTGATTAAGCTGCTGTTCTTTAGCTCAGCTAAGTCCTTCTCCGCTGAGAATTGTCTAACCCCGCCAATTGAAAAAGTCATCGTATTAGGATACTCGCTATAGTTGACGCTAAACGAATTCGTCATTTGCTGGTCTTTATTGTTTTTCTGAAAATGAATGACAATATGCTCAAGATCGCCTTTCTTCTCCAGCGAAATGACATTAATAGCAGTGGAGTCCGTAATTGTACCGCCGCCTGCGCTTCCTTTGTAAAACTGCAAAGTACGCACGAGTTGGCCAAGACCCGGTATTTTTTCTAAGCTGCTAGCGAAAGCAGGCATCGTATTAATGCTGATTGTAAAAAGAATAAAGAGGGCTGCTGCACCAGCAACTACACGTTTAACCCAGCGGATTGATTTTGCTTGTTTCGTGCGCTTGCGCTCGATTTTGCCTCTTTGAATAGCTGCATTGGCAACGGCAGCAAGCTGATCGGGAATATCGATTTCATTATATGTTTTTTTAAATAAATCCATTCGGTTACTCATCGTCTTCCCCCTCGTTTAGGTGAATATTCAGCTTTGCTAAAGCCCGGTAGACGATCGATTTCACCGAGCTTAACGGCATATCGACAATTTCGGCAACATCTTTTAAAGGCAAATCTTCAAAATACCTAAGGATGATCACCGTTTTGGACTTCTCGTCAAGACTGTTGAGTGCCTGTTGCAGATCGATTTGTTCTTCGGTTCGTTCAGGAGCGTAACCAGCCTCATAATCATTGTCGATATAGACTGTTTTTTTCGCTTTTCGAATATATTCAAGCGCATAATTGACGGCGATCTTTGTTAGCCACGTATGAAAGTATTGCGGCTCACGCACTTTTTTGACAGAAATAAAGGCGCGATATATGGTTTCTTGTACAATTTCGAGAGCATCGTCCTTGTTGCGAACATATGTATAGGCGATTCGGTAGAGCCGATCCTGCCGACTCGCGATCAACTTGGAGAAGCTTTCGTCATCACCGGCTATCGCTTTTTTTACAAGTTCAATTTCATTTGAAATGGCGGTCGGCCTCCTTATGAGTAATAGTCGTTCTCTAGTTATGCTCTCCCACACGATTCCAATCATACTGAACCTTGCCCCAGTCAGGTGCGCCGATAGAGGCTGTTCCAAAACCTGCGGCAAGCACTTTTTCGCCATGTTTTAGGGTATAATTATAGGTGCCCTCTAAAAGTCTCGCCTCGCCCTTTAAGGAATAATCGACGGATACAGGAGTGATCATCAGATTGCGAAATGATTCGTTGTCGACGTTTTTGCTGCTTGCGTACATCGTTAGCGGCATGATGACTTTGCGAACTTGTTCGCCGCTCTCTTGATCAATTTCATATAGCTCGATATGGAGCGGGATGTCGAGTGACAACTTATTTACCGGAACGATAATGGTCTGATTCACTTTGCCCCATTCCGGTCCGCCTAAAGAAGCCGTTCCAAAATCAGTCATGATGATTTTATCACCCTGCTTGATTGTGAAATGGTAGGTGCCTTCAAATAGGCTTGCTTCGCCCTTTATTTCAAATACTAAACTTTGCTTTGCTGCTTCAATGTTGCGGAACGAGTCGTTGCTAATGCTTGTCTCGGGCTGTTTCACATGCTGCTGCGTTATTTGGTTTACGTTATCCTTGGCTTGAACGATGCTGCGGTCGTTGACTGAAGTCGTCATCAACCCGATAAGGGATGCCCCGGCAATGACTGAGGTTACGACTGTACCTATTACTAATTTATTCATATGAATAATCTCCTTATGGCTTTTCGCCGTGTATTATTTGTGATAAACGTTTGTTGTTGTGCGCTTCATGTAGGTTATATAGGTTAGATGAGCGAGATGGGCGAAAAGACGCAAGGGAATATATTCCATTAATTAGCTGCGGACTGCGACCAACTTTTGTATAATGAATAGCGTTTCGGAGCTTGTCTAACTTTTCAACAATATTAATGACGCTTCATTATTCTGTGCGTTGTATAATGAATCCTTAAGCTTTGTGTACGAATGCCTCGGCGAATGCTGAGAGGCTATTTATTTGGCAGGAGGAAATAGCATGAACGGCAATTTGCCGCGTAATTTCACAGAAAAAATGGAAAAACTGCTTGGTGATGAGTTTGATAGCTTTATGTCTTCGTATGATGCTCCCAGAGTATACGGTCTTCGAATCAATCGATTAAAGCTAGATGTCGAGCAATGGAAAAAGCTATCTAACATGGGCGAAGAGGTGCGTGAAATACCTTGGGCACCGGATGGTTTGTATTACAAAGAGGGTGAACGGCCAGGCAAACATCCGCACTATCATGCGGGGCTCTATTATATTCAAGAACCGAGTGCGATGGCTCCTGTAGAACTGTTGGACGTTCAGCCTGGTCAACGCGTACTTGATCTATGCGCGGCTCCTGGAGGCAAATCGACGCAAATTGCAGGGAAGCTGCAAGGAAGCGGAGTGCTCGTCACGAATGATAACGCTAGAGAAAGAACAAAGGCTTTGGCCAAGAATATAGAGCTTGCCGGTGTTCGCAATGCTGTCGTGCTTAACGATGAGCCCGCAGCAATTGCCGCTGTTTTTCCACAATGGTTCGATCGTATTCTCATTGATGCCCCATGCTCCGGCGAGGGCATGTTTCGCAAGGATGATTCAATGATTGCAGAATGGGAGAAGCACTCGATTGAAAAATGCTCCTTTATGCAGCGCGATATTATGCAGCATGCCGCAGCGATGCTGGCACCTGGGGGGAGAATGGTCTATTCGACATGCACGTTCTCGCCGGAGGAGAATGAGCAGCAAATAGCTCAGTTTTTAGCCGACCATGAAGATTTTTTTGTTGAAGCTATTTCTCCTCAGCATGGCTGGAGGTCAGGCAGAGCGGATTTAGCAGAAGGCATGGCGCAGCTTGATGCTGAGCGTCTGCAATCCATTCAAGGAACGGTAAGGCTATGGCCGCATTTAATCGAGGGAGAAGGCCATTATGCGGCTGTCCTTAGACGCAGCGGGGAGCGGACTAGCATCATTGAAGAAGAGGTAGTGGTTGCTGCTTCTGTAAAGAGTAAGAGCGTCCAGTCTGCTGGAGGAAGCTTGAAACGTGAAGTCGTGCCAAGCAGCGGGAAAAGACAAGAAAAGAAACAAGATCATAGGGATGAGCGCCGAGCAGCTAAACGGCAAACGAGAAATGATTGGGCCAACGCTGGATTGGAGCGCCCTGCAAACAAGAAAGGAGCAGGGAGTGGTCGTGATGGAGCCGCGATGAACCTTTCTGAAGAAGCAAGTCCAATTGAGCTGTGGCACCAGTATGCAGATCAATTTGCGATAAATGCACGAAGCTGGCCAGGGCGTGTTGTTGCCTATGGTTCTCGCGTATATATTCAGCCTGTCGAACTGCCATCGCTCGATGGCTTGCGCGTAGTTAGAGCTGGCTGGTATGTAGGTGAAGCTTTTCGAGGTCGATTTGAACCGTCACACCCGCTAGCCATGGGGTTAAAGCCAGATGAAGCCGTGCGCTCCGTTAATTGGAGCTCGTCTGATGAGCAGACGATTCGATATCTCAAAGGGGAAACCTTGTTTGTTGATGAATCGGAACTAACGGTGCATGCTGGCGCCCCCTCAAAAGGGTATATATTAGTTTGTACAGACGGTTTCCCCTTAGGTTGGGGGAAATATGCCGCTGGAATGATCAAAAATGAACTGCCTGCAGGATGGAGATGGATGTAGAATGAGTAATCGTATTCGAATTGACAAGCTAATCGCCCATATGGGACTGGGTACGCGCAGCGAAATTAAACGAGCTGTGAAGCTCGGCATGGTTGTTGTCGATGATAAAGTAGTGAAAGACAGCGGACTAATCGTTGACCCTGATACAGCAAAGGTTTATTTTGACGGCGCACCTGTAGTGTATCGTGAAGTCGTTTATTTCATGTTGAATAAGCCGCAGGGCGTTATTTCTGCAACAGAGGATAGTCGTGAACGCACAGTAATCGATTTACTTGAGCTCAGCGATCGGCAGCGAGATCCATTTCCAGTCGGACGACTGGATAAAGACACGGTTGGCTTGCTGCTGCTGACGAACGATGGGCAGCTTGCTCATGAGCTGTTGTCTCCGCGCAAGCATGTTGCGAAGACCTATGAAGCATTGGTGCTTGGCGATGTTGGCGAAGAAGACAAGCAGCTTTTTTTGGCTGGCGTTGCATTAGACGACGGGTATGTTACGATGCCGGCTGAGCTACACATCAAGAGTCGTGAACAAAGGGATGATGAAATATTTTCGAGTATCTCCCTTACCATTATGGAAGGTAAGTTTCACCAAGTGAAAAGAATGTTTGAAGCTGTCGGCAAAAAGGTCGTATACTTGAAAAGAGTATCGATGGGCCCGCTTAAGCTTGATGAAACCCTTGAAGAGGGCTCCTATCGGGAGCTGACGGAAGAAGAACTAGAGCTTCTGCGCTCGCATAAACGGAAGACGGATTAGACATTGTATCTAGTGTTTGCTGTAATTAAGAGATAGAGAGAGCACTTACAGAGTTTGGAATAGGAGTGGAGACATGAGCCTTAATTATGACTTAATTGCTTTAGATGTAGATGGGACGCTGCTTACAGATGATCATGTGCTGACGAAAGCTATTCGTGAGTCGGTGCATGAAGCTGCCAATCGCGGAGCTCAAATCGTGTTATGTACTGGGAGAGGACCATCTGGCGCTCTTCCTGTGCTGAAAGAGCTTGGACTTAGCGGGACAGTGATTACTCATAACGGAGCAGCAACGATTAATGCGGATGACCATTCCGTTGTTCACCAATTCGATATGGTACCTGAGCATTTATTGCGTTTTATTCAATATTGCCGCGAGAATGGCATTCATTTTGATTTGAATACTGCGTTTGAAATGATGGTCGAGAGCATGACGCCGGAAGTGGAAGCAATGTATGGCCATTTTCAAGCTAAACCATCGATTCATGATTTCCGCCTGGGCTTGCCTAGCGGCCTTGTGAAATTTACAGTTTTCGGAACGAAGGATCAGATGGATGTCGTACAAACGGAATGGTCGGGATGGCCTAAGCAGCTTCATTCGATTCGGAGCGGCGACTTCTTTATCGATGTGCATCATATTGAGGCCAATAAAGGAAAAGCGTTGCAGCAGCTTGCTGCAATTAAAGGCATTGATCGCAGCCGAATTCTAGCAATTGGCAATTATCATAATGATATAACGATGCTTCAATTTGCGGGCATGGGCATAGCAATGGGCAATTCCCCTGAGGAAGTGAAGCTGGCAGCTAATGCAGTTGCACTTTCGAATAGCGAGGATGGCGTGGCTAGAGCGCTTTATGAGCACGCTTGGAGCTAATTAAACAAAAGGGCTGTTTCAAAAGTGAAAACTTTTGAAACAGCCCTTTTTCTTTGGGATGATTGTAATAGAGCTCAAGTTGGTAAGAGTCAAAGATATTGCTTGCGAATTTAATGTTAACCCACACGAATCTATTTTTTTAAGAATAATTATAGCTATGGTTCAAATCGAAGCTATAGTGGAAAGGAAGAATGTAATTGAGATTGATCAAAAAAAGGATAAAACAATGCAGCTGCAAATCTTCTAATAATGCCAATCTCCTTTGAAATCCACGCCTGCATTGAAATCCAATCAACTACATCCAATGTGCGAAATAATGTTATAGCTATTTTCACTCACCATGCTCACACCTTTTATGAAAAGCTTCCTAATATTTATCCCGGATATACGAAAACTAAATTTTACGTTTGCGGATGCAGCGGCGCGTATGCCAATGCAATTCTACTAGCTGCGGCAGAGGATATTATGAGGCGGCATTGACTATCAATAATAATCAGTATGATTTAACGGTTAACGAAGTAAGATCCTGACGGAATGATATAGAAAAAGAAAGAGCGGTCAGCACGAGGAATAAGTTCCTGTGTTGACCGCTCTTTCTTTTAAAGTTGTTTACCGATTGCGTCCGCCGCCACCGCGCGGTTTGCTCGAAGAGCTTCCGCCACGCGGGCTGTTGCCGCGACCGCCGGCAGGTGAGCCGCTGCGTCCGCCTGACGATGATTTGCCGCGCTTGCCTGTTCCACGGCCGTTTTCATGCTCATTTAGTGTTTTCGCTTTGAAATCACTGCGTGCTGCTTCCCAAGGGCTATCCACCTTGGACGAGGCACGGCCTGCTACATGCTCTGCGCCGCGAGGACTGCCGAAGCCGCCGCTGCGGCTTGCACCACCGCGAGCTGAACCGCCACGACTCTCGGAGCGTTCGCCACCGCGAGCTGAACTTCCACGATTTTCGGAACGGTCACCGCCGCGAGTGGAACTGCTGCGGCTTTGGGAACGGTCATTGCCGCGAGCGGGGCTTGCGGATTCGAATCGATCTCCACGATTAGCTGACCAGCCTGTGCTCTCGCCAGCTGCTTCGGAAGCTTGACCGCGAATCTCAGCTGTTCTGCCTGTACGTTTGCCAGCATTAGGACGAACGGTCTCGCGTTGGCCTCTGCGTCCGCCGGGCTTCGCATTGCGATCGCCTTGAGCAGAACGGTCACGACCGCCGCGGCGTCCACCCTCGGATGGCTTGCTGCTTCCGCCGCGTGTACTGCTTTTGCCAGCTGCACTGCGTGTTCTCTCAGGACGATCGGCGGATTGTGCGCGTACAGATGTTTCGTTGCCTTCGTTGTCAATTGCACGGCGCGGAAGCTTAGCATTTATGCTTTGTTCAATAAGAATCAAATGGTTTTTGTCATAAGGAGTTGCGAGTGTAATGGCTGCGCCATCTTGCCCAGCGCGACCCGTTCTGCCAATACGGTGAATATACAGCTCGCCGTCTTGTGGAACGTCGTAGTTGTAAACATGGGTAACCCCTTCAACATCGAGTCCGCGTGCAGCAACGTCAGTTGCTACAAGCACTTGCAGTCTTGCATCTCTGAAGCGCTTCATTACTTGCTCGCGCTTCGCTTGCGTAAGATCGCCGTGCAGCTCATCCGATTCGATGCCGATCTCTTGGAGTTCCTTGTTTAATTTTTTCGCGCGAACTTTAGTCCGGCAAAAAATAACGGCCAAATAGGGCTGATGACGCTCAAGCAAATGCACGAGAGCTTGCTGCTTGCTTCTATCCGTTGTTTCATAGACGATTTGTGTAATGCTGTCGAGTGTGACGTTAGTACTGCGTACCCGAATATCGACAGGCGTCTTCATATAATCAGCAGCCAGCTTGCGAATAGCATCAGGCATTGTAGCTGAGAACAACATCGTTTGACGAGCTTTCGGCGTTTGTGAAATAATGCTTTCTACATCTGGCAAGAAGCCCATGTGAAGCATTTGATCCGCTTCATCGAGAACAAGCATTTGCAGCTTGCCTAGGCTGACGGTTTCACGTTTCATATGATCGATTAGACGACCAGGTGTGGCAACTACGATATGGGGCGAGCGCTGCAGCTTGCGAATCTGAGCATCAACGTCTTGGCCGCCATAGGCAGCAAGCACGCTTACGCCAACAGCGGGCACAAGTTTTTTGAGCTCGCTCGTAATTTGAATCGCAAGTTCCCTCGTTGGAGTTAATATGAGAGCTTGGACTTGTTCTTTCTCTATATTAATACGTTGCAAAATAGGCAAAGCAAACGCAATCGTTTTGCCTGTGCCCGTCTGAGCTTGTGCAATAACATCCTGCCCGTTGAGCAGAAGTGGAATCGCTTGCTTTTGAACCGGAGTCGGCTCGATAATTCCATCATGGTGGAGCAATTCGCTTAGCTTGGGAATTATACCCAAAGCGTTAAATGCGTTAGACATTAATACATTTCCTCATTTCGTTTACATCTTTTGATGTTAAGTATAACAGCTGTCCTTATAATGTGCATCTTTACTTTGCTTATGCTATGCTAAAAGCCGACATTAGAGCAGCAGAGGAATGGTAAATATGAATGGAACAGAGCGCTCCGCGATCAAAGCGGGCCTATCGGTAGACATTGTTTTGAAGCAGGATCAACGGACTGGCAAGCTGACACGAGGTGTCGTGAAAGATATTTTGACGAATTCGCCTAAGCATCCTCATGGCATTAAAGTGAGACTGGCTGATGGGCAAGTAGGGAGAGTCAAGAACATCCTGACTTAAAGAGTCCATATCTAGTGAGGAAGGAATGTTCAACGTTAAAGGAGCGATGTGCTGTGGCCTTTGGCATAAAAAGAAAAGAGTTGCAGCGATGGAAAGAAGCCGTTGCCCGCGGAGAAATTGCATTTCTGACGCACTACTGGCTGGATTCGAGGTTTCCAGACATGAAGACAGTAACGAAGGTAGGCTGCTCCGATATGGAGAAGCTCTCGCGCTGGTGCCTCGATAACGGCCTTAATCCTCGCTATATTCATGCACGGTCAGAGTATCCGCATTTTGATTTGCTTGGACCGATGCAGCGTGAAATATTGAAGCGAGAAAACCAGCTGGAACAGCTTGAACGATTTGATATGGTATGAGGATCAGAATCGCAATAAGCTGCTCATGAGGCGGCTTTTTTTATTTCAAAAATGGAAATAAATCTCGCTCCTTAAGGTATCATCCTTTATGATAAATGGAAGCTTGGATGATTATGCCAGTTTAAGGGGAGTGGAATTTGCATATGGTTACCGAGAAACAGCAGCTGCTAGACACCTTCGAAGAGTGGATAACGTTTGTAACCGATTTGGGGCGTTACGACGAACGTATTTGGAATCAGAGCATTGCCGCAGGAAAGTGGTCGGTTCGAGACGTCACAGCCCATATTTTACGTTGGGATATTTATTTTTATGAAGAAGCAATCTTAAAGGTGCGAGCCGGCTTGCCGCTTACGGTTAAACATTTGGATTATAATGAGTTTAACGAACAAGCAAAAATATACAGCAGGTCAACTTCGATCGCTGAGCTCGTTCATGAAGCTGCAAGCATACGTAAGCGGATTATTGACACGATAGCACAGCTAGCAGATGAGCAGTACAAAGCTGACTATGTAGATGCGGACGGTCATGTCTTTGAAGTGAGTCAGTATATAAAAGATTTTATATGGCATGATCAGCATCATATGGAGCAGATTAAGCGACTGTTGCATTTTCGCATAGAGGAAATGAGCTTGAATGGCTGGCCAGCTTTGCAAACGGTTGTCTACGACGGCTGGCTGCTTCGTTTTGCAGAAGGTTATACGAAACGTTCCAATTCGATTAATCCTGTGTACGGCAGCACGCTTCAGCTTAATGCAAAAATCAGCTCCTGCGAGGAACTGTATGAACAAAAGGGCATTCGCTCTGTTTTTAAAATAACACCCTTCGTCCAGCCAACCTCGCTTGATGAGGAACTGGCGACTCGCGGTTATGAGCTTATCGACCGGACGATTGTCAAGACGATACATCTTTCTGACGCGCTATCGCCGAAAGCTGCTGAAATTTGGCTCGAACAGGAAGTTTCGGAGAATTGGCTGGATGCGGTTGCGGTTTTTAGTCGTTTAACGGATGAACAGCGGTCAACTACACGCAAAATGTTAGAACAGTCACCGCTGGATAAATGCTGCGCAATCTTGCACGACAATGGAATACCGGTAGCATGCGGCTATGCGGTGATTGAAGATGGTTGGATTGGTATTTATGATATTGTGACCGATCCAAACTATCGAAATAGAGGTTTTGGCGAGCAGTTAGTGCTGCATCTTCTACAATGGGGCAAAGGGCGTGGAGCGACTGAAGGTTATCTGCTCGTTGTAAAAGATAACGCAGCAGCTAATCGGCTGTACGATAAAATCGGGTATGTCCCGCAATACGAGTATTGGTATCGAGTAAAAAAATAAAAGCTGCTATTTGTTATTTGTATTAATCATATATGGCGCCTTGTTGAATGTTTAAGGCGCTTATATGGGAAACTAAACAACTTAGATTGATCAGCATGAGAAAGAAGGATTATTTCGTGAAAATCAGCAATACAAATTTATCATCAGCATCTACATCTTCTGCGCCAATTGCAATAACAAGCTCATGGCTGCTGCTTCTTGGCATTTTGCTCATAGCCGCTAATTTGCGAGCGCCATTAACAGCAGTTGGACCAATCGTATCTGAAATTCAGCGTTCGTTTGGCATCTCCAGTGCGCTCACTGGGCTGCTGACGACCTTGCCGCTGCTAGCATTTGCACTTATTTCTCCGCTTGCGCCACGAATTGCTCAGCGCATAAGTATGGAAAACACATTATTTATTGCAATGGTCGTGCTGACTGGCGCGATTGTAATTCGATCCCTTCCAGCGATAGCCGCTTTATTTGTTGGAACGATCTTGCTTGGCATGGCGATTGCAGTTGCAAACGTACTGCTTCCGAGCATGATAAAAAGAGATTTTCCGGCCACCGTCGGTTTAATGACTGGTTTATATTCGGTCGTGATGAATTTAGGCGCTGCTTTAGCTTCAGGATTCAGCATTCCCATTACAGAGAAGATTTCCTTTGGCTGGCAAGGGATGCTGGCCTGCTGGGCACTGCTCGCTCTAATTGCTACGATTGCTTGGGTACCGCAACTTCGTTCGTTTGCGAAGAAGGATAACAACAAAGCAACAACGAATGGCGAGAAGAACGGTAGTCTGCTGCGCTCTGGCTTAGCTTGGAAAGTCGCATTATTTATGGGTCTTCAATCATTTTGTTTCTATGTCAACATATCATGGCTGCCTGAAATTTTGTCTGACCGCGGCATGAGTCACGTTGATGCGGGATGGATGCTGTCACTGCTGCAATTTGTCAGCTTGCCCGCGACATTTATTATACCTGTCATTGCGGGAAAGCAGGCAAGCCAAAGGCTGCTTGTTATTCTTACAACGATCTTGCTGCTCCTAGGATACCTAGGGCTTCTTAGCGGGAATGTGGATCTTATTCCGATTTGTATGATTTTACTCGGAATTGCCGGCGGTTCCGGCTTTAGTCTCGCAGTTATGTTTTTTGTACTGCGGACAAGCAGCACAAGGCAGTCGGCTCAGTTGTCGGGGATGGCGCAGTCACTTGGTTATCTGCTTGCCGCTGCCGGACCGCTGTTGTTTGGACTCATTCATGATTTGACGAATAATTGGACTGTCTCATTAGTGATGCTAGTAGCCGTTGCCGTTATTTTTGGATATATAGGCTTCGGAGCTGGAGCGAATAAAACCATATCAGGAGCACAAGAACAATAGATGTGTTGTGCAAATCGATTAGGATACGCTTGAAGTTCAAGTTCGTTCTCTTGACACCGAACCGTGTGATCTTTATAATCGAAACTAACGATTTTATGCATATGGAGCGTTGAAGAGGAACAGTAATTTCGTTTGTCAGGCCTAGAGAGCCGGTGATTTATGGTGGAAGCCGGACCTGCAGCGAAATGAAGCTCGCCTTGGAGCTGTGCGATTAACGAAAGCGATGTTTACGAAACATCGTTTACGCGAAAATCACCGTTTGGCCCGCGATAAGGGCGACAAGTGAGCGATCGGCAAAGCATGTCTTTCGCTAACTAGGGTGGTACCACGGGAGAACAACCTCTCGTCCCTAGCGATAATTCGCTAGGGGCGAGAGGTTTTATGTTTTTTTGTACAATTATGCATTCAGCATTTATTTGAGAGAGGATATGAGCACATGAGTCAAGAACAGCAATTTCACGGCTATAACCCGCTTGTTGTGGAGCCGAAATGGCAGCAATTTTGGGATAAAAACAAAACGTTTCAAACGACAGAGGATGCTGATAAACCAAAGTTTTACGCATTAGATATGTTTCCATATCCATCTGGAGCTGGCTTGCATGTAGGACATCCTGAAGGTTATACAGCGACGGATATCGTGTCTCGCTACAAAAGAATGAAAGGTTATAATGTCCTTCATCCGATGGGCTGGGATGCGTTCGGATTGCCTGCTGAGCAGCATGCGCTTGATACAGGAAAGCATCCGCGCGATATTACGTTTGTAAACATCGATAATTTCCGCAGACAAATAAAATCACTTGGCTTCTCATACGATTGGGATCGCGAGATTAGTACAACCGATCCTGAATATTATAAATGGACGCAATGGATTTTTATCCAATTGTACAACAGAGGACTCGCTTATGTTGCTGAAGTATCAGTTAACTGGTGTGAAGCTCTTGGAACAGTGCTTGCCAATGAAGAGGTTATTAACGGCCTAAGCGAGCGGGGCAATCATCCTGTTGTTCGCAAGCCTATGCGTCAGTGGATTTTGAAAATTACGGAATACGCGGATCGTCTGTTGGATGATTTGGAAGAGCTGGACTGGACAGAAAGCATTAAGGATATGCAGCGCAACTGGATTGGAAAATCCAAAGGAGCTGAGGTTACCTTTGAGATTGACGGTCACGATTCCGCATTGGTCGTATTTACGACTCGTCCAGATACATTGTTTGGCGCGACTTATTGCGTACTCGCTCCTGAGCATGAGCTTGTTGCAAAAATCGTAACGGCAGAGCAAAAAGAAGCGGTTGAAGCTTATCAACTGGCAGCATCGCGCAAGAGTGATTTGGAGCGTACTGATTTGGCGAAAGACAAGTCAGGCGTGTTCACAGGAGCTTATGCCATTAATCCCGTTAATGGCGTGAAAACACAAATCTGGATCGCAGATTATGTTCTTGCTGGTTATGGAACGGGTGCAATTATGGCTGTTCCAGGTCATGATGCTCGCGACTGGGAATTTGCTAAGCAATTTGATTTGCCAATCGTTGAGGTTGTGCAAGGCGGAGATGTTACGAAGGAAGCTTATGCAGGCGACGGCATTCATGTCAATTCCGATTTCTTGAACGGTTTGACGAATGAAGAAGCGATTGCGAAAATGATAGAGCATCTGGATGCATCGGGCAAAGGAAAAGGGAAAATCACTTACCGCCTGCGCGATTGGTTGTTCAGCCGCCAGCGCTATTGGGGTGAGCCGATTCCGATCCTTCACTTGGAGGATGGTACGATGAAGACTGTTCCTGAGGATCAGCTTCCGCTTCTGCTGCCTGATGTTGATGCTATTACTCCTTCAGGAACTGGGGAATCACCGCTTGCCAGCGTTACGGAATGGGTGAACACGATCGATCCTGAAACGGGTATGAAGGCTCGCCGTGAAACGAACACGATGCCGCAATGGGCTGGCAGCTGCTGGTACTACCTGCGCTTCATCGATCCTAAAAACGACAAACAGCTTTGTTCGCCAGAGAAGCAAAAGCAATGGTTGCCGGTTGACCTTTACATCGGCGGTGCTGAGCACGCTGTTCTGCATCTGCTTTACGCTCGTTTCTGGCACAAGGTGCTTTATGATATCGGCGTTGTAGATACAAAGGAGCCGTTCCATAAGCTTGTCAACCAAGGTATGATCCTTGGAAACAACAACGAAAAAATGTCCAAATCGCGTGGAAATGTTATCAATCCAGATGATATTGTAAACGAGTTTGGCGCAGATACGCTTCGTATGTACGAGATGTTTATGGGTCCGCTTGAAGCAACGAAACCTTGGAATACCAATGGTGTGGAAGGAACATATCGTTTCCTTAACCGTGTATGGCGTTTGTTCGTGAACGAGGATGGCAGCTTGAATGCCAAAATCGGCAATGGCGAAACGAGTGATGCATTCAAGCGCACATGGCATCGTTCAATCAAAAAAATTACGGATGATTATGAGGGACTTCGCTTCAACACCGTAATCAGCCAGCTCATGATTTTTGTAAACGAAGCCTACAAAACAGATGTGCTTCCGCAAGCAGCAATGGAGCAATTCGTTCAATTGATTTCGCCAATTGCGCCGCATATCGCGGAAGAGCTATGGGAGAAGCTGGGACGCACAGATTCGCTTACGTATGCAGCGTTCCCGACGTTCGAAGAAGCTTGGACGGTCGATCAAGAGGTTGAGATCGTCGTACAAGTAAATGGTAAAATCGCAGATCGCATCTCCATTGCAGCTGATATGGACGTTGCTGAGATGGAAAACATAGCGAAAGAGCTTGAGAAGGTACAAGAGCTGATTGCCGGCAAAACGATCCGTAAAGTCATTGCGGTAAAAGGCAAGCTAGTCAATATCGTTGCTAATTAAGACAAACAGAAGAGGTGAGCGGGCATTAGCTGAAGAACAGCTATTGACCGTTCACCTCTTCGCCTATAAAGGCGGTGGAAACCTTGACCACGTCTTCATCGAACTTTGCATGTGTCGTACGGATGAGTTGATTGAATACTCCTTCTGTCTCGCGGCGCAGCAGGTTTAGCGCTTGGGCTGTAATGCCGCCAGGGACGGCAACTCTCTCTTGCACCTCTGCAGGTGTAAGGCCGCCTTCGGTCAGCAGCAAGCCGGTTCCGAGCAGCATGGCGCTTGCAACACGCAGCGCTTCATCACGGCTAATACCCGTTTCTTCAACAGCAGCATCCACAAATTGCTCAAGCAGGAAAGACATAAAAGCTGGTCCGCAGCTTGAAATGTCGGATACGATGCGTGTGTAACTCTCATCTATTCGCAGCGGCTGACTAATATGGGATAATAAGTCCTCCAGTTGAGCCATATCATTCTCATCAATCGTTTCCCCATAAATGCAAAGCGATGCTCCGCTCCATACATAATTAGTAATGCTCGGAATAACCTTAGCTACCTTGCAATCGAGTTCTCCTTCTAGATGAGAGATAAGGACAGGACTCGTTATAGATACGACAATCTGATTTGGTCGAATAGTTGCCTTCAAATCATCGACCACTTTTTTGAACTCCAAAGGCTTTACGCACAAAAAAACAATATCGCAGCCGCAGGCAGCCGCAGCATTCGTATATTCGGCTCTCATGCCGGAATAACGGTTGGCCAAGGCTTGCGCTTTTGCAAAGGTGCGGTTGCTGATGGCAATTTGTTTTGGTGATAATGCACCAGATGCGATCAAAGCTTCAATGAGCAGGCTTCCCATTGTGCCCGTCCCGATAAATCCGACATTCATGCTGAACCCTCCTATAGGTTTGGCGCGCGCATAACCTGCTTTAATTTGTAGAGAAAGGTTATATGCGAACAAATCCCGAGTGAAAATTTCAATAGCCGTACTCATTTCGTGTGCTCTCTTACCTTATTCCGCAGGACTTGTTTCATATGTCACTAATTACCAAATAATTCGTCGCTTTCAAAGGAGAGTGAAGAAGTGAAGCCTTTAACTGGAACCATTTCTAGCAAAGCCATTTTATTTGCTTCTATTTTAATACTTGCTGCAGCTATATTGCTGGCCGCTGCTTTTATGGAGCCTAAGCAGCCGGAAACAGATGATTGGGTACCTTTAAACGATGCTGTGAAATCTGCAGTCGCTGCAATTGATGCAGCAGATACGGGTGAAGAAGACGTAAAGAACAAGAAGGAGACGGAGATGATTCCGGTAAAAGAGCAAGAAGCATCAGCTGCGGGTGTTGATCATCGAAATGAACCGGATGAGAAAGCTGCTATAAAGGATGATACGTTTGTATCCACTGCGCCAGCAGCACCGATTGCTGATGCGGGCATGGAGGATACAGCAAAGCTTGATATCAACCGCGCAACGGAGGCAGAACTTGATGATTTGAAAGGAATCGGACCATCCAAAGCAAAAGCAATTATTGAAGATAGAGAAAGAAACGGCAAATTTGCGACCGTTACTGATTTACTCCGTGTCAAGGGAATTGGAGAAAAACTATTAAAAGGATTGGAAGACAGCATTGTAGCTCGTCCATAATTGTGAGAGAATGGAAAGAAGCGGACATTTACACCTTCCGTTTGCCATTATCTATTAACTCATTTGAAGGAGTCGAGAAAATGTCAGAACAACGCAAGCTTTCCCTTGATACACTATCCGTCCACGGAGGTCAGCAAATCGATCCGACTACGTTGTCGCGCGCGGTACCTATCTACCAGACGACATCTTACGGATTCAAAGATACAGATCATGCAGCGAATCTATTTGCATTGCAGGAATTTGGAAATATTTACTCCCGAATCATGAACCCGACATCGGATGTTTTTGAGAAACGTGTAGCTGAATTAGAGGGTGCTCCGGCAGCATTGGCAGTTGCTTCTGGTCAATCGGCTATTACATACGCGATTCTAAATATTGCAGGAGCTGGCGATGAGATCGTTTCCGCTACAAGCCTGTACGGAGGCACTTACAACTTATTCTCAATGACGCTTGCAAAGCTTGGCATCACTGTAAGATTTGTTGATCCGTCGAATCCGGAAAACTTCCGCGGAGCAATCAACGAGCGTACGAAAGCAGTATATGCTGAAACGATCGGAAATCCGAAGGGCGATGTGATCGATCTTGAAGCGGTTGCTGCAATTGCACATGAGAATGGCATTCCATTTATCGTGGACAATACATTCCCGAGCCCGTACTTGTGCAGACCGATTGAACATGGAGCAGACATTGTGGTGCATTCCGCGACTAAATTTATCGGCGGACATGGAACATCAATCGGCGGTATCATTGTAGACGGCGGCAAGTTTGACTGGAAAGCCAGCGGCAAATTCCCTGGTCTTACTGAGCCAGATCCAAGCTACAATGGCGTTGTTTATACCGATGCAGTTGGCCCTGTCGCTTATATCATTAAAGCACGCGTCCAATTGCTAAGAGATATGGGTGCGGCCATTTCACCTTTCAACTCCTTCCTATTGCTTCAAGGACTTGAGACGCTGCATCTTCGGATGGAACGCCATAGCTCAAACGCGCAAAAGGTAGCTGAATATTTGGAAGGCCATGAAGCGGTTGAGTGGGTTAGCTATCCAGGACTTCCAAGCCACCCATCTTATGACCTTGCACAAAAATATTTGCCGAAGGGCAAAGGCGCTATTATGACATTTGGCATCAAAGGCGGAGTAGAAGCGGGCAAGAAAGTAATCAACTCCGTTCAGCTATTCTCACATTTGGCGAATGTCGGCGATTCCAAGTCGCTAATTATTCATCCGGCAAGCACAACACATCTGCAATTGTCTGAGGAACAGCAAGCTAATGCAGGCGTTTCTCCAGGCATGATTCGTCTATCGATCGGTACAGAAGGCATTGATGATATTTTGGCGGATATTGAGCAAGCCATTGCTGCCAGCCAAGCCTAAGACTAAACGTTTTAGTAAGAAGCGTTAACGAAGAAATATACAATAAATAAATGCAACCAGAGATCATCAGATGCAGCATGAGAGAGGAAGTTGAGTTATGAGCACCCAAACGAAGGATGCCGACCGCAAGGACTGGGACACCTACTTCATGGATATTGCCTATATGGTTTCGACGCGCTCGCGTTGTCCGCGCAGACATGTTGGAGCTGTTCTTGTACAAGGAAAAAAACTGCTTGGCACAGCGTATAACGGCGCTCCGATGGGCGTGCAGGATTGTCTCGAGGCAGGCTGCATGATTTCGGAAGAAGTTGAGATGAAGCTGGTCGACGGCAAGGAGCAGCCATTCAAGAAGCAACGCTGTATTCGAACGATACATGCGGAGCAAAATTTGCTGCTGTTCACCGATCGTACCGATCGCGAAGGCTCAACCGTTTATGTAACCGACCAGCCTTGCTGGACATGCGCTAACATGCTCGCGAACAGCGGTGTTATCGAAATCGTCTATCATCGCAGTTATCCGAAAGACAGTGAAAAGGTGAGCAATATGATGGCCCAGAAAGGTATTGTTTTCCGTTGTTTGGATCATTACGAGCCACCTGCTCAGGCGCATATGGATGTAACATCATAGCGTTGTTCATTAAATAGTAGAAACGAGGAGGAACCTCTGATTGCATCTTTTGATGCGACAGAGGTTCTTTTTTTTGTTATGAGGCTTTGCGAATTGGAGGGAGCTAGAGGTGAATCGACGTCCTTTAATTTGGTTTGCGATTTGTTGGGTATTTGGGAGCGCGGCTGCTGCTGGTTTGAACAGCAGCGGCGTTTGGCTTGCGGCGGGAGCGGGAATATTGCTCTCAACCGCCGCAGTGCTGGGCAAGCAAGCGACGTGGCAGCTCGCGGCAGCTTGTGCTTTGGCAGTGTGCCTTGCCGCAGGCGAGCGGTTATGGGCGGATGCCCGCAACGTGACTGCGCTGCCAGCACTGCTTGCCGCCGCTGAGGCGGATGGACCGCGAGCCGCGTATGCGGCGGAAGCGGAAGGCGTTATTGTGTCGGCGGTGGAGGTCGACGGCGACCGCGCGATGTTTCGCGTGGAGGCGCAAAGCATCCACGTTCAAGGTGAAGCCGCTGCGCAGCCATTGCGCGAGCGGTTGATCGTGCATGTCCGGCTGATGGAACAGCCGGAGCAGGCCATCGCCGCGGCTTGGCAGCGCGGCGCCAAAGTGCGCCTTGCCGGCGAGCTTACGCGGCCGGCTGGCGCATCCAATAGCGGCGGATTTGATTACCGCCGCTACCTCAGCAGCCAGAGCATCCACTGGCTGCTCAAAGTGAAGGGCACCGCCGCCGTAAAACCGGCGCCGGGCCCCATGTGGACCGCGGCCGCGCTGCTCGGCCGCGTCGACAGCGCGCGCGCATGGCTTGGCGCGCAGATGGAACAGCTGTATCCGTCCTCGCAGTCCGGATACATGAAGGGACTGGTCCTCGGCATTCGCGAGGACCTCGATCCAGAGCAGTTCCAGCAATTTTCAAGGCTTGGTTTAACGCATATTTTAGCGATTTCGGGCCTCCATGTTGCTGTATTCCTTTATGCGCTTAGCGGACTGCTGCGCCTCGCACGTATAAGCCGCGAACGAATGTTGCTCATCCTCATGTTGTCCGTTCCCTTGTATGTGCTGCTTGCCGGCGCTTCCCCTTCGGTTGTCCGCGCGGGTCTAATGTCCGTTCTTGGACTATTGGCAGCCCGGATGGGCAAGCTGAAGGATGGGCTGCATCTGTTAGCTGCGGCAGCGGTGCTTATGCTTATTTATGATCCCTATTTTATTGAGGATGTCAGCTTTCAGCTGTCGTTCATTGTAACGATCGGTCTAATTGTCGGAGTCCAGCCTGTACGGCAAGCGATGCCGAGGTGGCGCAGAGGAAAATCGCTGCTTGATCTGGCAGCGGTTACGCTCGTAGCGCAGATTGTATCTTTTCCACTGACGATCTATTATTTCAATCAGTTTCATGTGTTGTCTATGCTCGCGAATTTTGTGCTCGTTCCGTTCATCAGCTTTGTCGTTATGCCGCTAGGTGCAGTATCGCTTCTGCTTGCAATACCTTGGGAGGGCGGCGGCAAGCTGCTGGCCTATTTCTCGCATTTCGCGAATGAATGGACGTTTGCTTTCGTCGAGCAGCTGTCCGAAGTGGATTCACTAAGGACGATTTGGGCAACTCCGCCTCTTTGGTGGGTGGCAGCTTGGCTGGTTATATTTGGTGTCATATTTCGGATTTTGCGCAGTTGGACGATGCAAATCGCTGCGAAACATGAGGAAGAAGCGGCGACCATAGAGGAGACAGCGCCAATTGGAGCGGTTCTTCCTTACATAGTGGTTAAAGAAAACAGTAAAAAGCTAAGGATCAGCCTATTGCTGTTAGCGTTAGTTTTGATTATGATTTTTTATGCCTTTAAACCGGATTTATTTAACCGTCATGCAGAGGTTAGTTTTATTGATGTTGGTCAAGGCGATGCTGTACATATCCGAACACCCGGCGGCAAGCATATTTTAATCGATGGCGGAGGTACGTTGAGCTTCCGCAAGCCGGGAGAAGAGTGGAAGGAGCGGAGCGACCCTTTTGAAATTGGGAAAAAGGTGCTTGTGCCTTTACTAATGAAAAGAGGCGTGCGCGAGATTGACATCCTCGTCATTTCACATTTGGATAGCGATCATATCCGTGGTTTAAAAGCGGTTTTGGAGACGATTCCAATACGCAGCATTTGGTGGAATGGAACAGTGAAGGAAGCAGATGATGCTCAGCAGCTTATAAAGCAGGCAATTACGCTGGGAATTCCAATGTACAGCGCGTCTGCGGGCATGAAGCAGCAGCTAGATGCAAATACCAAGATAAGTGTTCTGTGGCCAATGGCGCAAAAAGAGGAAGCGGTGGCTCACCTTGAGGAACAGAATGAAGCTAGTGTTGTGCTTAGTGTTCAGCTATTTCAGTCGGTCTTCTTGTTTACCGGTGATATTAATGCTGCCACGGAACGTTCCATTATACGAAATGAGCGGCAGCAAAATATAATGGATATAATGGATTCAAATGAAAAAAAAGTCTCAGTTATGAAGGTTGCACATCATGGCAGTCGTTTTTCAACAAGCACAGAGTGGCTCGATTATTGGCGTACGATTGGAGCAGTAGCTTCTGTTGGAGCGACAAACACCTACGGCCATCCTAGTCCAGATGTGATTTCTCGATTAAATCAAGCGGGAACCGCTTTGTGGCGAACAGATCGTGACGGCGAGGTACGGTTTATTGTAACCAGCCAAGATTTATTTACGTATACAAAAATGAAGTAAGGCGGTCATCGAAAAAATGCGGATAGAAAGCCTGCCTTCATCTTTCCGTACCTAAATTCGCATATCATATGAAAATCATTCATACTTAGGAATAAAGAAGTCGAGCCGTTTTCAGAGGTATTCGACTTCTTTCTATATACGAGTTAGTTGAAATTTGGTATCCTTTAATGTGGAGTTTATTTCGATTCTTTCACAGCATAGCGAGTATCTGTAAATTTTTTATGATTTTTTTCCTGCTTCGTGCATTCAAGACGGTCCGCTTGGGGACAATCGCTCTGCTTGTTAAAACTTACTAAAAAAAATAAAGTAATATTTCTAATTTATCTGCAACTTTTACCGCAACCAGTTCGTCAGAATGGTTGCAAGAGAGGGGGATCCTTCGTGGTGGAGCCGGAGCTTATAAGAGCCGCTCAGTCGGGAGATCGCGACGCTTTAATTACTCTATTGCGAGAGATTGAAACGCATGTTTATCGGACAGCCTATTATATATTAAATAATGAACAGGATGCCCTTGATGCAGCGCAAGAAGCGCTAATTCGCATCTATACAAAAATAGGCTCGTACGAAGAAAAAGCGCAGTTCAAAACATGGATTCAACGTATTGTAACCAACATTTGCATTGACAAGTTTCGGAGAAATAAACCGACCGTCTCAATAGATGAGCACGACATGGTATTCCACGAAAAACAAAACGTGGAGGACGAGGTAATGTCTGCTTACGCTGTTAAAGACATTCAAGCCGCTATCGATAAGCTTCCTGAGCATCATCGTGCGGTCGTCGTCCTTCGGTATTTACAGGATTTCTCTTACAATGAAATTGCAGATTCGCTCGATTTGCCGCTCAATACAGTGAAATCCTATTTATTCAGAGCTAGGCAACAGCTGCAGACTTTACTCCATGATTATCAGAAAGGTGGTGTCCGGGGATGAATTGTCAAGAGGTGATGGAACTAATGCAAAGACAGCTAGACAACGATCTCGATGAAAGCGAAATCGAAGTCTTGATGAATCATACTAGACAGTGTCCGGACTGTGCAGCCATGTTCGAGCGGTTACAGCTATTGTCCGCCGAGCTTACCAGTTTGCCAAAAGTTATGCCGAGCTATAGCTTAGTCGATGCGATTATGCCTCAATTAGAGCGGATGGAACTGTTTGGTCAGGCTGAAGCGGAACCGCCATCCATGGTTAGCAGAACGGAAGCAACAAAACGTCTTTCGAAGCGTCAACGCCGCTGGCCGTCCATGCGCATTATGAGTGGTGTGATCGCAGCCGGAATCGTTGCAGGGCTGTTTATCGTAACGTATAATTCAGGCTCGATTGGTGATATGAATGCATCAGAATCTTCAGCCAAGCAATCGAATAACGTCGCGGCTGATATGATGAACGATACGCCAGTGGAAATGTCTTATAGAGCGAGCGCTAACGGTGCTGAAGACCCAGAAGTGAAGACGGAAACGGCAAATAAAGGTAAAGATGACGATTCAGCGCCAACGTCCAAGAGTACCGCAATCAATCCTTTAACCAATGAAGAAGACAAAGCGCCTGATGGCGGGTCATTTGAGGATGGCTCAGTCAAAGGCTTAACTTCGAATCCTTCTGAAGGATTGGTTGAAAACGAAGGCGAGAATGGTTTAGGTGTGAATACGAACAGCACGGCAACAGTTTCACCCGATGGCCTTTATAGCGGCAAGGCTGACAATTTTAAAATAAAAGTTGTTGCTGCTGCCGATCAATCTGTCGTCTTCACATCACCGCGCAAAAACGGTGAGCTGCTCAATCTGGCCTGGTCTGAGGACAGCAAAAAGCTGACCTACGAGGTTCATGTTGAACAAGGAGCAATTGAGAAGTATGTGATCGATTTATCTACGCTGACGGAGCAGAAGGCAGGGCATTAACTTGGAAACTGCTCGCTTCAGCACAGATTGCGGTCTGCAAAAATTAAGGGTTATTACGCACATTTACATCGATTTATGCGTATAATGTTAGCAGCGATAGTGTCTGCGACGAATCCTTAACGTCGTATGACCATCCGCAGGGCGGTACCATGGACCTGCCTGCGAATGTTTATATAGATGTTCGGCAAAGGGATGAGGCTTTATATGGCTCATCCCTTTGTTGCCGTCTATTTGTACTTACTCGTGACGAGGTGAAGGTATGGATGCAAAGGAAGCATTAAAAGAAATAAAGGGCGGACGCTTCCGTCCCATTTATGTACTGTATGGCAAGGATCGTTATCGGCTGCAGCAATTTATTAACGTATTGACCGAGGCGATGTTTACAGCTGAGGAGCGAGAGCTTGGCATTGTTAAATTTGATACAGCGGAAACCTCGATTGAAGAAGCGGTTCTTGAAGCGGAAACATCGCCTTTTTTTGTGCAGCGGAAGCTGATTTTGATAAGAGATGCGACTGTGCTGTGTGCCGGAGGCAAGGAAGGCGGTAAGCTTGAGCATCGTCCTGAGAAGCTGATACAGTATATGGAGTATCCTTCAGAGACATCCATAATCGTTATTTCTGTCCAATCAGAGAAGCTGGATGAACGTCGAAAGCTTGTAAAAACGTTAAAGGATCGTCATTCCTTAGTTCCGTTCCCTGAACTCGACGCGGCTCAGCTTAAGCAATGGATGATTAAGCGCGCAACAGATCAGCAAAGAACCTTGTCTTCAGATGCGGCTGAGCTGCTCCTATCACGCGCTGGAGCGAATATGCAGCAATTGTCGCAGGAAGTGGACAAGCTGTGCTTGCACGCGGGAACAGGCGGTGTCATTGATGTAGAGACGGCATCCATGCTAACTGCAGCAACAGTTGAGGAGGACGTATTTGCGCTTGTGGATGCGATCGCTGAGCTTCGCATTGACAAAGCTATTCGTCTGTACAGAGAATTGCTGGTTCGTCGTGAAGAACCGATCAAGATCGCCGCTCTTATCGCTAGGCAATTAAGAATCATGCTGCAAATCAAAGAGTTGGAGCAGCATCACTATTCCCCTCAGCAAATGGCTGGCCAATTAGGCTTGCATCCATACGCAGTCAAGCTTGCAGCGGAGAAAAGCCGGAAATTTCAAGTGGCTAGGCTTGGCAGGCTGCTGGCTTCACTTGCAGATCTCGATTATAAAATGAAAACCGGAGCAATTGATAAAACGCTCGGTTTAGAGCTGTATTTGCTTTCACTTGGCATGGAGAAGGGCGCATAGCCTTCTTTCCATTGCCTTTTTTTTATGTGAAAAGCTGATAAGCAGCATGGAACAACAAAAAAGCTTCACCGCTCGATAAGAGCAGTGAAGCTTTTTTTGTTGTGCTAAACGAATTTCAGTTGACCAGATGGACAACGTCATTCGTATGAGCGGTTATCTTGCTTAGGCTTGAGCCGAAAGGGCATTCAGACGTTTAGCAAGACGAGATTTTTTGCGGGAAGCCGCATTTTTATGAATCAGGCCTTTAGTTGCTGCTTTGTCCAACTTTTTCGTTGCAGCGATAAGAGCTGCTTTAGCAGCATCTACATCAGTGCCAGCGATAGCTTGGTCAGCAGATTTAACGGCCGAACGAAGTGCGGATTTTTGGGATGCATTCAAAGCACGACGCTTTTCACTTGTTTTAACGCGTTTAATCGCGGATTTAATATTTGGCATGGAATTCACCTCCTAAACTGTTTACAACGGTTTATCTACATCATAAACCTAGACAACACAACTTAAAGTATATTATCATGCCACTCCTCAAAAAGCAATAGCAGGAAGCTCCTTATAAAAACTGTATTCCGTAAGGATGAAGGCTCATCTACGAGTATGAAAATAATCCATCTGCAAACAATAACATCAGAACTGGTGTTTGAAGGGAGAATGAGCAATGGAGAAAGAACTTGATTTGCAAAAATATAATGTTAGAACAGACTTGGCGCTTGAAGCGAAGGAGATGGCAGAGGCGCCAAGCGGCGGGCCTATACCAGGCATACAATCCGAAACTACTGAAGATGAAGGAATAACGATTACGCAGCTGCATGTTCAAAACGAACAAGGCGCTCAGGCCATTGGCAAAATGCAAGGGCATTATGTGACGATTGAGGTTCCGGAGCTGCGAAAAGGGGATACTGGGCTGCAGGATAGGGTGGCGACACAGTTTGCCAAACATTTTGAAGCTTTCCTTGAACGGTTATCCATAAATAAAACAGCGCGAGTTCTAATTGTAGGTTTAGGCAATTGGAATGTTACGCCTGATGCGCTTGGTCCAATTGTTGTTGAGAATGTAATGGTCACTCGCCATTTTTTCGAGCTGATGCCTGATCAAGTGGCGCCTGGTTATCGCGCGGTAAGTGCGGTAGCGCCTGGAGTGCTTGGCATAACTGGTATAGAATCCAGTGAAATCGTTCAAGGTATCGTTGAGAAGACGAGTCCGGAACTCGTCATTGCGATTGATGCATTAGCATCTAAAGCATTAGAGAGAGTGAATACAACGATCCAAATTGCAGATACAGGCATTCACCCGGGCTCCGGCATCGGTAATAAGCGAAAAGGGCTTACAAAAGAAATTTTAGGTGTCCCGGTCATTGCGATCGGAGTGCCTACCGTTGTTTATGCTTCGACCATCGTCAACAACACACTAGAGATGATGAGCAGTCATTTTAAGAAACAAAGCGCAAATTCGGATCAAATTTTAGGTTTGGTAAATCAGATGGAAGAAAACGAGAGGCTGCAGCTTGTCAGGGAAGTGCTCAGCCCGCTTGGCCATGATCTGCTGGTTACGCCAAAGGAAATTGATGAATTTATAGAGGATATCGCCAACATTATAGCAAGCGGGCTAAATGCATCGCTGCACGAAGCGGTTGATTCAAGCAATGTTGCGGCGTATACGCATTAAATTCCTATGATAATTAAGAAAGAGGCTTTCTAAAGGCATAACCTTTGGACAGCTTCTTTTTTTGCTCGATTTGCTATTCTGTATCCCTATAACTCTATCAACGCTAATTATTCCACATAGATTTGGTTCTATGAACTCTATCACTCTCATAGTTTAGTAGTGACTAATGCGGCTAGCACTATGAAGCGGGAGGTAATAAACCAATGAAAAGAAAAATTATGCTGCTTGATATAGGGAAGGAAAGTAGACGAGTGAGACAATTGCTAGTAACGGGACGTACATTCGCGTTGCTCTCATTTTGCTCAATGGTATTTTTTATTTTGTTAGGAGCAGCGGGTATGGCGCATCAGCAAACGACGGCTTCACCTGTAAATTCAATGAAAGGTTTTGCTGCTGCTGTATCGAGCGGTTTTTTTGGGGATATGCTAGAGATGGAGATGCCTGCATTTCAAAGCAGTCGGGAGACAGATACGTTTACATCAAAGCAAATTAGCGCGTTTCTTATGAGAGCTTTAACGGATATTAATCCTAACGATCCCAAAAGCTTGCTTGCAGGCGAGCTGCCTGGCATGGGGGTTAATGATGCTTACTTAATTCGCAAGGGCATCGGTACGGATACAGCGGTGGGGCCGGAAGATAATGCACCGATTACATATGATCCGCTTGGTGAATTGCATGAGGATACAGGAACAGATGTATCGAACAACGTGACGACAGAAGAGAATGAGGAGGAGCCGCTGCCGGTACAGACAGACAAGCCATCTACAGGAAATGGCGAAGGTGATAACGGCGAAACGGCGAAGCCTACGACTGGCGGGAAGAAAGTAGCTTTTATCTATCACTCGCATAATCGCGAATCCTGGTACCCTGAGCTGACAGACAAGAAGAAAGATCCGAATTCTAGTACAAAAAATATTACGCTGGTTGGCAAACGGCTTGCCCAGAAGCTGGAGGAGAAGGGTGTAGGTGCACAGCACTCGAACACTGATTATCCAACGGCGATTAAAGGTTATGATTGGAATTATTCCTATAAATATTCGATGAAGACGGTGAAAGAAGCCATTGCCAGCAGCAAGGATTTGAAATTTTTCTTTGATCTTCACCGGGACTCGCAAAGACGGAAAGAAACGACCATCGATATTGATGGCAAAAGCTACGCGCAGGTTTATTTCATTATCGGCCATAAAAATCCCAATTGGGAAAAAAATGAAGCCTTTGCGACAAAAATACATGAAGCGCTCGAAAAGAAATATCCAGGCATCTCTCGCGGAATTTGGGGCAAAACAGCCTCATCAGGCAATGCCGAATACAATCAATCGCTAGCTGAGGATAATGTGCTTATTGAAGTAGGGGGCGTAGACAACACCCTCGAAGAGTCCTATCGAACAGCGGATGCGCTGGCAGCAGTTATTTCCGAAATTTACTGGGCAGACGAGAAGGCATCAACAAAAAAGTAGGAGGGGGCGAAGAATAAGTGAAACGAAATGCGCTAAAATGGACGGTGCTGGGCGGTGCTTTGGCGATAATCATTATGTATGGCATTGATATGTCCTCTTCGGGCATCGAGCGTATATATGGACCTATAGAAGGCTCAAGCGGGTACACAGAGATTCCGCAGACAGAGCAGAATGTGCAGCCAGTTAATGATTTTCAGAAGGAACAGCAGCAAAAGATTGCCCAGCTTGAGCAGGAGCTTAAAGAACTAAAGCGGCTTGCTGCATATGATGGCGATACTACAGGAGAAACGGCTGAAACCTTTCCTGCTGAAAATGAAAGGATGCCTGGTCTTCCGCTTAAGAGTGACCAGCCAGCAGTAAATAAGATCGCAGATTCAACCTCTGGTTTGCTGCAAAATATGTCAAGTGAAGGCATTCGAATGGTCGTATCTATATTCGATGGGCTGACGAAGTGATAATGAACATTGCTGGTCTTCCCCTTAACTGATATAATAGGAGGAATGATTAGCATTATTGGAAATTGTGGGGGTTAGGCATGACTGACGTACGTGACCGACAAAAGAGAATTAGGAATTTTTCCATTATCGCGCATATAGACCACGGAAAGTCTACGCTTGCTGACCGGATCTTAGAATTTACCGGCGCTTTGACATCTCGCGAGATGCAAGAGCAGGTTCTTGACAAAATGGATTTGGAGCGGGAACGCGGAATTACCATCAAGCTGCAAGCGGTACGCTTGGCATATAAGGCAGATGACGGGATCGAGTATATACTCAATTTGATTGACACGCCTGGACACGTCGACTTTACATACGAGGTTTCACGCAGTCTCGCTGCTTGTGAAGGTGCTTTGCTCGTTGTTGATGCTGCGCAAGGCATTGAAGCTCAAACGCTGGCTAACGTATACTTGGCGTTAGACAACAATTTGGAGATCGTACCTGTTATTAACAAGATCGATTTGCCAAGTGCGGAGCCTGAACGGGTAAAGCAGGAAATCGAAGATGTCATTGGATTGGACGCCAGCGACGCGGTACTTGCTTCCGCAAAAGCGGGAATCGGCATTAAGGAAATACTGGAGCAGGTTGTTACGAAGATGCCTTCACCAGAAGGAGATCCAGATCAGCCGCTTAAAGCGCTTATTTTTGACTCCCATTATGATCCCTACAAAGGCGTAATCGTTTATGTACGAGTTATGGATGGAAGCATCAAAGCAGGCAATAAAATTAAGTTTATGGCAACGGGAGCAGAATTCGAGGTCATCGAGGTTGGGGCATTCATGCCGAACATGGCGATCGTGAAGGAGCTTGCGGTCGGTGATGTTGGTTTTGTCGTTGCGGGCATCAAGAACGTGAAGGACACGCGTGTCGGTGATACAATTACGGATGCGAAGAAACCTGCACCTGAACGTCTGCCAGGCTATCGTCAGATTAACCCGATGGTATTCTGCGGACTTTATCCAATCGAGACACAGGACTATAATGACTTGCGTGATGCGCTTGAGAAGCTGGAGCTTAACGATGCATCACTCAAATATGAGCCGGAATCATCAACTGCTTTGGGTTTTGGTTACCGCTGTGGATTTCTTGGCTTGCTTCATATGGAAATTATTCAAGAACGGATTGAACGGGAATTCAACATCCCGCTTATTACGACAGCACCGAGCGTAATTTACAAAATTACACTGACAAATGGCGAAACGATGGAGATTGATAATCCATCGAACTATCCTGAAGCAGGCAAGCTTGACTTCGTAGAAGAGCCTTTCGTTAAGGCTGCTATCATTGTACCAAACGACTATGTCGGCGCAATTATGGAGCTTTGCCAGAACAAGCGGGGCGAGTTCGTGAATATGGAATATTTGGATTTGAATCGTGTAACGCTTACGTATCAATTACCTTTGTCAGAAATTGTGTATGATTTCTTCGATCAGTTGAAATCAAGCACGAAGGGTTATGCATCGTTCGATTACGAGATATCCGGCTACCGCAGATCCAATCTGGTCAAAATGGACATCATGCTTAACAATGAACAGGTTGATGCTTTGTCTGTCATTGTCCACCGCGATCGTGCTTACCAACGCGGCAAGGTTATTTGTGAAAAGCTGAAGGAACTTATTCCGCGTCAAATGTTCGAGGTGCCGATTCAAGCATCTATCGGCAACAAAATCATATCGCGTGAGACAGTAAAAGCAATGCGTAAAAACGTTCTTGCCAAATGCTACGGCGGTGACATTAGCCGGAAGCGGAAGCTGCTTGAGAAGCAGAAGGAAGGCAAGAAGCGGATGAAGCAAGTAGGTAGTGTAGAGGTGCCGCAGGAAGCGTTCATGGCGGTACTCAAAATCGGCGAGGATTAAAACGTACGAGGATGAGGGAGGGCGCAGCTCTCCCTCTTTTCTATTTTAAGTGAACTGTATTTACCGACTTATATTTCAACGCGGGACGTGAGCCTGCCGCTCTAATGCAGTGCCATCCGTTTACGCTTGAAGGAGAATGTTAACGATGAACATGACGCAATCACCACGCGCTTTATATATACACATCCCTTTTTGCACGAATAAATGTCATTATTGCGATTTCACTTCCTATGTACTAAAGGGACAGCCTGTTGATCAGTATCTCGATGCGCTTGAGCAAGAAATGCAGCGTACCGTTGCGGAATGGCCGCCAGTAGAAATTGATACTGTTTTTGTTGGTGGAGGTACGCCTACCGTACTGACTCCTCCGCAAATGGAAAGATTTCTAAAAGCAGTACGCACTTATTTCCCGCTTGCTCCAGATGTGGAATTTACGATGGAAGCGAATCCAGGCACAACGGACATAGACAAGCTGACAGCTATGAAGGAAGGCGGCGTGAACCGGATAAGCTTTGGAGTTCAATCCTTTGATAATGGATTGCTGGAGCGTATTGGCCGCATTCATAGCGTAGACGATGTATATCGCAGTATCGAGAATGCACGCAAAGTTGGATTTACTAACTTATCCATCGATTTGATGTTTGGCCTGCCAGGTCAAACGGTTGAGCTGTTAAGAGACAGTGTGAACAAAGCGATGGAGCTGGGATTGCCACATTACTCCATCTACAGTCTAAAAGTAGAAGAAAATACGTTGTTCCATAAGCTCTATGAGCGCAACGAGCTGCCTTTGCCTCCAGAGGAAGAAGAGTTTAATATGTTTATTTTGCTAATGGACATGTTGAAACAAAATGGATACGGACACTATGAGATTAGCAATTTCGCCGAACCAGGTTATGAAAGCCGCCATAATTCCACTTACTGGCGCAATGAGCCGTATTACGGCCTCGGAGCGGGCGCGCATGGCTATGTCAATCGCATGCGTCATGTTAATTTAAAAGGGATTACACCGTATATCGATGCGGCATCAAGCAAGCTTCCGCGCCTTGAAACGTTTGAAGTTACTGAGGCTGAAGCGATGGAGGATTTAATGATGGTTGGGCTCAGGCTGCTAAGCGGAGTTCCGGCATCACGTTTCTCGAATCAATTCGAAGGCCAGAAGCTGGAGGACAAGTTCGGTGATGTTATTCATAAATTAATGAAGGATGGCCTGCTGGAAGCTGAGCAAACAGAAGACGATATCATTTATCGGTTGACTGACAAAGGTGTGCTTCTCGGGAACGAAGTTTTTGGTGCTTTTATCGGATATAACGGCTAAAATACTCTTGAGAAAAAATTCGTTGTGGTGTATATTTATTCATATTGATTTTGATCTTGCACCGGGTGGAGGCGAATGCACAAATGCAGGCAGTACAGGTCGTATGTCGAAAAGCAACGTCTAATGATATTGAGACATTGTTTGAATTAATTAAAGGTTATGCAGAGCAAGGCATTATGCTGCCTCGCACTCGGGAAGCGCTCGAATATATGATAGATACATTCGTCGTCGCGGAAATTGGGGAAGAAGTTGTCGGCTGCGGTTCACTGCTGCGGCTAGGGAAAGAATTGGTTGAGATTCGCTCGCTTGGCATGTCGGATGGCTACAAGGGCGTAGGGATCGGCAGCAAGCTGGTAGAAGCGTTGATCGAGCAGGCTAGAGAGCAGCAAATTCCGAAGGTGATGGCTTTAACTTATGCCGTTTCCTTTTTTGAGAAAAATGGCTTCAAGGTCGTTGATAAGGAAATTTTCCCCGAAAAGGTTTGGAAGGATTGCATCAACTGTCCAAAGCAGCTTGCTTGCGATGAAATAGCTGTTCTGAGAATGCTGAATTAAAGCACATTTTCTGAACGCATCTTCTTTTATTGAAAATAAACCACTCTCCTTTAGCGCTTGCATTAGGACTATTGGGTAAGTGGTTTTTTTGTTTCATTCAACTAATATGTTAGTTTGTCCGAACTCGTTGATAGTAATGCTGCGCGTTTTGGTATATAGTCAAGGTAGATGTTTATTGTCATATAGAGGAGAAATAAAAATGAGCCAAAAAAAAGATCAAATCGTAGCAGTAGAGGATAAGCTAAAGCATGTAACGACAGTGCTTTTGAAGAAATGGGCAGGATTTAGCGGGTTTTATGGTTTTAAAGCAATGGGTTACGATGAACTGTTCGCTTTGCTAAATACAAATGGCTGGAAAGTTATTATAGATGACTCCGTTTCACCTTATCGTATTGTAGAGCTATACCAAGGTGAAAATCGCGTGAGAAGAGAAAAGTTTGCAACAGATGAAGCAGGAAGAGTTCATAAAGTGTAATTGTTTGTAGAATAAGCCGCTATGCCAACATATATTGCTGGCAAAGCGGCTTTTCTTTAAGCCACAGCGGAGTTTCCTTGTGTGATTAAATCGTTTATAAGATGTTTAAATTGAATTAGGCGCATGAAAAATGCCGAACTGACTTGACAATCGACAAGCTGGTTTGGTATTTTTGTAGTAATGATTAGCACTCGATCGGATTGAGTGCTAACGAAGGTACATCGAAATATCGGATTTGACATTTACGTAGGGGGAATTCGAATGCTGACGGAGAGACAACGGATGATTTTACATGCAATAGTGGATGATTATATTCGCTCGGCTGAACCAGTAGGCTCACGCAGTATTTCGAAGCGCGGCGACGTAGGCTTTAGTCCGGCAACCATTCGCAATGAAATGGCGGATTTGGAGGAGCTGGGCTTCTTAGAGCAGCCGCACACGTCAGCAGGGCGTGTTCCATCAACGAAAGGTTACCGTTATTATGTCGACCATTTAATAAAGCTTAGCGAAGTGGATGAGAAAGACATTGGTGTGGTTCGCTCGTTCGTAACGGACAAAATGAATCAAATGGAGCAGGTTATTCAACAAACGGCGATGATTCTCTCCAATTTAACCAATTACACATCTATTTTGCTTGGACCTGAAATGTTCAGCACATCGCTTAAGCATTTTGGCCTTGTGCCGCTTGATCAAACATCAGCAGTTGCTATTATTGTGACGAACACCGGACATGTTGAAAATCGGACGATTTCAATTCCTGACGGCCTGAAAATGGACGATATGGAAAAGGTCGTTAACATTTTAAACACGAGATTGGTTGGCGTTCCGCTGATTCGTCTAAGGTCGAAGCTTTACACTGAAGTTGGGCAAGAGCTTGAGAGGCATGTTGATCACTATGAACAGCTGCTGCAGGTACTGGATCATGCATTGCAGAATGAGGATGAGCACCGAATCTTCTTAGGCGGAACAACCAATATGCTGACACAGCCTGAATTCAAGGATGTAGACAAAGTAAAAACGATTTTGGATTTGCTTGATGAGACACCAGCCATAATGAAAATGTTTTCCGGCCTTCCGTCAGGTATACAAGTACGTATCGGGACAGAAAATGACCATAAGGCAATTAGCGATTGCAGTCTTATCACAGCAACCTATGCCATTGATGGCCAATCGCTGGGAACGATCGGCATTCTAGGACCAACGCGAATGGAATACGGCAAAGTCATTAGTTTGTTGGATATTATATCCAAGGATATGGCGGTTCTTCTTGGCCGCTGGTATAAGTAATTAATGATATTTTGCCAAGTTTACTTCGTAAACTTTTTTAGGAGGTGATTGCATGAGTACGAAAGAACAACATAATGAGGCAGCCGAGGCTGTAGAAGAAGTGGTATCTGCTGAGCAATCAGATCAAGCAAGCGAGGATACTGTAAACGAGGTTGTGGAAGAAGATTCGCGTTATGCGGAGCTTGTGAAGCTGGCTGAGGAGAAAGAGCAGCGCTTCTTGCGCGCACAAGCGGATTTCGATAACTTCCGCCGTCGTACAATGAAAGAAAAAGAAGAACTCGGACAGTACGCATCGATGAAGCTGATCGGTCAACTGCTTCCGGTTGTAGATAATTTTGAGCGCGCTGTAGCAGCCGCATCCGTTAATGGTGATTTTGAATCACTTGCGAAGGGTGTAGACATGATTTTCCGTCAGCTCGAGTCAACACTTGAGCAGGAAGGCCTCAAAGCTATGAACGTAGTTGGCGAGCCTTTTAACCCTGAATTCCATCAAGCGATTATGACAGTAGATTCCGATGAGCATGAAGAGGGTATCATTGTTGAGGAAGTTCAGAAGGGCTATATCTTGAAAGACAAGGTATTGCGTCCAGCGATGGTTAAAGTAAGCAGTTAAACGGTAAAACTTTTTCTCGATAAATGAGACAAAGCAAGCTGTTATTAGGATAAAATATAAAAATTGTAGGAGGAACTATAGCTATGAGTAAAGTAATTGGTATTGACCTTGGTACAACAAACTCTTGCGTAGCAGTAATGGAGGGCGGAGAAGCAGTTGTTATTCCTAACCCGGAAGGCAACCGCACAACTCCTTCCGTAGTAGGTTTTAAGAAAGACGGCGAGCGTGTTGTTGGTGAAACAGCAAAACGTCAAGCGATCACAAACCCTGATCGTACAATTAGCTCGATTAAACGCCACATTGGTACGAACCACAAAGAAAAAATTGACGATAAAGATTACACACCACAAGAGATTTCTGCAATCATTTTGCAAAAATTGAAAGCTGATGCTGAAGCTTACTTGGGTCAAACGGTAACGCAAGCCGTTATTACGGTTCCTGCTTATTTCAATGACAGCCAACGTCAAGCGACTAAAGATGCTGGTAAAATTGCTGGTCTTGAAGTTCTTCGTATTGTCAACGAGCCAACAGCTGCAGCACTAGCATACGGCCTTGAGAAAACAGAAGATCAAACGATTCTTGTTTATGACCTTGGCGGCGGTACATTTGACGTTTCCATTCTTGAGCTTGGCGATGGCTTCTTCGAAGTTAAAGCAACAAGCGGCGACAACAAACTAGGCGGAGATGACTTTGACCAAGTTGTCATCGATCACCTTGTTGCTGAATTCAAGAAAGAGCAAGGCATTGATCTTTCCAAAGATAAATCAGCTGTTCAACGTTTGAAAGATGCTGCTGAGAAAGCGAAAAAAGAACTTTCCGGCGTATTGACTTCAGCTATCTCTCTTCCGTTCATTACAATGGTTGACGGCGTTCCTCAGCATTTGGAGCTTAGCCTTACTCGCGCGAAATTTGAAGAGCTTGCAGCTTCCCTTGTAGAGCGTACGCTTGGACCTACTCGTCAAGCGCTTAGCGATGCAGGAATGTCCCCAAGCGATATCGATAAAGTTGTACTCGTGGGCGGATCGACTCGTATTCCAGCGGTACAAGAAGCAGTTAAAAAATTGATCGGCAAAGAACCGCATAAAGGGGTTAACCCGGATGAGGTTGTAGCTCTTGGCGCAGCTGTACAAGCGGGCGTATTGACTGGCGATGTGAAAGACGTTGTATTGCTTGACGTTACTCCATTGTCGCTTGGTATTGAAACAGCTGGCGGCGTGTTCACTAAGATGATCGATCGTAACACTACAATTCCTACAAGTAAATCGCAAGTGTACTCCACATATGCGGACAATCAACCGGGCGTTGAAATTCACGTCTTGCAAGGTGAGCGCTCGATGGCGGCAGGCAACAAAACGCTTGGTCGTTTCACATTGAACGATATTCCTCTTGCACCACGCGGCGTTCCGCAAATCGAAGTTACTTTCGACATCGATGCGAACGGTATCGTAAACGTGTCTGCTCTTGATAAAGGAACAGGCAAGAGCCAAAAAATTACGATTACATCTTCAAGCGGCCTGAGCGATGATGAAATCAACCAAATGATGAAAGACGCTGAGCTTAACGCTGAAGAAGATCGCAAACGTCGTGACCTTGTTGAAGCGAAAAACAGCGCTGACCAATTGGTTTACTCCGTTGACAAAACAATTAAAGATCTTGGCGATAAAGTTGATGCTGCTGAAATCGAAAAAGCTAACGCTGCAAAAGAGAAAGTAGTTGCAGCACTTGCAACAGACGATCTTGAACAAATCAATGCAGCAGCTGAAGAGCTGACTGAAATCGTTCAACAGCTTTCAGTTAAGCTTTATGAGCAAGCTTCACAAGCAGCTGAAGGTGCTGGCCCAGAAGCTGGCGGCGCTGCAAAAGGCAAAGACAATGTAGTAGACGCTGACTATGAAGTGGTTGACGATAATAAATAAAGTGTAGCGAGCGAGAGGTCAAAGACAGGCGCTACCTGGCTTTGACCTCCTTTCGTGCTTATAGAGGAATCATAGGATATATAGCGGAGGTGAGAACAGGTGGCAAGCAAACGCGATTATTATGAGGTTCTTGGTGTTGGCAAGGATGCTTCAGCAGACGATATTAAAAAATCATACCGTCAGCTAGCACGTCAATATCATCCCGATGTAAATAAAGCTGCAGATGCAGAAACGAAGTTCAAGGAAGTTAAAGAAGCTTACGATGTACTAAGTGACGATGGAAAACGTTCAACGTATGACCGGTTCGGCCATGTTGATCCAAACCAAGGTATGGGCGGCGGAGGCGGGGCTGATTTCGGCGGAGGCTTCGGCGATATTTTCGACATGTTTTTTGGCGGCGGAGGCGGTCGTCGTGATCCGAACGCACCGCAGCGCGGCAATGACCTGCAATATACAATGACAGTTGAGTTTAAGGAAGCGGTATTCGGCAAAGAAACTGAAATTACGATTCCTAGAACAGAAACTTGCGATACCTGTCATGGTGATGGAGCTAAGCCGGGTACGAAGCCGGAGAGCTGTTCGGTTTGTAAGGGCAGCGGACAGCAGGAGGTTGTTCAAAATACGCCATTTGGCCGTATGGTCAACCGTCGTGCTTGTACGAATTGCAGCGGCACAGGCCGCGTAATAAAAGATAAATGTACAACTTGCCATGGCGCGGGTAAAGTGAAGCGTCAACGCAAAATCAACATCCGTATTCCAGCCGGCGTAGATGACGGAGCTCAAATCCGTATGTCTGGCGAAGGTGAGGGCGGTCTTCGCGGCGGTCCTGCGGGCGACTTGTATATTGTTATCCGTGTGAAGCCGCATGAGTTTTTCGAACGTGAAGGCGATGATATTTATTGCGAAGTTCCGCTTACATTCGTGCAAGCAGCTCTTGGCGATGAAATTGAGATTCCTACGTTAACGGAGAAAGTGAAGCTCAAGGTGCCAGCTGGCACACAAACAGGCACTTACTTCAGACTCAAAGGCAAGGGTGTTCCTAAGCTTCGTGGATATGGTCAAGGCGATCAGCATGTGAAGGTTACTATCGTAACACCAACGAGCTTGACGGATGATCAGAAGGACCTGCTTCGTCAGTTTGGCGGGCTAAGCGGCGATTCCGTATCGAATGATCAAGAACATCATGAATCTATATTCGAAAAAATGAAAAAGGCGTTCCGCGGTGAATAACCCGGCACGTCTTTTTTTCTTCCCACGGCTGTATAGAATGGGGGGGATTAACATACTCTATTCGGGTAGGAAAACCATACATCAACACACAACCGGAGGGAACTAATACGATGACAAACAATAACAACAACAATAACAGCTTGGAGAAAACAAACTTTGGCAACCTGCCTGTAGGCGAAAACGAAGATGTGGAATTTTCTGAAGAGCTTGCTGACGAAGCGGATCGCAAAGCTGCTCAGCGTGCAGCTGCAGCTGATGAGCGCAACGAGCAGGCATAATGAGCCATATTGAAATCCAAGCGACCTTCGAGGGTGAGGGTGCTGCTCAGGAGACGATGCGGAAGCTTCAAGCGCTGCGTGCAATTGAAGTGAATGGGTTGCTTGACAGTGGATTGCTGACGGCAACCATAGATGATGAAGTCGCCGAACGCGCGCTTCATCTTATTAAACAAATGGGCGGCAACGCAAATACAATTATTACTTAAACATAAAAAGGGACTGTGGGCTAGTATAGCCTTCAGTCCCTTTTATTCGTTTGAACCATTAAATATGATATGAGCTGCTTCTAGAAGCTCCAGCTGTGCAGGGCGCAGCGATTGGACGAGAATGTCACGCCATTCGCTATACTTGCTATGCTTTCGAACCGCAGTGAATGTTCAGCTCGTTTCGTTAGCGGATTTGCTAAATCCAGTTCAATTCTGCCAGGGGCGCCTTGCATCGTTATGATTCTTGTGCCAAGCAGCAAAGCTTCGTCAACATCAACTCTCTGTATTCTTTTTGGCCGCTTTCTACCAGCGTTTGGAATATGTCCTCTTTTGAGCGAAAATATTTATAAACGTTGCCAACGCTAATGCCGGCCGTTGCAGCAATATCAGCTATCTTGGTTGCTGGCAATCCTCGCCGTGCTATAACATGCATCGCTGCTTCTAGTATTTGGCGCTGCCCCTCAACACGCAGCATCTGATCTTTTTCAATATTTCTAGGTGACATAATTGCAGTAAACCTCCCGACGATAAAAAGCTTGCTGGAATTGTAATTATACTCTTCTAGATTCCGTAACGATTGTAGTATAAATACAGCCGTCGGTCTCTTGTGTCATTTTTTTGTGCAAAGGCACTACTCTGGTGTACAATAGATGTTAGGTTTTTAAAGCGAAACGTTTGTCTAGTCGACCGCGGTCGGCGATAGCCGTTTACGATTGGCATTGGAGGATATTACATATGAAATGGTTTGAACTTACAATTTCTACAACTGAAGAGGCGCAAGAGATGATATCCAACTTTTTGCATGAGATGGGAGCAGGAGGCGTATCCATTGAAGAATCGGGTACACTCAGCAAACAGCGTGATACATCATTTGGACAATGGTACGAAACGCCGCTTAACGATATTCCAGAAGGCCAAGCGATCATCAAGGGCTATTTTGGAGAAGACACCGATACCGATGCGCTAGTTGCAGCGATTAGACCTCGTGTCGAAGAGCTTCGTGAATTTGAAATTGATCCCGGAACTGTAGAATATATCGTTGCAACTGTAGATGATGAGGATTGGGCTACTGCATGGAAGCAATATTTCAAGCCGATTCGCATTTCAGATAAGTTAACGATTAAGCCAACTTGGGAAGAGTATGAAGCAGGTCCGGATGAGCGCATAATCGAGCTGGATCCAGGAATGGCTTTTGGAACAGGGACACACCCTACCACCTCCTTGTGTCTGCAGACGCTCGAGTCTGTCATTCGTGGCGGAGAAGAAGTCATTGATGTCGGCACAGGCTCGGGAATACTCGCTATTGGAGCTTGTCTGCTGGGCGCGAAGAGCGTACTTGCGGTTGACCTTGATCCCGTCGCTGTTTCCAGTGCCAAAGAGAACGTGTCGCTAAACAATCTTTCCGAGAAAGTTGAAGTGCGGCTTAGCGATTTGCTTGGTGTAATTAAGGAAGAATCTGCTGGAGGAGAACAAGCAGCTGCGAATGGCGCTTTCAGAGTTACCGTGCCTGTAGATCTTGTTGTTGCTAATATTTTGGCAGAAATCATCCTGATGTTTGTGGACGATGTATATGCTGCATTAAAACCCAACGGAATTTATATTGCTTCCGGCATTTACAAAAATAAAGAAACCGATGTAGAAGAAGGATTAATTCGTCATGGATTTGAAATTATTGAGAAGCGCCGCGATGAGGATTGGATCGCAATCGTAGCGAGAAAGCCACAGGTGATTTAATGGACTTGCAAAGCTTTTTGCGATTTCCGCTGGAGGATTTGCCATTTATCGTATTGGCTTTAATTATCGCATTTACCGTGCATGAGTTCGCTCATGCTTACAGCGCTTATAAATTTGGTGATGATACTGCTTATAATGCTGGGCGTGTAACCCTAAATCCGCGTGTGCATTTGGATGTGCTAGGGACGCTGTTGATTCTTATTGCCGGATTTGGATGGGCGAAGCCCGTACCGGTAAATCCAAGCAAATTCAAAAGTCCGAGAATGATGAGCATTGTAGTGACCGCAGTAGGACCGTTAAGCAATTTGCTCATGGGTACGATAAGCATTTTTATTTATGTTGCGATTTTGGCTTCAGATATTTTAAGCGGAGCATCTGTCGGTGTGGATGCAGCTGTACATCGATTTTTTGATTATTTTATTTGGTATAATTATTTATTGTTTATTTTTAACCTTATTCCGCTTCCTCCGCTTGACGGCTACCGGATCATCGCAGATCTGTTGCCGCTAAAGCTTCGTTACAAGATGGATCAAAATGTGCAGTGGGGAATGTTTATCTTTTTATTAATCGTATTTATTCCGCCGCTTCGTAAAGTAACACTTGATCCTGTACTTGGGTTAGGCGCAGATTTAATGAATAATACGTTTGCGTGGGTTTACCAGATTTTCTTATAGAGGCTAGGCGGCCGCTCGCAGGCTGCTGGCAACGGTTTCTGATAGATTTAGTGAATACAAACATGTTATTATGAAGGATGGAATTTGTTTAAGGGTGGTTGGAAAAAGATCATGCAACGATATTTCATAGCGGCGGAGCAATTTAGCGACTCTGAAATCCGCCTAATCGGCGACGATGCGCATCACGCCGCAAGGGTTATGCGCACGAAGCCAGGCGATAAGTTTATTGTCAGCGATGGGGAGTCGCGCACGGCGCTTGTCGCTGTGCTTGAAGCATCTGCAACACTCGTAACAGCAGAAATTGTTGAGATGCTAGGCAACGATAGTGAGCCGAAATGGGCAATAACGCTCGCTCAGAGCTTGCCTAAGGGCGACAAAATGGAGCTTGTGATACAGAAAGGAACAGAGATCGGCGCTTATGCATTTGTTCCCTTTCAGTCCGAGCGCATGGTCGTTCAATATGATGCAAAGAAGGAAGCAAAGCGCATAGAGCGATGGAGTAAAATTGCGAAGGAAGCGGCAGAGCAGGCACATCGCAACCGTGTTCCGGCGATTGAGCCGCTGCATAGCTGGCGTGAGCTCATAAAGTCTATGTCCAATTACGATTTGGTTTTATTTTGTTATGAGCGTGAAGGACATCTTGCCCATGGCAGAGGCGTTCGCACAGCGATTAACGAATGGACCGAACAAGAAGGCGAAGTGAGCTCGCCGAAAGTGCTGCTCATTATTGGTTCTGAGGGCGGCTTCACGGATCGTGAAGCGGACGAGGCAGAAGCAGCTGGTGCTGTGCTGGTTGGATTAGGCAGAAGAATATTACGAACGGAAACAGCGGGCATCGTAGGATTAACCTGCTTATTATATGAATCCGGAGAAATGGGAGGAGCGTAACAACTATGCCAACAGTCGCATTTTATACGCTGGGCTGCAAAGTAAACTTCTATGATACAGAAGCGATATGGCAGCTATTTAAAAACGAAGGTTATGAACAGGTCGATTTCGAATCGACTGCTGATGTTTACTTAATTAATACATGTACGGTAACTAATACGGGAGACAAGAAGAGCCGCCAAATTATTAGACGGGCTGTTCGACGCAACCCCGATGCTGTCATTGCGGTCACGGGCTGTTACGCTCAGACCTCTCCAGCAGAGATTATGGCTATTGAAGGCGTTGATCTTGTCATCGGGACACAGGACCGGGAGAAAATTATGACGTTTGTGAATCAAATTCACGATGATCGTCAGCCGGTTAACGCCGTCCGCAACATCATGAAGACTCGCGATTTTGAGGAACTGAATGTACCGGACTTCTCGGAGCGGACGCGTGCTTTCTTAAAAATTCAAGAGGGCTGCAACAACTTCTGTACGTTTTGTATTATTCCATGGTCACGCGGTTTATCTCGCAGCCGTGCTTCAGAAAGCGTGCTGGAGCAAGCTAGACAGCTCGTTGCATCCGGCTACAAGGAAATTGTGCTGACGGGCATTCACACTGGCGGCTATGGCGATGATATGGAAAATTACAATTTAACAAGTCTGCTATGGGACTTGGACAAGGTAGAGGGACTTGAGCGCATTCGAATTAGTTCGATCGAAGCAAGTCAAATCGACGATGCGATGATTGATGTGTTGAACCGTTCCAGCAAAATGTGCCGCCATCTGCATATTCCACTCCAAGCAGGTGAAGACTCCGTATTAAAGCGGATGCGCCGTAAATATACGACTGCAGAATTCGCAGCAAAAATTAAAAGATTGCACGAGGCAATGCCTGGCGTTGCCATTACAACGGACGTTATTGTCGGTTTTCCTGGAGAAACGGAAGAAATGTTCGAAGAGGGCTTCCGCTTCATGGAAGATTTGAAATTTGCTGAAATGCATGTGTTCCCTTATTCGAAACGGACAGGTACGCCTGCTGCTCGAATGGACGAGCAAGTGGATGAAGAAGTGAAAAATGAGCGCGTGCATAAGCTAATTGATTTGTCTGAGAAAATGCAGCTAGCGTACGCAGAGCAGTACGTTGGCCATGTTCTCGATGTTATCCCAGAGCGCGATTACAAGGGTGCCCCGGGTACTGGACTTGTTATGGGCTATACGGATAACTATATCCAGGTCGTATTCGACGGCACAGAATCGCTGATCGGCAAGCTTTGCCGAGTGAAAATCACGGAAGCAGGCGTCAACGAATGTCGCGCCAAGCTTGTTCGCGTGATGGAAGATCATCCTGCCGCAGTGAGCGGCATGGAGCAGCACACCTTCGTGCTGGAGCGTCCGGAAGCGATAAGAGCCTAGCTATAGCTTGACAAAATGCGGGGATTCCTTTGCTTATCGATTCCTTATGTGGAAAAGATGGAGGAATCCTTTGCTGCATATACAATCTGTTTAATGCTGCAAGGGGGAAACGGACATGAAGGAAATTTCAGCAGGCGGTGTCGTTTATCGCCGCACCGAGGAAGGAAAACTGCAAATCCAGCTTATTCAGGATCGTTACGGAAAAGTTTCGCTGCCAAAAGGAAAAATGGAGCCCGGCGAAACGATTGAACAAACCGCTTTGCGTGAAATCGTCGAAGAAACAGGTCTTGAAGGGGTGATCATCGCTCCGATTGATCAAATTAAATATAAATATGAGCATGAAGCCTTCGGGATGGTCGATAAAGAGGTTCATTATTATTTAGTTGAGGCTGTTGGAGGATCTCTGCATGCGCAAGTAGAAGAGATCCGCGGGGTCGATTGGTTTGAGCCTGGGGAAGCTTGGAGACGTCAAAAGCAATCCGGATACGATAACAATCATCGCATCGTTGCAGGAGCATTCCAGCTGCTTGGTTTGCAAACGGATTAGTGCTAAGTAACGGGATCAAGGCGCCTAAATGTGGGCAGATAACAAAATGGCAGAGCGATCAATGAGCTTAGAATGTTGAAAATTGTTTGCGTATGAGCGATTTGCCCTGCTGCAGACGAGGATATCCATTCCGATATCGTCGCAAGCTCACCGATGAACGGCATAAATAGCAATGCGCCTCCAGCGTTTAAGATGACATGCGACCATGCCACATACTGTCCGGCCTTAGTCCCGCCAATAGAGGCTAACAATGCTGTCGCACAAGTCCCGATGTTAGCGCCGAGAACGACGGCGATACCAAGTTCAATGGGCATTGCGCCTATAGATACGAAACCCATAATGATACCAATAACGGCTGCGCTGCTATGAACAGCAGCTGTTAGAAGCGCACCCGCTGCGAGCCCCCACCATAAGCTCTCATTTGCTTTTCCAAGAAACCAGCTGAACATGGGGCTGTCTTGGACGGCAGAGCCTACGCCTTGCATCATCGTCATGCCAGTAAGGAGCAGAGCGAAGCCGCACAGCACGACAGAGGTCGAACGAACTGCTGGAAGCCAGCGTGCATTCCGAACAACAGGAAACAGACGTAATTCTCCTAGTAAAGCCGTTAACAGCCACATTCCGATCGAGAGGATGAGCAAGGGAACGGCCAGTTTATTTAAATTTAGACCGATTAGCTCTGTCGTTATGCAGGTGCCAATATTCGTACCGAGTATTATGCCTAGTGTTCGCGGGAATGTAAGCAAGCCGGCATTGACCATTCCAATGGCGATAACCGTTACGGCTGTGCTGCTTTGTAGAAAAGCAGTCGTGACCGTTCCGATTGCTAGTCCGTGAATCGGGGTTGCAGTTGATCGTTTGAGGATTCCGGTCAAATAGGGGCCGGCTAATCGATGCAGCGCCAGCTCCATCAGCTTCATGCCGCACATGAAAACAGAAAACCCAAGCAGCATTGGAATGAGTATAGTCTGAACCATGGTTTGGACTCCTTATTATTTATTTCAATTTTTGATTCGTAAATATACATATGCTGCAAGCAAGACAAGCATGACTAGCAAGTCCAATGAGGGGAAGCGAGATAAACGTGAGCAATCCAAAAATATTTCTTCTAAAAGCAAGGAAAAAGAGGCTGGAGCAAGGACATCCGTGGGTCTATGCGACAGAAATTGATCGTTTGGAAGGCGATGCGCAGCCGGGTGATTTGGTTGATGTTGTTAACCATCAAGGACGTTATTTAGCAACAGGCTATTGGAATCCAAAATCACAAATTACAGTAAGAATCGTTGCACATACACCAATCGCTGCGATGGATGCAGGCTTTTTCCGTGATCGCCTTCGGCAGTGTCAGGAGCATCGCCGTCGCTTCGTTGCGGATGCCGATTGCCGATTAGTTTACGGGGAAGCGGATTTTCTTCCTGGGCTTGTTGTTGACCGTTTCAACAATGTGCTGGTGCTTCAGCTATTGACTCTTGGGATGGATGTAAGAAGAGAAGCGCTGATTGAGGCGTTGATTGACGTATTTCAGCCTGTCGGCATCTATGAGCGCAGTGATGTAGGTGTTCGAGTGCTTGAAGGATTGGAAGAGCGGACAGGCGTGCTTTACGGCGACTGCCCATCCATTATTGAAATTGAGGAAAATGGCTTGAAGCTTGAGGTTGATATTGTTGAAGGCCAGAAAACAGGCTATTTCTTCGATCAACGTGAAAACCGTGCTGCCATTGCTCCGCTTATGAAAGGCTGGGGAGGCCGGAGCGGCATTCATCTCGTAGAGCGTGAAGCACTGGAATCAGGCTCTATTCCAACCGAGTCCAGTTCTGTTAGTAAATCAGCTGGTGCTTCCGATTTAGTGCCAGTTAACGCGAATGGCAAAGTGGTTACTTTTCCTTTCTGGGATGGTGCATCGGTGCTTGAATGTTTTGCCCATACAGGAAGCTTCACACTGCATGCTTGTAAATATGGCGCCAAGAAAGTAACATGCTTGGATGTTTCGGAGCACGCCATCGAAACCGCAAAACGCAACGTTGAGCGCAACGGATACTCAGATCGGGTCGAGTTTGTTGTCGCAGACGCTTTCGATTATTTGCGCGTTCAAGTGAAAGGGCTAGACGAGAGAAAACAGCGCGCGCTTGGCGGCGTAGATACGTCTAAGAAGATGGAAGGCGGAGCGGGACGGACCTGGGATGTTGTTATTCTTGATCCGCCGGCATTTGCAAAAACGAAGAGCGCTGTAGCAGGCGCATGCCGCGGCTACAAAGATATCAATTTACAAGGCTTAAAGCTTGTGAATGAAGGCGGATATTTAGTTACGGCAAGCTGCTCGTATCATATGCGTCCTGAGCTGTTTCTGGAAACGATCCAAGAAGCGGCTGTAGATGCAGGCAAGCTTCTTCGTTTGGTTGAATGGCGCGCGGCAGGCAAGGATCATCCTCAGCTGCTCGGCGTGAATGAAGGACATTACTTGAAATTCGCAATATTTGAAGTACGAAGCAAATAATTGATTTAAACGAATAGACGGGAGAGTTGCACATGTCGCTTCGCTTTGTCATCGGGCGTTCGGGAGCCGGAAAAACATCCTATTGCTTGAATGAAATAAGAAAGCAACTGCAAGGTCAACCGGACGGACCGCCGCTCGTCATGCTTGTACCGGAACAGGCTACTTTTCAAACCGAATATGCGCTGCTGCAGAGCGGTGAAATAAACGGGACGATCAGGGCGCAGGCGCTTAGCTTTCGGCGCCTTGCCTTTCGGGTCATGCAGGAGACGGGCGGAACGGCGCTCGTTCCGATTAACGATACGGGGAAGCATATGCTTCTCTACAAGATCGTACATCGGCTAGGAAAGCAGCTTGAGTTGTTTCAAAACGGTGCGGAACAGCCTGGATTCATCGATAGGCTTGCAGAGCTTCTAACAGAGTGGAAAAGGTACGGAATAGATTCCGAGCTCTTACAGGACAAGCAAGACGCTTCTATGGCAGAAGCAGGCCAATCAACATTGCTAAAGCGCAAGCTGCATGATTTGCAGCTCATTTATAGTCAGATGGAGCAGGAACTCGCGGGCATGTATATTGACGCCGAGGATTATTTGCGTTATTTGCAAAATGGTTTTGCTAATGCCTCTGCTATGAATGGCGCGCATATATGGGTGGATGGATTTTATGGATTTACGCCAACGGAATATGAAGCGCTAGGAACGTTGATCGGTTCATCCGCTCAGGTGACGGTCACACTTACACTAAACAGAACTTATGGAATAGGCGAGCTGCCGCATGAACTGGATCTGTTTCATCCAACAGCCGAAACCTATAATAAGCTGATGGAGCTGGCTGCTCAATATGATGTTGAGGTCGATTCTCCCATATTGCTAGACGAAATTCCTCCTGTTCGGTTTAAAAGCAGTCCAATGCTTGCTCATCTTGAGAAGCATTATAGCGAGAGAATACCGATGCTTATTGCTGACAAAACGATATTGGACGCAGAAGATGCACGGTGCGGCTTGTCGCTGCATGCTGCTGCGAATCGGCGTGCTGAGGTTGAGGCCGTTGCACGCGATATCGTTCGCAGAGCACGTAAAGAAGGGCTGCGCTGGCGGGATATTGCAGTTATGGTACGAAATGCGGAGGATTATACCGACTATATCGGACTTGTCTTTGCTGATTACGGCATTCCTTATTTTGTCGATCAGAAGGAGAAGGCTGTCCATCATCCATTGATTGAGTTTATTCGGTCTGCGCTTGAAACCGTCTTGTTTGGCTGGCGATACGATGCGGTGTTCCGCTGCATTAAGACGGAGATGTTGTTCAAGGTTGACGGAAGTTTGCCTAGAGATTGGTTCGATATGCTGGAAAACTATGCGCTCGCTGCTGGTATTGATGGCTGGAAATGGCTTGACCATAAGCGGTGGCATCCGTTAGTTCCTGTGTCGCTTGATGATGACGAGGATATAGAGACCAAAATCAGCGAAAAGGCGCAGCGTGAATTCAATATCGTACTTGCTGCCAGAGAGGTTGTTGTTCCTCCTCTTCGCCGCTTCTCTGATGCACTGAACAAGGCCGAAAATGTTCAAGGGATGTGCGAGGCATTATATCGTTTGTTAGATGAATCCGAAGCAGCAGACAAGCTCGAGCGCTGGAGCATTCAAGAAACTGGGGCTGGAAAAACACAAAGAGCAAGAAGCCATAAGCAGCTTTGGGACAGTGTCATGCAGCTTTTGGATCAATTAGCTGAACTGGCTGGAAAACAGACCGTAACGCCAGAATTGTTCGCCGGCATGATTGAGGCGGGGCTTGACAGCTTGAAGCTTGCCGCGGTACCGCCAGCGCTTGATCAAGTATTGATCGGCAGCATGGACCGAACGCGGTCGGGGCATATACATGTATGTTATGTATTGGGCGCAAATGATGGCATCATGCCGATGCGTGTGAAAGAAGACGGCATTCTTACCGAATCGGAGCGGGAACGTTTGGCTGATGCTGGAATCGTAATGGCCCCAGGGGTGCGCAGGCGCCTGCTTGATGAGCGATTTATGATCTATAACGCATTGACCACGCCAAGCAAGCATTTATGGCTAAGCTGGGCACAAGCCGACGAGGAAGGGAAAAGCTTGCTGCCTTCAGAGATTGTTAGGCATGTCCGTCAGTTGTTCCCGGGCATAGCCGTTCAAAGTATCGCGGCAGAGCCTTCGCCAAGCTTGCCATTGTCCGAGCAAAGAAAGTTCGTATCGCAGCCGCAGCGAACGATGTCCTATTTGATCGGAGCTATTCGGAAATGGCAGCAGGGAGCTGTTATTGCGCCTTTCTGGTGGGATCTATACAATTGGTACGCGGTTCGTCCGGAGTGGCAGCAGAAGCTTCAGCTACTGACAAGCTCCTTGACCTATGAGAACCAAGAGCAGTTCCTTTCTAAGGATACAGCGCGCGAGCTTTATGGGGCGAGGCTGCAAGTTAGCGTATCGCGTATGGAACGGTTCGTATCGTGTCCGTTTCAGCATTTTGCCATACACGGCCTAAAGCTGCGGGAAAGAAAGCTTTACCGGCTGGATGCCCCTGATGTTGGTCAATTGTTTCACGCTGCTCTAAGTAAGGTGGCGACGAGCTTTGGAGGACGCTGGGGGAAAACATCGGAAGCGGAGCTTAAGGCGGTCGTCTCGCAAACGGTCGATGATTTGGTTCCTAAGCTGCAATCACAAATCTTGTTAAGCAGCAGTCGTTTTCAATATATCGCTCGCAAGCTGAAGGAAATTGTTGGCCAAGCAGCGCTTATGCTGGGTGAACATGCGCGAAGGGCGCAATTCCATCCCGTAGGCACCGAGGTCGATTTTGGCCCTGATGGGAAGCTGCCGGCACTCCGCATTCCGCTTGAGGCGGGCGGTGAGATAGAGATTATCGGCAGGATCGATCGTGTTGATGCTGCAGAAACGGAGGAAGGTCTGCTGCTGCGTGTGCTTGATTACAAATCGAGCTCGACGCATCTTAGACTTGAAGAAGTTGCCCATGGGCTTTCCCTGCAGATGCTGACTTATTTGGATGTACTGGTTACACATGCATCGGCATGGCTTGGTCGACCTGCTTCTCCGGCCGGTGTTCTTTATTTTCATGTGCACAATCCAATTCTGGCGCTGACCAACAGCATTAGCCCTGCAGAAGCAAGCGGTCAGCTATTAAAGCGATTCAAAATGCGTGGACTGGTTACGGCTGATTCGGAAACCGTTAGACTGATGGACGATGAGCTTGACACTGGCTATTCAGAGCTGCTGCCCGTTGCTTTGAAGCGGGATGGAAGCTTTTATAGCAGCTCTTCGGTCGTCTCGAATGAACAATGGGACGTTCTCCGCCATTCTGTCAGAAATACAATCAGCCGAATTGGCAGCTCGATACAGTCGGGTGATGTTTCTATTGAGCCTTATCGTATCGGAACAAAAACACCTTGTCAGTATTGCGATTATAAAGCGGTTTGTCAGTTTGATGCTCAGTTCGACGGAAATGAGTATAGGAAGCTGAGCAAACCTTCAAAGGAACATATATGGCAGCAGCTAGAGGGGGAGTAATGGATGATGCACACTGCAAAGGATTCACCCAAGCCGGAAAATAGTACATGGACCGATGATCAATGGGATGCAATCGTTACAAGCGGCTCGAACATCCTTGTAGCTGCTGCAGCGGGTTCTGGCAAAACAGCCGTTCTCGTTGAGCGAATCATCCGTAAAATATCAGCGAACGCCGATGTTGACCGTCTGCTCGTTGCAACCTTTACGAAGGCGGCTGCAGCGGAAATGAAGGATAGGATTCGAAACGCTTTAGAGCTTGAATTGGAAAAGCAACCTGATTCGGAGCATTTGCGAAGGCAACTGGCCCTAATGAATAGAGCGTCGATTACGACACTACACTCGTTTTGTATGGACGTCATTAGGCGTTACTATCCGTTAATCGGGCTTGATCCTGGCTTTCGTATTGCAAACGAGACTGAAAGCGAGCTAATGCGCCTTGACGTTCTCGATCAGCTATTTGAGCAAAAGTATGAAGGGGCAGGCGATAATGGCGCTTTTCTAAGGCTTGCTGATCGTTATGGCGGTGAGCGCGGCGATGAGCCTTTGTACCTTCTGGTTCAACAATTGTTCGACTTTGCGCAAAGCCATCCATGGCCTGAATATTGGCTTAGGCAAACCGCAGATGCCTTTAATATCGCGGATGTCGCAGCGCTGCAAAACAGTACGTGGGTTGTTAGTTTAATAGCCGATATTGAGATGGCTTTAGAAGGAGCAAGCTCGCTGCTGCACCAAGCTTTAGAGCTATCGCGACAACCTGCGGGCCCAGCACCTTATGCGGTTACCTTTGATGATGATTTGCAAATCATCAACAATCTCTCAGAGATGGTACATTCCATGCCCTGGGAAAGTTGGATAGCGCCTTTTCAGTCCATCGAATTCGGCAAGTTGAAGGCGATGCGCGGCGATGAATATGACAAGTCCCTTCAGGAGCAGGCGAAGGAGCTGCGCGATCAAGCAAAGAAGCTGATCACTTCACTTTCTGATGAGTTATTTGGCAGAACTGCGGAGCAGTTTTTGGAAGAGCTTCAGGAGCTTGCATCACTGATGAAGGCGTTATCCGAGCTCGTTATCGAATTTGGTCAAGGCTATGAAGCGGCTAAACGCGCGAAAGGGATGCTCGATTTTGGTGATTTGGAGCATTATTGCTTACGTATTTTGCGTGATCCGTCTTCTACACCTGAACAAATGCTGCCTTCGATTGCAGCGATTGAATTTCAGCAGCAATTCGATGAAATATTGCTGGATGAATATCAGGATACGAATATGGTGCAGGAAGCAATCGTTTCGTTAATTGAACGGCCAGGTGCTGGCAACCGGTTTATGGTTGGCGATGTTAAGCAAAGCATATATGGCTTCCGCCTTGCTGAACCGAAGCTGTTTTTGCAAAAATATAAATCGTATCTATCTCGTCATGAGATGAACAAGCGATCGGAAACAGAGGAATCTGACGCTCTGCGCATCGATTTGGCGCGCAACTTTCGCAGTCGATCGGAAGTTGTTGATGGCGTGAATGCGGTTTTCCGCGCCATCATGCGCGAGACTGTGGCCGAGATGGATTACGATGAGCGAGCAGAACTCGTGTGTGGCGCTACCTACCCAGATCCAGTGCCAGCCGATCGTTGTCAAGTTGAGTTTGCCGTATTGAATAAAGCGGATGCAGATGAAGAAGAGACAGCGGATGCCGATAACTCAGATTCGTCAGAGGGACAGATTGAGGGCGAACAGGGAGAAAATGGAACGCTTCTCGAATCAGCTTCCGAGCTAAAGACGGCGCAGTTAGAGGCGCGCTGGATCGCTCAGCAGCTGCAATCTCTTATCGACAGCGGATTCCAGGTTTATGATGGTAAACGGCGTGAGAATCGGCCTATGCAATGGCGGGATGTCGTTATCTTGTTAAGGGCAACTCAGCAGTGGGCGCCAATTATCATTGAGGAGCTGCAAGGATGCGGTATTCCTGCGTATGCGGAGCTGAGCAGCGGCTATTTTGAAGCGACGGAAGTCGAGACGATGCTTTCCTTGTTAAGAGTTATCGATAATCCGTATCAGGATATTCCGCTTGCGGCTGCATTGCGATCGCCATTATTTGCATTAAACGGTGAGGAACTTGCAAGAATACGCATCCAATCTGCGAAATCAACGTATTATGATGCGGTTCTTCAAGCAGCAGGCGATTTGTTTATGGATGAGGACACGCGCAGGAAGCTTTCGCTTTTCTTGGACAGCTTGGATCGCTGGCGTGAGGAAGCAAGGCAGGGCTCGCTTGCTAATTTGCTATGGGAAATTTACCGCGAGACCGGGTATTACGATTTTGTAGGCGGCTTGCCGGGAGGGACGCAGCGTCAAGCGAATTTGCGAGCGCTGCATGACCGGGCTCGGCAGTATGAAGCGACCTCGTTCCGCGGTTTGTTTCGATTTCTAAGATTTATCGAACGTATGCGCGATAGCGGCGGTGACTTGGGTACTGCAAGAGCGCTCGGCGAACAAGAGGATGTCGTTCGCATCATGTCCATTCATAAGAGCAAAGGGCTTGAGTTTCCGGTTGTATTCGTAGCAGGTCTAGGCAAGCTGTTCAATCAGCAGGATGTGCGAAGTGCCTTCTTAAAACACAAAGAGCTCGGTTTCGGGCCTCGTTTTGTTGATCCTGCTCTTCGTATTAGTTATCCTACACTTCCTTATCTGGCTATCCGAAGAGCCATGCGTAAAGAAATGCTAGCAGAGGAAATGCGTATTTTGTATGTTGCGTTAACCCGGCCAAAGGAAAAAATGTTTCTCGTCGCGACTGTAGCGGATGCCGAAGCTAAGCTTAAGCGATGGCTTTCTTCCGTCGAGGCTTCAGGTAAAATGTCTGATTTCCGGGTTGCTGCCGCACGCTCGTTTATCGATTGGCTAGGTCCGCTTGCGGCTAGGCAAATCAATGACAGTCAGCTGACTGACCACAATGCTCCGAACTGGCATGCTGGTGTTGTTTCTGCTTCTATATTCGGTACTGAAGCTGCAGCAGCGTCAGAGACGGAGCTGCAGGACCAGGACAAGGAAGAACGGCTTCAAGCGGTTACTTCACTTTCGCTTCTTGAGCATGTAGAAGCAGATGATGAGCTGCGTGAGCGGTTGGAATGGCATTATCCGCATCAAGAAGCGGCGGCACTCGCTGCCAAAACATCGGTTACGGAAATGAAGAGGCTGTATTCGGAGGAGCAGGAGGATGCTGTTCCATTCGACGAGCTGAATCAGCATCAGGCGAATACACATCTTCAAGAAGCTGCAGCTGCTCCAGAAGCATCGTATACGTTCCGACTGCGCCGTCCAGCCTTTATGGAGGAAAAGTCGCTTACAGCAGCTGAGAAGGGCTCTGTTAATCATTTGCTTATGCAGCTTGTCTCCCTCACAGAGGAAATAGATGAACCGATGCTAAAACAAACGCTTGATCATATGATTGAACGGCGCCTATTAACAGTAAAGCAATCGGAGGCAATCGATTTGCCGAACGTCGCAGCTTTTTTCCGAAGCGAGCTGGGACAGCGGTTGTTAAACGCTGACTGGGTGCGAAGAGAGGTTCCGTTTAGCTGCATGTTCCCTGCTAAACGTGTTTATCCGAATTCAGATCTAGATGAGCCGATATTGATTCAAGGGGTAATAGACTGTTTGTTCGAGGATGCTGCTGGCGTCGTACTGCTCGATTATAAGACGGATCGCATTTATAAGGAGCAATGGGTGGAAGCAGCGGAGCGGCATCGTTTCCAGCTGGAGCTGTATGCCGAAGCAATCGAATCTGTTCTCGGGAGAAAAGTGGATGAGAGCCATGTCTTTTTCTTTGACGGGGGTCAATCCGTTCACCTTAAGAGAACAAACCAAATCTAAAAGGAGGCTGTGAAGTTGGAACCACAGCATACGGGCAAACGCTCTATCGCGCTGCCGATAACTCTCGTTATTCTTGTATTTAGCTTAATCGGCAATGTTTTTTTGTACTCGCAATTTTTACAAAATAAACAAGAAAACAATTATGTAAAAGGCCAAAAAATATTTAAAGCAGCGATTGGTTCTAAAGATTATGTAGAAAAAATGCTTCCACAGCTGGATGCTTTGCTTCAAAGTAAAACTTTGGACGAACGGTATGCCATTGCATTTCTTTCAGGTCAAGCAGCAGCGAGCGGCCATGCTTTGGTGGAATTTACTGCAGAAGCAGCAAGCGTGAATGCAGAGCCGGATAAAATCAATAAAGAGCTTACCTCAGCCTATGTAACTGATGTCGATAAAGGCTTGCAAACGATTGGTCACTATGATGGTGCTCTGAACGAAACCGATGCCGCGTACATTCAGGGATTAAAAAACGCGTTTGAAACCATATCCGGTATTATGAGTGGTTTTAATGCAAATATCGGGGAGAGCCGCATTGCAATTATTCGATTGTCCAGCGGGCTTGAATGGGTTGTGCTTGTTGAACAGATGCAGGCTGTTATGAAGGAAAAATCAGCTGAGATTTCGAAGTAGCAGCTTGGATTCTGTCGCTATTTTGGAAGAGCGCCTATGAAGTTTTTGCGGGTTATCTTTAATGATTGGACGAGCGGCTAAAATTTCGGTATGATATGGTAAGGAAAGCGAATAGGGGGTGAAACCTATGGACTGTATTTTCTGTAAATTAATCGAGGGTGCAATACCGTCGAAGAAGGTATTTGAGAATGACAGAATTCTCGCATTCCACGATATACAGCCAGCTGCTCCTGTACATATTCTTATCATTCCTAAGAAGCATATCGCAACGATGAATGATGTTACCGATGAAGATGACGAGGTCATAGCCGAGATGTTCGCGGTAGCTCGTCAAATCGCAAAGGAACAAGGAATTGCGGAGTCAGGCTATCGACTAGTCAACAATGTTAATGCCGACGGAGGACAGCTTGTTTATCATCTGCATATCCATGTATTGGGGGGAACGAAACTTTCTTCTCGGGTTGTAGATATCTAAAGTTGACACTGCCTTTTGGTTTGACATATAATGAAATTTGATAAACCGTGTTATAGCTCTGGACGGTCTGTTTCGGAGGGAGGGAAAACTGGTGTCTGAAACTAAAGTTCGCAAAAACGAAACTATTGATGCTGCGCTTCGCCGCTTTAAACGTTCCATCGCTAAAGATGGTGTTCTAGCTGAGGTGAAAAAACGCAAGCATTATGAAAAGCCAAGTGTAAAGCGCAAGAAGAAGTCTGAGGCTGCGCGCAAGAGAAAGTTTTAGGAGGATCCTTCCATAATGAACCTGAGCGAAAGATTGACCGATGATATGAAGCAAGCCATGAAGAATCAGGACAAGTTTAAACTTTCCGTTATTCGTATGATGCGCGCGTCAGTGAAAAACTTGGAAATCGATCTCAAGCGTCCATTGGACGATAACGAAGTGCTTGATATATTGAGTCGCGAAATCAAACAACGTAAAGATTCCCTCCAAGAATTTAAAAAAGCCAGCCGCGATGATTTAGTAGCGGGTCTTGTGGTCGAAATTGAAATTATTAGTCAATACCTTCCCGAACAGCTGACTGAAGAAGAGATTCAAGAGATAGTAACGCAGACCATCCATGAACTCGGTGCTTCTTCCAAAGCCGATATGGGAAAAGTTATGAGTGCCCTTTTGCCTAAAACAAAAGGACGCGCTGACGGTAAACTAGTAAATCAGCTCGTTCAGCAACATCTCAACTAACTAAACATACGGACTCACAAAACACCCCTTAACGGGGGTGTTTTTTTGTACGTTTCAAATGTAAATGGTATGATATGGAGAAGGCTGCCTGAAACGTTTTCATTTGTCAAACGTAGTAGAAAGCAAACACGAAAAAAAGGAGGAACCTTCTTGCACATGAATCGATGGCGAAGAAGTATGTCCGCCACTCCAATCGCATTGATCGCAGCGGTGTTAATGGTGACGCTTGCAGCATTATTTGGTTCACCGGGGGAGAAAGCAAAGGCAGCAAATGAAGTTGGCCCAGCAGTGTATGTGATTCCCGTCAAACAAACGGTGGAATCGGGGCTTCAATCCTTTTTGGAGAGAGCCTTTAAAGAAGCTGAGGAAGCAAAAGCTGAGCATGTGATTCTCGTTATTAATACGCTTGGCGGCAAAGTCGTAAACGCAGAGGAAATTGGTCATCTTATAAGGGAGAGCGCTATTCCTACTACGGCTTTTGTTGAGGGGAAAGCAGTATCAGCAGGCACTTATATTGCTTTGAATGCTGACAATATTATTATGCAGCCAGGGAGTACGATAGGTGCAGCTGCAGTGGTGAATGGCTCGGGAACATTAGAGGATAATCCCAAAACGATTTCCTTTTGGACCTCTGAAATGAGCGAGTCTGCAGGATTGCAGGGTCGCGATAAGAATATCGCTGTCGCTATGGCGGATCCGAATGCAATGGTGGAGCTGAAAGACAAGCTTGGCAGAGATAAGCTGAAGGGAGAAATTCTTACCCTGTCAGCAAGTGAAGCTGAGAAAGTCGGATACTCTGAGCATACAGCAGCGAACGTGGATGAAGCAGTCAAATGGCTGGGCTTGGAAGGCAGAACACAAATCGAGGTTGTTCCGTCACTTGCGGAAAATGTAGCTAGATGGCTGCTCAATCCAATCGTTATGACGATTTTGCTCATACTTGGCATTGCAGGTATCGTTATTGAAATGATCATTCCAGGCTTTGGAGTACCGGGCGTTGTCGGAATATTATCGTTTGCCCTTTATTTCTTTGGCCACTATGTTGCTGGATTTGCCGGAATGGAGTCAGTCGTGCTGTTCGTAATTGGAATAGCCTTGCTCATAATCGAGGTGTTTGTACCAAGCTTTGGGATTTTGGGCTTGCTCGGCAGTGCTGCGTTGGTAGCAGGAGTCGTTACCGCTGCTTCAGACCCAATGACGGCTTTCATATCGATCGTTATTGCGCTAGTTGTAGCCACCATTCTAATCGTTATTTTTATTAGAATGAACAAATCAAGAGGTATCTGGAACAAATTTATATTGCGCGAGAAGCTGACAACGGAGCAAGGTTTTGTTTCTGCGGATATAAAGGATTCACTGCTCGGATTGCAAGGGACAACAATTACTCCGCTGAGACCGGCAGGAACAATTGTTATGAATGACAAGCGAATTGATGTCGTTACCTCTGGAGAGTTTATCGATACGAACCGCACGGTGACCGTCATTAAAGCGGAAGGTACTTGGGTCGTTGTCAAAGAAGTAACAAAATAGAGAAAACGAATATACAAATGGAGGTTTGAACAAATGGATCCTATCGTATCTTTTTTAATTTTAGCTGTCGTTGTTATTATCGTACTGTCCGTATTCTTAAGCTTTTTCCCGATTATGCTGTGGGTATCTGCATTAGCATCGGGCGTTAGAGTTGGAATTATTACGCTCGTTGCCATGCGTCTTCGCCGCGTCGTACCAAGCAGAATCGTCAACCCGTTAATTAAGGCAACAAAAGCAGGGCTGGGACTTAACATAAACCAGCTTGAGAGTCACTTCTTGGCAGGCGGTAACGTCGATCGGGTTGTCAATGCGTTGATTGCAGCACAACGTGCGAACATTCCACTTATATTCGAACGTGCGGCGGCTATCGATTTGGCTGGTCGTGATGTATTGCAAGCCGTACAAATGAGCGTTAATCCGCGCGTCATTGAAACACCAATCGTAGCTGCGGTTGCGAAGGATGGTATTGAAGTGAAAGTAAAAGCTCGTGTTACGGTTCGTGCCAACATTGAACGCCTAGTCGGTGGCGCGGGTGAAGAAACTATCATTGCTCGTGTTGGTGAAGGGATTGTAACGACTGTAGGTTCTGCTGGCTCACATAAAGACGTTTTGGAAAATCCGGACATGATCTCTCGCACTGTGCTTGGCAAAGGGCTTGACGCAGGTACAGCGTTTGAAATATTGTCGATCGATATCGCGGACGTTGATGTAGGCAAAAACATTGGTGCACATCTTCAAACGGAACAAGCGGAAGCGGACAAAAAAATCGCTCAAGCAAAAGCCGAGGAGCGCCGTGCGATGGCCGTTGCTCACGAACAGGAAATGAAAGCAAAAGTCGTTGAGATGGAAGCGCGCGTAGTAGAGTCGGAATCACAAGTTCCACTTGCCATGGCTGAAGCGCTTAGAAGCGGGAAAATTGGCGTTATGGACTATATGAACTTGAAAAACATCGAAGCGGATACCCATATGCGCAGCTCTATCGGCAAGCAGGACAGTTCTACAGACATTAAAGACGGCCGATAAAGTCGATGGCCCAGTTATTTGGTTGGATCAACGTAACTGAGCCTTGGAGGTGAAGGCAAGTTGAAGATTATAGAATTTCTGATGAATAACATATTTATCGTAGTCGTTATATTGGGTGCGCTGGCTTCGGTATTCGGCAAATCCGGCGCGAAGAAGAAGCCTGGACAAATGCCTGACTTTGGCGGCGGAGGACTGCCGCGAACATTGTTCCCGCAGTCCGGAGAACAGGAGCGAGAGGTAGAGCGCCCGCAGCCGCAATCGCAGCAGGCAACTGGAGGAACGGTTTATCGCTCTGCTGCTGAAGTTGAACGTTCTTCTGATATGAATTCGACGCGTTCTAGCAGAGAGAGCGCAGAAGCGCCGCAAACAGCTTCTCAGCAGCGCGCGCTTCAAAGAGCAGCAGCTAACAAAGAAACAGCACAGGCTGCAGCACAGCGCAATTATGGAAGCCAGAGCATCAATGCAGCATCCATTCGATCCAATGATTTGCGGAAAGCAGTTATTTGGGCCGAAGTATTAGGACCGCCGCGCTCGAAAAAACCTTTTCGGAAATAAATTTAAACCGCCTAAGCGCTGCGCTTAGGCGGTTTTTTTATTTTGGAGCCATAATTATCGAGCGGTTCGCATATTTTGGTACAGTACATGAAAATCGCCATTCCTTTGCTTTACTTGTAGCAAACCTTGAAGGAGGCAAAGAATCGTACATGCGCCACATAAAAAAGAGATTTCGCAAAATGACAGCAGAGCTGCTTGATATGCCGCATGATGTCGTATTTGATTTGCCGCGATTAACAATGATTGGAGACTGCCAATTATATATCGAGAACCATCGTGGTGTTGTTCATTTCTCTAGTGAGCGACTGAGACTCGCGCTTAGCAAAGGCCAGTTGGAGGTTACGGGAAGCTCTCTAGTTATCCGCACGATTTGGACGGAAGAAGTGTTTATTGAGGGACAAATTACGAATATTCAATTGATTCCATGAAATAGATAAAGCGATTTTCTTTATTAATAGCTGAGGTAATGGAGGGGAATGGACGTGAGCGGACAAGGTGCAAATTGGTTAAAGGGTATGGTCACCATTCATATTCGGGGGGGACAACCTGAGCAGCTCGTCAACCGAGCGCTGGCTGGCGGCTTGCAGCTGTCTTCCATTAGATGGACAAGCAGCGGCTTGCTTGAATGTGAGCTGTCAATCAGTGATTTTTTTGGCCTTCGTCCGTATTTAAAAGAGACAGGCTGTCGTGTTCATGTTACGAAGCGCAAAGGATTGCCTTTTTTGCTAGTCAAAGCAGAGCGCAGAAAGCTGTTTGCGGCGGGCATCGTTTTGTTTTTTGCGATTATCTTTATGCTCTCCTCGCTTGTTTGGAGCATCGAAGTGCAAGGCAATGTCAAGCTGACGGAGGATCAAATAAGGGCTGCAGCCAAAGAGGAAGGCTTATATCCTATGCAATGGTCATTCCGTTTAACCGATGCTGATGTGCTGTCCAAGCAGCTTGTTCGCAAGCTTCCAGGCTCAACTTGGGTTGGTGTGGAGAAAAAGGGGACAAAGGTTATTATTCAAGTGGTTGAATCAACCATACCGGATAAGGCATCCTTGAATACACCTCGACATTTGGTCGCATCTGATGATGCTGTTGTTACTGAGATTATTGCGGAGGCGGGACGGCCTGTCGTTCGAAAAAATACGAAGGTGAAAAAAGACCAAATTTTGATCTCGGGAACGATTGGGGGAGAAATGAATTCGCGTACTGTCGTTGCCAAGGGCAATGTTCGTGGGCTTGTTTGGTACGAATTTGAAATTTCTTCACCGCTTGTTCAACAGGTTAAGGTGTATACTGGAGATAAAGAGACGAAATGGTTTGCTGTCATCGGCTCAAGAGCGCTTCAGCTTAGCGGGTATGGTGATTCTGCTTTTGGAAAATCCGAATCAATTAAGCACGAAGAGAAGGTTTCCTGGCGCAATTGGTCGCTGCCAATTGGTAGAATGAAGGAGACCATAATGGAAACCCGTATGGAAGACCGCACGCTTACCGAAGAAGAAGCGAAGAACGTCGGCATTCTGCAGGCTAAAGCCAAATTGCTGCTTAAAACAGGCAGCGATGCAGTCATCCGCGATGAAATTGTTTTGCATGAAAAGGCGGACAATGGTAAAGTTTATATGAAAGTTCTTTTTGAAGTCGAGCAATCTATCGTTAAGGAAATGCCACTAGTCCATATGCAGGGAGAATGAGGATTGTTGCAAATTGAAACGAAAGTAGTAAAGATACCGCTCGGCAACGCAGCGGAAGGACTTGGAGTATTCGGACCACAAGATAATTTTTTACGTCTTATTCAAGCGCAAGTAGAGTCTTCGATTACATCGCGTGAAGCGGAAATTGTCATATCAGGTCCTGTAGAAGAGGTTGATTCGTTAGAACAACTATACAATGTGCTCTTACAGCTCGTTCGCGGGGGCTATAAGCCATCAGAGCGTGATGTTGCATATGCACTTGAGCTCGCCAGATCGATGCAGGCAGAAGAGCTGTTGGACTTGTTTAAGAAAGAAATTACAACTACCTTCCGTGGTAAGCCGATTCGGGTAAAGACGATCGGTCAACGCCATTATGTGAAGACAATTCGCAAGAAGGATATCGTGTTTGGGATAGGCCCAGCCGGAACAGGTAAGACATATTTGGCCGTTGTGCTCGCTGTCGCTGCTTTGAAGGAAGGCTCAGTAAAAAGAATTGTACTTACGAGACCTGCCGTAGAAGCGGGAGAAAATCTCGGCTTTTTGCCAGGTGATTTGCAGGAGAAGGTTGATCCTTATCTTCGCCCTTTGTATGATGCGCTGCATGATGTGCTTGGACCTGACCAGACGGTCAAAGCGCTCGAGCGCGGTATGATTGAAATTGCCCCGCTTGCTTATATGCGCGGCAGAACGCTTGACGATGCGTTTATTATTTTGGATGAAGCACAAAATACGACGCCTGAGCAAATGAAAATGTTCCTAACTAGACTAGGATTTAGTTCTAAAATGGTTATAACGGGAGACGTTACGCAAATCGATTTGCCGCGGGGCAAAAACTCCGGCTTAATTGAAGCTCAGCGGATTCTGAGAGACATAGAGGAAATTGGCATCATCCTTTTCTCAGAGCAGGACGTCGTTCGTCATTCGCTCGTTCAAAAGATTATTGTTGCCTACAACTGGGATGCTGAAAACAAAGCCTAGAAAGGGATGTCTGCTGCATGAACCAAAACCAGACCGGAAAACAAGGGAACTTGCGGCCGTCCAAAACGGCGGGTTGGAAGCAGAGTGCAGCCGTTCGCTGGGTGCTGATGTTGATGTTTGTGCTGCTATTCTATTTCAGCTTAGCTCCGCATCTCGTTCCTGAAACCTATGATATTCAGGAGGGCGCTGTAAGCGAGAAGGATATCAAAGCGCCCTTCCAAATTAAAGACGAGAAGGCGACTAGACAAGCGGAAGAGGATGCAGCCGAGAAAGTCGATGTCATCTATTCGATAGTACCGCTACGCAACGAGGTACTTGTCGACCAAATCTTTGTTCGAATAGAGCAGCTGAATCAGGACGATCAAGTAACCTTGCAAAATAAGATTGATATTTATCGCAATGAAATTCCAGGCCGTTATTCGGAGTATATTGATACCTTTGTTAAGCTGAATAAGGGCCGTGGCACGTATAACAACACGCTGCTTGAGGAAATGGCGCTTATTGCGAAGGAGCAGCAATACACCATTCCGGAAGAAACCTTTTACAAGATGCCTAATCTAACAGCAGAAACGCTAACCGAGATGCGCGATGTAGCTCGGGATATTGTGCGTAAACTGACAGTAGAGCAGCTTCGTGATGCGGAAACCGCTCGAACACAGGTTGCGGAACTTGTTAATGCAAGCTCGCTATCAAGCCGGACAAGCAGAGAAATTGTACAGGAGCTTGCAAGATTCGCCATCATGCCAAACAAGTTTCTGGATAAGGAAGCGACGGATGAGGCTAAAGTGCAGGCTAAGCAAAACACGCCGCCTGTCGTAATTAAAGAAGGTGAGCTGATCGTGAAACGCGGTCAGACGATTACTCCTGAATTGTACAAGCTGCTCGTTGATTCTTCGCTGCTGCAGGATCGTAAGACTTATTGGCCGCAGTTCGGATTGCTCATCATGTCTGTGATGTTTATCGTCGTCATTTACGCGTATTTGCATCAGTCTGGAAGTATCAATGGGATTAAGCCCAAATATAACAACTCTTCACTTTTGATGTTGTGGCTCATCTTTCTGATCAATATTATTACGATGGAGATTACTTCGTTGACGCAGACGGATGCTGCCCCTTATGCGGGTTATTTGGCTCCTGCTGCTCTCGGGACGATGCTGATTACATTGCTGTTAGATATGCATCTAGCCATGATCAGCTCCATAATATTTGCAATAATGGGAAGTATTATATTGAACACGAGCCAGCATCAAATTTTTGATTTCCAGTACGGCTTTGTCATTATTGTCGTTTCGTTTGCTGCCATCTTCTCGATTCATAGAGCGAGTCAGCGATCAACAATATTGAAGGCCGGAATAATGGTGAGCTTATTTGGCTCCTTGTCTGTTTTATCCATTTTGCTGCTGTCTGAACAGCTGGAACGGGCTCATTTTATCTACTCCGTAGCTTTTGCGTTTGCTAGCGGTTTGATTACTGCGGTGCTCGTCATTGGCTTGATGCCGTTCTTTGAAGTTACATTCGGCATTTTATCTGCGCTTAAGCTTGTAGAGCTTTCGAATCCCAATCACCCGCTGCTTCGCAAGCTGTTGACTGAAACGCCGGGAACCTATCACCATAGCGTAATGGTGGGCAATTTGTCAGAGGCGGCAGCAGAATCAATTGGGGCAGACGGCTTATTATGCCGGGTTGGCTCGTTTTACCACGATATTGGGAAGACGAAGCGACCGAATTATTTTATCGAAAACCAATCCAATATTGAAAATCCGCATGATACGATTGATCCTAAGTTAAGCAAATCAATCATTGTTGCTCATGCGAGAGACGGAGTCGATATGCTTAAAGGGCATAATATCCCTAAGCCGATCCGCGATATTGCAGAGCAGCACCATGGGACAACATCGCTTAAATTCTTTTATTACAAAGCGATAAAACAAGCGGAAGAACAAGGTGTCGAACCTGCGTTTACGGAAGATGATTTTAGGTATCCTGGTCCGAAGGCACAGTCAAAGGAAGCGGCTGTTGTTGGCATTGCTGATTGCGTGGAAGCAGCGGTTCGCAGCCTTCGCAACCCGACAGTAGAACAGGTAGAAGCCATGATTAACAAAATTATTAAAAGCAGGCTGGATGACAATCAATACAATGAATGTGATTTGACGTTGAAGGAGCTGGACAAAATTGCGCATTCACTAAAGGAAAGCGTAATTGGCATCTTCCATTCACGTATTGAATATCCGGATGATGTGAAAACAAAGGAGCGTTTGGCATGAGCTTGCAACTCGGTTGGAGCAATGAGCAGGAAAAGCTGGAAATACCCGAGGATTGGATTACAAAAATAGAGCAGTTGCTGCAATTGGCTGGTGAAGCGGAAGGCATTTCCGATGGTGAGGTATCTTTAACATTCACAAACGATGAGGAAATTCATCAGTTAAATCGTGAATATCGCGGAATTGATCGTCCAACCGATGTATTGTCATTCGCTATGCAAGAAGATGGCGTAGATGAGCTCGATATTATTTTTGAAGTGGACAGCGAGGATGAGAAGGACCCGATCTCAGGCATGCTTGGCGATATTATAATAAGCGTGGATACGGCTCTTGCTCAAAGCGAGGAGTACGGTCATTCCTTGGAACGTGAAATCGGCTTTTTGTTTGTACATGGTTTTTTGCATTTGATAGGTTACGATCATCAGGATGATCAAACCGAAGCCGAAATGACCGCTAAGCAAGAAGCGATTTTGCAGCAGGCTGGCTTAACTCGTTAATGCGAAAAGTTATATCTAGTTTCGCAGTTGCAATATCCGGCATAGGTTTTGCTCTTCGGACTCAAAGTCATATGCGGTTTCACGCGATTGCCGCCGCTGTGGTGTGCTGTTTAGGATTTATGCTATCACTTAAGCCGCTAGAATGGGCGATTATTTTAATGGCGATCGCCCTCGTGATAAGTGCTGAAATGATAAATACGGCAATTGAACAGGCAGTTGATCTAGCAAGCCCCAATATTCATCCGGTAGCTAAAGCTGCTAAGGATGTTGCTGCTGGGGCGGTGTTAGTTGCTGCTGCAATTTCTGCAATTATAGGGCTGCTCATACTTGGGCCGCCCTTATGGCATTTAATTATGGATTAAAAAACGGGGAATGGCGGGATAATTATGTTGGTTTTTGAAGGATTGTCGGAGTCTTACACTTCGCTAATGAATGCAGCTAAGGAAGCGATGTCAAGAGCATACGTTCCTTATTCAAATTTCCAAGTTGGAGCAGCACTGCTTGACGATGAAGGCCAAGTCCATTATGGTTGCAACATAGAGAACGCAGCTTACAGTCCAACAAACTGTGCGGAGCGTACCGCATTATATCGCGCAGTAGCGGATGGAAAGCGACCGGGACAATTCCAAGCGATAGCTGTAATTGGCGATACGGATACTCCAATCGCGCCATGCGGTGTTTGCCGCCAAGTTCTAGTTGAGCTATGTTCACCAGAAATGCCTGTCATTATGGGGAATTTAAAAGGTCAATGGACGATCTCAACCGTTTCAGGCATATTGCCGGGTGCCTTCACGCCGGCTTCATTAGATAATAGGGAGCGTTAAACAAGAATATGAATCAAAAAACATCAAATGAACGCAGCAACAAAAAATTTCGGTCCGGTTTCGTAGCTATAATCGGCAGGCCAAATGTTGGTAAATCAACGCTGATGAACCATCTTATCGGTCAAAAAATTGCGATTATGTCAGATAAGCCACAAACGACACGGAATAAAATTCATGGTGTTTATACGACAAATGACACACAAATCGTGTTTCTTGATACACCTGGTATTCATAAACCACAATCCAAGCTTGGGAATTATATGATGCAAACCGCGGAAAGCGCGCTTCGTGAAGTGGAAGCAGCGCTCTTTCTAATCGATGCGTCTGAGGGACTTGGCGGCGGTGACCGTTTCATTATCGAACAATTGAAAAAAGTGAAAACACCTGTTTTCCTAGTAATGAACAAAATCGATAAAGTAGAGCCTGAACAGCTTCTGCCGATGATTACACAATATAATGCATTACATGAATTTGCGGAAATTATCCCAATTTCAGCGCTTAAGGGCAATAATGTGGAAACCTTACTTGAACAGCTGACACGTTATTTGCCTGAAGGACCACAATATTATCCAGCAGATCAAATTACTGATCACCCTGAGCAATTTGTTTGTTCGGAGCTTATTCGCGAGAAAATACTGCATATGACGCGTGAGGAAATTCCGCATTCAATTGCAGTGACAATTGAGGATATGCGCGTTAAGGAAAATGGAGTCGTTTATATCGGCGCGGTTATTTTTGTAGAGCGTGATTCTCAGAAGGGGATCATCATTGGCAAAAAAGGCGATCTGCTGAAGGAAGTTGGCAAACAAGCTCGAAAAGATATCGAAGCGCTGCTTGGCTCACGCATCTTTCTTGAGCTGTGGGTAAAAGTGAAGAAGGATTGGCGCAATCAGGAGCGCGTACTGAAGGATCTTGGTTACCGGAACGAATAAGCATAATTGACGTATTTTGTTAAGGATAGACATGAACGGTTTATCGCATCCTATTAACGTCTGAAGCAGCATTTCAGGGGACGGAAAGGGATGAATACGTATGCGGAATTTTTCGTGGAAGTATTTTACGTTGACCGGGGATGTCGAGTCTTTCATGTTATACAAGGAAATACACCAATACGGAGCAGAAGGCAGCTCCGATGCGTTAGTAGGAAATCAGGATGAGCTTGCCGAGCTGGACCTCGAGGACACATCTGTCTAACGTATCAATGGCATTATTTGAATCGGTTGATCAAGTATAGAGCTTTTGTGTTTTTAACAGCTAAACGTATGTTTGCCGCCATGGGACGGTAAACATACGTTTCTGCTTTCAGGGGAGAGTTTGCATTATGTTGTATCGTGTCGAGGGAATTGTGCTGCGAAGCATGGATTACGGGGAAGGCAATAAAATTGTTACACTGCTGACGAAGACAAATGGAAAAGCGGGCGTACTTATACGCGGAGCGAAAAAGGTGAAAAGCAAACATTCTTCGCTCGCACAGCCGTTTACATATGGAGAGTTTGTTTATTTCCGAAGCAGCGGGCTTGGCACGCTTAATCATGGTGAGATTATTGAATCTCACCATGTTTTGCGTGAGAAGCTTGATTTGGCTGCTTATTCCTCTTACGTAGCAGAATTGACGGATCGTTCAATACAGGACGACGAGGCAACGGGCTTTCATTTTGAACAGCTAAAAGCATGTCTTTCAGCACTTCAAGAAGGCAAAGACCCGCAAATCGTTTCTCATCTTTATGAAATGCGCATTTTGGACTTGTCTGGTTATGCTCCTGCACTTGATGAGTGTGTAAGCTGCGGTAACGTTGTAGGTCCTTTTAAACTTTCTCCCTATGCGGGTGGAATATTATGCTCGCGTTGTACTGGCAAAGATCCTCATGCGGTTTCGCTAGGTGAGGGTGCTTATAAGCTGCTTCGTTTGTTCCGCAGGATGGATATGAGAAGACTTGGTTCAATTCAAGTGAAGCCTGAGACAAAAGCAGAGCTTAAAATTGCTATGCGTAAGCTGTTAGACACTCATTTAGGAATGCAGTTGAAGTCGCGTAATTTTCTTGATCAGCTCGATAAATTAATGTAAAGAAATTCATTTCTTAAAATGGGTGCTTTTGGTTTGTTATCGGTCTCAAGACGGAGGGAAGGCTCATTCCTCTGCATGATTTCATCATCTAAGAAATTGATTTATGATAGATGAGGTTGTTTGAGATTCATAGTAATTGGAGGGGTTGACCTGATGTCTACAGGACAAAATAGACTGGGCTTTGTTGTGGCCGGACTTTTGCTTGGTATACTGGTCGCATCAATCGATAATACGATTGTATCGACAGCAATGGCAACGATTGTATCCGATCTAGGCGGCTTGGACAAATATGTATGGGTTACATCTGCATATTTGGTAACTGAGATGGCAGGCATGCCGATTTTCGGGAAATTGTCTGACATGTATGGGAGAAAACGTTTTTTTGTTTTAGGTATTTCTTTATTTCTAATCGGCTCTGTTCTTTGCGGAACGGCTGAATCGATTACGCAGCTGACCATTTACCGTGCTATTCAAGGTATTGGCGGCGGTGCGATGATGCCAATTGCCTTTGCAATCGTATTTGACATTTTTCCAGCAGAGAAACGCGGTAAAATGGGTGGATTGTTCGGTGCTGTATTTGGTACCTCAAGCTTGTTTGGACCGCTTGCAGGCGCATACTTAACGGAATATATCAATTGGCGCTGGATCTTTTACATCAATGTACCCATTGGTCTTGTGGCACTTGCTTTTATCGTTATTTATTACAAAGAGTCGCTTTCTCATGCCAAGCAAAAGATCGACTGGTGGGGAGCAACGACACTTGTGGGCTCTATCGTCTGTCTCATGTTTGCACTTGAGCTCGGTGGAACTGAGTTTGCTTGGGATTCACTGCAAATTATTGGTTTATTTGCTGGCTTTGCGGTTTTACTCGGCATATTTCTTTTCGTGGAAACGAAGGCAGCAGAACCAATCATTTCGTTTAATATGTTCAAACAAAGACTGTTTGCAGCAAGTACAGGAGCTGGCTTGTTCTACGGAGCGGCGTTTATTACAGCAGCTCTATATATCCCGATGTTTGTCCAAGGCGTATTCGGCGGAACAGCGGTTAGTGCAGGTTTAACTCTACTGCCTATGACCTTGGGATCAGTTATTGCGGCGCAGCTCGGTGGTTTATTAGTTAACAAAATGTCCTATCGCAGCGTCATGATGATTTCAGCTGTTATTTTTATTACAGGTATTTTCTTGCTATCCACCATTACGCCGGAAACAACAAGATTTATGTTGTCCGTGTATATGTTCTTAACTGGATTTGGTATCGGCTTCTCATTCTCTGTGCTTGGTATGTCCTCCATTCATGGATTCGATATGAGGCAAAGAGGAAGCGCCACATCTACGATGTCCTTCATTCGTTCATTAGGCATGACAGTGGGGATTACGGTATTCGGCATTATTCAGCGTAACCACTTTACAAAGGGTATGACAGATGCTTTTGCAGGTGGGGAAGGAACAGCTCCGATGACAGAAAATGCACGTGAGCTGTTATCGCCGGAGAAGCGTGCGGAAATACCGGCTCCAGTCATGGAGAAAATTGTTGCCGCTTTGTCAGATTCAGTATCAACAACGTTTGTTTGGTCTATTGTTCCCGCAGGCTTCGCATTAGTTTGTGTTTTGATGATGGGGAATACGGGTATGAAAGATATTATTGGCAAACGTGACGGGAAAACGTCTAATACAGACGAGATTCGTGCACATTAGCGGCTTTAGTATGATACCTAGGAACGATGTTTGACAATTGGCATAAAGAAGCATAAAATAATGCAATATGAATATTGGGCAGTGATGGAGAAAGTAATCGTTTTAAGCGGACTTGGTTAGCGAGCTGGGGAAAGTGAAAGCCCAGACGGTCAAAACGATGAAAAGGCACTCCGGAGTCGTATACAAGCAAAGAGGGCTAGCTCTTAAGGAGCTGACCAAGTAGGGTGGAACCGCGGGATTACAACTCTCGTCCCTACGTCTGGGAGCAGGCGTAGAGACGGGAGTTTTTTGCGTATAAACGCCTTTGCCTGCTTCGCTTTTACGGACACAAAACAGAGGAAGAAGGAGAGGGTCAGTTATGAATTTTCAAAAAATGATTTTGACTTTGCAGCAGTTCTGGGCTGAACAAAATTGTATTCTCGTACAACCTTATGACGTTGAGAAGGGTGCAGGAACGATGAACCCTATGACGTTTCTACGCTCGATTGGTCCTGAGCCTTGGAATGTTGCTTATGTGGAACCATCAAGACGTCCAGCGGACGGTCGATATGGTGAGAACCCAAACCGTTTATACCAGCATCATCAATTCCAAGTTATTTTGAAGCCATCGCCTGACAATATTCAGGAGCTTTATTTGGAAAGCTTGAAGCAGCTAGGCATTGATGCACTTGAGCATGATATCCGTTTCGTTGAGGATAACTGGGAATCGCCAACTCTTGGCGCTTGGGGTTTAGGCTGGGAAGTATGGCTGGACGGCATGGAAATTACGCAATTCACTTATTTCCAACAGGTTGGCGGCATTGATGCTAATCCTGTCGCTGTAGAGATCACATATGGTATGGAGCGTTTGGCTTCTTATATTCAACAAAAAGAGAATGTGTTTGATTTGGAGTGGGTTGAAGGAGTAACCTACGGTGACGTCTTCAAACAACCAGAGTATGAGCATTCCAAATATACATTCGAGACATCGGATACAGCAATGCTGTTCTCATTATTTAACATGTATGAGCAGGAAGCTCAAAAAACGATGGAGCATCATCTTGTGTTTCCAGCGTACGATTACGTATTAAAATGCTCGCACACCTTTAACCTGCTCGATGCGCGCGGCGCAATCAGCGTAACGGAGAGAACGGGCTACATTACACGGGTAAGAAATTTAGCGCGTGCTTGCGCATCGACATACTACGAGGAAAGAGAACGTCTTGGATTCCCTTTGCTGAAGAAAGGAGTGGAGCAGCATGACTAGAGATTTGTTGCTTGAAATCGGACTTGAAGAAGTGCCTGCTCGGTTCGTTCGCGGTGCGATGAACCAGCTAAAGGATAAAATGGTGAAGTGGCTTTCGGACTCCAGAATCGAACACGGCGCTGTAAATGTGTATGCTACACCACGCCGAATTGCTGTTCTAATCAACGACGTAGCTGAGAAGCAAACGGATATGAATGAGGAAGCTAAAGGCCCTTCTCGTAAAATTGCTCAAGACGACCAAGGCAATTGGAGCAAAGCTGCTCTTGGATTTGCTAGAAGCCAAGGCGTTGAGCCTGAACAGCTGTATTTCCAAGAACTAGCTGGCGTTGAATATGTTTATGCTACCAAAAGCAGCATCGGTACAGACACAGCAGCGGTACTGCCAGATGGCTTGCTCAGCTTGATTACTTCGATGTCTTTCCCGAAAAACATGCGTTGGGGCAATCATGAGCTAAAGTTTGTTAGACCGATCCGCTGGTTGGTTGCACTATTTGGTCAAGATGTGATTCCTTTTGAAATTACAGGAGTACAAACTGGCAATACAACACGCGGACATCGTTTCCTTGGCAATGATGCTACTGTACAAGAACCTGCTCAATATGTTGAACGCCTGCGCGAACAGCATGTTCTTGCTGATGTCAGTGAACGTGAAGAGCTGATTGTAGCTCAGATCGATCGTCTGGCCAAAGAAAAAGGCTGGGAAATTGCAATAAAGGAAGACTTGCTTGAAGAGGTTGTATTTTTAGTTGAATATCCAAATGTATTGTTTGGCGGCTTCGACCCAGCATTTCTTAACATTCCGCAAGAAGTGCTTATTACATCGATGCGTGAGCATCAACGGTATTTCCCGGTATTCAACAGCGAAGGAGAGCTTCTTCCGTTTTTCGTCACGGTTCGCAACGGCGATCTTAAGTCGATCGAGCTAGTATCGAAAGGTAATGAAAAAGTACTGCGCGCAAGACTATCGGATGCCAAATTCTTTTATGAAGAAGATCACAAGCTGACGATAGAGCATGCTCTCTCGAAGCTTGAGAATATCGTATATCACGAAGAACTAGGCTCAGTAGCTGACAAGGTAAGACGCATTCGTGCAACAGCTGATCTTCTGAGCAAGCATTTGCTGATCGATGAGCAAACGTCCAGCGACATTAGCCGCTCAGCTGATATTTGCAAATTCGATCTCGTATCCCAAATGGTTTATGAATTCCCTGAACTGCAAGGCATTATGGGGGAAGATTATGCTCTTAAAGCAGGAGAGCGAGCTTCAGTGGCGAAAGCCATTAATGAACATTATCAGCCGCGTTTTGCCGGAGATCTAGCTCCATCTGAATTAACAGGAGCAATCGTAAGCTTAGCAGACAAAATCGATACCATCGTTGGTTGTTTCTCGATCGGCATCATTCCGACAGGCTCGCAAGATCCTTATGCCCTTCGCAGGCAAGCAGCAGGTATCGTTCAAATTATTTTGGCGCACGGCTTGAAGCTGGAGCTAAACGATTTGTATGATGCGGCGCTATCCGTACATGAGAACCGCGGCCTTAAACGCGACGCTGCTGAAATCCGCAAAGATCTTTCTGATTTCTTTGCGCTTCGCGTTAAGAACGTATTGTCCGAGCAAGGCGTTCGTTATGATGTTGTAGACGCCGTTATGGCTTCTGGTTTTGCAGATCTGAAATCGACCATCGAGCGTGCGAGCGTCGTTCAAGCGCTTGCTGCAAGCAGCGACCGCACTGAATTTAAGCTAACTGTCGAGCAATTTAACCGTGTCAGCAATTTGGGCTCCAAAGCTGCTGGTGCAGCGGTTGATCCAGCTTTGTTCGCAGAACAGGTGGAAACAGAGCTGTATCAAACATGGCTAGCGCAGCGTCCAACGTTTAAACAAGCGATTGATGAGGGAGATATTTCAAGAGCGTTACAATCTTTATCATCGTTGAAGCCGTTTATTCATAACTATTTTGAGAATGTTATGGTCATGGCACCTGATGAGGCTGTTCGTGCGAATCGATTGTCAACGCTTGCTGGTATCGCAGAAGATATTGCGATTATTGCAGATTTCTCGAAGCTCGTTTGGTAATTGAGTCCGTAAGGAGGATGATAGATCATGTCTCGTTCTAATCCGGAAGTAATCGTATATGTCGTCTCCGATGCAGCTGGTGATACAGGGGAGCTTGTTGTACGCGCAGCAATCGCGCAATTTCATCCACTTCATACCGATATCCGCAGAGCCCCTTTTGTAACGGAAGAGGCAGGCTTGCTGCGAATTATTGAGCAGGCGCAGCAAGTTGATGCAATAGTGATCTATACACTCGTTATTCCGCATCTTCGCGACAGCATGAAAAAGTTTGCAGAGGCATACAGCGTAACCGCGATCGATCTTTTGGGATCTTTTATCGAGACGCTGGAGAAGCGGACTGGGCGGAAATCACGTCAAGAGCCTGGTCTTAATCATGTGCTTGATGCCAATTATTTCAAAAAGGTAGATGCTGTAGAATTTGCGGTAAAATATGATGATGCGAGAGATACATCCGGCGTACTAAAAGCAGATATTGTACTCGTTGGCGTATCACGCACGTCAAAAACGCCTTTATCGATGTACCTCGCGCATCAGAAGTTCAAAGTTGCTAATGTGCCGCTAGTCCCTGAGCTAAAGCCGCCAGACGAATTGTTTAAGCTGCCAAAACGCAAAATAATTGGGCTTACAATAGGTGTTCCATACTTAAATACAATACGGAAAGAACGCCTTAAAGCACTTGGCTTACCGAATAATGCATCTTATGCGACTCCTGATCGTATTGAAAAGGAACTGCTTTATGCCGATACTATTATGAAGCAGCTAGGCTGCGTTGTGATTGACGTATCACATCGAGCCGTTGAAGAGACAGCAAGTTTGATTATGGAATATGTACGTTTGCCATAATGTCAAGCGGAAGGATTTTTTAGAGTTATGCCGTATATAATAGTATAGGAAAAGAATTTGAAACCGAGCGGTGATTTTCTATTCGTCAACAAAAACCTACCATTGTGGTCGATGCGGATGCATGTCCGGTAAAAACGGAAATTGGTGAAACGGCAAGACTCTTTTCTGTAGGAGTGCTTATGGTTGCTTCTCACGACCATCGGCTGGAGCCTCAGCCTGGTGTAGATATTGTACAGGTGGACCGAAGCAATCAATCTGTCGATCTATACATTGTGAACCATATTGTGCGTGGAGATATTGTCGTTACACAAGATTTTGGACTGGCATGCATAGCAATCGGCAAAGGCGCTGTCGTATTGTCTCCTCGCGGAGAACAATATACCGATGAGAACATTGATTATTTGATGGAACGTAGACACGAACTTGCGAAACGTCGCCGTACCGGAGGCAAAACAAGAGGGCCAAAAGCGATGAACAACGACGATCGTGCACGGTTTCAACAAAAGTTGACAAAAGTTTTACGAAATGAGCAGGAGAACCATGACGTATAGCGAATATTATTTACGTGTTACTAGGATGAAGGTGATGAACGATGACATACGGTAATAAAATACCGGAAGAGGTCATTGATGCGGTTCGCAAGCATTATGACATCGTAGAGACGGTCGGGAAATATGTTCATCTCACGAAGCACGGCAAATATATGAAGGGGTTATGTCCGTTCCATTCGGAGAAGACTCCCTCATTTACAGTGACGCCGGAGCTCCAAATTTACCATTGCTACGGCTGCGGTAAGGGCGGCAACGTTATTCGTTTTTTTGAGGAAATGGAAGGTTATTCGTTTCCTGAAGCTGTTCGAGTGCTGGCGATGGATGCGGGAATGCCTGTAACCTGGGCATCACCAGATGGAGTGAAGTCCACGCCGCATGATGCAGACCGAGCCAAGATCATTGAGGCGCATGAGCTGACAATTAAGCTATATCATCATGTGCTGAATAACACGAAGCAAGGACAAGCGGCAAAACAATATTTGCGGGATCGCGGACTTAGTGATAAGCTGATTGATCATTTTATGATTGGTTACGCTCCTGAGGAATGGGACTTGCTGGCCCGGTTTTTAACGAATCGTGGGTTTGATCTTGCATTGATGGAAAAAGGCGGATTGCTTTCGGCTAAATCTGACGGGAGTGGATATGTGGATCGGTTTCGAAATCGCATTATGTTTCCGATATGGGATCGAGACGGCAAAGCTACCGCGTTTGCGGGTCGCATTATAGGCGAAGGACAGCCGAAATACTTGAATACCTCGGAAACGATGCTGTTTACGAAAAGCAGAACACTTTACAATCTGCACTATGCGCGGCCATCTATTCGAAAGAGTAAGCAAGTTGTATTGTTTGAAGGTTACATGGACGTCATTAAATCATGGAGCGCTGGCGTAAAAAATGGGATTGCCACGATGGGAACGGCTTTGACCGAAGAACATTGCGCTATTCTAAAACGACAAGCCGAAGAAGTCATTGTATGTTATGACGGTGATGATGCAGGACAAGCAGCAGCATTCAAATCAATTCCGATGCTTGAAAGCGCAGGCCTCAAAGTATCGGTGGCGATGCTTCCGAAAGGAAAGGATCCCGATGATTATATAAGCGAATATGGTCCGGAGTATTTCTTGCGAGAGATAATGGATCAGCCGGTATCGGTGACAAAATTTAAGCTTATATATTCAAGGAAAAACCATATACTGCTAAAAGAAGAAGGTAGAAAGAACTATCTGCTTGAAGCGGTACAAATTGTTGCAGAGCTTGATTCTTCAACAGAACGCGAGGTCTACCTGAAGGAAATTTCACGAGAGTTCGAAATCTCACTGGATGCTTTGAAACAGGACTGTCATCAAATTAGACAGGAGCTGCAAAAAAAGAAACCGCAAGGGGATAATAACGACAATTCGTGGAATAATGGTAGGAATGAAAAGCCCCGAAAGTCTGGACCACCTACTCTTATGCCTGCTTTCACACATGCAGAACGAAGGTTGCTGCACGTTATGATGCGGGATCGAGAGGTAGCGCAATCGGTTCATGAACGACTCGGCGATGCGTTTAATGTAGAGGATCACGCAGCTCTTGCTGCTTATTTATACGCTTATTTTGCACAAGGCTATGATCCGGATGTTAGCCGCTTTATTGCAACGCTGCATGATGACCGATTAGAACGTACAGCTGCATCGATTTTGATGATGGACGGTGACTTTCCGTTCGATGATACGATGATGGACGCATATATCCAGGACATTATTAAAGTACCGCAGTATCGTGATATTGAACGCAAGAAAGAAGAAATGGTGCGTGCTGAGCGTACCGGAGATTTTTTGGCAGCAGCACAAATAGCAAGTGAGATTATAACCCTAGAGAGACAGCTCAAAGGACGACAGGAAGATCGTTTCTAGGGGGGAGGGAGTCGGAATATGGCGAATGATCAACATACTGAACTAGATACCGAACAAAAACTGGATCATGTGAAGGACCAATTGATTGAGCAAGGCAAAAAGAGGTCATCTTTGACGTATAAAGAAATTATGGATAAGTTGGCTCCGTTCGATCAAGACCCTGAACAAATTGATGAATTTTTCGAACAGCTCGATGATTTTGGGATTGAGGTACTGAACGAAAATGACGAAGAAAATCCACTCGCTGCCCAAGGGGAAGAGCAAGAGCGCGAACAGGACGACTTTAACTTTGATGATGATCTAGCTTTGCCGCCGGGTATAAAAATTAATGACCCGGTACGTATGTATTTGAAAGAAATCGGTCGAGTTCCACTACTTTCTGCAGATGATGAGGTTGAACTTGCACAACGTATCGAGAATGGTGATGAGGAAGCAAAACGTAGACTTGCGGAAGCGAACCTGCGGCTTGTTGTCAGTATTGCGAAACGTTATGTAGGTAGAGGCATGTTGTTCCTTGATTTGATTCAAGAGGGCAATATGGGACTTATTAAAGCAGTTGAGAAGTTTGACCATCAGAAGGGCTTCAAATTCAGTACGTATGCAACATGGTGGATTCGTCAAGCGATCACTCGCGCCATTGCTGACCAAGCACGAACAATTCGTATCCCGGTTCATATGGTGGAAACGATCAACAAGCTAATTAGAGTATCACGTCAATTGCTCCAAGAACTTGGACGCGAACCGACACCGGAGGAAATTGCTGCGGAGATGGAGCTAAGCACCGAGAAGGTTCGCGAGATTATGAAGATCGCACAAGAACCGGTATCGCTTGAAACTCCAATCGGGGAAGAAGATGATTCTCACCTAGGTGATTTCATTGAAGACCAAGAAGCTCTTGCTCCAGCAGATGCTGCTGCGTATGAGCTGCTTAAAGAGCAACTGGAAGACGTGCTCGATACATTGACTGAAAGAGAAGAAAATGTACTTCGTCTTCGCTTCGGACTTGATGATGGACGCACGAGAACGCTTGAGGAAGTTGGCAAAGTGTTTGGTGTTACGCGTGAGCGTATTCGTCAAATTGAAGCCAAGGCACTTCGCAAACTGCGTCATCCAAGCCGCAGCAAACGTTTGAAAGATTTCCTCGAATAAAAAAACTTGATGTTTAGTATATTGACCTTTCTGCTCGTGCAGCGAGGTCTTTTTTCTAAAATGCCAACCTCATACATACGGACTTGTGCAGGCAAGACAAGTCGACCGAAAGGATAGCGGGATTTTATGAACCAGGATCGTCGGCAAATTATCGTGAAAGAAATTGATCATTGGCGCCGAAGCAAGCTGCTGCCAGATCAATATTGTGACTTTCTGCTGAATTTGTATGCTGATCAAGATACGATCCAAACAACTAAAGAACAGCATCATACAGTTGGAAAAGCAATCGCCGCAGTACAACGAGCAACAGGTATGCAATGGCTACTTACATTTGGAACTTTTACCTTAATTTCCTTTGTTGTGCTTTATTTTAACGAATTTCATCCGTTATTGCAAATGGCTGTTGTGGTCGGCGCAGTGGCTGTTTTTTTACTTACGGGACAGCGACTTCGCAGCCGCAATGAGTCGGCTGGATTGGCAATAACAAGTACGGGAATGCTCCTCCTTCTAGGCGGGGGATTGTATATGTTGAATCTGCATGCTATTGATCATTGGGGCTGGAAAACAGGCTTATTAGCCTTTTGTTCGATCTTTTGGGTTGTTTACGGAATCAAGGCTCGCATTCCTGCCCTTCATTTAAGTGGATGGTTGGCGGCTATACTTGTTTATGCGTGGCTGCTGTCACAATTTATGCTGGATTCGAAATGGTATGAGGTGCAGCTGTACTGGCTGCCTATCGCTTGTTTATTTGGCTGGAGCAGTTGGTTTGTACATCGCTGGTCGAAGCCGGTATCTGCTGTTTTGTTTGCAACCTGCGCGCTCGTGTGGTTTATGCCTGAGCTATACTCGGTCATGTTCGTAAATGATGCGATTTTGTTGCAGCTGCAGCTCATTGTCAAAATAGCGATAGGCGGCATAATATTATTTTCAATGCGAAAACAATGGATGGTGTGGGTTGTATAATGTTAAAACTATCAAGGCGTCTGCAGAAGATTGCAGATTACGTAACCGCGGGCTCGCGTGTAGCTGATATTGGCTCGGATCATGCGATGCTCCCCGTATATTTGCTGCAAATCGATAAGTGCCCTACAGCGATCGCAGGAGAGTTGAACCTCGGTCCATATGAGGCAGCGAAGAAGCAAGGTGCTGCTGCTGGAATGACTGCTCGTTTGACAGTCCGACAAGGCGATGGCCTGAACGTGCTTCAGCCTGGTGAGGCAGACACGGTCACAATCGCCGGTATGGGCGGCAGCCTTATGAGCGATATATTGGAGGCAGGTCATGCGGCAGGCAAGCTAGAAGGGGTTGTAGAGCTTGTGCTGCAGCCTAATGTAGGTGAAGAAGTCGTACGCGAATGGCTATTGAAGCATAATTGGTATTTGGCTGCAGAAAGCATTCTCGAAGAAGACGGAAAAATTTATGAAGTGATGCACGCCATACGTGTATCGGATGCTAAAGCGCGCAATAGCGAGCTTTATGATGGCAGCTTCTTGAAGGTTAAGCTTGCGGCTGACAAGCTATTTGGTGTTTTGAAGCAAATGGGTCCGTATTTGCTTCGCGAGCCGCAACCTGTATTGTTTAAAAAATGGCGTCATGAGCTGAATAAGCTTGAGCGTATTTGTGATCAGCTGGGTGGATCAGATCTTGCTGAATCAGCGAGTAAACGCGAGCAGTTTCAGGCGGAGATGAACGTGATTGAGGAGGTTTTACAATGCTTGCCAATGGACAAACCGTGATCCAGTTAATGGAGCAGCTTGCGCCTAAGCATTATGCGGTTGAGAATGACAAAATCGGCTTGCAGCTTGGCACATTAAATAAACCGATTAAGAAGATCCTCGTTGCATTGGATGTGACGGATGCTGTTGTTGATGAAGCGATAGAGCAAGGTGCTGAGCTTATTATCGCTCATCATGCGATCATATATCGGCCGCTAGCCAAGCTGGATACATCAACTGCGGCAGGGCGCCTATACGAGAAGCTTATCAAAAACGACATTGCCGTTTATATTTCACATACCAATCTTGATGTGGCAGATGGCGGAATAAATGATTGGCTCGCTGATTTAATCGGTATCGTGCCGGATAACCGTCAGTGTTTGGAGGAAGTACATACGGATAAGCTGTACAAGCTTGTTGTATTTGTACCAGAGAGCCATCACGAGCAAGTACTTGAGGCTATGTGGCGTGCAGGAGCAGGTAAAATTGGCAGCTACAGCAACTGCAGCTTCAATATAAAGGGGACAGGAACATTTATTCCTGGACAAGGAACGAACCCGTTCATTGGCGAGGAAGGAAAGCTGGAGCATGCTGATGAGATTCGGATTGAAACGATCGTGCCTCACAGTGTCCACCGTAAAACGGTCCAAGCTATGCTCAAAGCACATCCGTATGAAGAGGTTGCTTATGATTTATATTCAGTCGATTTAAAGGGCAGATCATTTGGACTGGGCAGAGTCGGCAAGCTAGCCGAGCCGACGACACTGGGTGAGCTTGCAGAACAAGCGAAGCAATTGTTTGATGTTCCAGCAGTGAGAGTCGTTGGAGCACTCGACCGAGTCATTCGCAAAGCCGCTGTACTCGGAGGAGCAGGCGGCAAGTATGTACGCCATGCTGTGTTTTCCGGTGCTGATGTGCTTGTTACTGGAGATATTGATTATCACACGGCACATGATGCGCTGGCTGCAGGAATGACGATCATCGACCCTGGTCATAACATTGAAAAAGTGATGAAGCAGAAAGTTGCAAATTGGTTGAATGAACAACTTGTGAGCAGTAAATATGAAACGACAGCGGTTGCTTCTTCCTTGAACACAGAACCGTTTACTTTTGTATAGTTAAATTATTGTTAGATTGGAATGGCATTGAGGGTTGAGCTTTTGTGAAATACCTTGTATACTTAACGATGCCACGGAAAGTTTGACAGACAATCGCTGGCGGCCTTGTTGCCGCGAGAGGAAAGTCCGGGCTCCGCAGGGCAGGATGCTGGATAACGTCCAGTCAGCGCGAGCTGAAGGATAGTGCCACAGAAATGGACCGCCGATGGCCGGCTTTTAGCCGGAACAGGTAAGGGTGGAACCGTGGTGTAAGAGACCACGAGGAGCATAGGTGACTACGTTCCTGGTAAACCCCATCTGGAGCAAGACCGAGAGGACGCCGCAGCCCCTAAGCTGCAGCCTTAGCCTGAGGCGCGTCCGGGTTGGTTGCTGGAGCCGTATAGCAATGTACGGCCTAGATAGATGATTGTCGCTTCATCGTGGGAGGGTCGTTCCCGTTTGGACCACCAGAAGTACAGAACCCGGCTTACGACAAACTTTCCGCACGACCTTACACTTACAAACAAAGAGCACCCATCGCATGCGATGGGTGCTTTATTGTGTTTGCTGAATTACTTCCCGTACTTATTCATAATCCGATCAAGCCTTCTTTTTACCTGATCGGGATAAGTTTGCAGCGCTCCACCGTACTTTGAGGCAGCTTGCAGTGCTTTATCAACATCGATTTCTCCATAGCCAAAATAATCGTCTTTTCCTTTGGCTCCTAAATCAATAGCTGATTTTCTCATAATTTCCATAACCTCAACATTGGATAGCTCAGGATTAATGGACCGAATCAATCCTGCCAATGCCGCGACATGGGGACTTGCCATAGATGTGCCGGACAATGCCGCATATTGACTGCCAGGATAGGTGCTCGCAATGCTGTCGCCAGGTGCTGCAACGTCTATATAATCGCCATAGTTAGAAAATGAAGCTTTTTCTTTGCTGCTGTTGGTAGCCGCAACAGCGAATACTTCCGGATATGCGGCTGGATACCCCGGACGATCCGTATTATCGTTACCGCTTGCTGCAATCATGACGACGTCATGGTCATAGGCGTATTTAATCGCGTCATGAAGAAAATCGGCCTGCGCATAGTTGCCTAAGCTCATATTAATGACCTTGGCTCCATGATCAACGGCCCAAATAATACCTTGAGCGACGGAGTAAGTGGAGCCTGCACCGCTGCTATCCAATACTTTAACAGGCATAATTTTGTTGTACCACGATAAACCGGCAACACCTTCATTATTGTTAACGGTAGCGCCAATGATGCCAGAAACATGGGTTCCGTGGCCAACATCATCATCGGGAGCTGCATTTTCATCTACAATATTTTTGCCTTCAGCAAGCTTACCCTTCAAATCCGGATGATTGCTTTGCACGCCGGTATCAAGCACAGCAATAATTACCTTGTCACTGCCTTTAGATAAACTCCAGCCCTTTTCCGTCTCAATTGAAGGCAAATTCCATTGATACTCTGAGTACAAAGCGTCATTTGGAACGATTGCGGCTGAGCTCTCATTTGTCATATACAAATAATGTGGTTCTGTATATTCGGTATTCCACGTTTGCTTGAAATAACGGACGAGCTGATCCGTTTCAATATTTCTTGAGCGGAAAATAAAAGTATCCCCGACTTGTTTAACCCACTCCGCATTTATATCGCGTTTTACCTGTTCAAGCTCGCTGCCCGAAAGAGGCTTAACGAAATGGACAACGACGTCGCGAACATGATAATGACTGGCATTACCGTTATCCTCGCCAGTACGAACAGTCGTATCGATCGTTGAGTTTGGTTTCACGGATTCGATTTTGTAATTTCCTTCCGCCGGATAAGGTACAAGTCTAAGGTTGCGCATTTGATGATGTTCTACGGATTTCAAAATATCTTGTTTGATGACACCGACAACACCGATTCCACTATGCTTGGAGTCTGGCACACCCAGCACCATATAACGGCTTCCATTTTTGGCCGTGAAAGAAGGGGATTCAAACTTGGCCCCTTTGCTAACTTGTGATTTTGCTTCAGAAACATAAGATTTGACTTTCTGATCTTCTGTTTGTGGAAGGGCTCCTCGATCAACGCTGCGATTGCCTGAAATCCAGCTAATATAAGCCATGTGCGCATGCTCATGCATCATATGCTTGATTTGTTGATCAGCTTCGTTTTTTGATCCCATGCTGGAGCTCATCAGCTTCTGAAAATCTTTGGAGCACTCCGTGGAGCAAAGCATCGCTGTCGCTTTCATATCGGATTGCAGCGCAGCAATTTTGAGCGTATGCTCGCGTTTTGCAGAAAAACTAGACGTTTGCGGCGGTTTTTTGACGTCTTTAGGGGCAAATATCGGCGTCATTGGTATAAGCAGAGCAGCTAAGGCTAAAATTGTAAGGCCACCAATCCATTTTCTATGCATGCCTGAAACCCTCCATTGATCGTTCTATATTAGAGCTAAGTCTAATCTATAGGTTCGGATTCCAAGGCTTAAAATATGCGAAGGAAAGCGTTAATCGCCAGTACCACTTAAATGTAATTTGTGGTACGATAGTGATGATTGTAGTTTTTACGTGTGTTTGGATTATGAAAGGGGAACTACCTATATGCCAACTGCCAACGTCAAAGCACTAACGGAATCAACTCGCACAAAGCTAAAGGATGCGTTAAGCCAACTGGAACCGTTTCTGAATAACAATTCCTTGCCCCAATTAACCGGCGAAGATGATGGAGAAGAAGCACATACTTTTTACAAAGGCCTTTTATCCGATTTGAGACATTTATTGGTCTTTTCTGAAGTCTCGGTTGAAAAGCTGGGAGTATTGCTCAGACGGCCCAATTTTGATACAGATTATGCGGAACGCGTGCTGTATGAGGTTTACCATCAATGCGTAAGCGCGTTTTTCTATCCGAAGAACGAATGTTATTCTGAAGATGGCCGTTATGCTTATACTGGCCAAGATGCGATTCGTTTCCGCTTTAAACCGAATCGTGATTCTCGTGGTATCGTACTTAGTGTTTCCAAGGTTTTTGAAGAACTGCGTGATGAATTAGCGTATTACGAAAATGATTACATGACTCAGCGTCGTATGCAAGGACAAAAATAAGGCAGAATGAATCACCTCCGGTCAGGGAAACTTGATAGTGGAGGTGATTTTTTTATGCCAAAAGGCGTGTCTTGTAGTGTCGCTAACTGCAACTTCTGGAAAGAAGGCAATAATTGTGGAGCTAGTGAAATCAACATCGAAATCGATCAACATGCAGGCGCCAATTTTAAAGAAGAATTTGCTGCGGATGACCTCGGACTATTTCATCAAGATCAAGCTGAACAATCAAAGTCAACATGCTGCCTTACCTTTAAACCAAAGGAGTGATGGTCGATGGGTAAATATGAAGACGATTATAAATCATTGTTGGATGATCGAGATCGATCTGAACGAACAAGCCATCCAGTTGTGGGGACGGATCGCTTGATTGATGTAAATGAAGAAATGGCTGCTGATTTTGCAATCAACAATCCAGCGGTTCATACAGAGCGCAAAGAAGACCGTTATGAGGAGAGAGAAGAGCGGGTAGATGCCGAGTCCGGAGGTTATGCTCTTGGATGGGTATCACTTGTGTTTGCAATTGCGTCTTGGTTTCTATGGCCTGTACTCATTGGTGCAACATCAGTCGTACTTGGTTTTATAGCATACCGACAAGGCGCACGCGGACTAGGCGGTTGGTCTATGGCGATCGGAGCTATTGCATTAATGTTAAATTTAATTATCGTCCCTTTTTATTACGCGATCACCTAACCGAATAAAAAAAAGCTCCTTCCCGGTAAATCGGGAGGGAGCTTTTTTTATTTTAGAGCTTGCTCACGGTGCTTCTGTACTTCCACATTCAAAGCGAGCATCTCCCGATCCAGGAGATGAATCATATCGGCAGAGCCTTTGAGCTGCTGTTGTATATGTAGCGGAATTTGCTCATTGAATTTATAATAGATCTTATGCTCGAGACTTGCCCAGAAATCCATGGCAATCGTTCTAATTTGAATTTCTACAAGCACATTTTCGGTTCGATCGGTAAGGAAGACCGGTATTTCAATTAGCAAATGAATGCTCTGATAACCATTTGGCTTCGGATTGATGACATAATCCTTGAGCTCAACGACACGCACGTCGCTTTGCTTGCTAATCATGTCGACGATTTGATAAATATCGGTAGAGAAGGAACAGATTACGCGTACACCAGCAATATCCCGAATATGCTCTTTGGCATCCTCAAGAGTAATAGGGAGCCCTTTGCGCTGAAGCTTCTGCATAACGCTCTCTGGCGCTTTGATTCTGGTCTTCATATGCTCGATCGGATTGTAATCATGAATAAATTGAAATTCTTCATTTAGAATGTTAAGTTTTGTTTCTACAGCATCGAGCGCAAATTTATAAGTCAGAAAAAAATGAGCCCATTGCTTTAGTTGATTCGTTTTCATACGCAGATCACTCCTGATATAACAATTATATATATGTGATTATTAGCTGGAACGGTTTCGACATAAGCGAGAATCGTTGTATTATTATAATGGTCGATATTATATGCCAAGTCAAATTTATAGCATACTTAAAAGTCAACAGACGGGAGAGTTAATCATGATTATTGACATTCATAACGTATCGTGGGAACAAAATAACAATAAAATTTTGGAACAAATAAGCTGGAAAGTAAACGAAGGTGAGCATTGGTGTTTGCTTGGACTGAACGGGTCTGGCAAAACAACATTGCTGAATATGATTAACGGCTATATATGGCCATCTGAAGGCAGTATGGCGGTTCTTGGAAAAAAATTCGGAGAATTTGATTTGCGCGAGCTGAGAAAAAGCATTGGTTGGGTTAGTACTTCATTGCAGCAAAAGCTATATGGCTCTGAGACTGCTCTGAAAATTGTTCTTAGCGGCAAATTTGCAACAATTGGACTATATGATCAAACCGATTCTGCTGACATGATCCAAGCAGAAGAATTAATGAGAACGCTTGGCTGTACTGCTTTAATGGAGCGAACCTACAACACGCTGTCACAAGGAGAGAAGCAGCGAGTGTTGATCGCAAGGGCGCTGATGGCTTCTCCGAAGCTGTTAATACTGGATGAGCCATGTACAGGCCTTGATGTATTTGCACGCGAGCAGCTGCTCCAAATGATAGCTGCTGTGGCAGGCGAGCAGAATGCTCCTACCATTATTTACGTGACCCATCACGTGGAAGAGATATTGCCTTGCTTTGCAAAAACGCTTTTAATTAAGAAGGGGAAGGTGTTTGCAGCAAATGACACTTCTGAGGTGCTGACATCCGCACTTATGAGTGATTTTTTTGGAGTGCCTGTCCATATCGAGAAGCGTAATAGCCGAAACTGGATTACTGTTGAGGGGGATTTATGGAATTAGTATTGCAAGAGCCGCAGTTTCAGCTGCAGCAGCCTCCTGAGCCAAAAAGATGGAAAAAAATAATGGCTTGGTTAAAAAATCGATTTGAGCTTAGGAATGATCGAGATCATTATATAGCGAGAATTGCTACAGGAAGCACAGCTCTATTTGCGTCACTAGCGATGACGGCAGCCGCGCTTGGCATGCCGACTGGACTTGGTACGGGCATTGATATTTTACTTTTTTTAATTTTGAATATCGTTGCTATGAGTCTAGCAGCAAACTTGCTATCATTTATATATTCAATGTTGTATTTACCAATACCACGCAGACTTGCGGCTGTATGGACATACGCTTCGATAGAGGCTTATCTGATTTTGTATTATGCTGAGCTCGGCATACTCATGTCGATTATCATTGCGTTAGCTTTTACCTTAATAGGGTCTGCTGCGGGCTGTTTGCTCGGTGTCCTCTTAAAGTTAAAAATAAAGCGACGGAGCAAATTTTTGATTATGGTTGGAGCAGCTTCTGTTGCAGCGATCAGCTATCTGTTTGTTTATTGGCCAGGAACTGCAGCTATGTCTCAAACGGCTGACGTCGCGCTGGACAGCAATTCCATTAATAATACAATAAATGCGCCTGATCCAGCTGAGAATGGGAAATTTGCATTTCAGACTTTCACTTACGGAAGCGGGCTGGATAAGCATAGAGTCATTTTTGGCAAAGAGGTTGATGTTCGATCTACGGCAGTTGATGCTTCAGCTTATATTACAGAATGGTCAAAACTGAAAACAAAATTTTGGGGATTTAACGAGCATGATCTGCCTTTAAATGGCCGTGTCTGGATGCCGGAGGGTGAAGGACCATATCCAATTGCACTTATCGTACATGGCAATCATTTGATGGAGGATTTTTCTGATGGGGGTTACGGCTATTTGGGAGAGCTGCTTGCTAGCCAAGGCATAATAGCCATTTCAGTAGATGAGAATTTTTTAAACTATTCCGTTTGGTCTGGTATACCTAATAATGATATGAAGGTACGCGCTTGGGTACTTCTTAAGCATTTGCAGCAAATTAAACAGTTGAACGAAGAAGTCGGTAATCCTTTTACCGGAAAGGTTGACTTAAGCAGGGTTGCATTAATTGGTCATTCCCGCGGCGGCCAAGCAGTAGCTATGGCTTCTGACGCGGATCGCTGGTTTAAAGACGACAAAACATTAAAGAGCTTAAATGATGTTATAATCGAGTCTGTTGTGGCAATCGCCCCAACAGATAAGCAAGTCGATAATAAATCGGCTCAGCTGACCGATGTAAATTACTTGACGCTTCAAGGGGCGCGAGATGCGGATGTAAACAATTTTTACGGTGATCGACAGTACAGCAGAACGAAGTTCCAAGAGTCAACGGATAAGTTTAAGGCAGCTCTTTATATCGCGGATGCTAATCACAGTCAATTTAATTCTGACTGGGGGAGAATGGATGAGCGTCCGCCGGGAGGTCTATTCTTGAGTCGTAAGGAGCTGCTTGCAGCTGAGGACCAGCGTCAAGTTTCCAAAGTTTATGTATCGGCATTTTTGCAAGCTACTTTGCTGGGTGAAAACAGCTATAAGCAGCTTTTTGAAGATTATCGCTCTGGACTTGATTGGCTGCCAAATACAGCGTATACCAATCGGTTTGAATCGTCCGATTTTACAGAGATTGCAAGGTATGATGATGGCAAGCAAAAAACAGCTCTGAAAAATGGCGGCAAGGCGAGCGTTGCTGGAATGATCGATTGGAGCATCGCATCAGCCGAAGACCGCGATGGCAAAAACAAAGGTACAAAAGGAATCGAGCTGGAATGGTCGGAGCCTGGGGCGGAATATGCTTTGGAATTATCGCCAAATACGATTGATCAAGCCGCAGAAATAACGGAGGGCAATCTTGTATTTTCGATGGCAAATCTTGAACGTGATTTGATTGCTGTTGAGGATAAAGACAAAGCGGATGCTGCTAATAACGCATTAGAACTCACTGAACCGCCGCCGCTGCCGGTCATAGAGATTGAGCTTACGACGACTGAAGGCGAGAGTATAGAGCTAGGCTTAGATAAAGTTATGCCTGTGGCGCCGCCAACGTATACTGCTTTTATGGCTTTTCCTTGGCTGGAGGAGCGCATTAAGGATGAGAAATACAAAGAATCTTCGGAGCCCATATTTCAAACCTACACACTGCCGCTTGAGCTGTTCAGCTCAGACGAATTAGCGATAAAAGCGGATGAGATTAGCCGAATTACGTTTCGTTTTGTAAGTGGACCAGGAAAAGTAATGATTGATGATATTGGGTTTACATCATAGCGAGCAAATAGGAAAGCGGGATGCCTGGCAGTTGGCATCCCGCTTTTACAACCTTATATGAATCATAAGTTACGAGCTTGTCCAGATGGCATCAGCCCGGAAGACTTTCCTTCTCTTCTTTAAAGGTAAAGTTTCTTGCAGCATATAAGAATGGTGTCGAACAAAGGGATACGATAAATTTGATGACATAAGTCGATAAGAAAATTGAGAGCCAAAGCTTGCTGCTATAGCCTGGTGCGCCTGCAAAAGCAATGGTGCAAAATATGAACGTATCGACTAGCTGACTTACCATAGTACTCCCATTATTACGAATCCAGAGCTGATTAGGAGCCGGACATAAACGTTTTAAAGTGGAGTAAATTTTGACGTCCAAAAATTGGCTCACAAAATATGCGCATAAGCTTGCTAGTGCAATTCTTGGCATTAGACCGAATAACGTTTCCATAGCACCTTGAACCTGCAGAGGAAATTCTTCATTTAACGGATTAAAAAGAAGCGCCATCTGCATAATAATGGTCGAAGTAATAAGCGTGAAGAATCCGAACCAAACGGCTCTTTTGGCCGCTTTCTCGCCATACTTTTCATTAAGAAGGTCTGACGCCAAGTAGATAGTTCCGTACATCGTATTGCCAAGCGTTATAGCAATAATCATGCCGAAGGCATGGATATCGATTGTTTTGACGACTTGAATGTTGGCTAACACGGTAGCCATTCCTATCCAAGCGTAAATGCCTATCCGGCCAAAAAAACGATACGAAAGAAGAAATAACGAAAAATGCACGAGCATGAAGATCGCGCCAAACCATAAATTAAACATGTTGCTTGTTACCTCCTAGTTTTGATAACGCGGGAGTTTTCGAACCGCGAATTGCTTGACTGATAAGACTTCTGAGTTGTTTTTCTGCCTTTGTCATTATAAACGCTTCTTAGGAGCGGAGCAATAACTTTTGATTGTTGTTTCATTTAGGCGGCAGAAGATGGTAAAATGGATGTTACGTTTTAAAACATGGTATGCCAAAGACTTGGTTAACCTTACTAATAGTTAAGGAGTGGTAAAGTGACTAATTCTAACGAACAATTGGAACAAGAGCAGCAGCGTGTCATTGACGTGACGGATCTCATCCGCACTCGGATAGAACAATTCAACAATCAGCTGGGCGGCATACGCGAGGATATCGTTGATTTCCGACGTAATTTTTGGGATGATGTAACACTAAATTTTGAGGATGCGGCGGAATCAGCAGAGTCGCATGCCAGCATGAAGCAGCAAGCAGAGGTACTCTCAGAGCGTGAAAGAAGCCACCGCCATGCTGAGGAACAGCTAAAAACACTTTATAAGCTTGTGCATTCTCCATACTTCGGTCGAATTGATCTTCAGGAGGAGGGGCAGTCCGAATCAGAGCCGATTTATTTAGGTGTAGGCTCCTTGCTGGATGATAGCGGATATGAGTACCTTATCTATGACTGGCGGGCTCCCGTATCGAGTCTTTATTACGATTATGGCCCGGGTCCTGTGCAGTACGAAACGCCAAGCGGATCGATTAAAGGCGAAATGTCGCTTAAGCGTCAATTTATTATTCGTGATGCTGAAATTCGCAGTATGTTCGACACGGGAGTCACGATCGGGGATGAGCTGCTTCAGGAAGTGTTAGGCAAGCAGTCTGATGCCCAAATGAAAAGTATTGTAGCTACGATTCAGCGTGAGCAAAATCGTATCATTCGCAACGAGCGCGCTAGGCTTCTTATCGTTCAAGGAGCTGCGGGCAGCGGAAAAACGTCAGCCGCGCTTCAACGAGTGGCCTATTTGCTTTATCGGTATCGCGGCTGGTTAAATGCGAACCAAATCGTTTTATTCTCACCAAACCCAATGTTCAACAGTTATGTGGCGACCGTATTGCCTGAGCTTGGCGAGCAAAATATGCAGCAAACGACCTATCAGCAGTATCTCGAGCACAGGTTAGGACAAACGTTTGCCTTAGAGGACCCATTCTCACAAATGGAATATACGCTCGCAGCGGTTAATGAACAAGGCTATGATGCGAGAATAGCTGGAATTACTTATAAATCAAGCAATTCGTTTATGCATTTGATTGATCATTATGCTGCCGAGCTTGGTCAAGAGGGGCTAGCTTTTAAAGCAATTACGTTTATGGGACGAAAATTGATTTCTGCTGCAGCAATCTCGGAGCAGTTTTACAGTTTGGAGCGTTCGTCTTCCATTGGAAACCGGATACGTCTTACGGCGGAATGGATTCTGAAAGAGCTGACGCGGTTAAGCCGCGAAGAACGTGATCAGGACTGGGTTCAGGAACAGATCGAGCTTCTAGATCAAGAGGCGTATGCGAAGGCATTTGAAGATCTGGAACGGAAAAAACATTTTGCAGGAAATACATTTGACGATTTTGACGCCGAACGTGATTATTTAGCCGCGATGGTTGTACAGAAAAAATTCAAGAAGCTGCGCAGACGAGTGAAGCAATTATTGTTTTTGGATGTGCCTGCGATTTATAAGAGACTATTCGAGGATAATGCGAATATGTTGGAGCGATTTAAAAACAGCGATCATCAATTGCCTGAAAAATGGAATGAAATTAGTGAGCAAACGATTGCAAAGCTCAATCAGAAAGAGATTTATTATGAGGATGCTACTCCGTATTTATATTTAAAAGAAAAGCTTGAAGGATTTCAAACGAATACATTGGTTAAACATTTATTTATTGATGAAGCGCAGGATTATTCACCTTTTCAATATCACTATTTAAAACGTATTTTTCCCAACTGCAAAATGACCGTGCTGGGTGATCTCAATCAGTCCATATTTGCTCACGCTGTAACAGGTAATGGTTTTGAGCCGTTATCAGAGCTGTATAGCGAGGAGGAGACAGAGAAGATCATTTTAACAAGAAGCTATCGCTCGACGAAGCCGATTGTGTCATTCACGAGTCGGATGATTGAAGGCGGTGATCAAATCGAGGCCTTCAACCGAGATGGCGCTGAGCCAACAATCACTAAAGCAGATAGCGAAATGCAGCTCATAGAGGGAATGCAGGAGAGAATGAATCAGCTGCTGCTGGGCGGTTATCAATCAATTGCGGTCATATGTAAGACGGCGGAAGAAAGCAAACGCATGCATGCGTCTTTGCAGCCATACTTTCCTAAGCTCCGCCTTGTAGAGAAGGAAACCGTTACGTTTGAAAAAGGAATTATTGTGATTCCTACTTATTTAGCCAAGGGCGTCGAGTTTGATGCAGTTGTCATTAGCAATGCTAGCAATGAGATCTATTCACGCGAAAGCGAAAGAAAGCTGTTTTACACCGCATGTACGAGAGCGATGCATGAGCTCCATATTTTCTATACGGGAGAGCTCACGCCGTTCATCAAATAACCTTATTTTCTAATCTCTGACCAAATTTCATGAACATCCACTTGAAGCTCCGAAGCTATCAGCTCTGCTGTAAGTCTTTGGGGCTTCAATATTTTCCCGTTGCGGAGCTTGGAAATGGTTTGAATGGAAATACCGGTTGATGAGGATAGATAACCGACGGTTATATCTCTTTTGGCCATCCATATGCGCAGTTTCATCGAAGCTTCGATACAATCATCGACAGGACGCAGATCCCAGATGACGAATGCAAACTCAAGTACGTCGCCAAATCCGTCAATGATGGGTGTAAACGAAACAGACAACTCAAACTCGATTCCGCTTAGCTTGCTTGTCTTAATCGTAAGACTCCGCTCTTTTTTTTGCAGGTGAGCCTCTTGTATTATTTTTAAAATTTTTCCATGATCCGTTTCCGCAATAAATTGCAGCAGCGTTTCGTCCTGCATTTGCTGGTTAGGCTCAATTTGAAAGGGAGCAAGCCTGTCTCTTAGAAAACGCACATGATGATGTCTATCAATAATTCCGCTAATCAACACTTTATTTCTTTCTGCTTGCTGTTCAATCCAATTGTATGGTGATAGATCTTCGAATATAATGAAGGCATAAAGGAGTTTATTATCAATGCTCCTTGGCAAAGGCTGCAGGTCAATGCGTACAGAAATTTTTCGTTTCGATTTGGTGTAAATAATAACTTCGCTTCTCATCACTTGCCTTGAAATGTTGATCTTGTATTTATGAAGCAAATAGCTGCTTTTTTTGGATTGCAGCTCTTTTAGCGTATAACCGCATAACCTAAGGAAAGCTTGGTTCGCGTCCTCTATGCGCACCTCTATTTCATTTTGACTCATTAGCAGCATAGGCTGATTCATGATTTGAAAAATATGATTGTAAACCGACAATACGAAACACTCCTCTTAAACCCATTCCACGACCCTATAATCAAATAAAAGTATAAAATAGTCGTTCTAAACAAACAAGTCAATGAATTTGGCATTTCGTATTATGTTTCAAAAGTGTTTCATAAGTTTAATTAATTAAACTTGATCGCTGAAACGATACCTTTATGGTGCAAATAGTCATAAGTTGATTCAAAATCACCTGTAACACTCCGCCAGCAGGCTTTATTCTCATTCGGTTTCCCGATAATATGAAAGCAGACAGCCTCAAGTGGAAAAAAAGAGCAGCAGGCTAACACACAGGGGAGACAGAATATGAACCATTGCATCATAGAAAACTGTACGAAGCCGATCAAAGCCAAAGATTTATGTGCAATGCACCACCAACGTTTGCTGCGTCACGGTGATCCTTCCATTGTAAGACCGCGCAGAGTTAAACAAATTACAAATTGCAAATGGATTAAATGTACTCAACTCTCAAAAACGAAAGGTTTTTGTGCTAAACATTATTACATACAGCGAACGCTGAGTCCGGAAAAAGATTGATGTTACGTAATCTGACATGGATTAATTATTATTGTCGAAATCTATGAAAACGACTGTGTTTTTTTTCAAAACCATGTATAATGTGGATAAAGTGATTCGTGTTCAGATGATTAAAGTACTTGTAATTAATCATCCAACAGGGGGTGAAACCAAGAATGGTTCAAACGGCACCTATCGGATTATCCATAAAAGATCTTTATTTATTCAACGAAGGAAGTTCATACCACAGCTACCGTTTTATGGGTGCGCACCGTGTTCAATTGGATGGTAAAAAAGGTGTTCGATTTACAGTTTGGGCACCAAACGCAGCTGAGGTTCGGGTTATTGGCAAATTCAATAAATGGATTGGCAATCGGCATGCAATGGCAAGGATTGGAACGACTGGCGTTTACAGCTTGTTTGTCCCTGGCATTGGTGAAGGCGAATTATACAAGTATGAGATTGTAACCATAGAAGGCAAAATCATTAGAAAAGCTGATCCGTACGCTTTCTTTGCAGAGCGTCGGCCAGGAACGGCATCTATTGTCTCAGATTTAGAAGGCTACAAATGGGATGATGCAAAGTGGCAGGAGAGGAAGCGCGAGCTTCCTCCATACACGAACCCGCTGCTCATTTATGAGGTGCATGCAGGTTCGTGGAAAATTAAAGGCAAAGAGGATTATTACACGTACGAGGAATTAGCAGATGACTTGATCCCGTATACAGCTGAAATGGGTTATACGCATATCGAGCTTATGCCGCTGTCTGAGCATCCTCTAGATCAATCTTGGGGCTATCAGATTACTGGCTTTTATGCAGCGACGAGTCGTTACGGATCTCCGAAGCAGCTGATGCGATTTGTAGATAAATGCCACCAACATGGACTCGGTGTTATTTTGGATTGGGTTCCCGGACATTTCTGCAAAGATGATCATGGGCTGCGACTTTTTGACGGTACACCCATTTTTGAAGGGGCAGATGCCAATCGAGCGGAGAAGCCGCTCTGGGGGACGCTTGCCTTCGATTTCGAGAAAAAAGAAGTTGTCAGCTTTCTTATTTCAAACGCCATTTACTGGATGGACTTATTTCACATTGATGGGTTGCGTGTTGACGCTGTCGCCAGCATGATCAATTTACACATGGACAAACCGCCGGAAATGCATACATACAACTACCTAGGCGGCCCAGACAACCTAGATGCTCTCCGCTTCCTTAAGAAGCTTAATGAAACCGTGTTTCATTATTACCCCGATACTTTGATGCTTGCAGAAGATTCTTCCGCATGGCCCGCTGTTACATCACCAACCTACAAAGGCGGCCTCGGATTTAATTTTAAATGGAATATGGGCTGGATGAACGATATGCTGCGTTATATGGCACTGGATCCGGCTGAACGTTCGCATCATCACCATCTCATTACATTTTCACTCCTTTATGCTTTTTCGGAAAACTATGTATTGCCTCTATCGCACGATGAAGTTGTCCACGGCAAACGTTCTTTGCTAAACAAAATGCCTGGAAGCTACGAAGAGAAATTTGCACAATTACGTTTGTTCTACGGCTATTGGATTACGCATCCTGGTAAGAAGCTGTTGTTTATGGGCAGTGAATGGGGGCAGTTCGATGAATGGAAGGACGCCGACATGCTGGATTGGATGCTGCTCGAATATGATAAGCATCGCAGCATGCACCATTATGTGAAAGCACTTAATCATATCTATACTGATCAGCCTTCATTATGGGAGAGAGACAGCCAGGCGGATTGCTTCGAATGGATTGATGTTCATAATGCAGCACAATCCGTCATATCCTTTATCCGCCGCGGAAATACTGATTTCTCCGTTGTTATTGCTAATTTTTCTAGGAACGATTACAAACAGTTCCGTATTGGTGTTCCAGAGCCAGGTTTCTACAGCTCTTTAATAAATAGCAATGAGAAGCCATTTGGCGGAACGGTAACACAGGCACCACAAGGATACACCAGTGAAAACGTCGCTTGGCACGGTCACAATCAAAGCATTACGCTTCACTTACCCCCCCTGACATTCCAGATCTTCAGCTTAGATCCGGGGAACACAATTTGAGAGGGAGTTGGTGTCCATGGGCCGAAAAGAAATGATCGCTATGCTGCTTGCAGGAGGCGAAGGGAAAAGGCTGGGCGTGCTAACAAAGGATTTAGCTAAGCCTGCAGTCTATTTTGGCGGTAAATACAGAATAATTGATTTTACGTTAAGCAATTGCGCACACTCGGGAATTGACACTGTGGGCGTACTAACGCAATATCAACCGCTGGAGCTCAATCGTTATCTTGGCATTGGCAGTCCATGGGGACTTGACCGCCGCGATGGCGGCATGACCATTTTGCCGCCATTTATGAAACAAAAGGGCGGCGTATGGTATAAAGGCACGGCAAATGCAATTTATCAAAATATGTCCTTTATTGAACCTTACAATCCTGAGTATGTTCTTATCATTTCAGGAGACCACATTTACAAAATGGATTATGATTTAATGCTCCAGCATCATAAGCGTTCAGGAGCAGACGTGACGATTGCCGGGATTGAGGTAGATTGGAAAGAAGCAAGCCGTTTTGGTGTTATGCATATCGATGATGAGGATCGAATTACGGCTTTTGAGGAAAAACCGAAAAACCCGACTAGCAACATCGCTTCCATGGGCGTATACATTTTCACATGGTCCGAGCTCCAAAAGTATTTGATTTATGATGAAGCAAGCCGCAGCTCCAGTCACGATTTTGGCAAGGATCTTATCCCAGCCATGATGAGAGACGGGAAACGGCTGCATTCATATCCGTTCAAGGGCTATTGGAAAGATGTTGGTACAATCGAGAGTTTATGGGAAGCGAATATGGATTTACTTGCTGATGAACCTCCGCTTGAGCTTGCCGATGCCGATTGGCGCATTTATTCGGTAAGTCCAAATCAACCAGCACAACATATTGGCGCAAGTGCACAGGTTTCTTCTTCTTTAATAACAGAAGGGTGCATGATTGAAGGGGTTGTTGATCGCTCGGTATTGTTCTATGGCGTCAAAGCAGCCAAAAACACAGTCATTACGGAATCAGTCGTCATGCCTAATGTAAGAATAGGCGAAGGCGCACGCATTTATAGAGCGATTATTGGCGAAGGAGCCGTCATTCAAGCGGGTGTAACGATTGGAAGCCCAGATGATGATGCCATTACCGTTATAGCAGTGGATCAATATGTGACGAACGAACATTTGCTGCAGGAGGTGGAGCACTCATGAAGCATAAAGTCATGGGCGTCATCAATTTAATTCATGAAACTGACGAGCTGGAACATTTAACACAAAGCCGCTGCCTTGCTACTGTCCCCTTTGGCGCGAGATATCGTTTGATTGATTTTGTACTGTCGAGCATGGTTAACTCGGGAATCTCCAAGGTTGCCGTTTTTGCGCATACGAAATACCGCTCACTTATGGATCATTTGGGTTCAGGAAAACATTGGGATTTGCAGCATCGTCAAAGCGGATTATTTGTGCTACCGCCAGCAACAGACGACATTCAAGAAATTAGCCGCGGAGATTTGTATCATTTCTATCAACAGCGTGATTATTTTAATCGGTCATCACTCGACTATGTTGTCATTACACGCAGCCACATGGTTTGCAATATCGATTTCGAGAAGGTTATCGATTTTCATTTGGAGCGGGAAGCTGACATCACCGTTGTGTGCAAGCAGCAGGCTGATATATTAATGGGCAAAGCTCGTAAAGTGAAGTTGAATGACGAAGGCAGAATCACTGCCATTCAAGATCACTATGGCCGGATGTCTAGTGACATCAATTCTATGGAAATGTACGTTATGCGCAAAGAGCTGCTGATGGAATTAGTAGAGACCTCGCTTGCTCAAGGCCAGGATCATCTGGTTCGCCACGCGATATTCTCTAGATTGAATCAGCTTAATGTATATGGGTATATGTATGAGGGATATTTGGGTGTAGTTAATACGCTTAGCAGCTATTATCGCAATAATATGAATTTATTAGATCCGGATGTTTGGAAGGAACTATTTTATCAGCCGGGTTCTATATTTACGAAGGTTAAGGATGAGCCGCCTGCCCGGTATTTGGGTAATTCCAAAGTTACGAATTCGTTAATTGCAAACGGCTGCCGTATTGAAGGTACCGTAGTGAACAGCATTATTTTCCGCGGCGTACATGTACAGAAGGGCGCTATCGTAAGCAATAGTATCGTTATGCAAAATGGCGTTATCGGAGAAAATAGCTTTTTACAGCACAGTATTTTGGACAAAGACGTCCGCGTTGAAGCGGATCGTGATATTAGGGGAGCGGCAAGCTCGCCATTCTTAGCAGGAAAACGGAAAATTATTTAATATAAGCAATCGTTACGCTCATCCTATTCAAACTTTTATTTGCCGCGAAAAAATGCAATTTACCACGATCGGAAAATAAAATCAGATTCCAGTTGGGTTCATGCATTGCTGATGCGGCGTCCATGAGAAAGGAGAATCCTATGAACATTTTGTTCGCAACCTCAGAAGCTGTACCGCTTGCGAAGACTGGCGGTCTCGCCGACGTTGCAGGGGCGCTCCCCAAGGCGCTGAATAAGCGGGGCGTTGATACCAGAGTCGTATTGCCGAAGTATGCACAAATTCCTGCTGCACTTACCTTGCAGTTTGAGCTTGTCACTCATTTTAACGTGTCGTTTGGCTGGCGCAATCAATATTGCGGTTTGCTTAGAGCGGAGTTTGAAGGCATTACTTATTATTTAATCGATAACGAGTTTTATTTTAAAAGAGATGGGCTTTATGGTTACGGGGATGATGCGGAAAGGTTTGTATTCTTCTGCTTTGCTGTGATGGAAGCGGTACGGTATATGGAATTCCATCCGGATATCGTTCATTGCCACGATTGGCAAACGGGACTCATTCCGTTTCTCCTAAAGACAAGATATTATTATGATCCGGCTTGGGCGTATACCAAATCCGTATTTACGATTCACAACTTAAAATATCAAGGTTTATTTGGAATTGATCTCCTGAAGGATTTGCTTGGAGCCGGTGATGATATGTTTCTGGAGGACAGCTTGGAATTTCATGGAGCAGGCAGCTGTATGAAAGGCGGCCTCGTGTATGCCGACAAGCTGACGACTGTGAGCGGTACGTATGCTCAAGAAATTCAAACCAATTATTTCGGCGAGAGGCTAGATTCTTTGCTCAGGTATCGTTCAGGCGATTTAATTGGGATAGTGAATGGCATTGATGATGAGCTGTTTGATCCGATGAATGACGAAGCTATTGCCATTCCTTTCCGAAATGCCTTGAATCGCAAAAGAAAAAACAAAGTGGAGCTCCAGCGTGAGCTAGGGCTACCGCAGTCCGAAGATATACCGCTTATCGGAATCGTTTCAAGATTGGTGGAGCAAAAGGGCTTTGATTTAATTACGGCAACATTTGAAGAACTGCTCCAAGAAGACGTGCAATTTGTAATATTGGGTGCGGGTGATTGGCAATATGAGCAATTTTTCAATGATGCCGCTTCTCGTCATCCGGGTAAGGTTGCTGTATGGATCGGTTATGATGATAGACTAGCACGCCGAATTTATGCAGGCTCGGACATGTTCGCCATGCCTTCGCAATTCGAGCCATGCGGCTTGAGTCAACTTCTTGCGCTGCGCTATCGTTCCGTCCCGATTGTCCGTGAGACAGGAGGACTAAAGGACACGGTACAAGCCTATAACGAATATACTGGCGAAGGTAACGGCTTCAGCTTTACGAATTACAATGCGCACGACTATATGAATACCGTGCGCAGAGCGCTGGCTCTTTATCGTAATCAGGAAGTCTGGAAGCAAATCGTGAGTAATGGCAGCAACGAGGATTACAGCTGGAATCGGTCTGCCAAAGCCTATATATCCGTTTACTCACAACTTTTAGCGCATCGAAAGGAGAACGAAGAATCATGGCCCGTCATCTTGTAATCGGCAACGGAAAGATGCTCCTTAATTTGGATCAACATTGTTTTATTCGGGATATTTATTATCCATTCGTTGGGCAGTTAAATCACGTAGGCGGACAATATTGCCGCTTAGGCGTATGGGTAGAAGGTGCCTTTAGCTGGCTGGATGAGCCGGGATGGAAGTTTGATCTAGATTATATTGAGGATTCTTTGGTTACGAATATTACGGCTAAGCACGATGGTTTAGGCATCGAGCTTTATATGAACGACGGGATTCATCAGCGGGAATGCATTTATATCAAACGGGTAGTCATTCGTAATAAAACGAATGATACAAAAGAAGTACGTTTGTTTTTCCATCAGGACTTGATGATAGACGGAACAGAGGTTGGAGATACCGCTGTTTATTATCCTGAAAATCACACGCTGTATCACTACAAACGCAATAATTACTTTATGTTCAACGGTTTCTCAGATGAAGGCGGCATGACGCAGTATTCTACAGGAATCAAGAGGTTCCAGTCCGCTGAAGGAACATGGCGCGACGCGGAGGACGGCGTGCTTATGGGCAATTCGATTGCCCAGGGTTCCGTTGACAGCACGATCAGCTTCCGAACCGTCGTTGCTCCAAACAGCGAAAAAACCATTTATTATTGGATGTCAATCGGCCAAAATCTTGAGGAAGTCAAAGAGCTGAACCAATATGTTCAGGAGAATCATCCGGAGAAGCTGCTTAGCCGGATGGTTATTTACTGGAAGCACTGGCTTCGCCGAGCAGAATCAGACCTTGGCGATCTGCCGCATGATGTGGTGAAGATGTTCAAACAAAGCTTGCTTCTCGTAAGAACACAGGTGGATGAAAGAGGCGCTATATTAGCTGCCAATGATACGGATATCCTGCAATACAATCGGGACCACTACAGCTATATGTGGCCGCGTGACGGCGCTCTTATTGCAGATGCAATGTCTATGGCAGGGTATCAGAGTGTAATAGCTCCTTTTTTCCATTTTTGCGCACAGGCTTTGTCGCCTGAAGGGTATTTGTATCACAAATATAATCCAGATGGAACAGTCGGCTCAAGCTGGCATCCGTATATCGTGCAGGGCAGCAGAAGATTGCCTATTCAAGAGGATGAAACCGCACTCGTGTTATTCGCATTGTGGAAGGACTACTCGCGGAATCAAGTGATTGAGCTGCCGCAGTCCTTATATAGCAACCTGATTCGCAAGGCTGCTACTTTTTTGACCTCGTACATGGAGCCTTCCTTGTCACTGCCGAAACCGAGCTATGACTTGTGGGAGGAGCGCTACGGCATCTGGACATACACCGCCGCATCTGTATATGGCGGTTTAATGGCTGCATCGTTTTTCACGGATCTATTTGGCGATTATGAGCGCAGCGATCTTTACAAAAGCACAGCAGAAACAATTAAACATGGCATTGTAACTAATTTGTGGGATGAAGAAACCGGCCGATTCGCCAGAGGACTTATTCAGAAGGATAATCGCTGGGTGAAGGATATGACGCTCGAGAGCAGCTTGTTTGGCGTTCTGGAATTTGGCGTGCTTCCCGTTGATGATTATCGCGTCGTGCAGACGATGCATGCCATCAAGGAAGGGCTGCAGGTCAAAACCCATATCGGAGGCATCGCCCGTTATACGAACGATTATTATTTCCAGCAAACAGGTGAAATTGACAAGGTTCCAGGAAACCCTTGGATTATTTGTACGCTATGGGTAGCTAACTTTGAGATTGATTCCGCCAAAACGCTTCAAGAGCTGGAAAGCCCGCGCAGTACGCTGCAATGGGTATCTGATCATGCACTGCAAAGCGGATTGCTGCCGGAGCAGCTTAATCCTTACGACGGAACGCCGCTATCCGTAGCGCCGCTAACTTGGTCGCATGCAACCGTCGTACACAGCGTGAGCAAATATGCTGAGAAATATAAACGTCTTCGTATGGAAGCGGAGGCTAACGGTTTACTTTAAAGTTTTCATAACTTGAAGCGAAATGAAATGAAGAACCTGAGTGCTGTAATCTCGCATTCAGGTTCTTTTTTGTTCTATTTTTCACGAAAGAGAATCGCTGAATAAAAAAAGAATTACTTCTCAATCTATTGATCACATGCTGTTCATTCGTATAGAAACGGGTTGAATAATTACGGTAATAACGATATTGTAGCAATTACAGGGTAAACGATTTTAAAGCCAGATGCTGATTTGGCAATTGTATGCGGAGGTACAAGGATGAGTACAAAATATGTTATCGGTGTTGATATAGGAACGACAAGCACGAAGGCAGTACTCTTTACGGCTAATGGTGTCATAGTCGCAAGCCATGGTATTGAATATCCGCTGCATTCTCCTTCGCCAGCTATTGCGGAGCAGAACCCAGATGAAATTTTTAATGCTGTCTTAGGCACTATTGGTCAAGCTGTTGCAAAAAGCAACGTGCAGCAAGAAGATATTTTATGTGTTTCATTCAGTTCGGCTATGCATAGCGTGATCGCTGTGGATCAAGAAGGGACGCCAATATCAAGATGCATAACATGGGCAGACAATCGGAGTATCGAATGGACGAATAAAATTAAAAATGAATGGAATGGCCATGAAATCTATTTGCGTACTGGCACTCCCATTCACCCGATGTCTCCGTTATCCAAGCTTACCTGGCTGCGTCATGATCATAAGGAGTTATTCGATCGTACATACAAATTTATTTCGATAAAAGAGTACGTGTTCTTCAAGCTGTTCGGACGTTACGTCATCGATTATTCGATTGCATCAGCAACAGGCTTGTTCCATTTGAACAATTTGCAATGGGATGAGGAAGCTCTTCGTGTTGCTGGCGTTACGGCAGATCGGCTATCGGAGCTTGTGCCGACGACGTATAAGCTGGAGGGATTGGAAGAGCAGTTTGCGAAGCAGATGAATTTGCAGTCAAACACACCATTTATTGTAGGCGCTAGTGATGGCGTACTCTCCAATTTGGGTGTCAATGCGATTAAGCCTGGCGTAGTTGCCGTTACAATCGGTACGAGCGGTGCTATTCGAGCAATAACGGACAAGCCTGTAACTGATCCGAAGGGCCGAATTTTTTGCTATGCTTTAACTGAGAAGCACTGGGTTATCGGGGGACCAGTGAATAACGGAGGAATGATTTTTCGCTGGGTTCGCGATCAGATCGGTACGGAAGAAGTTATTACGGCTAAAGAAAGAGGTATCGATCCCTATGAGCTGCTGACGGAGCTCGCTGCGAAGGCGAAACCGGGTTCTGAGGGTCTTATTTTCCATCCTTATTTGTCAGGTGAACGTGCTCCGCTTTGGGATGCGAATGCGCGTGGTTCTTATTTTGGGCTGGGACTGCATCATAAGAAAGAGCATTTAGTTCGCGCAGCGTTAGAAGGAGTCATTTATAATTTATACAGCGTACTCATGGCACTTGAAGAATTAACGGGTAAACCTACTCAAATTCAAGCAACAGGCGGTTTTGCGAGGTCAGAGCTTTGGCGCCAGATGATGGCTGACATATTTGATCAAGAATTGCATGTGCCTGAGAGTATTGAAAGCTCTTGTCTTGGCGCGGTTATTTTGGGGTTATACAGCTTGGGCGAGGTGGATTCGCTGGACGTCGTTGCGGATATGGTAGGAGGCTCGCATTTTCATTTGCCCAATAAACAAAATGCTGAAATTTATGCCGAGCTCATGCGGATCTACATCCGAGTTTCTCGTTTATTAACCGAGGAATACGCAAATATTGCAGCGTTTCAACAAAAATATGTTTAATTCATATCGCAAAAACAGCCGAGCAGCTATGCCGGCTGTTTTTAAGTCGTATAGTATTACGTGCCGTATTTCTTCAAAATCGACGACAGCGTAAGCAGCGGCCATATATAGTTGTTGCTCGGATAATGAACATAAACGCTGCCTGGAAGAGCTGCTCCTGTTGGATAGGTGTAGGTCCAATCTCGTCGCTCAAGTGATTGAAGCAATGCTTCTACGCCTCTTTCCATTGCGGCATTAGGTTTAGCATAAACTGCGATTAATGCGTCGAGCGCCCAAGCGGTTTGAGAGGGGGTGCTGGCATGGAGCGGGACATAATGCTTTACTTTGTCGCTCAAGCAGGACTCACCCCAGCCGCCGTCTTCATTTTGAATCGATAGCAGCCACTTGATTCCCTTCTGAATGGCGGGATGGTCGTCTGGCACCCCAACTGCTGTCATTCCTTTTATTGCAGCACCTGTCCCATGCGTATAGGCAATACCCCAGCGACCGTACCAGCTACCATCCCTCATTTGCTGGGAGAGCACCCATTGCACACTATCATCAAGCCAGCGATGGCCGATTGTCATGTCCAGCTCATCCCCAAGAAAACCAAGTACACGGCCGGTTAAGTCGACAGTAGAAGGATCGGTAGAAATGTCAGAGGAGCCTTCAAAAGTAAAGAAGCTGGCTGGCAGCTGGTTGCCTTCGCGTTCGAATGCAGGCCAGCCGCCATCTTCGTTTCGCATCGCTAGCACCCAGTTTAAACCTCGTTGCCAGTTGGCGTGTAAGCCATTTGCTTCGGTAGTGTAAGGCCGAATTGCGCGCAGAACAGCAGCGCTGTCATCGACGTCTGGATACAGCGTATTTACGTTGGAGAATCCCCAACCTCCTGCAGGAGTGTTCGGCAAACGTCTAGTCCAATCTCCTAAACGAACCTGCTGCCTTGCTAACAAATAAACCCCAGCTTTCTCGAGGGCAGGCATGCTTGGTGATGCTCCTGCTTCACGAAGAGCGTAAGTCAGCATGGAGGTGTCCCAAACTTCAGCAGATGCGACTTGAAGATGAGGCCTGTCAACGCACATGACTGAAAGTATACCTGCCAATAATCGATTTACGGCGGGTGAATCCGTGGAATAGCCCAGCGAAAGCAGAGATAAAATCATCAATATTGTTGCGGTCGAGAAGGTAAGAAGTGTTCCATTTGGCTCAAGTCTCTCGAACATAAAGGCTTCAGCCTTCTCATACGACGTTGAGGAGCTGGGTGGAAGCAGACTGGATAAAGGCAAGCTGGATATAAATTCATTCAACGCAGATATCCAGGTGGTATCATTCGAAAATTTGCGCGAGTCGTTAACAAATAGTTGATAAAGCTCGGGCATTGTGCTCGTTTTGCGGACAAATTGTTTGTTTGCCATAATGATAGTCGGTACAAGGTGGACACGCGCATGACCAGAGAGGGAGAATAGATCAAGGCCGATTCCGAGATCGGAGAAAAAAGCTTCGAGTGGAATGCGCAGCATACGCGGCCATTCCGCTTGACCTGTTGCGGCAAAGATAACCTGCGTTAGCAAGGATCTAACCTCGGATAAACCGCCGCGCTTTAGAATAAATTGCTTAGCTCTTACCATACGCGGATCAGCTTCATAGTAGTAACCTGCATAAAGCAGTGCAAAATAAGCCTCAGACGTTGCGTCCAAATTGCCCTCGGACTCGTCAGGATAAACCTTCCAAGCGCCATTTTCCTCTTGTTTTGAGGCAATCCGAGCTGCAAGCATGTGAATCAAACGCTCATCTGCTCTGCCTAGCAGGCGCAGCAAAATGATTAAATAACTATCCGTCATCGTCCCAGAATCGAAGCACATCCGCCATGCGCCGTCCTGCGACTGCTGGTGAATAAGCTCTTCCGTCATTGCATCTATCCTTGCGCGGATTCGTTTCATATCCATGTGGCGCAATCATCCTTTGCAACTGTCGTTGCTTAATATATATGCGCAAATCAGCAAGCACAGTCGAGGATCGCCTAATAGGAATAGAGGGCTTGTTCACACTGTTTATTCATTAAGGGTTAGAAGCCGTTGCAGCAGCATAGATACAGCCATTGTAGCTGCTCCTTCTTTATGTCGGATAATAGAAAAATCACGTTCGAAGCGCTGTTTGCTCAACCGAAGCTGAATCAGTTCTCCCGATTCTAATTCCTTCTTTACGACCCAGCGTGAGAGCATCGCAATTCCTAAACCGGATACCACAGATTGTTTGACACTTTGGCTGCTATTAAAAATGTAAGAGCGTTTTTGGGTTATTTGCGCATCACGTATGAACTGGTCGCTAAAAGCGCGAGTGCCAGATCCGACTTCTCTCAGTACCCATACTTGGTTTTGCAGCATTTCGGCATCAATGAAGCGCTCCGCTGCGAGCGGATGTGTAGAAGGAGCGATCAGAATCATTTCATCTTTCATGTAAGGCGTAACGACTAAATCTGCCGCGCTTGCATCGCCTTCAATGAGACCAATATCCAGTTCGTTGGATCTCACTGCTTGAACAATTTCCTCCGTATTCCCGATTGTTGTTTGGATAGTAACGAGCGGATATTGAACAGCAAATTCAGCAAGCCGGCTTGGGAGAACATATTCACCAATCGTAAAGCTGGCTCCAATCTGCAAGCTGCCCGTCACCTTATCCTGTAAAAGCTGTATGTCCTGCTTCGCTTCCTCATATAAAGATAAAATTTGCTTCGCCCGTTGGTACATAATGTCACCAGCTTCGGTAAGCCGAACCTGCTTAGGAGAGCGATGCAGCAGCTTCGCTCCAAGTTCATTTTCTAAATTTCGAATATGCAGGCTTACCCCTGGCTGAGAAATATTCAATAGATCTGCAGCTCTTGAAAAATGGCTTTGCTCCGTTACGGTAACGAATACTCGAAGTGCCTCAATGATCATCATTATCCCTCATTATTGATTGCGATTTTCTTGAATATAACGTAACTATAAGGAAAAAAAGAAAGAATGGCAATTCAATCATTAGGATTCCTGATGATAAGGATAGGGAATAGGTATTTCACTTTGTCTGCTCCGAGCCTTATAGTGAATGCAACGGGAACACTTGCTAAACACAAGATGCAGAGGTGAAATCGATGATTATAAAAAATGTTTTTATTCGTCATTCGAATAATGGTTTTGGTTTTATACAAGGATTAGCGTATACGATGGGTATTGCGATAGCAGCGAAAGGAATCGCGATGCTTCCTTTTTTTAACGTTATGGGTCAGCTGGTTGTCGCTATTTTATTAGGGATAGCCTGTCGCGCTTGGATAGGCTTGCCGGCGCAAGCGACGAGCGGCATAACGTTTTCAAGCAAAAAACTGCTGCGATTCGGAATTATTCTGCTGGGTCTTCGCCTGAATTTAAATGATATTTTACATGCAGGGCCAAAAGTATTTGTGCTTGCCGTTATTAACATTGTATTTACGATATTTGTTGTGTATGGAATAAGCAAATGGATGAAAATAGATAAAAATTTAGGCCTGCTCACAGCCTGCGGTACAGCTATTTGCGGTGCAGCAGCTGTTGTAGCGATAGCTCCACAATTGAAGGCAAGTCCAAATGAAACAGCAGTGAGTGCGACAACGGTTGCGATTTTAGGAACACTATTTACGCTAGCCTATACCGTATTGTACCCCGTGCTTGATTTAAGCAACGCAGGTTATGGTATCTTCTCGGGTGCAACATTGCATGAAATTGCGCATGTTATTGCTGCTGCGGCTCCTGGAGGACAAGAAGCGATTGATTTGGCTGTTATTGTAAAGATGACTCGCGTAGCGCTGCTTGTCCCAGTCGCGATTATTATTGGAATTTGGAATGGCCGCAAAGCTAATAAAGCACAAAAAATGAGCTTAAAGCAATTGCCGATTCCATGGTTTATCGTTGGATTTCTTGCTATGAGCGGAGTTAATACGTTAGGCATAATTCCTACCGCAGCTACTGCGAATCTGATTGTAGCCGCTTATTTTCTCATTGCAATGGCAATGGCTGGACTTGGTCTCGGCGTCGATTTTGTCGTATTTAAGAGGCTTGGAAAAAAACCAGTTATTGCGGGATTCATTGGCTCTGTGCTGCTAGCTGGGCTCGGACTGCTGCTCGTGCATATTTTTCATTTGGCATAAAAAAAGACAAGAAAAGGTCCGCAGGCATACAGCGCCTTAGCGGACTTTATTGCTCATCCTTGAGAGAGCGCGGTATTTTGACGGGGGTACTGCCGAATATGCTTGATTCGTGATTCTCCGTTCAGAGTCACTCCGTTGCCGATCTGAATGCTCGCTGCTGAGCCGGATGCAATGACTTGTATGTATCCGACTGTAATATTCGGCGCACAATTGGTTCGAAACAGCTCAATACCGCCAGCATTATCAAATTCCGGATCACTGATAACGGGCAGCGGGCGGGAAAAAAGCTCATAGGATTCAAAAAAAACTTCGCCTGAAGTCAGATGATCTTCTTTCCGCTGCACCGCTAGCGCTCGAAGCTTGGCGCTCGTCACAGCACGATCACCAAGCTGTACAATACCTGCCTGACCAACGGTTATTATACGCAAGAACCCAACAGTTGCGGTTCGAACGTGAAAGGTATTGATAGATTGATCATTGATACGATTCATGATGCCACCTAGCTTCCCCCGAAAGTACCGCTAGACTCTTCTTCCGGAAGCGGAAACGGAGCAATCGGTCCAACGATGACAGATTCAGGCGGTGTATCGAACATCGAATATAAATTTACGTTATCGGTGTCCCCAACTTGCAGCATCGATGCACTGGATACGCCGAGCACTTCAATTTGACCAACACTAAGCAGATGATTAACGACTTTAAAATACAGCATTATGACATTCCTCCGGTAGATGGGGAGTTGTTTTGAAGCTCTCGCATATAGGCGAGCAATGCAGCGTCGGCATCCCTTTTTGTTTTGGACAGAACGGTAGCTGTGACCGCATTGTTATCAATCGCGGCTGGTTGAGCATCGCTGCCTCGATCTGTTTTTTGCATATAGTACTGAATGCGAGCAGGAACTTGTTTGCGGACATCATTTATAATAATTTGCCGATGATAAGGATCTAGTGGAATTTGAAGCTCGTTTTCGTAGGAGAGCAGCTTTTGCTGAGCTTCCATATCCAAATAACGAGTCATCCCAGCATAAATATCATTGTATAGCCCATTTTGCGGCGGTGTAGGTGAAGCTGCAGTTGGGAAAGTGGGCGTATTTGATACGGTCATCTGTTCAATGCTTCCAGGGATAGAATCATCTCCGATGCCTGGCGCGGTCATCCCGATATTCAGTGTGCCGTCAAGCTTCTCAACTTTCAATTGATCAAAATGATATTGAATGCCGTCTATATGGTAAGTAGGGCGCGCTTCGAGCTGCTTTACTTGTTCACATAAAGCGTTGACCTTTGCTTCTAGTGCATCAAGCCGCTCACAATGCTCGTTAAGCTTATTTTGTACTTCAAGTGACCATATTTGCCACGGGGAAAGTGGATTGTTTTGCTGCATGAGACTTGCACCTCCTACTCGTAATGAGTTCTATTTTCCGCTTAAGTAGGGTTAGGCAGTGGGACGAAAGAAAGCGGATTATCTGAGGATAACTCTGGAGCAGGCTCAGTGAACCCGCCCGAATTATAGAGCTGTGACAATGAACGTATGGACCCGGCACTGCCGACCTGCAGGACGGAGCTGTTTGATACGCTGTCGACACGAAGCTGATGGATCGTAATTTGCTGATGAATGGTCAGGCTCATATTGCACTCACATCATTATTCGAGCTATCTTGCACATCCGGATCAAGAGTGTTTGTTGCGCTGACAGCGTTATTTGAGTTCGTTAAGCTTCCGGTTAGGAATGATCCTGATCCCGCATACGTCTTGGAAGTGCTATTTGGCGACACTTCCAGGGCGTCTCCAAATTGAATAATGGAGCCGGAGCCAACGCTAACAATTTTGACAAAACCTACGACAGCTGGCATGAGCATCCTCCCTTTGTATAGATGATTTTTGATATATGGAATGTTTATGGTATAGCTTATGCGGCATTCGCCCAGAGGTTACTATCCAGAAAGTATCCTGAAACCCTCAAGGCGCATATGCTGGTAGAAGTGCTGGAAGGCGGGTGTTTGCTGTGGCATCTAAATGGGATGATATGGAACGGTGGATGGAGAAGCAGCAGATGCCAAAAGGCTTTGAGCTGCTGCGCGAACCGGCTTGGGTAGAGCAATATGTGCGTAAAATGATGACCAAAGCACTGCCCGAAGCGGCTGGTGTTATGATTGGAGGAGGCTCAGCAGCCTTTTCCGAGACGCGTCATTTTTTGAATGTGAAGATTACATTGCCGGAAGGCTTTGATAAAGAGCAGCTTCGGTTGTTCGTAAGGGAAGACCGGCTGCGCCTGGATGGACTGCCGAGCGGTAAGCCGGAGACGATCAAGCTGCCTAAGTTTGTGAAGCCTAAGGTGTGCAAAACATTAGTGAAAGACAATTTTATGCACGTGAAGCTTCAGAAGCGGCCAACCAATCGTACCTATCATGAAGCGATAATTCGTTGGTAGTTAACGTATGGAGGAACAGGAAGGGCACAAATCTAGATGAGATGTGCTCTTTTTGTCACGAAATCGACAGGTATTACAGCTGGCTAAAGGCTTCGCTATCCCTTATAATGTCTAATGAACATGTACATATTAGTAAAAAGGGAGTGTGTTCAGTGTCCTTAGTCGATGTAAGCAGTGTTTCTGCTTCGTTATTCATACTTGGAATCGTTTTTTTAATGCTTATTTTCGGTTTGCTGAGCTTTGGTATCCTGCGGATGTTTCAGCAAAAATTTCGTACAGGCTGGTTTAGTTTTGCAGGAGCGGTCGTGAGTTTTGTAGTCTTCATGTACATATTAAATAAGTGGTATCTATAGTTTTTTATAGCTGATCACGACCGGAGGTAAGGGCTTGACCTGGACAATTATATGGTTTTTTATTAACATGCTGTTCGTCGTTTCCATTATCAGTTATATGTTTATGCATCGCTCGTACTCGGAGTCGAAACGGCTCTCCAATGATTCCGCGTTAATTAATAAGCTCAATACTAGGCGAAAGCTGGTTGGCATTATTAGTATCTTGTTATTTGTAGCGATGTCAGCTAGTTTTATGATTAACATGAGATTAAATGGTTAAATGGAGGCTCTCATTGACGAGAGCTTTTTTTAAATATAAGACTTTATAAGTTTTATTGCTTATAATGGACTTATATAATTCTCCGCGAAACGAATGCTAAGCCTCCATAGGCGGCTTTAGCCGTTTTAAGTTTGTTCGTCATTATGGAGATAAACAATTTTTAGTCCGGAGGTTCGACATATGCATACGATGGAAGACATTATACGACGCATGTCTAGTCAAGGATTGAGAATAACGGATCAAAGGAAAACGCTCGCAAAGCTTTTTTCTGAGACACAAGGTTATTTGGCTCCGAAGGAAGTCTATGAATATATGGGGAAATCGTATACGGGATTAAGCTTTGATACCGTATATCGCAATTTGCGAGTGATGGAAGAACTCGGTGTGCTGGAGCAGGTTATTTTTGAGGATGGCGGTAAGTTCAAGCTGCATTGCAGAGAGAATGAACATCATCATCATATGATTTGCCTGCAGTGCGGGATGACTTATCCCATTACCTTCTGCCCAATGGAGCAAACGAATGTTCCTGATGATTTCCGAGTTGTGAAACACAAATTCGAGGTGTTCGGATATTGCAAAGACTGCATACAAGACGAGTCAGCAGTTAGCGAGGCCTAATGCCAGAGAAACGGGTAATGCGAAGAGTGACTCAAGCTCCGATTCTCTTTTATCGCAAAGTGATTTCACCTTTGACCCCGCCATCATGCCGTTTCTATCCGACCTGTTCAATGTATGCGCTCGAAGCGATCGAGAAGCATGGAGCGGCTAAGGGCTCTTGGCTTGCTATGAAGCGAATTGCTAGGTGCCATCCCTTTAATGCTGGTGGCTATGATCCCGTTCCGCCTGCAAAAGACAGCAACATAGATGCTCCTTGACAGAGGGGGCTCTATTTGGGTATATTTTGATTTATAAGTGGTAAAATAAGTTTTGGTTTTATTTATATATCCGAGGAATGGATAAGTACAATAGCAGAACCTTTTCAGAGAGCCGGGAAAGATGGTGCAAGCCGGTAAGGGACTCCATTGGAAAATGGTCCGGGAGGATTCGCTTTCGAGCTTCAGCGGCAGCGCTGGGTAAGGGAGCGACGCGAAGCTGGCGTTAACGGCGCAAGCCGCCATACAGGCGGCACACGAAGCTTTCTTGAAGTGACGGTTTAACCGCTCATTTCCGGATTGAAATTTGGGTGGTACCGCGTGAGTTCAAACTCTCGTCCCATGATGGACGGGAGTTTTTTGCGTTTTTTTAGACTAATGCAATAGGAGGAGTAAAAATGACGAAAAAAAATACGTTTTATATTACAACGCCGATTTATTATCCGAGCGATAAGCTCCACATTGGACATGCCTACACGACGGTGGCTGGTGACGCAATGGCACGTTATAAACGTCTGCGCGGCTATGATGTATGGTATTTGACGGGTACAGATGAGCATGGACAGAAAATTGAACGCAAAGCAAAGGAAAAGGATCAAACTCCGCAGCAATTTGTTGATGATATCGTTGTAGGCATTAAAGATCTGTGGGCGAAGCTGGAAATCTCCAATGATGATTTCATTCGTACGACGGAGGATCGTCATAAGGTTGTCGTTGAGAAAATTTTTGCTCAGCTGCTCAAACAGGACGATATTTATAAAGGCACGTATGAAGGCTGGTACTGTACGCCTTGTGAATCATTTTTCCTCGAGCGTCAGCTGGTTGACGGCAAATGCCCAGACTGCGGACGTGCGGTTGAGCTTGTAAAAGAAGAAAGCTACTTCTTCCGCATGAGCAATTATGCTGATCGTTTGCTGAAATATTATGAAGACAATCCAGATTTCATTCAACCGGAATCACGCAAGAATGAGATGATCAACAACTTCATTAAGCCGGGCCTTGAGGATTTGGCTGTATCGCGTACAACGTTTGATTGGGGTATTAAAGTGCCTGGAGACGCTAAACATGTCATTTACGTGTGGATTGATGCGCTTTCCAACTATATCACGGCATTAGGCTACGGAAATGAAGGCGATGATCAGAAATATCGTGATTTCTGGCCGGCTGACGTGCACTTGGTCGGAAAAGAAATTGTTCGATTCCATACGATTTATTGGCCAATTATGCTGATGGCGCTCGATTTGCCGCTGCCTAAGAAGGTTTTTGCACATGGCTGGCTTCTGATGAAGGATGGCAAAATGTCAAAATCCAAAGGCAATGTTGTCGATCCAGTAATGCTGATCGATCGTTACGGACTGGATGCGCTTCGTTATTATTTGCTCCGCGAAGTGCCGTTTGGTGCAGACGGAACATTTACGCCAGAAAATTTCGTAGAACGAATCAACTTCGATTTGGCAAACGATCTTGGTAATCTGCTTAACCGAACGATAGCGATGATCGATAAATACTTTGACGGAGTGATCCCGCCATTTGCAGGCAGAGTAACCGAATTTGATGAATCGTTGCAGAAGCTTGCGAGTGAAACGATCGTTCAGGTAGAGTCAGCGCTTGAAAATATGGAGTTTTCCGTTGCGCTGTCATCCCTTTGGCAGCTTGTAAGCCGCACGAACAAATACATCGACGAGACACAGCCATGGACGCTTGCTAAAGATGAGTCGAAAAATGGACAGTTAGCATCGGTTATGCATCATTTGGCGGAATCGCTGCGAATCGTATCGATTCTGCTGCAGCCGTTCTTGACGCATTCTCCGAGGGAAATGTGGAAGCAGCTTGGGCTTGAGCAGGGTGAACTAACTTCATGGGAGAGTACGAAGCAATTCGGTTCGCTGCCGGGTGGAACGAGAGTAAGCAAGGGCACACCATTGTTCCCACGCCTCGATACGGCAGAGGAGTCTGCTTTTATCGCAGCAGCAATGAGCGGCGGTACACAGTCAGAGGAGCCGGCTGAGCAGCCAAATGCTGCGAAGGCAGCGGATGAAGCGCCACAGGCTGCACCTGAGAGCAAGGATGAAATTGCAATTGATGACTTTGCAAAGGTAGAGCTTCGCGTTGCTCAGGTTATTTCTGCAGAGCCAGTTCTCAAAGCAGATAAACTGATGAAGCTTCAATTGGATCTTGGGTATGAGCAGCGCCAGGTTGTTTCCGGCATTGCTAAGTTTTACACTCCGGAGCAAATGGTTGGACGGAAAGTTATTTGCGTTACAAACTTGAAGCCGGTTAAGCTGCGCGGCGAAATGTCGCAAGGAATGATTCTTGCAGCATCACATGGTGATCAGCTGACACTTGCAACGGTTCCTGACAATATGCCAAACGGCGCTGTTGTGAAGTAAATTCATTTGTTCATATACGGAGGCACCCCTGAGGTTGTTTAACTTCTGGGGTGCCTTTATGTTTTGCTGCTCTTCAAAAATAGCTTCAATCATAATTCATAACATTTTGGTCAATAAAGATAATCTATATGATTAAATTGCAGCTGTGAGTCATGATAGGTATGAAACTTCTACTATCTATTGCTAAGAAATAAGGTTGACAGTCTATTTCTGGTCATCGTATAATACAAAACGTAATCATAACGATTACGAACAAGAGAGAAAGATGAATGGAGAGAAATCAAAATGAATAGACTGAAATCATTGACAAGACCTATGGCGCTTAGTTTTCTTTTATCGGCAATGCTGCTTTTTGCAGCGGCTTGCGGCAATAATACGAATAATTCAGGCTCATCAAACCAACCAGCGAACGGCAGCACGGGAACTGGTCAAGCAGAGGGGAAACAAGTAAGTGTCGTTACCAGCTTCTATCCATTATATTTTCTAGCATCGGAAATTGGCGGAGATCATGTCAAAGCGGTTAATCTAGTAGCTTCAGGCGTAGAGCCGCATGATTGGACACCAAAGAGCCGCGATCTTGATACAGCGTCGAAGGCTCAGCTGTTTCTGTACCATGGAGCGGGACTTGAAGGCTGGGTTGACGGATTCCTGAAAGGCCTGTCCAAAGACAGCAAAGTCGTGACCAAAGAAATCAGCAAAGGCATTCCATTAATTGAGGGTAATGAAGATGAGCATGATCATGAACATGAAGAAGAACATGCGGATGAAGATTCGCATGAACATGGCGGCTTGGACCCGCACACTTGGGTTAGTCCAAAATCAGCCCTTACATTAGCTGAAAATGTGAAAAACAGCTTAATTGAAGCCGATAGCGCAAACCAAGCAGATTATGAGAAAAACTACGAGGCACTAAAAGTAAAGCTCGAAGCAATCGATGCGGATTACACGGCAAAGCTTGCACAAACATCGAACAAAAACATCGTTACCTCGCATCAAGCGTTTGGTTACTTAGCTCGTGATTACGGATTGAAGCAAATTTCAATCATGGGACTTAGCCCTGACGCTGAGCCACGTGCACAGGATTTGCTCAAAATTGCGAAGTTTGTTAAAGCAAACGATGTAAAATATATCTTTTTCGAAGAATTAGTTTCAGATCAACTTGCCAAAACGCTTGCAGGCGAAGCGGACGTTGAGACAATGGTGCTTAATCCGCTCGAAGGCCTAACGCCGGATCAAGAAAAAGCGGGAGACACGTACTTAACCCTAATGGGACGAAACTTGCAAAATCTTGTGCAAGCATTACAATAGAGCAAAAGGCAAACCTGCGGAGCTGATTTATGCTCCGCATTGCTGTGAGGAGATAAATTATGGCGCAATCAAATCGAATGACAAATGCGGATGCAAGCTGTCACCAAGAGGTTATTTCATTGGAGGACGTCTCCTTCTCTTATCAACAGCAGACGGTTATATCAAAGCTAAGCTTCGCGGTGAAGGAACGGGACTTTATCGGATTGATCGGCACGAATGGCGCTGGAAAAACGACGCTGCTGCGAATGATCGTTGGATTGATAAAGCCAACGAGCGGAACGATCCGTTTGTTTGGTGAGAAAGTAGACAAATTTAAGCAGTGGGAGCGCATCGGATATGTCCCGCAGAAAAACACATTAAATCCGTTGTTTCCAGCTACTGTTCGGGAGGTCGTCTTGTCAGGCCTTTATGGGCGAAGCAAGCTGTTTAAGAAATTAAGCAAAATGGATTATCAAAAATGTGACGATGCTTTGCAAGCAATGGGGATTGAGGATATAAAGGATAAACGTATCGGGCAGTTGTCGGGCGGCCAGCAGCAGCGTGTATTTCTTGCCAGAGCGCTCATTAACAACCCATCGCTGCTTATTCTAGATGAGCCGACTGTGGGGATAGATACGGAGACACAGGAAAGCTTCTTTCATATGATCAAGCATATGCATCAGCATCATAACATTACATTTCTAATGGTTTCTCATGACCTTGACATGATTCGCTCTTATTTAGGACAAGAGCCAGCCAGTGGAAACGGAAAGCTCAAGTTTCATATTAAACATTCGCACGAAACGCAGGATTGTGTAGAAAATGATCTTGCACACAGCTTGAAAGGGCTAAGGGAACAAATGGAGAGCAGGAAAGAGGTTGTTTTGGTTGGAGATCGTAACTAGTGAATTTTTTCAAAGGGCTCTTATTGGCGGACTTCTAATCGGGGTAACGGCACCGCTAATCGGCTTATTTCTTGTGCTGCGCAGGCTTTCAATGATTGGAGATACATTATCGCATGTATCTATTGCTGGAGTAGCGCTAGGTTTCTTGATTGGCGTGTATCCAATTGCTATGGGATTTGTGTTTGCGATTATTGCCTCATTTGCTATAGAGAAGCTTCGGAAAGCATATAAATCATATGCAGAGCTGTCCATTGCCATTATCATGTCAGGCGGAGTCGCGCTCGCATCATTATTATTCACAATGGGCAAAGGATTCAACAGCAATGTGAATAGTTACTTATTTGGAAGTATTTATACTTTGAGCACCACTGATCTTTACGTAATAGGCGTCGTTACACTAATTGTTCTTATTGCGATTAGGCTTCAAGTAAAGGAGCTATTCCTGCTTACGTTCGATGAGGACGCGGCAGCAGTGAGCGGCTTGCCCGTCAAATTTTATAATGTTATGATTAGCGTGCTTACTGCTCTAGTTATTAGTGTTTCTATCAAAATTGTAGGTGCGCTGCTTGTATCGGCCTTGCTGACTATACCAGCCGCATGCAGCTTGATCATTGCCCGCAGTTTCCGTCAAAGCGTTATAACGGTCGTCATTATTGGCGAAATTGCCGTTGTATTAGGCTTACTAATCGCGGGTGTATGGAATTTGGCACCAGGCGGTACTATTGTATTATTGCTAATTGCTGTGCTGCTGTTGCTGCTCGTTTTCCGCCGTGGCATGCGACCAGGCAGTTAATGAGGATTGGAGTGAGAGGGTTTGTCCGACATTAACATTTGGCTGGCCTTAGGGGCTGGCTTTGCATCGTTCATATCACCTTGCTGCTTACCGCTTTATCCTTCGTATTTATCATACATAACGGGAATATCGGTAGCGGATTTGAAGGGCAATACACATGCCAAACAAAAACGCATGCGAACGATGTCACACACGCTGTTTTTCATTTTGGGCTTCTGCACCGTGTATTATGCATTAGGCTACGGAACGAATGTATTTGCTGAATTTTTCAGTGAATATCGAGATCTGATTAGGCAATTATCAGCGATATTGATTATTTTAATGGGACTATTTCTAATTGGATTATTTCAGCCGCAGCTCCTGATGAAGGAACGAAGAATGAATCTTATTCCGAAAAAAGCGAACTATGTCAGCTCCTTTATTTTTGGAATCGGCTTCTCCGCAGGCTGGACTCCATGTACAGGTCCCGCGCTTACTGCGATTTTAGGTCTTGCAGCATCGGAACCTGGCACATGGTTTCAGCTAACGACTGCCTATTCATTAGGCTTTGCGATACCTTTTTTTGTACTAGCCTTTTTCCTTGGTACGGCAAGATGGATACTGAAATATTCAGCTAGCGTAATGAAGGTTGGCGGAGCTGTTATGATTTTGATGGGTGTATTATTGTTTACCGATCAAATGACCAAAATTACGATCTGGCTTAATATGATTACGCCGGAATGGTTGAAATTTTAAGCTGATATGGATCTCTTACGTAAAATATTCAATTTTTGCTTCGGGAAAATGTTCAAAGATGCGCTCCGATAAATACATGCGGAGCGCATTTGCTTGTTCATCGGGATAGACGTATTTCCCTTGACCCCAGCGTCCCCATTTATATTTGCGTTTTTCAATATCCATCTCAAGCTTCGTCCGCGGATACCGCTTTTCAATAACTGCTTTTGCCGTTTTTGTAAAACGATGCTGAATGAGTTCAAATGTAAGGTCTTTGGTCACATCCTGCGGGAGTTTGTCTGCAAGTGAGGCTATAAGCTCGCCATAGCCTTCCTCCCAGCCTTCATGCCAAATAATAGGGGCAATGATAAAGCCCATTGGATAACCTGCCCTAGCGACCTTTGCGGCGGCCTCAATGCGTTGATCAAAGCTAGATGTAGCAGGCTCGAAATGCTTGATTACATATTTGGCATTTACGCTAAATCGGATACGGGTATGTCCATTGTGCTTTGCATCAAGAAGGGAATCCACATGGTGAAACTTGGTCACAAACCGAAGTCGTCCATGTTCTTGTTCCCCCATAAAATCAATAAGCTCGCGAAGGCTGCCTGTAATGGGCTCCAGTCCAACGGGATCGGATGTACATGCGGCTTCAAAGCGGGTAATTTCCGGTTTTCTCTCGTCGATGTACCCCTGAGCTGCCTCTAGAATATCGTCTATATTCACATATACACGGATATAAGGTTTTGCTCCTAACGTTGTTTGCAAATAACAATAATGACAATGAGCCATACAACCGGTTGCTATCGGAATGGCGTATTCCGCTGAAGGCTTCGAAGTATCAAATTTCAAGGTTTTGCGTATGCCGACGACAAGCGTTCTTTTGGCGATCTTGTATTGTTCAAGCTCGGTATCGCCAGGTAAGTTCGTAATTCGGTTATGTGAGGTTGTCATTCGATAAGGAATGCCTTCTTTTTTGACCCATTCAAAAATACGCTGCCCTTTGGGATAATCGAGCGCAGATGGTTCAAAATAAACAAGCTCGGGAACAAAGGAGAGGGTGGAGCGATCTGGTTTAGGACGATCAATAATTGCAGTGCTCATAGCTCATTCCTCCTGTAGATTCATCACAATCAACATCATCTTATTGTGTGAAGGATGAGCGAAGCTGAAACTGGTAAGTTCAAGTGTTATTTGCGCTTCTTTATCTATTTTGGAGATGAGCTTGGGTTGCAGTGAACACAATGAACAGTGTATGATACAATAAGTAACGCCTGTGAAATAGGTGAAGAAGTATGGTTAGGGGGTTCTTCAGTGCCGACACCGAGCATGGAAGACTACTTGGAAAGAATTTATAAGTTGATTGATGAAAAAGGTTATGCGCGTGTCTCGGACATTGCAGAAGGACTAGAGGTGCATCCTTCATCGGTCACCAAGATGATTCAAAAGCTTGATAAAGATAATTATTTGATCTATGAGAAGTATCGCGGGCTGGTCCTGACCAATAAAGGGAAAAAAATGGGCAAAAGGCTTGTTGATCGGCATCAATTGTTAGAGTCATTCCTAACGACGATTGGCGTACAGGACGAGAATATTTATCAGGATGTTGAAGGAATCGAGCATCATCTTAGCTGGGACTCTATAACCTGTATTGAAACTTTAGTTGAATATTTCCGAAGAGATTCTCAGCGTATGGACGAGCTTCGTGCCGTGCGTGCGGAAATGGACAGCGAGTAATACATATCGATACGTACGAGAAAGCAAAAAGGACCGAGGCAATTATGCCTCGGTCCTTTTCTTTGATTTTAATGATATTTAGGTGTTTCGTCATCTTCCTTGCCGCCTTCAATGACACGAAACGGCACGGTCTTGGAGCGGTTTTTGTTCGTCCTCGTTTTGCTTGCAGGAGCACGTCTTTGTGTGACATGGACTCCTCCTTGCCGCGTATTGTAACCTCTTAAGAAAGAAGGCGGATATTTATATAGCAAGAAAATGCCGCCAAGCACCACAATGGGAATTAGAAAGGTTATTGGGCTTTGGATAACGCTGTAAACGAGACCGATCAACAGCAGCGCCAAAAACGATATGGACCAAACATTCCATTTGCTTGGTATTCTGCTCATTGTAATTCCGCCTTTCCCTTTTCAATAGAAATTATTTCATTTGTTTGTCTAGTTCAAGCATGCGCTTGAAGGAAGCAATGGATACCGCAACTTGCTCATCACGCGGTTCTTTGGTCGTTAGAAGCTGCAGCCATAGTCCCGGATATCCGAGGTAGCGCAGCACTGGAATTTCACGCAAAGCATTTGTCCAGCGAAGCACTTCGTAGGAGAGGCCAAGAACGAGTGGAAGCAGTAAGATACGGATGTAGACGCGTTCCCAAATGGTGTCCCAAGTAAAGAAAGGCAAGGAGTAGACAACAACTCCTACAATAACGGTGAACACGATAAAGCTTGAACCGCAGCGGTAGTGAAGGCGGCTGTACTTCTGTACATTTTGAATCGTAAGCTCTTCACCAGCTTCATAAGTACTAATTACTTTATGCTCAGCTCCATGATATTGGAACAACCGCTTAATTAACGGTGTCATAGAAATGAAATACAAATAAGAAAGCAGCAAAATAATTTTGATAAGTCCTTCTAATAAGTTATGACCGATTTTATTTTCAAATACCCCTGAGAAAAGAAGTTCCTCGAGCGCTGCGGGTGCAGCAGTGAAAATAAGTTTGCCGAAAATAAAGGAAAGCACGCCGGCGACAGCCACGCCAACAATCATGCTGAGACTCCAGCCTTGCTTTTTCTCTTCCTTTACTGCAGCGGGTTGTTGATTGCTGTCTGTTTCTTTACCCTCACCGGCTTCATCCTCAGCGTAGGCTTCCATAGAGAAGTTCAAATGCTGGGAGCCTTTGGCGCTTGATTCAAGAATACCGACAACGCCTCGAACGAGAGGGATTTTTTTCAATGCTTGAATCCAATTCTTCGTTGTGCGAGGTACTTCATAAAATACGATTTCATCATTTTTGCGTCGGACAGCTGTTACGTTAACGTGTTTGCCAGCAAACATAACGCCTTCAATAACCGCTTGTCCGCCATATATGCTTCGGGAGTCTTGCGGCAAGTGCTTGTCACCTTCCTTGATTGGAATATCGCCTTAGCTGTTGCGACGAATGTACCTTATCTTTGTATGTCTATTGTACTTGATCTATCAGTCAATTGCCAACGTCAGCGTACATAAAGGAAGGGATAGGCAAGTTGACGGTAAAGTATGGTTATCCATCGCTATTATTTCACATACTAATTCGGACAACTATGGAAATAAGAGTGGAGGCTTAGCGTAATGGCTAACAATAAACAACGAAACCAATATGATAAACAGGATCATGTAACAAACCCGTGGCTTTACGCAATCAAAATCGGTTTTTTTGCTGGCTTAATATGGGGCGTAGTACGCTGGATGTTCTTTGAGATGAATTTTACGAAGGTGCTTCCCGGATTTGTGGCAGATCCTTTTTTTAAAGCTTCTTTTCTAAAAACGGGATGGGGAGAAGTTGTAAGTATTGGTGCGTTTATTATTTTTTCAATTGTGGCTGCCTTTCTATATAAAGTTATACTTGGGAAGCTGCGAGGACCTTGGCCGGGTATCATATACGGTTTGGTTTGGTGGGCGATTTTGTTTATTGCGGTGGGACCGCTGCTCGGCGTTATGCCAGGTATCACTAAAGCGGGCTGGAATACGCTTTACACAGAGTTGTGTGTCTTTCTTCTATGGGGCGTATTCATTGGTTATTCGATTGCTTTTGAGTTCACGGATGAAGCATCGAGGGAGCCTGCGAAAGCTCAGTAGCGAGTTCTACTTCTCAAGCGGCAGACATTTGTGGTAAAATGGCTAATGATCTTTGAACCTATGATGGATTCGGTTGCTTGGGAGGTGCATTCATGCACAAAATTGTTGTTTTAAACGGACCGAACTTAAATATGCTCGGCATTCGTGAGCCTAGCGTATACGGGACAGAAACACTTGCAGACATCGAATCGCTCTTGAAGGATAAAGCTGAGGCGCTTGGCGTCTCCGTTGAATTTTTCCAAACGAATCATGAGGGCGATATGATTGATCGAATACATAGTGCGTACGGCAAAGCAGACGGCATTGTCATCAATCCTGGTGCTTGGACCCATTACAGCTACGCGCTTCGCGATGCGCTTAGCACCGTTGATTTGCCGATTATCGAGGTGCATATGTCGAACATTCACAAGAGAGAAGCGTTCCGTCATACGTCCGTCGTTGCTGCGATTGCAGTCGGTCAAATTGCCGGCTTCGGGTCTGACAGCTATGAGCTTGGTCTAACTGCGCTCGTGCGTCACTTGAACAAACAGTAATAAGTTAAGAGAGGGTGAAGCGGTTATGGCAAACGATAGAGTAAAACGACTTCGGCAGCTGATGGAAGAACATCGCTTTGAAGCGATACTGATTGGAAGCGAGTATAACCGTCGCTACATAAGCGGATTCACTGGTTCGTCAGGCATGGTGTTGATTACGCTAAGCGAAAGCTATTTGCTGACGGATTTCCGCTACCGCACACAAGCGCCGCAGCAGGCGGTCAATTTTCAAATTGTTGAGCATGGTTCGAACCCGCTTGCGGATGTGCTTGAGCTGCTAAGACAACATAAGTTGTCGAAGCTGGCTTTTGAACAAGACCATGTCGTATACAGTGAATTTACAGCTTGGTCGAAAACATTAGACGGTATCACGCTTGAGCCTGCCTCAGGATTAGTGGAACAGCTTCGCTACATTAAGGACGAGGCAGAACTTCAAATTATGCAGGAAGCTGCCGATCTTGCGGACAGCACCTTCAATCACATTTTGAAGCTCATTCGCCCAGGAGTTCGTGAAACGGATATCGCACTTGAAATGGAAGTTTATATGCGCAGCCATGGCGCGACTTCTTCTTCCTTCGATACGATCGTAGCCTCAGGCGAGCGCTCTGCGTTGCCGCATGGAGTAGCTAGCGATCGCATTATTGGGAATAATGAGTTTGTAAAGCTTGATTTCGGCGCTTATTACAACGGTTATTGCTCCGATTTGACACGCACAGTCGTGGTCGGCACTCCGACAGCTAAGCATCTCGAGATTTACAATATCGTGCTTGAAGCGCAGTTGCATGCACTTGAGCATATTAAGCCAGGCATGACCGGTCGTGAAGCGGATGCGCTAACTCGCGATATTATTACGAAATACGGTTATGGCGATCTATTTGGACACGGTACCGGACACGGTCTAGGCATGGAAATTCATGAGGCCCCTAGGTTGTCCAAATTCAGTGAAACGATTTTAACCCCCGGCATGACGGTTACGGTAGAACCCGGCATTTACGTACCAGGCTTCGGCGGCGTACGCATTGAGGATGACATCGTTATTACGGAAACCGGTATTAAAATATTAACCTCATCCCCGAAGGATTTAATCACTCTGGGTTAAGGACTATTCATTCAGGAGGGAATCAGCAATGATTTCAGTAAACGATTTTAAAACAGGCTTGACCGTGCAAGTAGACTCCGATATTTTTACAGTTCTAGACTTTCAGCACGTAAAACCTGGTAAAGGCGCTGCATTCGTACGCTCTAAGCTGAAAAACCTTCGCAACGGCAACGTTGTTGAGAAAACGTTCCGTGCTGGCGAGAGCATTGGCCGCGCGATCATCGAAAACCGTGAAGTGCAATATTTGTATAACTCAGGTTCGGAGTATACCTTCATGGATAACGAGACGTTTGACCAATTTAACTTGGACAAGAAACAGCTTGAGTGGGAGCTTAACTTCCTGAAAGAAAACATGAACGTTAACATTTCGAGCTATCAAGGTGAAATCCTTGGTATTCAAATGCAAAACAGCGTAGAGCTGAAAGTTATTGAAACAGAGCCGGGCGTGAAGGGCAACACAGCGCAAGGCGCAACAAAAACAGCTAAGGTTGAAACTGGCCTTAACGTTCAAGTTCCACTGTTCATTAACGAAGGCGATGTTTTGCTGATCGATACTCGTGAAGGCAAATACATCTCGCGCGCTTAGTAAGCAGCTTGACTAGTGTAAACGGCTAAAGCCATCCTTGGAGGCTTAGCTTTCGTTTCGCGGAGAAATATAAGCTGTTTATAAGTGTGCTAGCTTATAAATTCTTATATTTAAAACCGTCCGAAGGATTTCGGACGGTTTTTTTGTAAGAGAATATACCCATAGGTAAGCGCAATGTGTTATAATATTGACTTGTATGTATATGTCAGGTTTAGGAGTGAATCGGCTTTGTCGTTAATCGTGATGAAGTTTGGCGGCAGCTCCGTTGGAACGCCGGAGCGGATGCAGCGTGTAGCAAAACGTATTATTGAGAGGCAGCAAGAAGGCAACGATATCGTTGTTGTTGTTTCTGCCATGGGAGATACGACAGACGATTTAATCGATCAGTCGAAACAGCTAAATCCAAATCCGCCGGCGCGGGAAATGGATATGCTTTTAACAGTTGGAGAGCAAATTTCGATAGCCTTGTTATCGATGACCGTACATCAGCTTGGTGCAAAGGCCGTTTCCTTCACGGGTTGGCAAGCAGGCATTCGTACAGAAGCGGTGCATGGTAAAGCGAAGATGACTAATATCCATCCAGAGCGCGTGTTCAAAGCGCTTGAAGAGGGTAATGTAGCAATTATTGCAGGTTTTCAGGGGATGACGGAAGAGGGAGAAATTACAACACTCGGCCGCGGCGGTTCTGACACGACTGCAGTTGCAATGGCAGCTGCGATGAACGCAGACGTTTGCGAGATTTATACCGATGTTGACGGAATTTACTCAACGGATCCTCGCGTAGTCAAAAATGCGCGCAAGCTAAATGAAATCTCTTATGACGAGATGCTAGAGCTAGCTAATTTAGGCGCTGCTGTATTGCATCCGCGTGCGGTGGAATACGCTAAGCATAACAATGTAAAGCTAGTTGTGCGTTCAAGCTTTACTCAAAACGAAGGTACAAGTGTGAAGGAGGAAGCGGTCATGGAGCAAGGCGTGGTCGTTCGCGGCATCGCGTTTGACAAAAATGTAGCAAGAATCAGCATTATGGGAGTTGAGGATGTTCCTGGCGTGCTTGCAAATGTGTTCGGCGCATTAGCAAACAACGGCATCGATGTGGACATTATCGTACAAAGCGGTGTTCAGGACGGCAAAGCCGATTTCTCCTTCACGCTTTCAGGCGATGATAAAGATAAAGCGATCTCCGTTATCGAGGGAATTCGCGGCACTGTTCCTTTCCGTGAAACGACATCGGAATCCGATCTTGTTAAAATATCGATCGTAGGTGCTGGCATGGTCAGCAATCCAGGCGTAGCAGCGAAAATGTTCGCAACCATATCTTCACTAGGTGTAAGCATTAAGATGGTAAGCACTTCTGAAATTAAATGTTCTTGCGTTATTAATGCAGAGCCGCTCAGCGAAGTTGTACGCGCGCTTCATACTGCGTATGGTCTTGATACAGCAGAGCAGGCATTTGTAGGCGGCCCTCAGGATCGCCGTTAATCTAATAGAAATAATAAAAGCGTGCTTCCTCGTTAGGGAGCACGCTTTTTTTGTTTTTAATAACTTGGAATTTCAACCATTCCTCGTTAATTGATCACCGTTCAGTCTAGGTACTTCATGATAGATATCGATAGCGGAGCATGCCTCTATGTCTTTTTTCATTCCTAGCTTTATCAGTTTTTTTCCGGTCATTCCGTTCATGATCGTTTCTTTCACTTGAGTGGAGCGATTTCGGTACAAAGCGAGCATCGCACAGCCAAAGTCATCCATCTCTATAGCAAAGTGGCTTAAGCCTTGAAGTCTATCAAGTACAAGGCCGGCACACAAGCCATCCTCAATAGCAAATTCATCGTGACTCCCCGCGCACAAAATAACGACATCTCTCCGCAGCTCGATCGCTGCGCGAGCGCAAGCCTCCGCATTTAGAAGCGATGCAGTCAACACATGATCCGCCCTCATTGATTTATGGATTGCCCTTGTTCCGTTCGTAGTCGTCAAAATAATTCGTTTGCCAGCGACGGCCGACTCGGTGTATTCCTCTGGCGAATTGCCAATATCAAAACCCGCGATCTTCCGGCAAAAGCGTTCTCCTCCAAGCAAATCTCCCGGTCGCTGAAGTGCTCGCGCTTCCATTACCGTCTCAGCAGGAATGATGCATGAAGCTCCCGCAGCAATAGCGGTAACGATTGTGCTTGTAGCTCGCAAAACATCAATAATAATTGCCGTTTTATGATGAAATCTTGCCGAGCTCGCTTCGTTCACACTGGATATAACCTGCACTTGCATCGTTGTTTCTCCGCCTTTCTCAAACTCAATTCTTTATGATATGCGCCTAACAACGTGCCTGTGCCCGGCATGAAAGACAGACAAGCCAGCATATGATTAAGGAATAGTCGTTTCATTGAAGGGAGGTTATCCATTCATGCTAAATAAAATCGTATTAACGATGGCTTCACTGCGGCTGACGTCTGGAACAATTGAGATCTGCGCTGCACTGCTTATGCTTCGTTTAAACCAAATTGACAAGGCGCTAGTAGTAAACTCATCACTTGCTTTAGTAGGCCCGCTTATTCTAATAGCTACAACAACGGTGGGGCTCGTCGGGATGTCCGATAAGCTGTCGCCAGGCAAGTTTCTTTGGGTAGGAGCGGGCGTCATTTGCTTGATGATCGGTATTTTGAAAAAATAATAGATTCAACTCTAGCATTTATGAAATGGGGCAGACATATTTTCGCAATACAAGCATACAAATAGGAACTACGAAGGACAAACATCCGGGAGTGATAATCATATGCTGGCACGCGTATCACATTTATTGCCTTTGGAGCTGAAGACGCTGCTGGAGCGCCTTCCTGAACAAATGCAGGAGCAGCTGGAGGAAATTCGGATTCGAGAGGGACGACCGCTAGAAATAGGGTTCCGCGGACAGTCTCGATTTATGATGATTGACGGGACGCTGCGTCAGGCTGCCGACGGAGCATACAAGCCTTCGGCAGACACATGTCGCAAGCTGCTCGAACGCATTACCAACTATTCCTTGTATGCGATGGAGGAGGAACTGAGAAGGGGCTTCATAACGGTTTCAGGCGGACATCGCATTGGACTAGCGGGCAGGACGATACTCGACAGCGGCGTTGTGAGGGGTATTCGCGATATTGGCGCATTCAATATTCGAGTTGCTAGAGAAGTGATCGGAGCGAGTGCGCTTCTGCTGCCCAAACTAATCGATCGGACGAGAAAAACGCTGCATTCCACTCTCATTCTAGCTCCGCCGCAGCAAGGTAAAACAACACTCGTGCGTGACATTGCGAGATCAGTCAGCTATGGGTTATGGCCAAGTCTAGAAGCAAGCGGATGGCAGGGCCGAAAGGTAGGAATCGTTGATGAGCGTTCAGAGATTGCAGCCTGTGTTCGCGGTATTCCAACGTTTGATGTTGGCCCTAGAACCGATGTTATGGACGCTTGTCCGAAGGCAGAAGGCATGATGATGCTGCTTCGCTCAATGTCACCAGAGGTTATGATTATTGATGAGATTGGACGGCCTGAGGATGCGGAAGCCATCCGAGAAGCAAGCCACGCGGGAATTAGTGTAGTCGCAACCGCGCACGCCTACGATTTGCAGGATGCTAGAGGCAGGCCGGTGCTGCTGAAGCTGCTGGAAGAAGGAGCGTTCACCTACGTGGTGGAGCTGAAGCGCACAGATCAAGGTATCATGCACCGCGTCGTTCCTGCTGAGGCAGTCGCCGAACGAGCTCCTGCACGCGAGCCAAAGCCGCCTAATCGGCAACTTGCGGATACTGCACCTTCCTTCTCTGGCCGATTTCGAGCTGGTGACCCGTGATAAAGCTGTTAGGTGCGGTTTTGGTCCTGTTTGCAGGCACGATGATAGGCTTCCAGCAAGCAGCGAAATTCGCCGAACGTCCAAGGCAGCTAAGACAGCTGGCACATGCACTGCAAAGGCTGGAGACAGAAATCGGTTATGGTCATACTCCATTGCCAGAAGCACTGGAGAGGACAGCTTCCGCTACTCCGGAGCCGTTAGCAACCATTTTTCGCAAGGCAGCAAACGGGGTTTGGGAAACCGAAAGCTTTACCTTCAGCGATAGCTGGGAGCAAGCGATAAAGTCGCAATGGGATGCAACTTCGATGCGAAAAAACGAACAAGCCGTACTTATACGTTTAGGAACGACGCTTGGTATAAGCGATAAGGAAGATCAAATGAAGCATATACATCTTGCGTTATTGCAGCTGAAGGCTGAGGAGGACGCTGCGAGAGACGATCAGGGGCGTTACGAGAAAATGTGGAAAAGTCTCGGAATTTTGATCGCCGTTCTGGTCGTCATTTTGATGGTGTAGTGGGGTGCCGCATTGATGAATATGGATGTGAGCGCCATTTTCCAAATTGCTGGAATCGGAATTGTTATCGCAATGATACATTCGGTGCTGAAGCAAATGGGAAAAGAAGATATGGCGCACTGGGTAACGCTAATCGGATTTGTTGTCGTTTTGTTTATGGTTGTACGAATGCTTAATGAATTATTCCAAGAAATTAAATCAATTTTTTTGTTCCAGTAGACGTCATCATTTAGAAGTGATTGCAAGCAGGTGAGCCAAATGGAAATGATTCAAATCGTTGGTCTTGGTCTGATGGCTTCGGTACTCATTATTGTCGTTCGAGAGCAAAAACCGATGTTCTCCTTTTTGCTCGCCGCGTTTACGGGATTGTTTATATTCCTGTATTTGATCGGCAAAATCGAAATTGTCATTTCCGTGCTTGAGGATCTGGCTAATCGATCAGGTATCCCTTCCATTTACTTGAAGACGATCTTGAAAATAATCGGAATCGCATATATTGCTGAGTTTGGAGCACAGATCGTCAGAGATGCAGGGCAAGAAGGAATTGCCTCAAAAATCGAATTTGCCGGCAAAGTGTTTATTCTTGTTATGGCTGTCCCTATTATCAGCGTCATTGTCGAGACAGTAATCGGGCTGCTGCCGGATGGGGGCTGAAGCGGATGATGAAGCTGACTCCTGCACGTGAACGGGCCAAGCTGTTGCTGTTCATCTTTGTATCCATGGTCATTTTATCAATCGCCCCGACAGTTACCTATGCCATTAGCGGTGAGAGCGCAGCGCCGGTTTTGGATAATCAAGCTAACGCGGATGAGCTTGCAAAGGAGCTGACAACTCAGCAGATTGGCGGATTGGAAACGGGGGCTGTTGAATCTTACTGGAACAATCTCCGAAGCGAGTATGGCGGTTTTTTCCCAGAGCAGCATATTCCAAGTTTCATGGAGATGATTCTTCCAGGAGGTGATGGCCTAAAGCTAACGGATATGCTGAGCGGCCTGCTGAAGTATTTGTGGCATGAGGTGCTCTATAATGGCAAGCTCCTTGTGACAATAGTGATGCTGACGGTGTTCAGTATGGTGCTTGAAACGCTGCAAAATGCTTTTGAACGAAACGCGGTCAGCAAGGTAGCTTACTCGATTACGTACATGGTGCTTATCATTATAGCGGTAAACAGTTTCCATGTCGCAATGGGTTATGCAAAAGGAGCAATTGAAAGCATGATTCAATTTATGCTTGCGATGGTCCCGCTGCTGCTAACGCTGCTTGCTTCAATGGGCAACGTAGTCACCGTATCGGTTTTACATCCATTGATCATTTTCATGATTCATGCCGTAGGAACACTTATTTACACGCTAGTGTTTCCATTATTGTTCTTTTCGGCCGTGCTTCATATAGCAAGTGCTTTATCAGAAAAATTCAAGGTTACCCAACTAGCTAATCTGCTGCGAAACATTGGAGTAGGTGTGATGGGAGTGCTGCTGACCGTTTTTCTAGGAGTCATCTCCGTACAAGGGGCGACAGGAGCGGTTACAGATGGCGTTACACTGCGAACGGCAAAGTTCGTAACAGGGAATTTCGTCCCTGTTGTAGGGAGAATGTTTTCAGATGCGGCGGATACAGTCATCTCTGCTTCCATGCTTGCGAAAAATGCAATTGGCTTAGCAGGTGTCATTATTCTGCTCTTCATCAGCGCATTTCCTGCAATCAAAATTTTGACGCTAGCGCTCATTTATAACATTGCTGCTGCTGTCATGCAGCCGCTGGGAGAATCACCGATCGTCACCTGCCTAGAGACGATCGGCAAGACGATGATTTACGTATTTGCGGCTTTGGCTGCCGTCAGTCTTATGTTTTTTCTTGCGGTTACGATCATTTTGACTGCAGGCAATGCGGCGATGATGGTCAGGTAAGGAAGGAGACGAGAGCTGTGATTGCTTGGTTAAGCGACTGGCTGAGAGATATTATTGCAGTCATTCTTCTGGCAGTGTTCGTCGAACTTCTGCTCCCGAACAAAGCAATGCAGCGCTACGCTCGGCTAGTAGTCGGCTTGTTCATCCTTCTGACGATACTCTCACCCATATTGAAACTTATACAAAGCGACATTGGAGCCAAGCTGGATGAAGGAATGGATAATTGGAGCAAATCTGCCATGAAGGTTGAATCGCAAATGAGCGGATTAAACCAAATTAAGCGAGATGCTCAGGCGATGAGCGATAAACGCAGCCTGGAGGCTGCAAAATTAACGGAACGAACATTGGAAGCTTCCATTCGAAATGAGCTCGTCGAGCGGACAAAAGCACCTATAGCAGAGGTTGATGCCGTATTGAAATGGACTACCGTTTCCGGCAAAGCAACACCCTATATTAGTGAAGTAACCGTGACACTCAAAGCAGCAGATAACAAAAAAAGCTCGTTTAAGGAAGAGGCTTCCGTGGAAGCAGTACAGCCCGTTGTTGTAGATGTTGAAATAGCGCCTATTGAAGGCGGAAGCACAGTTCCAAACGGGATAGATGATCAAGCTGTTCTGAAAGCATCTACGGAAACGGAAAAGACGGAAGGGAATTGGTCAAGAGCTGATCCAGCGACTTCAGCTGCAATAAGCAGCTTGATTTCGAAGGGGTGGGGGCTTGCTGAGGATCAAATCATCGTAAGACAACCTGCGGATCAACAAAAGGCGAAGTGAAAGGTTCGAAGATGGAGAGGGGGTAAGGCGCGGTGGCCAAATGGCTTGATGGCATAGAATCAGCGGTTGGCGGCGGTCCTGGCGGTCCAAAGCGAGTGCGGACACTGCGAATTTTACTAATCATTGGGGGGATTGGTGCAGCACTAATGATTCTAAATTCATTTTTACCCTATAAAGGAGTTGAGCCATCTGTGCAAGAACCTAATCCGCCGCCTCAGTCGGAGGCAGCTTGGGGCAATTCGGTTACCTCAGGAAGTTCAGTGTTCGCCACTCTCGAAAATTCCTTAGAAGTAAGGCTGAAGGAAATATTAGAGAAAATTGTAGGCGTTGGAACGGTTGATGTGCTTGTAACTCTCGATTCTACAGAAGAAAGCATCCTAGAACGAAATACACAAGAATCGCAGCAAATTACGGATGAGAATGATCCGAACGGCGGCAAGAGGCACATTACATCAATCACAAAAGACGGACAGGTCGTATTGTACGAAGTGTCCGGAGACCAAAAGCCAATTATAACTAAAACGATTAACCCGCGTATACGCGGTATTCTCATAGTTGCCAAAGGTGCTGAAAACGTAACAGTCAGACGTCTCATTACCAATGCGGTGGAGAAGGGCATCAACGTACCGGTTAATCGAATTTCTGTTGTACCAAGCAAACAATAAAACCAAATTGAAATGATGGGGAGGGTGTTCTCATGAACACGAAAAGACAAACGGTATGGCTTGTATCAATGCTCAGTTTAATGGTGGTATTATCAGCGTATTATTTATTCACGCAAGATGTGGATACGCCTGATGTGTTGACGGATGGCTCGCAAACAGAGCAAGCGGCGCAAAATGCGACAGAAGCTGCAACAAGCGGCAATGGTATCGTTTTAAACGAGGTAGAGAAGCCAGTTGATGGAGCGGTTTTGAGCGAAGCTGATAAAGAAACTTTGAAACAGATTGATGCGCAAGGATTAGCAGCAGGCGGCGTTTTTAGTGAACTGCTAGCCAAACGGGAAATGAAATACAACGAGGTAGATAACCGGGTGATGGCAGCAGTTAATGATACGCTAAAAAAACCGGAGGAAGCATCAGCCGCTATAGCTGAGCTTGACATGCTGGAGGAGAAGCACACGAAGCTCACAGGCATTGAAGCAGAGCTGCTGAAACAATACGAAAATGTAGTTATCGACGAGCAAAGCGATAAATACAATGTAGTGGTTTCTAGCGATAAGCTTGAGAAAAAGCAAGCAGCAGACATTATTAAGCTGGTCATGAGCACGCTTGATGTCGATGCTGACCAAGTATCCGTACAATATGTAGCGGTTAAGCAGCCTCAATAGCTCTACCATCAAGAAAAGGCCTTGTCCCTTCGGCATATTAGCTGGAGGGGGCAAGACCTTTTTTTTGGCTGTCATGCTCGAATATACAAAAAATGATTCGTGTTCAGGCTTGTTTATGATATAATGTTAAACGTTATGTGAAAGAATTGGTTATAATGGCATGGACACCATTTAGGTGTACAAGCTATGGAAGCAATCTTGCTATCGCAAATTTAAGGAGTGAAAATATTCATGTTCAAATTGAGCGAGATCAAAGAGTTGATCAAATTGGTTGATCAAACTTCCGTTCATGAGCTGGAAATTGAAAACGAAGGGACTCGCCTGCTCATCCGCAAGCCTGGCAAAACAGAAGTGGTGAATGTGCAAGCGGCCCCAATTACGCATACATACGCGCCTGCACCATTACAAGCTCAGCCAGCCGCTCCAGCAGCGCAGCCTCAAGCCGTACAAGAAACGGCGCCAGCTCGTCCTTCAACGGATCATTTGCACCAAATCGTATCTCCAATGGTAGGAACGTTCTATAGCTCACCTACTCCGGAAGCGGGAGCTTTCGTAAAAGTAGGCGATCGCGTAAATGATAAGAGCGTCGTATGTATATTGGAAGCTATGAAGCTGATGAATGAACTTGAAGCAGAAGTTAAAGGCGAAATCGTAGAAATTTTGGTTTCTAATGGTCAGCTCGTTGAGTACGGCCAGCCACTATTCCTTGTAAAGCCTGAATAATGTAGTGAGTTGACGTCCGAACAGGGAAACTGTCGTTTGAAAGGGGTTCCTACGTGAAATTTCACAAAATATTAATTGCAAACCGCGGTGAGATTGCTGTACGTATCATTCGCGCTTGCCGCGAATTAGGTATTAGCACTGTTGCCGTTTATTCCGAAGCGGATCGTGATTCGCTTCATGTACGGTTAGCCGATGAAGCCTATTGTATCGGGCCCACGGCATCCAAAGACAGCTATTTAAACTTAACGAATATTATGAGCGTAGCTACAATAACCGAGTGTGATGCTATCCATCCAGGCTATGGTTTTCTAGCTGAAAACGCTGACTTTGCTGAAATATGCGAATCATGCAATATCACCTTCATCGGGCCATCGCCGGAAGCCATTAATAAAATGGGCGACAAAGCGGTTGCTAAGCTGACGATGAGAACAGCTGATGTGCCAATCATTCCGGGTTCTGACGGTCTTGTTGAGAATATGGATGAAGCTATCCGTGTCGCTCGTGAAATCGGCTACCCCGTTATTATTAAAGCAACAGCGGGCGGCGGAGGCAAAGGCATCCGAATTGCGGATGACGAGACAACGCTAGTAGCGCAAATTACGACTGCACAACAGGAAGCTCAAAAGGCTTTCGGAAATGCGGGCGTTTATCTTGAAAAATATTTGACGGGCATGAAGCACGTTGAAATTCAAATTATGGCTGACAAGCATGGCAATGCTGTTCATTTGTTCGAACGTGATTGCTCTGTGCAGCGCAGACGCCAGAAGCTCGTCGAAGAGGCACCTTGTTCTGTTCTTACTCCTGAACTACGGGATAAGATGGGACAAGCAGCTGTTCGCGCAGCTTTAGCTGTAAATTACTCAGGTGCAGGAACATTAGAGTTTCTACTTGGCCCTGATGAGAAGTTCTACTTTATGGAAATGAATACGCGTATCCAAGTTGAGCATCCCGTAACGGAGATGATCACTAACGTGGATTTAATTAAAGAAATGATTTCTGTAGCAGAGGGCAATCCACTTTCGTTCTCACAAAGTGATTTGAAAATTACTGGCTGGTCCATCGAGTGCCGGATTAACGCAGAGGATTCCGAAAGGAACTTTATGCCTTCTCCTGGCCTGATCCCTTTTTACTTGCCGCCGGGCGGCGCGGGTGTACGTGTGGATAGCGCAGTTTACCCTGGCTATACGATTTCACCGCATTACGATTCGATGATTGCTAAGCTTATCGTTTGGGGCTCTACCCGCGAAGAAGCCATTGCAAGAATGAAACGGGCATTGTCTGAATTTGCTATTGATGGCATTCGGACAACAATTCCTTTCCATTTGAAGCTGCTGAATCACCCGAAATTCGTAAGCGGAAACTTCGACATTAAGTTTCTTGAGGAGCACGATATTAACGCTCCTGAATGAAGATACGACAAAGATGTGAACAAGTAGTATCGTTTGTCATATTTCTTACCGAATGTTATAGTATATTAACAAGATGCGGTTTATTGCTTGGCCTTGACGCCGAGTACGCGCAACTTTAAGGAGGTGTACAGCCATCATGAGTACGATAGCTGCGGAGTATGAGAAAACGGACATTGGCACGATTCAAATTGCACCTGAAGTCATCGAAGTTATCGCTGGATTAGCTACGATTGAAGTGGATGGAGTCGCTGGAATGAGCGGCGGATTTGCAGGAGGCATCGTAGAGCTTCTTGGACGCAAAAATTTATCCAAAGGTGTTAAAGTTGAAGTGGGTCAGCGCGAAGCTGCGGTAGATGTATCCATTATCGTTGAGTACGGCAACCGTATTCCGGAGATCGCTTCGGAAATTCAACGCAATGTGAAACGTTCTATCGAGATGATGACGGGACTCCACGTTGTTGAAGTGAACGTACATATTCACGATGTACATTTCAAGACGCCTGATAAACCGGAAGAAGAAGAAGTGCTGCACCGAGTTAAATAAATAAAGATGTTTTAATTAAATCCCGTACAACCCCCTCGTGAATGGGCATGCCGCTCGGCGCAAGGGGGTTTTCATTCGGCTTGGCAGGAGGAGGCGCTACGCATGATTAAGGTCGTGGACAAGCTGCTTTTGTTTTTGTATAGCATCGTGATTGGATGTTTATCCGTTTTTCTGCTATCCATAGGATTTGGCTGGATATCGCGAGATTTATTAAACGATTTAATAGGCGATTTATATCGTATCGACTCCATTCAAATTACGCTCGCAGTTGTCGGAGTCATCCTATTCATTCTTAGCCTAAGGTTTTTTGTCGTATCTCTTTATCGCGGATCAGCTACAGCTCCGTCAATTGATCAAAGAACTGATTTCGGAGATATTCGCATCTCTCTTGAAACCATTGAAAATTTGACATTGAAAGCAGCATCGCGCCAGCGCGGCGTTAAGGACTTGCGAGCTCGCATTCGGGCAACGGATGCTGGACTTGATATCGTAATACGTGCTGTAGTAGATGGAGAAAGTTCCATACCGGTGCTTACGGAAGAGATTCAACGTACGGTGAAAGAGCATGTAGAGGATATTGCCGGTATACCCGTAACGAACGTTGCGGTATATGTTGCGAACATCATTCAAACGGGGACATTTAAGAGTCGCGTGGAATAGAGGTGAGTTTGCTCATGTGGAGGGAATTCTGGAACATCTATCAAAAGCGTATGATTGGCGCAGCGATAGGGCTGTTTTTCGGATTGCTATATTTGTTTGTCGGTTTTTGGGACATGCTTTTTGTAGGGCTGCTCGTCTCAATCGGTTATTGGATCGGCTTACAAAAGGAAACAAGCGACGGACCTATTTTTCCATGGCAGCGGCTTTGGTATTCGTTGTTGGAAAGATTTCGACCGTTTAAATGATCCTGTGGTCTCCTCCGTACTCCGGATTTCGGAAAGCCGCTTATTCGGGGCAGGGAGGAGATCATAGGTTTTTTTTGGAATATTGGCTTGAACAATTGAGTTTACAAGAATAAAACCATTTTATCGGCATGAAACTGCCGCGGAGGTCACATGAAACGTAGATTAGCACGAGAAATAGCGATTTCAAGCTTATACCAGATGGAAATGAATGAAGTTACGGCTTCAGATGCAGTGGACATGCTTGTGGAAGAAATGAGTTTAGATAATGAAATGGGTGCCGATCCTGCTGAGATAGGCAGCACAGATGCGTTCGCACGTGAGATTGTAGCTGGCGTGATGGAGCATAAGCAAGCCATTGACGGGATGCTTCAGCAGTTTTTGACAGGCTGGCATATTGATCGTTTATCCCGCGTAGATCGCCAGGTTCTAAGACTTGCTACGTACGAGATGGTATTCCGCGACGATGTTCCGCCGAAAGCAACGATCAATGAAGCGATTGAGCTTGCCAAGCATTTTGGCACAGAGGAATCCGGCAAGTTTGTAAACGGCGTACTTGGAAAATTGCTTTTGGAAATCGAAGAATTAAAATCATAATGGATATGAAATTAATCAAACATTCATCGATGTAAAAGGAGACTGGAGCTATGTGTGCACAAATCATTGAAGGAAAGAAAATATCCGACCTTATCCGTGAGGAGATGATTACGGAAACTGCAGCCTTGAAAGAAAAGGGAATTATCCCAGGTTTGGCAGTCGTACTCGTAGGCGAAGATCCTGCCTCAAAAGTTTACGTTGGCTCTAAGGAAAAAGCTTGCCAGCAGCTTGGTTTTTATTCAGAGGTACATCGTTTAGACGCAGACACAAGTGAAGAGGATTTACTTGCTGTTATTGAACGTTTGAACAATCAGTCTACGATTAACGGGATTCTAGTTCAACTGCCTCTTCCGAAGCATATTAACGAGAAGGCTGTTATTGATGCGATTGCCGTTGAAAAAGATGTTGACGGCTTCCATCCGGAAAGTGTTGGCAATTTGGTTATTGGCGACGACAGCCTGCTGCCTTGTACGCCTGCAGGAGTCATTGAGCTTATTAAGCGCAGCGGCGTCGACATTTCGGGGAAACATGCCGTTGTTATCGGAAGAAGCAATATTGTGGGCAAGCCTGTTGCCATGCTGCTGCTTCGTGAGAATGCTACAGTTACCATCTGTCATTCTCGTACCGCAAACATGGAGGAAATCGCTAAACAAGCAGATATTCTTGTTGTTGCCATCGGGAAGGCAAAGGCTATTGACAGTAAATTTGTTAAGCCAGGGGCAATTGTTATTGATGTCGGCATTAACCGTTTGGAGAGCGGCAAGCTCGCGGGTGATGTTGATTTTGACGATTGTTTGGATACAGCCGGCTTTATTACACCGGTACCAGGCGGAGTTGGTCCTATGACGATTACGCTCTTAATGAAAAATACGATTACAGCAGCAAAAAGGGCTAACGGAATTAAGGAGTGATGGCGGGCATGGCTGATCAGCCTCGAATTTATTCCATAAAAGAGCTTAATCGGTATATTCGCATGAAAATGGAGTCGGATACACTGCTTGGCGATATTTGGCTGCGCGGTGAAATTTCCAATTTTACACATCATTCAAGCGGACATATGTATTTTACGCTGAAAGATAGCGATAGCCGGATCAAATCCATTATGTTCGCATCCCATAACCAGCGGCTTCCGTTTATACCTAAGGAAGGTACAAAGGTAATTGCTAGAGGGAATATAACGGTTTATGAGCGCGACGGCAATTATCAATTTTATGTTAATTCGATGCAGCCTGACGGTATTGGGAGCTTGTATCTTGCGTTTGAACAGCTTAAGAGCAAGCTGAGCAATGAAGGACTCTTCGCAGAGTCGCGCAAACGGGCGATTCCTCTTTTTCCAAAGGCTATTGGAGTTATCACATCGCCAACGGGTGCAGCTGTACGTGATATTATTATTACTTTGCAGCGCCGTTACCCATTAATACCGATATATGTTTATCCTGTGCTCGTTCAAGGGACTGGGGCAGCACCTGCTATTGTAAAAGCGATAGAAGCAATGAACCGTTTCGGCGAAGCCGACGTATTAATTGTAGGGCGCGGCGGCGGATCATTAGAAGAACTGTGGGCTTTCAATGAAGAATCCGTTGCTCGAAGCATCTCGAACTCGCAGATTCCGATAATCAGTGCGGTAGGCCATGAGACAGATTTCACGATTGCTGATTTTGTCGCTGATTTGCGTGCTGCCACACCTACAGCTGCAGCAGAGCTCGCTGTTCCGAGCATTTCCGAATTGAAGCAGCAGCTGAATCGCCAGCAGCAGCGTCTAGTACAAGGAATTCGTTACCGTGTAAGCGATGAGAAGGAGAAGCTGCAGCGCATAAGACGTTCACCTTTTTTCTTGTTTCCGCGCAGGTATTTGCTTGAACAGGCAGAACGGCTCGATCGATTGTCAGAGCAGCTCGTTCAGCGAACAAAACGTATTACAGAACGAAGTCATATAAGATTGGCAAGGCAGCAAGCTACACTTTCTGCCCATCATCCCGGCGAGCGGGTAGCTTTCGCAGCCAAACGGTGGCAGACAGCGACGAAGCAGCTAGAGAGTGCTATGAATAATTCTGTTAAAGACAGGAAAAACAAGCTTTTTACCTCTATGAAGCAGCTTGATGCCTTAAGTCCTTTAAAAGTTATGTCTAGAGGTTACAGCCTTGTGTATGATGAGCAAGAGCAACGATTAATCAAATCGATTCGCGATGTGAAAGTAGGCGACATCGTAAAGGTGAAAGTAGCGGACGGTCAGCTAGATTGTCATGTAGGTTCATTGAGAGGAGATCAAATGGATGGCAGCAACGAATCAAAGTGAGCTCACATTTGAGCAAGCAATGGAACGACTAGATTCTATTGTATCTAAGCTTGAGAATGGCGATGTTCCTCTTGAGACAGCGATTGAGTTATTCCAGGAAGGAATGAAGCTTTCGCAGCTTTGCGGAGGTAAACTTGAGCAAGTTGAGCAAAAAATCGAACTATTGATTGAAACAGAGCAAGGCTTCCAGAAAAAAACGTTTGCAGATGCAATCGAGAATAAAGGGGAATAAGCTTGAGCGAGAGGGCAGCAATAAAAGCATATTTATCGCAAACCACGGAGCTTATTGAAGCTTCGCTAAAACAATCGTTACCAAGCTCATGGGATGTTCCCCTACGTTTGAGGGAAGCAATGCTCTATTCCCTTGAAGCAGGTGGGAAACGCTTAAGACCAGCACTCGTTATTGCAGCCGCCGAAGCTGTTTTCAATAAGCCGGAAACATTGAATGCTGCTATGCCTGTTGCTTGTGCCGTAGAGTTTATACACACCTATTCGTTAGTGCATGATGATTTGCCAGCTATGGATGATGATGATTTCCGCAGAGGCAAGCCAACCAACCACAAGGTTTTTGGTGAAGCAATGGCAATATTAGCCGGGGATGCGCTTCTGACGCATGCCTTTCATTTAATTCCACAAGCAGCTCGTCAAGGCGGTGTCGCAGCAGATGTTGCGCTTGCCATTGTCGAAGATTTGGCTAAATTAGCAGGAGCTCCGGGGATGGTAGGCGGTCAAGTTGCCGATATGCTAGGTGAGCAAGGCATTACGTCAATTCATGAACTAGAGTATATTCATCTTCATAAAACAAGTGATCTTATTGCTTTCTCGGTTATGGCTGGCGGCCGTATTGGCGGAGCAACAGAAAAGCAGCTTGAACTGCTCGCGATTTACGGACGCAACATCGGTCTAGCTTTTCAAATTCAGGATGATATTTTGGATTTGATTGGGGACGAGAAGAAGCTGGGTAAGAAGACGAACAGTGATGTTCAGCAAAATAAAGTAACCTATCCGTTCCTTATCGGAATAGAAGAAAGCAAAGCTCAAGTTGAACGGCTTACCCAGGAAGCGAAGTCTGCCGTGCTGGAAGCGGAGTTCATAGCTCCAGATCGACTGCTTGAAATTGCAGATTATCTTGTTGGGCGCGATCATTGAGTATGTGATGCTTTTTCCATTTTGGTTGGGAAAAAAAGCTCGGTATGCTATAATAGGAAAAATGTAGATGTACATGGGACAGCAATAAATGCTGTCCGCGAAAGCGAGGAAAGTAACGTGCTGCTTGACCAGATTAACGGACCTCAAGATTTGAAAGCTTTGACAACTGCTCAGCTAGAGCAACTGGCCGCTGAAATCCGTCAGTTCCTTATTGAGAAGCTTTCCGTTACGGGTGGTCATCTCGCTCCTAACTTAGGAGTCGTTGAGCTGACCCTAGCCATGCATTATTTATTTAATAGTCCAGAAGATAAGTTTATTTTTGATGTAGGCCATCAATCCTACGTTCATAAAATTTTAACTGGTCGTATGGATCGGTTTGATACACTGCGACAATATAAAGGTTTATGCGGTTTCGTCAAACGTTCAGAAAGCGAACATGATGTTTGGGAAGCTGGACATAGCAGTACATCATTGTCTGCCGCTATGGGTATGGCGCTTGCTCGTGATCTTAAGGGTGAGAGCAATCGTGTAGTTGCAGTTATTGGCGATGGTGCTTTAACTGGCGGTATGGCCTTAGAAGCGCTTAATCATATCGGACACGAGAACAAGAACCTAATCGTTGTCTTGAATGATAATGAGATGTCGATTGCTCCAAATGTGGGTGCATTGCATCACTATTTAGGGAAAATTCGTACAGATCGTCATTATCATAAAGCTAAGGATGAGCTTCAACAGCTGCTCAACAAAATCCCGGCAATCGGCGGGAAGCTTGCTAAGACGGCTGAACGTTTCAAAGACAGCTTAAAATATTTGCTCGTTAGCGGCATTTTGTTCGAGCAATTTGGATTTACTTACCTGGGTCCTGTAGACGGACATGATATCGAGCAAGTGATTGATATTATGCGTCAAGCGGATGCAATGCCAGGACCTGTTTTAGTCCATGTATTGACTGTGAAAGGTAAAGGTTATTCACCTGCCGAAGCAGATTCGTTCAAATGGCATGGCATCACGCCATACAAAATTGAATCAGGCCAAGTAGTCAAAGCAGTTGGCCCGCCAGTATATACTGACGTTTTTGGTCAGATGCTAATTGAGCTTGCTGAAAAGGATGAGCGCATCGTTGCTGTTACTCCAGCAATGCCGGGCGGTTCTGGTTTGCTGCCATTCGCAGCAAGATTCCCGAATCGAATGATCGATGTGGGCATTGCAGAACAACATGCAGCTACCATGTCTGCTGCTTTAGCGATTGAAGGCATGAAACCTGTGTTTGCAGTGTATTCGACTTTCTTGCAACGAGCATATGATCAAGTCGTTCATGATATTTGCCGTCAGAACCTGAATGTTATATTTGCCATAGACCGTGCTGGATTCGTTGGCCCGGATGGTGAAACACATCATGGTGTTTATGATATTTCATTCTTAAGACATATACCGAATTTGGTCATTATGATGCCTAAGGATGAGAATGAGCTAAGACGAATGCTCAAGACCGCCGTAGAATATAATGATGGACCAATAGCCGTTCGTTATCCGCGAATTGCAGGATTAGGCGTAGAGATGGAAGCAGATCCGCAAGTATTGCCTATAGGCAAGTGGGAAACCGTACGCGAAGGCGACTCCACCGTCATTATGGCCATTGGACCGATGCTGCAGGTTGCTGAAGAAGCTGCAGACCTTCTCAAGCGTGAAGGCATCAATGTTCAAATTGTAAATGCTCGGTTTATTAAGCCGCTTGATGAAAAGATGTTATTATCGTTTGCTGCAGAAGGCAGGCATATGATTGTACTTGAGGAAAATGCAGAGCTTGGCGGTTTTGGCAGCTCAGTGCTTGAGTTCTTTTCACTCAAAGGCATTTATGGATTAACTATTCGGATCATTGGAGTACCTGATGTATTCGTTGAACACGGATCCATTAAAGAACAACGCAAAGAAATTGGATTAACGGCTGAGAGAGTTGCAACTGAATTAAAAACGATGCAGCCAAGGCGCATGAAACGAGTTACTGGCAAACAGTAACGTCTGAGGGTGAAAGATGACAACAACAACAGCTAAAGAGCGAATAGACGTATTGCTTGTTGAGCGCGGCTTTTATGAAAGCAGAGAAAAGGCAAAAGCGGCTTTGATGGCGGGTCTTGTGCTAGTAAATGACGAGCCTGTTGACAAAAGCGGTATGAAGGTGGCACGTTCGGCAGACATTAAGGTAAAGGGCGCACTTCATCCTTATGTTAGCCGAGGCGGGCTAAAGCTTGAAAAAGCGATTCGAGTGTTTAATATTGATTTGCGCGAACGCGTTATGCTCGATATCGGTGCATCAACCGGTGGCTTTACCGACTGCGCATTACAAAATGGGGCATCATATGTATATGCTATTGATGTTGGATATAACCAACTTGATTGGTCGCTAAGACAAGATGAACGCGTTCATGTTATGGAGCGAACTAATTTTCGTTATACGCAGCCAGCAGATTTAGTTGGACCACCGCCGACATTTGCAACAATTGATGTATCGTTTATTTCGTTAAAACATATATTGCCTGCTTTATCTACGTTATTAACGGTTGGTTCCGGTATTGTAGCTTTAATTAAGCCGCAATTCGAGGCTGGGCGGGAGAAAGTAGGTAAATCTGGAGTTGTACGTGACTCTGGCGTACACAGAGATGTACTTCGGACCGTTTTGACTGGAGCAGCTGAGATTGGTTTTTCATTGCAGGATATTACGTTCTCTCCAATTACGGGTGGAGAAGGCAATATCGAATTTTTAGCTTATTGGCATTGGTTAGCTGAACCAAATTCAGCTGTACCCGATGACAACGCATTAGCGGAGCTAGTGAAACAAGCAAATGAAACCTTTACAACCAATAAATAAATGAGAAAGGTGCCTGGCAGCGTCATAACTGCCGGCATCTTTTTTACTTTACAGCATAGTGCTCCATTTGTTAAACTATAGAAAAGCAAACAAACGTTCGGCAATCGACATAAACAGGAAAATGCCCCCAGCATAGCGAACGAATAAGTATACAATCCATTTGCGAATGGGGGATGCTGATGGGAACCTATGGTGATTGGGCGATCATGCTGGTTGCTGGATGTTTGTTCGTATTGTGGCTGTTCAGAGTGTTTCACCGCTGGCTGCATGAGCCTGCAAGCGTTAGTCGGCTTACGCTCGGCAAGGGCGGTACTCTTTCAGTAGATGATGAGAATATATTGTTGCTGGAGCAAGCTGGGTACGAAGTAATTTCAGGAAAACATTTAGTTCCGATTCCAATCAAGCTTGATGATGTGCCGCTTGGAAAGGGAAGCCGGTTATACATTGATTATATTGCGGAAATGAATAATTGCACGTATATAGTGAAAACAGCTCGTGACCGGATGCCAATTGACTGGTCGCCGAGCGGTGTAAGAGATCGTTTGCTTGTGTATTCGCTGCTTTTGCCCGAATGCGATGGAATTTTATTCGTGGACGCAAGGGAGAAGTTGATTCGCAAAGTCACGTTTCACATCGCAGACCAATAACTCATGGAGGTTTTTTATGAAGGGGCTTCGTCAATATCGAATCAAAGAAATTATTAGCAATAGTGTGATTGAGACACAAGAGGAGCTTGTTGAAGCGCTTCGCACAACAGGTATGCAAGTAACGCAAGCGACCGTATCACGTGATATGAAGGAATTAATGCTAATTAAAGTGCCGGCAGGTGAAGGGAAATATAAATATTCCATTCCGCAAGAGCATCAGAAGCAAAATCCTATTCATAAGCTCAAGCGTGCGTTGCTTGACCATTTTGTACATATTGACTTTACAGATAATCTTGTTGTTATGAAATGTTTGCCAGGGACGGCGAACACCATTTGTGCATTGGTTGATAATATGGAATGGACTGAAGTAATGGGTACTATCTGCGGAGACGATACGATCTTGATGATTTGCAGAACCAAGAAGCAAAGCAATGAAGTAGTAGAACGATTACTTGAGCTGTTGAACTAAGGAGGATGTCAGAGCCATGCTGCGTGAGTTGTCGATAAGGAATTTAGCGGTAATTGAAGAAGTAAACGTTACATTTCATCATGGATTTCATGTATTGACAGGAGAGACAGGTGCAGGCAAATCGATTCTTATTGATGCGCTAAGCTTGCTGGTCGGCGGTAGAGGCTCCGCAGACATGGTACGGTATGGTTGTGATAAAGCTGAAATGGAAGCTTTATTTGACCTTCCACGAAATCATCCTGTATGGATCGTTCTGAACAAGCTTGGTGTACATGCATCCTGTGAAGAGATGTTAGTAATAAGAAGAGAGCTGTCTGCAAATGGTAAGAGCAGCAGCCGTGTGAATGGCCAGCTCGTTACAATGACGATGCTAAGAGAAATTGGCGAATGCCTTGTCAATATTCATGGTCAGCATGAGCATCAATCACTCCTTCGAACAGAACAGCATTTAGAGTGGCTAGATCTATTCGCTGGAGATTTGCTAATTGAACGGAAGCAAATATATCGGACCATATTTTCACAGCTGCAGCAGGCAAGAGCATCTTTGCGCGAGCTGGAAAATTCGACTAGACACAATGTGCAAATGCTTGATTTATATCGTTTTCAAATTGAAGAAATTACGAATGCGCAGCTTAAGCCGTTGGAAGATGAGCTTCTAACAGAGCAGAGGCGCAAGCTATTGTATGCAGGGAAGAGAATGGACGCCGTGTCGGAGGCCTATTCGCTTTTGTATGGAGGCAAAGGGCTTGATATGGTTAGCAAAGCAGTAGCTAAGCTGATAGATATTCAAACTTATGATGCAGCGAAACTAAATCCACTTCTTGAACAACTTCAATCTGCCTTTTATCAAGCTGAAGATGCTGCATTCCAGCTTCGTGATTATCGAGATGGAATTGAGTCTGATCCTGATCAGCTCTCGCAGGTTGAAGACAGACTTGATTTAATAAATAGTATGAAGCGCAAATACGGGGAAACAATACCCGATATACTTGCTTATTTAGAGAGGACAATTGTAGATCGTGACAAGATCGAGAACCGTGATCAACTTCTTGAAGAGCTTAAAGCAGAGGAAATTAAGCTTTATGATCAAGCGCTGATTTTGGCACAGGAATTGTCGCAGCTTCGGGAGCATGCAGCGACAAAGCTGTCTGAAGCGATCGAGAATGAGCTAGGACAGCTTCAAATGCCAGCGGCTAAGTTTCGTGTGCAAATCGATACGACAGTCGGAGGAGCAGGTGAAACAAAGCAGATTCGCTTGCATAGTAACGGTATGGATGAAGCGATCTTTATGCTCTCTACAAACCCAGGAGAGCCGTTGAAGCAGTTAAGCAAGATTGCTTCTGGGGGAGAAATGTCGCGAATTATGCTCGCCCTTAAGAGCATTTTCGCAGAAATTGATCAAGTGCCTGTACTTATTTTTGATGAGGTCGATACTGGCGTTAGCGGACGTGCTGCTCAGGCTATCGCAGAGAAAATGTCACAGCTTGCATTGAAGTGCCAAGTATTCTCTATAACCCATTTGCCTCAGGTTGCTTGCATGGCAGATCATCATTATGAAATAAGAAAACAAGTCATTGGTTCGCGTACCTCTACATCTGTATCGGAATTGCTTGAAGCTGTACGTATCGAAGAGCTTGCTCGTATGCTCGGCGGAGTGGAAGTAACGGAAAAAACACGGAATCATGCACAAGAAATGCTTGATTTGGCACATAGACAGAAAGGAGCGTAATGGAAGCCAATTAGGGAATGTTTTTGTGGACATAAAACGAACGGGTGAGGGTAACTTAAAGGTACGCCATTGGCGACTTATCCTTCTTCGTCATGCGATGGAAATACAGGGAGCGTGAAATCATTGAACTCCAGTCAAAGGAAGCGATGGTTTGGCCTGGTTCTCGTTTTCTTCATTTGCATGATCGGAAGCTCCACCCCGTTTCAACATTTTGCCGCAATCCCGAATGAACTTCGTTTATTCTCCGGGCAACTGAAACGTTTACAATATGGAGTGCCCGTTCATGCTGAAGTAACGGTCGACCCTCAAATGCTTCAGATTAACGGATCAACCAGTCATTCTTTATCCGTAAATTTGAATGAACCACTGTCACTGCAGTCGAGTCAAAGCGGTCAAACGAAAATGAAAGTGAAATTATTTGGTAAAATTCCATTCAAGACTGTAAAGGTTAATGTTGTACCTGATCTCCGTGTCATTCCAGGCGGTCAAACGATTGGAGTCAAAGTTAAATCATCGGGCATCTTAGTTGTAGGACATCATCAGGTAGCTGGCAGCAACGGCATGAAACAATCCCCTGGTGAGGCCGCAGGACTGCGTTTAGGCGATTTAATTGTGAAGATTGATGGTACAAGCATTAATCAAGTAAACAGGATTGCGGAGCTAAGTGAGAAGGCTGGCAATGAGAAGAAGCCGCTTGAAGTAACCTATAAGCGAGATGGGCAATTAGGCAAGACGCTTTTAAATCCAGTATTTGATGCGGAAGATAAGGCATGGCGGTTAGGTTTATATATCCGTGATTCAGCAGCCGGCGTAGGCACATTAACGTTTTATGCCCCAGATCAGGGTGTTTATGGAGCATTAGGCCATGTTATCACGGATATGGACACACAAACTCCTATTGATGTTGGCGAAGGCCAGATTTTACAGTCCAGCGTTACGTCCATTAACAAAAGCCAAAATGGCGAGCCGGGAGAAAAAAGAGCGCATTTTGTGAAAGAAAGCAAAATATTAGGCAATGTTGAGCGAAACACTCCGTTTGGCATTTTCGGCAAAATGAATGAAGTTCCTACTCACAGTTACAGTGATAAATCTGTTCCTGTCGCATTTGCTGAAGATGTTAAGGAAGGGCCAGCGCAAATTTTGACTGTTGTGAATGGACAGAAGGTTGAGCGCTTTGATATTGAAATTGTGCATGTATCAAAGCAATCTGGTCCAGCAACAAAAGGTTTGGTTATTAAGATAACGGACAAAAGATTGTTAAGCAAAACCGGGGGTATCGTTCAAGGGATGTCAGGTAGTCCGATCATTCAAGATGGCAAATTAGTTGGAGCTGTCACTCATGTATTCGTTAATGATCCCTCTTCAGGATATGGTTGCTTTATCGAATGGATGCTGCAGGATGCAGGAGTGCTGCTGAAGTCGGCAAATGGACATATCGGCGAAGCTGCATAATGGCTTGCTATTAGAAAATAACGCCCACTTGAGCTGAACAGCAGCTTAGGCGGGCGTTATTTTTAATTAAATCCTTTTATCTAAAAACCGCGTCAATACGTAAATGAGCAATGAAATTTGTCGAAGAAGAACGAACATCATCGGTACATGTAATAAATTTTTTATTATATCGAATCCCCGTAAAAAAATAAAGAAAAATAATTTTCGACAGAAGGAATTGAACTCCACATGTCGAAAACTTTAGATTAGACAACTAGTGAGCGAAATCATGAATATCATTTAAGGGAGGACCACAACTTGCATAAGATCGAAGTATTATTAGCAGATGACAACCGGGAATTTACTAACTTGTTATCGGAATACATATCCGAACAAAGTGATATGAGTGTGAGTGGAGTCGCGTATAATGGAGAAGAGGTTTTAAGACATCTGGAGGAAGCAAGAAAAGTTCCTGATGTACTTATCCTTGATATTATTATGCCTCATTTGGATGGACTAGGTGTACTTGAACGGTTGAAAGAAATTAACCTATCTCCTATGCCCAAGATCATTATGCTGACTGCTTTCGGCCAAGAGAACATTACTCAAAAAGCGGTACAGCTTGGTGCTTCCTATTATATTTTGAAGCCGTTTGACATGGATATTTTAGCTAATCGTATTCGTCAGCTTGTTGGGAACCCAACTTACTCTTCAACGGGCAGCTTCACAACTAGCTCCTCTTCAATGAAATCCAACGTCGTTCCTATCCCTAAAGGGAAAAACCTCGATGCCAACATTACGAGCATCATTCATGAAATCGGAGTACCTGCTCATATTAAAGGTTACCAGTACTTGCGTGAAGCGATTACGATGGTTTATAACAATATCGAAATTCTTGGTGCGATCACAAAAACTCTTTATCCTGCGATTGCTGAAAAATTCAAAACAACGCCATCTCGCGTTGAACGCGCTATCCGCCACGCCATTGAAGTGGCTTGGACACGGGGCAACATCGACAGCATCTCTCACTTGTTTGGCTACACGATCAACATCAGCAAATCAAAGCCTACTAATAGCGAGTTTATCGCAATGGTGGCTGATAAGCTGAGGATTGAGCATAAAGTTAGCTGAACGTAGACAGCACGTGGCTTCTCGGTCAATATTCGATAGCTGAGGCGGTGAATTTACGTACCAGGTAGCGTCACCGTTCCGATGAATATTTACGTAACCATTGCGTTAAACTCCTTCGTTTACACCTCGCAATCAGCGCGTGTTTATCGGATAATTAGACAACGCTATCATACACGATTTAATGCGCAAGTTCAAACGCTTGTTCGTACGCCCGTTTACGAAGTTCTAACGATTTATTACGTTAGAACTTCGTTATCGGGCGTTTTTCTGTTCTACTTACGAGCGTGTAGGCGGAACTAGATCTAATCGCACTAAAGGAGAAAATTGCGTATGTTGATCTCTGACATGCTCGTCGTTAACTCGTACATAGCTACGTGTAGTCTCAATGTCGGCGTGAGATACTATGCGCTGTAACGTAAATAAATCTCCACCATTCAGTAAATACGTTGTACAAAAATAGCTGCGGAATTGATGTGGATAAGCAAGTTTTGGGTTAACGCCAACTTTAATCGCATACTCATTTAAAGATTTGCGAAATCGGTCCGCCTTTAACGGATCACCTTTTTTCGATAAGAAAATATATTCCGTTTCAAAATAAGTTTTATTTCTATTGATAAGCGCTAATAACTCGCTCACAGTCCCTTGTGATAACGGCACGACTCGCGGCTTACGGTTCTTATTCATCCATGCAGGTAAGTGGATACAACGCGCTTTTACATCAAGTAGCTCCGTAGTTAATCTTAACGCTTCTTGTATGCGAAAACCGCCGTCAGCTAAAAGTATCATTAAGGCGCGGTCACGAAGACCCGTAGGCGTGTCAGTGTTAGGCGATCCAATTAACTTACGTACGTCGTCATCAGTAAACGTAATTTTTTCCTTACGGTCATAGCGCGGTAATTTGATTTTTGTAACTGGATTCTTAGGGATATAGTTTTCACCCGCTAGAAAATTAAATATTGTTTTAATTGTCATCAAACGGGTAATTATAGTTTGTGCAGCCAGAGTGTCGGAGCTCTTTCTTCCGTCCGTTGCATTACTAAATTTAGTTTTATCGAACATAAAAGTTACATACTCTCGGATCTTAGCAGCCGTAATAGAATTTATTAAGCAATCTTCTGCGATCCAATCCGTAAAATAACCCCAGTTGATAATATAGACCTGCGCTGTTCTAGCGCGAACGCCTTCCGCTTTCTTTGCGTTATAAAACAAAGTGAACGCGTCAGCTAAAGTATAATTTGACATTGTATCTGCCTCCTTGGTGTATGTTTCGTTAACTATATCGGCAGAATAACAAAAAACTTTAGTGCTTTAGCGCGTTAAACGAATTCTTGGCGCACATCAAACGAAGATTCAACGAACATCAATGCAAATTAAAAACGCCCACAGATTGAGCCAGTGGACGTAATATATTCGTTATTATGTGGCGCTAATTACATCCTCGACGCGGAACCATTCCGAAGCGCCATCGTTTACTTCCATTCGTACGCGACTACCAATCGTATCAATACGGTCGATTACGCCTGTAGCGCGGCTATCTTCGAACTTATCGAATAGGACAAGCGTAATCTCCGTTTTGTTCGCGAATGATTCCGATATTTTACCGTAGAGGGCTTCGAGCTCATCACCGTAGAGTATCGGCTTTTCTTTCGCCTTTAACTCGCGACTAAATTCGTTTATACGTACGATATGCTCTGGTAACATCATGCGGCTGCTTTCCCACATACCATTACCGGTCAATTTTTTACGTTGCGTTGTCATAGCGATCACCTCAACGCTATTATATGCGAACGTTTGTTCGTTAGTCAATTAGTTGATATCATATTCTAGAGTTACTAAAAATACTGAACTGAGTCTTCTTCTTCGATATGTGGCTAGATATTTTTGAGTGCTACTGCCAGTGTACACCTCTCTTGCTCTTTTAAGAAAGGCAGCAAACTTAACGTCAGTAAGTAATTCGATCATATCCTTTTCCTTCGCTTTACCAACCCTTTGTCTAGTTTTTATTAAATAAATATCTCCGGTGTCTACGTCTAACTTAAACCCTTTGGGATCAAGACTATGCCCGTGAGGAATCGAAGGCCACGGATCGACGTCAGTTAAATGAAATTCCCAAAACATCTTACCAGCACTTATTTTAGGCCTTATACCTTTAGGCCGGAAAAGTGTACCAGCTCGTCTAACTCTTCTTTTACGCATTCTGACTTAGTCCTCCTTATTTAGCGTAAACGAACGTACAATTAGCGCGCATAAACTGCTCATCGCGTATTTTCACTGTCTCATTCGTAATTTCGTCTATAAGGCCAGTACCGATGAGCTCGTTATTTTGAAACGCGAGCACAACAGATTCATCGAGCGCGGCCGTATAGAAGTGTAGCGGCGCAGTTAGTTGACGGAATCCTTTATACTTCACTATCTCACCTCTCGAATTCGCTTAGTTTCAATTACTGCGCTACGTATTAAGAATACGGCAGCAAGGATGTGCAACGTCATACCGAGAAACGGAATCCACCCGAGAGCAGACGCAGCTACTCCGAGTACACTTGGGTAAATGGGGCGGTTAATGCGCTTGCAAGCAATCAATGTAATGATATGTATGACTAGCATTAACGGTAACAGAGACCATGATGTCGCGAAAATTATAAAGCCACCGAGTACTGGTACTCCGAGAAGTCCTTCGCAAACTCCTGTAGTCCACAATAAATTTTTTACTGCTTTCATATTTGACCTCCGTATATAGTTTTGGTCTATTTGAACTACATAATATTATAATCCCTTATCCACATATTGGGAAGAAAAACCCGCCGTAATCAGCGGGCATCATCGTCATAAATCCGCAATTGTAAGCACCTTCGCATCCATCCCGTCCATTAACGCCGTCAACCGCTTCTGCCGGTACTCGCTCACGGTTACATATATAAGCTGCGGGAACGGTCCGTTCTTCGCCTGCCAGCGTCCCGTAGCGCAGAGCTCGCGGTATAATCCGATCTTACGTTCATTCTGCGCCATTGCCTGCGTGTTATCTACTTCGAGGAACGCATAGGGTCCACCAGCCTTCACTCGAAATAGAGCGTCCGCAATCAACGTCTTATCATCCCATTTTACCGTATGTTCTTCGCGCCATTGTTCCGGTCTCAATGCGACGTACACTTCGTTTCGTATAATCGCATGGTTAACGTGAAGAGTGCGTCTACGCTGCGTTTGGCTGCCGATTTCCTTGCGGCCGCGTGCGTTTAAATACCATACCGTCTCGCCTTCGCGAAAGGACGATAGAAACTCGCTCATATCGTTAAGGATGCGCGTAGTATTCCGGCTGCCTCCGAGGTCATGGAGTCGTTGTATCTGCGACGTTGTAAGGTAGCCGAAGCGGTCACAAGAATGTAATATCGCTATCCAGCGGGCTAGTTTCGCTTGCGTACGGTTTATCGTCAACGACATGGCGCGATTCCTCCTCGTTTTCAAACGTTCCGACGTCGAAACATTTACGCGGTAACTCTGCGATCAATTTCTTCGCGTCTTCTGCCGTCAAATACGGAGCCTGCAGCGTCTCATCATGCGCGGTCTGATAGATGAGGCGCCCTGGTACGTCCGGTAACGCGGCAGCTCCGTCATGGTCGAGTACGATGCGGCTTTGCGTGCCGTCACGAGTACGGAAGCATATACTGGACGCGATGTTCGTTTTAATCAGACCGTCCACGATGTCCGCTGACGGGCGTTGCGTAGCCAGCACAAGTAATACGCCTGCGGCGCGGCCTTTAGCGGATAAGCGCGTTATGATCGATTTAATCTCGTTTTTCAGCTTCGCTTCTGGATCGCCTGCCCGCGTTTTAAAGTCCGCGAGCTCATCTACGACAAATATCGTTTTCTTACCCGACCATTGCTGCGAACCATTGGCCGCCATAACCTCGTATCTGCGGATCATTTCGGATTCGACCGCTGCTGCCGCGTTCCGTACGTCCGGTAACGTAATAGCGAAGCCGACCACGCACTCCAAGTCGCGAAATATGCCGAGCTCGACGCCGCCTTTTAAATCGCATAGATACATATCCGGAGCTGGACCGGTTGCGAGCTGCGCCAAGATAGCGCGCAATAGGACGGACTTACCGCCGCCACTGATTCCACCAATAAGTAAATGCGGGTATGGTCCGTCGAAATCGTAATAGCGTTGTTCGCCGCGCCGGTTAACGCCGATGAATACGCGGTACGACGCTTGGTGCAGGTCTGCACTAACCGTCACATACGCAACCTTCGTCGGCATCTTCGCGGTAATGATATCTACGACGAGACCGTTGTCATATCGCATTTCCATATCATCGGCATTGACGCGGAGTGCTTCAGCAATTGCGCGCTGCTGATCGATAACTTTCGCGGAGCTTAAGCCGGCCGGTAGATTAACGAGATAGCGTTCGCCCCACGGTTGCTTATACTCCGCGTTGACGGTGGGGAGCGCTACGTCGGCGCCATACGTTACCGAGAGGCCCAGCGTCTTGCAGGCGGCTACGAACTGCCTGCTACGTTTAAAAGACCGAGAGAAAGGGAGGGAGTGAAGAGAAGTTAATAATGATCCACACAATAACCCAAATCCAATCTCAAATATCATGATGGCCTCCTTTCAAACCTATAGTTCTTTCGCGGAAACGGAAGGGTGGCGGACAAGCCCGAAGCTAGGCGCGGCGCGGATCGGTCAATTCCGTTCATTTATTCGGCGTGCGTACAGTATTCGGAATGTATAACGGAAGGATAACGGACAAGGGCGGGCGGTTAACGGAGGAAGGGTGAACGGAATAGACGCGGCCAGTTACAGCATTAACGCCAGCATCCCGCTAACCCACTCATACGCGATCATGGCGCCGGAACCGAGCAGGAAGTAGCGGCCGAACCTACGCGCGGTCAAGGCTCCATCCGTATTACCTGCGTCACGGCTGCGCTTCTCTAATAGCGTCGTGGTGATTACGATTGCACCGATAGTTACATACGTCATCAAGGTGAACACGCTCCCTATGCGAATATTCCGCAGCTACGTTCCTGCGGTAGTGATATAGGTTATGAACGTTAAACGTTCAATATGCACAAAATAAAAACCCCGTTCCGATGAACGAGGCTTATTCCGTATGAATGATCGTAAATAGATCGTTAGGTGTTATATCAAGGTAAGAGCATATTCTGGCTATAAGCTGCGCAGGAATACGCTTTGTGCTTATGTCTTTATTGTTAATCAGATCATTTATTGTGGAACGCCTATGGTTAAGGTCTTTCGACAACTGTAGAGCGGATATGCCTTTTTGCTTAAGTATTTCCCCTAAATTACAACATAGATTAACCGGATTTTGTTCCCAATCCACTCGCGAGTCACCTCCCATAATTAGTATACGAAAATATTTTCTATTAATCTATTGACCGTTTAACGTTCAAATGGTATATTTTACCCGTAAGTGATCGTTTAACGTTCAATTGGACATGCTAAATAACAAGGAGGTTCCACCTATATGTTAAAACAACCGCACCGTTTACGTTTCGCACTTCGTACAGACGGACTTATATTCGTATCCATTCTCGATCGTTCCACGCCTATCAGCTTCGTAACTCAACCGGTTTTCTTTCATAAGGTCGTCGGTATCTCACCGCGTAAGACAATCGGCACAGTCACTGTTAACGACGCACAGCTGCTTACACTCGGTATGATTCCCGCAAGAAATACGAAGGAGGTTCCCGTAAATGATACTCGCATTACAATCAGCGCCTAATCCGCAAATCCGTCGTCGTTCTGTTAAAGGCCGTCTAATTGCACGTGTCATTGGCGCATTGTGTGCCGAGCTTTTATCCGGATTCGTAGGAGGATTGATGTCACGATGAAACGTCGCTTTAAGATTCTTCCGGTTTATAATGGTCCTCAGTCATGGATAAACGGCCGGACGCGTCACAGGAACGTTTATGGCGAGTACGTTAAGATTGAACGCAAACGCATTTACTTGGAGGTGTTCCCTTTATGAAAACGACCGTCCACCGTATGGCGTTTTATCTTTGTAAAGTCAGCGATTACAATGGAGCGCGCTTCGATATACTCCGCGGCCGTCCCGCTAGGAAGCCGCCAGCAACGCGACCGTCACGTTTGTTACTGTATAAAATTGCGTTGTACAAGCGTATCCGATCGGAGGCCGGTGTATGTTGACTCCGATTAAGATTCGCATTAATGCTTCGGTTTATGACGGATTCCTTCTGCCGGATTCCGCGCACGCCTTGTACGTTTCGGAAGAATTTGCCTTTCTTATCGCAGTAACATCAGCGAATAATCAGTACACACAATTACGAGAAGCGTTCGTCGTCTCGATTGAGGCCGAAGAGGACGCTGAGTTTATTGCGGACCTGTACCGTCGGTTAACGGAGGTTTCTGCTTATACGCTACTTACGCGTTATTACGATGAAGAGTTCGATGCTTTTAATATTCCGTCTGAATGAGCACCGGCTGGTTACCGGTCGAAACGAAGGGAGCGCGCTATGCTTCCATCGTCACGGATAACCTTTGCGCCAACATTGCGTTATTCCGTTCTTTTCTGTCCGTGCTGGTCGCGCTGCAACGCTTCCAGGCCGCTATGCGGACGCTTTACTGTCGCCGTTTAGCGCCAACTATTCGGCGGCCGATCGCTTGTCCTCGGGTTATTGCGGCGGCAAACGTACTGACTCGGTTCAATATAACGAAGGTGACTGCGTGGCGTTTTGAACGCTTCGGTGCGGCTACACCGTATGGCACGCGTATTCACCGGCACTACCTGGCGCTCGATCACGGCGGCTAACCGTTGGTCGGGCGTCTTCCCTTTATAATGGGTAATACGACATATGCGAACATACGTTTCATTTTTCGTAAAAAGTTTTCGTATTATTTTTCAAATGACGACGAGGTTTGAAACCACACTGCGTTGAAAACGACATTGATGTCGTATTTGACCCCAAAGTAAGAACGGATAGGCGTCATATTAAATGATGACGAGAAGGATACGCACATTCTGCGTATCGTCTGTACGAAATACCGTCATTTGAAATGACGGTAAGTTAACACACCGAATCAGTGCGTCAGGTCAGGAGTAGAGGCGGTAAACGGTGAATTTTTAGGTCGTATTCAAAAGTCCGCATCCGCTACGATAGGGACTGCGGATTTTTTTTCGTTTAAAGTGTGCGGATTGAGTCAATGACCGCAGATAATTAGATATAAGCGCGAATGAAGCGCAAAACGAAGAGGAGGACGAAGCATGAACGTTAACATTCGCAAGCTCTCGCCAGACGCCGTTATCCCAACGTACGCCACCGCAGGAGCTGCCGGTTTCGATTTGTACAGGCCGCGGAAGCTCGCGCCGTCATAAAACGAAAAAGCCCGCCAAATGACGGGCCTGCAGTATATTCGTTACTTTTTACGCTCAGTTACGCCGAGATGCGCTTTTAATCCGTCCTGTAGTACACGTGAAAAATTCACTTTTTGATCCGTCGCGAGATCATCGAGCCATTTTGGTATCGTTAACGTTTTCTTTACGGCTTGTTCCGCCACTTTATCACGGAATATAGGCATCCATACATCGATGAGCACAACGATTTGATTCACGTCAAGTTTAACGTTGAGGGAGCGTGTAGGCTGCGGGATAATCTCATTATCTGTTTCCATTCCGTACAAATGCAACGCCATGCACTCGCGTGCCATGCGTAAGGCCTCTTCATCAGTGTCACCGCAGGTTAGCGCGCCGGGTAGATCCGGAAATTCTACGGAGATACCATCATCTGCGTAATCGAATATCGCGGGAAATACGTACCGGTCATTCATTTATAGTTACTCCTCCTTAAAATTGGATTCTATGTAATCCTTACAAGAAGGGGCTATTTAAGCCCCGCTTGCTTTAGGATGCTATCAACAGTTTTGATAGGTAAGTCTTTCTTTGGATGTGGGATAGTTACTCTTCCCTTTTTTGTTGGGTGTTTATACTGCTTGTGGTCACCCGTTGTATGTACATGATACCAGCCGTCGTTCTCAACCATTTTTACCATCTCCCTGGATGATCTTCCGCGTAAGTCCATCGCGTCCTCCCTTCTAAAACAATTATAACACGTATTCTAACACGTGTCAAGGAATAACACGTATTAATGTACGTACTTATTCAGAATGGCTTTCGCAAAAAGTACGAACTTTAGTTGTCCCAATTTCCGGATTTTCAGTAGTTATAAATAGTATAAGCAGCTTTGTCCCAATTTCTCCGAATATGGGGGGTATATGAAGTGATTGTCCCAATTTTCTAATTGTCAGCGGGTATCTATAACGTAAAGAGCGTTGTCCCAATATTCGAAAAGTGAGCGTGTATATAGAGTAGACGCGATGTCCCAATTTCGCGATAACGAGTACTTACTATATTGAGTGCGGTATATGCGAAACGGAATCGGCCGTCGTCAATAAAGTAACAGCGGAAAAATGTGCGAGAGCAAAAGTGTGTCCGAATAATACCGTGTCAGCAAAAAAAGTCTATACAAAGTTGTGCGGGAGCGATTCGGAAAGCGACTATAAATGTATATGGTGAATGTGCAGAACGCGGTCGACCAGCATTAAAAACGTACAGGCTGCGGATTCATCGACGACTGGCTAGATATGCACGTAAAGGAGGAACCGTTGTGAAAACTCAGAAACGCACCTCGCATGTATTTTCAGCTAGCCTACCAGAAATAGAAGCGGAATTAGCCGGATTTCTCGGCGCCATCGATGCGGCGGATAAAGCAACAGGCAGCGCGGTATTGGAGATAGGTAGGCGGCTAATTTTCGTGAAGGAGAACCACACGAAACACGGCGAGTGGATACCGTGGCTTAAACGCGTGGGGATTGCGAAAAGAACGGCTCAGAGCTACGCAAAGGCTTTTGAACAATTCGGAAATGTGCCGCTGGCTGCGCTTTTGAACGCGTCAAAAATGTTCGAGTTAGCTTCGCTGCCACCCGAAATAAATATGCCCGAATTCCTCGCGTGTGAGTACGCCGTTCCTTCATCCGGATTGAAGAAATACGTAAACCTGATGACGAAGGAGGAGCTGCGGGAAGTTGTACGACTTGAACGGGAACGCGCCGGCCTCGTAAAACCGAAACAACCGAAAGTAAGCGCGAGTACAGAGCCGCAAGTATTAAAAAATCCGTTCGAGACGCTTGCGATCGACCAGGACAAACGTGACGTTTTGTATGGATTACCGGTAGATGTTGCGCTCAAAGTCGCCGCGCTCGAGCCTGACCTTATGAAATCGGTTCTAAATGTAGCATCTATGCTATCAAACCGTGCGTTCACGGAGAACTATAGTTCCGTTCTAACGGGTGTGATAGGTGGAAAGAAGGCGTCAGAAATCGTACGCGCATATAAGAAACCATCGAACAGGCAACCGCTTAGCGGGCTGGCGATCGATCCGTACGAAATACTCGGCGTATGGGACGGCGATAGTGATGCGGATGTCAAACGGAAGTATCGTGCGTTGGTACAAAAGGTGCATCCGGATAAAGGCGGCTCGGAGTTGTTATTCAAAATCGTTAACGCAGCGTGGGAAACGTACCAAACCGACTATTAAAATACGCGGTCAATAGCCGCTTAATATAAATTAAAATACAAATCGTGGAGGGATTACGAATGGGTCAGATACAACAAGTGTTTAGTTACGAGAGCAACGAAGTAAGGACGGTATTGGTCGGGGGAGAGCCGTGGTTTGTCGCGAAGGATGTTTGCGATATTTTAGAAATCAAAAATAGCCGAGAAGTCGTGGCGCGCTTAGATGACGATGAGAAGGGTGTAGTTTTAACCGACACCCTTGGCGGAAAGCAACAAGCAGCGGCAGTTAATGAATCCGGACTATACACGGTAATCATGTCATCGCGCAAACCCGAAGCGAAGGCGTTCCGCAAATGGGTCACTTCCGAAGTCATTCCGTCAATTCGTAAAACTGGCGGATACAATGTTCTCGCCGTTCCTTCTTACGCAATCGACGACCGAGTTGCGCGTGCTAAGCGTTGGATCGAAGAGGAAGAGGCGCGACAGGCGCTAGAACTCGAAACACAGAGGCAAGCTACGTTATTAATCGAGCAGGCTCCAAAAATATCATATTACGACTCGATCTTAAGGTCGAATGACGCGCTCTCTGTTACGCAAATCGCAAAGGACTACGGGCTAGGGGCTGCAGAGCTCAATCAAATGCTAAAAGAAGCCGGTGTCCAATACAAATCGGGTACCCAGTGGGTGCTAAAATCCGCGTACGTAGGAAACGGTTATTCAAAGTCAGAAACGTTTGTCAATGAAAGCGGTGGTTCGCGTGTATATACGAAATGGACGCAGAAAGGGCGTTTGTTCATCCACGAATTACTTACGGATAAGGGTATCGAACCGGGAGGAAAGCCGAAGCGAAATCGCAGACGTAAGCGTCAGACAAATAAACTACTACAGGCGCCGGTACTAACATTAACGTTATCACTTAAGTAGTAATAGTCTCCAGCTTGGAACCTGTTTGCTAACAACATACTCTGAAGAAAGGCGGGAATATAACTGATGAAGCAACGATATCTTTCGAAGCAGGTTTACGTGTATAACGTAGATACATCGGCTTTCTACACTGAGGAGGAAATTAGCTTACAAACAGAGATAAACGCGCTGAAACGAGCGAAGGAAGGCGCCGCCGATAAGGAACAGGTTCGCACCATCCGCGCGAGTCTACGTGAGTCAGAAGAGTTATTGCGCACGCAATTCGACACATACGGTAACGTTAGACGGTTGCGCGAGGAAAGAATGACGGATAAGGCCGTTATCTCGCTGTTTGAATCGGCGCTGACACGCACATTAGGTATTGAACCCGGCAAAGTCACAAAAGATCTGATAGTAGTAGAGACGTATTATCAAAGTATCCTCCGTTCTCTGATATTGAACGGTTTTATATTCCATAACGACAAGTACGTTTGTCTAACCGCCAGCGCTGGACAAATTCGAGAGCATAAGACTGTATTCATTCGTGAAAGTGCTTGGATAAAGCACGAAGGCGCGTTGACTGCGGGACTTAGCGTCGAAATGATTAACGCAAAGGGCGGTACGAATACGAATAAATACCTCGCTTACCTAGCGTTATCCAATTCTGCGACCGAAGTATGGCGGAATTTTCGGATCGATCGAGCGATCGTAGTCAACGATATGGAGTTTCCGGTTAAGAGCCTCGTTGACTATATCGATTGCGAATCGTTTGAGATTACGCGACAAGTAATGCCGGTTAAAATTAATCACACGGACGGTTGCGGCATGATTCTACCGCGTAAAAGCAGAAAAAGCTTCATGGTCAGAATGCCGTGGGTTAAGGGGCTTCTTGTGCCATTTCCATTCGACAAATTCGCCCAAGAGAACGGAACGCGCATCGTAAGAGACATCTACGGTAAAGAGTGGGATATTATTAAGGACGAAATCGAAGTTATCTTCACAAAGAGTCAATTCAAGATGTGGAAGTTTTATACGAGTTGGCAGGAATACGCAGATAACTTCAAAACTTACGGCTGTCAAGCAGCTAAATGTGCGGAGGAACCCGAAGAATTTGCGCAAGCGAAATCTAATTATCAGATGCTGCAGACTCTTACGGACATGACTGACACTGAGTTAAGGCAATTAACTTCGCGGACAGCAAGAGATATTATCAATATCGGTAATGACCGAGAGACGATGTTAGAACTGATGGGAGTCACGTCAGCCAATAAGTGGAAGGGATATTATCAACAGGCGCTCGAACTGTATCCAGAATTACTGTCTGACGAGTATAGCCGCCAGCAGCTCAAAGCCGTTAAAAAAAGTGTAGTCACGAAGGCGCGCGCAGGAAAATTTAAAGTGGACGGGGTATTTACGTACATCATCCCCGATCTTTACGCTTTCTGCGAATGGCTATTTTTAGGAGACGAGCATCCAAAAGGCCTAATAGCGAACGGACAAGTATCATGCAGTATCTACGAGGACGGCATCAAATTAGACTGCCTCCGAAGCCCTCATCTATACCGAGAACATGCGATACGGACGAATACGGTAAGTGACGAGACGAAGCTATGGTTCAAGTCTCGCGGGATATATACGAGCTGCCACGATTCCATAAGTAAGCTGCTTATGTTCGACTGCGACGGCGACAAGGGCCTTGTAATACGAGATCAAACGCTAGTGTCAGTAGCCGAGCGCCATATGAGCGACATCGTACCACTACATTACGAAATGAAAACGGCCACTACCGAACTTATTAACGGTGAGAACATGTTTAAAGGTCTTCACGCGGCTTATACTGGCGGAAACATCGGAGAAGTCAGCAATAATATTTCGAAGGTTTGGAACAGCCACGCTTTCAATTTAGACGCGGTTAAGATTTTATGCTGTATTAATAACTTCGTAATCGATTACGCTAAAACGCTATATAAACCAGATATACCGGTCGGAATTAAGTCTATTATCCAGGATTACACACGTACAAAAGTACCGTATTTCTTCAGATATGCGAAAGGAAAGGAGCGTGAAAAGGTTGCGCCTGTTAACCGCTCGGTGGTTAATCGATTGCATACGCTAATACCAAATCGACGGATAAATTTCAGCGCGGCGAATCTCGGTCATTTCAATTATCAACGATTAATGCGGAATAAGCGGGTGACACTCAAATCGGAAAGTGCACAAGCGATTATTACAAAATACAAAGAGCTGGATACGCGTAAGCACTCGATGTCGCACGTGACGATTGACGGTAAAGACAGCTCATTCATGTATGTCAATATTCGGAACCAGTTACTCGCGATCAACGGGCATTTAGACTACGTAGTAGACGTGCTAATTAAGTATTTATACGTCGAGCGGTCAAGTAGTTACAAAACGACATTATGGTCCAGTTTTGGCGACGTAATCGTAAGAAATCTACGGAGCAATATCGACAATAAACTCGAAGATGGCTTTATTCTGTGCGCTGACTGCGGAGTGCGTACGGAGTTGGTCAAGCAACGGCAAATCCGGTGTAGCAGTTGTAGTGAAACGCGGACGAGAGAGCGTAAGAGGCTTCAAAAGCAGCGAGAAAGGAAGTTCGATGTCGCCGTGAGTTCGTAGAGGAAACCGCATAGGACGGGGCTTTTCAGAGATAGACGTAAAAATTTCACGACAAATAAACCGAGGAATCCATATGTGGTAAGGGTTTTCGGCTCTTTGCATTAATGGTGATAAAGGGAGAGAATTGGCCTAATGAACCACTTTGTAGAGGTAGCTCTCCTATTTTTTTGTTGGATGGTCATATGTATCCATAATAAAAATATCACTTTGAAAATGCTTTGTCAAGTGGCATTTTCTGCGGGGAGGAATTTCTGCGTGAAATATACAGTAGACAAACACGGAATTGTAACCTTTCTCGACGAAACGTTAGTAGTAATAGAACGGACATACTCGGAGATTAACGATAAGAGCCCTTTGCATACAAAGACGGCTTAGATAACACTTTATTAAAACTTAAATTAAACGGAGGCTATACGATGACAAAACGTTCATTTTGCCGTTTTTGTAGCGAGACGCACACAGTTAGCGAGACAAAGGACCCGAATGGCATCGCGGTAGGGTTATTTTGTGATCGCCGTAAGGAGTTAATTACCGCGTTCACCTCACTTTGGGGTGACGAAGACGTATTCCCGTTAATTGAAAGCTACGTTGACGCTGCAGTAGACTCGGTAGCTCTTAAGCGGATTAAATCCGATAAGGTAGTAGGTCTGTCGCGTAAAATAGCGTATCAATTCATGCAGACGAGCAACGCGAGAGAGCGGAAAATTAACTATTACTTTGCGCTGCATCATGTACTAGATGCTATCCGAGCTAAAAAGGGTCGTTTGTTTTACGCAAATGGGGTGTATTAATGCCACAAACCTTCGGTAAGCAAACGTATCAAGACGACGATGGGCGCGTATTAACGGTCGTTGATGAAGCGGAGTACGAGGTTAGAAGTTACGAACAGCGTGACGCAATTCGAGAGAGTTACCGTCGCAAGGCGGCTATCGAAGCGGCCGGAGATGGGCGTAATTACGTTGTCGCGTATCACGGACCCGTACGTAAGCTTAACGATATACTGAGCCTTAACGAAATAGGCGCAATTATGAAGTTGATCCCGTATATGCGATTTGACCGTAATGGCGAGCTCAGATACGCGGCTAAACGGATGGGCATCGATGAGATAGCGCGTGCCATCGGAAAGGCGCGCCGCTGGACCGTTACAATAGTCGGTGGCTTAGTTAGTGCCGGCGTATTGGTAACGGAGAAAGACGGCAAACGAAACGTCTACAACGTGTCTGCCGAACATCATACGATAGGGCAAGCGATTAAAGGAACAGCATTTACGCGGATATACCAGACTAAAACGCGAACAGATATCGCGAAGGTATCGATACAAGCTGCGGGCTTTTTATACAAAATGATTCCGTACATCCACTACGAATATTTATACTTATGCTGCAACTCGAACGTAAGATATAGCGAGGATATCCGGCACTTATCGCAGAACCGTTTCGCGCATGAAGTCGGAGTCGACGATGAAACGGCCAGTCGTTGTATGCGCGAGTTGGTTACGGCCGGATTCGTTATGCGATCGGAGGCTTTCGGCGCGAGGATCATACGTATGAACCCTGACGTTATGTTCCGCAAGAGGCCAAGCGATGAGCACGATGAGTATACGGAATTTGTACGCGGAGAGTTTGCACAGGCATTGAGCGCAGAGGAGCACGGGGATAGCGGCGCGGTCGAGGTTAGCTACGGAGAATATCCGTACTAAAACCATCCCATATACTGCATAGCAAAGGGCAATTTCGTCCCATATACTGCATAGTTGCTAAGTGCCTTCGCGCTTAGAGCCACGTGGGATATGGACATTTTTGCGCTTTACGTCCTCTTATTCTTAGAGATAGCGCGGTTTAAATACCGCTTAACGTTATAACGTATTGTTCCCGTTGCATTTGTAAATCCGGCGCGAACATAAGAGATAGCATTTCGGATTGGTCAAATACCGCGACCAAGTCCTCATGCACAAATAATACTGGACGCGTAAGAACTTGACGCGGTCAGGGCAAGGCCGGTTTATGGCCGCGGCAGGCACTTAGGCTCGCGTTCAGATTTTAAACTGTTCGTGAGCAAACGTATATACAAACGGAGATTGACGAATAAAAGCGATCGTAAGGTACCGCATTGTTAACGTACTTTTCGGTCCGCAACCGCGGGTAATGTAACCTACGTATTAATACGCGTTTTAGGCGCTATATAATGAAGCGAGACATCACGGTGGGGCTTACGCTAGGATACGTAGATGAGGCGTATAGAGCGTCTGGTACGGTTGCACGACGCCTCTGACCGGAGAGCATGCGAAAACTCACGGGGTCAAATAATCGTGCGGCTGCGGTTGTCAAGCGTTATTTCAATAAACCCGCGAATCATACGATAGATATGTTGTCAAGCGTTTTATGCGATATTCATGCGTGAATATTTATGCACGGAACGCGCCAGACATGTTCACAAATGCCGTATTTTGACGTAAAGTAATACGCCTTTACACCGCCGAAATACCGCGTGGTTACGGGCTTTTTACGGTAGGGTATCGGAAATAAAACACGCGAATTTATGCACGTTTTATGCAGCGCCGAAAAGCCGCGTGGTTACGCCATTCTCAACGGATTGATAATCGATTATTTCCCGTGATTTAGCGCCGAGTATGCATAAATATACCGGATTTCACCGCTTTAGCGCGATAAAGAAACTATTTCGAATTTCGCGTAACTATCTGCGATGCTTTAACGTAATAAAGCGTTCTGGATGCGTGATACTTTAGCGCGGTGAAGTGCGTGACCCCCAGGCGGGGTACGCGATACCTCTACAGTTGCCGTACGGAATTAGCGCATAAAATTTTGAACTCGGGAGGTAGCGGTATACGGTTCTTCCCGTGTTTTACCTACGTTTAAGGCGTTCTATGCGTTCGGAGGTAGTTTCGTACCTTTTACGCGTTAGGCGCTTATTTGTCATAAAATCAACGTAAAGGAGGCGCTAATATGAGCGCACAGAAACGGAAGCAACTTGAATCACGCTTAGACGGTCGCCAGCGTATCGCGGCGTTAGCGTGTGTCGAGCGTGAATTTGCACCAGAAACCGAGCGCAAGTCGTTCGAAGTAATCGCACAAGAAGCTGGTGTAACTCGTAACACACTTTACGAGTGGCGAACGCAAAATAAAGCATTTATTGAATTCGTTAACGTAATCGCGGACGATTTCCTAGCGTCTAAAAGGCCTATTGTATATAAACGATTGCTACAGCTTATCGACGGTTCGCAACCTTCAGTAAAGGCGATTGACTTATTTATGAGGCGCGAGGGCTTAATTACAGCGCACGCGGTTATCGAAACGAAAGATGTCGGTGGCGGACGTGACAACGAAGATATTGCAAAGGAACTCGCTGAGTTGGACGAGTTGCTTACAGAAAAAGAAAACCCCTTCATCAGGGGTTAAATTTTTATAACTGTATCGTGGAATTCCTTAAAGTTAGTACTAAAATCTGCGTTGTTTAATTTCATTTTTTCGCCATTAGCAAAGTGCAAAGTACAAATCAACGATGAATACAGATGATCGCCTACCCAAGTCGGCTTCACATCACTCAGTTCGATGGTCTTTTTAACAATGTCACCTTTTCTACGGTAATCTACGCTACAGCCTTGCTCTTTCTCTGTAGACTTTAAGATGTATTCAAGAGATATTATGTTCGCATCATCGGATATAAGTATTCTTCCAGTAAGGTTATCGGCTTGATCCACAACATTGATTAGTACGGCTTTTTCACTACCCTCAGGGATAATAGACGTAATATTCGATAGTATTTGCTTTCCGAGTGGGAATCTTTCAATCCATTGAAACCATTCATTATATTTCATGATAGCATCTCCCCAAATACAATATTTAACAACACAATGTTACAACATTTACATTTATTAGACAAGCAAAAAGAGGTGAGAGCGCCTGGCATTCGTAAACAATCAATGGCTCAGTCGTGACGAACGCGCTGAGCGCATTTCGTTAATCTCCAAACGCGCACAGAGACTTAGGTCGTTTTATGAGGACGGTATGATTAACGACTATCAACTCGATACACTACGTGAGGATACCACGGAGTTAAAACGCTTGATTCGCATCCATCGCGCAGAAGTAGACGTCGCATACTTCACGTATGAATATACGTCAGACGGCGGTAATCCAACGAACGAGGATAACGTTGTCCGACACGGTGAAGACGGAACGCAACATGACGCATTCGAAGATATTGCGCCGATTCACCGTGAGTTCTTCGACTTATGTGATTACGTAGACCACACGGAGCGTAACGCGCGTTTGGCGATCGCAGCTGCACGGGGTCATAGTAAGTCCGGTATGTTCTCGAACGCCTTTCCGCTGCATCAAATCGCGTTTCGCAAGCGGAAATACGTGCTCGTTATCTCTGAAACGGATGGGCTCGCTAAGAAGCTCATCGGATGGGTAAATAAACAGCTGAAATTTAACGCTAAACTACGCGAAGACTTCGGACCACTGCTTCACGAACGTAATACGCAGAACGAACGCGATAACGAAGAGGCGTTCATTACGCTTTCTGGCGCGTTAGTCGAAGCGTCGTCGTCCGGTAAGCAATTGCGGGGTAAGCGACACGGTTCGTACCGACCGGACTTAGTTATCGTCGATGATCCGTCTTCAACGAACAACGAAGGAACAAAGGAAGCGCGTGAAAAGCTCGTTCACTGGTTTAACTCCGTTGTTGTGCCGATCGGAACGAAATCGACCGCAATTATTCTTGTTGGTACGATGGTTAGTGCGACCGGCCTTTTGAATCACGTACTGAAACGTAAGGATTTTAAATCATCGTTTCATGGCGCGTTGATAAGTGAGCCTGACAATCCGAAATTGTGGGACGAATACCTCGAAATCTACGGACGCACCGATGACATGGCGGAAGTCGACGCGTTCTATGAAGCGAATAAGGAAGCGTTAGAGTCCGGAGTTAAACTTGCGTGGCCTTGGCGGTGGTCATACCGGTTACTCATGCACGAAAAATTCAACATGGGAACGCGCGCATATAATTCGGAGTTCCGTAACTTAGCGTTCAGCGAAGACGAACAGTTCTTCTTTCCGGAGCAGTACGGTTATTATCGCTTTGAATACGTGGGTGGACGCAGATTCATCTGTTATGAAGATTTACGTATTCCGGTCGAGGAGCTTACAATTAGTGGTGCGTGGGATATCGCACAAGGCAAGAACGCGAGGTCTTGTTACAACGCGGTATTAACGGTCGGCCGTTACGAAAAGACCGGTCATATCTTCGTACTTGATGAATACGCGTCGAAAGAACAGCCGCACGTTTATATTGATCTCATCGTAAGCCGCATAAAGGAATGGCGGCATAACGTATTCAGCGTCGAGACAATTAACGCGCAGCACGAATTTTACCGCCAATTACAAGAAGCATTGCGCAAAGCGGGCGTTACAAGAACGAGGCTCAACGATATCAAATCGCACAAATCCGGTAAGGAGGAGCGTATTGAATCGTTAGAGCCTCTTTGTCATAACAAGACGCTAATTTTCAACCGTTCTCACACGATGCTTCACGATCAGCTGGCACAATATCCGCATGGCGATTACATCGACTCGGCGGACGCCTTACAACTCGCAGTTGAAAACGTAGCGAGGGCTAAGAAAGCCGTACGAAACAAGCCAGCGATATTCTACCTTTGAGCATCGCTGCACTTTTTTTGTAAATTTAAAACGATTAACTCTTGAATAGAATCCGCGTAATAATCTTTGTTAGAAGGAGACACCTTGGTATGGTGCTTTAAAACATCCTCAAATCTAATAATTAGTGTAAATTCCTCTAATTTAAACAGAACCTCGCTTGAATTTGTGATAATATTACCGATTTCGAAATCTTTCTTAAGATTTTTGATATGTAAAATTAGTTCTAATTTAATCGTTTTGTAAATTTCTTCTATATCCTGAGTTTCTCGTCTTTCTTTTCTGTCTTTTAGTCTTTTTTTATGCAAAGTGTCTATTAATTTCTCGCGAAAATCATCGTATAACATTACAAATTCCTCCTTACTGCATTTTGATTATTTTATTTTACTATATAGAACCTTATTTCGAAAAGAGGTGAGCATTAACGTATGACACGCAAATTTTACAAAGGTGCGCAGTATCCACCGGTCGCAGACATCGAACGTATCGCAAAGTATTATCGCGGTAAGACGATTTTTAACGGAAGACAAGCGGAGATATACGATCGCGCCGCGGATCTACTCAAAGGAACGCCACACGAACCGCAGCTTAAAACGCTATTTATCGCGGTTAACTTAATCGACGTACTTTTAACGAAGCCGGCCGATCTTATGGTATCGGAGCCGCCTACGTTTGAAAGCGGAAGCGCCGGCGATAGCGACGAACAAGCGCGCTTAAACGCAATTGTCGAAGAAAACGACCTCACGCAGACGATACACGAAGCGGTTATTGGCGCAGGCTACCGCGGTGACTCGTTCTTGAAGACGTACTATGCTCCGCGCGCTGACGTTAGCGAAACGGAAGCTCTTTCCGCTGATTATGACGGAATCACGCTGCCGCCTACGTTACCCGAACCGATTATCGAAGCGGTTGACGCCGCGATTGTGTTTCCGGAGTTATCGCGAGGTTCACGTAAAAAGTTCAGCGCGGTTAATATCGCGTGGATCGAATGGGTTGAGGAGCGGACGGGACTCGTTGAATCGGCGATAACACGGAGCAAAACGCGTGAAGTACCGTACCTGAACGTTGAGCGTCACGTACCTGGCTACATCGTATACGAACGTTATGCAGCGACGGAACACGGCGTTGTTAACGATTTTGGATATCCGGTGATGACGTTTCTTATCGGTGACCGCGTATCAACCGGCCGCGAATCCGACATTGAATCGACGGGCTTACCGCAGCTACTCATACATCACATACCGTACAAAACGACGGACGATGATTGGCGCGGAATCAGCGGAGTTGAGAAAGTCGAATCCGTACTGGCCGCGATAAACGACCGCCTCGTACAGATCGATTATATTCTGTGGAAGCACGCGGACCCGATTGCCTACGGGCCCGACATTGATGCGGAAGATAACGGCGGCGTACGTTGGGGCGGCAATTATATACCGGTCACAAAGGATGACGTAGCGCCAGGCTACATGACGTGGGAAGGCCAGTTAGAAGCCGCATTTAAGGAGCTCGACGTTTTACTCGGTATCCTCTACCAAATGAGCGAAACGCCGCAGTGGTTATTCGGCACAACGCTATCAGCGGACAAAGGCGGCAGCGGCACGTCACATACGGACGGCGGCGCTATTAAGGCACGTTTCATGCCGATTTTGACGAAGGTAACACGTATTCGCAACCACGTTGACCGCGCAGTTAGAGACGCGTTGTGGACAGCGATGCAACTCGAAAACGTTGCGAATGAAGACGTAGAGGGCTTTAAGCCATATAACGCTGTTTATCCGAAGATTACGTGGCATGACGGAGTACCGCGCGATGACAAAGCGGAAGCCGAAGTTTATAACATCCGTACAGGCGGCCTCGCTACAATCGACGTTAAGTCCGCGATTAAACGTCTGGACGGACTCGACGATACGCAAGCTGACGAAATCATAACGCGAATGGAAGACGATACAACGCGCGTTAACGGCACGGTAGATAGCTCGGTGCTAAGCGTATGACGGACGACAAGCGACCGGATTACGAAGGCGATATAACGGACATTACGCGGTCATTTGGCGGCGCTATCGACGACATCAAACGCGAAGTAGAACGCATGGAGCTTACGAATGCCGGCGCTAAATCAACAATAAAAAAGATCGGCAGCATCTTCGGTGACTTACGCGAGAAAGCGTCCGGATGGGTCGAGCGCGTGTTTCCGAAAGCTGCGCGCGATGGCGTTACGAGAGCGATGAACGTCCTCGGTATCGGACGTAAACGCGATGAGGAGCCGCCGATTAATCGTGCTAATCGCGAGATGCTGACGGCAGCGACGCAAGATGTATACGGAGATTTACTCGCGGTAACGCAGAACATCGACCGCCGCACGAAAGCCGCTATACGTAAAGCCGTTGCGGAAGCGATGCGCGCTAACATGGCGGCTGGCGTAAACGGTCGGCGCACAATTAACGCGGACACAGCGGCACAAATACGGAAGGATCTCGGCGACGCGGTAGATAACGCGATTATTGACTCGGCAGGACGGCGCTGGAAAGTTGAAACGTACGTCGATATGGTAACGCGGACGAAACTCATGCAGGCAACGAATGACGCGACGATAAACGAAGCGCTCGATCGCGGCGTTATGTACGGAGTGATATCGCGACACGGAGCAACGGATGCTTGCGCGAAGTGGGAAGGGCGAACGGTGAAGCTTACGCGTGACGCGCCGGGCGATTACCCATTTATTGGCGATTTGCCGCGACGCGAGATATTCCACCCTAATTGCCGCCATACGATTTCACCTAATCGTAATCCGAAATAAAACGAAGGAGTGACGCAGAATGAACGAAGGGTTAAAAGTGACCGGACATATTTCGTGGGAACTCGTACGCGATGGTGTAGTCGTCGAGCAAGGCGAACGCGATAACGTCATTACGACGGTTGGTAAGAACGCTTTAGCTTCGTTATTAAACTCAGCCAGCGCAGGAACAACGCTTGTTACGCATATTGGGTTCGGCTCATCTACGACGGTAGTAGCGGCAGGCGATACCGCGCTCGGAACGGAGTTGTCAGGCGGCGGCTATGCGCGCGTTTCCGTAGCGCGGTCTAATCCGAGTGGTAACGTTATTCAATACGTTGCGACACTAACGGGCTTGACCGGCGTTACGGTGCAAGAGGCGGGGCTATTTAACGCTGCTACTGCAGGCACGTTATTCGCGCATCAATTAACGGGCGCGGTCACATTATTGACGTCTTCGGACTCGTTGCAAATTACGTGGCAAGTAACGGTGAGCTAACGTGAAGTATAGCGTGCGAGGTACGCTAAACACAGCGGACGGAACGCCGATCGTTGCTGCGATTAACAAATACGTGCTGTGGCGGTTGGTTACGGAACATAGCGCGACCGAGTTTGTATTTGAAGCGTGGGTTAACGCGGAAACGGATAAAGCGACATTGTTTAACGAGTTGAAACCGTATGTTGATACTCACGGCGGCGTTATCGATTGGCACGTATGCAGTCACGATGAAATAACGTCAGCACCGTGTATCATCGCCGAAGAATATCGGGGTGAGTAGCATATGGCGTACTACTTACAAATGGATGGCGTAGATGACGACGGATTAACGCCGGTATTTAATTGGGACGAAGTAGTTATGGATTTTTCTGCATCGCCTATTGCGAACTTTTCGAAGTACTTGTCCGTAAACTTCAACTATATTCAGTTTAATTCCGGCGTAATCGATAGTTATGCGGGATTCAATTCCGTATACGTGAACGGCGCTTTAGTGACGAATAGTACCGATTTTGTACCGAATGACGTCCGTATAATGATGCGAGGATTACGCACAGCTTCGAACCACTCCGCGCAGATATTTAAACAGACAGGCGCAGGCGGTTATATGCGCGGCAAGCTCTATAGCGTCAGGTTTTTATTAGCCGGAGTAACGCAAGCCCATTACGACATGACGCTAGGCAATGTACAGGATCAATCGGGCAATAGTCGCCATTTGACGCTAACGGGTGGGACGTGGGTTGACGACGGAATACCGACAGGTACCGCGTACAAAGCGTCATTATCAGATGCAATCGCAACGTCCGACTCGCTAAGCAAACGCCTATCAGTCGCGATTATCGACGTTGTTAATACGTCAGAAACGGAATCAGAACGTACAACGAAAATATTAACGGACATTCTAACTACCTCGGACTCATTCGCATCTACACGCGGTAAGGCAATTAGCGTTAATGATTCGATAGCTATTACGGACACAATCCGTAAGGCGCTGACGGTTGTTAAAACAGATGCGATTAATACCGCCGAAACCGAGCGGGAGTCAACAACGCGTAAGCTTACTGATATCCTTACGCCAAGCGACGCTATTATTCTTACGGGCGGCAAAGGCGTATTACTCGCGGACAGCTTTACGATGTCCGACACGGTAAAGAAAACGCTGAGTAAGCACGTAGCCGAATCGTTAGGAATCGCGGACAGCACCCGCCGCAACGTAAGTGCACGAATTTATGATGTAATCGTAACGAATGAGACATTTTCGAAGCAGCTTCCGAATGCGCCTACGATTATCGGTACAATCGCGCTCAAAGGTAGCCGTGATTTAAACGTATACCTACTCGGATCACGCGTCATGGACGTGACACTGCGAGGTGAGTTATAGATGGCGATGAAGAATCAAAACTTCGAAATGTTCGCGGGTGATACGAAGAACGTCACGGTTACGGTGACTGGCGTTGACTTAACAGGAGCATCCGTTAAATGGGCGATGAAGAAGTCGATATACAACGCGGAACCAGACGTTTATAAAGATACGTTAACCGGCGTCACGATTACCGCACCGGATAAATTCGTAATCGCGTTTAAGCCTGCAGATACGGCGGCACTCTCCGGAGGTTTTTATCACGAAGCAGAAGTAACGGACGCATCCGGCAATGTATCAACGCTGCTGTCCGGAACAATTACGGTAAATCGCAGCGGAGTTTAATCGTTTTTATAAGAACAAGCTAGTCTTCCTGATAATTATAATTAAAAAGAACTTGAAGAATAATGTCGTTCATTATAAAATTATTCTATGTTCTTTTTAAAGAACTATTTGAGGGAGGAAGTAGTTTGTTAAACTCTTTAACGTCATTTAGATTTATCGCTGCATTAATGGTTTTTGTATTTCATTTGGAGGTTTTTAGTCAATTCCAATTGGGATCAGCAGGCGTTCAATTCTTTTTTGTACTATCTGGGTTTATTTTAGCTTACAATTACCATTCAAAGTTTTCTGAGGTTAGCAGAAAGAACCTTAAAAATTTCTATAGGGCTAGGTTTGCTAAAGTATATCCAGTTCATCTGTTAACTTTTATTATCGCTGCACCATTAGTGATTTTATATTTCAAACCAGATGGTTTGTATTTCATTAAGTTTGCTTTCATGTCAGCAATTAATTTGTTATTGGTCCAAAGTTTCATCCCAAACGAGGGAACTTATTTTAATTTCAACGGTGTATCATGGACATTATCAGTAGAAGCACTCTTTTATCTAACGTTCCCATTTCTGATATGGACTTTTACAAAGCTCAAGGTTGTGAAGAATGTAATCATTGCAGTTGTGGCAATCGTAGTCGTGTGGGTTGTATTGTTTATCCTTAATGTAAATTTGAATGAAAGTAGCGATTTCCAAAAGTGGGTATTGCACATATTTCCGGTTGCTAGAATGTTTGAGTTCTCAACGGGAGTGATTATGGGAATTATTTTCGCAGCAAATCCTAAAAGAGAAGTTTCTAACAAAAAGTTACTTTCATTCTTAGAAATACTTAGTGTGGTGTTATTCATTGCTGCTTTATTGTTTTCTATAGGGCTGGATGTAGGGATTGTTCGAGGAGTATACTTCGTACCAATATGGTGTCTATTGATTTACACATTTGCACATAATGGCGGTCTTTTATCAAAGGCATTGTCTAATAGATTATTGGTCTATTTGGGCGAGATTAGTTTTTCATTTTACATGATACATCAATTGGTCATTCGATATTATGAATACTTCAACTTAGAAACAACATATAAGTTTTTGATTTGCTTGGTTTTATCATTACTATTAAGTGCCGCGATGTTTAAATATTACGAGGAACCAATGCGCAAGATACTGCGCTATGGAGCGAAGAAGAAACAAGATAAGGGAATATTAATGAAAACCCCAGCTTAGCATCTAAGACACCTTCGCGGGTGTCTTTTTTGTTGTCCGAACGTACACGACGTTAAACTGCTACGGTCGCACCAAACGATAGGCGACGGCCTTTAAACGGTGGAGGTACGCAATATGAACGCAATTAAACGCACGTATAAACATACGCTCAATCTTCAGATGTTCGCGGATGGCGATCCGGACCCGACGCCGGAGCCGCCGAAGAAACTCGAACTCACGCAGGACGAATTTGACGCGAAGATCGAAGAGCGCTTAGCACGCGAGCGTAAAAAGTACGCGGACTATGACGAACTCAAAACGGAACGCGACCGTTTGAAGTCGGAAGAGGACGCGCGAAAAGCGGCAGCAATGACGGAACAAGAACGTCTACAAGCGGAACGCGACGAAGCAACACGTATAGCGACGGAAGCTACCGAGACTGCAACGAAAGCTACTACCGCGGCGAATCAACGTATTATCCGGACGGAGTTTCGTTTGCTTGCGAAAGAATCCGGCATACGTGCAGATGCGTTAGATGACGCGTATAAACTAGCGGATTTAGCGGGCGTAGTTGTTGACGAAGAAGGCAACGTTACCGGCGTCGATGACGTTGTCAAAGCGCTAGTGGTGGCGAAACCGTATTTAGCGGAAGCAGCGAAAAAGGAACCGCGTCAAGTTGGCGGTCCGAGCGGTGGTAACGAGCAAAAAGCGGATAAGACGAAGGAACAGCTTATCGCGGAGGCAGCGGAGAAGGCGCGCAAAACAGGGCGCATCGAAGACCGCATGGCTTACGCGTCGCTAAAGGAAGAACTGAATAAATAATCCAGAGGCCGAGCAGTTGGGCCTTTTTGTTTTGCCCAAAAACCAATTATAAAGGGGATATTTCACAATGCCAAAAGTTTATAATGCTTCAATTGTCGGAAAACGTGAATCCGTTGTCGATGAAATTTTGCTACTCAATCCATACCAAACACCGCTTCTTAACGCACTAGGATTCAGTGATCCTGTTAATTCGGTCGAGCATATTTGGTACGAGGATGAAATGTTCGCTCAGGAAACGGTAACTACAGCATCCGCACTTATTGGCGCGACTGATATCGTAGTTGCTGACGTAACGCCTTTCCGCGTAGGCAGCGTGATTAAAATCGTCGACGAGTTGCTTTACGTTTCGGCGATTAATACGGGAACTAAAACGCTGACAGTTACACGCGGATACGCTTCTACTACCGCTGCAGCCGTTGCTTCCGGTGCTAAAGTCGAGTTCTTATTCGTTGAAGGCGCAGAGGGTGCTGACGCTCGTTCTGCTCGTTACAAAGCGCGCGTACGAAAATCAAACCTAACGCAAATCTTCGATGACTCGATTGAGATTTCCGGTACAGCACAGGCTATTGCACAATACGGAGTTGACAATCTATACGAGTATGAGAAGCAAAAGAAACAACTAGAGCTCGCGCTGCAACTCGAAAAAGCGTTAATCAATGGAGTAATGTATGAGTCTGGTCAAATCCGCCAAATGAAAGGCATCCGCCAATTCATTACGACTAACGTGACGACCGTAGGTGCTGCACTTACAGTTGCTCCTATCAACACACTTGCGCAAAACATTTATAACGCAGGAGGTTTTGCAACGGGCGGGGATTACAAAATTCTCGTTGCTGCGAAGCAAAAAATGGCTTTGTCTGCTACTGACGCGAATAAAATCACGCTTACACGCGGAGAGAATAAGCGCGGTCAAGTCGTCGACAAAATCGTTACTGATTTCGGAGAGTTTGAAATCGTGCTAAGCCCGAACCTTGCAACGGACGAGCTAATTCTCGCGGACGCTAACCGTATGGCAATCAAACCGTTGAATACTCGCGAATTCGGTCATACGTACCTCGGCGTAAAAGGCGATTACACTACCGGTATGATTGTCGGTGAGTACACGCTGCAATTCGAACAAGAAAAAGCACACGGTCGCCTAAAAGGTCTATCGTAATATTAACGCAAATTAACGGGCGCGCAGCGTAAAAACTGCGCGTCTAATCTTACGGAGGTATTACGATGACTACTTACGAAGCACCGCGCTATAAAGAGCTCGGATTTTACGTTGACGGAAATTATCGCAAATTTAGCGGCGGTTTCTACTCTACGGATGACGCGGCTGAAATCGCGGTCCTGGACGTAATAACCGACGCTGTACGAATAGACACGCCGGAGGAAAAGCCCGCACCGAAAGCGCCAGTTGCCCGTAAAGCTGCCGCTAATTCCTCCGCAAAATAATCGGAGGAGGCACGGAACATGGCGGTTAATATGGGAGACGCAGAGGCGTATATCGCGCAGTACTGTATCGTGATTGAAGATTGGACGGACGCTGACGACGCGAATAAAATGCGCTTGCTAAACGTCGCAGGACGGACGCTGTCCCGTAAATATCCGAAGTATACGATACCAGACGCAGCGGTATACGAGTTTGCAAACGTGCTGGCAACGGCATTTAACGATACGAATAAACTGGCGCGCCAAGGCGTTAACCAATTCGCGCTGACCGGTACGGCTTCATTCGGATTCAAGGACGGAGTAGTTTCGGGTCCCGACGTTGATCCGGCGCAATTCATTCCGCAAGCTGCGCTCGATCTTATAGGCGCGGAAAACGGCGTCAAACTATCGAAACGCGCCGCGAAATGGACGGTGTTATAATGCCGATCATTCCGATGAAGCAGACGATTACGGTTACGAAGGCCGGCAAACTTGACGGCTGGGCAGCGCCAACGCCAGGTGAAGAGATTACGTATAAGGCGCGCGTCACGGAAGAAACGAACGTCGTAACGAACAAACTCGGCGAAGAAGCGGTTGCCAAACTCCGGATTACGCTCGATAAATTAGCGGACATATCGTATGACGACGTAATAACGTATACGAACGAATTAGACGTGACAGTCACGAAAAAGCCGCTAAGTATCGTACCAAAACGGATGTTAAATGGCCGCGCTATCGTAACGGAGGTGTTCGTGTAATGGCGTCAAACAGAATAACGGTCGATCTCGGCGGACGCACATCGGTAGGCCAGCGCCTAATCGGGACGTTCTTCCGCGGCTATCAGCGGCGCCTAGAGGACGCGATCGACGAGGGCTCGCGTATCGGAACCGGCGACGTATTGGACGAATGGAAACGTGAGGCTACAGACTTAGCACCGATGGAATACGGTACGCTTCGGCGCAACATTAAAACGGAAATAACTGACCGCAGCAAAACGATCGACGGAAATATTTCCGCTAGTGTCATCGAAACGCGTAACGGTCGACGCTTCGACTATGCGGCTTATCTTCACGATGATTATCCGAAGCAACACGGTGAGTCATTTGCTAATCCGACAACGTCCGGCACTATACCGCGATTCATAGACAAGCCGCTCGAAGATAACGCGGAAAAATGGGCGGACGACATTGAGCGCGAGATTCAAAGTACGCTGAGACGGAGGGGATTCCGTGGTCGTTAACGAGCTACAATCGGTTGAAGCGTTCGTCCGCGGACTCTTTCCGTCAACAACGTACAAGCAAACGGTGCCGAAAAATCCCGTTGCTGATACGTTCGTTATACGGCTGCTTACGGATGGGCGCGCAAATGAAACGCACACTTCTATCCGCGTTGATCGAACGTATCAAATCGTCTATTACGGAGCAACGCCGGCTGACGTACTGACGAAAATGGATACGCTTAGTCGCGCGATATACCAAACCGAACGAATACCAATTAACGCCTCTTCACGGTTCATCCGTGTTGGGGCGTTTTCTTTTTCCGCGCCATTTCAAACGGACGGTGATCTCTACGCGTGTATTGGCGTGATGGAGACGCAAGTTCGCGAGGAACGGACGCAGGTGGCTGCGCCTTTAATTGGCGAGGTCAGCACGATAATAACGGAAATTTAAAGGAGGCCAATCGATGTCAGGCGGAACCTGGAATCCAACGACCTTGCCAATACGGCCAGGCGTTTATATCAATTTCGTAGAGGCGGCCGCAGCTGCTATTACGGGCGGTGAACGTGGCGTAGTTGCGCTCGGGCTTAGTACGTACACAGGCGGTACAGCGACGGTCGGCAAATATTACGAAGTGAACACGTTAGCTGCAGCGGACGCATTATTCGGTAGCGCGAACACAATGCCAATCAAGCTCGCGTTCCAAGGCGGAGCATCACGCGTTATCGTTTATACGCTACCAACGTCGCCAGTAACAGCGGATTACACCGCCATGCGTGCCGGCTTTGATACGCAATTCTTCAACGTATTCGTCGCGCAGGTGTATAACGTGACCGAACAAGCAGCGCTGAAAACGTGGCTAACTACGAATCGCACCGACGGCAAGCAATTCATGCTCGTTATCGGAGGCGATGCGACTACGGACGCTGATCCGACGGTGGGCAATACGCGCTCAACACTAAACGCTGATAGCGCGATTGTTAACGTCATTAACGGCGCGATTGTTGACGGTGTGAGCTATACGTCCAGCGCATATGCACCGTTTGTTGCCGGCCTTATCGCAGGCTCGAATATCAACGAATCGATTACGTACGCGCCAACAACGGCATCCGACGTAACGAAGCGCCTCTCTAACGCGCAGACAAATGCGGCGCTAACGGCGGGCTCGCTCGTTCTCACCAACGACGGTAAGCGCGTGAAAATCGAGCAAGGCGTAGTCACATCCGGTAAGAAAATACGCGCCACTCGCGCAAGACAGGCGGTCATTGACGACATTTCAACGACGGCTGACGAATCATTTATCGGCCGCCTGCAGAATAACGCGGACGGTCGCGCAGCTCTTATCGCGTCGGTAACGAAGTATCTCGAAACGCTCGCGGACAATGGCGTACTGGAAGCGCCGATCGTAACGCTCGATCCGAATAATCCGCCAGTTGGCGATAAAGTGTTCCTCGCGATTTCGTACGTCGAGATCGACAGCATGGAACGCATTTTCTTCACTATCAACGTATAAGGAGGCGCAATTAAATGACGATGGACCCGACGAAAGTTATTAGCGGTCGATTCGGTAAGCTATTCGATGCCGACGGTAATTGGCTGACTAACGTTACAACCGTTAATGCGACGGCTGACTTCGAAAAAGAAGACATCAAGATTTCCGGCACGCGCTGGATCGGTAAGAAAGTGACCGGCGTCAGCGGCAGCGGCGACTTTAGCGGCTATCTCGTAACGTCCGAACTTATCGAGAAAATCGCGCAAGGAACGGACGACACAAAATCCGCACTGGTAACGGAGCTTATTTATTCCGTAACCGATCCGGACAACGGCGGTACATACCGCGTACGTCTCAAAGGCGTAACATTCGATAGCATTCCGCTTATCACGTCGGACGTGGGCGCGATGGTAGAGAACGAATTCCCGTTTACTTTTACCGGCTTTCAAATCATGACGCCATTACGAAATAGCTAAACGAAATAACGGAGGCTCCTACGGGATGTCTCCGTTTTTAATTACGAAAACAAATCCGGAGGCGGCGCAATTATACCGCACCGATTAGGGGCGATAACAATATGACTACGAAACCAAACGCATTGCAAGCGCTATTAGGCGCAAGCACGGACATTAAGAAGAACGTTCCAATCCGCAGGCTAGGCGTTGACTTTACGCTAAAGGCGATGTCAGAAGCGGAAATCGAACGCGTCAAAACGGAATGTACTTACGGCGATGGCAAAGGCGGTAAGCGTCTCGATGATTCGCTATTCAACGCGGCCATGATCGCTAAAGCGTGCGTAGAGCCGAACTTCGGCGACCGTTCGCTAATCGACCATTACAACGCTGAAGATGCGGCTGATTGCGTTCGGAAGGCGCTATTGGCGGGCGAGATTGCGAAGCTAATTGTCGGAATCATGGACGTTAGTGGCTTCGGCGATGACGAGATCGACTTCCCAAACTAATAAAAACGGACGAAGAGGCGTATCTGCTCCACGTTATTTTCCAGCGTCATCATATACCGCCGCACGTCGTCTACGCGTGGGAAACGAAGCATAAACGCTTTGCTTACGAATCTATGGCGCATCAACTCGCGCAGGAAGAAAAGGAACGTAAAGCAGCGGAAAGGAGGCGGACGAAATAGCATTCGATTTAATAGCGAAGCTACGGTTGATCGATAACATGTCGCGGCCATTGCGGAGTGCGACTTCGAGTATGATCGGTTTCGGCGCGAGAGTTACCGGAGTTGGCGCAGCGCTTGCGGGCTTAACGGCCGGCGTATCTGCGGTAGCTGTTGCGGCAAGCTCCGTTAAAAAGGCGATGGACTTCGAAGCTCAAATATCGTCAATCCAAGCGCTGACCGGCGCAAGTAACGAAGAGATGGCGAAGATGCAGGCGCTTGCGCTAAAGATGGGCGCGGCTACGAAATATAACGCGTTAGAAGCTGCGCAAGGTATCGAAGAGTTGTTAAAGGCGGGCTTATTACCAGCAACCGTACAAGCAGGCGGACTAGAAGCGGCGCTCAACTTGGCGACGGCTGGCGGACTCGGATTAGCGGATGCTGCCGAAATCATGTCGACCGCGCTTAACTCGTATAAGAAAGACGGACTAAGCGCCGCTAAGGCTGCGGACATACTCGCGGGTACAGCGAACGCATCCGCTACGGGCGTCGACGAGTTACGGTACTCATTGGCGGCAGTATCAGCGGTTGCAGCAGGCGTGGGATTTACGTTTGAAGATACGAACGTGGCGCTCGGCTTATTTGCGAACAACGGAATCAAGGGCTCCGATGCTGGTACGTCGCTGAAAACGATGCTATCGAATTTGCAGCCGACGACAAAGGATCAAATCGCGCTATTTAAGAAACTCGGACTCATGACGGCAAAGGGCGCTAACGCGTTTTACGATGCGGACGGCAATATTAAATCGCTCGACGACATATCCGGAACGCTGCAGAAGTCGTTGAAGAAGCTTACGAATCAGCAACGGTCGCTAACGTTGGAAATGATCTTCGGATCGGATGCGGTGCGGGCCGGTAATATCCTTTACAACGAAGGCGCTGATGGCGTTAAGAAATTCCGCAAGGAAATGTCGCAAGTAACCGCGCTCGACGTTGCGAAGAAGAAAATGGATAACGCAGCCGGTGCGGTCGAACAGTTTAAAGGCGCTATCGAAACGTTGCAGATTGCGGCGCTACTTCCGACGATGCCGATTATTAAAGACTTCGCGACAATGGCGGCTGATGCGGTCGAAAAGTATACACCGCAGATTACCGCTGCCATGTCGAGCGCGATGGAGAAGCTACGCGCGTTTATTAATACGAACTATCTGCAGAATGACGAGTTCATGGCGCTAAACTTCGCGGATAAAGTAGATGTGGTAACGTCTGACATTAAGGAAGTATTTGATTCTTGGTGGAACTCATCGGGCCAAACCCAATTTACTGCGATATCGGAAAACATTACGAAAACGCTGCTCGGTTCGTTGGAAAACTCGACTGGCAAGATTACCGAGATTGGGCTAAAGCTAGGAAGTTCGTTAATGACTGGCGTCTTTGATGGAATGAGGCAGTCAAAAACATTCAGTTGGGCTTTTAATGTGCAGGATGCGGTTACCCCCGAGCCTATTAAATGGTTGTGGAAAAAAGCTGGTATAGACGTTGGAAAGAGTGATTCACTGCCCGGCAGAGCGCCGCAACCGCTTGAACAATCAACAAAGGACATGGCTTGGAACACAGCTGCTAATCCACTCAATTTGGACAAGTATTCCGGCGGTATTTCACGCGTACCAAAAACGATGCCTGCCATTTTACACCGCAATGAAACCGTGCTCGCACGCGGCGAGGCTCGTAATTACCGCGACGGCGGTTCGAATGGTGGCGTCAGTGTAACCGGCAATACATTCATCGTCCGTAAGGATTCCGATATCAACGAGGTCGCACTCGAAATATACCGCATGATTAATGGCGCGGATCAAGCGATGGGAGGCGCGTAATGGCGAGTCGTATACAGTTTCATCTCAGTTTCGATAACGGACGCGAACGCCTATGGCTCCCCGTTAATCCGCCGTCGATTAAGATCTCGGACACGCACGGTTATCAAGACGTTGAAGCGGCGCAACTTGGCGAGTATACCGTTATAGGTAAACGTAAATCTTCGGAGTTTACGTTCTCTTCGTTCTTTCCGCGCGATTACAATTCGTCATACTGCGCGTACACTCCGCTGCTCGCGCCGTGGGACTGCGTCAAGATGGTTGAACGCTGGATGCGTAGTGGTTCACCGATTCGCCTTACGGTGACGGGAACGCCGATTAACTACGCGGTAACGATACGGTCATTCGAGTATGAACCGGAGCGCGGCGGAAGCCCTGGCGATATTTACTTCGATATTACGCTGAAAGAGTATGTATTCGTTAGTCCAAGAACGTTAACTTATGACGCGAATAAAACGATGATCGCATCTATGACAACCTCGCGCCCTAGTACGGAAGCCAAACCGTCAAACTACGTAGTTAAATCGGGCGATTCGTTGTTTAAGATTGCGCACGTAATGTACACGGACGGCGATAAGTGGCGTACGATTTACAACGCGAATAAAACGGTAATCGGCGCTAATCCGAATCTTATACGCGCGGGTCAACGGTTGGTGATACCACGATGAATATACGTGTTCTCTACAATAACGAATTATATATCGAAGAGATCGTACAAGACGTAGAATGGTCGGGTGACGTTCAACAAGCGTATCGTACGTTGACCGTTTCGCTATTAAGTACACTAGACGGAAGCACACGTATTGCAAACTTCGAAATCGGACGCGAACTACGCTTCTACTCCGAAGGTGCCGAGTTGTTTCGCGGAATCATTTTCCGTCGCGACATCGATCAGTCCGGTGTTATGCGTTTAATTGCGTACGATGAGAACGTGTATCTAACGAAGAATATGGATACGCGTAAATTCGTAAGTTTGACAGCGTCGCAAATTGTGCGTCAGCTTTGCACGGAGTTTGGCGTAGACTTCGGCAATATTACCGATACAAAATACGTTATCCCTAAGCTCATTCTACGCGACATGACGTTATGGAACATGATTACGACGGCGCTAACTGTTACGCGAAAGCAGACGGGACGGCGTTATTTTGTATATGCGGAAAATGGGCGCTTAAACTTGGCGGAGCGCAAAGACCGTAAAGCAACGTACTTTATCGAAAGCACATCGAATTTACTGACGGCTTCTTATACGCAATCAATCGAAGACTTACGTAACCAAGTACGCGTCATTGGCGGCAAGGAAACCGCACCTATTACGGCGGTCGCATCCGATAGTGCTTCGGCGGCACGCTTCGGAATAATGCAGCATTTAGAAAACGCGGATAGTGATGCAACACAGTCGGAGATACGGCAGCTCGCGGATCAGCTTTTAAAAGAGTTAAACGTCATCGACGATGAGGCTACGATTTCTGCGCTAGGCTATGACGACACGTACGCCGGCGTCTCTGTTTACGTTTACGATGCTATGACGGATATTATCGGCAACTATTACGTCAGCAACGATTCGCATACGTATTCGAACGGGATACACACGATGTTATTAACGTTGAGCGCGACGGACGATTTACCTACGTTAGAATATACACCGCCAATTGAAACGGAGAAGAAAAAGAAGAAAGCAGCAGGGGAGGATTGGAAGTATTGGCTGAACTATTAGACGAAGGCGGCGCGGGATCAAAACTCCGCAGTCTCATTAAACGAGTCGGCGCTAACACGGATACGCGTATCGAGTTCGGAACCATAACGTCCGCCTTCCCGTCCTTCAGCGTATTAGTCGACGGCATGAAAATCGAACTCGACGCGGACGATTGCGTAGTCGCCGAACACTTAACGAAGCATATTCGTACCGTCTCGATTAACGGAGGAGCCGCGTCCATAATGGACGTCAACTCCGTGTTAACCGTAGGAGCCCGCGTTATTGTTGCGCAGATTAACGACGGCCAAACCTACGTCATACTTGATCGGATCGGCGCAAAGGAGGCGTATTAATGGCGTTAAGTCCAACGTCGCAAGTGCCGCGCGTTGATATATCAGAGTCAATTACGGAGCCGAGTCGCACATACGATTTATTTACGACCGGCATGCGGTCAACGGTCGACGGCGACGAAGCACTCCGCCAGTACATTCGTAAAGCGCTACTGACCGCGCGAACAACGTATCTTATTTACGATAATCAATACGGAAACGAAATCGATACGCTAATCGGACAGAACGTAAACAACGCGCTATTTGATGCGGAGATCGTACGTATGATTACTGAAGCACTTATATATGATGATCGCATTGCAAGCGTCAGCAATTTCCGTATCACACGGAGCGCTGACGCTTGTTTTGTTTCGTTCGATGTGGCGTCGATCGGCGGCGGAATTATTACGGAGGAGGTGACGATTTAATGTACGAAGCACAGACGAAAGCGGCGATCCTGCAGCGGATGCTCGACGCTTCTCCTGCGGACATTGATAAGCGGCAAGGGGCGCCTACGCACGATCTATTATCGCCGGCTGCGATTGAAGCGGCGCTATTATATATCGAATTAGATAACGTACTCAACTTCGGATTTGTCGATACGACTTACGGTGCTTACCTCGATTTGGCCGCGTCAGAGTACGGTGTCACACGGAAAGCCGCTACGAAATCAATCGGAGCTCTAACGTTCAGCGGCGCTAACGGAACGGTTATCCCAACCGGAACACGCGCGGTAACTAGTGGCAGCGAACCAGTCTATTTCGTTACGACTACGGTGGGCACGATTAGCGCGGGCTCTGTTACGGTGGCGTCCGAAGCGAGCGATGCTGGCGCGATAGGTAACGTAGGGATAGGCGCAGTTAATACGGTAATCGGAAACCTTGTCGGAGTCGTAACGGTTAATAACGCGTTTAACTTCGTCGGCGGAACGGATGCCGAATCGGATGACGCGTTAAGAGCGCGGATTTTGGAACGCGCACAACGGCCAGCAACGTCAGGCAACGCGGCACAATACCGTCAATGGGCGCTCGAAGTGGCTGGCGTATCTGATGCGAAAGTGTATCCGATATGGGACGGAGCAGGCACGGTTAAAGTCGTATTACTCGACGAAGATAAAACGGCACCCGACGCGCCAATTGTAACGGCGACCACAACGTATATAGAAAGTGTTCGTCCGATCGGCGCAACGGTTACAGTCGTCGGCGCAACTGAAGTCGCGATCAACGTCAGCGTAGACGTTACAATCAGCGCGAGTACGACATTGCCGGCAGTTAAAGCGGATATCGAGAACGGTATGCGCGCGTATTTGAAGACGCTCGCTTTTACGGACGCGACGGTCCGCTATACACAAATTGCCGGCGTAATATTAAACGCTGAAGGTGTACTCGATTATACGGCGCTAACCGTTAACGGAGGTAGCACTAACGTCGTAATCGCGGACGGAAGCGTAGCGGTACTCGGAACGGTGGTGGCTACGTAATGAGAGACGCGGTAACGATTCAGCGCGATATGCACGATTACTTGCCGCGCTATTACGGGGATATTCCGGTAGCATCTAACGTAGTCGACCGCGGGGCGTCGGAGACTGCGCAGCTAAACGCAGCTATGTACGATGTGCTTGCGCAGATGTATGTCGACACAGCAACGTGGGGATTGGCGCGTTGGGAGCGTATATTTAATCTCGCTACGGACGTTTCAAAGCCGATCGATCAGCGGCGGTCCGTTATTAAATCGAGAGCGCGCGGAGCAGGTACGGTCACGAAGGCGCTGATAAAAGAAGTCGCGGAATCGTTCCAAAACGGTGAAGTCGAAGTAACGGAGTATAACCGTAACTACTTCCGCCGAAATTTCGAGGCGTGGACGAAGCATGCGAACGCAGCTATAATCGGCGACTACGAATTGCGTCTGACCGCGACGGCTGCGAACCAAGCGAGTACGTTCGACAGAGCGCTTATTCCAGGCGAGCAATATACGTTTTTTATCGAACGCAACGAGGGCACCGTTTGGATTGATTCGTATAATAGCGGCGGAGCTAAAACGTCACTAGACGGCTTAACGTGGGATTCCGTAGAGACGTATACATGGAACGAAGTTGAACCGCTAACGTTTAACGAGTTGTCCGGAAGTTTGAGCGGAGTTGGCGGCGTCAAAACGTTCGTTGTTCCGTCAGATAGCGTTCGTGTGCGAGTATCCTTCGTAAGCCTGGATAACGCTACGACCGGTGTATACACGTTTAAGAACGCGATGTTAATGCGCGGCACAGCAACGGCACTACCGCGTAAATTTGAACCGTATAAGCCGAATTGGGTCGGCATTCTCTTCGTGAGTTCACGCGGCGTACCTGCGAACATTAGCGATGTCCAAACGGCTATACGCGAAATAATTCCAGCACACATTGCGATTGATTATACGTTTGTATATACGCAGCTCGGCGGATTAACGGGCGCTACGTTTGGCGGAATAGAAACAGCGGCATTGAGATTTGACGAACTAGAAACGTGGGAGGTTACGTAATTGTCGACGAATAAAACACCGAATTTACTACTTAACGACTGGGCGGGCCCCGACCGTGTTATACGCGAGGAAATGAACGTTAACTTCCGTAAGATTGATGAAGTGGTGGGCGGACATACTACGCAGTTGGCGGATACTACGTACGGAAGTTTTATTCAAGAGGATGACGTATCGAAAGCAAAGGCATTGATTGAAAATAACAAGTCCTTTAAATTCGCTATTCTTGGAGATTCCACTAAAGCAGGTGTTGGTTGGCGGTTCGGGTCTGTTGATTCTGGATACGGAGAATGTGGGGATATCGACCGACCAACTGCTCCTGAAATATTTTTTCTCAATTTACTTAGAGGTAGTAGATATTTTATTAAACCGTCTGCAGCATTAGGCGGGACTGGTGTATTAAGTAAAAAAGGTTCTGTAACAACATATGTTAGTTCAACCGCAACTTCAATAAATTGGGACAGATACGTATTGACGTATGGGGTAGATGGTCAACCGACTAGTATACCTTTAAAATTCAAACATGCTCCGATCAAACGAACTAAAATAGGTGTTTATTATTTAGCACGAACGTCGGACGGTGCAGCAAAGGTGGATATAATTTGTAATGGAGTGACTACATCAATAGATAGCTATAAAGCACCTCAAAACTTTGGTGCAGTCACAGGGATATCGCAGCAAGGATTTACTTTGTTTGTGGCAGAGGTTACAATCCCATCCGACTCAGACACATTTGACTTAATTGTCAATAATGTAAGGGCAGGTGGTAGTCCTACGGCTGGATCGCAAGGGACCATTAATATTGTTGGATTTTTCTACGGAGAACCTCCGCAATTTAAAAATTTATCCATCCGAGCTACTACTTTAAAAAATAACACCACTCAAAACCAATCTAAAGGAGTAACAACATCAGAGCGCCTACAAAAATCTTATGCCTTTGGTGCGAATGTTTTTTATATAGGTTGGGGAACAAATGATGCTAATTTGGCTGGAACATCTGCTGCAGAATTTGGGGTAGATTTGAGAACAAGAATTGATGAAATAAGGCAAGCTTCTCCGGGTGCTATTATCATTTTGGATTCAGCATACCCCGGCACCCAAGGCACTTATACCAATGTTGAGCATTTTATTGAAGCTAAAAAGGTAGCGTTAGAGAAGAAATGTTCTTTCTTTGATAATTCAAACATTTTAAAGAAATTTGCTGTTGCAGAGGTTATTAATGACTACGTTCATCCAAATGAGTACGGATATAAAGTGACTGGCGAAGGAATGTCTTACCTATTTGGCATATCAGCTAGCTCTGAAGTGGATGCAAAAGAAAATTCCAACTTTCTTATTAACATTTCGGCACAATCAACAGGAACGGTTGCTTCGATTTCTGCTGCTGGTGGAGAAGGCGATTTTACAAATGTTGATATAAATTTATTAACACTTAATTTCAATGTCTTAAAATCAAACCTTGTTGTTACCGCGAAATTGACTCTTGATAACCCTACTAATATGACGGATACTCGATTTTTAATGATTGCAAATTATTACACTGGAGAAAACCAAACAGGTACAGCAGTACAAGAAACATTAGATGCAGCAAGGTTTAATGTGGTATATCCAACAAGTGATGCATTTGCTCGTCAAGCGGTTGTTCAGATGTTAGCGCATAAAGATATTTCGTCATATAAAAGCGTGAAGATTACGATTCAAGGGAAAAATTACAAATTATCAACTGCTGGATATGCTTCGAAAGTAGTAGCGACACAACTAGATTAGTACACTATGGTCATACTACGTAGCAAAACACTAAGCCTTCGGACTCTCTCCGTTGGCTTTTTTCGCATTTTAACGTAAAGGAGCTTACACAATGGTAACGTTACCCAGCGGCATCAAAAAATACGAAGCGACCGATAACGCAACGGTCGACAATTTTAACGTTAACGCGGATTTACTAGACGCGAAAATAACGAAGCTTGACGGAATCGCAACGGGCGCCAATAACTATACGCACCCGGCGAATCACCCGCCGTCTATTATCGCGCAGGACGCTAGTAACCGTTTTGTGACGGATGCCGAGAAGGCGACATGGAACGCTAAAGCGAGTACGGCAGTCGCTACTACTTCGGTAGCCGGTCTTCATTCTGCGGCTGACAAATCGAAGCTGGACGGAATTGCGGCTGGCGCGAATAACTACGTTCATCCTGCGAACCATCCGCCGTCGATCATTACGCAAGATGCGAGTAATCGCTTCGTAACTGATACGGAAAAGTCAACGTGGAACGCGAAGGCATCAACGGCCGTGGCGACTACGGGCGCTAACGGACTCATGAGCGCGGCAGATAAAGCGAGGCTCGACGGGCTCGATTGCGTAATAGGCACGTATACGGGTAACGGCGTTGGTGTACGGTCTATTGCTTTAGGGTTCACTCCAAAGTATTTAATAATACTGTTAGAAAATATTACGACCACAGTCGGAGGCACCACCCCGGCAGCGACAATAGGCAGAGCAGAAACAGTTAACGGTGGAGCAGGAATTGTTGCGTGGAATGGGATATATGCGAATATTATTGATTCATCCACGACCCTTTCGATTGTCTCCAATGGGTTTAACGTTTCTAACTCCGCGGCTGACTATCAAATTAAACAATTCAATTGTTCAGGTTCAGTATATCGCTATATCGCGTACAAATGAGGAGGGATAGAATGATCGTACATGCAGACGGAGGATACGAAATTGGCTCGTGGTTAACGGCCGATACGTATCCGGATTCGTATTTTATCGAAGATGAAACGGATTTAGCAGCGAAGATACTCGCGCGCTATCCGTACTATACGCTCGACATCGTTGACGGCGCCCTCATTGACGTTACACCGCGCGATAAGACTCCGGAGGAAGAGGCGGCCGAGAGCGCACCAGCACCGAAGTCGCCGGAACAAATCAGCATCGAAACGTTAGAAGCCGAAAATACCGCCCTTCAATCACGCCTAGCTGACGTAGAACTCGCGCTAATCGAAATATTCGGAGGTGTTGCGTAATGAGTAATTTTCCCGCATACAAAGCGCGAATTTACGCTAACGGTACAATTACGAAGCATAGTTACGGTGAAGGCACGGTAGTCGAAATCGTCGCGTCGTACGGATTGAGCGCGGAGGATTCGGCGTTAATACTTGCGGAAGTTTACGCAAAGCGGCCGGACTTGGCGGAGGTGGGGGCGTAATGGAATCGGACATCATCAAATACTTTCTTACGCAAGGGCCGTTCGCGGTCCTTTTTGTTTGGCTACTATTTTCATCGCGCAAGGATTCACGTGACCGTGAGCAATCGTTAATGAACGAAAGCCGCGAACGCGAAAGTAAACTGCACGATATACTCGATAAATTTAGTGATAAATACGACTTAATCATTACGGAGATTCGCGATATTAAATCACGCATTAAGGAGTGAACGATATGGAAGACGTATTACAACTCGCGGCATTAGTCGCAGCTTACGTAGGTGTAGCGCGCGGCTTCGGACTTGGTGATAAGTGGACGCATATAGCTGCGTTGATAGTCGCGGCTGTTTTCGTGCTTATTCCGCAGAACATGCAGGACGCGGTTACTACGATTTCGGTCGTAGGTTTAACGGCAAGCGGCGCGTATCACTATACGAAGAAACGGAGTGTTGACGATGACACTTCCGGTAAATAAACTACGCGCCTACAATACGGATATTCGTTACTTCATTTTGCCCGCGGCTGAGTACGCTATAAGCGCAGTTGGGCGTGGCGGCGCAAAGCCTTCCGTATTAGCGCGCGAAGCTAACGCCGATGTCGCAATTAACTTTCCCTATTTCGGTGGTTCAGCGCTCTACGGCTATAACATCGTAAAAGGTAGCGTATCAAATACGGAAATCCCGAAGACGGAGAAGCGCACGGAGTTTTACGGAGTCGGCGGCAAGTATACGATCGGTGACGCGGAAGGTCGCGCGGTAGACTTCGCGGTTCAAGGGTCGCCGGTGCTTCTCCGCAACAAAGCGATCGTAATAGCGGAATCGGTCGCCAACGATCAAACGGGCGCCGACATCGTTAATGGGCGTGCACAACGGACTGCGGTCGGCATCCGCGCAAATGGCGACGTCGTATTCGTTGTTGCGGACGGCCGCGAACTTAATAACGACGGGTTAACGCTGACCGAATTAGCGACGGTTATGCGCGATAAACTAGCGTGTGTAGATGCAATCAACGGAGATGGTGGCGGCAGTTCGATGCTGTACGCGAACGGTGCGATAGTCAATAACGTAGACGAACGCGCTACGGGATGCGCACTAATTGCGAAGAAGAAAGTGGTAAGTAACGTGACGAAGAAAATCGTAATCGACGCAGGCCACGGTCCGAATACGGCAGGCAAACGGTGTCCCGACGATTCGATGCGTGAATTTGCGTTTAACAGCGTAGTGGCGCGATATGTTCGCGACGGTCTGGCTGCGTATGAAAACGTAGTTACGAAGTTTACGCATGATGATACCGGAAGTCGCGACGTACCGCTGGAAGAACGCGTTAAGGTTGCGAACGATTGGGGCGCGGACGTCTTCGTATCTATTCACGCCAATGCGGCCGGCGATACGTGGAGTACCGCGGCTGGTATCGAAACGTTTACGTCGAAGGTAGCTTCCGCGACATCTGGTAAATTGGCGGCAGCCGTTCAGAAAGCGTTGATCAGCGCTACGGGTCGGAAGGATCGCGGAGTTAAGGCGGAAGACTTCTACGTAGTCGCGAAGACGAAAATGCCCGCGATACTAGCGGAATGCGGATTCATGTCGAACGCGGAAGAGGCGGCGCTACTCAAAACGGACGCTTACCGTAAGAAAGTCGCAGCGGCTATCGTGAGCGGAATTGCGGAAGTGTTTGCGTTGAAAAAGAAAGCGGAGGTGGCGCCAGTGAGTACGGATAAAGTAACCGTAATCGTCAACGGTAAAAAGATCGCGGATGGTAAAATCGAAGCCGGCGTCACATACGTTCCAGTACGTGCGGTCACGGAAGCATTCGGCGCAAGTGTTGCGTGGGATGGCGCGAGTAAGACGGTAACTATATTGAAATAAATACAAAACCCCGCTAATTACAGCGGGGTTCGTTTTATTATGTTTTTATGGCTGAAGTGCGTCATGGTCGGTATGATTACGAATATAATTTGCAAACTCAATTGCTGTTTTTTTGTTATGTCTTCCGTCATAAGTTCCAGAGTCGAGATTATAGTCGGAGTATTTTCCGAAAATTACGAATGAACCATTAAACTCTCGAATTACAGGACGGGCGCTTTCATCTAAAGGTTGTTCATTGCCATCTTCGTCGCTACCATAATATCCATAATCCCATATCGACCTATCTACATATTCTCCAGGGCTCAACTCGCATACTTCCTCATAGCCGCCAGATATGTGATCGTATACTCCTGAAGGATCAAGTTCCCTCGTCTCCAATCTAAAATAGTAGAATTGCGAGTCGGAACCAAATGGATAGAAAGTAAGGCTCTCTGGTTTTACTATAGTAGTGGACCCATCACTTAAAAGTTCGATACAATTTGCTTCAACCGACAACCTCGATCCGGTGAGATCAAAACCGCCACCACGAGGGCAAAACACATGGTTAGTGTTTTTTACTTTGGCGAGGATGTTTAAAGTTTCAACAATATCATTGCTGTTATTCCATGTTTTTTTACTAACAGGCACGCCAGAAAATATTGAACTAATGATACTTGACCAACGTTCGCGTCCATCATTAATATTTTGCATTCTATTCGCGATCATTTTTGCTTTCTCTTCTTCGCTGTACATATAAAACCCCCTAATTTTGGTATAAATATATAGTACTATTATTATTTCAATAATTGAACAAAAATTATTATAACGGAGTAATCACGAAAAGGGCGGTCAATTCAGCCGCCCTCCTTACGTTATAAACTCGACGAAGCCAATATTCGTCCTTCGATAGTACGTGGCAAATCTATAACACAAGCGCTTATAAACTGTGTACCGTAATCTGTAATTTGATAGAAACCTTTATCATAAGATACCTCCCAACCTTCGTCCGGTGTGAAAGTGTATCTAGGTCCATGTGCTTCGTCTATTTTAACATACCTGTCCAAGTCTGTTATTATCTTATCATAGCCTCCTTGAATAATACCAAGACTAGATAGGTTGTCAAAATACAATGGAAAATTTTTAGGGAAATTCAAACAAAAAGCATCGATAGCTGCTACGTGCCGATATGCAATTTTATAGCTGTCGGTGTTTATATATTTATACTGAATTAAAGGAAATAATGTTCCATTCTTATAGCAGGATAAATTATCTAAGATTTTTGCTTCGTCTTCTGAGAGATTTTTTATTACATTTATGAAGCTAGGGTGTGCCATATGTACTGTTCGTAAAGTTGCGGATTTAACTAGAAGCCTAACAAATAAACTACGTAATTCATCGTTGTTTGTGTAAGGCAATTGCTCCATAATCGGTACGGATATTTCAGAAGGAGAAGGTATGATATCATTTTCGCTTGTTGTTGAGAGTTCTTCTGCCATTAATTTTATTGATTTTTCAAAATTAAGTCTTGCTTTCTCGCTTCTAAGTTTAATTGGCAAAGTCAATGAATACCCAAATTCAGTTAGTGTTTCCAAAGCTAAACCGATTTTTCTAGCGGATGGTTGGGCTATATCCTCATAAAGGACATTAATATCCGGAAGTTTATCCGCAAATTTTGAGATATCAATATTTAACATAACTAATTCCCCCTTGAAATTTCACCGTCGAGCGTAGAATCACTATCCACATATATTCTGTAATTTTAATATTTTTGTATAAGATCTATCGAAATGTTATTCGACATTAAGTAAAAGTTTCCTGCGTTAAGCCAGTAACATAGGTTAGTGAAAATCAAAAAAGTGAAAAGCGCCATACCCGTGTTAGATATGGCGCCGATAGCGTTAATTAAACCGTAATCTGCCGCGTTTCTTTTCGTTACCTTGATCGAGTAAGCTCGTAACCGGTGATGCCTTATCGTGTTGCTCGCGTAAGTCTGTTCCGGTATAGCGGACGTATACTTGCGTCATATTTAACGAAGTGTGGCCGAGTATGCGAGCCAATGCGATCGGATCGCCGCCACCGCGTAGGAATTTTACGGCCATATAATGGCGGAAAGTATGAGGCGAAACACGCGCGCCAGTAACTCCGACTCTCTTAGCGTAGAGCTTCAGCATTTTCGCAAATGTATCGCCGAAATAACGTTCGCCAAACTGAGTAAGCCATAAATAATCGTTTTCCTCAACGTTCATATATTCGATGAGTTTTTCGATTTCTTTAACCGTACGTTGAGATAATGGAATAACGCGCGTTGTCTTCGTTTTTGATACTTCGGCTCGAACCGTAACTTGGCGCAGCTTAAAATCGATATCCGATATTTTTAAACTTGTTAACTCTTTTACACGTAAACCGCCGTCAATAAGTATAAGCATCATGCAATAGTCGCGATGACCAGTATAGACGCGTTTATTGGGCGCTGATAATAGCTTTAATACATCCTCATCCGTAAACAATTCGAACGTCTCTTTTTCTTCTTTTTGGTAGTTAATCGCGTCTAAAGGAGAGTGTGTTAAAACGCGTTCCTTCATTAAATAGTTGAAGAATACTTTAATGTTTCGGATAGTATTATTTACGGATCGAGGAGACAGTCCTACCTTACCGTTAGGACTCGTAGGATGATCGTCCCAGCTAACCTTCTCGTACGTAAGATAATGAATAAATTCGCGCATGGTATCCGAGTTTAATTCGGAGTCGTTCCGTGATTCAAACCATTCGCGAAATTGCTTAAGTGATTGCGCATATGTGGCGATCGTTTTCGGCGAGCGCTTCTCTACTCGTTTGACTTGGAGATAACGTTCAATCTGTGTTTTAAAATCAAATTTAACGTTGCGACCTCGTTTTGAGGCAAACGTATACTTCGGGTTATTACGGATCATTTATCGGACGCCTCCATAGCGTTGAATTTTCGCTAACCATTCCGATAAACATACGCGAAAATTTATTGCAATGGCGAGTAGCTGAACGTCTGAATGTGCGCCACATAACGGATTAGGCTCCGTACCCTCCGAGCTAATAGCGAGTTTATCGCAATGGTGGCTGATAAGCTGAGGATTGAGCATAAAGTTAGCTGAACGTAGAAGGGAGAATCGTTAAAGGAAAACTCGTAGTTCATAACTATCCGTAATCTAGTTATTGTGTGATTTCATACCTTTCAACTAGGTCATCTTAAATCGATATGATTTGAATCCACTGCTTTGTTGGGCTTTAAACCCCAAAAGAGGAGTGGATTTTTTTGAGGAAACTAATAGGATCGTAGGATTAATAATAATTTCTGAATGGTGAGGTGGTAACTATGTACAAAGGAATTGAGATTAATGGAGTTGTCTTCTCGAATGATGAAAAAGACATTAATCATGATGAATTTTTAAATGCTTTCATTCAGTTTATAGAGGCAAAAGGCTGGAACTTCGGTGGAGGAACAAAGGAAGTTGGTAGTGAAGATGAGTAAGATAAAAATGTCCATGATTTCATCTATAAGATTCTTTTAAATTGACTTATTTCGAATGCGTTAAAGATGAGTGAACATCGCAGCACGTGTGTCGTTCTTTTAGAAGTAGTTGAAAGTGATCTATAATGTTTTGGATTGTGTGAAGAAAAAAAACATTATTTAGGATGCGGAAGATGTAAGAAAGCCATTCAATTACCTTGAACAAATTGAAGATTTTTAAGGACAGTCTAACGTAAGAACGCGTTATCTGTCCTATTTGACTTTATAGTAGTGTTATTTTTGTTGAAAAATTAACTCTTTCTATTAATCGTCTCCTCACTGTTAAATTCTCTCCATAGAGTGTAAGGCAAGAATAGTGCTTGAATAATTAAATTCTTAGCCTATTTCATGTTTAAAAGTAATTTATTCAATAAAACTCATTTATGGATAAAATATGGTATAATATAACTATGTTTAAAGAGTCTATTCCTACTAACGATCTATAAAAACTGATAATCAAGGAGAACTGCGTATGTCTATATTAAACATATTATTTGGTCAAAAAAGAACAATTCAAAATCCAACATTCATTAAGGATTTTTCAAAAGATAGTTTGCAACTTGCAAATCTTAATGATCTGCTAAATAAGGTTTCAGATGGAGATAAAAAAGATAACATTGAGAAAGACATTAAGCTACTAAAATATGGGCTAGATGGTGAGAACAATGTATATTTCGAACTGAAGCATTCGTTCCTCCCCATCATTTGCTTGCATGATGTAAGAGTTGTTTATGAAGATTATGTTGCACAGCTTGATTTTGTAGTCATATCAAATAAATTTACATGTATTTTAGAAACAAAAAAGTTGAGTGGAAATATAAACATAGATCAGGATGGAAATTTTATTAGAACGATTAAGAATCGGTATGGGAAGGAATATAAAGAAGGAATCTATAGCCCGGTAACTCAAAATAAAAGACATGTTGATATACTTAAACATCTACTTTCAAAAGAGCTAAAAATCAATAATATGCCTATCTTATCACTAGTTGTTATGGCAAACCCAAAAACAATAATAAAGAAATATAAATGTCCAGCAGAAGTAGAGAAAACTCTTATAAAGTACGATCAGATTAAAACCACTTTAGAAAAGTATCAAAATGATAAATCGAACCAGTACGATTTGGGCGAGAAGGAAATGCTCGATATTGCGAATCTGCTTATCAAAGTAAATTCTCCAATTGAAATGGATTTAATTACAAAATACCAAATTTCAGATGATACCTATGCAAGAAAAAATGATCAGATTTTAAGAGAAGAATTGATGGCATACAGATTGAAAACATCTAGAGAAGAAAATGTGAAAGCGTATTATATTTTTAATAACAATGAATTGGAAGATATTATTTCCAAATATCCAAGATCAGAAGAGGAACTATTGGAGGTAAAGGGATTTGGGAAGGTTAAGGTTGAAAAGTATGGAGGTGCTATTTTAAGTTTTTTTAAACAATAGCTAAGATTAAAATCTTTGAAATGGAAATTGAAAAGAAGGATTTATTATTCTGGGAGGATTGAGGAAATTTCATGAAAAAAAGCTTAGGAATTATATTATCATTCATTCTTTTTTTATTAGTAGTAATGCCTACACTTACTTCAGCTCACTCAGGTCGTACGGATAGTAATGGAGGACATAATTGTTCAGCAAAATCTAAGTCCAAAGGTTTATGCTCTGGTTATCATTATCATAATGGTGGATCAAGCAATAAAAGTACAAACGTTTCCAGCACTTCTACCAAAATTACTAAGGTGAAAGTTATAAGTAATGAATATCCTCCAGCTCCACATTGTATAAAGCTAAAAGATACTTATAAATCAACTGATACATATTATAATTATTACGAACGTAACTGGGATTGTAACCGCTATACAATTGATGGCGAAGTATTCACTTATCTAGATTTAAATTTATATGTTAACAACCAATATATGAATCTTAATAGCCAACTAATTAGCGTCAAAAATTCAAGTTACATCTCTGTTAGGGATTTTTCGAATTCTTTTAACTTTAGTATTGAGCTAGATAAAGTAGGAAATGTAATTTTAAAGAAAGATAAGATAATAATTAAAATATCGACAGATGACAAAAAGATTTTATTAAATGATAAATATACTGGTGTAAAAGCTATTAAAGCTGAAGGCTATTATTACATTCCATTACGTTCTGCAATGGCGTTGATAGATGGTAAAATTAATTCAATTGAGAATTCGAAAATATATTTATCTTATTAATCATTTAAATATGCTGGCTAAGAAGAAATATCATATAAGTTTTTAGAAAGAATCATAGCAATAAAAAACCACTGATCTTTTGATCAGTGGTTTTTTTGATTAATTCAGTTGCAATATTTGGGGGAACAAAACGAAATTCACTTAATCAGAAATAATCAGAGAAATACGGACGCTCCTGATTAATCAGTTGTTCCAGTTTTCGAATGGACGCGTCATCAGCCTGCATACGGCCAATACGTGCAAGATAGGTTGGTCGTTTGTAACCCATTAACATCGTCGTTAAAGCGGGAATGTCGATAACTACCGAAGGTGCGATGCCGCCATGAGTCATATGACCTTTTCCGTTTGTGTCTACCGTTAGGGTGAAGGTTCCTTGATTCCATTCAAGCATAGGATCATGGAGATTGATAACGAGTCGGCTTTCCTTTTCCTGCTTTTCAAATGGATACTGCTCGATGAACAATACGATATCTACAATTCGTGCCATGTAATAAGGAGCAATGGTTTCTTTAATATCCCCGTCGTCCAATATGAATGCAAGAGGCTCATCCTGATAGATATCCCCTTTTACAAGCGTAATCATTGAGAAATGGGCACTGACAAAGTTCCATAATCCAGTGCGTGCCTCTTCGTTAATATAGATCATTTCTTTCATGTGAAAGATCTCTTCGGCAATCCAATACAGCAAATACCCCATAGGTGAGTCGTTATTGTCGTAATAGATCGCTACGGTCATATCATCTAAATCCCAGCGCAAGTACTCTTCCCAAGCGAGCTCGTTTCGCAGCATTGCACCATGGTGCAAGCGGGCAAATTGCTCATATATTGTTTTGATGTCCGGATGTTCAATGGTTACACGCTCTACATGACCAGGCACGTTTTTTAGCTTAGGCAGCTGAGTATCCGGAACCTCAAAAGAAATTTTATCGGAAATGATCTCCCAGCCTTTACGCCTGTAGTAAGGGATGGAGTAGGGATATAAGTAAGAGATCGATTGCTTACGCTCACGCATTTTGCTTAAGGCAAGCAGCATGAGTTTATTCATCAAGCCCAAATTGGCATATTCGGGATATGTACCAACTCCTGTTAATCCACCCATTTCATAAATATGTCCATAGATGTTGACCTGAAAGGGATATACAGCAAGCTGAGATATAAGTTTATCGCCATCAAACCATCCTTGAACATCGGCATACTGAAGGACGGGAAGTTTGGCCTTTGCGATCTCTCTGTTTTCCCAGCCAAAGGTTTGTAAATCTCGATTAGTGACTTGAAAAACATAGCGCAATAAATTGTTGAACTGCTCGCCATGCTGGGTTTCGATTTTTTTTAACTTGAGTCTGTCATGTAGCTTCCGTCGACTCATAGGTGATGACCTCCATTTATTTAAACATATCCAAGTAGTGTACCATCCCTTAGAAGTGCAAACAAATCAGCCCTAGCGGAAGGGATGCAGCATAGGATACGATATCATTGATTCAAAATGTTTATTGGCGTATGGTGAAAAGTTTTCTATATGCTGAGGATGTCCTACAATTGATCTGATTAATCAAAAACAGATATGGATGTGTGTTAAGTGGGTACCGGGCTTGGAGGAGTTGAAAATTGAAGATAAAATGGGTTTTTTCAAAAAAAAAAGGCCATCAAGGATGCCTCAGTTGTAAACAACTCTGCGGTTTAAATAAACGTTGCTGCCATATTTCTTGATTAAACCATGCGATTCTGCTTTTATAAAGCTATGAATTTCTTTTAGGCGCTGCGTTTGTGGCTGGATTGTCTCTTTTACTTTTCCATCTACGGTAACATCGAATACAATTTTCATGATTGCACCTCATTTCTTTTGGTTAATTTCATAATAGTGTTGTTGTATGATGAGATCATAAATTGAAATGCGGACAATTGTAATTTTTTTTGGAAAGCATCATCGCTATGTAAAATATATAAGGAGAGGTGACAGGATGAGAGCCGTCTACGCTGGAAGTTTCGACCCGATTACACTTGGGCATGTGTCCGTTATAGAGAGAGCCTTTCAATTATTTAGTGAGGTTCATATTATAGTCGCCAATAATCGATCGAAAAAACATCATTTTACGATTGAGCAGCGTACGGAGCTTGTCGCTTTATCTGTGCCAAAGGATGATAAGATCCATATTATTCCTTATGAAGGCATTGTGGCTGACTATATCAATGAGCATGATATTAACGTGGTCATACGGGGAATTAGGAATGCAACTGATTTAGAATATGAACTGCAGCTTGAGCAATATATTCGTAATACTACGTTGGCGGATACGATTTATTTATCTCCATACACGCATTACATGCAAACGAGCAGCTCACTCGTTAGAATGTTTCTTATGTCTGATAAGACGGAACTGGCAGCTTCTTATATGGTTCCAAAAGCGTATGCGCAAATGCTTGATTACGTTGATTATACCTAGTTTTTTACAAATTCATCATACAAAAAAACCGCCAAGCTAGGATCAAAACGATCCGAACATGAGCGGTTTTAATTATGATTGTTGTATAAAATTAGCTTTGTGGTTTTGGCGGGCGAGGACGTTTCTGCTTAAACCTAGTAGCAACGTAGTTCCGTTTGCGGTCGCGAAAAAAAGTCCAGCCCGCGATAAAACCAGCGCCCGCAGCGAACATGATAAATCCAAGTAAAAATTTGAGCCATTCAAAATCTGGCGTAATGGTTTCATTTCCGAATTCAGAAAAATACACGAATACCGAATCTTTCATTTTCAGAAAACCGAAGCAAGCAAGTAAGCCTGGAATAACGAGCATGAGGATAGCAATAAAGCGAGCGGCAACTAATTTCATAAATACAGTGTCTCCTTATCGGTCAAAATATACAGTTACTTCTATCATACCTTTTTACGTGTAGAGTGTCTATTTCGTAAAACGACGATGTTTTCGTCATTAAAAACAGGTACAATAGGGATGGATGACGTGTTACAATGCGAATGGGCATCGTTGAGAGTTATATGAATAGGCAAAAAAAGTATATAGTTATGGTTATTAGAAGGGAATGATTTTATGGCTATACAGGTAGATGTAGCAGTGCTCGGAGGCGGGCCTGGCGGTTATACAGCAGCCATTCGTGCTGCACAACTAGGAAAATCGGTTGCCATTATCGAAATGGACAAGCTTGGCGGGACGTGCTTACATAAAGGATGTATTCCGAGTAAATCGCTGCTCCGGAGCGCTGAGGTATACTCAACGCTGCTTGAAGCAAGCTCATTTGGCATCCAAGTAGCTGATGGGGCGATATCGCTCAACTATGGCAAAGTGCAAGAGCGTAAGGATCAAACCGTAGAGCAGCTCTATCGTGGACTTCAAAGCCTTATGAAAAAGAATGGCATTCAAATTATTCAAGGCAAGGGCAGAGTCATCGGTCCTTCAATTTTCTCTCCAAAAAGTGGTTCATTAGCCGTAGAGCTGCCGGACGGGGAAATGGAATCAGTTGTATCCACTAATCTTATTATTGCTACAGGATCTCGTCCTCGTACATTGCCTGGTTTAACACCAGACGGCGAATATATAATGACCAGTGATGAAGCTTTAATTATGGACAAATTGCCTAAATCCGTTATTATTGTCGGCGGCGGGGTAATCGGCGTTGAATGGGCTTCGCTTTTGCATGATTTTGGCGTTCAAGTTATTTTGGTAGAAGCGGGCTCCCGCCTTTTGCCTGGTGAAGATACAGAGGTTTCAGCCGAGCTGACAAGAGTGCTGCGTGGACGCGGTGTACGTGTGCTGACTGGCGTTCAACTGCAGACCGATCAATACAAAGGCGAAAACGGTGAAGTGTCTATCGTTGCAGCTACGCAAGACGGTGACGTCATATTGACTGCAGAAAAGCTATTGGTATCCGTAGGACGCCAAGCGAATGTGGAAAACATGGGCCTTGAAAATACCGATGTTCGAACTTCAGGCGGTGTGATCGAGGTCAATGCGTTCGGTCAAACGAGCGAACCTCATATTTATGCCATTGGCGATGTGATTGGCGGTGTTCAACTCGCTCATGCTGCTGCGCATGAGGGCTTAATTGCTGCTGAGCATATTTGCGGTGAGAAACCCGTAGCGATTGAGGCTCATTTGATACCAAGGTGCATCTATTCCCGTCCGGAAATTGCTTCTTACGGCTTGACAGAGGATGGCGCACGCGCGAAAGGGCATGACATCAAGACGGGTAAAATTCCGTTTCAAGCGATTGGCAAGGCTATTGTTTTAGGAGAGAAAGAAGGATTCGTTAAGGTAATCGCTGATCGGAAGACCAACGATATTGTTGGTGTTCATATGATTGGAGCTCATGCAACGGATCTAATATCCGAAGCAGCACTTGCTGGAATTCTGAACGCAACACCTTGGGAAGTTGGCCAAATGATCCATCCTCATCCGACGCTTTCAGAGGCGCTGGGAGAAGCGATGCTCGCCGTAGATGATAGAGCGATATCGTTCTAATGAAGACTGTTTTCTTTTTGGTTCAATTGGAGTTATAATATATATGATCAAGTCTTAGTACCAGGTTATAATAGCGCGCAAAAGGAGGAACACCTTATGACCCAATCTGCTTCTACTGGGCAAAATGTTCGTCATTTGGAATTAGGGCTTAGCGATGAGCAAGCAATTGATATGTACGCAACGATGGTGACTGCTCGCAAGTTTGATGAGCGTATGCTGCTGCTGCAGCGTGCAGGGAAAATCAATTTTCACGTATCAGGTGTAGGACAAGAGGTAGCACAGGTTGCTGCGGCGTATGCACTTAATCGAGAAACAGATTATTTTTTACCTTATTATCGGGACTATGGCTTCGTGCTCTCTGTTGGTATGACACTGCGTGATTTGTTGCTGTCGGTTTTCGCCAAAGCGGAAGATCCGAATAGCGGCGGACGCCAGATGCCTGGCCACTTTGGCTCGAAGAAGCTGCGAATCGTAACGGGCTCAAGTCCAGTAACAACGCAGGTTCCTCATGCAGTAGGCATAGCGCTTGCGGCAAAAATGAAAAACAAGCCTCTTGTTAGCTTTGTTACATTTGGTGAAGGTTCGAGCAATCAAGGCGATTTCCATGAGGGCTGCAACTTTGCTGGAGTACATAAGCTGCCTGTTATTTTCATGTGCGAAAATAACCAATATGCAATCTCAGTTCCTATTCACAAGCAATTAGCAGGTACGGTTGCCGACCGTGCACTTGGTTATGGCTTCCCTGGATATCAGGTTGACGGTAACGATGCGCTTGAGATGTACCGTGTTGTGAAGGAGGCGCGTGAGCGCGCAATTGCAGGCGAAGGTCCAACATTGATTGAAGCAATGATGTACCGTATTTCACCACACTCTACTTCAGATAACGATCTCGCTTATCGTACGAAGGAAGAAGTTGATTCCAATCGTGCGAAAGATGGCATCCCAAAATATAAGCAATATCTGATTGATTGCGAGATTTGGTCGGAGGAGCTTGAAACTGAGCTTCAAGCCAAAATTCGCAAGATGCTTGACGAGGCTACTGAATATGGCGATAAAGCGCCGTTCCCGACGCCGGAATCTACATTGCTGCACGTTTATGCGGATGATGCTGATGAAGGAGGTACGGAATAATGGCAGTTATTGAATATATTGATGCAATTCGCCAAGGGATGAAGGAAGAAATGGAACGAGACGAAGATGTCTTCGTTCTGGGTGAGGATGTTGGTCTCAAAGGCGGCGTCTTTACAACGACCAAAGGATTGTTGGAGCAATTTGGCGAGGATCGTGTTCTTGATACTCCGCTTGCAGAATCAGCCATTGCAGGTGTTGCAATCGGCGCAGCAATGTATGGCATGAAGCCTATTGCTGAAATGCAGTATTCAGATTTTATGTTTCCGGCTACCAATCAAATTATTAGCGAAGCGGCCAAAATCCGTTATCGCTCGAACAATGATTGGACTTGCCCGCTTGTAATTCGCGCTCCTATTGGCGGCGGTGTTTTTGGAGGACTGTACCATTCACAATGTACGGAATCGGTATTTTTCGGTACACCTGGTCTGAAAATTGTTGCTCCATACCGTGCTTATGATGCGAAAGGGCTTCTAAAAGCAGCTGTGCGTGATCCGGACCCTGTATTATTTTTTGAGAATAAAAAATGCTACAAGCTCATTATGGATGAAGTTCCAGAAGAGGACTATATTGTTCCTATTGGCAAAGCGAATGTTCTTCGCGAAGGCGATGACATTACGGTTATCGGTTATAGTCTGCCTCTTCATTTTGTGGAGCAGGCGGCAGCAGATCTAGCGACTGAGGGCATTAGCGCTCATATTCTCGATCTACGGACGCTTCAGCCTCTGGACAAAGAAGGCATTCTTGAAGCGGTGAGAAAAACAGGCAAGGTGCTTATTATCCATGAGGACAATAAGACTGGCGGCGTAGGTGCAGAAGTTTCAGCGATCATCGCAGAAGAGCTGCTTTATGAGCTTGATGCTCCGATTATGAGACTATGTGGACCAGACGTGCCAGCGATGCCTATCAACCCGCCGGGCGAGAAGTTTTTTATGCTCAACAAAGATAAAGTTAAAGAAGCAATGCGACAGCTAGCGCTTTATTAAAATATAAGAAGTCTAAAGTACTAAGCTTATATGTCACCGCGAAACGTATGCTGCGCCGCCGAAGGACGGCGGTAGCCGTTTACGCCTCGGCCAGTAGGGAGATGTGAATTATGAAAACTATGACGGAAATCGTCGTGCCTCAACTAGCAGAATCACTTGTATCAGCTACCATCGATAAATGGCTGAAGCAGCCTGGCGATTGGGTTGATGTTTACGAGCCTGTCTGCGAGATTATTACAGATAAAGTGAATGCAGAACTGCCTTCCACTGTAGCCGGCAAGCTTGTTCGTATCCTTGTTGGCAAGGGGGAGACCGTTCCAGTCGGCACTCCAATCTGCATAATTGAAACAGAAGGTTCTGCTGAGGATGCCGGAATCGGGGCTGCGGAATCCCAGACGGCTGCACCAAGAGAGGCAACAACCACACAAGTAAGTGAAATAGATTTACAAGACGCTCCAATGCGCAATCGTTTCTCACCGGCTGTACAGCAGCTGGCAGCTGAACACTCCATTCGTCTTACCGATGTTCCAGGAACCGGTTTAGGCGGACGTATCACACGTAAAGACGTTCTTGCCTATGTAGCAGCTGGTGGAAATCAAGCTTCTAGCGGGAATGCTGCTGTGCCTGCAGCCCGGACTGTAGATGCTGCTGCGCAGGTGCGTTCTTCTGGTCTGCATTTGACGGAAACGCCAAGATTCCCGAAAATCGAAGTGGAAGGTGCATCGGGAGCTGGTCGTGGTGATAGCTTCATTGATGTAACGCCAATTCGGAATACGATTGCTCGGAACATGAGACAAAGCGTAAGTGAAATACCGCATGCGTGGACTATGATTGAAGTAGATGTAACGAATCTCGTTCTTCTGCGCAATAAGCTTAAGGATGATTTCATGAAGCGCGAAGGCATTAATTTGACGTATTTGGCATTCCTGCTCAAAGCTGTCGTTAATGCAATCAAAGATGTGCCAATCATGAATTCCATGTGGGCTGTTGATAAAATCATTGTGAAGCGGGATATCAACATCGCGCTGGCGGTTGGTACAGAGGATTCTGTTCTTACACCTGTTATCAAAAATGCTGATCACAAAAACGTAGCCGGTCTTGCCAAAGAAATTGAAGAGCTTGCTCGTAAAACGAGAGAAGGTAAACTGACGCTGTCTGATATGCAGGGCGGAACGTTTACTGTTAACAATACAGGCTCCTTCGGTTCCATTTTGTCATATCCGATTATTAACTATCCGCAGGCTGCCATTCTAACGTTTGAATCCATAGTGAAGCGTCCCGTTGTCATAAATGATATGATCGCTGTTCGTTCAATGGCTAACTTATGTTTGTCACTTGATCATCGGATTTTGGACGGCGTTATTTGTGGTCGTTTCTTACAGCGTGTGAAGGATAATCTAGAGAGCTTTAATCTAGAAAGCAAATTGTATTAGAAAAGGGGAGCACGATCATGGCTGAAGCGGATAACGCAAAAAGCTTGAGACGGCTGGATGCCCAATATATAGGCATGTTCGATTACGCGGAAGCGTGGGAGCTGCAAAAAACATATATAAAGCAAATTGATAAGGAGGAGCGCAATCAGTCGCTGCTCCTTCTTCAGCATCCGCCTACGTATACGATGGGTTCTGACAAACATCCTGAGCACCTTCTGCTTGATGAGGCAGAGCTTAAGGAACGAGGTATCGCTTTTTATCAAATCGATCGCGGCGGGGATATTACTTATCATGGCCCTGGCCAGCTGGTCGGCTATCCACTTCTTTATCTAGATGCAGTAGGCCTTAATTTGCATGCCTATTTGCGGAGCCTTGAGCAGGTCATTATTAATTGGCTGAGCGAGTATGGTATAGAAGCGGGCAGAAAGCCGGAATATACAGGAGTATGGGTCGGTGATCTGAAAATAGCGGCCATAGGCGTAAAATTTAATAAAGCCCGCCATCAGCGGGGCTTTATTACGAGTCATGGATTCGCTCTCAATATTAAATCAGGCATTGCCGAAGAAGGATTTAGTGGGATTATTCCTTGCGGTATCCAGCAGTTCGGCGTAACATCCTTTAATGATTTAACAGGACTTGATTTATCGGTTGAGGAAGCGGCGAACCAATTGCTCCCTCATTTTGTGAAAGAATTCAGATGTGAATTGGATCTAGTAAAGAAATAGTGATCCAAGACCAGCTAGCAAGGATGATAAAACTAATGCCGATACGAGAACGATGGCAACAATTCGGATCAATCGTTGTCTGCGCATATGAAAAACCCCTTTCTTGATTTGGAACGTCATAGCTTGCTATGAGCTTGTCATTTACTCTATTGTATACGAAAGTTATGGACGGAGGAAACGTTAATGATTACAAAAGATCGTTTAGTGAATGAATTTATGGAATTGGTGAAGATAGATAGCGAAACAAAACATGAACAGGAAATAAGCCGTGTGCTAAAGCAAAAGTTCGAAGCGCTTGGCTTGCAAATTAGTGAAGATGATGCAGCAGCTAAGACCGGGCATGGCGCAGGGAATTTGTTTGCAATATGGGAAGCAGAGGGAGCATCAGCATCAGCACCAACGATTTTTTTTACATGCCACATGGACACAGTAACACCTGGTGTTGGCATCAAGCCGCAGCTTGACGCTGATGGTTATATAAGAAGCGATGGAACAACTATTCTTGGCGCTGATGATAAAGCAGGCATTTCTGCCATTTTTGAAGCCATCCGTGTCGTTAAGGAGCAATCCATTCCGCATGGGCGTATTCAATTCGTGATTACGGTAGGAGAAGAATCAGGTCTACTTGGCGCACGCTCACTTGATGCATCGAAGCTGGAAGCTAAGTTTGGATACGCGCTTGATTCGAATGGCGCCGTTGGTGATATAGCAGTAGCAGCGCCGACACAGGCGAAAGTTACGATCAAAATGTATGGTCGTTCAGCACATGCTGGCGTTAATCCTGAGGATGGGATCAGTGCTATTCAAGTTGCTGCAAAAGCAATTGCAAGAATGCCGCTTGGACGTATAGATAAAGAAACAACGGCGAATATCGGCCGATTCGAGGGCGGCGGCGCTACAAATATTGTGTGTGATTTTGTGACGCTGTATGCTGAGGCGAGAAGCATTGTACAGCATAAGCTGGACAATCAGATTGTTGCGATGCGAAAAGCGGTTGAGAGTGCTGCAGAAGAGTTTGGTGCACGGGGAGAGCTTGAAAGTGAAATCATTTATCCTGCTTATCAGTACGATGATGCAGATCCAGTAGTACAGCTCGCCAAAAAAGCAATCACAGCAATCGGCCGTACACCGCGTACATTCCATTCAGGCGGGGGAAGCGATGCAAATATTTTTAACGGCTTAGGCATTCCTACAGTCAATCTAGCTGTTGGCTATGAGCATATTCATACGACGAAAGAACAGATCAAGGTTGATGATTTGGTGAAAACGACTGAGCTTGTCGTTGAAATTATTAAACAAGCGTCTGAAGCATAATAGGATTAGCGGAGGTTCTAAGAAGCAATAGCTTCGATTGGCCTTGCTGTAAAATGACAGAAAGCCCTTCGATCCTGCGGCTCAGTTTTGGCTGATCGCGGAAGGAGGGTTTTTGTCTAAATGCATGCATCCATGAGATGACTAATTCATTTTTTCCAAAGGAACACGGCGAACGCTGATGACATTTGTATATTCGGACATGGGTGTTCTTGATAAGGATGAAGCCGAAAGCTTGCGCAGCTGATGTTTTATTTCCCAGCCTTTTCCTACTAAGCGCAAGTGATTGAGTGCAACATATTGTTTCATATTAATCTCCCCTGTCGATTTGATATAATGATAGTTATGCAGAGGCAGGACAAGTTATGCGAAAGAATCAAATTCAATTTTAAGGAGCGAATACGAGTGGAAGAGCAGCAAAGAGCTGAGTTGTGGCGTGAGGAAACGATTAAGACAGAGCCTATTTTTGAAGGTAAAATGATTACGCTGCAGGTTGATACCGTCACGCTTGCAGACGGTAGAACCGCAACAAGAGAAATCGTCAAACACCCGGGAGCAGCAGCGGTTATGGCGCTTTTGGATGGAAAGCTGCTAGTAGTGGAGCAATTTCGCAAGCCGCTGGAAAAATTCCAAATCGAGATTCCTGCTGGCAAGCTTGATCCAGGCGAAGATCCAATGACAGCAGCAGCTCGTGAGCTTGAAGAAGAGACGGGGTACCGCTCTGATGATTTGACTCTCCTAAGCGCTTTCTATACATCACCAGGGTTTGCAGATGAGAAGCTATATATTTATTTCACTGATAAAGTGGAGCAGGGCGTAATAAACCCTGACGATGATGAAGACTTGAAGGTTGAGGCCATCACTCTCGAGCAAGCTGAAGCCTATATCCAAGAAGGCCGTATTAGCGACGCCAAAACGATCCTAGCCGTCTACGCTTGGAAACTATACTCTTTGACAGGTCGGTTCTAACCGACCCTGTCTTCCCACAACATACCCGTCATACCTCTCTCAAACCCCTCATATAATGAAAAGTAAGACAACCCCTTGTGTAATTTAGTGATTTTTTAAATTTATAGGAATGTAGAGTTGTAGAGCTATAGTGCTGTAGAGATGCAGAGATGCAGAGATGTAGAACTATAGAGATGTAGAGATGAAAACTGTAGAACTATAGAACAGTAGAGCTGTGGAACTCTGGAAGTCTGGTATGGTAGATCTGTAGAGCTATAGAGCAGTGAATCTCTGGAATTCTGTGACGTTAGATCTGTGGAACTGTAAAACTTTAAATCTTTAAATCTGTACAATTGTAACTCTGTGAACTGCAGAACTGCAGAACTCAAGAACTTAAGAACTCAACAAATCTAGAACTTTAGAACGCTAGAACGCTAGAACGCTAGAACTTTAGAACTCTAGAACCATAGAATTGCAGAACTCAAGAACTCAAGAACACTAGAACTCAAGAACACTAGAACACTAGAACTCAAGAACAGCAGAACTCTAGAACCCTAAGCTGTATATTTATAATTTTCGCTTATTGTTTTCTTTGTATTTAACTGCTATTATATTTGCTTTTGAGTGCTAAGTTTTTTGTTTTGCGTTGGTTCTCTTACTTTTGGGGACGTACTTCTCGTATTTAGCCTTACAAGGTTCATTGTGTATATCTAGGTTGCTTTTGCGTCGTAAAATGCGTTCTTAACGGACATGAAAGCCGTTATTTGTGAAGAAATCGACCAAAACAGACTACTAACGGACATGAGTTCCGTTATTTGGTTGAAAAGGAGCATAATCGAAGCTTTCAAACCTAAATAAGAGATCCTATGTCCGTAAGATCAGAAAAAGGGTGAAAAAAAGCTAAATAAGGTATCTAATGTCCGTTAGCATCTAGAGCGAAGGATTATTATTGTTTTAAACTAATCTATTCATTGATCAATCTCAATTACTAGGAGTAAAAATTTATATTGTTTTAATCAGTGCGAATTATAAAAAAACACCCAAAAATCGAAACTTGGTTTTCAATAATATTGAAATTTCTTTAAATTTTCTACTAAATGGCTATATGTTTGTAACTAAACTAAATAACTAACTAATGAAACTGACAATCTCCAGGTGTGTCTAGTAAGGACGAAAGCGCTCCACCTAAACCATATGTTCCAGCACAGAGTTTCGCCAACGTTAGTTGAGTTACTGGTGACCTGAGGGAGCAACAAGGGGCTCTCCCTAGAAGGGTATGTTTGTAAGGGTTCTAACTAAAGTCTAAATAAAAAACTAAGCGACAAATCATTGCTATTAGTTTTTAGAAGGTTTTAAAAGAAGATTTGTAGTAGCTTAAAACGAGAAACATGCAGCATGCAATGCAATCACAAGCTTCCAGCGTGTCCCGCAGGGACGAAAGCGCTCCAATATAAACCAAGCATATCTCCACAGATTATCGCCAACGTTAGTCGAGTTACGGGTGTCCAGAGGGTGCAACCCTTGGGCCCTCCCTTGGAAGGGAGGGTTTGGGT
>NZ_MRTD01000040.1 GCF_001956295.1 Paenibacillus sp. FSL A5-0031
GTTTCGGGGTTTCGGGGTTTCGGGGTTTCGGGATTTCGGGGTTTCGGGATTTCAGGGTGTTCTGAGGGCTTTGAGGGCTTTGAGGGCTTTAAGGGGCTACTACAGGGGCTACAGAATCCATGGATTCCTGAGTTCCGTCTCTTGCTTATCGTCTGCCAGAATGTCATCTAATGGGTCGTGAAGCGTTTGATTGCCCGCTACCTGCTTAAGCAAGCAGCCATGGATCAGAATAGAAAAATAGCGATACAGGAATAACTCCCTATATCGCTATTTTTAAAAATTCAAAGCGTACCGACTATTTCTAGGACAGCTCATTCAAAATGTAGAGAAAGCTACTAGTCCTCTAACAACTTTAAATCTATTTCAAATAGTCGAACAATCTGCTCAGTACAATCGCCGCTTCCGCTCTAGTCAGCTCTTTGTTCGCTTTGAGCGTTTGATCCGGCATGCCTTTCAACAAGCCTGCTTGGATACAAATAGCCAGCGCATTTCTGGACCAAGCGGCTGCTTGATTTTCGTCTTTAAAGCTCGCTAAAATGGAGTCTTCGGATGTCGCAAGAGTAGGCAGCTTACCTTTCATTTGCAGCACTCGCGTGATAATGACAGCCATCTCCTCACGGGTAAGGGAACGGTCGGGCTCGAATCGATTGCCTCCTGTTCCTTGCAGCAATCCCGATTCCGATGCAGCCGATATCACATTGTTGTACCACTTGTCCCCGCGCACATCATCAAACGATTGAGGAGTGCTTGCTTGGAGATTGAATCCCCGAGTGAACATAGCCGCGATTTCAGCGCGAGTAATGGACGCATTAGGGTTAAACTTGTTCTCTGATTCGCCTGTTAGTATGCCTTTGGCTGCAAGAGCTTCAATCTCTTTTCTTGCCCAATGGCTGGCTGTATCTTGGAAAGTGACTTTAGTTCCCGCTCCCGGATCTGTACCTGTGCCTGGATCAGTGCCTGTTCCAGGATTCGTCCCTGTACCTGGATCTGTCCCTGGATTTGTACCCGGTCCGCTGTTGTCCGCCTGCACTTGTACCGTAGCGATCGCTTTTAGCGTGGTACCTGCAACCGTGCCTTCTACTTCAAAAGTGCCCGTTTGCGCATAATCGGAAGCTTTGATCTCATTCCAGACGACCGAAAGATCTTTAACCGATTTGTCACTGTAAACAGCCCTCACAGTCTGAGGCAGCACCGGCGCCTTACCAACCGTAGTGGTCACTGACACTGCCTGCAAGCTTACAATAGCGATGACATGAGTCTCCAGCTCGCTCACAGCCTTCTCCAAAACTGTCCTCGCTGATTCAATCATTTCTATTGTCGCTTCAGCATTGCTGCTCACTTCAATAGCGCTTTGTAGAGCCGTCGCAACAGTCGCCCATGTCACAGGAGTATACTCCGCTTCTTTAAGCGCTTGTGCATCTTTAATTGCTTGCAGCAGCAGCTCCTTCGCATAGTCAACGCCCGTACTTTTGATATAGAAATCGTCCAATATAAAAGCATAATCAGAAGTCGCATTACCTGCGCCTTTGGCTATCATTTTGAACACGACCTGATAATCGTCTTGGGCTCCAGTGGTGAAGGTTTGGCTAAAGCGGATGTAGCCATCCTCTGCCTTGATCCCCGAATTAGGCTTGTTTTGCAGCGTTTCCTTCAACACAGCAGCGCCGGGCGAACGAGACAACACGCTGACCTCATAAGTAACCCCATTTTCCATCGTATAAGCAAAGCCAAGCTCATACGTCTTATTCGCTTTTAGTTTAATGTCGGACTCATTTGATTTGATCAGTCTGCCCACGTCAGTTTCATTCAGCTTTAATGAATTCTGACCATTCAATACCCAAGTCATGACAGGACCTATTTTTTGGTCAGCTGCTTGAGCAATCGGATTGTTGTCATGCGGGTTGCTCTGATCCGATGCGATATGAATCATTCGACTGCCGCCTCCATACTCGAAAGGCCCCCAGCCCTCATACACATTCTCAAAATCTTCCTTCACGACGTAACCAGCTTGTTCAGCACCGCTTCCCGCCGTCAGATGCTTCCAAATTCGGGCATCATCGAATAGCACAGTGCCAGCTCCAGCATCTGCGATTAACTTGATTGTTGCCGTTGTCGTACCTTCTGGCACCTTAAATTTCACATTCATTCTCTGCCAAGTTGTGTCTACATATTTAAATGAACTTTGATGTGAACCGTCCAAGCCTGTTACATAATTGCTGTACGTTTTGCCGTTCATGGTTACCTGCAGAGAGGATTTCCTTCCTTTAACGGTTTGAGTCCATACACCCACCGTATACTCTCCTCCCGGAATCAATCCAGTGATTTGCTGAGACAACTCACCGGCACGGCTTCCAATTTCCGCATAGCGGTTCCAGTTGGACCTCACCATCTCTTTTGTCGTGTCGTATCCAACATCACCTTGAACGACCTTAATGGAAGCATTGGACGTATCATTAACTGTCCATGATCCTTCAACATTAAATTTCTCCGAATTGAAAGCAAAATCCTTAATCAGGCTGCCTTCTCCCCATTCACCTGCAGAAGGAATCAGGTTTAAAGCGTCTGCTGTCGCAGGGTATAGAACATAAGGCGTATTTTTACTTGCCTTCGCAATCGTTAGCGATCCATCCACCGCAGCAATCGTATCTACAAGCACCTTGCCTTGCTGTGTTAATTCATACATGTTAAACGATGCAACGTCTTTAAAATCATTTGTCAGCTGCCAAGTCGTCGTATTACCGGTCGTATTCCAGTGGTACAATTTAGCTCCTTCGTTTATTCCTAGAGGCTGGTTGGTCTTCACATCCCACAGCCACGGGATCAAGGAGTCTGCTTCGCTCGTATGACGCTCGGCTGTATCCGTCGTTGTTCCGGTATCTTTCCAAGAAGAGATGACTTTCCCGTCTTTGGAAAGCTCAATCTTGTTGTTTGCTTTATTTCGTTTGGATACAACATTTTGGTCAAAAGTCACTTGATCCGTCTCATATTTCATGACGCCATAATGCTGCATAAATTTTGTCGGAAGCACTTCATTGAAAAACACGGTTACACCCTGTTGAATATCTGGCTTCGAATCACCCCAAGTCGCTACGACCGGGATTTTCTGGCCTTTAAACAGCGCGTTGCCGACGAAAATATCGAGGTCATTTTTAACCAATCGGTAAAGAATGCTTTTGTTCCCTTGGTTCGGATAACCCAAATCCGTTCCCCAATGGACAAATACCGATCCGGGCTCAATCGGCCCCGCAAATTCTGTTCCTACTTTCAACCCCAAGCCATTCGCATACTGCAGCAATTTATAAGCGTTGTAATCATTGCCTGTGTATACATCGATATAATAAAAATCCAAAGCTGGGTCATTCGGGTTTGCTGGATCTTTGGTGAGATTGTACAAGTTTGTAAATCGTGACTTCAGATCACCGCTCAAAACATCCTTTGTCTGATCTACATAATAGCTCGTATCGATCCAATCCCAACCTTTTGATAGCCGATCCTGTTTATATCCGTTTGGCGTAGCGCCTGTCAGATTGGAATAGTTCAGCTCGTTTGCATCAAGATGGTATTCTGTGGCGTTTAAATGAACGCCGACGCGAAGGTTATATTTGGCCCCTTCGTCAATCAAGTAGTTAAAATCGGCTAATCCGCCCTGTCTCACCCCAATGTTGGAATAAGAAGGAATATCATCGTCATGCCCTTCCGCCTGATAACCTTTTTCCAAAATCATTTGACCAAAGCCGTCGGAATAATTGTACAGCACTTTACCGGTGTCCAAAGCGTTCAGGAACGGATCATTTGCTTGGCTGGCGAAGTTGAACGCAATGTACATCATATTGTTTTTCATGTCTTCGGCGCCGAACGGCTGCACGTATATTTCTTTACGATAAGCCACAGCTGCATCCTGCCAGTCTACCTTTCCATCAGAATTGCGATCCTCGGTAAGAACAACGTTATACCATGGCAGCGCTTCCTTTTCATTGCTCTGGGTATGACGATAAGTCCACGATCCTGGTTTTACGGTAAGCTTGTTTACAAGGGGCTTTTTCTCGGCGTTAACGAGTATCTTATTGCCGCCGCTCATCACGTTATTTTCCATAGACGCGCCCAGTCCTTCTGAGCTCACCATCGTCATCGTTGCGCCGAATGAACCGGTTTGATTCATTTTGGACATGTCGTCAACCAGCTCTTCCGTAATCCCGTGCCACTTGCCGTCAGACTTGTTCCAAGCGTACGTCGCGCCTTTCATAGAGCTATCCACATAGAAGAGTGAACTATTCAACTCGAGAGATCTGACAACAAAATCACTTTTTTCTTGAATGTCGCTCACTTCGAATCGAACAACGTTATTTTCTTTTGCTTCTATGAAAGCCTTGATTACCACGCCAATTTCGTCAAAAGCCATCGTATAGGCATATTTGCTTTCGCCTACCTTTTCCGAAACCGTCTGAGCTGTATACTCCGTATTGTTAATTTGTAATGTATTGGTTTGCTCGTCTGCTGCTTTCATCGTCTTATTGCCGACCTGATAAGAAAAAATACTCGGAAAACCCTTATTCAGCGTAACAGTCATATCGTTTTTGGTGATCGAATCAAGCTCCGCCGCAAGCTGAAGCCTTGGCATGGACTCCTGTTCAACCACTTTGAGATTGGCAATCGTCATTTCTTTGGCGCTATACCACGAACGCACTCCAAATTTCCCAGCCCCTGAGGTCACCGTATTATCCGTAACCGCGCCCATATCCGTTCTGTTGCCATCAGCATCAGTAATAGCGAAAGTAACTGTGTTGCCGATCAGATTCAATTCGATTTTATACACAGTTTCAGCCGCCATGGAATATGCAGTAGGGAAGTTGGAATCGTTGCCGTTTGCGGAAAGCTTCCAAGTTCCATTGATGTCATGAACGATAGATACGTAGCGGTTATCGTCATATCCTCTCAAAATAAATCCATAGCGCCCTCCATCCGCCCCAGCGCCTACACTCGTCTTGAAATCAAAGGTTACTTTCTGATCGACAACGTCCGGACTGTTATTATCGGTAACGAGCGATACGCCCGGCAGCCTTAATTTAACGCTGCCTTCACCGCTTTCCAGCACGGCCGGACTGCTTGAATCCATCGCGCTCCAGTTAGGCGTGGAGAAGTCAGGCTCATAAATTCTGATTTCTTCTGCGGTCATCGCATCCAGCTCAACTTGCATCACATCATTTCCGGGATTATAAATTCCAAACGCTCCCGGGGTGAAGTTTTTCGTTTGAACAGTGCCCGCCAAAATGCCATTCACATAAAGATTCAACTCATTTTCGATCAACCGCACCCGCAAAATAAAATCTTTGCCAGGTACAATTTCAACGCTGTGTCCAATAGCTATTTTCTCTCCACCGCTAGGTTGATACATCCATTTTCCTTGACCTTCGTAATAAATGGCTGTATTACCGATTTTAACTCCTGCGGACGAAGCATTTGTCCTCATCTTGACCTGGTATACGCCGTTTTTCACGGGTACGATATCTTCATTTATCGCAACCGATCCCGAAGCGATGCTTCCCTTCAAATAACCATCGACGACCTGACTGCCGCCGAGTCCTGTCCAGTTCATGCTTGAAGCTGTCTCATAATATTGTTCATAATACATCTTGCTTGCTACAGGGGAAGTATCCATTTGGATAAATTCCTCCGTGAACAAAATGTTGTCCACATACAAGTCACCTTGCCCGTATACTCCGAATGAACCTTCACCGAATTGCTGCCCGGAAGGTAGATTCGCAGTCAACTTAGCTCCATTTATACTTAGTGTGACCGAAGAGTCGCTATATTGTAATCCGACCTTATTCCAACTCATAAGTAATGGGCTCGATGAAACAGCGTCACTTGCTACAAAAGGAATAGTGCTGCCATCCTTCTCCAAAATCCAGTGGTCGTTCGCAAATTTCACCAAAGAGCTGCTGCCTATAGCAAAACCAATTGCATCAGTCGTAGGTTTCACATCCAGCATATAGGTTGCGCTCTGTAGGAGTGGCGCATCGTTATTCAATACGGTGCCCGTGATGCCGGACAACTTCAAGAAGCGATTGCTGCCTTCTTTGACGATGGATGAAGAGCCGCTGCTCCACCCTCCCGTAATGCCATCCTGGAAGTTGTTGCTGTATTGCACCAATTCCTTTGGGGTAATGATTTGATTCGTATACTGCAGATTGTCGATATACAGCTCTACTGTACTTCTAATTCGAAGTCCAAAAAAGCCAGCCGCATCGGTAAAATCAGCAAATGTAATATCGCCAACTAGCTTTTTGTTCATATAGACCGTAATTGTTTTTCCATTAAAATTGAACAATAGATTGTTCCATTTCCCCTGAATCGGATAAGGAATATTTAAATTGCTGCCCCAACCAGAGCTGGATTCAGGCAACCAGCGATTTGGATCGACTCCGATTTCGCTAAAGATGCTTGCCGTCTCATTCATTCTGAAGCCAAATGCAAAACCTTGGCCGCTAGAAAGCTTAACAGGATTGACTAGCTTAAAATCCATTGAAAGCGTACCCGATTGTAGCTGCGGGGAATCCAAATCTGCTCCGCGTTCTTTAGCGCCTTTTTTTAGCGATAATACCTTATTGCCTGTAATGTCGGTTACCACTTGAGCGTTAAGTCCGGACCAACGAGGTGTGTATGCCGGGTCTTCGTAATTTTGTACATAGTTGATGATATTTGACGGTTTTTCGATTTGGCCAACGCCTTGAATGTTAATATCCTTCATAATGACTTGTCCTGTCGCAAAACGTTTATACAAAGCCACCTGACCTATTCCAGCCTTGAGATTTAATAAATTTGTTTCCTTGTTGTAATATGTAACACCATCAACGATAACCAATAGCTTGTTTCCGTTATAACCAATCTTGATCCGGTAATCGGTATCCATTTTCAACTCAGGTCCTTCAAAAGATTCCCACGCGCCAGAACCATCTGGGCTTTGAATGACCCAAGTTGTACCCGCATCATAACGAATAGACAAGCCTTGGGTAGAATTATAGGCTCCGATTACAAACCCGATATTGCCTTGCGTCCCGCTGGTGTAACGCAGCGTTGCATCGATTGTGCCGGCGGACAGCCATGGTCCTTTATCCCAAGCAGCAATAGCGATATTTTTTTCTAACGAATTCATTTCTACCGTCAGCCCATTGTTAACCGATGTAATCCCGTTTCCTTTCATAAAAGTCATCAACTCGGGCTGCATGGACTGATAATTGTTGCTGTAAGAAACGATGCTTTGTCCATCTGGTACATTGCTCGTAATCTCATTCAGAAATACTGTAAAATCGTTCTCCCTCACTGTAACTTCTGCGGAAGCCTTGAGGGGAGTGTCTTGAACGCTGCCTTCTACTTTAAAAGCTCCAGCCTCTGCATATTGCGAGGGATCAATTTCGTCCCAGCTTACCTGAACTTGTCCAACGGATTCATCACTAAATACAGCTTGTACCTCCAGCGGAAGAATCGGCGGGTTCCCTATTGTTGTGTTCATCTCGATAGAGGGAATGCTCGCGATCGTTTTTACCTCAACGACTTCCTCTGCATAGGATACCGTACTTGGCCATACAGCCAATTGACTCAAAATAGCAAAACAAATCATCCAAACATACAATTTGAAAACCGTGCTTTTTTTCCTCTTAATCATCTTTCACCCATCCTCCATGGTAATCTGATCCTAATTGGATTTTATTAGCATAGAACAGATGAAAGCGCTTAAGAATGATCATTTTTGTTAGAAGTCTGATCTTTTTTGAAAAAAGTCTGCTTGGGGTGGGATGGGATGGGGCGGGTGCTATGGTGTTGCCCGCTTCAGTTGCATCTAGGTGAATAGTTAAACCGTAATGGCTTAGTTTAGGTGTACAGCTAACCGTAATAGCTTGATCTAGGTGCACAGCTAACCGTTATAGCTTCATTTAGGTACATAGTTAACCTCAATAGCTTCATTTAGGTACATAGTTAACCTCAATTGCTTGATCTAAGTGCATTTCTGCACCTATTCCGCCAGCTACCTCTCAAATCCGCTCAACTAGATGCACTTTTGCACCTGTTTGCATCATTTCTATCAAATTTAATATAAACAAGTGCACTTCTGCGCTTATTTACACTCCGCACCCGGTTCGCACACTACAATTACACAACATACGCAAAACATTTACACACTCAAAGCACACTACATACACTACTCCCATAATGTTCAATCACACTCTTCGCACACTTTACAAACGCATACTCTCACTCCAAATACACTTCACATATTCACACTGATGCTCGTCCAGTTACTACTATTTAAAAAAGCCAAGAACAAAAAGCAGGCTTGCTAAGTGAAATCCCCATTAGCAGCAGCAACGTCATCTAAGTGCATAAATGCACCTATTCCGACAATTACTTTTCCAATTCACTCAAAAAGACGCACTTTTACACCTATTCCGCCAGCTCACTTTCAAATCTGCTCAACTAGATGCTCTTCTACACCTTTTTGAGTCATTTCCACCAAATTTGATAAAAACAAGTGCACTTCTGCGCTTATTTACACTTTACGATCGGTCACGCACACTACAATCACACAACATGCGCAAACCATTTACACACTCAAAGCACACTACCTATACAATTAACATACTGATAGTTAAATAGCACTCCTTGTACACTTAACAATCATCCAATCGGACACCTTGCACGCTCTACAAACGTATAACCCCACACCTAATACACTTCACATATTCACACTACTGCGCGTCCAGTTACTACTATTTACAAAAGCCAAGAAGAATACAAAGAAGGCTAGCTAAATCAGCGTACTAGTCAGCATCAGGAAGGTCATCTAAGTGCATAAATGCACCTATTCCGATAATTACTTTTCCAATCCACTCAAAAAGACGCACTTTTGCACCTATTCCGCCAGCTCCCTTTCAAATCTGCTCAACTAGATGCTCTTCTACACCTATTTGAGTCTCCTCCACCAAATTTGATAGAAACAAGTGCACTTCTGCGCTTATGTTCACTCCAGGTCCAGTTACGCACACTACAATCACACAACATGCACAAACCACTTACACACTCACAGCACACTACCTATACAATTAACATACTGATAGTTTAATAGCACTCCTTGTACACTTAACACACATCCAATCGGACACCTTGCACGCTCTACAAACGCTTTACCCAACACCCAATACACTTAACAAATGCACATTCTCTCATAATCCAGCTGCTACCTTCAACCAAAAAAACCGAGATTACATGCTGATTAGTTGAGTGAGCTCCCCGGTCCATATCAGCAGGATTATCTAAGCGCATAAATGCACCTATTCCACCAACTACTCTCAAAATTTACTCAAATAGATGCACTTGTGCACCTATTTTCGTCAAATCCATCTCATTTATTGAAAATAGGTGCACTCCTGCACTTATTCAAACTTTACGCGCGGTACATGCACACTTCACTCATATTACGTGCACAATCCAAATTCACGCCCCACACACACTACATTCACAATCCATATACACCACTTCAATCCCTCTCTACCTACACAAATCGTATACAATTAAGACACACTCCACATACATACAATTCGCATACAATTCAGTCACACTCCACATACTTACATGTCACATTCCACATACTTACATGGCATACGCTCCACAAATGCACACATACACATATTCAGCCGTCACTTCTACTTCTACTTCTACTTCTACTTCTACTCCTACTCCTACTTCCACGTCCACTTCCGCTCCCTACAAAAAGGGATTAAAAGCCGCGCGTATTAGCTCATAGCTGACAATACGAATGCCCTTCCCAGATACAACTGGACGCAGCTTGCCAATGTCACACAGTCTTTTTAAATATTTGACCGCTGTGCGGCGATTAATTTGAAACTCCTTCATCACATCGGCAGGGCGAATGTTCTTGTTCGACCTAAACGTATAATGCAATAACTCACGCTCAAAGCGTGTCATGTTTTGCTCTTGCGTGTGTGTCACCAAATAAGGAGCCAGCAGCGACTGCAGCAAAGACACAATAAGTTGTGGCTTTTCCTCCAACTCGTCATAAGGTATGGACACGACGCGGTATCCAAGCACTTGCAGGAATGTTTCCCGATTTAGTTCCCGTCGGTATCGAATTCGATCGGTATTCTGAACATGAGGTCCATAACCCTTTATTTCGAAAGCAAACCTCGTCGCTCCCCGCTGCCAAACTAAATCAATATAAAACGGATTCCCACGCCAGTCCACGACTTCATACTCCGGATGTAAATGATCAAAACTACCCATCATCGGCCACCATACTTGCTTCAAAAACAAACGTTCGCCATGCCCATGTCCCCGCTGAAGCCTGCTCTTGTGCTCTCCTTTACTTGCACGCAAATGTTTTTTCAACCATTTCTCATGTTCTTCAGCAAATTCCATCTCTCATCCTCCTCAAAGTAAAAAAACGTCCTTGGCTCCTCTTGTACAGAGGAAAACCAGGGACGTTCTACGTCACAACGATTTTATTAAACTTTTCAAAGATGTCATACTAGGACGTTCTACGTCACAACTATCTTATTCAACTTTTCAAAGATTGCCTATGACGTTCTACGTCACACTTGTTTATTCATCTTTTTATAATATGTCATACTATGACGTTCTACGTCGCACTTTTTTTATTCAGCTTTTCAATACGCTAATACCACATCACATCTTAGGTAGCTGCTGGTTTCGTGTGCTTTTGCTCTAACTTGTTACATTCGTGCCAGTAGAGCAGCTGCCTCTGCACGAGTCAAAGTCGCGAGCGGCTTGAAGCTTCCGTCCTTGTAGCCAGTTATAATACCGGAATCTATTATTGCGCCCACCAGCCCAAGGTTTGATGCTTGTATGGATGATTTGTCAGAAATCTTAGCTAAGCCGTCCGTTTTTTCGATCAACTTTAGCGCTTTTGCTGTCCATACCGCTACCTCTTCTCTTGTAATCGGCTGTTCCGGCTTGAAGCGATTTCCATATTTTGAAGCGTCAATCCAGCCTTGTGTTACAGCCGATTCAATATATGACCTAGACCAGCGCGTGCTGGGGACGTCAATAAATGACAGGTTTTCTGCTTTAACAGAAACTTTCAATTTTTTCGCAAGCATAGCCAGAAACTGTTCCCTCGTTACCTGAGCTGCAGGTCGGTAGGTTCCATCAGGAAAACCGTCAACAACGCCTGCTGCAGCAAGTTCCTCAACGGCTCCTTTTGCCCAGTGCAGCTTCAAATCGGAAAATAAAAGTCCAGAAGTATGTTTAACCTCTATATCAGAGAAGGTTAATTCACCAGCTGAATCGATAACTGCGACTTGTAAGTTGTTGCTAATCTTACTTACTGCCGTCTTTTCTCCTGCAATAGGGAGCTGCCATTTTAGCTTGCCTGCTAAATCATAGGATGCAAGGGAATGACGTCCTAAATCAGATAAAGTAAGAAGCCATTCATTCTGCTGCTGATTAATGCTATTGGATTCGAGATAACTTTTTACGTTAATAAAACGGATAAGCTCTTCTCCCTCCGTCAAGCCAATACCCTCGCCCGGTTTAAATATAACGAGCTTTTCTCCGCTTAGAAATGGTCCTGTATAGGCATATACTTTCAAATTTTTCTTCCATTTCGATTTGCCGTCTTTATCAACTGCTTCTACGGAACCTTGTGAGCTGCCTATAACAATGGTGCCATCCTGAAGAAGCAAAGGTTTATAAAATGTATTATCTGACGCGCCAAGCTCATACTTCCATCGTATGCTGCCAGATGAAGCATTAATAGCATAAAGCGTGCCATGTCTACGAATTTGTACTATTCCTGAAGGTATAGTCGTACTCGCACTCTCACCAACCCACTCATCTGCCGTAGTGATAACATATAAAGTGTCTCCAGTATCATTTAAAGTTGGCTCAAAATGTGTGATCTCTCCACTCAAGGATATCGACCAAACCCGAGTATCCGAAACATTTGATGCTTCAAGATAACTGGTAACGCTTCGTTTGTTGCCATCCCTTACAATATTATTATTTGTGAAACCTGTGTATCTATTACCAAAACGATCCCAGCCAAGCATAGTATTGCGCTGATTAGCTGCCACCATATTATGGAGAACCTGCTTGCCGCTGCTTGGATCAAAAGCTGTAAGCAAACCGCCATTCGTTCCTATAAATAGCCGTCCATCCGGCCCTATTGCAGGTCTCACCCCTACCTGCTCCTTCAAATCGTATTGCCACTGAAGCTTTCCTTCCAAACTGACCGCTGCTACCTTACCTTGACTGCTAAGCGTATAAACCGTACCATTATTCGAGATTAAGGGAGCCTGATATACCTCATTATTACTCCTATTAAGCGTAGGCAGCGACACTCCCCATTTTTTCACAAGCTGAGCGCTATAGGTAACCCCAGGCTCATTCATATAAGCTCGCTCGTTTACCTTAATTTTCATTGTCGTCTTTAAATGCAAATATTCAGCGCTCACCTCGACTTCACCAGCTCCGACCGTATGAAGGCCCTGTTTATCAAAATAAGCAATTTTTTCATTGCTGCTGCGATAAACGATGCCTTGCGGATTGGTTTGCTCCTTGCCATCTGCCCACTTCACAGTTGCAAATAGCGAGTATATACTTTTTGATTCAATGTACGGAAAGAGGTTCCCAAACGTGATGGAAACCGCATCGCCCTTGTTCGAGGCTTGTTTAATTTCAAGCGCGATTACCCGGCCGCTCTCTGTTCCAACATAGATCGTATTGGTATCCCTATACGTTAAATAAATGGGGGAATTCATGTTGTACTCTGTTAGCTTCGTTGATTTCAAATCCGACAAAACAACTTTATTATAACCATTTATTACATTCACTCCATTGTCTAACCAAACAACCGAACTAACATAAAGGCCGCTCTTTAAAGAGGAATCCAATTCCCCTCTTTGATTTATCCGAAGCAAGCGATTTTTAAAATATTCACTTTGCTCTTTTTTCTCAACCTTCGTCTTGTCATAACCAATCAATGAGCTGTAGAAAAGAAGGGAACCATCCTTATCCAGCTGCATGGCCGTTCCGTTTTCCAATACATTAGTATCTTCGTCGATTTGCAGCTTCCATATCAATTTTCCTTGCGTATCAAATTTAGTAATGACAGCATCTCTCGTAACAATATAAGCGTTTTGTTGATCATCAAAAACAACAGGAGCGTATGACCTTGCGCTTAGCGAGTAACTTTTTCTCACAGCTCCCTCGCTGATCACTTTAATCTCACCTGGACTTCTGTCCTGACTAAGCTGGGAACTACCCGATTGATCTCCTTTTTTCGAAGCCTCTAAATATACGATTAAATTGCCTTGCTTGTCCGTCATTGGGGTATTATAAGATGATCCATACATATTGACTTTCCAGCGCGATGAGCCGCTAGCATTTAATTCCTCAGCATAAGATATCCATTCGGAGCTTAGCTTGCCCTCAACAAATTTGGTATCTATTTTATAAGATGTAATAAAAACCTTATCCTCTAAAGTGTCTGCGTACTTTACCAAACTTGTTATATTGGTCCGTTCCAATGCTTTCGTACCATCCATACGCAGGGCAAGCAGCAGGTCCCTTGATCTCACTTGAATATAGATTAAGCCGTTACGTTGAACGACAACCTTTTGAAAGCTTGAATAGGTTGTTTCATACTCCCATTTTTTCACGCCATCTTTGTTGAAAGCATATAAATTCCCTCTTGAGCCGACATAAAGGGTCCCGTCTGCTCCTAATTCGAGCTGACCTTCTCTTTCTGAAGAAGTAACATCCATAGGACTAACATCAGCAGTCCACAGCTGCTTGCCAGCAGGGCTAAAGGCATAAACCTTCCCTTGCTGAGATAGGATGTACACCGTGCCGTCCTCACCGATGACCGGATTCGCAGCTACGCCTCCCTTGATGCTCTCGCTCCAACGCTCTGCCAAATAGGAAGCAGCAGGCTTAGCGTCATTCGCTGCGACAGAGGACGAAGCGCCGATGCTTGGAAGGAGCAGTGTAAAAACGATCAGCAAGCAAATTCCGATTTTATAATAAAACCATCTGTTCATGTTGGTCCCATCTCCCATTTATACTAATTATTATCTCTCAAATCTAAATTTATAATAGTAGATTGGTTGAATAGAGTAAAGGAATTTAGCAGCCTCTCTCGCTCGAGAAGGCGGAAAAGCGGTAAACAATAACCAACTTAGCGCTTATTCAGGATTCACAGCCAGCAATTACGGTTCCGACTGATTACCCAGCAGAAGGTTTGCCGGCAGGAATAATATTTCTAGGCCTCTCCTTCGAAGAAGCAACGCTTCTACAGTTTAGCTACGTAATGAACATGCAACCCACAACCGTAAATCTTTGGTTTTAACACCTTAACAGCAACACGTTCATCCCGATAAGGCTGCCCAAAGGTCTATTGACTCTCGGGCAGCTTTTTTATGGATTTACATTTTCAACTGAGACCACCACCAATCCCAATTGCAATTTCTAATAAAGAACAGCCTATAACTGCTATAAGAATAACCGCAGCCCCGTCGCCCGTCGCAGACTGTCCCCGCCTAAAGCCTAGCACCTAAATGGCCCGAGGACCGTTACGAAACAATCTTCCAGAGACTACAATAAGGACATAGATGAGCTACACGAAAGGATGACTGTATATGAAAAAATTATTTCGATCAACGACAGACAGCAAGCTGACAGGTCTATGCGGAGGCATCGGACAATGGCTCGGCATTGATTCCACTATTGTTAGATTGTTAGTTGTCATTGCGGCGTTCTTCAGCTTTGGAACGGTTATACTCGCATATTTTATAGCTACCCTCTTTATCCCAAAAGCAATTAACAACGACTTTCGATTTGCCGATCACTACTAAATCAAATAAACGAATGCAAATGAAAATAAAACCAAACACAAAATTTTAAGGAGAGATTATCAATGGGAATTTTACAACGAGTAGTTAGTATGACAAAGGCAGCAGCAAATGAAATGTTGGACAAGATGGAAAATCCGGTCATGATGCTTAATCATTATTTGAGAGATTTGGATGAGGAAATTGCCAAAACTGAGCATGCGTTGGCGCAGCAGCAAGCACAGGATCGTATGCTGCAATCTAAACTAAGTGAATTCAACGGTCAAGTAAGCTATTACGAGGGTAAAGCAGAGCAAGCGGCAGTTGAGGAACGTGAAGCAGAAGCGCGTACAGCGCTTGAAGCAAAGCTGTTGTATCTAGAACAAGCCGAAGAAACGGCAAGACTCCAGCAGCTAGCAAAACAGGCCGTACTTGACCTCGGTTATCGCATTGAGGCATTGAAAGAAGAGAAAACACGGCTCCAAGGAAAACGCGCTGAGCTCATTACTCGCGTGCAGCAGACAACTGCAACCTCTACTGGCTATTCCAACTCCCTTCATGGAAGCTCCGCTTCACAAGGGTTCGATCGGATTGAACAGAAGGTGATGGAATTAGAAGCACAGCGTGAGCTTACAAAAGGTTCATACAACAGCTTACATGCTGGCGCATATGGTTCCGATCAGCAGCTCGAGCAGCGCAAAGCTCGTGTGGATGAAGAACTTAAACGGCTTCAAACTAAAAAAGCCTAAGTACAACTTAAAGCGGCGGGCAAAGACGTATAGTAACGTCATTGACCGCCGCTTTATTCGTTAGAATATTATTTTAAATTAGGATGAATTAGAGCTAATAAATTGCAATACGCCAATTGCGATCAGTAGAACGACGAATATCAGGATGAACCACAGTACAAACTTAAGAGCGTTAGAAGAATTCGATTTACGTTGAAGTTTTTCCTCGACGTTAACTAATCGTTCTTTAAGCTCCTGTATTTCTTTTTCCTGTTGCTGCATTCTTACCCCTCCCTGGCAAATAATTTCGATTGACAAGAATATGTTATCTTTACATTTTTCATTCTCTTGTAGATTAAAAAAAACGCTAGATCATCAATATATCATGATCTAGCATTTTTTTCATTTATTCACTATTTTTACAGCGTTTCTTCATTTGTTGTTTTTTCGATGAAAGTCAACGTTGTCAGCCCCATATTAACAAAATCGTCGTCCCTTCACCCGGTGTTGTTTTAACCGTAATCCTGCCACCCATAGCTTCAATCAGTCCCTTCGATATTGCCATGCCAAGTCCAGAACCGTTGGTGGTGGATGCGGTATCCGTGCCGCGATAATAACGCTCAAAAAGCCGATTCAATGTAGCTTCATCCATACCATCGCCATCATCGGTGAATTTTATCGTTATTCCGCCACCTTCTTCAGTCGCCAGAAGCGATACCGTCAAAACGGTATCAGGCGGGTTATGAAGCAGCGAATTAGCGGTTAAATTATTAACCACTCTCTCCAGCCAAGGCGTATACAGTTGGACCCAAACATCATCTTGCGCAGCATGAAATACAATGCGCTCTTTTCCATAAGCAGGATCAGCGGCAGCCTGCTCAAGCGCTTCATAAAGCCAAGCGTTCAGTTCAACCTTCATCGTCTCAGGAGGAAGAATTCCCGACCTCAATCGGTACGTCATAGCAAGATCGCTGATCAACATATCCATATGAGCCGATTTTTCCAGCATCGTCGCAGAAAATTTACGTACCTCCTCCTGAGACCAATCATATGCCGGCTCTGCTAATAAATGGGCATAACCAGTTATAGAGGATAACGGCGTCTTCAAATCATGGGTAACGCCAGCAATCCATTCTTCTCTTAGGCTTTCCGTTTGCTCCCGCATCGCTTGCTCTCGCTTCAAGGCATTGGATAACTTTTCAATAGAAACCATCACATCAGCAAAAACACGATACCTTCGCCGCCATTTTCCTGCTGACGTTCGGCTGCGATGGAGACCTCTACGATCAACAGGTTCTTCATACACCGTTTTCCCTATTGAATCGAGCCACACAAGCATGTGCAGCATCGGTGCGCCAAAGCGATGGGCCTGCCATAGTGAGAGGAGAACGAACAAGACCAGTAAGGAGATAAACAAGAAAATGGACCCGATAATGACTACCTGTGCTTCCTCCGGTATCCATTTCTTTTTGCCCGAATCTCCCGCTACAGTATTCGGCTCTCCGACAAGCCAGGTGTTTCCTGTTTCTGCATCATACGAGGTTGCTATCCGGTAACCGTATCTTTCACCATACAATGTACGAAGCGCAAGTTCCGGAACGGAGTATAACGAAGGTACCGCATCGGGTTTGTTATAGGAGACCAGTTCCACGCCTGCCGAATCGATCAGTTGAACAAAAGCATGCGCCGATCTTATTTTTCCTGATAAGGCATCTGGAAGGACTAATTTCTTTTCAGAAACAATGAATTCCACTTCATTTAATTGTTCCAAAATAGGCTCTATTACTTTTGGAGCCCCATAGACCATTGTGAATTTCTTCCCATCCTTCTGCTGTATCCATAGCGCAATCTGGTAAGGAAATGCGCTCTTCCCCATCCAGTGTTCAACTAATTCACCTGGTCCGTATTGGTTGGGAACATCTTTTGGCGTATTATAAGCACTTGCGACTTTTCCATTCTCATCTAAGCTTTGCAGCCAGCCGTTATTTTTCTTCACCTGCCTCAACAAGCTTGGTGCAAACGTAATGCCATTCTTGCCAAGCTTAGAGGATTCCACCATCTGTTCTAACCCTACACTGGCAAAATCACGTGTAATGTTAATCTCGCTAAACCGCTGCAGCATCCAATAAAAGGTCAGTGCAGCTATGAGAAGAACGATTATTCCTGCTATTGCGAGTTGAAGAACGAACTTTAGCGTTAGTTGTCGCTTAATATTCATGGCAAAGTAAGCTCCTGCTGTTCCGCTTTAACTAGTTTGTAGCCCATACCTCTGACGTTAACGATAAATTTTGGGTTAGACGGATCTGCTTCAATTCTTTCTCTTATCCGATGAATATGAACCATGACTGTATTGTCATCACTGAAGGCCTCTTCACCCCAAACCTTCTCATACAGCTCGCTTTTACTGAATATTCGATTAGGGTTTTTGCATAGAAAAAGCAGCAGCTGAAACACAAGCGCGGGACATGAAACAGCCTGTCCTTCAATAAACAGCTCACCTGCTGTCTCATCTAATTTAAATCGGCCGTAATCAAAAACGTTAGATTTTCGATTGTTAGAATCTTCTGAGGTATTTTTTAAGGCATCCGTTTCCGTTGACGAACTAAAGTACCGCCGCAGCTGCGCCCTAATGCGGGCTACCACTTCCAGCGGATTAAATGGTTTGGTAATGTAATCATCTCCGCCAATCGCAAACCCTGTCAGCTTGTCGAAATCCGATGTTCTAGCGGTTAGAAATAAAATTGGTGCGTTCGTCGTTTGACGGATAAAAGGACATATTTCAATTCCGCTGCGCCCTGGCAGCATCACATCCAGTACAATTAAATCGTATTTTTTAGCTTCACAAGCTTCAATGGCTTCTTCACCCGATTGCACGGTATCAATATTCATGTAGCCTTCCTTGCGCAGTACCGTCTGCAAAAGCTCCAGTAGCGCTTGCTCATCATCAACGAGCAAAATCGATGCATGGTTCATTCGTGCCAGCTCCTTCCGCCAACTGATGTTTATATCATCATAGCATGATTTTTTTCACTTTAAATCATTCTAATCTTAAGGGAAGCTTAATTCGTTTCCATTCACTCTTCTTAAAGTTAAGAGTGCGTTAATGATGGGTTTCATAAGAGCTAAGACTCTGCTGCTACAATGGTACTATCGGGAGGCGATGAAAATGAAAAAGGGAGCAACGAAATATATATATGGTACAGCAATGACTGCAAAATCAGCATTAGCCGCAGGTTCACTAGCTTTACTTCTAGCCGCTTGCAGCGGAGAAAATTCAGCAGTGACCACCAACATAGGAGCTGTGCAAACAATGAGCCCCACTGAGACAACGAACCAATTACTTAGGCCAGACGACCTGCCAAAGGCACTGCTGGACGGCAAGTATAAGGAAATTTATGCCCGTTTTAATCAGCCTTTAAAAGATGCGGTAAGCGAAGCGGATTTAGAAAAGACGGGAGAGGAGTTTACGAATGGTATCCATACCTTCGAGAAATCCTCTACTATACAGCTTAATGGTTACGACCGGCGCATATGGGTGAGTGACGAGGGGAATAAGGGGCTGCTCGGAATGTTTGATTCTGACGGAGTCATTACATCCATTCAAGTTCAGGAACTAACCTCCTCACCTGAAACCGATTCGAAGCTGAGCAAACATAAATATGCTTTACCTTTTGAAGGCGACTGGTTTGTATTTTGGGGCGGCGAGAATGTTCTTGTAAATTATCATTATGAACTAGAGATTCAGCGATACGCGTACGATTTTATCCAAACAAAGGATCATTTTTCCTATAAAGGTGACCCGCTCAAAAATGAAAGCTATTATGCCTTCGGGAAAGAAATCATTGCTCCAGCGGATGGTACAATCCTATCGGTAGTGAATGATATTTTAGATAATGCGCCTGTCGGGGTAATGAATCCGAATGAACCTGCTGGGAATAATGTCGTCATTGATCACGGTGGAGAATACAGCCATCTAGCGCATCTCAAGAAAGGCTCTGCAACAGTTAATCCAGGAGACAAGGTCAAAAAAGGCGACGTCATCGGTCTGACCGGCAATTCAGGAAACAGCAGTGAGCCCCATTTGCATTTTCAGCTATCAGACGGACCCGATCTATTCACTGCTCGATCCATCAATGTGAAGTGGGAAAATGCGATGAAGCCGACTCAAGGCGAAACCATTTCCTCAGCTAATTAGATAAATAATAACTGGAGGAACATTATGATTGAATGGATTCAGCAATCGGATGGGATATGGCCATATATTGTTTTATTTTTACTCGCAGCAGCGCCGTGGTTGGATGTATTTCTAGTCGTACCTCTTGGCATCGTAGCAGGATTGTCACCAGTAGCTGTAGCCATTATCGGCTTTGCAGGCAACTTTCTTTTGGTACTGCTCCTCGGCATTTTTTTCAAACAATTTTCGAAGTGGAATACGAATCGAAGATTGAAGAAGGGCATTACCACGTCATCCAAAAAGGAGACACGAGCAAGGCGAATTTGGGATCGTTACGGACTTCCCGGACTTGCCCTGCTGGCTCCCCTTATTGTGGGTACCGACATCGCGGCTTTATTAGCTTTATCATTAGGTTCCTCGCGAAAACGCGTCATTCAATGGATGGCAGTCAGCCTTGCCGTATGGACCATTGTAATGGCGCTCGGCTCTGTTTATGGATTCAGCTATATGAAAATAATTTAATGGCGATGATCGAGCTTACAGGCTCACTTAGATCCTATTGCTCAAACAGAAAAAAGGGTTATCTCACAATGGTGTATTCACCTTTGTAAGATAACCCTTTAGTATTTAGTCTTTTAAATCAAATTAGATTTTTGGAGAAGTCTTTGGATGATCACAGCTACTTCTGCTCTCGTGATTTCATCTTTAGGAGCAAGCACAGAACTGCTTCTGCCTGAGAAGATCTCCACTTGCAAGCAATCGAGGATGCTGCTCTTCGCCCACTCGGATGCGTCATTCGCATCTTTATAAGGAAGCAGCAATTCTCCAGCTTCACTCGCTGCAACACTCGGTTTCAAGCCGGTGATTTTCATTGCTTTTGCAATGATCGCCATGGCTTGCTCTCTCGTTATTTTGTCCATAGGACGGAAGGTTCCATCTTCATATCCGTTAATAAGACCATTTGCAAATGCGGTTTGAATATAGCTGCTATACCATTCATTTTTGTTCACATCCGAGAATGACGATGAACTTGTCTCCAATTTCAAACCTAATCCCCGAACGATAATAGCAGCAAACTCCGCACGAGTAATCGATTTATTTGGATTAAACATTTCATTGCCAACACCTGTTATTACCATTCGTGAACCCATATCATTCACAGCTTCTTTTGCCCAATGCCGCTCTACATCCTTAAATGCAAGTGGATGCCAGACAATGGTATACGTGCTGTTCGTTAAGCTGTTCACTACGGCATAATACTTGTCATTCTTAACGACAAGTTTAGTTGGAACATGACGAACTGATCCATTTGGTTCAACCACAATCCCTGTCGTTATTCGGTTAGAATCAATACCATTTGGAATAGCTATCATTCTTTCTACATACGCATCGAATTTAGAAACTTCAATCGTTTTTCCATCATACGAAGCTCGCACTGTAAAATTAAGAGGTTGAACAACCATCTCAAACTGTCCTTTAACTGCTGCACTTTCCACCATTTTTATGGTATCTGCTAATGGCTTGGCAATCTCTATCTCGAGCTTGAGGTCTTGAAGATTTAATTTTTTCCCAAAAAGCTTAGAGAGTGCATCAATGCTGATCTGTGAAGCAGGTATCGTATACGTAAATTGTTCATGTTGAAGGACTAATGTAGCTTGCTTTTGTTCCAAATCAGAAATGATCTGCCCATTTATCTGTGAAGCATAAACATCTGAGCTGCCTTTTAACGGAATCGTAATGACAGCATGCTGACCCTCAGACTCCAATCTGTTCTTAAGCTTATTCGGATCCACGATAATGGTTGTCACCTTTTGATTATTCACAATTGCTGTAGTCGCTTTACCTGCGTATTCAATTTTACCGTTCACCAGCACTTCAACATCGGTTTCGTCCGTTTTTGGCGGGTTTGGCTGTGAAGGTTCAATCGAATAAGTTGTTACCGTCACGATATTCGAGTCGCCTGCATTTGCTCCACCTGTTACAACTAGGCGGAAGTCGTAGCCTGTCGCTGCCGACAAGCCTGTTACTG
>NZ_MRTD01000041.1 GCF_001956295.1 Paenibacillus sp. FSL A5-0031
GTATATATATATACAATTTTATTAATTGCAGATAAAGGGTATAAGTATCACAATAGTAAAATAGTTTGTTTATTCATCTTTGTTTTGGGTATGTTAAATCCCTATCTGATACAGTCAACAACTCTCTTTTTAACTGATTTATTAGCATCTTGTTTGTTAGTAATATCTTTATTGTATCTATTGACATCAGATTTGAATAAATTATTTAACAGTGCTGTAGTCGCCAGTCTTTTATATTGTGCAGTACTCATAAGACCCTCTAGTGCGATATTTATGATATTATTCTTTTTTATAGCATTATATAGGCTAATAAAATTAAAAGACTTTAAACCAATAAAATTTACAGTAGTAGGCTTATTATTTCTAATTATTTTTTTCCCCCAATTGTATATGAATATAACAAAATTCAATCATTTCACTCCGTTTGTACATGTGAATTTATTTAAATTGCAATCAATATGGGCTACTCAGCACTTAAAATATGCTACAGTGGTAATAGCTGGGGAGGACCCTAGTTTAAGATATTTAACTCCTTGGGCAATAGAGAGTAATATTAGTTTGATGAAGCTTTTTAGTAGCAATTTTATTGTATTTCTTTTAATTTTTTCATCACATATATTTGGTGTGCTTGATTGGGGATATGTGGATACTTACATTAGAAATTTATCGGTGCCATCACGTATTTTACCTTCAATTTTCTTATATATACAATGGTTTTTAATAGGTTTAGGTATACTATGGATGAAGTTGCGAAAACAATTTTCATTTATCACTATTTCTTTAATTATTTCAGCGCTAGGATATACCTTGTTTATAGCTACTACTGCGATAGAATCAAGATTTGGATATCCTATTTACTTAATTCTCTTATTCTTTTCAGGTTTTGGCGTTAAGTATTTACTAGAATCTTTTAGTAGTAAAAAAACAATGTTGTTTATATTTTTATCTTTGTTAGTTACGATTGTTACTTCATTTTTCATTAGTTATTATATTGATTTGCAAACAAATAGGATATTTTGGTTTTAATAAATATACTGATACACATTTCTGGATTTATAAAAGGAGAAGAATATGATTCCATTTCTTGATCTAAAAGAAATTAACATGAGACATGAAAAAGAAATTACACAAAGCATAACTAATTTTTTACACTCAGGCTGGTATATACTTGGAAAGCAAGTTGAAGAATTTGAAAAACAATTTGCAGATTATTGTGGAGTGAAATACTGTATAGGTGTAGCAAACGGTTTAGATGCTTTATCACTTATTATAAGAGCATATGGAATTGGAGAAGGCGATGAAATAATCGTTCCATCAAATACTTACATTGCAACGATATTGGCGATTTCAGCAAATGGTGCGACTCCGATATTAGTTGAACCTAATCTTTTAAGTTTTAATATCGATCCTAAAGCTATTGAGGAAAAAATTACGCCACGAACGAAAGCAATTATGGTTGTTCATTTATATGGTCAGGCATGCGATATGAATCCTATTAATGAGTTAGCCAAGAAGTATGGTTTAAGAGTGTTTGAAGATTGTGCCCAAGCTCATGGTGCAATATACGATGAAAAAAGGGTAGGGAATTTAGGAGATGCTGCTGCGTTTAGTTTCTATCCTGGTAAAAATTTAGGAGCACTAGGTGATGGAGGAGCAATTACTGTAAATGATGAAGAAATTTATCAGCAACTGAAAGCGGTACGAAACTATGGCTCACATCGGAAATATGAAAACTTGTACAAAGGTGTAAATAGCAGATTAGACGAACTGCATGCTGCAGTCTTAAAAGTAAAGCTTAAATATTTGGATGAAGACAATCAAGCTCGAAGAAATATTGCTAAATATTATTCTCAAAACATTGTTAATCCCTTGATTACCCTACCATTAGTTGAACAAGAGGATGATGTATCTCACGTTTGGCATTTATATGTAATTAGAACAGATGACAGAGAAGGTTTACAAACGTATCTTACAAGCCAGGGGATTCAGGCTTTAATACATTACCCAATTCCTCCGCATAAACAAAAAGCGTACAAGGAATGGAATGAAGAGGAATTTCCGATTTCAGAGAAAATTCATAATGAAGTTTTGAGTTTACCAATAAGTCCAGTAATGACGCTAGAGGATGCGGCAAAAGTAGTGGAGGCTTTAAATGAGTATAAAAAAGCGTTTTAGTATTGTCATTCCTATATATTATAATGAATTGAATATTCCTCATACAATTCCAAGGTTAAAGAAGCTGCAAGATTTGGTGCCTAATTATGAGTTGGAATTTGTATTTGTAGATGATGGTTCCAAAGATAAATCTCTAGAATTGTTATTGCTAGAAAGAAAAAAGGATTTGAGAGTTAAAGTAGTGAAATTAAGTAAAAATTTCGGGTCGATGGCCGCAATTCAAGCTGGACTTCATTATGCAACAGGTGACTGTGTAGGCATTATTTCGGCGGATTTACAAGATCCTCCCGAACTGTTTGAAAAGATGATAGATAGTTGGGAAAAAGGTAATAAAGTCATACTTGCCACTAGATCAGGAAGAGACGAAGCATTTTCACAAAAATTATTTTCAAATTCATATTATTTTTTAATGAGACGTTTCGCTCTAAAAGGGTACCCAAACGGTGGGTTTGATTTTGTTTTACTTGATAAGCAAGTAGTAACCGAAATTAATAAAATTGGTGAAAAGAATACTAATATAATGAGTCTAATCTATTGGCTTGGATACTCCCAAGATACAATATCTTATGTGAGACAAGAGAGATCACATGGTAAGTCAAAATGGACATTAAGTAAGAAAATTAAATTGTTCGTTGATTCCTTTGTAAGCTTTTCGTATGCTCCAATAAGAGTTATGTCTGTAGTAGGAATTTTTACTGCAATGCTTAGTTTTTTATATGGCTTATTTGTTATCTATAATGCTTTGTTTGGTTCTATACCACTTCAAGGCTGGGCTTCAATTATTGCTATAATTACATTTTTACTTGGTTTAATAATGGTGATGCTAGGCATAATTGGAGAATATCTTTGGAGAATACTTGATGAGAGTCGGAAGAGACCTGCGTTTATTATAGATCAAGCTTACAGTGAGGATGATTAGATGAGCTACTTTAAGCACGAGAAAGCATTGGTTGAAACTGATAAAATTGGTGATGATACAAGAATTTGGGCTTTTACTCATATTCTTAGTGGTGCTCAAATCGGAAAAAACTGCAACATCAATGATCATACTTTTATAGAAAATGATGTTGTTTTGGGCGATAATGTGACCGTTAAATCAGGTGTGTACATATGGGACGGAGTAAGAATAAGTGATAATGTTTTTATAGGTCCAAACGTTACTTTTACAAATGATTTGAACCCTCGCTCTAAACAATATCCTGTTGAATTTGCAAAGACAATAATTAATGAGTTTGCTTCAATTGGAGCTAACTCAACTATCATTGCAGGTAATAGTATTGGTAGATATGCTATGGTTGGAGCAGGCTCTGTAGTTACTAAATCAATTCCAGATCATACAATATGGTATGGAAATCCTGCTAGAATGAAAGGGTATGTTTGTACTTGTGGTCAAAAATTGAATAACAACAATAACTGCGATGTGTGCTTGAAAGAATATGAAATAATTGATAAACAAGTATTGGAAACTATATAGATGGATTTAATAAAGGTTATGTGGATGAAGAAAACTATTGAATTGTTTAAGTTTGGTTTAGTAGGTCTATTAAATACGATAATTACTTATATATTGTACTTATTTTTATTAGATCATTTTCCATATTCACTTGCGTACACAATTTCATATGTAGCAGGAATTATTATTTCATATTTTTTTAATACTATATTTGTTTTCAAACAGTCTGTATCTTTATCAAATTTTTTAAAATTTCCTGTAGTTTACCTAGTGCAATACTTATTAAATTTACTTTTGATGTTTGTTGTTGTGAATAAATTGCTTATTAATGAAAAAATAGCATTGATAATCTCGATTGCTGTAACATTTCCAATCACATTTGTACTTTCAAAATATGTTCTCAAAAGTAAAAAAGAATAAGTAATGTTCTCAGTCATCATAAATCCTTTTAGTTGAACAGGAGAAATGGAGAACCAATAAATGAACATTATGAAGACAAAACTATCAGGAGTATATTTAATTGAACCTGTAGTTCATGTAGATTCAAGAGGTTTCTTTATGGAAATTTATAACAAGAATTCATTTGAAAAATTTGGATTGGATTATTCATATGTACAAGATAATTTTTCTTCTTCAGATAGAAAAGGTACTATTCGTGGGATGCATTATCAAATGAACCCAAAGGCTCAGACTAAATTAATCAGTGTAATTGAAGGAGAAATTTTTGATGTAGTTGTTGATATTAGGAGAAATTCACCAACTTTTGGTCAGTGGGTGGGTGAGGTTTTGAGCTCTGAGAACAAACGTCAAATTTTAGTGCCTTCAGGGTTTGCTCATGGTTTCTGTACACTAAAAGTTAAAACACAAGTACATTATAAAGTAGACGAGTATTATTCTCCTGAGAATGATCGAGGAATTAGATGGAATGATCCAGAGATTGGTATAGAGTGGCCCACACTAGAACCCATTCTCTCAAAGAAAGATGAAGCTTTACCTTTACTAAAAGAAATTGATATTAATTCACTTTGTTAAATTTTTGTGTAATAAAATCGTTCTGTTAGAACAAAGGTTTAATTTTTTCGGCCTAGGAATATGATTGTATAACAGCCGAATCAAATGTCTTGTAAGAATTAGTTTTGAAATCGGTGAGTTCAGCGCATAAATGGCGGTGGATGTCGATGAAGATAATAGATGTATATTTCTCTGAAATAAAGCTAATTGAACCTAAAGTATTTACAGACTCACGCGGTTTCTTTACTGAGAGCTTTAATTTGAATGAACTAGCTTGCTTGGGGATCAATGTTCAATTTATTCAAGACAACCATTCCCTATCAGTAGAAGCTGGTGTACTTCGTGGGATGCACTATCAACTGTCACCGAAAGCTCAGACGAAGCTAGTTCGAGTAACTGCAGGTGCAATCTATGATGTTGTTGTTGATATACGAGAAGGCTCACCAACATTTGGACAATGGCAAGGTTTTATTCTTAGTGCAGCCAATAAACGTCAGTTACTTGTACCGCAGGGCTTTGCACATGGCTTTTGTACGCTCGTTCCAAATAGTGAGGTTCAGTATAAGGTAGATGCCCTCTACTCCCCCGAACACGACCGTGGCATCGCCTGGAACGATCCGCTACTCGCAATCGACTGGCCGACATCTACTCCGATTTTATCGGATAAGGATGGCAAGCATCCGGTGCTTGCCGATGCGGAAATCAACTTTGTATATGAAGGGTGAGTTAGACTCGTGAAATTACTAGTTACCGGCGGTGCCGGCTTTATAGGCAGCAATTTTGTATTGTATATGATTAAGAACTATCCAAATTATGAAATCATTAATGTTGATGCGCTAACATACGCAGGCAACCTTGAAAACCTGCGCACGATTGAGCAGAATTCTAACTACTCATTTGTGAAAGCAGATATTGCGAAGCGCAGCGAATTGGAGCCTTTATTCCAACAAGGCATCGACGCTGTTATTAACTTTGCAGCAGAATCTCATGTGGATCGCAGTATTTTGCATCCGGAGATTTTTGTACAGACAAACATTCTTGGTACTCAGACGCTTCTTGATCTTACGAAGCAATATAATGTAACTAAATTCGTTCAAGTTTCTACGGATGAAGTGTACGGAACTTTGGGTGAGACGGGACTTTTCACGGAAGATACGCCGATTGCGCCAAACAGTCCATATTCGGCGAGCAAAGCTGGGGCGGATCTGCTTGTCAGAGCTTATCATGAGACATTTGGGCTAAACGTTAACATAACACGCTGCTCTAATAATTATGGTCCATATCAGTTCCCCGAGAAGCTTATTCCATTGATGATTCAGAATGCGCTTCAAGATAAGCCGCTTCCTGTATACGGGGATGGCCTCAATGTCCGTGATTGGCTTTATGTAGAGGATCACTGCAGCGCAATAGATCTAGTACTGCATAAAGGCGTTAATGGTGAAGTTTACAACGTTGGTGGACGTAACGAGCGGAACAATCTGCAGGTTGTTCGAACGATCCTTGAAGAGCTTGGCAAGCCGGAGTCGCTGATCTCCTACGTGAAGGACCGTCTTGGTCATGATCGCAGATATGCAATTGATGCTGACAAAATCCGAAATGAATTAGGCTGGCAACCGAAATTTAACTATGAGGACGGAATCAAGGAAACGATTCGTTGGTACCTTAGCAATACAGAGTGGATGGAGCAAGTTGCTTCCGGCTCCTATCAACAATATTATGATACCCAGTACAAGGATCGCCTGGAGGCGAAAGAATAAAATGTCTACTTTAAAGATCGTAGTTACTGGCGCGAATGGGCAGCTTGGCCGAGAATTGTCACAGTGGACGACGGATACGGCTGAAATTATTGGATTAAGCCGTAGCGAGCTTGATATTACGAGTCTCCCAGCCTGCCGAAATTTATTTGCACTGCATCGTCCTGATGTGGTCATACACTGTGCTGCTTATACTGCTGTAGATAAAGCCGAGTCCGAGCCGGACGAGGCTTTTCGTGTGAATGCAGCTGCAACACGCAATGTTGCTATAGCTGCTCGCGAGATTGGTGCAAAGCTTTGTTATATTAGCACCGATTATGTTTTTGATGGAAGCAGCACAGTCCCTTACAATGAATATGACCAGATTAATCCTCAAACGGTGTATGGAAAGTCAAAATATGCTGGCGAACAAGCCGTTCAGACACTACATGATCGCTTCTATATCGTTCGAACATCATGGGTATACGGGAAGTACGGAAATAACTTTGTGAAGACGATGCTGAAAATGGCTGGAGAGCGAGATCAGCTTAAAGTAGTTGCAGATCAAATTGGATCACCTACCTACACCTATGATCTTGCAGCTTTCTTGCTAGAGCTAGTGCAAACTGATTATTATGGTATTTACCATGCATCCAATAGCGGAGTCTGCTCTTGGTTTGAATTCGCAAATGCCATTTTTGAAGACAGCGGCACCACTATTCTTGTTGAGCCTTGTACGACAGCTGACTTCCCAAGGCCAGCTCCAAGACCTGCATATTCAGTTATGGATCATACTGCTATCCGCAGTAATGGACTTAACATGCTGCGGCCGTGGAGAGAAGCGCTTAACCACTATCTCATAGACAGTGAGTGATATATGTAATGCCAACAGTAAGCGTTTGTATAGTAACTTATAACAGTGCAAAAGACATTCAGAGCTGTTTGCAAGCTGTTTTAAAACAAAGCTTCCCTGTTGAACGCATTGTCGTCATCGACAATGCGTCAACTGATGGAACGGCTGATCAAGTGAAACCTTTTGCAGAGCATGTCCATTTCATAGCGAACACGACCAATAATGGGTTTGCCGGCGGCCAAAACCAGGCTATACGTGAAACATCCACCGATTATGTTCTTGTGTTGAATCCGGATGTTACGCTAGACCCGAATTATTTACAAGAAATTATTGGTTTTATGGAACAAAAGCCGGAGGTTGGAAGTGCAACCGGACGGCTTGTTTTTGCGTCTAATATAGAAGTAATGGATAGCGCAGGACTTGGAATGAAACGAACTCGAAATGCATATGATCTAGCCGCAGGCGACCAAGCAGCGGACTGGAGTAGAACAAGAGCCGTATTTGGCGTATCTGGTGCAGCAGCGGTATATCGAAAGGCTATGATTCGTGATGTCGATTATGATGGCGAATTTTTTGATGAACGCTTTTTTGCCTATAAGGAAGACGTAGATGTAGCATGGCGAGCACAGAAGCTTGGCTGGACCTCATATTACATACCTGAAGCAAACGCAGTACACCATCGAGGCTGGAAAAAGGGAAGCAGGAGCAGCGTTCCGCTGTTTGTACGTCAGCATTCCTATCAGAACCGTTTTTTCACCCTTATAAAAAATGAACCTATCGGTTGGCACTCTCTATTAATAGGGCCGTTGATCCTAGCAACGGAAGCGGTGAAGCTTGGTTATATTATTTTACGTGAGCCAGGATTGTTACGCTGTTGGTCAACTATTTTCAAATCGCTTCCGAGCATGCTTCAAAAACGTAAATGGATTCAGGAAAAGGCAGTTCATAAACGACATACTAAACATTAAATTAATTTTAAATGGGAAAATATGGGGTTCTCCTCCTATCCTATTTTTGGTACAATGCAAATAGAGTCGAAATTTGAGAGAATGCGGGTGAACACGGCGAATGCTAAGGCAAAACCAACGGTTTTTGACGCAATTATATATGCTGGCGGATTTATCCTGCACATTGGTCGTCTTTATGGCCGCGTATTGGCTTAAATTTTATAGCGGTCTGCTGCCAAGCTTTAACTCGGTAGCGTTCTCTACTTATTTACTATGGGGAACGATTTATTCCTTTTCAGCAGTGCTGATCGGTTTTTACTTCCAGTTTTATTCGCCCAAACGACGCAAAAATTATTCCTACGAAGTGCTTCGTATTTTACAGATTCAAACAATCAGCTTTTTAGGTTTACTTAGCTTGTTCTTCTTTACCCGTGAAGTACATATCTCTCGTGAATTTCTAGCCATTTTCTTTTTCATGAATTTTATCGCCATTGCGTCATACCGATATTGGGTCAAATCGATCCTCGCTTCATTTCGTCGTAAAGGCTTTAATAAACGTTTTGTACTTATCGTTGGGGCTGGTTCCGTGGGACGCAGTTTCTATACGAATCTGCAGCAGCACCCGGATCTTGGTTATGAGGTAGTCGGCTTTTTGGATGATTATCAAGATGAGCATGCGCCTGAGCATCAGTATATGAAGCCGATTATCGGTAGGCTAGATGCTCTGAAGCAAAAGCTGGATATGATGCCTATTGATGAAGTCATCATTGCACTGCCGCTTGAAGCGCATGCAAAGTATGCGGAAATTATTGAAATGTGTGAACGAACGGGCGTGAAGACGCTAATTATTCCTGACTTCTTTGATTTGCTGCCGGCTCGGCCATTTTTTGATAATTTTGCAGGCATCCCACTTATTAATGTAAGGGATATTCCACTCGATGAGCTGAGCAATCGAATATTAAAGCGCTGGTTTGATATCGCCTTCTCATTAGTTGCAATTCTTATAACGTCTCCAATCATGTTGTTCGCTATCATAGGGCTTAAGCTGACATCGCCTGGACCGGTATTGTTTAAGCAGGAGCGGATGGGACTCGATCGCAAAACGTTCCATATGTTTAAATTCCGCTCGATGCGTGTATCAACGGATAAAGTATCAGATACACAGTGGACGGTAGAGAACGATCCAAGGCGCACCAAGTTTGGCAGCTTCCTTCGTCGCACGAGTCTGGATGAGCTGCCGCAGTTTTTTAATGTTCTGCTCGGCCATATGAGCGTGGTTGGCCCGCGGCCAGAACGTCCCTATTTCGTGAATCAGTTCAAAGAGGAAATTCCAAAATATATGGTTAAGCATCAGATTAGACCTGGGATAACAGGCTGGGCACAAACCAATGGCTTAAGAGGCGACACTTCCATACAAGACCGTATTATGTTTGATATTTTTTATATTGAAAACTGGACTTTTTTCTTTGATATCAAAATTATTTTCAAAACGGTACTGAAGGGCTTGATTAACAAAAATGCTTACTAACAGCAATTCAGCATGCCGAGTATCGATTATTATTCCTACATTGAATGCAGGGCCAGAGCTGGGAGAGCTATTAGAGCGATTGAAGCATCAGTCGCTTCCACCATATGAAATCATCATTATGGATTCCTGCTCGGACGACGGAACGCAGGAGCGAGCGCTCAAGGCTGGCGCCCAAGTGATGCGCGTTGAACGTCGTGACTTCGATCACGGTGGTACGCGCAACGTTGCAGCGATGCAAGCGCGCGGCGATATTTTGCTATTTATGACGCAGGATGCACTCCCTTGCAACGATAAGCTTATTGAAGAGCTGACTCGCCCACTTTTATCTGGAAATAATGTGGCGTATGCCTATGCAAGGCAGCTGCCGAGACCAGAAGCTAATGTGCTGGAAAGACTGGCAAGGGAACATAACTATCCGGCACAGTCGCAATTGAAAGCTTATGAGGATATTGAGCAGCTTGGGATAAAAACATTTTTTTGCTCCAACGTATGCTCAGCGATTTGGCGTGAGACGTTTGAGACGATGGGACGGTTTCAGGAGCCAGTCATCTTTAATGAGGACTTGTTTATGGCTGCCAAATGCATTTTGACTGGCTATAAGGTTGCTTACTGCGCAGAGGCTCTTGTTTTTCATTCGCATGACTATTCGATAAAGCAGCAATTCAAGCGTTACTTCGATAATGGAATATCTATGCGATGCAATACATGGATCACGCCTTACAGCGCGGTTGGCAAGGCAGGCTCAAAGCTCGTTAAGCTGCAGCTGAATGAGCTCAATCGAACCCGCAAATGGCATCTGATTCCAAAGCTGATCGCTGAATCAGCAGCAAAGCTGATTGGCTATAAGCTAGGCATGAATTACCGTTTACTGCCGCAGTTTATAACAAGAAGGCTTAGCATGCATCGCCTTATCCTTACTCATATCGAAAATAATAATGCCGGCGTGACATTGAAGCAATAATCCACTCACAAGATTTAGTCATTAATCTGCAATATTTCAAGTTCTAAAGCTCGTCCGATTAATAATAATCGGACGAGCTTTTTTTCATGTTATAAGATTTTATAAGAATAGGTATGTAAGCATGCGTTCAAACTAGAGGGACTTGTAAGACTATGTACGGTAAGGAGAAAACGAGGTGTTATTTTAACTATGGGGTTCATTTGGCTGTCGGCAATATTAATCGTATATATTATTCAGCTCGCTGCGGTATTTGTGATGGAGCATCGTCGTCAAGCACAGTTGACTGCATGGCTTCTCATTACATTTATGTTCCCGTTCATAGGCTTTATAGCCTATATCATGCTTGGGAAAGACTTTGTCAGACGCAGGCGTTTGGAACGATTTAAGCAGGAGACTATACGCTATGCGAATCAATTATCCCAGCAGGTTACACAGGCAGCGGATATGGGAAATGAGCAGGTTGAGACACAAAAGAAGCTGTTTGCCATGCTTACTGGCTTAGCTCCGTTTCCGATTACCCGTAATAATGAAGCAATCGTACTGAATAACGGTGATGACACATACGAGGAGATATTGAGAGAGCTGAGGCAAGCGACCCATCATATACATATGGATTATTACACGATTAGAGATGATGAAATTGGCCAACGTTTTTTGCAGGTGTTAACGAGTAAGGCGAGAGAAGGAGTCCAGGTCCGAGTCGTATATGATGGGATAGGAAGCCTGCATTTAAGTGATAAGTATATCGAAGAGCTTCACCTTGCAGGAGTTCGGACAAGCTGCTTTTTACCGCCGCGCATCGCCTTTTTTGACAGAAAATTAAATTATCGCAATCATCGCAAAATCGTTGTAATAGATGGGACCGTAGGTTTTATCGGTGGTATCAATATCGGTGATGAATACTTAGGAAAGGACCCGAAGCTGGGCTTCTGGAGGGATACTCATTTGCGTCTGAAAGGGGACTCCGTATATTACCTGCAGGAGCTGTTCATGAACGACTGGGCCTTCGCGGCAAAAGAAGAGCTGGATGGTAAAGCGTATATGACACCGCATCATTGCCTAGGAAATGAAAGGGTGCTGATGGTCTCAAGTAAACCGGGACAGCATGCTCATAAGATTGACGAGGTCATGTTTGCTGCGATAACAGCGGCTTTGACGAGGATATATATAACGACGCCTTATTTTATACCTGATTCCAGCCTGCTTATGGGACTCAGAACGGCAGCACTCAGCGGGGTAGATGTGAGGTTGATTATACCGGGCATTGCAGACTCCAAGCTCGTGCTGCTTGCCACACTATCCTATATGCAAGAGATGCTGGATGCGGGAGTGAAGGTTTATCGTTATGAGAAAGGATTTATTCACTCGAAGGTGATGATTGTAGATCATATGCTGGCCACTGTTGGAACAGCAAATGTTGATATGCGCAGCTTGCTAAGTAATTTTGAGCTGAACGCAGTGCTTTTTGACGAAGGGACGATTAAGAAGCTGGAAACGGATTTTATGGAGGATATGAAGCATAGCCGAGAATTGGACAAAAAGACCTTTATGAATCGACCGAATCGACAAAAGGCAGCAGAAGCATTACTGCGCATGTTATCGCCGCTGCTGTGAACGATGCATGCTTGACTGCGTTTTCGGGCATATTTTTCGAAGGTGGATAAACCATGTTATTACCGCCGCGAATGCGAAATCGGGCCTACACGGTATACGTATTCGCCAAAACAAATGGGAGGGTGTAACTATGACAGATACTAACGACGAGCAAAAACAAGAGGCGGCAGATCCGAAGCATGAGGGTCGAGAGGATTATTTTATGGATATCGACAGGATGGTAAATGAAGGATTGGGCGGCGGCAATGTAACGCTGCAAAACGGCCTTATTGACGAATCAACAACAGATACGATGGAACGTGAATCCAGATAGCAATAGTTCGATGAATTTATAAAAAAGGAGGGGAGACAGTATGGACGTAGCACGCGCGAAGCAAATATACGAATCTGAACAGACAGTTAAAGTTAATCTGGATGAGGATTTGGTCTGGATTGAAAATGTCGACGAGGCGAATGGGATGGCGACCGTTATGGTCGGCAACAATCCTGTGAACACAAAAACGGTATCCTGTGACCGATTGAAGGAAGAAAGTTAATCGTTACAAGCTAAGCAACAAGCAACTGTACAGAAAAAGAGGCAATCCCAATAATAAATGGGAAAGCCTCTTTTTTTGTTTACCCAATAACCATCTTAACCGCCAAAAGCTTCTCTAAACGCGATACAAAGCTGGTTTCGATCGACTTCCCATAACTCGGCAATTTCAGCGCTGACATTCTCTTCCCACCAGTCGCATTGGACCTTCCGATTGTCTTTATTTTCGTGAACCCAGATCAGGTTGACAATAACCTTTTTAAAATAAAGTTTTTCAGCTTGCTCGATTTTCTCTTTGGATACCCAAACTTTCATGCGCTTCACGGTGCGGTATAGCTCGTTGCTGCAGGCTCTGCGAATTTTACGCGCAGTCGGTAAGCCGGCTGTATGTTTTGGCGCGTTAGCTTTCATTATAGACCGACTCCTCTCTACCCCATATGTATGCGCCCGGGGAGAAGGAGGTCACTCGTTACAGCCGTTTGCCTGCTAATCTACTGTGATATAACCAACCATTGGTCCGCCGTGGCGCATATCAGTATGGGTCAAGCATAAAATAGGATAAGTACCCTCTTTTTTGGCAGTGAATCGTACAACCGTCGTTTTGCCTTTTAGTACTTCTCCCTTAATGCCAAGCCCTTCAATGACAAAGGGATGGCTTGCCCCACTTACACCACTAATATGCAGCTCAGTTAGTTCATCCTTTTGGACAACAATTTGACCCGGATCCCAGCGATACATTTCATGCTCTTTGCCGTCAGCGGTTTGTGACTTGTATTCAACCGTAACAATCTGGAAAATTCGCGGCTCTGACGGTTGTCCATCTACCTCTTTTGAACCGTCCCAGCTTAAGTAAACGCCGGTGAATACGATAAGGACTGCAACTACAATAAACAGTTGAATTTGTCGTTTACTTACAATAAAGACCTTTGACATGAAACGCTCACCTCATCCATTCGTATCATTTAAGGCTAGTCTATGCAGGGGCTTGTCAGCACATGACAAAAGTGGAAGGTTGTCTGTATCGTATGTTAGAATAGCTTCAGCGCAGTAAAAGCAAGCGAAAGCCATATTTTATGCAGGAAGGCGGATTGAGATCAGGAATGGATTTTATTCATGAAGTATTGGACAATGTATTGCAATGGGTAGAGAGTCTAGGGTACTTTGGTATTTTGATCGGACTATTAATTGAAGTTATACCAAGTGAAATTGTGCTCGGCTTTGGAGGTTATCTCGTATACAAAGGGGATATTTCCTTCTGGGGGGCAGTGTTGTTCGGTACTTTAGGTGCAATTGGGCAAAACTGGATTTTATATTGGATTGGCAGATATGGCGGACGGCCAATCGTCGAGAAATACGGTAAATATATAAAGATCAAACAAAAACATGTAGATATTTCTGAAAATTGGTTTAACAAGTATGGCGTAGGCATCGTGTTCACTGCACGTTTTGTCCCGGTAATGAGACAGGTTATTTCCATTCCAGCCGGTATGGCAAGGATGAATTTTGGATTATTTACATTGCTGACTGCACTTGCATCTCTGCCGTGGTCTATATTGTTTATTTATCTGGGCAAATCGCTTGGCGAGAACTGGGATAAAATCGATGAGAAAGCTGCGCCTTATGTACAGCCTGCTATTCTTATCGCAATTGCACTGCTTATTATTTATGTCCTTTTCAAATTTGTACGCTCACGCCGCAAATCGGTATAATAGAACAGTCAACCTTGCATTTTTTCTGATGAGCATCCATTAAATAGACGAAAGAGGGATTCATATGAGCAAAAGCATTGCAGATAAACTGGGCAAAGGGATTAGCCCGCAACAATTTATTGACGGCATGACCAAAAATAAAGAGCAGTTTTTGGATTGGTCGGAAAAGTTCGTTTGGACTGACGAAAGCGACAAGGAATATTTTGAATCGCTTAACAATCGTGATGATCTTCGTGTATTGATCCTGATGGCTGATTGGTGTGGAGATGTTGTACGCAACATTCCTGTTGTATTCAAAGCGCTAGAGAACAGCGGCGTTCCGATTGACGTGCTCATTATGGAAGAGCATCTCGACACGATGGATCAATTTTTGACACTTGGCGGCCGTTCTGTTCCTGTCGTTATTGTTGCGGATACAGGCGGAGCAGTGCTAGGCAAGTGGGGACCGCGTCCTACTCATGTTCAGGAAGCAATGCTCGCGTTCAAAAAAGAAAATCCAGACCGTGAAGCAGCCGACTATCAAGAGAAGCTGGCGATTACAAGACAGGAAATTGGCCGTCGTTATGGAGAAGGAACTGCATATCAATCCGTTATTGTGAAAGAGCTCCGCAATTTGTTGGAGTCATTTTAAACGAATATGAGTGAGAATATGAAGATTGAAACTTTTACATTAGGTCCCCTGCAAACGAATGCTTATCTCATTACGGTGAAGGAGCCTGCAACGGCAAGTGGTGAAGAGGGGCAGGAACGCGGCATCGTGATTGATCCAGGAATGAATCCGCGCAAGCTGATCGAGCGCCTTAAAGGTGTGAAGGTGGAGGCAATTTTATTGACTCACGCTCATTTCGATCATATGGGCGGCGTGGATGAAGTGCGAAAGCTCGCTGACTGTCCTGTGTACATCCATGACTTGGAGGCAGACTGGCTAACGGATCCGCGTAAAAATGGTTCAATGAGATGGCAGGATGTAACGCCTCCGCTCTCAACGGACCCCGCTGAATATGCGCTCGCGGAAGGTCAAACCTTATCGCTGCTTGGATTATCTTTCCGAGTCATGCATACACCGGGGCATTCTCCCGGCAGCGTAAGCTTCCTGCACGGCAACCATCTGTTCTCAGGCGATGTGCTATTCAAAATGTCAGTTGGCCGAACGGACCTGCCAGGCGGACGTGAACGTGATTTATATGACTCCATTCGCTTGAAGCTGTACAAACTAAACCCAGAAGTCATTGTATATCCAGGACATGGCGGACGTACGACGATTGGTTTTGAAATGGCGAACAACCCATATACGGGTGCATGAAGCATGAGGAAGGGGCATGACGTTTGGCGGATACAAAGGTACAGCATTTTACAGATGATGTAGAAGAAAATGCGGGAAAATCGAAATTGACAGTGGAACAGAAAGCTGCCGAAAGTCAGCGAATTATTACTGGAATAGCTGCACAGTTATCGATCCCGGTAACAAAAGTGAAATCTGCAGTAGGCTTGCTCGATGAGGGCAACACCATTCCATTTATCGCGCGTTATCGCAAAGAGATGACGGGTGAGCTGGATGAGAATGATCTAAGAGCAATCGAAGAGAAGCTGCAATATATGCGGAACCTGGAAGAGCGCAAGCGTGAGGTTATTCGTCTAATTGATGAGCAAGGCAAGCTGACTGAAGAGCTGCGTACTTCGATTACCCAATCGGTTAAGCTGCAAGAGATAGAAGATCTATACCGGCCATATCGGCAAAAGCGTAAGACTCGTGCGAGCGTCGCGAAGGAAAGAGGACTGGAGCCACTGTCAGAATGGCTGTGGTCACAGCCGCGCAGCGGAGACCCGCTTGTTGAAGCTGCTCGTTATGTGAACGAGGAAAAAGGTGTACCGACCGCTCAGGATGCTTTAAATGGAGCTTCGGACATCATTGCCGAAAATATTGCCGATGATGCATCTATTCGCGCTTGGGTTCGCAAATTTACATTTGATCAAGCGCTAATCAAGACAGAAGCAAAAAATGCTGCTGAGGAAACGGTATACGAAATGTATTACAGCTATCAGGAGCCGGTTCGAAAACTTCCTCCACATCGTGTTCTTGCGATTAATCGTGCTGAACGCGAGGATGTGCTGCGTGTTGCCTTTGATGTTCCTACGGAACGCATTCATGAGCATATCCAGAGAAAGCTGCTTAGAAACGGGACTGCGCAATCTGTACGCGATGTGCTTATATCGGTTATTGAAGACTCGTATAAGCGTCTTATCTCGCCATCCATTGAGCGTGAGGTTCGTGGCGAGCTGACAGAAAAGGCAGAGGAGCATGCCATCTCCATTTTCTCTGAAAACTTGCGCAATCTGCTGCTTCAGCCGCCCGTTCGCGGCAATATCGTGCTTGGAGTTGATCCGGCTTTCCGTACCGGGTGCAAACTAGCAGTTATTGATGATATTGGCAAGCTGCTGGAGGTCGCGGTATCCTATCCAACTCCTCCGAACAACAAAGTGGCTGAAGCTGAGAAGCTTATCAATGGTTTAATTGATAAATACAAAGTAGAATTGATCGTCATAGGCAATGGAACAGCCTCACGTGAGACGGAGCAATTTATTGCTGACTTAATAGGCAAGCGCAAAGCGGCCGGAGCGGGTGGCGCTGAGCTTAAGTACATAATTGTCAACGAAGCAGGCGCAAGCGTTTATTCGGCCTCTAAGCTCGCTCAGGAGGAGTTTCCGGCGCTAGACGTCGCAGAGCGCAGCGCAGTGTCGATTGCCCGCAGATTGCAAGACCCGCTTGCAGAGCTCGTCAAAATCGAGCCTAAAGCAATCGGAGTTGGACAATATCAGCATGATGTTAGTCAGAAGCGCCTTGATGAGACGCTTGGCGGTGTAGTTGAATCGGCAGTTAACCATGTTGGCGTCGATGTGAACACAGCATCAGCATCTTTGTTGTCCTACGTGGCAGGCATTAATGCTACGATCGCTAAAAATATCGTGAAATACCGTGATGAAAACGGACGCTTCATTAAACGAAACCAGCTGCAGAAGGTACCGCGTCTTGGCGCAAAATCTTATGAGCAATGTATTGGTTTCTTGAGAATTGCTGAACCAGTCAATCCTCTAGACAGCACGCCGATTCATCCGGAGTCTTATGATGTTGTAGACAAGCTGTTTAGTGAGATGGGCCTTAGCCTTAAGCAGTTAGGCTCAGAAGAGCTAAGAACGAAGCTTGCGGAGCTAGACGCAGATCGTATCGCACCAACGCTTGGCGTGGGCGTACCAACTTTGCGGGACATCATGGATAGCTTGCTTCGTCCGGGTCGCGACCCGCGTGAAGAGCTTCCTCCTCCGATTTTCCATACTGATGTACTGAATATCGAGGATCTGGCTCCAGGAATGGAGCTTCACGGGACGGTGCGGAATGTCATCGATTTTGGTGCTTTTGTCGATATCGGCATCAAAAATGATGGACTCGTTCATATTTCACAGCTTAGCGATAAATTCGTTAAACGTCCGATGGATGTTGTATCTGTCGGTGATACGGTGACGGTATGGGTGCTTAGTGTCGATTCGAAAAAAGGCCGAGTAAGCTTGACGATGCGCAAGCCTAACTAACGGTTTCCATATATAAAGGGCTTGCCTGTTAGGAGGCAAGCCCTTTATAATTTAACAAGTGCATGGGCATCGCCTACTACCCTACAAAAGGAGTGAGATGACTATGAAGACAGAAAAGGCAAGCGGATCGACCCATTCAAAATGGTTTGGACTCGCTTTGCAGGCACTCGTTATTTTATCGCACAAATCAGAATGTTATCCAAGTGCGGCTATTGCAGGCTGCTTGAACTCGGAAGCAACACAATTGCGGAAAGTGCTGGCTAAGCTGGCTGCTGGGCAGTTGATTGAAACAAGAGAAGGCCGTGATGGAGGTTATAGGCTGAAACGCCCTCCAGAGGCGATATCGCTCGCTGAGGTGTACATTGCTCTCAAAGTAGGAGAACCTCTCTGCAACGGCATGCTGGATACAATCAGCCTGCATGATGCTGGATTGAATATGAAATCAGCATTCATGGATATTGCAAATGAGATTGAACAAAATACGATCGAAACACTGCAGCAGTCTACAATTGCGCAGCTTGCTCAAAAAACATTGCCTAATTCTTCTTAAAAAGTAATTAAATTTACTAAAGTTAGTCGATTGACAAAAGTATCGACACGACCTATACTGTGTATATAAATGTTACAGTTTATCTTTCATTAACTGTGACGTACGAAGCACAGTATATTCGCGAGATTAACTGAGTAGAATCTTGCACAGATAAATAATTTTCCTTTGGAGGGAACCATATGACAACAACTCAAAGCAATTCACAAGAAACTCAAACGAATGAACAATTGAATGCAACTTTCTTTGATGTTTTAAATAGCCGTCGTTCTGTACGTGAATACGACAGCAGTGCAGTAATTTCTGAGGAAGAAATCAGAGACATTCTTGCAACTGCGATCAAAGCGCCATCTTCATCGAATATGCAGCCTTGGCGTTTTCTCGTTGTAACTGATCCTGAATTGAAGCAAAAGCTGCTTCCAATCGCATTTAACCAAAAGCAGGTTGCTGCTGCATCAGCCATTGTTATTGTTCTAGCTGATTTGGAAATGTACACGTTGTCCGAAAAAATTTATGGATCTGCGATTGAAGCAGGTTTCATGACTGAAGAAGTGGGCAACAACTTTATTGCGAATTCTACGAAAATGTACTCAGCTTTGCCAGCAGAGCGCTTGAAAGAAATCGTTGTATTTGACACAGGCCTAGTGGCGATGCAGCTTATGCTGACAGCTCGTGCTAAAGGGTATGATTCCGTTCCTATGGGCGGATATAACCGTGATCAAGTGATGGAACTGTTTAATATTTCGGATCGTTATTTGCCGACATTGATGCTTCCAATCGGCAAAGCAGCAGTAGAAGGCCGTGAAACGACTCGTCTATCGGTTGATGATGTTACATTTTTTAATAAATTTTAATTTATCGATAACCAAACAATAACAAAAAAAGCGACCCTCAGATAATGGGGGTCGCTTTTGTTATTCTAACGATAAGTAATTAGGAGTTCGCCTTTACATTCTGCATTAATTCACCGTTTAAACGAGCTAATCCCTTAAAAGTATGGCAGCAGCCGTATACGGTTATGTGGTTGGGCAGTGATTCATTACTGAAATTCGGTGAATTCGGTTCCGGTGCCATCTTCCTTTGAACCTTGTTTGTTGCGGTAAAAATACCAGCAGTCATTAAGCAGCTTAATTTGTCTGCGGTCTTTTTTTTGAAATGCACGCATCATTTGATTGCACAGCCACTGTGGCATACCTATCGTACTCCTTCCCCAGGCCTAACTTGTTGTAATACTACAATATGGGGAAGGGCGTGTGTCCGTGCAGGTCCTACCTATATACTCTGTTCTTCTTCATACTCTTCGTACCACTGTTCAAGCTGAGCTTGCAGGGCGCGAATTTCTGTTAGAAGCGAAATAAGCGGATAGGACTTCTCTTGTACGCCGGCAAAATCCTTCTCAAGGCTGTTAATGTAATCCAGGCCTGAGATGATTTTAATGGAAGTATCATGAAGCTCAACATCGTTGCACTCTGCTACAGCATAAGGCAATACTGGAACATGCTCTGCCGTTAGTTTGTCAATTTCTTTATGAAGCCGGAGGTTAAGCGCGCTTAGCTGATAAGCGTGCGATTCAGGCATTTCCACGAAAAAGATGATGTCATTTTGTTTCAATAGGACGTAGCGCATAGTTGCCATAATAATTATTGATCTCCCCTTTAGTTTGTTACCGTACATATACTGTAAATTTTCTGCACATTTAATAATTCCTACTTGACAGTGTAGCCTATGCCAGCTTTAAAATTCAAGTAGTTGGGGGAGAATAATGAATGAATAATGAGGCGCTTCAGCAATGGGTTGAGCATATTTCAATAACCTTTTTTAATCGTCCGTTTTTACATCAAGCTACATTCAACAGCCGACTTAAAGCAACAGGAGGACGCTACTTTACAAGGTCCCATAATATTGAGATCAGTCCTCATCAGCTTTCGGCTTTCGGGCATGAAGAAACTGAGAAAATTATTAAGCATGAGCTTTGCCATTATCACTTGCATATATTGAAGCGGGGATACCAGCATCGTGATATTGAATTCAAACAGCTGCTGGCTCAGGTAGGCGGCTCACGCTATTGTCAGTCCTTGCCTGAACGCGCGCAGCGTAAGCAGCAGCCATTTCGGTACAAGCTTATTTGTACCAAATGCGGGATGGAGTATCTGCGCAAAAGGAAGATTGATCCGGCTAAATACGCTTGTGGAAAATGTCGCGGAAAATTAGTGTTAAAAGTGATTGACAATCAAAGTAGTACATGATATATTATTACTTGTCACTTTTACTTTTCCCTGATAGCTCAGTTGGTAGAGCACTCGACTGTTAATCGAGTTGTCACAGGTTCGAGTCCTGTTCGGGGAGCCAGATTTGGAG
>NZ_MRTD01000042.1 GCF_001956295.1 Paenibacillus sp. FSL A5-0031
ATTCTGAATACTATTACTCTAATATTTACAAAAATCCATATAATTTTGAAGATGAAGAGTTAGTTAGTTGGGCTAGAGATCTGGATTAATTGGTTCGACATGTTTGGATTGAATGATTGGTTAATACCGATTACATTGAAATGAACAGCACTCCATGTGTGGCCATGCAAGTATACTATTTTAAACAGAGGAAGCGGGTCTTGTCTATTCCCTCTCCCTGCTTTGTTATTAAAAAGGCTGCTGACAACAATGCGAAAGGTGGACGTATAGAAGATGAAATTCAATAAAGGTGATTCCGTCATATGGGGATATGAGACTGGAGGAAGTAGTATTGAGATGCGTGGTGCATTTATCGTCCGGATACCTCCTCTAATCGACTATAGACCTTTTCTTCCGCCTGAGACCCCTCTAAGTCATAACAAATCCGATATGCCTCTCGATGAGATGGATCGAGCACTCGTTGAGGTTCTTCAGGAAGATGGAAAAGCTTGTTATTACACGCCTCAATTTAACCAACTTCACAAGCATGACGAAGCTACAACTTCCGATAATAAAGGGAAAGAGTGATATTCAATGGCACGTAATGAAAATCCTATTGAGAAGCAAGAATCACTTGGTTACGTCGTTAAGGTTCAACAGGTCATTGATTTTATCGTATTATCTGAACTGCAGAGTGGACAACTCTACGCTAAGGAACTTGAAGAACGTATCATATTAGCACTAGGTGGATCGGTGGGCGTAAATGATGGCTATCTTAGTCAGCGACTAAAAACACTTGCAGACCAGGGGCATGTAACTCGGAAGTGGGAGGGGGACAATCGTTACAATCGATTTTATCGGATCACGGAATCCGGAATGGATTATTTTAAGAGCTTGATGCGCGAGTTGCCTGACCGTGTAAAACGTGCGCAGCAGGTGTATAACCGGTTCGAATCCTATATTGATAAATACGGTAAGATGAAATTGACCTAAGAAAGGAGCCTGCTCGTGGAACCATTTGATTATGAGAAAGCAATATCGCTTATTAAAGCCCCTTTTCCTAGCGGAACTGTAAAGCTGCGGCGAGATAATAATCGAGCTTATATCCCTAATCAGGTATACACCGATCGCATTGAAACTGCGACAGCCAGTCAATGGAGTCAAGAAATTAGAGACGTTGAAATTAACGTACCTCATGGTTATGTGAAGATTATAGCGCGAGTAACCATAGGAGAGCATTACAGGGACGGCATCGGATTTTCTGAAGTTGAGAAGGATCAACATGGAAATGGAAAAAATATTGCCAATAAGGTTGACCTGGCATATACAGAGGCCGTACGTGAAGCGCTTGATACTTGGCAAATTGGTTGGAAGGATCTAGCACCTTATCACACAAAGGACGAGGACTGGGGTAGTAATCCCGCCCTGCGTCATTTACTTGCGAACGCTCCAGGAGCGGGCATAGAAAATCAAGTAATTCAATCTCGTGACATGGTTACCCACAACTGTATTTTCTCAGGTTGTGGAAAGCAATTGTCTCGGGATGAATGGGATTTCCTTGGTTTAATACCGGCTCTCAATCGAGAGAAAATGGTATATTGTTTCCTACACATACCTAACCATATGAAGAAGAAAGCACCAAGCGATATCATTGAAAAATATGAGGCTAGAATACAACAGGGCCAATAATCTCTCTTCTAATAAAAATTAGAGGGATGTAAGCTTTGTTAGACTATAATTAGGGTTGCAGTTTGCAAAGATTTAAAGTATCACTAGGAAATGGGTGATGAATTGTTCGACAAGGACCGACTTGATATCTTAGAGAAAGAAAATGATCATCTAAAAAACCTTATGATTCAACATCTCTGGGAGATAACGATGTTGAAGAATGAAATCCGAAATGTAAAACAAGATATTGCTGATAGACAAGTTGGCGAGCAAGAAAAGCGTCTTATTCTACTGGCAAAGAGTATTGTTCAAACTCTTGATCCGCTAGGCGAAATCTAAAATAAATAGCATGAGATTCCGAAAAAGAAGGGGATAAGAATGAATGGAATTAATCAATGAACCTAACCGAGAATTTTACCTCCGTTTAAGGATCCCCAACTCAAAAATTGATATCGAGCAAGAGAGAAAAACCACAATTTCTGTATTTCCGTTCTTTCTGAGGAAAACAGATGAAACATCTGTCCAAGCAGTGCTCATTCATGATTATCCAAAATGCAAACATCTAATTAAAGATATACAAATATCGCGCAGTCCAGAATCTATCGATATCAAAATGACCGATGAATTATTACAAGATTTTTTGAATCAAGGGTTTATTTGGATACATGAATCTGAACTAGCTACATGGTATTAACAATTTTTCTAGCAATACTACATATTAAAAATATTAAGAAGATAGGTGAATATTAATCATGAGCATACGAAATAGAGCAGACAAACCGTTTATAAAGTCTATTTCTCTTTCTGAATTACTAAATACGAGACGTGATTATACAAGCTTATCTAAAAGAGAAGCTATTGATTTAATTAGACCTCTTGTTGTGATGAGCAAGTTAAAGAAATCAAGGGATCAATTTGAGGAGTTGATAAAAGCAAGAGTTGAAGAATCTAATGTATGTATTAACGAAATGACAACTAAAGAAACTATTGGGTATCTTACGAGTGAAATTTGGAACAATTGAATTGGGATATGTGTATTATTGGGCCCGTTTCTTTTTATGATAATTTCGATGTATTCCCTTTTCCATTCGTCCCAAGAAGATCATAGCAACTCCCCCAGACAGGAGAAATAAAAACTTGATAATAATAATTTGATTCAGCCAGTGGAATTTACATTATCCAATATATTCACATTCCAAAACGTCATCGACCTGCTCCCCAAATATTTATCTAGTATCATTGCACTATTGTTGTATATTAGTATACTAATATATATACGATAATTAATAAGGGGGTTAACTTGTGGAAGACTTTATTCATAGATCCTTAGGACAGGACGGGCATTTATCCAAACTTGTTAAAGGTTACAGTCCACGAGCTCCGCAAATACTAATATCTACTAAGGTTGGAAATGCACTTGTAGAGGGAAGGCATTTACTCGCTGAAGCAGGGACAGGGACTGGGAAATCTTTAGGCTACTTAATACCAGCGGCACAATGGGCCGTCTCAAATAATAAAACTGTTGTGATCTGCACACATACTATCCCCTTAATGACACAGATTGTAAACGAAGAACTGCCACGTGTAGAACAAATTATGAAAATGGAGAAAAGAAATCTTCGCTACCAACTGGTTAAAGGAAAATCACACTATATTTGCAACATAAAGCTTGAAGCACTTTGGCAAGAAACACTTCGAAGCGGTAATGAGGAATCAAAGACTGTACAGAAAATCTTTAAAAAAGTTAATCAGGAAAAAATCAGTGACCGTACAGGATTTGGATTTGATATTGAGGATAATTTATGGAACAAAATCTCCGCATCTTCCTGCCCAGCCATAACTAAACCTGATAATTGTCTTCTAGAAGAATTAAAAGAGAAGATGCAAAAAGCCCATATCATTGTCACCAATCATGCTTATTTCTTTTCTGACCTTATCATGCGAAAGAAAACCGGGAACGGTTCATTGCCAGCATATGATGCAGTCATATTCGATGAAGCACATGAAATTGAAGATGTATGTTGTCATATATTTGAAAAAAAAGTTGATTTAAATCGTTTTGAAACACTATTCGAATATCTTTTTAAAAAAGAATCTTTCAATGAGCTGGATCACAGCACTCAACTTGAGCTAACGCAATTACGCCAGAATATTGAAAATAAACTTGATACCCTATATACGAAAATAGGCAAAGGTATGGGAACCAGTGCATTTAAGCTTATGGACGGAAAGATCGATGTTTCGGATGTTTGCTTAGCGCTTAAAGATTTTATTGAACGAGTAAAGAGTTTGAATCTTCGTGGCATTTCGGAGCTCCTAACTCGTCTATTTGAAGGGAACGATGATCTAGATTTTATAGGGGAGAAGGAGAAGAAATCTTGGGGGTATTGGATTACAGTGCGCGGCAGAGGAAATGTTACCCTCCATGCTGCACCGCTTTTCCCGAAAGTTGTACTTACTTATGGATTGTTCGATAAAGTTCCTGTCATTCTGACCAGCGCAACCATTTCTACAAATGGAACCTTTTCCTTTTTTGCTGGCCGTATCGGAGTCAAGGACTATGATAGTGTTACTGTGGGCAGCCCTTTTGATTATGAGAATAAAACTATGATTATCTGCCCAGAGGATGCGCCCAACCCAGACAGCCTGGAATTCATTCCTTATACCATTGAATCACTTAAAGAGATTCTCATGTATTCAGGCGGACGAATGCTTGTGTTATTCACAAGCTTCGAAACGATGAACCAAGTGTCCAATAAGTTCCAACAGCACTGTATCGATTATGGTTACTCCTTACTTACTCAATACTCTGGATGTGACCGAGAAAAAATCATACACCAGCTTAAAACTGATCCCCGTACTATCGTTTTCGGTTGTACTAGCTTTTGGACAGGGGTAGATGTCGCAGGTGATGCACTTACGACACTCGTCATCCCAAAGCTTCCTTTCCCAATGCCTAATGAACCGTTAATTCAAGCACAACTTGAGCTAATAGAGCAAGCTAAAAGGAGTAGTTTTTTTGACTTCATGTTCCCCAAAATGATGATTAAATTAAAACAAGGATTTGGTCGGCTTAACCGCTCTATCCATTGCCAAGGAGTAGTTATTATTCTTGACAATCGTATGCGAACTAAGCGATATGGAAAAATGGTGATTAAAAGCTTGCCGAAGTGTAAGTATTCCGGCACTCTGCAAGACATGGTTCATATATTGCCTGTATAGAAAGGAATGATCGATATGATGGGTAAATCCCACATCATTATTAGCACAGGCATTACACTATCAATTCTTGGTATGGCCGACTACAAGATTACAATTCCAGTTATTGCTGTAACTACTATTAGCGCCTTGTTGCCGGACATTGACGAACCTAATTCTCTGCTTGTCTCACGAGCAATCCCTAAAAAATTCATACATTTTTTTCAATTTACACTCGTTGCACTCGCCGCAGCCTTTTGTTTCCTAGGACAAGCATTTGCTCCTTGGAATATATTATTGGCTGTTCTGGTAAGTCTAGTTTCCTTCATGCCAACTCGCTCCCTCCGCAACGTCATCATGATTCTGATTGGTACGGCACTAATAGCTCTCGGCCATGACTTTATACCTTGGAGTTTTCTTATCGGGTGCTTGCTGATTGTTTGCGCGCTGCTACCGCATCGTGGATTAACACACACGCTTTATGGATTAACTATCTGGATATTAATTTTATACTTCTCGACTAATCAGTACGATTCTACAATTTGGATCTCAGGCGGTTTATCGTACTTGCTTCACCTATTAGCTGACTCTGTTACAAATCGCGGCATTCGACCGTTGCCGCCTTTTGATTGGCGCCTAAAGTTAAATCTGATGAGTACCGGCACTTGGAAGGGGAAAATCGTAGAAAATGGCTTTATCGGTCTTACTACCTTATTGGTATGGTTTGTTTTTTTTCGTGATTTTAACTTTTAACTATATTCGAACTTAAAAAAAGGGGATTACTAAAATGACTGTTGCGCCAATTAGTGAGTGCAATCATTGTCGCTCAAATGAAGGTTTTTACACCAAAGATTATGTCGTTGGTAAAACTCAATACAATCACAACTTCAATGGCAGTGAAGCTGAAAACGGTGAATATTGGGGTAATACCAGCGTCGTTGTCACCAAGTGCAAACATATGGGTTAAATTGGGAATTTTTTTGATAACCTCGTTGTATTCGTTTTGCGCATCGGTAATCGCGAGCTTTGAATACACCTCCAACGACTTTCTACTCTCATGGCCGGAATAAGGTTGAATCAATGCATCATCGATCCCTTGCTTTTTGAGCCACGTAAGCAGAAAATGCCGTAACTTGTGAGGGGAGAGATTTTGCGTAAGCTGTGCTTCATCGGAATACTTCGCTAAAATTTTTCGTATTCCTCGGTCGGTATATTTCTTTTTCCATGACGATTCAAACAAATAGACCGCGTGCTTCTTTTTCATTGTATCTGCGTGCATGGCCAATAGCTCTTTAAACGATTGCGGAAACGGTACGATGCGATCCTTGCTCCCCTTACCATTATTGATCCTAATTTGGCAATAGTGAAAATCAATGTCAGTAATTCGAATATTGACCAGCTCACTCACGCGAATACCAGTATACATAAGCGTTTTGACAATCATCATATCTTGAAAGTTTTTCGACTTCCAGACAACATCATAATACCGTTTTAGTTCTTCCTCTGTAGGCACGTAGGGCAGCTTCTTTGATGCCTTTGGAACTTCGATTTCAAGCTCCGTCCGCAGATGCTGGAACAAGCTTTTCATATAGGCATAGTCGGGCCGCTCGACGCGCAGATATTTTGAGAGTTCGCGGGCCTTTTTCTTTGCCGATGTACGTTTTTCCGTCACGCTAATTCCCCTTCCAATGGTAATCGTTCGCTCATGTTGAGTCGGAATGTGCCGTACGGGTTTACATGCGTATACACGAGCGGCGTAAGCGCCCTTAAATCCTCTGGTGCCATCGTGTCAAACCATCTCTTGTCTGAGAGAATATTTTGCAGCATCAGGGTGTTTATGTAGACCAGACAATTCTGTAGAAGATGCAGTGACAGAACGGCCATTTCTTGATCCTCCATACGGTTAGTCGCAATCTCGCCACCTTTGCCGTAGAAGATGAAACTATTAGCCGAGTTCCAGTTTTCCACGACATTCAGTCCCTCGTTAATCTCGCGGCGAAGCTCTACGGAATTCAAATAATCGCATAGGAAAATAGTTTTGACGGCCTTACCAAGTTCACCCAAGGCTTGATAGGTGGGATGCTTCAGGTTGTTGCGCGTGAACCGTTTGAGGATTGCTTCCGTTTCAGCCGTACCGAGCCGCAATGCTGTTGCATACTTCATCATTTGATCGTATTGCTGGCGGATCAGCTCCCAGTTGATCGGCCTTGTGAGAATCGACTGAAGGTTGGGAAAGGCATCGTTCATGCCGGGTTCTGGCCGGTACAGTTTCTGCGAGTGGATCGCCTTGAGCCGTGGCATGAGCTGATAACCCAGCAAATAGCAGAATGCAAATGCAACTTCACTCTGGCCGTGGGAATCAACGTAATTTTTCTCAACTTCCATATCCGTACAATGTCGCAGTAATCCTTCCATCATGGCCGCGACTTCTGATGATGAACACGATTTAAGCTGCGAGTAGATGCACGTCGAATTTTTCTCCACATGCCAGTAAATCATAACGCCACGGCCGCGGTACCGGATGTGCCATTCCGTCATAAGGTTTTGATCCCATGCTCCGAATTTTTTTGAATCTGACGCACAGGACGTAGTACCATCACCCCAAACCTCCTGCATCCGTACCTTAAAAATATGGTTCACGACATCAGCGATCGCATTACGTAAATTATCCTTGTGAATGAACTTGCGCCGCACATAGAGCAAGTCCTTATAGGATTCGCCATGATCCCCGGCACTCACACGTTTCAAGCCCGTGTTGGTTCCAAGGCCATACAGCGAAAGAATCAGTCTTTTTTGGAGCGTATCCCGGTCGAGTATTTCTCGATTGGCCACCGTCTTAAATTGCTCCGTGAAACCGACTCGAAGATCCGCCTCTTTCATGATATCTAACAAGCTTGTCATCGGCCAGCGCCGAATCATTTCACCTTTCAACCTCGACAGATTCATCGGCTCCGCTTGTGGCTCTAATGGAGATACGACAATCCAGCCGCCGGCTTTTTCCGTAATGCGAACCTTAGGGTTCTTCGGCATCCCCGCGTCGAGCTTTTCCAGCCCCTCACTCATGGCTTGTTTAAGTGTAGAGATAAAGGTTGCCGCATCGAGCGGTTGCTTCAGTGCCTTGTAGTTTTCAACGCGCCGTTCTTCAAAGTCGCAGGCAGGTCTTCATCCGGATTACGGTACCGGTTCGCGCCAACCACCCATATTTCCTTACACCGCAACTTGTCACGGAGGGCTTGAAGAGCGCTAATCTCATAGTTCATCCGATTGACGCGCTCCTGCCCTTTTTCGTCTTTCTCCACCACGATCTCTTTATTCACGGTGCGAATGACACCTTCAATCGGAATTTCTTCGGAAACCGGGAAGTAATGCATCCCGGAGTCAGAATACTTTCTGATTAGCTCAAGGGCACGGATCACTGGTCGATGAACTTCGTTGTTGGAGCGAAAATGGAGGATGCTTAAAATTTCTGGCACCATACGGCGGTAGTGGCTTCCGTAAGAGGCTCGAATGACGGTATGGATTTTCTCCCGATAAGCCGGTCCGGTATGTTTAAACTCTTTAATTAGATCCTTCAATGTTTGCTCACTTACCACGGGGAAAATTACATCACGAATAATGCCTTCCGGATTATCAATGGCTTTCTGCGCCATATTGAACAGAATGCCGTATTTGTTGCTGACCCGTCGAAGGTCATTCAAAATTTCTTTCTCCACCTTCCGTTCAGCGCGAACGCTAATCCGGTGAATAATTTGTACCAGCAAGTCCACGAGGTTATCTGTAATCTCCTGATTTCGGAGCCAGAAAAAAGCACATAAAAGCGCATAGCGGATTGGATGGGGGTGGCGGCGCTGTTCCCGAATGTCCTCGGTAGAGACACGCTGCCGGTATTTTTTCAATACCTTATGCGGGGTGTCCCGGAACAAATCTTCCGGGAGATCCAAGTGTCGCAGGGTACGCAGTTTATGAACTTCTTTCATAAAGCTTTCTAAACCCGGCCGACCAGGATCGGCCTTCAGTTCATGGAACGTAACTTGGCTACTATCCTCCCGAGGCATATCTCCACTAGTATCGTCGAGCATGGCTATGCTCTCAATCAAGGCATCTAATTTTGCGGGTGATGATGGGGGCAGTTTCTGGAAGGTAGTCTGAAAGAACTGTTCTTCATGCGTATGTATGGCGGAACGGATCAAGCGTTCAATACGGTCGGGTGTCGGCGGCTCCACTTTCAGTTCGCGGAATCGTCCATACACCGAATCCTTTACATGTTCCCACTCTTGACTATGATGTAGGACATGTTAGCACAGCCACTCTGCTACATCTTGACTATCCTGAACGGAGGCTTCCCGAAATTCAAAGAACTCACGAATTTGTACGCGGTGGGCTTTAATTGTTCTCCCACTCCAATCGTACTGTGCATAAAGCTCGGATTCGCTGAAAGTCTGCTTAGCGATAAAGACAATGACCGGTTTAGGAACCTCATGCTTATGGGTAGGGAAACGAGCCTCATTCTGAAAAAATTTGAGCAATACGGCAAAGCCTATCTTGTTTTCCCCCATCTTGTTTTCAACAAGTTTCATTTCATTGGGTAAAATCGTAAAATGCTCAATCAGCTCGTCCAATTCCAAATTTCGTTTCACATGATCCCCTCCGAGTGAAGTTCCTAAAATAGTTAGTATCGGAATAAAGTTTCTAATGTTAGTCTATCTTTTCTCTTAAAATGAGGCAATATATATTGGATTGTGTCGAAGTTCCGATGCCAATAATTTTTTCGGAACTTGAATATTTTCACAAGGTCAAAATGATAATCAAATATGTATTTGATTATACGAATGGTTTGGTGTATGATAATAATCAAATTAACATTTGATTGTTGGGGTGGGGATATGAGCGAGAAAGAAAAGGACTCATGTGATTTATATTACGAGCCTAGATTCCGAGAGGTAAAAAGTGCACTTACTACTGGCAGAATGGCCGGATTGAGGTGAAAGATGCGTAAAGAAGACAATAGAGATTTTATACTGCCCTGAGATTTCACTGGCTAACATCATTTTATGATCCGATATTACGCTGGACAATGAGGGAGTCTGCCTTCAAGAACAAATTAATAAGACAGATTCAAGTTGACCCAGGGCAGCGAGTGCTTGATCTAGGATGCGGGACTGGTACATTAACCCTTCTTTTGAAACAAGCTTACCCGAAAGCAGAGGTCACTGGGTTAGATATTGATCCAAACGTTCTCCGAATTGCAGAGAAAAAAGCTGAAAACATCGGAATAGACATCAAGTTTAATCAAGGGATGTCGTTTGAATTACCCTACCCTGATCATTCTTTTGATCGTGTTATCACAAGTCTTATGTTTCATCATTTGACTCTTGAAAATAAACTCCGAACATTGAATGAAGCGTTCCGAATACTTAAACCACAAGGTGAACTTCACATAGCGGATTGGGGAAAGGCGCAAAATGGGCTCATGCGCATTGCGTTTCTTTCCATCCAACTGCTCGATGGTTTTAAGACGACATCAGATAACGTAAATGGCCTCATACCTCAAGTAATAGATAAGTCTGGATTTGTTGAGATAAAAGAGACGGATCGGTTTATGACATTATACGGAACCCTTTCCTTATACAAAGCGAAGAAAATAAATTAGCAATAATTAATATCTGTTTTTGCAAGTGGCTGCTTCGCTGGTACTACCCCGAATATTTCAATGGCTAACCGACCTTTGAAAAATTCTAATGTTTGATCAAATAATTATTTGGATATAAGAACACCAAAAAGGGTGAACAAACAATGACGATCACATTATTTCTTTCCACTATTGGCACGTTCATCGTCACCAACATTGATGACATTTTTGTGCTGATGATCTTTTTCGCACAGATCGAGAAAGCGCGACACGCACAAGTTGTTCTAGGACAATATCTTGGGTTAGGATTGCTGGTTGCACTAAGCTTGTTAGGGGCCTTCGGTTTTACATTTTTGCCACCCGAATGGGCTGGTTTTCTTGGGCTGATACCCATTTATCTTGGTATCCGAATGTTCCTCAAAAAGGAGGAAGAAGATGAGGCAGAAGAAGCGCTTGAAAAATTGGGCAAACTAAAGTCGCAACCATCAAACAATCGTTTGTTTGGACCACTATCTGGTAAGGTCGCTGCGATTACCTTTGCCAACGGTGGGGATAATCTGGGCATATACATTCCATATTTTACGACCCAAGGGAACGCGTCGCTTTTATACATCACGATTGTGTTCCTTGTGATGGTCGCCGTATGGTGTTTCCTTGCTTACCGGTTGGCAAGCTTCCCGGCCATTCTAAGGATTTTGCAAAAGTACGGAAGTGTCATAGTTCCACTGGTGTTTATCGCATTAGGTATTTCGATCATGCTAAATGGCGATTCATTTGCATATCTCATGAAGCTGTTTGGATAATGTTCACGAAAATTGTATTCACGTATAGGAGGGAAACACTATGGTAGTAGGTGATGCAAGCCAGCACACTCAGTTGTTAGTGATCGGCGGTGGTTCTGGGGGTTATGTTGCAGCAATACGAGCCGCACAGCTCGGGAAGAAAGTGTTGCTGGTAGAAAAATCGGAACTCGGTGGTGTATGTCTCAATTGCGGATGTGTGCCGTCTAAAGCGCTGATTTCAGCGGCGCATCGCTATGAACAAATGCTGGAAAGCGGCATTTCGGGGTTAAAAGCGAAAAACGTTGAGGTTGACTTTTCTCAGATTCAGCATTGGAAACAGTCGAATGTGGTGAATCGCCTCAAAACGGGTATTCAATCCTTGCTCAAAAAGCATGAAATCTCGGTGTTCAAAGGAGAGGCGCTTTTCATTAATGATCGGGAAGCCCGTCTCTATAATGAACAAGAATCGCTCCGATACCAATTTGACGACTGTATCGTTGCTGTAGGGTCACGCCCAATTGAATTAAAAGCATTTCCGTATGGGAACCGGATTTTGTCCTCCACCGAAGCACTCAGCCTTACCGAAATCCCTAAGCGGATGGTCGTTATCGGCGGCGGCTATGTCGGCATCGAGCTAGGCCAAATGTACGCGAAGTTCGGCACGAAGGTAACCGTTTTGGAAGGTTCACCGTCGATTTTGCCTGGATTCGAAAGTGAAATTACCCGTGTTGTGCGAAAAAATCTAGATTCATTTGGCGTTTCGGTGTACACGAACGCCATGGCTCAATCTGCACAACAATCGGCTGATGAAGTCGCAGTTACGTTTACGGTGGATCAGGCAGAACAACAAGTGACGGCCGATTATGTGCTTGTGACAGTAGGACGACGACCAAACACCGATGGCGAACTTGGTCTTGACCGAATTGGGGTGAAAATTGGAGACCGGGGACTGGTTGAAGTCGATCAACAAGGGCGAACGTCCATTCCTCATATTTATGCGATTGGTGATATTATTCCTGGCCCTGCACTTGCGCATAAAGCATCATATGAAGGAAAAGTGGTTGCTGAAGCAATAGCTGGACAGCCAAGTGCTTTCGACTATAAAGTGATACCTTCCGTCGTGTTTTCCGATCCGGAAATTGCTTCCGTAGGACTTAGTGAACCTGAAGCCAAGGAGAAGGGGTATGACTTCATGGTTGGCAAGTTTCCATTTGCGGCAAATGCGCGTGCTCTTTCTTTGAGTGCGTCCGAGGGATTCGTCAAGCTGGTAGGTGATAAGAAAACAGGAATGATCCTTGGGGGACAAATCGTCGGCACAAACGCGTCTGACTTAATTCCTGAAATTGCTCTGGCGATTGAAATGGGATCGACTATGGAAGATTTAGCGCTCACGATTCATGTGCATCCAACACTCGGGGAGTTGTCGGCTGAAGCTGCAGAAGTTGCTCTTGGCCATCCCATTCATATTTAGTTTTGTTTTCCTTTGACAAAATCAATGGTAAAAGAATAATATAATAATCAAATGAATATTAGATTGAAGGTGAATGGATGAAGAACCAAGATGCATGCGAGATCTTTTGTTATGACGAGGATAAGGTCAATCGGGTCAGGGAAAAAATAAGCAAATATGATTTTCAGGATATGACACAAATCTTTAAAGTGCTTGCCGACCATACGCGGCTAAAGGTTGCTTATGCATTATGCGATGAGGACGAGTTATGCGTCTGCGATGTGGCCAATATTATTGGATCCACCATGGCGACGGCTTCCCATCATTTACGGCTGCTGCGGAACATGGGGATTGCCAAGTATCGGAAGGAAGGGAAGCTCGTTTTCTATACATTGGAGGATGAGCAGCTCAAACAAATGATAAGGCTCGCTATTGAGCATCAAAAGGAGGTTGTTGGCGTTGAGTAAAGTGGTTGAGCCGTCTGAGAACAAAAACGTATACCGCGTTGAAGGATTCACATGCGCAAATTGTGCCGGAAAATTTGAGAATAATGTCAAGAAGCTGCCGGGCGTTCAAGATGCGAAAGTGAACTTTGGCGCTTCAAAAATTGCCGTTTTTGGTGATACCACAGTTGAGGAACTGGAGAAAGCCGGTGCATTTGAGAATCTTAAGGTACACCCCGAAAAACCGGTGCGGGTGGCAAAACCGGAATTGAATGAGGAAAAAAACGTATTCAACGTTCAAGGATTCACATGCGCAAATTGTGCCGGAAAATTTGAGAATAATGTCAAGAAGCTGCCGGGCGTTCAAGATGCCAAAGTGAATTTTGGTGCTTCAAAAATTGCTGTTTATGGCGATGCTACCATTGAAGAACTGGAGAAAGCCGGTGCGTTTGAAAATCTAAAAGTGACTCCGGAAAAAGCGGTACGGGAATCGAAACATGAGGGCATCAAAGAAGCAAAAGAACCGCTTTATAAAAAACACAGCACGTTGTTGAATGCAGTCTTATTGGTGGTATTCGGATACATTTCCCAGTATGTAAATGGGGAAGAAAACCTGATCACTTCCTTGTTATTTGCAGCCTCCATTGTGATCGGGGGATTCTCGCTTTTTAAAGTTGGTTTTCAAAACTTGATGCGATTTGAATTTGACATGAAGACGCTCATGACGGTTGCCATAATCGGAGCCGCGATCATTGGGGAATGGGCCGAAGGTGCAATTGTAGTTATCCTCTTTGCGATCAGCGAAGCGTTAGAACGATTCTCCATGGATAGAGCAAGACAATCCATACGTTCATTAATGGACATTGCACCCAAAGAAGCACTCGTTAGACGGGGTGGGCAAGAAATGTTGGTCCATGTGGATGATATTTCCATTGGGGATGTCATGATCGTGAAACCCGGTCAAAAGATTGCCATGGATGGTGTGGTGGTCAGCGGTAATTCTGCCGTCAATCAGGCCGCGATCACCGGTGAGTCCGTTCCCGTTGGCAAATCGGTGGATGATGAGGTTTTTGCCGGGACGTTAAATGAAGAAGGATTGCTTGAAGTCAAAGTCACCAAGCTTGTCGATGATACGACTATTGCGAAGATTATTCACCTTGTTGAGGAAGCACAGGGAGAACGTGCGCCATCGCAAGCCTTTGTCGATAAATTTGCGAAATACTACACGCCGATCATTATGGTTATTGCCGGTTTAGTCACTATTATTCCTCCACTTTTCTTTGATGGAAGCTGGGCCACCTGGGTTTATCAAGGCTTATCTGTACTTGTTGTGGGTTGTCCTTGCGCGCTCGTGATTTCCACGCCGATTTCCATCGTATCTGCAATAGGAAATGCGGCGAAAAATGGTGTTCTCGTCAAAGGCGGCATTTACCTCGAAGAAATGGGTGCCTTAAAAGCCATAGCATTTGATAAAACCGGTACGCTCACAAAAGGAGTCCCGGTCGTAACGGATTTCAATGTTTTTAACAAGAAGACAAATGAAAACGAGTTGTTATCGATCATCACAGCGTTAGAGTATCGTTCCCAACATCCGCTTGCTTCGGCCATCATGAGAAAAGCAGAAGAAGCGAGTATTTCTTATGCTGATGTCATGGTCGATGACTTTTCTTCCATCACCGGTAAAGGAATTAAGGGTACAGTAAACGGCACAAGCTATTATATTGGTAATCCGAAACTCTTTAAAGAATTAGCTACTGCTCAATTCAGTAACGAACAAGAGCAACTGGTTGCTACACTGCAAAACCAAGGCAAAACGGCCATGATTGTAGGTACGGACAAAGAAATTCTCGCGGTGATTGCGGTAGCCGATGAAGTGCGTGAATCCAGTAAGGAAATTATTCAAAAGCTGCATCAGCTTGGGATCAAAAAAACGATTATGCTCACCGGTGATAACAAGGGCACTGCAAATGCGATCGCCGGACATGTTGGCGTATCGGATGTACAGGCCGAACTGATGCCGCAGGATAAATTAGACTTTATTAAACAGCTCAAAGCCGATTACGGCAATGTAGCCATGGTTGGCGACGGTGTCAATGATGCGCCAGCACTCGCAGCTTCTACGGTTGGGATTGCCATGGGCGGAGCCGGTACAGATACAGCACTCGAAACGGCAGACGTTGCCTTAATGGGAGATGATTTAAGAAAGCTTCCTTTTGCGATAAAACTAAGCCGCAAAGCTTTAAATATCATCAAGCAAAACATTACCTTTGCACTCGCCATTAAACTGATTGCTTTACTGCTCGTCATCCCGGGTTGGTTAACACTTTGGATTGCTATCCTATCCGACATGGGGGCAACGCTCCTGGTTGCGTTAAACGGTTTGCGACTGATGAGAGTCAAAGAATAAGGGAAGAGGAGTTAGGGGTGATACCCCTGACTCTTTACTTTGAAAGGAAGTGTGTTGTGCTTCGTTACTATGTTGTGGCCATTATCGCTTTTGCCGTTGATCAATTGATCAAATGGAGTGTTGCGACTTATATGGATATCGGTCAAAAGATACCGCTTATTCCGGGTATTATGCAACTGACATCCATTCGAAATCGGGGTGCCGCGTTCGGCATCTTGCAGAACCAGCGGATGTTTTTTATTTTGGTGACTGCCATCGTGCTTATTGGTATTATCATCTACTTGCGCAAAATCTATCGCGGGCAAAAATTCCTCGCTTATGCATTAGTGCTGATTTTTGGAGGGGCGTTGGGTAATTTTGTAGATCGCGCTCTACATGGCGAAGTCGTGGACATGCTTGAGTTAACGTTTATCAATTATCCGGTATTTAACATAGCGGATGTGTTCATCACGACAGGGGTAATTATGGTCATGATTGACACGCTCCGGGTATCCAGAGCGGATAAGTCATCGAGTCAGAGCTTGCCGGAGTAGATCGGGGTGGTTGTGCTGAATTGGGGCAGTTTGTTTTATGCATTTCTGGCGGCGGCCACCCAATGTAAACAACTTCAGTTCCACCTGGGAGACACCGTGGTACAATTAATTTACATTTACTACCATGTACTTTGCAGATGGTGTCAGCTTCGCTGGTACTACCCCTATTAAAGGTTAAGGGAAATCTGTAAATGACCCAGGCATAAAAGAAGTGGAATTAAAGGATCGGTTTTATACGGTTTTACACGGTTATGTCTGAAAACCCGATTAAGGAGTGCATTATATATGGATTGTTGCGCACCATCCAGCAAAGTAGAAACCGCCAAAACCAATTGTCCCTCCTGCGGGGAGAAGGGTAAAAGCGTACCTCTCATTACATTAAAGTCTTTGCTTACAGCTTCTTCTTTGGAAACCATCGAACCAGAAAACACATATTCGTTCTGTCCAACCTCTTCATGTAATACCGTTTATTTTAGTGATACTCATACGCAAACATTTGAAGAGGACGCCTTGAAAGTACCCGTATTCCAAAAGAACTCCAGCTTGCAAGTACCAGTTTGCTATTGCTTTGATTGGACGAGAGATCGTCTTATTCAATCAGTTAACGATAATCAGCGGCCTATTGAACATATAAAAAATCATGTCCAGTCAAACCGTTGTGGCTGCGAAGTAAACAACCCTCAAGGGGCCTGCTGCTTGGGCAATGTTACCGCGTATTTAAGAAGTTTGAACTAACGAAAAGCGAAAGAACGGGAGGTATGTATGATGATGATGGATGGTTCCATGATGACCATGATGTGTATCATCATGGGAATTGGTTTACTTCTTCTGATCATTGCTGTTGGTGTAACAATTTATGTAGTAACTCGATTACTAATGAGGAAATACAGAGTGGAAGATGGCCCCCTCTTGATATTAAAAGAACGTTATGCCAAAGGCCAAATCAATGATGAAGAATTTAATCATAAACGAAAATTGTTGGATGATTAAGAGTAGCTACCTTATTTCGCCACGTGTATAGGTGGTGTCAACTTCTCTGGTAGTAGCCATCAATGGGAAGCCTTTATAAATAACGTTCAGTATGAAAAGCTCTTGTTGGCACAGAGCTTTTTTTTAACATATTTAACCATCAGTTTGCACTTCGTGACAGCGACGCTGGTACTACCCCATATTACGAAGGAATAAAACACAAGCAAGGCAAACATGCATACTGCCGCAATTGCGATAAAAGATTATTTCTTATGTCCGATCTTAAATAGCTACCTCATACAACATATTGAATTGGCGGTGTACATGAATGAAAGACTTATTTTTGAATGTCTATGGTACAAACTATACTGCTTCAGGAAAACCCAATCGATTAGGGGATTGGGTTCTTAAAGTAGAAACTCCACGAAAAGTTTTGGATCGCATTAATTCAGGAGAATTGGTTCCCAAAAACTTTTTAAATGATAAAGAAAGTTCTCAATATAGCTTTTATGTCACTTCAGATGATCTCCCGTTATGTGACTTTTTAAGAGATATGTTTGAAGAAAAAGGAATTAGCCTTTCTCTTTGTCAGGTGATGGATATCTGGAGTGAACACTCTGAGGATTTATCTGCAACTTGGTTGGGTTTGGATGGAACTCCATTTGAAGAATTGAATGCTATCAGGGAGGAACTGATTTCTGGTGCTAGGTCATCAATGTATAGGGATAATCCGTGGTAGATCTCCTAGAGCTGAAGAATTGATGAATAAATATGAGTATTTTATTACATAGAATAGGAGCACTTTTATGGATATAAATAATAACTTAATTGATGATCCCCTTATCAGTGACTTCTTTTGGATGATTGGTGATCGATTTTCTTTAACCAGACGAGAATTAGAGGTTGTACAATTTCTATCAATTCATGGCTCAAGTAACCGTGAACTTGGTCAACTTCTCGGTATATCAGAAAAAACTGCAAAAAATCACATTTCAAATATTCAAATTAAACTTAATGCCCGCTCCAAGAATGAAATACAAGCAGTTGTCTTTCGCGATACCTTACTACCCATGTTCATGAACGGTAGAAATGAAAATGAAAGGAGTATTTCACATGGGACTGCTCTTTCAAATCAACAAAAAATTAGTGGAGTCAGCTAATTCTGACCCAATCACTAAATTACAATTGCGTCAAGATATTGTAAGTGATCTAACCCATCTCTATGATAAACCCTATTCAGAATCGCGTTCTGGTGACGTACAAAAGAAGTGTTGGCAAGACATAGATAAAAACAAGATAAATCATTTCGAAGGGGCTGTCTCAAAAGTAGTAAGTACGCTAGACAGAGGGCTCACTTTGAACAAAAATGTTAGAAAACATGGAAAA
>NZ_MRTD01000043.1 GCF_001956295.1 Paenibacillus sp. FSL A5-0031
CCAATCCTTTTGAGCCTTGATGTTATCGGTGTCAAAAATCGTATTCTCTTGCAAATACCGCAGCCAAAAATAATCATCATTTCAGCCAACTTGTTTTTAATGTCCTCTAACTCTTTTTGTTCCTCCATAAAGCCCTCCATGTTCTTCCGTATTCATTTTGATACTTCAATCCATTCCGACTTGAATCCACAATAAAGAGAAAATGATGCTTTTGCGCCTTTAACAGTTTTTGTTAGGTCTTCGTAGATGCCACCATATTTACTTTTATAAGTTAAGCGAACCAATACTTCTCCTTGCTCGATAGTTGCCCATTCATCTGAATTCTTGGGGTTAGACCAAACTAGAACGGTACACACTGCCTTTAATCGCTCCGAAATCGTATATCTTCAGATACTTGAATCACTTCTTTGATTCGCGCTTCTTTTGACTTATCAATATTTCCACTTTTACAAACAGGACATTTAGAACCCTTACTTCCACCATAAACAGCGTATACTGTTTCACAATCTAAGCATTTAGCCAACTTGTTCACCGCCTAGCCGAAAAGGTGTAATTACGAAACTATATTTTTAGGGGGACTTAGTTCGCATCTTAAGTTAAAAATACTAACGCTCTTACCTATAATGCTTCATGAGAAAGGAGTGATAATATGTTAATTAATCTAAACTGTGAATGTCGTGTATGCGGCAGAAAAATTACGATGGATAACCTAAGTGAAGAGCTTTACTGTTGTACAAGCTGTAAATCCGAAGATAAGAAATCATAAAATCAATATCTGATATCGTCTTTGCTTCATTGCTGAAAAATTCACAATAGCGCTGAATAAACCGCGCCACTGTGACTTTTTCAAAATTTAATTAATTGCTTTAAGCTCCGCTTTGGCTTGAGCAACCTTTTTTAAAGCTGGGCTGGCGCTATATTTGGTTTCCTCATATTAAAAATTATTCACGACATAGCCTTTGGCCAAATGTTCGAGAAAATGATTTACGTCCCCGTTTTTAAAATCAATAGCAACGATCTTTTCTAAAATTTTTCTTTGCTCGTGCTCCGGCGTGGAATTCACAATCAAATTGATGAGGAAATCACTTTCAACCATATGTACTTTTTCGTTATGAGAAATCGAAAAAGTACGTGGTTCTAATTCCTTTTCATCAAAAAAGGTTTTCAATTTTTTCTTACTCAACTAACTCCTCCTCTCTGCTTTCATTTTCAAATACCTATTAACATATCTAAGAACGATTAATTTGAATCATCTATCATTTTAAGATTAACACTCAGCTTTGCTTGATAAGTCAGCAATTCGTAAGCAAAAAGTATGATGAATAGTTGAATACTTTTCTGAAACCAGAGCATTCTAAATGAAAAATAATGGATGTGACAGACATGCATACGGTATGGAAAGGTGCAATCAGCTTTGGCCTGGTACATGTGCCGGTTAAAATGTATACCGCAACTGAAGACAAAGACATTCATTTCCGGAGCCTTCATAAAGAATGGGGTATGCCGATCTCATATGCAAAGACATGTAGGCAATGCGACAAAGAAATTGATCCAGATGAAATCGTAAAAGGTTTTGAGTCTGAGAAAGACAGATATGTAATTATTAAAGAAGAAGAGCTCGAAAGCATTAAGGATGAAGCCACGAAAACAATTAAGATATTGGACTTCGTTGATCTTCAGGATATTGATCCCCTTTATTTTCAAAAGGCCTATTACCTGGCTCCTGATTTGGCAGGCGCTGGAGCCTACAGCCTGCTGCTGGAGGCGATTAAACAGACCGGCAAGATTGGCATAGCCAAAATTTCCATACGCAGTAAAAGCAGTCTTGCGGCGATCCGCGCCGTCAACAACTGCATTTGTATGGAGACCATGTTTTATCCGGACGAGATACGCTCGCTCTCTCAAGTCCCAAATCTTCCATCGCAAACCATTATAAACGAAAAAGAACTCTCATTGGCCAAAGCTCTTGTGGAGCAGCTGAGTGAGAAATTTGAACCGCGCAAATATACGGACGATTATCGAATATCCCTTCTTGATCTCATTGAACAAAAGATCACCGGCGAGAGTATAGATATTGTTACTGCTCCTGCAGCAGAAGTTAGATCAAATGTAATTGATCTCCTGGCTGCTCTACAAGCAAGCCTAGATTCAACTAAGCCTGTGACTGATAATTCTCCGCCCACTAGGAAACAAAAAAACACTGCGAAATCTAAGGGTAACGTATCATGACTCCTGTTATGGTTCTGCCTGGCGTACCAATGGCCCCAATCACTTCGCCGGATATACCTACCGGTCCAGACTGGGGCTATCAAATCAAATGGGACGGTGTGCGTACTCTGGTTCGACTTGACGGCGTAGGTGGCGTAGAAATATTTTCAAAGCGCGTAGAACTCCGCAATGAGCGATTTCCTGAGATTGTAGAACTTTTGAGACCGCTGCGAATCGGTGCCTGTGTACTTGATGGAGAAATTGCTTACTTTGACGGTGCACGGCCAAACTTTCAACGCGTTCTGATTGGGGTTAGCCGCAAGAAATATGATGACAATCTGATTTTTGTAGCTTTCGATATGCTCTATGATGATGGACAAGATATTCGCTCTCTCCCCTTTAAGGAGCGATATGAGCGACTTACAACTAAGCTTCCTACAAAGCAGCCTCGGTTATTAGTTACTGACCTTGTATATGATGGACCCGCACTATGGGAATGGGTTAATACTCACGAGTGGGAAGGTATCATATCCAAAAAGCTAGACAGCCCCTATGTTGAAGCTAAAAAGCATCGATACTGGTTTAAAAAAAGAAAAGAAGTCCGGATCGTTGCTGAAGTCGTTGGAATAAAACTTAAGGAAGGATACGTATCTAGCCTAGTATTGCGGTTCGAGGATCGATATGTTGGCCACGTATCGGGTATAGATGCGGATTCTAAAAAGGTGCTGAAGCAATTTATGGAGCAGCATCCTGGAGAGTGTCCCTTCCCTGTATTATCTGCCGGCATGAAGAAATCAGATGTTAGATGGCTTAGCGTCCCCTTCCCCTGCAGGGTTACTGCTCTAGAATTTAGCGACTCAGGTATCTTACGGCAGCCAAAGCTATTAGGATTTGGGAGTGGCAATGGATGAGAGAAGGCGACTATGTACGTGTGCGGGGCGCTAAAAAAGTTGGGAAAGTCCGGAGTATTAAGGATAAAAGTGTAGAAGTCGAATGGATATTTGAAAAAGTCATGAGCAGCGGAAAATTTAAACACATCGTGGAGTATGAATTTGATGATCTAGAAGGAGTTTAAAACATGTTGAAGCAAGAAGCCCTAACGGTCACATGTATTGGTTGCAATAATAAGAACGAAATCCCAATTGATAACCTTTTAGATTACTCCTGTATTACCTGTGGAACATCCATATTGGCATTAAAGGAAACGGAGCAAGATCTATTGGTTAAAGAGTTAGATAAAGCGTCTGACGAATTGGATCATATCATCGGAAATGTTATGTTTGGTAATATGAATCCTGAAATGGCGTCAAATTGGCTCGAACACGAATCAGGTAGAATTGTAGATACGTTAAATAAGGCGAAGGAATACATAGAAAATAACGAAAAAACGGAGTAAGGTTCATAAAAAAAGGCCAGAATAAATTATAAATACAGCGGCAGCCGTGGTTGAGAAAAATAAACCTAGGCTGCTTTTGTATGTGGAAGAATCATATTGGAGGAAATATACATGTGTGGAAGATACACCATTACCTCAGATCTCGATGAAATCCTTAATACCTTTGCCGTAGATGAAACCGACTACGAATACACCAAGCGATATAATGTTGCCCCAACACAGATGGTACCAGGCATTATTCTTAAAGAAGGTAGACGGGTACTCTCAGGGTTTAAATGGGGACTCATTCCTTTTTGGAGCAAGGATCCTAAAATAGCTTATAAAATGATAAATGCACGAGCTGAAGGAATCAAGAAAAAGCCAGCATTTCGCAGTTTGTTAAAACGAAACCGAATCTTGATCCCAAGCAACGGATTTTATGAGTGGCGCAAGGAAGATGAAGGAAAGCAGCCCTATCGATTTCAGATGAAAACAAAAGCTGTCTATGCCTTTGCTGGGCTTTATGATACCTGGCGAGACGCTAATGGGGAATCCATTTCAACCTGTACCATTATCACGACTACGCCGAATCAGCTTGTTTCAGATGTGCATGATCGTATGCCGGTGATATTAACGGATATACATGGCTGGTTAAACCCTGAAATAGAAGACGTCTCGCAATTTCTCAAACCATTTCCTACTGAAGAAATGATGAAATATCCAGTCTCAAAAGATGTAGGAAACGTTAAAAACTCAGATGAATCCATAATAAAGGAAGTCCCTTTAAACTCAAAATAGCGGTTTCCTGCAGGTGCCACCTGTGCCAAGGACGAAAAATTAACGCAAAAATACTTGAGTAACCGCACCTTTTTCATTTTATTGCATGCCATTGAACAGATACACAAAAGCCGTCCCTCTTGGTACAGCCTATATACATTTGCAGCTGTGCTATAAGGAAAACAGTTTTTTGTCTATCATTAGTATTATTTATAGAAAGTACGCAAGCATCATTATCTAAACGAATCATATACCAAATCCGATATAGTAAAATGACAGAATTGTATCCGAAAGGGCGAAAAAATTGGAGAAAAGTTGGAATAAAAGAGTATTTGAAAAATATGAAAGACCTCGATTGTGGTTATTTGCGAGCATATTGGGCTTATTCGTCTTATTATGTTTCATGCAGACCAAGATTCAATTTATAACAATTATTATTCTTATATTCATCGTATGGGTATTTAACTCTATTGTTAATAAGCAGCCTTATCACATTTTTAATATCATTTATTTAATTCCATTGATAGGAGTCTTTCTGGACTTTCATTTCTTCGCTAATCTGAATATCTTTGTGCTCTTGAGTACAATCTTGGTTGGCTTTTCGTGGTTTATGTTAGGATTAGCAAAATCATTAGAGATAGAGATTAAAAAAAAATATACGCATTCACTACCTAAAATCGTTCTTGCTTTATGGGAAGCCGTTGTTCTTCTGATAAGTTTATCAATGTCTCTATACTTTATTCTATTTACTTTATACTCATGGGTTAGCGTACAAGCACCTAAGAGTGTTGCAGCAGAAATTTTATCAATAGAAGGCTTTAGACCATCACTAGTCATCCTTGTTACACATATTATAGTTTTAAACTTCATGATTAAATTTTCAATTATTATGCATGAATCAATTAAAAAAGATAAAAGTAAGCTTACATTCTCTGTACTCATTATTACGATTTTAATTATTCTAGTGCTACCAGACCTTATTTATGCTGTTTCGTACTACATTACAATGGATATGAAAAATCTAATAATACCTAAACCTGAGGGATGGGAAGTGCTACAAAGTTTTTGTAAAACATTTTACTTTACCTTTGCCATACATTATGCAATGCCTATATTGGATGGAAATACCTTTTCTAGTAATACACTACGATTATTAAGTAATAATTATGAACTAAAGTTTATACAGATAGGTCAGATAATTATTTCCAAAGGCTATGATTTAATGGCATTAGCAGGCATTCTGGACTTCCTAAAAAAGAAAATATTCATATCCGATGACGTTGTATCTGATGAGACAAAACAATCCTAACAAACATGACTCGACTTATTATTTTGAACCCTCGTTATGCTTCGGAAAAGTAAACACGCAGAGCATCGGACACTCTATCTGCGAGCTACATTACGAAAAACAAAAAAAGGGTGCTGCAGCCTTAAAGCTGCAGCACCCACCACCTACCAGGACTTATGAAATTCAAAAAATGCAGTCCAATTATCTTTAATCTGTATGGTGACATCCGTCTCCTTAACGATGCCATTCGAATACGTGGCTTTAAAATGGAATACATAGTCCCCATCTTTTAATGACTCTAACTTAACCTTAGCTTGCTCAGCACCTATATAACCACTCCATGCCTTTTTGTCGGTAGATGCTAAGCTTGTGTTACCTATTCGCTCCGCTGCTACTTCGACCTTGGTCGCCTTTGTGGCACTAACACCGGTATCTGTTGTTCTCGCGTTAAGAACAAAACGTTCACCTGCCCAAAAGGTTGAAGGACTTCGCAGTTCTTTCGGTTTTACTTCATTCCATCTCAGACGGTTTGCTTCCCACTCTTCTGTATGCACCACTTCTGCCGTAATTCCCAATGCGAGAACCTGTATTGTTTTCGTCACGATAATGGGATCTGCAATGCCATCACTTACTGTCTGTTTGACGCTCCAGTTTCCAACTTCCGTTAGCTGCAGCACCGGCCCTGTCTTCGGATAAGATGCTCCACTACGTATAAGCGTATAACTGAAATTCCGCTTAGCTCCCGATGGACTTGTGAGCTCATACGCCACTGACAACGGATCTCCATCCTCGTCGTTGACAGATGATGCTATGGTTACAGCATCTCCTTCATACACCGGCTTAGGTGACCAATCAAAGTCAGCTGTCGGTGCTCGGTTCGTACTGAAATGAATATAGGCATAATAACCCTCGTTACCGGCTACGTCATAATCTAGCACAGTCAACCGGTACTCTTGGCCAGCCACTAGTCCAGTCACACGATATGATTTCGCCTGCAGGGGAATCGGTATACTGTACTCTGTTGTGCCATCTTGATTTAAATCAATATTCGTCACGCTGCCATTACTATTTACCTTCTGTAAGTAGAATGTTCGTGTAGCATGGCCAGAGGACGGAGCTGCATCGCTAAAGGCATTAAACTTCACCGTCACGGCTGTCGGCTCAACCTCCAACTGCTCATCTACATCTGCTGGCTTAACGGTATCTACAAAGAAATAACCATTTGATGAATATGGTCCCCATAGGAAACCGTCGTTTGCCCTGGCTCTCCAGTAATATAATCCGTCTGCTAGAGCTGCTGTAGTGTAGCTTGCTGCAGCAACCGTTGCATTTGTATCAACCACTCTTGCACCATCCGACACGCGATATACTTCGTAATCTATTGCGGTAATTGGATGGTTCTCCGGATCAATGGTAAATACACGCAGCTGCGGTCGATTAATGTTGGTGTAGATCGGATTATCTGCATTAGCTCCGTTATACGAGAGCAAATTCGTATCTGGTGGTAAATCCAGCACAAAGTAGCGGATGTTACTTAAATTTGACCAAGCACCCTTTGAGTAGACCTGCCCTTGTACACGTACAACACGTCCAGGATTGATCATTCCATCCATTACCTTAAAGCTTTTCTCTAATCCTGCATAATCAATATACAATGCAACCTCATTTGTATCCGTATACGTCAGTGATAAGCGATACTGCTCTTGTGGATCATTCTCTGCATCATAATAAGTCCAAGTTATCGTCGGTTCTTTTACGAGTACCGTAGGAGCAGCCGCTGAGGTTCCTCCTGGATAGGTTATGGTCATTACTGGTTTGGTTTGGTTCACTGGCGGTAAAGCGTCTTTGTAGATAACTTGCTGCGCCCAATATGACCAAGCCCCATGAAGATCCTTTACTTGCTCTTGAATGATAAGCTCGACACCTGGACGGCTATAAATCGTCCGTTTACCGGCTGTCCACGTTGTTTCATCCGCCCAGCGTGTACGGAACACCTTATCAAGCAGGCGATTAGGGATATCCGGATCGTAAGAAGTATCATAGGTATCGTAATCAATTGCCTCACCTTCGCCATACACATAACCAGTGAACCGCGCATCAGGCTGTGCAATGGGTCTACGATGGACATATAGTAGCTTCGTGACCGGCTCCGACCATTTACGATAGGATGATATACCTGGATTATCTTGCGCTCTGTAGCTAATCTCGTAAACACCAGGTTTCTCTAGTGAATTTAAAGTTGTTGAACGTGTCTGTCCATGATACATGCTCATCCCTTCTGGATTCTCAAATATATTAGGATTGTGGCTGTACGTCCACTCTTCTAGTATCTTAGGATCTTCCTCGATATCGGAGAAGATTTTGTCATAGGTAATCGTTTCATTGATAAGTACAGCTTCATATTTCTCCTCGGTGTACATATCACCATAATTAAATTTCTTAACATTGGAGAACACAGCATTCGACTGTCCTAACGACATTAAACCGGCAAAACCATTTGAATAGGTGCCATCGGCAACCTCTAGTACTTTCGCATAATTCACATATACGCGCTGGATGCCATTAACCGATTCTACTTTAATCGGATACGTGTTGAACGCAGTCCGTGTCATTGGTGTAGATTGCAATAACGTTTTCACACCATTAACCACACGGAATAGCGACAGGGTGTTCATGCTCCACTCCATAGCATACATATTCTTTTCATTCTGAATCTGGAAAGCAGCTCCGATAACCTTGTCATTTCTTATATCACTAACATTTGCATGAAATTCTAAGGCGTAGTTTTTCATAGAGCTTCCTGCATCATAGAGTAGTCCGCCCCAATCGTCGCTCGTAATTTCAACAGTATTTGCATCTATTTCCTTTAATGTTCCATTAGCGTTAGCTGAAACAAACGGCATGACATTTTTATCGTAAAAAACATAAATGGAGCCATCAGGTAAAATAGGTGTTGATGATGTTCCAGTATGCAATGTGTATGCTCCTGGTTCTGGACCGGAATATGGTGTCTCGGCAATGACTCTTCTGGTTGATGCGTTATACAATAAGGCCGATATTTTTTTATGTGAGTCGACAGCCCAAGAGGTCTGTCCCACAGGCAAAAACACAGGATAAATAATCTGATCGTATTGATCGATAAATATTTTACCCACGTTTGCATCATAATCTACACCTTGATAACCACCGCTTTGGTCTCCATTATAGTTATAAAATGCATTATATGACTCGTGTGTTCTACCTTGCGAATACGTAAACCCATTTGAAAATACGATAGGATTCGCATTAGGAGCAACTTCTGCATACACTAAAGGATGCGAACTTTCGTAAGTGACAATACTTCTTGAAAATTGGTTTTTAAATACTTGTTGTCCGTAAAAGTCTGTCCCGTTTAAAATACCTTCAAAAATCGTTGAGCCTCTTGTACTGCTACCCACGGACACGTAATTTACATAAATATATCTCTTATTTTCAGAAATAGAAGCATAAGATATGCCAGCTGCTCCTCCGGATTGATGGGTACGGGTTATCCCGTCTTTTTTCACTTGCACAACGTAACCTCTTAAACCTCCCAATCCAGAAGAATAGCGATCTTCAAAGTTATACGTAAAGTACGCATCTCCGTTATCATCTTCGGTCAAGTTGATGTTTGTAATAAATCCACGATCCAAATTCTCCCCTGGTGCTTCCCACACTAAGCTTTTCGTTTTTAAGGAGTATTTGAAAATTCGCAATTGATTATTGTAATTATAATTATATTGCTCTGGTACATCATATGAGAATTTACTAGCTACATACATATACTCACCATTAGATGATATTTGAACAAGTGCCGGGTTACCTAGTCCGCTAGGTGATGTAAAACTAGATTGTAAATTAATTGAATCAAGATATACACCATTTTTATCGTACCTCGCAATGACCACTAAATACGGGTTGGCTGCATTTTGTCTTCTATCTGCAAAGTAAAATGTTTCATCTCCACCAATTTCCATGAGTGTGAAATTACTAGGTGTATCAAAATTAACCGTCCTCAAAAGCTCACCTGTAATTGAATTTCGCTCATAAAATGTATAGGGATAGTTAGGCAAACTATAATTTTGATTATAAGAATATAGACGGTTCCCACCGAAAACCTTATTAAATATTGTTTCTGAATTTGGCACAGTCCAAGTGGGTTTAGCAACTATATCAGCAGCAAGCTGATATTTTGTTCGTGAGTTCGCTCCATTTCCTGAGTTCGGGTATCCAACAGAAAAGTTTGCGTATACTCCATTTTTTGTTGATAGTGTAGTAGCATCCGCTTTCCATGCTGCTTTTTGGGCATTACCGCCTTTGTATGGCGTCTTAGCCGTCCACGAACGTAATATCGATTGCGTCGAATAGTTAGTTATTGGTGGGCCGCTGTCTTCTCCCTGCCCTGGCTGCTGCGTAATTCCAAACACGTTAAAGTTAACTGAAGGTGCATAATTCAGAATATCGGTCGTGACAATTCCTGAATTTCCTTTCATTCCATAGTCTTCAGTTACTGAGGCGCGATATTGCCGCTTACCAACGCTCGTGTAATTGACGGAATGTGTTGTTTTAAAAGCCCCATCATATAGCGGTTTCCACGCTTCTTCCTCAAAATTTCCATCACCATCTTGGTCATAGCGTTCTTCAAGAAACAGATACTTTAGAATGTCACCGTCAGGACTCTCCGCATCGATATAAAGCATAAAGCCATTACCCCGATAAGACTCTTCAGGCGCTATCACTGTTACCGTTGGTGGTGCATCCGGTATAACCTCCATGATTAGATTCGCCCAATCACTTACTCTACCGGTAGTATCATAAACTCTACCCTCGATGCTGTACTCACCTAAATTAGCAGGCGTTACGGTAAACCACCCATTTGTATAGGCTGCATCTCCTACTTTTTTATAACGCATTTCTGACTTGCTAAAATCAATTTTTTCGCCTCTATCCTCTAATGGCGTATATGAATTCAAGAGGTTGTATGGCCGCTCTAGAGGTCTCCCTTGTACCACACGTGTTATTCCTGATACGATGGCTACTGGTTTGGGATCTACAACCCGAAGTAATGCAGTATCCTTTTGAGATCCACCAAATTCATCAGTTACGATAATTTCAGCTGTATAGAATCCAGGCGTATTATATGTGTTATACATAAACTCATAGTCTGTATTATTTGGTAGTACTGTACTCAAGTTTTCGGTGAATTTCCACGTATAGCCATTCAAACCTTTTGATCGATTAATAAGCGATGACTTTTCACCTGCGATGATACTTGAAGGTTGAAATTCAATGTCCGCTATTAAATCAGGCTTAGGTGTAGGCGTTGGTTCTGGTGATGCTGAAGGAGTTGGAGTTGGTACTGCTTTATTGGCCACATTTATTATAAGCTCCGCCCACTCAGATACCTTTTTAGCGCTATTTGTTACGCGCAGCTCCACCACATATTTTCCTTCCGCTGCAAAGTCTTTGGCAGCTGGCTTGGTTGCTATCGTTTTTCCTGCTGGATTCTTATATTTCCATTCTCGTATCGTGATAGCTTCCTTCCCTGGTGAGTATGAGAGTTTATCATCAAGTTTTGGATCTGCTGAAGGCTTAATCGTTATCTCTGGCTCGGTGCGATGATCTCCCTCAACGTGTGATATGATGGCCATTGGTGAGGTCGGCTCATTTAGCTTATTGACCATGATTTGAAATGCTTTTATATTGTTAGTTTCATCTGTTTCCGTAATCTGGCCATTATAGTCAGCCTTGGCTGACAATTTCTTAAGACCACTAGTCGCAAAGCTCGTACTAAAAGTTACTGTGGAGCTTGCACCAGGAGCAAGGTTACTTATAGGCTTTGTAGGTTCAGGAGAAATGCCAAATAAGCCCACAACGAAGGAGCCACTATTTTTATTTCCATTATTTTTGACGGTGACAACGATTGAGGTAGCTTGGTTCACATAGACCGCGTCGGGGTTTACGACCTTCGTTACTTCCAGATCGATTGTCTCCGGAATGACGTTTATATCAATTGTTTTCATAGGTTTTATTGTAAAGATTTCATACCACCAAGAACCGTCCGTCCATTCGCTCCACATTTGGATAACACCAGGAGTAAAGTCTGTTGGCTTTTGCTGAATGATAGCATAATCGAGTAATGTATCACTAGTCCAGCTTGCACCTTTGAGTGCATTATAGCTTGTTAGAAAATTAGTTGAATTAGATGGTTTGTTATAAGGATCTACTGTACGAGAGAGCCAAGATGCGGCTGCTGGATCACGAGATAAATTAGTAGATGGTCTAATTCCTTTTGAATCTCCTTTTTCTGTTTTCCAGGGTTCTTTAATCCAATTTTTCGCCACACTTCCAGTTACACTTGAGTCCGGAGGGAATTTCCAGTTGCGATACACAGATCCACTCGCATCCCAGCCTAGATAACGATATTGGCCGGTCTTTTTGTCCGTCTCATTACCTGAAACCTCAGAAGGGCTACCGTATACAACAACTGATTCACCTATGTTTAACGAATTAAGCAAATACTTCTCATTAAGTGCTTTGCAGTTTGAGCTCATTTTAGGAATCTTATATACACTTATTATTCCTTCTGCCTTTGTTCCGTATGTTGGTGGTGCTGAACATGCTGCAGCATCTACTCGTTGAGTTTGTAATGGTATTGTAGTGATTGTTACTAAAATAACCAACAAAAAAAGCAACTGCGCTCGCAGCTGCTTTCGTAAAATTGTTCCCATTTTATTTATCCCCCAATCCAGATAGAAACACCGATATTATTGCTACCTTTATATACTACAAAACTCCTTTTATCATAAGTACTTTTAATTGAGTTTTTTCCTTCTACAAATTTCATCCCATCAACTTTAATATAGTCTGCATATGCTTTCTCATATGAATTAGGATAATAATTCTTAAGTAACTCTTTTATTAATGATTTTGTTTCCGTGGTTGAATCAAAAGTATCTAAATATGTTGTTTTTTTACTTGAATCATATTCTATCCAAATCGTGTGATCCTCAAAAACATCTGATCCTTTCAAATTTACACCAACAGCTCCACGACTAATCGTAGTATGCCCTTTAAAACTAGGCAAAGATTGAATCAATGCATCAAGCTCTTTGTCTGTTTTAGGATAAGCAACCGGCTTAACTTGTGGATTTTTTGCCTTAAGAGTATTCGAGATCATCACAACAGCTTCAGCTCGTGTTGCATTCTTGTCGCCACCCATTGTCCCATCTGGATAACCCTTCAAAATCTCATTCTGTTTCGCAATTGCTAGGTAGCCTGACTTTACCCCATCCGCATCCTTGCCAAGTGCTCTAACTGTCATACGAGCAATTTCTTCACGAGTAATTTTCCGATTAGGCTCGAATTGTGATTCCTTGTATTCATTCACCTTAATAATAGATTGCTTTAGACCTGTAGAGATCGATGCACGAAACCATCCATTATCGTCAGAGAAAGGTGTGTCTTGGTCCTCTAACTTGTATTTCATAGCTGCTACCAATGATTTTGTAAACTCAGCACGGGTAATATTATCGTTGGGTTTAAAGCTTGTTGCACTGTAACCATTAATCCAACCTTGGCTCACTGCAGTATCGATCTCTGATTTTGCCCAGTGTGACTTTGTATCTGTAAAAGCAGCTGCAGCTGCTACGGTCTGCGACGCAATCAATACTGTCACAAACGTCATGATTACGGCCAGCTTCATTTTTTTCATCGGGATCACTCCTATTTTCTGTGTAGATTGATTCTTCTATTTAACCGATAACCTTCCTTTCTTATAATTCGCTAACAATATGGATGAGGACATACATCAAATCTATACTCTCTAAAGATATCAATTTATTAGGTTAAAAAAGTTAGCAAATCGTATGCAAAAAGTATGATTATTATATTCTGCATCTACCCTCGAATACGTACAATATGGCCTTCTTGTATAGATATCCATTCATGACGCGAGGAATGAATCCGAATTGGGTTGCCTTGTTCAAAGCTCCATTCATACCTACCAGAAATCCAACCGTCCCCAAATTTAATTTCGATGTAACTGCCTGCATACACAGGCTCACCGCTGACGAAATGTCGAAGTCCTCCCTCGCCGCTATGACCAAGTATAATCGATCCCTCGATTAACCCCTCTTTCTTTGATTGTGGTGTCATCGGATCTTTTTCCCCAACCCATTTTTTCACTTTAAGTTCATAACTTGGAACAGGCTCCAACCAGTCAGCATCTGAGTAATACAATCCAGTATGATCACCAAATTGGTTTGGTGTAAATAGAATTCTAATTTCATTGAATGATGGTACTCGTACTATCTCTTTCCCAACATCCGGATAGCGACGCTCGATCAGATCAGACCAAACTTCGGATATAAACGAATCGTTATTTTTGAGTTCAAATCGTGGCAGTGTATCCATAAAGTCAGATCGTTTTTTTCCTGCCGCCTTTGCATCTTCTTCTTTTTGCCTTGCTCCTGCATACGGATAGAGCAGATAAAGCCCAAAGTGGTAAAGATGTATATCAATTTCGTTATTAATGAGCTTGTCTACGAGAATCTTCAGGACTTTTAGGCGCTCACTTTTCGTATTTGTGGAGAAGTGCAGAAAATTCACGTTCATCAAGTTTTGAAAGAAAGTCGCAGGATACTGGTACACGTATTTTTGACCATTAAAACCCTTACCCCATATTCGGATAATCAACGGCCAAACCGCACCGGCTTTACCATCCATTCCTCTATCCATAATCCTCTGAAAAAAGTCGCTTACAGTCTGCAGCTGCTCCTCTAATTTCGATTCAGTTTTAGCCATATTCATTCGCCCCCTTATTCAAGTCGATATTCAATATCCTTTATAGACACTCAAACGTCCAACTTTTCATGTCTCTATATTTCATGTGTCACGATTCAGAAGTTCATCCGTTTTAAAAACCATCATGATGTTATGTCCGAATGGTATCTTATTTTGATCCTGCCAACTATAAAATTCACCTTTACCTGTAACAAATCCACATGGCACTTTACATTCTTTTTCTGCAAATTCTTCCCAAGCATTTTTACCCTCATCTCGAAAATCACTACCCCATATTCTTTTTACTTTATGAGGTAGTTCTTCCCATGTTGGATACAAATGATCACTGCCACCTTCAATATCACAGATACGTTGCCATCCTTTATTGTCTTTACACCACTTAATTGCATGCTCAGCAGCCTGTTCAGGGCTATAATATTCATTTGAAACTATCAATTTTAATCACCATTTCTATGATAATTTCCTCTTTAAGGTTTTAAGTCAACAAAAGCTATTTATCAATACATCAATCTTACTCTCAACGTCCAATAATTTCACCCATGATCTTACATTTTCTTTTAAAATATTATTCAATTTTTATTCATATTTTTGTTTCAAGTAAAGCTTGAACTTCCGCTCTCTCTCCTGAGCTGCTTCGTAGTCGTACCATGAATAACCAAAACCTTGAATGATACGGTTATTGCAGCTGCATTCGCAAATTTAGTTTAAAAACCCCTTTGCCTTCCGAAAATCCTTTATAAATAACTTAGGCATCGTTTTACCACAGCGTGCACATTCAAATGTCATTCCCCGTTTTGTTATTACCGCTTTCCTGTTCTGCGATGGCTGTGCTAAACATTCCTCAAACGTTATCAATTCCACCCGAACACCACCTATTCCTTAGTTACATCAAAAATGGTCTTCTCATAATGTTAGATCTCTGCCTTAATCACCTTAAAAACAGGTGTCTCACGACGTTTAGGAGATGGTTTTTTCATTGAAGGAAGAGACATATATCCGATGCCACCAAAAACTAAAATGACAATAGCCATAAAAATAATTTTACTCAGTTCGTACATATAAATGACCTCCTTGAGTTTACTTATTTTGAATATTAGCACCTTTAATTCAAAAAGTAAACATGAGATATTTATATACGAAAATAGCGAGTAAACCAATGTGGTCTACTCGCTATTTATATTTAATTTATTATGATTTTCTAACTCTAATTTAAATCTATTGATAATTTCATTTGCAAAAGCTTCTTCCCTCTTATTTATGAAGGTTCCAAGTTTGCTGTCTTCTGCTGTGGCTACCATCTCTAGCAATTCCCACTGCTGATAAGTCAAAAACAGAGAAATTTGTCGTTTGCGTTTTTTTATTCCCTTTTTTCGTCCAGCACCAATACGGGCTCCACCCCGATTATCTTGTTTTTCTGTTACGCTCATTTTTGGACTCTCCTTCAAAGGTATTCGTAACCACAAATCTTCCCCCAACCGACAGAACAAGTCATGTTCTTCCGTATTCATCGAGATCTTGATTAGTAATTGGTCTTTACATATCCTCTCCTTAGTTAATTTCAAAGTTTTGATCAACTTTATCCAGTAGCCCGTCGTTTCTTAATTCCTCTTCAGCTCTA
>NZ_MRTD01000044.1 GCF_001956295.1 Paenibacillus sp. FSL A5-0031
AAGCAAGCAACCATAGACCAGAATAGAAAAATAGCAGTACAGGAATAGCTCTCCTGTACTGCTATATATTTACCAATACTCCCGTTCAAAGTGAGCTATTCCTCAGCGAGCCTGATTCTTATAGGACAGCCCCATATCGTTTGTTCTTGCGAATCAATTCAGCGGTTTTGGTAAATAACTATTAGGAGAAGGAATAACCCAAAAATCGATCCGCATTTTTTAGACTTATCCATATATCCGGACTTTCACCGCCTACATACCAGTAAGCTAGTCCAGCAAGCTTGCTTTTTACAGCCAGCTTATATTTTTCGGTTAACGAACGCCCGTCCTCGACCCATATTTTATGCTGTATACCATTCTTCATGTATGCAGCTGTGTACTGACCGATTTTAGCGTCCCATAAAGGCCTGATTCCATATTTACTAATGAGCGCATTCTGCTCGCCAAATGATATAAATGCAGAGGACTCAACGCTGCCGTCCTTCTTTAAATCCCAATCACGGTTATAGAAAGGCACGCCCAGTATCACCTTTTGGCTTGGCACCAATTTAAGAAGCTTATTCACAGCCGCTTCATCAAAACCTATAGAGGCGTTGGAGCCCGCTTCCGAGCCGTCTCCCCAGTGCTCATCATAGCCCATCAATACGATATAATCGGCTATTTTTCCAAGCGCGGCAAAATCGAAAGCGTCTGTCCAATCCGTTCCCCGGTCGGGGGATACGTCAAGCGACAGCGTGACGTTCATAAGCTTCATTTTTTTGGACAGCTCCGTGATGAAGGCGGTCAAAGCTGCTCGATCCTGCGGCGCAACATTTTCAAAATCAATATTGAGCCCGTCGAGCTTATACTTTGTTACGTATTCTGCAAGCTGAGATATTGCTTTGGTGCGTAGTGTGGAACTGGATAGCAGCTTATGAGTAGCCGCTTGATCCGAGCGGTTGCCGACCATTGCCCATACTTTTTTATTATGCTGTTTCGCCCAAGTTACAAGAGACGGATCCGTGTTATCCGATATCTCTCCCGCTTCCCCTGTAAAATACCAACGCGGAGACAGGGTGTTTACATTAGAATTCAAAACCGTTTGTTCATACTGCTGCGTCGTCTGACCATACTGCCAGCCTAGTTTTATCGTTTCCTTGGGCTTAGCTGCAAGCTCAGCTGCCCAGTTCACATTTTGCAGCACCCGATGAATCATTACTGCGGTTTCTTGTCTGCTTATCGGATCGCCCGGACGGAAATTTCCCTTATCGTCACCTTTCATAAGGCCAAGAGCATTCATCGCTGCTACAGCAGAACTCGCCCAATCCGCAATGCGGCTGGCATCGCCAAAGCTTAGCTTTACTTCCGAGTTATGATCCAGCTTCTTCAATGCTCTCGTTAATAATACGGCTGCTTCCTGCCTTGTAACTGCCTTCGCAGGTGCAAACAAAGAGGCGCTGACGCCATCTGCTAAGCCAAGCTGCACAGCAGCCTGAATCCATCCGTAATACCAAGCCTTCATAGGTACGTCAGTATATGGCGATACTGGCGTCGGTACAGGCTCAAGCCCGAGCAGCCGATCCAGCACAGTGACAAACTCCGCTCTCGAGATCGATTGCTTCGGTGAGAAGCTTCGCTCCGATGTGCCCGTAATAATCTTTTTATTATACAAATCGATTATTTCCTGTTTGGCATAGCTGCTTGAAATATCATCAAAAGGCAACGTGCTTTGAGCTGCAATGGGATGAGCAACAAGTGTTATGATATATAGTAAAGTAAATGCTGCTAGAGCAAATCTAGTATAAGTATGCTTCAAGAAAGACCCTCCTCATGCGATCAATCCTCGAAGCATAACAAAATCTACTCTATAACTCATTACTAAAATATTGGTAGAAAGCATAATCAATAGTAATTAAGCCTAATCCCCTACCACAGACTAGGGTGTCAAAATAAACAATATGATAAAATAAGCGGATATAAAACGTAAGGAGATTCAGCATGCTGGAGCGAAATCAAGTTTCTCATCCTACATTACAGGCTCAGCTGAGCCTGGCAGCAAGAAGTAAGCGCAAGCGAAACCGAATACTGCTGTTTATTATTTTAGCGCTAACCGCTGCTCTTTTATGGAAAGTTATTCTTTCCTTTGATCCATACTTGCCGAACAATGATCCTATTGAAGCTCCGCCTGTAACGGCACTGCATCCGATCGTATTCATTAAACAGACCGAGCTGATTGCCGAAACGAGCAAGGCCGGCATCACCATTCTCGTCACAGACGGCTTCCGTTCAAGCGAGGAGCAAAATGCGATTTATGCAAAAGGACGCACAACAGAGGGGAAAGTCGTTACGCAAGTTCAAGGCGGACACTCCTATCACAATTACGGCCTTGCTGTCGATTTTGCCCTGCGAACGAAGAAGGGCGAGGTCATATGGGACATGGAGTATGACGGCAATAAAAATGGGCGGTCCGACTGGATGGAAGTTGTTGAAATTGCCAAGCGCCTTGGCTTCTCTTGGGGAGGCGATTGGAAAAACTTCCCTGACTATCCTCATCTTCAAATGGACTTTGGTTATTCCATTAATAAGCTGCGCAAAGGGCACTATCCGCCTGTCGAATAAATCAGCCCTATTAAAGTAAAAAAAGAGTGAAGACTTGGTTAATAAGTCTTCACTCTTTTCTATTCTGCTTCAATTTTATTAGCTAATTTGGTAGATTACAGACCCGCAATAATTTCATATGAGCGCAATCTAGCTTGGTGATCATAAATATGTGCGGCGACCATAATCTCATCCGCCTTCGTCGCCTCAATATATTGCTTTAGCTTCGTGCGTACCGTCTCCGGTCCGCCAACAATGGAAGAGCCTAATTGCTGCATCAAAGCGATCTTCTCCTGCGCCGTCCAGACGTCATCCATATTGCGAACAGGTGCAGGCAAAGCTCCACGCGTGTTGCGAATAAAGGATAGGAACAGCTGCTGCATCGATGTCGCTAAATACTCCGCCTCTTCATCCGTATCTGCCGCAATGACATTGACCGCTACCATTCCTTTTGGCTTATCAAGAATCGCTGATGGCTTAAAGCTGCTTCGATAAAGATTCATTGCTGGAACGGTGAAATTAGGCGAGAAATGTCCTGCAAAAGCAAATGGCAATCCTAACTGTGCAGCGAGCAAAGCGCTGAAATCGCTCGAACCCAATAGCCAAATCGGAATATCAAGACCTTCACCCGGAATCGCTCGCACTGGCATGCCCACCTCAGCACTCGCCGGATCTAGAAACGCGCGCAGCTCAGCTAGCTGCTCTGGGAAATCATGCCCATTGCTTCTTCTGTTTCCACGAAGGGCAGCTGCTGTAAGACCATCCGTTCCAGGAGCGCGGCCAAGTCCTAAATCAATACGGCCTGGAAACAACGATTCCAATGTACCGAATTGCTCAGCAATAACGAGCGGTGCATGGTTCGGCAGCATAATTCCCCCAGCGCCTACACGAATCGTGGATGTACCTGCGGCAACATGGCCAATAACGATGGATGTCGCTGAGCTGGCGATGCTTGGCGCATTGTGATGCTCCGCAAGCCAGTAGCGGTTATAGCCCCATTTTTCCGCATGCTGTGCAAGATCTAATGTATTGCTAAGCGATTCGGCAACAGTGCCGCCTTCTACAATGGGAGATACATCAAGAACGGATAACGGAATATTAAAAGCTGAATTGTTTATCGTTTGTTCTGACATGACATTCACTCTTTTCTTTACGAATAGAAGCTGTAGCTTCTATCAATATTATTATTGGCAAATCAACTGTACTATTATTAGATACATTTTACACGTAAAAAAGAGCCGCTGCAAATGCATCAGCTTCATGACAGGAGCGGTAATATACAGTATTCAACTCTATTTACCGCTCTATCGTGAAACAGACATGATGCCTGCATGAACTGGCAAGCATTGAAAAGCATCAAACCTGCTTTTCTTTAAGCTGCTGCTGACATTTTCGAATCTTGTCCAAAGCAGTTTGAAGCGTATTTTGCTCCAAATAGGCCACGTAATGAAGCTCTGCCTCGTAAAAAAAATGATCCATCACCACTTGAATATTCGCGGATACCAGACAGTCCTCCTCTGGATTTCCTGAACACCAATGCGGCTTTAGCGTACCGCCTGATAGTGCTCGATATATTTGTGCCAGCGTAACCTCATTCGGCTCACAATTCAAAATATATCCCCCGCCGATTCCTTCCTTCGTCTTCACAAAGCCATGCTTCCGTAAGGAACTCATAATTTTGCGAATACGTGTCGGATTCGTCGAAACGTTGCGAGCAATGGTCTCGCTGCTCGCCATATGATCAGGCAAATAAGCCAACAGCACTAAGCTGTGAACCGCAACCGTAAATTCACTATTCATTTTCACAACTCCCTCTCAAGAAGGATACTGTAATGTTATTTCATACAGTTGATAATGTCAAACCTTCCACCCTAAGAATAGCACAGAGAGAAAGCCTTGGTATAGGCTTTCTCCCTGTCAAACTTTTTTGAGCAGCTTTATTCGGAGCTATCGCTGCTTATATCTTTAAAAACTTTCCCCATTGTCCTTCATCATACACTTGCCCAACCGTTACACAATGATGACTCAGTTCACCCAGATCTCCGAATAATATTCCTTCATAAAATGAAACAGCTGCTCCAGTTGCTCCATTCCCTTCGCCTCCGCCTCCTGCGCTTGCCGAAGCAGTACGATTGCACGATCCGCGGCTTCAGGGTCCTTCGGCTTGCCGCCTTCTGGGAATGGGAATAACTCTCTCAGCTTGCCCAGCGCCTCAGCAACTATCTCGTAATGCAGCGCCGCTTCACCCGCATGCTTGCGAACCGTTCTTTCCACAACATTTGTCCCATCCCAGCGGAATGCCAATTCGCGTAAAAAACGAGCAGCGAACTCACGCGCATCAGAAATGACAGCCACGTTATAGGCATGACCATGCTCATCCGCATTTCGCCGCTCCATGACACCAATCCATGCCTCATAACCCGCTAAGCCTTGTACAAATTTATCTTCGAACACATGCGTCCATTCCTTGCCTCGCCCATGATCCACAATCATCGATAACGCCATGCGCAATATTTCGTATTTCGAGTGAGGCAGGCTTTCGCTAATCGTCGTCACGAACAACAAATCAATCTTGGAATCGGCAAAATCGGCATAACTTATCGTGCCATCCTTCGATACATCTTTTGCATGAAAGAGCTGCTTATCATCATCATAACCATAGATCAAACCGAATTCAGGTATAAACAAATCAAATGAAATGGCAGGGATGCCACGGTCGATTGACTGCTGAACGAGAGCGATAGTTCGCTCCACTTTATCCGGTGTTAACGGGAGCATAGGATCAGCCAAACAGCTCGTAAAGCCGAGATTTCCTATATTCCTCCTCAATATATATCCACCTGGGAATGAGGTTGGTCCTGCAGCATTAATACTAACGGGATCAATATTCATGCGAAAAGCATGACCGGTAAATCCCATCACATCTGTTAGCGTAAAATGTTTTTTATCCGTGTAGCTCACCGCGCCATGAATAGCAGCAGCGGCCGAGGTCCATGTTTTGGACCAGTCCCTATCCAGCGTCATTATTTTCAGCTCCATTCAAGGTTTATCATAAACGTTCTGAACCTACATAGGGGGCGGAGTGAGAATTTTTCTTCTGGGCAAACCGAGCAACGCCCTTTGCTCCACATATAAACTAATCGATATGCGAATACGCTCCTTCTGAAGCTTAATCCTTGATCTCGACAGCATATTGTATACGTTTGCAGTCGTCGTATCGAACAGCTCAGCAATCTCAGCCGGCGGCAGCTCGCCAAAAAATCTTGCTTCAAAAATGTCCCGCTCCCGCTTGTTCAAGCATCGGATCAGTGTATGAATGCTCTGGAGCGTTTCTTGGCGGATGACAGCATGCTCCGGATTTTGACCTTCGCTCGGCTCATTCATAGCTTGATCCGTTAAATGAAACAGGATGCTATCAATATCGCTCCAATCAACCGACTGCCCGCTTTTGCCTGCCTCTGCTGGCAGCCCTGATTGGCTCATGAAGCTAACGAATGGCCTCTCCTTGCTATAGGGTCCGCCTCTCCTCAGCTTCATGTAGGCTTGATTTCGCACAATCCTGTGCAGCCAAGGAATAAACCTGCTCGCGTCAGTAAGCGTACCGAGGTGCATAAATGCACGAATCAGCGCTTCCTGCACGATGTCCTCTGCCATAAACGCATCCTTCGTCAAGCTGCCAGCGAGCCCAAGCGCCTTAGCTCGATGACGACGCACCAGCTCCCCGAACGCTTCCTCATCGCCGGTTCTTGCTCGTTCAACTAACGACTGCTCCTGCGCTTCTGCCCCTGCTCCACTACTTAACAGAGCTTGCCATTTGGGTGCCCAAACCTCCATCATTCATCCCCCTTACTAGACAGATGCCACTTACGCCAAATATCTATCAATGGATCAAAACTTTTTTATTTTATAATCAAAAAAAAGCTGCCTATCAGGCAGCCTCTCCTATTCTCTAACGGTGCTGTTCAAAACGATTTTCTTTACTTAACCTCTTGATGGTCTCCAGCTCAGCGGGAGATAGCTGATGAGCTTCACTTGCCGCTATATTGTGCAGCAGCTGTTCTAACGAGCTCGCGCCAGGAATAACAGCAGCTACAGCAGGGCTGGCTAAAACATACCGAATTGCTGTATGCGCCAAATCACGAGAGCCTTCTCCCATCTCTATCAAAACGTCTCGCAAAGACGACAGCTCCTCTTTGTCATAATCCAAATAACCCTTTTCCGCCTTGGCAGCTCCATTATCAGTTAAAATCCCTTTTGCCACCGGACCTCGAGCGATTAAACTAATGCCCTTCTCTTCTAACAAAGGCAATATTTGCTCTTCAGGCCTTCTGTCCAAAATACTATACTGGCTCATCACACTGACGATATTTGAACGCTCCACATATTCTCGAATAACATTTGGACGAATCGAAGAAATGCCGTAATAGCGAATGAGTCCCTCTTGCTTAAGCTCCTCAAATGCTTCAATCGTCTCCGATATGGGATCATCCAGTGTACCTCCATGCAGCTGATACAAATCGATATAGTCCGTTTGGAGCCTTCGCAAGCTTTCTTTTACAGCCGACTTAATATAAGCTTTCGACGGGTCCCACGACCAGCCCGCTTTTCCCTTCTCCCAATGATTGCCGACCTTCGTCGCAAGCACAATATCTGCCCGTTTTCCCTTTATTGCCTCGCCGATTATTTCCTCATTAAGACCCTCATCATAAAGATCAGCCGTATCTAGAAAATTAATGCCCTTCTCGATCGCTTCATGTACTAAGGCTGTCGCTTTTACTTTATCTGTCCCTAGTGACATGCAGCCAAGGCCGATCTCACTTATGTAGAGCTCTGATTTCCCAAGACGATTGTGCTTCATGCTTGAACGCTCCTTTTCCTTAACCGATAATCTAGCCGCTTCATTATTCATTTATGATATTACTTTTGGACTAAGGGAGCAACAAAAATGGTTCCACTATTAACACTTTAAGGAAATCTGATCCAATATGCCATGTAGAAGCGTTAGAGACTGCTCAGTACGCGCGAATTGACTGCGAATCTGTTCAGCTGTTTGAATGTATGGCGCCTGAATAAACTCTGAAGACCAGTGTGCAAACATGGATTCCATGCATGCAGCTGTCGTCTCCAAATGAAATTGCAGTCCCATGACATGCTCGCCATAAGCGAATGCCTGCACCTTGCACGCCTCTGAAGAAGCGAGGAGCCGCGTGTCCTGCGGCAAGTCGAAGGTATCGCCATGCCACTGAAACGAAATAAATTGCTCAGGCATGCCGCAGAGCCAAGGATGCTGCTCCTTCGTACGGTTAATCGAATGCCAGCCTATTTCTTTATGCGTATTTCGGTATACTCGGCTTCCCAGCAGCTCAGCTATCATTTGAGCGCCAAAGCAGATGCCCAGCACTTTTTTGCCAAGCTGAATAGCTTGCCGTACGAACTGCTTCTCTGCCGTAAGCCAAGGATATTTCTCCTCTTCATAGACGCTCATTGGCCCGCCGCATATAACAAGCAAATCCATCTCGTCAAGCCATTTGGCATCAATCTCAAGAGCAGGATCCTTTATATCCAAGCGATGTCCTCCAAGGCTGGCCCAGGAACGAAACGCATAATCATCATCAAAAGCGAAGTGTTTAAAAGCTATTATATTCATCATTCATTCCCCATCCTTGGTCGCATATGACCTGTAATGAGCTTAATTATAGTCTCATTATTTAGTATCGTTAATATCACTTTCCTGAATAGTGGGAAAACATCAATAAAAAAACAACTAGTTCCCTAACCCATATCATGGTACATTTCCAGTAGCATACTTATAAACTTAAATGTGAGTACCGCAATACGTAATGAAAGGATGGAACAAATGGGGAAAAAGATATTAAAAACAATTGTCACGCTTGTCCTACTCGCAGTTGCGATAGCGGGAGGGTTTTTACTGTATATTACTTTATCCGATTATAAACCCGCAGAAGTTATCGAGATTACGTCAGAAAATAATAAAGGGCAACTCATTGAGCAAGGCGTTCCATTTACAGTTACGACCTTCAATATCGGCTATGCTGGCTTGGACAAAAAACAAGATTTTTTTATGGATGGAGGTAAAAAATCACGCTCCAGCAGCAAAAATCAAACGATTTCCAATCTAGACTCCATTTCGTCCTTTATGAAAACAAACCAATCCAACTTTTTTTTGCTTCAGGAAGTCGATGCCCGCTCATCAAGAAGCTACCATATTAATGAAATAGACTATTTGGCAAAACCTTTGGAAGATTACAGCTATGCATTTGCTTATAACTATAAAGTGGCATGGGTTCCCGTCCCGATTTTTAATCCAATGGGTTCCGTTCAGAGCGGCCTTCTAACCTTCTCAACATTCAAAAACAAAAGCAATCAGCGATACGATCTTCCAGGTAAAGAGAGCTGGCCGATACAGCAGCTTGAATTGGATCGTGCTTTTATAGAAAGCAGATTTGAGGTCAATAACGGCAAAGAGCTTATTGTTATCAATCTTCATTTATCTGCCTTTGATGAGGGCGGCAAAATCCGCAAGCAGCAATTGGATTATTTAGCCGCATTTTTAGAGAAGGAGAATGGCAAGGGCAATTATATTATTGTAGGCGGAGATTGGAACCATGCCCTGCCCGGCACTACCCCTGATCGATTCGAAACGACACAGGCATGGCCAGAATGGCTTCAGCAATTTCCTGAGGATTTCAAACCAAGCGGCTTCAAGTGGATGGTTGACGACAGCATCGCTACTGTACGCACATTAGATGTTGCATACACGGAAGGCGTTAATTTCAGAGCCGTCATTGATGGTTTTCTCGTTTCTTCAAACGTAGATAAAATTCAGCTGCAAAGTACAGATTTAGCATTTGAACACAGCGACCATAATCCGGTAACCGCTGAGTTTATTTTACGATAAAGCAAAGAGCCCCGATTTTTCGTAATCGGGGCTCTTTTGTTATTAACGCTCATTGAGCTGTTATTTAATTACTTTACGCTAGATTTCAAGCTGGTTGGTTGTTTAAATGCGAGCAGCTTGCCTTTTGTCTGGATCACAATCATTCCGCTCTCAAGCAGCGTCTCTCCAAACTCTCTTTCATTTGTTTTTAATTGTACAATTGGCGCTGCTGTATCTAAATGGATAACTGATACCGTTCCATCCGTTTGCGCCACATATATCCCTTTACCAATTAAATCAAAACGTGCGATGAGGCCTGTTACACCAGCATTATAATCTACGGTTGTCTTATTAATTAATTTAACCCCATATATCCCGCGGCCATTCGTATAAATCAATTTCCCCTCATACGGCCCAGCCGCATATTTGAATCCTGGCGCGTAAACAACAGGCTTATACACCTTAGGCTCTATTTTGCTCGGATCAGCATTTAGAGGGTAACTATACACCTCAGAATTGAAATTAACGAATACGTTGTCCCCGTTAATCCAAGCGTCTCCTTCATTGCCGGATTCTCCTTTATTTAAGTCAATCTTTAGAGGATTATATTGTACGCTGTTAAGTACTTTGCCCGTCTTGATATCTAGGGTATCAAGTGTAGTTAATGGAGCAGGCTCAAACAGGTTAACGAGCTTCTGCGCAGTTAGAGTTCCATCCTTTGCTCCAATAGGAAAGTTGTAATGTGCAGCTTCCCAAACCCTTTTTCCTGTCTTGCGATCAAAAGCATGAAGGAGCGAGTAAGTGTAAGCACCTGATAGCTCATTTTCTCCTATTATAAAATCGCCATGAAACAGTATCTTTGTATGCAGCGGCTCTTTGTAATTGTCACGCCACTGAAATTTCCCATCCTTTATGCTGTAAGCTTGAATGTCTCCATTAAAGGTGAACAGCTGATCGCCATCCGGAATAATATCATGAATGTTATTAGCGTTCACGGAAGCCACCCACACTTTCTTGCCTGAGGACGCCTTAATAGCGTGAACACGGCCTCCGCTCGAATTAACGTACAGTTGGCCTTCCTTATATACGACAGGAGCTTTGAGCTGACTGCCATACTCCCACAGCTTTTTCCCATTCTGAATATTAACAGCTATTACTTTTCCCTTTAGCAAATAAAAGACTTTACCTTCACCTGTTGCTGCTATACCTTCGTAGTTCAATGACCATTGCGGTTTAATAATAGGAGCAGCTATCTTCGTTTCCTCGTTGTCTCCCACATAGGAAGTACGTGAATCAAATGATGCAGATACAACAGAACTCATTAATAATAGAGAACAGCATGCCATCATAACGCCTCGCGAAAAAGCTGTTTTCCAGTTTCTCATTTCACACCTTCTTATCTCTAATTTTCATCACCCAACTTACATAACGTATAATAATTGTAAAATGTTTCTAATCATTCTGTGTTATCTTCACACTAAAAAGACCAGCCAAGGATAAATCCTTGCTGGTCATTAATTATGAATACTATTCATCCTGCGGGAACGGTTTTCTGCCCATAAACCCGTCATGCAAACCATGATAATGGCTAACCTCAGCTTCGCCTTCCTTCCAGCAAATCAGAATATCCTCATTACCCAGCACCGCTGGAAAGTCAATTAAACCAGGAGTAATCATTTTCAACTGCACGCCTTTTCGCGAGAAGTTTTCAATTAACAGGTCTACCTCCATCTTCATAAATTCCAGCTGGCTTTCCCTCTCAAAGAAAGGGTCCTCACTGCCTTCAATAGCAGCAAAAACTTGTTCATAAGCAGCCTTCTCTTTCTGATAACTTATATATAAATCTTCAAATTGCTCCGTAATTTGTTGAAGCTTCCGTAAATCCTCTTGCAACTGCGGCAGCATCTCGTTCGCTTCGCTCAGCGTGAAGGTTTTGTTCCCCATCCCGTAAACACTCCCTATCTGATGATGATCATTTATTTCATTCCATAATAAGTATCCTACACTCTCTTTCAAGCTCCGTAAAGGAATGGGTTCTAGAGAAGAGCTGGAATCTGCTCCTCTTTTGACGAAAGAGCAAGGTTCTGTTTTCCCTCGAACGATCGATGATACCTATACATGGTTGAGAAAATAAGCCTATATAGTGCTGTTCTTTTTCTTCAAAATTCTTTGCCTCTTACCTTCGCAAACACCATCGTATCCCGCAGAATACCGTTGACATCACATTTTTCATTTCGGAGTATGCCTTCTAACGTGAAGCCCAGTCGCTCCGCAACTCGCGCGCTTCGATAATTCCTAGCATCACAACGTATTTCAATACGATTGGCTTCTAGCTCATTTATTGCAAATGTTGAAATTGCATTCGTCGCTTCCGTTATAAAGCCTTGGCCGCTGTAAGCTGTACGAGCCCAGTACCCGATTTCAAATTTTCGCGCTTGCCAATTTATGCGATGAAGACCGCTGCTTCCTATCAACTGACCTGTATCCTTTAAAAAAAGAAGCAGCATGAGGTCTGAACGATCCATATACTTGGACCGTGACTTCCTGATGACAACTTCAGATTCTTGAATCGTCGGCATCGCTTGAGCCCATGGCATCCAAGGCTTGAGCTCATTTTCACTTTCTCTAACGGCCTCATTCAGCTTCGCTCCGTCCCCCCATTGAGGCGCGCGGATAAGAAGACGGCTGCTTTCAAAACTCTCTGGAATGGATAACAGCAACGGGTTGTTATTATAATGGCTCATCTTAACGCACCTCCAAGCATGGCTTCCTTTCAGAAGGAAATTATAAGCGTCTGTTGCCTTTTTCATCTAAATGAATATCTAAAGCTTTGATCGCTCTTATCAAAAGTTTAATAAGTAAAAATAAACAATAAATACCCATAAGCGCAACGACACCATACACAATAAACAATACTATTGGAAATATTCCAAAAATAATACCTGATGACATACCGTCCATTACTCATATCCCCCTTATGTATTTGTTTTAAAGAACAGAAAAGTTCAGTTATGTATTAACTTACAGATATTAACTGTAAAATGCAATCATCACTATGATTATTTTTACCTACGGCTACGATATTGCATCAAGAGCAAGTATTCTTCTGAGCAAAAAAAAGAGCCATAGCTAAAATTCTCTTATCGAAGTAGGTGTCTGGACAATTCTTCATTAGAGGGATTTTAGTATGACTCACTATCAGATTAATGCATATTCTGAACCTTTAGCATTTCTTTAGTCCATCGATCTACTCATTCAAATACGTCGTCACCCGATTTTGGATCAGCTTGCTTACTTCTTCCGCAGATTTCAGCCCGCTCATGAAGCTATTGAACTCCTCCATGTCTCCGGCCTTGTAAGGACTCGCAGAAATAACCTAAAAAGAAGCAGTTTTTAGACGAAGAATCAAACTAAAATAGAAGTTTTAATAGAACAGCTCCGTTTCCTGCCTTTAACAAAAGTACGGAACGAACACTCAAGGGACGACAATTAATACCAATTGCCTCTTCTTTTTTGCCGGGAAGGACAAGGATAAGAAGACTTTCATCACCTTGTTTAGTCGCTTTGCGTAGCACAATAAAAAAAGGGAAAGCATGCTCGCCTCCCCTTAATACTGTGAATTATTGTATACCAAAGGCAGCGAGTACATCGTCGATTTTCATACTGTCTGCTGTAGGTCCATTCAGCATCCAATGTCTGGATGACATCTTGTACACATGTCCTTGCTTAACCGCAGGAATGGACTTCCATACTTTCAGATCCTCCACTACATTCATTTCCTGTAAAGCAGCCTGCGCTTCGTCCTCAGAATCAAACGAGCCGCCGACCGTGACAAATAAATAGTCCGCAGTCAAATTAGACAGTGTTTCAAGTGATGCTTCTATCCCCCAAGTGCCTTCTTCCTCTTTACTTTGCAAATTTGCCAACATCGGTTCAAGCGTTAAGCCTAAATCTTTGTACGCGATGTTAGTATAGGAGAATGCCGGGAAAAACAGTTGAACATCCTTCTCCGATGGTCGAATAAAAGCTAAAGTTCGATCCGTCCCTATTTTCGCAACGATAGCCTCTTTAGCCTTAAGCAGCTTTTCCTCGTAATCTTGAATGACCAACTGAGCTTTCTCTTCGAGATCAATTGCCTTACCGATAGCGGCTATGGATGTCTTCCAGTCGCTGCGATCATAGACGATAGTTGGAGCAATTTTACTTAGCTGCTCATACGATTCAGTATCCGAGGCCAAAAGATTGGCAATAATCAAATCAGGTTTAGAGCTGAGAATAGACTCATAATTTAAACCGCCTGGCGTGTAGACTGATGGAATCTTTTTTGCTTGCAGCGTATCATACAAGTACTGCCCCTTCATGGATTGGGCATGAACCATCGGCGCATCAAGCGCAAGCATAATGTCCTCGAGCCCGTTCACGGCTATGCGCTGCGGATTGATTGGAATTTCGCTTTCTCCCATCATATGCTTAACCAGCTTTGTCTGCTGTTGCTCCTGTGCGACCGTTGCTGAAGAGCCAGCTGTAGCGGATGGTTCATTGGAACCTGTTGAAGCCCCGCAACCACTGAATAACAAAGTCATACAGAGCAGCATCACTGCGCCTACTGATAGTTTTAAATCTTTGTACATCGTTAAATCTCCCTCTTTTCCATAATGAGAATCATTATCATTATAGCCCTGACCTTTGCGAGGGACAATAGCTTGTCCTGAACTATTAAATGGACTTTTCTGAACCGATATTTCTGCTGCCAGTGATCTAAAGCGCAGCGGTGATGTGCCGGTTTGTTTTTTGAACACGCGGCTGAAATAGTAGACATCCAAATATCCTATGCTCAACGAAATTTCTTGAAGAGATGCCTTCGTTTCTTTCAACAGCCTGCTTGCGTGTTCAATGCGAACTTGGGTCAAATATTCATTAGGCGTTGTTCCTTGCTGTTTTTTGAACACGCGAGTCAAATAGCTGGAGCTGCAGCCAAGCAGCTCGGCCAGACCCTCAACCGTAAATGCATCCGAATAGCTGGTCTCTATGAAGCGTGTAGCTTGGGACACAAGGTCAGCTCGAGTCTCCCCAAGCTCCTGCCCAGCCATCTGACCAAGTAATTCATGTACAAATTGATAAAGAACGCCTTTGGCATACAGCTTGTCGAGCAGCGTAAGCTTGCGCCAGCTTTGTTCCATAATCTCGAATTTTGAATGAAGGGCAAGCGGAGCATGAGGCGTGAATCCATATTGAATGTGGAAAGGACTGCTGCGTTTTAACAATCGATCCAAGTAGCGGTTGCCAGGGACAGCTAAAAAAGCCTTGTACATAATAAGATCATATTCGAGGCGATCCCCTGAGGAGATAATGTCCAGGCTCATGCCTTTTCTGCCATGAAGCAAATGAAAGCCATCGACGGCATAACCAACACCGTCCAGCATCACCCGCCCACGTCCGTATGTCACCCACAGAAAAGCATTGGATGGAAGCTTGTAACCGCGAAGCTCGTCTCCATGTGCCAACGACTGATGTCTAATGTCGAGCAGCTTGACATTGGCTTCGTTCCACAGCAATAGATGTTCATTCCAATCCATACCAATCACTTCCTGATACTAAAAATATTGCCTATTTAATGAGGCTGTATCTCATTATAATTGAAAATGATTCTCATAACTAGTACTTTGTATGACCACATATCCAGTGGATTTAACTATAGTTAATTTCATTTGGAGTATATTTCGAAGCTATCATTGGCTAATGCTATGAAAGGGGTTTTAAAGCTATACAAAAAAAGCTCATTAGATAAAATATCTAATGAGCTATCGTTTATACAATATGGTGCCGATGAGAGGACTCGAACCTCCACGGTTTCCCTCACGATTTTGAGTCGCGCGCGTCTGCCATTCCGCCACAT
>NZ_MRTD01000045.1 GCF_001956295.1 Paenibacillus sp. FSL A5-0031
TTTGTTTTTTACAGATTTCAAAACATTGAAGAGAGGGTGCCTCTAAAGCCTATGGCTTTTGAGACACCCTCTTTTATTTCTTTATCCTCTCAAGCACGTATGATATAATGTTGTCATTACGAGGTTAACTTTAAATTTTCTTTGCTGTCATTGATTCGGCAAAGAACGGGTAAAATCGGTCAACGACCGTCATTAAACAACAGGGTGTAGTAACCGGAGAACATTAAGTATGCCTATTTCGGCATGCTTTTTTTGTTCCCGGTTTTTTTTATGCCCAAAAAAGGGAGGATATTTACAGGATGAGGATTAACCTTAATCGATTAAGAGAAAGTTTGCCCAAACGTGATGAATACCAGCAGAGTTATTCACCAGGATTATTTCGTGCAATCGATATTGCCCACCATAATACCGATAGTGCTTCAGTAGATTGGAGTTCATTTACATTATCGGAGGCAGAGCAGGCTCTCGATCACGCGATGAATTACGTTGATTCTGAGTATACGGATTACGAACTCGAGCACGATAGCGACGCAGAACAATGTCCGAATGAAGGAAACGCCATTCATGAGTTTCTGCATAATACCGAGGTCGTCTTCGCAATCAAGCACTCAGTACCAGAGAAGCAGACAGAAAACGTCGAATTCTTTTAAGAGGGGTGGAGGTAATTTGGAAAAATCTTATTTGTGTGCAGAACAAGTCTCTCAAATGCAAGCTCAGTACGATGCGATGAATCTCATCAAAATCGTGTATGATGCAGGTTGCGATGTAGTAAAAGATCCTATCAACTACTACATTTATGAGTTTGGCAATCAGGCAAATATTTTCTGGAAGTGTATGATACGTGTTTTCGGTGATGTTGTCCGAACCTTTGAAACTGTCAATGAATATGGACAGTCGATAAATAGTTTCCATATTCCTATGCCAGAACTCATCGAGTTTTTTCGAATTGTCAATCAATCCGAGCATGGAAAGTACAAGACCATGTTTGTGAATATGATGGCACACAGCGATGATTATTTCTGTGAATTTGAAATGGAAGGCACAGTAACAGGGGACTCTCTTCACATCACACTGACCAATGAAATGGGTTTGTACTCACCAATGCTAAAGCAACTGGTAGCCATTCGAAATATTGTTCGAGAGGAAATCCGAAATCGGAAACAAAAGATCGTGAACGGTCTGAAGAATCTTGTATTGACAAAAATTGTTCATGATCGTCTCGGTGTTTCGATCTCCGTTTCGTTAGGGGAACACGTAGATGTTGTGTTTGGACTGATCTTAGAGCAGTTGGAATTCAAGCATCTTCTTGATCTTCTTGATCCTAATGACGCGCTCTCGTACGAAACTATGATCAATATGCTGAATACGATTCTTGATAAGAAGGCAATTCAAACTAATAGAGGGGAAGTGGCAGCGTGAGTAATCAGACTGCACAAATTGAAAAAGAAACCGGGACGAAGATGGTCATTACAATTCAGGAACATGGTATGCCCTCAATTGAAGAGTTTTCAAACGGCGTTAGTATGGGGAGTGGGGCATACTCACATGAAGCTGTTGTGAGGGCCATTATGCAATCCCTAGAGTATAACGCAATTCAAACACCTATATTGCCGAAGAACGCAATAATGTATTTTGAAGGTCCAATGCAAAGGTATTGTGTTATGGAGATACCAGCGCATAAACGTACCGCTTTTTATCACGAAGCGGTTCTCAAAGGCGTTCCTTTCCCGAGAATAGTAATGGTTTTCAAATTACAATTGCAAAAAAAGGAACTTCATATTATGGATGTCTATGTTGGAGCGCTCGCGAGCGATGCGATTAATATTGAAGATGCAGCAGTTTACTTTTATCCCTATACGAATGTCAAAGAAGACTTCTCCGTGTGTTGGGGTGGACAGCAGCTTCCTATAATCGAACGCATATCGCAGCTCAGCACATTTCCGGATCTATTCTTTAATTCGCCCAATTCAGACTGCTATTACCACTCTGCAAATAACAGTAAGAAGACTTATCGTGAACTGGTCGGATTGCTTAAGGGCAAGAAATTTCCGGATGAATACCTGAAAGCAACAGGGTATACATTCCAAGAATGGATCAAAAAATTCACATCCTCTATCTAGCTTTAATTGGTGGTAATTCATAAACATAAATTAACTGGAGGTTTTTTATATGTCACATGATCTGTTTTCCTACTTTGGAGTCGATGATTCTAATTCTTCAACTAAACCGATTAGCAGTCCCGCTCCTGAAGGCGAAATGGGATCAGCATCTGATGCAACAGCTGGATCTGCAGCCGATGATCGTTCAAATGATACGTGCGAAACCGGGACTGATAAAAATAAAGTCGTTTATCTCGCATCTGATAGGCTCAGAGGGAATAAAAGCCCAAAAGAACAACCAGATGATGCTTGCGAAGATGAAGATGTTTTAAGTGAAGATCCTGAAGAGGACGAAGTTGCTGCTGAATACGCCGAACTTGGAGGTATGTCAGCAAATACAGAAATCGTCAAATCGGATTTGAAGTCTACCGTAACCACTGGAAATACAGAAGCCAAAAAGGAAGAGAAGAAGCCAGCATTTAACCATGTCACGTATATCTGCTATGCAGGACATAAATTCCTGATCACTAAGTTCTTCGATCAAGAAAAACTGGCCACTCTCGATCTAGAGAACGTTCGTAAGCGTTTGGAGAAAGACTTTCCGGAGCTGTCAAAACAGCGGACTAAAATGGAGTGGGATGAGAGAAAGAACATTATCTGCCCCATGGTCACTGGCGGTAAGAAAGGAGCCTCATTCAGCCAAGGGCTGAAAGGCTTCTTTTTTCGCTCAAAGGATCTTTTTGAAAAAAAAGAACCTATCAACATACTTGCTGCTCGAGATGGGTATTACGAAGTACGTGGTGTGCGTTGTTCCTAGACAATCTGCGTGGAGACACGCAATAAAACTAGGGGAATCCACTGGATTCTAACTTTTAGTCCGAATAGGTAGGGGAAGTACCTGCTATGGTTTGAAGGTTGGCAAACCATCCCTAATACTCCGACATGCCCACATCATCTATCTGTTGTAGGTATGAAACTCGGTGAAGGCGCTGAAAGCAGACCTGGAAAGCGGTTAGCGAAGTAAGCGGGGGGCCATAAGCTAGCTATGCCTACAGAACACATTGTGTTGGAAGGAATCCTCGGAGGTACGCTTCGTAACGTAGAGTTCGACGAATAAAAAGTTGGACGCCCCCGTTTGGGGGTTCAATCGCAGAATGGTTCTCGCGTATGACCATTTCTGTACTGTCTTCTATTAGATAGTGTCCTGCGCCCTCCAACCAAGGGCAAAAGGATGGTTGACGGAGTATAGAGGAAGGCTAAGGCTAGTTTTCAAAGGCTAGGATTAAAGGAACGACGGAACTTCGGAAGGGTATGCAAAGGATGATAGGATCCGATGACCCTAAGCAATAGGAAATGATTGCTGAATCCGAAGGGCAGCAGCCCGTAGTAGCATTGAAGTGGGGTAATGCCCACGGAGCGAAGGGGCATAGTCAGTTTGAACTCAAAGCATCCATCAACCTGTCGAGGAAGCCGTTGTGCAAACCTGACTAACGTCAATACGGCGAATCCTCACAAAGGAGGTGGTCGCATTGGCTCAAAAATTCGACTATCCAAAATCGGAAACTGATCTTCAGGAGACTATTGATAAGCTTTATTCGGAGAGCCGAGATACAGTATCACGCGGCGATTTGCCCAGATTCAAAGGCTTACTTGAAATAATGTCGGCCGAGCCAACTATCCTGTCTGCTATTCATAAACTCAAGCGAAACAAGGGCAGTGAAACTCCTGGTTCCGATAGCCAACGTTTAAGAAGGGACATTCTCCAACAGGATTACCAAATAGTCATCTCTAGGGTGCAGGAGTGCTTCAAGCATTATAGACCCAATCCCGTCAGAAGGGTGTATATCCCTAAACCAGGAAAGAGAGAGAAACGACCACTAGGAATTCCAACGATCATCGATCGCATTGTTCAAGAGTGCATCCGCATGGTAATCGAACCAATCCTTGAGGCTCAATTTTTCAAACACTCTTATGGGTTCCGACCGATGAGAGACGCAGACATGGCATTGGCTAGAACGACTACTCAAGTGAAACATACAGGATATCATTGGATTATAGAAGGGGATATCAGCAAATTCTTCGACAACGTGAACCATTCCATCCTTCTACGGAAGTTGTGGCACATGGGAATCAGAGATCAAAGGGTTTTGATGATAATTAAAGGCATGCTCAAAGCCGGTATCATGGACGAAATGAAGACTAATCAGCTTGGGACACCCCAAGGCGGAATCATTTCTCCCCTACTTGCCAACGCATATCTTGATACCTTTGACCAATGGCTAATCAGGGAATGGGAAGAGAAGAAAACCCGACACCCTTACACTATGAATGACAATAGGTTAAGGGCATTAAGGAATCACTCCAATCTCAAACCTGCTTACCTTGTGAGGTACGCTGACGACTGGGTACTCATTACCAACACAAAATCTAGTGCAGAAAAATGGAAGAGACGCATTTCCAGATTCCTTGACGTCAAACTAAAGTTGAAACTCTCTGAGGAAAAGACTCTTATAACTGACGTAAGGAAACGACCGATTCAATTCGTAGGATTTAACTTCAAAGAGCGAAAGAATGGGCCGGATAACTGGGTGACCAGTACCCGACCTAACCCCGAGCGACTAAGAAGTAAAATCGATGAAATTCGCTCCGCCACAAGAAATCTCAGGCGGGTTCGTATTATCAATAACGTCAACTTCAAAGAACAACTGGTCAGCGATATCCACCGACTGAACAGCAAAATCAGAGGAGTTGTAAACTACTACGAATCCTCGACCATGGTTAACGTCTATATGGCGAAATACGCCAATTCTCTTAATTTTCTCGGTAGAAAGGTGGTCGCAAAATACGGAGGCGGGGTTTGCCCAGCTAAAGAGGTTTATAACCTCCAATCCATTCACGCTAGCTACGACTCAAAAATCCCTTTCATCCAGTTAAACGACTGGAAAATAGGGATTACTGACTTTCGCTTCTGTAAATGGAAGAAGGGCACGCTCAAGAATCCGGACGAAAGTCCGTTTACTAAAGAAGGTCGATTGTTATACGAGCATCGATCCCTCAAGCGACCAGTGAGTGTTAGGGCTGACGAAATTCTCAGTCATAGCCTCATTACACTGCTTGCGATCGGCAAAACAGAGCGCCTGTATACATTCGAATACTTCTTGAACCGTCCGTATGCCTTTAATCGCGACAAGGGGAAATGTCGGGTATGTGGAAATCCGCTATCAGCGGATAACATCCATGTGCATCACATCAACCCTGCACTACCACCATTGTTGGTAAACCGCATTCCAAATCTCGCAAGTGTTCATATCGGATGTCACCGTACAATTCATAGTGATTTCGACTTTGAATATCTCGGAAGCAAAATCTGGAGAAAAATTCTCGGTTTTAGAGAAAAGTTGAATGGGTGAGTTGAGATCGAATTGATGGAACGCCGTATGAAGGGAAACTTTCACGTACGGTGTGAGACGGGGGAAAAGGGGCCGTAACAGGTAATGCTGACGCACCCCCTTACCTATCGTCATAAAATGCAATTGGTGTATTCATTGCTAAAGCACCTATTGTAGAGGAATTGGAGTCTTGCAAAGATGGATTTAAAATGAAGCTGCCGAAGATTCCTGAATATCTATTTGCACAATTGATTTCGTTCTTTTCAGACTACGCCATGCACGAAGTTGAAGTAATGGGCGTTTTCTATTGGGATACGGAAGATGAACGTTACGTCCTGGATGTACCATTCCAAATTGTTACAAAGGTTTCCATCGATCCACATTATAGTGAAGTTCCGTTGCACTATATCAAGGTTGCGGAAATCCATTCTCATAACACAATGGAAGCATACTTCAGCAACGTAGACAATGAAGATGAGTTAGGTACAATGTTATACGGTGTGGTTGGGCGCCTGCAGCAGGGAGTCTGTCAGATCACTTACGATCTTTGCACCCGTGCTGGGGTAGCCGGTCGATTTATTCCCATCAAGCCTAACGCCATTGTTGAAGGAAACTATCCAGAGGATAAGGTAAAAGTGCTTGATCCTGTTTCTTATCCAGAAGGATGGAACAAACGTGTTCATATGAAATTTAGACAATTAACTAATGGAGGAATTTAATATGATTAATATACTCGGGTATCACGATAAGGATTCAGTTAAATCTTACGGAGAAACAAAAATATCCAAGATATACTATTATATTGTTATGATTGGCTGTGGGGGTAATGGAGGTTATGCCGTCCAGCGTATTGCTAAGATGATGAGCGCTTTTACAGGGGTTTCCTCATTTCTCATGCTGGCCGATCCCGATACAGTCGAAGAAAAGAATCTACTTCGTCAGCCATTTATTGGCTCCGATATCGGAAAGAAAAAGGCTGATGTGTTAGCTAAGCGATACGGAGGGACTTATGGATTGAAAATCGGTTCATTCGCTGATGCGTATATCGAATCAGTTGATCAACTAGAAGACCTTTTCTCACATACGGATTATTTAAAAACGAGCGGAAAGCATCTCCAGAAGGTATTAATCGGGGCGGTTGACAATGACTTTTCCCGCAAAATTATGAATGATTTTTTCAAAAAAACGGACGACCTCATTTACATCGACGCTGGTATCGAGGGCGTTTATATACCTGATGGAAATAGAGAACCCGAAGAATGGACGAACGAAGAAAGGCAAGAGCATCTACAAAGTGGTTATTCTGGACAAGTCGTCGTAGGAGTGAAGAAAAAAGGGAGCGTAATACTCCCACCGCTTGATGAGGTTTACCCCATCGATGCGAAAGATCCAATCCCACCCTCTCATAGCTGCGGCGTCGAACCTTATCAGCCACAACGCATGATCTCAAACGAGTATGCTGCCTTACAAATTTCCACTGTTATAAATGAACTATTTGCTTCTGATTGTGTACTTATAAATGTAGCTAATTTTTCTGCCAATACAGGTAATTGCCGCCCTATATATTCGGATGATGTTCATTTGAATCCTAACCGGTTATCAGCCCTGTAAGACAAAACAGTTGATGGAGGGGACGCGAAAGCGTCCTACTCAATCATCTATCTTAGATAAATATGTTATGTCGATGACTCACGCTCTTTATATTGACGTAATACCTTAGATATACTAATATTGTCTTATTACGTTGTGATTTGTTTGTCTTTGTCGCTGAATTTCGACAAAGAAGGTGCAAGCCGGAGAACTCGGCATATATATTAGGGCTTTTTTAGCTATGGAGACGCATGACACCTTTGGTGTCTTTTTGTGTTTCTATAGCTTTTTTTTGCCCAAAACAGGAGGTTATTCAATGGCGTCTTCAAAGGGATACAAAGCGATAGTCGTGCGCGGTGTTCCTAGACAATCTGCGTAGAAATACGCAACAAAACTAGGGGGTAATTTTCAAATTACCTAACTTCTTGTCCAAATTGGTAGGGGAGGTTCCTACTAAAGAATGAATGTTGGCATTCTTTCCCTGATCCTCCGACATGCATTCATCAGTTACTTGATGGATGTATGAAGCTCGGTGAAGTCGGCGAAAATCAGACCTGTGAAGTGGTTAGAGAAAGTAGTCGGGGGGCTATAAAATTGCTATGCCTAAAGAAATTGAATCTCTATTATTACGGTTCGTAAGTTTGAGGGAGTCGAACAAGAAGACTCTCGCCCATATAAGTGGGTTCAATCGTGGCAGAGGTATTTGACTATTGCCTTTGCGATATGTGTCCATCACGGGCATGTGCCTACAGTCCTCCAACAACGGACAAATAGGTGGTTGACGGATCAGAGGAGAAGGCTACGGCTATTTGTAAAGCTAGGACAAGAGGAACATCGGAACTTCGGAGGAAGATGCCAAGGGAAGTAAATCCCGATGCTTCCAAACATAAGGAAATGGATGTTGAATCCGAAGGGCAGCAGCCCGTAGTAGTCCGAGCTTGGGAAAGCCCAGCACATGGCGAAGGGGCATAGTCAATTCTATCATTTGAGTCCACTCAACCTGTCGAGGAAGCCGTTGTGCAAACCTGACTAAAGTCAGTACGGCAAAACCTTTAAGGAGGTGGTCGCACTGGTCCAAAAATTCGACTATCCGAAATCAGAATCTGAGCTTAAAGAGGTATTAGACAATCTTTACACGGAAACTAAGTGCGCAGTTGAAAACCACGAACGGCCGACCTTCAAAGGTCTGTTAGAAATCATGACAGCCGACGCAACTATTCTCACAGCGATTCACAACATCAAAGCCAATAAAGGTAGCGAGACAAGTGGGTCGGATGAAGAAACACTGCGGATTAATATCCTGCAGAAAGAATACTCAGAGGTCATTGGTAGGGTTAAGGCCTGCTTTAAGCAGTACCGCCCACTGCCGGTTAGGAGAGTATTAATCCCTAAACCCGGCAAATCCGAAAACCGACCTCTTGGGATTCCAGCTATCATCGACAGGATAGTTCAAGAATGTGTGCGGATTGTTATCGAGCCTATCCTAGAAGCGCAGTTCTTCAAGCACTCCTATGGATTTAGACCGATGCGTGACGCAAACATGGCGATCGGAAGGTTGACTCACATCACCCATAGCACTGGTTATCATTGGGTCGTCGAAGGTGACATCAGCAAATTCTTCGATAATGTAAACCACCGTATACTTCTTAAAAAATTATGGAGTATAGGTATTCGCGATCAAAGAGTTCTGATGATCATCAAATCTATGCTTAAAGCGGGTATCATGGACGAGCTCAAGATCAACCCCTTGGGAACCCCTCAAGGAGGTATCATTTCTCCTTTACTCGCAAACGCATACCTCGATTGCCTCGACAAGTGGATTACACGGGAATGGGAAGAAAAGTCCACAAGGATTAAGTACGCAAATAGGGACAGCAGAATACAAGCCCAGTTGCTACGTACTAACCTTAAACCACCTTGTCAGATATGCCGATGATTGGGTGTTAATAACAGACACTAAAAGCAACGCCGAAAAATGGAAACGGAGAATTTCAAAATACTTGGATACTAAGTTGAAACTCAAGCTTTCCGAAGAGAAGACGCTTATTACCAATATTCGAAATAAACCCGCCCAATTTGTTGGTTTCAACATCAAGGAAGTAGTTGGGAAATCCCGCAAAGGTTGGATTACCCGAACAAGGCCCAACCCAGAAAGATTGAAGACAAAAGTCAATGAGTTGCATAGGCGGATTAAATCGCTCAGATGGCTTCGCTCCAATGGAGACGACAGCTTCAGAGAACGAATGATCCACGAAATTAACGTCATTAACTCTTCAATACGCGGAATTATCCAATACTACGAAATTGCTACATGGGTTCATGTTGATTTGCAAAGGTACTCACGTACTCTTGAATGGGCAGCGGTCAAAACGTTACGAAAACACGGTGGATTCAGAAGTCCAGCCAATACCGTCCATAACTTACCGTCTGTACATTCGGAATATAAGGTTACGATTCCGGCGATCCGCTACAGAAACATGACGGTTGGCATTACAAACCTCGGCTTCTGCAAATGGAAACAACCGCTATATAAGAATCAGGATGAAACACCTTATACTCTTGCAGGAAGGTCGAAGTATCAAAAACGTACTGGGAAGAAACCTCTTATTGTGCGTGCCGATGAGCTACTCAGCGAATCGCTGTCTATGGTCATTGGGTTACAAAACAATAAGCCTCTATACAACTTTGAATATCTTCTTAACAGACCTTACGCCTTCAATAGAGACAAGGGATTATGTCGGGTATGCGGAGAGTTACTTTTAAGCTCAAACGTACATACTCACCATATCAACCCAAATCTACCTATGAACTTAGTCAACCGTGTAACGAATATGGCGAGTGTGCATAATTATTGCCATAGCATGATTCATGACGGCAACGATTACGAACACAAAAATACAAAAGCTTGGAAGAAAATCAAAGATTTCAGAAATAAGTTGAGATAGGGACTCGAAGGGTAGGATTGATGGAGCGCCGTGTGCGGTGAAAGTCGCACGCACGGTGCGAAGCGGGGGAAAAGGGACACATAACGGGTAATGCCGATGTTTACCCTTACCTATCGCTATCATTATTACCTACAAAAAGACTGTTGGAGTATTCACGTTAAGTCCTGCTGTTACCAAGGTCATTATGTCATTATTCAAGGTCCATGGGAAACTGAGGTTAAACCTAACCGCAAAAGTAACCCAAGAGGTTGGGTAACAGCGCGATCCCATCAGATAACATATTTTTGTATGGAGGATGCTCTGCAACCCGTAAACCGAAAGATCTTAGAAGACGCTCTGCTGCATGCAGGTGGCCGACTCAGGTATGACAAGATGAATATGTCGTTCAATCTCTCAAATGGTCAGAATGGGCTATTATTCTCACCTGAAGGGGCATTTGTACTTCATCAGCAAAAATCTGATAATAGCGAATTTCTGTTTTCCTTCGCTGAAGGAGAGGATACAGCTAATGTCGGTTAACGTGGTGAATTGGAAAATTATACGAAGTGCAGAAGATTATGTTCTGCCGGTATTACCTTCTGAAATGCTCCCGCTTCATGAGTATGATGAGGTGCATGTGAACGTATCTGGAGGAGCTGATAGCGTGGCTACCGTATTGATTGCCATACACGGGTACCACATTCCAAAGGATAAAATCAAAATGGTTCACATGCGTGTTGATGGCAATCCAAATGATAAGTCAAAGCGACAATTGTTTGACTGGCCTCAAACCGATGAATACCTGCAGTATCTTAGCAAAACCCTGGAAATCCCCATAATAATAATATGGGGAGACATGAGTCTCGAAGAGAGGATTCGCGATCGTGGCATGTTTCCAGATTCAAAATGCCGATTCTGCACTTCATACATGAAACGAGATGTATATGCGAAATGGGTTCGCCAATTCGATAATTGTAAGATTCTTTTACTGACTGGGGAACGTTCGGAAGAATCTACCGAACGAGCAGCGAAAAATGTGTTTCAGTTGCACTCTTCTCACGCTGTCGGAAGAAAGAATCGAGTCGTCCACTGGTTGAAGCCTATTAAGGACATGCTGAAAAGCCAGGTCCGCCAGTTAGCCGCCGATCATGACATCGAGTTACACCCCTGTTATGAATGGGTCACCCGTTGCTCTTGCAAATTCTGCATTTTCAATACTTGTGCGGAGCTGCAGCAAACGTCAAAGTTATTTCCTGAAGATTGGGAATATCTGAAGCAAATGGAGCTCGATATCGGTCATACCATGAAGAGCAAGGACGGCAAATCGTATTCGCTATCAGCCTTCACTAAAGAGGACCAGCTTCCTCTATTCTGATCGTCATCTCTTATAAATATATTTTTTTAGGAGGGTAATTTTATGACAATATTCAAAGAAAAACAAATCAATAAATCACTTCCCTCGTTACTAGGGAACATGCAGAAGATTGCTCAATCAGTAATCATCAATGCAAAGTTTCTATCTGACTTTGAAATTAACGATCGTCTTACACTTGAAAGATGCAAAGAACCAAGCTTATTCGCTTGGTATGTATACGACTACGGAACCCATCTTTTTCCGCTCAATGATATGAACCAAGTGGCGGAGTTTCAAAAAGAATGGCTTCAAGGACAGTCAGTCTTTGAGAACAAAAAACAAAGTAACGATGATCGACTATATGTTTTAAATGTATTTACAGGTGATCTAAAACGAGTATTTGAATTCAAAAGAGAGAAAAATCTCGTAGATCATCTGCAGAAAGCAGCTGGATAAGTAACGGACACCTTGAGGAGGATGGAAGCGGCCAAGCATATTGTTTGCCAAATCCCTTCTATTCTCCAACTAGGTGCCCGTTGAATCCGGACCCTATTACTAATAAGAAAACGGGAGGTTTTATTATGACAGCTCAAAATAATATTAATGAATTACAATTTCAGGTGATGATTGAGGGAGACGCTGCAGAAAACGACTTTATTGCTTACATTCCCGCTCTTAGACTCGGTGCGCGTGGTGAAACGCTAGCAGAAGTTCGAGAAAATGCAAAGGATTTACTTCTAATGGAACTTGAAGCGCGCATTCGAGATGGAAGAGGTATCCCTGCGGACAACAATGCAAAAATGGAAATGATTCAAATTTCATTGCCAGTTACAAAGTAATTCCAGTCATATCCGAAACCGCCAGCCCTGGTGTATTGGGGCTTTTTCTTTTTTCTGAAATGCTTTTATTAAACCCTGCAATTTATATTCGCCTAACAGCCACGGACCATTAGGAACTTTAGGTTCTAAATGAAGGGTGCATTTGGGTGATGGATAAAAACAATGAAAAATGGAGGGATACAAAATGAATTTCACAATTAATTTCAAGAGAATGTTTGACAAGAACGAAGAAGTTTCATTTAGTTATTTAGAACAACTATGGTTCATTTTAAACTCGATTAATAACAAATTTCTTAAAACACTTGAAAACATCAAATTCAGTGTACCTAAAAGGTATTTGAACAAACTATTCAAAATGCAAAGAATTTCGTTAAAAGTGGCATTAAGAGAAATCAGATATATCGAAAGATATATTCTTATATACAACACAAATAGGGAATCTCTATTATTAGATGGGCGTTATAATAAAATGTATGGTCAAACTAGCCTCTATGACTATAAAGATTCTATTAATAATGATGTTATACGAAAGGATCGTATGTATGAAATGTATTTGAGTACTCTAGACCTCTACAAAAATCATATAAATTTTTTAAACTTAGCTTTATTGAGATCGGGCCATAAGAATGATACAGAAATTGTTAGATACCAAGAACTCGTATTAGAGTATGAAGACAAACTACAAAATCTTCAAATTGAGATCGATTTGGATAAGAAACGCTTGATGTATTTAGAGAACCATAATGTAGAAGAATTAAGAAAAGACGTTGATTTTATGAATTCATATGGTGTGTTTTTTGAAATAGACATCAAAGACCCTCTTGTTTATCTAAATAAAGCATTGGTCTTACAAAAAAATCCAATTATATCATTGATTGTTTCGGTAAAGACTTAGAGCAAGGCTATATTAAAATCTTTAATTTATTTTATAAGGTTAAACAAATAGAGAATATAAGAATATAAGCGGTGGTTTTAAATAAAATTTTATATTTTGATGAAACCGCGCCCATCCAGCGTGGTTTTTAGTTTATTGTTGCAATTTATTGTGCAAACCTGGATCGTCGGTACGGCCACGGCAACCAGCTGTACAGTGAAGCTGCTGTCAGAAGAAAATAAAGTTATAGACTCGAAAAATAAAGTTGTAGACTGGGAAAATAAAGTATTAGACTGGCAACGCCTATTAAGCTCCCTTGGTACGATATGTTTTTCTCACGAATGCTTGCTTATTCGCAGGATTTCGCCCGGTTGGTAAGGGCTGAAAGACAAGAAGGGGAACGCCGTGTTAGACTTCGACAACA
>NZ_MRTD01000046.1 GCF_001956295.1 Paenibacillus sp. FSL A5-0031
TGGTATTCCAGATTCGACTGATCCAGACGATGACAACGACGGTTTGACGGATGAGCAAGAAATAAAACTAGGTACAAATCCAAAAGATCCAGACACGGACAGAGATGGTGTCAATGATAAAGATGATTATTATCCGCTCGATCCAACGAGATCCAGTTATTCAGGCAACAACTCGGGCGGCAACGTGACGCCAAAGCCTGATAAGCCTGATTCGATTGAAGTTCCAGATCATAAAGAAGTCAAAGCATATATTATTGGTCATCAGGACGGAAGCTTTAAGCCAGAGAAAGGGATTACACGTGCTGAGATGGCAGCGATACTTGTGCGCATATTGGGCAAGGAAGCTGAATTATCTTCCGTGAGCAGCACGGGCGTTGATGCTGAGCATTGGGCTGCAAAGTACATTGCAATCATAACCAAATTGGGCTTGATGGTGGGTTATCCAGATGGCAGCTTCAAACCAAATCAGACGATTACTCGTGCGGAAATGGCTGTTATTATTAATCGATTGATGGAGCATATTGAAACTGGCGGCAAAAGCTTCTCTGACATTAATGGGCACTGGGCACAAACGGCCATTGATCAGGGTACTGCAGCAGGAATTTTCAACGGGTATAAGGATGGTACATTTGCGCCAAACCGCGTTCTTACGAGAGCAGAGGCTGTTGTTATATTCAATAGACAGCAGGGCAGATCTCCTCTGGCAGGAGCAGATCAACAATGGAGTGACGTTTCGCAGAAGCACTGGGCATATGAAGATATTCAGACTGCGAGCATCGACCATGAGAATAAAGAGCAATAATGCTAACGGTCATCTAGAGCATTTCAGTAAGAACCTGATTCTCTAAAACTAAAAAAGCAGCCTGCCTCACAACAGCTTAAGTTGTGAGAGTAGGCTGCTTTTGTTAGTTTGATAAACGATTGCTTTTACGCCCAACTCTTCTGCTTTAGATCTAGTTTCTTTTATGTGGAAATTAAGAAGTGATTTGCCGTTTACATTGATGTTCTCCCTGTATGTGCGATATAATAGGAAGAATGATTACAGGAATAGGAAAGGAAGAATACCTGATGAGCATTTCACCTAAGGATGTAGACCATGTAGCAAGACTTGCGCGGTTAGAGCTATCCGATTCGGAGAAGGATCAGTTTACGGAGCAGCTCAATGCGATTTTGAAATATGCGGAAAAGCTAGAAGGCTTGGACACGGAAAATGTTGAGCCAACCAGCCATGTGCTCCCTATAACGAATGTAACGCGCGCGGATGAGAAACGCCCGTCGCTGCCGATCGAGAAGGTTTTGCTAAATGCGCCTGATGAAGAAGATGGACAATTTAAAGTACCTGCGGTGCTTGAATAATACGAATGGGTTTAATTTGAAGGGAGGAACTACTGTTGGCACTGTTTGATTTGCGCCTGCAGGATGTACATAACAAGCTTAACAATAAGGAACTGTCTGTTTCTGAGCTGGTTAGCGCATCATTTGCGAGAATTGCGGAAACTGAGCCTGCTATTAAGGCTTTTATTACATTAAATGAAGAGAATGCACGCTTGCAGGCTTCCGAGCTGGACAAGCAATTGCAAGAAGGCGGCGATCAAGGTTTATTGTTTGGATTGCCGGCGGGTGTTAAGGATAATATTGTGACTGAAGGTCTACTGACCACTTGTGCGAGTCAGTTCTTAAGCAATTACAATCCTATTTATGATGCCACTGTTGTTCGCAAGCTGAAAGCAGCTCAGTCGGTAACGATTGGCAAGCTGAACATGGATGAATTTGCAATGGGCGGTTCCAACGAGAACTCCAGCTTCTATCCAACTCGCAATCCATGGAATACGGATTATGTTCCAGGCGGCTCAAGCGGCGGATCGGCAGCTTCAGTTGCTGCTGGACAAGTTTATTTCTCACTTGGCTCTGACACTGGCGGCTCTATTCGTCAGCCAGCTGCTTATTGCGGTATTGTTGGCCTCAAACCAACTTATGGCCTAGTATCACGCTTTGGACTTGTTGCTTTTGCATCTTCTTTAGACCAAATCGGTCCGCTTACCAAAAATGTTGAAGATTCCGCATTTGTGCTGCAAGCCATTGCTGGTTACGACACAAGCGACTCTACATCAGCGAATGTGGATATTCCAGATTACACAGCAGCTCTTACAGGTGATGTAAAAGGTCTGCGTATCGGTGTGCCTAAAGAATACCTCGGAGCTGGTATTGATCCGCGTGTGAAAGAAGCAGTACTTAAAGCGCTGGCAGTATACGAATCACTGGGCGCGACTTGGGAAGAGGTATCACTTCCTCATACGGAGTATGCAATCGCTACTTACTATTTGCTTGCTTCTTCGGAAGCATCGTCAAATCTAGCTCGTTTTGACGGCGTACGTTACGGTGTACGTGCGGAAGATCCTGCAAATCTCATTGATTTGTATAAGAAATCCCGCAGCGAAGGATTTGGCGCTGAAGTAAAACGCCGGATTATGCTTGGAACCTATGCTCTAAGCTCTGGCTATTATGACGCATATTATTTGAAAGCTCAGAAGGTGCGTACACTTATCAAGCAGGACTTTGACCAAGTGTTTAGCCAATATGATCTCATCATCGGACCTACGGCTCCGACACCTGCGTTCCGAATTGGAGAGCAAGTTGGAGATCCATTAACGATGTATTTAAACGATATCTGTACGATACCGGTAAGCTTGGCTGGCGTTCCTGCGATTAGCGTTCCTTGTGGAACGGCAGATGGCTTGCCGATTGGCTTGCAAATTATCGGGAAAGCGTTCGACGAATCGACGGTGCTGCGCGCCGCTCATGCGTTCGAGCAGCATACAGAGCATCATAAACAACGTCCGCAGCTATAAGCGGACCTATATACGTTTACGAAGGGATCGATACGAATGTCTGAACCGAACAAATACGAGACGGTTGTCGGGCTGGAAGTCCATGTGGAGCTGCATACGAACAGTAAAATCTTTTGCGGCTGCTCTACGGCTTTCGGCGCGCCGCCGAATACCCATACCTGTCCAGTATGCCTTGGACATCCCGGCGTTTTGCCGGTATTGAATCGCCAAGCCGTTGAGTATGCAATGAAAGCGGCAATGGCTTTGAACTGTCAAATTGCAGATATCAGCAAGTTTGACCGTAAAAACTATTTTTACCCCGATTCGCCAAAAGCGTATCAGATTTCGCAATTCGATCAACCGATCGGTGAACATGGTTGGATTGATATTGAAGTGGGCGGAGAAACGAAACGAATTGGGATCACAAGGCTGCACCTTGAAGAGGATGCAGGCAAATTGACTCACGTTGATGGCGGTTATGCATCACTTGTCGATTTCAACCGTGTAGGTACGCCGCTAATTGAGATCGTATCAGAGCCTGATATTCGTACACCTGAGGAAGCGAAAGCATACCTCGAAAAAATCAAAGCCATCATGCAGTATTGCGACGTTTCTGATGTAAAGATGGAAGAGGGCAGCTTGCGCTGTGATGCAAACATAAGCCTTCGTCCATACGGGCAAAAGGAATTTGGTACGCGTGCCGAGCTTAAGAACATGAACTCCTTCCGCGGCGTTCAGCGCGGCCTTGAGTATGAGCAGTTCCGCCAAGCGGAAATTCTCGACAGCGGCGGTGAGGTTATTCAGGAGACTCGTCGTTTTGACGATGCACTTGGTAAGTCCTTCTCTATGCGCGGCAAAGAAGAAGCACACGATTACCGCTACTTCCCGGACCCAGATCTGGTACAGCTTCATATTAGTGAAGAATGGAAGCAAAGCATTCGTGCGACAATTCCAGAATTGCCTGATGCGCGCAAAGCGAGATATACGGCTGATTACAGCTTGCCTTCCTATGATGCTGAAGTCATTACTTCATCTAAGAAGCTTGCTGATTTCTTCGAGGAGAGCCTCTCCTACACGAAGGATGCCAAATCCGTATCGAACTGGATCATGGGTGATTTGCTTGGTTATTTGAATGCCAACGGTCAAGAAATTACCGATGTGAAGATTACTGGACAAGGCCTAGGTGAAATGATTGGACTGCTTGAGAAAGGCACAATCAACGGTAAAATTGCCAAAACGGTATTTAAAGCGATGCTGGATTCAGGCAAGCTGCCACAGCAGATTGTAGAGGAACAGGGTCTCGTTCAAATCAGTGACGAAGGCGCTATTCAAGCCATCGTTAACCAGATCGTTGAAGCAAATCCGCAATCTGTTGAAGATTACAGAGCAGGTAAAGATAAAGCAATTGGCTTCCTTGTTGGTCAGGTTATGAAGGAGTCAAGAGGGAAAGCAAATCCTGCACTCGTGAATAAGCTGCTTGTAGAGCGCTTGAAATAAGAGCAGTTGCACGCAAAAAGACGCGGTTCATCAACATGATGAACCGCGTCTTTCTTTTTGAACATCACTCTGGACAGAAGACCTGTAAGCTCCATACGCTGCATACAATTATGTTACAATAGCGAATATAGAAAGGTCGGGATTGTTTATGCTGCTAAGTACACTTCATAATCCTTGGTATATTAGTGAACTTCATATTTTATTAAGACTGCTGCTTGCTTTGCTATTGGGCGGACTTATTGGCTTCGAACGAGAACAGTCGAATCATGCTGCAGGACTTCGAACCAATATTTTAGTTTGTTTAGGTTCTTGCTTGTTGATGCTGCTATCCATGTACGGTTTCTCAGCTTTTGTCGACGAGCCTAACGTACGGGTCGACCCAGCGCGTCTTGCAGCCGCAGTTATTACAGGCATTGGATTTCTAGGTGCAGGTACTATTTTATTTACCGGAAAATCAATAACAGGTTTAACGACAGCTGCATCGCTATGGGTCGTTTCAGCGATTGGATTAGCAGTCGGAGCAGGCTTTTATTTTGCATCAGCTACCGCAACGATCATGGTTCTTGTTACATTATGGGCGTTTAATAAGCTGGAAAAAAGGTACATAAGTGCAAAGAAGGAGCACTTGCTCAAAATAAAAGCTAATAATTTATCTCAAGCTATGCTTGAATTAAATAGCCTACTGACTGATCGGAAAATCATCATGAGAAAAATGCTGCTGGAAGAATGCGAGGGTGAAGAGGAAGGCGAGCAGATTTTGCTGCAGGTGTATATTACACTGCCTAAATCAGAAGCATTGTTAGTGCTCCTCGATAATATAAAGCACTTGGAGGGTGTACGTTGGGTCAGCTCAGAATAAAACGAATAAAAAATAGACTTCTCACCGTATTATTCGCATTTGCTATGCCAGGAGCGGGACATATGTATACGGGACAGCATCCGAAAGGCTTACTGTTAATTGCGGCCTTTTGGCTGGATTTGACGGCGATTGTAAGGTTAGCCGATTCAGATGGCGGCAGACATTTGCTGTTGATCGTTTATTTAGGTATTATGCTTCCTATTTTTTATTTTATTAGCGTGTTTGATTCCTTGCAAAGCGCGGATGCCGATAATAACAACCCCGTTGCACTGAATCGCACACATGGTATTTTACTTTTGGCAGCGGGAAGCATCATGCTCATTTTAGTGAAGCCTCCACAAGCGATTTTACCCTGGATGAATGAACTAGCGGAGTTATGTGTTGGCCCGATTATTATAATCGCTTCAATATTGCTGCTGTCACGTTCAAGGAAAGGAAGAGTTACTATGTTTAAGCTGGGACGCTTTACAGCAGCGGCACTGGTATTGGTCGTGGGAGGATTGCTTCTATGGGATCAAATTCAAGGACGGAATGATATTTCATTGCTTGGTCAATGGTGGCCGGTTATTTTTATCTTGTTAGGTTTAGAAATCATACTATACAGCATAAAGTTTAAAGACATAGAAAAAAAGCTTCGATTTGATGTTGGAGGCGCGATGATCGCTGTTGCGATTTCGTTGACCGCTTACGTTGTGACCCAATACGCGGATATTCCTTATCGATGGCTGGATCAATTTAATGTTGATTTGAACGGGGCAGCAGAATTTGGAGAAGAGAAAGGATTTCATTATGAGAAGACCATCATTAAGGTTCCTTTAGATGAAGCGATTTCTCTCATTCGTGTTGTTAATCCCAATGGGCAAGTAACCATTCGATCGGGCAACGTGCAGGAAATAGAGCTTTTGACCGCAGTATGGGTTGATGTGCCAGGCAAAACGGAGGCTGATGCGATCGCAGAGCAATCAACCGTCAAAATTAATCCAGGCGCTGAAGTAACGTTAGAGGCGAAGGGTCAAACCTATGGCGCTAACGGCAGCAGAAAACCGAGAATGAATATGATCATTACCGTACCAATGTCTTTGTCTGATCAGGTTGAGGTTGATCAACAGCCTACAGAAACACCTTTATCCTTAGGAGCGGAAGGTATTGATGCGAATAACGATGAAATTCCGGAGTCAACACCTGATGCTGATTTGAACGATCAGTCCGCAACTGAACAGCCTACGGATACAGATGCAGGCTTAAATGGTCAATCTGAACAACTGCCTCAGAATACTGAGGAACAGAAGCCTGTATTAAAGATGAAAGTAGAATCAGGCAATGGTTCAATTGAAGTCATGAATTTGACGCTGCCTGGCGGCCTTGAGCTCCGAAGCAATAGCGGAATGGTTTCCGTGAGCAACATTAAAGGTCCTATCTCCGTCAAAGGTAATAATGGCGGAATTAATGTGAAAAGCATAACCGGTGATACCAGTCTAGAAACAAAAAATGGTACGGTTACAGCAGATTCTATTGAAGGTAAGCTTTATGCGAATACACTCAATGGCAGTTTGGAGATCAAGCAGATTGATGGAAACATTGAAGCAGAAACAAAAAACGGGAAAATCAAAATGGACGGTGCAGGCGGTTCTGTTAAAGCGGATACGCTGAATGGGAACATTGAACTAAGCAGTGCTGAAGTTAGCGGAGATTGGGATCTCGATAGCTCCGTCGGAGAGGTAAAGCTTGCAATACCGGCGAATGCTCATTTTACGATGTATGGATCGGTAACTTTCGGTAATATTGTGTCCGAACTGCCGCTTGAAGTAAGCAAGAAAACGATAAGAGGCACTATAGGCGACGGCACTTTCAGGATTCAGATTAATGCTACGAACAGCATTGCAATTAAGCAATTTGGACTATCCTAAATAGGCGCTTTCATTGACAAACTCTTAAATAAGAACGTACAATAGCTTTAATAACTTTAAGGAAGGGCGTGAGGGGAATGGGAGCCAGCGTTAACTTAGCACTTGAGCAACTGAAGATGAATGGCGTCCGAATGACCCCGCAACGTCACGCCATATTAAGCTACTTGATGGACTCCATGTCGCATCCGACTGCAGATGAAATTTATAAAGCGCTCTCACCAGTTTACCCGAGCATGAGCGTAGCTACCATATATAACAATCTGCGTTTATTTGTAGAAGCTGGATTAGTGCGTGAGCTGACTTATGGCGATGATTCAAGCCGGTTTGATTCGGATTTATCCGATCATTACCATGCCATTTGCAAAAATTGCGGTTCAATCGTCGATTTTAATTATCCACCTCTGCTTGAGGTAGAACGTGCAGCGTCACGTGTAACAGGTTTTGTGGTTGAAGGACATCGGATGGAAATTTACGGTGTTTGCTCGACTTGCAATACTAAATCAGCGAAATAATTGGCGTTATGCCTACAAGAACGTGCCGGGAAGCGATACAACGCTAATCTGCACGTTTTTTAATAGTCGAATAGAATTTTGAGGCTACCATTACAGGAGAGTGATGACTTGGAAACGATGTACAACCGAGCGCCACGCCGAAAAGGCAACCGAGGTGTTCGGAGCATAATATTGTTGTTTTTGTTAGGAGTAATTGCTGTCTTTTGTTGGTATGGATATATGCGCTTTATTCCTAACAACGAAAAGGTAGATCCACATTATAAGACAGAGCATCCTATATTTATTCAAGGCGTTGAAGCGGAGCAAGGAGCTATTATCGAAAATGATGAAGTTAAGCTGCCGCTTTCGGTGCTGGAGCAGGTATTAGGAGCGGACAAGCCTATAAGATATGAGCCAGATTCAGGTTCAATCATTTTGACAACTGCCAATAAGGTGCTTCACCTCAAGACGGATTCGTTAACGGCGACTATCAACCAAAAGCCATATGATCTAACGATTACTGCAGAAACGTCTAATGATACGGTCTATATTCCTGCAGAACCTTTGGAGGAGTTATACGGGCTGAAAGTAGAATTCGTAAAAGAGACAGGCACAGTAACACTGCTGAATGCAGGAGACATGGTTCAGCTTGCTGAGGCTACTCCTGAGAAAGGTGCAGCTATTCGAACCGAAGCGACGATTCGAGCGCCTTTTGTTCAAAAAGTTCCTCAATCACAGTCAATAAGAATTTGGAAAGAGCAGGAAGGTTGGCTGCTTGTCCAAAACAGCGAAGGCATCATCGGTTTTATGAATAAAAAAGATGTGAAGCTTACTTCTATTGAGAAAATGCCCGAGCAGGCGGCAGAGCCTCCATTTATTGCGTGGAAGGTGCTCGGCAATAAAATTAATATGACATGGGAAGCTGTTTATCAACGGAAAATCGATACTGCCAAAATAGCGCCGATGCAGGGAGTAAATGTCGTTAGTCCTACCTGGTTTGAACTTGCCGACGACAAAGGAACAATAAAAGGCAAGGCTGATCCCGCATATGTAAAATGGGCACATCAGCAAGGGATGCAGATTTGGGCGCTGTTCAGCAATAGCTTCGAGCCTGATCGAACGACAAAGGCATTAGCGTCAGTGGAAACGCGATTCTCGATGATACAGCAGCTGATCGGCTTTGCTCAAGTATATGGATTGCAAGGGATTAATTTAGATTTTGAAAATGTACACACGTCGGATAAAGCTAACTTTGTACAATTTGTTCGGGAGCTGACTCCGCTTTTACATGAGCAAGGCTTGGTTGTCTCCGTGGATGTAACGCCCAAGTCGAATAGTGAGATGTGGTCGCTGTTTCTTGATCGTGCATCGCTTGGCAATGTTGTAGATTATATGATGGTCATGGCTTACGATGAGCATTGGGCTGCGAGTCCAAAATCGGGTTCGGTAGCATCGCTGCCTTGGACAGAGAGTTCTCTTGTTCGTATTATGCAGGAGGATGCTGTACCAGCAAGTAAAATTATTTTAAGCATGCCCCTGTATACCCGGATATGGACTGAGAAAAAAGGGGAAGACGGTAAAATAGACGTTTCCTCAAAGGCAGTAGGCATGAAGAAGGTTAATGAGATTATTACGACTAAGAAACTTAAGCCGGTGTTTGATGCAAAAGCAGGTCAGAATTACGTGGAATATAAGGAAGACGGAAATTTGATGCGAATATGGATTGAGGATGAGGTATCCATTAAAGCTCGAGTAGCGCTTGCACGTAAATATGATATAGCAGGTGTAGCAACATGGCAGCGTGCGTTCCAAACGGAAGCTATTTGGAAATCGATCGACGATTCTCTCAAGATTAGGCCATAATTCATTTATAAATGCAAAATAAGAAACGCCTCCTATCATGTGAAGACATGGAGGAGGCGTTTCTTATTTTTGTAATGCTGCGATCAAAAGTTGGTTTTCTTAGCTTTTTACCTTCTTAGTAGAATAAAGGTTGTTTCCTAAGAAAGAATCAACCGTATATTCACTATAGGTTAAACTTGCTGTTCAGAAGGAGTAGTTGTTGCTTGTGCAGGATCAAGCGTAAGTATCGTTTTGCAATACATACAACGATCTGTTTTTCCAAGCATTTTGGTTGGACGCGAGCATTCTGGACACTGGAGCATTGTGGCGCTTGTTGACATCATGCCAGCCCAGAAATAAACGGCTACGCTGATTAACAAGGAGATCATGCCGATTACCATGAAGATAGCAGCAATGATTTTGCCTGCTTGTCCCCAAAAAACAATGCCGGCTGTTCCGAGTATCATGACTCCCATGCCAACAAGGGTGAAAACGAGTCCCCATAGACGGAATTCATTGATTTTGGCTGACTTAAAAAAGAACTTATTCATGTATTCATACCCTTCCTATGACCAATGACTTATGATTTTGAAACAGTTTCTGAGTTAGTAAGCAGGAATGTGCCTCCAACCTGTCGAAAAAGAATAAAACTGTAGAATATTATTATAGCGTAATAAAATGTGATTAGCTATATGGAGGAACCAGTGGAACATATAAAAGCATACTTCTCGGACAGCTATCGAGATGAACCTCATTTAATCGGTTTGGCTGTTATTGAAAACCCATATCCTTATAATCCTTTAGCTGATGGATTAGATTCATTAGTACTTGTTGTAATGAATGAAGAGATTGAGCGTAATGATACGGAGCATGTCCAAATCGAGGGTCAACGGGTATTGATTCGAACCATTGATTCGAATGGATTGAGTGAATGGTTGTCTGGTGGCGAAAACCGCAATATTATCGAGTGGCTAGTTCGGGGGGAGATCTTGGTGGATCGCGACGGCTATCTGAGCAGTGTTCGTGAACGTCTGCTTCAGTTTCCTGCTTCAATGCGGGAGCAAAAGCAGTTTGCTGAATTTACGGGTTTCTTAAGAACGTATTTGCAAGCAAAGCAGGATCTATTGGATGGTAATTTGTTGGATGCATACAGTCATGTGCTGACAGCCTTGCATCATTGGGCTCATATCGTTCTTATAGAAGAAGGAAGGCATCCTGAGCTAACCGTGTGGAAACAGCTGAAGCGAGTTCACCCAGGAATATATAAGCTCTATGAGGAGCTAACGGTAAGCCCGGAAACATTGGAGCAACGCGTACAATTAGTTATGCTTGGCTGCGAGTTTTCCGTTATGAGCAAAATGAAAACAAGCTGCGCGTTATTGTTTAATATACTTGGAAGTCGCGAAGAGCCTTGGAGTATTGCAGAGCTGCAATCACACTCCACATTAAATATATTGCATGGTGACTTGTCACTTGTTCTCCAAAAGCTTGTGAAGCGGGAGTATATTCGTGAGGTTGCTGTTATGAATGAAGCAGGAGATATTGGTGCACTTGAACTTCGATATATGAACAACGTGAAAACAAGCTAATGATTCAACCGTTTATAATAGTAGAAGCGCATGTCATGCCCTTTGTTTATAGAGGCAGGCATGCGCTTCTTTTGTTTAAAATAAAAAGTAGAAAACATGCTTGACTTATATTAGGATCAGATGATATATTAGTACTCGCCGCTTTTACAGGATACATAATCGCGAAAACGACATTTTAAAAAAAATGTCGAAAAACGAAAAAAAGTACTTGCAAAGAGATAGGCAAACGTGATATATTATAAAAGTCGCCGATACGAAATACGCGGTTGACACGAAAGAAAAGATTGCTCTTTGAAAACTGAACAACGAGTAATAACTGCCTTGCAAATCCTTCGGGATGAGCAAATATAGCGATA
>NZ_MRTD01000047.1 GCF_001956295.1 Paenibacillus sp. FSL A5-0031
AACTTTATGTCTTCCAACTTATCAGTAAAAGAACAAATTATTTCAAAAGCTTTAGTAGATGATAACTTTAAAAATGAATTATTAACTAACCCCAAAGCAGCAATGAAACAATCTTTCGACATCGAATTTCCTGAAAGTTTAGAAATTAATGTTGTAAGTGAAACTTCACGGAAAATTTTCCTTGTTATCCCTCCAAAACCGACTGAGCTTAATGTAAATGGAGAACCAGTTAATGCAGCAGCTTGGCCTTGATTCATTTTTTAGTATTTAACTTTTATGTCTATGTATAACCTCTCTAACTACTAATGAAAGGATGATCTTTATGTCTTCCGATCTTTCAGTTAAAGAACAAATTATCTCAAAAGCTTTAGAAGATGATATCTTCAAAAAAGAATTAATGGCAAATCCCAAAGCAGCGATGAGAAAATCTTTCGGCATTGAATTCCCTGAGAATATCAAAGTAGATGTGTTGGGTGAAACAACTCGAAAATTTTACTTACTTATTCCCCCTAAACCATCAGTTATGAAAGCAAATGAACCTAAATTAGGTGCCATGTGGCAATGATTATTCATTAAACTTGATATTATTAACTTAAATTCATAAAAAGAACATTGGATTACTAAGTGTGATTCCAATGTTCTTTTTTTGATAGGCTCATTTAACATGCTAATTTTTCTAAAAAAAACGCCGAATTCAAAGAGCAATTTCTAATTAATCCTATAAAAGCACTTAAGAACTCTTTTGGTGTAAATGTTTAAAATCGAATTAGAAACTGTATAAGAGACACTTATCAAACTTTATTGTGTCATTTCATTAAATTCAAAAACCACAAAAACAATTATCAAAGTTAGTGCACCAATGTGGCAATAATCCTCTCACTTTATTTCCAGTTGACTAAAATGAATTGTTGAAGAAGAACATTGGAAGCACCATATGTGATTCCAATGTTCTTCTTTTCGCTAGGGTCTTACGAAATATAAACTAAAACTATTATCCTATACCATTAGAATTATTTTTTGTCGAATAATAAGTTTATAAAGTAGATTTTGTCGATAAGTTATGATAGACTTAATTTGGTAAACTTATACATATTCGGAAGGGTGATCATTGTGTCCAAAGAACAATCATTAAGAGATCAAATCATTCAAAAAGCTTGGGAGGATCCCGAATTCAAGAAACAACTAATCGCCAATCCGAAAGAAGCCGTTAAAGAAGCTTTTGGAATCGAAATTCCGGATACAATTGAAGTAGAAGTTGTTGAAGAATCGGAAAATAAAGTATCTTTGGTTATACCGCAAAATCCCAAAGATGTTAAGAGCGAAGAACAAGTAGCTGTACCAATGTGGGAATAAATTAAAAAAATAAGCGCTAATCTGCTCATTTTAGGGCAGCTAGCGCTATTTCTTTGCAACTGGAATGTGAATAATAGCTTCAGTACCTACACCCTTCGTACTAAAAAACTCTACCTTTCCCTGCATAATCTCAATAATACGAAAGGTTACCATCAAGCCTAACCCTGTTCCTTTCGTTTTTTTGGAATAGTATGGCTCACCCAACTTTTTGAGGTCTGTTTCATTCATCCCCTCACCATTGTCTTTAATACATATGACAACGTTCTGAGACCCATCCTGATATGCTCGAATGATGATAACCCCATCAGTATGTAAAGCCTCAATACTGTTTTTAATAATATTAATTAAAGCTTGTTTTAATTTTGATGAATTTCCGCGAACATATAGATCAGATGATAAATCTACTTTAATAACTCCTCCCTGCATCGTAGCAAGAGGGACTAATATCGCCTCAATTTTCTTTATTTCTTCCGCTATATTTAAAATCGTCGTGTTATCCAACTGGGGTTTCGCAAACGTTAAAAAATCAGTAATTATTTCAGAAGCCCGGTCCAGTTCATCGATAGCTAAAGCCATGTAGCCTTTCTCTTTATCGCTTGTTGATTTTTCCCCAAGTAGTTGAAGAAAACCTCTTGTCACCTGTAGCGGATTACGAACCTCATGTGCCACAGACGCAGCTAGCTGACTTATTATTTCCATTTTCTCTGATCGTTGTAATTCATTATTGAATACCTCGAGTTGCTTAGAGTAGCTTACAACCTGTTCGTAATTTAGCAGTATTCTTCTTGCTAGAATAACAATAAGTGCAGCAATAAAACTAAAAATTCCCCATTTCCATAAAAATAAATCATAATTCTTATTTTCAACAAAATACCATATTACCTCTAAAACCCCAATTCCTGCAAAAACACAAAAACCTACTGTTATAATGATTGCTTCTTTATTTCTCTGTAAACAAAGTCTGATTAGAAATACTAATAACAATATATTTCCTAAAATAATAATTACACCAAAAGTCAACGTTGAAATTATTTTATAGTAACTTGTAATCTCCTCAAAAATAAGCGAACAAAATGATAATGTAATCAATATTGTTGACATAGCAACTAGCAGCTTTCTAAACCCAGTAATGAGCCCAAACGGACCTCTACCGAATATTTTCTCGAAAAAGAAGAAAACAGAAGGCATTAATAGATTAGAACCAATATCAAACATGAAATATAATTCAAAACCGTAGTCCTTATATACCATATGTAGATAGGGAGATGTGGTAAGAATCATTAAACCTATTGAAAAAATGATGACACAAAGTGAGTTTAAACCTTCTAAATAAGATTTATTCAGAAATATAAAACATAACAACATCGCAAGTGAAATGATCAAAAGAGATGCTCCAATAAAAACGTCAAACATTTCTTTTTTCATAAAAAGCGTACTAAGTGACTGCTGTTCACCAACAATAATTGATTTCTTTAGACCTAACCAACTTGAATCCGTATGCAATAGAATATAGACCATGTGATTTGCTTCGTTTTCCGTTACAGACAAAATGATCTCATTTTTATTAAAAGGATAATTCCGTTTTGACTCGTAAACGAGCTTATTATCGATAAATATTGAAACATCCTTAGCAGTAAGCCTGCTTATTAGTAACGCTGGTCTTGCCAAATCATAATCAGGCAGCTGAAACCTAAGCCATGCGGATTGAATATTTACTGGTTTAACTGGTAACTTTTCACCATAAGAAAAAGGTTGCCAATCTCCTGCTCTTGCGCTCGATGCTGCATTTTGGACTGTGCTGGTTGGATCTGCTTCCCACATCATTTCCCACTCTGTAATCTCGACGTTTGGTGCACCCGATATGGCATAAGAAGCCGTAGCAAAAAAAGGAGTAACAATACAGAGCAAAAACACGAAGATCAATAAAAATTTACGTAGTACTTTCATCATGCACCTCAAAAACTCGATAATGTTAATGCTCATATCATACTATATTTCGACAATGTTCGATAAGCCTCCTTCAAAAATTTGGTTGTTGACAAAATAAATAAAGCCGTTTTCAAAGATCGTTACGATCTTTGGAAACGGCTTGAATACTTGGATTAAAATAACTTTTTTCTTATCGATACGCGGCGAAGCATCATAAAATTCAAGGCTACAATACACAGCATGACAGCAAAGGCAAGAATAATGACTGCTGCTAGCGATGCTCGTTCTACCTCTAATCCAGTTTGCAATAGATTGCCTATCCAGTCTGACGATAGAACAGCCTCCATCGCCATCATTGGCAGCAGCGCAGCAACTGAAATTAGTACGCCTATTTTCCAATTAAAACGATAAAATCCGGAGCCAATGAGCCAGCCGCTGCCAAAGTAGGCAAAGAACAAACAGAAATATTCAAAAAAGATCCAGCCGAGCTCTAAAGAAGATGAAAACAAATGCGGATTGTTCAGCTCTAGTGTCCAATTGTTTTTGTCATAAATGAATTGCTCGACGGGATACCCTATCGTTAATATAAGGGCGAATATGGCTGAAAATAGGACTAGTACTAAACTCACGCCTCCAATAAAGTGCTTTCTCGTTACTCCACTGGAAACAAAACTTGCGAGCGATGCAGGGGTCAGCAGTATGCCAATGACAAGCAGAAATACTCTCGGCGATATGGTCGTGCTTTCCCAAACCTCTTGCCCTTCAAAATCAGGTCCTACTATAGCCTCAGCATTCGTCAAAATACCTATACCAATATAGATCAGAATAAATATGACCCAATAAAAAAAGATCGTCCACCGAAAGGTGTACATCATATGCTGTGCCACATTAAGCACGGGATGTTTTCTCTTGCTGCTCATTATTCATCCCCTCTTTTCTTCGTCAAATGAACGAACAAATCTTGCAGTGATACAGGACCAAGTTCAAGCCCTGCTGCTAATGCTTGCTTGCGCTTCACATCAGTGAGCTCTCCGAACACAGTAACCGACTTCGTTTTACCAAGCTTCTGCTCCCCAAGCACCGTCAAACCTTCTGCAAAACGATCCACGCTTTCACTCGGTCCAGTAATAGATGAGCCTCGCGCCCGCAGCGTATCTGTTTCCTCATGCATGATTAGGCGACCTTTATCCAAAATAAGCACCTCTTCAAACAAATTGCCTACTTCTTCAATTAAATGCGTAGATAAAATGAAAGTACGTGGCGTTTCCATATAATCATTAAGCAGCTCTTCATAAAAGGTATAGCGGGACGGAGCATCCATGCCAAGATAAGCCTCATCAAAAATCGTAACCGGTGCGCGGCTAGCAAGACCAATCGTCACGCCAAGCGCCGACTTCATTCCTCTCGAAAGGGTAGATATACGTTTCTTAATCGGGAGCTCATAGTGACGAATGAGTCGATCCGCATAGTTTGCATCCCAATTGGGCCAGCAGCTAGCCGAAAGCTTTAATACGTCACGAACGTATAAAGTGTCCGGCATATGGCCGCTTTCTTGGATAAAGCATACTTGCTCCATGATGCGTGCATTTTCGAATGGCGTTTCACCATCTATCGTTATTTCACCATCTGATTGCTGTCGATAGGAGGCTATGATCGATAATAGACTGGTTTTTCCAGAACCATTTCTACCGAGCAAACCGTATATTTTGCCACCCTCGAGCTTGAACGAAATATTGTGCAGCGCTGAAAATGATCCATAACGCTGCCCCAATTGATTCACTTCGATACCTAGCGTCATACGTCAGTCCTCCCTTTCACTTGTTCGATGCGACCAATGATATCTGCAAGAGGGACACCAATTTTCTCAGCTTCCGCAAGCATTTGATCGACAACCTCTTCGAAAAAACGATCTCTGCGCTGTGCCAGCAGCAATTGCCTAGCTTCGCCATTTACAAACATGCCGATCCCTCTTTTCTTATACAAAATGCCTTCCTCCGTCAATAAATGAAAGCCTTTCGCTGCTGTAGCCGGGTTTATACGATAAAATGCAGCATACTGGTTTGTTGACATGACCTGCTCATCTTCTTGCAAAATGCCACTTATGATGTCGTCTTTAATTTTGTCTGCTATTTGTTGGTAAATGGGACTTCGATCATCAAACACGTCATCACCCCTTTAGGTTACATGGTTCATTAGTTATGTAACTAACCATACAACCGCGACCAATAAATGTCAAGCCTATTTCATTACAGCAAGTCATACAGACTTTTTGGACTAAACGTTGAGAACAAAAAAAACTGCCTCCGGTTATTAACCGTGAGACAGTTTCTTGTCATCTTATGAAAAGCAGTACGTTTGTCCTAGTAACTGGACAATCCGTTATTTGGTTGCTTGAATTCCCTTCATCCATCCGATCAGCTCATTGCTTACTTGCTCCAGCTGCTCCTCCGGCTTAATGCTTGCTGGTCGATCCCCTTTTTGCGTGCCATAGGAACCAAATTGACCATGATTCCCTCCTTCAATCGTGACATACTGCGTTGAGCTAGGCATATACCGCTTTCCTTTGCCCCATGCCTCCCAGTCCAACACGCCATCATTAGACGCAGTGACTTGCAATACTGGCAGCTTAGCATCTTCAAGTGTTCCAGCTTTTTCTGCATAGGCCGCAAGGAAAAAGATACCCTCAAGTTGATCCAAATGCTCCGCAGCATATCGTGAAGCAAAAACACCGCCAAGCGAGTGGCCGCCTATAACGTAACTTTCCTCTGGATGCTCAGCAATAAAATCATCCGCTTTGTTTTGCCCCATTAAAGCAAGATTAAGCGGCATACTTGCAATGTACACACGGTGACCAGCGTCAGCGAGCTTGTGAGCTAAAGGAGCATAGCTTTTCGGATCCACTAATCCACCTGGATAAAAAATAACATTAGGCTGAACAATTCCGGCAGCTCCAGCGGTCGGTTCAAAGCGATAGCCTGCTTGTCCAATGCTGACCGTAACTTGTTCATCGCTCTTCATCGCAGCTTTAGCCTCAGCAGATGGTGAATAAACCATCATTTGATACGCGACAGCCAGTGATAATAGTAATACCAAAACAATGGCTAACGTCCATATAAGCACCCTCTTTTTCCGCGCTTGCTTCGGTTTTGCCAATGCCTTCGAATCGTGACTCATTTCGTGCACTCCCTTTATTCCAGCATCTTCATTAGCAGATTTTGTGATTTCAGAGCTTCTTCACCATCCACGCTTGGACTCTTATCTTGTACGATACATTGAATGAAGTGAAGAACAGCATCCTCAAAACCTCGCTGTTTCAGAGTCGTTTGCCAAGATGGCGGCAACGTTTGTGTTACTGTATCGTCACGCTCTACTTCGAGCAAACTCATATTTTTTACACGAATAATTTCGCCTGCCGATACAATTTCGAGCTGCTCCAAGTTCGTTCCTGCGTGTCGGTGCATCGCAGTCGATAACGTGTAACCGCCGAGTGTACTGTAGTGATGCTGTGCATAAAGCAGCTGATTATACTCGTTAACGTTAACGACGCCGTTCATCACAGTCGCCTTCCCATCTGCAAGCCAGCGTGCTGTATCAACTACATGCAAATAATCGTCAAGCATCGTAAACTCTGCGGTTTGCGGACCAACTGAATTCGTCCGATGTTTCTCCATACGAATCCATGCCGTGTCCGTCATTCGGTCCTTTGCTTCTATGTATAAAGGGGAAAAACGACGGTTAAAGCCAACCATCAGCTTCCTGCCTAACTTTTCTGCGAGCTCCGCAAGCTGCTCTGCCTGATGCAAAGTAACTGCCAGCGGTTTATCCACATATACATCCTTACCCTGTTTGAGCAGAGTTGACACTACCTCATAATGAGTGTCAGTAGCGCTATGTACAAAAACAGCATCGCAGCGGTCAGCCAGCTCGAGTAAGCTTCCATAGGATGAAATTCGGTACTGCTCACAAATTACCTTACGCTTCTCTGCATTAGGTGAAAAAGCCCCAACAAAATTCCAGTCTATAGCTTTCGATAAAATAGGAAGATAGGCCTTTTGTGCAATTCCTCCAAGTCCAACCATACCAATACGCGGTTTGGTCATTTTCAACCACCTCTTCATAAGTTTCATTATTGACAGGATTACATCAAGCTATTAGCAATAATCCATTTAACTCGCTCCCTAAACTATACACTTATTTGCGTAGGCTGGCATTTGAATACGAAAATTATAGTACCAGATAAATAAATCCAGCTACTCATGCGAATAGGTTGTTTAAGTCTAGTGACAGTTGAACGCTGCTCGGCTACTATTAATTTAGGTGAAGCACACCGCTCGTACTACGGACATTCGTTCGTGGTGGGGCGGTGTTTTTTTATTTTATGAGGATGGGGTGGGATGTTACGTATGGTGAATCGTATTGTATCTGCTAGTGGGAATGAAGGTGGGTTGGTTCATTTGGACAAAGTGAAACAAGCATACACGAGGTGGATTGCGATGCATACTGAACTGCGCAAGACTACAAGTGAACGCAGACGCCGATTAGAAGAGCGCGATGATCATGGCGAGCAGCTATTTGCAATTCATATATGGTGGCCTGTACTCGGCAGCTTTGACTATTTGCATCCTGAATATGAGATCAATGATTATCGCGATGGCAGCCGCTTTCTCGACTTTGCTTATGTTCGCCCACCTTATCGAATTTCTATCGAAATTGACGGATACGGGCCACATCACAAACAAGCGTCTCGACGAAAATTTTCAGATGATCGCATTCGCCAAAACCAGCTTGTGCTGGATAACTGGATTGTAGTGCGTTTCTCCTATGACGACATCGGTGAGCGGCCTAGACAATGCCAGCAGTTTCTTCAACAGTTGCTCGGGAAATTGTATGGTCTCGAAAGCTCCGAAAAGTTGGCTCTACCGTTACCTGCATCCTATCGAGAACTTCTAAGATGGGGACAGCAACGTGAGCGGGAATCAACCTTTACTCCCAAGGAAGTGCAGCATCTTCTAGGTGTTAGCCACTGCACAGCACGTAAATACTTGCAGCATCTGCTGCAGCAGGGACTGCTCGAACAAGCCTCTGGGCATAAACGCATACGCACCTACCGCATATCGTCGAAAGTTGCTCAATTGATTATATAATACTGGAAATTAAAAACACATAGCGGAAATAGTGCTAATTTCTAGTGCTATTCCCAACGACTTCGTGCATTTGAGTCATATTCGAGGATAAGTAATGAAAATTAGACTAGTTTTTAGTTCTATTTGTTCGCATTTTTTTGCAAATTTGGTCCGTTTGGCGGAAATAGAGCTAGTTTCTAGTGCTATTCCCAACGACTTAGTGTATTTGAGGCAATTTGGAGGGCAAGTTGTGAAAATTAGACTAGTTTTTAGTTCTATTTGTTCGCATTTGGTCAGTTTGGCGGAAATAGAGCTAATTTCTAGTGCTATTCCCAACAATATCGTCCATTTGAGGCATATTGGCGAACAAGTTATGAAAATTAGACTAGTTTTTAGTTCTATTTGTTCGCATTTGGTCAGTTTGGCGGATATAGAACTAATTTCTAGTGCTATTACCAACGACTTCGTGCATTTGAGTCATATTCGAGGATAAGTAATGAAAATTAGACTAGTTTTTAGTTCTATTTGTTCGCA
>NZ_MRTD01000048.1 GCF_001956295.1 Paenibacillus sp. FSL A5-0031
GCTCGAAATGGGACAAATAGCGGATCGTATGTCCGTTAAATTTGTTGTGGACGTTATTTGTAGTAAATAACGGATCCTATGTCCGTTAAGATGAGCATTATGGGAAATAGCGAAGATATGACGCTTCAAGTGCGTAGAGGACTAATTTGATTGTGATAGTTATGTGCATGCTCCGGGTGGGGGGATCGTGGCAGGGTGCTGGCTGTAATTTGGTTCAAACTCAAGCTACAGGACTAACAACGTGATAGCCGCGCGCCTGCTTTGGGTGGGGTACGTAGCGGATCGTATGTCCGTTAAATTTGTTGTGGACGTTATTTGTAGTAAATAACGGATCCTATGTCCGTTAGGTGAGGTTTTGTACGATAAAGTGAAGCTATGACACTTCAAGTACAGTTGAGGATTAATGTGATTGTGGTAGCTGCGCACCTGCACTGGGAGGGGAACGTGGCTGTGCTCATATGTCGGATAGATGAAGTTTTGTGCGAAAAAGTGAGGCTATGACAAAACAAGCGTGACTAAGACTGATGATTTAGCGGCGCCTCTGCTATCTGAGGGGAATAAGATTAAAGTTTTGCCTGTAATCTAGCTCAAACTCATAAGGAGTGTGTGAGAGAAGATAGGAGGTACTGGAGCTACCAACAAGCATAGGCGGCGGAAATTGTTCCAGCGTACAGTGACAAGTAACAGTTAGCAAATAACAAGAAGCAAGTAACAACGCTATTGCTTAAAACAAACGAAAAAAGAGCTTTGCCGACGAATCGGCAAAGCTCTTTTTGATACTGCGCAGATTATTACATGTTAGCGATCATTTGACGAAGTACAGTTTGCAGGATACCGCCGTTGCGATAGTAATCAACGTCAACTACCGAGTCAAGACGTACAATTGCTGGGAAGTCGAATGTCGTGCCGTCTTCGCGAGTAGCCGTAACGGTAACTTGCGAACCTGGAGTAACGTCATTTGACAAGCCAACGATGTCGAATGTTTCGCGGCCAGTGATGTTAAGCGTCTTCCAGCCTTGACCTTCTGGGAATTGGAGTGGCAATACGCCCATACCAACCAGATTGGAGCGGTGAATACGCTCGAAGCTTTCAGCGATAACAGCTTTGACGCCTAGTAGGAATGTACCTTTTGCAGCCCAGTCACGCGAGCTACCAGTACCGTATTCTTTACCAGCAAGAACGACAAGGTTTTTGCCTTCGTTTTGATATTTCATCGATGCATCGTAGATCGACATTACTTCATCTGTTGGAAGGTAAGTCGTTACGCCGCCCTCTGTACCTGGAGCCACTTGGTTACGAATACGAATGTTCGCAAACGTACCGCGCATCATAACTTCATGGTTACCACGACGCGAGCCGTAAGAGTTGAAGTCTTCGCGTTTAACGCCGTTTTCGATCAAGTATTGACCGCCTGGACTGTTAACTGTGATGTTACCAGCAGGTGAGATATGATCCGTTGTTACGGAATCGCCCATAAGAGCAAGTACGTTTGCTGTATGGATATCTTTGATATCAGAAAGCTCGGAGCTTAGGTTTTCGAAGAACGGCGGGTTTTGGATGTAAGTTGATTTTGCATCCCACTCGTAGCTTTCGCCCTTAGGTACCGAAATAGCGTTCCAACGCTCATTTTGTGTAAATACGTTTTCGTATTTATCACGGAACATTTGCGGGTTAAGTGCAGCTGTCATTGCGTCGTTGATTTCTTGCGACGTTGGCCAAATATCTTTTAGGAATACAGGCTTGTTGTCTTCAGTGAAACCGATTGGATCAGTTGTCAAATCGATGTTAGTCGTTCCAGCAAGCGCATAAGCGATAACTAGTGGCGGAGAAGCCAGATAGTTTGCTTTTACTTGTGCGTGGACACGGCCTTCAAAGTTACGGTTACCGGAAAGTACAGCAGATACGGTCATGTCATTGTCGATGATCGCTTTGCTTACTTCGTCTGGAAGTGGACCGGAGTTACCGATACAAGTCGCACAGCCGTAACCAGCAACGTGGAAGCCAAGTGCTTCAAGCGGCTCGATTAGGTTTGCTTTTGTCAAATATTCCGTAACAACGAGCGAGCCCGGTGTTAGGGAGCTTTTTACATAAGCAGGTTTCTTAAGTCCAAGTGCTACTGCTTTCTTAGCAACTAGACCAGCGCCAACCATTACGCTTGGGTTCGAAGTGTTCGTACAGCTTGTAATAGCTGCGATAACGACTGCGCCAGTACCCATTTGGCTAACTTGGCCATCATTATGGTTAACAGTAACGAACTGCTCGATTTTCTCATCGGACAGACCGTAGCCGCCTTTGTCAATCGGTGTGCGGATGATGCTATTGAAGGATTCCTTCATTGCAGTAAGCTCTACGCGGTCTTGAGGACGTTTCGGGCCTGCAAGGGAAGGAACGATTGTCGAAAGATCAAGCTCAACCACATCCGAGAATACTGGATCTGGAGTCTCGTCAGTACGGAACATGTCTTGCGCTTTGTAGTAAGAGCCAACAAGCTCAATAAGATCCTCATTGCGGCCAGTTTGGCGCAAGTAGCTAAGAGTCTCGTTATCAACAGGGAAGAAGCCGATTGTAGCGCCATATTCTGGTGCCATGTTGGCAACTGTTGCACGGTCAGCAAGGCTGATGTTCGATAGACCAGGGCCGAAGAACTCAACAAATTTACCAACAACGCCCTTTTTACGCAAAATTTGAGTAACCGTAAGCGCAAGGTCAGTTGCTGTTGAACCTTCTGCAAGTTTGCCTGTCAATTTGAAGCCGATAACTTCTGGCATTACAAAGTAAAGCGGTTGACCAAGCATACCAGCCTCAGCCTCGATACCGCCAACGCCCCAGCCTACTACGCCTAGACCGTTGATCATCGTAGTGTGGGAATCCGTACCTACGAGGGAATCAGGGAATACGACGGTTTCGCCGTCAACTGTTTTTGTAGCTGCAACAGATGCAAGGTACTCCAAGTTAACTTGGTGAACGATACCTGTACCTGGTGGAACCGCGCGGAAGTTATCAAATGCTGTTTGTGCCCAGCGAAGGAAACGGTAACGCTCTTCGTTGCGCTCAAATTCAACTTTAGTATTGTATTCAAGTGCTTCAGGTGAACCAAATGCATCAACCATGATCGAGTGGTCAATTACAAGGTCAACTGGTACGAGCGGGTTGATTTTTTTCGGATCTCCGCCTGCTTTTTTCACAGTGTCGCGCATTGCAGCAAGGTCAACGACAACCGGTACGCCTGTGAAATCCTGCAAAACGATACGAGCAGGGATGAAAGGAATTTCTTTATCTTCGCGTCCGTCAGCCCATGTAGCAAGCTGCTTTACATGTTCAGGGGTAATGGCGCGTCCGTCAAATTGACGAACAGCAGCCTCAAGCAATACTTTAATTGAAAAAGGAAGCTTGGAAATATCGCCTAGTCCTTGCTCTTCAAGTCCGCCTAGACGGTAGTAAGCATAAGACTTGCCGCCAGCGTCGAGCGTTGTGCGAACTGAATAATGATTTTGTGTAGACATCGTCATTCTCCTTTTAACTGTAGTCTGAGTTTCATTCTGTGAAACACTATTTCATAATTTCTATATCTATAGTATATCGTTAAAATAGTCCTTCCGTAAAGTCCAATTATGTCTTTATGCGCTTGGAAATGGCATTGAAAATGATCCTCAATGAATGTTACATGAAATGGCAGAGTGCCTCATATAATGAAGCAGTTAATCAGCGACAGGTTTAGCCCCGAAATACTTGATGACGTTCTCATGCCATAAAGGCAAGCTGTAGCAGCATAGGCTTGAAATATAAGATTGCTAACGAGAAGGTCAATCCAAAAACTTATATTTCATCGTGAAACGGCGGCCATGAAGCATTAAGGGAAAAGCGGCAACCTTTTACATTTGAAATGTAAGTTCGGTTAAGTTGGATTTCTATCCCAAAAGTTTATATTTCAACGCTAACCAGTTAGCCTCAACAAATGAGATGCTGCAGCCGTTTACGCTTGCACTCACGATAAGGTCAAGGAGGGATTGCTATGCCGCGAACAGGCAACAGGGGGCCAGGAACTCAGGGCCAAAAGCATAACCAAACATCATCCAAACCATCAGCTTCTCAGCGCAAGTCACAGCAGAAAGTTGTAACGCATGCCATCCAGAAGCAGCCGTCGCCTTCCGGGTTGCAAGCGGAGCGAAATGCTGCAATCGGCGATCAAGCACTGCAAAATCAAAAAAGAGCAAATCAGGAAGAACAGCCAGTAAAACAACAAACGTCAAAGTTAAACTCGCTGCTTCGTTCCTCTGATTACGATCCGCACGATCAGCAAGGGAAGCTGCAAGGTTGGAAAGCTGCTGTTCATCGCTATATTAGCTTGTACAATCAAGCCGAAGCGAATCAGCATGCGGCTGTGCTGACCGATTACGTTACGGACCGCGATCATTGTGATCGCTTAAGATTCAGGCTTGAGCGTCTTCGTGAACGCGATTTGCTTAGAGGCGCGCTTCCCGCAGGAAGCGAAACAAAAGCAGAGCTCATACGCGTCAACGAATCATCAAGCGAGGTCTCCGTGTTGATTCGTCTCCACATCAAAAGAAGAATGGAGCAGTCTGGGCGATTTTACATGGAAGAAAGATCTGAATTCGAGCGTCTTTGGTTAGGGCTCGCAGGTCACTCATGGAATGTTCTTCGTGTTGAGCCAATTATATCGGAACGAAGACCGCGTTATGGCACAGCAGTAGACAATTGGATGACCGTCGATGATTACTCGGAGCTATTTGGCGAACAATCTTCACCATCAACACCATACTTAAATTATGACCTATTACAGCAATTCAAACACAGACCATCTGGTATTCGTTACAGGAGAGATTTGGTTGCTGCGTATGCGGATCGTTGGTGGAATGAGGGGAACCCAGCGTATGAGCTTTTTGAGGTGAATTGTACCAATTACGTGTCGCAGTGCATCTTTGCAGGCAATGCTCCGATGAACTATACTGGTAAGAGAGAAACGGGCTGGTGGTATAAGGGCCGAAATAAGGGCAGTGAATGGTGGAGCTACAGCTGGGCGGTATCGAATGCGATAACCAACTATTTAACTGGTTCAAAGACCTCAGGCTTGCGTGCAGAGGTCGTGCAATCTGCGGATGAGCTGCAGCTTGGAGATGTCATTACGTATGACTGGAATGGTGATCATCGCTTTCAGCACAGCACAATCGTTACTGCCTTTGACTCGTTCGGTATGCCGCTAGTGAATGCGAATACCGTTTCCAGCAGGCATCGTTATTGGGATTATCGTGATTCCTATGCATGGACGGAACAAACGAAATATCGTTTTTTTCATATTGCAGATCTATTATAAATTATTGTACCGGAGGATATGCCATGGGGAGCAAGGTTAGAGTAGGTTTAGTTTACGGGGGGAAATCGGGAGAGCATGAGGTCTCTTTGCAAACGGCTTACGCAGTAATGGGTGAATTTGACTACAGCAAATATGAAATCAAACCTTTTTATATTACGAAGCAAGGCGAATGGAAAACGGGAGCCGTTTTGCATAACCGTCCAAGCAGTGTAGAAGATCTACGCAACACAACAGATGAGGCTGAGGATAATGGCTTTGCTCTTGCTCCATTATTTCAAGGCTTGAATAGAAGCTCAAAAATGGCTGGCGATGAGCCGCGCATTGATGTGATTTTTCCTTTGCTGCACGGAACATTTGGTGAAGATGGTACCATTCAAGGACTGTTCGAAATGGCGAACATTCCTTACGTCGGAGCGGGTGTTCTCGCTTCTGCCGTTGGGATGGACAAGATTCTAATGAAAAAAGTATTTGCGCAAGAAGGCTTGCCGCAATGCGTTTTCCGGTACTTCAACCGTACGCAGTGGGAAAGAGACGCATCTTTCTTCATCATGGAATGCGAGGTTTCACTTGGCTATCCATGCTTTATTAAACCAGCTAACCTAGGTTCTAGTGTAGGCGTATCCAAAGCGAAAAATCGTGAAGAGCTTATTAATGCCATCAACTATGCGTTCCGTTTTGACCGCAAGGTTATTGTTGAAGAGTTCGTGGATGCCCGCGAGATCGAAGTAAGCGTACTTGGCAATGATGATGCCAAAGCATCCTTACCTGGCGAGATTGCGCCTTCTAACGAATTTTACGACTACAAAGCCAAATACATCGATGGAAAATCGACTATGCAGATTCCGGCTCATTTGTCGCCTGAGCTTACAGAATCCGTTCGCGAAATGGCTGTTCGTGCATTTCAATCTATTGATGGCTCGGGATTATCGCGCGTAGATTTTTTCCTTCGCAAAAGCGACAATCAGCTTTTTATCAACGAAGTCAACACATTGCCTGGTTTCACGCCTATCAGTATGTATCCACTTATGTGGAAAGAAACCGGCATTCCATATAAAGAATTGTTAGACACCTTAATTTCCTTAGCTCTTTCCCGTCACGCGGAGAAGCAGCGGATAGATTTTACAGGTGAAGCAACACAATCGTAAGATATATTTCTAACGATCTTTAACTTTTTTTAATTTCTATAACTTTCTATAACTGTTTGTACACATATGAAAAAAAGATATGGGGAAAAATTTCTTTTATTATTTGCCTTGGGGCTTCAATCTTTATCTTTGCATCCAAGGTAAACAGGTAAAAGATCTTTTTTCCTTCTTAAAATGGACAAGTTGTTTCTTTAATGCCATGCCCTAAAAGTAAAGCGTGTCCCGCAGGGACGAAAGCGATCCTCCTCAAATGTAGAAAGCGCGCGCAGTGTAACTCCTAGGTAAGTCCAATTGCGGGTGTCCAGAGGGTGCAACCCTTGGGGCCCTCCCTTGGAAGGGAGGGTTTGGGTGG
>NZ_MRTD01000049.1 GCF_001956295.1 Paenibacillus sp. FSL A5-0031
GGTCGGGACGACACGATTTGAACATGCGACCCCCTGGTCCCAAACCAGGTGCTCTACCAAGCTGAGCTACGTCCCGAAGTGTAAATGAATTGCGTCTAATGTTGGGAAAATGGCGCGGCCTAAGAGATTCGAACTCCTGGCCTTTTGATTCGTAGTCAAACGCTCTATCCAGCTGAGCTAAGGCCGCACAATTTATGGAGCGGAAGACGGGAATCGAACCCGCGACCCTCGCCTTGGCAAGGCGATGCTCTACCGCTGAGCCACTTCCGCATGTATTTCTGTCGGCCGTTCGTTTCGTTTATCATCGCGGCGACAAGTAATAATATATCACCCCTGAAAACAAAAAGCAACTGTTTTTTGAAAAAAGTTTTAAATTATTTTAAATCCCTTAAAATGCATTGTTCTAAAATGGCTGCAAAGCCTTATATGGCGCGGAAGTATGTGCTTTTAGACTTCATAAATCCAATCATAAAAATCAGTCTACATGACGTTGCATCTTACTCCGTTTACTCCTTCCGATTGTTCAGCTCTAATGGATAACATTTTAATAACGAATATAATTGGTTCACTTCCCTACCACTTGCTTCTAAGCTCAATATAATACACATGGCTTATCTAAAAGAACAAAAAACCGCATTTCCAAAGGAAACGCGGTTTACGGCATTCATATTAGTTACTATGCTCCAGCAGCAGCCAATGGTCTCTCTGACTGTGCACGATTAATCAATGCCACTTTATCAGCAGCAGGCTGGCCGGCTAGTGCATATGGCAAGCAAAGAGGAACGCCTGTACGCGGATCAGGCACGATATCTGCCTCAATGTTAAACACTTCGCGCATAATATCCGGTGTCATAACTTCTGCAGGCGTACCTTCGCCTACAACGACACCCGTTTTAATTGCGATCATATGATGAGCGTAACGTGTCGCGTGATTCAAATCATGAACGACCATGACTACTGTGCGATTATTAGCTGCGTTCAGCTTTTGAAGCAAGTGAAGTACCTCAAGCTGATGGGCCATATCTAGAAAAGTTGTAGGCTCGTCAAGGAATAAAATATCAGTTTCCTGAGCAAGAGACATTGCAATCCATGCACGCTGACGTTGTCCACCTGATAGATGATCGACCGGACGATCGGCAAAATCAGTCATACCTGTCGCTTCGATTGCCCACTGTACGATACTGCGGTCATCCTTAGTCATCGATCCAAAACCCTTCTGGTATGGAAAACGACCATAAGAGACAAGCTCAGCTACTGTGAGTCCGTCCGGAGCGGTTGGATTTTGCGGCAAAATTGCCAATTGCTTCGCTACTTCCTTCGTCGATTGCTTGTGAATGGACTTCCCGTCCAGAAGTACACTGCCCTTCGAGGGATTCATAATACGGGCCATTGTTTTCAAAATCGTTGATTTACCAGAGCCGTTAGCTCCTACTAGCGCCGTGATTTTCCCTTGAGGTATAGCAATGTTTAAATTCTCAACGATTAGACGGTCATCATAAGCAATATCAAGACTAGAGGTCGTTAAACGAATCATTGAACATGCACGCTCCTTCCGCTGCCTGAGGCAGACACCTTATCATTTTATATTTATATTTCAATAAGTAACGAATATTGATAACGATTATCATTTATTTTCTAATGATAATGTTTCTCATAAAAAAAGTCAATGATAATATAAATAGCAATTATTCATATCGATAAAAATAGAGCCCTATCTAAATAGAAAAGCCGCCCAACAGGTTGGGACGGCTAGCTTTTATCATTTTACATACGTTACCACTTTAGCTTCGTGCCAAATACAAGACCATTGCTTATTAGTCTTCCAGGCGTGGTAATGAGTTTTCCTTGCGCGTACATGCCAGAGGATGCTCCTCCGTCCAAATTCATCGCCTGCTCAGCGCCAAGCTGAATCATGATTTGACTCCACTGTTTTATCGTTGCTTTGGAGACAGTAGCTATGACAACAGTCCCGTCCTTTTTGACAAGAATGCCGCTTCTGCCAGCTGCATCGGTCAATATTTTGGAGCTGCTAAACCCTTCCCCAGCTGGATTAACTGCCGGTTTCCCATCCTTCACTAGTCTTGGTCCTGCACCAATGGCGGTATGAACGCGAGACCAAGCAATCGGACTTTTCGAGAGGTTGGTCATTTCGATCTTATAATCAACCTTCGTCCCCACCTTAAAGCGTGAGGCTAGCTTCTCCTCAGAACCTGTATAAACGAGAACATATCCATCTGCTGGAATGCTGACATTCTCTTTTTTGCTTATTTTAGTCACGACACCCTTACTGACCGTTACTGAGGTGCCTTGTGCAAATCCAAGCTTAGCACCACGCTTTGGCGTGAACATGATAGCTGACGATGCGCCTGCTGCAGGTGTTCGATTTATAAAATACGCATACCAGTTGTTAGGCGACTTAAAAGAACCGTCTGTTCCACCTAAAATTTTGACGCGCAGCGTATCCATAACTACATTGCCGTCCCATGTAAAACCAATCGCTGTCCCTGTATTGCCTATATGCTCCACATTGCCATCTACAATTACCGTTCCATATGGCTCCGGAATGCCGCCATAAGCCTCAAAATAGGTTCCGTTAATCGCTGCGTCTGCACGGTAATCTTTAGCAATCAATTGAAGCGACTGAACGACGCCTATCTTACGGCTTGCCAGGCCTGCAGTAACCGGCATTCCCTTTGGAATGGTAACGGTTTGAACCGTAAACGACTGGCCTGCTGCAACAACCTTCTTGGATTCATGCTTCACCTTTAGATTCAAGGTAGAGGCGGTAACCTGAATAGGAAGTTTCAGCTGGCCTTTGTAGCCGCTAGCTGTAACATCGACATAAAGATTAGCTGATCCGGCTGAAACCGGGGTTACCACGCTTTTCTCATTGATGCGAACGATCGCTGGATTGTCGGAGCGATAGCTGACAGCGACTGGATCGGACAGCTTCAGCTTGTCCGTGAGCAGGAGCCGTGTATCCAGCGGCAGCTTAACCGCCGCCGCTGCTGCATAGGTGATCGCAACGGTGCGAACTGGCCCCGCAGCGATTAATGTACTTGCGGACGCATATACCAAGCGTCCGCTGCCCTGCGGCGCCACACCGCTCGCGGGAACCGCGGTGTGACCGCCGTAGGTGTACAAGATCGACCCGGCAGAGCCGTCGATCGCGTACACAGCGCCGGAACGGCCGCCGGCCAGCACCGTGCCGGCGCCAAGATCCGGCGCAAGCGCCGCGGGGCCGAAGCCGCCCGCCCCGCTGGCGCTAATGCGCCATAGTTCCGCCCCGTCTGCGAGGCGGAACGCAGCTACGCCGTTGCCGCTGCGCTCCGCGGCAACGACAGTACCTTTGTCTCCGGGCACGAGCACCGGAGACGTCCAACCGCCTGCGGGCGCTGCCGCAAGCTCGCGAGTGAAGCGGACTTTACCGTCCTCTTCATACGCAGCGATAGCTTTGCCCGCAAGCAGCATGACGCCGCCGCTCACGTCGCCTGCGATCAGCTTCGCCCCAAGCAGCGTCTGCTCAAGCGACGCTTCCCATACAACTGCATTGCCGCGCACGGCATACAACACGCCATTGCTGCCCAGTACATAGACGCCGCGCTTACCTGCGGCCAGTTCCTTAACCGAGACGCCCTCTGGCAGCAGAGCAACCTCCTGCTCTCCCTCACTGCTCAGAGATAAAACAGCATGCTGATATGCGAAATAAGGAGTACCTTCCCCATCCGTCACCATGCCAGATGGCTCTAATTGTTCCTTTTTCCCTTTAAAATAATAAATACCTTTCTGACCGCCATTGCCACCTTCATCGTATTGATAAAGCCTAGCACCAGTTCCTGCAGTAAATATTTGTCCTTTTCCATTTACGGCTGGAGCAGATAATTTCGAATATGTGTTTACTCTTTTTAACTCTTTTCCGCCATTATCTAATAGGGATAACCATCCATTATTCGTTACTACCAGCAGCTTTCCACTCGGCATAACAATCGGAGGATATAAAGTACCCTCTGCTTTGTATCGCCAGTATTCGATTTCTGCTTTGCTGGCAGAAGAACCCTTCGCATTAGAAGCAACCGTTTTTGTCTCATTCGTCGACTCTGCTGCAGAAACGGAGGAACTCCCATAGGCTCCCTTACCACCTAATGATTCACTTCCTCTGTAGCTCACATTCAACACTATAATAAGCAGAATAGCTACTACTCTAACAAGCCATTTTTTCATCTTTTGCTGCATATGACTGATCTCCTTCTCCTTCTTATATGTAGATTCCAGCTAGTCCCAATGAACTATATCGACAGGTTTATTCTAAAAATGAAGGGATTATATGGATAAAATAACCCTCAAATTCTATTGAGTAATAAGTTGGCATCCTGTAAGTCTCTATGTTACGATCACAAAAACCAAGTATACAAATCTACTAATGGTATTACTATTTCTTCATATGAAACACTAATCCCATTTACTATTTATCCTCACAACGATTAACCTTGTACATTTTTAACCCCATACAATTGAGCAGGATCACCTTGTTTCCGAGGTAGATCAAGTTTTGTCCAAGCTGTACTTAATAAGCATAAAATGGAGGATTAATATCAATATGCAAACCACTAGATGCAAGCTGGACCCATTACAACAATCAGATTTCAAATACATGCAAAGGATATATTCGAGTGATGAGGTTAGAAAATACTTAGGCGGAGCTGTACCAGAGGAATATCATCTAAATAAGTTTCTAGATGCTTTAGAGCGCTCTTCAACGAAGGAGTCATATATTTGGACGGTTAGACTAAAAGAAAACAATGATTTTATTGGGGTTGTTTCCTTAGATAATCACATAGATGGAAGGTTTAAAGAAATCAGCTATGAATTTCTTCCGCAAAGCTGGGGTAGTGGCTACGCAACCGAGGTAGTCGGTCAATTATTAATGTACGCAATTCATGAATTAAAGTTAGGCAAAGTAATCGCTGAGACACAAACAGCAAATACTGCCTCCTGCAGGCTCCTTGAGAAGGTAGGCATGCGATTAGAGAATAAGCTGCAAAGATATGGTGCTGAACAAGCGCTATACAGCTTTAATGATCATTCGGAGCTTTTCGATTAATACTACACATATATAAACAGCAAAAAACCCTTGTTCGCCAAGGGTTTCTTCATGGTATGGTGCGCGTAGAGGGACTTGAACCCCCACGGTCGCCCGCTAGATCCTAAGTCTAGTGCGTCTGCCAATTCCGCCA
>NZ_MRTD01000004.1 GCF_001956295.1 Paenibacillus sp. FSL A5-0031
GCTTACCTAAGGTAAGTCTGGAGGTCGGGTGGCTTTCGCTTGCCCATAATCCTATGAAGCAAGCATAGACCAGAATAGAAAAGTAGCAGCACAGGAATAGCTCTCCTGTACTGCTACCAATACTCCCGTTTAAAGCGAGCTATTCCTCAGCGAGCTTGATGCTTATGGGACAGCCCCCATTCAGCTTCTGCCTATTTTTTAGCTGCCGCCCAAGCGTCCAGCTGTTTTTGTTTCTCTGCGATAATTTTGTCTATTCCCGCTGCTTTCAGCTGTTTATTGAATTCAGGCAGCTTCGAAACAGGATCGACCGTTCCGGTCTCCAGTGCAATTTTGTACTGGTTTTGCACATTCGTTACTGCCGCAATTTCTGTTTTGACGGCATCCGCATTAAAAGTAAAGCCTAGCGCTTTTGATTTCACGGCGTTTCTATTAAACTCAGCCAGCTGATTCCAAAGCTCTGGATCATCGCCATTCCAAATGTGTGAAAGCGATTGGTTGCCAAACATCCAGCCCATTTGGAGGTTGTAGCCTGAGTTTGTGGCATCCACGCCTTGCGGGTAATCAATGACATTGTCGGAAACCTTCACGTAATGCTTGTTCTCAATCCCATAATCCAGCAGGTTGATGAAGTCTTTATCGGTATACATCATATTCAGCAGCATCATCGCTCTTTCTGGGTCCTTCGAGTTTCTTGCGATACTCCACATAACGGAAGTAATATTATACGTCGCTGTTGCTGCAGGGCGGAAATGCACCGATACCATCTCTTTGCCTGTAGATCTTGATTCCTGCGTCTCAATACCCGGCTTCATATGGGATATGAACGAGAATGCCTTGCCGGATTTAACTAGATTGTATTGCGTCTCAGTGCTTGTAGCTGCATCCTTGGCAATATAACCTGCTTGATTCCATCTTCTCACTGTATTCAGCATTTCGGCATATTCCGGCGTCTCATACATGTTCACGACCTTCAGGTCGTTGTCATAGCCTGGAAGCACGCCAAAACCTTCGCCCAAGTTATCAAAGTAGCTGAGAACAAAAATATCGAGAATAGATGTTCCATACTTAACTGTCGGAATCATATCCGGTTCATTATCTTTAATTGTTTTGAATACAGCGTCCAAATCATCCAAAGATTTAATCGCGGCAGTATCAATGTTATATTTTTCAACCAAATCCTTGCGCATCGTGATGCCATAATCTGCTGCCAAATCCCTGATACTTGGTACTGCATATATTTTTCCATCGATTCTCGTCGCATTCAAGAACGCAGTATCAAGGGAATCTAACGCTTCCGTAACCCCTTGTCCATTCTCAGCCAAGTATCCATCAAGCTCAAGAAGCTGCCCTTTAGCTACATCTTGGCTGTAGGTTCCAAGTCCGCTGACGATCAAATCCACCTGTTCATTACCCGACATCATTAGCGTCTTCTGCTGAGCCCATGCGCCAAAGCCGATAGGTACCAGCTTTACCGTCGCATTGATTTTTGCTTTCGTCATTTTGTTGATTTCATCCTGCACCAGCTTTAAGTCCTTTGGCTCGCCCCCGACCGGAAATACCATAACTAGCTCAACAGGCTTGAGCTCCCCGCTGCTGTTGCCGCTTTTTCCTTCTGCTGTTTTTCCGTCGTTGCCTGCATTAGTGCCCTTGTTGTCTCCATTGCCGCATGCACTGATCACCATTGCGAAAGCTAGTACGATTAAGAGAAGCGTTTTTGCCACAAACTTGTTTTTTCTCATTGCTGTGACCTCCCTATTTTTATTTATGATCCGATTCTATCTATAAATGCATGATCCATGCCGTTATAGCGTCTATGAAAGATTTATCCTTTAACAGCACCAATCGTCAGGCCTTTAACGAAATACTTTTGGAAAAACGGATAGGCAATCAACAGTGGAATGACTCCAATTGCGGCCATTGCCATCCGCATTGGCGCAAGCGGAATATTCGCTCCAATATCTGCATTACGGCTGCCTGCCTGCGTAGAAGATTGTAAGAACTGTACGTCCAGCAATATTCGATTAAGAAGGTTTTGAAGGCTATAGTAGTGACTATCTGTAAGATAGATTAAGCCGTTAAACCAGTCATTCCAATATAATATGGTGTAAAATAACCCTACTGTAGCAAGCACCGGCGTCGAGAGCGGCAATACGATCCGGTAAAATATTTTCCATTCCCTTGCCCCGTCGATATAGGCGGATTCAATAATCGCTGTCGGAATTGAGCTTGCAAAAAAGGTTCTCATCAATATGATAAAAAATCCGTTCATCAAAAGGCCCGGTATGATTAAGGCCAGCATCGTATTTTTTAAATCAAAATAGTTGGTGTAAAGCAAGTACGTCGGTACAAGACCTCCGTTAAACAGCATCGTAAAAAATACATAAAATGCGAGCGTGTTGCGAAACGGCATTTCTAGACGCGAAAGCGGATAAGCGACCATCGCGGTAAGCGTAAGTCCAAGCGTCGTACCAATTATAGTCGTTAAAACCGTAATGCTGTATGCCCTTATAATGTCAGAAGAGCTGTTCCACAAATAGTGGTATGCGGAGAAGCTGATTTTATCTGGGAAAAAAGCATAACCGCTGCGAACGAGCTCCATATCATCGGTAAGGGAGGCGGAGAACAGCAGCCAGAAAGGCATGATGCAGAAAAAAGTGAACACTAGCATAACGATATTAATGATCCATTGATAGAGCTTCCCCGATGCTTGCATAATACATCTCCCTTTCTAAAACAACGCGTTGTCTTTGTTGTATTTTCGTACGACCGCATTCGATAAAATAACCAAAATGAATCCGACCAATGCTTGGTACAAACCTGCGGCCGAGGACATCCCGATGTCGCCGAGGTTAATCAATGCTCGATAAACATAGGTATCAATCGTATTCGTTACTGGCATCAGCGCGCCTGTGTTAAGCGGAACTTGAAAGAATAAGCCGAAATCGGAGTAGAATATACGTCCAATGGCGAGCAAGGTCATAATCGTAATAACCGGCGATACGAGCGGAAGCGTAATCTTCGTAATTTGCTGCCACCGGTTAGCTCCGTCGATCGTTGCTGCCTCGTAATACTCATTATCGATGCCGATGATCGCTGCCAAATAGATGATGCACAAATTGCCTACGCCTTTCCACACGCTTACGAGCGTTAGAATCCAAGGCCAATACTTGGTCTCACTGTACCAAGAGATCGGATCAAGCCCCATCATCGGAAGCAAGGTTTTGTTCATGAATCCGTTCTCAACATCGAGGAAGCCGAGCACCAGATAGCCGACAATAACCATCGAGATTAGAAAGGGAAGCAGGATTAGCGTCTGATACAGCCTTGATAAGAAACGTTTGCGAATTTCATTAAGCATGATCGCAAGCGCTAATGCAATCCCCGTATTCAGCAGGATAAAGGTAATATTATAAAGCAGCGTATTTCTTGTAATGATGTAAGCATCCGTTGTTTTGAACAAATACTCAAAGTTTTTAAAGCCAATCCAGTCGCTGCCCATAATTCCTTTGGCAAAATTGATGTCCTTAAATGCGATCACGATTCCGAACATCGGCAAATAGTTGTTAATCAGCAGGTACAAAAGGCCGGGCAGCGCCATCAGTACGAGGGCGCGGTATTTCTTAACCTTTCTCATCTCCGATGCGAATGCTGCTTTCTTCTTCGTCTTCAATGAGACCTGCTTCATATTGGAGGGTGACGTCTCAGGATTTGCTTGCACGGGTCTCAACCACCTTTGGCTTCGTTTAATATGTTGCTTAACTAATAGTAGCGCAAACAAAATAGAGCCACTACTAATAATCCGACATCCGACTTTCGAGTTTCCGACATCTTAAACGGGAAAAGAAAAATGCCGTCAGAGGGTCTCTAATCCTCTAACGGCATCGTTTATTTGGACGGACAGCCTTTGCGATAATACTGGGGTGTCATCGATACTTCTTTTTTAAACAACGTAGAAAAATACGAAAAATTCGAGAAGCCAACCGCGAGTGCGACGTTGCTGATCGTAGTATCGGTTCTTGCGAGCAGCTCCTTTGCAAGATTGATTCTTTCTTTCAAAATATAGTCGGATATCGAGAGCCCCGTCTCTTTCTTAAACAGTTTAACGATGTAATCAGGGCTTAAGCCAATATAATCGGCGATATATTGTCTGGACAGCTCCTCATCGATGTGAAGGGCAATATAGCGCTTGATCTTCTCGACCACCGTCTCCGTCGAATCCAGCTTTTCCATATGGACGAGCGCCTTCTCAAGCACATCCCGCACCCAATTCTGAAGGTTCGTCACGCTTCGTGTCGCTGACAAAATACGCTCTGGCGTCAAATGATCCGAAAAAATTTCATCCGCGCGCAACCCCTGCTCATGCAGCGTATGCAGAACCATTTGCAGAAAGCTTTGATAAAATTGCTGCAGCCTTTTGGCACCTAAGCACTCAATTCGTTTCCACGAATCCAAAAACAGCTGCAATTCATCGAGTACCTTTTTCTTATTTCCTTGCTTAATGAGCTCCGACCATACATTCATGGGCGGCATTGGAATCTGCGATTCCTTCTTTATTGGATCATCGATGAACATCACACAGTCTGCCATATTAACTTGATTCTTTTTAAAAGCAATCAAGCCTTCCACCATATCCCGCACTTCATGGACTTGTGCCGATTTGCCAATATAGCAGGACACATGACAATATAAATAATGATTGCTCATCTCAATAAATGACTGACAGCGCCTTTTAATTTCTTTGCTAAAGAGCTTGCCATCTTCTGTTTGCATAACATCCTGTGCAAACACAATGAGCATGTAATCAGCGTTCATCCGTACGATTTGCGCACTAGCAGCACGCTGAATAACGACCTCCTCAAGGGCGTTGTGTAGCGCATACTCCATAATTTGCAGATCACGGGCGGTTAATGATTTCTCCCAATGCTCGATACTGATAAGAACCGGTAGAAATGTCATAGACCTCGTATACGGAAGCTTCTGCTTGCCGATAACCTCCATCATTTTATGCTGGTTAGACGGAATGGCTTGCTTCAGTACATCCTGCCAAAAACGCTCGGCCGCCATCGTTGCCGATTCCCGTTCCTTCCTGATTTTCTCAATTAGCTTCGTCATCACAAGCTTCAATTCATCATGCGGAACGGGCTTCAACAAATATTCAAAGCTGCCAAGCTGAAGAGCTTTTTTCGCATATTGAAAATCAGCGTGACAGGTTAGAAATACACATTCGGTTTGGGGATATTGTTCACGCACCCATTCAAAGAGCTCCAGCCCGCTGCCCTGCGGCATTTCAATATCACAAATCATCATATCAAATGGCTGAAGACTAAATTCCTCCTTCGCTTGCCGAAGATTATGTGCGAGAGTGACACTTATAATGCCGAGCTCTCTCCAGTTCACACTCGATTTAATGCCATTTGCGATAAAGATCTCATCATCAACGATTAATAAACGGTACATATTCACGACCTCATTTCTTTCGTTAAAGGCATCGTTATTTCAACTGCTGCACCATCTTCGTTATAAAAAGCCATGCTCGCCTTGTCCCCGTATAACAGTCGCAATCTGCGTCTAACATTCCAAATGCCAATATGCTCGCCATCTTCATTCATTAAATTAATTTCCTGCTGCAGCTTCTGCAAAACCTCCTCAGAGAAGCCGCGGCCTGTATCATGAATTTGAATTCGCAATCTCTCTTCTGGCATCAATTCGCATCTTCCAATCGATATCGCAATATGAGTCGGCTCATCCGTGTTAATTGCATGTTTTATCGTATTCTCCGCAAAGCTTTGGATAATTAACGGAGGAATATAACATTCCCTCAGCTCGCCATCAACAGCGATGTCGTACGTAAAGCTTCCGGGAAAACGAAAGGTCTGGATTTTCAAATAGTTTTCACTATGATTTAGCTCATCCTGCAGAAGCACGTAATCCGTCTGGCTGCGGAACATAAACCGGAAGTAGCGGATCAAGGAGAGGGACAGCTCCTGTATTAATTCGTACTTCTTCTCTTGTGCCAAGTAATAGACGATGTTGAGGCTATTCAAAAAAAAGTGAGGGTTAATTTGCAGCTGCAGCTGTTTCAGCTCTGCTTTCTGATTAATCAATTGTTCCTCATATACGTCAATTTTTAATTGTTGAATATCGCAGACCATGCTGTTGAACGTTTCATTCATCATTTCGAATTCATTGGAGGTCGGTTTATTCGGTATTCTTGCCTCCATATAGCCTTCTTTGATTTTGCGCATGGCGACAATAATTCGATTGATCGGCAGCAGGACCACTTTACGCAGAAAATACAAAGCAATCACTAGAATGAGAATCGAGCCTGTCGCAATCAGCACAATGATTCTTTGCAGATAAGGAAGCTTCTCCAAAATATTTTGCTCGGGTACGACAGCTACTAATCCAAATTCACCTTTGCCTGACTTTTCGCCCATGACGAGGTAATTGTTGTCTTCGCCGGAAAGCTGATACGTCTTAGAAATATAGGATAAATCGATTTTATTTTTTTCGAAAAAGTCCTCGTCTTGAAGCGGCCTATTGCTCTCATCAACAAGCAGCGACCTGCCTTCCGATCCGAGGTCTAGAAAGTCCAGCGGGTCCATAACTCCGTCCACATTAACCCCTGCCCCAATGTAAAGGTTGCCAGCCTTAATCATATGCAGCAAATAATTTTGTTCTTTCAAATTCAGCACAGACCATTTATCGTACTGATAGTTTTTCATTGCTTGTTCATCGTTCAGAAGCGCAACAATTCCTTCCTTGATGAAATCATTGTTGGTATAAGCAGAGCCAGTCAGCTTAGGCGCGAACAACAAATCCTGATTCAAGGGTGAATAAATAAAAAAATAGTCCAATGCTTTATAATAAGTCGCATTGTCTCTTAACTCTGTAAATAGCCAAATTCGCTGCAAATTGTATAAATCTACATCTGCTTCTGGGAGACTATCGAGAATATTCAAACCGGATTCTTCCGCAGTAAATTTGAGCATGTAGCTATCTATATCCTCAAGCGTCGTGTCAATCAAACCCATGTATAGATTAAGCATATTGCTGTTGGACTGCGCTACTTGATTACGAACGACATCAATCGAATACAAATTGTTATAAATGAGAAAGGAAACCATCGGAATCATAATAAGCATAAGCCCTGTTACCAGCTTAAATCGAAGCGAATTAAAGAGAGAACGATTAAGTAATTTCAAGTTCTGCTAAGCCCCCATTTGCCTCTTAAATAAAAAATAGAGCTATATACAACTATTAGCCGGGGATTAATCCCCGGCCGCACGTTATCAAACTATTTTTTCTTGCCGTAGTGTTTCGTCCTATCATCCACGATAATCCCGCTCCAGTTTAAGCCATATGCAAAATCATAGGCGTTCCCCTCGGAATCAACATGTACTTCCATATCATGCGCAACATCTTCCAGCTGCTCCTCAACGGTCTTCATATTCGCAGGCATCTGCATCGGCAGCAGCCCTGAAGGCTCAGCTTCACCGGTAATCATATCTAGAATCGCTTGGTCCTGTACCCCAAATGCAGCAATGATTGCATCGGCCTCTGCTTCAAATTCTGCAACGATAGAAGGCTTCGATAATTGAAGCGACACAATGACAGGTTTGCCTTTCATAACCTCTTTCGTTCTCAGTACAGCCTCCAAGTCCGAAGCATTTGTGGTCGTTACCGTTTTCCCCTTATAGGAGCGGTTTAACACATCTCTTTCATCGCCGGCTATACTAATTTCCCTAGCATGCTCTGCAGTATAAGGGGCGTATTGCAAGCTTATCGGAACATAACCGTTTCCACCTGCTTCAGCATCTGCCTTGCTGTATCCGCTGCCGGAATCTGCCCCTGTAATGAACACCATTGCAAAATCAGCTGTCTCCGGGTCATCCGTTACGTTGAAATATTTCTGTATAACATCCATATTGACGGAATATCCGTCAAATGCAGCAGTCGGGAATCCGATCCAATTGGTACCTGCTGGTCTGAAGCGTTTAGGAATATAGACCGTCTTCAGTTTCTGTATCGGGAGAACGTTTCCTTTGTTTTTAAGCAAAACGAGTGATTTGAGCTGCGCTTCGTAGCCTGCAGTCATAAATTCAGCATTGCCGACAATGCGAGTGGTTTGTTCTGGATCACAATATGGGTTCTCGAATAAGCCGACGCGGAACATGTTCTTCAAGAGCCTTACCGCTGACTGCTCAAACCTTGCTCGCATATAGGCTTCACCATGCTCTGCCACACCGATATGATAAGCTTCAATGACAGGACCTGCGTCATTATTTCCACCGAATTGATCTACTCCGGCCATAAGTGCTTTGTAATGACGCTCCGAAGCGGTATAACCTTCCTCAACCCCCCATGCACGTCCTCCTGGAAACAATCGTGTAATATCAGTGCCTTCATCGTCCGTAATTCCCCAGTCCGTGCACACGACACCATCGTAGCCATATTTATCACGAAGCAGGTTTCCGATAATATGAGCATTGTAGGCGTTGCCCACATTCTCGCCATTCACCTGATCTTGATTATAGGAAATTGTATAATAAGGCATAATGGCTGATGCTTTCTCCGTACCCCCCGAGAGCTTGAAAGCGCCGTCCAAGAATGGGATCAGATGCTCCTCGAAGTTGTTGCCTGGATATACCGCAAATTTGCCGTATCCAAAATGAGCATCTCTGCCGCCTTCGCCAGAACCGCCGCCCGGCCAATGCTTGACCATCGCATTTACGCTTCCTGCTCCCCAGCCGTCTGATGGAGACTCTTCTTCAAACGAGGTCTGAAACCCGTCGACGTAGGCTTTTGCCAAATCGGCTGACAGTCTTGAATCCTCTCCGAACGTACCGTCGAAGCGTGACCATCTTGGATCGGTCGCGATATCGATTTGGGGAGAAAGAGCGGTTGCAATGCCAAGCGCCCTGTATTCCTGAGCAGCGATCTTCCCAAACTGATGAACAAGCTCAGGATCAAACGCTGCGGCAAGCCCCAGCGTTTCGGGCCACATGGAAATTGCGCCTCCTGCCCCTGCATTATATTCCTTGCTCGCATCGGATCCATGGCGCGGATCGCTGCTGTTATTCGCCGGGATGCCCAAACCTGTACTTTCGGCCAAGGCTTGTACTTTATTGTTCCAATGAGCAGCAATCTCCGGGCTTTCTACAAAAGTAAGGAGCACATGCCGCAGATGGTCTTGGGTTAAAAACTTTATTTGTTCATCGGATAAATCATGCGGCTTCGCACCGCTCTCCGAATAGGGCTTGCCATTATAAGAGGCGGTGAAAAAGCCATGCGAAGCTGGAACCGCCTGATGCGCGCTGTACAACATCAAACCGGCAATTTGCTCGATGGACATTTTTGAGGCTAAATCCTTCGCTCGCTCTTCTGCCGGCAAGCGCCAGTCCTCGTATTTATCCAGCTTCCCATCCTTATTGAGGTCTTTAAATGCAAAACCATCTTCCACTATAATATTTACGCCTGAATTAGCTGAATACCCGAGTGTTGGGCCACCTTCATTTTTTACATATGTAATCGTTTCCAATTTTGTTTCAGTCCAATGATCACTCATGTCATTACTGCCTCCTAGGACGATTATCATATTCAGACATTAACGTATTCCCTCTCACTAGCGGAAAAACCTTCCCACTGATGGAAAGGCTCCCTTTTATATTGTTTCTCAGCTAATTTAATAAATATTTATTCAAATTCTACAACTTTGCCCGTTTCAGCTGACTTATAGATCGCCTCTAAAATTTGCGTGACCACATAGGCTTGCTCTGGTTTTACGAGAGGCTCGGTATCATTAATAATACTATCCAGCCATTGTCTTGCTTCTTTCACCCCATCATCCTCAGCCCCTGGACCGAAGTAAGCAATGCCTCCGCTAAAGGAAGGTTTCGTCTCCACAAGCTGTCCGTGTTTGGCGCTATTAAAGATGACATCGCTTTTCCCAAACGTTGAGCTAGCTTTCATTTCTGCTCCGCCTTCTGTCCCGCAAAGCGTAGTCATCGCCTCTTTAGCATCGGTTGTATTTAGTATCCACGATGCCTCCAAGAAAATCGTAGCGCCGTTTTCCATTTTAATAAATCCGAAAGCCGAGTCTTCTACATCATATCTTTCCGGGTCCCATGCACCCATCATATTGCCTTCGAACTTATCCGCCATTTTATGATAGACAGAACCACTCACCGATTTCGGCTTATAGTTATCCATGAACCATAATGCCAAGTCCAGCGCATGCGTGCCTAAATCGATTAACGGTCCGCCGCCCTGCTGCTCTTTATCCAAAAAGACACCCCATGTCGGCACTCCGCGTCTGCGCACGGCATGAGCTTTAGTCATATAAATGTCTCCTAAATCACCTTCGCGGCATGCCTTATGCAAAATTTGAGAGTCATTCCTAAATCTATTCTGATAACCAATCGTCAGTTTCTTGCCTGTCCGCTTAGCCGCATCTACCATTTTTTTGGCTTCAATTGAGTTGATCGCCATTGGCTTCTCACACATAACATGCTTGCCCGCTTCTAGTGCATCAACTGTTATATAAGAATGCTGCAGGTTCGGTGTTAATACATGAACAACATCGATTGATTCGTCTTCGAGCAGCTTTTTGTAATCGGCATAAACTTTAGCGCCCTCGCTTCCAAAATCCTGAGCTGCCTTTTGCGCTTTCTCTTCAATAACATCACAGAAGGCAACCATTTCACCCATATGTGAAAGCTTGGCTAACGATGGCATATGCTTCTGGTTCGCGATACCGCCGCAGCCGATGATACCGATTTTAAGTTTTCCTTTGCTCATTGAATATTCTCCTCCTTATGGGCTATACATATTGTTGAAGCACAGTCAGATCCTTGCGAATGCTGGCAAACTTGTCTTCCGACTCGCCCTCGTTCTCCACAAGCGCATAACGGACATGCCCCATTGCGCGGATTTGCTCATACACAGCTGCAAAATCAAACCTGCCTGTGCCAAGGTCAACGAAGTCTCCAGGGCCAATATGCTTCTGATAGATTTGAAATGGTTCAAGCCCTTCTTCGCTGCCTAGCTGCATAGCTTCCATAATATTGAGCTGGCCGGATAGATTATTGCTTATATCCTTCTGGTGGACAATATCACAACGATCGCCAAGCTTCTCTAACACATGAATCGGATCTATGCCTGCACGTACGACCCATGCCATATCGATTTCAAATTTCACATAGGATGGATCTGTATTTTCCAAAATCAAGTCGAACAGCGTTTGATCACCGACCGCTTTAAACTCATGCGCGTGATTATGCAGATAAAACTGGAACCCGCCATCCTTCATTTTTTTGCCGACACTGTTCATTTGCTCCGCAGCTTTCAGCGTATCCTCACGATCTTTGATCCACACGGATGGGAGCACGATTCGTTGGCAACCGATACCCGCGTAATACTTCATAAGCGAATCCCAGTCATGCGAAATCAATTCTTGCCCCGGCATCGTGCCTTCATGAACCGCTACTGCATTTAGACCAAGCTCACGAAACTTATCTCGAACCGCTTCCATAGGAATTTCATCGATATATCGTGTAAAGGACTTCATATTGAATCCAATAAGCTCAATATTTACATACCCTGCGGCAGCAACCTTCTCCAGCGTTCCAAAGTAATCCTCACCAAGTTCCCTGTATACGGAAAAAATATTAATGCCAGCTTCAATAGTCATTCGGCGAAATACCCCCATCTCGATTGGTTGATTGTGTTCTTATTTATTATGATAGAATACCGGAGACTTTCTTTCTTTCACGTATCCGTCATTCTATTATTGAATTTCCGCACTGTGGCTGTCGGAACGAAAGTTTTGCCGCTAACTAGTTGGATAAAAAAAAGGGCTGTCTCAAAAGTAGAATGACCTCCACTTGAAACAGGCCCTGCTTTTTTTGGATAGAGCTTAGGCAAAACGATGTCCTTCCCTTATCATACTTTTAGCTTGCGAACCGAATAACCCTTATTTCGAACATTCATCGTGGTTTATAATTGTAACGAACTCTAGAATCGTTATTTAGAGAAAAGTTGCTCATAACCCCTTATAAAGCATGCTATAACGTTAATAAGGTTCGTTAAAATAAAAGAAAGGACGTTTTCTGCGTAATAAGCATAATACAGTTCGTTAGTGAAATGATCTTGGAATGTTATGCGCTGGGCGAGCCTATTTATAGCCAACCACATTTCTTTCTCTATTAATAAAAAAAGAAAGCCTCAATGAAACAGGCTTTCTCCACTCGCTGAATCTATGCTGTTTACTGAACTTCCTCTACAAACCGATTCGTCAGCGAACCCAGCTTTTCGATTTCGATCGTAACCGTATCGCCAGCCTTCAGCCATACCCGCTTCTCTTCCGGGTAGCCGAGTACAACACCCTCAGGCGTTCCAGTAAGAATAATATCGCCTGGCGACAATGTCATATGCTGTGAGACATAACTCACGATTTCATCACAGCTAAAAACCATATCCGAAGTATTGGACTGCTGACGCACTTCGCCGTTAACCGTGCAGCCAATAGACAGATTGTTAGGGTCTGCAATTTCATCTGCAGTGACCAAATAAGGGCCGAGCGGGCTGAACTTGTCCAATGATTTGCCAAGCAGCCACTGCTGCGTGCGCATTTGCAGATCCCTTGCGGACAAGTCGTTGACGCAGCAATAACCGAATACATGCTCCAGCGCCTGCCCCTTCTCAACATACTTTGTTTTCTTGCCAATGACGATAACCAGTTCAGCTTCATAATCAACCTGACTTGTCACCTTTGTTGGAAGCGGAATATCTTCTCCATGAGCAGCTACGGTGTTATCGAATTTGTTGAACAAAATCGGATACGCAGGAATTGGAGCGTTGGTCTCATGCGCGTGTTTGCGGTAGTTCAGTCCGATGCAAATAATTTTGCCCGGCTCGGTTACACATGGGCCGAATGTAATATCCTCTTCGCGGTATAGGGCAGCAGAATATTGTTCTAAAGCTGCGGACACTTCCTCCACAAACTGGCTTAACGCACCAAGCGTATCCGAACCACCTTCAATCACTTCCATAACTGCTGTCGGTACATTCGGCTTATTGTTGATTTTCAGCGCCTCAACGATATCCAAGACGCCACTCGCTAATTTAACTCCTAAATGAGAGCCATTTTCTTTTTGAATGACAAGCAATTTCATAGTTATCTTCCTCTCTTTTGTGGATGATTCATACTGCCGCGTCAAGCATTTTTGCCAAACACGACGCCTCCATCAATGTAAAGCGGTGAGCCCATCATAAAGCTCGACTCATCGGATGCAAGAAACAGTGCCGCCTTCGCTACATCTTCCGGACGGCCTAATTCATTGCTGAGCTGCCGTGATTTTAGCGATGCGATGGCAGCCTCTGGGTCCTCGTAAGAGGTGCGTAAATAGTTTTCAACAAACGGCGTCATAATCGTACCCGGCAAAAGTGCATTCACACGAATATTGTACTTAGCATAATCGACCTGCATCGATTTGGTAAGTGCCAGTACCGCTCCTTTGGTAGCTGCATAAGATGCGCGGTTTGCAAGACCCATCTCTGCAATACAGGAAGACATGTTAATAATCGTGCCGCTCGCTCGTTCCATCATATGAGGCAGGACATACTTGGAAGGCAAATAAACCCCGCGAATATTGACCCGGATCACGCGATCCCAATCATCCGGCTCCACCTCATGAAGCGCCCCTACACCGCTAATGCCGGCATTATTGAACAGGACGTCAATTCGGTCGTGTGCGGCAAGCGTTTCGCTTACCATGGATTGAACGGAATCTGGATCAGTAACATCCGCATAAACAAACGAAGCCCGCCCCCCTAGGGAGTTGATCTCTTCTACCGTTTCCTTTCCTTTATCTGCGTTCAGATCGTTAACAACAACAAACGCGCCTTCCTTGGCGAATAGCAGCGCCGAGCTCCTGCCAATGCCTGAACCTGAACCGGTAATGAGGACAATCTTATCCGCTAATCTCATATACTAAGCTCCCTTCTATATTCGAATTCACGCCCCAAAACTAACCGCGCGACCTCACAAAATGTTCCTATAGGCTAGGTCCGATACGGTTAATGCTGAATTCTTGATGGCCCAGTGTTTCTGCCTTCGTCCATTTTCCATCCGCTACATCTATGATTTCTTGCCATATTTTCTCTCCTGCCGACTCCAAGCTCAGCATGCCGCCCAGCATATCGCTGACGTCGACGTCCATATTATCTTCCATCCGCTCAAACATCCGTTTGTTCCCTGTAATTTTGATGACTGGCACGACTGCTGCCCCCGTTGGCGTTCCTCTTCCCGTCGTAAAACAAACGATATGAACGCCCCCCGCTGCCATACCCGATACACATTCGATATCATTGCCCGGCGAGTCCATGAAGTAGAGTCCACCCTCCGGTATTTGTTCTGCGTATTCGATAACTCCTTTAATGGGTGCTTTCCCGCATTTGCTAATGCAGCCTAGTGATTTCTCTTCAATTGTAGAAAGGCCGCCTTCAATATTGCCGGGACTCGGATTGCCGCCCCGCATGTCAGCGCCCATCCGCTCTACCTCTTTCTCAAAACGGCCGACAATATGATACAGCATATCCGCTGTTTCCGGCGTGGCACAGCGCTGTGCCAGCACATGCTCGGCGCCGATAATTTCGGTCGTCTCGCCGATAACGATTGTTCCGCCTGCTGCGATTAAAGAATCCGCGGCTTCACCAAGTGCCGGATTCGACGACAAGCCGGAAGTGGCATCGGAGCCGCCGCATTTCACGGCTACCTTGAGTTTTGACAGCGGAACAGGTACTTTCGGCTGAAGCTCTAGCTCCGCCATCATTTTTTTGGCTAGCTCCGTTCCATGCTGGATCGCTTTCACCGAGCCGCCAACCGACTGGATATCAAATACTTCCACCAGTTTGCCGGTTTTACGAATATCCTCTGCAAGCGCGTAAGGATCCACTACCTCACACCCTAGACTGATGATGATCACTCCGCCTACATTTGGATTTTTCCCAGTTCCCGACAGCACCTCGAAAGTACGTTCCTTGTCCGCTCCGATCTGGCTGCAGCCATGCTGATGAGGAATGGCCACAGTACCCGGTACTAGCTGCATGATTCGGTTGCAAACCTGATTGGAACAGATGACTGTTGGAATGATGAGCAGATGATTGCGGATGCCAATATCTCCGTTCGCTCTTTCGTACCCCATAAATGTACTCATGCTTCCACCTTCCCGGCTATGTCGCCTCTGCCGCGTATTCCTTCAATATTGTGGACATGAACATGCTGCCCCGCCAAAATGGCCATGCTCGCTCGCCCGATGGTTTCGCCGTATTTCCGCACTTCCTGTCCTTCGCTAAGCGCCTTAATCGCCAGCTTATGTCCGAATGGAATAGCATCAAGTGCTTTTATTTCATGAATTTCCTCACCATCTCTGTAGCGAATGGTTTCTTCCGCTTCAACATCACGCAGCGCCATCACAACATGATCTCGGTCATCCATAATTAAAGCATCGACGCCATCTGTCATTTGTTGTTTCATTCAGCCACTCCTCCATCTTTTGTTCGTTCATGACTAATCGGTTTACTATCCATTTTGTAATCGTTATCCTTCATAATAATCGAGCATTTAAGATATGAAAATTGCGAGAAAACGCTTAAACATACCCTATTTTGACTATTATTCGGATAGCCATTACACTAGTACCGAACAGCATATTTTTATATCTTTCTCATCAAGGAGGCACCGCCAAAATGAAGCCGATTCGCAAGCAATTTGATGCTGCTGCTTCTTTTCCATTCGAATTCAGCTATCGTGCGGTAAAGGATTCGCATAATGAGCTGCCCAACCACCTGCATGATTGGCATGAAATCGTCTATGTCCATTCGGGAAAAGGCGTGTTTTTTATTGATGGCTCCTTCTATGCCATAGAACCCGGTGATTTATTTCTGCTCCCCGGCAACACCGTCCATCGTGCATTGCCGGATGAAGAAGCGCCGTTGACGGTGAGCGCCATTTATTTTCACGGTCGTATCGTTCAATGGGACTCCTTAGGCGATACTTTTTCTTTTGTTCAATGCTTTGAGGAGGCTAACAAGCGGAAAAGCCAGAAGCTCAGTCTGGATACATCCGACCAGCACTTGATAGAAACAATGCTGGTTCATATTAATGATGAGTTGACGATGGATAAACCAGGGCGCCGCCATGCTGCCGTCCTTCATCTGCTCCAGCTGCTGCTTCTGCTGAATCGCCAAATACCCGCTCCAACAGCCGAACGGAAACATACGGGTGCGCCGGAGTGGATGAGGCTAACGCTTCGTACAATCGACGAACATCCTTTTGGCGACGTCAGCTTATCCACGCTAACCGCCAAAGCGGCAGTGAATCCATCACATTTTACACGTGTCTTTAAGCTCCTTACTGGTATGACGCTAACTGAATATGTCACGGCAAAACGGATCAGTCACGCCAAGGAGCTCCTTCTATCCTCGGATGCGCCAATTCATGCGATAGCGAGCGAATGCGGGTTTGAGAGCCTGCCGCATTTCCATCGCACATTCAAAAAACTAACAGGAACGACGCCAGCCGGCTACAAACGCAGCAGCCTAGCGTCAGACTTTAAATAGGCGCAGCAGGGACTTCATGTTAAGCAGGTTAGCGGATGTATTGATAAATCATCGTACTGTTATCTAAATACAGCTTCAGCTCCTATTTGGTACGATGGGTTCAATTGTTGATAACGAATAGGAGGAAATAAAACATGACAAGTCCATCTAAATTCGGTAGTTTAACGAAAGAACAAATTGATTTTTATAATGAGCAGGGGTATCTTGTGCTTCCAAATCTGCTGTTGGAACAGGACTTAGCACCCGCCAAAGAAGCGATGAATAAGAAAGTATCCATGATTGCAGATGAGTTGATGCATGCAGGACTTATTTGCGATAAACTGGAGCATCGGCCCTTCAAATATAGGCTCGCGGAGTTGTTTGCGGATTTGACCTCAGAGGAATTTCTGAACTACGGTAGAAGCTGGCGTGATAGACTGCCTGGCTACTTTGATTTAATGAGCAATCCAAAAATATTGGACGCTGTAGAATCTTTAATCGGGGGAGAGCTTTTTTCCAATCCGGTCTACAACACAAGACCCAAAATTCCGAAAGTTGCTGCTGGAGCAGTGCCTTGGCATCAAGATAAATCGTATTGGCCCGATGCCAATTCTAATCCTGTCATCACCGTTTGGATTCCTCTTGTCGATGCGAACGAAGTTAATGGCTGCTTGCATATCAAGCCTAAGACTCATCGCACGAAGCTATTGGAATGGCATAGCGAAAGCCATACAGGTACAGGCTACACGGCGTTGCATGAAAGCCAGCTGGGAAAAACAAAAACTGTCGTCTTGCCCGTTCCAGCTGGAAGCGCGATTCTATTTAATGACCGTTGTCTGCATATGTCCACACCGAATGAATCAGACGAGGTACGCTGGAGCGTGGATTTGCGATATCAACCAACGGATCAAGATCCTATGCCATCCCATGGCGCAGGTTTTCTAGCAAGAAGCTATCTTCACCCAGAAAGAGTAGCCACTCTGGAAGATTGGCTTGCAGAAAAGCCCGAACACAACACATAAAATATAAGGGAAAAAGCCGCACTACTTAGCATTTGTTCAGCCAGAAGAACGAGATATGCTCTTCTGGCTGTTTATTTTATAAGCTGCAGAACGTCAGGAATGGCGAAAGCTTAGCCTTGTTTTAAAGTTGAATAACTTGACCTGCACTAATTTTAATAGGTTTATCGTCCACGCTTATCCAGACGTCGAGCGCAGAAGGGTTATGAACAATGCTTCTATCTACTGAGAATCTAAGTCTCTCGAGCGCTTGCATATAGGCTATAATCTCTGCATTCGTAGCGTGCCAGATGGTATCGTTATCCTTTAGCAGCTCCCCCGCTTGATCAATAATCTCCCAGTTATCGTCATTGTCAAACTCATAGCTATGGCCCCAAACATAAAGCAAAGACATTCTTTTAAATCTTTCCTGATAGTCTCTGAAAATTTCAACCTGTTCTAGCAATTGTTTATGATGACATGTTGGATGCCAACGAAGCGGATCAGCTGGCATATCGAATCTGCCATGGCTGTTCACCGTTCTAGCATACTCAATTCCAAGCGCTGGAAGCATAGCAACGACTTTATCATTATAAGTGCCAAAAGGATAACTCATTCCATGTACCGGATATTGTACAAGACTCTCCAGCGTCCGCCGATCCTCCAAAATTTCATGTGCTACTTGATCTGGTGGAGATATTTCTAGAAAAGGGTGACTAACCGTATGTGCTGATACTTCATGGCCCTGAAAGAGCGTTCTAACCTCTTCCGCTGTAATATATCCCTCGCGCCCAAGAAAACCAGAGTTAAGATGAAAGGTACCTTTGAAACCATACTTATTTAATTTCGATACGAGCAGGCGGTCTTGAGTGCGCCCATCATCATAGCTGAAGGTCATCGCCTTCGTTCGTCCTTCTGGAAATAACGTGTACTGAACTTTCATCACATTTCGCCCTCTCTTTTTCTTTTTGCTCAGCTGGACTATACACACTGCTAAAAGAAAAACCCATCAGTTCGATGGGTCAAGCTTCGTGGATAATTACAGCATACTAGGCTTCAACTGCAAAGTAAGCGCTATATCCTCATTATTCCAGCTTGCACTAATAGTTGCAAGCTCTTTTGTACGTTCGATTTGCGGCTTAAAGCTATCAACTTCTTCTCCTATACAAAGAGAGAAAAGAAATGCAGCCTCATTCATTTTTTGAAAATCAATGACCTTCTTTTCACCGGTATGAAGCACAAGGTCGATGCCGAGCAACTCACCCTCCCTAGTTACTTCCCAGCTCCAGTCTCTTACGGCCTCGCCTGCACTCTGATTATCAAAGGCTGCAAACCAGCTGCGCAGCGATACCACAGTCTCCCCTATTCGCAGGCTAACACTGCCTTTCTCCACTACGGTGCTGACCTGATCCAAAGCGCCGCCAATTTCCAGACGGAATCGCAAATCTGAAGCTTCGATTGAGCCATGAATCATATCCAAATTCGGGTGGGTATCTCCGCCATTGACGACAAAATTCACTCCAAACAGCAGATGGTTCTCCCGCTGCTCCCCATGAAAAATAGCCGAGCAATAATCATAACCATCGTGCAGCGCACGCAGATGCAAGTAAGTCGCCTCGCCGCCATTATCAACATAGGCGAGCAAGGTCCTTGTCTGGTTCCACATAATCTCTTTGTTGAAGCTGCCAAGTGAATAGGCCTGTGTCATATAAGTAGTTGCCCACTTCTCTTTACCGTTCCCATTGATCCCGAAGCATTCCTTTATCGTCCGCTGACCGCGCTCAAGGAAATCTTCTACATATTGCTCTGGACATACAGCGCCGCACTTATACCAATCTTCATAATAAGGAAGTTCATCCTCCGTATAGAAAGCCAGTTTTCCTTTGGTTGCTAATTGTAGAAAAGCTTTGCTTTGAGGTGTAAGCAGCGTTTTGTAACAACGGCTGTGCGGACCGGACCACTGCCTTGTACCGGCATGAAAATGATCCGCTACACTTTTCCATGCGATGTTTAGCAAGTCTTTTCCAAGCTTCTTTGCATGAGTATTGCTCGTTTCCGTTACAATAGCAGACAGCTCCAAAATAGCAACATAAGTGTACGTCGGACTATTATATTCTTGAAACGCCTGCCGAGGCATTGTATAGCTATGCAGCTTTTCCAGTCGTTCCAATCCGTATTTCGCATAATCCTGCCGCTCGAACCATTCACCAGCGATGAGCGTAACGAACGCGCCCATAATCGCAATGTTAGTGTAATGCGGTCCTACATTCCGAATGATAATCGCATCACAGGCATTACAAATAGCTTGTTTCACCGACTGCCGCAGCTTCTCTGGCAGCCTTGCGTCGTGCCTTGAAATGATCAGCACAAGCAGCTTGCCGCAAAAGTCAGCCCAGTTCCAATCAGGAGGGGACATTTGATCAAGCGGCTCCTCATAAAACCAAGACCAGATACCGAACGTATTGCGGCTCCGATCTGTATCCTGCAAGGAGACCATTTGCTCAATGATATCGAAAGCACGCTGCTCATACTGTTCTTTCCCTGTATCCAGCAGACCAAGCGCATAGCTGAGAGAACTCCGTGTTGAATGGATAAAATCAGCCTGTTTAATGGTCGTATGATAGCCGGGACTACTGAAGGGTGACCTAAGTAAACGGTTTTCTGAATTGTACTGGGAGTCTAGGGAATCAATCAGCTCAATCAACTTGTTTCTGCTATCGAATGAATTATTGGAATAGTCCACTATGTTCATTTCATCCCTCACCTGTCATCAAGTTATCTTCATTTGTTTGCTCAGAAGTCAGCAAAAGCTTAAATTCTGTCAACAGCTGTAAAGTTAAGCCTTGCCCATAAAGTGTCGGATAGATCGGAATCTGATTATAGGCGTCCACGGATGGCATAATAGGTGTTCCGCCTGAGACACCTGCAACTTCACCATTAGAATTAATTAGCGTTAACACTTCCGATAGTGTTCGCTCAGCCGGCTCCAGAAATGAGGCGTCCAGCAGACCTGTGTTGACTCCTCTAAGAAAACCGCATGCAATTCCAGCACTTGCCGAGGTTTCTTTATACGTATCCGTGCGATCCAGCACCGTATGCCACAGCCCGTCTGCAGCCTGACAAGAGCGTAGTGCAGCGGCAAGAGTGGAATATCGTTTGTTAAGTTCTGTTGGTACGGCTGCTAACCCGCTGATTTCACTTACAATCTCGGGTATGCTCATAACGATCCATGCATTGGCGCGAGCCCAACGAACCGCTGATAAATGGTTGCCTGCCTCGCAGTTCCAGCCATGAAATAACAATCCCGAATTCGAATCCTGCAGCAGCTGCAAGTGAAGCATGGTCTGCTCTAGTGCCTCTGTAGCCAACTGCCTATCACCCGTCATTTTCGCCAGCCTAGCTAGAAATAAGACAGCCATAAATACCGTATCTGCCCAAACCTGTTCACGGAACTCGACCGCCTCCGTAACGGTGTGCTCGAAAGCCCGCTCGCGTGTGCGAGGCGCTTCATTCAGCATCCATTGTGCAATTTCCTGTGACTTGGCGAGCAGCCACGGCTCTTCGGTGCGGCGATATAAGGAAGGAAATACGGCAAAAGGCGCCATTGCATTAATTACTTTCAGAGCATCGGCCTTATGCTTATTCTGCTCTACCCATTTTTCTACGTACTGGATCGCTTCTTCTTGTCCTGACTTCTCACCATAATCCAGAATTGAGATGATACCGACACCAGGAACCCAGTCCCACTGATTCATATCCATGCCCCAATTTCCCTGATGATCATCGGTCATATAACTGTAGATTTTGCTCATCGCCTCTGCAATTTGCCCTGTCATATCAGTTCTCCTCAGTTAATTGATCAATGTCAATGATGCCAATCCATAAGTGCTGATCCTCATCTGCAAAAGTAAACGACACCTTTTTACTATCGGGACTGAACATGGGGTGAGGATGTCCGGGATGATCTCTCCAAAGAGGCAGCTCGCACAGCAGCTTGGAGGTTCTTTTCTCCAAATTGATGAGGACGATTTTGCTTACCTTCATTCCCTCTTCAAACGTATCCGCAACGGCAAAACGCCCATCTGGACTCGGCGCTACATGCCAGTACCTGTAGTCGCCATTGATAAGTTCATAATCTTTGCCCGTTTTTTCAACCCGATATACTCCTGTTGGTTTTAGCGGGCTTTGCGGATACTTGACGAAATACAGATACTCCCCATCTGCTGCCCACATCTCGTGCCCCACATATTCCACATGCTCACCTGTATCCAGCCGCTGCTGACGAAAAATATTACGTATCTCGCGCGTCGTTGTATCCGCAACGTAGATACGATCTGCAATATGGTCTGTCCTGCCCTCATGGGCAAAAAAAACAAGCTGATCATAACGAGGATTAATCATCGAATGATTCGCAATAGGGTAGGGCTCTTTAAACCCCGGTGCAGCAACAATAGAGACCTCACCTGTAAGGACCTCAACAATCCCGACTACCCATTCCTCGCCGCGTTTCCAGTAAGTTCCTATTTTCTTCCCGTCATTTGTGATGGAGAGCGGACCATACACCTCAGTCCCAACCTCCATTTTGCATACGTTGCGAGACAGCATCGTATGCAGATTAAACTCATAAATCGCAGATCCGACATAATAATAGAAATAATCATTTGACGATACAACGCCGCATCCCCAGCTGAGGTTTTCTATCAGTGTTTCAACCGCACTCGTCTCTATATCAAAAAGAACATAACGCCCTTTAAAGCTCTCATCTATATCTGTACAGACCATAATATTGCGGCTGTCTGCCATCCAGGTTTGTGCTGTAAAATAGTTTTGGCCGGTATCCGTACCAGGGTTCCCAACAGCCTGAATAGTGATATTCGTTAAAGGATCCTTCAACTTGCGAATGATCATGCTGCACCTTTCCTCTCCTCTATATTTCAAACTTCTCCATCTTGTTCTCTCCGCGCCCGCTCTCTGAATTCCGTAGGCGTTAGCCCTGTTATTTTCTTGAATAATCTCACAAAGCTATTCACATTTGTATAACCTACGCCCTCCGCAATATCGCGTATTTTCTCTTCCGTATCCTTCAGCAGCTGCTTGGCCTTGTTCATTCGCGTCTCCATCAAATAATCGATAAAATTGCATTCCTGCTGTTCTTTAAACAGCTTGCTGAGATGAGATACGCTCAAATGAAATTCGCTCGCGAGCAAATTAAGCGACAGGTCGCTGCGCATATAATGTTTTTGAATATAGAGCATCACATTGTCAATGACATCATTTCGTTCCCTGCTGCTTCGCTTTTCCTTAATTCGTTCGATGAAGCTCGAGAGGGATTGTATCGTAAAGGCCTCAAGATGGTGCAGCTGCTCATACTGGTTCAACATTTCAACCATATACTGCTCCGGCAAAATCCCCTCGGGGTCAACGCCAATTTCAACAGTGGCTGTCGCGGCCTTCATCAGGCATTGTACAATCAGCTGCATAATCATTTCCGGCGGCACAACATGCTCGGTGAACGATTCGAACCATCTGTGTACTTGCAGCTTCATCTTGTCTGTATCTGACACCTTAACCGAAGCGACAATCCCATCTGTCATGGCAAATAATCGGTAAAATTGCGGGGATTGCTCACTGAACACATCCTCTTTCGTAATAATCGAATTGCTCCCCATTACGAGCTTATAGCTCAGCGCCTCAAGCGATTGCTTATAGGAGCGATGAATTTCGTTGACCGTTTCAACAATATCTCCGATGCCAATCGTAATCGTGCGGTTAAAATACTCCTGAACAAAATCCTTCATTAAATCAGCTACTGCGACCGCCCGCATCATATGGCGCTGCGGATCATCGTGATCGCCGAAGCTCATAATGACAGCGCATTTGCCAATGCTCAGTTCCACTGCAATGCCGCGGCTCTCCGCATTCATCAGCTCCTCTGCTACATTGCAGAGCGCATAGGCATAAAGCTGCAAATCCCGCGGCGAAGCAAATTCATGCTTGTTGTCAAATTCAATGCTCATGACGACATAATGCTCTAGGTACAAACTAATGCCAAGCATATCCATATAAGGCTGCAGCACTGCAATATTTTTGCGTTTCTCAGAAAGCAATTCAGTGAGCAGCTGCCATTTGATAAGCGGCTTGCTCTCAATCACCTGCTTATGCAGCTCTTCCCGATCTTGCAAAATATGCTGTACCGTCGATTCGAAATATTGAAATTCATCCGTGTATTTTCGTGTTGTTCCTTCCTTCGGATGAATTGTCAAATGCCGAGTCATCGCCTGAATAAATCGATTAACTGGCTTGAAAATCCAGCGGCCTACCATCGCTGCCGATGCCGTCGCCACCACAAACAATACAATGGCAAGAATAAGCAGGCCATTACGAATGGCATAAAGCGGCTTTAGAAACTGTGCTTCTGGCACTACCCGAACAATATTCCATCCCGTATAGTCTGACTTCACATAAAAAACGGAGGATGCTGTCCGTTCAACCTGCTCAGAAAAATGGCCGCTCGTTTCCGAGGCATTCAATATTTGGTTAATATACGGAAATTCACTAATGTCCTTGCCCAGCTTGCTCTGGTCTGCATGCAGCACCACAACGCCTTCACTATCCATAATAAAGGTCTGTCCTTTATCCATCGCAGCCGTATTGCGAATCAAGCCATACAGCAGATCCTCCTTAATATTTACGGCGATCGCACCTTCCCGCGTACCTGACGAATGAATAAGCGGATAAGAGCGTACCAGCGTTACAACATTGCGGTATACCGGATATTGCGAGTGATTAAGCTGTACCTTGCGAGTCGACATCCAATTGAAGTATCCATCATACTGCTGAAATTCTGGAATCCATGAGAAATCCAGCTTATAATCCTGTTCAGTCAATACATTTCCTGAAACAAGCCGCTGCGTGCCATAGGAATAAAGATCGATGGAAAAGAGATAATCAATACTATTAATCGCATTCGTAATTAGAGTGGATACGCGAAAAGCATTGTTCTTACTCTCCAAATCGCTCAGCTCATCATTGAAGAACCGTCCCACCTCAGACGTCTTCAGCAGCTGAATTGCCGATTTATCAATATGTTTAAGCGACAGCTCCAGCTTCTGATCCAGTTGTCCTAGCAGTTCCATGTTCGTACTGGTCAACTGCCGCTCCAGCTGTCGGTTGAATACGGAGTATGTCAAAAATGCAGAAGAAAAAACGAGGAAGAACAGCAGCATCGATAGTACTGCAACCGCTTTTACAAGCCGCCGATTTTGTACGAGCTTCATATCTGTTCCTCCTTCATTTTTGTCTTATCGCGCAAATGCTTCGAATTTAAAAGAATCTAGAAGCTGGCTTTATTTTCTTCATACCACTTCTGGGCAATCTCTTCTGCTTTTTCACCGCCAAGGCGTTTCCATTCCTTGCTAATCTGGTCCAGTGCCCATTGACCTGTATATTTGTCTCCTTGGGTTACGGCATTAGCACGTGTTTCCCTAATGAAGGTATCCAGTGTTGAACGGATTTCATTAATTTCATCAAAGCTTGGCTGATATGGAATATCGCGACGGAACTCATTTTTCAACGCAATATCGAGCGATTCCATATCAAGCTTAGCAACGCGTTGTGACAAATCATCGCTGGCCGCTTGAACAAGCAAATTCTCGGCTTTAAAACCGCTCTCGTCACGCAATACAGCGTATTCCCCTGCATAAATAACTTCTTTTGTAAATTTATCCGGATCAAGACGTTTCGCAACGTCACCTACCATTTCATGATGGACGCCTTCCTCTCCATTCACGAGTGTGAACCAGCCCTTCTCCAAAATCCAATCCAAATACTCCATAGCGGCCTTCGGATTTTTCATATCCTTATTGAAAGTGACATAAAATAGCGGCGAAGCCTCCTGATACGTACCATATTTGCCATGCGGAGTAGCAACCGCTTCCAATGGCTCAGGCTTGGCGTCCGGCACATTAATGAGTAGATCCTTCGTTATAATATCGGTATTACCGAGTCCCCATTGCCCCATATAGATTCCAGCTTTACCTGTTGTCCACAACTGAGTTGCACGCTGATTGTTGCTATCCGTTAAATATTCACGATCAACAAGTCCCAAATCATACAGCTGCTTTTCCAGTTCAATCGCTTCACCAAAACGGTCAAGGGTTGCACCATATACCATTTTCCCATCTTCCACATACCATTGATTGTTCATTGCCGCATATAGAGCAGAGTAAATATCGAATGTCGTATGACCGACTATTGGCGTGCTGTCTGGGTAGCGTTCTTTCATCGCTTTGGCTACAGCAACAAGCTCTTCCACTGTCGTCGGCCTCTCAAGCTTCAATTCGTCGAGCCAATCCTGTCTTATCCACATGCCATGGTTTACAATGCCGGTAATCGCACGTTTCGTCACTGCCGCATAAACTTCTCCATTGAAAGTAATATAGGGCAGCAAATCCGGATTTTCTTCCAAATATTTTTTGTAGGTCGTGCTGTATTTCTCAATATAATCACCGATCGGTTGAATAACTCCTTGGGTGACCAGCTTGCCAATATATGTCCGGTCATATTCCCACAGCAAGTCCGGCGCTTGTTTCGATGCAATTAATACGTTAAGCGCATCCTGTGCTTGGTTGCGCGGTACAGGTACGATCGTTACATCAATACCCGATTGCTCGCGAATCCATTTTACCCAGCGATTTTCTTCATAGGTACCCTCATCGCTTGACACTGCTCCTCTATCAAACGTGGAAATGCTGACCTTCTTAGGCATCCCATCATAGGGATCTTTTTCGCCTGTAGAGGACTCGTTGGCAGGTTTGTCAGTGGCCTTGTTCGTTGTATTCGTAGAACTGCTGTTTTCCCCACTGTTGGAACATGCCGTTGCCAAGAGTGCCATAATCATAATCAGCATAAGCAACATTTTTCCTTTTTGTATTCTCTTCTGTTTCATGCTTGACCTCCTACAAAATAATTTTTTTATATCAAAATGTGCATTCTTGGCACCCTTGATATTCAGCTCATGCCGTACATTATCCTTTAATCGAACCTAGCAGCACACCTTTAATAAAATGCTTTTGCAAAAATGGATACACACACAGAATCGGCACGATAGCAAATACGACTGCTGCAGCCCGAATGCCTTCCGGCGTAATCGAGATTTGCGACACACCTTCACCGCTACCACGCAGCAGTTCTGGACTTACCAAATCGATCATCTGGTACAGCTTCACCATCAATGACACTTTATCCGTACTTCGAATGTAGATTAAGACATTCATATAGGAATTCCACCAGCCCACGGCATAAAACAATGTTAATGCAGCGATGACCGGTTTGGAGAGAGGCAATATGATTCGCCATAAAATAGTGAAATCACCAGCACCGTCAATCGCAGCGGATTCTTCCATCTCGTCAGGCAGCCCTTCCAGAAACGACTTCATTACAAACATATTGTAAGCGCTTATAAGTGCTGGCAGCCAAAGTGCCCAATACGTATTGGTAAGTCCAATGCTATTGATTAGCAGAAAATTAGGAATCAATCCGCCGCTGAACAGCATCGTAAATAAAATAGCCATCAGCATGACATTTCTGCCTTTTAATCTCGCTTTAGAGAGCGGATAGGCAGCAATGATCGTAAAAATCATATTCAACGCGGTGCCGATGACCGTAATGATGATGGTGTTCTTCATCGCTACGATTAATTGCCCGTCTTTCAGCAGCTTTAGATAGGCTTCCACATTGAAATCAACCGGCCACATAAAAATTTCCGCCGCATTGATTGCCCTGCTGCTGCTGAATGATACAGCAATCACGTTAATAAACGGAAACAACGCCATGTAAGCAAGCAGCGCCAGCAAGATGTAGTTAAGCCAGCGAAATATGACCGAAAAAACGCTTTGTTTTCCAAGCTTCAGGTTGCATCACTCCTTTCATCCCTTACCACAATCCTCGTTCTCCCAGCGCCTTAATGATTCGGTTCACCGACACAATAAGAATGAGCGCAATCAGTGATTGGAATAAGCCTAATGCGGTTGTGTAACTGTACTGCAGGTTGACAATCCCCCTTGTGTACACGAAGGTACTGATAACCTCCGCCACACTCGTTACCGCCGGATTCCGCAGTGCATAGATCTGCTCGAAGCCAACGTCCATCATTTTGCCTACTTGCAAAATAAGAAGAATCGCAATCGTACTGCGAATGCCAGGCAATGTCACATGCCAGATCTGTCTTATTTTATTGGCGCCGTCAATTTTGGCCGCTTCATACAACGTTGGATCAATTGAGGCCATCGCAGCTAAATAAAGAATCGTCCCAAATCCGGCTTCTTTCCAAATGCCCGACACAATAAACGTCACCGGCCACCATAGCTTATCTGCCATAAAATAAATTGGCTCTATTCCAAACGCCTGCAATAAATAATTCACTATGCCTGTAGATGGCGATAACAGTGCAATAATGATGCTTCCGAGGACGATCCACGAAATAAAATGAGGAATGTACAGCAAGTTTTGCAATGTTCGTTTGTACCACTCCAACCGAACTTCATTGAGCATGATTGCGAGCAGAATCGGAGCAGGAAACGCAAAAAGCAAGCTGTACAGGTTAAGCAGCAGCGTATTTTTTAATACAATATAAAACTCGCGACTGGCAAACAACTTTTCAAACTGCTGGAATCCTACCCAAGAGCTTCCCCAAATCCCATCGGATAATCGATAATTTTTGAAAGCAATGATTTCCCCAGCCATCGGTGCGTATTTAAATAGTAATAAATAGATGGCTACTGGCACTAGCAGCATATAAAGAAATCGATTGCGTTTTAATTCCTTCCGCATGGATCTTATCCATCTCGAGCCTGCTCCTGCTTTGGGCATTTTAGGCATGGGAGCTAGATCTGCTGACTGCGAATGTTGCTTCAAAGTAATCCCCCTTTCTTTTGGCATGTTATCATTCTGTTCAGCAACGCCTTGCCAACTTAACGTAACATGTACAGCTGAATGCGGAAATCTCCACTTTTTGTGCTGCTATTCCTTCACTCTGAAAGCGCACCTTCCATTTTTGTGATGCTATCCCTTTTTCATTATCTATCGGCTGAAATCCCTTTATTTACTTGAGATCTGGGATTTCAGAATACAAAGTCGAAGTTAGAGAGGCAAGCTTGTGAAGCGCTTGAAATTGTTGCCTACAAGGTTTTCATATGAACAACATCTCGCTAATAATAAAAAAAGATCACCCGTATTAGGTGATCTTTTTGTTTCAACTATAAACTTTGCCCACATTTTATGATTTGAAAAATTCGCTCGTATTTATTAATCCTTTTATATAGTCGATCACTTCATTAAGACTTACTCAAATGATTAATTATTATTAGAATGAACTGTGCTGCCTCTGCTCTCGTAGCATTAGATCTCGGATGGAACATATTATTCCCTTTTCCCTGCACGAGGCCCGCTTCATTTAGTGCTGCCACAGAAGGCATTGCCCAAATAGGTATGTCCTTGGAGTCCGCAAACTGAGCGTTCAGGTTTGTATCCTTATTCATGTCTAGCGCTCTTGCAACTAGTACGGTCATCTCCGCACGCGTTATAGGCGCATTAGGAGCAAATAAATCGAGACTGATGCCAGAAACAAAGCCCGCTTTCACAGCGGCTTGCACGCTTGCTGCATACCATGCATCCTCTTTTACATCCTTAAACATCTGCTCATCCTGAGAGGCTTCGAGGTTTAAAGCTCGAACCAAGAGAGAAACAAATTCCGCACGTGTCGTATTGCCTGAAGGCTTGAACATGGAATCATTCACACCATTCACAATATGCTTAGCCGACAACACTTGAATCGTTCTTGAAGCCCAATGGGTAGTGAGCATATCGCTAAACGTCTTTTTGAATTCCAAAACTGCATATTTACTTAAATGCTGAAGTTTAACTGTTAATGTTTTGGCACTGCTGTTTACCTTCCCACCTACATACTCCCAAACCTTAGTCAGCTCGTTATAGTAATAAATCCCGAGAAGCTCCTCATCAACACCATTGGCATCATAGGGTAAAGTAATCTCTACACCGCCTTTTGCCCCTTTAACTTCAACCACGCTGCCGTCTGTCTTTTTTAACTTCATGCTAATTTCATATACCTGACCTGCAATCGTTATTTGTGCAGCTGCATTTTGGGAGGCAATCCGAATGTCTCCCGATTCGGTCACTGACTTAACCTCGACTTCAATTGCTGCCCCTGCACCAAACTGTCCTCTCCACGAATTGAGCAGATTTCGATCAACAGTAACGATTACCGAGCCCGCTTCCACAGATAAAGGATAATCTCCAATTTGCGCTAATGGTATCGATGCGACCGATTCGTCGCTGCCTAGCTTTACTATCGCTTTACCATTTTGAACTGACACTACGCTTCTATTTGCATTTCCATTGCTTCCACTAGAGCCATTATTACCGCTATTTCCACCATTGTTGCTGTCTGTCGAAAAGTCTAATTGATCTAAATATTTGATTTGCCCTTTGGGTTCATTCCCATTAAAGCTCTGAATCCAATTCGGATCCGTAATAACCCAAAGCTTTCCATCCCTAATTCCCCAAGCCTTGCCATCCGCCGAACTATAAAGCACCTGTGTCGTACTTGTCGCATTTGGGTTAAGTACCTGTACCGTTGTTCCATTCTCCAATACCGTAAATTCATTCGTAAAATAGGCATCAATCTCTGGCAACGCTCCTAGGTTTTTGCGGTAGCCCATATAGACGGTATTTCGTTTGCCAGCCTTTAAGCTTCCCTGTGCCACAAGAGCTTCGCCGTAGAGCGTTGTCGCTGGATCGTCCTCCAAGCTGACGACTAAGACATTCGTAGCTATATTGGGATCAAAAGTAGGCACAACCCATTTATTATCGAAGGTTTGAAGCGTGGCTCCGCCCCGATAATCATTACCTGGGAGCACGACATTCCGTCTATTCAGCATCCACCATGTCTCTCCAGCAGGATATACGTAATAGACTTCTGGTAGATAAGTTTCAATATGTGCTAGAGAATCAGGAGCTAGAATCGCATCCTTGTATTCTTTGAGCCAATCGAACTGGATCGGTTTCGCTGTATAATAAGCGTAAGATTCTTGGCATGATGTAAAGTAATCGCAATTAAAGAGAAAATCATAGATGCCTTTGCTCCCTGCCTCCAATACCGAATCAAAATGATTAAACATCGTTTCTTTGTCCGGATAGCCCTTCTCGCCGGATTGATATTTACGTTCCATATTTTCGTCCAGCTGCGTTTCCGTCGTTAAAAACCATAAGGTTTGTGCCGATTGTTCGATTAGCGAAAAGGTATACCCGGATCGTTCTCTCACCAAGTATTCCGTATCGCCGTAAATTTCTCCCCCAACGCCCGCGAACCCTCCAGTCTGCTTGTCATTAATAAAGTATTTCCTTGTGGTTCCAGCGTGTTTGAACACGACGGGCACGTCAACGACACTATTTATCGCATCTGCAAATTTCATTAAATAATCGTTATAGGAGCCCTCTCTGAAATCGACAAAATCATCCCATAAAATGCCGTGATAAGCATCCGCCGCATACGTGGAACCCGGGTTACCCTTGTCAACTAAATACAATTGGTTGTTCCACACAGCCGATCCTTCTCCCCGAACTATGGGCACTAAACGCGCCGCCGTTTCATAAGATTCAATGGGACTGCTCATTTTCCAAGCCTCATTTAGAGCATCCAATGTGGCGTATTTCTGCTTTAACCAATCCACAAATTGAGCACTGTATATGGGAGAGTCGAACAGGTAACCTTCGTCGCTGTTGTATATTCCTGATTCGTTCGTAACAGGATCAACAAACAGTCTAAAATTAGGGCCCAAGGTCACCTTGCCAAGCGTGTCTACCATACTATTAATAATCGAATCTCCAGCATCCCAGATGTTCCTCAAAGTATGGCCAGAATACTTAACCTTAGGGGTAAAATAAACCGTATAGGACGTACTATTCGCACTCGGAAGAACAACATCTGCGTAAAGCTCAAGTGTAGTGGAACCCACCTTCCGAATATTCTCTTCACCGGATTGAATAACTTCACCCGTAGCCGGATTCATGACCACATACAGCGCTGATATAGCATCCTCATAGCCTGAGATTTGAGATGTTGGTACCGTTAAGGTCACTTCTCCGCTGTTCACGATATTCTCTTTCTTTAATACACCCGCTCCTTCATACGCTCTTGGCATATAAGCGGAAAGGGTCAACCCTTGGGCTCCTTGAACTTGCAGGCCGTAAGTAAAGCCTTCCTGGTCTAAGTAATCCAGCATTTTCTGCCATGCCCATGCCGGAACCTCCATGACAGCCGTATTGATATACATATCCATTGCGCCATGTGCCTTCATATATTGCAGCACTTCTACATCCTTATCCCAGTTGACTTTATTGGCTGCAGCATCTGTTTTGGAGTAAAAGAGCAAATAATCCGAAGTAAACATACCGCCGATCGGCACGAACGGTTTACCATCCCAAATCATCGTATGCGATTGGTTAGCATACCAGAAATGAGATTGCCCCAGCTTTCCATCGGTAAAAGTACCGTGCGTTAAGGGCTTGTAATTCGTATTGGACGCAGCGACGTTTACTTCAACTTGTCCTGCTGTCACCTGCTCTGCTTTCAATTTGTGGAGGCCCCATTCCACGGTATAGCTATCAGCAGGCATTCCTTCCGGCAACTTAAAGCTAAACTGTTCCTGTGCTTCAACATTAGCTTGGAGCCCGGAAGTATTCACAGCAGCAAGCTCGGCAACATACCAAAGGACATCGCCTTTATAAAAGCTTAGATATGCTGTCGTATCGAAATCTATGGCTTGATTCAGTCGATAAGCAACAGCCCCGGAAAATGATCTAGCACTTGTCTGGGTCGGCTGCAGCTGCAAGTTAGTGATCGTTGCTCCTAACACAGGTACAGCAGTGTTCGCATCTTCTTGTTCGATATTCAAATTGCCTACTTTAAGCGATCTCTCTCCATCAGCTGCATTAGTATAATGACTATCGACAATGCCGGTACGGATTTCATTTTTTCCTTTTGGAGCATTAAACGGGACCGTTAACTGAATCGTTTCCGTATGCTCCTCGCCAGCCTCCCAAGCTGTTTTATTAAACTCCTTAACCGTCCGTGATACAACTTCTCCCTCATAAACTAATTCAACGAAGAAGCTTAAGGTTGCATTGACTCGCGCTATGGCTTTATTCGTAACCGTAACTCCTACTTGCTCTTCACGATTCGCCAACGATTTATCTAGCGTGCCTGTTACGTATTCATATTTAACGGCTGCCTTATCAAAAGGTTTAGTTAAACCATTTGGCTGCCATTCCCAACCGACAGGTACGACGGCGATTGCATCGATGCCTTGATTGTACAAACCATCACTTGCTCCTTGCCTTGGCGTATTGGTTAAAAACGCTAGGTTATGCTGTCCTTTGCTCAGCTCTGCGCTGCTTAATTTATGCCAGTAAAAGGGCATACCTTCAGCCACAAATATGGAACCCTCCGTCATAACAGGCGGGGTTGCATTGGAACCTTCGTCCAGCTTCCAGCTCCAAGGGGACATCCAAATGCTTATGCCGGTTGCTAGCACCCAGATGTCGTAGCTTCCTGTTTGAGGTATATCCACTTGATACTCCGCAGTTGCCGCGGTAGCTGGCGTATTGGTTTGCAGTAAGAGATAGGTACCACCGCTTGCCAGTGAATCAGCCGTTCCATGATAACCTCCCTGTACTGAATCAGCATTTTCTCCTTCTGTCCATGAGTAACCTTCTTCCACTGGCTGTTCAGGTATAACGGGAGCTGCCGGTTTATTCAAACCATTCGGCTGCCATTCCCAGTCATCAGGTACGATGGCAATGGCATCGATCCCTTGATTATATAAACTATCGTTTGCCCCTTGCCGAGGAGTGTTCGTTAAAAACACTAGATTATGCTGTCCTTGAGTCAGCTCGGTACTATCTAGTTTATGCCAATAAAAGGGCATGCCCTCTGAAACGAAGATCGCCCCTTCCGTAACTACGGGAGGTGCATTATACGAGCCCTCGTCCAGCTTCCAGCTATACGCAGACATCCAAAGACTCATGCCGGTCGCCAGCACCCATATATCGTAGTTTCCTGTTTCAGGGATATCTACTTCATACTCTGCAGTCGCAGATGTGCCTGGCGTATTCGTATGCAAGGCGAGGAACTTTCCTCCGCTTGCTTGCGATTCATCGTTCCGATAATATCCCCCTGGAGAAACAGATAAATAGTCTTCCCCTTCTGTCCACAAGTAAGCGTCTGCCTCTGAGGTACCATCCCTTAAAGTGTTCTCGTCAGATGCTGCCCCATTCGATATAACCGGTAAGCTTGAAAATAATAAGAGGAAGACAATCGTCCATGTCATCCCCTTCTTTAAAGCTTTAAACCTCTTGCTCCTCATGATTAAAACCCCTCTCCTTTTATTAAAGCGCTTACATTAATGATGATATGATGTCGACTCAATACGGTAAATGGAGTATTCGAAAGTCGCAGGGGGAATATTTCACATTCGAACCGCTTGGCAGAACCACTCCATTGCTCTATCGTTTATGTCCAGCTCATGAGCTCCATCAAATACTTCTCTCGACAATCGGTGCATGATATTCAACTGCCCATAAAGCTCAGCTAGTTTATCCAGCTCTTTACGCGCATGCGCATAGTGGAACAGTTCATCCTTTTTGCCCACCTCAATATGCAGAAATCGCGGACAAATTAATCCAGCTACTTCTGCGTCTAGAAACGTATTGCCAGCATTAAACCAAGTAAAATCAGACCAATCATACTTAAAGCGATCGTTGAAAAAACAGGATGAGTACACTGCCTTAATACGAGTATCCGCTGCTGCCGTAAAGAGGGTATAAAACCCGCCATAAGATAAACCGATCATACCGACTTGGTCAGCGGCGATATCATCCCGTGATAATAAATAATCAAGGCTCCGCTGAATTTTATAAATTTCCACCGCAGCAATCGAGCTGCCTACCTGCTTTAATTGTCTATCGATAGACAGTCTGTCATACGGAGAACCATATTCCCCTTCCTTCCAGAGCAGAAGCTGTGGCGCAAATACAGCGATGCTCCTTTGGAGTACTCTCCGCGTCATATCATGATAATTCGTAGGACCATAGAAACCGGAACATAACTCCGGCGTACCTGCTCCTCCATGCTGTGAGATCACGAGAGGAAACGGCCCCTCCGACAGCGGCAAGAATAACAGGCCATACGTCGTCAGACCATATCCCCCTTCAACGATAACCCTATAAATTTTGCTTAAACGATCCTGGGCAACAAATTCAACCCGAGCATTAGGTATGGATGAATCGAGTTTGGCATCACTCAGCGGCCACCCTAGCATCGCTTTGAATTTCTCTCGATAGAGTTCTAGCTCCGCTTCATATGCATCTATCGATGAGGTGTTCGGACGGAAGAATTCCGCCCGATTCTGATCCCCGGCTGCACGCATACGCTCGATGAAGAGCTCGTATTCAAGCTTTTGTTCCTCACGATACCGGTTGCCGATATTTGGAGTTTCTACATATAAGTCGTCCATAGAATCACTCACCCCAGTTCAAAACCACACCCAAACAGGGTTGATTTTTATCCAGAATTAGATTCCATGCTTCTACTGCTTGATCCGCCGGAAACTGATGCGTAATGAGTTTTTCCGTCTGCAGCCAGCCCTCTTCTATCCCACGAATCGTCTCATTCATTCTTTGATTATCCCAGCCCGAGGGATTGTGAAGAGTAACTTCCTTCTCCCGTAGCGATTGGATATCAATTCTGCCATCCGTCCCTAGGAACCCCGCTGATACCAGATGTCCGTTATGACGCAGGTAGGGAAAACATTCGTAGACCGCCGTGAGCGAGCCTACCGTATCAACAATAATGGAAAGATCAGCATGCAGCGAAGTTAGCTGCTCGCTTACGTCATTCTTGGAAGTGTTAATGGAGAATGTTTCATCCGGAAGAAGCGCTAACCGATCCTCATGACGGCCCAGCACGGTAACCTTAGCCCCCCGATGGATCAAGGTTTGAGCTGCCCACTGACCGACAAGACCGTCGCCAATGACGATGGCATGATCCCCTTTCTTCACCGGTGGCCGAGAGCCGCAATTATAGCCAACTTGTGTAAGCACAAGTCCCGCAAACGCCACAGCGCTCATCCCGTCTGGAATTTTCCATACTTGGCTAACATCCGTTACTGCAGGGCTGACATGGCCTCCCTCGTTGAATGCCATCCCCTTTACTTTGCTTACCGTGGCAAAAACACGCTCACCTGCTTGAAACCCATCTACCTGATCACCTAACGCTCTAATTGTACCGACCTTTTGGTAGCCGTTGATCTGTGGAAATGGCAAAGCATCACCCTCAAGGTATGGGACTTCTCCCGCGATTCGTTCGCCCTTTAGGAAGGAAGATTCCGTTCCAATACTAATCCAGGAATGCTCCACGTCGATGACGATATCACGACTCTCTAGCTCAGGAACGGTTACCTCTTGATATTCAACCTTGCCTTTATCAACGAATACAACACCATAGCCTTTCATTGCCAGATCCCCTCCGCCTTGTATATTGGACTTAACTATCGAAATCGGTTTGCGGATAAAAATATACCTTAATCGCTTCCTGCTTATTTAATAAATCAACGGCTTCTTGATACCGATCAAACGTACAATGATGAGTTTGCAGACATTCCATGTTTAATTTCTTATTCCCCACCAGGTCGATCAGCAGCTCATGATCCCTTGGACCAACATTGCGGTATTTATAAGATTCCAGCTTCGTTCCCTTGTACCACAGATGCTCCGGATACTTCACATCTCCGCGAAGAACACCAAATATAACGATATGCTCATCTACGTACTCAATCAGATTTTGCACAGAAGCGGCCGCCCCGACACAATCGTAGCCTAAATTGAATTGCTGACCCTGCAGCTCATCGACAAGGCAAGTCTCGCCAAGTCCAAGCTCTCGAACCTGTCGTACTCGCGTTTCATTAATATCCACTCCGATAACACGTGAAGCCCCCCAGAGGCGCGCCACCTGAATGGCCAGCATTCCCGCAGGTCCAAGACCGGACACGACGATAGATTTACCCCGCAGATCGCCAAATTGCATGATTCCAATTACTACACATTTCAATAGTTCAAGCGATACTGCTTGTTTATCAGAGATGTGATCTGGCAGTTTGATGAGCTCCTCTTCACGGAAGCATAAATACTGCGCATAAGCCCCATTACCATCCAAATGCTCAAGGGCAGCCACACGGTCCCCCACATTCAGCGTACGCACGCTTTTTCCCACCGATTTGACTACACCAGCCAGCTCATGTCCTGGAAACCCCGGGGGTAATGGGTAATCGGGAGATTCATTATAATTAAACATATTGCGGCCAGCCATCATATTCATATCCCAGCGCGGACAAGTCGACACCATCGTTATTTCGACTAATACCTGATCATCATGGGGCTGCGGAATATCATGGTCTAAAATGGTATACGTATTCGCTCCTGTAATTTGCAAAGCTTTCATAGGACAGCATCACCCTTCAATTAGATGTAAAAATGCTTGATAATAAAGCCAATGGCCATAATCATTTGGATGGTTAATATTATTGAGAAGAAGGCTCTCCGGCGTTTTTCCTGCTAGTAGTTCTCTTTTCCATATCTCATTCACATCGGCAACGCCGATATCATATTCCTTCCCCAAACGACGAAGAACTTCAGCGTAACCATCCATCAGCCCACTCGTATATTTCCACAAGGGATTTGGCTCGCAAGGCGTAACAAGCACAATATCTGTTTCACAGCTCCGCATCGTAGATTCTATAATCGTTCGAATATTACTCTCGTAAATAGCATAAGGTACTGCCACTTCTCCCTCGAATAGATTCTGATCATTCATCCCGTACCCTATCGTTAGAAGATCGGGTTGATTAGACACAATATCCTGCTCTATGCGGGCTGCGCCTCCCGTGCTTGTTTCTCCTCCTATTGCTTTATTAACAACACGAAGGTTTCCACCCGAGCTTATAGCAGATAGCCGATGCGCAAAACGTTGATAAAAAGTATAGCTATCCTCACTTGCCTCTCCGCCTTCGCTAATGCTGTCGCCAAAAACCACATAAACAGCTTCTTGTCCGGCATTAAGCTTTTTCATCGTGTTTTTTAATAAACGACTAGCCCCTATGCTCAATCCGGCATTTAATTGATGTTGATGTTGCTCCCTCTCATATTCGTAGTCTATAAATACAGTAAAACTGCGATTACTGTATTCCTCAAACAAATGATGATCGAAGTTCAGGTTTTGAAAGAATACATGGTCAGCCCAATCCCGTATGCTGCTTGCCACCGTTCTTGCAATCAGCCCAGTTTCATAATCAACAATAAAATCCTTTCCTTCTTTATAACTAACCGACTCCACATGCTCGGAATTCGTATGTGTTCTTAAGCTCAAGCTTCCTTTGACGATCGGGTGGAATCGCAGCTGCTGCTGTTCTTGCCCCACAAAAACGAGTGACTCCGCTGTTTGTTTCACGTTATGCACTGACATTTAGCAAACCTCACTCTCCCATTTAACTTTTCACTGCCCCAGCCGTTAAGCCTTCAACGATGTACTTTTGCAAGAATAGATACAATAGAATGACCGGCACGGATACCATAACCAAGTCAGCAAAAACCAGATTCCAATCCGAGGAATGCTGACCAAAGAAAAAGTATACGGTCAAGCTTAAGGTGAAGCGGCTCGCCGTATTTAAGAAATAAAACGGGGTAGTGAAGTCATTCCATACCGACATAAATGCAATAATTAGGACGCTGGCGCTTACCGGCTTCAGCAAAGGGAAAATAATCTTCCAAAACAAGCCGTAAGGGCTAACTCCGTCAATCATTGCGGCTTCATCCAATTCTCTTGGAATGCTATGAAAAAAACCGATGTATACGTAGGTTAGAAAAGCATAATTCCCAGCAATATAAAGCAAAATCACCCCTAAATAAGTACGAACCAGATGCAAATCAAACATCAGCATATACGTCGTAATAATGGAGGAAGGCAATATTAAGCCGGCAATAATAACCGTTTGCAGCAGCCTGCTCACCCGGTTATCTCTCCGTTGAATGAAATAAGCGGACAGTGAACAGAAAATAACGATAAAGAATACACTAATGACGGTTAAAATCGTTGTATTCCATAATGCCTGTGGAATCTTGGCATTTACGAACACATCTGAATAGTTATGCCATAGGTTCCATTTCGTCGGGAAGGATAATCCTAAATCTGAAGCCTCCGCCTGTGTTTTGAAGGAGTTCACAACGACCAAGTAGATAGGAATGGCGATGATACAGCTAATGAACACAGATAGAGCTTCCCATAATGTTTTACGCAATACTCGCATTCCACTCACCCTCTGTTGTCTTTATTTAGATATTTGTTCGTTATGGATACAAGGACGAGAATGATCACAAACAATAACAAGCTAGCGGCAGTCGCTTCCCCATTTCTTCCTTGCGAGAAACTTTTGTAGATCATTGTGTTAATTACGCTAGAAGCATTCCCTGGACCGCCTCCAGTAAGCGCATAAACAATATCGAATACTTTTAATCCGCCAATGAGCGAAATAATAATGTTGGTATTCACAACGGGGAGAATCATCGGGAATATAATATGCCTCTTCTGCTCCCAATTTGTTGCTCCGTCAATCTTGGCGGCTTCAATCATCTCTTTCGGAATGGTCTGAAGTGCTGCCAGAAACAAGATGACCGTTAATCCCGTCCACTTCCATATTTCAACAAAGGAAATGGAATACATCACGATATGGCTATTTGTAAGCCATTGTTGGGTTAGAAAACCAAGCTGAAGTTTCTCCAATAACACATTGATAAATCCACGGCTTGGATGATATAGAGCTGTAAATGCCAGTGATACAGCAATCGGGCTTAAGATAACGGGAAAGAAAAGGGCAGAGCGCAAGAAATTTGTCGTTTTCAGCTTTTGATTCACAAAGTTAGCTAATATAAATCCAAGTCCGACTTTACCGACTGTGGTGACCACTGTGAATATAAAAGTATTTTTGAATGCAATGGAACTGCTCGAATCATCAAATAGGGAAATAAAATTTTCAAACCCTACGAGCCGCGTGTAATGAAAGGTCGCGTCTAAATTGGTGAAGGCATAGAAAAAATTTGAAATGGCTGGCCACACGAAAAAGATTAAAAAGATACAGAGACCTGGAGCTAGCATAGAGTACCTGTAGTAATGACGCTTCAGCATATAGTTGCCCTCCAAAAAAGAGAGAGGGTTTCTTTATTTCAGAAACACTCTCCAAATTTGCTTTTCCTATCGACTATTTCTAGCAAGCTTTACTTGAAGCTTGGATCACCCTTGGCTTTGGCGTTCTTCACTAATTCTTTCTGTTCCGCTTCTTGCACCTGCTCAGGAGTTTTCGCGCCTGCTACTAAATCCTGAAGGAAGGCTGGATAATCCCCAGCTGCATATTGAGTAATGCCACTTGAAGGACTGACACCAACTGGACCGGCTCTCCCTTCTTCTGCAAGCTTCTGAGCATCAAGCTCGGCAGGTGTCAGTAGCGTATTCGTAACCCCTTTAATCGTAGGTATACCACCCTCAGCACCGAAATATATATTCTGAGTCTCTACGGATTCAAAGTAGTTGACGAACTTCTGTGCTGCTTCTTGCTTACTTCCTTTTACTACATACACTGCACTTGGCGGGAAAATCCCGGCCATATTCTTGCCTGTATCATTAAAGGGAATTAGGAATGATCCGATATCATTGACTTGATCTGGGAATTTCGTGGAAATGTCGCTCATGACCCAAGTAGCCATCGGATACATAGCTGCATCTCCATTTGTCAGAGCTTTCTGTGCATTATCATACGTATCGGATAAAAAGTCTTTGTTTACATAACCTTTATCAACAACATCCTTAAGGAACGTAATGCCTTGTCTCTTGGCAGTAAAATCGGACATCGTTCCTTTATTCGTATATGCATTATTTGTTATTTCCTGCAGGTTATCCTGTGCTGCACCGGATTGAAGTGATGGAATTTGCAAGGTCCACGCATCTTTGGCCGACAAATACACCGGAACCTTCCCCGCTTTACTAACCGCCTCAGATAAGGCCCAGAATTCTTCCATTGTGGTTGGGATTTGCAAATTCAAGCTTTCAAAAACCTTTTTGTTATATAGCATAACTGCCATATTTGATCCCCCGAAAGGAGCAGCATAGAAGGTCCCCGACGAAGCAAATGCATCTATCCATATATCCTTGTTGAAGTTAGCCATCCAGGGTTGATCGTCTTGCGGAACGAACTGCTCCTCTGGCTTACCTAAGCCGTCGCTTTCTTTAACAGCTGGATAGAAGAACAATAAATCCGGCTTGTCATTCGTAGCAAATCGAGTTTTGATTAGATTATCTCCATCAGTACCCTCTGGAAGCTTCTCGATTTCTAAAGTGAAGCCCATTTTTTCAGATGCATCCTTCAGTACAGCTTCCATACCGCCCTTTAACCAGCTCGTGTGCATAAGTGCTTTTAATGTGACCTTTTCTATCGGTGCTGATGGTGATGCATTTTCTGTAGTTGGAGCAGCAGTGCTCTCCGATGGCGTATTCGTTGCATTACCGTTATTCTTCGCTCCTGCACAAGCTGCTAAAACAAGCAAGGTAAGAACCATTACCATCCATAACAGCGTTCTCTTTGTGGTGAGACCCCTCATGTTCATTCCTCCAAATTTGTGATGTAAATGCTTACAAAACCAATGTTATGTTTTTTGCTTCTTATCGTAAATGGCGAATTTGAAAGTACTAGGGGAAATATTTCACACTGGCCAAGGCTGCATTTTTAATGTGTTATACTGAACGGGGAGGTCGTCTATGCTGTCTTTCAAAAATTTACAAACGAAATTATATGTGACTTATTCGCTTGTCCTCATCGTCATTGCACTCATTATCAGCACTCCGATGTATGTATATTTGAAAAATAATATTGAAACCAATTTAAAAGAAAATGTGGACAAGCTTGTAAGCGGTTACTCCAATGCTCTGGATGTTTATTCCACCATTAATAACAACGTAACCACCCAGCTATATATTAATCGTGACAATTCCAGCTATACTGCCGTCCAATATTTAAGCTCTATCGCCTATCTCAAAAATACGAGTCCCACCGAAACGTTACAGTCCGAAAAGGCCATTCAAAACTCCCTTTACTTGAATGCTGCCGTCTATCAAACGATTCATAGGATTAATTTGTTTACGTCAAAAGGTGATTTCTACTCAACTAACGAAGCTGACGTAGATATTATGCAAACCATCCTTGCGAATGATGGATTTAAGAATGTTCAAGCTGCGAAGGGCTCTTCCTTATTGAATTTTTCGGAGAAGGACAGATGGCTATCCCGTGATTCCGAAGCCGTCTTTTCATTTCTGCGTCAGATCAGCTGGGACTCGCATCCCGTTGGTTTTCTTGAAATCCAATTCAAAGCCTCCGATTTATTGCATGTAGAGGAATTAGATTCGAAGCAGGATAAACAAATTATGATTGTACAAGCGGGCCAGGTTCTTTATTCGACTACTCCCCTTCCTACAGAAACCTCTTCCCACAAGCTATCTGCTATCCTTAATAAGGTTGGCATAGCAAGTGCAGGGAACGGGTTCATGACTAATGAACAGGGAATAGATGAATTTTTCATGTACCAGACCTCTGAGAAAACAGGCATAACCATTGTGGCCATTATTCCGAAATCCCAATTATTTGCGCCTTTGCTCTTATTTCGTAATGTCACGATCATAAGCGTTCTACTCCTTATTGCCATCTCGGTTTTTGTTTACTTTATTCTCGCCAAAATTTTAACGCATCCTCTTAAAAAGCTAAAAAAAGCGATTGATTCTATTAATTTAGGTGAAACCAATCAAGCCTTTATTGAAAATAAATTTCATATGGGTGAAATCGAAATTATTAACCGTTCCTTTCTAGCCTTGAACCAGCGTTTACAAGATAGTCTTGAGGAGACTGTTCAATTCCGAACCTTGCAAATGCAAGCAAAATTCGATGTGCTTCAAGCTCATATCAATCCTCATTTTTTATTTAATATGTTAGGTGTCATTACCGTTTTATCAGATAGAGGCCAGCAAAAGGCTGTATCGGACACAAGTAGAAAACTTTCTCAATTCTTACGATATTCGATTTCCTCCGGCTCGTCGATCACAACCGTATGTGAGGAGCTAGAATTCGCACAGCATTATTTGGATCTATTAAAATCTCGCTATCAACACCGGCTACATTATGATATAGAAGTTCCTGAATGGCTTTTAAATATTCAAATTCCCAAATTAATGATTCAGCCTATTATAGAAAACGCCATTCAGCATGGTTTATCGGATAGCGATAAGCAATTGAAAATTCAAATTATCGGTAAAATAATTGAAAATAAGTGGGAGATACGAATCAGTGATAATGGTGTCGGGTTTGACCCTGCTTCTTTGGAAACGTTGAAGCACAACATTCAAGGCTATCTTGAACGCATTCAAAATAATCAAACATTAAACGAGCCTATTTCAATTGGAGGAATGGGCCTAGTGAATACGATTGCTAGACTTCAGCTCATGTTCAAGGAGCAATATCAATTCTCCTTCGGCAATAACGAGGATTGCGGAGCCTATGTATGTTTCCATGGCTACATCAAACTTTAACATAAGTTCCCTAACGTATCATGTAATGGAGGCGGCTGCCATGAGGATTATGATTGTTGATGATGAACCCTTCTACATGGATCATCTTAAAGAAGTAATTGAAAACAGCGACTTTAGCAAAAGAGAGCAGACCCAGATTGTCGCCCAATGTATTAGCGCTAGCCAGGCACTGGAAGCCATACCGACCGTTCAACCCCATTTAATCTTTACCGACATTAAGATGCAGCTCATGAACGGGATCGAGTTTGCAGCCATCATTCGGCAAAATTGGCCTCATATCATCGTCGTAATCGTGAGCGGTTACTCATCCTTTGAATATGCCCGGGATGCCATTCGGGCCAATGTGGAGGATTACCTCGTCAAGCCGGTTGATCCTACAATTATCGAACAATTATTAGATAAGACGAACACACGCATCAGCATGGAATCCTATCTTCAGCAGCAATCTTTATTAAATGAATTGCTCGAAAACAAGAGTATAGAGGGAAGTATCCAAACCACTTTACAGCAGTGCTTTCCATTCTCTAGCTATTATGTGTTTTGCTTCAACAAACCTTCACCTTTACAAGACATGGAACGATCTCCTTCTCTGACGGAGCAAGAAATTCACAACAAATTATCGTCAAATCCTTTATTGCTAAAGAACGAGAAGGCTTGGATCATTTCAAGAAATGATTTCAAAAGGGGATTTATTATCCTCGGATTATATCAATGCGGCGACCAGAGGATTAAACAACTTGCTGAGGAAATTGTACTGATAATTGGCGATTCAGGCAGTCACCCTTCCATCGCCGTTAGCCGAAGCTTTAACGATATCAGGCAGCTTCACCAGGTTGCGAACCAGCTTCACGATGAGCTGTACCATCAACTGGTCATTGGACAATCCAAGACGATCTTTTTATCTGAGCAACAACCCACTTTAGAAAAACTCAATCTGCTCCTAAGCAGCACCGATGAGAAGAAAATTGTTATTGCGGTGGATAAAAAGGATTGGAAGCTGTTAAAAAAAATTATTTTCCATTGGTTTGAGCAGTGGGAAGAGCACTCCTGTCCGAACCTCTATATACAAAGAAATGGCAAGCAAATGGTTCAATGGTTAGAAAAGCATTTCCGCACATTAGAACCCCTCACAAGTATCACAACGGAGAAAGAAATGGAGGAAATCATTGAATCCGCCTACTCCTATTCAAATGCTGCTGAGGATATCTGGAACTTGCTATCGCATATTTTCCGATTTGAAGACCATGACCCCGCCAGTAACAAAGGAGTCCGATTAATTGAACAAATCTCCGACTATTTATCCGCAAATTTGAGCGAAACAATTTCAATGACTCATATTATGGATCGATTTCAAATTTCGAGCACCCATTTAGGAAATCTATTTCGCAAGCATCATGGGGAAACCTTTGTCGAATATTTAACTACTCTCCGCATTAATAAAGCGAAGGAGCTCATGCGAATTCATCCAGAGATGCCTCTAAAAGAAATTTCTGAAATTACAGGTTATACAGATCGGCACTATTTCACCAAAGTATTTAAGCTCGTTACAGGTAAATCCCCGACAGATTATAAAGATCAGCTCCTTCAGGAATAGGAGTTCGAGATTTAGGAATTATCCTCCTAATCAGATTTTATAAGTATTAAGACAGACTAAAGCGCCAGCGTTCCATTTCAAACCTAGAAAAAAGAAAAGAACTTCTTACACCCGCTCCCAGCGGAGCGTCTAAGAAGTTCCGATCTATACAACATGGTTTTTGCTACTTTCCTTCATCACCTGCGATAACATGAACATTAGTGAATACTGCCTTATTATCACTTGTACTAGCTGGATTGCTGAGTGCCAAGCCTATATAGGCATCATCATTCATAATCGTTTCAAAACTGCTGACTACCGTCCAGTCCATTCCATTATCTGAAATTGAACCGGTAAATACATTGCCGCTGCGATTCAGCTTAAGCCACAATGGCGGACTCCCATCCATCGTTTGATCGACGGTGCCTCCCCCTTCATTTTCCCGATATTGAAAGGTAGCTCCATTAACTGGGGTAACCATCATGTCTACATGCTTGGCGTCCACGTCCAGCGTCTCACGAATCATCAAGCCTGCTTTGGCCCACTCACTCATTTCTTCCATTACAGTCACTTGCGCTATAATCTCCCCATCCCCGTGCAATGGCTTATAAATATAATTCAATAGATCATTATTTCCCCAAATATCGGTTGAACTTCCTGTTAACGTGAATGTCTCGTCCGCTGCATTATAGGATGCATCGCCAGACTTCAACCCGATATTTCTAGCTTTCCAAGGCTGTGGAAGAACAGCATCATAATCATGCTCCACAGGCGGCTCCCAGCCTGCAGTTGGCCAAGCTCTTCTCGCATCGATTGCCTTAAGCACATTCCAATCCCAAGCGCCATAATTAAAGTAAGAGAGATGTGTAATTGCAGAAAAGTTCTCTCGAATTCCGCCATACACCGCTTGATATTCGTCATCCGTCCAATTGTCATCGAGCGTCGGCACGATCGCTACTCCAGAACCGACAAGAAACGATGTATCGGATAAAATCCCGTTCTTATCATAGACCCATTCCTCATCGAATCCCCAATCATCGAAATAAGCCATCGGAGCGACAAAATTTACTGCATCCTTGAACTTCGAAGCATTTTGGCCAACCTCTACGAATTCCGGAGGCAAAATGAAAACGCCCAGCTCCATGCCCGCTTTAATCTCATCGATATCCTCACGAACATCCTGCACATAGCCGCCGATTTGATCCGTTCTCCATTCATTCCATTCATTCCTGCGAGTAGAATCTTCATCAAAGTTAATCTCAAGCGGCGAATATCCGTATATGCTCTCGTATAGGTTAACCGTGTAGCTGCTTACATCCATATTGTAATTATCGAATCTTAACCAATCGAGAACAACGCCATCTATATCATAATTGCTTACGACCTCTTCAATAATCGAGCGCTCATAAGCTTGAACATCGGGATGGATCGGGTTGACGAAATACTCGCTGCCATTCGAGCCAGTATAAGGAACTGCACTACCGTCTACTAAAGCGTGCATCTGCCAGCTAGGATCCTTATGAAAGGCTGCCTGATCATGGAACTGAGGAATCCATGCACGAACCTCGATACCCTTCAGATGCGCCTGCGTGATCACTTGGGAAAGAGCATCAAAGCTCTCATAGCCATCGGCTATGGGGGCGATCGCACTGTTGTAAAATACATGGCCTGAAGGCACTTCATCGTCTTCGTCCTGCTTGACACTCATATTAATAATATCCACATTGTACTTAACGGCTTGCTCAACAAAGTCCGCTACGTCACTTGCACTCCGAAACTGGTTAACCGTTCGCACCGTGATCTCGGTTTTGAAAGGCGCATTCTCTTCTTTAACTGGCGAGGTTACTCCCCCGTTGCCGTTCCCTCCAGTATTGCCGCCGTTATTACCGTTCCCACCAACATTCCCGTTTTCCGGTTTGATGGGAAGCTGACTTAATTTAACTTGCAGCGAGCGATCCAGGATAACCACCAACTCCGCACGTGTCAATGGATTCAAAGGCTTAAATATGTTTGTAGAATTATAGCCGCGCATTATTCCGTGAATGACCACATTACTAATAGCTTCCTTGGCCCATTCGGCAAATTGTTCACTATCCGAAAACTCCATCATCGCTGCATTTTTGTCCACTTGCAATTGAAGCAACCGATTTATGACGACAGCCGCTTGCTGCCTTGTAATGAACTCTCGAGGCGCGAATTGCTTTGCACTCTTGCCGCTGATATAACCCGCTGCGACAGCCCTTGCAACATCTTGATACAACCAACTATGCTTAGGCACATCTTGGAAGGTCAGCTCCGATTCATTCGTGAATTGAAAGGATCGATTAACAAGCGCTACAAATTCGGCTCTTGTTAAAAGCTGATTCGGCTGAATTGAACCATCCCCGTAGCCTTTCAACCAACCCTTATCCATCCATTCTGTTAATTCCTTATTAGCCCAATGATTGACAATATCCCGTTCCGATTCTGCCTCTGCTGCAAAGCTAAATGAAGTGAATAACATACTAAAAATGAGCATTAATGCAACGATCCTATATGATTTTAATTGACTCATGCTCCGGCCCCCCTAATGTAGATCTGGGTTACACCTTGCTCCAATCAATATTCGGCATTAATTTTCTTAACATTCGCCTGCCATTTCTCGGTTTTAAATTCAAGCAGCCGCTCCAGCCCTGCTTTTTCTGCGTCATTTGCTGTTTTCTCCATGATGGATGCGACCTCATCATCAGATTTAGCAAATACCATATTTGCAAAGGCTACTGTGAAAATATCTGAGATTTGCTGTGAGATAATGCCGAGCTCTGAATCAGGCAGCGGATCCACATTGACGAATTCGGTAATGTCCTTCGATGTCACCCAAGTGACAGAGCTTTGCGCTATCGTCTCCCATGATCTTAGCTTCTCCGACAAGGCCATCTCCAAGCTTACCTTGGCTTTATCGATAAAGGTCGTGTTGCCCGCCCAGTTGAAATCTTCGAATTTTCTCATCGTTTCCGAACGCTTATTGACGTCCCCACTTTTATAGTTTTCATTCGGAATTGGCGATCCGTCCTCATTTTGCTCATCCCAATAAAGGCCTTGCGGTCCGAAGAATAGAACCTTCTGTCCTTCAGGTCCAGTAAGCCAGTCATAATAAGCGAAGATTGCTTCGGGATCTTTGGCTTCGGTCGTAATAACGTTGACATTCCATCCTAAGCTTTCAAATCCACTCACAAAAATATTCTTTTTGTCCAATCCAGCTTTATGAATCGGCCAAATAATTTCGTAACCACCGTCTGGTTTAACCTTAGTCAATTCACGATGCCCTTCTGCTCCGTAAGTTGTAATATTCGATTCGACCATAACAGCCACTCGGCCAGTGTTCACTTTTTCTTTGACTGCATCCTGGGTTTGTGTAATAGCATCTTGGGTAATCAATCTCTCTCGGAATAGCTTGCTAATATACTTCATCGTTTCCTGAAATGCAGAATCCTCATAGATCGAGACTAGCTTGTCGCCTTCCGGATAACCTCTCATGCCGATGAATTTGCTAGTTACACCTTCTTTGAAGCCTCCGTACAACAATTCCAAGCCTGCGCCTTTCTCCCCAACTTCAAGCGGTACAACATCTGGGTACGTGTCTCTGACTTTAATTAAGTAATTGTATAGATCATCGAATGTTTCCAGCTTCGGCCTGCCAAGTTCATTATAAATTTCTATGTTTACCATCCATCCGCCGTTCCCAAAGGTTCCCGATGTATACCAATTTGGAATTTGATAGATTTTCCCATCCTCGGAACGAAGCAGATTGAGCGTAGATTCCTTCACATACTTTTTGAAATTGGGATACTTATCGTAATACTCATCAAGCGGCACAAGCTTACGTGCTTGAACCAAGCGATCGACTGTCGCACCGCGATCCGTAAATATGACATCTGGCAAATCGTCAGAGACAATCATCGTGTTCAGCTTCTCTACCGATGCGCCGCCAGATTGAATCGGCTTAACGGTAACTTTCTTGTTGTCCAGAATCCATTTGGTTGCTTCGTTATCCGCCCAAGGTGCCGTAGTTAACCAATCATAATGACCATAAAATGAAAATGTTACCGGCTTTGGACCGTCGTTTCCTCCTGAATTATCCGGGTTGTTCGATACTTGCGGCCCATTGTTGTTGTTTGAACAAGCAGCCAGAAAAACCATCAGGACAATCAATAACGACACCCATCTCAATCTTGTATTCATTTTTTCCCCTACCTTCTTTTTTTTATTGGGACTATCCCTTTATCGAACCGATCAATACCCCTTTGACAAAATATTTCTGCAGGAAAGGGTAGGTCAGAATGATGGGAATAGTAGCAACCATCATCGTAGCCATCAGAAGAGACTTTGTCGTTATGCTTCGGTTTCTGTTGATATGTTCCATTGCAATTGCATTGCCGGACGACATTTCTGTCATAATATTCGAATTCATAATTTGCCTTAATAAGGTCTGAATGGGCAATAGCTCATCCTTGGAAATATAGATGGCACCGGTAAACCAATCATTCCAATGACCCACCGCCGTAAATAAACCGATGGTAGCTATAATTGGACCCGATATAGGTACAACAATTCGAAAGAAGATTCCATAATTGCTGCATCCATCGATCTTCGCGGATTCTTCCAGACCATCGGGAAGCGCGGAGAAAAAGGTACGGAAAATGATCATATGATAAACACTGATCAATCCCGGAATAATCATGACCCAGAACGTATTCATCAATCCAAGGTTTCGCACCAGCAGGAAGGTCGGAATTAATCCGCCGCTGAAAAACATCGTTACAATGAAGAAAATCATATAGTAGTTCCGTAGCTGTAGATCTCTCTTAGACATCCCGTATGCCAGCAGCGACGTAACGAATACGGACAGAATTGTGCCAATCACTGTACGCATCACCGAGATCCAGAAGGAATTCAACAATCGAGTATCCTTGAATACAACATTATAATTTTCAAGTGTAAATGCCCTCGGCCAGATTGTAACTCCGCCAAGTGCCGTATCTCTTCCTTCATTAAAGGAAATAACTAGAGAGTTCCAGAAAGGATAGAACATCACGATTCCCAAAATGACCAGGCTTGCATATATCAAAGCCTGAAATACTTTATCGCCCGTGCTAAGCCTCATGCTTGCATTCCCCCCTTTATATTGCAAAATGAATTACCAAAGACTAACTCCCGCCCTGCGTGCCACTCTATTGGCTATTAGCAGTAAGACAACACTAATAATAGATTTGAACAAACCAACAGCTGTCGCGTAAGAGAACCTTGAATTTTGAATGCCGACTCGATAAACATAGGTATCTATGACATCTGAATATTCTCTGAGAATTGGATTGGAGGCTAGCAATAGAATATCTTCAAATCCAGCACTAAGGATCCCGCCAATGGCCAATATCATGAAGATGATAATAACCGGCGTTATACATGGAAGTGTCACTAAATACATTTGCTTAAATCGGCTCGCTCCATCTATAGATGCTGCTTCATACAGCGTTGGATCTACACCTGCAATAGCGGCTAGGTATACAATGCTTGCAAACCCAACCTCCTTCCACACGTTGACGCTTACTAGAATCGACCAAAAGTACTCAGGGATGGATAGAAAATTTATGGGATGCTCTATGAGATCCATTTTTGCGAGAAGAATGTTCACTGTACCGTTATCAACCGATAACAATGAGACGACGAATCCGGATACGATGACCCAGGATAAAAAATAAGGCAGGTAGCTAACCGTTTGAATGATGCGCTTAAACGCCATATTTCGAATCTCATTAAGCATGAGAGCCAAAATAATCGGTGCAGGGAAAGAAATGAGCAGCTTTAAAAAACTAATAGCTATCGTGTTGCGCAGCACATTAAAAAATTCCGGAGCATTAAAAAATAGCCTAAAATTAGTCCATCCCACCCACCGACTATCCCAAATCCCTGCGAAAATGTCATATTGCTGAAAAGCCATTAACACCCCATACATCGGAATATAACTAAATACAAATACGAAAATGATTCCGGGTAAAACCATTGATTGAAGATCCCATTGTTTCATAAATAGGCTGCGTCTAGTTGGCTTTGAGTTGATTTTCATTCGCCTTTTGCTCCTTTGCCAAGATTAAATTAATCAGACAACATAGGTATTTAATATCTCTTGAGTTGCTAGATCGAACCACTGCTACCTGCTGCTGCAGCAGCTCATCCTTCCTATAGGAATAGTTCTAACAATATAATGGAACCGCTTTCAGCATACGAAAAATTCAATGGCACCAAATCTGATCAGGAGCATAGCTGGCATGATTCGATTACAGATAATTCCCACTCACTATAATTATTTTTTACATCGTTTTTTGAACATTTTGAATATTTCGAATATTTTTTAGCTTAAATTCGGTTAAGCTATTCATAATATCGGGTGAAACCTCCACACCACTGCTCTCCATGGCTAGAATGAGAGCACCAACCGCCGGCTCCGTATTTAAAATAGTAATCGAACAACGCGGCGCTGCTTGCTTAGCCTTTCGTTCAATAATACTCCGCAGCAGCCCGTCCTGGTCGCCGCGTGTCAATATACTGCCTGCCAAGACAATATCGAATTTCTCCTCGTTCATAGCTAATCGATTGATGGTTGCTGCGGCCGCTAAGCCTAATTCTTCGCCCTGCTTTACCAAGATACGCCTCGCTACTTCATCCCCTTGCTGCACGGCATCGAACAACAATCTTGCAACTTCGACAGGCAAATAGTTGGAGTAATCAAGGAAATTATCCCTTAACGCCTCAACGCTTTCATACCCTAATTTATTTATTAGCAAATTCGATAAGCTCGTTTCTTCCTCTCTTCCCTCCCAGGCACGCATTACGCTGCGGAATACCTCTATACTCAAATCTTGCCCTCCACCAAAGTCACCGAACATATAGCCGAATCCCCCACATTGAAAGGATTCGCCTTTTCTGTTCATTCCTGAGCAATTCACTCCTGTTCCACAGATGAGAACAACACCAAATGGCTGATTCGTTCCTGCTCGAAGCGCTATTGTTGTATCACACGAAATATTTGTATTCGGAAGATTCATCTTCTGAATGATTGGCCTTAAGATGCGATAGTCGCTTTCTCTGTCCGCACCAGCTAAGCCAAACCAAGCAAATTCGATTTGATCAACGTTTAATTGGGCTTGCCTTAATGCATCTGAGACTGCACTACGCAGGCTTGCTTCCGCTTGATCACGATTGGTTTGGTGATTGCCGTTTCCCCCTCTTCCTACACTCAGAATGGTTCCCTCAGAATTAGCGACGAGGGCATAGGTTTTACTTCCCCCTGCATCAATACCCATATAATATTTCAAGTAAATCGTCACTCCTATTTATATTGAGTTATTTTTTCTCAAGTAGGCCGTTGATTCTCTAATTAATAATTGGGGTGTCAGCTTGGTGATCGTCGTTTCCTGAATCGTGCCGTTAATATGCTTCAGGAGCAGTTCAACTCCGATAGTGCCTAATTGTGCTTCAGGTTGCCTGACGGTCGTTAATCTTGGGAAAAACCCAGCAGCCAGCACCTGATCATCATAACCTACGACTGAAATATCATGAGGAACACTTAACCCTTCTTCACTTAGAGCATGGATAACCCCAAGTGCAATGAAGTCATCTGCTGCGAATATGGCCGTCGGCAGGCTATCATCCCTGATCCATTTCTTAGCTACTTTGTAACCATCACTTACCGTAAACTGGCTATACTCAATAGCAAAAGGGGTTAGCCCTGCTTCGGATAAGGCTTGCAAGTACCCCCTTCTTCGCTCCTTAACGCTCAAGAACAGCGTTGGTCCCCCAATATGGGCAATCTCCGTATGACCTAGATCTATCAAGTGTTTCGTTGCCTCATACCCACCTAAATAATTGTCAACAACCACACTCGATACATCCTCATGCTCTTCTTGATTATCCAGTAGAACGAAAGGAATATTTTTTCTTTTCAACTCGGCGATATAGCTTTCTTCTTCAATCGGGGAGAGGACAATAATGCCATCTACCCTGTCCTTCTGAAATAAGAAATTGCTGGTGTCCCCTTCCCCCTCATTTTCCGAAATAGACAAGGTTAGAAAGTAGCCTTGCTCTGCTAATTTCCGATTAGCAGCCTTAATCACTCTATCGTAAAAAGAATCGTTAAGATTCATAATGGTCATGCCAATAATTCCGGTCTTTCCTCGAATTAAGCTTTGGGCAGCGGAATTGGGCTGATAATTCATTTCTTCCATCGCCTTTAATACCTTCTCCCTGTTCTTTTCACGAACAGACGGTGCATTATTGATGACTCGAGAAACCGTCACAACAGATAAACCGGATTTTTTTGCCACATCATGTATATTCACTGTAATGTTGTTCTCCTTTTAGTAAGTATTAAAGTTAAATCCTTTTAATTTCAATGTGATGCTAGCATCCATCCAGCATTGTGTCAATCCTGGATGGATGCTAAGCGTTGTGTATCCTATAAATAACTCCTTAACGCACAATCTTGACCTCATTGAACAATGCCTGATTGGAGGTAGAACTGCCTGGATTGCTTAGAGCGAGCCCAATGTAAGCTCCGCTGTTCATGGTCAACGTGCGTCTGCCAACCTCTGTCCAGCTAACCCCGTTGGAGGAGATATAGCCAATGAATTGATTGTTTATTCGCTCCAGCTTAACCCAGCGCGGCAAGGATGCGGCAGTTACGGTGTCCGTAGTTATGCCTCCAGCTGCCTGCCTGTATTGAAACGATGCTCCATTGCTAGGGGTGATAAGCATGTCGACATGCTTCGCATTGGCACCCAAAGTCTCACGAATCATGACTCCCGCTTTTGCCCATCCGTTCATATTTGTCATATTTGAAACCTTAGCGATAATCGATCCATTACCGGTTAAAGGAAGATAAGCATATCGCATTTTGTCTGCGGTTCCCCATATATCAGTGTCTCTGCTCGATAAAGTATAAGTTCCTGACTGAAAATGGGCAGCTCCTGTAGTCGAGTTAATATCCGTGGTTTTCCACAGTACAGGCAAAGCGCCGCTAAGCGAGACATGATCGATTAGCGCTTGACTATTGGCCGAGCTGCTCGAATTGCTCAGTGCCAAACCTATATACACATTGCTGCCCATTGCGATTGATGCGCTGCTCACTGCGGTCCAGTTTTCCCCGTCTGTAGATATCGAGCCTGTGAACTGATTGCCGCTGCGCTCCAGCATTATCCACGACGGAGGAGCTTCAGCTATAATATGATCGACCGTGTTCCCTTGGGTAGCTGCGCGGTATTGAAATGCGGCTCCATTCACAGGAGTTACGATCATGTCCGCATGTTTAGCATCCACAGCAAGCGATTCACGGATCATTAAGCCTGCTTTCGCCCAACCGTCCATATTATTCATTCCTGCAACCCTAGCAACAATCGCTCCATCCCCTTGCAGAGATTGATAGATGTAGTTTAATTTATCCTCATTGCCCCATATATCCGATGCGTTGCCTGACAATGTGAAGACCCCGCCGCTATAGCTAGCACTACCTGGCTTAAAGCCAATATTTCTTGCCTTCCATTCCGTTGGAATATTCGCTGCATAGTCTTGTGCAACAGGCCAGGTCCTACGCGAATTAATATCGCTTAGCACGTTCTCATCCCAAGCTCCATAGGAGAAGAAGGAGAGATGAGTCACTTGTGGAAAGTGATCTCTAATACCGCCATATACCTCCTGATATTCATTCACTGTCCAATCGTTATCCAGTGTTGGAACAATCGTTACTCCAGAACCAGCAAGCGACGATGTATCTGACAAAATCCCATTGGCGCCATAGACCCATTCCGTATCAAATTCCCAATCATCAAAATAAGCCATTGGTGCAACAAAATCAATCGCATCCTTGAACTTCGCAACATTTTGACCAACCTCTGTGAATTCCGGCGGCAAAATATAAACACCGAGCTCCATATCTGCATTTATCTGATCAATGTCTTCACGAACGTCCTGCACATAGCCGCCGATTTGATCCGTTCTCCATTCATTCCATTCATTCCTGCGATTAGAATCCACATTAAAGTTAATATCGAGTGGAGAATATCCGTATATACTCTCGTATAGGTTAACCGTGTAGCTGCTTACATCCATGTTGTAATCGTCAAATCTCAACCAATCGAGTACTACGCCATCTATATCATAGTTGCTTACAACCTCTTCAATTATCGAGCGCTCATAGGCTTGAACATCGGGATGGATCGGGTTGACGAAATACTCACTGCCATTCGAGCCTGTAAAAGGAACTACATTACCGTCAACGAAAGCGTGCATTTGCCAGCTTGGATCCTTAAGAAATGCTGCTTGATCATGGAACTGGGGAATCCATGCACGGACCTCGATACCCTGCTGATGCGCCTGCGTGATCACATGCGAAAGCGCGTCGAAATTCTCATAGCCGGCGGCAATCGGGGCAATCGCACTGTTATAGAATACATGACCAGAAGGCACCTCATCATCTTCATCCTGCTTTACGTTCATGCTAATAATATCTACATTGTACTGAACAGATTTTTGAATGAATGCGGTTACGTCGGCGACATTTCTAAATTGGTTAACGGTCCGTACAATGATCTCGGTTCCGAACGGTGCTTGTTGGATTGCCTGAACTCCCAATGAATGAGTAGGAAATAGGACACTAACAAATAACACAAACACCAGCAATTTCAATCCTTTAGTTTTAATCACCCTAACATCTCCACCTTTTTTATCAAAAGTTTAAAGCATTTAACTTTCAGGCTAAAAAAAATGCTAAAACCGTGAGATTACATATTGAGCGACTAACTGTTTGTTGATTAAGTCCTAATAATGGTTTGTTTATTCAAGTTGTTATTCAATCCATTGCAAACATTCCAAAAGTTTAAAGCTTTTAACTTTAGCTAGATATTATCATTCAATTGGAAATACGTCAATAACTGGAAGAAAAAATATTGTTCTTCCGTGCAAGCGATTCAGTACTGTACTGACCCACATTCAGGAGGTAAATCAGGTGCCTCGCGTTTATCCGATCGCGTTCGTAGAGGGCAGAAAAGGAATAAGGGATCAGAAAAAGGAAAAGAACTCCTTACCCTCGCCCCTAGCGGAGCATGCAAGAAGTTCCTAACGAAATATTGGAGTTAAAGCATCTACTTGTTCAACCTAAGCTTCTTCAACAACATAACAATGCATGCTGCAAACCAATACGTATTATAAAACAGTGACTACATTATTTAACGACGCCATGGGGATCTATAACAAATTTCCGGGAAACGCCGCGATCAAAATCTTGATAAGCTTTTGGAGCCTCATTTAATGATATAAGCGTGGCATTCACGGCTTTAGCAATTTGTGCACGGCCGCTCATGATTGCCATCATTAATTCTCTGTTGTATTTCATAACTGGCGTTTGGCCTGTCACAAACGTGTGGGACTTCGCCCAACCGAGACCAAAACGAATTTTCAATGTTCCAATTTTAGAATCCTCATCCACAGCACCTGGATCCCCTGTTACATAAAGTCCCGGAATTCCTAAGCTGCCGCCTGCACGAGTAACTTCCATAATGGAGTTCAATACCGTTGCTGGCGCCTCGCCATGCCCCTTCCCATGCCCATGCGCTTCAAAACCAACACAATCTATCGCTGAATCTACTTCAGGAGATCCCAAAATTTGATCAATTTGTCCGGCCAAATCACCATTCTCACGCAGATTAATCGTCTCACAACCAAAGCTTTTTGCTTGGGCAAGACGCTCTGCATTTAAATCACCGACGATAACAACCGCTGCCCCTAGCAATTGAGCAGAGTGCGCTGCGGCAAGACCTACCGGACCTGCACCGGCAACATATACCGTTGATCCTGGGCGAACCCCAGCACTAACCGCACCATGATAACCTGTTGGGAAAATATCGGAGAGCATCGTTAAATCCAGAATTTTTTCCATTGCTTTCTCTTTATCATGGAACTTCAATAACTGAAAGTCAGCATAGGGAACCATGACATATTCGGATTGTCCGCCCACCCATCCGCCCATATCCACATAACCATAAGCAGAACCAGGACGGTCTGGATTGACATTTAAACATATATTTGTATTACGTTCTTTACAACTGCGACAACGTCCGCAGGCAATATTAAAAGGAACAGAGACCAAGTCGCCCTTTTTTATAAACTCGACATCACGGCCAACTTCAATAACTTCACCTGTTATCTCATGACCTAAGATAAGACCGGATGGAGCCGTTGTCCTTCCTCTAACCATGTGCTGATCGCTTCCGCAAATATTCGTTGTAATCACTTTCAGAATAACCCCATGCTCACATTTACGTCCTACATTTAATGGATTGACACCGGGTCCATCCTTCAATACCAAGTCTGGATAAGCGGTGTCTCGTACCTCAACACTTCCTGGTTTACTATAAACAACTGCTTTATTTCCAGACATGTTCTCATCTCCATTTACTAGATTATTTAATTACAGTTTAGATGCTTTATCAGCCTGTATGCCTAAATAATGAAGATTGTTTACCACGAAATTATGCAAGTGTAAGCTTAGTTATACGTCCATCGAAAATCCATTCCGCAACATAGACAGAACCTTTGGAATCCACACAAATACCATGTGGTGAACTAAATTTATTATCCCTGTAGTAAGACTTAGGCAAATTCGGCCAGCCTGCTTGTTTGTAAGCCTGCTGATCTTCACCTAAATGACAGATCAACCGATCATTTTTGTCGAAGATCGTAATCCGACTGTTTAAGTCTGGGAAGAAGAGATCGTCCCCGTGATAATAGAAGCTGCAGGGCTGATCCATATCATCGATGATGACTCTTTTGAAATCGCCCTGTAGAGTGAAGACTTGAATCCGATGATTGCCACGATCAGCTACATAAACTTCTTCTATCCCACTGCGAATATCAATCGAAATACCATGCGGGCAGTTCAACTGTCCTAATTCCGTACCTTTCCCACCCCACGAACGGATATATTCTCCTGCTGCTGTATATTGATGAATCCAGCTTTGTCCATAACCATCGGATACATAAATATCACCATTTGCCGAAACGGCTACGTCTGTAGGGACATATTTAAGCTCCTCGTTATAAATATCAGGACGATCAGGTGTTCCCAATGTCAATAAGTGCTTTCCGCTCAAATCCATTTTCACAACATTACCGCGAGCTGTGTCTGTGATATAAAGGTATTCGCTATTTTGCTCCTTATGAAGATAAAATCCGTGTGCGCCACCCTCGAACTCTTCGCCCCAAGCCGCTTGAAACTCCCCGTTCTGATCAAATTTAAAAATAGAGGGTTTTCCTGTATGAAAGACATAAACATTATCCTGTTGGTCTACGACGATTCCATGTGTATAGCCAAACTCCAAGTGAGCAGGAAGCTTTGCCCAGCCTTGAACAAGATCGTAGCTGCGTGCCGTATTTCCTAATTGCGGTGTTTTGTTTGTGATCATATTTAAATCCTCTTTTCCTTAGTTGAGTGATTAACTTTTTTGTTAGCAAACGCTATCATGAATTGGCTCATCATTTGATTTAAGATCAGCTTCTACCCGCCCGCGAATCAACAAATGATAGTGTTGTCTGATATGATAAACTCCCAACCTCTATTAGTCTTTGAACTAACGAGACTTAATTTTGCACTATATGGACATTTAGATGAAAAAACGAAGATTTTGATCATTGGCTTCTTCAATAAAAGAAGAAGGGAAGGCTTTTCTGCCTCCCCTCTGTTCCAACTACTTTGGCCCTGAATTATACCTTTTCCGCTTCACTATTAATTTGCTTTTTCTTTATGTTCCAACATCCCCAAGATCATGATCACTGCTTCCGCTCTCGTGGCGTTCTCATTCGGTGCGAAGAGGTTCTTCCCGCGGCCTTTAATGAGATTCACTTCATACGCTGCGGAAACAGAGGGTCTTGCCCAATCAGCTACTTTGTCCGCATCGGCAAAAGATAACTTAGCATTCGGATCAACTTTGAGCTTTAGTGCACGAACGATCATTACCGTCATTTCAGCGCGGGTAATATTACGTGCCGGACGGAAGGTGTTATTGTCATAGCCTTTCAAAATGCCTGCTTCTATCGTTTGTGAGATGGAAGGTCTAGCCCATGCCGGAATTTTATTAAGATCCGTGAAAGGCAGATCTCTTTCTACGCCTTCTAGTTTCAATGCACGGCTCATCATGACGGCGAATTCACTTCGTGTGGTTTGTGCGTTCGGCCGGAATGTACCATCAGTAAAGCCCGCGATGAATCCTAACTTAACCGCTTCTTCGATAGACAATTTCGCCCAGTGACTGGAAATATCGGTAAACCCATTGGCATTAGTTCCTGTATCGTTTTTCACAACAGCTTTCACGCTGGAACGACTTGAAACGACCGTGGACTCTATTTCGGAATTTACGAGTTTCATGCTTGAAAGTGTAATTTCGACTGATCCCACAGCAATCGCCTTAAAGGTTAGTGTGGCTAGAGCCACATTTCCTTTTTTGCCTGCTTTTTCTCCTATTTGTGTATGAGCTAACTGAATCGTATTTCCTTTCAAAATCGGTTTTACTGCGAACCCGTCCTTTCCGAGGTCCGCGCTCACAAACTGAAGTCGTTTCGAATCGTAAGTTAAATTAATTTCATAAGCGTACAAATCAATAACATTTGTTCCATTCACTTTGACCTGAAAGGTTTGGTTCACCTTTGGACTAGCATTGGCAATGGATAACGAGTAGGCTTGCTCTTTCGCTGCAAACGCAGCTTTCGGAGGAACACAAGATATACACAGGAATAAAGCCAAACTGTACAAAAGTAATTTACGAATCATTATTGAATCATCCTTTCGATAGTTGAATGGCTATTCGCTCACTGTTTACTACCTCAGTATATGTTGATAACCTCACCATACTAAACATTAAAAAATGAATAAAACATCAAAATCAATAGACTCGACGCACCAAAAAATAAAGAAACTCTAAAAAGAGAATACTATTCAAGCTCTACATATAGTTAAGGCACGGCTCAGAATGATTGAGCCGTGCCTTCTCTGTTTTCACCGAACATAGCAGTCGACTTATTTATTAGTAAAGAGAATCATAGTGACCACTTTCGCCCATGTTGCAAACTTAATAATCTTCCTTTCTAGGTTTATAAAGGTCATTCCAAAATCTTTCTAGCAATCGCCGCAAGATCCAGAATATCGATAACGCCATTACGGTCAAAGTCTGCGGACTTGAACTGATTCCAATCTGGGTGCTTTTCATCCATACCATAATGAGCCGCTGCGATAGCGAGATCGGCGATCGAGTACTTGTTATCGTTGTTCGAGTCTCCTGGCAATACAGGAACCGTCATTACCTCAACGTGTACAGACGCTGGAATTGCTAGACTTTCATTTCCTTCCGCGTCGCCTAAAACGGCGCTTGTTACCGATATCGACCCGCTTGCGTTCTGCGAGACTTGCTTAGCTATAAATTTCAGCTCTACGATTTCTGCATCACCCTTGATCGCATTGTCCATTCCAAGACTAGCGACTAGCAAACGTATTTGTCCAGGAGCTGGTATCTCCTGTACATAGACACTAATTCCTTCATGAATGGCAACCGCCTCTTTGAATTCATAGAGACTGGAGTCATACTGGAGCAGCACATCCTGACCCAGCACCGGATTTTGTACTTCCTTCAGACCATATTTCAACGAGAACGGCTCGCCCTTCATAACGGAAGACGGTCCAGAAAGCTTCACAGCTGTTTGCTGCTCGTCACGCTTTGTCACATGAACCTGCGCCGTCACCGTTTTTCCGCCATAAGTTGCGCTCAACGTCGTGCTTCCTTCCCCTACCCCGGTCACCATTCCTTTGTTATCTACAGTGGCAATCTTCCGGTCCTCTGTCGTGAATATGGCTAGTGAGGTGACATCCTTCACCACTCCGGATTCGCTGTATGTCGATGTGACGACCGTTTGGTGCGTATCGCCTACGGTCAGGCTGTAGGACGGTTTGTTCAGGCTGAGCGTAAACAATTGTTGAACCTCAGCTACTCTAATCGTAGCTTTTGGTTCCACCGATGATCCTTCTACCGTTCCTTTAACGGTAATCACGCCCGCTTGGGCTACCATTTCTGCCGTAATTGGTGACCACACAACATCCGCGAGTCCAGTCGTTCCGTCGTTGTACACGGCTTCAACCTGTGCGGGAAGTGTGGGAATTACGCCTTGATCCGTATCTACGGCAACCGATTTATAATCCACGATTGTTTTTTCGAATGGTGCCTCTGCAGCGAATACTTCAAATTCTGTAAGTCCTAGCTCACCCTGTTCAGCAGGGGATGAGTTCGAATATTTATTGTCCGGGTCTATTGTGAATTTAATCCAGCTCGTCAAAATCGGCTCGTCAAAGATGACTACGTTATCGGGTTTGCCGTCCCACTTTATATTCTGAACCTTCCGGCTGCCGCCTTCCCATTCCAGAACCCCTTCCCCGATCTCATTGATTTTGTGACCGCGGTCAACTAGATTCACCTTACCGATTGTGTACGGAGCATCAAATTCCAATCGAATCCATGGAGCCTTGGTGTTGTCGCTTGGAGATGACGCCCAGCTTGTCGATTTGTCGCCGTCGATCGCTTTCGTGCCCACGTACCGGGCATCATCGAATCTGACCGACACGACTGAGACCTTGGCTGACCGAGCTAAATTCTCGCCGACCGCAGTAATTGCCATAGGGCTGCTAATTTGAGTTATCCCATCCAATGTGACCTTAACAGTAACATTCGCTTTAAATCCATTGCCGATATCACCCTTCACAACGATCGTATTGCTGCCTTCGACAACGGACAACCTTCCATCGCTGAATTGATATTCGACTACAGCCCTAGATAAATCAGCCTGTGTACCCGTGTTTAACCTTCCCTCTAAAGTCCCTATAATCGGTTCATTCAATCTTATGGAGCTGTTATTTAGAGATAGCTTCACTTCTCTCAGAAAAGGAGCTGAATGTATGTTACCGTCAGCGTCAACATCCACATAGAAGAAATCGCTAGCGCTATTGCTGCCAAGCCTTGCGGTTACATTGATCTTCGCCTTGCCTTCTGCCACGGCTGTAATCACCCCATCTGCGCCAACAGCTGCAACGGAGGGGTTTTCACTTGTGATCGTAATTTTTGCATCGGTAAGGTCCAGAGGTTCTCCTAAGAAGGAAAAACCTTCTACATTAACCGTTACCGTTTTGTTATCCACACCGACCTTCGGTGCAAGCTTAATGTTCCCAAGTGCTGTTAAATCTCCTGATGAGAATACCTTAACCTCCAGCACATCAATCGGGCTTCCTCCTTGACCGCCGCCTGGAAAGGATACTCTTACAAAACGCCCCTGTGCGTCGGGTTTGCTCGGATCAAGCGGATAGTTGTAATACAAGCCCTCTTGCTCCCAAGCATACAAGGTTGTATTGCTTTTTGGAACGGCCAGTGTATTTCTCGATGTCGGCAATCCACCGCCAGACAATGTATTAGTTTCATTGCCTGCTATCCAATTTGTTCCGTCAACGCTATACTCAATCTTTACCTTGTTCGGCACGTTGTAGTAAGTAACGTTGTCGGCATTTGGCATATGGTGGTTGAAGAAGATATTAACGCGGTTAAGCTTTTGCAGTTTGCCCAAATCATACGTGATGCTTGGATTTGCGTCGCTTGCCGGCGCTACCCATTTTGAGAGATTGCCGCCGGTGGAATCGTTGAGTATGCCATCAGATAATGTTCCGGCGTTACCGCTGTCGCTTGTAACTGTCGGTATAATTCCAGCTGCGACGTTTGCATCCGGGATAAGTGTAATGTAGTTACGCGTCGATGTATAAGTCTTTCCGTCTACAGTGATGTCAGCCCAGTAGCTGTACATCGTAGGAGTAGAAATTTTACCTGTAAATTGCATGGTGTTGCCATTCACAATGAACGGTACTTGATCGGCCGGCACTTCAGTTACTATGATTTTACCTGTAGAGTTATCGCGTTTACCGTCAACGGTTGCATAATGGTACTTGATAGTTGTGCCGCCCAGAATATCAACCGTACCGCCCTTTTCTGTAAAGCCCTGGAATGTCACAGCAAGGTCTTGATTGGTGGAGAATTGACCCCAGAATAAAGCGCCTTCTGTGAGCATATTCACACCAACAAGCGGAAGTGCAGCTGAAATCGCACCTCCCGATACCTTTACAGGATAGGTATCGGTCTTAACCTGAGGAGCGTTCACACCATCATCATAGGTTGCCGTAACTGTGATGGTAGCTGTACCGTCACCGACAGCTGTTACCAAACCTGTGGCCTGGTCTACAGTTGCTACGCTTGTCTTGTCGCTTGTGTAGTGAAGTGTAGCGGCCGCGAATAAATTGCTGTAGTTATTCATATAGCTCTCTGCTCTAAGTTTCAATTTGTTTGATTCCGTTTGGCTGCTGAACAATTTAACGCTTGTCATTTTGTATTTTCTTGCAGCGTTTTTTGTTGTAATTTTTATGATTGTATCAATAGGGTCTGCAACAACTTGTGATGTATCAATTGTAATGTAATATTTATTATTCTTTTCTTGCGTCGTGAATGGCAGTGAAACACCCTTGTTCAGCCACTCGACCTTGTCAACCGGGTAATCGAAGGGGCCAATTCCGCTCATCGAGGCTTGGCCGGTAAATCCGGTCTTGCTCACGCCGGAAATTAGGTTTTTAATCATGTGCATATAGACATACTGGTCACGGGACATAGCGTAACCCCAATCAGGACCCTGACCGTGGGAGATAGCCTTCTGCGGGTCGGTATGCCAGCCTGATTTAATGGTGTAATCCATCGTATATGGCAAGGTGCCGGACATGGACTCCCGCAGGTCCGGACTGCCGGCATTTGCCATCCATTTTGCAATGGAGCTGCGCATACCTAGCGCATTCTGTGATTCAATAGGCACCATTGAGAAGATATTTGCGTTATCCAAATTACTAAACAGGTTATCCATACCGCGGGTTCTACCAATGGACTGGTCATAATTCATGACATAACCGTGTCCATATTGGTTCAAGATTTCCTTTGTTAACTCAATCCAATTGTCTCGTTCGTTGCCTTTTGCGTATTGGGCCCAGATATCGAGTGCAGTTGTAAATGGATCGTTCCATTCCTCATGGGCAACTTTTTTCGTTTGTGGCAAAATACCGTTTATCCAGCCACCGTTGGTGTAAGGTTCACTGTGCCAGAATGGACGCTCGTGAAGGGTAATATCTTGGTCACCGGTTTGTGCATCAGGGTTTGCATTAATTAATACACGGTCGTTATAGTTGCGTGCAGAGCTCCACGCCACGTCAACATTGCCAGTGCCCTGAGGATTACCATCGGCAAAGACATACCAAGGGTTGTATCTTGCTACCAACCCTTGGATATCACTTTCTATAATGTCTCTACCTTCGTACTGTGACGACAAGTACACACCGAACTTCATGCCGTAACGCTCTGCAGCCTGCTTTGCCTGCATCACTCTGTCTTTGACATGCCAGTTGTCGTCATCAGATTTGTACAAAGCGTTGTATTTATACATTTTGTTACTGTCGCTTGGAGTTAAGTTTGCGTTGGGTGACGGCCAGTAGTAAATGGTGTTTTGCACGGTTTCTGTCGAAAGCATGGTCATTCCCAATTCTTTAGCTGCCTGTGCCCACGCGTCAAAGTTATAGTTTGGGTCATAAAGGTTCGGATAGGTGCCTGTAGTGTGTGACAGCGCTGACATCTTGCCCTCAATAAACCAATCCACCGGGTTTTCCTTGACCGTTATCGTATATTGCTGCGTTGCAATAGAACCTTGAGCGTCCGTCGCCTTCACTGTGAAGGTGTAATCCTTCTGTGATGTGCCTTGAGCGCCGTCTGCAACCTTACCTTCAATGTGACCGCCTTCTGCTAATGTCAGACCGGGCGGCAACTGACCATCGGCAATTTCCCAGGTGTAGCCGGGATTTCCACCCGCAGCCTGGAATGCAAAGGGAGATGCCTGCGGGGCATCAGATGATGTATTCAGTTTGTCGTCAATTTTCCCAGCCATCCATACATATGGATTTTCATCGTAAGCGTATGGTAGTGTGTTTGACGGATAGTCGTTTGCCGGAACATTTGCATTGCGGTCATCAAATGCAGTTTTATCAATAGCAAGGCCCTGTGTCACAATTTTCAGTTGGTTGTCTGTTACGTTTGGTCCCGTTACGGAATAGGTGAGACCTAAAATTTCATTTCCGTTGTTGTCGGAGAGTCTTGTGTAAAAACCGAGGAAATTCTTGTTCGTACTGGGGTTTTTGTGCTGAATTTCAATGAGAAGCTTGTTCCAACCTTGTTTTAAAGCAATTGGATATTTGGTGCCGTTCTTGTTCACACGAGATGCGGCTTGGGTTTGTTGTCCACTAAGCGTTTCGTTGGCGAATAGTTTATACACACCCGAACCACCAACCTGCCACTGAACCGTTTGCGCTTTGGGGCTGTAAACATAGGTCCCTGCAACAACCCACTTGTTGACTGTGTCCTGTCCCTGCTTGACATCAAAATAACCCATTAGGTCATTGTAATCATCATAGTTGCGGTTGAAGATACGATCATCGAAATATTGCCAGGTAGATGTTTCCGAGCTGTTCGGATCGACAAAAGACTCGCCAATGACAGGAACGATGTTTCCAAGAGGCTGCTCGTTGGTAAAAGGACCGGAAACCGCCCATTGGTTCAAGTAAGGCGCGGTTCCGTTCGTTCGAGCCGCGTCCACTTGATTTGTATTCATATACGTGAACGATGAAACCATTATAGTGGTTGCTAATAATAAAGAAGAAAATCGTTTCAGTTTTTTTCTCACTGGATTATTCCTCCATTAAAGTTTTTTAGAAACAGACTCTTTATTAGTCGTTTGGTCCGACATGATACCGCTTTCACGAAAACTTATCTATTCACAACGCAGAAATGAATACAAAGTATATCTCCTTTCTATCACACTCCTTATGTAATTAAGAATTTGTGCAGCTAACCCCCGATAAGCATCATCCTCCGCGATCAAAAAAAATGAATTCCTGTGGATTGCAACTCAACACTAATGGATCTGATTCATCTTGAATACAAAAAAAAGGAGGTATTCCTCTAAAAATTAACGACAGCAGATCTCCAAAATGAACTTTTTTCATTAAGATTTTAATATTTTCAATCCTAGCGTATGAAAAAGCCTTTGATATTCGCTAAGTTACGATTTCGGCATCGCATGAGAAACAACCACCCGCTCTGCATGATGACCAGGCGGATGGTTGCACGGTTAGCGTCTATGAATCTTCGTTACAGGTTTTGGATGCGATTCCCTTGGTCATTCCAAAATTTTTCTAGCAATCGCCGCAAGATCCAGAATATCGATAACGCCATTGCGATCGAAGTCTGCGGACTTGAACTGATTCCAATCTGGGTGCTTGTCATCCATGCCATAATGAGCCGCTGCGATGGCAAGATCAGCGATCGAGTACTTGTTATCGTTGTTCGAGTCTCCTGGCAATACAGGAACCGCCGTCACTTCTACGCGTATGGACGCCGGAATCGCCCCACTCTCGTTTCCTTCCGCGTCGCCTAAAGCGGCGCTTGTAACCGATATCGACCCGCTTGCGTTCTTCGAGACTTGCTTAGCTATAAATTTCAGCTCTACGATTTCTTCATCACCCTTGATCGCATTGTCCATCCCAAGACTAGCGACTAGCAAACGTATTTGTCCAGGAGCAGGCATCTCCTGTACATAGACACTAATTCCCTCATGAATGGCAACCGCCTCTTTGAATTCATAGAGACTGGAGTCATACTGGAGCAGCACATCCTGGCCCAGCACCGGATTTTGCACTTCCTTCAGACCATAGCTCACCGAGAACGGCTCGCCCTTCATGACCGAAGACGGTCCAGTAAGCCTCACGGCTGTTTGCTGCTCACCGCTCTTTGTCACATGAACCTGCGCCGTTACCGTTTTTCCGCCGTAAGTTGCGCTCAATGTCGTGCTTCCTTCCCCTACTCCCGTCACCATTCCTTTGTTATCTACAGTGGCAATCTTCCAGTCCTCTGTCGTGAATACGGCTAGCGAGGTGACATCCTTCACGACGCCGGATTCGCTGTATGTCGATGTGACGACCGTTTGATGCGTATCGCCTACGGTCAGGCTGTAGGACGGTTTGTTCAGGCTGAGCGTAAACAATTGTTGAACCTCAGCTACTCTAATCGTAGCTTTTGGTTCCGCCGATGATCCTTCTACCATTCCTTTAACGGTAATCACGCCCGCTTGGGCTACCATTTCTGCCGTAATTGGGGACCACACAACTTCCGCGAGTCCAGTCGTTCCGTCGTTGTACACGGCTTCAACCTGTGCGGGAAGTGCGGGAATTACGCCTTCGTCCGTATCTACGGCAACCGATTTGTAATCTACAATCGTTTTTACGAATGGTTTCTGAGCTTCGTATACTTCAAATTCTGCCAGTCCGCATTCTGCACCGCTTGGATTGTTGTATTTATTTTCCGGATCGATGGTAAACTTAATCCAACTTGTCGTTATCGGAGTATCGAATGTCACGATGTTATCCGGTTGGCCTTGCCATTTGATTCCCGTTACCTTTAGGCTGCCGCCCTCCCACTCAAGGAGTCCTTCAACAATTTGGTTCACATCGTGTCCTCTATCAACCAGATTAATATGGCTAATTTCCATAGGACTAGGGAATTGAAGTTTTATCCATGGGTTTTTATCCGCAGCTTTCGCTGCCCATGTAGTTCCTTTATCACCGTCAATCGCTTTAATTCCAAAATAGCGATCGTCCTGATTGTTTCCATCAGGGACGCCATTTCTATCTCTTACAGAGGATACAGATACGGTGGCGATGTTGGCTATATTTGCGGCTACAGCAGTAATGCTTTGCTGATTTGACTCCACAATCACTCCATCCAGCGTTACTCTTGCTTTCACAGTCGATTGGAACGTTTTGTTGACAGCTCCTTTTACCACAATCGTATTGCTGCCCGGAACAACCTCCAATCTCGAATCACTAAACAGATATTCGACTACAGCTCTTGATAAATCACCTTTTTCTTCCGTGTCTAACAAACCTTCAATAGCTGCAACGATCGGTTCGTTAGGTTTAATAGTCGTTTTATTCAACGTAACGCTAACTTTGTTCAAATAAGAACGAATATAGAGATGTCCTGACTTATCAACGAATAAATATGCCACTTTCTCCAGTGAGCGTCCGCCAATCATTACCTTAATATTCAATTTGGCCATACCTTCGGAAACAGCCGTTATCAGGTTGGATTCATTCACCGCAATGACATCCTGATTTTCACTTGTCACCACAACCTCAGCATTTCCATCGATTTGCTCGCCCGCGCCAGTGTAAGCTTTAATGTCATATTTCCCTGTCGTCGCGTTCACTGGTTTGAACTCATATTCGAAGCTATCGAACAAATTGGACTTATCAAGTCCATTCACAGCCACTTCTAACAAATCCATCGTCGATCCGTTTGAGCCGCCCTCGAATGCGAATCTGACATATTGCGCCGAAGTGTTTACTGGATATTGATTATAGAATCCAAAATAAGCATTCCCCGTCGGACCATTAACGGTGCTGACATCGTTCCAAGCCGTACCATCCTCGCTCGTTTGGATGTTAATCGATTTCGGCGTATTGATATATCTTTGATCTAATGAATTAAAATTGATATTGATGTTTGCAATCTCGGACTTGGTCGGCAGCTGAAATTGAATCCATGCCTTTTCCTCTGCTGCAACGGACCATTTTGCTTGATCAAAATGAATGCCGTCGATAGTTTTGCCATCCGCTAAATGTTCTACCGCAGCTTGATTATGGCTCGCTGTAATCTCGGCAGACTTCGCAAGATTGGTATAAGGAAGCACATCCATGAACACTTTATTGGTCGTAAATGTCTTCCCGTCTAACGTGACATCCGCCCAAACAACACCCTTCATTAGTTGATCGACATACGGCGTGATCATTACATTTTTGTTGAAAGTAAAAGTACTTATTTCTTTGATCGCAACTGGTTTATATTTATCCCCCGCCTGCACGTCAACGATGCCGCCGTGCCATACAATTTGTGCGGCATCCAATCCGATGGCTCCGCCTTTCGCTGACCTGCCCTCAATCTGATAGCGGAGTGTTTCTAATGTGTTGAATTCACCGAATGCCTCCTTACCATTGACAAGCAATGTTGCCCCAATCATACTTTCACCCACATAAATTTTGCCGTCTCTTGCAGTTACCTTCAATGTATCCTGTTTCTTAACTCCCTCATAAGTACCGCTTACGGTAATGGTTGTTGTTCCATTCGATACCGGAGTCACGGTTCCATTATTATTGACTGCCGCTATGTCAGCATTCCCGCTTTGGTAAGTTAAACCGGAAAGCTTGACTTTAAGCGCTGGGAAGGTCATATATCCCTCGGCGTTGATTTGGAGTGACGAAGGCGATAACTGCTCGCCCGTCGCATTAACATTCGTAAGTGTATATTTGCGAGCGGAATTGTCCGTTACAATTTTGATGATCGTATCGATCGGATCCTCCTGTACGCCCGCCAGATCAATGGTCAGGCTGTCCCCGCTTTGTGTAAATGATGGGATTGGACTATTTTCGTTTAACCATGTTACCGATGTTACGTTATCCTTGATCGGACCAATAGTCAAAGATCTATCCGCAATCGCATCGAATCCTTTTTTGCTGTCGGGACCTTTCATAATATGAAGGTAGATATTGTTATCCCGATAAGTCGCATATCCCCATTGCGGGCCTGTTGTGCTGTTAGGAAAAGCAAATTTCTCATAGTTTCCTTTTCCATCATCTGCGAAGCCATAGCCTCTGAGGAAATAGGGCGTTGTCCCTGTCGTGGATTCGTGCCTCTCCGGTTTGCCTGCAGGCGTAAACCATGCGATCATTGCTTCTCTCACATCTATGAATTCCTGCTCTGCTTTCGGATACCTTGTTGCTATATCCTGAACAGAATCCCAGAAAGGCCCCCGGCTGTCTACAGGCGTCTGATCATTATTGTCTACGTAGCCTCTGCCTGCATTCATCATCATTTCTTTGGCCACTTGCCGGAAATCGTCGCGTTTGCCGTAATAGGGAGACAGCGCGTTTTTCGTCCGAATCAGTTTCCACGGTTCCATCGGCGTCCGCTTCAACAGATGATTCGCCCCGGCATTGTGGTAAATGCCATCCGCTTCCGCCGTTCTTAGATCCGGGTCTCCAAACTCCTCGCCCCAAGCATTGGAATTGACGATAATTTCATCGCTATAATTGCGGATGTTGCTGTACATTACATCATAATTGGCGCTGCGCATAGCTTGAGGACCGTCAAAATAAAGGTAGGACGGATCATAACGCAATATGAGGTCCTCCACATTCTGCATAAACACATCCGTAGAATTATGCTGCAGCCCTCCGCCTTCGGTTGCGTAATAGATACCGAACTTCATGCCATGGCGTTTGACTGCCTCCTCAAAAGGCTTAATGGTGTCGAAGAGCTTGCCGTTTTCATCCTTGGGTAAATGCTCATGCCGAGGATGTTTCGGATCTGCAAATTTAGACGGCCAAGTATAAATTTGTTGCAGCGATTCAATCGAAACTAATGAATGTCCTTGACGCTTTGCTCTTTCTGCCCATAGATCAATCGAGAAATTCGGGTCCACAAAATTGCTGTACGACGGGAAAGCATGAGTTAAAGCACCCACACGCCCTTCTTCAAACCATTTGTTAGGACGTTCCTTTACTGTAATGGTCATATCCTTACTAGTTGTATTTCCATCTAAATCCTTTACTTGTACAGTAAAGTTATAATCACCTGGTTTAGTATTAATATCGATGATACCTTTCCTGCTACTTAAGTCGACATTTCCATTTACTAATCCATCTGCAATGGTTCCATCTGCATTTAATTCCAAGCCGTCAGGCAGTTTGCCGTCTACGATCGTCCACGTATAACCGGGCTTCCCACCGCTCGCCATAAATTGAAATGCCGATGCCGCGACGCCGTGTTGCTTAGCGGAAGTCGATTTATTCCATACATAAGGCCATTCCTTGTAACCAATCGGCATATTATGAGTTGGAAGTGCGGCTTCCAGCTCATCCTCGGTTGAAAGGCCTTGCGTGACAATTTTTAAAGATGCAGCTTCGCCTTCGACCGATTGGATTAGTCCGCTTATTTTATTGCCATTTTGATCCGCGACTCGGCCATAAAACCCGAGATAAGCCACGTTCTGATCCTTTCCTACCGGAACATTGTTGGCATTCACATCTTCTGTGTAGGTATGTTTGATTTGAATCATCAGTTTATTCCAACCCTGTTTCAATTGGATCGCTTGTTTTGTCAAATCCTTCTGCACTTCCACCGGGGTGGTCGGCGTGGTAACGCATGCATCATTTACATAGAGCCGATACGAACCGCTGGCGCCTACATTAAAATAGGCTTGTTGTTCAGTCGGACTATAAACATAGGAGTGGGCGTACACATATTTGTTTCTCGTGTCGACCCCTTTTTTGACCGTATAATAACCGTATAAATCTTGATAATCATCGTAGTTGCGGTTATAAATGCGATCATCAAAATATTCCCATTTATTATTTTCACTTGCTGAGCCTAACGAATCTCCTACTTTGGGAGCGATTACAGAATTGCCCGTACCGGATTCACTCTTAGGCTTGTTATAGACCTCTATTTCCGATATGCCCGTTATCGAAGGATACGGCGTACGTCCTTTGTCGACTTCAACCTTCATTTCAACTACATTTTTTAACGCAGTCTGCATGGTATATATGGTCGGTTCCGATGAGCTTGGAGACGTGCTGTCAATCTTTCCGGATTCTACTTTGCTTCCGTCTTCAAGAGTGAAAGTAAGATGATACCAATTGTTAATGTGACGCGAGTCGCCCCATTGCGTTAATTTAACTTCGTTGATTGCAATAGGTTCACTCCACTTCAAATTCACCCACGGACTGGAATCGTTTTCCGTAACCCACTGATTTTTTGTACTCCCGTCAACTAAATTGGAGACAGGATTCGCTGCAAGAGCTGCGGATGCCGTAACTTCCGATGCCTGCGGCGCTAAATTTACGATTTCCCCCGCATCGCATGCATAGATTTGATCCGCTACGGGCGAATCGAATGGACCGGAGACCAGCCACGAGTTCATAAACGGAGCATTGCCCGCCGTTTGCTGCGCGTATACGTTCGTGCTCAGAAAGCCAAACGAAAATGATGTAAAGATCACGGCAGTTGCCAATGCAAGGGAAGTCGTTTTTCTGATTTTTTTCATCATGAATACCATTCCTCCTCTATTGTCAATTTCCAGACGTTTTTATGACCGTTGCCTATTTGCTTGGATCCGCCGAACCGCAATCATGCATAAGTTCCCTCCTTTTTCTTTTCTCTATTAATAAAGGATACCAACTACCGTGGACGGTAATTTCACATTAGTAGAACGGCGAGATCTTGCATACACAAAAAAGCATACATTCCTCTAATAATTGACTGTTGAGATTCTCTGAAAAATATATTTTTCAATAATTAATCACTCTCTACTTAATTGATCCAACAAGCCTATGTCCTGTAAGGGATAAACAGCTATCCTCTCCTATTAGACTGACTCGAATTACAAAAAAACGACAGCCTTGGACTGAAAAAAAAGAGTCCTAGACTGCCGTTGATTTATTTCCACTATCATACATCTCAACATCTGTGTTGACCAAATGAATCATTGCGGAGTCCAGAGTCAGCTTCTCGACCGAGGTAGAAACACTTTGAAGTAATCCTTGTCTCTTCTTCGCAGTGTCAAAAGATCGAACACGACCGTGTTTTAGAGCACCATCCGGGATATACATCGACGTGTCAACACCCGTTGTCCTATGTGTCAAAGCATAATCATTTCCTATTCTTTAATTCATTGATATATTCAACCATCAAAATAACTCGGCTTTCCAAACGCGATTTTTCAGCGGCGAAAGCAATCAGATGACTCTTTACAGAAACACCTGCACCTGTAAGCCCTTCTTCCTTCCCATCACTCCGAACAAGACGTACAAAATCTCTCATTATACCTGTATCACCGCCCCCATGACCTGCCAAGTCCGTATCCAAAGTAATTGTCTCCGTCTCCCGAGTAACAAAGCTCGTCACTTCAATTACATTCTTCTCCATATCGCCTCTTATCTGACCATGAGTGCCCATTAGCTTCACCGAGCGTCCGCCTTCATAAGTAAATGCGCTCATTGTGAACGCAACCGTCACTTCATTTGCAAATTCCATGTTCACTACCTGATGATCGACCACATTGTTATCGCAATGATACACGCATCTTCCATATGGCCCATTTTTCAGTGCTCGAAGCACTCCCTCATCACTTGTATCGTTGCTAACGACCGTGCGCAGCACCTCACCCACCCAATCATCTCGTTCAATATACATTTTAGGTGCATAATAAGGGCAGCTGTCCTGCACGGGGCAACCGTCTAAGCAGTACTTAGGCGCGCCTTCCGGCGCACTTTCTTTGCGGAAATGAGTTAATGAGCCGAAAGATGAAACTTTAGTACAATCTGCATCAACAAGCCATTGTAATATATCCATGTCATGGCAGCTTTTTGCCAGAATCATTGGACTCGAAACCTCTGAATCACTCCAGTTTCCTCTTACAAAGCTATGTGCTTGGTGACGATGTTCTACATTTTCAGTATGTTGAATTGAAACGAGTTTGCCGATTTTTCCCTCCGTAATAATCTGCTTGATCGTTGAAAAAAAGTCCGTATACCTAAGTACATGACATATCGAAAATACCCGATTATATTTCTCAGCATATTCCCCCATGACAATACATTCTCTTGGATCGGGTGACATCGGCTTTTCCATGAGCACATGGTACCCTTTCTCCAATGCTTTCAACGCAGGCTCATAGTGCAGTTTATCTTGGGTACAGATGAGAATCGCATCGGCTAGCTTCGGCCCTGCAAGCAGATCCTCCCAGTTCGAGTAACAATTCTCATTCAGAACACCATGGTCTTTTTGGAATCGCTCTCTTCGCTCAGGATCGATATCCGCAACGGCAACGAATTGAATGTCGTCTGGATGTTGCAAGGCATATGGAGCATAAGCACCTCCCCCTCTTTGTCCAGCTCCAATTAATACAGCAGTAATTTTTTTCATTCCTGTGCTCCACTCCATCTCTATTGTTAGTTAATATCAGCTTAAATAGGTTCGTCCATTTTGAAAATAATAAAAAGTTTGTATTTCTTCGAAAAGTAATACAAATCGACTACTATTTAATATCTTTTCTCTGAATTCTATCTGATAACTTTCAAGTTAATAAAAAAAAGCCCAATATCCGCAATGGAATCAGGCTCTTCAGAACGATGCTAATATTGAAATGGCATATCATTTTCATGATCTATCTCTTGCCCAAGCTGCAGTCTGTAATCACTCAAAGACATGCCAAAATGCTTTTTAAATCGCGTGTAAAAATAATTATTCCTCTCTAGTCCCACCTTTTCAATAATGGATGTTAAAGGAAGCTGCGTATTGCGCATATATTCGTCCAGTTTTTGCATTCGCGTATCGAAAATAAACTGCGCAATAGACTGCCCATGTGCAGTTTTGAATATATGGCCGACATAGTTAGATGATAACCGTAATTTTTCGGCGATAGAGCTCAGGCATAACTCTGTATTGGAATATTCTTGCTCGACAATTGCGACAATACGTTGGATCAGATGGTCATTACTATTGGAAGTGTTCCTGAGAACCTCCACTTTATTACACAGCTTCTGTAAAAATGAATCCATAATGCTGTCCATATCTGTACTCACTTCTGCATTTTGAATCCCGCGCAAAAACTTTTGTAGAGTTAAATCCTGGCTATCCTTTACTGCAGGCATCTTGCTTAGCACACTGGAGTAAACACTGTAAATCAAATGAACAATGCAATACAAAATTTCGTCGTAAGTGTATTGATATAACTTTGGACTGATACTTTGATAGATTGCGGCAGCAGATTCATAATTGCCCTCGAGTACTTTCTCAACCAACTGCTCTTCTTTCTTGACGGGTATATGAAAATTATCCGTGTTGATTTCATCCATCATGTAAGGAGTAATAATACAACCATGTCCGTAGCGCATCTTCAACAGAATGGAGCCCTTCATATTATTGTACATGCTAGGTAAATGCTCAATCCCCTGAAACATCGTGCTGTACGCCATAGATAAAGAAATACGAAGATACTTAAGTGTATTACTGTGTACCTCGAGCAAGTAACGTTCTATTTTCTCCTGCAGCACTTTATATTGGGTTACTGTGGAACAATCCATAATCACAACGAATTTATCGGGCTCACTGCTGAAAATTTCGCACACACCATAGTCCGCTGCCAGTTCTGTTGCAATATTCACAATAGCATAGCGTAGTGCCCATCGTTCCTTCTGGCTATTTACAGATACAAATTGGCTGTAATTATCGATTTTAATGAGACACATGCACAACTGACTGGTGGCGATATAATCCAGTTTAATGTCATGTAGTTTCTCCTGCACTTGGTCTATAGAGTGTGTAGTACTATCACTTAATAGTGCATTAAGAAAGTCTTGTTTGACCGCATAGCCTGCTTCATGGATTATTTTATCAAGCTGTTGATTTCTCTCCTTCATAGACTCGAATACAGACAAAATAAATTGAAATTCTTCCATTCTCGAAATGACTACATCGTTTTTCTCAGAAGCTTCGCCGTTAATAATTTTCGTAATCGTTTGAATCGGATGATTCAGTCTGCGAGCCAAGTACAGGCAAATTATTGCGCAAATGATAAATACAACAACTACGATACCCGCAGACACCATTGATGCTTTAATTACATCCTTAAACGTTTCTTTTACAGGAGTAAGGCCCATAATGTACCAATTGTTTGCGTTGCTTTTACTGCTGGATACCAAATAGCTGATACCCCCAATTTCTCGTATCTGATTATTGCTTCCAACAAGTTCATTTACTTGCTGGCTTAATCCGCCTACTTCACTCATATTATGCTCAAACTCCGGTGTGAGCGTCTTACTTAGAATAGAGCCGTTTGAATCAACGACTAAAAAAGAAGATTTCGTTTCAGGGTCATTGCCATTGATCGCTTGAATAGATTCCGTAAGCGCTTTCGTGCGAATGTTGACGACAATAGCATTTTTCAAGCCCGATAAAGTCTCCCCCGGTTCAAATAATATATAGGAACATGTATCGGCCGATTGCGTTGCTTCTTCTACAGATGTCACAATAGGCCGACCACGATACTCCGCTATAAAATTTTTATCGGTTAGCAGCGCTACAATCGCTTGATCTGAGAAGGTAGAGGCTGATTGGCGTTCACCGCTCCTTGAAGAATAAAACAAATCCGCCCCCGCATTGTAAAGATAAACGCTATCGATATCTTTTAGTGTCAGAAAGTGCTTGTCAATGACCTTGCTTGCTAAAATCGCCACGATCTCATCATTTTTCTTCATATTAATAAATTGGATGATATCTTTATCGCTGTACAGTGCATTTCCTAATTTTTTTGCAGTCTCATCTAGGTAGGTAATACTGTAATTGTAATGTTCAATCAGCTCATGATTGAAGCGGTTAATCATCGAGATACTCGTGCGTAAATAAGTAATGGTCAAGAAAACAGTAAGCAATACAGTGATGAGGATCGTAATAATCAGAAAGGAGAAGAATGATTTGCGAAAAAAGCTCGTACTGTTTTTTTCCAATATCCTCGGTAGCTTCATTGTGATCCCCCAGTTCATACGACTTCGATTTTCTATGTATTTACAATTATCATCATAATAGCATAAGTATCCATTTAGCATCACAACGATTAAAGCTCTTTGTAGATTTCATTATTTTTTAGAGATGCCATCTGTCGAAAAACTAAGAGAATGATGGTTTTGATTGTTGTGGATAAAAGTACCACTAAATACAATGAGGGAAGTAAAAGATTAATTGCACGGAAGGGGGTGAACTCAATGAAACTAACTACAAGACCAATTCATAACAGAACATTGCGCAGCGTACGTAAACAGTTTCCTTTCTATTTAATGATGTCACCTGGTCTTCTATTCATTGCAATCATGTGTTATATCCCAATGGGCGGTGTCATAATCGCCTTTAAAGATTACAATGCACGCGATGGTATATTCGGAAGCGCATGGATGGATCCGCTGTTCAAAAACTTCGAATTTTTCTTTAAATCCGAAACAGCGAGAATTGTTACGTTCAATACACTTTTCTACAATATCATAGAGATGGTTGCCGTTACGCTCGGTGCACTAATATTGGCCATTCTATTGAGCGAAGTGAAAAATAAAAAGCTCTCAGCCACCTATAAAGGTGCTTTATTGCTGCCAGTTTTCCTTTCATGGATTGTAGTTCAGTATATTGTGTTCGGTATGCTTAGTGTAGACCGAGGTATTGTCAACAATGTTATCGAATCATATGGTGGAGAAGCTATTTACTGGTACAGTGAGCCTTCACATTGGCACTATATTCTTCCCTTAGCCTATCTGTGGAAGAATATCGGTTACTACTCGGTATTGTATGTAGCAGCGATTGCGGGGATTAATACAGACTATTATGAAGCTGCTCAATTGGATGGCGCTTCGAAGTGGCAGCAAGTCAAATATGTTACACTGCCGCTGCTGAAACCAATAATTATCGTCCTTATGTTGTTATGGGTAGGTAAGTTGTTCAATGGCGGATTGGGCGACTGGAATGGATTCTATACCCTTTCCAATGATTCAGGAGCACTATATGGTGCAACAGATGTTATAGACACCCTTGTATTCCGCTCTCTGAAAAAGCTGAACGACTATGGCATGTCGTCTGCAATTGGTCTATATCAGGCAGTGATTGGTCTCGTTCTTGTCCTGATTTCTAACTATATTATTAAAAAAACAGACCCCGACAGCGCCTTATTTTAATCGATCAGCGTAGAGAAAGGGAGGGATTTTCATTTTAGCAAGAAACTTTCACGTGTCAAAGATCGTGATTCATCTCATATTCATTGTATCAGCACTAGCCTGTATCATTCCGCTGCTATTAGTTGTATCGATATCGTTTACAGCTGAAAAGTCGCTTATGGTCGACGGATATAATTTTTGGCCCAAAGTGTTCGATATTTCAGCTTATCGATACGTATTTAGCGGAGCAGGCTCGATTGCCAATGCATACGCAGTAACGATCTTTGTAACCGTTGTTGGTACGCTGCTGCATTTACTTGTTACTTCGATGCTGTCCTATTCGTTGACGCGACCTGAAGTTACCTATCGAAATGCACTCACTTTATTCGTGTACCTTCCCGTGCTGTTCAATGGCGGACTTGTTCCATCCTACATTTTAATAACGCGATATTTGCATCTTAAGAATACCATCTGGGTTCTCATTGTCGTCTTCCTTGTGTCAGCGATCAACGTGCTCATTATGAAAAACTTTTTCAAATCGATTCCTAGTTCCTTGTTCGAGTCTGCACGTATAGACGGCTCAGGTGAAATTCGTACTTTTTTCAGTATTGCACTTCCACTTTCAAAACCGTCACTGGCGACTATCGGTCTGTTCACAGCGATTTCCTACTGGAATGACTGGACGACCACTGCCTTGTATATCGAAAAGCCGAAGCTGTACACATTGCAATATTTACTGCAATCTTTAATGAACAATATCGGCTATTTGCAAGCCAATGAAGCAGCATCTAAATCTATGGAAGCCGCCATCGGTATGCTTCCTAGTGAAGGAGCACGGATGGCGACCTGTGTACTTGCCATCGGTCCGATTATATTACTGTATCCTTTTCTACAGAAGTATTTCGAGAAAGGCTTAACAATAGGTGCTGTAAAAGAGTGATTTTACAAGAATCTAGTTGAGAATAAAATTAGTTTTTAGGGGGATATCAATGAAAAGAATTTCTATGTTGTTGATCAGCGTAACTCTGCTTCTCACCATGATCCTATCTGGCTGCTCAAAGGCTTCACCAAATGCTAACGGCGATTCTACGACTCCAGCACCTGATACTAAAAATGCTGAAAAAGAAAAGGAAAAAGAAAAAGAAGAACTCGTTACCCTTAACTTCTATATGTCGAACAGCCCTGTCAATGACTTTGACCGCATCATGAACAAAGCTAATAAAATTATTGCTGAAAAAATCAATGCCAAATTGAATTTAGTACTTGTAGACGGCAGTACTTATGCAGATAAAATGAATCTGATGATCAATTCGGGCGACGACTGGGATCTTGCTTTCACTGCATTCTGGGGTGGAATCAATTACTTCGGAAACGCTGCAAAGGGAGCGTATGCTGACTTAACTGACCTTCTTCCTGTACATGCGCCTGAAACGTTTTCCCGCATCCCTCAAGGTCTATGGGATGGTGTGAAAATAAATGATCGTATTTATGCAGTTGTCAATTATCAGCAATGGGGCGTTGCCAAGCGCAGTGGCTTTATCTTCCGCGAAGATGTTCTTAAAGAAACGGGGTTTGACTGGAAAGCTGTTAAAGGCAAGCCAACCATAGAAGCTCTCGAAATGGTAGGACCATTCCTTGGTCAAGCGTTAGCTAAGCATCCTGATATGATCGGATTTGAAACTAGCGCTAATCATAGTTTTTTTGCCAATGAGCCGCTTTACTGGGATATGGAGCCTGTAGGTGATTTGCTAACTCCTGGCTGGGTCAATCTCAATGCGCCAGACAAAGTTATCAACCAGTTTGAAACTCCTGAGTTCGCTAAATACGCAGAAATTATGCGTGACTGGTTCAATAAAGGCTATGTGCGCAAAGATGGTGCAACGGTAAAAGATACAACTCCTGATCGTAAAGCTGGAAAAATTGTTTTTGCGATGCACTATGGCTGGCCTGACAGCATCGATCTTCCAGGTCAAGAGCAAGCTATGTCCATGACAGAATACAAAGATTTCCCTGCTCTATCCGTATCTACTACTCGTACATTGATTTCAGCTGGAGCTGCCTCCAATGCAGCTATTGCTATCAATTCAGGTTCAAAAAACGTTGAAAAGGCTTTGCAATTAATTGAGTTGCTAAACACTGATGATGATCTATACAAACTCATTACATTAGGAGAAAAAGACGTTGACTACACCTACAACGAAAAAGGTGACTTCACTCAAATTGAAGGCAAATATAATTTCAACTGGAATGAATGGCAAATCGGTCAATCCTTCAGCCCAACATTCAACCGTGCCGATCATGCCGAAAATGCGGCTGGCGAAATGAAGAGAAAAGCTCAGTCAATCGTTTTTGAAAATGATCAAACAGCAGATGTTTCGCCATTATCAGGCTTTGTATTTGACCCAACTCCTGTAAAAACGCAAGTTGCCAACGTAGCTTCCGTTATGACTGAGATGATCCCGGCTATCAGCTCTGGTTCGATTGACCCGACTACAGCCGTGCCTAAATTCCTCGAGCGTTTGAAAACTGCTGGCGTAGATGACATCATCAAAGAAAAACAAGCTCAATATGACACTTGGAAAAAATAAAAATCTCTCACTAAGTAATGAAATCCGGTGTATCGCTTACACCGGATTTCTATTTTAATGAGCCAAGTAGAAGGGAATACGCTATTCATTATTCATTTATGTGTAAATCTTTTTCACGCTATTCTTTCGATCGAGTCAACTTGTAATGCCCTTACATTTTCTAATGCCACCAGTCACTCTTTAGTTTTTTGTTCTAATACCTCACAACAACCATTAAAAAAACGATCAAACTGAGCGCCATACAGCCGGCGAACTTGTAATTCGGTGCAGCTATCTCAAACACTGATTTCTTTAGCAAACCGGACAGCAAGTTGTTTACAGCCGAAGCCGGCGAGATGGGATTAGACAAAGCCCAGCTTCCAAGCAGCAGCACCGCAAAATAAGTTGGGCTGATTTGCACGCTCACGGGATCAATGGCTCCAGCAAGCATAGTCACTGGCACGATTGGATGGAGACCAATTAATGAAGTGCTTGCAATCAAAAGAACGGTTAATATCGTGAATGTGAAGGAAATCGGCATTGGAACAAACTCAAGTAAATTCGGAACCTTTGAGCCGAAGTTTGTAATCCCAATTGCGCCACTGAAAAAGCCAGCGGCCAGAAAAAGCGTAATCTCTTTCTGCAAAGCCGGCAAAGTGATTGTTACATGATTTATAATTCCTTCTCTGTATATATTCATGGTCCCCTTTATAATGCACCAGAACAAAGGGAAAGCTACTGCAGCCATACAGATTAATAAGACCATTGGCAGCTTGATCATACGTTCCATGGTTAAGATGACAATTATGGCGCCTATTAAATACATGCCGAGTCCAACTGGAAAATTCGAGTTCTCCTTTTTGTCTACTGCCTCTTCAAATTCATCTAGACTAGCGTCACGCAATTCCCGAAAATCGACTGCCCAGCTTATGCCGAGGCTAAGAATGGCGAGTCCAAGCATATAGGGCAGAACGGACGACCAGGACAGTCCTAACGTTGAAGTCACTAGTGTCATGGCAGCGAAATAAGGTGACCAGAGAATCGCTCCCGCAAAACCTCGGTTGAGCGCATTTGCAAGCAAACGGCTCATCCCTGGCTGCGGTTTAATAAAGACCATTTGATAAACAACCGGTATCGAACCTACGTTGATAAATACGCCCATAATTTGAGTGAGCAGCTGCGTTCCCAAGTATAGAGCGGCCTTGCTGTGCAGGTTAGCCTCGTAAAACCGCTTCAAGGCCTTAACGTATTCAGGAATACGAACTGGAATCCCGAACAACGGAGCGAATAGGAAAAGCGTTACAATGGTCACGTTTATTCCAGCCGACTCGAACCAAATCCTAGCATTTGCTTTCTGAAGCGCAAGAAGTACAACTCCAATAGTCACAAAGAAAATCGTGAGCCAAAACGTCATCCCCTTCAGTTTTGGCAACAGTAAGACGATTGCAGAAAACACCAATCCACCGAGCAGAAAGACCAGCATCTCAAGCTGCGCCGCTTGCAACGCAATATACACAGCGGCAATGGAAAATATTATTATCCTCTCCGCTGCCGTCTTAAATGCGGATGTCATCCGATCCGCCCTCTTTCATTTCATCTTAGTTGAATTGCCAGCAGCTTAAGCTTAGGTTACCGTATTGGTAGCTGCGGTGAAGAAGTTTTGCGTTACGGTTGACGTCACCTGCTCCCATGGCGAGAAGAAGCGGAATGAGGTGCTCATTCGTCGGTACAGCCTCTTGGGCATGCGGAGCGAGCTCACGGTATTGAAACAGGGCTTCGGTATCCCATGACTCCAATTTACTTTGAATCCAGTTGTCGAATTGTTCCCCCCACTCGTCAATTCCCTCCGACCGCCAGTTCAATTTCCGTAAATTATGAACGGTCCCACCGCTTCCGATGATAAGAACATCCTGCTCGCGAAGTTCTGCTAATGCCTTGCCGATTTGATACTGCCTTTCATTAGATAAATAACGATTTACGGATAGCGCTACGACCGGAATATCTGCATCCGGATACAGTAGTTTTAGAACAGCCCATGCCCCGTGGTCTAAACCTCTTTTTTCATTTTGAACGTTCTCAACACCATGCTTTGTAAACAAGTTTTGAATCTGATCTACTAACGATCGGTCACTTTGTGCCGGATAGGTCATCTGGTAAAGCTCATCTTGGAACCCGCCAAAATCATAAATGGTTTCATAAGTTTCTGCGGCGCTAACTGTCTGTATCGATTCTTCCCAATGAGCGGAGAAGAGAACGATAGCTTTCGGTCTTGGCGTATGTTCTTTAAATTGCTTAAGCAACTTTGTATATTCGTTATCATCGAGCACGATTGAAGGTGCACCGTGCGCGAAAAAATAAGATGGCATCATATGATCTCACTCCTTATTTACGTTTAGTTCGGCATCCTTCTTTATCCACTTCATAAAATCAAGCTGGTTCTCTTCAGATACGCCGTGGTCGGTCGGATATAGTTTGAAAGTTAAGCGCTCCGTCTGGTCTTTTAAATAGGCAGCTGTCTCGTGCCCGATACGAACCGGGAATACGGAGTCGAATTCACCATGCGAGACAAATACGGAAACATCCTTAACACTTCGAAGTGAATACTCCGTTTTCACAAATTCAGGAATATATCCGTTCAACGCTACGATTCCCTTTAATTGATCTCCCATTGTAAGTGCAAGCGTCATGGACAGGATTGCGCCTTGGCTAAAGCCGAGCAAATAACGTTTGTCAGGATCGATTGGATACTCCTCAGTCGCATAATGAATGAATGCTGCGAGATCTGTAACCGCTTGGTCATACATCTCTCGAATTGGGTTTCCTAGGCTTTTCAAATCGTAATATTGGAATCCCGTACCAAGCGGCAAATTACCGCGAACCCCAATGATGATGAACTCTTCAGCCAATGGAGCAACCAAACTGAACATATTTTGTTCATTCGATCCTTTGCCGTGGAAGGTGAATATCGTCGGATATTTCTTTCCTTGCTCTAGTTTAACCGGTAAGTGAACGTCATATTGATATTTCGGATTCATCTTCGTTTCCTCCATGCTGTAAGTTATACACTGCGCTTGCTCATAATAAAACTGTCAATAGAGAACGGTGATCGATCGGCAACAACCAGATACAACGAGACCAAGATGAATCCAAGATCCAGCTCATAGCCAGCCATTTGACCGTTACCAAGAAGTCCAGCCGATAATTTCGCGGTTATAATTGCACCGATGAGTATGATGACAAACAATCCTGCTACATAACGAGTAAACAACCCCAAGATCAACAATATACCGCCGATAAGTTCAATCGCTGCAACAACATAAGCTAAAACTCCTGGGATACCTATCGAACTGAACCAAGCTTCTACATTGCTTATTCCCTGAAACTTATCCACTCCGTGAAATATAAATATGATGCCCAACACCACACGCATGATAATGGAAACAAAAGCTGTTTTAGTCATTCTTTTTTCCTCCAAAAATATTAGTAATAGAAATATATTTTCTATAGGTGTAATTTAAAACGATTTACATTGACTTGTCAATATAAATATTGATAATATAAAATTAAATTTAGTATTACAAATATTCTAGAGGTGTGATTAGATGGATATTGGCTCCACTATACGAGCGATCCGGAAGCGAAAAAATATCACAATCGCTCAAATATGCGAAACAACCGGCTTGTCTCAAGGATTTATGAGTCAGGTTGAAACGAATAAGACCTCACCGTCCATCTCAACATTAGAAAGTATAGCTCAAGCACTTAAAGTGCCACTTGCCTACTTGCTTCTAAAGAAAGAAGAGCGAATGAGAATTGTTCGGAAAAACGAGAGGACAATCACTACAAGCGGTTCAGAAAATCTAAAAGTCGAACACTTGAGTTCCACAAAAAACGTACGGATGATGATTATAGAGTTTCCTCCTGGTTCTACGACTGGCAATACTCCTCATGCACATGAAGGTGAGGAAGTCCATATGGTCATTAAAGGGAGAATTTACGCGGAACAAGGGGAAGATAAGGCTGAATTTGGAGAAGGTGATTCCTTTAGTTGGAATGCTTGTACGCCACATTTAGTAAGAAATATAGGTGAAGATACGGCAATCGTGCTGATCTCCATCTATAAAGAGAATGAAAATGAAAATGAGAATGGATAGGACCTCATCTAACTAAGCCAAAAACCCACAATCGAGCCAGATAGGCCGAATGTGGGTTTTTTCAATAACTTTTGAAAACCTGTATTGGGTAAATTCGAAGCAGATGGTGTGAGAAATAGTAACAATTGAGATTAAACACACTTAAAAACTGCCGATTTCATACTCAAAAATGATACTTTTAATAATTTCATTTGAGACTTACCGTTATTTAAACATCTACATTTGACACTTTCTAATATATCAATTTAGAAGGTCTCTCTAACTCTTAAGGCAAAGCATCCCAAGATAGATACAGACACAATCCTGCAAGTACAAAGAATAATAAGGAGATCCGTTTGTTTCGCCTCATGTTTATACCAAACGTGCCGAAGAAAATTGCAACAGCTTGCTTTGATACACTTTCTTCATATCCATCGAGCGATATGGCAGCGGTACTTAGTACGATCGACACCCACGAAGAAATGACATTAATTGCACGATACCACAAGGGTTCTCTCTTAAAAAATCTATAGAAGGCTTTCAATCTCCTCAAAATGCTTGGCCTCCCGCAAGATTATGTTTCTTACGAATTATCTCAGTTATATTGGATGCTTACGTCGAATATATGCGTTGATAAAACTATTCTAACAAACTTGATATCTGTTGGAGGAGCTGATCTAGGGGCAACTGCTGTTTTTTACAAAAGTAACATATCTTCTGTGGTTTAAGTTCTCACTTTACCGAATGAAGTGGTGTTTTTCTATGTTGGCAAAATTTCAACTTAAACCGCCCCACCTTCACCCCTTCAGGCTCAACTCGGTTTTTATTCTGCGAAATTTGAGTAACTAACAACTTTATTTTTCCCAGATGTTTTAGCTTTTTTCAAATTTATTAACGCCTCTAATAGCGTCGCCCCCACACCTGCACTTAAGGATTCATTGCAGTTAATATTAAATTGATCCCTAATATAATTGGTAAAACTAAGCACTTTATCGATATCATTCTCTACTGTTGCAATTAATAAATCGTCTGCACCACTCATTAGTAACGAGTAGTTCTCACTTTCATCTATAAGTTGTCGTAATGCTTTCATACACTTTTGTATGCTATTGTGTATAGATTGTGCACCACTCCAATCATTGCAAAGTAAACTAAATTCGATTTTATCACCAATATTATCAGCATCTAACCTAATATAGTATTTATACAAGTCAATCCACCCTTATCTGATTTTTAATTTCTTCAAAAGTCGTTAAATGTTTCTTATTATAAAATTGAAGTGATATGGTTCCACACGTCTTATTCCTTGTCCAATACTTTCCCTTAAGGCATGTCTGGCCTTGCAATAATCTTAATTCTGTAGCACCTTGTCTTTTATCCTCTTCTTCACTATTAATGTCTGAACAGTACAAATATACTAAGTTGATTTCATCAGATCTTTCATTACAATCAAGCTTTTCAATATACGATTTCCCAACATAACTTTCTGTAAATGTTTTTATATTAATATTGATAAATTTTTGTTTAATAACTATATAGAATTCGAGCGGTTGGACTGAATTTCCATCTTCATTTTTCCAATCACTTTCTAAAGTTCCTATCCAAGTTCCATTTAGATTCGGAATGTTAAAAATCTTATCCAACCATTTGATTTTCCAACCAATATTAAAAAAAACCAACCAAAAAACTGTAACACATGTAACGACTTTTCCAGATGTGTGCATAAAATTAAATTCATTTCCTTCAACAAAATAAAAAACAAGAAATATAAAAATCGTTAAGTAAGCTGATATTTTCATGGTTTTATTTAACATTTGTATATCCACATTTAATCACTCCAAATAAAAAACATGATATTCTTCACTAAGCTAACAACAATACCTTGTATAAAAGAATCATGCAATATTTTATAATAGTTTTGGCAAGCCACTGAATGCCTCTTTAGTCCAATTGTAAGCAGGGAGTTCGATAGATCATTACGATAAGATCCTTGATTTCCAGCACTCCCTGATGCAATCATCGTTCTTTCAGTAATGGATCATTCTATATGCGGTGCTCCTTTCGGACATTGGGAGCAACGAAGTATGCCAAACGTTCGAATTGCTCCTAATCATCATTTTCGAGTTTTCTGCAGCATTCTTATTTTAAGTAGCTTTACAATTAAACGAACCTAATATCGAAAATACACGTCAATGGTAATTAACGTTTATCTATTTTTATGCTTATAGTTTTATATACTATTTCATTTCCCGTGTTCCTTCCAATCTTGTATATGAGCTACTCAGATATTTTTTTCTTTATGTAATAATAATATTTCCCCTGCTCCTTATCATATCTATAAAGTTCATCTTTTGTGTGTAGATACTCTTCCTCACATAGGATAATGTTTCTTGAATCAAGACTATACAATATAATTAGTCCTTTATTATCTAATAGCCTTTGCTCTGATTCCGAGGGGATTTTTAATTGATAATAAGTTTTTACTTTATTTGAAATCAATAAATCTTTAGGCAAAACTTCAAAATACAAATAATATAACAACAAGGGAGCCATCATTAATACCACAATTAGCACGATACCTTCCATGTAGCCAACTGATTTGAAACTAAAATATTGCGAGAAATAGAATACAACAAAGAGCAAATAAATATAAAAAGTAGTGATTCCATGTACCGGCACAATCACCATAAAAAATTTTCTTGTAAGATCTTTAATAGACGTTTTCTTCTGAATTGTAAATATGAGAATTAGTATAATCAGAAAAATAGCTACCAATCCCCAACATAAGAATATTACAAATAACACTGTAGCTACAACATTCCCTACTGGACTGCTCTCACTTGTTGTATCTGTTGAATCATTGCTGATATAAAGCAGAATGGAAATAAACATTAGTACAAAGTTTAATACGAAGACATTGATAATTTGCTTTATAAATTTTTGCCACATATTGTGTTCCTTAGTTTGATGTAGCTCATCAAATCCCGTTCTGGATATTGCATTAAAATATGGTTTGATAATAGGAACACTTGATATAAACGCTAGTAATAACACTGCAATAGGGTACTCAGTGAACATTTGCAAAAATTGCATAAACTACCTCCATATAATATTGCTCTATTTTTTCAGATTGTATTACAAAGCTCACCTTTGTAATGGAGCGCCCTCTTTATTCTAATCGTCTCTAGTTCAAAAAAAACAGCCAATGCTTGGCTGGCATCTTGAGATTTACGGTTAAATACAAAGCCTAGATAGCTACGCCCTGTACTCTGTACTTTTGCATTTCGGACAAGGAGGAAGACTATCAGAGTGGCATTTAGAACGATACTTCTGCCACAATTCGTACATTTAATAATCCCACTCCTCGGTTTTTAATCTGTCTCGACATCGCTATAGCTGCCTCATTCAAATTAGCTTTTATGTTAATCCTATCTACCTGGACCTTATTGGGGGTAACGGTTTTCTTTCAATTACCGAAAAGAATGCTGCAAGGCATGAGAGCTCGAGCAAAAAGCAACATTTTCAGAAAGAATAACGGCTGATTACAACCAAGCGGAACATGACTTGCTTATGGTCAAGCTGAAACAAAAGATCTCTGGAGTTTTCCGAACCATTTCCAGTGCAATGATCTTTGCTCGCCTTAACAGGCATCATTTCAACATTCATGAAACAGCAACGATCCACTATCTTTATCTTCCCTTACCAACGCCATAAATGGTCAATACATATTCTGGTCACCTATCCGGTTATTTCTGTCAACCAAATAAACCACCATCAGACCCTGTTTCATCTCTTGGATAAACTACACCTAGTGTCCTCTGTAGTATTGGATTAGAGGTGGATTACTAGGATCATCAGGAGTCATGTGTTTTACTTCTATCCGATCTTTTTCTTTAAAAAATTCTTTAAAATCTGAATCCTCAGGGTCAAAATATTCTTTATCGACGATAATAAGCTGCCTACTTGATAGTTCACTTGAATAAAGTTTGTAAATTAAATTATAGAAGCCCTCAAATATATCTCGGTTTTCTCTTTCGCTAATATTTTTCATCGGTGTATCGAGCATCAAAAATGAAGGAAACTGAATATTTTTTTGTGCCACTAATCGATGTATTGCGAGTATAAAGCAACATTTAAATATAGTCTTTTTACCACCACTACCAAGGTTAGCAAATTCGGTTGTAAATACATCGTCTTCACCTACCCGCGTTATGCGCGGGATAAAATCACTGGTATTAATTTCGATATAATCATTAGCATTAATACCTGGAAAACCAACTATCGTTAAGTTTTCAATAAACAAATCCTTTAATTCCTTTAGATTAGTAGCATCTAATTCAGCATTTCGTCTAGCGATTGCTAACTCATTTTTAATTCTTTCTTCTTCCTTTGCGAGATCAGCAACGTCTAAAAATATTTTTTCTATCTTCTTAGGCAATGGTAGTAAATTCAGCAGTTCCTTGCTCCTCCCCTCATATTCACCAATTTGTCTTTCTAATTCCTTTGCTTTAGCTAAAAATGCTGAATCATACTCCCGCTCGAGCTCAGAGATTTTTGAATCCAGTTCAATTTTACTTTTTAGTAATAATAGTTTTTCATTTTCTACTACACTTAATTGACGTTCAAGTTTTAGAACTGATTCTTTTAATTCATTTTGTCTCACTTTCAAATCCGCTTTTAACATTTCAACTTCTTCTATATTTCCTGAATTTTTAAAAGGTTGTAGACATAAGGAGCATGTACTTTCATTGTCAATTCGCTGTTGAATTTCTTGGCCACATTGAGGACAGTTACAAAATTGGACACCTTTCAATATTTCTTTAGCTACATTTGATCTGCTCACTTTCACAGCAGCTATTGCATATTCATTTTGTAGCTTTCTACGCCTACTTATTTGTTCATTTAGATCAATTACTAGCGTAGAAAACTCTGTTATATTTTTGGAGTGATCTATAGCACTTGCTTTATATTCTTCCAATATATGTCCATTGCTAGTACGGAAATTTTCTTTAAACTGCAATGCCTCTGCTTTCTTGAAAGTTATCTTACCTTGTAATAGGCCAAGTTCTTTCTCTATTTCCTCAGTGGTTCCTATATTATTTTCTTTTAAAAACCTTTCAATTTGGATGGCTGTCTCTAATAAAGTATTTTTTCTCTGCCTAGTTTCATATAGTTGTGACTCAAGTAAAGCAACTTGTTCTTGATGAAATCCCAATATGAGTCTCATCACATCTCTACTTTTCAAGCGCTTATAGTCATGCTCTTCTTTTCCTAAATTAAAAAAGGAACTATCGATTTCGTCTTGATCTAAATAACAATACCACATAATATCTCTATAACTCAGTCTGATTAGTTCCGTATCCTCTTTCAACTTACTCTTCCGTACCTTCGGCGGTTCTATACCAGAGATATAAAATAAGAGATCAGATAAATGCTGTACTCTCGTGTCTGGCAGTAAAGGCTGTGCATCGCTTTTTGCTTTTGTTGGAGCTATCACATTTAATACTTCACCCTCATCATTAAACCAAACTACATCTACCTGATTAGAACCTTTGTTTCGCGATAGTTCTACCACATTATTAGAAATGATCAAATGCAGATCAGCACCAATAAATTCTTGCTGGAGTGCTGGAGTTTCAACAAGTTCATTGCCTAAACAAAAATCAATCAGATGTAAAACCGTTGATTTACCAGCACCCATTTTTCCGTAAAAATATGTAATAATGTCTGAAAATTCTATATTAAAAATATCTTTTCTGCATCTAACTATTAAATTATTAATTTTAATATCCACATACACACACCCTCAATTTTTCATGTTTGTATATCTAATAACAAAAGTTAATAATGAATCGAGTTTAGCAATAGATAAGTTTGCAAAACTTGACTTAATCACTTTACTTTGTTTTAAAATATCAACAAATTCATCAATTAAGACGACTTGATCGCATAATTCTTTACCTAAATCCGTTAAGCTAAGTTCTATTTGCTTACCATTCACTTTCCAAATTATCAGTGCACGAGCAGAGAGAAGAACTAGTAATTTTCTGAATTCAGAACTCCATGGACTATATGAGAAAGCAAGCATTTCCGTTTCAATGCTATTTCTTTCTGCCTCACTGATTTCAAAATTTTTTATCACATTTAATTGTATTAGTGATCGCTCTAGAACAATAGGATAACGAAGGATAAAATCAAATTTTGAAAGTGTAGATATAGCAATCTTGGTTTCGTTTTTTTTACCTGCTAATGCATTAATTAAGATTAATAATCTAATTGAGTGTAAATCATCGTGATTTTCAAGCCGTATTACTTGTTCAATCAGTGAGGCTGACATTATTACGCCACCCTCCTTCAGGTACCTTGCTATATTCAATTTTACATTCGTTTGTAAGAATCCCTACTATACCTTTTAATATTTCATATGGGCACTCAAATACATCTTTTGACCTGGTTTTAGATACTTCTCGCAGTCTATTTTCAATCTCATGAAGCATGTCAGAACCATAAGGGACATTTTCTTTTTTTAATCTTGATTTTGATTCCCTAGACTCATTTAAGACTATTTTTCTTATTTGATTCAACTCTCTAATTGAATTGTCTTTGTTTTCTGCTTTATAACTCTGAACTAAAAAGTATTCTTCGGCATCTGCCCTAAAGTCATCTACCATTTCGATAACATCGTTGTCAATTAAACCCGAAGCCATTTTAAACTTCATTAATTGACTTGAATTTGACTGAGATAATTCAGAGATACCTAGCCTTGAACTAAGAAATAAATTAGTACTGATGTTTTCTGAGACTAGTTTGCTTAGCATTTGTTTCGTTATTCGTTTTGAATTAATTTCTTCAGCATTAATAATAGATTGGCCTCCAGCTAATGCAGCATAGTCCTTTACCGCATTATCTAATAATTTGGAAGATGCCTGATGCATTTTCTCACAAATTCGTCGATGAAGAACCCGTAGCTTTTCAATTCCTACACTCATACATTCAGGTAACTTACCAAGATGTTCAGATATTACCTTTGAGTCAATATCGTCTAATCCCGGCCCTGCTAAGTAGTCTGTTTTTTTCAGAACATCAAGCACAATATCAATTCCAGTTTCACTATCTTTAGCAACTTCTAGAATAAATTTATCAAGTGTTTTGGGAGTGAAATTTTCTATAGTCCCACTTTTTACTTGGGCTAATAAATTCAAAAGACTTTTACCTGTCTCATCATCTCGGCACGGACAATTTGAAACAATGACAAATTTAACAAATGAACCAGGGTAATTGATATTATGTTGAATAAATCTCAACAAGCTTCCCTTGATTGCAGGATCGTCTAATTCAAAGGGACCATCTTTTAATTGTCTTGTTTTAATTTGAATCCCATGATATTTCCCGATTCCCTCTACTGCTAAAATATCTTCGTGATGTTCGCAATACAACTCTTTATAAGGAACTTCACCTGATAACATCTTTATTGCAACCAATGCTGTAAAGGTGTGTTGATATCGAAATCTCTTTTGCGTCTCATCACCCGGATCACTTGAATTAATATTGATTGGACTAATTGAAAAACCGTTGTTTTGCAACATGCCCTCGTTAAGCATTAGATCTCCCCATTTTTTAAAATTGTTTACTTCACTCTGTAATTACATTGCTCCGCGAATTTATATTTAGTATAAAATATAATATTATGACCTTATAACCATCGTTTCGCCTGAACAACGACATGTTCAGAAAGAGCACGAGCGAATAACATACATCTATTCCAATAAGGCCAGCGGTATTTCTGGCTCGATTCTTTACATTTAATGGGAAGGATATAATCTTCCGGCACACTCTTGCTGTACGCTTCACTTTCTAATTGAATTCATGCCAGCACATATTGCTTTTACGCCCGCACACGAGCACCTTATTACATCAACATTTATCTAACCACTTTTTAAAAACTCTTCTTTTACAGACTCATAATTTTTTATTGTTTCACTTATATAACCTAGAGTTATAGATTCTCCAAAATTTACGCTCATAGGCATACCAAGAATTTTAAAACATTCATTTCTAACTATATAAATCAACGTATTTGTGTGATTTTTATACGCTTCTGTTGCATAAAATCGATTAATTAAATTTTCAAGATCAAACAAAGGATATTTAGTTACTATATTTTGTACTTGAAAGGGGACTTCATCGAGTTGATATTCGAGAACATCGTATCCATTAATATATGAGATAATATCTTTTAGCCCGTTTAAACAATGCAACATTATATTTATAGAGCATTTTTTTAAGTTAGTTTGGTCTAAAAAAATGAAGTCTTTTTCTTCACACAACAAATGTAATGATGTTTGATAAAGCAATTCTTTGCTGCGTTGATGACTTGCTTCAGTTGATCTTGCATATACACTAGTTCCGATATCAATAATTTTAGTAGTATTATCCTTTAATATCATAATATTCTTCCAATGAAGGTCACCCAATACAACTTCTTCCTTTTCAGCTAAACGTACTCCATCTATTAAAGATTGCATTGCAGTTCGTCTATACTCAAAAGGAGGACTAGTTAATAACCAATCTTTTAAAGTACTGCCTTCAATAAATTCCATTACAGCGTAATAAACTTCGTTACCCTTCCCAGCTGTATATATTTGCACGACTCGTTCAGAATTAATTCTAGCCGTTTTATTAACTTCTTCAACAAAACGTTTCTCGTCTGATACATCTATGTCTTTCCGAGATAACCATATTTTGATAACCACTTTTCTTTTGGGAAAATCACAGTGACCTTCAAAACATATACCGTTTTTACCTTTTCCTATTTCTTTTTCAAATCTCACATTTGGTATTTCGAGGATATGACCATCAATAAGTAGTTTTCCATCTTTTAGTTCATACATTATATACTTAATCTCCTTTTTTCTAATTGTCATTTGATTAATCTTTTTAGACTTCTGAAATATTTAATAAAAACAAAGATATGCATCAGACTATTTCGGTGCAATACACGAAATATTTATGGAAGAACTCCAATTAGCAATCTGCTTCGATATGATTTAGGATTTAATTGTCTAGTCGATATACGATACCAATTCTAGTTTTGATTTAAGAATTTCTTCACCTATTGCTCGTAGCTTAGTTTCAATTTCGTACGCAACGCTAGACTCAAGTATTATTACTCAAGCAAATCATCTCATGTAGGAATGAAACATATGCAATTTTCCAATGATTGACTCAAACAAATAAAGCTTTGATGTCAGATTATAGAAGAGGTACATATAGATGATCCCTTTTGTAAGTAACATATATCTCAAAATCATTAATCTATCTAAACAGGAGTATACTTCGATTTCTTTGTTCGGTTCTCATTGGGTTCTAATTAAGTATACAATTCTTCAAAGTCCTCAAGTAAGAATGGCGATTACTACAATATTGCTTTAAAACATCGTCAGGGATAAAAGAAATTAGATTAATCTCTTCCCTATAGGCCAAGTGAAGATTTAGTCATATTGTACCAGACAACGAGTGTCACTAACTGTCGATAATAGTCGTAAAATATCACAACCTTAAATAAAAGCAAAAGAGCTTTATATCCTATCTGATGCGATGCCTGGTTGAACCAGTTGACATAATCGTATAATCCCAAAGCCAGATAACGGAAACTCTGAAAGGTCATATGGTTAACAAACTCTGTTTTCATTACCTTGTAGATAGCTTCAGCCACAGCGTTGTCGTACGGACATCCTTTCATACTTAGCGATCGACCGATATTAAACGACTCCAGCAACTCGTCCATCTTGTGATTTTTGAAACCGTTGATACGATCGGTATGAAACCATTGAATCTGGTGTAACTCACCCTTAACGGTCGCGAAGGCACGGGTAACCAGAGCAGCGTCCTTGTTTGAACCTGCACTTCGACAAATGATTTCTCGATTAAACAGATCCACCAGCACACAATTGTAATGCCATCGGTTCTGGACTTTCACATACCTCAAATCACTGACGACGAAGCGTTTAGCTTCCGTCTGTTCAAGCTCCTCTTCAGTACATTTACTGTTTTTGCTTCGTTACAGGACGATTTAAAGGGCTTATATTGCGCTACCGTGTAAGTGGAAACGAGCCCTTTCTCTTTCATAATGCGACCAATACAGCAGCTGGAGACGTTGAAATTACGATCAAAGAGGTTTACTTTGATCTTGCGTGTACCGTAAGTGGTAAAATAATAATGAGGTATAGGAAGGAGTAGGCAAATGGGGAATTCAATAAAAGTGCATATGATGAACAAACCGATATCTGTGCAGTCATACGCGAACTACAAATACTGCAGTACCCTGAAGGCAAAGCAAAAGAAATTCTAGTTCATCATTACCGAGTTATCAAACGCACTATGGGATTTGGACCGATTGCTTGGGAAATCGCTCGAGATGTTGACGAAATTCATAAAGCGCTTCAGAAAAAATTACGATCCGAATGGTCTCAACCAGATATATATTGGAGATTTACGAGAGCGTATAAAACTGCATAATCTATGTTGATGGAAGTAAATACTACTACCTCCATTCTAACGAACGAACTCATCAGATGGCTTTCACGATTAACAACTTGGTTATATATCAATAACAGGGTGGCTTGGATCGTCTACACTAAGTTAGACAGAAAAAATAAGGGCTAGTAGAATGAAGGGAACAGAGAAGGAGCGAATCTACTATGCCAAAACCAAGAGGTACATTAACTGCCGAGTTTAAGAAGCAGATGATCCAGCTCTACGAGAGTGGAAAATCAAGAGCAAACATCATTAAGGAATATGATCTGAGTGCTTATGCATTTGATCGTTGGATCGCACAAAGTCAGAAGACAGGTTCCTTTAAAGAAAAAGATAATCGCACAGAGGAAGAGAACGAACTCCTAGCTTTACGTAAAGAAATTCAATGTTTGAAAATGGAGAACGATATTTTAAAGCAAGCCGCGCTGATCATGGGACGAAAGTAATTGTGATTCGCAATAATGCACACAAGTACTCGGTATCAGCAATGTGCGCAGTCCTACAACTACCACGAAGCACCTATTACTACAAGTCTGAGCCTGCCGTAACGAGGAAGAACAGCAGCTAGAAGATGCGATTCTAGAGATCTTCTCAGCTAGTCGAAACAACTACGGCACACGAAAAATCAAGGTTGAATTAGGAAAGCGAATCTTGTTAGCCTCGCGCCGTAAGATCGGTCAGATCATGAGAAAACATGGCCTGGTATCTAATTACACGGTAGCGCAGTACAAGCCTGTTAAGAACGATTCTAATGAGGCCGTCGTTGAGAATGTACTACAACGCAAATTTGATCAAAAAGAGCCATACGCTGTTGTCGTCAGCGATTTAACATACGTACGAGTAGCCGGTACATGGCATTACGTATGCTTGTTTGTAGACCTCTTTAATCGTGAAATTATTGGATGCAGCAGCGGTCCGAACAAGTCAAAAGAGCTTGTTTACAAAGCCATAGCGAGCATCTCACAGAGATTAGATCGTATTAAAATGTTTCATACGGATCGAGGCAGAGAGTTTGATAATAAGCTCATTTCTGAAGCGTTGACAACGTTTGGCGTTACACGATCCCTTAGCCGAAAAGGCTGTCCCTACGATAATGCCGTTGCAGAAGCAACATTTAAAATCTTCAAGACGGAATTCGCTAACCAAGTGCATTTCCTTACGGATGAGCAGCTTGATGTCGAACTCCATGATTACGTCCATTGGTTTAATTACCATAGGATTCACGGAACACTAGATTATCTAACTCCTGTTGAAGCCAGGAGTATGCCCTTATAAAAGTTGTTCAGTTTTATGTTGACAATCCAGCTTGGCTCTTATTCATAAACTCATTAGCGCTCAGGCGCCGGAATATCATAAGGAGTTTTGTAATGATTCTAAGGAATTCATTGATATTACGATTAGTGAAGAAATGATTAATAGAATTGATCAGTGGAATCAGTGTAAAGCAACCGATGATAGCGGGGCTAAGTTTGTAATCATCTTTGTACCATTGGGTCGTTTTTTCATAATTTCATTCATAAACTACCCGACACTCAGACAGATCTCGGCAACGGTGAAATAGACCACATCGTTGATGACAATGGATCCCGCATTCCCTTTGTCAACCGAGAAGGAGCACCAGACAAGTGATCCCACTGTAAAGCAGTCAGTCCGCCGTCATTGTGCGTATGAATGTAACTGCTCACAGTCATTCGATCCCAATTTAGAATGTCAGCAATCGCCGTCATGGATATGCCTTTCAAATGCAAATAGATGGCTTGATAGAGTTCATACATTCGACGATCTTTGAATTGCTTCATCGCTTCTGTTATTTTATCCAGTTTCTCCTTGTTATGGTTTGCTAAAAACTTTAATTCAACTAATATAGCAACTGCCGAGCTGCGGCTAGACATAGAGCCTCTAGCGGGTCCGGTACTCCCACGAAGGGCGAAGCGGCTAAAGGTCCGATTGAGTTCCGACGATCTGCCTATAGGACCCTACTCCTCCACGTAAAGTCGCTTGAATATGCTCCACCGCTTGGAATTCATTATTATATTCGTTCCTCCGAATTCAATTGTCGATAGGTTTAGTATGTTCCACTTGATCGTTTTCAAAGGTTCCAATTTTTATTTTAGACTCCACTAACTCGCTCTATGCCATGCAATAGTCGTCATAGAAGCATAGCCTAGCCCATATTTAACAGATATCTGGACCACCCGATAGAATTTATTCTGGACTTAGTATCACGTGTTAGCAATTTTTCCGTTCTCTTTTTGACTTTATTTCATTCCAGTTTTCATTTGTTTTATAGAGGTAACCTAAGAAGTAACAATAAAACAACAAAAAAACTACACTAAATGAAATTAATGTAGTTTTCTATGGATAAATATTTTCATTATACAGGAACGTTTTGTGTTGCGTTATGAAACATCTTTTTTCCTCTTATATACTTTTCAATCAATATCTTTCGATATTCCTTATAGGAACGTCCATCCCTGTTATGTTTATAACCTTCAATTTTATCATACATCCTGTCAAACTGTTCTTCAAAGGTTGTAAAATCAACGGCAACATTTTGTATTAAGTTCATTAATTGTATGAAAAGATTTCTCTTTAGCTGAATATCTACAATGTTCTCTTTGTTTAATTTCCCTGTGATATCTACATCCAATATATTTTCATCCAATTGATATGCATATTTCCATTGCCCATGTGCAATTTTATTCCGTATTATAATTGATTGGGAAAAATCTTCTTGGATAAGATTTACCAATCCTTCGTATCTTAATCTGTTTGTATATGGAAGTTCATATTTTAATAAAGATTTCGTGAAAGCAATATTATAATTTTTACACATAGCCATATTGAGCAGAAAAACAATTCTTTGCTCTAATGATTGTGCAGATCTTATTTCTAGTACATCTTCATTCGTAAATGCGTTATTATCAAAACAAATTTTCAGTATTACTGCTTCCATCCATATGACTGTAATAGTGGAAAGTAATCTTGTAAACACAATTTCTTGTTCTTTATTTTCCGTTTTTATATGATGTTTAACACTCTTTTCAATACCGGTATAAGCGTCTTCTATTAGCTTTACGTTCTGACATTGTTGTTTATAAAGTTCACTATACTTTCGAGTCAAAATGATTCCTCCCGGCCAAAACGTATAAAATATTATTTTATACACTTTGGACGAAGGGAATCGAACCCTTATCTTCTATACAAAAGTATAGACGAGTTAGCCATTACTCCACGACCATAAAGAAATTATACTATAATTTAGGAACTTTTTCAACATGTTTATGAATCATTTTTTCTAAGGTATGTTTCTATATTCTTATGTTTTTCATAATGATTGTAGGTACCTTGCAGAACTTCATCTTAGAAATGCTATCACATAAGATAGTAATTAGTGCATCAAATTACTACTGATTTATCCATTTGGTTAATTTTACTGACTTGGCAAGCTAAGCAACATCAAAAGTTATCTGGGTATGATTGGGCTAGCGTTAGTATTGTAGCAGTACAGTGTAACAGCAATCGCGTCCCTCTTTGATAAGGAACGAAATTCACAGGAGAAAAATCTTTAATTTCAATTGTAATAACGTCACAGAAATTATCAATTAATAGTATAACCAATGTTAAATCTATCTTTAAAAACATAAAGTGATTGCAGATCTCCTTCTTTAAATTTCTCTAGCACTAGCAGAGGTTCAATAACTTCCTTCGGAAGTTATTATTAGTGGCGCTTTCATTTCAGTATTTATACCAATCATGCTATTTGAAGAAATAACTTGACGAACATCAGTTAAAAAGACACCTACAGCTATTAGATGATAAACAAGGGGTTTAATGAAGAGTGGATCATATGAGTCAATGAAACTTAAAGATAATTGCTCAACCGTACATGGTCCTATAATATGCATTCGATTAATAACTCTCTCATACCATTCATTGTAGTAGGTATGAGTCCTAAGAAATCCTGATAAAAAACTTATGTTACGTGGTAACGGATGAGGGAGTGTTTTTGGAAACACTACAGCGTAGCTCCAACCATACATTTTAGTAATTTTTTCACACTCGAGATTACATTGGATAGTTTCCATTTTTAAATTATCTTCTTCGCACTATTTTATCTGAATAAGAGCCGGCTGTGAACCTTGTCGAAATACCAATACATCAGGAATATGAAACCACTCTTTTTTATCAGTTAAAATGGGTACTTGAATTGGCTGCACAAAATATCTAACAACATCTCTTTCTAATTCCAAAAAGTAATAAAAAAGCCTTTCATTTAAAGACTCAAATTCTACTACTTTAGAATTCCTAAAGCTGTAGAAGCTTCCTATAATATGAGGATGCCACTGACTCCCTTTGTTATTAAATTTCCTTTTTGGCGAATAGGCCTCATCTTCAAATTCCCATGTTTTATTGTTCCAGTCCATTTTCACACCTTCATTTCAGAAAATATCATTTGTTGACATTGACTAATTCGTATTCTAATATGATATCTATTATTTGTAAATTAAATCAATTAAACAAAAAATCCGGTTAGATCAAGTATTGATCTAACCGGATTTCAAAATCAGTCTCATTAAAAGATCTTATTAGTATCATTTAATGATATTACTGGTATCATTTGTAAATGTTACTCACAGATGGAACCAAGAACTACTCCTAAATCTTATACGCCTTCATAGCCTTGCGGATTTCTTTCAAGCTAGGGCGCTTGCCGTACATAAGTACGCCGGTGCGATAGATCTTAGCGGAGATGTAGACCGCTGCGTAGATCGAGACGAGCAAGATGCCGAAAGAGAGAAGCGTCTGCCACATCGGCACTTCCGTCAGCCCAAGGCGGAGCAGCATGACGAATGGCGAGAAGACCGGAATGTACGACGTCACCTTCACAAGCATGCTGTCCGGCGCGCTTATGCTGAAGATTGCGATGTAGAAGCCTGCCAGCGAGACGAATGTCAGCGGCATGACCGCTTGACCCAGGTCTTCCGTCCGGCTTACGATCGATCCGACCGCTGCGTACAGCGTCGCGAACAGGAAGAAGCCCGTCAGGAAGAACAGCAGCGCGTAGATGAGCAGAATTGGATCGACGAGCGACAAGTCGATGTCGAGATTGCCTAATGCCCCTTTGTTATGCGGCATGGATATGTTCGTCAGAATGACGACTAAATAGAATGTGACCTGCACGATGACGACGACGAACATGCCGAATATTTTGCCGAACATTTGCTTCAGCGGCGAAACGCTCGTAATGAGGATTTCCATGACACGCGAGCTTTTCTCCGCCGTAATCTCCGACGCGATCATATTGCCGGAGGTCATGATTGCCATGAACAGGAAAATAATCATGACATAGATGACGCCCATGTTGACGCCTTGCTCCGCCGGTGTTCTGCCCGTGTTGCCACTGCCCGAACCTTCACCGGTATAAATCTGAACGGTGCCGATCTTGATCGGAGCCGATAGCTGCGCCATTTGCTCGGCCGAAAGGCCCGCATCCTGGAGCACGTTCGTTTGGCGAATTTGCAAAAGCGCTCCCTGCAGTGATTCCGTCATGCCGAATTCCATCAGCTTCTCGGACTTGTAAGTCATTTCCGGGAAACCGCTGTCCGTCATATCGCCGAACTCAAGGTAGCCTTTGATTTCCCCTTCATCGATTGCTTTTTTCAACTGCTTCTCGTTTGCCGAGGCATCGCCTTTGTCCTCAAGAGGAACCATCACGATGTTCGAATTTTCTAGTTTCTCGTAGTACGCCTTCAAGCTGTCGCCTGTTGCCGTGCCGCTCGCCGCTTGTTCGCTCTGCGACTGGATATAGCCGATATTTGTTACTTTGTCGCCTTTATCAAACTGTGCAATGATATAAGGAAGATTAATGCCGATGCTGATAATTAACGCGATAATCAACGTTGTAATGACGAAAGCTTTGCCTTTGACCTTATTCCGGATCGTAAACCCTACTACCGTCCAGAAACTATTCATGACGATCACCCACCATTCGGATAAAGATTTCATTTAGCGTTGGTTCCTTGATTTCGAAATGATTCACGTTCGCCTGCTCCATCGCCAAACGCAGAATGTCAGCACCCGCCGCTTCGTAGGAAATGGCAATGTCGTAGCCGCGCTCCGTACGCGTGACGCCGGTTACGCCAGCCAGCCGATCGAGTCCGCTAATTTCTTTGTCAGTGCCAAGGATGACACGTTCTCTCGGAAATTGTTTTTTAATTTCCTTCAAGCTGCCCTTCAAGACCGTGTTCGATCGATGCAAAATCGTAATGTTGCGGCACAGCTCCTCGACATGCTCCATCCGGTGGGTCGAGAACAAGATGCTCGAGCCGGAGTCGCGCAGCTCCTTCACCGTCGACTTCAACAATTCGACGTTGACGGGGTCAAGTCCGCTGAACGCTTCGTCCATGACGACGATGCGTGGTTTGTGGTTGACAGCCGCGATGAACTGAATCTTCTGCTGGTTCCCCTTCGACAACTCTTCGACCTTCTTGTTGTAATATTCCGGCACCTCGAACCTCTCCAGCCACTGCTTCAGGTTGCGGTCGGCATCCGCTTTCGACATTCCTCTGAGCTGCGACAGATAGATGATCTGATCGCTGACCTTTACCTTCGGATATAGCCCGCGCTCCTCCGGCAAATACCCGAGCAGGCTAAGCTGCTCATTGCTGTAAGGCTTACCGTTGTAGAGAATTCGCCCTTCGTCCGGATAGATCAAGCCGAGCACCATCCGCATCGTTGTTGTTTTGCCGGCGCCGTTGGCCCCGAGCAGGCCGTAAATCTCGCCCTCGCTTACCTCCAAGCTAATTTCGTTTACTGCTGTTTTATCCCCGTATTGCTTAACTACTTTTTCTACTATTAATGGATTCATTTCATTACTCCCCTCTACTAGTTCATTCTTGTATTTAATCTATCTTGTGTAAGCAAGGCATTCATAATCTCATCCAGCTCTAGTGCCTGCCTGCTTACAATCTGATAGCCTTCCTCAGCACACCATGCTTCAGCTTCTGCAGCCTGATTTGTCGCAATTCGATAGGTCGTTCCACCTGCATGCTCAACAACGGTTTGACCTGGGATTAACGTTGCTTTCTTCGGAGTCAGATCCGCTCCACTTACAAATAGCGTAAACCAACTGCTGAATAACTCATCCTTCTCGTACATGCCAAGCACTCTGCCTTGAGCCATAAATATGATAAAATCAGCAAGTCGTTTCACCTCTTCGATGATATGTGAGGTCATAAGAATGGTACGATCTCCTCGATCCATGTACCGATGAAGCACCTCAATCATCGTTTTCCATGCAAGCGGATCAAGCCCCGAGGAAGGCTCGTCGAGCAGGAGCAGCTCCGGATTATGTGTTAGGGCTAGCGCAAATTCAAATTTGCGACGCATCCCCTTCGACATTTTGCCAAGCAGCTGATTATCATCGACCTCAAGAATGCGAAGCAGCTCCCGATAACGATTTACATCCCATTTGTCATACCAGAAGCGATGAAACTCAGCTTTCTCCGTCCCCTTCATGTTGTCCTCATGCGGGGAGGATTGATCATGCAAGTAACCAATTCGTTTTTTAACCTCTGTGCTGAGCCCATTCTCCACTTGCTCTCCAAGCAGCTGAATGGTGCCCACATCCGCTTTATCCAGATCAAGCATTAAGCGAAAGGTGGAGCTCTTACCGCATCCGTTCGGCCCAACAATGGCAGTGATGTAACCCTGTGGAATACTCATATGGACCGGCCCTAGTTTGAAGCTCGCACGATTTTGCACAACGCCGTCTAATTGTATCGCCATCGTCTCATTCATCATATGTCCCACCCTTTAATCAAAATGCTTGCTCATCGCTTCTTTAAACATCGTCTGCAGCTCTTCCTCTGTGCACTGAACCCGCTTGCCGGCTACAACTGCCTGCTCTAGCGCTTCAATAACAGCAGCAAGACGATGCCGGTCACGTTCCTGATCACCTACCTGTGCCACATAGGTGCCAGTTCCTTGCCTTGTTCGAAGCAGCCCTTCCGCTTCCAAATCGTTATATACTCTTTTTACTGTAATCACGCTGCACTTGACGGTTTGGGCAAGCTCGCGAATCGATGGCAGCAGCATCCCTTCCGAAAGTTGGCCGCTGACGATTAAGGCTCGCAATTGTACTTCGATCTGATGATAAAGCGGCTCTGCACTTTGTTCATTAATTTGGATCGGCAGCCGCATGAGGTTCACCTTCTTCCATTCTCAAATATCTATGCTCTGTAGGTTCTTTTCTCCAGCCGATTTTCAATTCGTTTAACGCCGAGGAACGCAGCAGCAACACCAATAGTTACGGTTATGATTGGCAGCCACCAACTGCCGTTCTCGATTGCATGCAGCGAACTTGAGACAATATTTCCAATATCCAAAAAGGCTAGACTGATTGAAAAGATAAGCAGAAAAGCGAGATAAGTGATGTTGAAGAAAAAATATGTTTTTCCTGAATGCCCCAATTCCCAGTATACATAACCAATCCCCATTGTCAGTGAATAGCCAAACCAGCTTGCTCCATATAACACGAAGCTTAAGGCTGAAATATCAACGCCCATATTCCGTGCAATGATAAATTGCAATAAGAAGAAAACAAGTTGAGCAGCAAACAATACGATAGCCAGCTGAATGATTCTCCCTAGTGCAATTTGTTTCGATGAAATCGGCAGCGTTCTCCATTGTGCGATCTTCCTCGTATAGGAATTCTCTTTCCAGGAACGCATCATTGTCTTATTAGCAATGAACCCTAGAACAGGCAGAATCGAAAGGTAAATGAAATCGAGTGACCAGTTTCCGAATGGTCCATTTTCCCCTATGAAGCCATCCCGCATTAAAGGAACGGTAAATAACAATAAATATCCAATAAAAAATAATGTAAAAAGACTTTTCCAACGATCTTTAGCCAGCTCATGCTTCGCTAAATACCATGCACCCTTCCATAACCCCACAGCATTTGCTCCCTTCAATCGCTTAGCGAATATACTGTATATATCCTTATACACAGTATATTCAGTGTATACACAGATGTCAAGTACTCCCATAAAAAGATTTTTGGAGGAGAATTCCCTTCTACGGTAAATAATCCTGCACAATGGAAATCCCCCTATTTGCAAGCCAATCACTTCTGCATAAACATAAAAAAAGCCATGTTCTCAAAAGAGTAGTCTCTTTTGAAATCATGGCTTACACAATATCTTTTCTATCCGAAAATAGCATCAATAACGGGTTTCGTATGGCCGCCTGGATACATAAGATACAGCAATACGTACACCGCTGTGCCTGTAATAGCTGTAATAAACCAAACTACTGAAGTTACTTTACCCCATTTGCGATGTTTGGCAAACTTTTTCTTATAACCAAGCGTTAGTGTTGTAATTCCGAAAGCGCCGCCAACTGTAGCAAGCACGATATGGAACAATAAGAAGACAAAATAGTAAGGCTGTAAGCTGTCTGGCCCGCCCCAGATTGTATTTCCTACGAATATCGAACGCGATACATATACGATGAAGAAGATCGTTGCTGACACTGCTGCATAGAACATAACCTTCTGATGCTCCGCCAGCCTGCGCTTAATCGCGAGCCTCCAGCCTACGGCTACCAGCACCGCACTAAGCACGATGAAGAAAGTACTGATTGTCGGTACAATATTATATTTGTCCACTTTTACCCCACCTAATGTTCGTTAAATAATTGGTATTAAGCTGTTCCTGTATTCGTATTCGGCAATTCATCGTCCTTATGCTCACGCTTGAACCATTGCTTGAATATATACGCCAATATAATGCCGTACATAATTTCCTGCACGAACTTCATGACGATTCCGCCAAGCTGCTGGTCTTCAACAACGTCCATAATATTAAAAAATTGCGGACCGCTAAAGCTCTCCAGCAAACGGCTCGGATCACCCGATACACAGTACCCCATCGCTGTAACCCAAACATTAGGATCGCTATAAATCGCATACATAGACGTTTTGGCAAAAATAATTAAAGCACAAGCTGGTGTCAGAAGCATGCCGTTCGCAAACACATAAGCCATTCTCTTCACATCGCTAAGTCTGCTCCACTCCGGAACAGGTGAGGCAATCTGCCACCACATCATAAACGACGTTACAAGCAAAATAAAATAATAAAGACGATGCACAGAGAAGTGCGTCATCACATAGTCATGGACAATTGGGACATGATAAACCGAGAACAAAATATTAAACAACAAAAGACAAATAATAGGATGCATCATGAAGCTCAGTTTTTTCCAAAACGGAGCGGAGAACATTTTTCGCCATAAGAAGCTTGGAACTCCAAGCAATACTAGCGGCGGTACAACTAAATAAGATACTGACATATTGACCATATGAAATGTAAACATAAGGTGACCTAATAGATTTAAAGGTCCTCCGTGAACCATATAAAACATAATTGCAGCCGAAACAAACATAAACTTCTGAAGCTTTGTCGCTGCATCAGCCTCAGGAGCATTCTTCTCACGCCATGGTCCAATTAAGTAAAAATATAGAATGACGATTGCGGCCATTCCGAATAGAAACATGGGGGTCCACAATTCCTCGAAGCGAAAATATTGTAAGCCAAGCATCGTGGAAACTCCTTTCAATTACGCTAGCTTTTTTACAAAAGAGGAGGGACCCAAGCCTCGGGACCCTCCTCTCCTCCAATAGTTAAATCGGTTACCACCAAGCCCAGTATTCAGCCATAATGACACATGTGAAGACGATGAATACACCAGTCAAAATCCCAATAATTGCGAAAGTATGACCACGGTCTTTCATGTGCATCCAGAATGCCATTTGTACGAATACTTGCAATACCGCTAAGCCGATCAAAATGATGTAGATAAAATCTTTGTTGATTTCTCCGCTTATTACGGTCGCGAATGCGATGAACGTAAGCAAGATCGAGAAAATAAACGCGATAATATGCTTCTTAGGTCCTTCGACCTTATGACGCTTGGGGCTTTCCTCAGTGGCTGTATGATTGCTTGCCATGGATTAAACCACCTTTCCCATCAAGTAGACGACGGTGAAAATGAATACCCATACAACATCGATAAAGTGCCAGTACATACCAGCTACATATACCTTAGGTGCTGTTACTACAGTCAATCCTTTTCTTGCTAATTGAATAATAATCAATGTGATCCATGTAATACCGAAAGCAACGTGTGCTCCGTGGAAACCTACCAGCGTATAGAACGAGGAGCTGAATGCGCTCGTTGTAAAGCCGTGGCCTTCATGTACATAGTGCCAGAACTCATAAATTTCAAGAGCAAGGAAACCTGCGCCAAGAATGACCGTAATAATCAGCCAATTAATTAACGCCTTCACTCTGTTTGTATGCAGCGCATGAACAGCGAACACGCTTGTTAAGCTTGACGTAAGCAAAAGTGCTGTCGCAAGCGCAACGAGTGGAAGCTGGAACAATTCATGTGCTGGCGGTCCATCAAGGACTTGATTCCGTAGTGCTAGGAACGCTGAGAACAACGTTCCGAACAATACAGTTTCTCCGCCAAGGAAAAGCCAAAAGCCTAATACTTTATTGCGTCCCTCGAGGGTCGCCTTTTCGGGCTCATGAGGCAATTGCCCCTCTACATGCGAATGCGCACTCATGCTTTACCCCCCATATCTCTAAGGATTTCTTCTTCTTCAATGTGGAAGCCGTGATCATCGATTACGGAACGAAGGAACATGCAACCGAACAGGATCAGCAAACCAACAATACCGAGAGCATAACCTGATTTGAATGATCCAAACAAGTTGCCCCAATCTTTAGCGTACATGAAACCTAAACCTGCGATAAACAATCCAAATCCCATGAAGAAAGGCAGGATCGAAGGAGAAGGCATATGAATTGGACCAATTGGCTCCGCAGGCGTCATGCCCTTGTGACCGTCCGTTTTTTCTTTCCAGTATGCATCATAGCCGCGTACAAGCGGTGTTTGAGCAAAGTTGTATTCAGGAGGTGGAGATGGAATCGTCCACTCTAGAGTACGACCGTCTTCCCATGGATCAGCTGGTGCATTTTGTGGTTTGAAAGCTGTGATAACAACGTTCAGCAAGAAGAAAATTGTACCAAAGCCCATCAAGAATGCGCCTACTGTACTGATCATGTTCATTTCGTTGAAACCAAGACCGTCGAGATATGTCCAAATACGACGAGGCATACCTAGCAAGCCAAGGAAATGTTGAATAAAGAATGTTAAGTGGAAGCCAATAAAGAACGTCCAGAACGTCAATTTACCAAGTGTTTCATTCAGCATGCGTCCGAACATTTTTGGCCACCAGTAGTGAAGGCCTGAGAAAATACCCAGTACCAAACCACCTACGATAACATAGTGGAAATGCGCTACGACAAAATAAGAATCATGATATTGGAAGTCAGCAGGTGCTGCTGCCAGCATGACGCCGGTAACGCCGCCCATTACGAAGGTTGGTATAAATCCGACAGCGAACAAGTTAGCTGTCGTGAATTTAATGGAACCGCCCCACATCGTAAATAGCCAGTTGAAAATTTTGATACCTGTTGGAACCGCGATAAGCATCGTTGCAATGGAGAACAGCGCATTCGCAACTGGTCCAAGACCAACCGTGAACATGTGATGCGCCCAAACCATGAAGCCCAAGAAGCCGATCAGGATTGTAGCGAATACCATCGAGCTGTAACCGAACAAACGCTTACGTGAGAATGTACTTATTACCTCGGAAATAACGCCGAAGGCCGGCAAGATGAGGATATAAACCTCAGGATGCCCGAATATCCAGAAAATATGCTCCCATAGGACTGCGTTACCGCCGCCAGAAGGATCAAAGAAATTTGCATCAAACAATCTGTCGAACATGAGTGCCGCTAGACCAACTGCCAAAGCAGGGAAAGCGAACAGGATTAGCGCCGAAGTAATGAACGCAGCCCATGTAAACATCGGCATACGCATGAACGTCATGCCTGGTGCACGCATGTTAATAATCGTTACGAGGAAGTTAATACCCCCGATAAGTGTTCCGATACCCGCTATTTGCAAACCTAGTACATAATAGTCAACGCCGTGATCGCCGTTATAGGTCGTCCCCGCGAGCGGTGCATATGATGTCCAGCCTGCATCTGGAGCGCCCCCAGTAAACCAGCTCACGTTAAGCAAAATACCGCCGAACAAGAATGTCCAGAAGCCTAATGAGTTAACGAAAGGGAATGCTACGTCACGCGCGCCGATTTGAAGCGGTATAACCGCATTCATTAAGGCGAATAAAAGCGGCATCGCTGCAAGGAAGATCATCGTCGTTCCGTGCATGGTTAAAAGCTCATTATATGTATCCGCGCTAACAAAGTTATTTAGCGGCTTCCACAATTGAACCCGAATCAAAATCGCTTCCAAACCACCGACAAGGAAGAAAAAACCGCCGGCAATCATATACAATATTCCGATTTTTTTATGGTCAACCGTAGTCAGCCAGTCCATCAGACCGCTGTAACGTTTGACCTTATGCGTATGCGCATGAGCCAAAGTAGGTACCTCCTTCAATCACCGATAAATTATTGTTCGTAGTTAAGCTTCAATTCAGATAAGTATTTAGCAATACCTTCAATCTCTTGTTCAGTCAAATCTTCGATTTTACCCATTTGGTTGCCCGGTTTAACTTCGTCCGGGTTTTTGATCCAACGGTGCAAGTTGTCGTATACTGAACCTTCATTGGAATATTGCGGATCATCGGTGTTAACAAGTATACCCCCGACAGTCTCACGGCTTCCGATACCTGTCAAGTTAGGATAAGCAGGTCCGCCCAAATCACCCACTGCGTGGCAAGATAGACATTTGCTTTCAAATGCTTTAGCAATTGCCGGATCGCTTGGAAGCGCTACAGGTTCTTTAAGTGCAGCTACCCAACGATCAAATGACGACTCGTCCACTGATTTAACTTTAAAGTCCATCAAACCATGTGAAGGTCCGCAAAGCTCAGCACATTTACCCAGGTAAACGCCTTCTTTTGGTGCAGAGAAGTACATTTTATTTACGTTAGCACCAGGGTTGGTATCGATTTTCCCAGCAAGCGATGGAATCCAGAATGAGTGAAGCACATCTGCCGATTTCGCTGTGATGGAGATCGTCTTACCTTTTGGAATAATAAGCTCTTGTGCTGTCTTGATTCCGTAAGCTGGGTATTCAAACTCCCACCAGTATTGGTGTGAAGTAACGATGACCTGAACCGCTTCCGGATCTTTGCTGTAGTCTTTAGCAAGATTAAATACGGATTGAACGGTTGGAACACCCAAAATGATAAGCATGATGATTGGAATTACTGTCCAAATAATCTCAAGCTTATGATTTCCTTCCACCTGCTTAGGAATTGTTTTGTCTCCCGGACGTCTGCGGAAACGAATAATTACAAACAAAGAAATCGCAAATACGGCAACAATCACGATTAACATGATTCCAATTGCCAGCTTCATCAGCCCGAATTGTTCTTCCGCTACAGGTCCCTGAGGATTCAGCGTCGACAAATCGCTCCGCCCGCAAGCCGCTAGTACTAGCACCATCATGGCCATAAGCGGCGCAAGCCGTTTTACAAATCGCCACCGTTTCATCATTAATCAACCCCACTTTTGACGTTTTCGCAGCTGCCTAATTTTCACGTGGCATACGGCTGGCTGCGTGTTTCACAGATGTTATTACAACTCCTGCAACTTAAATCACTTTATTAAATATAAAGTTGAAGCCCCTATTTGTCAATGTTCCACAGAGAGTTCACAAATTGTTCTCAAAGCTGTCAAATTCGCATCATTACTGCGTTTTTTCGCATGATAAACTGTGTTGTTTAGCCCGTCTGCATGGCGTTCTCTCTATCTTACATTGTGCACCAAACCCATGGTCAATTATGTATGCTTGCAAAAACGTATATTTACGGAGCCGCGGCAAAAACTAAAGCCATTATCGTATGAATGGGGGTCCGTTCTTTATGGTTAAACGAATTGCCGCATTGCTGTTGTCGGCAGTCATGATAACAACTTCAGCCGGCTGTGCCTACAAACAGTATGCTCAGCAAAGCGACACCGATTATGGAAGCCGTCAAGCTAACGATCCGAAGATGCTCGGCGGCAGAGCTTATGGCAAGGCTACGAACAATGCTGACCAGCATAATAATTCATTTTTTGAATACAGCTCCGTCATCTCACGCAAAGTAACTGATCTTAACGGCGTAGCTTCCGCAATCGTTATGCTCACAGACAAAAATGCTTATGTCGGCTTAATGCTTGATTGGACCGCAGTTGGCACTCGCAATTCCGGCGGCAAAAGCGAGCAAGACAATACAGGCACTAGTGAAGGCGTATATAACCATGATACGGGCAGTCCGTATGGCAACAGTAAAATTCTTGTATCACCGTACAACTCCTATTTCTCAGTCAACGATGTTAATGATTTGTCGGATGAACTTAAGCAGACTGTCGCTCTTAGAGTTCGAGAGCTCGCTCCAGCTGTACAAGAAGTTCATATTTCAGCCAATATGGAGTTCGTAAATTACTTCAACGATTTTGCCAAGGAAGCTTGGGGCGGTCGATCCTTAATGCCACATATCGATAAATTCAATACTGTAGTGAACTATCATTTTGCCGGTGGAAAGGATATGCCTTCTCCAATTACACAACCAGGCACCTACAGCCCCACCGAGACCCAAATGAATCATTAAAAAAAAATCGCTTCTATTATATATATAGCAAAAAGGCACTTCTCTCGAAGAGCCTTTTTGTTATTTCTATCATTTTGCTTTTTAACGCATCGGTGCAAAGCCACTGATTTCTGCCAAGATTTCTTCAGTTTGTGATAGCAGCTCATCTGTCAGCTCAATATCTACTGATTTTATGTTTTCTTCGATTTGAGCCGGTCGGCTCGAACCGATAATCGCTGAGCTTACATTCGGCTGGCGCAGCACCCATGCTAATGCAAATTGTGATAACGATGCTCCAATCGTTGCAGCCAGCTGCTCCAGCTTCTCTGCAACCTGCAGCAATCTTCACGCAAATAACTGTTTATGATGCCATTTGTTTTATCATTTGCAGCACGACTGCCTGCTGGCACGGCTTGGCCTGGCTTGTACTTACCTGTTAGAATCCCTTGTGCAAGCGGGGAGAAAACAACCTGTCCCATGCCTTCTTGCTCACAAGCTTCGATTACGCCTCGTTCAATATACCGCTCAAACATATTGTAAATCGGTTGATTCGAAATTAGCTTTCGGAGGTTAAGACGTTTGCCTATCGCAGCAGCATCCGTAATTTGTGCAGCTGTCCACTCACTGACCCCTGCATAAAGCACCTTCCCTTGTGCCGTCAAATCATCGAGTGCCCGCAAAGTTTCCTCAACCGGCGTTTCCGAATCAAAGCGGTGGCATTGATAAAGATCTATATAATCTGTACCCAAACGCTTCAAGCTTGCATCACATTGCTCGACGATATGTTTTCTAGAAAGTCCGAGATCATTCGGGCATGAATCGATTTACTCCGCTCTTCATCTGTAGTCTATAGTACAACGTACTATTATTAAAGTAGTGAATCTTTTTTCAAAATATAAGAAAGTATATTATTTTCTCATACTTATCTTATATTTCACCGTCTAAGCTGCTTCAGCGTCAGAAGGACGAAAGCGCTTTAGCTAGCTTTACTATCTTTAATATACATACTATACTATTGGTAGCAGGAAACAGAGAGGGGAATTGTCGATGAGTGCACATAATTACATTCCGAAGGAACCGCTCCATATCGAATGTAATATTGAGAAGACATTAGATGTGATTGGCGGTAAATGGGCTTTTTTAGTGCTGAGAGAACTGTTTTGCGGCACCAAAAGATTCGGAGAAATACAGAGGCTTATTCCGGCGGTTAGTCCTCGTGCATTAACAAGCACGCTCCGTCATCTCGAGGATAAGGGCGTGCTTGAACGCAAGGTTTTTCCAACCGTGCCCGTTACCGTCGAATACACACTGACACCTAAGGGCGAGGACTTGCATCATATTTTAAAAGAAATGAAGCTTTGGTCGGCTAGATGGACATAGGCTAATGCTTCAACAGCTGATCAGGCAGTGACTTGGTGCTTGCTTGAAAGCGATCAATTGCAGTCTGATAAACGCGTCGATCGCTTTCATTACGAGACAAGCGTTCAAGTCGAATCAACTCCGCCTCAAACTGCTCAATCAACATAATCACACGATCCTTTGGTTTGGATTGTTGACTATTTTGCGGCTGCTTGCTCTCTTCCCCAGTATCGATAAGCAGCTCGCCATTGCTGTCAATTTGAGCAAAAAACACCTCTGATTCCTTCACATTTCGCTTTTCCAACTCCTGCAGCAGCCATTGTCGGTCATGGCCTAGGTTTGAGAGCACTTCATCCTGTATTTCCCCGTCCATCAATACGGTCATTGCCTCTCGCTCGTTCGGCACCTGCCAGCCAAGCGTATCCGGCGTTAAAGGCTGATAGGCTTTCTTCAGCAGCACATTGACCTCACCGCTTGATTCCATAACAGCAAACTCCACGTCGGCTACACGGTATACATCCTTTTTGCGCAATTGCTCCAGCATCTCATCCAAGGTCAACCGTTCCTTGTGCAAGCTTTCTTTGAGCAGCTGGCCATCTTTAATTAGCACAGTACCTTTACCATCAATAAAGTCACGAGCCTTCTTGCTTTTTATGGTCAAAAATTCCATTCCGACCGACACACTAACCCAAACCGCTAATGATACCATCCCTAAAAACCATAAATTGTCGAGATCAAGCGAGATATATGCGGCAATATTACCGATAGATATACCTGTTATGTACTCGAACAGCGACAGCTGAGAAATTTGGCGTTTTCCCAAAACCTTCGTAAGCGCAAATAAAATAGTGATGGCCGCTAACGTTCGCAGTACAATTTCAATCCAACTTGGCATTTTACTTCCCCCTTCCATTTCTAGAGTATCCAGAAAGGAAAAAGTCATTCGCTGTAATTTGTTGTTGCATTTAAATATAATATGTAGTATGATAATGGGAATGTATAATATTTAACCCCATAACATCCCCAGTAAGATTCAATGATTTCCTCAGATTTTGATTTCTTTGCTGTTAATTCCAAACCTGTTACGTGATGTATTTCTGATTCACACTGGCGCGGTCATCGGAGCCGCGAGGACGGAAGAGAGGTAGGGCTTTCGTTGTTTTAGGATGCGAGTTTAAGACAACTTGGTACACATGCTGTTTGCTGTTAACAAGGGGACCCAATACGGCCTTTCTTATAAGAAGAAGAGGTCCGGTTAAATATATGATACAAATAAGGGCTGTCCGGCTAGCGCATTTATGTGCTATCGGGGCAGCCCTATCCAATTTTTCAACCTTTATTATTCATTAGGACAACCGCTTGCTGCAAAATGACCCGAACGATTCACTTTTGTCGCGAGATACCTCTCATTATGCTCCGATCGATCTCCCCACAGCGGAATACGATTTTTCACATCAAGTCCCGCCGCCTGCAAGGCATCCAGCTTCTTCGGATTATTCGTAATGAGTGACACTGGTTTCTCACGAAGTGCTTTCAATACGAGTATCGCATCACTATAACTGCGAGCGTCATCAACAAAGCCAAGCTCCTCATTCGCCTCTACGGTGTCATAACCCTTCTCTTGCAGTAAATAAGCCATCGCTTTGCTGAACAAACCGATTCCTCTTCCTTCATGATTGGCCAAATAAAACAATGCGCCTGTACCCTGTTCCACAATCATGTGCATTGATTCATGCAGCTGATAACCGCAATCACATCGTTTGCTGCCAAAAATATCGCCCGTATGACAAATGCTGTGCATACGAATCCACGCCTCATCTGCCTGTTCGAAGTCGCCATACACCAGCACGCTTGATTGCTGCATTTCTGCTAAATTAATCGACGAAAGCTTCTTGATGACTTGCTCCGCATCGTCAAGCTGCTCTTTGCAGAGCAGCCAACAATACCATTGAAAAATTGCCTCGCCTTCATCAAGCTTCACCGGAAGCTGAATGGGACCGACTAAATAAATAGTGCCATGATCGCTTTCAATTACTTTTATCTTCTGATCAACTATAGATACTGCTTCTTTAAACATATCGCAATGCTCCTGACCTGTTCATAGTCTTTGTTTCGACTATTATGTTCGGTAAGTACATTAGCTATGCTAAGTGCAGTTCGCAGCATTGGAATATCGCTTATAAAACCGGGATCATTCCTTTGTTTAACTCTCGGTAGGTTTCAATAGGAAGCTTCGGTTCACGCTCGAAGGACAGCAAGCCATTTTTCTCCTGCTCAACATCCGTTAACTGCGTATAACAATAACCTTGCAGTCCGCCAGCCGCTATAATCGGACGCATCACGGCAACTAAACGGTTCAAGAAATCCTGATCGTCTCTAGCCGAAGAATACCCCCAACCTACTTCATTATCCTTAATATACGAAATACCGCCGAACTCCGATAGCTGCACCGGCTCGCCATTATAAGTGAACCCAGGCACAAGTATTTTTCTGCCTTGTGGATCACATTTGACGGACATTTCTGGCGTTGCATATCGACTTGCCAGTATCTCTTCTTGGCTCTCGTAATCATGAACCGTGTAAATATCAGATTTCACATGCTCCCAGCCATCGTTAGAGATAACTGGTCTTGTATCGTCAAGTGATTTGGTCAAATAGTATAGAGTAGAGGCATGGTGCTGCTGCCTTTTGTCTATTAATATATTTGGCGTTCCCCAGCTTTCATTAAGCGGAACCCACACGACAATACAAGGATGATTATAATCACGGTGAACAGCCTCCTGCCATTCATTCATGATACGCGTCACGTATTGCTCGGAGTATTGATACGCATTAGCCATCTCGCCCCAAACGAGCAGTCCAAGCTTATCGCACCAATACAAATAACGCGGGTCTTCAATTTTTTGATGTTTTCTCGCCCCATTGAACCCCATTTGCTTGGTCAGCTCGACGTCTGTACGGAGCATTTCATCGCTTGGAGCTGTCAGCACACCGCCTGGAAAATAACCTTGATCCAAAATTAGCTTCATATAATAAGGACGATTGTTTAAGCAAATGACGCCATCCTCAATCGATATCTTTCTCATGCCGAAGTAGCTTTTGACATGATCCAATTCTCGTTCTCCATCAAGCAGCATAAATTCAACGTCATACAGGTTTGGCTTCTCCGGCGACCACCAGCGGCCAAGCCCATGATCATTAAAATCATGAAGCTTGATAGAGACCTCCTCTTCCTGCTCCATAACACGAATAACATCCTCAGCGATTAATTCACCTTCAAACGATATTTTAATGCTGAGGCGCAAGCCATTATATAATTCCGTTCCCTTAATAAAGCTGCGAATATGAATTTTATTATGATCGATATCCGGCGTCAACCTCACTCGGCTCACATGCGCCGGATTAACAGCCTCCATCCAAACCGTTTGCCAAATCCCAGTCGTCCGCGTGTAGAAAACTTGCTCTGACTGCTCCTTCCAATACTGCTTCCCTCTAGGCAGCGTGACGTCTTTACTATAATCTTGAGCACGCACGACTATGCTATTGGGTCCTATTGCATTCAACACAGCAGTAATATCTGCATGAAATGGGGTATGGCCTCCCTCATGACTTGCTACTAAATGTCCATTTACCCATACCTTTGCTTCATAATCAACAGCACCGAAATGGAGAATGATTCGTTTCCCAGCATACTCCGTTGGAACCTCAATACTTTTACGATACCATACGATATCGTGAAACGATTTTTCATTAATGCCGCTTAACTCGCTTTGGTAACAAAATGGCACCTGAATCTTGCGATCAAACTGTTTTCTCTCGAACCATTTATTATCACAACCTGCGTTTGAGTCATCATACTCAAATTCCCATTCCCCGTTCAGGTTTAACCAGGATGATCGCTCAAATTGCGGTCTTGGATATTCATTTCGTATTGCATCCATCATGTTCCCACTCCAGTCCTATTGCTTATGCTTATATATTATTTTTTTAGCGGATTTATCATTAAATGGTTGAACAACATTGTTGAACGTTCTGACCGAATGCCTACCTTGCCATGCAAAAATGGATAAGGGTCCGTATAATCAATAACTGGAGTTGAGCCATCCCCCAGAAATACTTTTATGTTCCCGTCTTTTGCAGCAACTCTGAACGAATAGGCTTTACCGGTTTCCAGTTCTGCGCTTTCACTAGCTACTAAATTGGAATCATAGTTCATCCGATTCAAAGTCAGCTGCGAAGAAGAAATGCCGATGTAATAGCCCATGACTGCATCCCTAACCTGAGCCGGATGGTAGGATTCATTGGAAGCTCGAACAAAAACGCCTCCGATATCCGTTTCTGCATTCAACTGCACATCAAACGCCAGCTCATAATTGTCCCAATTGTCACTGCCCGCAAACAACATGTCATCATCTATGCCGCTGCCGCTATAGTCATCCTCCGATTGTCCGAACAGCCCCATTCCCGTTTGGGAGGATAATGAATGGAACGGCTGCTCCTTATCCAGCAGGTCTATAGCAAACAGCTCAAAGGAATGCACTTCCACTGGTCCAGCTTTCAGTTCAATCTTAAGCTCATGAAAACCTGACGCAATTTCGATTGTTCCGATTCGAAGCTTCGCTGTGCCTTCTACAAAGGCTGGGTCATCGGCTTTGATCTTTGTCTTCACGGCTTCGCCGCCGTCAATTGACCACGCCAAGACAACATCCTTCTCCGGCTTTTTAAGCGTTAAGCCGATCCCGTATTTTGCATGATCCTTCACATTCAGCTTGTATTTCAACCAGTCACCGCCTTGCAGCAGGCTCACGGAATAACTGCCATCTTCCAGCTTGCGAATCGGAACTCCGTCTGCTTTCCTAAAATCACTGATCTCGGATGACTTCTGCTCCAAATAAAAGCCGCGATCAGCTTCCTTCAAATAATGAACTGCTTCAATTGCTCCAGGCACAGGCTTATAAGCTTCAAAATCACTGCTGCCGCCTGCTTCATTCGTAAAGGCTGTATATTCATAAATGGGCTGCGACTGATTGGCGATATAGCCAATTTTTCCGCCGGTCGGCTTAGCTGTATGCTCCTCTATCTTTTTCATTCCATCGAAGAAGACAAGAACACTTTCATCACGCTGCTCAACACGAATCGTATGCAGCTTCGAGTAATCAAATGCATTAGGAAGCAGTGCTTGTGCAAGCTGTTTCTCTGATCCATTTTGAACCGTTACATACCCAATCTCATGTTTGCCTGGCCACAGCTTGATTGCTGAATAATTAGCTTCATCTGCATAAGAGAATACAACTGCAATCGTACTGCTATCCACTGCACTGTCCGAAAGATTCAATCGGAAGTTATATTCCGCAATAAAGGCATCTTCCGTCGAAAGTTTACTCAGCACCTTTTGTTCAGCCGCGGATGAGGATTCATCCCATTGTTGTGAAGAAATGCCGTCTGTGAGCCAGCTATATAATGAAGGCATTGCTGGCGCAGGCTGCATATGAGCATGAGATGGTCCAAAAACAACCAGCTTATCACCGTTATAGGCAAGTCGATCAATATTCAATTCACGTACTGGCGGGCCTTCAGAAGAATGTCCAATCAGATTATGATAAGTCAAATAATAAGAGTCCATATCTGGCCCAAGCACTGTTGCACTATGGCCAAGCCCTTTAAATTCATCCTTTACGCTGATGACGATCGGATTGTTTGCAGGAATCGTATAATCACCGAAAGGCCCCTCCTTGGATACTGCGTAGTTCACCCGATAACCGTTGCTAAATACGTGATTGCCCGTATACGTCATATAGTAAAGGCCATTTCTCTTCCAGATCATTGAACCTTCTGTCCAATGTCCAAGAAATGCATTAGTCGTTACGCCAACATCAATCGTTAATGGATCTGGCATTTCATGCGCGACGATGCCTTGCGTACCTGCATTCGTAAAATACCATTTCCCGTCATCGTCAATAAAAACAGAGCCATCGATAGAATTCCCGAGATTTTCGGTTTTGACGACGAAAGGGCCCGTTGGGCTGTCGCTTTGCAGCACATAATGCCCTTGGCCTGCCGGTGATGTATATAGGTAGAAGCTGCCATTCCAGTAAAAGACCTCAGGTGCATAAGCCCCAGTCGTAATGAGATCTTCAGTAACTAGTCCTTCATATTTCCAATCTACTAAATTTTCGGAGCTCCAAGCTTTAATGCCCGGACGAAAGTCCTTTGTACTGCAATACAAATAAAACCTACCGTTGTAACGCATGATGAAAGGATCACCGATCCCGTAATCCTCCCACTCTTGCTCCAGCTTCAACGAATTTGTATACAATTTAGCATCCTCCTTCAACAGTACGACTGCTTTTTCTTCTGGCGTGGACTTGCAGCCACTTAACATGACTACCATGCATACAACGAGGAAGGCGACAAGCTTCGTCGCCCTCATTTGTGTAAGGTTAAAATATCTCATGCGCTAACCTTTTAAGCCGCTAATCGCCATAGACTCGATAAAGTAGCGTTGGCAGAAAAAGAATACAAGAATGACTGGAACCATCGATATAATCGATGCCGCCAAGATGACCGGATAGTTAGAAGATCCCATATATTGTGATTGCATAGAAGCAATGAGAACTTGAATGGTTTGTTTCTGCGGGGAGCTTAAATAAATAAGCGGTCCCATAAAATCATTCCAAATGCCCATGAAGCTAAGCGCCGCTTGAGCTGCAATCGCAGGTTTTGCAACCGGCAGTGCAATGGTCCAGAAGGTACGGAAGAAACCGCTGCCGTCCAGCTTTGCTGCTTCCACCAACTCATTCGGCAAACCTCCCGCCAAGTATTGGCGCAGGAAGAAAATAACGACGATATTGCCAAATAACCCTGGTACGATAAGCGGCAAAAGCGTATCCGTCCAATTAATTGACGAGAAGCCAATAAACTGAGGAATCATAACGACGGAAAAAGGAATCATCATCGTGCCAAGCAACGATAGAAAAATAGCATCTTTAAACGGAAATTCAATCTTAGCGAATGCATATGCCGCCATTGTGGAAACGAATATTCCAATGACAAGGACAAAGACGACAATAATCATGCTATTCATAAAACCGCTTAGCAACGGAGAATCATTCCAAGCCGTTACATAGTTTTTGAATGTAGCCGGGTCTGGAATCCATTTAGGCGGAATCTCAAAAACGTTGCGTTGATCTTTTAATGAAGTGGATATCGTCCAAACGAACGGCGCCAGCATAATAATAGAGCCGATACATAAAATGAATGCCACCCAAAGGTTTGTTAGTCGTTTCTGTTGCATTTGAAATCAAACTCCCCTCGCAAACTGTAACGGTAAAAGATTAATCGTTGTACACCCATTTTTTCGATAAACGGAACTGAAGGAGTGTAACGATGAAAATAATAATGCCAAGAACCCAAGCCACTGAGCTGGCATAACCCATGTTAAAATACTTGAACGCATTTTCGAAAATATAAAATACTACGGTTGCCGCACTATACTCCGGCCCTCCGTCGCCTGCCAATACGTAAATTTGGCTAAACGATTGGAACGCGCCGATAACGCCCATGACAATAACGAAAAAATGAATGTTCGTCAGCAGTGGAATGGTAATTAACCGCAATTTCTGGAATGCACTCGCGCCATCCACTTCAGCTGCCTCGTAATAGGACGACGAAATCGATTGCAGCCCGGCTAAATAAAGAACCATCGTACCGCCAACGCCGCCCCATACTCCCATCAAAATCATGGAAGGTTTAATCCAATTTGCGTCACCTAACCAGTTAGGCCCTTCAATGCCGAACCAACTCCACATCGTTTGGTTGAGCAAACCAAAATCTTGATTCAATATCCATTGCCATAACAACGACACCGCAATAATGGGCGAAATGACTGGCAAGTAATAGATGGTCCGTAAAAACGAGATTCCTTTGAGCGGACGGTTCATCATAATAGCAAGCAAGAGTGCCACGATCATGCCAATCGGTATGCCAAGCATCATAAATACAGTGTTAAAAAGTGATTTGTACACCTTCTCATCGTGAAAAACTTCGATATAGTTGTCAAAACCTACAAACTCAGGCGGCGTAACCAAATCCCAAGACGTGAAGCTTAACCACGCTGAGTAAAGAAGCGGTGCGACTCCAAAAATGAGAAAGCCAAGCACTGGGGCCGCCACAAACAGGTAGGCCCATGCATATTCTTTGCGGATATAACTAGGTTTACTTTTCCTCATGCGTACACATCCTCGCACTAGCTATTCGTTATTTATGTTTATCATTCGAAACTTTAGTTTACTTATTTCCCTTGTCATACAGCTCTTGAAGCTTCGGCTGCAATTCCTTCGCCCAGTCCGCTGCTGTCATCTTGCCGTCCCACACTTTGCCTGCCTCTTGCCACATCGTATCGATCCACTTCGTATCCTTCGAACCGAAATCAATTGGCGGATGACCGTAATCTTCAATAATATCAAGGAAAACTTGACGATTTGCTGGTGCTTTGTCATAAGCTACAAACTCGCCTTTTGCCATATCAATCAAGTTTGGCACCGCTTGCCCAAGCTCGTAGTTTTGCTTCTGTCCTTCTTTATCCAGCGCAAGGAATGCCGCTAAGTTAAACGCTTCTTGTGCATGCTTCGATTTGCTGGATACTGAGTATCCCATTGAGCCAACCCATGTTCCTGCTTTTCCTGTCTCCGGGTTCACCGGCCATGCCGCGATATCCCATTCAAACGGCAAATCCCAAAATCCCGGTTGATCCCATGGTCCCATTGGGAACATGCCTACTTTGCCAGCTACAAATCGCGAGTACGAATTCATCGCTTTCTCATCCTCCGGCGACGGCGATACATTATGCTTCAGGCGCAGGTCTGCTACCCATTGCATTGCTTTTGCGAATTCCGGTGTATCAATCGTTACTTTGCCTGTTGTATAGTCGATGAAGTCGCCTCCGCTTGCCCATACCGCGCCTTCCAGCGTAAAGTTGGCTCCGCCATAAATGTCGACTTTGCCATCGCCATTCTCATCCTTCGTCAGCTTCTTCGCTGCATCTAACCAGTTGTCCCATGTCCATTTGCCAACCTCTGCAGGCGGCAATTCGAGCCCAGCTTCAGTAAACATCGTTTTGTTGTATGCCATTGCCCACGGACCTACGTCCTTCGGCAATCCGTACAAATCCCCTTGCCCGAGCTGCTTACCGTCAAAGCGGTAACGATCTAGCGCTTGTTTCCATACGTTATCGGCTTGGAACAGCTCTGTCGTTTCTAGAAACGGCTGCAGGTTTTGAATCGTGCCTGCTTCGGCAAACTTATAAAACTGCGGCCCTGATACATAAAATACGTCCGGTGTTTTGCCCGATGCAACCAGCGTAGACAGCTTCTGATTGTATTCAGCTGGCGGCACGCTTGTGTACTCTACCTTTACGTTCGGATATTTCGTTTCGTATGATTTGATCAGCTTCGTAAATATATCTTTCTCCTGCGGACTGCCATGACCCATAAACGATATCTTCACTTTTTCTTGCGGTGCGTTTGTTGCTGCATCGCCTTTATTCCCCGTATTTCCATTTGTAGCAGAGCTGTTGCCATTTCCACCTGATGAACAAGCCGATAGCAGCATTCCAAAGCATAATAGCATTACAAGTCCAAGCTTCGCGGATAATTTTCTATTCATTTCGTTTGACGCCTCCCTTTTTTTGCAAGCGCTTCCTTGATGAACTCATTCTAGATTATATTGTTATACTTTTAAATACTCTATTTAGTATAAAAAAAGAGAAATAATCTTCTTTCAACTAATGCTTCATCTTAAAAAGCAGTCTATAACCCCATCTTCTAATGAAAACTTCTGCATTTTCATTCAACTTCTATCATTCCAGCGTTTTTAAAGCACAGGATATACTAACTTTAGTATATATTTAAATACTAATATATTCTATAATCCGTTTTGAAGCGCTTACAAAACAATAAGAGGAGATGGTTTCACATGTTTGTCCAAAGCAAGGTTAGAATAACCGCTTTATGGATTGGCTTGCTTCTTATAATCAGTATTCTGCTCCCTGGTTTTCAAGCTTTTGCAGCTCCTGGATTAGCTTGGCCCTCAAATACCGCAACCGTATTCACCCCTCAAAATGGCGGAGTATGGTATCCACGGCTGCTAAAGCTGAATAATAACGATATTTTAGCCTCTTTCGATACGAATGCAGGCGGGGGAAATACAAGAGTCATGCTTTCTCGCAGCACGGACGGCGGTCATACCTGGTCTCCTGCCATACAAGCTGCAGCTGATTCCAGCGGTAATGTAGGTAATGGCCAAATGCTTCAGTTGCCGAATGGCGAGATTTGGCTATCGTACCGCCTTGTTGTGCAATCGGGTTCGATTTATAACACTTACCTAAAAACCAAAAAAAGTACCGATGGCGGCAGCACCTGGTCAGATTTAACGAACGGCCAAATCGGATCTGCCACAGCAAACTCGTTCAAAGGATTATGGGAGCCGCATCTACAAATGCTTGGCAATACAATAGCTGTATATTATGCGGATGATAGTCCTGCCACTGTAGGCAATACAGGCCTTCAGAAGCTTATTATGAAAACATGGACCGGTAACGGCTGGAGCGGCGAAATAATTGTCAGCGACGGCGTTGCCGCAGGCTCTAGAGATGGAATGCCAGTTATTACCCAAATGGCTAATGGCCAATACCTCCTAGTGTTCGAAGCGACCGACGTCGCAGGTCATCCTTTTGTTATAAAATATAAAATATCGTCGGATGGTTATAACTGGAACGTTCCTCGTCAAACCCTTTATGTCCCTTCCAAAGCCGGAAAAAAAGCTGGTGCGCCTTTTGTTGTTAAGCTTGGAGATGGCCGCTTGCTTGCTTCTTTTCAAACGGACAATGACAGTACGAATACCGGCGACGCATTCTCCTCCATGTACACGATGATTAGCGCAGACAATGGTGCAACTTGGCAATATCGGACTAATATTTTCCCAGTAAGCGACTCGACCAGCTCCAATTGGAATGCCTTGCTGCCCATAGATTCTACTCACGTCCTTGCAGCGACGAGTGCAGACTATCCAAGCAGCGGAGTGTATATTCGATTTGGTCATGCAGTTACACCATCGAACACAAATCTAGTAACAAATTGGAGCTTTGAAACGGCAAATGTAAGCGGCTGGACGACATTTGGCGATGATTTCCCCGCTCGAATTAAAGTACATGGCACAAACGATGGTGTCGGTGTACCCGCCGCCCAAGGCAATTATTTTATCGGACTAGCCGGAACGAGCGGACCTGCATCGGCTTATGTTGGCCAAACGATTAGCGGGCTTGATAATGGCAGCTATACGCTGCGTGCGTATATGCGGAGCAGCGGCGGGCAGAATTCTTGTGTAATGGAAGTAAAAGATTTTGGCGGAACGTCGCGGCAAACCAATTGCCCCGTAACCACAGCTTGGACGCCGGTTACCCTCTCGAACATCGCAGTTGTAAACGGGCAGGCAACCATTGGCTTTTTCACATCAAACAGCCAAACGAGCCAATGGGTCGATATTGACCGGGTTGAGTTTACTCGCAACGATGTCTACAATGGTGTCGTTTCAGGCGGTGTATACAAGCTTATCAATACAAATAGCGGCAAAGCGCTTGAGGTGGATGCTTGGGGAACAACGAATGGCTCCAATGTGCAAATTTGGACGGAGGGTGCGAATCAGGCAAATCAGCTCTGGCAGATTACGCATGTCGGGGGCGGAGCATACAAGCTCATTAACACGAACAGCGGCAAAGCGCTTGATGTCAGCGGGGCAGGAACAGCAAACGGCACCAATGTTCAAATCTGGGATTACGCGAACTCAGATAACCTGCATTGGAAGATCATCGACACAGGGAGCGGTTATTTCAAGCTTATCCACTCACTCAGCAATAGAGCGCTGGATGTCGCTGCTTCTGGCACAGCCAACGGATCAAACGTTCAAATCTGGGATGATCTCGGAAACGGCGCCCAAAGATGGAAGCTTGTTCGCGTTAGCTGATGAGGCAACCCCTGTTTGTTTTATTAGCATAAAAAAGAATTCAATACATGGGTTGGTTGGCCTAGAAGGTAAAAAGCTTATCGGACATTTCATCACCGTATTAACACATCGTTTCTTTTGTGCTCTTTCCGGCAACAACTAGTCTAAAATAGGTCACCTTTCTATCCACGAAGCGTTTGGAAGTGGAGTCCTATCTAATTGTGTAATATGAAGGATTGCATAAAAAGTAAGCCATGAAGTAAATACTCATCTCGCAAAAGCTGCCTAAACCATTCTAGAGAGGAGTATTTATTCATGGCTTCATTTCAGGTTACACTAAGTTTAGGTCACCAATGATGCATCCCAGAGCTGTTTATCGAAGAGTCTCGGGACGTAGGCGTAACAGTTATAGATGGGGTTTCACACATAAGCATGGACTTCGCACCTTTTTAAAAATTGATCTAGAAAATAGCCTTATTTTCGCTCATCACCCACGATAACGCTCAATATGAGCCAATTCAGCAAAAATAAGACTAAAATATAGTCTTATTTTTATCAAACGTACCCTTCTCACCAAAATAGAGCTAGAAAATAGTCTTATTTTCGCTCTTCACCTTCGATCTAGCACGTTAGGAGCCTATTCAGCAAATATAAGGCTAAAATATAGTCCTATTTTCATCAAACATTCCCTTTTTACCAAAATAGATCTAGAAAATAGTCTTATTTTCTCTCATCACCCACGAAGAAGCTCAATAGGAGCCAATTCAGCAAATATAAGGCTAAAATATAGTCCTATTTCATCAAACATTCCCTTTTTACCAAAATAGATCTAGAAAATAGTCTTATTTTCTCTCATCACCCTCGATGATGCTCAATAGGAGTCAATCCAGCAAAAATAAGACTAAAATATAGTCCTGTTTTCATCAAACGTGCCCTTCTCACCAAAATAGAGCTAGAAAATAGGCTTATTTCAGCTCCTCTTAGTCAAGTAAAATCACTGCTTTAAATAAAGCAATGGCAGTCTCAAAAGCAGATAAACTGCTTTTGAGACTGCCTCTTTTTGTTAAACAAATATACTCCATACGGCGCTGGCTCACTACGAGATCTGCTCCAACTCCTCCGCCCTATGCCATTACACTCGCTCTACATCGCCCGTCAAACTACTCCTCATAAATCATTTTTCTCGTCATACCGCCATCAATTGTGATGTGGGTTCCGGTTACAAAATCATTTTGAGGGTCTGTTAGATACAAACATGCCCGTGCAATATCCTCCGGTTTACCTACCCGCTTAGACGGATGCTGCTCATGATCCACTGGGCGCAGCTTGCTGTAATCACCCGTTTCGATCCAACCTGGACATATTGCGTTAACCGTAATATGATCTGGGCCGAGCGATACCGCCATCGCGTGGGTTAGCGAGAGAATCCCACCTTTGGATGCCGCATAGGCTTCTGAATTCGGTTCTGACATCATTGCTCTCGTAGAAGAAATGTTTACGATAGCTCCGCCGCCGGTTGTCCGCATCAACTTGGCAGCCTCACGCGTACAGACAAACGTCCCGCGCAGGTTCGTATTCACAACGCTGTCCCATTCATCAATGGATAGGTCGTATGGCGACTTCCATATGCCAAACCCCGCATTGTTTATGACGATGTCTAATCTCCCGACAATCATTTCCAAATCACGCAGCATTTTAATAATGTCATCAGGTTTGCTCATATCGGCAGAAAGGGATAAAGAATCATAACCTGCCTCTTGCAGCAGCAAGCCGGTCTGCTCCAGTCCTTCTTCGTTTTTATCCACTAATACAGGCAGTGCTCCTTGTTCCGCATAAGCTAGTGCAAGCGCTCGTCCAATACCAGCTCCAGCGCCTGTTATGAGTACAACCTTATCTTCGTGTGCTGCTTTCATTTTGAATGCCTCCTTAGCGTGCCCTTTTACCTAAAGAGTTTAAAGCAATTCGAAGCAAAATGAAAATCCCATCCGCTCGCCCTCCATGAAGAGGACAAATACATCAGTATCACGAAATAATAGGCAACAGAACGATGGCACAATTAATAATAAATTTGAAAAATGGAGCTGATCACCCTGAACACCAGAGCTATCTTTTTCGATTTATTTGAAACGTTGATAACTGAATTTACGGATGGCAAGCGCACCATCAATAGATCCACGGACGATGCTGCACTTCTCGGCATGAATCATGGCGATTTCAAGAAAGAATGGCGCAAACGTCAAGAAGCAAGAATGACCGGACAATATGTTAACTTCATTGAAGTGATGAGAGACATTTTGGAGAAGCAGAATTTGCCTTACAACGAACAAGTGGTGGAGCAATTGTATCGAACAAGAATCGATGAAAAGCAGGCTCCATTTTTAACAATTCAGCCAGCTGTTCTTGCCATGCTGAAAGAGCTGCAAAGCAAGCACATAAAAATAGGGCTTATTAGCAATTGTACAGAAGAAGAAATTCGCCAGTGGCAAGCTAGCCAGCTTGCTCCCTACTTTGATGATGCCCTCTTCTCGTATGAAGTTGGCTTAGCCAAACCAGACATTCGTATATATCAATTAGCCTGTGAGAGGTTAGGCGTATTGCCCGAAAATGTAGTATTTGTAGGCGATGGAGGATCTAATGAGCTAGATGGCGCATACAACGCTGGCTTAAAAGTTTTTCATGCTTTTTGGTTTAATACCTACATAACAAGCCCCTACACGAAGCTGCTCCATCCTGATCATTTAATAGCTCATTTGCCATAATAAAATAGAAGCAAAAAGATACTTTGACGATTCACAGCCGCTGCTCTGAGTTTATTATCATCTAATCGTATGGATAAATGGTTACTGTGGAAGTTGTGGACAAAACGTGTCAAATAATCTGAAAATTTAATTAATATTGTAAAAACAGCTTGAACACCCCTTGTCAATTTTCTCAAAAGCGAATATGATAAAAGCAATCAAAGGTTGTGAATCTTTTCACACTGTATAGTATATTGTGAATTAATTCACGTTGTAAGGGCGGCTGCCATAGCAGACTACCCTCTACACATCCCATAGGAGGCGTTTTTTATGACGATGAACATTGCTGTTATTGGCTGTACACATGCAGGAACGGCTGCAATTAAACAAATGGCTGCACTTTACCCGGAGGCCAACATTACCGTTTATGAACGGAATGACAATATCTCGTTTCTATCGTGCGGCATCGCACTGCATGTTGGCGGTGTAGTAAAAAATGCTGAGCAGTTATTTTATGCTTCGCCCGAGCAGCTTGCTGAGCTTGGCGTGAAGACGCATATGCGACATGATGTGCTTGCAGTAGATACGGATGCCAAACAAATTGAGGTCCGCAATCTTGTAACTGGCGACGAATTTACTGAAAGCTATGATAAGCTCGTCGTTACAACAGGCTCGTGGCCGATTATTCCGCAAATGGACGGCATCGCGCTTGAAAATATCGTTCTTTGCAAAAACTACAACCATTCGAAAGAAATCATCGAGAAAGCAAAAACAGCGAACCGCATTGCAGTTATCGGAGCTGGCTACATCGGTATTGAACTCGTAGAAGCATTTGAACAGCTTGGCAAACAAGTAACCTTAATCGACAATATGGAACGCATTTTATATAAATACTTGGATCGTGAATTTACAGATGTTACAGAGCAGGCGTTGATTGATAAAGGGATAACGATCGCAACTGGTCAGACGGTTACTTCGTTCAAGGGCAGCGAGGGACATGTAACGACGGTCATCACGACAGCTGGCGAATATGAAGCGGATCTCGTCGTACTATGCATCGGCTTCCGTCCTAACACTGAACTGCTGAAAGGCCAAGTAGATATGCTTCCTAACGGCGCGATTATTGTGGATGATTATATGAGAACGAGCAAATCGGATGTATTTGCTGCTGGCGACAGCTGCGCCATTCACTATAATCCAACAGGGCAAAACGCCTATATTCCTTTAGCCACAAACGCTGTCCGCATGGGAACGCTCGTTGCCAAAAACCTGATGAAACCAACGGTCAGATATCTCGGAACACAAGGCACGTCGGGCATTAAAATTTACGATTATAACATTGCATCGACTGGTTTAACGGAAACAGGCGCGCTTGCTGCGGGAATGAATGTGAAAAATGTCACAATCATTGATAGCTACCGTCTTGAATTTATGCCTACCTTTGAGCAAGTGACTTTAAAGGTCGTATATGAAGCGGATAGCGGCAGAATCGTTGGCGCACAGGTGTTATCGAAGGTTGATCTTACCCAGTCGATTAATACGTTGTCGGTTTGCATCCAGAACGGAATGACAATGGAGGAATTAAGCTACGTCGATTTCTTCTTCCAGCCGCATTACAACAAGCCATGGAACATGCTTAACCAAGCTGGTTTGCAAGCTGTATAATTTTATAAAAGCTGCAAGGATGGCACTCTGCCATCCTTGCAGCTTTTTTATTAAAATAACAAAAGCCGCCCTTATACAGGCGGCTCTTGCCTATTCACTACAAATTATCAGCCGGCGGCTTCCCGAAATGAGGGGTCCCATCGACGTTCCACGTAAATACCTTGGCGCGGGCGTGACGATTGGGATCAAATAACGGATCACCTTCAATGTCCTTGTAGCTGCGAGCATGATAGATCAAAATATCCTGTTCCCCATCCTCAGACACGGTGAAGCTGTTGTGCCCTGGCCCATACTGACTATTTTCCGGGCAGCTTGTAAACACTGGCGACTGCGTCTTCACCCATGATCGCGGATCGAGCAAGTCGCTCGTATCGTCAGCTGTCAATAAACCCATTGCATAGTTATGATTGGTGGCGCTGCCGGAGTAGGTCATAAATATTTTCCCTCCCCGCTTCAGGACAGCCGCTCCCTCATTTACCATGAAACCAATGACTTCCCAGTCGAGCTCCGGCTTCGTAATCAATACCTGCTTGCTCTTCAACGTCCAAGGATTGCTCATCGAAGCGATATACAAATTTGTATTGCCTTGAATGGCTGGGTCTTGCTGCGCCCATACTAAATATTGCTCGTCATTATGCAGGAAGCTTGTCGCATCAAGCGAGAAAGAATCCCAATCCGTAATGATCTGGCCCCTCTCCGTCCACTCGCCCTCAAGCGGGTTAGCCGAATCATTTTCAATAACATACATGCGATGCCTGAATGGCGCATCTGCCCTTGCGGCAGCGAAATATACATACCATTTTCCAGCGATAAAATGCAGCTCAGGTGCCCAAATATTGTGGCTCATTGGACCCGAATCGTGTTTTTTCCATACCACAACCTGCTCAGCAGCAGTAAGTCCTTCCAGCGTTTGTGCTCTTCGCAGCTCAATCCGATCATACTCCGGCACGGAGCCTGTGAAATAATAATACCCGTCTGTGTGCTTCACAACCCACGGATCTGCTCGTTGCTCGATTAACGGATTTCGCAGCTGCTTCTGCGACTGTTCAGATGCTTGTGTGCTCATGTTTCTCTCAGTCCTCCAGCTAATATTTCTATTTTTATAAAATAACTTCATCGATTCATTACTATAAATACGAAGGGTTCCAGCGGTCTAAATATAAATTGTCAACGTTTCTCTTTGCATATAAAATAGATAAGATATATCAGAATAACATTTTCATTAACGAATTCGACTTCATATTTTCAATCACCAGCTGTAAGGCAAATCCAATGTTAAAAAATTGAGCGGAGTGAACGTATGAAAATTGATATTTCAGATACTCATTTACCCATCTATGAAGCATTAGCCAGCGATGTAAGGCTTAAAATCATACAACTGCTTGCTCTGCAGGAGATGAACATCAAGGATCTCGCACAAGCGCTCGAGCTGAGCAGCCCCATTATGACGATGCATGTGAAGAAGCTCGAAAAAGCTGGTTTAATCAGCTCCGAGATGGTTTCCAGCAGCGGCGGGACCAAAAAAATGTGCAAACTTATCACGGATAGCATTGAGATAGATTTCCCGTCAACACGGCGCCCAGCGCTTCGCACTTATCATGAATCCATCATTTCCATCGGTCACTACACCGACTTTGAAGTGGAGCCTACCTGCGGCCTCGCTACGACTGCTAAAGTCATTGGCATGTTCGATGAGCCGCGTTTTTTTCTCGATCCTGATCGTATCAATGCCAGAATCCTTTGGTTTAGCAGCGGCTTTATTGAATACAAAACAGCCAATTTTCTATTGAAAAGCGAGAAGCCTACTGAGCTCGAAATATCGTTTGAAATTTCCTCCGAGGCTCCTTTTGCTAATGACAATTGGCCTTCGGATATTTCCTTTTACTTAAATGACACCAAAATCGGCCTATGGACGAGTCCTGGCGACTTCGGCGGTAAACGAGGAAAGTATACCCCCGATTGGTGGTGGGATGAAATTAATCAATATGGCCTGTTGAAGGTGCTGAAGATTACGCAAGCCGGAACCTTCATCGACGGTCAGCAAATTTCCGATGTTACCCTTGATGATGTCAGCATATTAAGCAAGCAATGGAAATTTCGCATAGCTGTCGAGAAGGACGCCGAAAATGTCGGCGGCGTTACGTTATTCGGCTCTGGATTTGGCAATTACAATCAAGACATCGTCTTTAAGCTTTATTATGAAAGGAACGAATAAGAGCTAGCGGCGCGAGCTGCTAGCTCTTCATCCCCTTTTTACGGTAAATTTTTCAGCCTAAAGATTGTAATGGATTGTTGCCCAAGCTCAAGCTTAAATTTGTTAGACAACCCATCGACAGCCTGCTCCTTAGGCAGCACGGCCGCTGGCATCGCAAACGAATTCTCCACAACCATATCCGCTTGGAGCGACAGCTTCGTTCCATGCGGGGCTATCGTTTCCCCCTTTATTTCAATAGACGCATTCACTGTATAGTCATTGGCATTTACGATTTTCAGAATGATCTCATCTGTTTTCTCATCTCTGCCCGCTATGAAATAGAACGGCTCCTCACCTTGTTTACCGCCGCGTCCCGCCTCGTACGATTCGCCGCTGCGCATGCTAATTGAAGCAGGCAGTACCGAGCTCGCAACATGATGGCTGAACATTTGCTGCAAATTAACTGGAAAAACTCCTGCTAATATAGTGCCATCAGGGGCGTTATTCTCACTTAGAAGGAATTTCTCCCGTTAATTCCTATTATTTAAGCCAAAAGAGGCTTCCATAGTTAAATTAACGGGACAATTTCCTGTTGTTTCTCACTTATCCCGGCATTTCAGAAAATTAGCTGGAGAAATTCCAGTTAGTTTCACTTGGATGCTGGATGTTAGATGGTGTCTCCTACTATTCACCTGCGATACCGGAACGCTCGACGCTCTCGACGAAATAACGCTGCGTGAACATATACAAGATAAGCACCGGCAGGATCGTTAGCATAACCCCAGCCATAACTTGGTTTTGCAGCGTCGGCGCCATGCCGAGCGTACCTGAGGATACCGAGCTGGATGCCTGTTGAAGATCCAGATTCGCATTGCCGTTGAAGAAGGCCATATTTTGCGCCAGGTTGAAATACTCTGGAACGAGTAAATACATATTCGGCTCAAACAGGTCATTCCAGTGCCACACGACCGAGAACAGGAAGACAACCAGCATGGCAGGTTTCGCGAGCGGAAACATAATCATCCAGTACGTCCGGAACGCACCCGCGCCATCGATTCTTGCCGCTTCCTCCAGCACATTCGGCAGCGTTCGGTAAAATTGAATAAAGATAAGGACGAACAAAGAGCCTTTCAGTCCGTGTCCAAGCAGCGCCGGCACAACGAACGGCAGATGCGTATTTACCCAGCCCAAGTCGAGGAAAAAGGTAAACAACGGTACAACGATCGTCTGCGGCGGCACAAGAAATGTAAATACAACCATCGCCAGAAACAACGCTTGACCGGGAAAACGGTAACGTGCAAAGCCATATCCTACAATTGAACAGCTAACGACTTGAAGCATCGCGCTGCCAAATGAAATGATGGAGCTGTTCAGCAGTCCCGGCCAGAAGTTGATTTCCTCCATCGCGATCGAATAATTCGTTAGATTAAACTGCTTCGGAATCCACTGAATCGTAGCATCCGCCACATCCTCCGGCCGCATTAGCGATTTTGATACCAGATAAAGCAGCGGATAAACGAAAACAAACGCCAAGCTGAGAATAACGACATAATAGAAAATCGTTCCGATTACGCCGCGTCCGCGCTTTATCCAAGTAATCTTCCAGACCTCTTCCGCTTTGCCTTGAAGGTCGGCATATTTTTCGGTCATGCTAGGTGAATTCATGCCCTCTACCCCCTACCTTCGGTTGCTGACAAGCTTTTGCGGAAGATGAAGAATACGACCGCTAGCACAACCGAAATCACAATAAAGTAAATCCAGCCCATTGCCGAGCCATAAGCGTAATTATTCGTTTTGAACACATTGTTCATAATGTGATTCATAATTTGGTTATCTGTTTTGGTGAACGAGTTGACGACGCTATAAAGCGTGTTGACGAACAGCATCGGCATAATCATCGGAAACGTAATCTTCCAGAAGCTTTCCCATTTTGTCGCGCCATCACATTTGGCTGCTTCATATAACGCCGGTGAGATCGTCTGCAAACCCGCGATAAAAATCAATATTTGCACGCCCGAATCCCACATGACGAGGGTTAAAGAATCTGCATATTGAAGCAGCGGGTCCAAGATGCTGTCCGGTATAAATGCGTTTAGCTTGCTGTAAAGATCATATTGATAGAAGATCGGGAGCTGAGCAGCACCCTGCTCCAGGAGCTCCCTCAAGATGGCGCCGGAAGCGATAATAACCGGCAGAAAGAATATGCCGCGGAACAACGTACGACCGCGAAACGGACGATTAAGCAGCAATGCACTAAACATCGCAAAAATTAGAATAAGCGGTACCTGCGTCAGCATCGTTGTCAGCGTAGCTTGCAGCAGCGGCACAAAATCGATGTCTGTCGTAAAGGCAGCCCGGTAATGGGTCAAACCCGTGTAAGATGCCTTTAGCCCTGCCTTCGTAACCTCCAAATTGTTAAGCGAATAATAAAGTGATTTGCCAAGCGGAATGACCATGAACAGTAAGAAACCGACAACCCATATGGAAATGAACGAGTATCCCTCAAAGATGTGGCGGCCTCTCATCGAGAGTCCAAATTTTTTGCCCATGCTCATTTCCCTCCGTTTCGCATGAAATATCCTGCCGCAGGAATAGATAAGCCGTCAACCGTTGCTGAAGCACTGCCATAATTGACAATAACCTTTGTTCCATTCGCATACGTTGTTTGGTATACGTTATTGCTCAACTTCTCATGATCAGCAATCGTCTGATTAGCAATCGCTTTATAAATAGACTCAAGATCGTTATATTGCTGAACGGCATCATCAATCCATGTCCTATATTCGGAGCTCCATAACCGATCCTCCAGCGTTCTTTGAAGCTTCGTCGTAGGCTCATAAGTCAGTTCTAGACTAGGCAGCGCACCATACTCTACCATCCGAAGCAGCTCGTTCTGAGCATCATTTCGCAAATTGATTGGATTAGCCGTATAAGGCACCAGCCCGCGTACCGCAATCTGATAGAAAGGAACCGTCTCGTCATTGTAAATAAAATGGCTGGAATCAAGCGGTGCTCCGCTAATGCCATCAATATGCCCAAGCATATAAGCAAATCCGTAATCGACTGACGCTCCGCCGGTAGTCTCCCGAATAGCATCCGTTGCTTTCACCCAAGCTGATGCTGTCTCGCCGCGCGTTGTCAGCGACTTCGGATCGATATCGGAGTACAATGTATTTCCCCAAAAGCTAAGATGGACACCAGAGATGCCAAGCTTAGAATAATCCTTCAGCTCTTTGTTCAGATGTTTGCTGATGACACGCTCTGGCTTCATCCAATAGTAGAGTCTGCTGTCGTCATTCCATCTGCTGCCAATATAATAGTCCGTACTTGGCGCTACTTCACGATCCATGCCGCGAATGGCGTCTTTTGACTTCTTCATGCCGTCGCTATCCGCGATTGCGCGAGCATAGTTTGCTTCCAAATAAAGCGAAACCCCTTTATTAGCGGCATAGGCGGCAAGATCCTTCAAGTCCTTTGCTCCGCCCAGCTTCTTCTCCACTGGAAAGTGATCCGGCTGATCGCCATATAGACCATCATCAGACCATCCGGAAAACGTAAGCTCTAAATTCGCGATTCCTTTTTTCTGAAAAGCATCAATAATTTCACGTGCTTGATCGAATGTCGTCATCGAAATGAACGTATTGCCAAGCACCTCATCACGCAAAATACCGCCAAGCAGCTTCACCTTAAAGGGAACTGCCGTTTGCTCCAAAGGCTTAACTCCTTGCTCTTCTTTCAGAAATTTGCCATATGCCTGTGCCATTCCGACATAATCAGCTTCCTTGTCTTGAAGCAGTACGTAACGCAGCTGCCGATCGCCTTTGATCCAGTTGCCTTGGAAAAATGGGATTTCACCCGATGTCCCGATGAAAATAACATCGCTCCAGCGGTACACGAATTCCGCCGACGTCCGGTAATAGGAGATCGCGCGGATGCCTGACGGCGTTCCATTAATCTTCGCATCGTATTGACCCTTCGTTATGATACCGAGCGAGCCTATATCGTTGCGGTAATTGCCGAATACCGGCAGCGCAACCATTTCTTTTGGAGCAAGCTTTTGCCGCCACATTTGATCAATATTCGTATGTGATTGCGTAACATAAGCCGGGTCGGCGCCATAGATCATTTCGGAGTAGCCTGCAAAATACTGCGGATGCTTCGCGCTGTATTTCATAAGCGCGCCGGAGCCGTCCGGCAGGAAAATCGCTCCTTCCTCCGTATCCGCAGCAGCGTTCCAGAATGGCAGCGGCTCAATACTTACAAACTTTGCTTTGCCCGCTTCCTTAATGGATGCTTCCGGAATCGACAGCTCGAAGCCTTTCTCATTCAAGCGATATTCAATCGCAAACTCCAGCTTTTCCTTCACGAATTGGAAGGTTACTTTCGCCCCGCCGTCGATTGTCTCGATCTTCAGCTTGTTTTCCTTTTCCTTTGCCAAATACGTTTGTACAGTATCCGAGCCCTCTGTATACTTCACATGAACGGCCGCATCCATAAACTTCTTGTTATTAGGCATCGTCGTTCTAGGAAGCTGCGGCGTCCCCAGCCATTCTTTCTTCGTTCGCTTGTCAACGAGGCGAACATTGCCTGTTTTATCGTCGATGTACATCTTGTAGCTGTCATTCTCCGCAATCTGCTTTGTAGCCGATACAGGATACAGCTTCACTTCGCCTTGGTCAACAGGTTCCGTTGTCTCTGCAGCAGACTCTTCTACTGGAGCCTCCGAAGCAGCAGTTGAATCCGAAGCCGCTGCGGCATCTTCATCCGTGGTCGCCTCCGACGCAGTCGCAGTTGCACTCTTGCCCGCGTCTTCCTCTGCTTGAACACGGGTTTCGCCTTCCACGCTCCCGAAGTGAGGGAATATGCTGACAACGAGCAGCAATGCCACGATAATAAGCCATTTTCGTTGTTTCCTCATCTCGTCCACCTACCTTCGGAAGTTTATTTCTTTGAACATGTCGATTATAAAGTTAAGGAGTTGATTGATTAAGCCAAACATCAGAATGCCAATAAACCAAATAATTAATATGCCGACGATGCTCAGCACCGTAATCCAGATCATTTTGCCAAGCTCAAAATCATGAACGATTCTTACCTTAAGCAAGAGCAGCCACCCTACCCAGTAAAGAGTAAGATTGATTAAAAACGAATAAATAGAGCTTTCATCAAGCGCCAAAATATTGGTTAGCAGCGTGATTGGGATAATAAAGATCGCATAAGGAACCAGCGCAAATGCACTGCCGACAAACACTTCCTTAAATTTCCCTTCCCCTTCAAGAATCGCACTGACGCCCCAGTTCGATATCGTCCACGTTACCCATGGCACAACGATCCAGATCAACTCATGCACAAACGAGATCTCATACGTTTCTCTCGTCTCGAACGCATACCCCGTAATTAGAATGGCAACCATTCTCGCGATATAAGCCAGTGCGACGATGAATAACGCTTGCCCCCATTTAATGCGGCCCGGCTCCTGAATATCGTGGTAAAAATCGATCGGGTGCACGAGCACCTGCCGCATCATTTTAAACGTTGCGATCATAAGGCACTCCTCCCTTCACCTGAACCACTTTAGCCGACTTGCGGTCTTTCAGCATCGCAGAAGCTCTGCGCCAAACAAAAGGGATGATGTAGCGCAAAAGCACGATAAGCACGATAATGGCTAAACATATCCATGCAAAATGCTCTCTAATATATTCCTTTCGATATTCCTTAAAAGCGACCGAGTAATCGTAACGCGATCTTGCCAGCTCAAAATACTCCATAGCTCCCTTATAGTTTTCCGCTTTATAGAGAGACTTGCCGATTGCAAGGTAGGCTAGATCAAAGTTTGCATTCAAATGCAAAACCTCGTTCCACATTCCCTCCGACTCTTTGTATCGTCCATCAACGAATAACCGCGATGCGTCATGCACCAGATCTGCAAACGGCGTCGTACGGAACAAATCGATGCGATTGCGTCCTTTATCGACCACATACACCGTGCCGTCTGCTGACTGATCAAGGCTTGATGGCGTTATAAACAAGCCGTTCTGATCGCCGAGCCCTCCGAACACGAACAAGAAATTCCCGAGCTTATCGTACTGATAAACTTTGCTGGACTGAAGGTCAAGTGCAGTGATAACACCGTCCTTATCTACAGCTAGATCAAGAAACGACGGTACTTCGAAAGGTCCAGCATCAAAACGTCCACCGTATCTCTTAGGAACAATATTGAGCGTATCCACACCAACAGGCGATAAACGCTTTAATTGGTTCATTTCTGTTCCAAGTGTGGACGTGTAGACGAAACCTTCCTCATCCTGCACCGCATTGGAGAACTCGAGCGGCTTAACAACCGACAATTTTGCCTTCTGCTCCTCCGTTGCAACGAGCTTAACGAACAATCTGCTCCAGCTGAAGCCTACATGATTCGCACCATAAAACCCTTTAAATTGCCCGTTCGGATCAATTTGAATGAGGCCCTGTGTGTTTCCGTCACTTACGACAAACATGTAATTCCGCTTATCCACGAGCAGCTTTGATGGAGAATACGAGAAAGTTGCTCCGAGCAGCGGACTTTCAGGCTTGCCGAACTGCTTCTGGAATTTCCCGTTTTTATCAAAAATAGCGATTCGTTGGTTTTTGGTATCAGCTACATAGATGGTTCCATCCTGCTTCACGTAAACGCCTTTTGGCTCGTTCAGCTTGCCGTCGCCTTCTTCGTCGCCGATAATGTTCAGCACCTCATGCTTCCCATCCAAATGGACGACCCGGCTATTTCCTGTATCCACGATATAGATCGTTCCATCGTCAGCAAGGAAAATATCTTCGGGTGAGCTAAATGGTCCAGATGATAGGTTATAACCGTCAATTGAGCTCTCATACATGTACCCGTTGATCGAGTGAACATCTTGGCCCAGCTTATTTCTCGTATACCCTTCATATGGAGAGGCCGCGAACGTTTGAACAGGTAGAGCTGTAACTAGCATCAGTAAAGCGATAGCTGTACTGACAACGAATCGGAATATCGTAACCTGCTTCATCCCGGTTGTCCTCCTACTCTTTCAGACCTGAATGCGCCATCGTTTGCAGCACTAAGCGCTGCGTTACGATAAAGACGATTATCGTCGGCACAATCATCAATAAACTTGCCGCGGCAAGCGTGCCGACACGCGCAACGACGCCGTATCCACCGCTTAACGTCTGGATTGCCAGCGGCAGCGACTTCATATCCTGATCGGTCGTATAAACCATTGCTGGGTATGGATCATTCCAGGCTGATATGAAGCTGAATAATGCAAAGGTCGCGATGGCTGGCTTCAGCATCGGCATAACGACAACCCAGAACACCTTCCACTCGGATGCACCGTCCATGCGTGCTGCCTCCAGCAGGGCATCCGGAATTTGGCGCAAAAACTGCGTCATCAGAAACATCCCTATCGGAGCCGCCAAATATGGCAAAATCATCGCCCAATACGTATTAATCAAACCGATTTTGCTAATGAGCAAATATTGCGGAATTTGCACGACCATCGGCGAGAACATAATTGCAAGCACGACCATGTTGAATATAGCGCTGCGAAACGGCATATTGTGCTTCGCCAGCGGATACGCTGCCATGGCCGATACGAGAATGCCAAAGCCAACAATACAGGAGCTGATCAGCAAGCTGTTAAAAATAAACCTGGAGAACGGAACGCTTGTCGTTCCCGTTATGAGCAATAGATCGCGAAAATTGACTAATGTCGGATTGTTCACGAAAAATCGCGGCGGAAACAGGAACAGCTCGCTTGTTGGTTTAAAGGCTGTAGATACCATATAAACCAGAGGGGCAAGCATCAAGAGACCGAACAACGTTAGAAATAGATAAAGGAAAAACCCTCCCCAATCCTTCCTGCCTTTCACTGCGCCAGTCATATCGGTTCAGTCCTTTCCTAGCCATTTGAATATGAGACGGTTTAGTCCGATCATCATGACGAACAGAACAACCGCGATCGCCGCAGCGTAACCCATCTCAAACTTGATAAAGGCATAATCGAATAAATGTGTCAAAATCGTATGGCCTGCATAAAGCGGACTCGGCAATCCGACGAGCTGCACGCTGACATCAAACACGGTCAATGAGCTAACAACCTGAAGCACTGCGCCGAACAGCAATTGCGGCTTTACGGATGGAACTGTAATATAAATGAGCTGCTGCCATCTATACTTAATTCCGTCGATTTCCCCGGCCTCGTAAAGATCCTTCGGTACGTTCTGAAGTCCGGCTAGGAAAGCCAAGAAACCTACCCCCATCGACATCCATAGCGAGACGATGATGATAACAGGTACAATTGAATTAATATTTTGCAAAAATAAATAAGGCTCGTCGATAATGCCCAGCTTCGATGCAAAATAGTTAAGCAAGCCTTTGCGGTCGCCCGCAAACAAGTAGAGCCATACGACCGACATCGCCGTAGCGCTCGTAATGGACGGCGTGTAATAACAAAGCGTATAGAAGAAGCGGTATTTTTGCGGAATTTGGCTGATGAGCCAAGCCAGCAAGAACGCCATCACATAGCCGACCGGCCCTGTAATGAACGCGAATTTCAACGTAATGCCAATCGCCTTAAGGAAAATATCGTCATCGACAAACAACAGCTTGTAATTGGAGAGACCAATAAACTTTGGCGCCTCCAGAATGTTGTAATAGGTAAAGCTGAGTACAACCGAAGTGACGACCGGTACGATCGTAAACAAGGTGAACAGGATAAGAAATGGAGCGAGAAACAGGTAGGAAACCCTGTTTCTCTTCATTTCATGCCACAGCAAAGACAATTTGCTCGGTTTGCGGAGGCGCTCCGCTGCCGGAGTGACCACGGTTGCCGCTGAATCAGTGTTCATTTTCACGGGCTGTCGCCTCCTTTGGAAGTTGCTTGACTGGAAGATGCAGGCGCATCATTTAAACCAAATTCCTCGCGCTTCTTGCGCAATTCCTTATCGATTTCCTTAACGCCTTCCTCCACCGCTTCACGCGGTATTTTGCCATTCAATACGATTTGGTTCCAAATATTCGCGATATGTCTGGTCGTGTAGTAACCGCCAATGACAACCTCGCGCTCCTTGAACCATTCCCACTGCTCGAGAATCGCGTTAATATCAGAGGATTGCCACGGCATACGCTTCAGCGCCTCGATATTAGCGGTGTTCCATCTTGCTTCTACGCCAAGCAGCGCTTCAAGCTCGGAGCCGAATCTTTCCTGCGTATCTGCACTCGTCCACCATTTCAGAAATTCCCATGATTGTTCTTTCATGTCGGTATCTTTGAAAATCATGCCCGTTTGCGCGAGGCCGCCAGTTGAACGGTTTATTTGTCCATCCTCTTGCGGGGTGCCCGGCATCGGCTTCATGCCCCACCAGCCTGTAAGCTCCGGCGCTGCAGTGGATAGCAGCACATAAGTAGAATAGTCCGCTACCCCAATTGGCATTTCGCCGGAACGGAAACGGTTATAGAAATCGGCTTGCTTCGAAATTTTAAAGTTCGTGAACAATCCTGTCCAAAGCTTAAATGCCTTCATCGCCTCTGGCGAATCAAGGTTCGAATATTTACCGTCTTCACGGTAAAACTCGCTGTTTTGCTGGAACAGGAACGGCGCAAATTCATTAATCGCAAGCGCCGGATTATTCGGAGCATGCGGGTAGAAAAAGTCCATTCCGTTTTGCTGCAAGATCGGAATAAGATCCATAACCTCCTGCCAAGTGTCTGGAATTTCAGACTCGGAAATGCCCAGCTGCTGCAAAATATCTTTGCGATAGAACAGCATGTTGAAATTTTGATTTTCTGGCAAAGCGTAGCTGCCGTTATTATATTTATAAGGAATAAGTGCACCTGGTCTGAAGCGAGCGGCTACTTCATCGTAATCGTCGTATTCCTCCAAGTTGACCAAACCATTGCGCACAGCATAATCAATTGGAATCTCACCTTCTACGCCAAGCGCAACATCTGGCGCTAGACCCGCCGTACTCGCTAGCAAGAGCACTTGCATCTGCTGAGCCGGAATCACGTTGACATTTACTTTGATGCCTGTTTCTGTGGTGAAATCCTCATCAATCATTTGCTTAATAATGTCGACCCAGTCGCGCCCTCTCGCTACCCAAACGTCCAGCACCTTCTCGTCTTCATACACGTTGCCGATACCGCCATAGTTTTTCGTAAACGAGCTCGTAAAGTCGTAAATCATCGTACCCGTTCTAGCCAACCAGCCTGCATCAGGCTTCGGCCATGCCGTATCTGGCGATTTAATGATGAGATAATCAAGCAGCAAGCTCTGCTTGCTCAGACCATTCACCCATGTCCCAAGCGATGCCTGCAAATCATTGAATTGCAGCATGCGCCCTGGAATAGAGGTTGTGTCTTTAGACATGCTGAGCAGTACGTCGCGCGCTTCGTATAGCGGACTTACTTCAGAGCTGCCCTTGTCAACGCCCAGCTCATAAAGACCTTTGATCGTATCGTCGAAGCTCTTGGCCATAAGCTGCAGGCGTTGTACGAGATTCGCGATATTTTGCTCCAAGCGCCAGTCGCCATTCGGATCGGGGTTCGTACCCGTAACTTGAATAACCTCACGGCCGAGCAGTGACATTTTGCGTGTCGTATCTGTAACCGTCTCGAGCATACGCCCAAGCGCACCGACCTGAACTTCCATTCGAATCGTATGCTTGCCCTTTTCTAGATAATAGAGATAGGGCTCTTTGCTCTCGCTGTCGCCGCCGAACTTAGCAACTTGGAACTCTGCCTTATAAGGAAAAGAAATTTCATTCATTTCTTTAAATGGCAGCTTGCCGTCAATCGTTACTGTCCGCTGTGTTGGCATTCCGTTAAGAAACCACTGCCCATAACGTGCTCCGATTTCATACAGACCACTTTCAGGCACCTCAATTTCCCATTCCGCCCACTGTCCGCCCGTTCGCCAGCTAGCGCCGCCGAACGTGTTAAGTACAATAGAATCTTTTTTGAATGGCTCTGTTAACGGCTCGCGATCCTCGATACGCTTCAGCGTCGGATCGGATTTTAAGGTCGACAGCTCGGCCTGTGCCTTAATGAGCTGCCCTGCCGTTTTCTTGTAGCCCTTCTGTTCATATGTGCTGGCAACCTCGGCGTAAGTCGGTACCTTGACCGGCGAGTAAATGTCAATTTTCCCAATTGCCGCAGGTTCCCTAACCGCTTGAAGGCGCAGCGTATGCTTGCCCTTAGTCAGATAGAAACGAAACGGCTCGTACGTTTTGCCTTCTGCATCACGGAATTCCCGGTATTGCCAACCGAATGTCTCTTCCCTTCGCGGATTGAATTCATTATTCTGATTGTCAAACCATGTTTTTCCGGCTTCCTTCCACATCCTTTGGAATTCCAGCTTCTTCGCTTGGAAAAACGGATATTTTCCGTCAATTTGCAAGCTGCGAACGACGGATGAGCGCTTGCCCTCCATCGCGTAATAGCTCATTCCCATTTGATAATAGCCATCCTCCGGCACTTCAAAGGAATAGTCCGCCCAGCTGTCCTCATCCATAAGAGCCAAGGCTTGACCTGGCTGATCACCTAAGCCCGAAACGATTTGTGTTCCTGACTCGCTGATTCCCTCATAATCTGTAGAAGACAGCGTGATGCTGAAATCCGTCGTATCCGACGCTCCTTGTTCACTCCAGCTGTCTACATATTTATTAAAAGACGGCTCCAGCTTACTGCTGGCGTCTTCACCTTCCAAAATTGACGATTGATCGATTCCAGCATCCAGCGCAATTCCAGCCATCGCATCATCGTTGTAGCCCCTTGAATTATTCCACCATAAAAAGAAGCAGACTAATGCGGCAATGACAATCAATGTTACCTTATACTTGCTTAGTGAGCGGATCACCAAGGAGCACCCCCTTGCCATACTAGCGTAAACGGCTTGCGTCATTTAAAGCAGGCGCAGCTATCGTTTCGCGATAAATGTTAAAACGTATAGTTGTGTTATCATGCCGAATCATCCTTCAATGAAGGATGATTCGGTTTTCTGATAAAGGAAACAAAATTATTGGGCGAGCTCTTTAATCAGTTTTTCCTTTTCAGCCTTCAGCTTGTTCTCAATGTTTTCTTGCGTTTGCTGAATGGCTGTTTTTGAATCAACGTTTTTATCAAGTGCGGCTAATACACCTTCAACCCATAAAGGCCATGCTAAACCGTCAAGACGAGTAAAACGTCTAATAGGAATGAGGCTTGCAAGCTCATTGTAGAACTTGTAATCCTCTTGGTCGCCGAGGTAAGGATTTGTATGTGACAGGTACCATTCTTGGCTTGTAATATGCTTGTAATCCGGTTGAACCGATTGTTCAATCCATAGTTTCCACGCTGCTTCGGACGTTGTAATAAATTCTACGAATGCCCATGCTGCATCTTTATTGCTGCTTTGTGAAGGAATGACGAATGTCGATCCGCCCATACCTACGTTAAGCCCAAAAGGCATTGTTGTAGCTTTCCATTTGCCTTTTTGATCCGGGAAGTTGATTTCTAGATCACGTGCGCCGTAAGTTCCCGCTACGTACATTGGGGACTCGCCTTTTTTCACGCGCTGCTTGCCTTTGTCACTGTAGATGCCGTCATGCGGAGCAATTTTCAATTGGTTAACTTGTTTTGAAATATCGAGGAATTTTACGAACTCATCCGTGTTGCGAACCCAGTTCATTTCGCTGTCGTAGTATCCAAGTGAATCGCCTAACCAGTGAACGGGTGAATCACGCCATTCCATGGAATACTTTCCGTTTGCTTTCAACGTTTGAGCTAGTGTGAAGAAGTTGTCTGGATCTTGAATGTATTCGCCAAGCTCGGCTGGATCAGATGGCAAGCCCAGCTCTTCAAAGATGTCTGCACGATAGTAAGTTACAGCAGGTGTAACATCCCACGGCATACCTAACAATTTGCTGCCGTCAATGGACGACCAGCGGTTCCAGTTATACTCCGATACAAGGCTTTGATATTTGCCCGCATCATATTGTGGTTGAAGCAAATCCTCCAGCACATTTCCTGTGCTATAGCGTGTAAATTGGCCTTGCTCAACAAGTGCAACATCCGGTGCTCCTTTGCCAGCTGCCAAAGTCGTTTGCAGCTTATCGTGCAAATCTCCGAACGGTACAAAAATCGTTTTCAGCTTAATATTCGGATAAACTTCATTAAACGCCTTTTGAAGCGCAGCATCCTTCTCTTTGTTGTCAAGGAACGTCCAGAACGTTACTTCACCTGCAATCGACGAATCAATGGAGGACTTGGCAGCCCCGCCATCAGGCTCAGAATTATTAGCGGCCGGCTCATTTGTAGACGCTTCCTTATTGCCTTCCGTATTCGCAGGCGTATTCTCTTTACCATTATTAACCGAGTTTTTACCTGCACCGCTGGAGCATGCCGTTACGAGCATAATAAGAGCCAACATAAAAATGAAAGTGCTTGTTAACTTTTTCATTTAAAAAAGCCTCCTCCGTAATTTTGAATAAAGCGTTTACATTTTAACCCTTAAACGATATAGTCATTAATGCCTTGCTTGATTATGGTTCATAGATGAGTAAACAGTGTTTAACACATTTGTTAATCAGAAGCATTTTTTGCAGGCATCAAAAACAATTTCTATTTTTTGTTTCTCTTGCTGCTATGACTCCCTCTAGTTATCAGCATTGTAGAGCTTAAACAACTCCAGCTTACTTTCACTGCTCGGCTTCTGTTTTGAATCAAACATAAGCAGCTCTTGACTTAACAGCCCAGTTTGCTTATATTCTAGTTAATTTATTAACCGTATAGCGCGAACCTATATTATTGCATTAAAACATACGTAAACTTATTTAGCTCAAGCTTCACCTCCATGAGAAATAACCATTATGTTAATTGATTAATGATTATGTTACATGATTTAGTTTAACACGTATTTTTACGTTTTCAAGTACTAAAATTCGATTCAAGCAAAATTTTCGTTCAACTTTTTTCAATGCAGAATCACATTTTTATTAACAATCTGCTTATTACCCGCTGGACTGCCTCGTTTTTCATGTTTAAGCACAAAAAAATCACCCATTTCTGAGTGATTAGCATTTATATAAATATTTAATGTTGATCAATTCTTTACTCTGCCTCAATCGTAAACGGAACAATAAATGTTTTTCCTCCACGCTGAAATTGTCCCCAAATTTTATATAACCCCGGTTCAGGGAAACGAGTGGAGAATTCAGCAGTCGGTCCACTTCGGTTGTCATCCTTCGGATGGACATGCAGGTAACGGCTCATGTCCTCGCTCAAAATAACAACATGTCCGATAGCCCCTAAGTAAGGCTGTAAATCAGTAATCGGTTCTTTCGTTTTTTCATCGCTTAACGTGAATATCAAATCTGTCTCTTGATCGGCTTTAAATGAGGAAATCTTCAAGGAGACAGCAATACTATCAACGATTTTTGTTAAGTTTTTATCCTTCTTCAGCGGCCCCTGAGCTTGTTTTGCTCCAGACACCTGTAGAAGGGAGGTAACTGTCATTTGCGGAGAACCTGTTGGAATAAAATCTGCGTACAGCTTATAGTTTCCACTCTTGTTGAAGGATGCAGCTACCTCGAACTTACCTTTTCCTTTATACTCCGGATGAATATGCATGAAGTCCTTCAAATCCTCGCTTACGAGAATGAGATGCATGAGCTTCTCATGATTGACATCATATTTTTCAATCGCCTTTCCCACTTGATCATAAAGAAACAGCTCGATATTTGTTTCTTCCCCAGGATCAGGACGCACTGGAGAATAACGCCATTCCAGCTTAATATCGGCTGCTGACATTTGTTTTAAGTCGTTGTGGCCGCTATGATTTTCCGAAGTCTCATGTTCTATCTCATCACCCTCTGTTTTAGCAGTGTGACCACGATGTTCATCTGCGACAGCAGCATTGCTCACAGCATGCTGGGAATGCTCACTCCCTGCCGGACTTCCGCAGCCCGCCGCAAGCAAGCCAAGAATTATGAATCCCGCAGCTACTGTCCGCTTCTGATATTTTTTTGAGTGCAAAGCCGATTTATTCATAACCATTCACCTCATGCTTTAAAATCTAATCTCATCCATTATTGCCCATCGGCCTCAGCCTCAATCCTGCTAACGGACGACAGTAAACGTTATCCCAGTGCTTAGAATATTGTAATAAATAGTACCAAGTCATAGTACCTTGTTATATGATTATAGTAGATATTACCATCCGCTTAAGGAGAGGATCAGATGGATGATTTTAATAAGTATTTATCTACAACTAGAGAGAATTTGTTAAATGAAATATCATTCCTAAATGACGATGAATTCAATCGTACATTTGAAACTTCAATGTGGAGTATAGCTCAGGTTTGCCATCATTTATTGAAAACGGAAAATTTGTTTAGAAAGGCCATTTTATTCGGGATTAAGCAAAAGATTTTATCCAAAACCGAACGTCAGCCTATTGAGATTGTGTTGGATAAGTCGGTGAAGTATCAAGCTCCCCAAATTTCAGAACCTGATTCAGGACCATTTCAAGTATCACAGATCATTCAATTATTAAGCGAATCAAGAATTAAATTAATGGATGTTCTTGTTAAGATTGAGGATAAATCTATTGTGGAGGAAATAGCAGTGAATCACCCGAGGTTTGGCAACTTGCCATTAGATCAATGGATCGAACTGCTATATTTGCATGAGCAGCGGCATACCGAGCAAATTAAAGATTTAAAAGCACTTCTTTAATATAAACGTTACATTTATTGCTTTCATAATAAACGAAATCAGAACCAAAAAAAGAGGGGCTGCATTCAGCCCCTACCTGCTTTATTTTATACGATATCGTAGCCTTGATCCTCGATCGCTGCTTTTACTGCCTCTATCGTAACCTTCGATTCGTCGAAATCGACCGTTACTTTCTTGTTTGCCAAATCTACCTTGCCTACCGCTCCTACATTTGCAACGGCCTTCTCAACCGAACTGACACAATGACCACATGTCATGCCCTCTACCTTCAATACTGCGTTTGCCATCATTAAAATCCCCTCTCCGTCTATTATTTCATTAGTTTGTTAACGGTAATGAGCAATTCATCGATAACTTCACTTTCGCCTGCTTGAATCCGTTCAATTACGCAGCTTCGCATATGTCCTTCAAGCAGCAGCTTGCCGACACTGTTCAGAGCGGATTGTGCTGCGGCAATCTGATTAAGCACGTCATCACAATACGTATCCTTCTCTATCATCGCCTTAATGCCCCTAATTTGTCCTTCAATTCGGTTCAAGCGCTTTGTTAAATTGTCCTTCATTTGTGAGGAGTGATGACTCTTCCGCGGACCATTTGGGTCGCAGCAGTCATCCGGTGGATGGGAATGCTCATGACTCCCATCGATTATTGCTTCATTGTTCATTTCGCATACCTCCATGGGGTATTACTTAATAAATTTATAATATCATACCCCTTAGGGGTATGTAAATACTCTTTTCAATAATGTAAATTTATCCCTTATATTACACTTTTATTCTTTTCTCTAGTATGCTACGATCATCCTCGTGTTCATCCTAAACCACATCGAATCGGAGGAATATCAGTTAATGGATTATTATGCACATGTCAAATGGTTTACAGACATCATCGCGGAGAAACAACCGCTTGCCGCCATTCTTTCTCCTTTTTTCATGAAGCTGGCAATGATCATCACCGTTCTGCTCGCCGCGCTAACCAAGTTCCTTCCTGAGTTGTCGAGCTCAAATTTATCTACAAAGGTGGATCGCCAGCTCGTTAAGCTCCGGCGATATTCCTTACCCATCCTAAAGTACGGCACAGCTGCTGCTCTTCTCATTCAAGCAGCTTCCGGAACACGCTTCGCACTGGAATTTAAGCTTACAGACGGCTGGCAAACGATCCTCATGTGGGCTGCAATCATATTACTGCTTATTCCGCGGCACTATGCAACAAAAATTGGTGCGCTTGTGCTGCTCGTTCTGTTCATTGAAACAGGCATTGAAGCCGGAATATTTCATATGCTTGATTATGGTTTTTATTTGGCCATTATCGGCGCCTTGCTGCTCGAGCGGACCAAACAATCCGAATGGGGATTCCCCCTTCTCTATTTGGGAACAGGCTTATCGCTTTGCTGGGTCGCCGTAGAGAAATGGATTTACCCGACAATGGCAGAGGACATTATTATGAAACATCACGTACCCACGTTTGGTTTCGATACCTCACTATTTATCGTCATGGCTGGTTTTATTGAGTTTGTGGTCGGTTATTTACTCGTAATCGGTATTTTAAACCGAATGTTGTCTGTGGTGCTAACCTTCATTTTCATCTCCGCAACGATGCTATTTGGCATGAAAGAGCTGATTGGTCATTTTATGATTCACATCGTACTGCTTTTGTTTATCATCGAAGGCGCTTGCATTTATAAGAAACCGCTCTCCGTTTATCGCACGACCTTCACGCAAATGGTGTTTGTTCCGCTTAATTTTATTTTCGTACTGGCTACCTACCTCCTCCTGTATTACCGCTTCGCTTAACTCTTATTGGAAACATTCCGAAGCCCGCTTTTTTTTCGTGTTTGACACAGCCATAATATTACTTCTATATAGTTAGTAATAGACTCTATTGTGCAGAAAGGATGAATCGTTATTAAAACTATTATTAATTTCGCCCATCGCGGAGCAAGCGGTTATTGTCCCGAAAACACGCTCGCTGCATTCAAGAAAGCCATTGAGCTAGGAGCTACTGGCATCGAAATTGATGTTCAACTAACGAAGGACGACCACATGGTTATCATTCATGATGAATCACTAATGCGAACAACCGGCTTGAACAGGCTTGTAAAGGATACAGCATACGAGGAGCTTATGTCACTCGATGCTGGCAGCTGGTATGGCCCCGCCTTCCACGCCGAACGAGTTCCACTTTTAGAGCAGCTTCTTGAGCTTCTCCGTCATACGGATATCATTTTAAATATCGAGCTTAAAAACGGAATCATCCAGTATCCAGGTTTGGAGCAAAAGGTAATTGACATGGTTCGAGCCTTCGGAATGGCTGATCGCATCATCCTATCCAGCTTCAATCATTATTCGCTCTTGCTCTGCAAGCAGCTGGCGCCTGAAATTCGTACCGGTATTCTATATATGGAAGGGCTTTATCGTCCTTGGGAATATGCGGCGACGCTTCAGGCTGATGCACTGCATCCTTTCAAATACGCTGTAACGCCAGAATGGACAGCTTCCGCCGCTGCACATGGCATTGCCTACCATCCGTTTACGGTTAATGATGCGGAAGAGATGGAGCGACTCATTGACGCAGGTGTAGACGGCATCATTACGGATTATCCTGATCGATTGGCTGAGGTGCTGTTAAGGAGAGGGGCATAAGCGGTATGAAAAAAACATGGCTGCTCGGGTTCGGTTTTTTTAGCATCAGCATTACATGGGCGCTTTACAACGCATTCGTCCCCTTTTTTCTTGATAAGTTTTTGACGAGTACGGCGCTGATTGGATTCATGATGACGATCGATAATTACTTTGCTCTTTTTTTGCAGCCATGGATTGGAAGCCGCAGTGATCGTACAAACACACGCCTTGGCCGAAGAATGCCCTATTTGCTCATCGGCATGCCACTTGCAGCCTTGTTCGGTGCGCTCATCCCTTGGCACACAAGCTTGCTCACGCTCGTATTGTTTATGGTGCTTATGAATCTGTCGATGAGCTTGTACCGCTCCCCGACCGTCGCGCTTATGCCCGACATCACTCATGACAGCAAGCGTACAAAAGCAAATGGCATTATTAACTTCATGGGCGGAATCGGCTCCATTATCGCTTTCGCAGGAGGCTCGTTTCTATATGAGAAACATCACTCACTCCCTTTTCTAGTTGCATCCATTTTAACGCTCATTTGTTTAGTCATTCTATTGAATAACATAAAAGAAAAACGTGATGCACTCTCATACTCGCCTGCTGAGGAAAAAACAAAAATATCGTTCAAAGAACAATGGAACCGTCCTACGATCTTTTTGCTTGGCGCAATTTTCTTCTGGTTTCTTTCCTATCAAGGGGTTGAAGCCTTCTTTACTCTGTATGGCACAAAGCACTTACAGCTAACCGAAGGCCAATCATCATTCTCGCTCGCCTTCTTCTCACTCGCTTTTGTAGCTGCCGCCATTCCAAGCGGACTGCTTGGCAACCGCTTCGGCAAAAAGCTTATTATCACGTTAGGGGTTATTGGCCTCATCGTTATTTTTGCAGCGATCTCTTTCGCAGACGCGCTGCTCCCGCTTCGTACCTTGCTTATTGTCGGAGGCATCTGCTGGGCGATGATCAATATCAATTCCTATCCGTTTATTGTTTCGCTCGGCAAAGAGCAAAGCATTGGTACACGGACAGGCATCTATTACTTAATTTCTTCACTTGCTGCTATCGCTTCACCGCCGCTCATGGGCGGCTTGATTGATCTGCTTGGTTATTCCGTGCTGTTCTATTTCTCATCAGGAGGCATGGTTATTGCGCTCTTGTTTCTGCTATGTGTAAAAGACAAGGGTCTCGCTAGGCCTGTGAGTGATCCATCTATTTCGACAAGCTTATAATATAAAAAAATCCGGCTGCGCGTCTTCTGACGTGGCAGCCGGATTTTATTGTTATGCCTTAGTGGATGCTGCCTTTGCTGAATCCGCCGCCCATGACGTCGGATACATGCTCGATAGCAATAAAGGCATTCTCATCGATGGATTGCACGATAGCTTTGAGCTTCGCAAGCTCAAGTCGGGATACGACGCAATAGATCATTTGCGTTTCATCCTTCGAATAGCCGCCGCGCGCTTGGATCAATGTCGTTGTACGACCTAAACGGTCAATAATCGCTTGCGATACCTCATCATATTCAGAAGAAATAATCGTTACCGATTTCGACTCATCGAGACCTTCCACAACGATATCAATTAATTTAATCGCTATATAATATGTAAACATCGAGTACATGGCTGAATCCCATTCAAACACAAATCCCGCAATTACAAAAATGATAACGTTAAATATCATGATAATTTGTCCGACTGGCATACGCATTTTCTTCGAAATCAGGATCGATACAATTTCTACGCCATCCAGCGAGCCGCCAAAACGTATTGCAAGACCAACTCCTGCACCGAGAATAAGACCACCGAACAAAACAGCAAGCAGCTTTTCTTCTGTAAATGCTTCAACGTGATGGAGCAATGATGTCGTGATCGACATGACGATAATGCCATAAAGGGTTGAGATCGCAAACGTTTTCCCAATTTGTTTGTATCCAAGAATTAGGAATGGTACGTTTACTACGAACAAGAACACGCCGAGTGGAAGCGATGTGAGGTGCGCCAACATAATCGATATACCGGCAATGCCACCATCGATTACATTATTCGGAACAAGAAACAATTCGAGTGCGACGCCCATTAAAATCGAACCAATCGAGATAAAAATAAACCGCTTAAAAATTTCTAAAGAAGATAACCCCTTATGCGTTTTTGCCAACTGCCCATCCTCCGTTTTCCCGATTTCATCCTATAACTTTAGCATAAAAAAGCATTTTTTTCAAAAACGCATGTACCTCGTTTAGAACATATGCTGTACTATCCTGTCCTTATTCCGTCGCAATAACCGTGCAAAACATCTATTTTCAGCTAGTGTTTACAAAAATATTATAAACTTTCCAACACAAGAAGAACTGCCTCAGCCAACATGCGCTTAGAAGCAGTCCTTCATAGACTTACCTTTTTGTGCTCACAGATTAGTCTACGTAACCTGCAAGGCCTTTGTCCATCAAATAATCCATTTCTGCGTCCAAGATCGATTCCACAACCAGCTCGTTCGACTTTACATCAGGACGGCTCAGTACATAATCTACGAGCTCGTCGCCGTCAATATCTACCTCGCCATTTTTATCTTCCTTCGCGCTGCCGATAAACGCTTGCTCATGCTTTAATACAAGCTTAATCAGCTTCTCATCCGCATTTGTTTCGTTTGCTATATACTGCAAAAGTTCTTGCTCGTTCAGTTGTTCTGTCATCGTCTGTCATCTCCTAATTGTATCGCTCGTCTCATTGTACCACATTCATATGACCTTTATGAGACCGTACGTCTATACTTGTTGTAAAAATTGACTGCCATGCAGTTGATCATATAACCCTTTTTTGGCGAGCAGCTCATCATGTGTACCGCGCTCCGCGATTTCACCATCTTTAATAAATAAAATGGTATCCGCATTTCGTATGGTACTGAGTCGGTGCGCAATAACGAAGCTCGTTCTGCCGCTAAGCAGCTTCTTCATCGCTTCTTGAATTTGGAGCTCAGCCAGCGTATCTACACTGCTCGTTGCTTCATCGAGTATAAGCAGCGCGGGGTCTCCAAGAATGGCCCGAGCAATCGTGATAAGCTGGCGCTGACCGTGACTTATGTTCCCGCCTTCCGCTGTCAATTCGGTCTCATAGCCTAGTGGAAGCTTCGTGATGAAGCTATTCGCATTCGCTTGGGCAGCCGCCTCCTCCACCTCTTCATCGGTAGCATCCAGCTTGCCATAGCGGATATTCTCACGAATGGTACCCGAGAACAAATGGGCATCCTGCAGCACGATTCCTAGCTGTTTGCGCAAGCTGTTTTTGTTTATCGTGCAGATGTCTTCGTCATCAATCAGTATTTGACCGTCCTTGATCTCATAGAATCGCCCAATCAGATTAATGATCGTAGTCTTGCCCGCTCCAGTTGGACCCACTAGCGCAACGGTCTCTCCCGGCTTCGCAATAAAGGAGATGTTATTAAGCGCTGCGGTTCCGTCGTTATATTCAAACCGCACATCACGAAACTCTACCTTGCCGCCAATCGTTTCCATCTCTTTCACGGCCTCGGGTTCTTCATATTCTGATGGAATATCCATCATCTCAAACACCCGCTCCGCGCCTGCTACCCCCGACTGAATCATGTTATATTGATTGGCAACCTCATTCAAAGGGCCTGAGAATTGCTTTGAATAACCGAGAAAGCTTATGATGACGCCCACTGTTGCATGGTCATGAATTGCCAGCCAGCCGCCGACACCTGCAATGATCAAATAGCTGATATGACCAAACATGTTCATAAACGGGCCCATCGTACCCGAATAAATTTGAGCTTTTGTTCCGACTTTCTTCAGCTTGGCATTAGCGGCGCTGAACTGCTCCGCCATTCGCTCCTCTTGATGAAACAGGGCTACGACCTTCTGCCCTGATACCGTCTCCTCGATAAAGCCGTTAAGCCCGCCAAGCTCCTGCTGCTGTCCTTTGAACTGACGCTGTGTTACCTTCGCAATTCGTTTCGTTACCAAAACAATGACCGGAATAACAATGAGTGCTACAAGCGTTAGCCACACATTTAAGAAAAGCATCATCGCGAACGAGCCTATGAGCATGATAACGCTCGATATAATTTGAATTAAGCTTTGATTCAGCGTATTCGTAACATTGTCGATGTCATTCGTCGTACGACTCATGAGCTCACCGTGGTTTTTACTCGCAAAAAACGGAATAGGCAGCTTTTGCAAATGATTAAATAATTCCTTGCGAAGACTCCATACGGTCCGCTGCGATACATCAGCTAAATAAATGGCTTGAAGCCAGCTGACTAAGCTGCCAGCCGCGTATATGCCAAGCATAAGCAAACAAATAGAAAGCAGCCCCTCGTATCGATTCGCTACAATATAATCATCCAAAGCTTTGCCCAAAAAATAAGGACCGGCGAGCGTAAGTCCTGCGGCAACTATCGTTAGTGCAATAACCGCCAGCAATCTAGCGCGGCCATGAAGCAAATAAGTTCCAATTCTTCTTAATGTCGTTAGCGTATGATTCATCTATCAAGCTCCTTGCTGGGAAAAGGCCATTTTCTGGTATAGCTTGCTTTGTTCAAGAAGCTCCTGATGCGTGCCAATTGCAGTAATTCTTCCATCCTCAAGCACAATAATCCGATTTGCCTGCTGTACGGATGCAATTCGCTGACCAATGATAAGACAAGTGCTGCTCTTCATAATCTCTTGCAATGATTTGCGTATGAGTAAATCCGTTCTCAGATCAACCGCGCTTGTACAATCATCAAGGATGACAATTTTAGGTTTCAGCAGCAACGTCCGAGCTATGGACAACCGCTGCTTTTGGCCGCCGGACAGATTGACCCCGCGCTGGCCAAGCAGCGTATCGTAGCCATTCTCCAGCTTCATAATAAAGGCATGAGCCTCAGCCGCCTTGGCTGCTGCCTCTATTTCATCCTGACTCGCATCCGGTTTGCCATAGCTGATATTGTCACGAATGGTTCCACTGAATAGATGCGCCTGCTGAAGCACCATACCGATATGGCTATGCAGCTCTGCAGAAGCGATCTCGTTAATCGGATGGGAATCAATGCGAATCATCCCCTCTGTCGCTTCATAGAACCTTGGTATAAGGCTGACCAGCGTTGATTTTCCTGAGCCGTTTACTCCTACGATCCCAATTGTCTCGCCTGGCTCTATATCCAGATCTATGTCGTGAAGTATGTTTTTCTCCGAGCCTTCATAGCTGAAGCTCACATGGTCAAACGTAATTCTGCCAGCCTGTATTTTCTTGGACTGCTCGTTAGCTTTTCGTTCAGCTGTCCATTTATCTGCCGGTACCTCCAATATCTCGTTAATGCGGTCAGCAGAAGCCTTCGCCCGAGAGATTGCAATCAATTGATTTCCAAGTCCTAGAGTAGAGAAGAGAAGCTGTGTAATATAAGTTAAAAAGGCGGCGAGACTGCCCACCGACAGCGCCCCGTGCTCAGTGAGCATTCCCCCATACCATAATGCAGCTACAATACTAAAATTAAGAATGATCGACACAAGCGGCGTATTAAGCGCAACGATCTTAGCTGCTTTTAGACTGGCATGCAGTAAATTTGAGTTCGTTTCATTAAAACGTTCTTCCTCGTAATCGGACCTTACAAATGCTTTCACAACGCGGATACCAGACAAATTCTCTTGCATCACGGTATTCACTTGATCAAGCCGGTGCTGCATCATTGAAAACAAAGGAACGGTAATCCGAGTTGTAATGATGAGGAATAGAGCTAATAAGGGTATCATTGCGAGCAAAATAATAGAAAGGCGCGGGCTTATTACAAAAGCCATGACCAGACTGCCGATAATAATAAATGAACTGCGTGCAAATACGCGGAGCAGCAGCAATACTAAGCTCTGAATTTGTGTGACATCACCCGTCAGTCTCGTCACGATAGAGCCTGAACCAAAACGGTCAAGCGATCGAATCGACAGCGACTGGATTTTTTGAAACAGCTCCTGCCTGAGATCAGCCCCAAAGCTTTGTGATGCTATCGTCGAGAACACCGTGCAGCCGACACCTGCTATTAGTCCGATTAATGCGGCGATCAGCATTTTGGGCGCGGTGCTCGCGATTGCTGTGAGATCCCCCGCTATAATGCCATCATTCACAATGCTCGCCATGAATTGCGGCTGCAGCAAATCCATAAACACCTCTAGCAGCATAAACAATGGTGCAAGCACAGCGCTAAGCCAATATTTCCTCAAAAATCTAGTGAGCTTTAACAACTTATCACCTCTATCTCCCATCATTTTGCGCAAACTGCAATAAAGAGGGCAGCGCGACCCGCTCCCTCTTGATAAAGTAATTATAGCATCCATCCTCTCATTTCTACACCTAAATAATCATAAAATAACGTTAATGACTCGCTTTTAAACTTTCCACCTGTTAAAATCAAAATACCATTAAAAAGCTGTGCGTAACTGGCGGAACATGGATAGCCATGAGGAAGCGCACAGATCATTAGCCGTACGCCTGGGCAAAGGTAAGGGGACATACCCCTTGCCTTTTTATGTTTTTTAACATCTATTTATAAGGGGCTGAGGTAGAAGATGACGGAAAAATTGATTTTGGATGGAGCCATTGTGGCCGATGCAATTAAAGAGCAGCTGAAAGCAAGAGTGGAGACTCTAAGCAAGCGGGGAATCATTCCATGCTTAGCGACAATACTGGTGGGCGATGACCCTGCCTCTGAAACCTACGTTCGAATGAAGGGCAATGCATGCAAGCGGCTTGGCATTGATTCCAAACGTATTCATCTGAACAAAAACATATCCACAGATGATTTGATTGACGTTATTTTGCAGCTTAATGAAGACCCGCTTATTCACGGCATCCTCTTGCAGCACCCCGTTCCGCATCAAATTGATGAGCGCGCTGCCTTTGAAGCGATTAGTATCCATAAGGATGTTGATGGTGTAACCGCGCTAGGTTTTGCTCAAAATGCATTTGGTTATGCCCAGTATCCGTCATGTACCCCTGCTGCTATTATGGCTATTCTTGATTACTATGACATCAAGGTTGAAGGCAAACATGCCGTCGTCGTTGGACGAAGCCCGATTCTAGGCAAACCCGTTTCTCAGATGCTGCTGAACCGCAATGCAACCGTAACAACCTGTCATTCCAAAACAGAAAATTTAGCAGAGCTATTGCGTCTTGCCGATATCGTCGTTGCTGCAGTCGGCAAACCAAGCTTTATTCAAGGCGAATGGATTCGCGATGGCGCTGTAGTACTTGATGCAGGGTACAATAAAGGGAATATTGGGGACGTTGACTACGAGGCATGCCTAGCAAAAGCAAGTGCGATCACCCCTGTGCCAGCAGGCGTAGGTCCTGTTACGATCGCCACGCTTCTGAAGCATACGGTTGACTCCGCTGAGCGATTTGCACTTCAATAAGAGATATAGGAAGAAAAACGAGGGGATCTTATTTGCTGCCTTGCAGCTAAGATCCCCTCGTTCGTTCTATAGGATGTTTACACATCCCGTTCTAATAAATACCTCGCTGTAAACTGATCGGTAATGAGTACATTCGTGTAGCCGCCGCGCAGCGCGCCATAAATGCCATCTACCTTCTTCGCACCGCCCGCCACAAGTATCGACTGGTCCTTGCGCTTCAGTTCATCGAGACTGATTCCAATCGTGCGCTGGTTCATGAGTGTTGAACAAATATTGCCTGTAATATCAATATAGCGTGAGCATATATCGCCAGCGGCCTTCTCGCGAATAATTTCCAGATCGGAATCTGTGAAATAATTGGCTCTAATTAATACAGAATCATCCGTAGGGGCTCCCACGGTTACAACGGCAATATTAGAAAGCTTTCCTAGCTCCAAAATATTGCGGATATGGCGATCCGATTCAATCGTCCGCTTGACAACCTCATGGTCAACAAGCGCCGGCAGCGGAATAAAGTAAGGAATCGTATGGAAAGCCTTGCCGAATAAATGAACAATTTCATAAGCGTATGTATTGGTTTCCGAATGGCTAACCCCGCCGTTGAGCTGCACGACCTTAACGTCGCGAACCGGCTTATCCTTAAGCTGAGAAGCCATTTGAAAGAGCGTCGTTCCCCACGTTGTCGCAATGATATCGCCATCTTTTACCGTATCGTATAAATAGTTCGCTGCCGCTTCGCCAATATACCTCTTTACGATGCTGTCCTCATACTGCGGCACAGAAACGATAACCGCTTTTTTCAGCCCAAACTTCGCTTCCAAACGATTCGCCAGAACAAAATTGTTTTCGTTCGGGTGTACGATTTTTATTTGAACGTACCCCTCATCCTTCGCCTGCTGTAAAAATCTTGATATCGTAGGGCGCGATACCCCCAGCTTCTGGGCGATTTCTTCCTGATTATAATCCAGTTCATAATACAGCCTTGCTACATCAATCATTTTGCTAAGCTTATCATCCAGTCGATCATCAGCCATCCAAGTTTCACTCTTTCTATTTATGTCTAGAAATGCAAACGGTATCTACTCCCTCTAATTTAACATAGGTTTCAAATGAAGTGTCGCCTTCTTTGTATGAAAACAACAAATCTTACTAAAAAAAACGTCCCACCCCACTCTTAACAAGTGGAATGGGACGCTTTTGCTTAATTAAATTCCGTTTCTTCCTTCATACTCTAATGCGGACAAAATCAGTGTAACCACATCTGCTCTTGTTGCATTTTTCTTAGGTGCAAATTTATTGCCGCCCATGCCTGCTACTAGTCCTTCGGCTTGTGCCGCAGCGATATAAGGACGTGCCCATACAGGGATGTCACTCAAATCAGCAAACGTCGGCTTCGCCTTCGGATCAACTTTAATGCCTAGTGCGCGAACAAGAATTACGGTCATTTCCGTTCTTGTTAATTCACTTGATGGTCGAAGCGTATTATCCTCGTAGCCTGCAATGACCTTATCTTCAATAAGCTGTGCAAAGAAGGAGCGTGCCCATGCAGGAACTTGATCTGCATCTGCAAAGTCCAGCTTGCTCGTCGACGATTCAAGCTTCAGCGCTCTGCCTACCATTGTAATAAATTGCGCTCTTGTTGCTGTGTCTCCAGGGTGGAACGTACCGTCTCCATACCCATTAACAAAACCAATTTCCACTGCCTTCGCAATAGCATCTGCCGCCCAGTGGCCGCGTACATCACTAAATGTGATGGATGGTGTCGGCGTTGGTGTCGTCACCGGCGGTGTCGTCGGTGTTGGCGTTGGTGTCGGCGTCGGTGTTGTCACCGGCGGTGTTGTTGGTGTTGGAGTAGGTGTTGGAACTACAACATTCACATCAACAATGCGTCCTTCAGTCGTTGCATTAATCGTACCTAGTTGATTGATATACTCCAAGAATACCTCGTAGTCAACAATGTTCATTTCGTGCTGACGTCCAGCATCTTTGGCTTGCTTCATCGAGCGATAGAAATCGCCGCCATTAGCCATAAATGAGTTTGTTGCTACAAAATAATAAGCGTTCAAATCAATTGCACTGTAGCTGCCATCTGCGTTTTTGATTTCAACCTTCGTAATGCGTTCGCCAGTTTGCTTAAGAATTCCGTCTGCATCCAAAATTTCTGGTTTCTTACTAGAATCGTAGTAGAAGCGCATGCCCGATACTTGCGGGAAGCGGCCTTGTCCTGTTTCGATTCCACTTACACCGTTCTCAAGCGCAGCAACAATTTCTTGCCCTGTCATACGAAGCGCTGTAAGGTTGTTTCCGAAAGGCATCACAGTAAGCAATTCACCCATCATGATGTCTCCATCTACTTTACCTTCAGCTGTCTTCTTAATCGAAGCGCGAATGCCGCCACCATTCTGAATCCCTACATAACCTTTTACATCTAATTCCTTTAATGCCTCATTGCTGTTTACAAAGCTTTTTACTTTGGAGACCATTCCGTCTGTCATTAGGTTTCCGAGATTGGTTTCCTTTGCTCGTGCAGAAGCACGTTCACCATCTAGGAACACATTTGTTTTGCCGATCACTTGTTTCTGAATACTCTCAACACCCGCACTATATGGCTTCAGCATTTCAACAGCTTCCGGGTCCGCTGCATAGCCGCTAACTGTAAGCAGCTTGCCATTCCATGCGGTCAATATCCCTTTGTTATTGAATTCGAGGTCCAAGCGGCCCAAATAATTGCCATACTCTTCTGCCTGTACAACGAGTGTCGGCTCTCCCGCAGCATGATATACAAGCGGTGCGTCAACCTTCGTGTGGCTATGTCCACCGACGATAACGTCGATGCCCGTAACCTTCTCAGCCAATACTTTATCAAATTCATTTCCTAGATGCGTCAATGCCACAATCTTATTGATGCCTTCTTTTTCGAGCATTTTAACCGTTTCTTCAGCTTTCTTAATATAATCCTCAAACACAATATTATCTCCTGGCGAAGCAAGGAATTTTGTGTCCTCCGTTGTTAAGCCGAATACGCCGATTTTTTGCCCGCCTTCATCCAATATAATTGCGTCATAAATTTTACCTTTCGCAGCTGGTTTACCGATTGCCTGCTCAGATACAAGTCCGTTCATTGCAGGTTCCTTGCTGAAGTCAATATTGGAGCTTACAAACGGGAACTCCGCTTTTTTGATAAAATCAGCAAGTACGTTTGGACCTTTATCGAATTCGTGGTTTCCGAATACCATCGCGTCATAACCAATCTTGTTCATAAACTCCAAGTCCGCTTGACCAAGATATTTGTTGAAGAACAGCGTACCTGAGAATACATCACCTGCATCAAGCAAGATAGAGTCTTTTACTTCTGCACGAATTTCTTTAATCGCTGTAAAACGTTTTGCAATCGAATCAAGGTGAGCATGCGTGTCGTTCACATGCATAATCGTTAGCTTGAATGGATCGTTCTCACCTGGAAGCGGCTCGCCTTTTAGATCAACAATCCGGCCCTCAACAGCAGAAGTTGCCGCCGTAATAGCTCCAAGCTTCTGAATGTAGTTCGTAAACACTTCGTAGTCCGGCAAATACAATAAGTTTACGCGTCCTTCTTTATAGGCCTTCTCAAGTGAAGCATAGAAATCTCCGCCTTTGGCCGTAAAAGCATTTGTCGCAACTTCATATTTTGCTTTCAAATCGATCGGAACGTAGCTATCTCCGTTTTTCACTTGAATGCGCACTACACGCTCGTTTACTGGTTTAGTCGAGTCATAGTCAAAACGCATTCCAGCGATATGCGGGAAGCGACCGTCCTTAGTCGTTGTAATCGTAGACACACCGTTTTCCATTGCGTCCTTGATTTCTTGGCCCGTTAAAGTGATCGTAACCAAATCGTTATTGAATGGAAGAACGGTTAATACTTCCCCTTGAGTGATCGGCCCCTCACTAATCGTTTCACGTATTCCGCCGCCATTTTGCAGCGCAATGACCGCATTTGTTCCTGCCGCTTTCGCAGCTGCCAGCATACCGTCAGCGATCAAATTTCCAAGGTTCGTTTCTTTTGAACGAACATCAGCACGAAGGCCATTCAATATAACATCCGTATTTCCTACTACCGTTTTTGACATCTCAACAACGCCGGGCTTATACTTCGATTCTAAAATTTGTTTAGCTTCGGTATCCTCATCAATGTTAAATTCCTTACCTGTCATCGCATCGATGGATATCAGTTGATCATGCCATTTGGTTAGAATACCTTCATCGTTAAAGCTCACTTCAAGCTTGCCAAGGAACTGGCCTTTTTCACCCGTTTGAACGATAAGCTTTGGTGCGCTCGGATCCGAATTGTCGACAACTGCTGCATCTAGTTTCGTATGACTGTGTCCTCCGACAATGATATCGATACCTTGCACCGCTTTAGCAAGCTCCACATCTGCCTCATAACCAATGTGAGATAAAACAATGATTTTGTTAATGCCTTTTCCTTGAAGCATAGCAACTGTCTCTTTGGCCTTCTCGACTGCATTTTCGAAAGTTACATCGCCCGGTGAAGCGATATTAGCCGTATCTTCCGTGGTAAGACCAATGATTCCGACTTTCGCACCATTAATATCTTTAATAAGTGCCGGATATATGGTTGCACCAACGGTTCCATTGCCAATTTCGTTTTTGAACAATTCGTTCAAAACAACATCTTTCGAAAAATTCACATTTGATGAAACGAAAGGAAACGTTGCATTTTTAATAAAATCAGCAAGTACATTCGAATTTTTGTCAAATTCATGATTACCGAAGGTCATCGCATCGTATTTAACTAAATTCATAAATGCAAGGTCCGCTTGTCCCAGGTATTTGTTGAAATACAGCGAGCCTGAGAACACATCTCCAGCATCGACCAGAATCGGATTCTTCGAGCTTGCTTTCGCTTCCTTAATCGCCGTCACACGGCGTAAGATATTGTTCGGTACGCTCGTCGTATCTAAATCCAAATTCGCATGCGTATCATTTGTATGCAATACGGTCATTGCAAATTCTTTCTTTTTCTTAGCTGAAAGATCCAACTGCGCGAGAAGCGGATCATGATCGCTAACTCTGCCCTGTTCTGTAGAGAAATCTGCATTGACATGTACTACGTCGATTTCTGCTGTTGTCCCAATCGTTTTATCCACGAGAATGTGATCAAGCGTTTGTGAATTACCGTCATAGATATACGAGTAACGCTCTGAAACTGGCAGCGTATCAACAAGATTTGTTAATTCATTGCCTTTAATTTTGTTCAATGTGCCTGAGAATTGGAAATCGTTAAAGTCGCCTAATACGACTACGCTTGCTTCAGGGTCTTTCGTTGTCAATTCCTTCACGAAGCTGTTAACAGCTTCCGCTTGCTTCGCGCGCTGCACTTCGCTGCTGCGAACAACCGGCTGAACATCGCCCCAAGGCTTGCCGTCTCCACCTTTTGAATTCAGATGGTTCGCAATCGCAACAACTCGTTTTCCTTGGAACATAAATTCTGCTACAAGCGGTTTACGAGATGAAGCAAATGTTGAAGCGTCATCAGAGCCAATACGGCCAGGATTTTGCGTTAAGCCGCCAATTCCGTTTACTTTAATTGTTGATTTGTAATCGCCTTTCGTTCCTTGAGCAAGTGTTACACGGTCGGCTTGATATAAGAAGCCTACACGGATATTACCGCCAGGAGCGCCGCCATCTTTATTTCTCTCAGGAGCGATGTCTGTATAAGAATACGTAGGTCCGCCTTTTGCTTTAATCGCATCAATCAGCGTTTTGAAGCTTTGTTCAGCATCCGTATTTTCGGTATCCTTTTCGCCATCGTTGTCTTGTACTTCCATTAAACCGATAATGTCTGGCTGCTTCATATTCGTTACAATAATTGAAGCTATTTTTGCAGCTTTAGCTGTTTGATCTGCGCTGAAGTTTTCCACATTAAATGTAGCAATCGTCAGCTTTTCCGCATTCGGCACGATACTCGTTACCTTCTGGACGTTTGTACTGCGTACGATAGTTGGCAAAGCTTGTGTAGGCAACAGTTTATACAGATCACCAGCGTATTGAATTACGCCAATAATATTGCCGTTAAATGCATCGCCAGTTTTAATCTCTGCACCAGCTGGCTTTGATCCGCCTACATACAGCTTCTGCGGGTTCAAGCTGCTATCAATAGCAGACAAACCATTTCCTTGCAATACAATTCCGCCTACAGCGGTTTTCTCTGGATTGTTAGCACCATTATCAAACGTAATTGGAGTTACCGCATTCGCGTAAGGTCCAGTAATCGTTGGATTTTTCACTTCAACGAGCATGCTCTCCAAACTCTCGAAGAAATCAATTGCATCGTTTTCTGGGTTGAACTTACTGAAGCTGTCGGTATCGATCAGGTTAGGAATGATTCGACCGCCTGTTCCTACCAATGTAGCTTTAGGAAGCTGGTTATCGCTCGATACCTTAGTGATTGTTGATGCATTGATTTGCGTTACAGTCAAAGATGGACTGTTTCCAAATTCCTCTACAGTACCTGTGACTGATACTCCATCCTTAACAGCTAGACCATGTGCTGGCTTGTACACCTGAATAGCCTCGGACGTATTCGAATTCTCATCCTGATCCGCATCAGGTGCCTGCATGTAGAAGGAATTCGCGCTGACCGAAGTAATAATACCAGTAACATTCGAAACCTTTACATTGGTATAGATCGATTTATGCGTCTCACCTTGAATTGTATGAATGGCAATACCATTCGTATTTTCTAATACTTTATACGTAAACGTCGATACATCACTTGTCACTCCACCAGCTGTTACAACTGCTTTAATGACCATATCCGCATTTACAACAATGGCTTTCGTATAAAGCGTTCCTGTTGTAGCTGTAGGAACAGTTCCGTCTGTCGTGTAACGAATCACACCACCCGGAACTAGTGAGCTTAGCGATACAGCTCCTCCAGCGTTAATGCCGCCTGACGGAATGCTCGCTTGAACAGCCAACCGTTTCTCAACAATGTCGAGTGTATTACGCGGCAATAATTCCAATCCTACACTGGAATGGAACGTCATAACGCCAGTAACCTGCTCGAAAGTTTTACCTGCCACGAACGAAGCATCGGAAGAATAAATAATAACTTTGCCGCCATTCACAGCATCGGTAGCTGTAACAACGCCGCTGGCAACACTTTCAACTTTAATATTTTTGACTTGAACCAAACGACCTTCGAATTTGTTGCGATTTTCAGTCGTTTTGCCAAAGCTCGAAGAATCAACAACGATCTGATCTGGAATAGGAGCAGAACCCGTTACTTTTGCATTTTCAGCAGATGCCTCCAATTGAAGCAATCCCGAAAATTCAGTCAGCTTGCCGTAAGCCTCAATCATGTCGCCCGGTTGTGCGGAGACGCTGTTTGGAACTCTGACAATAATGCCTCCGTTTTGATCCTGTACAAAAAGATTTACAAAAGCGCCTGAATCCGCTCGATGTGTTACAACACCACTAAGCGTTACGCTTGTACCAAGTGCAGCCGCACGTGCTTGCGCGATAGTCACTAGTGTAGATATCGTATAAGAATATTCACGCAAAGCACTATTTGGAAAACCTTCTTTTTTGGCATAAGTATGAACCGTTGTAGGCGCATCAATTTTAATTTCTGTTACATTCGGTTGATACCATGTAAAGTCCTCTGGAGCAACTTGCGTTTCTCCTGCACCGTATACACTGTAGTAAACACTAGCGCCAACCGTTGGCGTCGAGAGCTTAATGATTGTACCCGGAAGTACAGCTCCTTCGTTTACGTCTGGCGTTACTGCTTCAACATCAACAGCGACAACACCGTATGTGGAGTTGCGCGGGTCGGGTGTTAGAATGTCAAAGTCCGCGGAGTTATTATCTGTATCCTTCCCGCGGCTGTCACTTGCTGCTCCTGTATCTGCTTTACGAATGGCAGCTTTTGAGCTGGATAAAGCTGCTGTTGGCTGCTTTTCAGATTCGTTCGCTGCTCCGTAACCAATAAAGTCAATCTTATCTGATGTTTTGTTTAACAGTTCTACTTTCCCATCAGAGACGCTCATTGCCAATGTCCCTACAACATCAGGTGTTGGAAGGCTTGCTCCCACGGCAGCGTTACTCGCTTGTTGAATTAGAAAGTAGCCTTTTGATTTAATAGTCCCTGTTAAATTTGTTGTATTTCCAACTGTGAAGGCACCTTCTTTACTTGCGTATCGAACGCTCCAACCTGTCAATACAACGTCTTTATTCGTCGGATTATACAATTCGATAAAATCATTTCTCAGTGTTGCTCCGCTGTTCCCCCCACCGCCATACACTTGTGAAATAACGATATTATCTCCTGCAGGCGACGCCTGAACCGGCGCACCTAAGCTGCCGAGCGTACCTCCAACCAAAAGAAGAGCCGCTAACAGCATGCAAGCTTTTCTTTGTATTCGTATGACCAATTTGTGCATCCTACATTTTCCCCTCTCCACAACCATTAATGAATAAAATAGTTTACCCAACAATTAGATTAGCTACAAAGTGTAATCACAACATCAAAATGAAATTAAGTTCTCGTAAACATGCACATTTGTTCATAGATGGCAATAAAAAATCCCCTTACTCCAAAAGCATGCATAACATCCGTGAACAGACTATTTGCATTGATGAAGGAAGGGGATTTCAACTTCGGGCCCAAAGTTTATGAACCATCTACTTTTAAATGTAATGTAAACTAACACAAGACTTTATGGAGAGTATACAACGGAACATTTTTCCTGTCAATTGGTAGAAGGATTTGTTTTAAACAGACTGAAATTGTGTTTTAAGTACCATGTACATAACTTAACATGTAACTTTAATGGGTCATTTTGTCTATTTTATAAATGCCGAAGTGGTTCTTTCCGTATATTCAAGCTTAATGTTACAATATTTTCAAATACTTAAGCGTGCCTAGAGATGTGTTGCCCTTCTAATTTCTCTACGAAACTCCTATTAATATGTCGAAAGATACGATATTCATAGGATTTAATAGCAAAAATAAAGGCTTATCGAAATAGTTTGAAAATGAAAGGATGGGCAATAGTTCCCCACAACTGAAAACTAACGAACACCAAACACCTTATTTGCTTTAAAATGCTACCTTTTTAGTTCTAACGAACCTAGGGAGCTTTAATAGACCTCAATTGATGTAAATGAGCTCTTTTTTACGCATATAACGTTATCTGAGTTCGTTAGAATTTATTTAGGACCTGATTATTGCAAATAGCAGCATATAGGTTCGTTAGAATTCAGTTTATGCTCGTTGCTTCTAGGCTAGGCAGAATTCAATCTCTGCTCGTTGCTTCTGAGTTCAATAGCATTCAGTATCTGCTCGTTACTTCTGGGTTCACTAGAATTCAGTCTCTGCTCGTTACTTCTGGGTTCATTAGCATTCAGTTTATGCTCGTTACTTCTGGGTTCGTTAGAATTCAGTCGCTGCTCGTTACTTCTGGGTTCATTAGCATTCAGTCTCTGCTCGTTGCTTCTGGTTTCATTAGCATTCAGTCACTGCTCGTTGCTCCTATATTCATCAGAACCAGCCGCCCCAAACCCAACAAGCACTACTCTCTACAATAAATCCACATTCACAGGTGATTACTTTGAAAATAGAACGATTGCTCGCTGTTATCATTTATTTATTGAATCACGGCAGAACAAGTGCTTCGGTATTGTCCCAGAAGTTTGAAGTCTCAAACCGAACGATTCAGAGGGATATGGAAGCTATTAATATGGCAGGCATCCCCATTCTTTCATTCCCCGGACTGCTCGGAGGTTTTGAAATTATGGAAGGCTACCGCTTAAGCCATCAGGTTCTCACTAAAGATGAGCTCGTTTCCGTAATGACAGGGCTAAAAGGGCTGCAAAGCCATTCGGATGATCTTGATGTTGCCCGTACGCTGGAGAAGATGCGAGCCCTATTGAAAAAAAGCGATATTCATTATACAGACAAAGCACTGGAACAATGGATTATTGATTTATCCTCATGGGGCTGCAATGAGGAGGAGAAGAAAAAAACAACTCTCCTTCGACAGGCCATTCAGAAGAAAATGGTCGTAACTTTTGACTACACCAATTCCCAAGGCTGCTCAGCTAAAGCTGTCGTGGAGCCGGCTTCCGTCGTTCATAAAGGGTTCCATTGGTATTTGTATGGCTATTGCAGAGACAAAAATATAACAAAGCTTTATCGACTATCAAGAATGCGAAAACTAGCTGTCATCTCCGAATTTTTCGACCGCGAAATCGCCGCTTATGACGCTGCAGCCATTGAAGCCGAATGGAAAATGAATACGAAGACGGTGCATTTGGTGATGCGTTTTCAACCTAGCGTTAAGGTGAGAGTCGAAGATTCTTTTCAAGAAGGAATCATTCGCTGCGAGAACGACGGTACAATGTTTGTTGAAATCGTTTATCCTGAGGATGAATGGGTTTATGGCATGATTTTGAGCTACGGGGATACCGTGGAAGTAATGGAGCCGATATATGTGAGGGATATCATCCGAGATAGAGCGAAAAATATATGGCGGCTTTACAGCTAAAAAAAAGGAACGAAACGATGACAGGCAGTTGTCGTGGTTTATGTTCTACAATTCAGTTATATCTGATTGTAGGAGGATTATATGATTAAACAAAATGAACTTATTCAACAGTTTGGCAGCTTGGCGCCGTGGTATTCATCCTTATCCCATATCGCACCTGAACCAGCATGGCTTAACCCGATCAAGGAAGGCAAATGGTCCGCCGCAGAAATCATTGCCCATTTAGACAGATGGGATCAATATTTCATAACAAGCGTACTGCTCGAAGCTGAAAAAAACAGCAATGTTGAATTCCCGAACCACGATGAATATAATGCTGCCTCCTCGGCTTACGCATTATCGGGCATATTGCCTTCTGAAATTTTGAATCAAGCGATGGAGACAAGACAAAAGCTCGTGCAAAAATTAACCGAAATGACTGAGCAGCAATTTTTTCATCCTATCACTGTACACGGAAATACACATTGTCCACAAACGAAAGCTCCCTATTCGATCGGATATTTAATCTTTGATTTTATCCAGCATGACGAGCATCATCGCAAACAAGTGGAAGAGTTTCTACTTCAGCCGCAGTCTAACAAGTGATACAAGAGATCACATAAATGAAGTCGATTTCAACTAAATCAGCACATGGTTTAAAATATATGACTCTATAAGGTCATAACATAGCAGCGGCAGCCTCGGAATAATTCCATGGCTGCCGCTATTCTCATTCCTATTCTAAGCGTTAAAAGTAAACTTCTATCGTCCTTGTGTTTCCATCGTAACAGCGGACGTCTCAGTCGATACTTTCTCGCCTTTCTGCAGTTGATACATTTTATAATATCTGCCTCGCAGCGCCATTAAAGCATCATGATTGCCGCGCTCCACGATTTCACCGCGATGCAAGACGAGAATCTGATTCGCCTCTCGAATGGTGGACAAGCGATGAGCGATAATTAGTGTTGTCCTGCCTTCACTGACCACCTTCAAGGCTTGCTGAATCAGCCCCTCCGTCTCACTGTCGATGCTGGCTGTCGCCTCATCCAATATAAGTATAGAAGGATCGAAGGCTAAAGCTCTAGCGAAGGAGATAAGCTGCCGCTGTCCCGAAGACAACGTACTGCCGCGCTCAACCACTGGCTCATCATAACCGCCAGGCAGCTGCTCTACAAAATTTGCCGCCCCAACATCCTTCAGCACGCTTTTCACGCGATCTATTGTGATGTCCTTGTTGTACAGGCTGACGTTGAATTTAATGTCGCCTGCGAACAAGTACGGATCTTGCAGCACAATGCCCATATGCTTGCGCAGCTCCTGCTTCGAATACGTCGCTATATTACGTCCATCAATCGTAATGTTCCCTTTGTCCGGCTCATAAAAGCCAAGCAGCAGATTCATGATCGAGCTTTTGCCCGAACCGGTATGACCGACTAATGCAACCGTCTCTCCCCTGCGCGCTTCGAATGAAATTTGCTTCAGAACGTTTTCGCCCTCTTTATACGCAAACGTAATGTTATCGAATTTCACGACACCATCCGGACGTTTCACCTGAGCTACCTCTTCGACCTCCATGCCTTCCATGTCTAATATTGCAAATACCTTCTCCGCAGAAACAAAAGCACGCTGTGCATTCGTCAATTGATCGAAGATACCGATAATCGGCTGAAAAATACGACCCAAATAATCGATAAAAGCATAAAACACGCCGTAAAGAATTGCTGTTTCCAGTGAAGCACGCCCAAAGTACCAAATAACCATCGCTGTTACCAAGCTTCCAATGGTGCCCACAATGTTTCTTGAAGACAAAGAGAAAACTCTAAACTGCTTGATCTGGTTAATGTAACGATCCTCGTTCAGCACCTCAAACTCTTCGAGCGTCACCTTCTCGCGGCGAAAGGCTTGAATAATCGGCATAACGACAATCGATTCGTTGATCATCGCATTCATGTCGCTGAGACGTGCGCGCATAATCGTAATGTATTTCTTTGAGTATTTTAAATGTATAACCATAATGATCGCGAAGAGCGGCGGCAATAACAAGCAAAACATCGCTAGCCGCACATCCAAGATAAACAATGCAGTAAAAATACCGAGCAGCTGTACGAAGCTGACAACAAAGGTCGCCATGAAGCTCATGAATAAATCCCTGACCGCCTCTGTGTCGTTCGCAATTCTCGATACAATTTGCCCGATCGGCGTATTGTCGAAGTAGCGCAGCGGAATTCGCTGGATATGACTCATTAAATCCATACGCATATTTTTGATAATGCGAAGCGCCGTCGTCTGCAAAATATAGGATTGCGAGAAATTGCTAATACTTGCAACAAGCAGCAGCCCCATATAAACGCCCAGCAGCCCGAGAACTGGCATGATATCATTCCCGCCGACGGATAAATGCTTGTCGATTATCGTTTTTATAATAAAAGGTCCGCCGAGCTCAGCACCTACCGCGCAGCACAGAATAAGCAGGGCGCCGATAATTCTAAACTTATAGACGAGAGCATATGCGAATAGTCTTCTCGCCGTTGATTGTTTTGGCATTCTAAGCCTCCTATTCTTCCAAGCTAGCTTCCATTTGCTGCCGTTCCCATTGTTCCTTGTACCAGCCGCCAAACAGCATCAGCTCTTCATGAGTGCCTTCTTCGATGATTCGGCCCTCATTCAGCACAAGTATCCAGTCCGCGTGGCTAACCGCTGATAGGCGATGAGTCGTAATAAATGTCGTCTTTCCTTCACGCTCCAAACGAATATGGTGAAGAATTCGGCTTTCCGTCCGTGCATCAACAGCCGAAAGTGAATCATCGAGCAGCAATATTTCTGAATCAACGAGCAATGCCCGAGCAATCGCCAGCCGCTGTTTTTGTCCACCTGAGAGCATGACACCATTTTCCCCAACGACCGTTTCAAGTCCTTCTGGCATTTGTGCAATATCTTCTGTAAAAGAAGCCATTTGAACCGCTCGAGCGATTTCGTCTAGCGTTGCGTTCGGCTTGCCTAGCGCAATATTTTCTCGAATGGTCTTGGAGAGAAGCAGATGCTCCTGAGGCACATAGGCAATCCAGCGTCTCATCTGGTCTATCTCAATTTGCTCAACTGGAACTCCCGCTATCATTAAACGATCCGCTTCAAGCGGATATTGACGCAGTAGCTGCTTAAGCAGCGTACTCTTTCCACTCCCCGTCTTCCCTACGATTCCAAGTGTCTGGCCTCGTTCAAGCTGAAAGGATACATTGTTCAAGCTAGGCTGGCTAGCCGTAGGATAAGTAAAGGTGAGCTGCTTCATCTCAATGCGCGTAGGCAACTTAATGGCAACAGGCTTATCTGAATCTTGAAGATCCGGCTTTTGCGTTAACGCCGAGTCCAATCGGTCAGCAGAAGCACTGCCGCGCTGCAGCACATTAATAAACTCGCCAAACGAAATCATTGGCCAAATGAGCATGCCCAAATAGATATTAAAGGAAATGAGCTGGCCAAGTGAAATCTCGTCTTGGAATACGAGATATGAGCCATAACCTATTCCAATCGAATAACTGACTCCTACAATTAACGAGATAATCGGCTGAAACATCGCATTTAGAATCGAGACTCGTTTATTTTTGTTCATAACCTCTGAGGTTACATGATCAAATGCAACAAGATCATTGTTTTCCTGCACGTACGAGCGAATAACGCGTATGCCCGAAATCGATTCCAGCGCATGTTCATTCATTTTCCCAAAGGAAGCCTGCGCGTCCAGAAAGCGGGTTCTTACTTTTTTGCCCAGCTTGCTAATTACGACTGCCAGCAACGGAAGCGGAATAAGTGCCGCGATCATTAATTTGTAGCTGACTAATGAAATCATCATAATAATGACTACCGATGCCCCTACCAGCGTGTTGACGAGCGTCATTACACCGTATCCCGCTGTCTGGCCAATTGCGAGTACATCATTAGTCGCGAGCGCCATCAGCTGTCCCGTGCTGTTGCGCTGAAAGAAAGCAGGCGTCATCCTTGTTAAATTTGCGAGCAGCTTCCCTCTCAGCACCTTCTCGATAAGCGCCGAATTGCCAAACAGCGTCGTAATCCATATATAGACCATGACATAAAGAAATAACGCAAGCAGAACTAGTATCAACACCGTCTGCGTTAAACCAGCTGAGGTCAGCTGGCCATCGCGGATGTTGTCAACCGTTCGTCCAATTAGATTAGGCGGTATTGTGGAAAGCAGGCTAACTAACGCCATAATGCCTATGGCAAGCGCATAGCTGCCCCATCTATCCTTAAAAAACCATCGCAACCGTTTTACAAAAGACATGAGATCCCCCTTTTCCGCTAATTCAACGACCTTTTCTCTCTAACATTTGAGACTCGAAATGGCAATCGAAGAAATAGCAGCTCCATAATGAATAACAATATTCCAAAAGCGATTAACAGCATGACCCAGCTATCTTCTACATTCAACAAGAACGGATATATTATAACCATTAAAATGTTGAACACCAAATAAGTATTTCTGCGGCTAATCGCAGTATCCAACAACTGAACAGCCCCATCCTGTTTCAGCATTTCAATAAGTCCATTGAAAATCCAATACGCCATCAAAATATGAAGAATAAACAGCAGTTGCGAATAGAGATGGACGGCGAGCGGTATAGACGAAAATTCCGTAATCATTACATTTGTTTGGATAAACAGAACTGGAATAGTAAGAATGACCAGAACAATAGAAATGTACTTCGCTTTTTTATATGCCGGGTGCATGGAGCCCAGATGCTGCAGGGCTGACAAAACCATCAAGTAACCTATAATGTCAGGCAGCAAATCAAAGTATCCAATCCTTATATCAATCATTGCAATAACAAGGCCCCAGCCAAGTCTCCTTAGTTCACGTCTGAAAGGGGTGCTCAATGCATTTCACCTCCCGTACGGACTAAACGCTTCAGCTGCCGCTCACTAAAATTAAGGTTATGATTAATCGGAATATCCTCAATCATTTCCTGTCCATCTTCCAGCTTGAAATGAAGAATGATTTTGGATTTAAACATCGAGACGGCTTCGGGCTCATTATCCGGAATAGACCATTGATATGTAAATGCTAATGAATCATCTTGCGACAGCTTCATAGGGAATTCAACCGACGCAAGCGGCTTCCCTGATAGATCAAGCTTGAACCATGGCTTCACTTTGTCGCTGAACGTATATTCAATCTTCTCCAAAACAGCCGTTTTCCTTACATAAACCTTATAGCTTCCAGAGCCATTTGAGGATGAGCTTCCCGAAGCAAAGTCCAGTATGCTTTCTCGTTTATTCCACACGACATTAATTTCACCAATCGGAACTTTTCTAGACTGCCCTTTCTCGTAATACACCGTAATCTCTCTTATTGTGAACGGTATTTTCCTATCCTCGTTGATAAGATCTGGCATCAATTGTCCAGAGGCTCGCATCTCAGATTGATGAGTATGTATGTTTCTTTTATAAATTTGAAATCGAAATTCGGGCAGTTCTTCTATTTGAATGCTGCTTACTTTATTAGATGCTTGTTTATTTTCAAAAAATGTAAAATCAAGTATTTCACCAGTGCTCCCATTTATGGTGCTGTCATGCTTTAGAAACAGCGCCTCCTTCAGCTGCATGCTCTGAAAATACCAAAGGTTTCCTAGCCAGCTTCCCGCAATGAGAAACACGACGACAAACCATCTTATTTTAATTTTCAGTCCTGTCACCCCTCTCCTCATCTGTTCATATTACCACTTATTTGTGCTAGAGATAATAATTGGTTTAAAAATAAGAGGTTGTTCTTTATAACGAATATGATATGATTATTTTGAACATTGCTTTATGAAATTCAAACGATCGAACACGTCAGAGGTGTAGCCTATGAATTACGCGATAAGTGCGATTGTACCTATATTCAATGCTGAAAATTGGCTGCGTCCCTGTTTGAAAAGCATTCTTAATCAGCCTTTTCGAAATATTGAGGTGCTGCTCGTCAATGACGGTTCCACTGATCTCAGCGGCGCGATATGCGAAGAATTCGCTATAACAGACAATAGAGTTAAAGTGATTCACAAGCCAAACGGCGGTGCAAGCAGCGCCAAAAATACCGGTTTACAAGCGGCAAGCGGCAAATACGTCGCCTTTCTTGATGCTGATGATGAAATCGATCCGCTTTTTTTCGTAAAGCTATACGCCATGGCAGAAGAGCATGCTTGCGAAGTGTTGATTGGAGGTTACGCGACAATTCCAACCAAACAGAACGTATCGCCCTGCTTTCGGCTGCATACCGTTATGAACGGCAAAGATTTAATACTAAGCGCCGCAGCTGTTCATTCTAATAATGACCTGTGTTTTACTTGGCGCAGTCTATTTCTTCGCGCATCGCTTGAAAAAAACGAGATTCTGTACAACGAGGGATTAACGGTAGGAGAAGATACCATTTTCCATTTGGAAGCCTTGCTGGCCTCTGATCGTGTCTGCGCGATTCCGGACCCTTTGTATTTTCACAACACGGTTAACAATCTGAACAGTCTGATACGTTCTCCCTATAAACATTATCTTGAAGAAAGCCTTGTTCTGCAGTACCAGCTGCGAAAGAGCTTATCCGAGAAATTCGGTTTATTAGCGCATGCCCATTATAGAAAGGATATGGCGTCCTACCACATCCAAACGATCCTTTCGATGCTGATCAACAATTTCAAACACAATCCTGTCGCCCCTGCAAAAAAAGATTTGGCAAGAATCATCGACCTTAAAATGATGACAGACAGTACGAAGGAGCTTGGCTGGCTTCACAATTACAGCAACATCAAGTCATTTCTTTATTATTTAACGCTTAAATTCAAGCTTGCGGCATGGCTGTATCACTTTGAATTCCGCTTGCCGCGCCAATCGCCATTGCTGTTTCTCAAGCTTTTTGGTAGAAAAAAAACCGTTCATAACCGACTGATTCGCTACACTAAGCGTTAATCGCACATCGCCATTCCTTTGTCCGCCCATCCTTTTCATGTATACTAGAGGCTTCAATTCAATTATACAAAGGATGCGACAATAACTTGGAAAATAGAAACAATCTATTCGTATATACCTATGGCTATCGCATTGAAGAGGCTGATTTATGCCGCTTGGAGATGCGTTCTTTATTTGGAAAACAATCAGAAACTGATCTTTTGTTTAGCGAAATAGACGTACATCCCGATCGAAGTCCTTTTATGAGAGAACGGCTTGAAGTTTTATATCAAGGCGAACGGCTTGAGGATATTTTGGAGCAGGTGAAGCAAATTCAATTAGGAGAGGCTACATTTAAGGTGATTTTCCTAAAAATGAATGACCTGACGGCGGAAAACAAAATCGATTTTGAAGGACAACGCGCAATTGAACGTGAACTTGGCGTTTATATCGAAGGCGAGGCTGATGTACGCAAACCTGATCGCGTTTTTGGCATTTTAACTTGGGGCGGACGCTGGTACTTTGGCAATTATATAAAAAGCAAAGCCGTCTGGCTCGCTCACATGCAAAAACCGCGCAGCTATTCCATTGCACTCAGCACGCGAATTGCGCGCGCCATAGCCAATATCGCTATCCCGAATCCAGTCGGGATCAAAGCGATCGACCCTTGCTGCGGCATTGGGACGGTACTGGTAGAGGCGCTGTCTATGGGCATGAACATCGTCGGCCGAGATATCAATCATTTTATCATTCGCGGGACACGTGAAAACCTGGCTCATTTCGAATATGAAACAGATGCCGTTTGCGGTGATATTGCTGATATCTCAGACCATTATGATGTAGCCATTGTAGATATGCCTTACAATCATTTCTCTAATACGACACCTGAGGCACAATTCTCCTTGCTGCAGCATACTCGCCGAATCGCAAACAAAGCTGTCATTGTGACTGCTGATCCAATGGACGAGCTTATTGCAAACGCAGGCCTTAACATCTTAGATCGCTGCACGACTCGAAAAGGCAGCTTCGTCAGACAAATAATCGTCTGCGAATAGTAGATTACAGCTATTATTTGTACCCATTAAATGCTAGCCAGGATGCGCAAGCAGCCGTCCATTCTTTTGTATGCTCCTCATCCTCGGCTAAGCCAAGCCCATGACGTCCTTTCGTGTACACGTGAAGATCAAAAGGAATCTGGTGCTTGCTCAGCGCGGATGCAAACAAAAGGCTGTTCTCGACAGGAACGGCGCCATCATCTGCTGTATGCCATAAAAAAGTTGGCGGTGTATCAGGGGTTACCTGCGTTTCATTGCTGAGCTGTTCGATTTGATTCAGGTTCGCTTCTTTGCCAAGCAAATTTTCTCTTGAGCCCTCATGCGTAAAAGGGTCTTTGAGTGTGATGACAGGATAACATAAGACGAGTAAATCCGGACGGCAGGACTGTCGTTCAATAACATCCACTGCATTTTCATTCCCTTGGTCATAGCTTGTCCCCGCGTTCGAAACTAAATGCCCGCCTGCTGAAAATCCAAGAATGCCTATTTTATTCGGATTAATTCGATACATTTCTGCTTTGAAACGGACGGTACGTATCGCCCGTTGAACATCCAGCAGTGCGCAAGGATATTGATAAGGCGCCACCCGATATCGCAAAACGAACGCAGAAATGCCTAAACTGTTCAACCACTGTGCAATCGGTTCTCCTTCATGGTGCGCTCGCATGCCATAACCACCGCCTGGACATACGATAATTGCTGGTCTATTCTCGCCATCTACAAGATAAGGCGTTATAGCTGGACAATCCTCATCTGCATTTCCCTGTGCATACGGCGCTCCGTGCATCCATAATAATTGCTCTGCCACCTTATTTCCCCCTTATGCTGCATAAGAATTGAAATCTTTTACCATTATATAACTAACGATAATGTCAGTCATCTGCAATCCTATATTCAAATAAAAACAGGCTTAAGCCGAAAAAACGCGGCTAAGCCTGTCTGTTCATTTTACAATTGCTGCTTGCCTTATTTCTTGATAATCGTCAAAGCTCCAACGAAACCGATAAGTGCTCCAAGCAGTGAGCCAGCTAAAACTTCACTAGGCTGATGACCGAGACTTTCCTTAAGCCGTTCACGCCTGCGCTCATGATACAATCCTGGATGCTCGCCAGCCAGCTTCTCCACATCCTCGTCCAAATCATTTACCTGCACAGCAATTTCACCTGTATGTCTGCGAATATTCATCGCATCGTACATCACAATAATGCCAAGCATCGCAGATATGGCAAATTCCGGCGTCTTTACGCCATACTTGGTCGCCGTGTATGCAGCTAGCGCGGAAACGCCGCTTGAATGTGAGCTCGGCATTCCACCTGAACCAATAATTTTCCGCACATCCCATTTGCCGCTTCTCGCAAAATGTACAGGCAGCTTAAGCAATTGGGCTGTCCCAACAGCCGTCAACGCTGTCACAAGTCCTCTGTTTGACATATCCGTCAACCTCCAGTCCTTATTCCCATCTCATTTTGCCCTGCTGAGCGTAAATTATTTCATATAAATAAATCGCTCACCAGGTGCGAACATATGGAACTTCTGGGCTGGATAATGACGCTGGATATAATCGACGAAATAAGCCGGGTTCTCATCATTGTGTGGAAATAAGCCATAATGCATCGGAATCAATAAATCAGCATGAATTTGTACCGCAATCTCAACAGCCTCACGATAATTGCAATTGCCGACGATCCCCTGTTCATTGCGAACAAAATCTCTTCCATTGATCGGCAATAATGCAATATCGATTTGTCTGCTTTGCAGCCAAGTGACAAGCTCTGGGAAACCAACGGTATCGCCAGAGTGATAAAGATGAATGCCATTAAAATTCGCAACATAACCTAGAAACTTATGTTCACCTGCTTCATCCTGTTCGAACTGTTCATGCTTGGCAGCGAATGCATCGAGCCTTATGCCGCCTGCAAGCTCAATCGATTGTCCATGAGAAATACCGATCAGCTGCTCATCACGGAAACCCCATTCCTTCAATAGCGGAAGATGTGCTCTCGGCACGATAAATCGTGTTTTGGATGATTGCTGAATAACTTGCAGCGTCTGCTTGTCCATATGATCCTCATGGTGGTGGGAGCATACGACATAATCGACATCGAGGCAATCCGAAGGCGACAGCGGCGATTCGAAGGCTCGTGACCACGGCGGTCCTGCCATCTCATACACCCAGTTTGTCAAATACGGATCAAATAAAATCGTTTTTTTGTTCCATTTGACGAGAAAGCCCTCTTGTCCAAGCGCCCATAACGCCAAAGCTTGATCTGGAAGTTCAGTTCCGGCTATTTGCTTTACTAAATTTTTCCCACTGTTATATACGTTCACGACGGTCATCACCCTTTTTGCTCCATATTTTGAATGCGAAGGTCTTTCGTAAACCATAGCTTATAGCTTAATAAACTTAAAATAATGCTCGTAACCGCAGCTGAGCTTGCGAACGCAAACACAATTAATATTTGGTACCGAACCGCTTCGATCGGATTCGCGCCAGCGATAATCATCCCTGTCATCATACCGGGAAGCTGAACCAGCCCTACCGTCTTCATCCCGTCTATCGTCGGAATCATGCTCGATTTAACCGATCGCTTCATTACATCTTGAATCGCTTGCCTTGCTGTCGCTCCAAGTGAGAGCAGCGTCTCCATCTCGCCTTTCGAGGATTCGACCTCTCTTCTCATTTGATTGAGCAGTAAACCAGAAACGACCATCGCATTGCCGATCGTCATGCCGCTAATCGGAATAATGTATTGCGGTGTCGCTTCTATAATTCGAAAGCCGAGCAGCAGTCCCATCATAAGCAGCTCTGTCGATGTGATCGCAATCGCGATTTTCCAAATGATGCCCTTCAGTCCAGCTCCCCTTTTACCAGCATGATAAGACGCTACACTAATCATAAGTACAAGGATCATTGTAATAAACAGCGGATTGCTCGTATTAAAAATAAATTGCAGCACATAGCCGACAAGCAGCAGCTGCACCGCAGAACGAATGGTGCCAATCGCGATGTCTCGCTCAAGCCCAAGCTTCTGCCATACGGAGATAAGCATCGTAATCATCACAAACAACAAGGTAAAGCTAAGTGCTACGATTGACATGGCTGCTCCTTTTGTATCGGCGCTTTTATATAATTTTGTGCGAGCTCAGATGTTGGATGTTCAAAAAAAGCAGCCGTGTCGCTGTTCTCCAGCAGCGTTCCTTCCCCCATGAACCATATCGAGCTGCTCATCTGCTGAGCCTGCTCCAAATCATGTGTAACCCAAAGCATCGTTGCCCCTTCTTGATGATGCCACTCTCGCAGCACTTCCTCCACCATTTCCTTGCTGCCTCGGTCAAGCGATGCGGTAATCTCATCAAGAAGAAGCACGGTAGGATGAAGAAGCAAGGAACGGAGCAGCGAGATTCGCTGTTTCTCTCCTCCTGACAGCTGTTCGGCGCTTTTGCCCATATCAAGATGATCCAGCCCTAGCCTTGGCAGCATATGACGTACGAGCTTCTCGTCATACGGCATGCGATGCAGCATACTCACGGTTCTCAAATTTTGCTCAATGCTCCCATTCAGCATAACGGACTGCTGAGCAACGTAACATACCTTCATTCTCCAAATCCTTGGATCTAATTCTCGCTGTGAAACATTATGTAAACGGATATCACCCTCATCGGCGTTATCCAGACCTGCAAGCAAACGAAGCAGCGTGCTTTTGCCTTGTCCAGATACACCTAATATAGAAATAATAGCCGGATCAGCAATCGTTGCAGAAACATTTGCGAACAGCTGAACATTCCCATCACCACTGCGGTTTTTCCTAATACTCTGAAGTTCCAAAACACTAGCCACAAACGTTCCTCCCTTCGGCTTCCCTTACATTATAGCTGTAATGCTTGGCTCTAAAAAGTAAATTTAATAAGCTACAGACCCGCTCGTATGCAAAAAAAGGCTGATGACTACTGCCGCAGTTGCGGAAGCAGGCCACCAGCCTTCATAGTCCATCTATGCTTGCTGCTATTATTTTATCGCTGCGTCAATTTCTTTAACCATTTCCGCTACAGAGATAAGTCCGCCGCCGGAAAGGTACCAGAAATCTGGATTAAGATAAACGATATTTCCTTCTTTGTACGCTTTAGTGTTTTTCACCAAAGCATTCTCAACGGAAGAATGTGCATCCCCTGATCCTTCTGTCACTGCATTGCGGTCAACAACGAATAAGTAATCAGCATCCTTCTCTGCTACATATTCGAACGTTACAGGGTCGCCGTGCGTTGAAACTTTAATGTTCTCATCTACAGCCGGTATGCCAAACACGTCATGAATGATACCGAAACGCGATGCTTTACCATATGCGCTGATTGCACCTTCGTTTGCCAAAATAATAAGGCCATTTTTTCCAGAAGCTGTTGCTTTTTCATTCAATGATTTAATGGAATCATTAATTGCTGCTAGCTCTGTATCTGCTTCAGCTTCTTTAGAGAAGATTTGAGCCAGTGTTTTCACGTTAGTCGTAAAGGACTCCATGAAGTTTTTGTTGTCCACACCCATAAAAATCGTAGGAGCGATCTTCGTAAGCTCTTCGTAAGCATCCTGTTGACGACCTGAAATAATGATCAAGTCAGGTGCAGTTTCATTGATTTTCTCAAAGTCCGGCTCTTTCAAGCTGCCTGCGTTTACGTATTTTGCATCTTTAAATTTTTCAAGGTATGCAGGAACGCTAGCTTGCGGAAGTGAAGCAACCTCTACCCCTAGCTTGTCTAGTGTATCAAGAGTTCCATAGTCAAATACGACAACCTTGCTAGGATTAACAGGGACAACCGTTTCGCCAAGCTGATGTTTAACTGTAATTTCTGTAGGTGCATCTGTTGCAGGTGTTTCAGAGGCTGGTGTGTTCGTAGCGCTGTTAGCACCTTTATTTCCGTTATTATTTGCGCCGCATGCAGCAAGCACCAAGCTTAGAATGACTAAAATAGCCAATACAGGTATAGATTTTTTCAAAACATTCACCCCTAAATCAATTTTTTTATATTGAAAAACTTGAAAACCGGAAGTAAGTAAATCTTTCATGACTACTTAAAATAGACGCCGATACGATTCCCGTTTATGAGCTCAATCGGTATGTCCATGTCATAGATGTCATGAAGCACGGCGTTGTCGATGATCGTCTCGGTTGAACCTTCCTTGACGACCTTTCCATCCTTCAACGCCACGATATAATCGGAGTAGCAAGAAGCGAAATTGATATCGTGAATAACGAGCACGACCGTTTTGCCAAGCTCCTCAACGAGCCGCCGCAGCACCTTCATAATTTGGACGGAGTGCTTCATATCCAAGTTGTTGAGCGGTTCATCCAGCAATATGTATTCGGTGTTCTGAGCGATAACCATCGCAATAAATGCACGCTGGTTTTGTCCACCGCTCAGTTCATCAAGGTACTTGGCTTGCAGATCAACAAGATCCATATAAGCAATGGCTTCATCTACTTGCTGCCAATCTTCCTTCGTCAGCTTGCCTTGTGAATAAGGGAACCTGCCGAAGCTGACGAGCTCCCGTACCGTTAAACGAAGATTAATATGATTCGACTGTTTTAAGATCGATATCTTTTTGGCAAGGTCAGCACTTTTCCAGCTACTTACTTCCTTCCCCTCAATTAACACTTGGCCGCTGTCCTTCGCTAACAATCGGCTAATCATAGAGAGAAGCGTACTCTTGCCTGCACCGTTCGGTCCGATAAACGAAGTGACCTTTCCCTTCGAAATCCGAATCGATACATCCTCAATAACCGGCTTGCCGCCATATGATTTGGAAACATTTTTAACCTCTATCATGCTTTCTTCTCCCTTAGCAGCAAATATAAAAAGTACGCTCCGCCGATGAAGTTAATAATGACGCTAATCGTCGTTTCAAACGTGAACACATGCTCTACGAGCAGTTGACCGCCTACGAGTGAAATGATGCTGATGAGTATCGCTCCTGGAATGAGATAGCTATGCCGGTAGGTCTTCATGAACTGATAGGCTACGTTGACGACGAGCAGTCCAAGGAAGGTAATCGGCCCAACTAAAGCCGTGGATACAGCGATCAGAATGGCAACGATGACGAGCACTCTTTTGACAACATAATCATAAGGAATGCCAAGATTGACTGCATGCTCCTTGCCCAGCGACAACACGTCAAAATATTTGCTTAACCGCATGCCGTAAATGGCTACAAGAGCGACGATGATGATTGAAATGATAAGCAGATCCGTGTTGACGTTATTGAAGCTGGCGAACATTTTCCCCTGCACAATTAGAAATTCATTCGGATCAATAAGAACCTGCATGAACGTCGACATGCTCCCGAACAATGTGCCCATCACTAGCCCTATTAATAGAAGGAAATAAAGATTTCTGCCTTCCCTTTTGAATAGAAACTTATAGAGCAGCAGGGCGAATGCTATCATTGCCGCTATCGTAATAAAAAAATTAAGATGCTTGTTTGTGCTTGGCAGACTCATCGATCCAAAGGTAAAAACGACGAAGGTTTGAATCAGCATATAAAGGGAATCCAGCCCGATAATGCTCGGCGTCAAAATACGGTTGTTCGTAATGGTCTGAAAAATCATAGTGGAGTAAGCAATAGCGCCCCCGGTTACGACAATCGCCAGTACCTTCTTCAATCTTCTTGGCAGTGCATAATCCCAATGGGTCCCAAGATCGATGAACAAAAATACGGCAATTAATGCGACGCCCAGCACCGCAAGCAAACTTAGTTTAAGCTTCATATGCCTTTCTCCTCATCAACAAGTAAAGAAAAATAATGCTTCCGACAACGCCGATCGTGAGTCCGATTGGAATTTCATACGGAAAAATAATTAGGCGGCCAAGCACATCGCACACCAGTACGAATATGGCTCCAAGCACCGCCGTGTGCGACAGGTTTTTCTTCAAATTGTCGCCCATATACAGCGTCACGATATTCGGAATAATGAGGCCAAGGAAAGGCAGCGTACCGACGGTCAAAATGACGATAACCGATACAAGAGCTACAATTACAAGTCCGATGTTAACGACAAGCTTATGATTCATTCCCAAATTGGTTGAAAACTCTTCGCCAAGGCCAGCAATGGTAAACTTGTTCGCGTAGAGATAAGCTACTACGAGCAGCGGCAGGCTCACATACAGCAGCTCGTAACGTCCGCTCATCACAAGCGAGAAGCTGCCTTGCAGCCAAGATGAGATGTTTTGAATAAGATCATTTTTATAGGCAAAAAATGTAGTAACAGAGCTGATGATGTTACCGAACATCAATCCTACCAGCGGAATGAAAATCGTATCTTTAAATTTCAGACGATCGAGAATTTTCATGAACAGATAGGTTCCTGCGAGTGCAAAAGCAAACGCGATCAGCATTTTCTCAAGCGTACTCGCCGATGGAAACACCATTAAGGCAACGAGTATACCGAGTCTAGCGGAATCATCCGTTCCGCCGGTCGTTGGCGATACAAATTTGTTGCGGCTTAGCTGCTGCATTATCAAACCTGTAACGCTCATGCCGACGCCGGCAATTATAATACTGATAAGCCTAGGGAAACGGCTGATGGTGAGAACCTGAAGCTGCTCATCCGTCAGACTGAACAAGTCCAGCGGCGAGATGTCTTTTACTCCGATAAATAAAGAAGTAATCGATAATACAATAAGCACGACAAAAAGATACCATAGCTTCATACTCAATCCTCGAATCATCACGAATATTATCAGAGATAATCATTCTCATTAATTATCAAAAAAATACATTGCCTCCGCTTATCATCATTCAATGATAACCATTATCAGCAACATTCACTATGTTACACGAATTTCAGATGATCGGAATGGACTTTCCTGTTTTCAAGGATGGACATTTCTATACAGCTGGGAGGTGTGACGGGTTGGTGAACATGGATACGCTCCGTTCGGGGAAGCTAATTAGCGGTTTGTGGCTCTGTCCTCACCAAATTCACTATTTCTGCGCAGATAGCTCTATAAACTAGTCTTATCCAAGTAGCTCATCTCGCCAATGTGCCTCTAAAGTGTGAACTGATCAGAAATAGAGCTAGAATATAGCTCTATTTTCACCATATCCACCATTTCGAGGCAGTTAGAGCTAGAAACTAGTCTTATTCAAGCAGCTCGACTCGTCAAAGTACCTCCAAAGCGTGAAATCATCAGAAATAGAGCTAGAAACTAGCTCTATTCTCACCAAAATCACCAAGCCAGCGCAAATAGAACTAAAAACTAGTCTTATTTAAGCAACTCATCTCATCAAAGTACCTCTAAAGTGTGAACCGATCAGAAATAGAGCTAGAAACTAGCTCTATTCTCACCAAAATCAACATTTCAGCGCAAATAGAACTAAAAACTAGTCTTATCCAAGCAGCTCATCTCATCAAAGTACCTCTAAAGTGTGAACCGATCAGAAATAGAGCTAGAAAATAGCTCTATTCTCACCAAAATCACCATTTCAGCGCAAATAGTGCTAGAAACTAGTCTTATTCAAGCAGCTCATCTCGTCAAAGTGCCTCTAAAGTGTGAACTGATCAGAAATAGAGCTAGAAACTAGCTCTATTCTCACCAAAATCACCATTTCAGCGCAAATAGAGCTAGAAACTAGTCTTATTCAAGCTGCTTTTCTCGCCAAAGTGCCTCTAAAGTGTGAAGTAATTAGAAATAGAGCTAGAAACTAGCTCTATTCTCACCAAAATCAACATTTCAGCGCAAATAGAGCTAGAAACTAGTCTTATTCAAGCAGCTCATCTCGTCAATGAACCTCAAAAGTAAAACATATTAAAAATAGAGCTGGAATCTAAATCTAGATTCCAGCTCTACCTCCATACAAACAGCCTAACTTGCTTGCTGCTTCATAAATTGCATCTAATGCTGCGCCATGAGCAGCTGTTGATACACCTTGCCTGTGGCGAGCAGCTCTTCATGGGTGCCGGTCTCGGCTAACGATCCTTGATCCATAACAAAAATCACATCAGCATTCTCGATAGTGGACAACCTATGTGCGATCATAATTGTCGTCAGCCCCTTCCGTCTTGCTTCTAGACCAGCCAGCAGCTGACGCTCTGTCTCTAGATCGAGCGCTGACGTCGCTTCGTCCAGCACCAAAACTTCCGGATCACTGACAATTGCCCGTGCAATTGCAATACGTTGACGCTGTCCGCCGGATAGCTTGATGCCCCTCTCTCCAATATTCGTGTCATAACCGTCAGGCAGCCCCAGAATAAAATCATGAATCTGAGCGATACGGCAAGCTTCCTTCACATCCGCTTCGGTGACCTCGTCTCTGCCTAACATCAGATTTTCACGAATGGTATCAGAGAACATATACGGGTCTTGGAATACAACAGACACCTTACTCGCCCACTGCTCGCGGTTGAAGATTTGGGCGTCCATATCGTTCAGCTTAAAAGTCCCCTTCGGCGCATCAAAGAAACGAACCAATAGCTGAGCAATGGTTGATTTTCCTCCCCCGCTCGTCCCTACAAAAGCAATTTTGCTTCCGATCGGCAGATCAGCCGAAAACCTGCGAATGACCTCCGGCAGCTCTGGCGAATAGCGAAAGCTCGTATCCTTAAAGGACAACTGCTCAATCGGTCCCGCTATACTCTTTTGACCCTTATCTTGCTGTTCCATTTCCAAAATACGCTGAACCCTGTCCACGTTAGCAAGCTGCGACGACATGCCCATAATAAATTGAAATAGATTATAGAAGGAATCCGACATTTGCGTAGAAAACTGAAACAAGATGACGAACGTTCCGATCGACATTTGTTCATGAATAAGCTGCATACCGCAGTAGCCAAGCACAAGAATGCCAATGCCCCATTTCATCGGGTCGCTGTAGCGAATTTGCCGATTCACGAGTTTTCCTTCAGCCATTACCTGCTCAAAGTATTCCGCAAACATTTTATCGTAAAGCTTCATTTCCCACTTCAATCGGTGATAAGCAACCACTTCTCGTGTTGATGCTACCCCCTCTTCAATTTGTATCAGCAGCGCGGTACGTTTCTCCGCTACCTGTCTAGCCTGCGCCTTCAGCTTGGGCGTAAAATAAAAGCCGATGAGTACATATATCGTACAAAGCCCCACAATCATAAGCAGCAAAATAGGGCTGGAAATGCCAATGATCGTCATCAATATGCAAAGGTTTAACGTCTCCTGTATACCGCGCGGAATCTGCCAGCCCATCACGCTAGCCGAGACGAACAGATCCTGCGTGAACGAATATACGTATTTGCCGGTCCGCTCATTTTGGAACCGTTCAACAGGTACACCTTCAAGCCGCTTCAGCATTCGGGAGAGCAAAGAGCGGCTGACTGCAAACTCATTGCGAACGAGACTTCGGCTCGTCATCGTAAACATTAGCGAGTAGACGAGCCCTGCAAGCGCGAATATGGAGATGACAATCGGCATCAGCTCATACTTGCCTTCCGTAAACACGTCATCAATTAATATTTTTTGAACATATACAATCGTATAATTGGATACGGACTCCAGTGCGAGATAGAGCAGCACAATGAGATAAGTGCCTTTCAGCATAACGGAGTTCGACCAAAAGATTTTAAGATACTTCATGTGCCACCCTCTCTTCCACTGCTTCGGATTGCCCGATTTCCAGCTCATACAGCAGCCCTTTGCGTACAATCAGCTCTTCATAGCTTCCTGCCTCCGCGACGCGGCCCTCGTGAATGACAACAATTTTGTCAAAATGCTTCACTGTTGACAGCCTATGTGCAATCGCAATCGTCGTACGGTTAACCAGTACTTCATCAAGCGCACGCTGCACTTCATATTCACTTACATTATCTAGAGACGAAGTCGCCTCATCGAGCAAAATAATAGCTGGCTGCTTTACAAACATCCGCGCAATCGATACTCGCTGCTTCTGTCCGCCAGACAGCTTCATGCCTCGCTCGCCAACGAGCGTATCGTAGCCTTCGGGCAGCTGCATAATGAAATCATGCGCATAAGCAGCTTTGGCGGCTGCAATCACTTCTTCATCGCTTGCTTCTGGTTTGCCGAATCGAATATTCTCTTTGACAGAAGACCCGAACAGATAGGTTTCTTGAAATACATAACCGATCGACTCTCTCAAACGCTCTAGCGTCATTTGCTGTATAGGTACACCATCCAGCTTAATCATGCCAGCAGTCGGATCGTAAAAACGCCCAATCATTTTAAACATCGTAGTCTTGCCGTTGCCGCTTGCCCCTACAAAGGCGACCTTCTCTCCTGGCTTGATGGTGAGCGAGAAGCCGTTAATAACAGGAGGCTGCTCCGGATACTGAAAGTAAACATCCTCGAACGTAAGTCCGCCGCGTACCTCATCAAGAGCGATGGGATCGGCCGGATCATCAATCTCAATTTCTTTGTGCATGAATCTATATAGCGGAATCGTTTGGTGGATGATGAGCTTCTGTTCCGTAAGCTGGGTGACGAGCAGCGTAAGGCGGAACATCGTCGTCATGTATAAGAGGGTGAAGGCGATAAAACCGCCTAATGTAATCCAATTATTTTGGAGAGAGTAGTAGCCCGTAATAAATAATGCAATGGCGCCCAAATAAAATGTAAACCGCCGAAAGCTGCCTCGCCCGAAGCTATACGTAGCAGCAAGCAAGTAAACATGCGACCACTCTTTATGTTTCCCGAGCGTCCGTCCATGGTACCAGGGCTGCGAGCCAAACGCTCGAAATTCGCGCAAGCCGGATATGCTTTCGTAAACCGATTGATTATAGGCAATTCGTGATTGACCGGATTCTCTCCCGTAAAGGGAAGCTTTCCGTTCAAAATAGGGCCCAAACAAATAATAAAGCCCGAATGTTGGCAGCATGATGAGGCATAACCAGCCGCTAATGCTGAGCAGCAAACAAATAGCTACCGCTATAAAAAGCAAGTTTTCGATGACGCTCGGAAGGACATTGCGGTATATTTTCTGAACCGAAGCTACCTCGGAGTTGAACATCGACAGCGTCTCGCCCGCAGGGTGCCGCTCGTAATGAGCAAAGCCGAGCTTGCGCAAATGCTTGAAAATCGCCGTTTGCATATCGCGAGAGGCAAGCTCTCCTATCGTCCGCTGCAATAGATTACGATAATTTTTGGCGATAAGCATGAGCAAATTAATAGCTACAAGAGCTCCCAAAATCATCATAAAAAGCGAGGTATCCTTGTTGACTACGACATGATCGATAACATATTGGATCATCTTTGGCGTTAATGTTTCCCCGAGCACCGCCATCGTACCGCAGGCCGCAAGAGCTGCGATTTGCTTCTTATAAGGCGTCAAAAACTTTAGCGCCCAAATGTAGGAGCTTTTTGACTCATTCAGCTCAGCCTTCTGTTTTCCTTTGTCCGCTTGCTTGCGAGCCTGTTCGCTCATCTGCTGCGATGGCCTATCGGCTTCCGCAGCTTTTTCTGTTTTTAGCATCGTTGTTCCCTCCTCGTTTCTGTTTGTTAAACCCCTTTATACAACCTATTTTTTGGCAGTTGGCTACCTATCATAATTCTGGGTACACATTTTGTCAACGCACAAAATGATTATAATCATTCATTACCAAGCAGCATCACCACTGCACATAAACACGTAAAAAGCCCGGCTCAAGGCACCAGCGCCTGTTGACCGGACTTTCTATAATAGTTGCGATATCTTGGCTATAATTCCACAATCGCTTTAATAACCTTTGATTCTGGCTTCAGCCAGCTATCGAAGTGGTTGATCATTTCCGCAAACGGCACACGATGCGTAATGAAACTAGCCACATCAATGCTGCCGCTTCGCACAGCTTCTTGAACTGCTGAGAAGTCCTCAATAGTCGCATTTCGGCTTCCCATTAACGTCATCTCCCGCTTGTGAAACTCAGGATCGTTGAAGGAGAGCTCCGCTTTGACGAGGCCAACATATACAAGCTTGCCTCCGTGTGCGACAAAACTAAATGCATCGCTCATCGATCTTGCGCTGCCGGTTGCATCGAATACAACGGTTGGAAAATCGCCATCCGTTAATTCTGAAATTTTCGCCGCAGCGCCTTCCCGAGCATTAACCGTCTCATCCGCCTTCGCCCATTGCTTGCAAAAGGCTAGGCGTTCCTCCTGAATATCCATTGCAATCACCCGCGCACCGCGATGTTTGGCAAAAGCCATAACACCAAGACCAATCGGTCCAGAGCCAAAAACGAGCACCGTTTCGCCAGCTCGAAGCTCCGCGCGGCGAACGGCATGTGCGCCAATGCTCAGCGGCTCAAGTACGGCTGATTGATCAAGCGTCAGGTCGTTCGTCACGAGCAAATGTGTGGTCGGTACGACAACTAGCTCGCGCATGCCGCCATCAATATGCACGCCTAGCACCTTCATGTCCGTGCAGCAATTCGTTTTCCCATTGCGGCATGCAATACATGTCCCGCAGTGCATATATGGAATAATGCTTACCTGATCGCCCGCTTTAATCTTGCCTTGCTGATCATCCACCTGCTCAACGATGCCAGCCAGCTCATGACCCAGCACGCGCGGATAAGAGAAGAAAGGTTGATTTCCTTTATAGGCATGCAGGTCGGTTCCGCAAATTCCTATTCTCCGAATACGAACGACTGCAGTCCCCGGCTGCAGGACAGGCTCCTCTTGCTCAACCAGCCTAAGCTGATCGACTTGTTCACATATGATTGCTCTCATCCTGCACCTCTCCCTTAAGCGTCGATTCTCGTATTGTATTCTTCTCTTCCACTTTTCCAGCTAAGGTTATGAATCGGCTCCAATATAGCAAGAACCTCTCGCAGCAGCTGTTCATTAATCGGCTCGTCCGTCCATTCTATATTTTTACGGATATTAGCCGGATTAGCTGTACTCACCAGTGTGGTTGGGATTCGTTCATTCGCCGTGGCGAATTGTACAGCCAGCTTGGCGATATCCTCGCCCTTAGCAGCACAATACTCGGCGGCTTTCGCACATAAAGCACGTATCTGTTCACCAGCAGGATGCCAGCTCGCAACTGCGCGATTGCCAAGCAAGCCCATCGAAAGCGGCGATGCACTAACAAGCCCAACCTGCTTTTGCTCCAGAAGCGGCAATAGCTCCAGCAAAGCGGTATCATTTAAAGAATAATGGCAATAGGAAAGTACAGCATCGAGCTCGGTATACGCGAGCGATTTCTCAAATACAGCAAGCGGAAGCCCAGATACACCCGAGTATCGGATTTTCCCCTGTTGTTTCAGCTTATCGAGTGCTAAGAACGCACCCTCTGCAACTTGCTCGAAGGGAACAAATTCAATATCATGCAAAAACAATATATCGATATAATCCGTCTGCAGCCTAGTGAGGCTTTCATCCACGCTGCGGATGATACGCTGCTCCGAGAAGTCGAACTCGTCCGCACCATACCTTCCAGCCTTCGTTGTCAGAATAAACCGATCTCTCGCAATCTCAGTTATCGCCTTGCCAAGCACCGTCTCCGCTTTCGTTAAGCCATAATACGGCGAAACGTCGATCAGATTAATGCCCATATCCACCGCAGTATGCACGGTACGAATGCTTTCTGCTTCGTCCGTCTCTCGAAATACAGAACCTAGCGAGGATGCGCCAAAGCTGAGAGCTGACACCTCGAGTCCTGTCTTGCCAAGTTTACGATATTTCATTTATATCCACTCCGATTTTGAGAATCAATCTGTTATTGCCGTTTATCACCGTTCGCCGCCGCTTTTACAAAATAACGCCGTCTTTAAAAATCGCGATTTCCTTAAACCCGTTCCGCTCATTGTGTGTTTGCACTTCGCCTGAAGCTAAGCTGATTAATTGCTCCCACAGCTCGTCGGTCAGCGTCTCCATGCTTTTGCTCTCAAGCAGCTCACCTGCGTTAAAATCGATCCAGTTTTTCTTGCGGGCAGCAAGCTCACTATTCGTCGCAATCTTCACCGTTGGAACCGGCCCGCCAAACGGCGTTCCCCGTCCTGTCGTGAACAGCACGATATGTGCTCCTCCGGCTGATAACGCCGTAACCGATACCAGATCATTGCCAGGCGCTTCTAATAAATTGAGACCGCTGCTCGTAATGCGCTCCCCATAAGGCACAACATCCCTTACAATAGCGTGTCCGCCCTTTTGAGTGCAGCCGAGTGATTTTTCCTCTAACGTACTGATGCCCCCTGCCTTATTTCCGGGCGATGGATTCTCATAAATTTCTTGGTCATGCTTTATAAAATATTGCTTGAAATCGTTTATTAAATGAACAATTTTGTGAAAAACCTGCTCATTTGCTGCGCGGCTCATCAATATCGTCTCTGCGCCAAACATCTCAGGCACCTCGGTCAATATAGCTGTGCCGCCCGCTTCGATCAAACGATCCGATACCGCCCCTACGAGCGGATTCGCCGTTATGCCGGACAAACCATCCGAGCCGCCGCATTTCAGGCCAAGCTTCAGCTTCGATACGGAAACCGGCTCGCGCTTGAATCGCTCTGCATAACTTACGAGCTCTTCTACCAATCCCAGCGCGTCCTCGATCTCATCCTCTGCCTCTTGCGACTTGAGAAACTTTACTCGTTCCGCGCTATGTTCGCCAATTGCCCGCTTAAACGCATCAATCTGATTGTTCTCACAGCCTAAGCCGATAACGAGTACGCCCGCTGCGTTCGGATGGTTTACGAGTGAGGCAAGCAGCTTCTGTGTATGCACAAGATCATCGCCAAGCTGCGAGCAGCCGAACGGATGTGCAAAATGGTACACCCCATCCACACGTCCTTCATAAAGCGCATGTGCTTTTCTTGCTACAATCTCACAGGTTTTATTAATGCAGCCGACCGTGTTAATAATCCAAATTTCGTTTCGTATACCGACATCGCCATTCTCGCGAATAAAGCCTCGAAAGGTACGATCAGCATCACGCAATACTGCTTTCACTTCTGCTGGCGACGGAGTCTGCTCATACGAATAATCGAGAAATCCTTTTAAGCCCGTCCCCATGTTATGGGTATGAATCCAGCTGCCTGGCTCAATATCTTCCTTCGCAACTCCAATCGAGTAACCAAACTTGAGCACATGCTCCCCTTTGCGGACAGCTCGCGTCAGCACCTTATGACCCTTCGGCACCTCATCTTGCAGCTCAAGAACTAGCCCCGATTCAAGCGTCAGCTTATCCCCTTTTGCAAATGACTGCAGCGCAATAACGACATGATCATCCTCATGCAATCGAATCCAGCTATTCATTCGCTACTCGCTCCATTTCCTCTATGCTCGTGCTTACCGCAGCTGCTAGTTCTGGCCATAGTGCCGCCAAATCACATCCCCACACGTTTTCCAAATGCAGCAGTCTAGATATGGTCTGCTCCAGCGGCCATTTCTGCTCTTTCGCTTCCGACCATACAGACGCAATGATGGCAAGCAAGCCAGCATCATCCCGCACCACGTACGACAATCCGCTTAACGTTTTCCCTTCGTAACCCGTCTCACCAAGCATTACTTTGTAATACCGCAACAAACCAGCAAAACCTTGTATAAGCCCAGTTGGCAGCATATTACCATCTTCCGCATAATGAAGCAGGGATGGAAGCAGACGCACTTTAAATTTACTTAAGCTGTTCATCGCAATATCCGCAAGTCGATGACGAATGAACGGATTAAGAAAACGTTCATAAACATCCTGTGCATAGGCGTGCAACTCCTCTTCAGAAATGGCAAGTGACGGAATAATTTCTGTCTCTACTGTTGCTCTCACCAGAGGACCAAGCACTGTATCCTCCATCGCTTCCCGCACCTGCTCCATATCATGCAGCAAGCCAAGCGGCGTCATTAACGTGTGTGCACCATTCAAAATTCGTACCTTCCTCAGCTGGAAAGGCTTCAAATCCTCGACATAATGTACATTCAGACCCACCTTGCGCAGTGGGAGCAGCTCATCAAGCTCCGGTCCTGTCTCAATCGCCCATAAATGATACGGCTCTGCTGTGCTCAGCATGGAATCGGAGTAGCCCCATTCACCAAACCAAGCTTCGGCCTGCGCTGCATCGGGATAACCCGTAACAATGCGATCGACTAATGAGTTCAGAAAACGGTTATGCTGAGTAACCCAATGTTTGAATTCTTCGGAATATCCCCAATCATCGCTATAGCGCAAAATACAGCTGCGAAGCTCATCGCCATTACGTTCCAGCAGCTCGCAAGGCAAGCATACTAAGCCGCGCTTCGGATCGCCTTTAAAATAATTAAACCTACGGTAAAGCAGCTGTGTCAGCTTGCCGGGAAACGACTGAATCGGTTGTCCCTCGATGAGCTCCTCCGGTCGATAAACAAGTCCCGCTTCCGTCGTGTTGGATACGACAACCTGCAAGTCGGGGCTTTCGGCCAAAACGAGATATTCATCCCAATTGGAATACGGATCAAATACTTTGCTAAACACAGAAACAATCTCTGTACGCTCCACGCTGGCACCATTCTCCAAACCGCGAACAACAAGCGTATATAGACCGTCCTGTTCTGCCAGCGCATCAATCTTTGGTTTGCCTCCGGGACGCGGCTGCGTCACCGCAATGCTTCCCTCGTATAAGCCTTGATTCTTGCAAGCTTGAATCATCCAGTCAAAAAAGCCGCGCAAAAAATTGCCTTCGCCAATTTGCAGTACCGTAATCTTAGCTTGCTTCATTTCCATATATCGCTGTTTCTGATCTTCATTTAATTGCTGCTCGTTTAAAGTATTCATATTCGATAAAACTCCTTTGCGTTTCGTCCAAACAACCGCTCTCGCTCTAATTCCGTCCATGTCTGCGGCAGCGCCTGCTCCAGCACGGACACAACCTCGTCGTAGCTTGCCGCAAGCAAACTGACCGGCCAATCACTGCCAAACATGACCCGCTTGTAACCAAATGCTTCGAGCGCATGCTCGATGTAGGGCAAGAAATCAGCTGGTTGCCAGTTATCATGATCCGCTTCTGTGACCATTCCCGAGAGCTTGCAAAATAGATTAGGATGAGCGGCCATTTGGCTAATCTGGCTTTTCCAAGGCTCAAGCTCCCCAGCTTTTATTCTAGGCTTCGCGATATGGTCAATGACCGCATGAAGGCCTGGCACTTTATCCAGCAGTTCAACTAGAGGAGTAAGCTGATGCGACACAACTAACAAATCTATCGGTATTCCTTTGTCTGCAAAATATGTGAACGCTTCCAAATAGCTTGGTGCCAAAATCGCATTCGCATCGGGCATCTCTTGAATCATGACACGGAAGCCTACACATTTCGGATGCTGCGCAAAACGCTCGTAATGATTGCGATAATCCGGATCGGCAAGATCCAGCCATGCGACAACGCCTAATATCGTATCGGACGACTCGCTTAATGTCAGCAAATAATCCGTTTCTGCAAGCGTCGCTGCCGCCTGCACAACAATCGTACCGTCCAGCTTATGTTTATTTAGAAGAGGCTCCAAATGCTGCGGCAAAAAATCGCGGTAAAGCACCGGAATATCTGGTGTGATCCAGCCGTAATCCCCTCGATCAATCTTCCAATAATGTTGATGCGCATCTATTCTCATCTCATCAGCCTCTTTTCTAACAAAGTAGCTTCCTCTTCATTATAAAAAACAATATTGATAGCTGAAATAATCAATTCATGCATATTTGTACTCTTTTTTGATATTTGTTACAATCAGGCTGATACTAGGAGGACTAGCGCTTTTTGAAACTTAAAATAGAATGAAAAAGGTGATCGGATGATCCGTCCGTTTAAATTTGAAGATGTAGATTACATCATTAACTCCCACTACAATCTTTACAATAAGGAGTTCCAATACGATCTTTCTTTCCGAGCGTTTATTGCTGATCGTGTACATGGTTTTATCGAGAGGTCAGATCCTAATGAGAACATTTGGATTTTGGAAAGCGAAGGAAAGCAGCGTGGTTCGATTAGTATTCATAAAGTAAATGAGGATACCGCTCAGCTCGGTTTGTTTCTCATTGAGCCTGACGTAAGAGGAGCTGGTTATGGGCAGCAGCTGGTACAAACGGCGATTGATTTCTGTAAGGGGTTAGCTTTCAAAACCATCATCCTCTGGACCAACAGTGAGCTCGTAACAGCAAGACGAATCTATGCTAAAAATGGATTTGTTTTAAAGGAGAGTCATACTGAAATGTTGTCTAATAAACAACTTATCGAAGAGAAGTGGACGTTATCTATTCATACAGGAGAGTGAGGGAAAGCTATGAATCCCTATCGTAAAAGGTTCGATGCCCATACACCGTTTCCGTTTGAATGCGTATATCGTGACACCAAGAGCGCGCAAAACGAATTGCCTGATCATATACACGATTGGTATGAACTCGTTTATATTTATAGCGGCAAAGGTACGTTCTTTATCGATCAGACGTTTTATGATGCTGTTCCCGGCGACATCTTTCTCATTCCCGGAAACACGATCCATCGCTCCTTTCCAGATTCGAATGACCCGAAAACATCAACTGCGCTTTTCTTTAACGCTTCACTCGTGCACAGTCCGCGACTTGGCGATTCTTTCTCCTATTTGCGCTGCTTCGAGCAAGCCAAGCGCCATAAGGCGTACAAGCTGTCGAAGGCATCTGCTGAAGAGAAACAACAATTAGTCGATTTAATCGATCGGATACATTTAGAGGAAATGGACAAGCTGCCAGGCAATCGCCTAGCTATCCTTCTTCATCTCCAACAAATATTGCTGTTCCTCGGGCGCATCCTCGCTCCCTCTGAAGAAGGCCAAACGGTTTCCTCAACCGCTCCAAGCTGGATGACCGCTGTATTAACCTATATCGATGAGCATCCGAGCAGCCCTCTAGGGTTGTCACAGCTTGCCAAACGCGCATCGGTTACGCCCGCTCATTTTTCGCGTGTTTTCAAAAAACTAACCAGCATGAACGTTACGGAATATGTCACGACCAAACGAATCATCCGCGCGAAAGAGCTTTTGATGGAGAGCGATGCCAATATTGCCGAAATAGCCGAGCAATGCGGCTTTGAAAGCCTTCCGCATTTTCACCGTATGTTCAAGAAGCTAACAGGCATGACACCCTCGCATTATAAGAGGAATGAATAATGGATGAAGTAAAAAGGCTTCCTCCGCAAGGTTTTCACAACCTGTGCAGGGCAGCCTTTTCTACATATTAAACTCGCCAGCTGACCAGTCGATTAACGATGACCAGTGTCATAGCTGTGTAGAGAAGCATCATGAGGCAATCCAGCATGACCCCTTGTGTCCAGCCTTGAAGCAAAACTACGCGCATGGCGTCGGCTGCATAAGTTGTAGGGAAAATATACGAGACGACCTGCAGCGCTTTAGGCAGCTGATTGAGCTCTACCATGACAGGTGATAGGAAGGTTACAACCATCATAAGCAGCTGAGCTAGCATGCTGGTCAACTGCTGATTCGGCGACCAGAAGCCGATGCATACGCCAAGTCCTACCACACTCGTCAGCGACAGCAGCATAACGACTGGCAAACCCCATGATAGATGAAGGTCTACGCCATAAACAAAATAACCAATGACACCCAGCAATACGAAGGACGGAATCGTGCTCATAAGCCCGCGCAGCAAATTAGCGGCTACGAAGTTTATTTTCCGGATTGGAAGCGACGAATAAAATGTAAAATGTCCTTGATGCTTTTGCATCGATATTTCTTGCCCCATACTGTTTAAGCCCATAATAATGACGCTAAATATCATATTGCCCGCAATGATTTGAACCATCATCTCCGGGGCAGGGTCAGCGATAAAGAAACGCATAAATAAAATCGTCGTGAGCGGAAACATCGTTGCCAGCAGCACAACGATTACCCAGCTGTCACGTATAAGCGCGAATTGAATGCGGAATAAAATTTCCAGCTCCGTCCATAATCGCTTCGGTCCAGATAGTTGTATGGACTGCATGTGTCGCAAGCCAAGTGGTGTTCCATTCATGATGCGGATACCTCCTTCATCGCCAAATCATCAATATGGAAATAAACATCCTCTAAGCTTGGAGGCACTACGGCATATTCCAAAATCGGCAGCTCTGTATGGTCGATAATATACTCTAGCACTCTGCCGGCAACATTCTTCTCAACTAGCAGCAGCAAACGATTCTCTCCGCTCTCCTGCACGATCCCGTAATGATGAAGGGCAGCAGCCGCTTCGGCACGACGCCCATTCTCTGTCGTAAGCTCAAATTTCAAGCGCTGATCAACCTTCTGCTTTAACGTTGCTACATGATCAATCGCCAGCAGCCTGCCATGATTGATGACAGCCGCTCTGTCTACAACCTGCTCAGCCTCCAGCACATTATGCGTGACCAAAATAATCGTCGCGCCTTCGCGGTTGCGCTCCTGGATTAAATTCCAAACGAGCCGCCTTTTTTTCGGATCAAGCTCATTGGTAGGTTCATCAAAGATAAGCACAGGTGAACGGCCAATTAACACTGTGCCAATACCAATCAATCGTTTCTGTCCCCCGGACAGCTGCTTCAGCAGCTTGTTTCTTACATCCGCCATATCAAATTGCTCCAATAATTCCTTCGCCTGCTTTTCTGCCTCTGATGCTGGCATCCCTCTTAGCCTGCCCGTAAAAGACAGAGCCTCATGCACTTTCAGCGCTGACAGCACATGCGGCTCCTGCGCGTAATAAGCCACCATGCCGGATACGTGACGAGTATTCTTCATCACATCCTCGCCGCAAAACAAAACCTGCCCTTTGGTAGGTTTCAATTGACCGACCATTTGTTTAATGAGCGTCGACTTGCCCGCCCCATTCGGGCCGAGCACGCCGAGTATCTCTCCCTCTCTAATCGTAAGCGAGATATCATCATTGGCTGTGACCATCGTTTTGCCTTTCTTATATACCTGACTAACTCCCTTTAGCTCGTATACATACTCACCCAATCTCATTCACTCCCTTATGGATTACGGCAGCAGCTTGCGCCTTGTTTGCTCCCAGTAATAAGCGATTTTTTCTTTGTCGAGCTCATAATAGATGCGATTATCTACCCGAATCAGCTGAATGAGATTAAGATCAAACAACATATTCGTATGATAGCTTATAGCAGCAGGCGTTAAGCCCATTTCCTGAGCAAGCTCATTGCCATAGTAATTTTTATGGCGGAGCAGCTCAATCAATTCCAGCCTTCGCCTATCGGCAATAACCTTCAAGAAACGCTCAATCGTCTCTTGATCCTCGTTACGCCATGCAAAAGCGTCATTGTTGATTCCAATCACCACCAAATGGGAATGTCCTTCCCGGTCATCGCGATGAATGCCAACACGCACCTGCGAAAAATAACTAACATGAACGGCTGTCTCTTTATCGACCAGATCAACATCCATCTTCGTAATATCACGGATCGCGCGCTCTGGCTGTTCATCAAATAAGGCACGATATTTCACAGCTCCAGCTTCGCCAAGCTCCTTCAAGCGATCTCGCATAGGCATATAGGCGTAACGATGAAACTGCTCCATTATAAACAGAGTCCGCTGTTTGTATTCCTCAGAAAATCGAATATGTTCCAGCAGTGCCGCATGCTCCGCTTGATCAGGCAGCTCACATCCCGCAACGAGCTCGTAAAGCAAGCCCGCATCCTTTGAGATGTCTCCCCAGTCTCTCCCCTTCGTCCATTCCATGTTCTCGTCATTATATTTCGCAGCTGTCAGATGGAAGACGAGCTCGCTTGCAGGCTTGCCACGGTAAAACGCCAGAAAATCTTCAGAACTATTCAGCTTGTCTCGTTCCTCTACAAACAGCACAACCATGACATAGTCAAGTCGCTCTTTAAACATGTTGTCACCAAACAAGGCAGCTATCTCTGCTTTCACATAATTGCTCATGCTCGCATTCGCAGTCTCTGCCATACGAATCATTTCGTCATCCAGTATAAAATGAATCTCGCGCGCAAAAGCCTTCATATGCTCGAATTGCGCAACAAATTTCATCGTGACTAAAAATTCAATAGGCTCATGATAAGAAAAATGCAATCTTTTGGCTGCTATTTCCCAGTCTAAAATAATTAACGCCTCCATACTTCGTTAAGTATTCGTTTAATGTTATTTAAATAATACATAAAATTCATTTAACATTGGTTAAACATTAATTTAAATGAACCAACCTAAATTGTCAATATCATCCACTAAAAAAGCTCTGCACAGGCTTAACTTCTTAGCCCATGCAAAGCTTCTTCTATTCATTATTTCTTACGATCCGAATAATCGCATCAGCAAGATACCCGCGAAGGCAAGTGAAATGCCGGTAATCTCTATCTTCGTGAACTTCTCTTGCACAACGAATCGTGTATAGAGCAGCACAATCAGAACGTTTAGAGCCGTGACAGCTGATACTAGCCCCGCTTTGCCAAGATCAAATGCGGTTACAATAAGCATCATGCCGACAGCGTTAGTTGTGCCGACGGCCAAACCAATAAGAAACGTTTTTTTGCCGCTCCAAGCCGGTGGCTTAGCGGTTAAACTAACGCTGGAAGAATGCTGTGACACACGCACTTCACCCCGGGCAGCGACCGCACCCTGCAGCGACAACGCTCTTCTAGCTCTCTCCGCTTGCAAGTCTCGCAGCCACCATATACCAAAACACGATGCGCCCGTCACAAACATAAAAAACATGGTAGGAAACAAATCTGCTTCCATAATTGTTGACCATTTGCCTGACAAATCATTTGCTGCAAACAACAGCATGGCCAGCAGCCCCCACTGTGCTCCTTGCAAATTGCGCAGCGAGATGTCATTCGACAGCCGAACGAGAAGCACTCCGCCAACAATTACGACAAATGCAATGAATTGCATCGCATGGAGTTTTTCTCCCCAAAGTCCAAACGCAACGATCACAACAACGACTGAAGGCAATGCCGTTAGTATCGCTACAAGTGAAGCCTTGCCGACTGCAAAACCCTTGAACATGCTGGCATTCGCACCGAATGAAAACAAGCCCATTTGAATGCCTATCAACGCCGCGAGCGTCCAGTTCGATGAGAACACTAACGCGCAAATACCATTTACGAGCGCTCCCATAGTAAACGCACCGCATAGCAACAAGTTACGGTTAAGCGGCTTCTGACTCGTCCAATGGTACAGAATGCCTCGCAAGCCAAAACATAAGGCTGCAAACACTGAATAAGTAAGCCACATGAGTGCAATAGAACCCCTTTCTTAAATCAAACCTATATGAAAGATAAACAAAAAGGAAGCGGTTGTCTACACCGCTTCCCTTATTTAAACGAAAGTAATAGGCTAAATTCCTCTCTCACTTCAAAACAGCTAACAAAGAATGGTGAATGTACGAATTGGAGGCAACTAGCGTATCATCGCTCAATTTAAACTCATTTCCGGCACGGTTTGATATCTTCCCACCCGCTTCTTGAATAATAATCAAGCCAGCGGCGACGTCCCAAGGATAAAGCCCATCATGCCAAAATCCAGTCAATCTCCCCGATGCCACTAAACATAAATCAAGGCTAGCGGAGCCAATAATACGCACATCTCTAGCTGCACCTGTTATTTTTGCTATTTGCTCCACTACGCTTGAATTGGCTTTCCATTCCTTGGCTGGGAATCCCGTGCCGAGCAGAGCTTGACCTAACTCTTGCTCCTGACCGACTTGAATCGGAATGCCGTTCAGAAACGCACCGCCATGTTTCCGGCCGAAATAAAGCTCATCCGTTACCGGATTATAAACGACTCCACCTATCGGTATTCCATCCTTTATGATGCCAACCGAAATCGCAAAATGGGCCATTTTATGAATAAAGTTTGTTGTCCCGTCGATGGGGTCAATAATCCACCCGTATCCTAAAGGCGGCTGCAGCATTAAATGATGAGAGTCTTCCCTGCAGCCATCGGTTTCTTCCGACAAAATCCAGTGGCTCGGATAATCATTCATGATTCGATTGCGAAGCAGCTCTTCGCTTTGCATATCTACTATCGTGACAAGGTCGGATTGATTTTTCTTTTCATGAATTTGAAGAGGCTGCTTCATGAGCTCCAAAATCAATGCACCTGCTTCTTTCACATATCGGACCGCATCCCGCATTATCGTATCTTCCATTTCTAGCTGTTCGTTCATTACTGCACTACTCCTATCACAACTAGATTAATAATAAGTTTATGAATCCATAGTTAAAATCCGATTTGAACCTTTAAACTCCCATTTTCGATTTCGAGTTTCTCACCAGGGGCTAGGCTGCCCGTCAAATAGAAAGATGCGTCTGTATTGGAACGAAGCTCCTCCCATTCATTCAGAAAAGCCGAAGATCGTATGATGCTAATGGGTATAATGCAATGCTTCGGTTGTATCCAAGATAATATGCGCGCATTAAAACCATCCTGCAGCCCATGATGAGAGACCTTTAAGATTGAGCTTCTAATGTCTATTCGCTGTGCTAAACGTTTCCATCCCGGCTCCAATAAATCACCGCCAAAAAGAACAGTCGAATCCGGCTCCTCCATGAAGCTAAGCCGATAAACAGAACTATCATGATTGGACAGCTCAAAAAATTTGGCGGTATTCTCAAGAATATAATCATCCTCGTAGCATGCTGAGTTCGTGCCCGCTTCAAATAAAACATCAAAAGCCGGCAGAGGATCGCTATGCCATGGGTACAACTGAGTGAAGACAACGCCTTCCTCTGACCAAACGATACTGTCCTCGCTAGATCCATAGGCGCTCCGCCATATCATTTCAGTCCCTTGCTCGCTTAATACGTGAACCAGCTCCAAATAAGAGGCCAGCATAGCGAATACTCTTTTTGTAAAATCGTCCCCTCGTTCTTGAACCAGCTGCTCTGGCGGAAGGATGAACGGTTCATAGGGGAGAATAGCTTTGGTTACTGATTTCACTCGGGCGATGTCCAAAAGCCCATTAACATGATCCTCGTGGATATGCGTTAAAATCATCCAGTCCAATTGTTCAACGCTGTTACGGTTCATCCAAGATAAGGGATGGTCTTGAACAGGCGAGGATACACCGTCTCCCCCATCAATTAAACAAACTTTTCCTGAAGGGAGCTCGATGAGGTGAGCATCTCCCCAGCCTACATTCAGAAACTGAACTTTAGCGCTCATCATATCTCAACACCTTTATGGTTAGTTTCGTTGTTTCACCTTTCCATAGGCAGCAGATGAATTTTTTGCTTATCTACAGACAAATGCACGGTGCCCTGCAGATACCCGCGCACACTTGGGCTCGAATCATCCACAATCCACTGCAGCGGCGAGCCATCGATCCAATAACGAATCATCCGTCCTTGAAAGCTGCTTCTTTGAATGCTCCCGCTCCAAACGTTCTCTTCTCCATTTGTCGCTTCGCCTATTGAAATGCATTCCGGTCGAATGACCAAGGTTACTCTGTCGCCGGACCGAAACGGATATTCGCCACGATTCACCTTTAGCACAGAGACACCGCATTTTATGATCAAATCGTCTCCTTCTATCGCTGCTACTTCACCCTCTATGAAATTAGCTGTCCCTACAAAATCAGCTACAAACTTATTATTTGGTTTAAAATAAATGTCCCAAGGCGTCCCGACTTGCTCGATACGCCCTTTGTTGAACACAGCAATCCGATCAGAGATGGCCAAAGCCTCATCCTGATCATGTGTCACGAAGATAGCTGTAATTCCGAGGCGCTGCTGCAGCTCTCTAAGCTCATTTCTTACTTCAACTCTCATTTTGGCATCCAGGTTGCTAAGCGGTTCATCCATCAATAATATCTTCTGTCCCATAATAAGTGCTCTTGCAAAGGCAACTCGCTGCTGCTGTCCGCCGCTAAGCGCTCTAGGAAGACGATCCTGCATCCCTTGAAGCCCAAACATATTCAGCATCGCATCCACTTTCTCCCTCGCTTCTTGCCGAGGAAGCTTCATGAGCTTTAAGCCGTATGCAATATTTTCATAGACGGTCATATGCGGGAAGAGCGCATATTCCTGAAAGACTAGCGGCGTATTGCGCTTGAATGCCGGAAGCCCGTTCGCTTTTTTGCCTTGAATATATATGTCACCGGCATCCGGTTCATAAAATCCTGCAATCAGCCGCATCAGCGTCGTTTTGCCGCAGCCGCTTGGCCCGAGCAGCGTAGTAAAGCTGCCCGCCGGAATATCGAGGGAAACGTGACTGATCGCCTCGAAGTCTCCAAATCTTTTCGACATATTCGTAATTTGAATCATCTGTTCCTCTGTCTTCATGTTATCCTCCACTTAAAGTTCTATCGATCTGCCTTGTTTCTTTAGAAACAGCTGAGCGGCTGCCAGTACAATAAAAGCAATAGAGATGAGTACGATAGTAAAGGCTGATGCGCTTCCCCATTCCCCATTTTGTACAAGCCCGAGAATCGACACTGTACCTACGGAAGTTTTTGCTGAGTAAATAAAAATGATGACGCTGAGGCAGGTGACGGACCGCAGGAAAGATACGACAATGCCTGAGATAAACGCTCCTCTCAATAACGGAAGAAGCACCTTCCTGAAGGTCGTTATGTTACTTGCCCCCAGATTAAGCGATGCCTCCTCCAGCGCTCCGCTGATCTGCTGCAGTCCAGCAAGACACGCACTATAGCAGGTTGGCAAATTCCATACCATGAGTGCTAGAACCATGATAAGAGAAGTCCCTGCAAGATGAAGCGGCTGTCCATTAAAAGCCATTGCAAAGCCCAGCCCTAGAAATACGCCCGGAACAGCCCCTGGCAATATAGCTAAGAAATCAAGCAACCGATTAATACCTACTCGTTTTCTTTGCACGATAAAAGCGAGCGGCAAAGCCAGAATGCCTGAAGCCAGCGACGCAATCGCCGCAAACTTGATACTGTTAACCATCTCACGGCCCTTTGCAGCAACATAAGTCAAATTCTCGAGAGTGAACGACCAATCATACCCCCAAGTTTTAGTAAAAGCGCCGTATACCAAAACGCCATATACCGCAAGGATAAAGACTGTAACGAACATGCAGAAGCCAAACAATGTCCATTTCACAGCAGGAGGCAGAGGGAAATGCTCAAGCGATGTTTCTTTGCCTGTGACAGTAACGTATGATTTTTTGCCAACCCAGACTCTATTCCATACAAATAAACCAAGTGCAGGAAGCAGAATAGCTGTTGACAGCACAGAAGCCGATTTCAAATCAAACATACCTGACATCTGCATATAAGCCTCTGTCGGCAGTACATTAAAGTTTCCGCCTATAACGATGGGGTTGCCAAAGTCAGCTAAAACACTCATCGCTGCAATTAGCACCCCGCCCGCTATACCCGGTCTGCAAAGAGGCAGCAGTATGTTCTTAAATACTTGCCAATGCGTTGCTCCAAGATTGTAAGCCGCATACTCCAAATTCGTTGAGGTTGACTTCATAACGCCATATATGACGGCATAAGCGTATGGAAAAAAAGTAATGGTCTGAACCAGCCATAAGCCGTGCCAGCCATAGATATCAAAATTTACATGCAGCACATATTTCGTAATCATCCCTTGTCTGCCAAAGAGCAGGATATACGATAACGCCACAATAAACGGTGGTGAAACAATTGGCAGGATCGTTATAAATCGGAACAGTCCCTTAAATGGAACGTTCAATCTTGTCATCGTATAGGCAAATATGAATGCGACGACCATACATGAGATGCTGGAAATCACCATCATGAACAAGCTGTTCAATGCCGCATGATACCATCTGGGATATGTAAATAACTTCAAATAATCCCCTAGTTGAGAGAAGCTGATTACTTTAAGGATTGGCCACACAACAAAATAACTTGTAATAAGCATGATCACAATAATAGCTGCCGCTAAAACAGGATCATTTTTTAACCTTTTCAATTCCGCCCAGGTGTCTTTGACAGTAGTTGAAAACAAAACCTTTCACACCTTTCGGTTAAACGTGTATACACTCCGCTTGCTAACGCATGGCCGCAGGCGGAGTGCATTCGTTTATCTGTTAATTATTTCTTGTCGATCATTTCCGTAAATTTCGCTACAACGTCTGCTTTCATTTCGGAAGCCTTGGTTCTGTCATAATCAACAAGCTTCACATCTTCAATCTTGATCATGCCTTCTGGAGCGGCTACATCTTTTCTTACAGAGTAGCGGTTGGAAAGCTGAGTATTCATTTCTCCAACTGGCTTCGTTAACAGCCAATCTACAAATATCTTCGCATTTTCTAGATCCGCTCCGCCTTTTACAATACTTACACCGCCAATTTCAAATGCGGTTTGCTCTGGAACGATAACTTTAATCGGGTAACCTGATTTAGCGGATTTGACGATATCATGCGCCCAAGACATTCCGGCAATGAATTCGCCTGTTGCTGTAAGGTTGATTCCGTCTCCTGCAGCTTTTGTATAGTGATGAACGTTTTTATTTAGCTTAGAGAGATAATCCCAACCTTGTTCTTCACCCAAGCGGAATAATTGATCTGCAACAAAGATGTAGCCGCCGCCCGCTGTCGCAGGGTTCGATGTTACAAATTGACCTTTATAAGCAGGATCAAGCAAGTCGTCCCACGTAGCCGGTTCTTTAATCCCTTTCGGCTCCAGCTCTTTTTTGAATCTTTCCGTATTTAGAACAATACCTAGAACACCCATATACCATCCCTGCCAGAAGCCTTTCGGATCGTTGAAGCGCTCTTCAATCTCTTTGGCATTTGGAGAAGTGTAGGCCTCAAGCAGCCCTTGATCAGCAAGTGTCTGATGAAATTCAACCGAACCTCCTACAAAAATATCTGCTTGCGGCGCATCCTTCTCCGCTTGAATTCGCGTACTGGTCTCTCCAGCATTACCTACACGCAAATAGTCCAGCTCAATGCCTGTATCCTCTTTGAATTTCTTCTGAATTTGGACAATGTCATCCTCATTCAGCGCAGCATATACAACCAATTTCTTCGATGCTGGTGCTGGTTTTTCCGTTTCCACTACCGGTGCATTCGTTGGTGCATTGGTTGCTTTATTTGCAGATTCTTGATTATTATTATTTGCTCCGCATCCCGATAAAAGGCTTGTTGCCATAAAAGCTGCCAGTACTGCCGTACCCCATAATTTAGCTGTTGGTTTCTTAAACATTTCCATCCTCCTATTTTTTATAGGGCTATGCCCATTCTCTATCCTTCAATTACTTCGCTGACACAATCGCTGATATGATGGCTTGTCCATTACTTGTTACAGCATTGTTCCATGTCACCGTATTTCCAGGAGCAACGACTGCTGATACATATCCCATGTCATCGTCACCAGAGGTTCCGTCTGAATCATAAGCATGGATTTCTACATTCGTATTGGATGGTTTGGCAACATAAACGGTGTTGTAGCTCTCCGAGAAGTTAGGTCCAAATTCCGCATCATTTGCGCCAAAAGCGATGTTGAAATTTTGGAATTTCGGTGCATCATTTTTTTTCCAGAACCTAGCGTCCGTCTGACCTTGGCCATTTACGTAAGCTTTAATAAAGATATCGCTTTTTCCGCCAAAGGGATCACGATCCTCTAGACTCTGCATATTAAGTAAGGTAATCTTATGAGAATAATACGGATTAGAGACATACGTATGCGAGAATTGACCAAGACCATTCAGATGCACGTCTACTTGATGAGCCGGATCTGACCAGTTCATCCCCTGAAGGGCAGGGCCATCGTCACTATCATCCCAGCCCCAAGGCGCTTTTGCTGAGTTGGACGTATGATTATCGCCTGCAAATGTACCGAATGAGGAAAAAATGTTAGGATCGGTTCTTTTGCTCCAAAGATCGCCCCATTCCATTAAATCGTAGCCGTATTGGTTAGTGTAGCTTCCGGAAGTATTGGTTGGAAACTCGGCTGTACCCGTATAATTGTAAACAATCCCATCTCCGCCTGGAGCGCTTGATCCGTCATAGGCTTTGACGCCATGTCCTCCGCTAGGGCTTTGGCCATTCGCCTGGCTGAATACTTTAGGATGGCTTCCATTGAATAGAACCCCGCCATCGACATCGTCTGAGCCTGAAGTAATGTTAGGATCATTCGTATAGTCATACCACTGATTATGGCCCATAGTCTCCATTAGCTGAAAAGATCCATATGTAGATCCATCTTTTCTGATGACTAAGAACAAACCTTCGAGGTCATTCTCATGCGCATCAAGAGGTCTCGTATAAGCATCGTCCCTAGCGTGGAAGAGATCGTACTCGATGAAATAATGAGTGAGCGTTTCTGATACCTTATAGTAGACATAAGCATTTTGATTAAAGTTGTTAAGATTTTCCCAATTATTACGCGCAATAAAGTCGCCATCATAATTGAAATTAGTTATAAAATCGGCTCTAACGTCTAGATCAGCATTCACATCTTGATAAATCTGAGGCGCCCAGTGAGCGGCTAATTCCGAATGACTTGCTGCATGCGTTACAGCAGCTCCGCTGAAGAAAGGAATGACCAATGCACATGCAGTCACAAGACTTAAAATGGTTTTCTTCATATACGAACTTCCCCTCCGGTAAATGAAATGAATTTCAATTGAAGATCGGTATAAGCTTACGAGCTAAAAATTCTGCAGCCCAGAGCAGCAGCACAGAATCATTGCAGCCTCATTCGAGAACCCCTCCATTCTTCGTTTCATGCAAGCTCATGCTGTCTGACATCTCAAATTATAGGGAAAATATCTTCGTAGTGTCAATCCATCCAATGTTAAATAATTGTATAGATGATTAGTGCTATATAAGCTGTATAGTTGATCAAAAAAACAAAAATATGCTACAATTATGTTGTCAGACAGCATAGATCTGAAGAAAGTTATAATCAACTTATCGAGAGAGGAAAAGCGCAATTTGGAGAAGAAACTGCTTTACCTCAAAGTCAAAGAGGAAATTGAAAGAAGCATTAACGAGGGTGAACTGCAGCCCGGGGATAGACTTCCTTCCGAGCCTGAGCTAGCAAAGAAATATGAAGTGAGTCGTCCTACTCTTCGGGAAGCGCTCAAGATGCTTCAGCGGGAAAGGATTCTTATAAGCAAGAACGGGGTCGGTACTTACGTTAACAACCGCTCTGATTTTATAATCAATCCACTCAGCAAGCTTCAAAGTGTGGGGCAAATGATTAAAAACGGGGGCTATACCGAAAGCGAGTTAGACATCAAGATTTATTCGCGTGAGCCGGAGGACGATTGGAAAAAACAACTGCAAATTGATGAATCCGTTGTCGTATTGGAGCGGTCTAGAACTGCGAATGGGAACAAGGTAGCTTTTTATTATAATATTTTCCCGCAAAGCTTGGTCACAGGGCATATCGATGGGGAATTTACGGGGGCTATCTTTGATTTTTTGAAAAACAAGATGGGGATTAATATTGCTTATGCCATTACTGAAATCTGCGCGTTAAACAGCTCCAAGCTGCTCGACCAGAATGCTATCGATGTACTCGGCAATGAAATTATTTTATTAAAGCAGCTCCACTATGACGATAACGATAAACCTGTTTTTTACTCCCTTGATTATTTGAAAAATAGTGTATTTAAACTATTTATTAAACGCGAATAAACAAACCTTCGAACAGTCGAGAATCTGAACTCTCGTATTCCCCCGTGTTCCCTTGACTGAAATAGGGTATCCATCTTAGTCAAGGGCGTTATTCGAACGGGTAAGAAGCTTAACTACTTAACGAACTGCTGCTCGGCAGAATGTCCGCACTCACGACTCGTTCCCGGCTGGAATATGTTTTCCCTGCTTCCCGCAGTACCAGTAATCCAATGAATAAGGACACCCCGCCTATAATGATCAGCAGTGCTCCGAGCTCCTGACTGTAGGCAGTTAGCGCTCCATCCCGAAACGCCATCCCGCGTATGAGGCGGTTAAGCCAGTTCATTGGCAATACCCATGCAAAAATTTGAAAGGGCTCTGGGAAGGCAAGCGGAGTCAGTTGAATTCCAGTTGCAAGAAATGAGGGATACAATACGAAGCTGGTTCGCAAATTGACTTTAGACAAATCTTTGGCAGAATAGCCGATCAACAGCCCCATAAGTGACAACGCAAAGGCATAAACAAGCAATGGGATAATAAAAAGATAAGGCTCCGCTTCAAACCGCATTCCCCCCACCTGCTTCAGTAATCCATAACATAAGAGCAGCGAAAGGGCGGTCATGACCGCGTAAGGAACACTGCGAATCCAAAGCTGCAAGGGCGACTTACCGTTTGCGAAGAGCTTTCCTTCCTGACGCAGACGAGGCGCAATAGAGCCCGCTGCGCTTGTTGTAATCATGAGAACCACAATATTCACAAAACCAAGCACCATAAAGCCGACATAACTTGTGGTTGGATTAAACAGCATCCGCTGCTGAAGAGACAACGGAGAAACAACGCCTCTAGCGGTTTCGGCGTCCATCCCTTTTTGAAGCAGACGGGACATAGAAAGGGTCATATTTTCCGTTACGATGACTTCCTGAATCGCTGTCCGAATGCCGGTTAACCCTGAGGGCATCGTGTTATCCATTAAAATGCCGATATTCGTTGATATGCCATGCTGCTGAAGCTGCTCCAGCTGCTTAGGCAGCATGATGACCGCTACAGCCTGCTCATTTGCAAGCAATATTTCCGGGCTCAGGCGGCTCGCGTACACATTTGTAACTTTCATGTAGGGGGAAGCATTTATTTTCGAGATCAGCTGCCGCGAATACGAGCTGTGATCCTCATCAATGACTACAACAGGCGATTCACTAATTTGGTTATGCGAGAACATTAATCCAAAAAATAAGGCCGCAACTAGCGGACCAATAAAGATTAAACGCAAATACTTGCTGCCCGATACGTACCTCCATTCGTCAATCAGCGATTTCATCAAGTCTCACCTCCGCCGTCATCCCCGGAAGCAAATCAGCATTTGAATCCACAGCTATTCGGACAAGAAACATACTTAAATCTGCCTGCCCTTTTTCACGTGACATGCGCAAGTTCGCAAATTGAGGGGCCGCTGAAATCGAAGTCACAACACCAGTCGCCTGTGCGGGATCATCCAAGTATGGAAAATGAATACCAATGCTTTGATCAACCTTAAGCTTTTGTATCTCACTTTCCTGTATGTAGAGGTCTGTATAATAGTTGTTTATTTGCAAAACCGCCATCGGCGCTCCTTGCTTTACTTGGTCCCCCGGTTTAACCGCAATTCTACTGATCAACCCGTCATCTACTGCAAGCACATCTGCTTCTCCTTCTTCAGCTGATTTAACCTTGAACAACACATCACCCCGGTTTACCCAGTCACCCGCAGCCACACCCACCTCTACAATCGAGCCTGGACTTTTCTGATAAAACAGGGTCGTTTGCTCCGCCTCAAGCACACCTTGTTTCCTCATCTCAGCCTGACTGACTGCATCCTTTCCTTTAACAACCAGAAGCGAACCTCCAACGATCAGCGCAACCGCAATCCCAATATAAAAACCTGCTTTTATTTTCATTCCTCAATCTCTCCCATTCTCTATTTGCAGTTAAATCTGCTGCTCTTTTTTTATCTTCATCATTTTTCTAACCGCATTTTCGGCAGCTTCCATAATTACTTCTCCCAATGTCGGATGGGGGTGAATGGTCAAAGCCAAATCCTCCACGGTTGCTCCCATCTCAATAGCAAGTCCAAGTTCTGATACGAGTGTTGAAGCCTCCACGCCAACGATTTGCGCACCGATCACGATTCCTGAGGCTGGGTCCGCCAAAATTTTCACAAACCCTTCAGTCTCCCTCAATGCCAAAGCTCTTCCGTTGATTGCAAAAGAAGCTTTGCCTATAACAATCGGGATGGATTTAGCTTTTGCTTCCGTTTCATTTAAACCTACGCTGGCCAGCTCTGGATGAGAAAAAACGACGAGCGGAATGGCTTTATAATTAACCTCAGAGGCATGACCAGCAATGGCTTCTGCCGCAATTTTCGCTTCGTAAGAAGCCTTGTGGGCGAGTGACGGACCAGCCGTAATATCTCCAATTGCAAAAATATGCGGGATAACCGTTCTGCACTGTTCGTCTGTCTCAATCAGTCCCCTGCTCGTCACGGGCAAGCCTATGTTTGCAAGCCCTAAAAGACCGTCTGTGTTTGGTTTTCTGCCGATAGTGACTAACACATAATCTGCTGTAACCTCATGTTGCTCCTTATTTTTTAAATAATGCAGTGTAACTGAATCAGCATGCTGCACCACTTTCTGTGCTGTCGCTCCAGTCATCATTTGAATACCATCGGCTTTCAACTGCCGAACCACAGGGATCGCGAGATCTGCCTCGAAGCCCGGCAGCACTTGTTCTCCTCCTTCTAGAATCGATACCCTTGTTCCAAATTTGGCATACATTTGGCCTAGTTCGATTCCGATATAACCTCCGCCAATAACGACCAAACTGGTCGGAACTTCAGGGAGCGATAGCGCTTCTGTGGAAGATAAAATACGTCCTCCAACCGGAAAAGCTTGCAGCTCGATCGGACGAGATCCCGTTGCCAATATGGCGTTTCTAAAAGAAATGGTTTGCTCCCGGCCGCTTTGCTGAATAATAGCTGTATGCTCATCAACCAAACTAGCCTCTCCCTCCAAAATGCTCACACCAGCATTCTTTAATAAATAGCTAACTCCTCCTGCCTGCTTTCTCACAATTCCCTGCTTGAAATGCTGCGCAATTTCAAATGCTGCTGCCGCATCCGCATGATTGAACTGCTTAAGCAAATGATAGCGATGCGATTCTGCAATTAATGCTTTGGATGGAATACAGCCAACATGCGTGCAGACTCCTCCAAGCTGACTGCGTTCCACAATCGCCGTCTTCATTCCAAGCTGTGAAGAACGCAGCGCCGCCACATAACCTCCCGGACCTGATCCAATGACCAACGTTTCTACGGATTCAAGCTTACTCATTTTCTGATCCCTCCTGATGAAACCATTTAAAATATGATGACCATAATATATTATAACCATCATATTTTAAAATCGTCAACAACCGTATTAAGCCCTTCCCAAGCTAACCGTTGCTGAATTCACTCAATTGACACCCTATATTATGACGACTATAATATTTTGAAGATACAATTATGAAGCTGTGGAGTGATTACAATACCGTATCCCAAAGGTCATAAGATGAAAGTGCGGAATAAGATCGTTGAAAGTGCTGCCCAAGCTTTTCGCACGAAGGGAATACTCGATGTAAGTGTTCCGTTCATTATGAAGGGGGCAGGACTTACGCATGGAGGGTTTTATTCACACTTTGACAACAAAGAACAGCTGGTCGCCGAAGCCTGCCGGTATGCGATCAGCGATACCATAGCCATTTTGCAGAATGCTGCTGATCAGGAGAAGCATCATCCTAAAATCAATAGTGTCATCGATTATTATTTAAGCCCGTATCACCGCGACAAAACAGAGATGGGCTGCATCCTTCCTGCTCTTTCTGGTGAAATTTCCCGTTCTTCCGAAGAGGTCAGACAGGTATTCACCCATGAACTGGAGCGGATGATTGCTTTCATCTCCAATCTAGCGGAAATTGACACAACCACGGGCAGCGCACTGATCAGTACAATGGTCGGCACTCTTGTTCTTGCACGGTCTGTTCATGATCCAGAACTGAGCGGCACTCTTCTTTCGGCAGGCAAGCAGTATGCCAAAGAGCTGGTTAGGGCCTAGTATTGCCCGTGGCATGTCCAATAAATGAAAAAAAGGCGTCACAGAAATAAATCTCTGTAACGCCTTTTTTTCAATATTCTCATGATTTTTATTTAAATCTAATTATTTTTGAGACATTCTCTTCTGTGTGTTTCGTGGAGCCTAGTAATTAGAATAATGTTCTTTCTCTGATCTGACCCATTCAATCAAACCATTCCTTGCGGGATAGGTTTCTGCACATAAATGCCTATCCCATACAACTAATTAACCAGCTCTAATTCTTTTGCACGTGCAATGGCCTGACTCCGCCGTTTCACGCCTAATTTTCCGTATAGATGGAATACATAACTTTTCACAGTGCTTTCCTTTAACCCAAAGCGATAGGCGATTTCCTTATTCGACAATCCATCGGTTAAAGCATACAAAATCTCTGCTTCACGGTTTGTCAGCAGTTCAACTAACGGCTGCGGCTGTGCAGCATTGGCTGCGATATCTAGTGGACTATGCTCCGAATCGCTGCTAGACGCACTGCTTTGCATTAGAAATTCCTCTGACGATTTCAAATAAACCATCCGTGCAATCATCAGATCCAGCACTTCCAGCCTCTCTTTCGTAAATACATCGGAGATCAGATTATTCTCCAAATAAAGGACTGATTGCGATGATGTCCCTGGAAAGGAAACCGGCATACAAAGAACAGACTGAGACTTACTGCGAGTGATATAGGGATCAGCTGCGTATGAGCTGCGTGAAGCATTTGCAAGCACAACCGAATCACCTGTCTTAACCACATAACGGACGATAGCCTCCGCGTACGAAAGCTCTCCATCACTCTCATTTCTAGTGCCAGCTTGATCTGCAATGGTGAAAATCTCTTCATGGCTCTCCAGCACATATCCCTTTTCCGCACCGGAATACCGAAGTGCCGACTCCAGGAATTGGCTCATTACATTAGAGTCATCTGCCTTCCTTGACCAATCTGTAATTTGCCGTATAAATGCCTTTTCATCAACGAACATTGGCGTGGTTTCACGGATAGTGTTTACTTGTCCAATTTCCTCAGTGACTGCCACGCTTTCTGTTTGTAGTTCAGCCATAGCTAATCTCAGTGTGGAATTTGAATCTATCAGTCTTTTTGCTTTAGCAGTTGCCCCCCATCTTGAATAAGCAGCGCAGGCATCTGCAATCAGAACATCCGCTCCGGTAATACTCCCAGCTTCCCTATAGAAGAGTGAAGCACGCTCACAAGAAATAGCCTCCATTAGCCCATTTTCTTCTCTTCGAGCTTCTCGGGTCGCTCCTTCAAATCCTTTGGCTGCATTCACTCGGTCACCATCAATACGGTGGAGCTCAGCGGTTATGAGCAAATACGCTGAAGATTCATTCCCGTAATATCCCGTCCAATGCCTCATGCTGCGCAATTGCTTGTTAAGCTTTGCGCGAATGCCTTTTTGCTCATCCACCGCTGCCTCCGCATACATGGCAGCAAGCGTCAGGGAATGGTAAATATGCTGTTTGCGCACTTGCATCCGGGTTTGGCGAAACGTGTTGAATTTGCCCTTCTCAACCCATTCTAGGGCATCGTGATAGCGTCCGAACAAATAAGCAATTTCTATCTGAAGGGTACAAGTATAATAAACCTCATTATTCAGCTTCTCCTCGAATCGATCCTTCAGCACCGGCACTACGACTTCATCGTATTCACCCGCTCCATCCTGCATTTGTGCGGCATACCACCTTGCAATGCGAAAGATATTCACTGTGACTTCATCCAGAAGCTGCTGTGAAATTTCTTCAAAATTCGAAATCCTTGCAGTAAGTGTATGCAAATCACCGGTATGAGTGGTCGTAGAGGTTAGCATAGCGATACTTACATAGGACAGATTAATCGATTCCATCCCATAATAAATCGATTTCTCAAAATGCTTGACGCTTGCGTCAGGATTCTGCTGCAGCCCAACAAGCCCCTTAATATAGTGCAGTCTGCTTCGCAAATCCGAGCTTTCAAAGGAGGCTGATAGCTTAAATGCCAAATCTATATATTGGGGTCCCGTATGATAGAAAGAAATTTTAAAAATAATCATGCCATAGCCAGCAAGCATAAAAGCGAACGCTTCGTTGCTTCCATGCTTTAGAGCGTAGCGAATGAACCTTGAGAAAAGTACAGCAGACAGTTCAAGGCTTAATGTAAATACAGATGATGATATCGCCATGACCAAGTCCGACAAGGCTTTATACTCAGGATTACGATTAATCGGTAAATTCATAATCTCATGCCGCATACTAAATAATGCACTTTGCGTCATGATCAATTCCTTTACGATGACAGCTTTAGAGGGCTTACTGGAAAAAATCCAGCCAAATTCCGCCAGCGCCTGCTTTCCAATATGGACAGCAAGCTCGTCATTCTTCAAGTACGAATACATGGCTATGCGTTTCAGGTAAATCTGAGAGCGCTCCACCAAGTCCGTAGTACAGGACATCAATTGTTGGAGCAGAGCTTCTGCCTTGTCTATGCGACGGCACATATATTCACATTCAGGCAGCTCCAGCATCAGACGATAGGCAAGTGAGCTCGTACTTCTACAATCATCCCCCGCAAGCTGCAAGCCTTTTTCAAAAAAGTTCAGAGCAGCCGCAAATGCTGTTGCTGCCTTCGATTTCAAACCGGCCTGATAGTTATATTCAGCTAGCTCCATCTTTTCTGCTTCATTTACCAGCTTATCGCTGCCCATATTCAAGTGATACACCATATCATAAATGGAGTGTTCACGCTCTTCTAATGAATGGTCGCGTAACACACGGCCGATGGTCAGATGCAAGCTCGCTTTTTCCGCTTCGGTAATGGTCATATAAGCTGCCTGCTGCACACGATCATGCATAAATGTATAATATCCTTCATCCGCTGCTGCATCATCCATCTCAATTTCTCTACTTAATAAACCCTCTTCCTCTACTAAACGTAAAAGCTGAAGTGTATGAAGCTGAGAGCGGCCGCTTACTAAAGCGATCGTAGAGGAATGAAAACGATGACCAATCGCTGCACCTATGGCAAGCAGCTCAACCATATCCGGAGAAAGCATACGAATACGGGTTCCGATTAAATGAAGAATGTCAGGATGCTCCGGTATTTGTGTAACTGCCGCAGCATCCCAATTCCAAATCGCAGCTTCCTCATCGTAATAAAGCTTATTCTCACGATACAGGCTGTCTAGAAGACGATGTACGAATAATGGATTGCCGCCTGTTCGATGATATAGCACCTCTGCAAGTGTTCGTACACGAGCCGAATTTTCGTTAAGAACATGCGAAAGGACTTGTCTTACATCCAAATAGGTCAGCGCTTCGAGCGCGATATGCTGTACGGGTATGGATGAGCTTGCGTGCTGTAAGGAAAGTGTGTTCTCCATCCATACGGCTGCTTCACCTTGATTTGCTCCGTTGTTCGAGCAGCCAGCAGCCGTTTCCACTCTGAACGTACCTATTACTAGTAAGTTTAGTCGATTGGGAGCATGGGCAAGCGAACGAAGGACATCCAACGTAGCTGGGTCTGCCCATTGTAGATCATCTAGAAAAATAAGGAGAGGATGTTCCTTTTCAGCAAATATATTCATAAAAAGAGGAATCAAGCGATGAAACCGAATAGCCGCTTCAGCAGGAGGCAGCGGCTCCACAGACGGAAGTTCACCAAAAAGCTTAGCTGCTTCTGGCAGCAGCTGTACGATAACGGCTGCTCCTTGACCTAAAGTCTCTTCCAACTGCAACTTCAGCTTTGCCATTCGTTCAGGGGATTGGCTGTATATTTGCCGAATCAAGCTCCTCAGAGCCTGCAAGAGCGGCGAGAGAGGAACGTCCCGATTCATCAAATCACATTTTCCTCCAATGAACAGACTGCCTTCATTTCTAGCCAGCACCTGAAACTCTCGAATGAGCGCAGTTTTCCCACTGCCAGCACTTCCGCTAACGAGTACAAACGAAGATACACCGGCTTGCGCCTGTTGCAAAGCCTCTCGGAGCGCCCTTCCTTCCATTTCGCGGCCAAAAAGAGTTTTTGGCAGCTGAAACCGACTAGCCTCATCGACACGGGCGATTTCGAAAGGGATGATTTCACCTTTTTTCTTCATAGAAGAAGCACAGCTTTTCAAATCAAATAACAAACCAAAAGCACTCTGATAGCGGTCTTCTGGCCTCTTCGACAACAGCTTCATAATTATATTTTCGAGAGAAGCCTCCAGCTCCAAACGCACCTCACGCAAAGGCATCGGCACAATGGCAAGATGGGCATGCAGCCATTCTTCCATAGTCTGTGCTTGAAAGGGCAGACGACCTGCGAGCATGTGATAAAATATCATGCCGATTGCATACAAATCGCTTCGTTCGTCAGCTTTACGATTGATTCTGCCTGTTTGTTCAGGAGATAGGTAGGCGTAATCTGTTATTCTTTCGTCTGTGAGCACAACGGTACTTATTTCCGATTGAATGAGTATCCCTGCTGGATTCAAATGACCGATCAGTAGGTTTTGCTTATGAGCCTTATGTACGGATTCAGTCAGCGCGATCGCTATATGTAAAAAGGAAGGTGTATCCATTTTATTTCCGTTCAGCAAATCCTTTAACTTAACATTATTTGCAAGCAACATGTTATCCAGTCCTCCATCTAATCCGTGCAATGCTACTTTTCCAAAACGTTAAAGGCTATTCCATAGTTTATCACTGTTCAGTCATGTAATGAATAAGAATTACAAACAGGTCTGGTTGCCAATAAAAGAGCCTCAGAGACTAGTCTCTGGGGCTCAATAATAAAGTGTTTTTCTCGATTATATTAGGCTCACTATAATAACATTTACGGAATGGGCAGCCAAATTTATTATGGCAGCGTTATTCTCGATATGTATTTCTGCTTCCATTGGGGTTATTTTCTCATCGTTTTTTTTGTTCACATTCGGAACATGCACAAGTGAAGCATCACCCGTTAATAAGACCCATTTACCTGTAGTAGCTGCATTTATCCCTTTAAAATCAAGCTTCACTGCTTTCTCCACACCGTCTGCATTAACCAGCTTCACATACATTTTCTTGTCATCTTTGGTAACGGAATGATAGATTTCCCTGTTATAGGCTTCCAGTTTATAATCCAGAACCTTGCTTGCTGCTGCGCCATCCGTATAGGAACAGATCAAATGCTGGCCATCGGCTCCTCCATAATTCACTGTAATCGTGTATTCGGTATGGTCGGCGAGCTCTTCATAGCAGCTAGCTCTCAAGTTGCCTGCGGCTGTACTCGAGGAGTAATCCCCTAACGTATAGCCCTCGATTCCTTGCTTATACACCTTGACGCCAGTGGCGCTGCCATTATAGCCGATCGCATATTCTATAACATCCTTATTGTCAGGTGAAATATCGGTCAAGCCTGCACCCACATAAAAACCGTCTGTACCGGATATTCGTTCTGCTGCAACCTCAACTTTGTAATTGGTCCATGCTTCATTAAGGATATACAATCCATTCAAGCCGCTGCTCTGCGCTTTTAATACCAAGCCTTTGGCCGAATCAAGCGTATAACCTGCCGAGCCCGGAATGACTTGCCAAGCCGCATTTAATTCCTTCGTAAAATCCTGTTCAAAAAGTACGCTGCCATCCACATTGGACGTTACTTTCACACGTTTCACAACAATATCTGCATTTCCAGCAGCCACTTCAATGCCACCGCGAGGGATGAGCGCAGACCGCTCACCGTTCCGATAAGTCGTAAACGATGTGCCTGCAACTTTGGTGCCTATATATTTTCCGAAAAGCTGCTGCACGTAATAGTTCGGTGTATACCATACCGTTTCATCATCAAACCAAATACAATCCGGGGTCCATCGATATGTATTATCCGTCAGAACCTTATTGAACAACGGTGCAGTTGCAGCTAATCGAACGACATCTGAGTTATTCTCGAAGCTGGTCATAATCGCAGCTTCTGCAATTGCCCCAGCCAATGTGTTCTTATCCGTTGAAGCATATTCGCCGACAAATACTTTGGAGGTCTCGGCTTCATTCAGGCTGCCATCATCATTGTAAGCTCTATAATAGTAATTATATCGGTCCGCATTAGCTAACAAATACTCATTCGAACGATAGTAGTGCTCATCCGCAATCGTATCCATGTAATTTTTTTGCTTCTCATACCACGTAACGGTTTCTTCAATGCGCAACAGCCCGTCCGTAAAGCTTATCGTCTCCGAGCCTGCCAAGCTGCCGCTTAAAAACTTCCAGCCCTGCTGATATGCGTCATCGTCCGCTTGCGCGCCCACGGTTGAAATAATATGCAGCTCATATCCAGCGTAATGCTGCTCCATATAGTCATCAATAGCTGCTTTAAAATATTCAAAGTTCGCAAAAAATTGTGTGCCCCAGTTTTCATTGCCCACGCCTAAGTAACGCAAATCAAACGCCGCTTCGTGGCCCATTTTTTTACGCAAAGCAGCCCATTCGTTATTTTCAAAATCTGTACTAATCGCAAAATCAATTAAGTCTGTAAAGTTTTTGACGTAGTAGTCCCTAAGCTTGCCGCCAGCGGGATTCGCGTAATCCGAACGAGCCTGGCAAAGCACGCCGCAGGCCATAACAGGGAGCGGTGTGGCATTCAGATCTTCAGCCAACTGGAAATATTCCATATAGCCAAGGCCCATCGTCATCATGTAGCCCCATACGTTAAAGTTTTCTTTGCGCAGCTCCACATCCCCTACGGATTCCTTCCAATCGTATACGTTTTCCCAAATGTGAGAGCCCTCCGAAATACAGCCGCCTGGAAACCGAAGAAAAGTAGGATGCAAATCAACTAGTGCGTTTACTAAGTCTTTTCGCAGTCTATAGTTTGGATTTCCTTTAAAGTTTGCATGAGCCGTCGAAGAACGCTGTTCCTCGCCCGCGCCCCAAACATCCTCCGGCATCAGTGAGACCATCTCGATCGAAATTTCGCCGTTAAAGGTTAAAGCCAATTGACCAAGCACCGTTGTTAAGCCCGTCAATGCAAGGGGGGCGTCCACACCGTATTTTTTCCATATGCCTCCGCCTTCTATCTGAACAACCACTGTGTCGCTGATGGAGGCACCATCTTGATCCAGCAGCTGCAAGGTGATTGTTCCTGCCGCTTCAGCTTTTGCCCAAATCGTAAAGTTGTATTTGGCAGCTTGTCTAATCGCCATTGCACAGTTTTGATTGGAATCCGCAAAACCTCGATTGGTTATCGTCGCTCCGCTTGCTACCGTTACATAATGAGCATTCACATCTTTGTCTGTTATTCCAAAAAAGTCATTTAAACCGCCCGTATTTTTCACCGTCATTTGCTTTGTATCGCCAGACCATGCATGCAGAGGCGTGTAGTTTCTTCCTGTTGAAGCGCCATGCTCGCCGCACACATGAGAGTAGCTGTCGAACGCAAATGACTCGAAGGAGCGGTTCTGTACGAGCTCCGCGTATATACCGCCATCAGCTGCATTGTTAATATCCTCATAAAATAAGCCGTATAAAACGGGACTGACATCCAATATCTCTTTGCTTCCATCAATAGTCAACGTATACGGTGGTACTCCTTGAGGAAGTACAGATACGGTGAAGCTTTTTACAGCGGAGCTTGCTCCTTTACTTACGATGGCTGTCATCGTTACGCCCTTTGCCGACTGTATTTCCTTGTTGACGATTCCCTCATTAGAAATCGTGCCGATATCACTCGATGCCCATGATACGCTCACTTTGCCGCCCATTAGAGAAGAAGGCAGCGCAATATCTTTTGTAATAATGAAGGTTGGGAACGTTAAGTACTTGTCTTTGGCAAGTTCAACAATCTCTTCATCCGTCAACGATTCGCACATCACTTCAATTACTTCATCTTGTGTTAGTCCCGCTTTGTATACACGGAAATCCGAAAGCGAACCGCAAAAATCCACATCTGCATCGTACTGGGACATTCCAATATAGTTGTTGCAGTAATTCTCTTGGTCGGCGAAAGAAGCAAACCATGCACGCAATTTAGCATAGGTACCGCTTGATGTCTGACTGATCGTTCCATCTGCAACCACCTCGCCATTCACATATACAATCGGTCCTGCACTGCTGGATGTACCGGACTTCGTGCCTGCTACAGACATAGAAATATGCATCCATTCTCCCGCCGCAAAAGTCTTTCCAGGATCTGCAATCAAGTCTTCCCCTGCAAAACAAGCTGCACGCAAATTGCGTGTTAAGAACATATAAGGCCCTGTCTGACCTTTACCGAAATCGAAAATCCTTTCCCATACGCTTGATCCTTTTCCCGCATATACCCAAGTTGAAATGGTAATACCGGTCAAATCACTAACATCCTTCAGGAGATTCACAGGCAGCTTCACATAGGATGTGCCCTTGCGTCCCCCTGAAAGCATGACTGCAGTCTTGCCTCCTACGGTTTGAATGGAAGCTCCTGATGCCGACCCGTCATTTCTATTCCCAGAGCTGTCCTTGCCGATATGTTCAGCAAGATCAAACTTATATTGTGCGATTAAATTATCATTAATAAATTCATTACCGTCATTACGTTTCATGTAAGATCACCCGTCATCTTTATTTTAGAATCATAAATAACCTAACTATCATATGGATTCATACGAGAAAAGACAGTAAACACACAAATCATTTTCATTTCACATGAGTATAATAACATAAATATTATTTGATTAATACAATTACTAATTATTGTTTTTGATGATTATAGTATGTTCAACATGATGGCTGTAAACGAAAGCACAAAGAGCCTCTTTCAGCTTTAGGAAGAGGCTCTTTCTTCTGTAATCCGATGTAAAAATAAAAGTATTGGCTGAAACTGGGACTAACCTTATAATAACGAATAGAGGTTTCCTCATTGCCTCTTAACACAAGCTAGTATCTTATAAAAATAAGGGGATTTTAATGGCACAATTAGCAAAAAGACCATATTTACCTGCGCTAGACATTTTTAGAGCATTCGGTATTTTAGCGGTCATCATGATTCACGCAACATCAGCGGTCGTAGCTAACTACGATCACAAGGCTACGCTATATCCTCTTTATGTCTTTCTAAACACATTTACCAAATTCGCAGTACCCGTCTTCATCTTTCTAAGCGGCTTCGTCCTGTTTTACAACTACTACAACAAACCCTTCACAGCAACAGCAATTGGGCAGTTTTACAAAAAACGAATATCTAAAGTATTGATTCCTTTTATATTATTTTCGTTCCTCTATTTCGCCTTTACGAGATTGGCAGCTTACGGATTTAGTGACCTGCAGACCTTTATCGGTTACTTTACAACGACTAAATTTCTCAAAATGCTTATCTTTGGCAAAACCTATGTCCATCTTTATTTTGTCGTTATTATTATTCAATTTTATGCAATATCACCACTAATGCTGTACGCCGTTAATCGGTTTCGAAAATCCAGCCGGCATATCGTCTGGATAGGTTTGCTGGTGCAATGGTTATTTATTTTTATCATTGTCCGGGAATATCATGTGGTTAGCCCCGGCAGCTATGCGTTTACGTATATGCTTTATTTTACAGCTGGTGCGTTTATCGGTATTTATTATGAGAAATTCGCTGAATGGATTAATCTCACAAGAAAAAATGCTACGCCGGCAAAAATTGCAGCTTCACTTGTGCTGTGGGCACTATTCTTATCGTCAAATATGACTATGGTCTACTTTTATTACGAGAAACGGTTAACTGGGCTTTCTGTTATAAATACAAGTCTATTAGAGCTGATAGATGAGGTGCGGTGCGTTACGGCTGCTATTGTGTTGCTTCAAGTTTCCTTCTGGATTTATACATCATGGAACAAGATGGTCGTCAAAGCTCTTATACATATCGGTGCCACATCCTTTGGCATATATTTGGTACATCCATTAATTCTGTATCTATACCGCCAGACGAATGCCAGCGGCTCTCCGATTCTGTTCCATGTTTGGGTGGCCGGCGGCTTCCTGCTCGCACTCGTTATTCCTTGGGCCATTATGGCACTGAGCGCACCATTCAAATGGCACTGGCTGCTGTTTGGTCCGCTTCCAACTAAGAAGAAACAGCCTGCTTCTCCAATACAGCCAAGTATTCAAGGATAATAAAAAAAAGAGCCGTTCGATCGCTTCCAAAGAAAGCGCGGACGGCTCTTCTATTAAGTTGCTTCCTTCATTTCCGTTTCTGATTTCGCATCCGCTTTAATTTCCCGCTGCTCATCATTTAGCTCATATAATAATTGCCCGTTTGCATCATAGGCATACACCTTATTCATCCTGGAAGCCGACTGCTCTTTAGTAGAGCTGCGAATAGAACGCCCAGCAAGATATACCCCGTCTTTCATAAGCGCATCCTGCTCATATCCATCCCACCATGCAATTTGCACCCTGCTTATATTCGGATCATTCAGTTGACCAACAGCATAATAATGTCGATACTTGCCAAAAGTAGACATGCCCATCCGAAAGCTGAGTATGATTTGCGGGTCCAGCATCATCCCAAATCCACCGCCGCGGAAGCTCCAAAAAAATCCAAGCGAACGTTTCACGAACAATTGATGTTGGAGCTCATGTTTACGATCAACGATTAGCAACAGCTCATAGCCTTGGCCTGTCTTTGATTTTAAGGAAATAGGAGCGTAAGGAGACTCCATCATATCCAGTGCATGCTGTGCTACTTTCTCCACACGAATAGAGCTTTGTGAGAAAAGCGCAGAATAGATAATGGAGCAAGCCAGAAGAATCAATAACCAACGGATTAAGTGTCCGAAAATTATTTTTGTAGTTATCTGCATTAGTCTGCCTTCCCCCTTTCAAGTGGAATATAAAAGGAAAAGGACTCGCCATAAGCTTCATTAAATACGGTGACGCTTTTCAGATTAGGCGGCACGTTAGTAAACGTAAATTGACCATTTGATCGATAAAGCCGCATGGATGCACCTGAAGATTGATACTGAAGCATCTCATTGGCATCTGTTTTTATTTGAATGGTATTAGGCAATTGCGGCACCGAAAAAAATCGTTTTGAAGACAAATAAACCGTCAGCTTCCCTTCCCCATAAACAACGCCGTCAATACTTATCTCTTTGTTGAAATAGGTTTGCTTATCTTCATCCACCTTATAATAAAAACCCTTCTTCTTAGCTTCGCTCAGCTCAGCATTATGATCAAACATATCAATTGAAGGAAGCGCAAAAAGCAGCGAAAAACCTCCAATAACAATAAGCAGCACCCACTCTACCCTACGTAATATTTTTCTCATTTCAACCTCCTTTTTGATTAAAATACTATAAGTTGATTACTTTTAATAAGCTACTTTAATTTTTATACTGCATATGCTATTATAAACCTAATTCATACGATTTGAGCTTATAGCAGCCTTAATGTTTGTTGGTTACATTTTCCAATATTGTACATGATATAGACGTAAAGGACTATGCTTTAGGTGCAGTTTATTTAAAGCAATCAAGTATCGCAACCATATATACTTCAAGGAGGATTAATCATGTCGACATTTTTGGATGAACATATTTCACTGGGAGAAGTAAAGCTTAAGGTTAGCAATCTCGAGCGTTCAATCCTTTTTTATACGGAAGTTGTCGGGCTAAAGGTTTTGCAGCATGATGAAGTACATCGTGTTGCAGCGTTCACTGCTGATGGGAAACATACGCTGCTCGTTCTAGAGGAAGTACCGAATGCCGTTGTGCCGCAAAAACGCTCTCATGCTGGTTTGTACCATTTTGCAATTCTGCTGCCGGATCGTCGCTCCTTATCGCTTGCGCTCCGCAACTTGATTACAAGCGGCATTCATATTGGGCAGGCCGACCACTTGGTAAGCGAGGCGCTTTATATTTCAGATCCGGATCATAACGGCATCGAAATTTACGCGGATCGTCCGCGTGAAGAGTGGAAGCGAGATGCCGAGGGCAATTATGTGATGGCAACAGACCCGCTTGATTGGGAAGATCTGCTTGCTCAGAGTGAAGGTCTTACATGGAGCGGTCTCCCGCAAGGAACCGTTATTGGACATATCCATCTTCACGTAGGCGACCTTAGGAAGTCGCGCGCGTTTTATGAAGGCAAGCTAGGCTTTGATGTAGTTGGCGATTATGCGCAAATGGCTGCTGTATTCGTCTCGGCTGGCGGATACCATCACCATATCGGCATGAACATTTGGGCAGGCGCAGGTGCTGCCTTACCGTCAGCCAACACGGTTGGCTTATCTTATTATACGATTGTTTTCCCAACTTCAACTTCTCGTGAAGCTTGGCTCGAGCATCTGCGCAGCGACGGTGTTGAAGCTGTGGAGCAAGGAAACGCGTTCGTTGTACATGACGCTTCCGGCATTGCTATTCACGCGACTGTAAAATCGGATTAATTGCGTATTCTAGTCGGCAGAGCTGATTCAAATAACAAAGGCAGACTAGGACATCAAATCATGTCTTAGACTGCCGACTGCCTTTGGTTTGTTCACCCATAAACTATCTTTTCACTAGGCGATTCATAAATCGTTCAGTATCTTTTATAAATCCATACTGTTCATACAATTCATGAGCATCATGCGTTCGCAGTATGCCGCCAATCCCTTCAAATTCTTTGGTAATGAATTCAACTAACTTCTTTCCGAGTCCTCTGCCTCTATATTCTTCATCAATAAAGACATCACACAAATAATAAATCGTTGCCCAGTCCGTTACAATTCGAGCAAATCCAACCTGCCTTTTATTATCGTAGATGCCAAAACAAACTGAATTTTGAATTGATTTATGAATCGTTTCCTTTGGCCTTTGGTTTGCCCAATGGCTCCTTGATAAAAACTTGCAAACGGTATCCATATTAATAAGTGACTTGTCATCACTAATTAGAAACTCTTTATATAGATGATTCAAGTTGATGGCCTCTTTTCGTATTGTATTTTTATACATATAAATTAATATATATTCAGATTAATTTTATTTATATTTCTTGTCAATACAATGCAGGTTAACAGCTTCTTCTGTAACTAGTCCATAACATCAACAAAGAAAAGAGGAACTGCATACCTGCAGTTCCTCAAATCGCACAAGAATTGAATTAGTCCATCGGAATGACCTTATCAAAAAATTCGACAGCTTTTATTTCTTTATCATTGATAATGGGGGTAAATGGCTTCACAATCGTTATGGTGTTAGTTATAAGATCCCCCGAGGACATCCCCTTAAAAACAGCCGTTGTCTCCGATGTTCCATCTTTGTAATGTATGGTGATCAGATAATGATCCGCATACTCGTTTAACCCTATTTCCCGCGAGGAGCGGCTCGCTGCCTCAGAAATCTCTTTGGTATGCGCACTGTCTACTTTTATTGTAACGGAAATGGGCGAGATAGAAATGGATGATAGTGTTGCAGCGTAGTTATATAATGATATGCCCTGATCAATCTGATACGTTGTTGACATATCCTTATAGTCCAAATTGAATTTGATTTTCCATGAACCTGGATTTACTTTTTCAAATATATCGGGATAAACATCTGCCGCCTCTAAATGACTAAGCATCAAAGTAACAGGACTTCCTGCGATTGTTCTATTCTTCGTTAAATAACTCATCATTAGACTGATTTTATTATCGCTTGGATTCTCATCGTCCAATAAGGTGTAACCGGTTGAAGAGCTATTTGAACTCATATGATCAAAACTTAAATATGTCTCAAAACGATACCTTTTGGCATCTAGAACGATACCTTCCGGCGCGGTGAAGTCCAAAAGAACATATATCAAATTGCTGTCTCCGATAATCTGTTTAACTTCAATGATTCCATTCTCGTTTACCGCTTTTTTGTTGACTAATTGAGCGCCGTTTTCCAAATACAGCTCCTGTTCGTCATTCGACGGGTTTAGAAAGTTCAAAAATTTCATATCGAGACCCATATAGCTTGCTGCAAAAGCAGTGGTCGTTAGCAAACAGATCATAACCGCTGCTGCCAGCATCGCAGATCTTGCATGTCTCCAGGATACAGGTATTCTTTTGTCCACGGTTTCCGATTCAATTTTTACAATCATGTCGTGTAATAGTTTGTCCTTATGTTCCTTATTAGGCTTTATGGTTTCAAATATTCCCTTGAACTGGTTTTCCGTCAACATATATCCCTCCCAAGTCAGCCTTCAGGCGTGTTCGTCCTTTTGATAATTGTGTTTGCAGCGTGCTCTCTTTTCGATCTAATAGTTTTGATATTTCTTTTACAGAATAATCCTCCACATAGTAGAGGTATAACACCGTTCTGTACTTTTCTGGAAGCCGCAGCAATTTCTCGAGTATATCCCTCTGCTGCTCATTGTTATCCCAGTATGTTTTTTCCGGCAAAACGTCTACATCAACCCGGCGTGATCTCCACCAGCTTTTTAATATGTCTTTACAGGTATTTTTGGTTGTCACTATAAGCCATGCTTTTTCATGCTCACGGTCATTAAAGGTTTTGTTGTGCTTGAATAGCTTTAAAAATACAGACTGAACAGCATCATCCGCATCCATCGTATTTTTCAATAGGATGAAACATAATCTGTACACCATATCGATATTCCGCTCATACATTTCAGAAAACTCATTATGGGTACGACTTATAGATTGGTTGTCCATTTATTCACCTCCTATATAAAACACGAACGACCATTCAAAAATATCTTATAAGAACTTTTTTTATATGGCTTCATGAAATAAGAGCAGCCTGCCATGCGGCAAACTGCTCCTAGTTCTTTATTTTATTAGAATTCAATCCATATTGGCAGTATTAAAAAAATAATTGTAACTACCACGCTTATAGCAAGCAGAAGCTCACCAATTCTTTTGCTGACGACTGCTCCAAAATCATGAATATTTCTTTTCGAAACTAATATTGTCGCTAACCAAAATGGCATGGAAGCTAAAAAGGGATAGTTGAAACCATCTGTGCCGTTTGAATGTATAGCTAGACCCATTAGGTTAAAGAGATAATGAGTTAAAATAAAACCATTCCCAAAATTATAATTTATTAAAAACCCGGAAAATAAAAAGAGTATAGAAAGTGATCCATATCCAAAAGGTTTTCTAACTGTCAAAACAAATCAACTCCTCCACAGATATAATATCCATATTGTACCATGTGAATTTATGCGAGGAAATCTATTCTGGGAGTTTGCCTGATCTAGCAGGTCAATTAAATCAGCGTTTTGTAATAAAAAACCGTTGCATCTAATTTACCGTCTGCCGATCGTGCATAGCCAGGAATGCGTCCGGCTTCAATGTACTCTAATGAAGTATACAGCATATTCGAAGGATCCCCCTCCCTCGTATCGAGAACTATCAATGTTCTGCCTTCGTGCCTTGCTCGCCCTTCTGCCTTTTGCATAAGAAAACGTCCAATTCCTCTAAGACGATAGTTTGGATGAGTCATTAATTTTGCAATTTCCCCTCTATGTCCGCCATTTTGCTTCGTACATAGATGCAGCTGTACGCTCCCAACGATTCGATCATCGATTTTGGCAACGTATAAAATCACCTCTGGACTTAACACAGCCTCCCAGTACATTACAGCATCAGAAAGCTTCATTGGGGGTAAAAAGCCAATTGACGCACCATCTTCAACGACCTGCACCAACAGATCCGCCAGCCCGTTAACATGCTCTTCAATGGATTGTATTTGTTCAATTATCACATCACCAGCCATTCAAATCTCCTCCAAACCATGAGTATAGTTTAATAGTAATGAACGAAGTATAATTTGTATAACGAATTTATTTGATTACAATGATTCATATTTCAAATTAGTTGAGGTGCTGCGATGGATATTCCACAGTTAGAGGCTTTCTTATCGGTGTGCAAAATTCGCAATTTCACAAGGGCTGCAGAGTATTTGCATATCTCGCAATCTGCTGTTACAGCAAGAATAAAAGCGCTGGAATTGTCCGTTGGAAAGCCGCTGTTTCTACGTGATAATCGGAATGTAAGCTTAACGCAGGCAGGCATCCATTTCCTTCCTTATGCCGAGAGGATGCTGCTGCTGTTTGAAGAAAGCAAGGTAACGTTATCCGAAGGATTAGAAAACTATATCGTCATGAGCGGACCTGGCTCTGTTTGGCATTACTATTATTTGCAGCACATTGTTTCGTTTAGGCAAGCACACCCGAAGGTGGCTATTAAATTTCTGAGCTACATCGATTCCAGCTACATGATTCGTGATCTTTTACTCGATGGCGTTGTACAAGTAGCTATTCGATACGACCCTCTTGATCGCCCTAATGTTACTAAACATTTCCTATTTGAGGACGAAATTATTCTTGTTTCTTCTCAAAATAGTTCTAACTTGTTTACGAAAACAGACTTCTTTTCGGGACAATATTGTCACATCGAGTGGGGATATCCGTTTCCAGATTGGTTTCGCTCGATCGTTGGTGAAGGTTATCTGCCTACTTTCGAAACGGATCATTCCACCATAATGCTTACATTGCTTTTACAAGGAGCAGGATTTGGCTTCCTTCCCCGATCTATTGCGAAGCCTTTTCTAGATGATCACCGTTTATATGAACTGCGCTGCGAATTGCCTTTTCCAGTTACGAGGGCCTATGCTCTCTATTTAACAGACAATCGCGACCATCCAAGTGTAAAACTAGCCATGCAATTGCTCGATGTTCCTCTAGCTTCGACAGGAGATTCAACACACTGATCGTTTTCAAAATCTCCGAACCATTCCGGCCTCCGCCTTAAGACCGAGTCCGAAGCATGCTTAAGACGGTACTCTCATAAAATGGATACGGTTAAAATTATTGTAGCAGATCAATTAAATCGGAAACCTTATATCATAAAAACAAAGCTTATGCTTTCGAAGTAAGTTTTTGCTTCACAAAAACAAAGCTTATGCTTTCGAAGTAAGTTTTTGCTTCACAAAAACTAAGCTTATGCTTTCGAAGTAAGTTTTTGCTTCACAAAAACTTTAGGAGGTTACATAATGCCCGTATTAGAAGTGCGTAATTTACAAAAGAGCTTTGGATCAGTCAGCGCTGTAGCCGGCATTAGCTTCACCGTCGAGGCGGGAGAAGTGTTCACCATCATCGGTCCAAACGGCGCTGGAAAAACGACTACGCTTGAAATGATTGAAGGGCTGCAAAATCCTGATTCCGGCCAAATCGAATTTGGTCCTCTGAATTGGACAAAAAACAGTGAACAAATCAAGGTGTCCATCGGTGTTCAGCCTCAATCCAGCGCTTTGTTCGATTTATTGACGGTAGAAGAAAATTTAGATTTGTTCGCTACCTTTTATCCAAAATCCCGGCCAGCAGCAGAAGTGCTCGAAATGATTAATCTCACTGATCAGCGCAGCAAGCAGGTTAGAAAGCTCTCCGGCGGACAGAAACAACGGCTTGCCATCGGACTCGCCATGATTAATGACCCTACGATCATTTTTTTAGATGAGCCTACAACAGGACTAGATCCGCAGGCAAGACGGAATATATGGGACATTATTCTTAAGCTGAAGGAGCTAGGCAAAACAACTATCCTTACTACCCATTACATGGAAGAGGCCGAAAAGCTGAGTGACCGTGTATGCATTGTTGATCAAGGGAAAATCGTCACCTTAGATACTCCAGCTGCTTTAATTGATCGGCTCACGAAAGAACGAGAGGTCAGGCTTACCTTTATTGATGGCGCTGAGGCAGCTCTTGAGACTGAGAAAGTTGCTACTCACCACCATGCTGTCGTCCGAACGAATCGCGAAGGCGCTTCGCTCCAGCTATGGACGACCCAGCCTGAAGAAACATTGTATGAGCTGTTTGGATTTACAAAGGATCGCGGTTTCCGCGTCGAGCAAATCTCTATTCGTGAAATGAGCCTGGAAGATGTATTCATTGCCTTCACCGGCAAGGAATGGAGGGATTAAGTTAAATGAACAGCACCAAACAATTTTCCAAAATGTTTAGCGCCCAGGTCAAAATGATGTTTCGCGAAAAACAAGTATGGTTTTGGAACATCTTTTTTCCGATAATTTTAATGGTATTATTTATGGTCATTTTTGGCGGAGGCTCACCCGATAGCTTTAAAGCTACAATTGCCGTTGTTGATTCACAGCCGAATGCCAATTCGAGCATGCTGCTTGAGCAGCTGCGAAAAATCCCGGTATTCAAGTTTAAAGAAGAGCAGCCAATCACGAAGGAAGCTGGCAATACGCTCATTGAGAAACAAGATATTGATGCGCTCATTATTTTGCCTGAATCCGACAGCTCCACCACAATGCAGCTCGTTGTAAACAAAGCCAATGAGCAAGGTGCTACCACGCAGGCTATTGCCGGCATTTTAGATCAATTTATTCAACAGACGAATTGGACCGTTGCCAAAGCTACGCCAACATTCAGCTTAACTAGACAATCCATTTCGCAAGGCTCCGAGGATTTGAATTATGCGGACTTCCTGCTAACTGGCATGATCGGTCTAACTCTCGCGCAAGGCGGTCTATTCGGCATGGTCAGTCTAGTTGAGATGCGCAGAAAGGGACTGATGAAACGGCTTCGCATGACGCCAGCCAAAATGGGCCTTTACGGTCTGGCAGGCGTAATTGTAAAGCTTTTGCTCGGCGTTTTTCAAATCATTATTTTAACATTGATTGGCGTATTCGGTTTTGGCGCAAATCTTCATATTAATGTATTAAGCTTAGTTATTGCTTTCTTTGCAGGCGCACTCGTATTTAATGCGATGGGTTATTTATTCTCTTCCTTCAGTAAATCCATAGAAGCTTATATGGGGATGTCCAACATTGCCAGCATGCTCATGATGTTTCTTAGCGGTGTATTTATCCCACTCGAAATCATGCCAAACTGGCTGCAGCCGATTGCACAAATTTTGCCGCTTACTTACTTCGTGGAGGGCATGCGGGATGGTCTCATCTACAATTCCGGGATCGTTTCAACCTCATTCTGGATCGGTATTGGCATTATGGTCACATGGGGCGTTGTATCCTTCTTAATCGGCTCACAAGTGTATAAATCGAAATCGGCTGTTGAAGCAGCCTAGTCGTAATCATAAGCTAAAAAATAGGGCTGTCACAAATGTAGATCGTTCTACTGAAGTGACAGCCCTATTTTACGATTACCAGATCTATACCTTGCAAGCAGAGTGCTTCAATTGCGATTTCTCGATTTGAATCGTCGAATGTTCAATTTGGAATCTGTCGGCCAGATGTTGAATCGCTTCCTGAAGAATGGCTTGGCAATCCTTCTCATCCTCAACAATAAGATGGCAGCTTAAGGAGTCTATTCCCGAAGTTATCGTCCAAATATGAAGATCGTGAACGTCTTTGACACCTTTAATGTCTAGCAGTGCTTCTTTAACCTGCTCAGCATTCACATGAGCTGGCGTTCCCTCCATCAGAATATGAACGGTTGATTTAATCACTCCCCATGCGCTTCGCAAAATAAGAAGAGCAACCACTACACTAATGATCGGATCAGCGATATACCACGAAAATGAATACATCAAAATGCCGGCAATGATCGCGCCTACCGAACCAATGGCATCTCCGATGACATGAAGATAAGCACTGCGAACATTTAGATTGTCCTTCACATCTGCCTTCCGCATAAGAAACCAAGCACTTGCTATATTAGCCAGCAAACCGATACCAGCAATAATCATCATCGACCCGCTCGCGACGGTCGGCGGTTCACCGAACCGCTTGATTGCCTCCGCAATGATAAACGCGGCGATAACGAACAGTGTAATGCCATTAAACAAGGCTGCCAATATTTCAAAACGATGAAATCCATAAGTGCGGTTAGAAGAAGCTGGACGCACGGCAATCCACATTGCTGCCAAGCTTAACGCCAGTGCCGCCGTATCGCTCAGCATATGCCCTGAATCAGACAATAGCGCCAACGAGTTCGTCACAAGTCCCCCTACAAACTCCAGAACCATAATACCTGCTGTAATAATAAGTGCGATCAGCAGTCCCGCTTTATTATTCGGAGCATGAGAATGTCCATGATGACCATGACCATGCGAGTGACCATGGTGGTGACCGTGATGGCTGTGATTCCCATGCGAATGCTTAGGTGCGTTCTGTTCATGGCTATGGTTATGGTCGCATGCTCCATCTCCATGATCATGTTGATGGTTTTCCGCAATGGCTGCTGTTTTTAAATTTTCCCCTAGTTTTCCATCCTGTGATCCGTTCATAATTCTCTCCCCCAATCCATTTGAGCAGACTTTATTAGTCTGCATCTAAACCAACTATTTCATGAATACAATCAAATTTCTATAACATATGAATACATGCTCATATGTTATTAGATTTATTATATGTAATTTATGCTAATGTTGCAACTACTTTTACGCACAAAAAAAGAGGCGCATCTCTGCACCTCCATTTCTATTCGGGTTCCGTTGATCTAACGAATATCGAAGCAGCTTAGCCTTTCAGCGGCTCTACTGCTTCAATCAGCTTTTCTTCCAGTTCCAATGTATAAGCAGTGCGCTGCTCATCATTCCACTGCAGACGATTCGCCATCGCGGCTATGACCTGTGTTTTCCACTGCTGAACATATCCGATTCGGAAGAACAGATCACCCGTGCGGCGAATAAAGAAATCGGTTGGCTTTACTGTCATTTCCGCCTCTATGGCGTAACGAAGCTGTACCGCTAGTATGAGCGGCAGTTCAAAGGTTTCCGCCCAAGCGCCTGTGCTTTGCGCCAGTGGGAACAGCTGATCCACGTTTGAGCCATAACGCTGCGCCAGAAAAGCAGACTCTTCCTTGCTGAAGCCATAATGCGCTCCCTCTGCTGATTTCTTCTGAACAAAAGGCTCAAAACCTTTTGACCCGCCTAAATCCCCGCCTGACATCGTAATCGTCTTGGTTTCGCTTTTGGCAAAAGCTTTGCTGCTGCCCTCTTGCCCGAACAATTCAACCACTTTATCTACAACGGTTTCAGCCATCTTGCGATAACCCGTCAGCTTGCCCCCCGCAATCGAAATCAGCCCGGAATCCGATACAAAAATCTCATCGCGACGCGATATTTCCGAAGGCGATTTCCCTTCTTGCTGGATAAGCGGACGTAGGCCTGCCCAGCTTGATTCTACATCAGCTTCCACAAGCTTCAGGTCTGGGAACATAAAGTTCACAGCTTGCAGCAAATAAGTGCGATCCGCAAGCGTCATCACAGGATTGACGGTATTGCCCTTATAGTTGGTATCCGTCGTACCGAAATACGTTTTTCCCGCGCGCGGAATTGCGAACACCATCCGGCCGTCCGGCGTATCGAAGTAGACGGCTTGGTGCAATGGGAAACGATTCTGGTCGAAGACCACATGAACGCCTTTTGTCAGTCGGAGCGTTTTCCCCTTCTTCGATCCATCAATTTCGCGAATATCATCGACCCAAGGGCCCGTAGCATTAATGACTTTAGCTGCCTTCAACTCGTATTCAGCGCCGTTAATCATATCTTTAACCAACGTGCCTGTTATTTTACCGTCCTTGCCATAACGAAGCGTCTCTACCTTGGCATAGTTCACCGACAATGCGCCGGTTTCTACCGCCTTCTTCATCACTTCTATCGTGAGCCGTGCATCATCGGTACGGTATTCCACATAATAGCCGCTGCCCTTTAAGCCATCCCGCTTCAAAAGAGGTTCCTTAAACAGCGTATCCTCTACGTTCAGCATCATCCGGCGCTCTTTTCGTTTGACGCCAGCTAGAAAATCGTAAACACGCAAACCAATCGATGTTGAGAATTTACCGAAGGTGCCGCCCTTATAAAGCGGAAGCAGCATCCATTCAGGTGTCGTAACATGCGGCCCGTTCTCATATACGATTGCCCGCTCCTTGCCAACCTCGGCTACGACACCAATCTCTAGCTGCTTCAAATAACGCAAACCGCCATGGACCAGCTTCGTTGAACGGCTAGAGGTCCCTGCTGCAAAATCCTGCATCTCCACTAAAGCCACTTTCATACCGCGCGCAGCAGCATCAAGCGCAATGCCCGCGCCAGTAATTCCTCCGCCTATGACGAGTACATCCAGCTGCGATTGCTGCATCTGCTTCAGTACTTGCTCACGATTTTGGGCGGCAAATATTTCTTTATTATGAATGGTCATCATGATTTCCTCCCGATTGTCTATTTATTATTGTTCTGCCATTTACAGTTCATTACTCATGAATGAATCTAAATAAACAAAAAAACCACGCAAACCGCTCCCCAATCCCTAAAAAGGGTGTGGAAGCGGTTCTCGTGGTTTCTCCTGATCTCCAACCGTTATTAACTTGCCATCAGTATACCATAATTATTGCGCGAAAGCCATGGCCGCTCGGACTGCACGATGCCATCCGCTGTATAAATCGGCACGTGTCTCCTCTTCCATAGCAGGCTTAAATACTTTATCTACCTGTCTCAGCTTAGCCAGCTCCTCGCGGTTTTGCCAGAATCCTACCGCAAGTCCGGCTAAATATGCAGCTCCGAGCGCTGTAGATTCATTTACTACTGGACGCTCCACGGGAACGCCAAGCAGATCACTTTGGAATTGCATAAGCATGTTGTTGGCAACGGCTCCGCCGTCTACACAAAGCGACTCCAGCGGCAAACCTGATTCCTCCTCCATAACGGAGAGGACATCTTTGGTCTGGTAAGCCAGCGACTCTAATACTGCACGGACAAAATGTGCCTTGGACGTCCCCCGCGTGAGTCCAAATACGGCTCCTCTAACATCGCTATTCCAGTACGGCGTACCGAGTCCAACAAATGCGGGCACGACATAAACGCCGTCCGAAGACTCCACCTGCTCCGCCAGAGCTTCCGTCTCGGATGCTGATTCAATAAGCTCTAGACCATCTCTAAGCCACTGAATCGCAGCACCTGCCACAAATACGCTGCCTTCAAGCGCATACTCCAGCTTGCCATCAACCTCCCATGCTATCGTGGTGAGCAGCCCCTTCTCGGAGACGATTGCTTTGGTGCCTGTATTCATTAACATGAAGCAGCCCGTACCATATGTGTTTTTTGTATTTCCTTCTGCATAAGCATTTTGACCAAACAAAGCTGCTTGCTGGTCACCAGCTGCTCCTGCAACAGGGATTTTGCGTCCGACTATTTCATCAACCACATGTCCGTAAACTTCAGAGGAAGAGCGTACCTCCGGCAGCATCGCTTTAGGAATGTTCAAAATATGCAGAAGCTCATCGTCCCAGCTCCGCTCATGAATATTGAACATAAGCGTTCTAGAAGCATTCGAAACATCCGTTACATGCACCTGTCCGCCGGTTAAATTCCAGATCAGCCACGTATCAATCGTGCCAAAGAGCAGCTCGCCTTTCTCAGCACGCTCGCGTGCGCCCTCCACATGCTCAAGCAGCCAGCTCACCTTCGTGCCTGAGAAATAAGCATCAATGAGCAGGCCCGTCTTCTCATGAAACTGTTGCTCATAACCCTTTTTCTTAAGACCATCACTAATTTCCGCCGTTTGGCGGGATTGCCATACGATCGCGTTATGAATCGGTTGACCCGTCGTTTTGTCCCAGACAACGGTTGTTTCCCGTTGATTTGTAATTCCGATTCCAGCAATTTGCTCAGCGGTAATGCCTGTTTTGGCCAGCAGCTCTGCCATTACCTTTTTCGTCGACTGCCATATAAACATCGCATCTGCTTCTACCCATCCTGCATGCGGGTAAGACAGCGGAAGCTCTTCTCTTGCTATATCTACAATGGTTCCACTTTTATCCACGAGCAGCGCGCGCGTGCTGGTTGTGCCCTGATCGAGCGATAACATATACGTTTCCACTTGAACCCCTCCTTCACTTTTCAGCTTCCGCTTATTTTCCTAGCTTCCACAGCTCTTTACGTGATGTCGTTATCGCCGAAGCTCCCGCTTCAAGCGCCTGGCTGACATGCGCCTCCGTACGAATTAGTCCTCCCGCTATAATGGGAATGCCGCTCCGCTGCTTCACTTCACTTATAATATCCGGTATAACACCCGGCAGTACCTCAATGAAATCAGGACGATTTTTGTCCAGCACCGTATAACTTCTCTCCAAAGCATCCGAATCAATAAGAAATAATCGCTGAATGGCAATCAGTCCATTCTGCTTCGTACGACCAATAACGCTGGATCGCGTCGAGATAATGCCTGCTGGCCTGATAGACTGGCAAAGAAACTCTGCCGCGTATTCATCGTTTTTCAAGCCATCGATCAAATCGGCATGCAGCAGTACCTTTTTGTTATGCTGACTCGCCAGATCAACGATATGCTTTAACTGCCCTAAATGCCCACCAAGAAGCACCATGTACGAAAAAGGCGAGGCAAGCACCGCTTCCACCTCCTTCAGCTTATGCACTGCCGGCAATACGTTTTGCCCGTTTAGCAACATCGACATCTTGTCACCTCCGCTCGAATGCTTGAATTTACTCGTCTTAGCTGCTTCTTTATTCAGCGCTTCACTCGTTTAATGCTGCTCTCACGTTCCTGCAGCTTGGTCGGCAATACGATCTTTTTCGCAATATCCCGCTTTGAAGCCAGACGATCAGCAAGCAGCTCAACAGCCGTCTCGCCCATATACTCCATGTGCACCTTAACCGTCGTAAGCGGAGGCTGCAAAAAGGCTGAAATAGCGATATCATTGTAACCGACTATGGAAATATCTTCTGGCACCCGAAGCTCCGCTTCATGGAGTGCTCGGAGGGCGCCGACGGCCATAGAATCATTTTCGATAAAAAAAGCGGTTGGCACTTTATTCCCTTTTATCGCTTGCTGCATCAGCTTATATCCGTCTTCGGAATACAAATGCTCTCCCGTATAAACAAGCTCTGCATCGTACAGTCCTTTATCAGTCATTCGTTCTATAAATACATGCTCACGCTCATCACGCACACGCTTATTATTTACTAAGTTATGCCCGCCAATATAACCGATTTCTGTGTGGCCTAGGCGAGTTAGATAATCAATCACTTCTGAAACCGACTTTCCGATATCAATAACAACAGAATCAAATCGATTGTCATCTGGGGAAGAATCAACGAACACAATAGGCTCCAGCCCCTCTGGAAAACGGTTCAGATCCTCTTTCTCGAAGCGCCCGATTGCAATGATGCCATCAAACGACTCGCCTCGCCAATCTTTCTCGTCAGAGTGGACTTGCATAAACAATTTTACCAAATCCATATTTCTGTGGAAGCACTCTCGCTCGATACCTAGCCGAATGGCCATGTAATATGGATCCAGCATTTCCTCTTGATCAGAATACCAGTTCACAAGACCAACCCGATAACGCTCTTTAAGCCCAGCACCGTTACGTTGACGCAGCGTCTTGTAATTCAATTGCTGCGCAATTTCAAATATACGTTTGCGTGTCTCATCTGCAACCGATATGGCTGGATCATAATTAAGAACCCGCGACACGGTCGCAATTGAAACCTTTGCTTTTTGTGCAATCTCTTTAATTGTAGCCATATTCCCTTTCCTTCCTGCTAACCCGTGACGATAAGTAAAATTATACTTTAATTTTACTAAAAATCAATAAAATCCATTCCAATAAAACAAAAGCTGCTCCTCATGGTTGCTAACCGTGAAGAGCAGCTTTGTTTGATATATTATTCATGCTTCAAATGCTGAAGCGTCAGCATAAAGACTTGTTCTACATGATCGTCATCGAGCGAATAAAAGACGGTTTTCCCGACTTTCCTGCGCTTGACGATACGCATGTTACGCAGCAGCCGAAGCTGATGAGAAACCGCCGATTGCCCCATGGAGAGCACCTCAGTCAAATCATGTACGCAAAGTTCAGACTGCACTAGCGCATGGATAATCTTCACTCGCGTGGGATCGCCAAGCGCCTTGAACAAATCAGCCAACTGAGCAGCTGTTGTTTCATTAATCATTTTGCTTCTAACATTCTCTATGTTTACCTCAGAGCCTGCGCACGAATCATCACATGCTGCGACAACTTGATTATCCATCATCATCCCACCAACCCTATTCATCCTAAAGCATATTATAACATGTTTCAGTTGATGGGGTGAATTTGAAATACCTGCTTGCAGCTTGCACAGATCTACCAAGCAAATCGATAGCTGCCAGACCCTACTTGTATTGTAACGCCTGCCTCGGTCTCAACTGCTGATGTTATTCCCGCACTCTCAGCTAGCAACCCGCCGCTCTCGGTCACCTTCGTTCCCGATTCCGCACCTGGCAAACGAATTTCCGCAGTGGTATTCGAAGGAATCGTCACATCAAGCATGAAGTGCCCCTCTTCCGATTTGGACCATTTTGAGCTAACTGAGCCATATACCGTCTCAATCTTCCCTTCCGCCCACGCCAGCCCTTCGCCCGGAAGCGGTGCGATGATGATTCGTTTATAGCCAGGAGCATCTTCCACCGTTTGAATGCCCGCTACCGTCCGGTACATCCAATCGCCAATCGCTCCGTAAGCATAATGGTTAAATGAGTTCATATCCTTGCTCCAGAAGCTTGCGTCTTCCTTGATACCGTCCCAATGCTCCCAAATCGTCGTAGCGCCTTTGGTCACAGGGTAGAGCCAGGATGGATAGGTTTGCTGAAGTAGCAGCCTATATGCCACGTCGTTTTTACCGAATGCACTAAGCACATGGTTCAAGTAAGGAGTACCGACAAAACCTGTTGTCAGATGATCTTTGCTTTGCTCAATCAGCTCTGTCAGCTTGGCTATAGCGCGTTTCTCTGCTGCTTCATCCAAAAGTCCAAACATCAAGGCTAACACCTGAGCCGTTTGCGTCGGAACAGCCAGCCGTCCAGCACCTGTTACAAATTCTTCTCTAAGCGCGGCTACAATATTGTCATACAGCTCCGAGTATCTCTTCGCATCCGCATCCTTGTTGAGCACAGCTGCCGTCTTCTGAACGATGGATACCGAATAGGCATAAAAGGCTGTCGCGATAAAATCCCGATCCGTTGCCCCTACATAATCGCCCGACTTGGCATCAAGTCCAAGCCAATCCCCGAAGTGAAAACCTGTATTCCATAAAAACTCATTTTCGCCTTGGCGCTGAATATACGATACCCACGCCTGCATGCTTTCATATTGCTCTTCTAATATCCGTTTGTCTCCGTAACAAATATATAACGTCCAAGGGCAAATCACTGCTGCATCTCCCCATGCTGCCGAGGACATGTCATTCTCGCCCAGCACGTGAGGAACCACGAATGGAACGCCGCCGTCTTCTGCTTGATCCGCTTCTACATCACGCAGCCACTTCGTAAAAAAAGGAGCGACGTTAGATAAGTAAGATGCCGTTTGAATGAACATTTGCGCATCGCCAGTCCAGCCTAGACGTTCATCCCGCTGTGGGCAGTCGGTCGGTACGTCAAGGAAATTCCCCTTCAGGCCCCATTTGATATTATGCTGAAGCTGATTGACGAGCGGTTCAGAGCATTGAAACTCACCGGTTTCCTCCATATCCGAATGCAGCACAACACCTGTAAAATCATCAAGCTTAATGCTCTCCGTTTCAGGGAAGCCAATCAGCTGCACATATCGAAAGCCTTGAAACGTAAAGCGCGGCTCATATGTTTCGGACTCTCCGCCCTTCAGCACATATCGAATCATTTGTTTTGCCGCACGCAGGTTTTCAGTGTAGAAATTGCCTTCCTGATCAAGCACCTCTGCATGCAGCAGCGCTACTTCGGAGCCCGCTTTTCCCTTTATGGCAAACTGCACCCAGCCAACCATGTTTTGGCCAAAATCAAGCACGGTTTCCCCTTTTGGTGTCGTAATCAGAGCAACTGGCTTTAACCTCTCCTGCTTGCGAACAGGCTCATTCACCTGCGGCCTAAGCATACGCTTCTCATGCTGAACCACTTCAACCGTCTGCCACTCTTTCGTATTGTCGTCATAAGCGGCTGTACTCCAGCCCTCTTGTTCCAGGCGTGCATCATACGTTTCGCCATGATAAATTTCCGAGAACTGAACTGGACTGACCCCGGCCTTCCACTTCGTATCGGATACAATGACCTCTTCACGTCCATCCTCGTAAACGACGTGCATTTGCAGCAGCAGCGCCAAACGATCGCCGTACACGCAGCGCTGATTGCCCCACGCCAAGTTCCCTTTGTACCAGCCGTTTCCAAGGGAAGCGCCAATTGCATTCCCGCCTAATTTCAGCAGATCAGTCACATCATAAGTTTGGGTTTGCAGCGTATGATTGTAACTCGTCCAGCCCGGCGTAAAATAACTATCGCCAACTCGCTGTCCATTTAGCTCTAGCTCATATATGCCGAGGGCAGTCGCATAAACCCGCGCTTCCTTCACTTTGCCTGTAAGCTCAAAGCTTCTCCTCATTAGCGGGCTAGGCTCCGCCTCAATTGGCAGCATCGCAAGCGGTGCAGCGATCCAGTCGCCAAGCCACTCGTCTGGACTAAGCAGTCCCATTTCCCAGAAAGCTTCAGCAGACCATGCGGTTGCATCTCCATTTTGATTCCAAGCCCGAACACGATAATAATAACGCTTACACGATTCAGCGACAAAAGAGTTCAGCTCAACATGCGTGGACTGCTCGCTGTTCACGCGCCCTGACTGCCATAGGATCGATGCAAAGTCTGGTTCTGCCGCAATCTCAATCTCGTAAGCCGTTTGCTTGACAGCCCGCTCATCTGAAAGCAATTTCCATCCTAAACGAGGTTTTCTCACTCCGATTCCAATTGGGTTTTGCTGATATTCACAATATACCGCACTAATTTCAAACATCCTATAATCCTCCTTAAGATCATTGATAACTATTAATTGTTTGTCCGAGCTTATTATAGAGTTGGCGCCCTTTTTTTTGCGTGTTCGCCTTCCTTGCCACAACGCTTTACACTATAATTATAAAAAAGCATGCTTGAAAAATGTTGGGTAAAACGGACAATATCATGCGGCAAACAGGACATTTTCACAAAATGTAGAACTTGCGCAGGGAGAGCTCACGATGAATCATCCCGTAGAAACATACCGTGGAGAGTACTTTTTTCAGAACAACCAGCTGCTTTACGTTAATCGTGCAAGTGAAAGCATCATGAGCCCCTATCATGATCACGATTTTCTCGAATGCGTATATATTGCAGAAGGAGCCGGCTATCACCATATCGGAGATCAGGTGCATAAGGTGCGGAAAGGTCAGGTATTTTTCATCCCTATCGGCATTTCTCATGTGTTCAGGCCCATTTCCTCCGACCAAGCCCGCAACCCATTAAGCGTATTCAACTGCGTCTTTTCTCCATTGCTGCTGCATAAGCTTAGTGCATTCGCTTCCGATTATCGCAGCGCGCAGTTTATTAATGATATGGAAAGCGGCAATTTTCCCTATTATTCTTGTTTGGATACAAATAGTCAGTTTGAGAAGCTGTTTCTATCCTTGCATAGAGAATTTGAACTGACTCAGAGCGGCTCGTCCGATTACTTGCATACGCTGCTGCTCCAGCTGCTCATTACTCTGCAGCGCTCTGTTGCTAGCGATCCGGAAGTTACGGCTCGTGCACCGCAGCAGCTGGAATTTATAAAGCTGTTACATGATCTTGATCAGCGTTTCCAGCAGGAGCTGACCCTAGCGAAGCTGGCCGAGACTAGCGGCTGGAGCGAGCGTCATCTGCAGCGGCTCTTTCAGCAGTATACGAAACAAAGCTTTCATCGTTATTTGCAAAATTTGCGTATTCAAAAAAGCCAAGAGCTGCTTCGCGGCTCTCAGCTAAAAATCAGTACCATTGCCGAAATGGTTGGCTATCGCGATATTCATTCTTTTAACGCATTGTTTAAAAGGTGCACCGGCATGACGCCTAGCGTCTATCGCAGAGGCTAGAGAATAACCTCAGCTGGCATGCCTAAGCAGAAGGAGGTTCAATATCATCATGTTTACTCTAAAAGAAAAGCTTTATTTGCTTCAGCTGCTGAAGCAGCAAAATCGGAAACGTTTATTTGGCTTTGGCAAAAAAGACCCGGTCCATGATCGGCTGGTAGAGAAGCTGGAGCAAATGGTTCGAAACGAGCAAGTTAACAAAGAACAACTATAATAGACTGCCATATTTCATGCCACGCATAGTCAGTCACAGGAGGAATTATGACAGGAAAGACCCATCTTGCCATCGGAGCAGCTGTTGGTGCAGCCGCTTCTGTTTATTATCCCTTTACGATCGAGCACGCCGCTTTGTACATTGCTGTAGCCGGATTTTCAGCGCTAAGCGCTGATCTTGACGGACCAAGCATGCTCAGCACCAAGCTCAGCAAGCTATCGAAGCTCATTCGTGAGCTTACGCTTTGGTCCGGGTGCCTGCTAGCCGGAATCGTTGCCTATTATTTTTTCACAGATCAGTCTCCATCACCGGTGTACATAGGCGTCGCAGCCGCTATCTTCCTACTGGGTCTTGTTGCTAAACAAGGCGTTATCCGAAATGTGCTTGCCAGCGCGGTTGGCTGTGCGGTTATGTACGCAGGCTACTACTACCAAATGAACTGGCTTATCGGCTTCGGACTGTTTTCTGCTTGGGTGCCTTGGCTGAAGCACCGCGGTATGACGCATACAATATGGGCCGTTCCGATTTGGGGATATATCGGCCTTGGACTGGAAAATCAGCTCCAAATCGAAGGGATCGCGATCGTGGCTATGCTAGGTTATTTATCTCATCTCGTAGCGGACACGCTCACGCCAAGCGGCGTAAAGTGGCTATATCCGCTTACGAAAAAATCTTTTAAAATCCGTTTATAATCTAAAATAAAAGCGGCAGCCTGGACGAGTTACTAACGTCCGAGACTGCCGCTTTTTATTTAGCCCACTATCTTCTTGATCAGCATCTGCTTCAAAATAATCATCTATTTGTCTTGTTTTACTTGCTCCATAAATGCCCGGAAGTTCTCAGCGATTTCTTTTGACTTGGTATGGTGCAAATAATGACCACCTTCAAATGTCATCACTTTACCATGAACAGAATCTTTTATTTGCTCTTCATGCAGCGGTATCCAACCTTTTACGCCTGTGTTATTCGCTTGTATAAAGAAAATAAGGGGAAGCTCTTTTGGGAATGATAAGCTTCGAGCTGCAACAAAATTGGGATAAAGATTTTCCAATTCATTTATGCTGGTGCTATTAAACATGTTTTTGTTTTGCAGCATCTTCATTTGTTTTTTTGTTTCATCATCATATGGCATCCCAGCAAACGGATCCTCACCAAAACTCGTCATCAATCTGCCGAAACCTGATTGCTTGAGCAGTTTAAAAGTTCCTAATGGTAATTTTTTATCCATACCGCCTTGCGTTGGAACACTCGTATCGATCCCAACAAATGCACTCACTTCGTTTGGATATTTGTTCACATAATCGAGTCCGTAAATGCCTGTAATGGAGTGACCCATTAAAATAAAACGATCAATATTAAGGCTCTGCAGCGCTTCATGAATTTCACTTACAATATTATCTGTCGTTCTTTCTTTGTTGGTTCTATCACTTAATCCATAACCAAAAGGCTCAACCACGACAACTTTGTAAAATGGCGACAGCTCATCAATTAACGGCTTAAAATCAAGCGCTGGTGTCGCAGTTCCTTGACCAGGCAGGAGCACGATTGTTTCTTCGCCTTGTCCCTGAATCAGAACATTCATATTTTTCCCGTCTACCTTTACAGACTGACCATAGGGTTTAATTTTACCTTCCTCTGATTTGCTGTTGATCTTATTCACAACAAATACTGTAGCTACAAAAAGGACGATTGCTATAACTATTACTGCTAATACTTTAAGTAAAATGAACAATATTTTTTTCATTTTACTGGCTGGTTTTTTACCTGAATTCAAATCCATTTTCTTTACCTCTCTTATGCTCACTCTCATCTTCTCCTGTCATTTTCTCTGTGTTGGGCACTCTTAATTGGCCGCTAAAGAAAGCTTATACGACGAAGATGTACTCCGCGTGACGGCAATATGAACTGAATATGAACAGCAAAAAAAATGCTGCGGCAACACATGCAATGAGTTTGCACAGGCTGCTGCAGCATAAAGTAAACGAGCGATGTCGACTAATACAATATGAATCGAATTATTCTGTCGGAGTAATGATTGGCAGGGTGACAATGAAGGTCGTTCCTCGGCCGGGCTCACTTTCCACTCGGATGTCACCTTGATGAAGCGATACGATCTGTTTAACGATGGCAAGCCCCATTCCGCTGCCTTCATATTTACGGCTATGGGAGCGATCCGCCTTAAAAAAGCGCTCGAAGATACGCTTCTGATCCTCTGGCGCAATACCGATGCCGCTGTCGGATATTCGGACGGTCACGTTTTTGATATCTTGTTTGATACTCACTTTAATGATGCCGCCATCCTGCGAAAATTTGATGCTATTGCCGATTATATTAGTCCAAACCTGATTTAACAGATCATGATCAGCTGAAAAAATAATGGTAGGCAAATGGAGCTCGAAATCGATATTGCGAGTCGACCACTGCGGCTGAATCGCGACGATAATTCGTCTTATTTGTTCGTCAAGTCTAAATGCGGTCAGCCGCATCTGTTGTGACTGTGATTCAAGCAAACTCAGCTTTAGCAGACTATCACTCATTTTGGACATCCGTTCGGCTTCAGCAATAATAATATCTAGGTAGCGAATTCGATCCTTATCCGCAACATTTGCTTGCTTGAGCGCTATAGCATAGCCAGATATCGACGTGAGCGGAGACTGAACTTCGTGCGAGACATTCGTTACGAATTCTCTGCGCATCTGCTCCAACTGCTGCAGGTCATGCATCATTTCTTCGAAGCTTCGAGCCAGCGTTCCCAGCTCGCCCGTTTGTTTAATATTCAGCTTGACGTTGAAATCGCCAGATGCTATCCGTCTAGTCGCTTTTGTCAGCTTTTTGATTGGTCTTATTAGAAATATAGAGGCAATTAGAATAAATAAGCTGCCTGTAATCAACGCATAAGCGACAAAAGATAATCCCCATTTGAATACAAAAGAAGCAGATGGAGGGGAGAGTGCCTCCACAAACATCGCTTTCGTTCCCATGTCTGTTTTGAGCGGCAATCCTATGAAAGTAACAGTCACCCCCTTCATACGAACCCGAACCATTTCTCCAGCTAATACCTTCATCACTTGTTCCTTGGCTATTACAGCAGGCTTATGCCCGTGCAGCGCTCCGAAAGACTGGAATCGATCCGTCGTTTCATAAATTCGAATATGATAGGAATTGAGCTGCTTCATTCCACTTACGAACTTGTCCGCATCACGTGAGGGGATAGCCTCATAAATTCGCGCGATGTCTTGTCCAAAATTACGCATCAAAATTTGCGAGTTTTCACTCAATTTTTCTTCAAATGCCCAAGTTGCCACAAAAAAAGCAATGATCGTGCCCCCGATCGTGGAGACTAGAAAAATGAGGACGACTCGTGTATATAAAGATTTAATCATTCGTGCACCTCAAGCCGGTAGCCAAGCCCGCGCACCGTCTCGATATGAAAATCGGTAGTCGTCGCGAACCGTTCGCGCAGTCGTTTAACATGTACGTCTATCGTTCGATCGTCGCCTGCATAATCGATCCCCCAAATTTGATCGATCAGCTGCTCACGCGTATAGATTTGTCCAGGTGTTCCGGCGAGCTTATAAAGGAGTTCAAACTCCTTGAGCGGCAACGCAAGTGATTCCGTCCCTCTCATTACCTTATAGGTCTGCCGGTCAAGAATGATGCTGCCGAGCCGTATCGTCTGCGTAGAGCCAATTCGGTATCTTTTCAGAAGAGCCCCAACACGAGCCGTCAGCTCCAGTGGATCAAATGGTTTCGTCAAATAATCATCCGTCCCGAGCTGGAAACCCTTCACCTTCTCCCATGTTTCGCCTCTTGCAGTCAGCATAAGTAACGGAAGATCAGGATTGCTTCTTCGGAGCTCCTTGCACAACGTCCAACCATCCATAATCGGCATCATAATATCGAGTACGACAAGATCAATATGTGTCTGTGCATAGACAGCCAGCGCTTCCTTGCCGTCTCCCGCTTCAGCCGTTTCGAATCCGTCATTGCGTAGAAATAAACAAACGAGTTCGCGAATGTTCGCATCATCATCAGCAACCAGTATAGTAGGCATTCGTTCCCTCTTTCCCTGTTATGCGTCCATATAATAGTAATCATTATACTATAAATCGTGTTGAATGATAAAAACAGCACAGAACAGACAAAAGCAGCTGACCTTTGAGGTGAGCTGCCGCTTTTTTTATATCAGGTACCGCAAAAGGTTTGGTATGGACGAGTTGATACCCCAGGGAGCGTGTAATGATCAGACCGTTCGCGGGAGTGATTGTATGGGCTCGAAAGAACACTCAGAAGCTGCTCCATCACACGGTTGTCGCCTTGCTTCACTGCGGCTTCTAGCGCCTCTTCTACTCGAAGGTTGCGCGGAATTACCGCAGGGTTGCTTGCGCCCATCAACTGATAAGATGCCGCTTTGGATTCCGGCTGCCTGCCAAGTCTCGCTTGCCACAGCTCATACCATGGTGCAAATCCCTCGGTACCAAAAATAGCTGTGTCTTCAGGTTTATCTATTGTGAACGAGCGGAAGGTATTGGTGTAATCCGCACCATGCTCCTGCATCATGCGAAGCAAATCTGTAATTAGAGCCTCGTCCTCAAGCTCCTCATTAAAAATTCCAAGCTTCACTCTCATTCCATTAAGCCAGCTCTGATGGTACAACTCTGCAAATCCAGATAACGCATCCTCTGCCAGTTTTATAGCTTGTTCTTCGTTGTCATGCAGCAGCGGCAAAAGCGCCTCAGCAAATCTAGCGAGATTCCACGCGGCGATACGCGGTTGGTTGCCATAGGCATAACGGCCATGAACATCAATGGAGCTGAATACCGTTTCGGGATCATAGGCATCCATAAAGGCGCAAGGCCCATAATCAATGGTCTCCCCGCTAATCGACATATTGTCTGTATTCATCACACCGTGGATAAAACCAACGAGCTGCCATTTGGCGATTAGCCCTGCCTGACGCTTAATCACTTCTTGAAGCAGGCGAAGATAGCGATTTTCAGCGTCGCCAACCTCTGGGTAATGCCTTTGCAAAGTGTAATCAGCAAGTTGTCTGAGTTCTTCAGCCGTACCCCACTGGGCAACATATTGAAAAGTGCCAACGCGCAGATGGCTGGAAGCCACGCGGGTCAGAATTGCACCCGGCAGCTCCGTTTCGCGGTATACAGGCTCGCCAGTTGTGACAACGGCGAGGCTGCGAGTGGTAGCAATACCAAGCGCGTGCATAGCCTCACTTATAATATATTCGCGAAGCATAGGTCCAAGTGACGCCCGGCCGTCGCCTCCACGGGAGTATGGCGTTCTGCCAGAACCTTTAAACTGAATATCAAACCTCTCACCTGTGGGCGTAATTTGTTCACCCAGCAATAGCGCACGGCCATCCCCTAATCTGTTAAAATGTCCAAATTGATGCCCAGCATAAGCTTGAGCAAGCGGCAAAGCGCCTTCGGGAATCTCGTTGCCAGAAAGCATAGCAGCACCGTCCTGGCTTAGAAGCGATTGAACATTTAAACCTAGTGATTTTGCGAGCGATTCATTCATAATATTCAACTGCGGAGAGTGCACAGGCGGCGGGCTCATTTTTGTGAAAAATGAGTCCGACAGCCGTGCATAACTGTTGTCAAAGTTCCAACCTATTTTATCTAATGCTGTTTCCTCAGTCATCGTATCTCCTATATTCTTGTGTCGTTTATCTTCGTTATTGCATGGTCATCTAATGGAAAAAAGTCATAAATACCATTTATCACCTAGATGGTTCCCATATTTTCGCAAGGCAATTCGTTTTATATAGATTGATTATAACACCATTTCCTCCTTCGCTTCTCCTCTTTGAACCTGAGCAAGCGTTTGTGGGTGGTTTGATTGGTCCAATACTGTGAATAGCAGACTTCGAATAGGAAAATGAATGCATAGCCATTGAGCAGAGTGCTGCATGATCAATCTAAGTACTTCTCGGGATATAGCAGCTTCTGCAGCCTCAAAAGGATCGCCGCCGCTTGCTCTCGGACCAGCGTCTGCCGCGGATTGAACTTGCCGTCGCTGCCGACCATCACCTTATACTCGTTGACGGCTTGGATAGCGTGGAGACTCGTCGCGGATAGACCCTTAATGTCGCTGAACGCCATTCGACCCTCACTGCCGAAGGTTGCTAAACGACCAGCATTTGCGGTCATCATCGCTGCCTCTTCACGGGTAATCGTACGCTCTGGCTCGAACCGCCCGGACGTACGGTCAGTAATGCCGAGCTTTGCAGCTCTTGCGATTTCGTCGCTGTACCATTTGCCCGCTGGAACATCATTGAAGGGAGAGCTGCCAGCAGGCTGATCCGTAGCGCCGTGTACCAAGCGGAGCAGCATGGCTGCGAACTCAGCGCGAGACAATGTCTTTTTCGGAGCCAGCACATTATCCTTCACGCTTACGCCCTGAATGTAACCTTCATAAAGTGCATGTGCCATATTTTCTCTTGCCCAGCCAGCAACTTGATTAGCATCCTTAAAGTCAGCCAACGGAGGAGCAGAGACCGATAAATAGTAAAGATTTTTGGCCACAGCAGGCGCAGCATCCTTCCGATACCCGGTAAGAGTAACAACATGCACACCGGATGGCATGCCTGCAAAAGCCACTTTCCCTTTCGCATCGGTCACCATCGTCTTCCCACCTACTGTCACCGTTATATTCGGCGCCGGCAGATGACCCGATTTACGATTCGCTTTCTTAACGAACAGCTCGAAAGGAGAATTCGCTGAAGGCCGTCCCTCAGCTAGTTCGCCATTTACATTTGAGCCATTAACCACGACTAAGTCGATAACCTCGGTTGTATCCGAACCATAATAAAGCAGCAATCGACTTCTATCACTAAGAACATTCCCGCTGCTAGCATTTTCTGGGAACATCCAACTGCCATATCTACTATACTCAGCGAACTTCCATCCATTCTTTCCGCCGTATTGCAGGGCGTCGATGCCTTTAATCGAGGTGATTACCATCTCCCCGGAAGGAGCTGTCTTCGTCTCATAGGCAATTCCTTCTTGCTTAAGAAAAGCAAGAGCCGTATCAATCGCCTTACCGCCACTTGGAACGCGTCCTTGTGCAATCGTACCGGTAGGCCCCTCGATCTGAATAATCGCGCTGCCCGCAGCCAAATTCAAGTCATCGATCAGCCGTTCTTTGCCGTTCACATGCAGCTTATAAGCGGTCAACGCCAAATAAGCGTGGAGCGTCGCCGTCATATCCAAAACGCCATCGCTGCGCTCCGAGAATCCACCTTCATCCAATCGACGAGACATCAGAAAATCGAGCGGCTGAACGCCTCCCTGCTGCGCGAACGCAGCAGCGTCCATTCGTTGCGATGACAGTGCAATGATAACCTGTGCTGTCGCCGCTGTGCTGAATTCGAAACCGCCGTCGACTGATTGCTGCATGCGCAGCCACTCCAGCGCTTTCTGCTCTGACTCCGTCAGCTCCCGATCTTGCGATCTCGAAATGAGTGACAATCCTGTCACAGCTACAGCCGTTGCCATAGCACTACCTTTCCCATTAACGGACTCGGACCAGCTTCCATCTTTCAGCTGCTGATTTGTGATGATATGAGAAAACGCGTCAGGATACCAGAAAGGGTTTGAATTAGGAGAGTAGGGACTGGAACTCTTCGCCACGACATAAGCGGGTACGAGTTCATATATCCCTTTCTTCTCAAGGTCAGGATTGTTCAAAACGGCTGAGAAAAAATCAAGACCAGCGATATTGTTAATGTTGCTGCCGCCAGCAGCAGCATAAGCGATCACCGTTCTTGTCATTTCTGTATACGTATCAAATCTTCCGCCATTGTTTAATATGACATCCGCTTTCTCCTGCAGGAAGCCTTTTGGAACTGCTCGGCCGTTCTTTGCAAATCCGATCGCCGCCCAATCCGAAAAGGGCTTCTGATCATATAGCAATTGCTCCGCTTCCTTTAATGCATCCTGCATGTCTGTTGTGAAGGCCAGCGAACGATCGACCTTGCTGCTTGCGTTAACGCTGCCGCCAGATGCCAGCTTCTCCGGCGTATTGGCTGACGCGACGCCAACAAGCAGCTGCAACATCAGACATCCAGCCAGAAAGACGCGCCCCATTCTCATTATTAATTTCAATCCATTTTGTTTCATTCGTATTGCTCCCCCTCCTGCAAATCAACGTAAATCGTTTTAATGGTAAAATTTACACTAATTGTTAGACGGTACAAAACGTTATTTGTTTCGAATCATCTAAATAAAAACGGCGATAGACTAGGGCGTCATCATGACGTGCTAGTCTGTCGCCGTATAGTTGGACAATAGCAGGCTGGCTTAATTCCATACCTGATCCAATTTGTCTGAATAAAAAAAGATAGCTCTCTTGTACGACTGAACTCCCTCATCAGCGCTCGTTTCAGCTAATTGCTTCAATAAAATTTCCATTGCCTTGTCGTAAGCCTTCAAGTTGTATTGAACCATCGCATAAAACACCTGAAACTCTCTACGTTCTGGAAACTCTTTTATTGCTACTTCAAATATACGTTTTGATTCATCATACATGCCTAAAGTACGATATGTACTCCCTAGGCCTAACAATGCCCCTTCTCTTTCTTTACCTACTAATCCTAGTTCCAATGATTTTTCATAAAAAGGGACGGCTTCCCTTTCGAGTCCCATAGCATCATGAACCCATGCTAGTTGATACCATATCGAAGAATTTTGCTGCTCTTCTTTGACTAAATCTATTAGCAATGTCTTGGCTTCTTCCAGTTTCCCTGCTTCTCTTAAACTTATGGCGGTATGAAGCTTATCCATGATATTCATTCCTTTTAAAATCAATTCGTTTCGTTTCGTTTCGTTTCGTTTATAGTATCATAATTAGGAAATCAGCCTAATTCTAGTTTATTTATAAAACAAAATCGAATCTGAGCCGCACTTGCCCGATTACACTTTCCGATTCAATCATCAGTCCACAGACAGCATGCCAAGATCACTTTTCTAACGAACAGTATCATGCTTATTACGCAAAAAACTGCATCTTTTTAAATTTAACGAACCTTATTCACGCTATTCCATGATTTACAGGGTGCTATAAGTAGTTTTTCGCGAAATAACGATTCTGGAGTTCGTTATAATTTTAAACCGTTCCGAATGATTCAAATAAGACCTGTTGGGTTCGTTAGCCATAGTCTAGCCCAAGATCTAAGATCACAATGACCTCTCCTATCAGAGGCCGTACAAGCATCAAAAGTATAGTTACCTTGTGTGGCAACGAAAATGTATAATTTGGAATATAGCATGTTGATTTGGCACAATTAAAATAGGGCTGTTCCAAAAGTAGATAAATCTACTTTCAGGACAGCCCTACCCTATTATTAACCTAGCTTACACCTGCAAAGAATGTTTCGCACGAGCGATCTGTGTCGCTTCAACCATGTTGCGCAAGGAATCAACGGTTTCTTCGAGTCCACGTGTTTTAAGTCCGCAGTCTGGGTTAATCCAGAACAACTTCGGATCAAGCACACGCAAAGCGCGTTCGATCATACTCGTCATTTCCTCCACTCGCGGAATACGCGGGCTGTGGATGTCGTATACGCCTAAACCTATACCCAGCTTGTAAGTATTCAGCTCAAAGCTATGAATCAATTCACCATGACTGCGTGAAGTCTCGATGGAGATAACATCTGCATCCATCGCTTCAATGGAATCAATCATGTCATGGAACTCGCAATAACACATATGCGTGTGAATTTGCGTCGTATCCTGAACCGTGCATGTAGTCACGCGGAAAGCTTTGACAGCCCAAGCTAAATAGTTGGCTTGGTCTTCTTCCTTAAGCGGCAGACCTTCGCGAACCGCAGGCTCATCAACCTGAATCATCCCAATGCCCGCTTGCTCAAGCGCTTCTACCTCTTGTCTAAGCGCATAGGCAAGCTGGTAAGCGATTTGCTCACGCGTAATGTCATCACGGACGAACGACCAGTTCATGATCGTGATCGGTCCCGTAAGCATTCCTTTAACTGGACGTTCAGTCTTCGACTGAGCATACTTCGTTTCCTCGACAGTCATTGCTTCTTCAAACGCTACATCTCCAAAAATAATTGGCGGCTTCACGCAGCGGGAGCCATACGACTGTACCCATCCGAACTGAGTGAACGCAAAGCCCGCAAGCTTCTCACCGAAAAACTCAACCATATCTGTCCGTTCAAATTCGCCATGCACAAGTACATCCAGTCCGATTTCTTCCTGAAGCTTAATCCAGATATCGATTTGCTCACGGATGAAGTTAGCGTATTGTTCATTGTTCCAATCACCCTTGCGCCATTGTTGACGGGCTTTGCGCACCTCTGCGGATTGCGGGAAGCTGCCAATTGTCGTCGTTGGGAAAATCGGCAATTGCCATTTTTTCTGTTGTGCAATATGACGCTCAGAAAATGGCAGATTGCGTGTTGGATTCTGCTCGCTAATAGCGGCTACGGCTTGCTGAATGTTGCTCCGATTGCGCTCGCCTGATTGCTTAAGCGCCTCTAGAGCAGCATCACATTTCTCAAGCTCGGCAGTAATGAAAGCATCTTCTGAAGTAACTGCTTTCGCAAGAAGAACAATCTCATCCAGCTTCTCATCTGCAAATGCTAGAGCACCCTTTAGTTCAGGCAATAGCTTAGTCTCATTTTGCACTGTGACTGGAACATGAAGCAGGCTGCAAGATGACTGTACAATTAGCTGTTCAGCCGTTACGACTTCAGCCAACTCTTTCAACAATGCCAATTTATCGCGAAGTGACGCTTTCCAGATGCCGCGGCCATCAATGACTCCTGCACCTAGAACCTTGTCCTGAGGGAAGCCAAATTGCTTAATGAATGACAAGTTTGCGGACAAACCGTGTACGAAGTCAAGCCCAATTCCTTTGACCGGCAACGCAACGATGTCAGTATAGTTTTCTACGGATTCGAAATACGTTTGCAGCATGATGTTTAGATTAGTTACCGATGCAGCAAGCGTGGTATAAATATTTTTTAGGCGACTGCGATCAGCATCGCTAAGTTTTGTTACAAGAATTGGTTCATCTATTTGTACCCACTGAACGCCTTCTTTTTCAAGCTCTTGCAGGATCTGCACATAAAGCGGCAGCAATCGATCCAGCCAAGCATCCGTCTCTGATTGACTATATCCTTTTGACAGCTTCAAGAAGGTTAATGGGCCAACAATAACAGGTTTACCCTCGATACCGAGCTTTTCTTTAGCTTCCAAATATGCGATAAGCGGCTTATTCTCTGTAAGTACAGGTGCTGCTCCGTCCAGTTCAGGTACGATGTAGTGATAGTTGGTGTTAAACCACTTGGTCATTTCGCTTGCCGTTGCATCCTTCGTTCCGCGGGCAATGCCATAATAAACCGACAGTGGTACTGAACCGCCTTCATATGTGAAGCGCTTCGGAATGATCCCGAACATTGTTGCTGTATCAAGAATGTGATCGTAATAGCTGAAATCATTGACCGAGATAAGGTCGATGCCTTTCTCCTGTTGCTTGCGCAAATGATTCAAACGGATTTCTTGAAGCTTGCCATGGAACTCTGATTCTTCAAGCTTGCCTGCCCAGAACGCTTCTAGCGCCTTCTTCCATTCCCGATCCGCACCAATACGTGGATATCCCAAAACACTGCTTTTCACCATCTCGTAACACTCCTATACAAATTGTTACAAGAAAGATAACACGTATTCACTGTTATAGAGTAACTGGATTAAACTATATCTAGTCATAGCCTTAAGCTATACCCGCACTTTTATTTGCCAATCGCTTGTTTGAGTGCCTCAATATAGGCCGATCCGAGCTTGGATAAGGAAGCATTTCGCTGTGAAATCCAACCTACATTAATCGTCTCCTCGCAATCGAGCGGCACAGGAATAATCTCATTGCCGTTTAAATCAGCGCTTAGAACGCCAGTTGATATTGTATATCCATTTAATCCGATCAACAGATTGAACAGCGTCGCCCGATCATTTACACGGATGCTTTTTTTATGAGTCATCGTACTTAAAATTTCTTCTGAAAAATGAAATGAATTGTATTCGCCTTGGTCAAAGGACAAATAAGGATAATTTTGAAGCTGGTCAATGGTCACGATCGATTGATTGGCTAACGGGTTATTAATGCTGATGAAAATATGAGGCTTAGCTGTAAATAAGCTAATAAACTGTAAATTCGCCGTTTTGAGCAGCTTATTGATGACCTTCCCATTGAACTCGTTAAGATACAAGATTCCAATCTCGCTGCGCAGGCTTTTAACATCTTCAATAATTTCGTAGGTTTTAGTCTCACGCAATGTTAATTCATATTCTTCCTGACCATACTCGCGAACCAAACTGACAAATGCATTCACTGCAAAAGCATAATGCTGAGTAGAAACCGAAAAATGCTGCGGCGAAGGCTTGGCATTAAGGTAACGGCTTTCCAACAATTCCGCCTGCTCAACGACTTGCCTTGCATAACTTAAAAACTCAACACCTTCCTTAGAAAGTGAAATTCCTTTATTGGATCTCTCGAAAATCTCTAGCTGCATTTCCTCTTCCAGATCCTTAATGGCATTGGAAAGACTAGGCTGAGAAATAAACAACCGCTTGGCTGCCTCATTAATGGAGCCTCGATTGGCAACCTCAATTACATATTTTAATTGTTGTAGAGTCAATGAAATACTCCCTTCTAACATCCTGCTTGTCTTTCTTACATTATACATATAAAACAAGTCAAACATTGCATCCTCTGCTGTTTAAGCATAAGAAAAAGGAACCCGAATTGCAGCGGATTCCCAAACGTTCTTTAAAGCTATCGCTGGAAGACTGACTCTACGTCCATCCTTCAGTTTTTGGCTATAGCACTGCTTTCGGTACAATCATTTAATATACCTCTACTGATGAAAGGTGCGATTGACACTAGTGCTTTTAAGCATTCTTTCTCAAAAGCTTTTTTCGCGCATTCATCAATCGCACCTTGATTAATAAATGGGGCTAACGATACGTACTTTTTGTATATCAATCGGTGCTTGAGCCCAGAATTTCTCAAACCAGATAAAATTCAAGTAGTGCTTGCAAGGCCTCACGATGCTCGTTCAACCAGTTATTTCGTGTTTGAAATTGATGGAGTATATAGTTGAAATTAGCTTCAATCGGTTTACCTGAGTAATGCTGGCCTATATAAATATGGAGAACTGCAATATGATAAATCTGCGTCATGAGCTGCAAATGATTAATTTCTTGAATAGTTGCCTTGCGATAAACGGCATAGCCCTTGATATAAGCTTCAGTCAGTTCCATAGATCCATTCGATATTTGCAAAATATGATTAAGGCTGATGACAAATTCCATAAAACCAGCATCAATCGAAGTGAAATCAAAATCCAATACGCCACATATGTAGTTGTTTTGGGACAATAGGTTGAATATGAGCAAATCATGATGAACGAGCTGCCTTGGCAAACTTTTTAGCTGGTGAATAGACATCTCAACGGACAAAATCGTATCTTTATAGAAGTTCAGGTGGGATTCAGAAATGTAAAATGGCGGATTTTCAATAAAAGAAGTTATATCATTACGCTCGGCGAGTGGATGAAGATCATAAAGATCCGAGAAAGCTTTTCCATGGTGATCTAGCAGATCAGTTTCATATTTGCTCAGTGTTGAAGAGATTTCTCCAACTACCTGACCAAACTTCAAGGCTTGTTGTGCTTCTACTATTTCTGGTACACGGCCTTCAATAAATGATACGACCGCACCTAAAGTACCGTCTGCTAATTGTATGTATTCCTCCCCATTGAGCGCCCGAAGAAATACAGGCACTTGAAAAGTAAGATTACTGCCACTTAAAAACGAAGTTATTTTCGATTCCATTTCCATGCTTTGAACATTTTTCGTATAGCGATCGTAGATGCGGACTACATATTTTCGATCATTGATTTTAACAATCTTCGTGAGGTTTGTTAAACCAAAAGGAACGGACTCGATTTCATAGCTCGGATGAATAAAATAATAGTGTATTAGCTCATCGATTACTGTCTGCATCATATCCCCCTAATCCTAATAAAGAATTCTATCCTTCTATTTCCGAGCTTTCACAATGAGAAAATGAGGATTAGTCGAAAGACGATCATACCAACGCTTATACCAATCCATAGCATGTGGTTTATCTTTAAAAGCTAAATCCGGCTGCGGCTCGATGATTTGATCAATGATAAATTGGTCAGATGTGACATTCAGAATCTCTTGAAGAGGCCTCCTATAAAATGTAACCTCCACAGGGCCAGATTCTTTCTTGTTCCAGGTTTCCATAAGCAGCTCGTGAGCGAAATAATCAGGTCTTTCAAAATGTTTAAAGTCCATAAATGGATGATGTACGGAGAAAATAACTTGTCCACCCGGTTTCAATATGCGATGGAATTCTTGAAAGGTTGGCGCCCAATCATCGATATAGTGCAGGGTTAATGAGCTTACTATAAGGTTGAATGTTTCGTTTTTAAATGGGAGGGGCTCAGTTAAATCACAAGCGAATACTTCTGCCTCATAACCAACTCGTCTTTTGCATGCTTCTACCATAGCAGGACTCAAATCAATAGCCGTTACTTGAGCACCGCGCTTTAAAAATTGCTCCGTGTACCAACCTGCAGCACAGCCAGCATCAAGGACTGTAAGTGAATTCATATCATTTGGCATAAGTTTCATCATTGCTTGCCGCTCATAATAAGCGTTGTGCCCACTCTCCGTATCCACATGCTTTTCGTAGTCTTTTGCAAGTTTGTCGTACGCTGTGACAACCTTTTCCTTCATTTAGTTCACACCCTCCTATTTCTAGCTATAACAGCAGCTTGATAATACCATAATTTTTCAATTATTAGGTAAAAGACAGCCATCACAATGGCTGCCTCCTATTGGATCAAATGATTATATTTTAAGAGCTGGAAATAATGCTAGAGATATGCTCACAATTTTCAACCATAACCTATCAAAAACAAATTTGAAAAATGCCACGTAGAAATAGCTAGCGGGATAATGGATAACAGCTTAAGCCAATTCTTTTTAGCTGCAAATCCGACCACTAACATGATTACTCCTATGATTAACAATACAATCAGTGCTAAAAATGACATCTTGATGCCTCCCAGCTCGTAATCCAGCAATCATCTGCTTCCTTACAGATCAATTCTAATAAAAACCTTTTCTTGAAACGAGTACCAACTTTTTGTAGTACCTATTCATATATGGTTTCTATCATCTTGCTTGATTGTTAAGAGAAGCTTGCCAGTACAAAGCGTTTAAACGAGGTTAATCAAGGTCAGTGAATAGCTCTTCTGCCCTTATCTTTAATTGATTATTTCGATGCTCCAAAAAACTTTTCATGTACCTTTTTAATATCAATCTTTCTGTGATCCACCCAATTAATCCAAACGGAGCTTCAAAAACCAATATGTCTTTCATTAATGTCATTCCATCATGTTCCTCAAATATATGCTCATGTCTTAAACTTTTAAATGCCCCCTTGCTCATTTCGTCTACAAAAAGATAGGGTCTTTCATATTCCGTAATTTTCGAGGTGAGTTTTTGTCTGATTAGAAAATGAGTAGCCTGAAAGGTCACGGTTTCTCCTTTATTAATCATGCCTTCAATCGTTCCTGCTATGGCCCTCTCCTTCGTATGTTTCCAGACCGTTTGAGTATGTACGTCTATATTCCTCGCTAGATCAAAACAATGATGTATTGGAGCATTTATAAGAACCTCGGTTTTAACAGTAACCAATCCAAACACCTCATTAAGCTACAATTACTCTTAAAGCCAGCATTGTACCCATTTTTTAATTAACTTATTAGGCAGCCAAAGATCAGAAGTTAATAAATACCTTCCCGAGCTGCAACTTCATTTTATCATTACTGGAAATTCGCTGCCTGCCAGCTTGATAAAATAAAGCTAATTTTTTTTTTGGAAGCTGTCGATATTCTAATTTCTCATTCGTTGTCTAATTAGAGGCTGAGTTCATCGGTTATCTACAAAAATAATCCAAACTATGGGATGAGAGGATGTTATAAGATGGCAAAACACACAACTTATATTATGTCGGAGGACGCAAAAGCTCAAGCTGAGTTCTATACTCATGCGCTCGGTGGTGAGATCCTGTCCGTTATGACGCATGGACAGCTTCCTGATGCAAAGGAAGAACTCAAGGATAAAGTTGTTAACTTGAGTCTGATGGCTGGAGGAATTCACTTTTTAATGTCCGATTCTGTATTTGAACCAATCATTCGCGGGAACGCCATACATCTGTGTCTCGAGTATGAAGCAGAGGCTGAAGCCCGCGAAGCCTTCGATAAGCTAGCTGTAGGCGGCAACATAAAATGCCCGTTAGAGCCCGCATTTTGGGGCACATTGTTCGGACATATTGAAGATAAATACGGCGTAATGTGGATGATCACCACTGCTGGACCAACTGCCTAAACAATCATTGCATGTGCAAAGCCCGCCCGAACATAAAATCGGGCGGGCTTTTTTGAGGTCTGCACATCTGCAACTCTTCCACCATAGTTATCCGTTAGCTGAATATATTTGAGGGAATCTCGCCATCGGAAAAGTAACGGATTGCCTTACCTTTTTCTTCAGCATATTGAATCTCTTTTTTTGTACTGTTGCCTATATATCCATCCACATCAATTACGAATATTTCATCAGAAATATCTATTTTTCTAAAATGCAGCTGCCCTAGTAACTCTGCTTGTTCTTCTGTAATTTTAAAACCATCACTTTGTTCAAAAAAAGCAACGCTAATAATAATATTGCCTTGAAGTGTAAGAAACGCGTTTGCTTTTTCAAATTGATCTTTGAATTTTGTAGAACCGCATAAAGTTATTACTGCCATGTTCAATTCCTTTCTGATGATGATCTTATTATAGGGCATCCATTGATAGCTTCAATTCCGTTTTCATTCATCCAACACGCTGGATATTTTGAATTTGACATGTGAGTGCTGTTCAATTTGCGTTTGCAAAAAATCTTCAAATGATTCAGAGAGCATAACAATCCCCTTATCACTTCCTTCATACCACTCCAGGACAGGTGAATTGTCATTTCCATTTAACTCAAAAAATCGAATTTCATATCCTTGATGCATCGAGAATATAAATGCGTTCTCTAAAAGTATTATCGGATAATTATTCTCTCTTACTAATTCTCTAGCTTCAATCTGTAAATCCCTCAGCTGCGAGAATCCACTATCGCTTCCTTGAAACAATTTCCCATGATTATGACCAGCTGCCAATAAGAATTCTTGATAAGCAAATGGTAATTTATTGCCAATCTCACTTTCCAATAAGCTAAGTTCTGCTTCTGTACATCCTTCAAAAGGTATATTCATTTGCAATTTGTTATCATGCAACAGCTTCAATATTAGATGTCTATTCAGAACAAAATCTCCTATTCTCTATTGAGTTTTCGTTAAACATAGATTATCTGCATCCATCCCTTAATGAAAATGCATAGTGATACGGTCAGCTGTTACCGTTATTTCAGTAACAGACATCTGAACTTACTCTGTGTACTTAACTACTCGCCAAAAAGGGCTCTATGTGAATGTGTACGTAGGAAATGCTGTGCAATTCAGCAATACGTTTCTCAATTTGTTCTGAAATGTCATGGCTTTCGCCTACATTTAGCTGATGGTCTACGGCAATCGTTACGTCTACCAGTTTGTTATTCCCGTGAATACGAGCTTTTATATCAATTATTTTCTCTACGCCTGGGGTATCGGAAACGGTTTGTTTAATGGTTTGAAGTTCTTCATGATCAAAACCGTCAGTAAGCGCATGCGAACAATCACGAAAAATATCCCATGCTGTTTTACAAATAATGATGCCTACAATTAGGGCTGTGACTGGGTCAAGCCATGGCAAGCCAAATTGTGAACCGATGATGCCAACAAAAGCGCCCATGCTTACAAGAGCATCCGAACGATTATCTTGTGCGGCCGCCATCATTGCGTGACTATTTATCTTTTTTGCTAAACGAATGTTGTAAAGGTAAACGAAATAAATGGCTATGGCACAAAATAGGGCAGTCCAAGCTGCTATAATATCTGGTGATTCAATTGTTGGAGCTCTGAACTTCATAACCGTCTGATACAATACTTGTATACCAACAGCGAACATTATAAAAGAAGCGATTAGGGCAGCTACCGTTTCAGCTCTGTAATGACCATACCGATGGTTTTTGTCCGGTGGTTTCCGTGATATTTTAAGCCCAATCAACACGGCTATAGAAGCAATAATATCGGTTGAGTTGTTCAGACCATCAGCTGATAAGGCTTCGGAGCCAGTGAGGTAACCTATAATTAACTTTATTGCGGACAAGAAAATATAAGCGCCAATGCTCAGCCATGCACCTTTTTCGCCTTGTTTGATATCATCATACGTATCTTGCACTTATTTCACTCCCAGTCGGTTTTGCAGAACAAAACCTATGTTACTTGATAGAATGCGTGTGGGTCTAGAGAAACAGTTTTGTTTTTGGCATCAAAAATAAGCTCAGACAAACAGTGTTGCACAGCCCCAATTTTTAATATCGAATCATACAACTTGCAAATAATAAAACTGGCCTTCGATTACACACACAAAAACAGCAGCCTTATGGCTGCTGTTTCGATTAAACGATACGATTTTTAGTCAAAGTTTCCCGTCAGTTCAATCGTTTTTGTGGCGACACGGTCGTGAAATTCACGATCATGTTCCACGAACACAATGGTCGGTGCGTACTCATGCAGCAGCTCCTCAATCTGCATCCGGGAAATAACGTCAACAAAGTTCAGCGGTTCGTCCCAAATATGCAGATGAGCCTCTTCACATAGACTTCTCGCGATCAGAACCTTTTTCTTCTGTCCGCCGCTAAACGCCGACATATCCTTCTCAAACTGGATACGGGCGAAATCAAGCTTTCGCAGCACGCTCTTAAATAAACTTTCGTCGATTCCGTGCTCTGCTGCATAATCAGAAAGTGACCCTCGCAGATGAGAAGTATTCTGGGATACATAGGAAACGCGCAGCTGAGGATCAAGCCGAAACGTACCGGTATAGTGAAGCGCCTCGCCGTTTAGCAGGTGGAGCACGCTAGACTTACCCGAACCGTTTGGACCCGAAATGGCGATCCGATCTCCTTGTTCGATCGTCAAACTAACGTTTTCGCAAACTGATTTTTCCCCGTAATAAATCGAGATGTGATCCAGCACAGCCAGTTCAGATTTGGAATACGCGAGTTGAGAGATCACAAGGCTTTCTGACTGTTCAATATTTCGAAGCAGTTTCGATTTCTCTTCTACAGCGGCGTTTTGCCGCTGCTCAATGGATTTCGCGCGTTTCATCATTTTAGCAGCTTTGTGACCGACATATCCTTTATCCAGTTTGGAACCGGAGTTTCGTGTGCCGTTTTTCGATTTTTCAATCTCGTGGGACCAGCCGCTCGTGCGTTTGACAGAGCTAGATAAACGCTCGATATCTTTGTACAGCTTCTCGTTTTGTGCCAATTCGAACGTGTCCTGGCGGGTTTTGTTCGTCCACCAGCTGGAGAAGTTGCCTTTTTGAATTTCTATATTTGTTTTGTTGATCGATAAAATATGATCGACACAGCGGTCGAGAAATGAGCGGTCATGTGACACAAGAATAAAACCGCGCTTCGTGTTTAGATAATCACCGACAAGTTTGCGTGCATGTAAGTCGAGATGATTGGTTGGCTCGTCGATGAGCAGAAAGCGATTGTCCTGGATGAACAGCACGGCAAGCAGTACCTTCGTTTGCTCGCCTTGGGACAGCGTTTCGAATGGCCGGTACAACACATCTTCCGAAACCTTAAGCAGATTTAGTTCTCGCATCAGCTTCCAGCGCTCATAGTCTGGCACGATTTCTTCGATGACGTCGACAGTCAAATATTCCGGATGTTCAACGGGAAACGGAAAATAATCAAAGGCAACGGGTGCGGAGATCTTGCCGCTGTATTCGTATTTCCCCTGCAGCAGGTTAAAGAACGTCGTTTTCCCCCGACCGTTTCGCCCTGTAAACCCGAGCTTCCAGTCTGTATCGATTTGAAAATGAACATTCTCGAATATGAGGTCATAGCTGACTGGATAGGCAAAAGTGAGATTAGATACTTGAATCGCGGGCATGGCGATCATCCTTTCGTATGAAAATAAAAAAGAGACGCAAGAAAGGTGCTTTCTTGCGTCTCTAATCCATACGAGGAAATACAGCCCCATTTTATGAGACTGGATGACTAGCCGGATAGGGAGCGCAAACGAAATACAGACCTTTCTTGCAGAGACGAAATAAACCAACCACAGCGGATCGCTGAGTTCGTTCTATTCGTGATCTCACAGCAAGAAAGTTCTACATTGTATTCGTTCAACTCCCGTCATCAAAATTAGGTACAGTTTATCACAATCTTAATTTAACTACAACCTGCGAAGTCCCGTCATACGCTCTGAGCCATTTAGTTCTTTTCGATAATAGATTCTCGAAGACTCTTAGAAAGACTTTTGACAACCAGCTCGTAAGAATGATCAATCATTTCAAAAACATCCGACTCTGGCAAAGAACCGTCGATCGTAATTGTATTCCAATGCTTTTTATTCATATGGTATCCTGGTCGAACAGCCTCATGCTGTTCCCTTAAGTTTTCCGCAATTATCGGATCACATTTCAGGTTTAAGCGAAGATGCTCCCCTTTGTCCTCAAAAATAAACGCGAATATTTTACCTGCAACTTTAATGACCAACGGTTCGAATCCGAAGGGATAATCCTTAGACGCTCCGTTCTTCGTTAAACAGTATTCGATGATATTATTCTTCAAAACAGCAGCTCTCCTTTTACGATATTAAAATGACTCATTATAAAATTAACCTACAGCTCAGCTAATGGCTTTACAAATTTCATAATCGGTTAAATCGATATCCACTTCCATTCCTAGTGCTAGCTTAGCCAACTGGTCTCCGATATAAGGCCCCATCGTCAAGCCGGAAGCCCCGAGACCGTTTACCGCAAGCAGTCCCTCCCAATCTGGAATGGCGCCTATAACCGGAAGAAAATCGGCAGTAAAAGGGCGAAAGCCTACTCTTACTTCCTGAAATGTACTATCTGCCAGATCAGGTGCGAATGGAAGACATTTGCTTAAAATTTCATGCATTCCACCGGGTGTGATCCTCGTATCATAACCTTCGATATCATTTTCATGAGTTGCCCCTATGACGATTTTTTGCTGATCAAAGGCGAGCAAATATTGATCGGAAGGCGGCATAACAACCGGCCAGCTGCCAGTATTCTGTTTGGCATCTGGAAGCTGCAAATGCATAATTTGCGCTTTCTGATAACCCACTTTAAAATCAATGCCCAACGGTTGCAGCAGCTGCCCTGCCCAAGCCCCTGCACAGACGATCACGATGTCAGCCGGATAACTAATTGCCTGGGCCGTTACACCCGTTATTCGGTTGGATTGATATTCAAGCCTAGCATCCCCATAGATAAGCTCAGCCCCATTCCTCTGTGCAGATCGAAGCAAAGCATCGCGCAGCGCACGGCCGTCCACACGAGCGGCTCCACTAATATGAACGGAAGAATATCCTTCGACGAGCAGCGGGAAGAGCTCTCGGGTCCGATGTTCATCAAGCTGCTTTATCTCACCGATTTCTGGAGCTTCTTCTAAACGCTTGTAAGCTCTCTCTTCCATCTTCTCGATTTTCTCCGAATCCATATGTATACTGAGGGCGCCGACCTTGGCATATCCGGTTTCGGTTTCCCCTTCAATTTCCAGCTCTTCAATTAAAACAGGGTAATAACTCGCTCCGGCCTTAGCAAGGCGATACCACGCCTTATTGCGCCGCTGCGACAGCCAAGGACAAATAATGCCAGCTGCTGCATCCGTAGCCTGTCCTTCATCTTTCCTATCGATAATGAGGACGTCTGCACCCTGCTTAGCCAAATGGTATGCAGTTGATGCTCCAGCAATTCCTGCACCAATGACAATGATCTTCATGATGATTTCACTTCTTTCTATAATCGCTCTTCTCATTATAACGAGATCCCTCTCAAATAGAAAAAGCCGCGTATGACGCGGCAATTTATGTTTCTTATGAAGTGCAATGGTCTATTATCTAATTTTAATCATCTGACATATCCGTTAACGATATAGGTATTTCAACATAATCAGGTCCTACAATCTTTACACCATCTTTTTCATCTGAGCCCACCGCAACCGAAATACTGAATTGATCTGACTCTTGTATTGCCTTTTTATCAGAAACTAAGTCAATCACAACCGTTCCTGTACCGCCTCCCGTTGATTTATAGGCGTTTCGTCCTCTTCCAACTTCAATTATCGCTCTCCATTTATTTTCTGTATCCGCGGTAGTCAATGTCGTTATATAGTCCGCAGGTATGGATTTTGTTTCTTTTTCAGGATAACTGCTTGTAATGTTTGAAATATACCATTTATCAGGAATATTGAAAGCAACACCACCCCAGTCTTTAGGGTCGATTGAAATCGAAGCAACAATCTGTATATGTTCCGGAATTCCTTTGTCTCCCTTGATAAATAATGTTCCTTTTGCTGATGTATTCAAATCTGTAGAATCAGAACTCACGCTAAAACTTCTAGTTTGAACTATCTTTTCGTTAATTGCTGTTTTGTGAATAAATTTCTCTTGTCTTGATGACAGCAGTAAAATTAAAAGGGTCACACTAATTATTAATACAGCAAGCAACATGTATCTCGCTTTTATAGTCATATCTGCCCTCCTTAGCAGTCCACATAGCTTTACCTTTTACGAAGCAAATCAGCTTCTAAATACTTTATAAGGTAAAACGTTACTCGTAAATGATATCGTATAAATATCTTAACATATATTGGTTTTTCATCCTTATTGAATTAATCTTTCAGTGAGACACACACTTACCACTAAAATAAAAACAAAAATAAGAAAAGACCGCCATCAGCGGTCTTGGACTTACAGCGACAGCACGAACAAAAAAAGCAATTCCCTCTCAAAAAGGAATTGCTTTACCTGTTTTTTGCTACAGGTCCCAGCCAGGCAGCATCGACTTCGTGTTCTGAAGCATTTTCTCAAACAATGCTGCGCCAGCATGATTAGGCAGACTAACAAGCGGATCGTTCATGAAAGCCTGAAACGCCAAAGCTTTGTCTTTGTTTAAGGCTGCCTGAAGGGTCATTTCCTGATTTATTACATGGGGCAGCACCAGCTGCTCTACCTCAGGAATAAGCCTGCCAGCAACAATCGGGCTTACGCGGTTATAACCGAATACAGCGTTCGTCTCCACGACGGCACCCGCCGGCAAACCTTCGATCTGTCCGCGATTCGGCATATTTACGTTCGTAATCAGCTCGCCCATTCCGAGTAATGCTTTTATCATCTCAATGCCTTCCTCTCCGGTAGGCTTCACCTCGAATGCTTCCTCACCAGTTGCTAGCCGCTGGCCCTTGGCATAAAGTTCTGCCTGGTTTTTCTTCCGCCAATCCACCTTCGTTAGGCTGAATTTCCAGCTTTGCACCGTCTCAGGGTTCTTTAAATAAAGCTCGCCCGGCATAAACTCCTCCAAATGCCTATCGCCAGCCGCAGCAATGATGCCGTACTTGCGGAATAAATCAAATTTGACCCGCTGCGCAGAAGCAAAATGATCGTTGAGCCAGTGGCCTTTTTTCTTGCCTTCATACCCTTCCGCATAATGCTCTTCAACAAATTCCTTGTAAAGCGGGAATAAATCGATGCCTTGGTAAGAGGCTCTGTCCAGCCATGTAAAATGATTGATGCCCAGTACATTAACCTTGATGTCACGCCGGTCAACCGAAGGGACTCCCAGCTTTTTCTCCACCATGGAAGCGAGCAAATGCTGCGTGCCAAACACCTCATGGCAGCATCCGATGGCCTTCACCTCCGGGAACACCTCGTAAAGCGTTCTCGTGCACAGTGTCATTGGGTTCGTATAGTTAATGACCCACGCGTCTGGCGCATATTGTTTGATCGCATTCGCAATCTCGACATATAGCGGGATGGTACGAAGCGCACGGACAAGTCCTCCTGGTCCGACCGTATCGCCCACCGACTGGTAAATCCCGTATTCTTCCGGCAAATGGACATCCGATTCCATCTCGGCAAAGGTTCCTGGCAGAATGGAAATGATGATAAAATCTGCACCTTGCAATGCGTCTTGCAATGCAGGCACTGCCTCATAGCTCCACTTACCCTTCGTGTCAGTCGCCTGCGACAGCCTGTTGCCGATGATCGCATTTTGCGCGGCTGATTCATAATGAATATCATACAGCTTAACGTTGCCGGCAAGCTCGCTTTCTGCTGCAAGGTCGCTCATCAATCCCCAAGCCCAGCCGCGGGAGCCGCCTCCGATATAAGCAATTTGAACGTTCTCTTTATGTTTCTCATCCGGTTTCATATCGTTTCTCCTTATCCTTTTAATCCTGTAGTGGAGATGCCTTCAACAAAATATTTCTGCGCCAAAAAGAATAACAAAATGCACGGAACGACGCTCACAACCGACATCGCAAGCACCTGATTCCACGAAACGGCCGAGGAGGCATCCAGCGACAAGCGCAGGCCAAGCGAGACCGTGAATTTTTTTACGCTGCTTATATAAATGATTGAGTTAAAGAAATCATTCCAGGTCCAAATGAACTGAAAGATGCCCACCGAGAAAAGAGCTGGCTTGCATAAGGGCAGCAGTACACGAATGAGAACCATAAACGAATTGCAGCCGTCAATTGTAGCCGATTCATCCAGTTCCCTTGGCAATCCCCGAAAAAACTGAATAAGCATATAGATGAAAAAAGCTGAGGTTGCGAAAGCGGATGGTACGATAAACGGCAAATAAGTGTCCAGCCATCCAAGCTTATTGAACAGGATATAACGCGGAATCATAACGGTTGCATCCGGCAGCATCAACGTCGCCATCATAATGGAGAACAGAAACGTTCGAAGCGGAAACACAAACCGGGAAAAGCCATAAGCAACGATAACACTCGAGATGATTGTCAGAACGACCGTAGGCAGCACCATCTTAAGCGTATTAACAAAAAAATGCTGAAAGCCGTATTGGCCAGTTCCTGCCCAGCCCAAGGAATAGGAATCCCAAACGTAGGTATCCGCAAACAGCTTGCTGGAGCCGAAAATATCTTGATTCGTCTTAAACGATGATACAAACAGCCATATTAACGGATAAATCATGACAAAGCCTAACAATGTCAACAGCACATAAGACAACCACTTATTCGAGCTGGTATGCGTCATTTGGTTTTACCTCCGTCTTCATAGTAGACCCAGCGGTTAGAGGTTTTGAAAATAATGCCTGTTACGACCATGATGATCGCGAACAAGACCCATGACAGCGCTGAAGCGTACCCCATTTTAAAGAAGGTGAAGGCTTCCTCATACAGCTTCAAAGCATAGAGATAAGTAGACTTCATCGGTCCGCCGCTCGTAATAACGAAGGCGCCGGTAAATTCTTGGAACGCGTTAACCATCTGCATGACCAGATTGAACAGGACAATTGGTGTCAGCAGCGGCACGGTAATTTTAAAGAACATGCGGGTCTTGGAGGCACCGTCGATGGAACCTGCTTCGTACAGGTCACTAGGAATTTGCTGAATACCTGCTAGAAATAAAACCATTGAAGACCCAAATTGCCAAACCGATAATAAACCGAGTGTATAAAGCGCGATATCTGGGTTGCCCAGCCAATCGATTGAAGGAATGCCGACATTAGCCAGCAAGCTGTTGACGACGCCGTCCTTCATGAATAGGAACCGCCAAAGCACCGATATCGCCACGCTTCCGCCAAGAATCGAGGGCAAATAATAGATGGTTCGAAACAAATTAATGGCTCGCAGCTTGGCGCTAAGCACGATAGCAACGAATAAGGCAAAGGCGAGCTTCACCGGCACGGCAAGAACCACATAAATCGACGTTACTTTTAGCGCTTGGGTAAAGCCGGGATCATTCATGAAAATTTGCTTATAATTATCCAAACCAATGAATTTGGGGGCATTCACCATGTTGTAATCCGTCAAGGAATAATAAAATGACGCGATGAAGGGATACAACTGAAAAATGAGCAGCCCCAGAATCCATGGAAGAACATATATAAGTCCGATATATCGAAAGCTGCGCTTCTTCCTGGCCACTGGCTCACACTCCTATTCTCTATCGGAAATGTGGGAGAGCACGCCAGTCAATCGCATAGCTATCACTGGCGTGCACCCCGTTCTTTAAATCCGTTTTATCTTCCTTGCAGCTCTTTCAGTTTTTTCTCCAGGCTGCTAACGAGCTCTTGCGCGGCCTTGTCTGGCGTCAGCTTTCCGTAAGCCACCTTCTCGATAACATCCTGCAGCAGAGCGGATACCTCCGAGTTAGTAGAGATTGCATTATCTACAATGCCTGCGTTTTTCAGACCCATTTCGACTGCTTTCGTAATCGCTTCGTCTATTTTCCCTGCCTCTACAGCAGCGGTTTGCGCGGAAGAGGATGCTGGAATGGAGCGGACATCGCCTAAGATAACTGCTGCTTCTGCGTCATTCATCAGCCAGTTCAGAAATTTCACGGACTCTTCCGGGTGCTTCGACTTGCTGCTTACGGCAATCAACTGCGAGGGCCTTACCAATACGGCTGAGTTTTTCGCATTTTTATCGATGGCAGGCAAGGCAGTTACGACTTCCACACCTTCAGGCAGCACCGAGCGAAGCGACAAGAGCGTACTGCTCATAGCCGAGATGATCGGAATATCTTGATTGATCCATTTCGGATTCTGTTCGGTTTTGCCGAAAAATAAATCGGATTCTCCGAGCGGCTGGTATACGCCAGCTTTCATGGCCTTGTCGATCCATTCCAAGGCACTCGCGGCTTCCTCTTTCGTAAAGCCAAGCGAATAATCTTCATTGATCCACTGAGTTCCGGTGCGCTGCTTAAGCATGTTCGTGAAATCCTGCATCAGCATGCCGTGGTCAGCAAGAAGCAAATACTTGGTATTGTCTTTATCATGAAGCTTCTTGCCTTCCTCGTAGAGGGTATCCCAGTCCCACTGAATATCGGTCGGTACGCCGAGCTTATCGGCTGCCGTCTTATTAATAACGAGCGCATAAGCATTTACGCCGGAAGGGAGCGCTACCATTTTGTCGTTATAAACGCTGAAATTGTTCAGGAAGTCTTGATCAAAGCCCTCCAACGACAGTCCTTCCTGCTTACTAAGATCGAGGAAAAAGTCATTTTTCGTCAGTTCCTTCATCCATGGAACGTCAAGCTGAATAATATCGGCGGACGTAGCGCTGGCCAGCTGTGTTTTGACCTTTTGCTCATAGCCGTCAAAGCCCTGGTATTCCGCTTCGATCGTCACGTTCGGCGCAATCTTCTTGTACGCTTCTATAGCAGCAAGCGTAGCTTCATGGCGGCCGTCGCCACCCCACCAGCTAAAGCGCAGGGTAACCTTCTTATCCGAGCCGCTGCCTTGATTTTCTTTGTCCGGTTTCCCGGAGGAACAACCTGAAATGATGATTGCAAATACGACTATCAAAGCAATGAAACCGTTTAATCCTTTCAATCGGTGCATATGAACCTCTCCCTTTTGTTTTCTTGGAAACGCTTTCTAAAGTATAGGATTGATTGATTATTTACATAAGGCATCTAATCTTAGATTTAAGTATCATTATTTGAGCAATCCCATTCCGTAGTATCATTTTATCGGTTAACGTATCATTTTTATCTTAGATGCCGCATGGCTTCTCTATGAACACATTAGCCTGATCCTGCTGTGCTATAATCTCATTATCAGCAAAGGAAGACTACATCGTTAAGAGGTGATGAGATGTACAGGCTGCTGCTAGTTGATGATGAGGCGGATACAAGAGAAGCTTTATCTTCCTACTTTCCGTGGCAGGAGGTCGGTTTTCAAATTATCGGCCAATGCGGAAACGGTAAGGAAGCATTGAATTTCATTCAAAATCATGACAAAATCGATGTCATCCTTACCGATATTAAAATGCCTGTCATGTCCGGCCTTGAGCTTGCCGAGGTCATTCATGAGCAGAAGCATAATATTCATGTTATTTTTCTTAGCAGCTACCGCGAGTTCGAATATGCCCAGAAGGCGCTTCGTTATCGAGTCAACAACTATATCGTGAAGCCCGCAAAATATCAGGTTTTATTGGACGTATTCGCCGGCCTGAGAGACGAGCTGGAAGCAGCGAAGCACGCCTTGGATCAACCGCCTTCTGGCACGAGCAACGAAGGGCTGATTATTACACAAATTAAAGCGTATATCCAGAATCAATATAAAGATGCGAATCTGGAGGATGCGGCAAAGCAGGTATATTTGAATGCCAACTATTTGAGCTATTTGTTCAAACAAAAAACCGGTCAAAATTTTACCGATTATCTCATACAGGTGAAAATGAAGGTTGCGATGAGGCTCATTCAGGAGAACCAATTTAAAACATACGAAATTAGTGAAATGGTCGGCTACAGCAATGCCAAAAATTTCACCCGGACATTCAAAAGCTACTATGGCAAAACACCTAGCGAATGTAAGAACGGATGATCTAAACGATGAAAGAGCGCTATTTTATCAAGCATTTGGCTACTTTTCTCATTCCTTTAATATTGCCTTTAATCATATTAGGCTCGTTATCCTTTATAACCACACAGAGGGACATGAAGGCAGACATTAACAAGAACAGCCGTTTCCTGCTATTGCAATCACAGCGCCAGATCGAGATGATTTTGGATGAACTAGACACGTTGAAGCTTGCATTATACCAGAACGCTAAAGTTTTCAATGAGCTGTCCAACGTTCTGCAAAATCCGATCTATACGTATGAGAGTTCTACTTCGTATCAAATTATATCCAGCTATTTGAATGCGCTTACCAGCTCAAAACCTTATATCCATTCTATTTATTTCTACTCGGACAATCCGAATGGCCGTTTCGTGTCCTCACTTGACGGCTTGTCTTCAATCAACCGTTTCAACGATACGGGCTGGTTCGAGGAATTCATGAAATACGATGGGCCCGCTACGGAATGGACGTCCAAAAGGGAAGCCAAAATTTTTGCGTTCGAGACGCAGCCGACCGAATTAATATCTATTTACAACGTGCTGGCGCCACGGAAAATCGGTATTATTTTAAACGTTCGTCCAAAATATATTGAAAATATTTTATCCAACATCACGACGTATAAGGATCAAATTCTGCTCGTTCTAAACGAAAATAATCAGGTTATTTTCTCCAATAAAGAAGAAAATATTTTAACAGATGCCGAGCTGGATCAAATGGCAAACCACCCATCTACCTACTTCGACCTGGCTTCCTCTCTGGGAGAAGTCAACGTGACGAAGGTGGAATCGGAGCAGTACAACTGGAAATACGTGTCCGTCATTCCGCATGCTTCGTTGTACGAGACACCCTCGCGCATATTAAACTATACAATCATTTTTGCGTGCTTGTCCTTCTTTTTGGGACTTGCATTGACCTTTTATTTGACCCGAAAAAATTATAGGCAGCTGCTTGCTATAACCTCGCTGCTCAGATCTGCCGAGAATAATCGCACGCCGCTGAAGCCGCCTAGCAAAGTTAATGATGAATATTCTTACATTATTCAGAACATGATCGCCCATTTCATTGAACATCGCTATATTCAAACCCAACTCTCAGAGAAGAAATACAAGCTTCAAGTGATGGAGCTGCTTGCGCTTCAATCCCAAATCAATCCACATTTTTTGTATAACACGCTCAATTCGATTTATTGGGAAACCGTCGGTCTAACAGGAAAACCGAACAAAGCGAGCGATATGATTGAGAACTTGTCCGACATGCTTTCCTATTCCTTCAGCCGTCCAACCAATGAGGTAACGTGGGAGGAAGAAATCGCGAACACCGTCAGCTACATCAATATTCAGAAGAAACGGTACAAGGATACCTTCGATGTACTGTTTGAATACGACGAAGAAATTCTCAAGCTCCATACGATGAAGCTGCTGCTTCAGCCTTTAGTCGAGAACAGCTTATACCATGGCATAAAGGAAAAGAACGGGAATGGCCTGATCAAAATAAAAATTTTAATCATTGGGGAACAGCTTCGGCTTGTCGTCTCCGACAACGGGAACGGCATTCCTTCAGACCGGCTCACTGAAATCAGGAGATCTTTGGTTGCATCCGAAGAGCAGTCCAAGCACATCGGCTTATTGAATACGAATAAACGGCTGAAGCTGCTGTATGATCGGAGCTATCACATCACGATCAAGAGCAAGCAGGGGCTCGGGACCGTGATCAGTATTACGCTCCCCCAAATCAAGCAATAGCAATGAAGAGGGCAGGGATTGTTCCTGCCCTCTTTATGTTAGTTAACGCCCAATGCTTCTCGGGACCAGTCTGTTGTCACAGGGCTGATTAATAAAAAAAGCCGCCCGCCGGCAGCCCCATCCTTTTCAAACTTTTGCTACTCTTTATCCAAATAATCGCTCACTAAATATGATATCATCTCAGCATTAGTGCTTCGCGGAGCGTTGGCAAAGTCATCGCGATTTGAACGCAACTGAAAATAATATGTAGCAGCATCATCTTCATATAATCGTTCTCGCAATATACTCTTTTCACTTCCTAATTGCTTTAAAATTTGTTCATAAAATTGCCCTTGTGTCAGCGTATCCACTGCGTCTAAATGAAAAATTCCTTTTAGCTCTTCTTCAATAATGAAGCGCAGCTGTTTAGCGAGCAAAACATCCAGAAGATTGTTAAACACGAGATTGCTGTAAACCTCTATCTCTTTATTATTTTCGATACTATCTTTAACGGTGTTCCATCTCGGAGAATCTTTCCCCCATATCGCGGGTATTCTGACAATCATCGCTCGTTCACTCAAAATTTCTGTAAGCATGTTTTCACATTCGATTTTGAATTTCCCATAATCGGTTCCGGAAATAGGGAGATCTGTTTCAAAATGAGGCTTTGAGAAGTCTCCATCAAATACGTTCGTCGTAGAAAAGAAATACAGTCGACTATTATGCTTAGCTAGTTCCATAGCCAATTCTTTATGGAACAACAGCTGTTGATCAAACTCTCCTCTTAAACAAGAAATAACAATATCGGGTTTAATCGAATGGATGATTTTCTTCATTTCAGCCATTTGCTCAACATCTAATTTGTGCTGCTTATCAGCAGGCAGACTCGTAAATGATGAAGAATAAGTGCCATACAGGTCAAAACCGTGCTGCAATTCATCGACCAATGCCCTTCCTACAAGACCGCTTGCACCTAGAATAAGTACCTTTTTCATTATAAATTCACTCCTCCAAAACACCTTTATTAGAAAACGATCTATAACGAATAAAAGATACGCAGTCTCTAAAAAACATAACAAGCCATACTGGTTTCTATTCCTTATTTCTTCCCAAAAAACAGACGCAAACTAGCGGATTATATCCGTTGTTTACGCCTGCTTATTTCAAGCTATTCAATTAAAAGCTGACGGAGATACACGATGCTTGGTCGCCTGCTCAAAGCCATAGGCTAGTTTAATTAAGGTAGGCTCGCTAAAGGCTGTACCAATAAAGGTGACCCCCTGCGGCCCCTTGGTCGTATAGCCGCCTTCGGCAATGATTCCCTTCTCCGCATAACCGCCAGGCACGGTAATGACCGGATAACCCGCTCTTGCGGCAAGATCATCGCCATCATCATTGCCTAGAAACAACAAAGCATCCAGTTGATGCCCCTGTAAAGCGAAGTCAATTCCATGCTTGCCTGCCAGCTCTTTATTTCTCAAAATACTATCGACATATTCCTGTTCGGTCAACGTTCCGCTCGTTTCCTCCGCCGACAGCAGCGTATCCTGCCCATATTTTAAAGCAATGTCTGCGTGCTCTTCGTTATAAGCAATTAGCTCCTTCAAGGAATGAACAGGAACCGATTCATCCAGCTTGCCGAGGTAGTCATTGATATATTTTTTGAATTCATATCGCAGCACATGCCAATCCCAATCAACCTTCTCACACGGCAGCTCAACGGGATCGATAATCGTCGCGCCAGCCTGTTTCAAAACCGCAATAGCCGACTCCATGATCGCAAGCCTGTCTTCGTCCAAATCTTTATAATAAAAGCGCGGAATTCCGATCCTTGCTTGCTTTAAATAACTAGCATCAAGAAATGGCGTATAGTCGGATTGAGCTTGCTTTGCCCCATTTACCGTAACCGCATCTCGCTCATCGGCGCCTGCCAATGTTCCAAGAAGAATAGCCGCATCCGTTACCGTTCTAGTCATCGGACCTGCCGTATCCTGACTGTTTGTAATCGGTATAATGCCAGTTCGGCTTACTAAGCCTATCGTTGGTTTAATTCCTACTAAGCTCGTTTGGCTTGCAGGGCTAATGATGGAGCCCGAAGTTTCCGTGCCAATTGCAGCAGCTGCCAAGTTGGCGGCAACCGCAGCGCCCGATCCCGAGCTTGAGCCTCCAATGAACAGCTCTCCCGGACCATATGGGTTAAGCACAAGGCCTCCTCTTGAGCTGTATCCCGCCCACATCGTGCCTGACATGAAATTAGCCCATTCTGTCATGTTCGCTTTGCCTAGCAGAACCGCTCCTGCGGCACGTAATTGCGAAGCAACAAAGGAATCTTCCGCAGCATATGAATTCGCTAAAGCTACGGATCCCGCGCTTGTGTGCATATTGTCGTGTGTATCGATGTTGTCCTTGAGCAAAATCGGAATACCGTGCAGGCTGCCACGACTCCCTTTTTCTTGTCGCTCTTTATCTAAAGCTTTGGCAATCTCAATGGCATCGGGGTTCGTTTCCAAAATAGATCGAAGAACGCCATCATAATTGCTGATTCGCTCCATATATAACTGGACCAACTCTTCTGAGCTTATCCATCCCTTTTCCATTGCTGATTGCATGCTTGTAATATCCGCTTCCACAATCCATGTATCCTTATTCTCGATCACTTGATCATCCCCTTAACGCCGCTTCTAATAACCTACAAACCTAATCATATCCATTATTAGAGCAGCTGTCAGCGTAGAGAATGAGTATAACTAAGCTTTCCGGCAGCAGCTGTTCGACTCAGATGGAATCGCTGCCTTCTGTTATCGTTCCACCTTTTGAGAAACACTTATCGAAGATGTTCCCTTTCTTTTACCGAATGCCCCCATGTTCGTGCCCAGCACACCAACAAGGATAACTGCAGCGCCAATGAAATGGTAGTATGCCAGCTTCTCGCCGAGAAACACAAATCCACCGATAACAGAGACCAACGTAGCCAGATGATTAAATACGCTCACTTTAGACGCTTCAAGCTTGGATAAGGCGTAATTGCTGAGCAAGCTGGATACGAGCGAAGAGAGTACGCCCAAATATAATATCGATAGGAGGAACACTGGACTGGCAAATGGTTCAAAATAATGAGCAATCGTTCCTTTGGCGACATGTTGACTTATTGCGATAAAGTTAAATACAAGGAAGCCAATAGCCGTCATCATATACGTCATCGACATTACCTTCATGCGACCTGAGAGTCGCCTCGCTAGTACGCTGTAGCCTGCCAAGGAAAGAGCTGACAAAAGTATGAGCAAGGTGCCTTTTACATTAGAAATATCGATTGACGTCCCCTTCATGACAAAGATGAATATAACCCCAACAACGGAGAGCAGGGTCGATAGCTTCTGTACCTTAGTCGTCCGCTCCTTCAAGAAATACGCTGCGGCAATCATCGTGAAAATAGGCACTGTGGCATGAATAATGCCTGCTTCTGCGGAGGATGTAAACTGTAATCCATAGGCTTGGAAAGCAAAAAACATCGACGGATAAAAGACAGCTAGCGGAAGAATGCTTAGCATATCCCGTGCTTTAAGCTGCAGCTTGATCCAACCGAATAAGACTGGTATTGTTGCCGCAATAAAAGATATGGTGAAACGGTGGGCGAGACTGTCCAGCGGACTTGTAACCGTCAAGGCTAATTTCCCGAAAAGAAAAGAAAGCCCTACGATAGTGGAATAAACAATAATCGCTGTATACGCAAGCCGTTTCGACTTCAAATTATTGTGTGTTGTCATCATGGTCTACCTCCTAGTAACTGTTCGCTTTATATAGGTATCGTATCTCCAAAGCTGCACATGCTACAATATACAAAAAAGCCATCTGTATCGGTACAGATGGCAGGAGGTACTGTTAAAATGTACTTTTATTTAAAGCTCATGAATGAGCTGGAGGAGCTTATTGCAAAGCAGCCCTATAAAGATGGGCAGAAGCTCCCTTCCATTCGAGCGCTGGCAGAGCAGTTCAATTGCAGCAAGAGCACAATTATTAAAGCTTTGGATGAGCTGGAGAAACGCCATCTCATTTATGCGATGCCAAGAAGCGGCTATTTTGTTGTAAAAGGGATGAACGCCGCTCAAGATGAAGCAGCTCGCCTGCTCAACTTTGCAGCATCGGCGCCCGATCCGGCATTGTTTCCTTATTTGGATTTTCAGCATTGCATTAATAAAGCAATCGATACTTACCAGAAGGACTTATTTGTTTATGGCACCGCCAAAGGAATGGATTCCTTAATTGATATCGTTCGCAAGCAATTGATGAGCTATCAGGTGTTTGCGCCAGAGCGCAATATATTTGTTGTCTCCGGGGTTCAACAGGCGCTGTCTCTGCTTGCATCTATGCCATTTCCGAGCGGCAAGCAGAAGGTGCTGATTGAGCAGCCAGGTTATCATCTGTTTATAGAGTATTTACAAACACGGCATATACCCGTAATCGGCATCGAACGTCGTTTCGCCGGCATTGATTTCAACAGGCTGGAGGAGATCTTTCGCACAGAGGACATTAAGTTTTTTTATACGATGCCGCGGTTTCACAACCCGCTTGGCTGCTCCTATTCGAAGAAAGAGAAGCAGCTGCTCGCTAAGCTGGCCGCCAAATACGATGTATATATCGTTGAAGACGACTTTCTAGCTGATTTCGAGCAAAACAGCAAAGCCGATCCGATCTATGCTTATAACGACTCCTCTCATGTCATCTATTTAAAGAGCTATTCCAAAATTATATTTCCCGGCCTGCGGATCGGTATTGCGGTCATTCCTGATTTACTTGCACAAGCGTTTCGACTATACAAAAAACAAGACGACATCGACAGCTCCATGCTGTCGCAAGCCGCTCTTGAAATCTATTTGCGCAGCGGCATGTTCGAGCGTCATCGCGCCAAAATCCGCGGGAAATACTCGGCAAGGGCGAAGCTTCTCGATACGGCGCTTGCGAAGGAAGCTTCACGCAGCAAAGGTGCCTTCACCTATGAGCGATCCAAATATCCGATCGTTCATACTCATATTTTGCTTCATGAGACCATTTCTGTCCCGCTTCTAATCAGCAAATTGCGCAAGGAGGACATACTGGTTGATGCCATGGATCGTGACTACTTGTCTACTTTTCAGAGGGCAAATCTATTGAAGCTTAATGTGACCAATGTGATTGAGGGGAACATTGAGAGCGGCATTGAACGGATCGGCAGTTTGATAGCCCAATCCGCTCGCCTATAACGATTAGAATTTTTCTGATACAACCTTCGCCTGCGTGAAGAGCAGCAAGTAATCACGCCCGCCAGCTTTCGAATCTGTACCTGACATATTAAATCCGCCAAAAGGATGGACGCCAACTAAGGCACCTGTACACTTGCGGTTAAAATAAAGATTGCCGACATGAAACTGCTCGCGGGCCTGCTCCAATCTGCTGCGGTTCCGCGAGATAACGGCACCCGTCAGCCCATAATCGGTGTTGTTCGCGATAGCAAGCGCTTCGTCAAAGCTGCCTGCTTTAATAAAAGCGAGTACTGGCCCGAATATTTCCTCTTGCGCGATGCGGGCAAGCGGAGCGACATCCTTAATGATTGTAGGTTCAATGAAATAACCGCTGCTATCTCCAATTTTGCCGCCATGCACGATGATTCCTTCGCTGCGCCCAACCTCGATATATTTTAAAATACTCATGTAGGCTCGCTCGTCAATGACCGGTCCAACGTAAGTAGACTGCTCGCTTGCTTTCCCAAGCTTTAGCCGTTTTGTTCGTTCAACAACCTTGTCAATAACCTCGTCATAGACGAGTTCATGCACAACAGCACGCGAACAGGCCGAGCATTTCTGTCCAGCATAACCGAAAGCGGATGCTGTAATCGCATCGGCCGCCAGCTCAAGATCCGCCTCCGCATCAACAATAATCGTATCCTTGCCGCCCATCTCTGCAACGATGCGTTTCAACCATTTCTGATCCGGCTGGCCGGTAGAGGCTTTCTCGTTAATACGCAGGCCAACCTCCCTTGACCCCGTAAAGCATATAAAGCGGGTTAATGGATGCTCCACCAAAAAATCACCCACCTCATTTCCCGCGCCGGGCAAGAAATTCACAACACCGTCAGGCAGCCCTGCCTCCTCCAGCAGCTCAACAAATTTCGCCGCGATAACAGCCGTCGCGCTGGCCGGCTTTAATACTACCGTATTGCCGGCAACAACCGCCGCCATGGTCATACCAGCCATAATCGCAAGCGGAAAATTCCATGGCGGAATTATAACGCCAACGCCAAGCGGGATATAGACTAGCTCATTATCCTCGCCTGCTGCAGCAACAATAGGCTGACGCTCTGCAAGCCGTTCCATCTCCCGCCCATAATACTCCAAAAAATCGATGGCTTCGGCTGTGTCTCCGTCGGCCTCCGCCCAGCTCTTGCCCGCTTCATAAACGAGCCATGCAGAAAACTCGTGCTTACGCCTTCGCAGTAACGTCGCTGCTTTATACAATACTCTCGCCCTCGCAGAAGGCGTCACTTTCTTCCAATGCTCGAAAGCCTCTGCGGCGGCAAGTATGGCTTTATGCGCCAGCTCGGAATCCGCCTGTGAGACGATTCCTACAAGCTGCCCAACATCAGAGGGATTGATTGATTTTCGCTTTTGAATCGTCTCGATGCGGTCAGCTCCAATCCTTAGAAAATACTCTTGGCCCAGCTCCAGTTCAACTTTGCGCAGCGCCTCCTGAAAATCATTAATATGGTCGATTACCGAAAAATCGGTAAATGGTTCGTTCTGATATGGCTCTCGCATAGCTCAGTTCCTCCTGCTCATTCGAATCTTTGCTAGTCGCTTGAGGCGCTTTCTCCTGATTCACAAAATCTGTTCGCCCAGCAGTGAGCCAATTAGCTCCACCGCAAGCTTAGCCGTCTGGTCATTATGGTCGAGGCTTGGATTAACTTCCACGACTTCGGCTGATGTGACCAGATCCGATTGATAAAGAAGCTCAAGTGCAAGATGCGCTTCACGGTAGCTGAGCCCGCCCCTGACAGGCGTGCCCGTACCCGGTGCCTCAACCGGATCAAGGCTATCAATGTCAAAGCTGACGTGGACGCCATCAGTCGTTTGCTTAAGCTGCTGTATTACCTTCTCCATTACGCGTGCAATACCAAGGCGATCAATATCATGCATAGTATAACAAGCGATGCCTAGAGATCGGATATAGGCCTTCTCGCCGGAATCAAGCGATCTGGCTCCGACAATCGCGACATGCTCTGGCTTTATTTTGGGTGAAAATCCTCTTAAATTCGTTAACAATGGGATACCTCTGCCAAGGCTGATGCCCAGCGACATTCCATGTATATTGCCCGATGGACTTGTATCCTCCGAATTCAAATCCGAATGCGCATCAAACCAAATGACTCCAAGATTTTTATAATGCTCGGCTAAGCCAGCAATCGTCCCAATGGAAATGCTATGATCTCCGCCTAGCACTAACGGGAATTCCCTTGCCGCAACGATCTCCGATACGCGCTCAGACAATCGGCTGGTCACTTCGTGCACCTCAGATAAATGTTTGGCATTTACGGATTGAAGCGGCGGTATTGGAGTGATTAAGCCAATTTCGCCCGCTAACCGATGCGGGATGTGAAGCTCCGCCAGCATGCGGCTAAGCTCTGCCGCCTGCAATATATGCGCTGGACCAAGCTCCGCACCGGGATTCCCTGCCCCTTTCCCAAAAGGAACAGCAACGATTGCCACCTGTTGAATGCTCATCGCCGTCACGCTCCTGCCTGTATGCTATTCGCGAAGACCGTTTGAATTTGTTCGAAGGCAAAGTCGAGCTCCTCTTCCGTGATGATGAGCGGCGGTGCCAACCGAATGACATGCTCATGTGTTTCCTTGCACAGCAGCCCCAGCTCCATCAACTTCTCGCAATAAGGCCTTGCAGGCGTCGAAAGCACAATGGCGATGAACAATCCGCGTCCTCTAATTTCAGCAATGTCCGGATGGCGCAATGTAGCAAGCTTACTCAACAAATACTGCCCCAACAGCTGCGAGCGTTCCGCCAGCCCTTCCTCTTCGGTTACTTCAAGCGCTGCAATCGCAACATCGCAGCTAAGCGGATTTCCTCCAAAGGTTGAACCGTGAGAGCCCGGCTCGAATACATCCATAATGCTCCCGTTCGCGGCGATAGCCGATACAGGCATGACCCCTCCACCCAGCGCTTTCCCCATAATATAAATATCAGGAATGACATTTTCCCAATCGCATGCAAATTTTCGTCCTGTACGCCCGAAGCCGGTTTGAATCTCATCTGCCACAAGCAGCACCTGCTGTTCTGCACATAGCTGAGCAACAGCAGCAAGAAATCCATCCGGAGGAATCCGAATGCCCGCCTCACCTTGAATTGGCTCAATCAATATCGCAGCGGTATTCGGCTGCATCACCGACTTCACTGCCTCTAAATCGCCATATGGAACAACACGAAATCCAGGTGTAAAGGGGCCGTAACCTTGCTTATATTCCTCCGTTGAGGAGAAAGACGTCAGTGTCAGTGTTCTGCCATGGAAATTGCCCTCAAAAGCGATGATTTCAGCTTGATCATTCGGTATTTTCTTGACGCTGTAAGCCCAGCGACGTACAGCTTTGATCGCCGTCTCAACTGCCTCTGCCCCTGTATTCATAGGAAGAATTCGTTCCTTGCCGGCATAGGCCGCCAGCTTCTCGCAAAACGCACCAAGTGCCTCATTATGAAAAGCTCGTGATGTAATCGTGACCTTATCCGCCTGCTCCTTTAACGCTCTAATGATCCGAGGATGTCGATGCCCTTGATTCAATGCCGAATAAGCGCTCAACATATCCATGTAGCGCGCACCTTCTGAATCCTGCACCCATACGCCCTCTGCGCTGCTAATCACAATCGGCAGGGGATGATAATTATGGGCGCCAAATCGCTCTGCCAGCTCAATATCCTTATTTGCCCTGTTCATCACCTGCTCCTCTCTGCATGCACCGCAAAAAATAGCTGTTTTTGAATTTTATGCGGTTAAGGGGTGACAAATAACAAAGGGAACCGAGGATAGGCAGAAAGTAACAATTTCACTTGTACAAATCCGCGAGGCTTGCTTTAATAATATTTGGGGGAAAGGGGGTTGAGTGATGAAAAACAAAAAGGTTTTTCTTACAATGCTAATTAGCCAAATCTTGTTCGGAATGTTTACGATTGTTTGGCTTTTTGTCGCGTTAATGTCTGTTATGATGTTCGACTCGCCAGGTTCAGAAAATCTATTCTGGCCTGTGCTTTTATTTATTGTGATTTGGCTTTATCCGGTAGCTCTTATTTTGTCCATTATTGCAAGCTGGGTGCTTTATCGGTTCAACAAAATGAAAATAGCGGTTACCATCGCAATGGTACCGCTCATTTGGGTGCTGCCTCTTATCGGTTTTTTAATCTATGCCAATGTCAGCTAATCGATGACATGGCTAAAAAACGCTGCCAGCCCTGCTCCATACTGAATTATGTATTATAATTCAACTGCTAAAAGGCTGTTTATTCCTCCGGCTTGTCAAAATGCTCCTGACAAAACGCCAGTACCATCTTCTCTTCATCCTCTTCCAGCTCAAAATCAATATACTTATTGGAGGAAGTGGTTAGAAATTCATACTTTGCGATGCGGGCTGTATCCTCTTCGATCACATAAATGACACGGAGCGTCACGCCCTCATCATGATAAAGCTCATCATCATCCGCTACATCCAGATCAAGAATGAACTCATACCTCTTTCCTGACAAAATGCCAAACGGGTCCTTCATTAATTCAGCGCTATATTCTGTTACAGTAAACATGTCATCCGCTCCTTCTTCTCTAGTATAGCAAAACAAAAGCAGCCTGAAACTTGAAATCCAAGCTTCAGACTGCTATTTTTTTGGCAAACGGCTGCTGCCTCGCTATTTTTTACAGGCTGCTTAGCGTTTCTGTAAGAACAGGTACGATTTGCGATTTGCGGGAGACAACGCCTTTAAGTACCGCTTTATTGTCTACCAACGTTACGTTGTAAGCTTTCTCAACCGCGTGGGCTTGAGCGCCAAGTGCAAGCGCTACGGAATCATTGTTCAAAATGTCCGTTACAACAAGCACAAACAGATCCAGACCTTTTGTTGCAATAATATCGTTAAGAGCTGCTTCCAGCTCAGCTTGGCGAGAAATAACATCGTTTGTATCAACCGCGTTTACTTGCGCAATTTCTACTTTGTAGCTGCCCATTGCGAATTCTTTCGCATCTAGGGAAATCAGCTGTGCAATCGTTTTGTCGCTAAGATCCGCGCCTGCTTTAAGCATGTCCAGACCATAGCTTTCTGCATTAACGCCAGCGATTTCAGCAAGCTCGCGAGCGGCTGCTACATCTTGCTCCGTGCAAGTTGGCGATTTGAACAGCAAGGAATCAGAAATGATAGCAGACAGCATAAGGCCAGCAATTTCTTTGCGGATTTCAACGCCGTTCTCTTTGTACAATTTATTCAAAATCGTCGCTGTGCAGCCTACAGGCTCAGCGCGGAAATATACAGGGTGGCTTGTCTCGAAATTAGCAATACGGTGGTGATCGATTACTTCAAGTACACGTACGCTGTCGATATCGTTTGCGGATTGTTGACGCTCGTTATGATCGACCAAAATAACCGTGTCAGTCTCATCAGCAACATTCTCGATCAAACGAGGTGCTTGGATGCCGAAATAATCAAGTGCGTATTGTGTTTCGCCGTTAACGTCTCCAAGGCGAATCGCCTCAACGTCAGCACCTAGCTTTGTTTTTAGCTCAGCGTATGCGATCGCTGATGTAATCGTGTCGGTATCCGGGTTTTTGTGCCCGAAAATAAGCGTTTTAGTCATTTCGAGTACTCCTTAAAAGTTATTTTTCGGCTGGACCAAACAGTCATTAACGGCCCATGTCCTTTTGTAAATGCTATACTAAAAACCATTATAGCTTTAAGTGCTCTTTATTCCTATACCTTTACACTGAATTAAATCAGAAAATTTGTGAATGTTGTATGTGCTTAAGTTTGTAGTAACTGTATTCCCTATTTTCAATAACGATATTGTTTTGAAATTCAAAACCGCATTTTAGGATCACTTTATTCGATGGTACGTTGCGTATCTGAGCGATAGCCACGAGCTCCTCGACATTCGTATTTTCAAATAAATAGTTAATTAATCCGTTTGCAGCTTGAGTCGTGTAACCCTTATTTCTATGATCATTTGAAATTCCATAAAAAATCTCTCTGTTTGGCGGCGATATTTTATCCAATATTCCTGTCCCGCAAATACCGATAAATTCGCCAGTATCTCTGGATATTATACTCAGTCGCAGACGCAGCTCTCCAATATCGCCATCTTTGGATACCGCTTCTAAAAAACGCAGGTTTTCTGGTATTTCATAATGGTTGAACCAGTCTGTCCTTTGTTCCTTAGAAACATTCCAATCCAGCAAAAATTTATGAAAATGAGGCTGCCAAGTGAGATTATGCAGAGCATCTAAATCCTCGACCTGATACTCTCTCAAAATAATATCTTTGCACGCTATAGTTAAAATGCTATTGCCTGTATTTTGTGAATGACTCATCGATATCCTCCTAATGTATAGAAGGAATACAAAGCAGAATATAGAGAAGCATCATAAATCACAAAAAAAGCAGCAAATCACAAGGATTCGCCGCATGATGTGATGTATAACACACTTTGCTTTGTTTCCTTGTAATAGTAAAAATAGAATTGTAGATTAAACTATTACAAAGTAACTGGCATAGTGTTGATTCCCCTTCCAAATATAACCTGATAAAAATTGTAGCAAAATTCAAGCTCAAAGACAATTAAATATACAGAATCTTTCTGTGCATGCAAACTATTTCTGACCGGACTTCGAATATACAAGCAAGCGGCAATTTACTATGCGGGAAAGAGAGAGCGATATGGACACAGAAGCAGCATGGATCAAGCAAGTTCAGCGACAATCCAGTGAAACGGCAGCGAATGCACTCGTTTCCCGGTACTACAAGGAAATGTACAGCTACGCGTACAGGCAAACAACGAACAAACAGCTGTCCATGGATCTTACACAAGACATTTTCATTCATATGCTGCAGTCGATTGGAAAATTTGACGGAGCCCGCGGTTCCTTCCGTACTTGGCTGTACAAGCTTGCCACAAACCGAATCGTCGACTACTATCGCTCCAAATATTACAGCTATACCCGTCATACCGCTCCGATAGAGGAGGAAATGCCAGATGACGGCGATTTTACATTGGAAATAGAAAAAAGAGAGCAGATTGAAACGATAATGCTCCAGGTAAATCAAATGGATGCTGCCTCACAGCATATTTTCCGCTTGAAGTTTTTTGCTGAGTACACGTTCTCTGACATTGCGCCGCTGCTCAATATTCCAGAATCAACAGCGAAGACCAAATACTACGCCATGATCAGAAGGCTAAAAAAACAGCTTGGAGGCGACAGCAATGAATGAGCAAAAATTTCAGCAAGTCGAACTGCCGGATGAACTTGAGATGGAACAGCAAATCCGCAGCATTGTTGCAGCTGGCCTTGTACCAAAGCAAACGTTCTATCACTATTTACGAACGATGTATCGTCGTCTCGGCTTCAGGCATCTGTTCCATGACTGGACAGAAATCGTCTTTGCGCTAACTGCCGGGTTCGCTCTTATCATCTGGTTCGCACTCACCGCATTTGAACGTTCAAGAGTACTGAGTGAAGACCTATATTCAGCCATATTCATCGGATCTCCCGTTTTGTATCTCGTCATCGCTCTCCTATTTTTTGTCCGCCGAAAGTACAGCGATACGTATGAGACAGAAATGACCTGCAAGTACAATGTGTACCAGCTAGCCTCGCTGAGGATGCTCGTATTCAGCCTCGTCTGCATGGTCGTTAATGCGGTTTTAATTGTCGCGGCAGCCATCATTTACAGCCAACTAAACGTTTTATTCGCAATATCGCTGTCAGCCGCCTCACTATTTCTTTTCTCTGCTGCTTTCTTGTACATCATGGTCAGCGTGCATTCGGACATGATGAAATATGTGCTCATTGCAGGCTGGTTTATTTTGAATCTGACTCTCCTGCAGCTAAACAAAGAGTTTTATCTTCATTTCATTTCCGCCATTCCAATTTCTATTTATATTGCAGTCGCCATCTTTGGATGCGCCATATCCTTAAAAAATCTTAAGAAGCTAACGACATTCCAAAGCTCGGAAGGAGCTCTCTGACATGCTAACCGTACAAAATGTGTCCAAACGCTTCGGCAACTTCAGCGCGCTGGAGCACATTAATCTTGAATTCAACAACGGCGTTTACGGACTGCTCGCTCCGAACGGAGCAGGGAAAACGACGTTGATTAAAATGCTAGTCACACTGCTGTACCCCAGTGAGGGTGAAATATTGTACAACGGCGAAAATATTATAAGGCTGGATGAACGCTATCGCGAGCAGCTCGGCTATCTTCCCCAGCATTTCGGCTATTACAAAAATTATAGTCCGAGGAAATATCTTCTCTATATTGCGGCTTTAAAGGGCATCGAGACCGCTGCCGCGAAGTCCAAAATCGTGGAGCTGCTGAAGCTCGTTGCGCTTGAAGATGTGATCGATAAAAAAATGAAAAAGTTTTCCGGAGGCATGATCCAGCGTGTCGGCATTGCACAAGCGCTGCTGAATGATCCGCGAATTCTTATTCTGGACGAGCCTACAGCGGGTTTGGACCCGAAGGAACGAGCCCGGTTTCGCAATATGTTGACCAGCCTAGCGCGTAATCGAATCGTTATATTGTCTACACATATCGTGTCGGATGTGGAATCGATTGCGAATGAAATTATTTTGATCAAGGACAAACGCGTGCTGCATAAGGATTCCATTGCGAATATTTGCAGCCTCATCGACGGTATGGTGTATGAAACTACGGTTGATTTTGATGCTGCAGATGCATTTCGACATTCGTATCTGTCGCTTTCTGAGAAGCAGGAATCAGGTCGGATGAAATTTAGGTTTATAGGCACAGGGCATCCTAAGCCCGATTGGCACCCTTCAGCGCCAAGCCTTGAGGATGTATTCATCTACATTTATCAGGATGAATCCGCTGCGGAACAACCGGTATGAGCTGGAAAATTCGAGTTTACGAGCTGAGAAAAGCGCTTCTCTCACCCGTCATTATCGCGCTGCTGCTGGTGTTTACCGCTTATAATCTATTCCTCATTGCTCAAGAGGCTTATAAAAAGGATGAAATGAGCATATTGAACGAGCTTGTTGCACAGTTCGGTTCCGAGATTACTAAGCCGATGCAGGAGGATTACAAGTCTTACTATTTGTCGCGACTGGACGAAATGAACAAGCTGACGAATAAACGGACATCTCAAACGTATGAAATGCCCAGCGATTTTTTTGAATATGAAAATTATAAGCGTTACGTGACCGATCAACCGAATCTTTACAGCACTGACGAGCTAGATTTGTTTAATGAGCTGCGAGTTATTCAAAATTATTATTTCTTGATGCAAGACATCGATGATACCTATGCTGGGTTCGATATGAAGCAGATCGCCGAGGGCGAGATAAAGAAATATGGATTCAGCGGCTCGGCGGCTGATTTGGTGAGACAGCGGTATGACTACATTGCTGAGAGACTACATCAGCTTATCGCAAGTGGCGAGCACAAGAATCTATTCTTCATTGGTCAAATCTATCAATCACATTCGATGCTGTTCAAAACGCTCATTGGATCTATTTTGCTGCAGCTGATGATTTTAGTTGTATTAATGACCGGGTATATAAGCAATTACGAATTTGAGCAAGGTACACATCTGCTGCACTACTCCACCAAACGAGGCAGAAGGCTGCAAACGGATAAGCTGCTTTCCTCCTTCGCAGCCAGCATAATCGTGACGACCGCTCTAACCGGAATTTCGTTGTCCGCCTACTTCCTGACCTTCAGCTACAAGGGACTTTGGAAGGTGCCGGTCAGCAGCTTTTTCAATTGGGAATTCGGTATGCCTTATCCTTATTTAACTTGGCACTCGATGTCTTATATTGCCTTTTTAGGCTGTGCTATCGCGCTCATCTTTGTGCTCCTGCTTATCTTTACCGCCATCACCTTTGTGTTAACCGCAATTATTCGCAACAGCTATTTGGTATTTGGAGCATTTGCCATACTTTTCGGCTCTTTTCTCCTAATCATCAACCTCGTACCAAGAGATTTAAAGCTTATTTTATTTACAGGGTTTACCCCTTTTCATCTTGTATTGAATCCGAAAGCGTGGTTTACAGCAAGCGGCGCCTTCATGAGCCTTCCAAATAACGAATGGATCACAGCTGGCATTTGGCTGGCGCTGCTAACACTGTGCTGCATCCTCTGCTTGCATCAATTTAAACGACAAAATATTAATTAGATAGGAGCTCCTATGACAATCGTGCTGCATGAAATAAAGAAGGTTTTTGGCCTGAGGATGGTCATTATGCTTCTAGCGATCAATGTTGTATTTTATTTCTTATTCATACAGTTTTATTTTCAACATTTTCCTAACGGAAATCCCGATACTGAAATTCATAAAGCCAGCATTGAGATGAAAAAGGATTATGGCACGCATATGGATAATGCTGAGTATGAGCTGTTTAGACAGAAATACGATGAAACAATCGAAAAAGCAGAACAATTCATGAAGACCGATCAGCAATTCATGGATGCTGGGATCACTACCTATGAGCAATTTTACAACAGTGATTATAACAATGAGCAACTGAACAAGCTCCATAATTATGCTGTATTCGAGTCGGATACCGAACTGTTCTGGGAGCTGCAAGCACGCAGGTACATGATCGAACGCTATGAAAATAGTGAAAAATATCCTTACAACGCATATGGCGAGGTTGATGCGAAGCAGCAGAATAGAATGGAGAAGCATGTTGCTTCCGATGAGGGTGACTCGATATTTACCGATGTTGTTTTCAGTAATTATATGAGTTTAATCATCTACATGACCGTTCTTATCGGTTTAAGCATCCTCTTTATGGTTTCACCTATTTTTCTTCACGATAAACGAAGCAAGCTTATTCATTTGCAATATACTGCGCGAATCGGACGAAGGCTTTTCTTGCGAAAGCTTACTGCTGCAATGATTTCCACACTTCTTATCGTAACCGTACAGCTTGGCGTCTTCTTCCTCATGTATAGCAGGCTGGGAACAGGATTATTTCTGGACTCGGGCATCAATTCGATATTTAATATAGGTTACTTTTGGTATGATCTCACATTCGGACAATACATCGGTCTGACTGTAGCAGCTATATATGCGCTCAGTCTAATCACCGCGGTGTTTGCAGCATGGATCTCGAGCATAGCTCCTAATTACATGGTTATCATCGGACTCCAAATCCCTTATGCTTTTCTGATGTTTGGATGGATGGAAAAATTACTAATCGGTAGACTTGCCGATATTTATTACGCGCAGCATGTGCAGCCGCTAACTTATTTACTTCTTGCCGCAGGCGCAGTTCTACTATTTGTTCTTCGCTGGCGGAGTGAGCGACGAGCAGATTTGCTCGTGTAGCAAGCATGATTGATCTAACTGTTAGTTAAGATGCTGAGGCAGCCTAGAATTGAACAGTAATACTTAGGCTGCCTCAGCCATAAAAAATAGGCTTTACAACAAATTGGAAATATATTATATTTGTATGCACAAACAACTTTTATGTAAAAATGAGGTAATGACGATGCTGGATACGTATTTAAAGGAATGCCTGTACTTCACTGCAAACCGATTGGGCAGAATTATCACAAAGATGGCAGAAGATGAATTTGCCGTTAGCGGCATGTCACCCACGGCTGCTTTTTTATTAATGGCTGTGTATGAGAAGGATGGTATCTCACAGAAGGAGTTAGGCGAGATTCTCCATCTCCAGCCCTCCACTGTGACCCGTCTGATTGAGAAGCTTGTTATCAAAGGGCTGCTCACCAGCCGAGTAGATGGGCGTTTATCACTTATTTCCGCCACCGAGAAAGGCAAAGCATTAAATGACACGATTAATGAGTGCTGGATGAATTTGCGTAAACGTTACGCCTTATTGCTCGGTGAAAAAGAAAGCGAAGAGCTGTCCTTTCAACTATGTGCGGTAAGCGATCAACTAGAAAATAAAGAATGACAACATCTTCTTTATTTAAGAAAACATTTGCTTGTGCAAACAAGTTAAATAGTTTTATTGAATATAAATAAAAACGCAAAGGAGAGATTTTATGAAAAACAAACCTATTTTAATCATTGGAGGTACCGGTAAAACGGGTCGCCGCGTAGCAGAAAGATTGACCGCTCGTGGACTGCCCATACGAATCGGCTCCCGCTCAAGTGATCCTTCGTTCGATTGGGGAAATCCGTCAACATGGGCAGCGTCCCTGCAAGGCGCAGAGTCTGTATATATTACGTACTACCCCGACTTAGCGCTTCCCGGTGCTGCCGCATCGATCGGTGCTTTCGCTGAGCAAGCAGTGAAACAAGGAATCAAGCGCTTGGTGCTATTGTCCGGCCGAGGTGAAGAAGAAGCTCAGCTTAGTGAGAAAGCACTGCGCGACTCTGGTGCTGACTGGACGATTTTGCGGGCGAGCTGGTTTTGTCAAAATTTCAGTGAAAGCTTCCTGCTGGATTCCGTACTCAGCGGAAGTGTTATACTCCCTGCCGCGGACGTAGCTGAGCCATTCATCGACGCGGATGACATTGCCGATGTCGCAGTCGCAGCGCTTACTGAGGATAGCCATATCGGCAAGCTTTATGAGCTGACTGGCCCGCGCGCGCTCACCTTTAAAGAAGCTACCGAAGAAATTGCGTTAGCCAGCGGCAGAGATGTCCGCTACGTACAGGTAACCTCCGAGCAGTTTATCTCTGCGCTTGCGCAGCAGGATATGCCTGATTATGTTCTCACGTTATTGACTGAGCTATTTACTAAAGTGCTGGATGGACGTAATTCACACCTGACAGATGGCGTTCAGCTCGCTCTAAAGCGTGAGCCTCGGGATTTTGCAGACTACGCTCGAGACACCGCAGATGCAGGTATATGGGGGGTTCCAAATGTTTGATCGATCCATCGTTGTCTTAACCTTTTTCTCTGCTCTTGGCTCAGGTTTGATGGCAGGATTGTTTTTTGTCTTTTCGACGTTTATGATGACCGCTCTCTCGCGTCTTCCTGCAGCGCAAAGCATTGCCGCCATGCAGTCCATCAACGTCGTAATATTGAACCCGTTGTTTGGTCTAGTGTTTTCTGGGACAGCTTTAGCAAGCATCTTACTTGCGATTGTCTCATTTTTCCGATTAGGTGAACCCGCGGCAACCTATTTGCTTGCCGGCAGCCTTCTCTATCTCATTGGCTCCGTTCTAGTAACGATTGTATTTAACGTACCTTTAAACGATATGCTTGCCTCAGCAGACCCAGGTGTCGTAGGCCCCGATTTATGGACGCGTTATGTTGCCAGCTGGACGCCATGGAATCATGTACGAACCATTTCCACCATTGCGTCGTTGGTTTGTTTTATTATAGCGTTCCGACATTCGAGCTAACGGTGGTACTTAAAGCTTCTTTTCAAAGCAAAGGCTTGAATCGCAGGAAATATATTCACCATATCTATCAATTTCATAATAATGATGTTTTTTATAGAAATGAAGCGCTTCGGGTTGTGGAGCCCCTGCTTCCAAACGGATATATTGATAATTCATATCCTTCGCTCTGGCTTCTAAATCCTTCAAAACTTGTGCGGCTATGCCGTTCCTTCTAAATTCGGGGCTGACATAAAATCGTTTTAATTCTATATACTCCTCATCCAGCGGTTTTATGGCTCCACATCCAACCGGTTCTCCTTGCTCGTACGCAACCACAAATACAATTTGCTCTATTCCAGGATCACTAAAATCTACTGTAAATACTTCCTCTGCCGTATATCTTTGCGCTAAATCCTCATCCAGCTTCTGAATAAGCCGATGTAAATCTGTATCGGTATGTGATACTTGTACAATTTTCACAGCCATTTCTGCACGTCCTCTAGTTTGAATAGTTACATGATTATCAATCGATGGTACTCCGTCTTCTATTATTTTACCGAATTCGCTTCACCCTTTCCACTTTAAAGCTAACTGCAAAAGTCAAAAAAGCTCTCATGGACTAAGCCATGAGAGCTTTCTTTTGGGCGGTTTCATGAGATTTTCGCTTAAATCTACATCACACATTCATCTCAAACCGATGACTAACCTCTTATTTGCCGCCGTGCAGCCAGACGGTTTGCCTTCCAACTGGACTGCTTGCAGCCAATAATTCATCTGTAGAGAACGATTGAGGATGCTCCATGCTTGTTTTATTGTCCTTTAAAAGCTTTCAAAAACTGAACAGCTTTGCTAATATCCGCTTCTGGACTCGTACCAACTTCACGCTCGATCGTCAAATAACCTGTATAGCCAATTTCCTGAAGCGCTCGCAAATATGCCGGCCAGTCTACAGTACCATCACCAAGCGGCACTTCGCGGAACGCGGAGCCAGTCTCGGCCATCGCAGCAATTTTCTCATGGTCGAGTGAAACCTCGTAGCCATAATCGCCATAAACGTCGCGCGGATCAACATCTCCCAGCTTCACGCCGTCCTTCGCATGCGTATGAACGATATAATCCTTAAGCGTGTAAACGCCTTGGACAGGATCATCTCCTGTAACCATAACCATGTTGGCAGGGTCAAAGTTAACAGCTACGCCTTTGGTGCCAAGACCATCAAGAAACGACTTCAAATGCGCAGACGTCTCAGGCCCTGTCTCAATCGCAAAATAAGCGTTCATGTCATTTGCAAATCTAGCCAGCTCTTCGCATGCCGCATGCATCGTCTCATAAACACGGCTGTTTTTGTCGCTTGGAACGATACCGATATGCGTCGTAATAATGTTTGTTCCAAGCTCCATGCCAAGCTCCATAATCCGTTTGGATTTATCGATTTTCGCACGGTTTTCCGCAGGGTCCTGAAAACCATGGCCGCCCAAATCGCCAACTAGAGCAGAAATATCAAGGCCTAGCCCATCAATATAAGACTTCCATTCTTTTCTTGCAGCTGCGTTCAGGTTAGCAGGGTCCAGCTCGCCATGTACCGCATACATTTGCACGCCATCCGCACCAACCTGCTTCGCTTTAAGCAAACCTTCCTTTACACCAACCTGAAAGCTATCCACGATAACGCCGATTTTGTTCGTAATGATAGGTGATGTCATCTTCGAGTCACTCCTTCGTTTAAATTTCGTTCCATACACGTCTTACGAATTCAAAGCCAAGTCTCGTTCCAAGACGGCAATCTTCCAAGCCTTCAAACTCGATAGAAATATAATCATCATAGCCGCTTTCTTTCACTGCACGCAGTACTTGCGGCATTGCGATGTCACCATGTCCGACGATTGCTCCCCGAAGCCAATTGCCGCCTTTGGATTTAAACCAGCCTTCACCCGGATTTTCGGTAGATGGACGATAGTAGAAATCTTTAATATGGACCATAGAAGCCAGGCTGACATTGTTTTTAACAGCAGCAAGAGGATTCTCATCCACACAAAGGAAGTTCCCGACATCAAGCGTTGTCTTGAAGTTTGGACGATCTACAACCTCAATGAGTGCCTGTACCCGGTCGCTATGTTGTATAAAATAACCGTGATTTTCTACACTTGTTGTAATTCCAAACGTTGCTGCATAATCCGCAACTGCTTGGCAAGCCTTCGCTAGCTTTGGCAGCTCCAACAAGAAGTTCGAAATGGATAGGTTTTGCGATGATGCCACGTCGTGACGCATCTTCTTCACGCCAAGTGCTGCTGCAATATCTACTTCACGCTTCAAGCGGTCAAGCTCCAGCTCGAATTGCTCTTCATTTAAACCGGAGAAGTTTGCACCTACCGCATAATTCGATATTTCAATACCGCTTTCCTGCGCTTGCTTCTTAATCACTTCAATCAGTTCCGGATTTTCAGTAAGGTTAAAGCCAAGTGGTACAATTTCAACATGCTCTCCGCCAATGGATGCGATATATACGATAACATCCTGTATCGTCATTTCGCCCGTTCTCAGTGCATTATATAAGCTGTATGTGCTGATTCCTAATTTCATAGACGCACTTCCGCTCCTTTTGCTGCGGATTCATAAATGCCGACTAATATTTTCATAATTTCCACGCCATCCGCCACTGGGCTGATTGGCTGTTTTCCGTTAGCAACACAATCAACGAAGTGGTTGATCTCATTTTGGAAAGCGCCAACAAAATCAAAGCCAGCGTGATCCGTCTGCGGATAAACGTTTAAGATCGTGTCATTTTGCTCTGTTACAATAACGGTTTCCGGATCGATTTCAAAACCGCCTTTTTCCCCATACAGCTTAACTGTGTTTTCATTAGACTTAGCATGCAGCGTGAAGCTGACATCTACGAGCAGCGATGCGCCATTCTCGAAGCGAATAAGTGCATTTGCCAAATCCTCAACTGTGTTTTTCTCTGCATCGTAATCCGCCGCTTGGTAGAAGCTTAAGTTTTTTACATTGGCACGATTGCCAAGCTTGCGATACGTATTGGCACTAACGGATACCGGCTTTGGACGTCCCATCAAATACCAGCAAAGATCGATGACGTGTACGCCAATATCAATAAGCGGTCCGCCGCCTGAGCGCTCAATGTCGGAGAACCATCCGCCTGGATTTCCAAGGCGTCTGAGCGTTGATGCTTTGGCAAAATAAATTTCACCGAACTCGCCTCTGTCAGCCATCGCACGAATCAATTGTGCACTCGTATCGTATCTGCGGACGAAGCCCACTTGAAGGAGCTTGCCGGATTGCTCTACAGCCTCTTGCACAAGAAGCGCATCTTCAACCGTACGGCAAAGCGGCTTCTCTACGAGCACATGCTTGCCAGCTTTTAGAGCCGCAATGCTGATTTCAGCATGCGTATTGTTCCACGTACAAATGCTGACTGCTTCAATAACTGGATCAGCGAGCAGCTCGTGATAATCCGTATAAATTTTTTCGGCGCCATATTTCTCAGCTGCGGCTTTTACGCGCTCTTCATTTAAATCGCAAACCGCGTAAATGTTCGCATTAGGATTTTTCTTATAGGAATCTAGATGAGATGATGAGATAGAGCCTGTTCCAATAACCGCGATTTGTATCGGTTTCATTGCTAATCTCTCCTTATGAATTCTAATAGTAAGGTTTTGCATGTCTACACTTTCGTATTATAATGGTTTCAACCTGCAACTCCATGTAAAGCTGTGCGGTTTGTTTGTACTATTGTGCTATCCTACTGAGGAGGTCTTTCAAGTTGGAAAAATTCGAAGAACTGCGTGAGCCTATGGACATGCCAGACCCTCATTTTCCGATAAAACTGCATCACAACACCTTCGACCAGCAGGGAATGGTCATTTTCCCGCATCATTTTCATGAACATCTTGAATTTTTATATTTTGTGTCGGGCACAGCCTCGATAGAGTGCGGTTCTACTACGATAACAGCATCCGCTGGCGATCTCATCGTCGTGAACAGCAATGAGCTTCACTACGGAATCAGTCTATCATCAGATTTGTACTACTATGCGCTCATCGCCGACATTTCCTTGCTGCACAGCCAGTCGGTGGATGCTGCCGAAACGAAGTTCATTACGCCCATTACGCAGAACCGCCTTCTGCTGCAAAATTATATTGGCGACGACAGCAAAGTAACGTCCTGCATGCATGCCATCATCAATGAGCTCGAGCAGCGCGAGTTCGGTTACGAGCTGGCCATAAAGTCCGAGCTCTACCGCTTGTTGACGCTGCTGCTTCGCGGTCATGTCGCTACCGTGCTCACCAAAGACGAATATGCAGAGCGTATGAAGAACATTGAGCGCTTCGCGCCTGTCTTCAAGCATATTGAGGACAGCTACAAGGATGAGCTTTCGGTGGACCAGCTGGCAAGCATGGCAAACCTCAGCCGCTACCATTTTAGCCGATTGTTCAAAGAGCTGAGCGGCCATACCGTGACGGAATACATTACGATGACACGGCTCGGCAAAGCCGATTACTTGCTGCGTCATAGTCCGCTTACCGTATCGGAGGTTGCAACAGCGACAGGCTTCAACGACATTTATTACTTTAGCCGTACGTTCAAAAAACACAAAAAAGTTTCCCCGTCCTCGCTTCGGGGAAACTAATGTTGTTTGATGCTACGCGTTTGAATTTTTACGGTAAAGCAGAGTGGCCGCTTGGGTCAGCATCGCTCCTCATTTGCGGCCAAAATCCGCTTTGATTTCGCCCCACTCCTCGGTATTCCATTTCAATACCTTATTCGTATAGGTATGGGTTTGAAGCCACTCCACAGCTTCATCTGTAAGCTCCCAAATTTTCGAAGTCGAAGCATCCCTTTTTAAGGTCGAGGCTACTTTTTTGTTGCGAAGCCAGCTTAGCGCTGTTCTTGAATCACTGTAAACCGTCCTTGTGCTGCCTTTCTCCTTCAAATAGGAAAGAGCATGTACGATAGCAATAAACTCGCCTAAATTATTAGTGCCGTTCGGTACAGGTCCAACATAAAATAAGATTTCGCCCGTTTGTGTGTCTACGCCTTTGTATTCCACAGGCCCTGGGTTCCCTCGCGTTCCTACGTCAACAGAAATACTATCGTAGTCAATAGAAGCCGTTTCTTCCTGTAGCAGTACAGGCTGCTTTACGCTGCTCCCTGTTTTTGCGCTCGAAGCAGCAGCTTTGCCTGAGCCTGTCCCCCAATGACTGCGCCAGCCGTCTTGGAAAGCTTTTTCCGCCAGCTGCTTCGTCTCGAAAGATTTAAACTTCGCATCCTGTACTCCGCTAACCTGAGCTTGGCACTCGGGCCATGAAGTAAATATCCCTGTTTTCTTGCCAACCCAGACGACATAATATTTTCCTTTTGCCATTTACCAAAATACCACCTTTGTTAAAGTCTTTATTCATACTTTATTTCAAGCTGCTTATATTCGAATAAAACGCGATATTACATTTAGTTCTATCTATTATAAAACGTCCATGCCTTAAAGCAACTATGCTCGATAACCTTCATTTTTAATTGGTCTGCCCTTAGACGTTATGGTACATGAAAGCAAATATCCCAGTCCCAAGAAACAAAGCGGAATCGTCGGATAAAAATATCTTGGCGTAGGCGAGAAGGGTAGATACAGCAGTATGCTAAATACGGCGAGCAATGCAATCATCATATACATCGCATTTCTTCTTTCATGGATAATGATCTTCACTAGTCCACCCAAACCAATGACCATAACGATCACATGCAAAATGGTTATCAGCTTGGACAATAGCTTATTTACTGTTATAGATCCTAAACCCGGAAAAATCTCACTAATATAAATTAGCAGCTTGCCCCAGCTGTACCAGCTCAAGTAGGTGAAAAACTCATTGCGAAAACCATTGATGATTCGCTCATAAGCTATTCTCCCCATTTCCGCGGGATCTTGTTTAACGTCAACATGAGGACTCCGTTCAAAAGGATAAGAACCCCATAACAACGGATTTCCCGTCTGCTCCGCAAGCAACAGCACCTTATCTAAGGTCATCCAATTGCGGATCCACCAGGGCAGCATCATTGCAGCAAAGCCGATCGTAATCACGGAAATCGCTTTTAGCACAGCTGCCATTCCATGTTTTCTTCCGTATACCGCTACACCAGCTAGCAAAACAACTATAAAGGGAACGATCGTTGGCCGAATCAGTACACAAATGCCGAAGACGACACCTAGTGATAGAAACCATCTAAGCTTCGTTTCCTGTGCACACCTCACTAGAAGATAAATAAAGAATAGGAAAAATAAACCGTATAACGTTTCTGTTAAAAGATACATTGGCGATAAAATAAACGTGGGATGCAATAAATAACAAGCCATCATCAACAGACTAATGCCCGTATGCGCAAACATCCGTCTCGCAATCCTATACATGATAACTGCACATATAAGTTGAATTAATATTTGCAGCGCCTGAATTTGTACGACTGGGGGACGATCTCCCGCATATCCAAATACGGCATAACAGCCAGCCAAAAAAAGAGGATAACCTGGCGTTGTAAACGCATTAGGTTTTTCTGAATAAGCATATGGCGCATATCCGTAAACGCCCTCGTGAAGCAGCTGCAGCACCATTTTATTATAGCCAACCTCGTCACCCGTCAACTTTTTTTCCCAATCCGTATAATAACAACGAAGCAGCAAGCCTAGCAAAAGCAATATAGTGAAAATGACCGTTTTGGTTCTGATAGCCATATCATGTTCAACCCTTTTTTAACATATTGTACGATATCTGAACTTCCTTACATTTCCAAATGACCACACTTGAACGATTGTAGCATTATTCTAATCTTGCAGCCAATGAAGTTTTTTTCATAAAAACACAAAAAAAGACTGCTCCTCTTGGCATGTTGCCTTTGGAGACAGCCGTCATTTGTTATCCATTCGCATTTTACTTTATACGAGTACTTTACTGAAGATCCCATCAAAATAAGCCTGCAAATCGACTTTTATCGGCATAAAATAAATATGGCTGTTCGTCTTCTTCGTAAACGCTAATGCTTGCTTCGCAAATTCGATATTCCACTCGAGCGTCGGCTGAAAATCAGCAGGGAATACAACATGATTTCTTGTTTCCCAATATTTTTGCGATTTGTCCGATACGACCGGCGATACGCCCCAGAAAATTTCGGAGCCCTTCACCATATTTGAATACTGCTCCATCAAGCTCAGATCAAAAAATGGCTGCGTGAAGAAACCGTCTGCTCCAGCTTCAAGCTTTTTTTGTACATACTCATATTCCTCGTCCATGCTGCTACGATAAGGATCTATCGCTGAATACACTTTAATATGAGGGTGATCCTTCTTGATCTTGGCAATCAAGTCTAAACAAGTCGTCTGATAAACAACTTTCTCGCTATTTTTTGGAATATCGCCGGTTACGACGAGCACCTCAGTAATGTTATGTTGGTCTAAGCGTTCTATGAATTGCAGCGGTTCTACACAGTCGAAGTCCATGGCCCGGATATGGGGAATGCTAGACTCATATAGAGATTTGCATAGGCAGGATGCCTCCCAGCTGCGCAGCTCGAACCTCGTCAAATCAGGAATATTAATTGTATTGATAGCAGGAAACTGTGTTTTAATTAAATCCAGCTCCGCCTTCAGCTGGGCCTCGTCTCTTGGAACCAGCTCTAATGAAATTCTCACCTCATAAGCCCCTTACTCTATATAGAATGAATAGAATCCATGCTCGTCAAGATTATTGCATATTAATACATATTAACGAATTTTAATTCAGATTACCAATCAATTAAATAGCAGCTTGCTATCATTTTCTCTTATAAAGGGTAATAGTTGCTCAGGTATTACGAAATATTACTTAGTCGAAGCTTGCAATAGCTCATCGATATGGAATAAAGAAATGTAGGTTAATCCTGCCTCTTCGAGATTCCTCCTGCCCAGCGGCTCTCGTTCAATAACCGACATAACGGACTTGATCTCAGCCCCATATTTCCTCAGATCATCTGTGCTGATAAGAATTTGTCCTCCTGTTGTAACCACATCTTCAATAATACAGACCTTTTTCCCTGCTATGTCTACTCCTTCAGCAAGCTTACAGGTGCCATATTTCTTTGCTTCTTTCCTTACAAATGCGGCAGGAATGCCTGTTTTCAGCGAAAGAGCTGTTGCAATCGGAATGCCGCCCATTTCGAGCCCCGCCAATACTTCGGTATCGCTGGGTACTAACGGAGCCAGTTTCTCTGCAATTTCTGCCAAAAGCTTAGGATTGGACTCAAATAAGTATTTATCAAAATAGTGATTCGAAACTTGACCTGAACGCAGCTTAAACTCTCCCTCTAAATAGGCTGCTTCATAGATTGTTTTCGCCAATTGTTCTCTCATCATTTCTAAAACACTCCTTCGCGTTTTTAAGTATAAAAAAAAACACTAAAGCAGCAATCGCTTTAGTGTTTCATATAAGAATGGAAATATAAAAATGATAATCGAGGTCTTTCCCGAAGCGCCTCTATCATCGTCTTCATACTCCCACCCCTTCCAGTCATTCCTATTATTGTAAAGGTGAATTCACCATTTTACAACTAATTTTTCATAGATGGCGAAAAGAGCTATAAACAAGCAATGACTCTAGACACCTGCAGATCGTTTTTCTTTTCCTCTAATGTAAACCATGCGATTCCTTTCAATACCTGCTCATCAGCAGAGAGCTCAGGGTCTACTCCAAGCTGTGCCTCTTCCTTCGCATCAACGGTAACAAGGTAGCAATAATCCGGCCCTAATGAATATTCCGCTTCAAATAATAGTCTTTCCGCTTTGCCATTTAGACAGACTTCTTCCTTAACCTCACGAATAACCGCTTCCTCATTCGTCTCCCCAGCTTCTACGCCACCGCCGGGCAATGTCCAGAAGCTCCGATTCTCGAGGGGATGATCTTGAAAGACCATCAGAATTTTCTCATTACGAATAATTGCCGCACAAACCCTCGGTCTTAGCTCCATTTTAGTTTTCCTCCGTTATTTCCATTGTTCAACTAGATGTCTAATTTCTATTAAGTCCTTCACCTTCGCGTCAAACTCAAATGACTCCGTATAATAGTTGTCTTCCTTCCATATTCCCTTCATGCCTTTCGCTTTGCTCGCAGTGATGTCATTGACTGGATGGTCTCCAACATAAACACATGCCTCTGTCGCCACATTCAGTTTTTCCGCAGCTCGCAGGAATATAGCGGGATCAGGCTTGCGGAGGCCCTCCCGCTCCGAAATAAGAATTTCATCAAAATAATGAGCGATTTGGAGTGCCTGAATATTGCTCGCTTGAAAGTCGCCGAATCCGTTCGTAATCATCGCCAGCTTATAGCCTTTCTCCTTAAGGCTATCGAGCAGTTCAATCATATTAGGAAATGAAACCGCATGATTTGAGAAACCTATCTTATAGTCGTCTAACAGTTCATTCCAGTCCAGCCTAAGCTCAAACTCTCGTATGAGCTCTTGATATACTTTGTCCTTCCAAACATAGCCACGACTGTCTAATGCGATGAACCTTTTAATATAACTCTCTTTATCCACCTCGACGTTCGGTCTAATCAATCTCTCGAATTGCTCCTCTACGAACTTCAATAAGGAACGATCACGATCCAGCAGCGTACCGTCTAAATCAAAAATAACGGCTTGAATCATGACTTAACGCTCTTCACTGCTTTTTTGACACCGCCAAACAGCTGAACCGTTATTTCTGGTACAGATCCGGTATCGGTATAAGTTATCTTTCCGTCCATTCCATTCAAGAAAAACAGCAGTTCTCCCTCTAATGCGGAATAAGGACATAGCTCAAATTTAAACCACGTATTTTGTGTGAGATAAAACTTCTCTTGCTCTTGTGAAATGATTAATGGCGAGCCTGTCTCCCCTTCCACATCATAGCTGCCAACGAGATGGTTATACTGATTAATTTCCAGCTTGATTGGCGTATGCGTTATTGGAAGCGGAACCTCCTCGCCCAAAACAAGCCGCGCCAGCTGCTGACTAATCGGTCCTACCTGCGTCGTTACAAGATTGGATAAAACGATTACCGTTACATCTTCTTTTTTATAATGCCTCATTTCGGTTAAGAAACCATTAATGCCCCCGCCATGGCCGATAACTTTCCTCTGGCTGCCCATAATTTCTTCCTCATATATAGATAATCCGTAGCCATATGTATCTTTGAAAGGTGTCGTCATGCTCGCATAAGCCTTCTCGCTGATCTGCCTATGTGAATGCAGCGCCAGTCCCCAAATATAAAGGTCCTCAACGGTCGAATACATGCCTCCAGCGCCGGATGGGATGGTCATTTCAAGGAACTCTGCATTCACTACTTCACCCCAAACCTCGTAGCCGGATGCACGGTTTTTCAATATTTTCTTAGCATGATCATAACCGGTATTTATCATTCCGAGCGGCTTCAATATGGCATGGTAGATATAGTCCTCGTATGTGCGTCCAGATACTTTCTCGATAATTGCTGTAAGAAGCACATAACCTGAATTGCTGTAATCAAACTTCTCCCCCGGTTCAAACAACAAGGGCTTGTCTGCAAATCTGGCAATGAGGTCATCAGTAGAAGAAACAAGTCTCATCTTTGGTACAAAATCCTCTAGGCCTGTGTAGTTCGGAATTCCAGATGTATGTGTTAGCAAGTGATGAATCGTAATTTTATCGCCATTTGGGTAGCTGGGGAGGTACTCGGAGATCGGGTCTTCTACGTTCAAAAGCTTCAGTTCATGCATCATAACGATGGCTGCTGCCGTAAATTGTTTGGTAATCGAGCCGATACGGAATTTCGTCTGCGGGTCATTCGGAACATTCAGCTCAAAGCTTGCCATCCCATAACCCTTGTTTAAGATGATTCGTCCCTCGAATGCAACCAATACACAACCGTTAAGATAACCTAGCTTAGCTAGACAATTGCAATGATTGTCTAGTTTTTGTTGCAATTGTTCGTTAGATGTTACGTGTTCTGTATTCATCAGATCATCTCCCTTTAGAAAGAAGTCTTTTCTAGTAGCTAATAAACATGAATAATCAGCTACCTCAATAATACCGTACATACGTTCGTAATGTAAACATTTTCCTTGTTGATATCTTTTTATAAAATAGGTAAACGCAGCCCTATATTTAGACTTTGTTGGCGCTCGCATGACTTCAATACATGTAACGAACTCAGGAGACGTTATTTCAATCAAATTATCGTTTTCTGAACTCTAACGAACTCCAGTAACGTTATTTTACAAAATAACTTCAATATATGGAGCTACAACGTTAAATAGCGCCAGTGGGATTCGTTACATACCAAAACGGGTCTAATTTGATCATATAGCGACTCTGGAGTTCGTTAGCGATCAGTCAAAGCTCCAATCTTCCGCTTTCAAGCCTTCACCGTTATACGAAGTTAATGGTGAAATTTCAATATCACGACCTTGCAGCTGTTCTTCAGAAACACCAGCGGCGCGCAGCCAGCTTCGATGAAGCGACTGAACCAGCTTGCGTGCACTAAGCGGACTGTCTTCCCCCGATTTATTTTTGACTGGAGCGAATTCCTCCTCACGAGTCCCCCTCACAATAGTCACTTCATCGGCCAATGGAAAAAAATCAAAAATAAAGCGTTCGAGCTTATAGGCGTTTGGCTCCGTAGGTGTGATGATGCTTCCTTCGGCGTCCATGTATTTCATCTTTTTGGAGGCAATATGGAAAGGAATATCCGTATCTGCATGCTCTTCTATGAAGTCCAGCTTAAATAGATGGATAGATATATGCCCTAAGCTATAAAACAATCGCCCGTCATTCGTTCTTTTATCCTTAATGGATGACGGAATTTCGTTATACTCGAGCACAGCCGGACGATCATTTTCCAAACATAAAATCCCGATTTTCTCGTCAACATCCGTTTTTTCGATAACCTTTGTTGCAACCATCTGATTGCGTGACGCAGCTAGTCCAATAAAAGCAGGGTCTGCGACCTTTATGAGCGCATTGTCTACATTATAATAAAACAACCACTCTAAGCCTCTTTGCTTCATATCAGCAATTGCTCCTGTGCGTTTTAACGACGCGAAACATTCTCCATTGCCGCTAGGGGCCAGCATAAGTGTTCCGTCCTCCGATAAAAGCAGCTTACCGTTATGATCAAGTGCAGGCATCGTATTTTGCTGGAAGAAGAAACAGTCCTCTGCTGGATAACCAAAGTAATGCAAGGAATGAAAAAATGCCTTCGTTGCTTCATGATTATCGGGGCTAGTCATGATATACCATGGGATAGATTTGCCGGCTTTTCTCGATAAATAGAACAGCCGCTCTGCTTGAAGCTGAAATAAAGATTTATGGGATGGAAGTCCAATATCCAGCGTACCCTTAGGTCCATCATGGCCAAGCCTGCTGCCCTGCCCGCCAGCAACAACGATAACTCCAACCCTCCCAGCTCGCAGCAGCTCCCAGCCCTTTTCGGTATATGCCGCTTTTTCTCCCTGTTCAAAATCTTCCCAGTCTTCAAACGGTATCGCGGATATCGTATCGTTGCTCAGCTTCTTAGTATCGCTGCGGTCGGCTAAAGCTTTGACTATCCGCTCAAAATCAATTTCTAAAATTTGCACAGCCAGCTTGTTTTTCTCCTGCTCCGGCAGGTTTGCAAGCATCTCCAGAACATGCTGCTGCTCATACATACGAAGCTTGGCTTCCGCTAATCTTATAGGTAGCTGATCCAAGTGTTGTCTCCTCCTTTATTACATTTCAGTACGAAAGCTTTCAATAAATTGCTGTGCGCGCTTGGGCAAATAATGATCCTTCAGCCACAGAATGCCGACGCCCGACTGAAAGTCCGCATCCTCAATGTTGAGCATTTTGACGACGGTGCTTGGAAAAGAAGACATAACCGATTTCGGAAATACGGTTGCTCCAATACCGCATGCGATAAGGGACATAATAATGGCGACACTAGAGCATTCGCATATAATATTAGGAACGAAGCCGTGCCGTTTGCACTCGTTCACGACCTGTTCATGCATGCGAGTCGTTCGATCCGTCTTCAAGGTAAGAAACGGAAACTGGGCAAGCTCCTTCATGCACAATGCTTCTTTTCCTGCATATTCCGTCCATGAGCTTGGAATAACGGCGACAAACGGATCTGATGGCAGCGGCATAATGGAGTATTGCTGCGGATGCTTCTGTGCCTCAAACGGCAGCCGAGCGATAACTAAATCTATGGCCCGCTTCTCCAGCTGTTCACCAAGATAGAAGTGATCGCCCTCCGATATTTTAAACGTAACTTGAGGATATTTTTCTCTGAACAGCTCAATATTTTTGGGCAATAAGGAAATGCAGGAAACAACGGACCCGATCGACAGGACGCCGCGAACCCCCTCCTCCATCCCCTTTACTTCTCTGAGGGATTCATCAAATTGCAAGAGCAGCGACTCCGCCTTCTTCTTAAGCAGCTCTCCTGAATCGGTCAAAATCAACCCTTTGCCGTTTCGCTCAAACAGCTTGACGCCAAGCTCCTCTTCCATTTGCTTCAATTGCCTGCTAAGAGGCGGCTGTTCCATATTAAGCAGCTTTGCAGCGCGCGTAACCTGTCCCTCTTGTGCTATAGTTAAGAAGTATTTAAGCTGCCGCATGTCCAATTCGATCACTCCGTCCGTTCATACCCTAAAGGTATGGACATTCAATAAAATAGATATTTTAAATATATCGCATGAAGTGATAGCATTCAATTAACTAACGATCAATAAAGGGAGATGGGCCATTTGCTACAATCATTGGAAATCGAGTTAACCAAAAACAAGAAACAACAACCAGAAGTGGACCAGCTTGGGTTCGGCAATCATTTTACCGACCATATGTTTATTATGGATTATTCGACGGACAACGGCTGGCACAAGCCGCGTATTCTGCCTTACCAACCGATCGTATTAGACCCTGCAGCTAAAGTATTTCATTATGGACAAACGATCTTTGAAGGCTTGAAAGCGTATAAAACCGACGATGGTCGCGTATTGCTGTTCAGACCTCAAAAAAACATACAACGAATGAATCGCTCTAACGAGCGTCTCAGCGTGCCTGAGCTCGATATCGATTCAACGATTGAAGCTTTAAAACAGCTTATTTCAGTTGATAAGGACTGGATTCCAACAGCACCTAGCACGTCGCTTTATATTCGTCCTTTCGTCATAGCGACTCAACCTCAGCTTGGTGTAGCACCGTCTACAGAGTATAAATTCATCATCATTATGTCGCCGGTAGGCGCTTACTACACTGAAGGCGTAAACCCGGTAAAAATCTTCGTTGAGTCCGAATATGTTCGTTCCGTTAAGGGCGGAGTAGGCGAGGCGAAGACTGCTGGCAACTACGCTGCTGGTCTGAAAGCGCAGGAGCTTGCTAAAGAGAAAGGTTATTCGCAAGTGCTCTGGCTAGATGGCGTACATCGCAAATATATCGAAGAAGTCGGCAGCATGAACGTCTTTTTCAAAATCAACGGCGTTGTTCATACGCCTGCACTAAACGGCAGTATTCTCGATGGGGTGACTCGCAATTCCATCATTCATATGCTCCGTCATTGGAATATTGAAGTTGTCGAGCGTCCGATTACGATCGAAGAGCTGTATGAGGCTGGCCGCAGCGGCGCATTAGAGGAAGCTTTCGGAACGGGTACAGCTGCTGTTATTTCTCCTATTGGAGAACTGAACTGGCAGGATGATGTTCTCGTCATCAATGGAGGCCAGACTGGCGAAATCTCCAAGAAGCTTTACGATACGCTAACAGGCATTCAAATGGGCAAAATTGCTGATCCATTTGACTGGATGGTAGAGGCTACTCCTGTTAATGTCTAGATTAATTTAATAAAAGGCTGCCGAATCCATTGATCGGCAGCCTTTACTATTTTAGTTTCCTGGGTTACCATCTGTTCCGCCGAATGCAAAGTGGTAGCCATCCGGATCCTCGATGATGAACTCTTTCCATGGTCCTCCGTCTGCATAAATAATTGGTTCCACGGAAATGATAACATTTTTGCTGCGGAACTCCTCGTACAGCGCATCCAATTGTGCCCATGTTTCTGTGTAAACCTGTACATCCACGGCATAACCGCCGCCAGCTGGACGCTGATTCGGTCTTACATCCGAAGGGTCGGCCGCTTGAAATAGCTTGAGTGCAACGCCATGCAAGCCGCCGCGCTCTACCCACCAATCGGTTACATTAAAACCAAGCGAATCGCGATAAAAGCTTTGAGACTTTGCTAAATCGGATACCATTAATACGGTAAGAGAGCTAAGTTGATTAGACATTTTCGCTTCTACTCCTTTGATAGCATCGTAATCCATACTTTTATTCGCTTATTTGTTTATATTTCCTTTTTTCCTTGAAGAAAATAATGCTAGATCAAAAGAGCAAAACCATTCATTGGATGGATACGTCATCTAGGAAACACTAACATTTCTTTTAACTAAATTCTTAAATACTGAGTATTCCTTATCCAACTTAATAAAGCTTAATATCTTTTCGGCACATTCTATTGGATTCATCTCTTCCGTATTTACTTCGAGGTCATATTCATCAAAGCTATATACTTTGCTGAACTGTGAAGCTGCTAGTCCAATATTTCTATCTCCTCTTGCTTGCTCTCTTCTTATGAGTTCTTCTTTCGAGCATATTACACCTATAAATAATGTAGGCTGATTAAAAAATATATCAAGACACTCATTAAACCACTTGTCATTCTCGATTACAGTATCTACTATTACATTCAAACCCATTTCTGAAAACAATTTAATTGTCGAATAGTACAGTGAGACTAAGGGATCAAACATGATTTGTGCGATAACTTGCTCATCTACTTCTATTGCAGGTTCAACATCTGAAAATTTTTTATTAAAAAAATCTTTGATAAAATCATCTATTGATAAATGATGAAAAAGAATCTCTTTCTGATTCATCAGTTCATTAGAAATACTAGTCTTTCCTGAACTTGAAGTTCCGTTCATCAACACAATGATGCCTTGCTTCAAACTTATCACCCTCGCATATAAGATTTTCGTATCTTTCAGATAATGTTATATTCACAAAGTTTATAAAATTATCCAACTCAGAAAATATTCGAGAAACGATTGAACTATCCTGCCTGGTAGCGTAACGTCAAATTGAACTTAAAAATCGATTTTCTTACCACTTTCATCATTATATTGAATCCCTCTTGTTCCTGAAGGGAAAACGTGTCTTTCCAAATTTCAAAGATTTCAACAACAATCTAAATGAGATACATCCACTCAAAATCCGTAATCGATATAAAAAAGAAGCTGCTCAAAAGTTTTCAAGTTTGAGACAGCTCCTTTATGGTTCAGAAAATACCTTAATTTTCTGTTGGTATTTAATCGATATTTATCAGCGTCACTTCTTTTTGGAAGATGACTTTCGCTTTCCCGTCGTAAGGATTAAACAGCGACGCTTGTATGACTGCTGTACCGCTTGCGGCATGATTCGGTATGGATACCTTTCCGTTCAAATTCACGGTCACATCGTCGCTCCCAGATACTTTTGTCCATTTCACAATAATGGGCGGAAGCTCGATATCGAGAACCTTGAGCTTGTATTCGTGCTTCTTGCCGTTCGCAGTGATTTTGACTGTCTCATCTGCTTCAGAACGGATAAAAGCAACGATTAACGCGTTAATAGCCGGCACATCATATTTCAGTTTTACCTGAAAGTTATACAACACTGACCTTACGTCTTTAGGCTTAACATCAAGTTTGTAGAGCACCGCGCTGAGCGCATACGTATTTTTATCATTCAATACTTCAGCCAGCGCTTTATTTAAGACTGCATTCATTCGATCCTTATTGGCGAGCAGTGCCGCAAGTTCCTTCGGTTTCATATCCTTCAGTATATCGCGGACTGTTCCTTCTATCCCTGCTGCATTACTTCCGTCTCCAAAAAGCAGGATAAGGAAATCGTTCATCGATACATTCGGATGGCCTCCGGCTGCTGCAATCGTCTCTAGTGCCGCTATGAATTCCGGATTCGTCCGAATGGCTTCTATATCGGTCAACTGTGGATCGTAACGTAACGAACCGATAGCCTTGACGATTCGGAACAGGCTGCTCTTTAGCTCGGCCTGATCAACTGATGCCGGCAGCTTGGCGCTGATTTTGTTCCATAAGGGATCGATCAGCGACTGATCGGCCGAATCGTCCAGCCCCGCGATTTCATCGAGTTGATTTCTCACGTCCTGTATGTCCGCTGGATTGCCGGCAACGAAGGCGGCATGAAGCTTGTTAAGCCATTCTAAGAATGGACTTGACGTCCTCACCGACATAGACGGTCCATCCGTCGACCAATTGCCGTCCGTTAGCTCTGACTCCACCTTAAAGATGTATCTGGTATCCGGCTGCAGCATCGTTACATCAAACGAATGGACGTTTCCGTTCACCTTATCTAGGAGTTCCCCGTTCCTGTATATCTGGTAACCATTGCTCTCCCGGGCAGCCGGCCAGGATAAGGAAAGTGAATTCCGTCCGACATTCTCTGCCTTCAAGCTGCTACCTTCTGTCCATACAGACCATGCAGATTTCTTGACAGTGAAACTGCCGGAATGCTCTGCAATATTTCCTTCTTTATCTGTAGCACGAATCAGAAGGGAATGGGTACCATCCTGCAATCCAGAGGCTGGTGCGGTCACGGTCATAGACTCCACGTCATAGCTGGATTCCAGAATTTGATCGTCGACTTTGACTATCAGTGTAAAGGGATCAACCCCCGAATCGGGATCCAAAATAACAGCGGATAAGACCGGATTATTCACGGTTACCGTCTCGCCATCCGAAGGCTGTACACTGCCGATCGTCGGTGCCGTCGTTTCTTTTTTTAACGCAAATAACGTATTGTCAATCGTTCCATATTCTTGCCCGTCCAGCCGTATCAGCCGCAGTTCGGATGTTCCGATTTCTACAGGATCGCTTATTCCGTCAGCCTTATATTTACGAAAAAACAGTTTGTTATCGTTATAAAAAGCGACGTCACCGTTTTCGGCTAAGTAAGCGATTATATATGGGTAACTTGTGCGGAAATTTGCAACCTGCTGCTCTTGGCCGTCGGGAGCGCGAAGCCATAGCTGCTCTCCGCTATTTGTTGGACGGTTGTAAGCTACCCAACCTTGATTTAATTGGTAATCTATTCCTCTTACGTCCGACCATACCTCGCCTATGGCCTGATCGCCATCGGGTCCGCGAAGCACCAAAGAACACGGTGAATCATAGCTAGTGGTTTTGCAAAACAAGGTATAATGGCCATCTGTTATAGATGATAAGAGGGTTTCGGATGTGAAATCGTCCAAGAGAGTAATAGTGCCCTTGTCGTATTTATAGCTCCCTCCAGGATTTTCCCAATTCATACTGTAAGTTTCAAAATAGACCTCATTTCCAGTAAGAAAAAATCTCATGATAAGTTCTTCCGGTGGAATTGGAATAATTTCGTTTGTTCCTGTCACCAAATTTCGTAAAATAAGATCACTATTTTTGTAGAGAGCATAGTTTTGGTTTACGGGTACATCGTGTATACTGCAAAGAAGATATTCCTGCTCACAAGCGGAACTTGAATGGAAATACCCTAAAGAATCGAGCTTGCCGTCTCTCCACTCATAAAGGGCGGATGGGGCATCTATTATCCCTTTATCTAATTGAAGAGCCATAACAGCGCCGTGGGGAGTCAAAAATCCGTATTTAAATACATCGTTTACAGGGAGATCATAGGGAACGGTAATGATTTCACCGGATTTTCGGTCTTTGATACCCAGCTGCTTTTTTTGACGGTTATCAAATAATATTTTTTCCGTGCTGACATCCAGAATATCGCCGTCCACCGTATCGACCAGGCGAAGCCACTCGCTATGTTCCGACCAAACCGAGAAGTTCTGACTAGCGGTTTGATTTCTTGAATCTACAGCCGTCAATGAAATATCAAGTCCCTGCTCGATATATTCGCCCAAATCTATATGTTGATCGATGCTGTTTACTCGAGTTCTTTTTTCGCTGCCATAAGATATCTCCAGTGTACAACCATTAAGATCATCATCCGTACAGGTTGCCTGAACGTGGAGTTTCGGAGTCTGTCCGGTAAAATCTGTTGCAAGCTGCTGGACGTGAAGGACCGGCTTCTCATCGAATATGATATCGATAGTCTTGCTGACTGAGTTTCCTTTGGAATCCCAAGCGGTAATCAATACTGACTTTTCCCCTTTGAGTAAAGAAGAAAGATCCATTGTTCCCTTCCAGCAGGTATAATTTACCCCGCATGAAACGAAATTCATAGTAACGTCATCAACCTGTGCCGTCACTTTTGCAATTTGAAACGTTGTATAAGAAACTTTAAGTCCTATGTATAGCTGATTTCCCACTATAGTACCGTTTGCAGGAGACGACACCGTTATTCCCATCCCATTAATGACTTCCGTTAAACCGCTTTCGCTAACGGCACTCTGTTCCGCCGCATAGGATGACAGGGGGACGAACAGCAGCGCAAGCATACCTGTTATGAGCAAATATTGAGCCTTTAATCGCAATCTTTTCATAAATGCCTCCTTTTTCCTCATCTATCTAATTTTATAAAATTATTCATTTCGAATAATAATATATCATATAAGTTCTCGTTTTGAATATATAAATGAAAGCGCATTGCCCCGCCTTTCTAAAACAAGCATGATATTTAACATCTCATTGAGATTCATTCAACAATTCCTCAATATGATCGACCGTGCGCCGGACGTGAGACCAATATTCGGCCGCCTTCGCTTTCCTCCCCCTTTCCTGATTAGAGAAATTGGTTATCCTGAAATAATTCGAACAAAGCTTGAATGGCAGCTTGGGTCGCCAGTGTTTCATACTCGAGTAAGTAATAGGTGACTTGGTAACTAGTCGGTTTCGGCAGGTTGTTTGGATCGAGTTCCTTGTAATCTCCGAAGGTTTCTCCAGAGCGGCATCGGGAATGATATCAAGTAAAATGTGCTCTTTTAGAATAAACTTCAAACTAACAGCTAATTGATAGTAAACTCCGCCGCCAAAAAGTAAGTATCGTAGTCGCCTGCTTTTCTAAAATCGAGTATATCTTTCACTATTCGGTATTCACCAGTAACCAGTCTTCCATAGAGCCAATTCCAATCAACTGTCCATTCGCTAACATTTAAAGTTTCCAAGCCATGTCCAATACTATTAAATCCGTAATTACCATCTATAGTAACAGGGACTTGATACCAACTACCCTCCATTTTCTTTTCCAACAAAAAATATTCACCATAAATACATTGCTTACCAGAGTTATTATCAAATACTACAGTCAATTCAGTAGTGGTGACCGTTCCTTTCTTAACAGACATCGTTACTCCTTCAAGGTCGTTGATAGTTTTATATTTTGTAAGTTCCCAATCAGTATTTTCTCCTGTATTAGTCTCTTCATTAGCATTAGAGCATCCGACTATTAGGATAAGACAAAGTACGATGCACAGAGTAAGAACAGATGAACAAGATAACTTCTTCATTTAGAAACCACCCTCATTTGTTATAAATCCGTTTCAACATAAAAACGAGCTCGTCAGCAGTTTTGTTGCGTAAAACTGCCCGTTCGTTTAATAATCGCTCCTCGTTTAACCCAAACGCAGCTTTAAATGTCTTACTCTCATCCATATTAGAATGGACATAATCAAGCTTCCATTAAGAGTACCGCTATTTCGTGCTACAAATGACGCTGCAATATACAAAAAAAGAACCTTCAAGCGGCTCCATAGGCGGCTGAAGGTTCTTTCGTATTTAAATATGCAAGTAATCAAGCAGCCTGAAAATCATGGCCGCGGCTTCCGCTCGGCTTGCTGCACGATCCGAACGGAACGTTAGATCGGTATAGCCCGTGATAATACCTTCCGAAACCGCACGGTTGATGGAGTCCTTCGCCCATGCCGGGATAGCAGCTGCGTCTTTAAATGCCATTTCCGCACTTGCTGGCTGCTGCTCGTTAGCCTTTAAAGCATTCGCAATCATGACTGACATCTCAGCGCGTGTAATCGTTTGATTTGGCTTGAAAAACATCTTCCCGTTTTGCTCGTAGCCTTTCAAAATACCCACTTGCACCGCAGCAGCTACATCAGCTCCAGCCCATGCTGGAATGTCGCTGTTATCCGCAAAGCCTGCAGCTCCTGAAGCCGCTGGCAGTCCCAGAGCTTGCACGATCATTTTGGCAAAGGCAGCACGGGTAACCTTCTCTTCTGGATGGAATGTCCCATCCTCAAAACCTTGAATTACGTTCATGCCAAGCAAGCGATCCGCAAATGGTGCCACCCAGTGCGTTGTCGCATCAGAGAACAGCTTTGCTTCTGCTTGGAAAACCGCAAATTTAGTAAAGTGGTTCACCTTTGCTGAAATTGTGCCATCTGCTTTGACAATGCCGCCAACATAAATCCAACGCTTTTGCAGCTCGTTATAATAATAGATGGCCGCTTTTTTGCCCGATTGGACTTGATCCTTCTTGTAGTTGAAGTTAATTTCAACCGGTTTGTTGAATTGGTTGCCTGCTGTGCTTTGGAATTCGACCATCGGACTAAGCGCCTCAAGCGTCCCAGCCGACGGTGCCTCATTCGCCCCTACAACCTTAGCGCTTATTTTTCCGTTAACAACTGCAGCGCCTGCTGGCACATTAAAGCTGATAACATCTTTAATTGCGCCATCAGCCCCTTTCGACGCATCCAAGTCTACTTCTACAGAAGTAGCTGGAGCCGGAGGAGGCGTCACGATCGGTCCTGGACCTGGATCTGTGTTGCCATCGTCTTTTGGCTCACTCGTTACAAAGATAGGATTCGAATAAAACCAAAGATCCTTGTAGTTGCGATCGTTAATTTCATTAAACCGTTTCATATAACGGATATCTAGATCCTCAATCGTTGTATCGTCTTCTGTTCTGACGTCAATGAGCGGCTCGCCGTTTTCAGTTTCGCCAGCTACATTTTCGCCAAGATTAGTGCCTCTTAGTCTAAAATACTGATCTTTGTAAGTTGGATCGAGATCATACGTGATGACATTGTAGCCTTCCGCGTCTGTTGTCCAGTCTTCGCTCGTGAATCTGGCAATGACCTTCGTTGAGTCATTCGTTTCTTTGTTGTATTCATCCGTACCAGGCTTAACCTCACCTGTAACATCACCGGCTATCAAATCTATGTGGTCAACCTTAACGGCATTTGTCACGTCACTTTGGTAAATATATTTGTCATTGATTGCTGGGTTTTCACTTTTAATCACGGCGTAATTGTTTGTCTGCGGGCTTTTGAAACGAATGGTCAGCTTAAGCGCATCGCCATCCTTCACCTTCAAGTTTTGCCCCATTTCGCCTTTGTTTGCACCGTTAGTAATCGTGAAATCTAGTTCATTAATTAGATCACCTGTTGTCGAAAATGATTTGCCTGAACGCATGCCGTCCAGCACAGCTGCCATGTCGCTGCCTTCTACCCATGTATAATTTTTGGAATATTCACCCGGCGCGTAGCCACTGGAATAAAGACCTTGCGATACTTTGAAATGGGAATCCGAGTTGGTGAAATTCCAAAACCGGCGACCTTCTCCAAGCAGCGCGTCCCACACCCCGCCAACCTTAGCAATCATATAGTCGGAGCCGCCGTACGTCTTGGTCTTGGGATTATTTTGATTCAAGCCGGCTCTATCTGGCTCCATCTGATTGCCTGGCATGCCCTCCATCCCAAAAAAGATGTTTGGCGCTATATTGTTAAAATCACGTATATCTGAAATTCGAAAAATCGCATTGCCATTGACAAGCTTTCTGGATGGATGATTAATGATCATATAGCTGGAATCTGCATAATTTGTTTTCAACCACTTCACAGCATCGCGCGCGGTAGCCGCATTTAGTGCAGGTCGCGTAGGGTACTGCAATTTCCACTCCGCTACAACTGCCGGGTCAAACATGCTCTCCGGGCGATCCGTATACAAATATTCAAAAAGGCTCGTTGCCTTTAAGCTGCTTTCTTCGCTATCCGCTAATATGCCTGCTCCGACATGATCGTAGGTTGGCATATCCCACTCAAACCCTGAAAAAATAATTTTATCCTTGTACTTTCCTGCGTCTTTTAGTTTACTAATGATGTTTACCTGATATTTATTAACAGCATCTTTAAATGATATCGGAGAGGGAAGCGAGTTTCCTTCATCATCCCGCTTTGAACTTCTCAGATGATCAGATAAATTCATCCAGTCCATCCCATAGGTTTCAAAAGCTTGATCGAGCACCGTCTGAACTGATTGCTGCGCATCATCTGAAACGTAGGTATGGGCATGGTATTCCCCTGCCATCCATTTTCCAGTTCCTGAAGTCCCAGCCGACTGGTTGCCGGCTTCTGCGAATGTTGTTGTCAACGCTATATTTTGCCCTGCAAAGCTTGCTGTTAAAATAAAAGCTGCTGCCAGCTTGGCCCACTTATTAGATAACATGTTATAATCCTCCGTTATAATGTTATAATTGCCATCTGCCTATATCATGTTAGCTATGCCGCTAATGCTGACCTCCTATTACGATTGATTTGAACAGCTCCACCCAAATGACCACATGTCTAAAATAAGAGATTGCTAAGGCTCTGTCTATGCTTTTGGAGCAAACGATATAATTTCTTAACATTAGAGATTGGAGCAAAAAAATCTATTCACATAGGAGCTTCGTTGTATACTGGCCCCAACTATAAAAAAACAGCGGCAGTCGTGGACGGAAAAAAAAGTCCTAAACTGCCGCTGTATTATTGAGCTAACGTTACCCATTCCCGTTTACTACACATGAGGGCAATCAGGATTTCCCGGAAAACGCCTGTGTCTTATTCAATCCTATCTCTCCGAACGACGCAGCGTCCCGACCAGCTCTACAAAGTGGCGCCCGCGTTCTTCAAAGTTGCAGTATTGGTCAAACGCAGTGCAGGCAGGGCTCAGCAGCACCGTGTCGCCCGATGCGGCTAGCTTGTGCGCATACGCCACGGCCTCGGCCAAGCCTTCGCAACGGAAAATTGGCGGGCAACTCGGAACGCTGCGCGCTGCAGCCTCGATTTGACTGGCCGCTTCGCCGAACAACAGCAACACCTTGACATGATTAGGCAGCAGCCTAGCCATCTCGTCAAAAGGTACGTTCTTATCTCTCCCGCCGGCGATCAGCAGCACTCGGCTCTCGTGCGCGTGCAGCGTGGCAATGGTACGGGCGGGGCTGGATCCGATTGAATTGTTGTAGTAATGTACGCCGTCCACAGTGGCCACGCATTGGTTTCTATGCTCCACGCCGGCAAATGTGCGTACCGTCTCCAGGATTGCCTCGTCCGGCACGGTCCCCCTCACGGCGGTCACGGCAGCCATAACATTTTCCACGTTATACCACCCGGGCAAACGAATGTCACTGATAGGTACCAGACCATCGATCACTCCATCGCAGAGCGTGTGCCCGCCGAAATATTTGGTCCGCCCCCGCCCGCGCAGTGTGGCGGTAGCCGGGTTGTCGCCGTTAAGAACGGCAAGGTCGTCAGCACTCTGAAAATCCAGCAGGCGACGCTTGGCGGCTGTATATTCATCCATGTCGCGGTGCCAGTCGAGGTGATTGGGCGAGAGGTTGGTAATGACCGCCACATCGGGAGAGTGCGTCATATCCATCAGCTGAAAGCTGGATAGCTCGACCGCGCACACGTCCAGCGGCGACATCTCGCCCGCGCGCGTCAGCAGTGGCGTGCCAATGTTGCCTCCCAGATGAACTGTACGCCCCCCGTTTGCCAGCATGTCTGCAATTAACGATGTGGTGGTGGTCTTACCGTCCGAACCGGTCACGCCGAAAATAGGACAAGGACACAACGCAAAAAACTCCTCCATCTCACTGGTCACACGGCTGCCGCCAGCGCGGGCCGAGTCCAGCGCCGGATGGTCTGGGCGCATGCCCGGAGTGCGGAACACGATATCGCCCCCAACGCGGTCAAGGTAATTCTCCCCTAGGCGCAACCGGGCGCCTAGATCGTCCCACTCCTCCCGGGGCAGGGCCGGATTGCGGTCGCGAACGGTGACGTGCGCTCCTGCTGAGCACAGCATTCGAATCAGCGGTGAGTTGCTGACGCCGGCGCCGATGATGGTCACGTCCTGGCCAGCCAGCGATTGGATATAGGTGTCAAAAGCAGGATTCATAAGCACCTCCGCTTAAAGAATGTCATTAAATCAAATATACCACATATTGGAACCACCCTGCCTGCCCGTTAGCCGTTCATTCAGCTCAGTAATCAGTCCACAAAGGATGAATTTTTTTCTTTTGACAATGAATGCGCCTCAAAAGCTAGAGAAAAAAAATAGGACTAGAAACTAGCCCTATTCCCCTCAATATAAATTAAACGACCCAAATAGATCTAGAAGCACTTATGCACGAACCATACTTTAGCACTCAGCTAGAAATCTCTACTTTTGGCACCTCAGCTGCTTTCGGCCGAAATCCAAAACCAAGCAGCGCGAAGATAAGGAAGGCCGCACCTAAAAACAGAAAAATACTATGAACAGAAACATAACGAATCCCATAACCGCCAAGCGTCGGGCCCATGATGCTTCCAATACTAAAGTGAATCGAAGCGATAACATTCGCCGCAGGCAATATCGCCCGAGGCAGTATATCAGCTGCATAAGCGAGACCTAAAGAGTAAAACGATCCAACCACTCCGCCAGCAATAGCGAATAATACAAAGAGCAGCGCGATATTATCTCCAGCCACAGGTATAGTGAAAAATACGAGAGCACCTACCACTGCACATCCAATCAAAACCGGCTTCCTGCCGATCCGGTCACTCCAAATGCCAAGCGGCAGCTGAAGAATTAAAGCCCCGACTCCGAATGCCATAAGCAGAAGCGAAATCCAGTGCTGGCTCAGGTTGATCCGCAATCCATACAACGGAAAGTTGCTATTCATAGAAGCTTCCATGAGTCCATATAAGAAGCCAGGTATAAGGACAAACCACGCGAGGCGGTAGGTTTTTACAAAGCGATTCTCAGACGCTGTTCCTCGTGCTGCCCGCTCCGGCATTTCATTCTTCATACGCAGCACAAGCATCAGTACAGTAACAAAAAATAAACTGGACACTAAGAATGGAACAGCCCTTCCAAGCGGAAGAAGATTGATGCCCAGCGGCCCTAAACTGAAGCCGAGTCCATAAGCCATACCGTACAGCGAAATAAATTTCCCCCGTCGATCCGCTGGACTGGAGCTTACGATCCATAACTGCGTCGCATAATGGAGCGAGCTATCGCCGACGCCAACCAGCAAACGCAAGACGAACCATATCGCCAGCGAATGGGTAAATGGAAACAGTAGATTAGCAAGTGTAACTAATGAAATGCCGACTAAAATGACTTTTTTGTACCCAAAACGCATGACCGGCTTCTCAACGAAAAACATTGTGCAAAAAATTCCGATATACATTGCAGCTGAATTAATCCCGTTCATATCTGACGATACGCCTGAATCCTCCAGCATAATCGAAAGCAATGGCAGCAGCAGCCCTTGACTCATACCGGCTACTACAACAACTAAAAGCAATGTGGTTAAACGAACATGGAAAGAAGGCGAAGCTGAAGCTAAAGCACTTGATGACAAACCTGTTGCACTCCCTTTACTAAAACTATCATTCTGATTTTCTCCTTACACATTGTATACCTGAGAGTAAAGACTGACAACCGCTCATTCATTGGCAGCGCCTCTCGCAATCGCCTATGCTGATTCAGAATTGCCGGGTGCAGCGATAAGTGATAGATTTTTCTCCCTAAACTACAGGAAAAATCCCCCTTTATTTTTACTCCTTTCCCCCTCAGAATAAAAGTTGTTTCCTCTTGAATTAGTCTCCTATTTGCCTATCAAGTTTTCTTACTCCATTGCAAGAAGAGTCGAACTCTATTGTACCTCTCGGTTTGTCGCCACACTCTAAGTACATCCCATTTATACGGTTAGGAGGTGATGTTTTTAAGAGATTGAATGTAATCGCTTACAAAAAAGGTAGTGGTCAGAAGCTTTATATTGAGAAGGGAGATAGTTGACGATGAAAAATTATTCGCGATCAACGAAACGAATGATGAAAGCTCTTTTAGCTGCCCTAGCGGCGCTGCTAGTATTGACTGGATTACCCTTAGGTACGGATAGAGTAGAGGCCGCAACGGCTCGCAACAAAATAATCGTAGGCTACTGGCATAATTTTGACAACTTCTCTACCAATATTCGTTTAAGAGATATTTCTCCGGATTACGATGTGATCCAAGTCGCTTTTGCCGAACCAACAGGTGGCGCACATACTGGCAATATGGTGTTCACGCCTTACAACGCAACAGTTAGCGAGTTTCAGTCTGATGTTGCTTTCCTTAAAGCGAGAGGACAAAAGGTGCTCATATCCATCGGAGGCGCTAACGGCGCAGTGGAGCTTACTACACCTCAGGCCAAAACAACATTTGTGAACACGATGAAGGGTATTATTAATTTATATGGATTTGACGGACTCGATATTGACCTTGAAGGCAGCTCTCTTGCCCTTAACACAGGAGACACCAACTTCAAAGCCCCTACCACTCCAAAAATAGTAAATTTAATTTCCGCTACGCGTGAAATATTAAATAGCTATAGTCCAGATTTCCTTCTAACCATGGCACCGGAAACGGCCTATGTTCAGGGTGGAGCAGGAAACTATACAGGACTTTGGGGAGCATACCTCCCTGTCATCTACGATCTGCGAAACGAGCTGGATTACCTGCATGTTCAGCATTATAATACGGGTCCCATGTTAGGCCTTGATGGTAAAGCCTATTCTCAAGGTACGCCTGACTTCCATGTAGCTATGGCTGAAATGCTGCTTGTTGGATTTCCAGTCGGAGGCAACCCGAATAATATGTTTCCGGCGCTTCGTCCAGATCAAATCGTCATTGGTTTGCCCGCTTCACCACAAGCAGCAGGCGGAGGTTATACAACACCGGCTAACGTGCAGAAAGCTCTTGATTATCTTATAAAAGGTATACCTTTCGGCGGAACCTACGTTCTTCGCAATACCGCTGGTTATCCTGATTTAAAAGGATTGATGACCTGGTCTATCAACTGGGATAAATATACGAACAATCTATTTTCTACGAGTCATCGTACCTATCTCGATCAATATGGTTCGGGTGGAGGTGACGTTACAGCTCCGTCAGTTCCTGCAAATCTTCAATTAACCGCCAAAACGTCCACGAGTGCGAGCCTGTCTTGGAGTGCATCTACCGATGATCGAGGAGTAACGGGATATATCCTCTCATATGGATCAACTTCAACAACCGTTACAGGTACAAGCACAACAATCAGCGGTTTGACACCTAACACAGCGTATTCATTTACTGTAAAAGCGAGAGATGCAGCGGGCAATATTTCTGGCGCGAGCAATGTGATTAATGTAACAACTGATGCACCCGTTGTGGATGTAATAGCACCTTCAATACCTGCTAATTTACGCACGACAAGTACAAGTGCATCCAGTGTCGACTTAGCATGGAACGCTTCGACGGATAACGTTAATGTAACCGGTTATACCGTGACTTACGGTACAACAAACGTGAATGCAACGGGTACAAGCGCAGCAATTAGCGGATTAACCCCTAACACTGCCTATACCTTTACAGTGAAGGCATATGATGCAGCAGGCAATGTGTCTGGTGCAAGTACGCCAATTACGGTTACTACAAGCCCAGCAAATGTTTGCACCGTACAGCAATGGAACACCGACACAGCCTATACAGGCGGACAGCGCGCTTCCTACAACGGCTCTGAATACGAAGCTAAATGGTGGACAAAAGGAGAGCGCCCAGATATTAGCAGCGTGTGGAAATTAATTGGTCCATGCGGCAATGCAGAACCAGCGGATACTACAGCGCCAACTGCCCCAAATAATCTTCAAGCAACAGGTGCTACAGCTTCTACCATTAGTCTTTCATGGGGAGCATCAACGGATAATGTCGGCGTTACCGGTTACACCGTTTATTATGGATCTTCCAGCCTCAATGTTGCTGGAATTACAGCTACCGTTAGCGGTCTTACAGCAAACACAGCCTACAGCTTTACAGTGAAAGCAAAGGATGCTGCAGGGAATTTGTCGGCAGCTAGCAACGTACTTCAAGCCTCAACAACAGCTGGCTCGGGTGGAACAACTTCTTGGGCTGCTCAAACAAGCTATGTTGCTGGCAGTACAGTAACCTACGCAGGCCTCTCCTATGTTTGTCTCCAGCCTCATACCTCACTGGTTGGTTGGGAGCCGCCAAATGTGCAATCTTTGTGGCGGCTTCAATAGTAAAGTAAGAAAATGGACTATGGGCGCAATAACCCATAGTCCATTCCTATCTTATATTACATTTCTAATTGAAGTTTACGGGTATTCAGCATGCCCTCCAGACCCGTAGGATCGTTGCTCACTTTATAATGTACAAACGCTTCAGCTTTATCGGATGTACGAATGCGCAGCGGCTTCGTCTCCATATTTACTAACTGAAGCACAACATCAGCAACGGATTCAGACGTTTGAGGAACGGAGTTTCGCTTGGAAAAGGTATTAATAATGGTGTCATACGTTTGTTTATATTCATCATCTGGAATACCGCCTGTTTTTTCAATATGTGCAAAAACAGTATTGTTGAAATGGGTCCCAATTGCTCCAGGCTCCAGCAGAGTCACATCAATATTAAAAGCAGGCTTGTAATAGGTCGCTAAGCTCTCCAACAACCCTTCAACTGCAAACTTGCTTGCACAATAAATTTCATTTAATGGTTGTCCGACTAATCCGCCTACGCTCGTCGTTGCGATCAAATGCCCAGAGTTCGCTTTGCGAAGGAGTGGCAAACCCGCACGAATCGTATGCATAACCCCGTACACATTCGTATCAAAAACAGCTTGAATTTCCTCGAAAGTAGCCTGGCCTAGTGCACGTAATAGCCCAAATCCTGCGTTGCAAAATAAAACATCCATATAACCGTGTTTTTGCTTAATGACCTCAAATGCCTGCTCTAATGATTCCGGTTTAGTTACTTCCATTTCAATGAAATGTAGATTGGGCTGATCGCTATACTTTGTTTGATCACGTTCTGCATGCCGAGTTCCAGCGTATACGATCCATCCTTCTTCAGCAAATTTTAATGCTGTTGCAAGACCTATTCCGGATGAGGCGCCTGTAATGGCAATAATTTTATTCATGCCTGATTCTCCTTTTTTTAAAATATGGAAGCGATCTGTGCAGTATGATGCCGATTATGCCAAATGAATCGTTGAAGCGCAGCATCAAGACTCATGGCGCCGTGAGTTGGACTTGTAAACGTTCGTTGAAAATCTAATGATTGCAAAGATCGGAGAATTGCTGTAAACCGACTATGAATGGATTCTAGGAGAATTAACGATGTTTCGAGCGGTGTTTCATAATCGCTTAATTCCGCCCATAAATCTTCTCTATACGAGCTGGCCGTGGGATTATCCTCCGTTAGCGCTCTCTTGAAACGAATAAAAGCATTCATATCGTTGTCAGCCATATGGTGAACAACCTGCCTGACGGTCCAACTGCCCGGACGGTATTGTAAAAGCAGCTGTTCAGACGTTAAATTTTGTACCGTGTGCCGCAGAATCGGGGCTATTTGCGACACATCCTCAATCCAGCTTTGCCGAAGCTCGGTCGTTACATGCTGTATGAGTTTAAATTGCCCAATAGGATAACGCAAATCATTCATATGCTCGCCCCCCATTCTTTAATTAACCTTCAATAAACATAGGGATTTCCATCTGGTTAGGATTAGAACTCCATTGTGATAATACACTTCTCGTTGGCGTTCCCATAATAAAATTCAAATCATTGTCGGGATGCAAACTTAGCTGCCGTTCTAATTCTCACGTGATCACCTCACTATTTTTATCGCGTTTTCCTTTAATATTTATAATTGCTGAATGTCTTATCGCTCTTGCATTTTTTATGCTTGTCGCTTCTAATAATTTGTTTAAAATATGTACTGGAGTGTTGGCGTTTTGGGCTAATGACAACCAAACATAGGGCTCTTTTGTCTCAAAAAGGGATTGAAACTCTTTAAGTGTTAAATCATTGCGGCTCGCATATTTAGCAGTGTCCACAACAGTGAGCAATCTTTGCAATGCGTCTGCATCCATATTCCTTTTTATAGCCGCTTCGAGTAATCTTCGCTTTTCAGGTGATGACGGCTGTTTATAAATCAAGCTCTCCATCATCCATTTATGATTATCGTATTTGTTAAACAGCAGCTCCATTTCTTCATGGCTAAAGGATAGTTGAGTGTAGACGTCTATCGCTAGTGTCAATAATGCTTCGTCTACGATCTCTGCTAATCTCCACAAGACATCGTAGTCTTGTTTGGAATGACCTAAATCCATAATAGCAATATTCCTATCTATAAGGGAAAAAGCGATTTGTTTCGGGAGAGGTTTATCGTAAAACGAGATCAGTTTTTTCCAAACCTCCTCCTCCCCATCCGTATTCTTAGCTTCATTGTAAATTTCAAATAATATGTCTTCCGTTAATTCTATTTCCATTTGATTAGAATGTAACAATTGTTCGATAAAAGGATTCATTTTACTCCACTCCTTTCATTAAGAAACGTTAATCCATAGCGTACAGATTATTAAAATAATCAATAGCTTGATCCAATAGTTGTAGATTCATATCCGAAATCGTTTCATTTGTATAATAGGCAAGATGTGGAGTACATACAACATTAGGCAGATCATATAGCTTTCTTTTGGTATTGGGCTCTTCAGGGAATACATCTAGTCCAGCGCCCCGTAATTTCCCACTCGAGAGTACCTTTTCTAAATCATCGTAATCTACCAATCCTCCTCTTGCAGTATTGATGAGAATGGCCCCTTCCTTCATCATTTCAAAATGCTTCTTATTTATGATGGGTTCCAAATTATTTGTCGTCGAGGCATGTATCGTTACGATATCGGATTGCTGCAGTACTTCTTCCATAGATAATTGTCCTGCTTTGGAGCTTGATCGATTAGAAGCGGTTAATACATTCATGCCTAGAGACTTTCCAATTAATGCTACAACTTTTCCTATTTTACCGTAACCAATGATCCCTAAGCTTTTACCTCTTAGTTCAACATTTGGAGCTATTCCTTCTCGCCACCTTCCGTCTCTTATATTTTGATTCGAGGGAATTAGCTGCTTCGTAATAGCAAAAATCAAAGAAAACGTATGCTCTGCAACCGCATTCTCTCCTACTTGAGGGATGCCTCGAACAACCATTTTTTTGTTCATGGGCAAGATCGCTGCTAACATAGTCAGTGTTGTGCGCACGAATTCCAATGTATTTGCAGCTAGCAAACCTCCCCAAAATCTCATTCGGTATCTTTGTATGAATCAAAAACATATCATAACCCGCAAGTAGTTCCTCTTTAGTCTTCAATATATCAATTGTTTCGACAATGAACGTTTGCTCTAATTTATTTCGTTCCTGTGCTGTTAGAGTGATTGTTTTGTCTACTGCACATTGCCATTTCCGCTTCATTTCTATCCTCTTCTCATGGATTCTATAGGTTTAATTTCATAATAATAGAGAAGCTAAGCCGTTTCCAATATCTAGTTTATATAGAAAAAATAGATACAGCCTATAATAAAGCACCTCAGATTTCCTAAAATAAGTTTTAAACTGACCTCAGAAATTGAAACAGCGACAGCCTAGGATATGAAAATAAAGTCCTAGACTGTCGCTGTTTTATGAACTTTCTATCTGCTCATGTTTGCATCGCACTGGCAATTGTCAAAAAGTCCTCCCGACTGATCTCAAAATGACCGTAGCAGAAGGAATACCCCCAATTTCGGTTCTCTCCACATTTCACATGGGACGCGGACACACCACCAATCCAGAAGCGGCTTTGCTCGCTTATTTCATCCATTTGCATACCTCGAAATCCCTTCCTTTTTTAATACATGTTTATGTCGCTTCCCGTACCAGCTCTTGCTTTAAGCGGTCCAGCTGCAGGAGATGGTGACGGTAGTGCATTTCAACAAGCAGAAACCATTCCTCCGCACACAATCCACCGAATCTCGGATGGGACACTGTATGTTGTTTGGACACTTTTTCAAGGGTAGGTTCAATGTCCTTCATTCTCTGGATGACAGTGTGTACGCCTTGAATTAGCTGCTCTTTGCTTTCTGGCTGCTCCGGAGTATATTGCGGGGAAGGCGGAACATGAATACGATTGGGCGGAAAGCTTCCTTGTGAAAATATAGCCATACCAACCTCGGTTTTTTCCGTTCCATGTACCGTGGGATCTTGGCTTGGCATCAAGCATTGATCAAGATTACGAAGCTGCATATAAAGCGCCGAGCTAATGAGATGTTGAAACATCTGTCCGATTGACCATTCGTTGTCACTTTGCTTTTGCCTCAGCTGCTCCAGACTGATTTGATCCAGTTCATGAATATAATATGTCGCAGTTTCCTCAAATCGTTGTAATGCTAGCTTTGTTGTAATCATCATTTATTATCGCCTCTAATCATCTTTTTTCTAAGTATACAAAAACGCTACTGACACCATTATGTCAGTAGCGTTTTAATGCTTTTTTCAGTTCGTTTCTAACCCGATGTCGAAAGGATTCCGGCTCCAGCACAGCCACTCCGCCTCCCCAGCCGAGCACCCAATGCAGCAATTCCTCAGGCTGCCGAACGCGTAAGGTCACCAGCAGCCCTTCCGTATGATCCTCTATGGTTTCTATATAGAAGTTGTTCGATTCCCTTACCTTATCGGCAATGTCAGGTTGGACCCAGATGCGCACACGGATGTTGCGATCGTCTGGAGGCTGGTATGCATCTAAATTGAAATCTGCTGGCAAAATAAATCTATCTTCCAGCTCGATAAGCTCCGACATCCGGGACAACCGGAAATGACGGATATTTTTACGCAATTCACACTGTGCAACGAGTACCCATGACCCTTGAAGAAGCACAAGTCCATAAGGAGCAACCGTACGTACACTTTCGCGGTTCCCATCAGCCTCGGCAATTCTTTTGGAATAGCGGAATCTTATTTTTCTTTCCTCCAAAATCGCTCGACGAATCGCTTCCAAGTATGCCTTCTCTTGTATTCGTGCTATATCTTCAACGGAAGCAAGCAAACGAAAGCTCTTGCGAATCCGGGATGCCTCGCTGCGGATCGGTTCCGGCAGGATGGCTTCAATCTTCCCTCTTGAAGTTCGAGACTTACTGCCATAGTGAAAATCAAACCATTGCTCGATAAAATCTGTCCCGATGAGTAACGTCACTGCTTCTTCCACCGTGAAACTGACTGGCGGCAGGAAATACCCCTCCATTAGGGAGTATCCCTGCCCTGGCGCTCCTATCACGGATACGCCAGCCTCACTTAAAGCCTGTATATCCCTGTAAATGGTTCTCACGCTTGTTTCAAATGTAGCGGCTAAATCCTCGGCTCGTAACACTTCGTTACGCTGCAGCTCAAGCACTATGGCTAACAAACGATCCGTTTTGTTCATGCACTGCACCCTTTTCCGAGAGATTGTTTATGCCAGAATTCCTCCACTGAAAGTATTTCACTAGTGTATCCTAACCGTTAGCTTAATGAAGCAACGTCAGTCTACAACTTTTTTTCTTCTGACAACATATAATTTATAGAGAAATGAAGTCAACTAAGGGTTAGGTTCGTTACAAACGTTAAAATGAACAAGCTACCGACTATGTCGGCAGCCTGTGCTCATTTCACTATCCTATATTGAAAATTTCCAAGTGCTGAAATCCCAGCAACACTCATCTATCAGCTATTCGCGAAGGCGGTTAAGAAGAGCTAATGCCATTTCTCTCGCGGCTGCAACAATTTCTTCGTCCGTACGCTCCGTTCCACTGGCGGCCATCAATGCCGAGTTAATACTGAGAAAGGCCATTCTCACGAGTAATTTCCGTGTGGGATCAGCGTCCTTGCCAGCCACAAGCTCAGCCACTGCCCCAAGGCTGTCACGGATTTGGCCACCGGGATTGCTAACCACGCTCCGCATGAGATTGGGATTCGCATTTACGAAGCGGATGCCGCGCAGCTTGTCTACAGAAGTAGAATCCACCCAACGAAGCACCGTGCGTTCCAGAAGGTCAGGACTCGGTTCTTGGCTGACGGCCCATGCGAGAAGTTCAGCCGCCTCGTTACCGCGGGAGGACATCATTGAATTTACGATGTCATTTTTGCTTTTGAAATGGTAGTATAGCGCGGCCTTGCTGATCCCGAGTTGCTCAGCGATTTCACGAAGTGATGTCGCCTCAAACCCTTTAGTAGTGAAAAGCTCCAAAGCTACACGCTGAGCTTCCGCTTTTGTTTCACTGCCCGTCCGTTTCACTGACTCACTCATACTCATGATTGTCACACTCCTTGCCTTTCACTCATTTTAGCCATAACTCATCACACTTGACAACTTACCTGTCGGCAAGTAAAGTTTATTTTATAGTTAACATTTCAATTTTTCTTCACCACAGTTTGAACGCTCGGTAATCGAGCCGTCATGAAAACAACCATAAGGAGGATATCCTAGTGACTAACATCGTTCTACCAATATCTCCACTACCAGCAGCTTGTACTCTGGATAGGTACTTGTTATGAATCATATCATTATTGAGTTCATCTGTTTATTTCTTGCAGGCATCCTTGCTGGCGAAGAGCTCGTCATTCGCTATGGGGTGCACATGTCTCTGGCTGGTCTAGACGACCAGTCTCAAATTAAAGTTCGTCAAGCACTAATACTTAAACTGCGTGTGCTGGTGCCCGCTATCTTTTTACCTACGGCCGTGTCGGGAGTTGCGGTGCTAGTACTGAGCGGCTCCGAGCCAGGTTTGTTCTTCCGCTGGGCTGGCGTACTGGCCTTACTCCTCTTCATCCTAGTCACGCTCATCGGCACAGTCCCTATCAACAAGGGTGCGCTCGAATGGAAGCCCGACGCGCCACCTAGCAACTGGAAGTTGCTAATCCGCCGCTGGGAGCTGCTTGATGTGGTTCGTTCATCGGCAGCAGTTTTGGCGTTTGCATGTTTCTTGACAGCTGTTGCACTGCAGTATTCGAGCCTGCAATAACAAGCTTTAGACTCATTTTAGCGAAAAAGGCAATGACTGCTTCGGACATGAAAAAAGTCCTAGCTGCCATTGCCTTTTTAAAATCAGATAACAGTTGGTTCAACTATTTAGCAGCCGCTTTCTGCTTAAAATATTCAATAAAATGCTGTATATCCATTTTCCAAATATGTTCGTTTTTCTTTAAACCATAACCCACAGAACTAGTGGATAATCCCAAGCTTACAGTAATGACTACTATTACACTATTTTCTTCAGCCGTTTCTTCATTAATTTGAATGGAATCATAATATCTATATTTCAAAGCTACTTCTTGCTCAGTATTCAACACGTACTCATTGTAGTCTTTTCTAAAGCGTTCAGGATCAGCTAATAAGCCATCATTGTAAGTAAGAGCGTAAATGGCTGCCGTATCAACTATAGCAACAAAATGCATGTAGATTAACACTATTTGCTCAGGGGAGAAGCGTAGCAAATGACTCGTATCCCTGTCTTTCACAAATAGTTCATACTCCTTAATCCGCTCAGCAGGCAATTGCTCCAAATATGAGAATCCTTTGTTTGGTGCTTCTTTTATTTCGGTTATGTCTACTTTCTTTTGGTTAAATTCTGTTGTCTTTATGTCACTTTCGAAGCAACCTGTCAGTAAGACTATGCAAATTGAAAAGATGACTATTCTCATAAGTGAATCCAGTAGTTGCATTTTCCACCTTCATTAGCTTCTAGTACACCATTATTTAACTCAATGACTCTTCTAGAAGCAATATTACTTTCCACACAAGACAGCATAACATCCTTTATTCCCATGCTTTCTGCGTTTTTTAGGAGTTCATTTAACATGACCGTACCGTAGCCTTTTCCGCGTTTGCTTGGTCTGATCGAATACCCTATATGCCCGCCTGATTTTTTTAAGTGATCATTCAAATAATGCCTTAGCTTTCCGTAGCCAACGGGATATGAATCAACGAATAACCAGAAAACAGTCTGGGGAACGTGCTGAGGTAAGAGATCCATGCCTTGCGAGATCGCTATATTTTTACGAATAAATCCAGGAAATTGACTATAATCGATATCATACGCGCTATTCACAAACCCATTTTCTCCCGGGCCTATTTCTACTAACATGTCAAAAATATCACGTCCATCATCTACACTTGCTGCTTTTAGTTCAATCATCTTCTTTAGGCCTCCTATTTATATTTTCCGCATCTACTAGTCTCTTAATTTATTATTATTTCCCTCGTTATAAATAGGCCAATTCCAATACTTCTCACCCTGACATATGATAAAACGATCAAACCATTGCTCAAAATTCATATGCAGCGGCCTCGCTTCATGAAATTGATCAATATGGCCTTTGACCATTAAGTAATGGTCTGAGCCTTCGTTAAAAGCTTTTAAATGAATAACAATGTCATCCTGATAAATGTAAGCTACTTTCAAATAACCTTCATTAGGCTCCTCGTACGTTACTCCAAATGTATCCTGCCACCCGTATAAGTAGGCCTCTCCTCCGTACTCCGGATGGTCAAAGAGGGAGCAGCCATTCGTTATTCTAAGAAAATTCAAATAATCCTCAGGAAGTTTACAGCCCAGTTTTTCCTGAAAAAGCATTAAATCTTCTTCCCTTGCAGGGGGTCTAAATGTACATTTGGCCTCGTATAGCTCACCTTCACGCAGCTGTAAGCTTAATAACCCGTTACCCGCCTCTAATCTTTGCCTTAAGGAAGTGATGGTTTTCTTAATGATGTTGCCTTGACTCATCGAGCACCTCCATAACTGCGAAGCAGATCGTATGTCATATTTCCAAACTTTCTTATGTCGTATAAGTAATCATATCCGCTCGAACCCTGCAGCTGGTTATACATGCGAACCACTACGGCATCGCAGCTCGGAATGACCAGACAGGCGCAGCCTGTAATTCCAAGAACTTGATAAGCGTCACTCGGCAGAAGCTCGCCAATTTGATTCAAGGGAGTATCACTTTGCAGCCACCATATAAAACCATTTCGAGGCAGAAGAGATGGAACAGTGAGTGGCGTATGCAGCGAAGTAGCTCTTGCAAAAATAGGTTGCGGCAGCAACTGTTTTCCATTTACATTGCCGTTTTTAAGATGCATATGTCCCCACATCGCTAAATCGCGCGCACTAACGAACAAATTGCTTTGATCACCTTCATCACTATCGTTTGGCCCCACCCACGTATGTTCATCATCGTAATAATTATATATAAGCTGCTCAGCAGCTTTTGTTCTCCAGCCCGTTTCCTTTAAGCCATATTGACTAAATACATGACTCTCCATAAAAAAACTTAAGTTTTGCCCCGAAATATGCCTAACTAATTGAAAAAGCATGCCAATTCCCGTATTGCGGTATGCCCATCCATATCCAGCAGGAAACTCTCTTGTTATCTTCCCGTTCTCTTCGATTAATCCATGGGTATGCGTAAGCAGATGCCTCAGCGTTATCCCTCGTGCTGCATCTTTATAATCATTGAGATACTGCCCGATTTCATCATCCACGCTGCCTATTTCCCCTTGCTCTATTAATAAACTGACAGCAAGCGCTAGATACGTTTTACGGATTGATGCTACGTTGAACTGCGTTTTTTCATCCACGAGTCTGGGCGCATCTGATGCTGCATGTGTACCGGAATACCATTCGTTTACAACAACGTCGTTTTGTATGATATAGGTTGCGGCAGCTGTGGCGCCGATACTTTGTTGAATAGCATAGACATACTCATTCAGGCTTTGAAAATGATTCGTTACCACTTTCTACACATAATCCTCTCCTGCTTCAGAGTTGATTTACCAATTCTGATTAACAATAATCTGCTGCCCTTACCTTGTCAAATAAACCCAAAAAAGCGGTTCCCAACAGTAATAAACAACTATAGCCATTATTTCTATCCCCTTCGCTTCACGATTGCTATAGGATAAATAGATAATGGGAAAGACATTGAAAGGATGATTGTGACATGCTGCATATTCCTGCCGTACATACTGTATTTCATAAGGAAATGCTTTTTGAAGCCATGGCCTTATTATATGATATCGGTACACCGCTAAAGAGCCAATTCGTGTCCAATGGCTTGAATGATACCTATTCGGTTGAGACGAATACCGGAAAATTTATATTGCGAATTTATAAGCATTTATGGCGAGCAGAATCCGATATCCGTTTTGAGCTGGATTTGTTAACCTATCTTAAAAACTGCATCCTGCCGGTTTCCTATCCCATCCAAAGACGAGATGGCGAATGGTTGACTGAGCTCGACGCACCGGAAGGCACTCGTTATGCTGTGCTATTCTCTTATGCGGATGGCGCCGGGAAGCTTAATGTCGATACAAGCCAAGCTTACGGCAGCGCTATAGCGCAGCTTCATCATGCCATGGATTTCTATGAACCCAAACATGAAAGGTTTGCGCTTGATGCTGCCCATTTGCTCGACGAGCCTCTTCGGGCGATGCTTCCGTTTTTACAGCATCGTCCGAACGATGTAGCGTTTGTTCAAGAAACAGCCGGCAGGCTGAAAGCTCGCCTTGCAGAAGCCGCGAATGGTGCATATGACTGGGGAGTATGCCACGGGGATCTGCATGGCTGGAACGTCTTTCACTCGGATGACGGCAGCATGACACACTTTGACTTTGACTGCTGCGGCGTAGGCTGGCGCTCGTATGATCTATCCGTTTATTTATGGGATCGCGTCCATGGCAGATCGGATAGTGAGAGCTTTGAGGATGAATGCTGGGATGCTTTTCTGGAAGCCTATACAAAAGAACGCCCGTTAAGCGAACAGGATCTTGCGATGATTCCCGTATTCGTAGCCGTCAGACAGCTTTGGCTGATCGGACTTCATACAGGCGGAAGCACCGTTTGGGGATCTTGGCAGGATGATGGTTATTTTGACGGGAAGCTTAAATTTTTGGCGGCTTGGGTAAAGGCGCACAATCTATAATGCGATGAAAGAAAAGGAGCTGCTTGCGGCTCCTTTCTTCTTTTATACGATTACGGAAATGCTTGTTGTAAAATAAAAAGAATGCTTGCCTGTTTACATTCGAATATCGATATGCTATCTTATTTCTACAAATATAGAAATAACGACTGCAAGAAAGGTGAAGCCACAATGACAGAAGATCATGCGGACGTACGTCAAGCTGTAAAAGTATATAAGGCGCTCGGTGAGCCTACCCGTCTAAAAATAGCTCTGCTGCTTACTGAGGAGAAAAATTTATGCTGCTCCGATATTGGCACAAAGCTGGAATCTGTAGCCGGCTCTACCCTCTCACATCACTTGAAGCAATTGACGGAAAGCGGATTGCTAGATCTCCGCAAGGACGGCACGTATATCTACTACAGTGTGAACCGCGAAATGGCTCGAAAGTATGCGCCATATTTGTTGGAGTAATTTTTTTAGGTTATATTTCTATAGATTTAGAAATATAAAAACAGTGGAGTGGAGAGAGGAGTATTTTTTATATGTCTAACGCGTGGAAAATTTACATGCTGGCTATAATTAGCTTTTTGGTTGGAACGTCAGAATTTATTATTGCGGGTATTCTGGATAAGGTCGCGGGCGACATAGGTGTATCCGTATCTGCAGCAGGCCAGCTGATTACCGTTTTCTCGCTAGCTTACGCTATTGGCACGCCGATTCTTATGGCAGTTACGGCGCGTGTTGAGCGGCGTCAGCTGCTCCTCTACTCATTAGGTGTATTCGCGATCGGAAATCTTATTGCTGTTGCTTTGCCTGGATTTGAGTTTTTGATCGTGTCCCGCGTTGTCCTCGCGCTCAGCACAGGCGTATTCGTCGTTACCGCTTTGACCGTCGCTTCTAAGCTTGCACCCGTTGATAAACAGGGCAGTGCCATTGCGACGCTCGTTATGGGCTTTAGCACAGCATTAATCGTTGGTGTCCCTCTAGGCAGGGTAGTCGCATCTGCATACGACTGGCACCTCATCTTCGGAGCAATCGGACTGCTGGGCCTGCTCGCAATGCTGCTCATTTTATTCACTATTCCAAAAACAGATGGTGAAGAGCCCGTTCCGCTTCGCAGCCAGCTTGCTCTCTTGAAGCAGCCGAAAATTGTAACGGCACTGACGGTCACCTTCTTGTGGATCGGCGGCTATTCCATCGTTTACACCTATATTTCACCATTCCTGCTTAACGTAACGAAGCTGAGTGAACAAGGCGTGAGCATCGGACTATTTGCATTCGGTATCGCCAGCCTGATCGGGTCTAAATTTGGCGGCTACAGCACCGATAAATGGGGAGCGCCGCGAACATTAGTCAGCGGCATGCTGTTCCATACGATAGCGCTTGTTCTACTCTCGTTGGCTGGACAGTCTCCGGTAATCGTATTTCCTCTGCTTATGATCTGGGCCTTTACCGCTTGGTCATCCGGTCCAACTCAGCAGTACCATCTGATGTCACTAGCTCCAGAAGCTTCGGGTATTATGCTTAGCTTGAACAGCTCTGTACTTCAGCTGGGCATGGCTGCAGGAGCCGGGCTTGGCGGGGTTGTCGTTGAGCAAGTATCGCTCACCTCTATCAGCTGGATTGGAGCTACAGGCGTCATTCTCGCCGCTGCTACAGCCGCAACCTCCTTCGGGTTCTCCCGCGCGCGTTCCCGCCGGAAGATAGCCGAGAGCAGCTTGGCAAAGACCAGTGCTTAAACTTTTGCAGCTTTGCTTTGATCATTGATTAAAGTCACTCCTATTTCTAAAAAATGGGGCTGTCTCAAAAGTCATTTTGCGATTTTTTTGAGCACTAATTAGATCTTATTTTCTTTGAGAAAAAGGACCTCAAGCTCCACTTTACAGTGGAATTTGAGGTCCTTTTATCTGAAAACGGAGATGTTCCCCTGTCATGCGAAAACATTTGCGGCAGCGCCTGCAGCAGCTTCATCTAAGCGCAGAAATGCACTTATTTAACCAGATCTTCTTCAAATCTGCTCAATTAGAGGTATTTGTACACCTATTTGCATCATTTCAATCTTGTTTGTTAAAAACAGGTGCACTTTTGCACTTATTTACTCTACGCTAACGGTTCACGCACATCACTAGGATAGCCAAACGCTGGTCGCAATGATTGGTGTCGGATAATAACCAAACGTTGGTCGTGGAGTTTAGTATCGATGGATAGCCAGACGCTCGTCGCGGAGATTGATGTTGGATGATAACCACACGTTGGTCTCGGAGAGCGTAAACTCGACTTCCTAAAATAGATATAACATTCAAAAGAAAACCAGACTTCCATTAACGGAAGTCTGGTTTTTTGTCCTATTCAAATCGAATCAAGAAGTAATTTTTCTTACCGCGGCGCAGCACGACAAATTTGTCATAGAGCTTTTGCTCCGAGCCGATGATGGATTCTACATCCGTGTTTTTCGTGCCATTAATCGAAATCGAACCGCTCGTAATATCTTGTTTCGCTTGGCGGCGGGATGGTGCAGCTCCAGATTCGATCAGAAGATCCATTAGCGCAATCTCTTCTCTATTCGTAAGCACCGTTGTAGGCATGTCCTGCAAAGCTTCAATTAGCTCCGCTTCACTCAGTTGATTTACATCGCCGGAGAAAAATGCCTGCGTAATTTTCTCTGCGCTGTCGAGCGCTTCTTGTCCATGAACAAGGCGAGTAATTTCACGCGCCAATTCACGCTGTGCCACCCGCTTCTCTGGATGCGACTGAAGCTCTGTCTCCAAAGCTTCGATTTCTGCGCGAGAGAGGAATGTGAAATATTTTAAAAATTTGATCGTATCGTTATCTTCAGTATTGATCCAGAACTGATAGAACTGGTACGCCGATGTCTTCGAGCGATCCAGCCAAATTGCGCCAGATTCGGATTTACCGAATTTCTTGCCGTCGCTTTTGGTAACGAGAGGCATTGTCATGCCGTAAGCGTCGCCTCCGCCCATTTTGCCAATCAGATCAAGGCCTGCTGTAATATTGCCCCATTGATCGCTGCCGCCAATTTGCAAGGAACAGCCATGCTCTTGATGAAGCTTATGGAAGTCGTAGGCTTGCAAAATCATATAGCTGAACTCGGTAAACGAGATGCCTGATGAAAGACGGGAATCGACCGAATCCTTCGCCAGCATGTAGTTTACAGTAAAGTTTTTGCCTACATCACGTAAAAAAGTAATGACATCCAGCGGCGCAATCCAATCGTAGTTGCTTACGAGCTTAGCCGCATTATCCGCAGCATTGAAATCAAGAAAGCGGGAAAGCTGACGCTTCAAGCTCTCTGTCCACTCGGATACTGTATCCGCAGTGTTAAGCGAGCGTTCCGTCGAGCGGCCGCTTGGATCGCCAATTAAGCCTGTTCCGCCGCCAACTAACGCAAGTGGAATATGGCCAGCCTGTTGGAAGCGACGCAAGCACAAGATCGGGAGCAAGCTGCCGATGTGCAGGCTGTCCGCTGTAGGGTCGAATCCGCAATAAAGTACGACGCGTTCACTCGTAAGCTTCTTATGTAATTCCTCGCGGTTAGTAAATTGCTGTACTAGCCCTCGGTATTCTAGATCAGCCAAAAGATCTTCATGATTAATGGTTAATGCTTCGTTTGTCATTTAACTCTCTCTCCTCTAATGTTTCCTACAGTTTACGTTGATTTCGAGTTTTTTAAAAGATGTGGACGGACGATTACATGGTTTTGGTCATTTCTCTACGTCTACGAATCGTTCTTCTAATTAAAATATCACAAATAAGCAGCCCTACGCCAACAACAAAGTCGACAAACCCAACAAAAATAGCGTTAAACGGATAACCGCCCATTTTCGAGATATAATATACCGTAAAAGCAAAAATCCCAAATGCACTGATCGTAAATAAAAAACTTTTTCTAAAAAACAGCGCAAGCGCTGCAGCAATTACCGTTAATGCGGCGACTGTTCCCAGCACCAAGAGATTATGATCCTTCTCTATATTCGTTGGATACAACAATCTTTTGGGATACGTGTAAGAAAAATACCAGTCCTTGCTGGGCAATTCATTAAAAACAGCTTTGAATGTTTTGGAGTCCGTTTGTTCCATTGCTAAATTCGAATGAAGCAAAGCGCCGGGTTCGCTTAGCCGTATTTCAAGCTCGACATGCGGTTCTCCCTCCCAGAAAGCTGCTGGGGTCAAATAATAAAGATGGGAAAAAATCGTCGTAATCACGCCTTTATTATACATCCCCCCATTTTCAATATAGTTGATGACAATATTTTTCGTTTCGTTCGGCTCAAAAGATAAAGGGAACCTCGCTCCTTGTGCTGGCCCAATTTCAGATGAATAATTGGATAAACGCAGCTCCTTGCCGCTTACTGGATCAGTGACCGTATTTTTCACTTGGGTATTTTGCCAATTAACCGTCTTTACATTCGGATCCATGATCGCATTAATCTCATTATTTCCCTCTGATACCATAAAGGCCTCACTTACAGGCGTTACAAATAAAACCTCCAAGTCCTTGGCGGAATCGGAAGTATTGTGAAGTTCATACTGAACCGTTACTTCCGCATGGCTTTTGTACCGTTCGATATCACGGAAGGTAAACACAACCTTCTCACGAACCAAACTCACTTGCGATTGATCATCCAGCTCCAGCCTGCCATAACCTTCCGCAGGATAATGCAGCGGTCCCCCGTTGGCACTTGCCGCTTCTGGTAAAAGCATAAATAATAGGACAGCGGTCAAAATCAATGGTCGAAGCTTATGCAGGAACACTCCATCACCTCGTTCTCCGATTGTTGAGCTTCACAAGCAAAAACGCCTCCAGCATCCTCTGGATGCTGAAGTAGCTTTGACGATGAAATTTAAGATAAGTAGGAGCATAGATTTACTTTCTTATATTTAAAAAAAGAAGCCTCCATATGTATTATTTTACCACATGAGAGGCTTCATCTTGTTATCGCTTTATTTTTTCTTCCACGTATCCTTAAGCGGTACGATGCGATTGAAGACTAACTTCGTATTCGTTGTATGTTTTTTGTCCACGCAAAAGTATCCATGCCGAACGAATTGGAACTTATCCTCTGGCTGCGGAAGAACCTCAAAAGGCTCAATCCTACAATCTTTCACGATTTGCAGTGAGTTCGGATTAATGACGCTGTCCCAAGCTATATCGGTATCATTCGGGACTTCATTACCCCGCAGCAGACTCTCATAAAGGTGGACATCCACCTTAGCCGCGTGACTCTCCGAAACCCAGTGGATCGTCCCCTTCACCTTCCGGCCGGTAAAGCCCGTTCCGCTTTTCGTTTCGGGATCGTAAGTGCAGCGAAGCTCAATGATCTCACCTGTGGCTTCATCTTTAATGACTTCCTCACATCTAATGAAGTAGGCGCCGATCAGCCGGACTTCAGCTCCGGGTGCTAATCTGTGAAACCCTTTGGACGGCTGCTCCATAAAATCATCTTTCTCTATAAATAGCGTGCTAGAGAAGGTGACCTTGCGTTTGCCAAGCGTGTCGTTCTCGCTATTATTATCAATGGACAACAGCTCGGTTTGGCCCTCCGGATAATTAGTAATGACCACTTTCAGTGGATGGATGACGGCCATTACACCTTTGACCTTCGCCTTCAAATCCTGTCTTGTCGCATGCTCCAGCATCGCGATATCAACGGAATTTTGTGCTCTAATCATGCCGATCTCATCGATAAAATTTCTAATGCTCTCGGGCGTAAGGCCTCTTCGCCTGAGTCCACGGATCGTTGGCAGCCTTGGATCATCCCAGCCGTCGACGAAGCCGCCCTCAACGAGCTGTCTCAAATATCGCTTGCTCGTCACGACACCCGTTAGATTCAGCCTGCCGAATTCCCTTTGCCTTGGCGGATGAGCAAATTCCAGCTCCTCCAATACCCATTCGTACAAAGGACGATGGTCTTTGAACTCAATGGAGCATAACGAGTAGGTAATGCCCTCGATGGCATCTTGAATCGGATGGGCAAAATCGTACATCGGATAAATGCACCACTTATTTCCCGTCCGGTAATGCTCAGCATGGATAATGCGATAAATAACGGGATCTCTTAAATTAATATTAGGCGCACTCATATCGATTTTGGCACGCAATACTTTGGAAGCGGCCTTAAAATCACCATTTTTCATTTTCGCAAACTGCTCTAAATTTTCATCAATGGAGCGGTTTCGGTAAGGGCTATCCTTGCCCGGCTCCGTAAGCGTCCCCCGATATTCCGTTACTTCCTCTGGCGATAATTCACAAACATAAGCCTTTCCTTTACTTATGAGCGCAATAGCAGCGTCATATATCGCATCCGAATAATCCGAACCATAATAAATATGGCTGCCCGGACGATAACCAAGCCAATTGATATCTTCGATAATAGCATTCACATATTCGATATCCTCCTTCAGAGGATTCGTGTCGTCAAATCGCAAATGAAACTTCCCATTATACTTTTGCGCAATCGTATAGTTTGTATGGATAGCATAAGCGCTTCCGATATGCAGATATCCATTAGGCTCAGGCGGAAACCGCGTGCACATTTCTCGTGTAAACACGCCTGCTTGAAGATCCTCATTAATGATTTTGTATAAAAAATGATCCGTGTTCGGCTCTAATTCGCTGCTCATTGTAAAACCTCCAATTTAGGGTTGCTATCGATACCTTGATTTTTCATGTCCCAAGCAAAAACGCCTTCGGCGTCCTTTAGACGCTGAAGTAGCTTTGACGGTGAAATATAAGCCCTTTATAAGCTAACAAACTTATAAATTCTTATATTTCAAAAAACAAAAAAAAAATTCCACCCCCAAGACTTCGCGTCTTGGGGACGAAATTTTTCGCGGTACCACCCCAGATTCGTTAATATGTCGCCATATTAACCTCTTCAAGTACGGCACCAAAGGATGCTTATACTCTAGCTCTATAACAGGAGCTCCTGTCACAGCATCCCCTTGTTCAGGTTCCGATGTGATGCTCAGAGACTTGTTTCGATAAACCATTCCTTGCCCCTTTTCAGCTGCCGGGGCTCTCTGCGAAAGAATTTGTTTATGTACTCTTCTCGTCATCGCCTTTTTCAATATTTCATATATGTTAACAAATCGTTCCCTGAATTGTAAATGGTTATTCTACACAGTAAGCTAGACCATACTAATGCCTTGGCGCCCACAGTATAACTGAAACACCGACCAAGCAAATAGCAGCACCTATCCAGTCGTATAAATCAGGTGTTTTTTTATCGACAAGCCAGCCCCACAAAACAGCCATTACTATAAAAACGCCCCCGTACGCCGCATAGACTCTTCCGAACGAGGGGAAAGATTGAAATGTAGCAATAACACCATATAGCGCTAAAGCTACACCTCCGACCATTCCCCAATACATCGGCTTGCCTTCACGCAGCCATAACCAAATCAGGTATCCCCCACCTATTTCAGCTAACCCTGCTAGTAAAAATACCAATATTCCTGTAATCATCTCTTTCACATCCATTAACCCAAGCTGATTGAATACTTATTTCTAAGCCTGAGGTAAATTTTCAAAAGCTTGTACATATTTATCGTATTTCATTTTCCATACATCCTTGCGAGAGGCAATGGTATTTCCATCCAGCAATGCCTCGATAACATCCAAACATACATCCCAGCCGGCAATATCTCTAGGGGTATGCGCTGTAATTTGGGTAAGCTTCTCGATCAAAACCAAGCGACAGCCCTCTGGCTCTGCATCTAATTCAAAACGAACGATATCCTCAGCCCACGTAAACTCCAAAACCGATAACGCTTTGAGCCTGGTGATGGCCATCTCTTCAAATTGTCCATTCTGCATATCAAATTTTATTAATCCGCCTTCACGCAGGTCCGCAACATGCAGTTCGGGGAACCACTGTGCCAGCTTCTCGTTGTCAGTCAGCATCGACCAGACACTCTCCACAGCATGCTTCAAATTGCGCTCGAAACGGACCGAATATCCATTCTCAGCTTGGGTAATGGATGCCAACATGTCTACTCACCTCATCCTTATTTATTCCTGATTAAATTTTTTCTCAAAAACAGACCATCGAATCAAAGAAAGAGTAACACCTACGACAACTGAAATAAAAATAATAGGTGCCATTTCGATTTGATCTACACTTTTACGACCTAGTACAATGAGTACTCCCTGAATAATTAACACGTAAATCAATAAATAAAGCACCCATCTAATAGCGTATGGCAGCCTGCCCTTTGTTCTTATCTTGCTCCATTTCTCGCGATTGAATTTGTTGAAGTCATTCACAGGTTTTCCCTCACTCAATTACATATTTCTAGTGATACATACTCCCGAAATAGGATTCAGCACCTTATTTAATATGGCGATTATAACATAAGTATAAACAAAAATAGGCTGCAGCAAGAAGAAAAATCCTTCTTCACTACAGCCCTGCACGTCAACCGACTATTCATTTTTGTTATATGAGGCTATGAAAACAACAAAGAATCGCTAATTGCAGGTACATCCATCCACTGTCTCGACTCGGCAGAACGCTCAACGGCTTCAATAACGAGCTGATTTCTATAGCCGTCCTCGAAATTCGGAGCAGGATTAATGCCGCTGTGCAGCCCTTCCATGAACGTCGCCATCATATTAATAAAGGTATGCTCGTAGCCGATAATATGACCAGCCGGCCAATAGCTTCCGGCGAAAGGGTGTACCTGCTCTGTACACTGAATTGTGCGAAAGCCCTGAATGCCTTCTGGATCGTCCTCCAAATACAATTGAAGAAGATTCATATGCTCCATATCCCATCGTATAGACCCTTTTGACCCGTTTATTTCAAATCGATGTCCATTGCGGTTGCCCTTGGCAAATCTGCTCGCTTCGAAGACACCGATCGCGCCATTTGCAAATTTAGCTAGGAAAGAGGAGGCATCATCAACATCAACACAGCCTCTTTCCCCCATCTTGCCCTCCAGAGGCCGCTCTTTCACAAACGTATGAAGCAAGCCTGTTACTTCGGAAATTTCTCCGATTAGGAATCTCGAGAGGTCAACTACATGCGACATCAGGTCACCGTGCGCTCCTGAACCGCTTTGCTCCTTGCGGAGACGCCACCCTATCGGAATATTCGGATCTGCCAGCCAATCCTGTAAATACTCGCCTCGAAAATGATAGATTTTACCTAACCTGCCCTCATCGATCAGCTTCTTAGCTAGCTGTATCGCAGGCGCAAAACGATAATTATGGCAAATCATATGCATAACGCCTGCTTTTTTTACCGCCTGCAGCATCTCCGCTGCTTGGCTTGCATTGACCGCGAGCGGCTTCTCGCAAATGACGTGCTTGCCCGCTTCTGCCGCAGCGATTGCGATCTCAGCATGAAGATGATTGGGGGCTCCGATGTCAATGACATCAATATCCTGTCGTTCAATAAGCTTTCTCCAATCTGTCTCCCAGGAGAGCCACCCCATCTTATGGGCCGCCGCGCTGACTTCCGCTTCATTCCGCCCTGCGATTGCCTGCAGCACAGGCTCTACCGGCGAATCGAAGTAGAAAGGCAGATCGCGATAGGCGTGGCTATGCGCTTTCCCCATAAACTTATAACCAATCATGCCAATTCTAGCTGTTTTCTTCATCATTTAGCTTCTACTTTGCGGCGAGCGCGGATCAAGCTGCATAAATTCGATAGGGAAGCCGTCAGGGTCCTTCGCCCAGCATTGTAGATTGAGGTCTTTGCCTTGTTTGGGCTCACTGTCCAGCTCAATGCCATGTTTCTTCAAATGGTCAGCGATTTCATAAATATCATCGACCTCGAAGCAAATATGTGTCGAGCCCGCATTTTTTGGATTGCTGATATATTCACGGGTACCGCCATAAAACAGTTCAATAAATTGGCCATCGGCCACCTTCAAATAATTAATCCATGGCTTGCCTTCATCGTCATCCAGCTTGAAAGCTTGCTCGAAGCCAAGTACCTCACTATAGAAATGAAGCGATTTGTCCATATCCGATACAACAAATGCGATATGCGCGTTACCTTTTAACATCGTTATGCCTCCTTTTTTGCACTGCTTTTGGCATGCGGGGAATCGGGATGAATCTGCACAAACTCAACCGCATTTCCGTCGGGATCATGTATCCAGCAGTTATGATTTAAATCCTTGCCGTGTCCAGGCTTGTCATCATTCATCAGTCCATGCTCATAGAAGCGCTTCGCAAGCTCCGCGATATTATCGGTTTCGAAGCAGAAGTGGTGATATCCAATTAAGTCCGGCGCATAGCGGTTTTCCGGCACCTTTACCCCGTCATAAAACAATTCCAAAAACTGTCCGCCTGACACCTTCAAATAAACGATCCATGGCTTATTATCGTCATCATGAATTTCAAACGCTTTGGTCAATCCAGCAATGTCGCAGTAAAAGTGCAAAGACTTTTCCATGTCTGTGACACGAATCGCGTTGTGAGCAATACCTTTTATCATATGAATCCTCCTCAAAATCTAATTTTCTTGAGACTCCGCTTGTGCGATGTGCTTCGCTTAATTTTGTTTTGGACCAAGCTCCTGAAGCCCCAAAGTTACGCCCAGCATGTTCTCCGAGTCAAAATAGGAATAACGTCCGGAGCCATACTCTCCTTTGTGAGTAAGCGGTGCACCCTGCTGCTGCATGAAATCGATATGCTGTTCAAAGCCATTGATCGTAAAAGCAATAAAGTGAACGCCTTGCCCATGCTTTTGCTTATATTCATTCCAAGGGCTAGGCTCATCCAGCGGCTCTAGCAGCTCTACGGTTACCGGACCCAGCTGCAAATTCGCAAATTTTGTCCGCGTGTCACGATATTCGCCGCGGTACCACGTATAATTGTCATCCGTATGCTCTGTGCTTGGCTCCTCTAGCTTCGGCACTTGAATTTCTGGCAGCGGCAGGTTGAATAAACGGCAATAATGGTTGACTGCCTCTTCAATGTTATCTACAACGAGCCCTATTTTGGTTAAGCTGGAATTCTGAATATGATTCACATGCGCACATCCTTTTCCGATAAATTAGTTATTTAATCGTCGTCATTTAGCAACTCACTCTAATAAACTATTAGTCGTTGCTCCCCCAGCGGTTGCTAACCTTGAATAGAACCAGCGTAAAGACTAGAGCTATAACAAGCAGCACCCATGCCATAGCCGAAGCGTACCCCATCTTCGCATACTGGAAGGCATTCTGATAAAGGTATAGAGAATAGAACATCGTTGATCCATTCGGCCCGCCCTGCGTAATAATGAAAGATTCTGCAAACGATTGAAAGGTGCCGATAATGCCGGTAATGACATTAAAGAGAATGACCGGCCTGAGCATAGGCAATGTAATAGAAAACATCTTTTGCATCGAATTGGCGCCATCAATTGATGCCGCTTCATAAAGCGATTCTGGAATACCTTGTAGTCCGGCAAGATAAATAATGATCGATCCGCCAGCACCCCATAGCCCCATAAGGATAAAAGCAGGCTTCGACCAGCTTGGACTGGCAAACCACCCGGGGCCATCAATGCCAATCCAGCCAAGTACTGTATTTACCACACCAGAATCCGGCTGCAGCACCCACACCCACAGAATCGACAGGATAACAAATGGTACGAGCGTCGGCAGAAAAAAGATCACCCGGAAAAAGGCCATGCCTTTAACCTTCTTATTATTAAGTAGAATCGATATAAATACGGTACATGCCGTTATGACAGTAAGACCTATAAACACCATATACAACGTATTCTTAAGCACGGTATAAAACATATCATCGCCGGTAAAAAGCGTCTTATAATTCTCCAGACCAACAAAGACAGGCGGATTGATGATATCGTAGTCGGTTAATGAATAATAGAACGAACTGATTAACGGGTAAGCAGTGAAAAACAAGAATCCAACAATCCACGGTGAAATAAAGAGCAAACCGTTGACCAAATCTTTTCTCATCATATTCATCTTCATACACTCCTAACCTTTGATCCCCGAGAAGGCGATCCCTTGAATGAAATACTTCTGGAGAACAAAGAAGATAACGAGCACCGGCACCGTCATGCTGATACCAATTGCCATTAGAAGCGGCCAACGCGGATCATTAACGGACATGATCTGCTGGATACCAAGTGAAAGCGTATAAAGCTTGTTATCACTCAAAAATACGAGAGGGCCAATGAAATCACCCCAAGCGTGTGTGAAGGAGAAGATCATGACTGTTGTAATTACAGGCAGCGATAACGGAAGAATCATTTGCCAATAAATCCGAAATTCGCTTGCCCCATCGACCTTAGCGGATTGCGAAAGCTCCTTCGGAATGCCCATTAGAAATTGACGCAATAAGAAGATAAAAAACGGGTTTCCAAAAAATACAGGAACAATAAGCGGGAGGAACGTTCCGATCCAACCGAGCTTTTGAAACATAAGAAATAGTGGAATCATCGTCACTTGAAACGGCAGCATCATTGTCGCGAGGACTAAAACGAATACACCGTCTCTCCCCTTCCATTCCACGCGGGAGAAGCCGTAGGCAATCAACGTATTCGATATAACTGCTCCGACGATGCCAAAGCCGGCAATGGTGAGCGTATTTCGTAAATACAGTAAAAACGGAAACTCGCCAAAGGCTGTTGAAAAGTTGGACCATTGCGGCTTGCTAGGAATCCAAATCGGCGGATTTGCAAACAATTCCGTGCTGCTCTTGAGTGAACCGGACAGCAGCCATAGAAAAGGCAGAACAAATGCAATCGTGATCAAGCCCAAAACAAGGTAAACGGCAGCAAGCTCCAAACGCTCCATTCCTTTTTTGGATTTGTGCTTGGCAGGTACAATCGGTTTTCCCTTAAGGTCTGTAGCAGTAGTTCTCAAGTTTATTCACCACCTTGCAAGTATTTACTTCCTACATGTTATTGCCTTAGAAGCTCCTGCTCCCGGAAGCGGTGCATGTGCAACTTCATCCGAGAGCGGGTCTTCTGTATTTCACTATTTCTATTTCATTATTTCTTTTTGTCTACTTCCTTTTGCAGCTTCTTCTCTACTTCTTCAAGCAGCGGCTTCGGATCTTTATTGTTATAAATGACATTATCACGCAGCAGCTTCAGCTCATTGGACATTTCTTTGGCAACTGGCGTTAATGCCGGATGTCCGGAATTTGGTGACGCTGCGACTTCGCGAACGACTTTGTAGACTGCATCATTTTCCTTATCCCACTTAATCGCATCGCTTGGCGCATTGTAAATGGAGATGGAACGCCAAGTGTTAATATTGTCAGCAAGAATTTCAGGCTGACCTCCAAACAAAATGAATTTCATCGCATTCTCAGGGTTTTTCGCGCCCTTTGGAATCATGAATACATTCGTTCCGAACGTTGTTGCTTTCTCGCGGCCATTTGCCGGAAATGGTATTGCCGCTACGCGATACTCTTGGTCTGGCGCATAAATGCTGAGCGCATTCGCGAACCAGTTGCCGTTGACAGTCATCGCCACTTTACCCGTGAAGAATGGGTGATCCGGGGAAAACGCTCCGCCAAAGCCCGACGTAAATGATTTGATTTTCTCTGGATTGTATTTCTGCGCATACTTATTCATCCAGTTGTACATATCGCTCAAGTGATCATCATTGAGCTTAACATCGCCTGTTTTATCATCAATGAAATTCGCTCCGAAAACCCAGCCCCACAGAAACGCGTCATCACCGGCGTCGATCCATGGGATAAAACCTAGGCGTTCAACGTTTTTGCCGTTTAACACCGTCAACTTCTCAGCCGCAGCATCAAGCTCTTCGATTGTTCTCGGCGGGTTATCTGGATCAAGTCCGGCTTCTCTGAACATCGCCACATTGTAATAGAGCAAGTTAACATTGGAATCCTGCGGATATAGATACGTTTTGTCATCCCGCTTCATTAACGGCAAGAATGAGGGCAGAACGTCCGATTCGTTGAAGCCCATAGCGGAGAGATACTCATCCATTGGCTCAAGGGCGCCTTGCGCTGCGAGTGAGTAAGCGCTTGCATAATCGGAACTAATAACGACGTCCGGCGGATTTTTTCCAGATATGACGGATACCAGCTTGCCATTTGAAAGGCCGCCATCCGGTGGAACATAGGTGGCATTAATCTTATAGGTTGGGTTTTTCTTCTCGAACTCTTCCATTCGCCATTTGTCCCATTTCTCCGAGTCGCCGCCCCAAGGATACCAATAATTAATGTCTCCTCCAGCTGCGGCAGCCCCTTCATTCCCGTTTGTTCCTGCATCATTGCTCGGCTTTGGCGCGGAGCCTGACCCGCCTGAGCAGGCCGTAATTATTAACATCGTGGAAATTATACTACTAACTAATACCGTCATTCCTTTTTTCACCGTAAATACCCCCTTGATAAAAGTAATAGTCAGTTCAGTCTGCTTCGTATCCATCGTCAAGTAGGAAGCCATGTTTCGATTACACCTTAATCACCCCTTCCAATGTGAACGCGTGTTTATTGCGGTTTAAAAAAATGTCTTCCTCGAAGTTGCTCAAATAAACATTGAACACGCGTTTATTATTTGATAAAAAAATTTACACCCTGCGGCATGAATCCCGAACGACTAAACTGCAATCCAGTGTAATTTGTTTGACTGATGCTTCCTGCTGCTCAATTCTGTCGATGAGCATAGAGGTCAATTGCCCCAGCATACCGCTAAAATCAATCCGGATTGTCGTTAATGCCGGATGATGTTTCTCGCTAAGCGCATGATCATCAAAGCCGATCATCGACATATCTGCAGGCACTTGCAATCCCTGTTTCTTTAAAGCTCTAATCGCCCCGAATGCTACACTATCATTAGCAGCAATAATTGCTGTAGGCAGCTCGCTCTTCGTATTGAGAAAAGTATGAATCGCTTCATATCCGCTTTCTTCATGAAAACTGCCCTGTATTACCCAATCCAGATTGACCTGCAAGCCGCATAATTGCATCGCCTTCACGAAGCCTTCGTATTTCGCAGGGCCAGATAGCCGCTTCATATCCCCGTTAATGACACCTATTTTCGTATGGCCAAGTCCAACTAGATAGGCGACCGCCTGCTTCATGCCGGAATCATTGTTGAAATTTGAAACGATTCGGTTGGACTGTGGATGCTCTGGCTGCTCCTGATCCACAACGCCGACGATGAAACCCTCCTCAATAAGCTCCTCTATAATAGGCTCATGAGTAGCGGCACCAATAAAGATACCTCCGTCAATCCGGCGCTGGAAAAAAATCTCCTTTACGTTCTTCATTGTCTCGGTATCGTTTGTATCTCGGATGATATGTGTAAGAACATAATATCCATAAGCTGAGGCATCCTCAATTACACTTACGATCAGCATGTTCGTGAGAATATCACTAGATACATGGCCGGGAGCTATCAGAAACAAGCCAATTGTTCGTGCTCGTTTCCCAGCTAGCACTTGAGCCGATACATTAGGAAAATAATTATACTGCTGGATCACCTTCATAACTTTCTCACGCGTCTGTGTTGGAACGTTGGAGTAGTTATTAATAACTCTGCTGACCGTGCTGCGAGATACGCCAGCCAAGCGGGCGACCTCTACACTATTTATGTCTGCCTTTTTCAATTGTTGCTAGCCTCTTTCGTGAACGCGTGTTTATGCCATTATCATATACATTTCATAAATTGGCTGTCAATCCCTTTGCAGCAACAAAATTTTATTTTTTCAATGTGCTCATCCTCATCAAAAAGATTGATCTTGTATAAACACGTGTTTATGTTATACTTTGCTCAACATAAGTTATTCCTGCTAGCGAGAAAATATTCGAACAAAGGACGGGGTTTCGATGAGGCTTGGAGGTCAGGTTTTTCTAGAAAATAAAAATCCTGAAAGTTGGTCAAATGCACTTATACAAGCGGGCTTCCGCGCAACAACCTGCCCCATAGACGGCAATGAAGATATTAGCGAGCTGGATGATTACTTAGCCGCAGCAGCAAAACATGATATTCTAATTTCCGAGGTCGGCGCATGGAGCAACCCTATTAGCCGAAATGAGGAAACAAGACGCAAAGCAATTGCATACTGCACGCAGCGTCTGGAACTTGCAGAACGAATGGCTGCGCAGTGCTGCGTAAACATTGCCGGCTCACGCGGCGAACAATGGGACGGACCCGATCCAGAAAATTTCAGCGATGAAACCTTTGAGCTCATTGTAGAGACGACGCGTGAAATTATCGATGCGGTTAAACCAGAGAGAACCGTATTTGCCTTGGAAATGATGCCGTGGGTGTTCCCAGATTCAGCTGACTCCTATCTTGCCTTGATCAAAGCGATCGATCGCAAAGGTTTTGGCGTACACTTCGATCCCGTCAATATCATTAGCAGCCCTCGGGCCTATTACCAAAATGGCGAGATGATCCGTGATTTCTTTGCAAAGCTTGGGCCATATATTCGGAATTGCCATGCGAAAGATATTTTGCTGCGCGGTCAATTGACCGTTCATATGGATGAGGTCATCCCTGGCCAAGGCTTGCTTGATTACCGTACATTTCTTACCGAGCTGAACAAGCTGCACCCGGATACGACGCTCATTATCGAGCATCTATCCACCAATGAGCAGTATCAGCAAGCTCGGGAGTACATAGCAAAGACGGCTTCAGAGCTTAATATATCGCTGTAAAGGAGATCGGCATAATGAATCATGAACAACTCCTAGAGGAATTAAAGCGGGAGGAAGAGGAGCTGCAATTCGACTCCTTCACGAACGAAACCGCGCTGCAAATCGGACTTGGGCTCATTGAGCAGGCCAAATCGGAGAACAAGTCGGTAACGATTGATATCCGAAAAGGCGAACAACAGCTGTTTCACTATGCTTTTCCCGGCACCTCGGCAGACAATGATGACTGGGTCATGCGAAAAGCACGCGTCGTCAATCGTTTTGGAGTCAGCTCCTATCATATGGAAATCGAGCTGCGCGCTGCCGGTACAACACTTGCCGAGCGTTATTCGTTATCCCCTTCGCTCTACGCTCCTTATAACGGAGCGTATCCCATCTACGCTAGAGGCTTCGGGGTAATCGGAACCATTGCTGTATCCGGATTGCCGGATGATCAAGATCATAAGCTGATCACTTCTGTGCTCCGAAGTATACTTAAACGAGCCTAAATATAGGCTCCAATAGAAAAAAGGCAGCAGCGAAAGGATTTCTCCTCTAGCTGCTGCCTTTTCGTATCCAAGCATGAATGATTATGCGTTATAAAATGCTTCTAATTGGCTAACGACCGCTGCAAGCGATCCGTCTACGCGAGTCTGACGCTGTTCTTTGCTGAACAGCGAAGCGATTTGCTCAGGGAATTGCTGCTCGATGCCGCAAAGCTCGATGGCTTCGTTGAACTTAGCTGGATGAGCCGTCGCAAGCGAGATTGTGATTCCTTGTTCATTGCTGTATTTGTCAGCCGCAGCGACGCCGCAAGCTGAATGCGGATCAAGCAGGTAGCCGTTTTCCGCTTCATATTTCTTAATCGTGTTCAGGCACTCTTGACCTTGTACGCCATGCGCGCCAAACTCGGCTTGCACTCTGCTCAGCGCATCGCCGGCAATGACGATTTGTCCTTCGGCTTTGAACTGATCCATCAGACTGCGAATTTGAGCAGCATCCTCCCCAAGCACATAATACAAGTAACGCTCAAAGTTGCTGGCTACTTGAATGTCCATCGATGGGCTGTACGTGCTGCGGAAGTCTCCCGGCTTGTACACGCCCTCAAGAATAAAGCGCTCCAAAATATTGTTCTCATTCGTAGCTAGAATAAGCTTGCCTACAGGAAGTCCCATACGCTTCGCTAGGTAACCTGCAAAAATATCACCGAAGTTGCCTGTCGGTACGCTAAAGTTAACCTGCTTCGCATCCGTCTGCTTCGCCACTTGGAAGTAGGCATAGAAATAGTAAACCGTCTGCGCCAAGATTCGAACAAAGTTGATGGAGTTGATCGCCGCAAGCTGATTGTTAGCTTTAAAATCAAGGTCAGCGAACAAATCCTTAATCATGCGCTGGCAATCGTCGAAGTTGCCATCTACAGATAGATTCAGTACATTGTCGTCCTGAACCGTCGTCATTTGCAGCTCTTGTACTTTACTTACTTTGCCATGTGGATGTAGAATACAAATCTTAATGCCGTCTTTGCCTTTAACGCCCTCGATTGCTGAAGCTCCTGTATCGCCGGAAGTAGCACCGAGTATATGAATTTTTTTATTTTGCTTCGCTGCAACATACGTGTAAAGCTGGCCCATAAACTGAAGCGCGATATCTTTAAAAGCAAAGGTAGGACCGTGGAACAGCTCCAGCAAATAAAGATCATCCTTCAGCTTGCGGACAGGCGTTACTTCCGGGTCACGGAAAGTAGCATAGCTCGCGTACACCATGTCTTTCAAATCCTGTGCTGGAATCTCATCATTCGTAAAATGCGAGAATATAGCAAGTACAAGCTCTTGATAGCTAAGATTCTGCCATTCCTTCAATGTTTCAGCTGAAATAACTGGAATTTCGCTCGGAACAAGCAGTCCTCCATCGTTGCCTAAGCCCATCATAAACGCATCGATAAACCCTATTTTGCCAACATTTCCTCTTGTACTAATGTACTCCATCTGTAAATAGCCTCCTACATGCGCACAATTATCGTCAAATTTCGTTATCTAAATCATATCATCGTTTTCCATAATAATCGATTGTTTTCACAACAGTATATCATTTTTATCATCTAACAAGCTAAAACGCATTCGGCGTTCTTTAGAAAAAAAATATACTGTCTTGTATTTAAATAAACGAAAGACATCCCTTATTTAGGGATGTCTCGCGTTAAACCAGCTATTTGACGAAGTTTGCTACAATCGATGCAATCTCGGCGCGTGTAATCTTTTCCTTTGGCCGGATGGAACCATCCTCATAACCTTTAATAATGCCCGCTTCTGATAATGCTGCTATAGCTTCTTTAGCCCAGCTGGACACGCCTGGCTCATCCGCAAAGGATGGTTTGGCTGCTCCTGAGGCAACGATTATTTGGTCTTTAACCGCTCTATACAAAATAACGAATGCTTCCTCTCTCGTCATTTCCTGATTCGGCTTGAAGCTGCCATCATCAAAACCAGTTATAATTCCATTGGCATACAAGCCATTCACATATTTACTATACCAAGCCGTCGGCGTAATATCTCCGAAGCCAGGTTCGCTGTTTTCTGCTTTGAGGCCTAACAATCTGTAAATAACAGCTGAAAATTCCGCTCTGCTCATTTCCTGATTAGGCTTAAAGCTGCCATCTGGAAAACCGCCCAAAATGTTTTGGCCCGCCAGCTTGTTAATCGATGCTGCTGCCCAGTGCCCTGCTGTATCCTTGAAATGCGGCTCTGGGTCCGGACTTGGTGTTGGGTTCGTTCCAGGGTTTGGCGTCGAACTAGGCGTTGGATCTGGACTCGGACTTGGTGTAGGGTCCGGGCTAGGGCTCGGTGTTGGATCTGGAGTTGGGCTAGGTTCTACGCCAGTGTCCTTCTTTTTCTCCACCGTTACGACAACCTTAGCTGTAAATCCGCCGTCTACCGTCACAACCGTAAGGGTAGCTGTTCCTTCTTTTAGAGCTGTAACAATGCCGTTTGTATCGACTGATGCAATGGCTGCTGCATCGCTAGACCATAACACGGCTTTATTATCCGCATTCAGCGGTGCAACTTCTGCAGTCAATTGCAGCTGCTCTTCTTCCTTCAACGTAACCGCATCCATGTTCACCGTAATTCCTGTTACATGAACAGCCGTATCCGGCTGCTTTAACACAGTGAACGTGAACGTTCTTGTTACAGTCGATTTTCCATCGGATAGAACAGCGGTCAGTGTTACAATCTGATCTCCATTTTCAAAAACAGGCCGTGCAACAGTACCGCTATTACTAATGATTGACTCATGATCTGATTGCCATGTAATGGTTGCTCCATGCAATCCAGTCGTTGGCAGCTCGAGATCCGTCAGCACTGCATCCTTGCTGCTATTCTCCCCAAGGAAGCTCAGGTCGTCTAATTGATCGGCCGCATGTTGTAGCAGCAGCACCTCCATGCTTGCCAGCTTCTCATTTGCCGCCACATTAAGCTCGCTCACTTCAGAGGCAAGAAGTGCGCCATTATAGATTTGGAAGTCTGCGATCATACCGCCAAAATAAGCGTCTCCCGCATAAAAGGATTTCCCAATAAAACCGCTGATGCCGTTTTTATTGTTAATTTGATCGAGAGTAAAGCCGCCAGCATTACCAGTCGAGACTAGCTGGCCGTCTACATACAGCGACAGCTTGTTGTCTGTACCTGACATTACTGCCGTAACGAGCTTCCAATCAGCTGATTGGAGCAGCGGCGCTTTTGTCGCCACTTCATTGCGCCAGCCATTCGTTGCGATACCGAATCGCGCCGTGCTGTCTGCATTATATTTTGGCGTCATATACAAATAATTCGTATCGCCTTGTCCAAGCGCAAACAGCCATTCTGCACTGTTCTTGCCTTTCCAATTGACAAGGGCAGATACCGTGACATCCGTCAGCCCATCCAAAATACCCTGCGGCATTTCAATATAAGAGCTTGTATTTCCGCCAGCAAAGCTGATGGCTCCTGCTGCATCTGTCTTAATCCACTCCGCATTTGCAGGATTAACCCATTTGCCATTGTATTTGCCAGTCTGGTCAATGACCGAAGTACCTTCCAGCTTGCTCATGTCATAATGGACAATTAGCTCTGCAGGAGTCTCAACAACATCGCCTTTGCTATCCGTTATCATAATCCAGCTAATTTGCGGATCAGAGCTTGTTGCACCTGCGTTCGCCGCTCGATGCACCGTCAGCTCCAGCTTTCCGTTATCAACGGCTACATTGCCATAGCTAAGCACATCTTTTGCTGCGGAGAAAACATACCCGCTTGTTTTTACTTCTCCGTTCAGCAAAATATCAGCTATCCGTTTGCCGTTCGAATACTGGGACCACGGGTCGTACAAGCCTACATAAACATCGTAGCTTCCATTATCGATGTCGAAGCGGTACGAGAGATCATTGCCGGCATTGCTTTTCAAATAACGCAATCCATCAAAAATATTGCCGCTGTTCGTACCGGATGTCAGCGTATTGTCTCCGATATAACCCCAAGTTTGATTGTTCGCCGGATCGTATTTCTGATCGATAACGTTTCCGTTTAGCAAATGATCTTCGCCAATCAATTGAGTAATATCTTTATAATCTGACGTTTCCGCACCGCCTGCATGAACAAAATAAGTGCTGCCCTCTGGAATGACATACATCTGATGTTCGATGACCTTATTGGAGAGCTCTGTCAGCTTGCCGCTGACGCGCACCGTCCCCGGAATTTTGAATGACGCTTCATTTATGCTCCAGCTCATCGGTGTATCCTTTACCGTTCCATCTGATAAGGTCACTTGTACAGTCGTCGGAAGTGCTGGCGCTTTGCCAATTGTTGTACTTGCAGGAAGCGGAGTATTCAATGTCACCTTCCCCATGCTGTCAAGCAATTCAAGCGACCACTCATCATGCCATTGAAGGGCAATTTCATCATTTTGACCAAATTCAATCGGCAGCCAAATATAGCGGGAATTCGCAAGATCGTTTTGATTCCAGCGGTCACCCATATAGATGAATTTCCCAGCTGCTGCGTCTACAGTAATCACTTGAGTGCTCTGCGAGCCAAAGGTCGTTGAGCTTCCAGGCGCAACATCGCGCATCGTTTTCCACGGTCCCATCATGCTGTCGGCAACCGTATATTTGCCCACGTTCGGAGCCCAGCCCGTCGCACCGGATGAAATCATGTAATATTTCCCTTGGTACTTAAATAGTGCCGGTGCCTCGCGCTGAGCTAGCGGGAATACGCGCACATAGTCCTCGCCATGCACTCCCTTGTACTCCGTATCTCGCTCTTCGTTGCCGTCTTTATGCCAACCAACAACATCTGTATACGAATCATTGAGCTTGGAGATGTACATCGTTAAATTTTCTTCACTCGAATAAATCAAATAACCGGTGCCGTCGTCATCCTTGAATAACGTCATATCCCGAGCCATGCCTGGCTGGTTTGGCTGGCCGTTATCAGTTGCTCCCTTAGGCGCTTGGTCCATGCGATGGCTCTCCTGATAGACAAAAGGTCCGAGCGGAGAGTCGCTAAGCGCATAGCCGGCTTCTGCTTTCGCATAGTTGGCTGTCGATGTCTCACTTGGGCCATCCGTGTGCATCCACATCACATATTTTTTTGTATGATCGTTATAAATGACTTTAGGACGTTCAATGATGCGATCCGTACCGATGTCGTTCAAAATATCGGCTTGATCTGTCCGGCCAGCATATAGCTCTGAAATAAGCGGATCATTCTCAAAGTCATCTATCGAACCGATCGCTGTCAGGGCGAGTCCATGATCCTCCCAGTTGTACAAATCCTTGGACGCGTAAACCCTTACCCCTCTGGCAGGCAAATAACCGTAGGTTTTATCCTCACCGTACCAGTAATAGGTTTGTGTATTCTCATCAAACATCATGCCAGCGCCGTGCGCTTGAATGAGCGCCCCGTTCGTATCTCTCCAAACCGCACCGGGCTTAAAAGAATTGTATATCTCTTTAACCGCCAGCTCTGATATCGCCTTTGATAATGCTGCGATAGCCGAAATAATCTGCTCTTGAATTGCGAGATCCGTAATATCCGCACCGCTGCCCACTAGGGATTGCAGAACGGAATCACTCTCTTGAATGACCTCGTTCAGTACTGCGAGACTGTATGGCGTATATTTCGTGTTTGCTGCTTCAGCTCTTGCTGCTGCAATCTTGTCTTCTAAATCAGAGAGCGGAACCGTTCTGTTCTGTCTAATGATGAGATAATTAACGAGTGGATCGTTATAGTTTGAGAGCGCAGCTGTTGCCGGCCCTTGTATCCTTACGTTTAACATCCCATCGGTAACGCCGATTTTGCGATAAGTAACCGATTTCTCAGCCCCTTCACCGCCAATTGCAAAATCACCGCCAGAAACGTTATTCCCTTCCAGCAGCAAGTTCACGCTTCTTCCGCTCCACGGATTATTGAAGCCAAAGGTCACGTCATATTCGCCTGTTGGCAGCTCAAAATCATAAGCCAGCGCCTTCTCTCTAACCTGCGTACCGTTATAATATCTTAACGTTCCGGATTTGGTCGTTGCATCCCAGACGTTTGTGCCGCTCGTTGTCGTCACCAAGCCCCATGATTTAGAGGTTAGGGGATCAATTCCATATACCTGCTCCGTAACCGAGCTATACAAGCCCAGCTTGTCGTTCCCTTCAACCGTCTTCGGGGTTGAATCACCTGCATTAACGAAATATAAAATATAATCGTTATCCTTCAGCTCCTGCTCTGTAAAATCGTCGGTGACAGCTAAAGCTTCCTCTAGCCCTTCACTTGCTGCATTTACAGGGGCAAGCGAGGTTAGAAAACTTGCTAATAGAGAGAAGCATAGCGCCAAAGACAGCCATTTCTTTCTTTTCAACAATTGAATTCCTCCTTTGAGTTTGGGTATCCGCTCTTTATGTATGCGTTTGCATATCATGCTGCTTAGAACGTCTCCATGAATGTTAGCCTAGGTGTACTGTCTCTTCAACTGAACAATTTAGACAGCAATGAACTTCCATTAGACCGCCTAATTCTCCCGGAAATGAAGCGGTTATGTTCACTCAGGTATGATTTTTTCACCTGCTCAAAACGGTGTGCACACATGTAAAAAAAGAAAAAAGACTGCCCGCGGGCAGCCTCTACTTCTATCCTATTTATGCAAATCTCGTCTCTTGATAAGCCTTCGATTATTGGAAACGATACGAATAATACCATAAACAAACAACCCAACAACGATCATATACAAACCTAAAATGATTAATGACCATGGGTTGAACATTTGTAACGGAAAAATGTTAATCAGTATAATGGGAAACTGTGCGAATAATACGACTGAAAGCAGTGACAAAATTCTTTTGTTGCGATCAATTAGAGAGTCCAGATCGGAGTAGATTTCAGGCCGCACCTCACTGTAGGGCATTCGCCAAATATACCAGCCTGCGCCGGAATATACGAGCTCCCAGCCTGCTTCTTTAAACAGCTGCACATAGTTTGGGTCTTTGTTCATCTGATAGTCGAGGCAATATCTTAGCTTCCTAGTCTCACCCTTCTGGAAATGGAAACGAACGACATTGCCGCTTACTTTCCTCAGATGCCATCCTTTAGCTTCCTCTTGCTCAAGCCATCTCTCTATTTTTTCCGAATCCCAGCTTACCCACCATTTCGTCACCCGTTTCTCGTTATTCATGAAGTTTCCCCTCCACTTTTAAACTATTATGATACAGCTCTCCGATCCGGTTCATCTCTAGTTTGAGCAAGGTTTTACCGTCATCCGTGATGCGATAAAATTTACGCCTATCCTCTTCAAGCACAACTTCAATTAATCGGTCTTTTTCCATGCGCGCCAGGCTTCCGTACAAAGTCCCGGCGCCTAAATGAATTCTGTTGTTCGTCAATTCATCTACATGCTGCATGATCCCGTAACCATGACGAGTCTCTATAAGCGACAGCAAAATATAAAAAGCCGTTTCCGACATTGGCAAATAATTGCGAAGTAATTTCTCCATTGTGACTCGGCTCCTTTTGTGTGGAACTACCGAAAGTGTATATCACCCGATGTTATATCGCACCTCGATATATCATGATGTGATTGTATCACGACACGATATATAAGTAAATCATTTCCATGCAAAAAAAAGACCACTGCTCGTACGCAGTGATCTTCTTTGTTACCATTTTGGCGTTAATATGCTGCTCGCCATTATGTTCCATCATTCACAACAAGCCCCAAAATTGTCGCCATTGTAATCGCCTGTGCAGGCGAGATGATGCAGCGCCGCAAATCCTCTAGCGAAGCGCCTAAGCTGTTAAATTCACAGCTGCTAATATCGACGCCGCCAAGCTTCGTCTGTGAAAGCTGCGCTTGATCGATATTTGTTTCATGCAGATAGAAATTAACTAATGTCATATTGGACATGTCTGCTTTGGCTAACGAGCTTTTCTCGAATTTAACGCCTTTGGCATTGGCGAAGCGCAGTACGGCATAATCCGCAACACATTGCTCGAACCTTACGTTGCGCAGCATTGAGCCAGTCAAATCCATGCCAAGCAGCTTGCAATTAAGGAATGTGACCCTATGAAATACCGCTTCGCTTAGATCGATATTTGATAAATCGCAGTTGTCAAAACGAACATCGGTAAATTCCGCTTTTCGCAGGCTTGTCGCCCGAAACGATACGTTATTAAACACTACGCGATCAAAACAAGGCTTATAAGCCGATTGATTATGAACACCGCTGTCTTGAATGATGCTGTCGCTAATCTCGATCTCATCCGCCCATTCGTAATCAGGAACGTCTAAAGATTGCAATTCGCTTGATATTTTAGGAGCTTCAATTTTCTCTTTTTTGCTGGACATAAGTAGGAGGACCTGCCTTTATTATGAAATAAAATCTATACAACCTCAGCTTCTTTATATTATACACTTTCAAATCCTGATAGGACGAATTCGTTTTTTAAGCAACAAATCTTAAGGATGCGGATTGAACATTATGAAAAAACGGGTAATGAGTTGTATAGTTTGGCATCGCTAATGACTTCTTGTGCTCCCCCATCTATAATGTGAATAAATAAAGTATGCCATAAAGGGGGACTTCACTCCCTTTTTAGACGGAATAGAGGTGTGTTATGAAATACGAGATGTCGCTGGAGCAGCGCGATAACATAATGGGAACGCTCACGGAGGAGCAGCGTCATTTTTTGCACCATGAGCTAGTGAGAGGCAGAAGAACGTTGTTCGCACGACAGCTTGCCCGAAAAAAATGCCAGTTCATTCCCGAGGACGCTGAATTCGAGGATATTGAATCGTTTATTGAAGAATGGGACTATATCGGGTTCACCGATAGCGGCGAAGTGTCTCCTCATACAAAATGTGAATGCGGCCGATCCTTGCGCTACCAGCATCAGGTGCTTCATCTCCCTACCAATACGATTCGCTACTTCGGTATCGAGCATTTACAGCTGCATACCGGAATTGATGCGAAAGCCATATCGGATATTATGAAAGGTTTCGACATCCTCGATGGCGAGTTGAATGAGATGTTATGCAAATATAGAGATGGCTGGCAGCTCGATCAGCATCTTTTTTTGCCGCTGCCATCGGAGCTTGAAGTGCCTGCCGACATTCAAGCACATATCGATGCCAATCTTCCGCTGCTGGAGAGACAGCTGTCTCGGATTCGCAGAAGACTGCATGAGCTCGACCTTGCAAGCAGGAAGAAGCGGATAGCAGCTGCTTTAACCTATTATGATCAATCGTCTTCAGAAGACGATCAACAGCAAATACCGGAGACCACGAACTTTCATAGCGACTACCGTTCCGACAAGGACATCATGGAGAACAGTATTCAGCCTGTTGACCATCCAGAACATTCACAAGGCTCCTTCGATTTTGGAGATAACGATGTAACGCAAGGCGTACTCAGCTTTGACAATTCCAATGATGGCCAAGGTGCATTTGTATTTGATGAAATCGAAAACAGTCAAGGCGCATTCGTCTTTGATGAGATTGAGGAGAGTCAAGGCGCGTTTGTGTTCGATGAGCCTCCGGTGAACCAAGATGCGTTTGCATTCGAGGAGGCTGGCAAAAAATTAGGCGCTGCCGCAATGCGAGAATCTGAGCTAAGCAGCTCGAATGCCAAAACTACAAGTCCCTTTTATTTGTCGCAGCCGGCTCAGCGTGTCGTTGATGATGCGCTCAAATACGGACGTATCAGCACATTAGCGATCTCTAACTTTTTAATTGAACAGAAGCTTGTACAAGATTTACGAATGTCTACTGGAAAACCAAGCATCTACATTGCAGTGGCAGCCTATTTGGACAAGCTTTCAGCTGCAGGCCAATGTGAGCTCGTGCTCGGCAATTCCGAGGATCGCGTTTATTCGAATTCGAAGACTTCGTAATTGCTTTTTGTACCGAGCGTTCATCCAGCTTTCTTCCCACAACGAATTTCTATTTTTGAGTCCACTTTATCGACCTCGTTTTTTGTGAGAGCTTGACCATCGATATATCGAAAAGCATTGCTGCATGGTCAAGCCTCTCCTCTATGGCAAAAACTCCGCGTAATCACTCATTTTTCTCGTTTAATAAATAATCATATTCTTATGAATTATTAACGTTATTTTTTACCATAATAATTAAACCTGCAACATTAATTTAATAATTTCCGTTTTTAAACTTGATAACAAAAATGACACCGAGGAGATTGATTACGATGAAAAAAAGATATTTTGCATTTATGCTTGTCATTGCTTTAGGTTTGGTGCTGACGGCATGCTCAGGTTCAAACTCAAATTCAGGAGCTAACTCCAATACATCAGGCAACAAAGAAGAGCAATTCGTAACAACAAAAACGACAAAAGAGATGGTTGACGGCATGTTGGCCAAAATCGAGCAACCCGCGTTAGCAGAAATGACAGGCGACATGGTGAAACAAATGTATTACTTCGATCCATCTATTCTGGAAGAATATACAATTATGTCACCTTTAATGAATGTTAAAACAAATGAAATAGCTGTTTTCAAAGTGAAGGATGCTAAAGATATTGCTGCTGTTGAGGACGGAATCAAGAAACGTGCTGCGGATGTTCAAAAATCTTTTGAAACTTATTTGCCAGATCAGTACGAAAACGCCAAAAACTATAAGCTTGTAGCGAAAGGCAATCACGTCTTTTTCGTCATTTCTGAACAAGCGGATAAATTTGTAACTGAATTCGATTCCTTCTTCGCTAAAAAATAAGCAATATGGTATTCAGCAGTCTACTTTTCCTATTTCTATTTCTGCCTGCTGTATTGCTGCTGTATTTCGTGTCTCCGTGGCGAATTAAAAACTTCGTTTTGTTCGCCACAAGCCTCGTATTCTACGCATGGGGCGAGCCCGTGTACATCGCAATCATGCTGCTCTCGACGGTTACTGACTACAGCTTCGGACTTGCTCTTAGCAACCCGAAGCGGAGCAGCCTGCAGCGGAAATGGATTGTCGTCGCCTCTGTCGTCGTAAACTTAACCTTGCTAGGTTATTTTAAATACGCTGATTTTCTCATTAACAATGTGAATGCACTATTAGGTACACAAATACCATTAACTGAATTGGCGTTGCCAATCGGTATCTCCTTTTATACTTTTCAATCGATGTCCTACATTATTGATGTTTATCGAGGTACAGCAAAGGCACAACGCAACTGGATTGATTTCGGTACGTTTGTCGCTTTGTTCCCTCAATTGGTCGCAGGACCAATCGTGCAATATTCTACAATTGCGGAGCAATTGCGCCATCGCACAGTGAACATCGAGCTGTTCGCTGAAGGTGTTAGACGATTTATTATCGGTTTAGCGAAAAAGGTACTGCTCGCAAACAATATCGGACTGTTATGGAATACGATATCAAGCACAGGCGCAGATACGATGCCTGCCTTGACCGCTTGGCTCGGCATTATCGCCTTTGCTTTCCAAATTTATTTTGATTTCAGCGGTTATTCCGATATGGCCATTGGGCTTGGCATGATGTTCGGCTTCCGGTTTAACGAAAACTTTAATCGTCCTTATACGGCGCAAAGCATTACTGATTTTTGGCGCCGCTGGCATATATCGCTCAGCACATGGTTCCGCGACTATGTGTACATACCGCTTGGCGGCAACCGCAAAGGTCCGTGGATACAGCTTCGCAACATTATGATCGTATGGCTGCTGACCGGTATTTGGCATGGAGCCAGCTGGAACTTTTTACTTTGGGGCTTATACTTCGGCGTCGTTCTTGTATTCGAGAAATGGTTCGGTCTAAAGCTGCTGCAGCGAATGCCAGCTTGGGTTAGGCATGTGTACGCGCTGCTGCTTATTTTGATCGGTTGGGTATTTTTTGCCTTTGACGATTTAGGCAATATGGGTACTTACTTTGCTGCGATGTTTGGCGCCAATGACCAGCCATTATGGAATAATGAAACTTTCTATTTGTTGTACACAAATGCCATTTTACTCGTATTATTAGTGCTCGCATCCTTGCCTAAGCGCAAGCTCAAGGAAGACAGAAGTGCGCGACCCGTTTTACAGCTTGGCTGGCATGCTTTGTTGTTCTTTATGTCCGTTGCTTACTTGGTTGATGCGACGTTTAACCCATTTCTTTACTTCCGTTTCTAATGTAAAAGGAGGCTGGCGGTTTTGAGCAAGAAGACGGACCACGTTTTTGTGTGGGGCTTCGTCGGTGTCCTATTTGCTATGTCGTTATTATTTTTTTTACTGCCCGTACAAGCCTTCTCGGACGTTGAGAATCGCACGCTCCAGAAGTCGCCTGAGCTGACTTGGGATAATCTTTGGTCTAAGAAGTTTGCCGATGATACGGAAAACTACGTAACCGATCATTTTCCTTTCCGAACCAACTGGGTATGGACGAAGTCTGTATTTGAGCAGCTTCGCCTGCAGCAGGAAAATAACGGCATCTACAAAGGCTCTGACGGTTATTTGTTCGAGAAATTTAATGAACCGAACGATAAAGATATAGAAGAATACACTGCTGCGGTGAATAAGTTTGTACAAAACCATCCAAACGCCAACATCACCTTTATGCTTGCTCCGACCTCCATTGGCCTGTATCCAGAACGGCTGCCGTGGCTGGCTGATGCTTATCCGCAAACGAAGGTAAACAGCTTTATCGCCGATCAGGTTAAAGGGAGCTTGTCATTTATCGATGGATTCGAATTTCTGAAGCCTGAAGCCGGCAGCAGCAGACCGCTTTATTACAAAACAGACCACCACTGGACGACTTATGGCGCCTATCTAGCCTATGTTACTTACGCAGAGAAGATGGGCTGGACGCCAATGGCCGTAAAGGATTTCGACATCGAGACCGTTACCAACTCTTTTTTAGGCAGCTATCATACTCGCGGTCAGTTCAGCGGTTTAACACCTGATTCCATTGAAGCGTACAAAGCTAAAAACGGAATTAAAACAGACATGTATGTCGCTGATACGGACAAAACCTTTACGACCATGTATGATTCAAGCTATTTGGAAAAAAAGGATAAATATTCGTATTTTCTTGGCGGCGTGCACGCTTTAATGACGCTTCACAGCGAGCTTCCTCCAAAGCAAATCGATAAGAAGAAGCTGCTTGTCATTAAAGATTCATATGCGCACAGCTTCCTCCCTTTCCTGACGCAACATGTCGAGGATATCCACGTGATCGACATTCGCTACTATAACGGCAACATTAGTGACTATATGGAAGCCAACGGGATTGAGGATGTGCTGCTGCTGTTTAATACAACGACCTTCATTGCGGAACGTAATTTATTGAAGCTGAAGTATTAATGGTGGGTGTAAGTTCAAATAATAGATTCGCAAAACAAAGGAGCAACCGTGGTGGCTGCTCCTTTGTTTATTTGGCGTTCCTCTCAGAGGTAATTTGGCAGCTGCTGAGCCGTTTAACAGGAAATACTCCCGTTAATTAAAACGATTATTCTCTCTCAAAGCCATTAGATGGAAAAACTCCTGTTATTTTTAGCAAATCCTTATCAAATGGGCCTATTTGACGAATATAGCAGGAGAAATTCCCGCTAATGGGGCAAAAAGCAATTTATTTATCGAATTAACGGGAGGTTTTCCTTTAAATAAGCTTTGGTCTCAAACGCTCGAAGCAAAGTTTAGTTACCATTCCTAGTGAAATAAGCCTCACCAGAAAAAGGGAAATGAATAAAACGAAGCGAATTTAATGTTAGAATCCAAATGTTTGGAGGTATAACAAGTGAAAATGAACGCAAATTTCAATTTTTGCTGTCTGAAACCAAGAATGATCCGTCCTTATTCATTTTAAATTTAGGGAGGATCTGTACATGAGCAAACAAAAAAGATTAATTATTATTGACGGTATTCCTGGCTCTGGAAAAACGACAACAGCTAAATCCATTTTAGATAAACTAAATTCAAAGCAAGTAGCAACAAGGTGTTTTTTAGAAGAGGAAGCACTGCATCCCCTGCTCTTACAAGGACCGGAGTTCAGTTCTTTCACAAATGAAGCAGAAGCAGATCAGTTCATACAGCTTCTCACCACTCGTTATCTTGACTTTGTTCAAGCTGAGCTAAACAGTGCCCATGAAGTCATTATTATTGAAAGTGTGTTTCTACAAGACACCATTAGTGTCGCTCATCTCATGGGCATGGATAAACAGAAGCTTCTCACTTTCTCTTCTTCCTTACAGCAGATACTGGCACCACTGGCACCAAGCCTTATTTACTATTATCAAGTGGATGTTGAGAAACAATGGCGGTTTATTTGCAGCGTAAGAGGAAATGAATGGGGTCCCGTCTCCTTGCATACGGATGAGGATTTCAAACAAGCTGCAGAGGTGTGGTCACGGAGTCAGTCCTTTGTCCGTGCGATTGTTAATGCGTGGGACATCCCGAAATTAATCATCGAGAATAAAGACTATCTCTGGGATGAGTATCACCAGCAGATTAGTGAATTCATTGATTCTCTGCTTCCAGTTCAATAAATAAGCTCCTCTAATCCCAAAAGAGGCTGTTCTAAAAGTAGATAAATCTACGTTTAGAACAGCCTCTACTTCATTTAAAGCAGCTATAGTTTAGAAGAACCTCTTCTTCCAAAAGATAACGGCTGTGACACTCGATAAAATAACAGATATGGTCATCGCGATAAAAAAGGCATGAGGGTAATCCTGAAACGGTATTTTAACGTTCATCCCATAGAAGCTTGCGACCATCGTAGGCAGCGATAAAATAATCGTAATCGAGGTCAAAAACTTCATAACAATATTCAGATTGTTGGAGATGACCGAAGCGAAAGCATCCATCATACCGCTTAATATCGTCGTATGCGTTTCAGACATTTCAATAGCCTGTTGGTTTTCTACAATGACATCCTCCAGCAATTCTTGGTCATCCTCATACATTTTCATGTATTTGCTTTTCAACATTTTTTGCATGACGATGTTGTTTGACTTTAATGAGGTTGTAAAATAGACCAAGCTTTTCTCCATATTCAATAAGGAAAAAAGTTCTTTGTTTTTCATCGACTGATGCAATTTTTTCTCTATTTCGTCTGTCATTTTGATAATTTGCTTAAGGTACTTCAAATAAGAAGTCGCTATTAAATATAAAATTTGAAATGAAAATCTTGTTTTTTTGTACGTGTAAAATTGCTTTATTTTATTTTGTGCAAAAACGTGGAAAATCGGATTGTCTTTTAGACACACTGTAATAAAACAATCGTCCGCTATAATCATCCCTAGTGGAATCGTATCGTACATGGGAATACCCTTGTCATCCGTCGAAACCAAGGGGAGATTTACAACGATTAGCACATTGCTATTATCATTTTCAATCCTTGATCGTTCTTCTTCATCTAATGGGTCCTTTATAAAATCCAAAGGAATTTGTGCTTTAGCAGCTACTAGATTCATTTCTTGCTCCGTTGGAGCTACAAGATTGACCCAGCATCCTGAAGTAATCTCATCCGTTTCTTTCAGTATTCCGTGCTCGTCAGTAATATAAATATTCAACATGGTTATAACCTCCTCAGATTAATGAGGAAGCCAGAAATGCCCCTGCCATACAAAAGAGTTGACCTTCAGTTCAGTAATCAATCTTCTGAAGATTGGTTTGTTCATGACTTCCCCCTGCAACAAGCTTGGCTCGGGTTCGGCGCTACTTCGACTATCCATTACAGAACTCAACTCCTTTTTTTTCGCTATGGTTAAGCACGCTCATTATAATACGCCAAATAAATGAAAATGTCATGAAATTAAAAAAATCATAAAAAAAGATGGCCCCGCGCTTGCAGGGACCACCTCTTGTACGCCTAAATATGGCATTTGCTTATTCAAGCGCTATCCTCCGACAGCGCTGCTTTTCACGATTCAACCTATTCATTTAACGCTGGAATTTCCGAAGGAACCCATAGATTAGCAACGTCGATCCCTTTTTCATCTCTACTCTTTAAGTCTCTCAAAAATTCAAGAAAACCGTATGCCGGTTTCCATCCAAGCATCTCCTCTGCCTCCGATAGATCATGCTGCTCAACTTGTTTTGGCAGCGTCAACTCATACTTCTTCAATAGGCGGCTTGCACCCGGCACTTGTGTCTCACACCATTCTGCGCCAAGCTCGCTGAAGATCTGAACAACCTCTTGCGGCATATGATGATTGGTATGTACGATTGTGCGAAATAGCCCAATCTTCTTTTCCAAAGCTGCTTTGACCGATGCCACTGTGGCTGCCGCCACATCCCGTCTATCTACCCCATTGCGAAGCAATCGTTCCCCAAACTCTAAATATGGCCGAGGAATAAATTCATGATAACGCAGCATTGCAATCGATGCGCCTGTCATTTCATGATAAGCCTTGCAGAGGTCTTCCCCGATGACTTTGCTTACTCCATAAACCGAGCCCCATCCGAATGCCATCGAGGAGGCATAGACAATCGCTTTTATACCAGCTTGCTTGCATGCTTCTAATAGATAAAAAGTACCATCGACATTAACAGAAAAAATAGTTTCATCACTAACTGGCGGATTGTGTGCACAATGCCATGCTGCTAGGTGAACAACGGCATCCATGCCCTCCACCGCACGCTGTACATCGCCTGGCGTTCTAATGTCACATCTAACAAACTCAAGCTGCTTCAAATCTTCAGACTGAGGAGGCATAACGTCTGCCATCCGAACGGTATAACCAGCTTGGGCCAATGCTTTGCATACGGCCTGACCTCCATTGCCCGCAGCTCCTGTCACAACAACTTTCATTTCGTTCACCTCGTCAGTTTTATCGTAATTTAAAATGGTATAGCTTGGTTGGTTACTATCATGATAACGCTTCCAGAAATATCAGAATCATTTGTTTATTCATCTGCTTAAGCCTTACAAGTCTAATAATAGTACAACGATATACAAATATGAAGTACGCAATTTCTTTTTACTTAGTAACCTAAAAGTAACCTATGAACACGCATGACAGTTACCAAGTATGCAAATCAGAGGAGATTCTCATCTCCCCCTGGTTTAATGTCCGTTGGATTGGACGGTTCCCATACTTGAATTTCCTTATCTTGTTTAAAATATTCAATAATTTTTTTCTTCTATTTTATTAAGATCCCCCTAATTTCATCCGGTTGATCGACTAAATAATTTGGATCCTCACCCAGCAATGATTCTTTTGTATCCAATCCCCAAGACACTGCAATGACATCGATTTCGCATTTCTTGCATGCAATAATATCCCGTGTTTCATCACCGATATAAATTACATCTTCACGATTTAATTGATTATCTTTTAAATATTTTTTTAGCGTTTGATGTTTTCCGAATAGTCCATTTGACGATCGAACTTCATGGATACCCTTGAAATTTTGAGTATGTAAAAAATTAGAGACATTCGCTGCCGAGTTCGATGTAATGATTGCGATTTTATAACCTTCACTTTGAAGTGCATTTACCACTTCTCTCATCTGATCAATAAATAATATCGAGTTAAGATGCTGTTTGTAGCGCTCCTTAAATTCCTTTCCTATTTTTCTAATCAAAAGGAACTTATACATCGGAACGTTTAAAGCTTTAAACCGTTCTTTTAATGATAAATGGTTTAATAATTTGTATTCTTCATGATTTACGTTTTTAAAATTATATTTTACTGCTAATTCGTTATAAACCATCATAATTTCCGACGTTGAATCTACTAGTGTGCCGTCAAAATCAAATATTATATGTTTATACATCTATTAAATGCACCCTCAATCTATCACTGCTGCTTTAGGTAGTTGAACCTCAAATTCATTAACGTAAATAGCGATGCCAGTAATCTCAATATCGAGCTGATCAACATTCCTTGTTACCGATACACCAACTCTGCCATTACGGCCAATCTCTTGCCCTTGTTCAACAACAAGATGAATTGTTTTTTCCGAGTTGTTATCTATGTACTTCGCGTAGTATGCACCCATTACACCGGAAGCCGTACCTGTTACGGGATCTTCAATCGTTCCTGAAAATGGCGATGAAAAATGACGGGCATGCATCTGCGCATTCACATCGTATGTTTCTAAACAAAACGGATGGATGGACGCTCTTGGCATTTCTTTTAAAATATGTGGAAACAATGAATTGTTTGGCTTCATTTTACTGAAAGTGCTCAGGCTTTTTATAGGAATTAATAAGGTCCACGCACCGGTACTTCCATACAAAGTGGGGAGCCCCGTCTCGATCTCACTTTCATCGATGCCCATAGAATGAGCCAGCTCCAAAAAAGAACCATGGAATGGCTGAAATTGAGGAGCGGCTTGCCGCATCGTAACAAGAGGTTCACCATTTGCATCAAAATCGATTTTTATCGGCAATACTCCAGCTTTTGTTTCAATCGTGAATGCTGAAGGATGATCCAGCAGCCCTTTCGTTTGCAGCGCATAAATGGTTGCCATCGTTGCATGACCACAAAGATTTATTTCATGGCCTGGCGTAAAATAACGAATTCGAAGATCAGCCTTATCCGATTTCAGCGGAAATGCCGTCTCATTGAAGCCAACTTTTTCTGCAATGGTCAGCATCTGTTCTTCGGAGAGATCATCACCATTAAGTACGACTCCCGCAGGGTTTCCCATGTTTGGAATATTGCTGAATGCGTCATAGTGATACACATTGATCGTTCTCATAACAGTCCCCCCGCCTACTCAGCTACTCAATTTTTATTAAAGTGGAGAATAAAGTTGTACTCGCTTATTGTAGAGAATCGGACTCAAACCAGTTGGTTATACTTTTCGTTTTCGTAAAACCTAAATATTTGTACGTGATCGTTACGTTCTGTATGGGTTGATGTTCATAGCGAATTCGGAGACCGTATTGCATTGGTGTATGTTCTTTTCTCTCTAGTGCTGCTTGAATCTCACCCCGAGAAAGCGCTGGATAAATAGAAGAGGCCGATAGTTCCATAAACTGGGTAGCAGGATCTAAACTTGGTAGAACCTGCACCATATGAGTAGAATCATAAGAGATGCCCAGTTGAACGTCATCCGAGCGATCTTCACCATTCACACTGACCTTCTTAATGTCGATTTTCTGAAACCCTTCATTGCTGAGCTCAACGACATACTCTTCTACCTTACCATCATGATTATTGATTCGTTGAAGTCCGTTATTTACTAACGGGTCCGTTATTCGATACCAAATAATTACGGATAAAACCAATGCGATAAGAATGAACAAGCTGAAACTTACAACTGTTCTCTTCACGCTCCATCTCTGGTTCATATCAAGCCTCCTATCACATTAATTGGATGATTTTGTATTTATTAAATTATATTCGTCAATCTAAAATAAATCCAACTGCTCAATAATCGGGGGCGGCGGCCCATTCGGACTTTCGCCGTTCGGGCGAGTCAGTCCCAGTATCTCCATCATCCGCTTCGCGTTGTCAGCTGCGTCCCCTCCGGAATTGTTATTAAAAATGACGTAGATATGCTCGCTCTGCTGCTCCAGCAGCCGCAGCTTATTCGCCCAATCTTGCAGCTCTTCCTCGCTATAGCGATACAAATACCGAACTTCGCGCCAATTCGGCGCACTGGCTTGATTCCAGCCAGACACATTGCGTCCATGGAACCTGACAATAGTTGATTGTGCATCGGTTGCTGTGAGAACGATCGGTATGGAGCCTATTCCTGCCTGCGGCTCATCACAAACACTATGCATCCACTGCTCCTGCCTCATGAAATCCAGCGTTTTCTCACAGTACTCCTGTGTAAACCAGCTTTGATGACGGAATTCCAGCGCGCAAGGAATGCCGTTCATTCTTGCTTTCGTCTCCCGCAGAATTCGCACATTGGCTGCTGTACAATCAAACCACGGCGGATACTGGAACAAGGCTGCCGTCAATCGGCCAGTCTCCATCACGGGCTCCAGCATTTGCCGGAATGCACCGAACATTTCATTTGTCTCCGAAGCCGGAACTGTAGGCCCGCGTTGATGTCCGGTCATCCCTTGATAAGCTTTAACGACGAAGTGAAGGGATTCCGGCGTATCTGCCAGCCATTTGCTGAATCGCTCTTTAGATTGTATGGCATAAAAGGTGCTGTCTACCTCTACAACCGGAAAATGTTTTGCATATTGCCGCAGCTTGCTGCCCGCTTTGCTAACTGGAACATACAGCTGGTCATGATCGCCCCATCCTGCAAGGCCTATTGAAATCATATCTTCACCTCTTTTATACGTTCATTCAAATCTAATGATTTCTATTAAACGAATACAAATACTCATTTTTCACTTCCGCGATCATCGTTGTGAGCATTAATAGAATAAATGGTAAAAGCGAATAAAGCAAAATCTGTCGGATTTGGATATTTAGTTGTGCGTTGATCGTACTCATTTCGGAATACACTACAATTCCCCATTTATTTTCCGGCACATAGGAATATCCCGCCAATAAAACCGCGATAGATTCCTTTTTCGTCATATAAAGACTCATTGATAAATACGATAAGCTGCTTCGTACTGATTCATCTACGACCATAATCGAGTTAAAATAGTTGCTGCTTTTACGGATGAGATCAAGATAGCCCGCGTCTGCCGCATTAACCACTGAATAAAAAGCAGCAGCTTTTTGAGGCTGCTGCTCATGGATATAAATAAAGAAAAAGAAAGCCACGTTTCGGAAACGTGGCTTAACCTTTATATCAGCAAATATTTAATTACAACTATCGCTTCGCCTTGCTTTTTTGAATAAGCTTGATCTTCTCATCCTACCCTAGTTACCCTGCTTTTTCACTCGTCCAATTAATCCGTGCAATGTTTGAATAAATCCATGTCCAGTTAGACGCCCCAATCCCCCATACGCACAATCTATTTCATTATAATGTTTGGTTCGATCTATTCGAATACTTGGTCCATTGATTAAAATAGGCACTGGATCGCCGGAATGCTCACCGATTTCACAAGGGGTAGAATGATCAGCCGCCACAGCCAAATATACATCTTCAGATATTCCCTGCGCTATGATTCCTACCATTTGATCAAACAATTCAATCGCTTTTGCTTTTTCAAACGGTTTATTATCATGCCCCTTAACGTCGGGTGCTTTTAGATGCACTAATACAAAATCATTTTCAGAAATTTCTTCAAGTGCCAGCTTAGCTTTTAGTACAATGTCCGTATCCATATTTCCTGTCATTCTACTATTTGTTACCGGTTTAAAGCCAGCCAATTTGGCAACGCCAAGGACGGTACTTTCTCCAGCAATGCAACTGCCCTTCATATGAAGAGCATCGGTTATGGGATCAAGCTGAATCATCTGTCCAGCTCCACGCGTGAGAATAAAATTAGCTGCTAATTCACCTTGTTTCATACGCTCTACATTAACAGGATGATTGGATAAGATGACATGCGCTTTATGAAGAAACAAATTTAGAACCATCGCTGTTCGTTTGGACTCCGCCGAGGAATCAAGCGAGACTATAGTATGATATGGGCAGCCATCGTTTGGCGCCTTCGGATCAGAATCGCTGATTTGATCACTGAGCCCAGTTCCTCTTAATATAAGTACAGCACGATGCTCTGTAGCCGGCTTGAAATATATGCTCACTCCCATTATTTCTAACCCATTAATCGCGTCAGCAAGCTCTTCTGTTCCATTGCGTATCCTTCCTGCCCTGCGGTCAACGACAATCCCGTTCTCATCCACTGCAGCAAAGTTGCACCTCAGCACGATATCGCCCGGAAGAACATCCATGTTAATTCCTAAAGCCTCAATGGGCCCACGTCCCGGATAATGATGAGGCTGATAACCAAACAAAATTAGATGCCCCATATCGGTGCCTACTGGAATGCCAGGGCTAATCAAATCCATGATGCCTGTAACCCCCGCAGAAGCTAATCTATCTAGATTAGGTGTATCTGCATATTCCAATGGCGTTTTGTTTTCAAGCAAAGGATGTGGAAGATCCCCTATTCCATCTGCAATAGCTAAAATAACTTTTCTGTTCAATATGGCTCCCTCCTGCTCTCTCTATATTCCGATTACTTTAAACCAAGTAAAGATCGCCAAGCTAATTACGCATGCCCCGACGAAACAAGTAACTACCGCATATTTCACTTGATCCAACACCGAGAAGTATCCTGTTCCAAAATAGATCGTATTTACCTTCGAATGCGGCGGAAGTGTAATGGTATAAGTCATGGTCATAGCTGCTGCTAATGCGAGAGGCACAGGGTCCATGCCGAGCGTTTTTGCTAAAGCGATGAATGCTGGTATTAATATAGTGACCCTCACTGTTTTACTCGTAAATATAAGATGACTGTACATGCTAAGGAATACGACAACGACATATACCCAAACATGATTCATGCTTTCCAATCCGAGCGCAGCAACTACTTTTCCAATAATCCATTCTGCGCCGCCGGATTTATCCAATGCATTCCCTACTGCATAAGCGCCTGCTGCAAAAATCATGAGCTCCCATTTGATGTTCGTTTCTTTCCAGGTCAACAAACCTACTCTTGGAAGCAAACAGAGAAGCGCTGCGAGTACAGCTGTCTGTTCCGTACTGAGTTCAAAGCCAAACCAAGCGCTATGGTAATCTCCTGTAGCCCATAATGCCACCGTAAGGAGGAATATCGTTACTGCCTTTTTCTCATCTAAAGAGAAGGAGCCTAATTTTAGCAACTCATTTTTTAACGTATCCCTCGCATGATCGAAGTGGGATTCACTTTTGATGGAAAAGAGCTTTAAACCAATGAAAAACGTAATCATCATCGTAATAATTGCAGTTGGCATAGAGGCGAGAAGCCAATCCATATAACCAATATCGCCGCCCGCTTGTTCATTGATGAAACCAACAGCTATGATATTGCCAGAAGTAGCTGTCATAACACCCGAGGTAGCAAGTGCATCTGCTTGCACGCCTTGAAGCATCATTACTTTTCCAAGATTGCTCTCACCCGGCAGCGCTTTATATACCTCTAATAAAATCAAGCATATAGGCACCATGAGCGTAGCTCTTGCTGTAGTTGAAGGAACAAAAAAAGCTAAAATAAAATTAATAACGATTAATAAAAACAATGTCTTTTTTGGCGTTTTACCAAACTGCGTGACCATCCATAAGGATAAGCGTCTACCCAAATTTGATTTTATCATGGCGGAAGTGAGGATGAATGCGGAAACCATCAGCCAGATCACATCAAATCCTAACGTACCGAATGCCACTTCTTGATCTTCAACTGCTCCTACTAACGGAAGAAGCAAAATAGCGATGATAGATGTTAAGTAAATAGGCAGCGGAGTCGTAATCCATAAAATCAATGCTCCTGTAAATATTGCAATTGCTCTTTGGGCTTCTAAGCTCATGCCTTCCGGTGTAGGCATAAAGAACAATAGCAGCCCCACAATAAGTGCAAGTGGAATACCAAATCTTTGCATCCCTTCTTCAAGCTTCCCTTTTTTCTTCATAGGCGGCTTTTTAGTCTCATTTTCTACATCTCGCGAGACTTCACTCATCTTGCATCCTCCTCAAACTAATAATGTTACCGTTTTCATTTTATAAAACCGGAAAATATAATACAATTTGATTAACTTTGAATAACCATAACGTTTTGTTATAGATTGATTTTAAATGATAAGTCGAAAGGTGTCGTGGAAATGAACATCAATAAACTTCAGACCTTTATTACGCTAACAGAATGCTTAAACTTTACAGAAGCAGCGGAACTTCTCTACTGCTCACAACCATCGGTAAGCATGCAAATTCAAAGTATAGAAGAAGAGCTTGGCGTTCCTCTATTTGATCGAATTGGCAAGAAGCTTTATTTAACGAAACAGGGAGAGAATTTCAAGCCATACGCAGAGCAAATTATTAACCTGCTTCATACAGCCAAAGACCATATTAAGCAGCTGGAAGACTTGTCATACGGAACTTTATCGTTTGGTGCGAGCAACTTTGTAGGCGTTTATTTGCTTCCTATGATCCTTAGAGGTTATACCAAAAAATTTCCGCAGATTAAAATAAACATGAACATTACAGCTTCAAATCACCTTGTTCATATGTTGGAATCCAACAAAGTAGAGTTCTTAATTATTTCTGATCGTATTGAAATCGATGAATCCCGTTTTCAGCGTAAAACCTTTTACGAGGATGAGCTTGTCTTAATTGTGAACCCCTTGCACCCGCTTGCCCATAAACAAGAGTGCACACTCGAAGATTTGGTCAACGAAACGTTAATTATTAAACCCGATAAGTCAGCAACACGCATTTACTTAGAGAAAAAATTTGCTGAGTACGGGCTTGAGTTTCCTACACAAATGGAAATTAGCAATTTAGAAGGAATTAAACAAGGGGTTATTCATGAGCTTGGGGTATCTATTGTTTCTAGCTTTGCTATTCAACAGGAAATCAAAAGCGGCTTATTGGTGAAGGTGAACATTAAAGGAGTACAATTCAATAGAGGAATTAGTTATGTTTATCATAGGAATAAGCATCTTTCCCCTGCGGCCAAACAATTTATTACTTTGCTTGATACTAATTATTTATAAGTGCGGATAACAGATTGCTTTCTATAATTTTTGCTGCTTGCTTCCCGCAATACACGAATTAAATTTTGCAGCTGTTTTACTTATTCGCTTGTAGACGTATACTTAGTCTATACCAAATGTAAGGAGCAACTATCCAATGAGCTATGAATCCTATTTTCAGAACCTAAGAGAACAACATTTGGATGAGCTGAAGCAGTTTTTGACGATTCCGAGTATTTCAGCTTTATCCACTCATAAAAACGACATGAATGAAGCGGCCAAATGGGTTGCAGCCAAATTAGAGAAGGCTGGTCTTGAGAATGTGGAGATCCATCCTACCGCTGGGCATCCCATCGTGTACGCCGAGCATATCCATGCACCAGGCAAACCGACAGTACTTATCTACGGCCATTATGATGTGCAGCCTGTAGATCCGCTTAACCTTTGGGAGACTCCTCCTTTTGAGCCAACCATCCGCGATGGCAAATTATATGCTCGTGGTGCAACCGATGATAAAGGCCAGCTTTTCCTGCATGTAAAGGCGGTTGAGGCGCTTCTAAACCAAGAAAATGCGCTTCCAGTCAACGTTAAATTTTGTATTGAAGGCGAGGAAGAAATTTCAAGCCCTAATCTGCCAACCTTTATGGAGACGAATGCGGATAAGCTGAAGGCTGACGTCATTGTCATCTCAGATACATCGCTTCTTGAAAAAGGAAAACCTGCTATTTCTACTGGGCTGCGCGGACTGTGCTCCCTTGAAGTAACGATACTTACTGCCAATACCGATCTGCATTCGGGTACATTCGGGGGCGGCGTTCCGAACGCCCTTCACGCCATGATTTCCTTGCTGAGCTCATTGCATGATGATCAAGGCAGAGTTTCAATCGAAGGTTTCTATGAAGGTGTGCCAGAGCTTTCCGCTGCTATGCGTGAAGAGTTCCTAAAGCAAAATCATAATGAAGAAGAATTAAGAAAAAATCTCGATCTTGACGCTTTGTACGGGGAAGAAGGTTATTCCTTTGTTGAGCGTACAGGCGCAAGGCCAACTCTTGAACTAAATGGCGTTTATGGCGGGTTCCAAGGCGAAGGTTCGAAAACGGTCATTCCAAAAGAAGCTCACGCCAAAATCACTTGTCGTCTAGTTGGCGATCAGAACCCTGCTCAAATATTAGAGCGTATTGTAACTCACCTGGAATCGCATGTTCAGTCCGGTGCCAAGCTAATTATAAAACGCGGCGAAAAAGCACGTGCCTTCGACATGGACCCATCCAATCCAATGCTCCAAAAGGCAGCCGATGCTTACGAAAAAGTATATGGCACTCGCGCGCTCTTCACGAAGGATGGCGGCTCGATTCCAATCGTCGAGACATTCTCCCGTGTATTAGGCGCTCCTGTCGTCATGATGGGCTTCGGGCTTCCAGACGAAAATCTGCATGCTCCTAATGAGCATTTCAACCTTGAGAACTTTGACAAGGGACTTCTGACGATTGTTGAATTTTTGAAACAACTTTAAGCCGAGGCGTAAACGGAGCTGTTCTAGGCGTAGATTGATCTACGCTTGCAACAGCTTCTGCTTTTTTTTAATGGAGCTTAGGCAGAACAATGTCCTCCCCTTTTCATCCATATAGCTAACGAACCTAGTAAGTCTTAATTAAACCATTTGTTATGGATTAAAATTGTAACGAACTCCAGAATCTTTATTTTGAGAAAATTGACTCATGACACCCTATAAATCAACCTATAGCGCTAATACGGTTCGTTAAAATGAAAGAAAAGTAGTTTTCATCATAATAAGCATAATACAGTTCGTTAGAGAAATGATTCTGCGACGATATGCGCTTAGCCTAATAAGCAATCACAATAAAGGCAGCTGTGCACTCAATTTTTTGAGCTGCTCAGCTGCCTTTTTCATGAAATTATGATTGTTTATTTAGCTTCTTCAAGCGAAGCAGCGCCGTCAAAATGATCAAAAAAGCCACGAGAGCCAGCATTGGAATGGTAATAAATCCAAACCAGTTCAAATAGTCACCCTGACAAGAAACGGGGCCGCATGCGGCAAGCGGAGAATTATGCGGCAGCTTTTGCAGCACCGTATGATAAAGCGAGAAGCCTCCACCAATTACAACTAAAGGCAGTGCGTACGATACGATGCCTTCATCGCCCTTAGAATAGGCTATCCCTAGTATTAGTGCCAATGGATACATAAATATTCGCTGGAACCAGCATAAGCTGCATGGTGCAAAATGCATAACCTCACTCAAATACAAGCTTCCCGCCGTCGCCAAAACTGCTGCAGCCCAAGCCACAAACAACCAAAATGATTTTTTCTTAGCCAAATCCTCTTCCACATCATTCGCCTCGGCTTCCATAGGTTATATTACTTTTTTTCTATCTCCTATTCTCCCTCGATAGGGAGGGTAAAAACATGACTCGAAAGGGCTATTGCATGTGAATTATATTTGTGAATTGTAAGAATCAATGCGTGCTTACAGCTTCTTTTCGGTGTCGGCGAACGTGCAAACCATTGCTGTAAGAACCTATTTGTGCTTACAGCCACAAAGTAATCTCAGTTTGTCCGGTGTAAGAACGTATACGTGCTTACAGCTTCATTTCGGCGTTGGAGAACGTGCGAACCACAGCTATAGGAACCTATTTGCGCTTACAGTTGCAAAGTAACCTCAGTTTGTACGCTGTAAGAACGTATGCGTGCTTACAGCTTCTTTTCGGCGTCTGCGAACGTGCGAAACACTGCTGTAAGAACCTATTTGCGCTTACAACAACAAAAAGAAGGCCCACCCCCAGGTAGATAATCCTACCTAGGAGCAGCCCTCCTGAGCTCGCTCATTTACAACAATTACTTGCCGTTAATCAAAGCAAGGTTTTCTTGCCATCTTGCTGTACGGTATTCGTTAACTTTATCGAAGCCAAGCGAGGTTGTAGTCTTTTTCGCTTCCTCGATCAAGCTAAGCACCTCTGCATCGCTTTTCGCGAACAGAATTTTTCCGAAATACTCGTTAGCTGTTTCCGTCACTTGCTGATTAATGATTCCTTCATCCGTTTCTGGAGCCGGATCAATGTTATTGAATTGCGTCATATTCATCGATGTTTTCCATGCAATGTTAAGCTGTGCCAATGAACCCCAGTTGCGTTGTTCTTCCGGCAGCGTTTGCTCGATCTTTTGCTTGCTCGTATCTACAAAGGTTGCATTTCCTGCCCATACATAGGCTTCCAGCTTATCTTTGTCCTTCTCTTCTTGCGACGTGCTGAACCATTTGTCGTTCGGGATCGGTGCGCCATCCGCATCAAATTCATCCCAATACAAGCCTTTTGGCCCGAAGAACATGATACGAGTGCCTTCCTCGCCCGTCATCCAATCCAAATACGCAAAAATACCTTCTGGATTTTTAGCGCTTGTTGTAATGACGTTAACGTTCCAGCCTAGTGCGTTATAACCGTTTGGATATATTTTGTTTTTATCCAATCCTGATTTAGCAATTGGCCAAATAAATTCATAACCTGCATTTGGATCTTTTGCTTTTAATGCGTTATGGCCTTCGCGTCCCACATTAGTCGCATTACCGCCAACAAATACAGCTACTCTGCCCGTTGCAAGCTTCTCTTTTACCTGATCATCCTTTTGAGTCATCGCATCCTGTGTCATAAGGCCTTCTCTAAATAGCTTGCTTGCGAACAGCATCGTTTCTTTCCAAGCTTCGTTGTTGTAAATCGTATCAAACTTATCCCCGTTAGGATATGCTTTCATCGAATGGAACGCACCGTTTGCACCCTCCTGGAAGCTAGGGAACATGACCTCAACGCCCGAGCCGTTGCCGCCTACCTCTAATGGAATCACGTCCGGATATTTATCTTTGACCTGCTTTAAGTAAGCATACAAATCATCGATTGTTTCAAGCTTCGGTGAGCCAAGGTCTGCGTAAATTTTCTTGTTCACAAACCAGCCGCCGTTACCCGTAGGCGCTGCTGTATACCAGTTCGGGAATTGATAGATTTTGCCGTCGCTCGAGCGGAGCATGTTTAGCGTCTCTTCACCCGCCCATTTCTTCAGGTTCGGATATTTGTCGATATAATCATCCAGCGGAACAAGTGCTCCCGCAGCTCTCAATCGTTCTACTTCAGGTCCCCGGTCCATCATAATTGCACCCGGAAGCTCCTTCGACGCAATTATCGTGCTCAGCTTTTGCGCTGCAGCGCCGCCAGATTGAATAGGCTCTACGGTTACTTTTAGATTATCTTGTACCCATTTACTATTCGGATTAGCACCCCACGGCTCCGTAGTCCACCAATCATAATGAACATAATAAGAAAAGTTTACCGGTGTTTCTCCCAAAACAAATCCATTGCTAGTCTCTGTTTTATTCGTGCCTTCCTTACCTGTATTGCCCGAATTGCTTGATTTTCCGCCGTCGTTGCTGGAACAGCCAGCTAGAAGCACAGTCCCGGCAAGACCAGCGGTCATCAGCACAGTTAACAGCTTTTTTCCTTTCATGTTCGTAAACCTCCCAATTTTTAATATATATACTCATACCCAACACCAAAGCGCTAAGGTCGAATACCCGCATTACTCCTTTAAGGAGCCGATCATTACGCCTTTTACGAAAAAACGCTGTACGAACGGATACACCAAAACGATAGGAATCGTCGCTACCATCATCGTAGCCATCGTTAAGGATTTGCTCGTCACACTCTGCATTCTGCTTAACGCATCTGAGGCAGCGCCGCTTCCTTGTGAAGCGATCGAGAGCTGCTCGCTCATCGTGTTGGAGTTCATAATTTGCTGCAGTAAAGTCTGAATCGGATATAGCTTAGCGTCATTAATAAAAATCGTAGCTGTAAACCAGTCATTCCAGTGATAGACAGCCGTAAATAGTGAAAGCGTTGCCAATACAGGTCCAGATAAAGGCAATACGATTTTGAAAAAGATCCCAAATGTACTGGCTCCATCGATCTTCGCAGATTCCTCTAGTCCATCAGGCAGCCCCATAAAGAAGGTACGGAATATAATCATATTCCACACGCTTACCGCTGTCGGAATGACCATAACCCAGAACGTATCCATTAAGCCAAGCTCGCGGTTCAGCAGGTAAAAGGGAATAAGCCCCCCGCTGAAATACATCGTAATAATCGCAAAGATCATATAATACTTTTTGCCGATAACGCCTTTAACGGACAAGCCATAAGCGAAGATAGCCGTTAAGAAAATAGAGATCAACGTGCCGACAACGGTACGGGACACCGAAATTAGGAACGCATCAATAATCCGGTTATTTTGAAATACGATTCTATAATTATCAATCGTGAACACCCTTGGCCATAACGTTATTCCGCCTTTTGCCGTGTCGAGCCCTTCGTTAAAGGAGATCACCGCGGAGTTCCAGAACGGGTACAGCGTAGCGAGCCCAAGTAGCACTAGTAAAATATAAATCCAAACCTGCAATACTTTATCGCTGCTGCTCAGCTTCACTAGGCTTCACCACTTTTCTGAATATTAATAGAAGTTCGCTGAATTACCATAGGCTTGAACCTGCTCTCCTAGCCATGTAGTTTGCCATCGTCAGCAAGCCTACACTTATAATCGCTTTAAACAGACCAACTGCCGCCGCATACGAGAAGCGATTATTAATAATGCCTACCCGGTAAGCATACGTATCGATGACGTCCGCCACGTCTCGAAGCATTGCACTCCTGCCGAGCAAGAGCAAATCATCAAACCCTGCATTCAATAAACTTCCGATGTTCAGAATTAGAAAAATAATAATAACAGGAGTAATCGATGGAAGCGTTATCAAAAATATTTGTTTAAATTTGCTGGCACCATCAATAGAAGCCGCTTCATACAAGCTGGGATTCACGCCAGCGATAGCTGCTAGATAAACAATCGTTGCAAATCCGATTTCCTTCCACAAATTCGTCGTCACGATAATTCCCCAGAAATATTCGGGCAACGACAAGAAATTAATCGGCTTATCAATAAGACCAAGCGCTTGCAGTGAAATATTTAAGCTGCCGTTATCCACGGACAATATGGAGATCGTAAAGCCAGACACGATAACCCATGACAAGAAGTGAGGCAAATAACTAATCGTTTGAATGATTCTTTTGAAAGCCATGTTTCTTACTTCGTTTAGCATCAGGGCAAGCAGAATCGGAGCCGGAAAGTTAATGACCAGCTTAAGCAAGCTGATCACAATCGTATTCCGAATGACTCTATAAAAATCCGGCGAGTTAAAAAACATTTCGAAATGTTTAAAACCCGCCCATGTGCTGCCAAAAAAACCTTTAAATAAGCTGTAGTCCTGAAATGCCATCAAGACACCGTACATCGGAAAATAATTAAAAACGAGTATAAAGATCAGTGCTGGAAATATCATGAGCTGTACTTGCCATTGCGCAAGAAACCGCCGCCACAGCGGTTTCTCTCTTCGCGAGCTCTTTACTGCTGCATTTGCCGTAACAGGTGTTTGCACGCTTCCTCAGCCTCCTTATACTCTCCTCATTTAACCCTTAACTGCACCAGCCGTAATTCCGCGTGACATTTGCTCTGTAAACAATAAATAGATAATAACTGTCGGCAAAGCGATAATGGTCATTACCGCGAACTGTGCGCCATAATTGGATGAGTACTGACCGGTAAACTTCATAATGGAAAATGGCAGCGTCTTGAAAGTCTCGGATGTTAGAAACGTATTGGCCATAATGAATTCATTCCACCAGCTGATGAAGTTCATAATACAAACCGTCGCAATGGCAGGTTTCGTCATCGGCATAATAATTCGGAAAATAACGCCATAGACCGAACAGCCATCCATAACCGCCGACTCCTCTATGCTCTTCGGAATGGTTTCAAGAAAACCCGAAATAATGAGCAAACTTATTGGCAGCGAAAAAGCAATGTAAGGAAGGATCAAGGACAAAGGATTATCGATGAGATTCAGCTTGTCGAACAAAATAAAGTTCGGCAGCAAGGTCGCATGAATCGGTACGATCATACCGAGCATAATGAACGCCATCGCAGGGCCGCGCAGCTTCCATTCCATCCGCGTGAACGCGTACCCGAGCATAAGCGCCAGAAAAGCAGCAACCAAGATCGTTACAGTCGTAATAAAAATACTGTTTAATAGAAACTTTGGAACGCTCCCGTAATTGAATGCATTCACATAGTTATTCCACTCAAATGTTTTGGGCCACTTTAATATGCCGCTGCCAAAAAAATCTCCGCTCTTCAGAAAGGAATAATTGATGAGCCAAATGAGCGGAAAAATTTGCAGAAGCGCTACGACCCATAAAACGAGATGAAGAATGACCTTTAATGCGGGCGATGCGGCGTCCTTCTTCTTGCCGTTTTTCGCTTGGCGATTGGTCTTAGCTGCAAGAGCTTCCACGGGCATGCCTCCTAAAATAATTCATATACCAAATGTGCATATACAAGGGTGAGTATTAAAACTCACCAACATCTTTTTTGAACGCTTTGTTCATCGCTACCGTAATAATGAGACAAATGATAACGAACACAACGGATATTGCGTTTCCATAGCCGTACAGCGACGAGGAAAACGCCGTTTTATAAAGGTAATTACCAATAAACTGTGTCGTATTGGCAGGTCCTCCATTCGTCATGAGGAATACGGTTTCCATCTGCTTCAAGCAAGCCGTAACCGCGATGACGACTGCAACTCGAACCATTGGCGAGAGAAGTGGAATGATAACGCGCGTATACAGCTTCACTCTTCCAGCTCCATCAAGCTCTGCCGCCTCATAAAGATCCTTTGGTATGCCTTGAAGACCGGCGTAATAAAGCAGAAGCGCATAACCAAAGCCTTGCCACATGACCACAACGATAATGCACCAAATGGCAATATTTGAATCGCCCAGCCAATCCTGTTTCCAGGTGCTTAGGCCGGCGCCCTCAAGCAATTTATTTAACATCCCAAAGTTCGGATGAAATACGCTTACCCACATTTTCGAAGTAACAACGATTGAAATCACTGCTGGTATAAAAAAGATAGCCCGAAACCATTTCTCTAGCTTTCCTGCATGCATCACAAATATGGAGAACAAAAGCGCAATCGGGTGTTGAATCAGAAGCGTAGCTGCAAGCAGCAGTAGGGCATTAAGCAATGAACGCCAAAAAACGCTGTCATGAAACAAAATCTTTTGGTAATTCTCGAGTCCAACGAACTCGTAAGCACCGATTCCTGTCCAATTCGTCGTACCGTAATATGCACTCATAATGATAGGAAAGCAAACCATGAAGAGAAACAGCATAAAACCCGGTGCGACTAGCCAAAAAATGGTGATGCGATTGCTCATCAGTTTGTGCATGGTTCTCCCCGCTCTCTCTTTGGTAGAAGGCGGGGCAGACCGAATGAATTCGGCTGCCCCATCAGCTAACTAGCTCATTTGTTTACTTCAGAACACCGACAGCTGCGTCCATTTCTGTTAAGAACTGCTCAGGTGTAATTTGTTTTCCAAACAGCTTTTGATGAGCTTCCATTACTTTTGTCTTGAATTCATCCGTACCGTTATCATGTACCGGTGTACCGCTGGAAGAAGTCATTGCGCTGAAAATGCCAACCAATTGTTTTTGAAGCGCTGTTTCGTTGCCTGTCAGGAATTGATCAAACTTCTGAGCCGGAGTGCCTGATCCTGTTTGCCATACTTGCTTCGCCCAGTTCTCAGGCTTGAAGAAATATTGCAAGAAAGCGACTGCTGCTTCAGGGTGCTTCGATGTTTTCGATACGGAGTAACCGCCGCCATACCATGCAGCTACATCTGTTGCTTTACCTTTGTCAGAAGCCGGGTAAGAGATCGCTCCTACGTTATTGCGGAAATCTTCAGGGAAGTTTTCGTCTGTTGCAAGACCTGCTTCCCAGTTACCCATCACGAACATTGCCGCTTGGCCTTGCCCGAACAAGTTGCGGGAAGTGCCGTAATCTGCTGTCATGAAGCCGTCTGCAAGTGCTTTGTTCTCTGCCAGTGCAGCGATGTCTTGTGCTGCTGCAAGGAAGTCAGCGTCGCCTGAGAATTTAGCTTCACCCTTCAATACCGTATCCATTTTGTCAAAATTGCCTGTGTGGCGCTGTGCTGCATACTCAAACCAGATTGGCAGTGACCAGCCTTCCATTGCGTTCGTTGCAAGCGGGTTAATGCCTTTTGCTCTCAGCTGCTTGGATACTTCAAGCAATTCTGCCGTTGTTGTTGGAACCGTTAAGTTATTGTCGTCAAAAATTTTCTTGTTATAGTAGATAACCAAGAAATCTGTACCGCGCGGCAATCCGTATAGCTTGCCGTCTTGGGAGAATCCATCTTTTGCACCTGGTACAAAGTTGCTGCTCTCAAAATCTGCTTCATTTAACTCAAGCAGCATGTTGTTATCGATCAAAGGTTTAATAAAAGAAGTTTGGCCCCACGCCTGGATAATGTCAGGTACTGCATCTGTTGATGCATATACTTTAATTTTCGCTTTATAAGGCTCATCTTGAAGCGCTTCTACTTCTATTTTCACATTTGGATTTTCTGCCATATAACTATCAATGATTGCTTGCTCGATTTTACCTGCTCCGTTAGAGCGGTCAGCCAGCGCTGTGAAAAACTTAAGCGTTACCTGCTCCGGCTCCTTCTCTTTCGGCGCTTCCGTTTCTTTTGCTGCATTAGTTGGACTATTCGTCGCTTCGCTGCTTCCGTTTTTTCCATTATTGCCGGAGCATGCCGCTACTGTAAAAACCATCATTATTGCTACTAGCGAAATCCATATTTTTCTCATCGCTACCCCACCTTTTTTTATTTGAGCAGGCGTTCCCTGTTCTGTCCCCATTATAACGTGTTATATCTGCGACAAAATATGATCCAAATTTAAGAATAGATGCCTCATTTTTTGGATCATTCCCAAAATCAGCCTAACTGGATTTATTTCTTGGTATACTGAAGTCACAAATCTGAATGCTACAGGTGAACATGATGCGATCCTTTTTTACTCCCTTTCGACATATTACGCTGCAACGGAAACTGCTTACCTTAGTCATTCCCCTTCTGATTGCAACCGTTGGGATTACCGGGCTGTATTCTTATTACATTGCCTCGGGAGAAGTGGTCGATAAGCTTCATCAATCTCAAATGAACATGGCGATCAAGACAAAGGATCAACTCGACTATTTTGCCAAAAACACGTTAAGCTTCTCTAATTACTTGTTTCTAAATCCGACCGTTCAAAGCATGGTTATGAATGGCGACACGCAGCAGCGCCGTGATCAAGTGTTCAAAAATTTGCTGCCGCTTATGGTTACCGGCGAAACGATCCAATCGCTAGTGCTTTATCCCTCTACGAAGGATGATGTGCCCGCTCAGCCGTTTGCGATTACACAGACCGGTATTGCAAGCGCTATCAGCCTTGAGCGTTTTATGAAAACGCGTTACTATGAGAGGCTCGCTAATACAGAATCAGGACAAATATGGGATATGTTTTACCCTTCGGATGGTATTCTGCTTGGTGACACCCATCACAAGATCGTTTTAGTGAAGCCGTACAAAAACTTTTACAACTATGTTCGAAGCGGCCTTTTAATTATAGGGATGGACGCAGATAAGCTAAGCAAATCCTTATATCATGACGATGAGGAAGCTACACAGTTTGTAATGAATGATCAAGGCACCCTACTCGCCTCAACTGATTTGCGCATGATTGGCAAACCGATAACAATGCTGCCCGTATTCGATCAGATGGATACAGCTGCCATCGAACCCGCAGAAGGATTAGCGCTGCTTAAGGAAAACGATCATTATATCGTTTCAGATTCCTTATCGGATATTACCGGCTGGCGAACTGTCGTTATTCAAGATCGCAGCAAGCTGGTGCTCGAATTGAAGCATATCGGCTCCGTCACCTTCTCGATCATGGCGATCGTTACGCTCATCACGATTATTGTCTCTTGGGTCATTGCCCGCATTATTACGAATCCGATGAAAAAGCTGATGTTCTCCATGAGGGCTCTCCAAACGGGGGATTTTACGCAGAGGGTACACTTCAACGGCAACGATGAGATCGGCAGACTAGGTCATTTGTACAATACGATGGTTGGACGAATTAAAACCTTAATTGATGACGTATATGCTTCGCGACTGAAGCAGAAGGAAGCCGAGCTGAAGGCGCTGCAGTCGCAAATTAATCCACATTTTCTATACAACACTTTAAATATGATAAACTGGAGCGCCGTGCAGAAGGGGGATAAAGAAATATCCGAGATGGTCCTCTCACTCTCCCAAGTGTTCCGACTAAGCCTGAATAGCGGCAATGATTTTGTAGAGCTGAAGCACGAGATTGAGCTGGTACGAAACTATTTATTTTTGCAAAAGAAACGATTTACGACGAGGTTTAATTTTGAGATTGATTTGGAGCCCTCAATTGAGCACTTTCGTATGCCTAAGCTGCTCCTGCAGCCGCTCGTCGAGAATGCGATTATCCATGCCATCGAGCCCTCAGGCGGAAATGGACATATACACATCAAGGCTTATACAGAGGACTCGCTTATTATTCTAGAAGTCACCGATAACGGACCTGGCATGCCGGAGAAGCAGGTACATCTTCTTAATCAACCAACCGTAGAGGAGCCAATGCGCAACTTGCAAACGGATGACGCTCACTCTGGGATGGCACTGGCTAACATCAAGGAAAGGCTCGCTTTATTTTATGAACAGGCAGAATTCGAGATCGTAAGCAAGGAAGGCTTAGGCACAAGGGTGCAACTTCGAATTAAACAAGGAGGCAATGGAAATGGTGCTTAAAATGATCGTTGCAGAGGATGAGCAATCGTTCCGAGAAGGCATTCTTACACTTGTCGACTGGAAGCTGTATGGCATTGAGATTGCCGGAGAAGCGGAGAATGGCAAACAGGCTTTGGAAATGATTCATAACAATCCCCCTGATTTGCTGCTGACCGATATCCGTATGCCTTTTCTAAACGGTCTTGACCTTATTCGTGAAGCCAAAGCAGCCGGCCATGAATTTCATTCTGTGCTACTGACCGGCTACAATGAGTTTGAATATGCCAAGGAAGCGATCAAGCTTGGCGTTTCCGACTACCTCTTAAAGCCTTGTATGCCGCATGATATTATTCGTGTAATTATGGACTTAAAGCAAAAAATTGAACAATCCGAAAATGAAGATAAAGCTTTAAATGCCATTAACCGCAGCTGGAATCGCAACCTTCATCTGCTCAAAAATCAGATTTTATCGCAATGGGTTCAGCATCCGCTCATGCCTCTGGAGGATCGGTCCAGCGTAATGAATGAAGTGGACATGACGCTCTCGTGCGGACCCATTCAAGTCGGTCTGATCCGCATTGACTCCAACAAGTCGCAGAACGTCACCGCATCCAAGCGTGACTTAGAGCTTATACGATATGCGCTGCTAAATATTGCAGGTGAAACCCTTCGGCCGTTGTACGATGGCAAGCTTGAGGTGTTTCGCCATGGCGACGAGATGTTATGGATCGGAAATTATCCAGAAAACACGACCAACGAGGCGATTGAAGGTGCTATGAAGGAGCTCCAGCTTAATCTTGAAGCTTATCTAAAGCTCTCGATTAGCATATCAATCAGCTCAGCTGCTGCTTCGGTTGATAATGCGCATATCGGTTACCAGCAAGCGATTGAAGCGATGGAAGCCAGATTCTATCAAGGAAGAGGCGGCATATTTTTTCATGCCGAGGCTGGTAAGCAGACCGCTGCCAAAAGCTCCATTCTAGACGATGCCTATTTGCATCGACTCGAGAAAGATCTGCTTCTCGCTTTGCAGAACGAGCATTATGAGCAGGCAGTCGATGCCATTGAAGCGAGCATGTCGCATATTCGGAACAATTCGAGCTATTCCAAAGCTGAGGTTCATCTGCGCTCCACAAGTCTTATTTTAGAGCTGCAAAAATTTGCCCAAGAGCGCAAAGTTGCCTCTATTGAATGGCAGGACAGCTTCGTGAACTGGATCGAGCAAATCCCTAACATGGAGACGCTTGATGACTGCTCCGTCGTCCTGCAAAAAATCGTGCAAAGCATCGTCGAGGCTGTATCGAACCAGAAGTCACTGCATCGTACTGTGCATGCTACCATTGAGCTGATTAAGCAAAAGTACAATACAAATCTCACACTAGAGCTTGCTGCCAAGGAAACCTTCGTCAGCAATTCCTATTTAAGCTCGCTGTTCAAGCAAGAGCTTGGCGTTAACTTCCTTGACTATTTGCATCAATACCGCGTAGAGCAATCGAAGGAGCTGCTGCGCCAAAGCTATAAAATTTATGCGGTTTCCAAACTGGTAGGCTATCAGGAGGAACGTCACTTTAGCTCAACCTTCAAGAAGTGGACGGGGCTTACGCCGCGGCAATATCAAAAAAACTACAATGCAGGTTGACTCAAGCCGTGTGCCGCATAACAAAAAAACTACGACGGCAGCTTATAGCAGCCTTCTCCGCTACTACCAATTTCAAGCTGTGAGAGTTAAGTTAAAAAGTCCCAGTGAACTCTTGCTTCACTGGGACTTTCTTGTTTCCTATTTACATTAAGCTTTCAAAAAAACGGTTTTAATTGAGGTGAAAAATTCGATTGCCGCTTGCCCCTGCTCTCTCGAATGCGAGCTGGATTGCTTCATTCCGCCAAATGGTGCCTGCAGCTCCACACCTGCTGTTTCCGCATTTATGCGTACCAAGCCTGCATCCATATCAGAGATAAAGGTCAGAATATGGCTAATATTTTGTGTATAAATAGAGGCACTCAGTCCATATTCCACGTCATTGGCCAGCGATAAAGCCTCCTTCAAGTCCACAAAAGGTATGAGCGCCAGAACCGGGCCAAAAATTTCCTCCTTGGCAATCGTCATATCCACAGTTACCTTTTCGAAGACGGTCGGTTGCACGTAATAGCCATTCGACAATTCCTCATCCTCCGGTATGCTTCCGCCATAGAGAAGGCTCGCTCCTTCCGCGATTCCCTTATTAATGTAGGAAAGAACGGTATTACGCTGCTTTTCATTGGCACAAGGCCCCATCCATGTGGTGGAATCCTTCCCATTTCCCAGCTTCAATTGTTTGACTTGATCCAGCAGCTTCGCCCGGAACGCTTCATAAATAGAGGCTTGCACGAGGACCCTGCTCGTAGCCGTACATTTTTGTCCCGTGGATTTCAAACCGCCGCTAATCGCTGCTTCTACCGCAAGATCGAGGTTAGCATCTTCAGCGACGATAAGCGGATTTTTACCGCCCATCTCCAATTGATACTTGGCTCCACGCGAAAGAGCCGCTTGGCCAATCTGCTTCCCTACTTTATTGGACCCCGTAAAGGTAATACCTTGAATATTGGAATGATTGGCAATACCGCCTCCAATTAAGGCACCGTCACCTGTGACCATATTGACAACACCAGGCGGAAAGCCTGCTTCCTCAAAGCATGCAAGCAGCTTTGCTGCCGTAATCGACGTTTCAATGGCTGGTTTTATGACAATCGTATTACCATAAATAAGCGCCGGTGCCATTTTCCACATCGGGATCGCAACCGGAAAATTCCACGGCGTTATGACACCTACGACACCTAGAGGCACTCGAGTGGTGAACATGATCGCCTCATGATCAGTTGAAGGAATAACGTCTCCTGTCTTCCGCATGCCTTCCCCGGCATAATAACGAAGAATGGCAACTCCACGAGCCGTTTCACCTTTACATTCCGCAAGGGTCTTGCCCATCTCGCGCATCATAGTTCCAGCTATATCTTCCAGTCTTGCCTCCAAAAGGTTGGCTGCCTTGAACAGATAATCGCCCCGCGCTGCGCCCGAGAGCCTGCGCCATGCTTCTTTGGCACGATTAGCGGCATTCACCGCATGATCAAGATCCGCTTCATTGGAATCTTGCACATATCCGACGATCTCAGACGAATTCGCAGGATTAATGCTTTCCGTCAACCTTCCGGTTGCGGATACGCTCCATTTTCCATCAATAAAATTCAAATAAGTCTGCTCTATAGTCATTTCTCTATTCACTCCATCCCTTGGGTTATCGCATTAGTGCACTGAGGGAATTCCCAGCCCTTCGGCAAACTTGTCGGATTGAATGGCAGACGAATGATATCGATCGAGAACTTGAATGCCCAAATGAGCTCTGCGCACTTTCTCCCTGCACTGCGCGATGGCCAGCTCCTTGTTGTGAATACCCGCCGGATACACGCTAACAGCATTTCGAAGCCTGAATTTCAGATAAACTGGCGAAGCGATTCTTACAATTTCCGGAATTTCATAGTTGCGGATAAAACCGCCCATATCGTCCGGCGACTCAATATAGAGATCGATCGGAGCATCAACCACGGTTCGAATCGATGACAGCTGCGGCAGAGTAATATCGCCAGGCAAATTCAAAGTAGTCCCGCCAAGCTCCGTAAAAATCCGAGCATTTACAGGGTTGGTTGGGCTCATCAGCGCTGAAATCTTAACGACTAAATTGGCTGGCAGCTGTCCCTTGATTTTCGCTTGATTGATCAGCCATAATAAGCCTTCATCCGCCACAAGAACGCTTCGAATGCCTAATTCAGCCGCACGAAATATTTCTTCCAGTCCATAGAGCAGCTGATCCATTCCGGCGTGCCGCCCGCCTAGCAGCTTTCCGCTGCTGCTAAGAGACATCGCTCCGATATCGAAGCTCATTCGCGGCCCAACGAAGAGGCATACCTCCATCCCTTCCGCCATGCCCATTTGAACCATATCGTTAATTTCGGAATCGCTTAACAGCATAATTCCGCTGCCCTGAGAGACGCGGTTGACCGTTAGTCCAAATTGCTTGGCTTCTGCAATGACGCTCTCCATAATTGCAGGGCCCTCTACCGAAGGGATTTCCACACGGTAATGGGCTCCATCTTCAAATGTTTTTACGCTTGTCGCGAGCTGATACTGTTCTTTGTCCGGCAGGCCCAGACTAGCCGCAAACGCTTGAGCTTTATTCATCGTTGTTTCCCCCTTCACTCATTCCATATAGGTGAATGACTAACTTCTCTTAACCTCGTCCGACGATTGGTTCTATAAATTTAGCTTCCTCTTTCGAATTTGGACGCAGAAAATCAAGGTCGCAGCCTTGGTCGGCTTGCAATACATGATCCGCATGCAGCTTCATAAACCCTCGCTTATGCGAACGAACAGGCGACCAATCACGCAGACGCTCACGTATTTCCACATCCGCTAGCTCTACGCTAATCGTACCGTGATCCAGATCGACCACAATCCAGTCCCCGCTTCGAATGGCAGCGATAGGCCCTCCAAGCTGGGCTTCCGGCGAAACATGCAAAATATTCGTACCAAAGCTTGTTCCACTCATTCGGGCGTCGCTGATTCGTACCATATCCCGAATTCCCTGCTTTAACAGCTTCTTCGGAATCGGCAGCGCTCCCCATTCAGGCATCCCTGCTCCCACCGGTCCGCAGTTTCGCAGAACTAACACCGAGGTCTCATCGACCTCCAACTGCTCGCTATCAATGGTTTCATACATCTCTTCATAACTATCGAATACGATGGCTTGGCCTCTATGTTGATGATTAATTAAGGAACTAGCTGCTCGTTTCAGAATAGCTCCCGAAGGCGCCAAATTACCTGTTAGTACAGCAATGCCCGCTTCCACTTTATAAGGTTCGGCCAGAGAATAAATAACATCATCCCGGTAAGCGGGATAATCGCGATAACTTTCTTCAAGCGTAGTTCCAAGCGCGCTCAGACAAGTCGCATCCAGCTCGGGCAGCAGTCTGCTGATCACCGCTCCAAGCCCGCCTGCTTCAAAAAAATCATCCATGCTGTACTCTCCGCTCGGCTGGAGATTGACCAAAAGCGGGATGCCCTTAGATTTTTCTTCATAGCGCTTCAAAGGGATATGGATCCCGAGCCGCCCTGCAATCGCAGTTAAGTGGATAACCGCATTGGTAGAGCCGCCAAGCGCTGCCAGCAGCTTGATGGCATTATCGAATGCAGCTTCCGTCATTAGACGAGCCGGAGTCAACTCTTCCCTAACCATCGCAACAATTCGTTTACCCGTTTCTTCGGCTGCCCATTTACGGCTGGCATGCGTGGCCGGATTCGTGGAGGTGCCTGGCAGCATCATGCCGAGAATCTCCGATAGGCATTTCATGGTAGAGGAGGTGCCCATGACAGGACATCCACCCTGCGTGCATGAAATGCATTTTTCCAGCTCGCTCCATTCCTCGTCTGTCAGAAGGCCCGCATTGTAATCATCCATCAGCTTCCAAAGATCCGTCCCATAATTCACTTTCTTCCCGCGAAAGGAACCTGATGCCCGGTGTCCAGCAGCAAGCTGCAGCGAAGGAATATTGCTGCTCGCTGCACCCATAAGCTGGGCGGGTGTTGTCTTATCGCATTCGCAAAGCAGCACTGCACCGTCAATTGGCAATGCCCGAATAGACTCCTCGACGTCCATCGCCATCAAATTGCGATAAGGCAGATCGGAAGGCTTCATAAAATCAGCAGGCGTCGTGATCGTGTGCATTTCAAGCGGATATCCTCCGGCAAGCAGCACTCCGCGTTTGACAAACTCGACTAATTCTTTATGGGGCGCATTACAGCTATTCAAATCACTCCAGGAGTTGAAGATGCCAATAATCGGCTTGCCTACAAATGATTCGGGAACATGTCCATTAGCCCTCATGGCCGACAGATGCTGGAATCGCGTTTCCTTCGACGGGTGTTTAAACCATCGGTCACTGCGCAAAGACATGCTCAAATCACCTCTTCCATCCGAATTCGTGTTGTTGTTGTCACTTGCTCGCCAGGCTGAAGAACACGGAAGCCCGTCAGCTCCTGCGGAAGCTGCAAGTTTGGTGCATTCGTTATCCAAGTATAAGGCTCTGGGCACAAATAACCCTGCCGTGCATCATGGTTGTAGACCACCCAATGCTTAAATTGCTCGTCCGCGCTGTACACAACGCGAATGCCGGAATTCAGATCGGTCAGCACTGCCTCATTGGCTCCCGATTCTGCTGTCTGAAACGCATCGTCCAGCGCGTGCTCGACTAAGCTTTTCCCCTCGCGCAGCTCCTCCAAATAAGGAATATCCACTAGTTCGCCGGTTGGCAAGAAACGTTCGTCCAGCACCCACTGCTTATCCGCATTGAGAGAGAATTGACATTTCGCCAGATCTCCAGAGCGGTCGAACGGATAATTAAAGGTCGTATGATAGCCCAGTCCCCAAGGAAATGGCGCGGCATCCTGGCTGCTGATTGTCGCTTTAATCGTGAGCGTTGCCCGCTCCAAGATGTAACTCATTTGAACACTAAATGAATGTGGAAACCGAGCTAAAATCGCTTCATGCTCATCGGAATGAATGATCGTCTCCAGTACGATCCTCTCTCCCTCTGCCTCCGCCCGTAGAAGCTTCCACGGCGCATCAAATAATAAGCCATGGGTATGATTGTGTTCAGCAGCATCATTAATATCAAACTGATAGTCCCTGCCATTAAAAGCGAACCTGCCATCGGCAATGCGATTGGGAGGGAAGAGGATCGGCAGGCCATACAAGATAGGATCTGCCTTAAACATCTCCTGACTTTCCGGAAATCGCAGCAATTCAAGATCTTTATTTTTTAATCGCAAAGATAGTAGGTTACTTCCCCAAGCCGGTACCAGCGTGAACTCCAGCTCCTCATTTTGCACCCTTATTGCTGTCTCCCCATAAAGCTCATACTGTTCGATAGCCAATTCCGCCTGCCTCCTTAATTAAAGTGCTGTCTCATCGCAGCAAGGCTAGGCAATTTAAGAATATCATCCAGCAGCGCACGAGCCTGTTTCTCGGAACGGGTCCACGGATCCATCATAACTAACTGGACAAGATCTTTAAGATTCCCGCTATCATAGGCCTGCAGCTCAATCTCTACGGGTGCGACACGATCGCGAAGCGCAAAGTTAATCAGAGGCTTAGGCAAGCCTTTGGTCTTAATGCCTTGAACGCCGATTCCACTGACGTAACAAGGGATTTCCACCTGAAAATCGAGCGGGATGCCCGGCACGTAGTTGCTGTCATTCAATATATTAAGGATCATCACTCTAGGCACATCACATGCTATCGCTTCAATAAAAGGAATCATCGGCTCTGACGAATGCACCGGCGGGAAATGATCCATAACTGCTTCTGTCGTATTTTCAGAAACCTTCCGGATTCTCTCTACGCCAGCTGCACCTCCCGCAAAGTAAAGATCCCGCCACCAAGCCTGAGGGTCTTCCTTATAGAGATGCTCCGTTTCTTGATCCGCATGGTGCCAAGCCGGCCAAGAGCCGCCGCCCGGATTTCCCGTATCGCCAATTGGAAATACGCCGAATTTCTTATAGAGATCAAGCGCTTTGGGGCCTAACCAGTCGCAGGTAGCGCAGTTCTCAATATAAGCAGCCGATTTTTCTTCGATCCAACGATCCAAAATAGGAAATGCATTTTCCCCTTTGTATCGGAACTCGGTCAGCCAAATAAAGTGATTCACGCCTGGAATCTCATACGTAATATGATTTGGATCAAGTCCGATCACCTCAGCCACAGCTTTTACCCCGTTAGAACCATGGCAGAAGCCTGCCAGCTTGGCTTGTGGATACTTGCGCTGCAAGTAGGTTACGCCCGCCATGACCGGGTTGGACACGAGCATATACCAAGCGTCCGGACAAATTTCCAAAATATCCAGCATAACCGATTCCATCAGGCGCAGCTGATCGAAATTAATCCAGAAACCTTCGTCATGCATCACATGCAGGCTCCCGCCAAACCGATAACCGTGCTTCTGGGCAATATCCCATCCGTCCTTCAAACGCTGATGGCCTCCGACCAGCGCAGCAAGCACGACGAAGTCGGCTCCACTAAGCGATTCTCTCCGGTCCGTCGTTTTTTCCAGCACCAGATGGATATTAGCTTCTTTGGCGTAGCGTTCGCAAAGGGAATATGCGCTTTCCAATCTCTGCTCATCGATATCCATAAAACTGACGACACTGCCTTCAAGAGAAGGCGTCAAGCAGATGTCCTTGATTAGGCTGAGGGAGAACATCGCAGAGCCTGCTCCGATAATACTAATTTTAGCCATAGGTATAACCTCCATATGAGAGTGAATGATTTTGAATGAGGGCTTGTTATCAAATCGCAGCCGATGCTGCTCCGTCAATGCTTAGATTAGAGCCATTAACGACGACCGATTCGTCGGAGGCTAAAAATAACACGGCATACGCGACCTCGCGCGTCGTTGCCATTCTTCCGAGCGGCTGCTGCTGTTTAATGATCGGGTACAATTTATCTATTCCGCCCAGGCTTTCGGCAAGACGGACGTTCATATCCGTCTCCACCCAGCCTGGCGAAATCGAATTGCAGCGGATGCCTTTCTCGGCATAGGAGACGGCAATCTCTTTGGTTAAACCAATAATGCCTGCTTTGGAAGCAGAATAAGCGGTATAGCCAGGCTCCGTTAAGGAGGCCATGACCGAAGAAGTATTAATGATGGAACCGCCATTTCTCTTGAGCATCTCAGGGATCGCCTTTTTACACATTAAGAACATCGACTTTAAGTTAACCTGCAGCACTTCATCCCAAGTTTCTTCCTCATAATCCAAAATATCGCCAACAGGCATAATGCCCGCATTGTTAAAAACGATATCAAGCCCGCCGTAAGCGTTGACCGCGCTTGCCACCGCATCTTCAGCCGTCTTCATCAGGCCCACGCTGCCGCATACGATCTCGCAGCTTCCGCCCATTTGGCGAATTTCGGCAGCCACCTCGTTTAATTTCTCCTCGTTGATGTCGACCAGGATAAGACTCGCGCCTTCTTCAGCAAAGAGCAGCGCCGTTCCTTTACCGATTCCTGATGCCGCTCCTGTAATAATCGCTACCTTTGAAAAGAGGCGTCCTTGCTTCATACTCATGTGATGACATCCTTTCCTATCCTCATTCGATATCGTTTATTTAACAGCTCCAATAACCAGCCCTTTACGAATATAGCTTTGAAAAATAATATAAATCGCAATGGGCGGTAGTGAAGCAAGCAATAGCCCTGACAATAACAGCGGGTAGTCTGAGCTGAACCGATTGAGTACAGTCGCCACCGCAACGGTTACGGTCTTTAAGCCATCCGATTGCAAATAGATGAGCGGGGTTAACAAATCGTTCCACCAGTTCGTCGCATTAAAGATCGAAACCGTGACCACGCCTGGCAAGCTCATGGGCAAAATCACTTTGAACATCGCCTGATAATATTTGGCACCGTCTATTTTTATCGCTTCGAGCACTTCATCGGGCATGGCTCTCATTAGTGAAGTGAGTAAGAAGACCGTGCTCGGAATAGCCGAGACAGACCAGATGGTCACCACGGATATGATATGGTCGGTCCAGCCGATCTTTGACATCAACAAATAGTTTGGAATGATAAAAGTAATACCCGGTATGGTCATCGTAGCGATCATAATAATATAAAACCCGTTGCGGTATTTGAATTTTAATTTGGCAAAAGCATAGGCCGCTGGAATAGACAAGGCTAGGGAAGCAACTAAGCTGAGTCCTACGTAGACGAGCGTATTGCCAAACAACCGAACAAGAGAGAAACGATAAATGAGTGCGATGAAGTTATCAAAATACCAGGTTTTTGGAAGACCCATCGGATGTTTGATATATTCTATCGTCGGCTTCATACTGCTGATGGCCATGTAGAACAACGGATACATCGCCATGAAGGCAATGACAGCGAGCACGATAAAAATCAGAAATCTAACCATTCTTCTAGAGGCTGTTTTCATAATGTCCTCCTATTGCTCCAAGCGCTTGGATATTTTCAACTGAATCCAGGTAATGAACATAACAATGAAGAACAAGAATACCGAAAGCGCGCTCGCATAGCCCATATTTCCGCTTCGGAAGGCTTGAATATAAATCATATAATCGATTGGTGTTGTCTCGTAACCGGGCCCGCCGCCTGTGATCGAATAAACAAGGCCAAACAGCCCGACAAAAACGTAAATAACATTGACGATCGTAAAGTAAAATATCGCTGGATATAACGACGGGATGACGATGTACATTAATCGCTGACGCCAATTGGCTCCATCTATTTTGGCCGCATCAAACAATTCATTGGAGATCGAAGATAACCCCGATAAAAAAATGAGCGTTCCTTGGCCCAGCGTCTGCCAGTAAAAACATAAAATCAAGATCATAAATTCGGTCGGCACCGTATTCAGCCAATCCGTCGTGAACGCGCCAAGTCCGGCATTTTCCAGAAGCGTATTCACGATCCCTTTGTTCGTAAACATGGATTTTGCCAAAAAACCGATAACGACCGAGGAGAGGATCGCCGGCAAGTAATACACCGAACGAAACAAGCGCCACCCCGGAACCTCCTCATGCAGCAGAACCGATACCGTAAGCGATATGAACAAGATGCCCGGTACCGATAATAAAAAGATCAGATTGTTGCGCAGCATAAGCGGCAAATCGCCATTACTAAGGATCGTCTTAAAATTATCCCAGCCAACAAACGTAGAAGTGACCCCATCCCATTCTGTAAAGCTATGAAAAAAAGTGTTAAACATGGGATAACCTACGAATACAGCTAGTAACAGAAAAGCCGGCAGCAAGGAGAACAAACCTACCCATCGTTCTTGCTTGAGACCCATCCTTCTATTCCTCCTTGCCTTTTGGTAGAAAGCGACCTCCTTTCCTATGAAGGCCGCTCCTTAACCGCCTATTTATTTTTCAGAAGCGAATCGCGTTTCTGGTCGATTTTTTTCATAAATTCCTCTGCCGTCATTTTCCCGCTGGAAACCAGGGATTGCAGCGACATCATCTCGCTTGTCAGCTCCGCTGGGTAAACATTGTCCGGCCAGAAAATAGTGCTAGGTTCGTTGGCCATATCCTGCATCGTTTTCACTAGCGGATCGGATACGTACTCGTTCACATCCACATCGTTGACGACTGTAATGCGTGCTTCGCCCGACTTAATTTTGTTGATTTGCTCTTCCTTGCTCATCAGGAATTTGACGAAATCAGCCGTTTCTTTCTTGTGCTCCGAGTAGTTCGTCACCACAAACGCAGCGCCCACCCCGCCAGGACCGCCATCGTGGATTTTGACATCCTCGCTGAAGTCTGGAATTTTCATAAAGCCGACCTTGTCGCCCATCTCCTTGCTGAAGTTCAAGATGTCCGCATTTGCTCCAACCGTCATGCCGAGCTGCTCTTGAATAAACAGTTGTCGAACTGAATCATCGGCAATGACCAAGTTTTTCTCGAACAGCTCGCGCCAGCCCTTCATGACATTCACCAGCTTAGGATCGGAGAAATTGGTTGTGCCTTTGACCAAGCTGTCGAGGCCCGGAATATCCACGGTTTGAGCAATCCAATAGTCCGGTACATGAAGGAAGCTGTCTTTAAATAAACCAAGCGGTGTAATATCCTTCGTCTTCACTTTCTCCAGCATAGCCACAAACTCTTGAAAATTTTTCGGGCGCTGGGCAATCGGATCGATTCCGGCATCCGCAAAAATTTTCTTGTTATACGCTAGAAGAAAAGTTCCGTCTGTCCCAAATGGAACGCCATAGGCTTTGCCATCGGCCGTAAAGTCTTCCGTTGTTGCACTCCATCCAACGATTCTGGATCTTTCTTCACCTGAAAAGTAACTATCCATCGGCTCTAAAAATTGCTTAAACCGAAGCATATAGGAACCTGACCAGAGTACCGTTAAATCAGGACCGTTCTTGGCAATGCTGGCCGTTTGGAATTTAGCAAATAGCTCATCTCCGGAAGGAACATCCTGCACATCAATCTTCACATTTGGATGGGCCTTCTCATACCTTGCAACAGCCTGAGAAATGTAGAAGTCTTCTTTTTTCTTCGCTTTGTTATTTTCATCAATGGTCGCAAACCCTGAATTCCAGAAAACAATGTTGACTTTCTCCTGTCCTTCTCCACCTGTAGAAGCGCTTTCATTTTCATTCTTGGAACATGCAGAAAGCGACATTGTAACCAGCATCATTAAAGCTATACTTAAAACAGACCATCTTCTCATTCTCATGGAAACCTTCCTTCTTTCGTTAGTTGATGTCTTGCTTCCTAGTATAGAAGCTTTCCATAAGCAGATGAATCTCCTAAGCCAACCATTTGATTTATCACTTTATATCCGAAGAGGATGCCATTTATCATTTTTCAAGCCGCAGTTAACATCTTTTAATTCTTTTCAGCATCTGCATAGTGTGAGGGTGCAATCCCCTTAATTTTCTTAAACATGCGGGTAAACGAGCTCAAGTTTAAGTAACCCAGCTTGTCCGAAACCTCAGTTAAGGTCATCCCGCTGCGGATCATCGTTTCGGCCTGCTCCACCTTGGCTGTCAAAACAGCGGTGCTGAAAGAAATCCCTTTCTCTTCCTTATATATTCTGCTGAGATATACAGGGCTTACTTTAAGATGCATCGCGATGGCATTTAAACTAATTTCATCAAACCTGTGCTCTTGAATAAACATCTCGGTGGCTTCAACAAACTTCTTTCTTTCATGGCCGTTCTTCTCTTTGAATGCCGGTTCCTGCAGCACATGGATAGCGTTGTATAACAAATGCACCGCTTGCGTTAATGAAACGCAGTCCAGCAGCTCAGATCTTTGGAAATAAGTCTCCGATGGACGCCGTCCCGACATTTCGCAGATTTGCTTCAGCTGGAATAAAATATCCTCCAGTACATTGTGCAGCAGGTTTGGTTTGGGATATGGCGGGCCGACGACCTGTTTGAGGTTTGCCAGCAGATCTCCTGCCTGCTCGTATTGAAAGCTGGACAGTTTGTTCATTATCGCCTTTTTCCAAATAAACACGGCATCGGAAAGCGTTGCTTCAGGCAGCTCGCCCTGAAACAGGTGGTCATTTTCGCAAAAATATTTGAGGCTTAGCAGATCGCTAGCTGAACGATCATACACGGTCCACTCCCGCCAGTCTGTAAACCTTTTACTCACAGCAATGGATAGAGTATGGCCCAAATACTGCGAAACCGAGTCGATCAACTGCTTCGGGTCAATATCCGAGCTATTCGTGCTGCTTACCAATACATGCCATCGGTTATCATTTATGTTTTCCACGAACCCAATCAGCCTGCTGCGGTAAAGTTCAACAGCCATATGGTCAATCGAATGGCCTATTTTAACGATTTCTTGGGAAGTTAATTTGGATTCATCCTGAGAAGGATCTAATGCCACAACCCATGCCTCATATTCTCCCTTTTGCAGAAAATATTTATACTCTCCCAGCTTCTCGGCAAACGCTTCTGTCTCTTCGCTGTTATACAAGCCGTGCAGCCAATCTCTTAATAAGCTGGCTTTACGAACGAATCTTGAACCCGCTTCCGGTGTCCCTTCTTCCTGAAAATGATGCTCCAGCAGCTTTGCTTTCATTTTGGCTGTCAGCTGCTTCAAAATAAGCTGAAGCTCCTCAATTTCCATCGTTGATTTTACAATGAAGTCATGAACGCCCAGGCGCAGCGATTTGCGTACCGTTTCGAAATCTTGGTTGCAGGTCAAAATAACAAATTCCCCGTCCGGATTTAAGGGCTTTACCTTCTCAATAAAATCAAGCCCATTCATTCTGGGAAGCAAAATATCCACAAGTGCGATGTCCGGCAGAAATCTCTCGTACAGCTCAACAGCTTCAACTCCGTCTCTGGCTTCGCAGACGACCTCCAGCCCCATTTCAGACCAAGGAATTAATGATTTGATCCCCATTCTAACTAGCATATCGTCTTCAATAATCATCACTTTCATTCCGAATCTCCTCCATTATGATCGATATAGGGAAAGGTAAGCGTTACGGTCGTCCCTTCACCCACTACACTTCGAATTTCGATGCCATACCTCTCACCATACTCCAGCTGCAAGCGACGATGCACATTTTTAAGCCCGATCCCCGAGGTTCGTTCCTCATCCTCATACTCATTGGAATCCGTTATCAGCATACCGGCAATGGAGCCTTCTTCAATTCCGACTCCGTTATCTATAACCTCCACCCGTACCTGCTCCCCTTCCATCGCGCAGGTAATCGTCAGCTGTGGCGTAATTCCATCAAGATTAGTAAATCCATGCAAGATTGCATTCTCGACAATCGGTTGCAGCGTCAGCTTCAATATTCTTGCACCCTGCACCTCATGCGGCACATCCCATATCGTTTCAATTTTGATGAACATCCGTTTTTCCTGGAACGCAATATAGCTTCTGACATAATCCATTTCCTCGCCGACCGTGCTCCATATGGTTCGTGATTTGCTTAGTGTATAGTTCAGCATGCTGCTTAAATTAACAAGGGTCTGGGCAATCATCTTCTCGCCCTTCATTTCCGCCATCCAACGGATCGAATTAATCGAATTATGCAGGAAATGAGGCTTGATCTGGGACAGCAAGAGATTGAGCTCCAGGCTCGACTTTTCCCGTTCATCTGTTTTAATTCGCTCAATCTGTTCATTAATCCGGCTTAGCATTTGCTGAATGCCCGAGAATAAAATCTCGATTTCCTCCAAGCCTTTGTATTGGAAATTTCCAATGACATCCTGCCCCTGCCCAGCATCATTAAAGCGTATTTTCCGAACCATCCTCGATAAATTTAGCACAGGTATCATCGCTTTTCTTGTGAATATATACAGGATAAGTGAAATCAAAAGAATGGACGACACGGTTACCGTGAGCGTATGGCTCCACAATTGCTTAGTGGGACTTGCCAAAAGCTCTTCCGGCGTTAATGCAATTAAATACCATCTTAAGAAGGGAATGTTTTGGATGGAGCAAAAGTAGCTTTGGCCGTTCCACTGAATCAGAAAGCTTTCATATCCCCCGCCGTCCACCTTCGCCTTCGATATGGCCTGTCTGGACAGCTCCTGCAGACGGTCGTCATCGTCTTCACTAGAGATCAGCAATTCGCCATCTTCTTGGCTTATAAACGCAAGGGTTGAGCTGTTCAGTTGGATTTTGCGCAGCAGCCGCTGAAATAAGCTCTCGTTGATCTCTACATTTAAGAGGCCTAGCGCCGAATTGCCTTGTACAATATTTTTCGTAAAATAAAAGGCGTTCTGCCCCTCCGAGAGATCGTGAAAGTTAGGGCCTACATTGCGATACATGATGTTATTATCATAAGGTATCCTCTCGGAAGGCCAATTAAACTGCTGCACCACTTGCTTTAACCGTTCAACTTCTGTGTCATGCAAAACGCTATTGCTGAATACTTCCCCTTGATCGTTAATAATTTGTACGTATAAGGGCACTCTTAACCGATACGCAGCAGTGAACGACTTCAGCCGGTCTCTGACCGCCTGTTCATTTATGGGAGCGTTATCATTTCGACTTAATAGCCTCTGTAATTCCTGATCCTGCGACAAGGTGCGAATATAATCCTCGATATGGTTCACATAAAAGTCCAAGCTGATGGAGAGCGACTCCATATTGCTCGAAACCGATTTGTCGTACAACGTTTCCACTTGCGTAACCGCTCCTTTGCCCAACATATAACCTTGGATAAGAACCGGAACAATAATAATACACATGAGCAGCAAAATAAGCGTAATTAAGTTCAGCCGGCGTTTTATCCGTATCATCTATAAACCCTCCTCTGCGGCTTTACATTTATTCATGCAATGAATAATGTTTATTTATTTGTTTCTGCATTCTTATTCATTTATTTCTTATCTTGTAGTGCTATTATATCCGGAATAATAATCAATACCATGATTAATTATATTTTGCGCAAGCACAATACACGCCTCGTGTAATTTTATCGGTAGCTATGGTCAGCATCCATAATTGTTCTGTCGTAGAAAAAAAGCCCGTACGGGAATGACCCCGTACGGGCTTCTTACACTTGCTTGTCGCTTGCTCTATTAAACCATTACTTTGCAAATATCGTTCGTAAACGCAACTGGATCTTGAATTGGCAAACCTTCGATGAGAAGCGCTTGGTTGTAAAGCAGGCTTGTATAAAGAGCCAGCTTCACTTTATCCTGCCCAGCAGCATCCTTCAACGATTGGAAAATTTCATGGTTCACGTTAATTTCGAGCACCTTGTCTGCTTTTACATCTTGGTTGTTCGGCATCGAATTCAATATTTTTTCCATTTCAATCGTTACTTCGCCTTCAGTAGATAAGCACACAGGGTGTGTTTTAAGGCGTTTTGAAGCTTTTACGCTTTTTACTTTATCGTTAAGAATTTCTTTCATCTGCTCGAAAAGCTCTTTATTGGCATCCTGCTCTTCGGTCGTTTCCTTGTCCTTCTCGTCCTCTTCAATACCAAGATCGCCGCTTGATACCGACTTGAATTCTTTATCCTTATACTTCGCAACCATCTTGATAGCAAATTCATCAATATCGTCCGTGAAGTACAAGATTTCAAAGCCTTTATCCGTTACCAGCTCGGTTTGCGGAAGTCGATCAATCCGCTCAATCGATTCACCGGAAGCATAATAAATGTACTTTTGATCCTCGCTCATTCTTGACACATACTCGTCCAGTGTAACTAGCTTCTTCTCTTTCGAGGAGTGGAACATAAGCAGGTCTTGAAGCACTTCTTTGTTCACACCGTAATCATTGTATACGCCGAATTTCAGCTGTCTGCCGAATGCTTTGTAGAACGATTCATACTTCTCTCTGTCATCCTTCAATATGCCAAGCAGCGCGCTCTTGATCTTGCTGTTGATGTTCTTCGCAATCAGCTTCAGCTGACGGTCATGCTGCAGCATTTCACGAGAAATGTTGAGCGATAGATCCTCCGAATCAACCATACCTTTAACGAAGCTGAAATAATCAGGCAGCAGGTCTGAGCATTTATCCATAATTAGAACGCCATTTGAATAAAGCTCCAGCCCCTTCTCATATTCCTTCGTATAATAATCGAAAGGTGTGCTCTCCGGAATATACAAAATCGCATTGTACACAACAGCGCCATCCGCACTAATATGAAGATGCTTGATCGGTTTATCGAAACCGTAACGTTTTTCAAAATAAAACTGATCATAATCTTCCGATGTCAGCTCATTTTTATTTTTACGCCAGATCGGCACCATGCTGTTAACGGTTTGCTCTTCTTCATATTCCTCAAACTCGTTTTCTGCATCTGCTTTAGGCCGTTGGCCTTTCACATCCATCTTAATTGGGTAGCGAATGAAATCAGAATATTTTTTGATGATCGACTTCAAACGGTACTCTTCCAAGTACTCATCGTATTGATCATCTTCGGTATTTTCCTTAATATTAAGTACAATTTCCGTACCAACGGAATCCTTCTCGCATGACTCAATCGTGTAGCCGTCCGCGCCAGTTGATTCCCATTTGAACGCCTCATCGCTGCCAAGAGCTTTGGTCACAACGGTAACCACATCCGCCACCATAAATGCAGAGTAGAAGCCTACGCCGAATTGGCCAATAATGTTATGTCCATCTTTAAGCTCATTTTCCTTCTTAAAGGCAAAAGACCCGCTCTTCGCAATAACACCAAGGTTATTCTCCAGCTCTTCCTTCGTCATGCCAATCCCTGTATCGGTGATCGTTAATGTTCGGTTTGCCTTGTCGGCAACGACTTTAACATAATAATCCTCTTTGTTAAATACCATTTGGTCATCAGTTAGCGCTCTGTAATATAGCTTGTCGATCGCATCGCTGGCATTCGAGATCAGCTCTCTCAAAAAAATCTCGCGCTGCGTATAAATGGAATTAATCATCATTTCCAGCAATCGTTTCGATTCTGCTTTGAACTGTTTTTTGGACATGGATAGATCCCCTTTCCATTCATCAATAATTAGTAAGCCTAAAGGTAACGCAACAGGAAGGCTTGTTCAACGTTTATTAAACCGCTACCTTATATTTTAGCACTCAAACTCTTTGAGTGCCAATCCTTCTTTTTATATATCATAAACTATTTTTCGATGTCAACCTTCTTCCTATAATATCCATCCTTTGTCTATTAAAAAAAGAGCTGCCCCGAAAGGTAATAAACCTTCGGGCAGCTCCTTTTACGCTGTTGCAGCTATTTCCTTAAAACAGTTGTTCTTGAAATGGCTTTTTCAGCAGCTCGCGATAACGGCTCTGATGCGAATAAAACTTTTCGCGAATCATATCCGTTTCTTTTTCAATTTTGGCTACTCTGTCCAGAATGCTTTCGCCAAGTGCCGTATCGCCGGTGGAGAGCACATAATCCTGAAGATCCACCGAGCAGCCAAAGTCTATGCATTTGAATCGATATCCAAGGCTTACGAACGGCACCCCTGCTGCTGCTGACAGGTAACTAGCATGCAATTTGAAATTGATCGTCAGCGCATAGGACTTTAGCTTCTCCATCAAATCCTCATGATGGTACAGCTCCAAATCAAGATCCACATTCGTCTGGTTTCCCAGCTTCGCATATAGACGCTTGCAAGCTTCTCTATCAGGACCCCAAACGGAGAAAATATTGATGCGATAACCTTGCGATATTAGTATACGCAGCGCCTCTACCAATTGCTGCTCTACCTTTTCCTCATTGCCGCCGAATATTCGATTATAAGCAGTTCCCCAGTTCACACCAATCGTTCTGCTAGCCTGCCCATTCTTGCGTGGCGACGGTGCAGGCAGCAGAAATGCCGGGTCACCGCTTATGATCGCCTGCTCCATTCGGACGCCAGAATCCTCGAGAAACTGATAGGACAACGGACCTCGGACGCCGCAATACTTTGACATCTTCACTAGCTCAGCTAATTTCTCATTCGTTGCCAGGTTCTCCTTGGTGTAGGCCAAATGGGCTGCGACCTTTCCCGAGGCATCCATTACAGGAAACTCCTGTCTGTCATGACCGCTGCCCCAAATCATTACTTTTTTATGGTTCCTAGCCGCTTGGTAAGCAACATCGATATAACCTGGAATGAGCAGCGAGCCGCCGCCGAGCACAACAACATCATACGGACCCGAATTCCGAATATCTACGCCCGGTATTGACGGAATGACATCATATTTTTTCTCAGGCAGATAAGCTCTGCACAGGTCGCGAAACAATAGCCACATTAACTCATCACCAACATTGTTAAACCCTAACCAGCCTACATACAAAATTCGTTTCATTGCGTACCGCCCTTCATTAAATCTCTCCTATTGCTGAACGATACACGCTCATAATTTGATCAATGGAATGATCGATATGAAACTCACGTTCCACCCACCGTCTTCCCTCTATTCCATTAGCGCGTAGCCCTTCCAGCCTGCGGCATCCATCTGCAATCTCGCTTGCAAACAAATAACGGGAATAAGCGGCAAACGAACCGTGGTCTCCAAAATAGTTAAGCCAAGCCTGCTCATAATTGCTCGGCTCCACCCAGCCAAAATAGCCATGGTTGCCAATGGCAAGCACTGGCTTCTCGCAAGCCATTGCCTCCAGCGCAACGCGTCCCGTACCGACAACGATATCTGAAGCATTGTAATACTCTCGCATTTGAGATTGTTTTCCAACCATATGAATGAACCGTCTTCTGCTTTCCGCCTGAATAAATTCCGCAAGTTCTGAAATTGCATTATATTTAGGACCATCCCCAACAACGATTAGCTCAAGCTTATCCCACCCATAACGATAAAGATCCTTCATCGCTCGCAGCAGGACATCACATGCTGTTGCCTTTCCCCAAGCCAATCGGCTAGCGTACGTAAGTACAATTGCATCTTCAGAAATACCTAAGTCTGAGCGAAGCTTTGCGCCGCTGGATGGATAGAACTCCGCTAGATCGATGCCATTCGGGACAACGATAGACGGAAAGCCAAACCGCGTGATATAGCTTTGAAGAGGAGCACTTACACATATGACCGATTCCGAGTAAACAAGCAGCGATTTTAGAGCAGTCTGCGGATAATAGGTGCCATGAACGGTGAATATGGACGGAACTCCTAATAAATTAGCTGCCTTTGCCGTAAACAAACCGGATGGAGTCTGATGCACATGAACGCAATCCACTTTCTCGCTTCGCATAATTTCCTGCAGCCTAACGATTCGCTCCGTTTGAACTGACGCTCCAGCTGGCTGGAATTCAAACAAATATACATGGCACCCGGCATCCTCAAACCGGAACCGCATAGGGCCGTCCGCGGCAATTATACTCACTCTTTGACCTATTTTTATTAGTGCTTTTGCTAGACTTAATACATGTGTTTCCGTACCGCCGGCATCCATACTGTCCAGAGCCATTAAGACGGATAACGGCGAGCCTGCCATTTCACCTCACTCCTTTTTTGCATAAAAAGCCAATGAACGTTGGCTCGCATGCAGACGATAGTAATAAAGTATTTCAGGAATATTTTCAATACGAGCTTTGTTATTCAAAAATTTAACGATGAACTCATAATCCTCCGCTCCGACAATTCGGCGGCTCAATCCGCCAATCTGGTCAAAAGCATCGCCGCGAAACATGATCGTCCCATGGCAAACACAGTGACCGCCGCTGCGGTAAACATCAAGAATATCATCACCGAAACGCAGCCATTTTTCCTGAACATACTGCCTCTTCTCGGCCGCATCAAAGCTAGCGTAGCTCGTTCCTACCAGTGCAACCTCTGCATGGCTTTGGAGATACGCTACTTGTTTCTCTAAACGCTGCGGATGAGAGAAATCGTCCGCATCTTGAACCGCGATATATTGTCCGCGAGCGTGGAAGAAACCCGTCGTAATGGCTCCAGAAAACCCAATATTTCTAGGAAGTCGAACGAGTACTATAGATTCTGTACCCGCTACTCCGTTTGCTTCGCACCAAGCCTCAATAACATCCAGCGACCTATCGGTCGATGCGTCATCTACAATGATGATTTCTTTATTCAAATACGTTTGACTCATCAAGCTGTCCAAACATTCAATGAGATATGCTGCACGATTATAATTTGCAATAACGATACTTACTTTTCCAAATTCCCGCTGCATCCTATCTCTCCTTTCTTGCCCTCTCTCCTATAAATGGCATGCAGAGCTTCAAAATGATCCCCTATTATTTGCATCGTTGCAATGGAATGGTCTCCTCCGGCATTTTTGTGTTTGATCGGACGATAACGGTTTAAGCGATCAACTTCCACGCAGTGAACAGGCTTGACGGTCAATCCCCCGAGCAGTCCGAGCGCATAAGCTTTCGGCGGACATAATAAATTGGACCAATGAATAACATTAAGCGCCCGTCTATTCAGCGCAAATGGAACATGCACGAGTGAAGCATTCGCCAAATCCTCGCGGCCAACTGCCATATTCAGTGCTATTTTTAACGTTGTCACGGCACTCCAAGGCATGCGCATGCTGAGGTGGTGATCCAGCTTATTAACAGCCAGATCACATTCCCTTAGCAGCGCATTAGGAAAAGGAGCAAGCTCCTTCCAAGGGATATGAAAATCACCATCCACAAACAGCAGCGCATCGCCAGTAGCTGCATATGCGCCAATAGCTCTGCCTACATCCGTTCCGAGCGGCTCCTGAAAAACTATGACCGACGCGCCAAGCTCTCTAGCAATACTCTCTGTACGATCATTGCAGCCATTAACAACTACGATAATTTCAGCTGGCGACAGCAATATAGCCTCTTGAATGACACGTCCTATTGTCCGTTCCTCGTTTTGAACGGGTATAATCACTGACAAGCGCTGGTGCACCCCGCACCGATTGCCAGCTTGGGAGAAATCTCTTCCTTTTCGTAAAGGAGGCAGCACATCCTTCTCCGCGATCAATCGCTCGACATAGTCACGCCTTCTTCCATCATCCGTACAGCCATTCCTATAAAATCCGGACATATTCGATGACCCGCAAACGTATCAACACATCTTCCGTCCCACCGTATCCAGGTACACTCAAGGTTCGAACCACAATGTATGAGAAGCCTACCGTCAGCAGCACACCTGCAACCACATCCCCATTAGAGAGAATAACTTCTACATCTCTCCCTAGGTACGTGCGCAGCTTAAAATAAAATGACACATAATCAACTCCTACCGTTTGATACCCTCATCCTATTCGCTAGATTAATAGTGAGAACGGCATACGACTATTTTGAAAAAATTTTCATAGAATAGGCAAAAAAAAGAGAAGCCCTCTTTCCCACTTTATCTGTGAGTTCGAAGGCTTCTTCCTTGTCATTCAATGCGCCGCATCGCTCATCCCAATCTTATTGCTTGTTGTAAATGGCATACATAATAACTGCTGCTTCCGCGCGGGTTGTATAACCAAGCGGGTTAAGCTTAGCGCCGTCGCCCTTCACAATGCCGTTCGCTACGAGAAGAGCAGCACTGTCCGTTGCATAAGCTGCTAGCTGCTTCAAATCGGTGAACGATTTCAATTGCTCCGAGCTTCCTGCTTGCAGCTTTTTGCCAGAAATATTTAACGCTCTTGCTGTCATCGCGATCATTTCTTGCCTTGTAATGGAGGCATTCGGATCAAATGTACCGTCCGCACGGCCAGTTACTACGCCAAGCTTCTTCGCAATGGCAACCGCATCATAATAATAAGAACCTTTTGCCACATCGGTAAACTGACTATCATACGCAGCATTAAGACCTAAAGTTTTCACGAGCAGGGTAATAAAATCTGCCCGCTTCACATTTTGAGCTGGAGCGTATGCTTTATCCGATATGCCGTTGATGACGCCTTTAGCCGACATTACCTTAATCGCTTGTTGCGCCCAAGGATATTTGCCAAGATCGTCAAACGTTTTGCTTACGAATACTATGCCATACGTACTGAAATGATTTACTGTGAAAAGCACAGCACCTTGCGATTTATCATACTTCCCGCTTGGCACTGCAATCACTTTACCTGCTGCGTCGAAATACCACACTGTAATTTGCTCGCTGCTCGCCAGCTCATCAGCTGTTGGAGTATAACTAAGCGATACGTTTACTGCAGCTTCTGAATTGCTCCATTCCACTTTAACGCCGTCAACGTAGAGATTCAGCTCAACCGCAGGACGGCTACCGATTGCTGCTCTCGCTTCTTCGCTAAGCTTTGTTTTATCGATGTTCGCAATCACAATGGATACGTTTTTCGCATCCGAAGGCAGTGATTTCAACATATGGCTTGGTACAACAATCGTACCCGTACCTGTCTGAATCTCATACTGTACCGATAGCTTAGCCTCGCTAATAGTCCCTTTAGGCAATTGCACCTCGTAGCCATTAGCTCCATTTACAATCGGTACTTTAATTGTAATGGTTTGAACGGTATCATTATTTCCTTCTACTGATTTCAAAGCTTCGTCGATAAGCGTTTGGCTTATCGCAGTTTTACCAAGTCCGCTAGCCGTGTCAACGACCGGTGTTGGTGCCGGTATTGTGCCCTTTCCACTCGGAGGCGTCGTAGGAGCTGGCGTTACAACTGGCCCCGTTGGTGACGTCGGTGTTGGTGTTGGCTCCGTCGGTGTCGTCGGCGTTGGTGTTGTTGTTGGCTCTTCCCCTGGCGTAATGATATACGTAAATGGTGCAACAAAGCTATCCTTCATTCCTGCTTTAATCGCAATCGTGCGGAGCACTGTAAGCTCCAAGAGCTTAAGCTCTCCTTTGTACAATTGCCCGTTTGTACTGCTAGGCAGCGATCCATCTGTTGTATAGTAAATGGCAGCCCCTTCTGTAGCAGTCGTTAAAGCAACCGTTTTGGTTCCTTTATAGGCTCCAGCTTTCAGCGAAGCAGTCGGAAGCGCTGTGGTACCTGTAATTTGCGTAACCGCTTCAGTCTGCTCAAGTGTGATCCAATCAAGGTTTGCCCCATCATTATTGCTAGTAAATTGAATCGTTTGTACGCCTTCCGCAAGCTCTACAATGCCAGAAGCCTCCGCATATTTATCCCATCCGCCACTTGCTCCTAGCGGCGTAGTAGACAACTTTTGCCCATTCACGGACAACGTTCCACTCACGCCTGCTTGCGGCGTTGCATAACGGTAGGTCACTTTGTAGAAGCTCGATTTTGCGATATTTACGTCAAAATAAAGCGAGCCTGCTGCCGCGATAAAACCTACGTTTTTGAATAACAGCGTTTGTCCGTCCATATTGCTTTGAACAGCAGCCGCATCCGCATGGGTGTAGCTTTCCGCTTCAATTTTCATAACACCGCTCTGATCCATTACCTGTACAACATAAGGCTCAAATTTAATGCCTCTAAGCTCGTAGCCGGATGCCCCAGCCAGAATACGAAGCTTTTGGTCACCTTCAACGAGATCAATGACAATTCGCATTTCAACGACCTGGTTGTAAAGGTTTGGTACGTTAATCGTTTTCCGAACAGCGCCGTCTTGCGCCTCCAGCACGATGCCATTCACAGCTTGGCCGCCAGATGTAGCCTTAAAGGTCGCAACATAGGAACCAGTAGCTGGAACGTGTACCAAATAATCGGCATAATCGCCCGCATCAATTTGAGTTAGCCTGCTCGCGCTTCCTGTTCCAGACACTGCGAATCCTTTTAATCGATTGAACTGATCCAAGGAATCAAGGGACAAAAGATTTACTGGCTCCTTCACATTTTCGGTTCCAAGCAGCACTGCCTTAGCGTTTAACGCCGTACCTCCTGTTGAATCATCGTAGGCTTGCAGTGGAACGTTAACCTGCAATTCCAATTCATTATAGTAAACGGTTCCGCTCCAGTTCAGCGTAAGCTTCACTCGATTAGGGCTGAGAAGCTCAGCCGAGCGCAGTGATACGCCTCCTTGCGAGGTCGCCGCTCCCGATACGGTTATCGCTCCAAGCTGACTCTGCACGAATGTACCGCCAGCAAGGGTAACGATTAGCTCCTTGTTATTTACGCCATAAGCAATCTGACTCTCTGACAAGGATAACGACTCCGCATCATCAGTAGCCTTAATGATAACTTTAGAGCTCATCGTCTTACCTGTGCTTCCAGAAGCAGCTTCATATGTGCTGGCTGTTACCGTAGCGGTACGATCAGAGTCATAGTCTCTTGTCGCCCCTCCTCCTAAGGTAAGCTTAGCCATATGGTCATCAACACGATAAACGCTGTCTACAACCGTTCCCGCATACCCTTCGATGGACCAGTTGGAGGAAGTCAGCTCCTCTTTATACGTGTCGTTAAGCAGCCGGACAAAAATATGGCTTCCAGCCTCTGCACCTTCTGTTACAGCTGACGCATCTGCGATAATAGCAGGCCCAACCGCAATGGCATTCAAGTTAAAGCCTTGATCAACGATTCGAACTCTTAACGTATGAACACCTTCAGTCAGAGCAACGGTATCTGAAGCCATTGCCCAAGCATCCCAGCTCTCGCTGTTTGGAAGCTCAGTCGTTTTCAGTACATTTCCTCCTAGTGAAAGCTCTGCTTTTGCACCGTCATAGGCCGTGGAATATTGATACGTTATACCGTAGTTTCCATCCGCCGGAACCTGCACCTCATATTCCATCCAATCATTTGGATCGGCATAGCTGACCGCTGAGCCGTTTACGAGTACATTAAAGGCAGATGTGAATTTACTCGCCTCTATAGATGCGGGAAGTAAAATAGCTGCCTTATCCGCCTTCGTGAACGCAATACTTCTAACATTGAAGTCGTTATTACTAACTTTCATCGTTAATTTATGCGCACCCTCTGGAAGCATAACGCGCTCGCGGCGATTAGCGAAGTACTCCCATTGGTACGTCGTCTGATTGATCGGCAGTGACACAAGCGGCTGGCCATCCAGTTCAAAGCTAACCAGACCATCCGTTTGGAAACCTGCAATCGCCAGATCGAGTTCATACTCGCCTGCTTCTGCTACATTTACAACATAATCGAACGAAGCTGTTCCATTTGGTGCAAAAGAACCTAAGTATCCGTTCGGATTAACCTGGAACTCGCCTTCTGCTGAAGCAAAGCGCGTGGCGTCAATCGTTGCTGGAACGTTTGTTATTTGCGTACGATTCCAGCGATAGGTTGCTGCTGATTTGGCTGGAATGACCGCTTCAATTTGAAGTCCATCAACTATAATTTTAAATGGCTGCGGGTCACTCGTTTGGTTGATGACAACCGTTACAATTTCTTTGCCGTCTGGGCTTGCAAACGCAACGTTGGTTACTGTCGCAGCAGAGCCGTAATTGCTATCGATTCGCACATAACCAGGCTTCACGAATTTCGTAAACTGCCCCATCAAATAATACTCCGGCAGCAGCCAGTAGTGATCTGGATTCGAAGAATCCTGTACGACTGGGGTCGGATCAGGAATGCCTACCCATTGATGGGATGAAATATCGCTGTCCAGCATCGTAACCCAGCTGTTATAGCTTTTGGCATAGTTGCGGAAATATTGTGCGATACGGTCAGCGCCCGTAGTACCCCATACCGCACGCTCCGTTAAATACACGCTTTTCTGCGGGAACAGCTTTTGAAGCTCCGTCATCATGGACAGCTCGCCGCCATAATCGTGGAACGCCGTCCCTTCTATGGCATCGTAAGCCCCTTCTACGGAATTGCCCAGAATTTGTGCTGGATAAGCCATCGTATCGCCGGGATTATGGTCGAACATCCACAGCTTTATACTTTTGATTTTTGCATTGCTATTCTGATCGAGCTTCGCCCGCAGCAGCTTGGCTAGACGTGACGCTTGCTGCCATGACATCGCTGTACTTGGATAATCAATTTCGAGCAGCGGCTCATTTTGCAGCGTCATGCCTTCAAAGTAGATGCCATGCTCAGCGTATGCCTCAAGAAATTTCACATAATAATCTGCAAGCACAGGAAGATACTCTTCCTTCACTTGACCTCTTACCATGCTGCCCGTTGTTTTCATCCAGCCTGGAGGGCTCCAAGGCGATGCAAAAAATTGAACATCGGGATTAATCGCTTGTATCTTCTTAACGGTTGGAATGATGCCAAAATCAATATCCTTCTGAATAGAAAATTTCTTAAGTTCAACGTCCGTTTCACCGGCAGGCAAATCATCGTACGAATAAAACTTTTGCGCTGTAAAATCGGAGGTTCCGATCGTTAGGCGAATCAAGCTCATGCCGATGCCGTTATCCTTGTCGATCAATTGGCGAAGCAGCTCTGTTTGCTTCTCCGGAGACATTTTCACAAGATTATGAATCGTCGCTTCTTCCATGGACGAACCGATTCCTAGCATTGTTTGATACTTTTTATCCGGATTTATCGTAATCGTTGTCGCTTTGCTGTTATCTGGAAGGGTAATATCTAAATTTGTCTGCTGCTCCAGCTTCTTATCGCCAGCTTGATAACGATCCGCATAATACCATTTGCGGTCACCCGCATCACGTTCACTGGAGATCCATGCCTCTACAGCTCCGCTAATCAGTGCTGGCTGTTCGCCGCCTCCATTACCTGGATCAGTGCCGCCACCGCCGCCGCCAGCTGGAACATCACCTGTGCGCGTAAACTCTACCCAGTTAAAATTAATGTCTCCGGCAATAAACTCAAGCCTCAGCTTTTGAATGCCTGCTTGGCTTAGCACGATATTCTCGACGCTGGCCGTTTGCCAGCTTTGCCAGCCTCCGGTGGAGCCTACGCTCAACGTACCAAGCGTCGCTCCCGCTTCGTTCTTGATCTTAATCCCCGTTGCGCCTCCGTTGCCCGCATAGCGGAAATCGGCTTTATAGGTACCAGGTTCGCTCACTTTCACCCTATAATCCAGCCATGCGCCGCCGGACGTCCAGCCAATATTTTTGCCGCCGCCAATGTCCTGCGTGTCCTCTGTATTCAATCCGCTGCTCTTCGCATCGAACGCTTCCGCCTCGACCTTGCCTGGGATAGGCAGTGAAGGCTTCTCTGGTTCTACAGGTTTGCTCGGCAGATCAGGCGTAGCCTGCCCGCTCGTCAAGCCGTATCCGATAGGAAACAACAAATTCGGGCTGGCTTCGGTCATAATTGGATAATTATTCGTTACATAAAATGGCCATTTGATCGGGTTTTTCCCTTTAAACGGTTTGCCCCCAATCAGTACATCAGCCACGCCTTGACCTTCCGTACCTGGAAGCCATGCTGCGACAAGCGCATCCCAGTCACCCAGTTGATCCGCTATCGTAAGCGGGCGTCCGGATACAAGAACAACAACGAGTGGAATGTTTGGATCAGCTGCACGAATATTTGCAATCGTTGCGAGATCCTCTTCGTCGAGATTTAGGCTCGTACGATCTCCATTCGTTTCTGCATAAGGCGTTTCGCCTACAACAGCAATAGCTACGTCATAACCAGCAGCGCCGCGGCCATGCTTGTTGTACGTTACCGTCTTCGCGGCTCCTGCAACCTCTTTGAGCCCTTCATAGATTGTCGTTCCGGTCGTAATCGCCCCGGATGCTCCCTGCCAAGTAATCGACCAGCCGCCAGATTGGTTGCCGATATCGTTCGCATTTTTACCTGCTACGAAAATTTTGTCCATATCCTTCAGCTGAGACATAATCGGTGAACCGTTCACCTCATCGTTCTTCAGAAGAACGAGCGACTCCGCCGCAGCTTGACGCGCAAGCGCACGATGCTCAGATGCACCGAAGTAGCCTGCCAAGTCTGTATCTGTCTTTGGATTCTCAAATAGGCCAGATGAAATTTTCACCTTCAAAATACGAAGAACTGCATCATTGATACGCTCTTCCGTAATGCTGCCATCCTTAACAAGACTAATTAAATGCTCAAGGCTAGCTCTCCAGTCACCCGTCAGCATGAACATATCTACGCCTGCATTAACGGACGCTTTCAGCTGATCCTTCAAGCCGCTGACTGCTTTGCCGTCTTGATCGCGCGTGATTTGCTGAATCGCGTTATAATCCGAAATAACAAAACCTTTAAATCCAAGCTCACCCTTCAGCACATCCGTAAGAAGCCGCTTATTCGCATGCATCTTAAGGCCTTGAATGCTGTGGTAGGATGCCATTACCGTTTGTACCCCTGCATCAACAGCCGCTTTGTACATCTCTAAATCACTTGCAATGAGCTGATCCTCTGTGTACTTCGTTATATTCCCTTGGTTGACGCCGTTATCCGTATAGCCTTCACCTAAAAAATGCTTCGCAGCGCCAACGACATGTTTCGTCTGACTGCGCTCCGCTGCTGTTTCTCCTTGCAGCCCTTGAATGTACGCTGCACCAAGCACCTTGGATATCGCTTGATTGCCGCTGTATCCTTCATAGGTCCGGCCCCATCGAATATCCTGCGGGGCTGCAATCGTCGGCGCAAAATCCCAATTCGCTCCGGTTGCTCGTATTTCCTTTGCTGTCGCAGCACCGATTTGTTTCACCAGCTCAGCGTTATTCGCTGCACCTAAGCCGATATTATGCGGGAACAAGGTTGCTCCCTTCACATTGTTATGTCCGTGTACTCCATCCACGCCATACAGCAGCGGAATCCCGAGACGCGTAGAAAGCGCGCCATCCTGATAGCCGTCTATAAGCGTCTGCCAATTTTCACGCGTGCTGTCCTGCTGCTTGCCGTTCGGGAAAGAACCGCCGCCGCTAAGCACCGAGCCGATAAAATATTGCTTTACTTCCTCAGGTGTAATATTCGACTTCTCTGGCTGTATCATTTGTCCTGCGCGCTCTTCTAGTGTCATCCGGGCAAGCAAATCCGCCGCCCTTGCATCAACGCTCTTTGATGGGTCCAAGTACGTCGGCAATCCCCCATTTGACTGCGTCAAAGGCGCTGCTCCTACTGAAAGCAAGCTCGTCATTAGCGATATGACCAGCAGCATCGCCGTCATCATCGACATTTTTCTTTTCAAACCAAACCCTCCCCATAACTATAATTGTCGTCTAACGGCATATCCCTTCTTTATTGAAATGGACAGCTGTAGACGAGATTACTTACAAGTATAAAATTGAAAACGATTTCATAATATGAGTCATTTTTAAGATGATGTGCGTTGTTTTTTGTATAATGTAATCGATTTCAAAAATACATCGTCTTTCCTTCTATCGTTCATCCTATTTCCTTCTCATTCAACGATCTAATCTAATAGCATAAACAGACAATTTACCGCAAAATTTGCTAAATGACCCCAATTAAATCTACAATAGAATAATAAGATTAAATTCACCCTAGGAGGCTGAGCTAAATGAGCTCTTTCAAATCATGGCTGCAAACAAGTAAGCAAGGACTAACCGATCAGGTCAAAAAATTCAAAAATAAAGAATTCCTAGATGCGGTAGTAGCCGGCTGTGCGATTGTAGCAGCAGCAGATGGTTCCGTCGACTCCAATGAAAAACAAAAAATGGCCGGCTACATAGGCCGCAGCGAAGAATTAAAAGTTTTTGATATGAGTGATGTGATTAACCGTTTCAATCACTTTGTAGGCAATATGGAGTTTGATGCGATGATTGGCAAGCAAGAGGCGCTTAAAGCGATTGCCAAATTCCGCAGCAAACCAGACGTTGCTCGTGTAATCGTTGGTGTGTGCAGCGCAATCGGAGCAGCAGACGGCGATTTCGATATGAAGGAACAAGCTGCTGTGCGTGACATCTGCAATACCCTTGGACTTAATCCGAGTGAATTCAGTCTTTAATAGCAAACCAAGCAAAAGAACCTCCAAAGCCACTGCAACAGTGGATCTGGAGGTTCTTTTGTATTGTTATTACCCCTGCTTACGCATTGCGAAAAGCTTCATTATAGCAGCGTCTGCATACAGGCTTATAATCCTCGTTGCCGCCAATCTGGATTTGCGCACCTGCATTCATCGGCTGTCCGTCATTATAGCGTATAACCATCGTTGCTTTCCGATCACAGAACCAGCAAATGGTTTTAATCTCTTCAATTTTATCCGCCTGCACGAGTAGGTTATAGCTGCCCTCAAATAATTGATTTTGAAAATCGTTTTTGAGCCCAAACGCCATTACCGGGATGTTAAGCTCATCCACGACTTGTGTAAGCTCCAAAATATGATGTTTCTTCAGAAACTGCGCCTCATCTATGAGTACGCAATAAATTTTGGATGGTGAAGCTCCTGCAACGAAGCTTTTCACACTTTCAAAAAGGTTCGTATCCTCTTGAACCGGAATGGACTCCCGCTCGAACCCTACACGAGAACCTACACGATCCACCCCGCCTCTTGCACTTACCGATGGTGAATAAATAAGAACCTGCTTGCCTTGCTCTTCATAATTGTGAGCCACTTTAATGATTTCGAAAGATTTACCGCTGTTCATTGTTCCATATTTGTAATAAAGCTGTGCCAACCTAATCTCCTCCAGAACCATTCAGTGCTTCTATTATACAGGAAGTGACTCCGTTATTGTATCGTTTGGAGCCTTGTTTTCGCTTCCCCATATGTTTTGACAATTTGTTGAATTTTCTGGAATTCCGGGTCGGTTGGACCTAGATCAGCCATGAACATTCGGTGCAATATTTGATTATAAAGATTTTGACGCGATTCAATCATTTGTACTTCGAGCCGAATAAGATCCTCCAGGTCATTTTCTTCAATTAACTGTTCGATATTGATCTCTTCTGGCTTGGAAGAACGCTCTTCGTCAAAGATCAGGTCCGAACCGCGCCCTATACGAGGAAGCGCTTCGTACTCCACCTCTGTCTCCTGCTGCTGTCCAAGCGGAATGGACGTATTCAGCTCGGAAAGAAGAATGCCTTCTTTCGCTAACATCACTTGAAAAGGTTTATGCTGGATCAAATCTGCTATGACAAGCCTGCTCATATCTTTATTGCGAATCAAAGAGGAATCAAAAGGATGAAGGACCCATTGCTGGTCTCGATTGAACAGATTAAAAGTAAACCACTCACCGCCATAGATGAACCGTACATTAATATTTGACTCCGAAATAATTTCATAGGTAAACTCCAATTGGAACACCTCCGATCAGCCAGTATAATTCATCCTATTATACCAAATCAGAGGTGAACACAAACAGCGATGCTTAAAAATCTTTCAAAATATCCTCCGCCCGTTCAAAGCTGGCAACAACAATTAAGACGACAATGAGTGCAGCTATGGCAATTTCGCCAATCATAGCATGATCACCTCGTTTTTTCTTTAAGACTATGCTGTTTCTTTATGCTTTATGAGCCATTACTTGTAGGACATCCGTCATTTCTTCTCAAAAAACGCAAAAAAACGAGCCCTTGGAGAGCTCGTCCTGCTAATTATTTTTTTTGATTTACTCCAAAAATCCTTTGGCTGCTGAAGAAGGAAGCTCCGCTTGACTAGCTCCAGAACCCGCTTGAATGCCTAAGCGTTGTCCAACCTTTTGATTAATTTGCGTCATTTTTTCCGTTTGCTGGGATACCGTTTGAATAATTTGTCGATTGGAGTTCTCGTACTTGTCCATCGCGGAGAAGAGATCCGACATTGCCCGCTCCACAAGCTCCATGCTCATAGCCGGCTTCGTTAATGCTTGATTAGCTCGCTCGCTCGTTTCATTCAAAAGACGCGCGTTCTCAGCAAATTGATTGCCTAACATTTCATTCGTTGAATTGACTGCTTCTATAGCCTTCATCTGGTCATCAATCGCACTCGCAATCAAGACTGAAACCGACATGAGATGCTGGGTTTTATCTATTGAGCTGTCCAGCGCATCCATCAGCTTATCATTTGTATCATTAATAATATCGGTTGCGGCAATCGCTTGCTGATAAAGCATGATCATTTCCGTATACGTTTGGAGCTTCGTTACAACCTTGCGAAGTCCGCGCTCCAAATAAGTTTTCCGGTGTTCGTTCTCGGGCTTAGCAATTTCCTCTTCGAACATTTTTTTGAGACGATTGCCATATTCGACAAGCAGCTGCAGGTCATATACATTGTCTAGACTGCTGCGCTTCAAATTTCTCATGTGAATGACGTTCTCTTCCAAGTTGTCGCGACCATCTCTGAGCGATTTGACGATCACCTGCACGTTAGACTTGGCAGATTGATATTTATAAATATAAGCCTTCATCGGTGCTTTCCGAAGCAGCTTCTGAACGAGTGAGAGCTGCTTGCTTTTGCTCAAATCCTCAACCTCGCTGCGAAGCTTAAGCATGTTGTTTGCTACCTCAGACCGTTTGCCTGACATGAGATCCGACAGCGGTCTCTCGAGCATCGTAAGCGTCTGGCTTGAGCGCTCAAGCGTCTTCTGGCCTTTTTTCGTAATCTCATCCATTAGTGTATCCAGATGCATAGCATCGGTTGTCGCTACCTTCTGCATCGTGCTTTGCACTTCTTGCTCCAACTTCTGAATATCTTCATTTTTTAATTGTACGAGTTGTTGCGCCATTGTTCATTTCCCCCTTCATTAGTCAGTAAGTCGATAACGCTGCTGAATTAACTCAGCCTTTGTATGAAGCTCCATAAGATCCTTTTGCTCAAGCGTCTTCGTATAAAAAGTAAGCTTGGAATCTACATCCTTAATGCCATCAAGCAAAAGCCGCCTATTCTGGCGTTTCGCTTCGCCGCTGAGCCGAAGAAATGGATTAATGGTCGAATTCAAATCCTTTCGCACCAATCGCAAAATATTGTGATTAATGCTCGAGTCTCCTAACGCCATTAAATCCGGAATTAGTCGGTTTAGCCGCGACAGCAATGCCAGCGTCTTTTGAACAATTTCATCGTCTAAATTATTTTTCTCGCCTTCGAGTAAAATCATATCTTCAATGATTCCGATGTATTCTAATGCAGAAGCAAGCTCAGGATCTAGAACCTGCGGCGGAATGACAGCTGCAGGAGCTGGCTTTGAAGCCAATGATGCTTGAGCAGTTGAAGCTGCACTGGGTTGTTGTATGGGCGGGTTTTGCGTATTTTGCTGCAGCTCTGGCTCGCGTGTTGGCTGATTAATTTCTTTCCTTGGACGCTGCTTCCATGATAATGCGATTAACAAACCGAATACGGGAACCGCCATAGCTATATATGGGGAGGTAATCCCATTAACAACTAATGCGACTGCATAAACGCCAATCGCGATGGCTGCGTTTTTTTTCAATGCATTCATTGCTGCACCTCCATATGAGCTTTCTGAACCTAATCTTTATGCTCGTCTTCTTCCTACAATTATCTCGTTATTGGTACATAGAAGTCAATTTTAAAAAAGAAAAAAAGGATGTTGTGCCAAATTAATGAGCACAATATTAAAAAAAAAGGGGCTCTCGCCCCTTTTTCCGGTTATTCTACTCTGTTCATTTCCATGATCAAAGGCTGCTCTACATAACCCGCTTGTATACCGAACTTCGGATCAGGCGGATCAATCGTTTTTCCTTGCAGTGCTTGAACGGCCAAATAAGGCATATTTACGCCAGACAAGCAGGTAATATAAAGGCCGCCAGACATCCGCGGGTTGATCTCCAGCAATTTCGGTATGCCATTGTTGTAACGCACCTGAATATTAAAGGCATAAGGAATGCGAAGGCTTGTCGCAATTCGATCTGCAATCGCCAGCAGCTCCGGCGTATCCTCCAATAGATAAGTCCTGCCCGTTGATTTACGGCGAGGAATAGCTGTAATGAGTTCACCCTCAGCAGATGCTACACAATCGATACTATACTCCGTACCGTCGAGCAGCTCCATCACCATCAGCGTGTCAAAATGCTCCGTTAATGACAACGTTTCATAAGCTTGTTCAAACGTTGTAGAAAGAGTTACATAGCCATACAGGTCACGCAGCGGATCCCGTTCATTATCAATAATCCGGAAACCCATGCCTCCTTCTGACTTCGTTGGCTTAAAGCACACCTTATGACCAGCAGCTGTGAGTTCCTCATAGGCTTGCTTAAACTGTTCTGCTGTATTTACGACACGATAGTCTGGAATCGTCACGAGATCTTTTCCTTGCAGCGCTTCATAAAATTTATCCTTCTCAATCATGGAGTCCAGCAATTCGATATCACGGCATACCATGACCTTCGTTCCAATCTCATCAAATAAATGAACATATCTTGATATTTCCTCCATATGCAAACGTGGAATGAATATATCAATTTGGTTTCTTTTGCAGAAATCCACACAAAAATCTACGTATTCGCGTCCAAAAACAGCAGGCTCTGTTCCGATATGATCGGATGCAAGCAAAGACATATGATTAATATCCGGGTGCGTGCCAAAAAACTCAAACGACTCGCCGTCTGGATTGTTCCGAATCATATTAATGTAATGGTAAGCTACCGAAAACCAACGATTCATATAAACTCGTGTCATGTATAAAAACCTTCTTCCATCTGATTAGATATATTTTTGCGATTGCATTTATAATCTTCGTGCATGCTCTAAGATGGAGTCTAGCAGTTCTTCCGAGGCAAGCGCGCCTCTTGCTTGTGTAAATTGAATATGCGGATGTGCCGAATAGGTTCGTCCTAATTCACCATGTACAGGCGATATGGCGTAGTCTGCTGCCAGCAGCAGACTCTCGTCGAGCAGGCTGTCGCCGGCTGCATATACGAAATTTGAAGCGAACTTCTCTTTCACATACTGGATGGCAGCCCCCTTGCTTACCTTCTCTGGAACCAAATATATTTTACGGCCTTGGAGTGAGTAGCTCCAGCCAAGCGAGGCAAGCTTCGGCTTCAGCTCCTCCAACGTTTCATGCGGCAGCTGATCTCTCTCTACTTTAATTGAATAAAATAGCTCATCACAAAGATCAGTCGACTTCACCCAGTGGGTAGAAGCAATTTCCGCAAACAGGCTCGCAATTTCCGTATGTTCAGCACAATGTTCCCTTACAGCTTCACGAACGAAGCTATGCCACTCCTGATCAATTTCCCCATTTCGGAGAACGGTACCGCCGTTGCTGACGATCACATATTCCGGACGGAACTGTTCTCTTATCGCGAAGATGCGGTTGTATTGCTCCGGAATTCGCGTCGTCACAGGAACAAAACGCATAATGCTGACAAGCTCTTGCAGCATCTGAATCGCCGGCTTTGTCATATAAGAAATATATCTTTCCTCATAACGCTCAACGGGTACCATTTCTTCAAGCTCTATCTCGCCCTTGGATCTTACGGAATAAATTAAAGTTTGGTCCAAATCGCTCGCAAAAATCATTCCGTCTCCCCCTTCAAAGCCTTAATAATACCGCAGCAGGAATAGGTCATGTTTGAATATTCCTCCACAGGTACACCACGGTCCTTAGCCAGCAGCAGTATATGCTTCAAGTTAGGATTATCAAGACGATCAACGAGTATTTTCCAAGGGACTCTGCGCAGAAGAACACGAGTCGTTTCACCTACGCCAGGCTTGATGAAATTAATATCAGAGATTGCAAAATCAGTTTGGATACGAGCAATATCCTGCATCCCTTGCCAAGTCATTTCATTTTCCGCAGGATTTGCTTCCATTTGAAGAGCTTCCGCTTTGGAATCATCAGCTGTCTGATCAAAATAAGCAGAAATCGTGTCCACAAATAGTTGAGACAGATCAGAGCTCTCCCACTCCTTATAATACTTTGCACCATGGAAATCATCGGCGCCAATAAGATCGCTGCGCAATACAGTCCGGCTGACTAAGCCTGACACCGTTGAATTAAGGCAAGCGCTTGGAATGAGGAAATCCTCTCGTGTGCCAAACGTACTTGCACAATAGCCGGGGTCTGCGAGCACCGCAAGCTCATCATTCAGTTCAATGCCGTATTTTTGCTTCATCTGGCTGCAAGCTGCTATGAGCACTTTGGCAATTGCGCCTTTGCCCGTCCAGCCATCTACAAATTGCACGCGTTTATGTGGATGGTTCTGATTGATATACAGCAGTGCATTCTCATCAATGCCTTTGCCTCTAATAATGGAAAGGCTATAATGCGGAACCTCAACACCATACATGTGCTTGATATATCGCTTAATTAATACGCCAATTGGCGTACCGCCTCGCGCTAAGGATGCAAGCACAACATCAAATCCATTTTTTTGAATGATTCGCTCGGAAACCGTTCCAACCGCTCTTGCGATTCGAATAGCCGAATCACTGAGCGTATTTTGAAACAATTGTATATATTCATCAGTAGGCTGATATTCAATCGGCAAGCTTTCCGAATAGTGGCCGCCTGTTTGCATGGCCGCTTCCCGGTCCTCCGTTCGCTGCTCTAACGAAATATCGCTAAGGTCTTTTAGCAGAAAAGTAACATCCTCCTGCTTATAGCTCCCGATAGGAGCCGGATCGGCAAGCCTTTTCCGACTGAAATAAACGATATGAACACGCTGGATTCCTAAGGAGAGAAGCACCTTATTAAGCTCCTCCATTTGCGCTCCTACAACCTCGCGCTCCATAAACAAAAACATCTCATCATAATAGCCATTCGGGATGTTGTACATAAAATTCATGACGTCAGCATGCTCAGGGGAAATAAAGGGATAAGCTGTATTTACTGCATATTGTGAACTGGAATCCGGATGAATGGGGCTTCTTGTACTCGATTGATACCATACATCATCGCCTAGTTCTGCTGCTACGCGCATAGGAATGAACATGAATTCGCCGGTTCCCATGCATAGCACCTTGCTGCCCGTTCGATGTTCTCGGAGGAACGCCGCCGCCTGTCCTACTTCTGCGTCAAGCACCAAGCTTTCTTCAGCCGTCAATCCGAAGCGGCCAGTATGCTTCAGGTAGGAAACTTCTCGATTTAATGAGGGAAGGCTAGCAAACCGATTGTTCACATAGAGAACATTAATGGCAGGCTCCGACTCATTTGTTTGCAACTCTGCTGTTTTGTTAGCAGTTTGAATAGGGGTACCGTTAACAGATATCCGCCCCGCTACAAGCGATAAGCAGTTTACCGATATGCCAAGCTCTTGCTCCAGCTCATCAAAACGTTCCATATCCTCTTTTGAACGCCAATCGAGTAAACTAGCAACAATATATTTTTTCTTCCCATACCTGGCATTCAAATCGTGAATTATATTGATGGCCGTTTTCCCGGTCGTCATCTCATCATCCACCAGCACAATCGTTTCTGCATTCTCGAATACAGCTGGGTTGTCAGCATAGCAGCGATGTGTGGTCGCATGGGAATGCTCTTCCTCAAAATCGATGCAGGACGTCATATAGTCGATTTTTTCACGCGTGGTATGCAAGAAAGACGCATTACCCTCGAACATATCGAACATGCTGTGTCCAAGCGCTGTTGCCGTTTCCGCAAAGCCGATAAACAGCGTTTTCTCATCTATGACCATTTTATTTTGCTTCATCTGTTCATAGATTTTACCTGCTGCCTCAGGAAATTCAAAGGCATGCAGCAGCTGCTCCATCTGGATAGGAAGCTTCTCGCCTTTAAACTGCTGATACAAAAGCCCAAGTGCCGCACCCGATAACAAAGACAAATGCGGGCGAACAGGAATATGCTTACCCAGCACCTTGCTTACGAATAAAAAACTGCGTTTTTTATTAATTCGGGCTGCCATTTGAAAAAGCTGCTCAAGCGGTATATGAAACGTATTACTCGTAACCTCAATGGCAATCTCTAAATCTCCAATAATATTAAACGATTGCTGATTCTCGTTCTTCTGCGAGCAAGCAGGTGAAGTTTTGGTTTTCATTTAGCACCCCATAAATGTCTGATCTGAACAATATTCGTTTGGCCCATGTCATATGCGGCTTAAACTCATTCATTTTGTTCGAATAACGGCTCTTCATCACACCCAAATCGCCTTGTTCATTTTCCATAATGTGCAGGGCATCCATATACTCCTCATGCGTCACCACAAGCATCGACTGTACAGGCTTAATATGGGTAGGATGGATAATGGTTTTGCCAATTATCCCATTTTCCTTGTCCATTGCGACCTCGCGAATAAGCCCGTCCACATATTTATTAATATAATCCATACGCAGAATCCGTCCGTGTCTTCCCATGCTTTCCTCAAAAGGTGTTTGTCTGAGCTGGGGCTTAAATACGCGATCACTCTTAAAGTACTCCCATACGGGACCGGAGATCACATAATGATTATCCATCCGTCCAAAAACATTTACGATATCCGCAATACAATCACGAATGACGCCGATGTCGTAGATCGTATGATCCGGACTTCTTCGAAGCCCAAATAAACTCGAAAAATCTGTTGCTCCAATACGAACATTCAGCACATAGGCCTTGTATTCATTCAGCAGCTGGGAAATGCCCATTAGCGTTTCCATTCTTTTCTCGCGATAAATGACGTCAGAGCTTTCCAAAATAGGCATGCCATATAACGTGGAGCTTGTTGAGCGTTTGTTCTTGTTGTATTCATGCAGCAGCTTTAAATACTCTCCACCAGTCTCCACGTTAAACTTTGGAAACACGATTCCTGTAATATATTCAATCTCTTCACCGAAAAACGAGAGCAGTCGTTTAAGCTGTTCAACAGAGCGAACTCTTATAAACATAAGCGGAATATCGTCGGCATGGAGCAAACCAATCGAAATGTAACGGCCAATCTTAATCAACGTTGCCTTCAACGTCTCTTCGGCAAATTCGATTTGATTATCACCTACTGCATCTTCAAGGTCTATCACCATAGACACGAGTCCTTCGTGTTTTCCGGTTACCAAATCATCTGCTATGTTATCCTTGGTGGCAGGCATATAAAGCGCTGCACCAATCGCGTGAGCAATAACTTCTTTGTCAGCATAATTATTGAACTGAGTTGGAAGGGAGTAAAAGAAATTTTGCTCTTCTTCATTGGTAAGATAGTTAAAATACCTCAAAGTGATCCCTCCTAAAAGTTGTGTAAAGCAATCTGAGAGTGAAAAAATATCCCTCGCGATCCATTGAGGGATATTTTCCATAAACAGAGTATTATCGAATCTAAACCGCTTTTGATTCTCTTTTCTTACGTGCTGCGCTGTAAAGAAGGGTACCACCGAATACAGCTATAATTAAACCGAAGAACAAAGCGTGCGGCACATGCAAGCCATACGCTCCGCCAATCATTTTTGCTGCGATAACGATGATTAGAATAAACGCCGCTTTCTCAAGCTCAGGGAACTTGTCAATCAACTTGAGGAATACTTGAGCGACGCCACGCATCATTAGAACGCCGAGAATACCGCCGAGGAACAGAACCCATACCTCTTCACTCACGCCGAATGCAGCTAGAACGCTGTCGATACTGAACGCGATATCCATAATTTCAACAGCAAGTACTGTACGCCAGAAGCCGTAGCCTTTATTTTGAACTTCAGCATCATCGTCGTTGCCCTTCTTGCCGATGTAAGGAATTAATGGAATGTTGCCGACACGAGCAAGCTTGAATTCCAGATGGAATAGATTGCTTAACGCAATCCATAACAGATACAATCCGCCCGCTACTTTAATCCATGTAATTTGTACGAGATAGACACCTACTCCGATTGCGATAAATCGGAAGATATAGGCACCAATAATACCGTAGAACAACGCTTTTTTCTGCTGGTCTTTCGGCAAATGCTTAACCATAACCGCTAGTACTAGCGCATTATCTGCCGATAACAAGCCTTCCAAAAGAACGAGTGTTGCGATTATTCCCCAGTTTGTCGGGTTGGTGAGAACTTGTGACAAGTTGTCCCAGTGAAAGAAGCTCCCGAAGTTGGCTATTACATTTTGAAAAAAGTCGACCATCTCTTAAACCTCCGCATTTTTCTTTATTTGCTTCCTTGTACCCATCTGAGACCCCAGCGATAAGCCTCGTCAAGCTCTTTATGGCCTGAGAAATATTGCACGAGCCGCTGAATGCTGAAGGTTTGATCATTTACATTCTCGATCATCGCAATCGCACACATACCCTTGCGATTATTATGCTCGTCCATCCGCACCTCTATATCAGGCCCGCCTGTTTGTGTGATGGTTACAATACCAGCAGCCTCCGCCCAGTTCGTAGCTCCTTCATAGATGTATGCGTATATGACGATTCTCTTAATCTCAGAAACTTTATTACCGTTGATTCTAAGATTTTCACCCGTTGTAATAGAGCCGGTTCGGTCATCCCCGTCAAGCGAAACGTACGGCGCTCGCGAAAAATCTCCGAAGCTGTTGCCTAGCGCTTGAACAGAACCTTTCATACCATTTTTCAATTCATACAAACAACCGACATCTAAATCTACACCGCTGCTTGAACGGCCAAAAAAACCAGTGGAGGCTTTTTTCTGATTCCAGTTCAAATTAACGACAATCTCACCAAGTGATCCGGCACCTTTTTGTAAGTTGATGACATCACCGCGTTTGGTAAGCGAGATTTTGCTGAGGCTTATTGGCGGACTGCTTGGTTCTGGTACGATTGGTGCGGGAGGTTTTGGTGGAATAAGTGGAGCTTTCACTGGTGCTGGTGCTGGTGTTGGCGCCTCAGCAGGAGCATCTGCCTTTACTTCAATACCAAAGCTATTGCAGAGTGCAGCAAGACCGCCTGAATATCCAGACCCAATGGCATTGAACTTCCATTCGCCATTATATCTATATAAATCTCCTACGACTATCGCAGTCTCAATAGAGAAATTTTTTCCAAGATCATACCGCAAAATTTCGCGTCCTGTTCCTTCGTCAATAACCCGGATATAGGCATCATTCACGCTAGAAAAATTTTGTCTCTTCGCTTCCCCATCATAAATGGTTAAAGTAAATGAAATACGTTCAATCGTTTGAGGCACATCGCTAATCGCGATCAATACTTGTTCGGTATCCGTTTTCCCTGCAATACTGCGTTTATTGCCGCTTGCCAGTTGAATAGAACCGCTGACATCCTTAGGATTGCTGTAAAAAATCAAATCTTGGTCTCCAGCTGTTTTTCCATTCGCTCGTAATAGAAAAGCCGAAAAATCGACATCTACACCTGCTGCAGTGTTCCATCCCATGCCAACTAGAAGGTTTTTTATGGAAGGATTATTTTTGGTAATATCCGCTTTTTGACCTTTCATTAATGCCAGCTCCATGCTTAAACCGCCCTTCGGTAATAATAGAATAGAGTGGCAAACCCTCAAACTGCCACCCTATACGCCAGATAAATTAAACCGTAAGCCCGTAATTGCGACAAAGCGCTGCTAGTCCGCCCGAGAAACCTGAACCTACCGCTTGGAACTTCCAATCGGCATCATGTCGGTACAGCTCGCAGAAGACAATCGCTGTTTCAACGGAGAAATCTTCTCCTAGATCATAGCGCAGCACTTCTCTTCCAGAAGACTCGTCTACTAGACGAACAAAGGCATTGGATACTTGACCAAAGTTTTGCAGCCTGGACTCGGCATCATGAATCGTAACGCTAATTCCGATTCGCTGAATGTGCGGAGGGACTTTTTGAAAATCAATTTTGATTTGCTCGTCGTCACCTTCACCCTCACCGGTACGATTATCGCCCGTATGCTCAACAGCGCCGTTATAAGCAATCAGTGCATTATAGAATACAAAGTCCTTCTCGTCCTTTGCTTTGCCATCCTGATGAAGCAAAAACGCGCTCGCATCAAGGTCAATTTCTCCGCCGCCTGAATATTTGTTCGTATCCCAGCCTAGACCGAGAACAACCTTCGTAAGACCTGGGTTTGTTTTTGTAAGATCAATGCGTTGACCTTTGGAAAGATTTATAGACATCGTTCTATTCCTCCTTGAATTGACTAGGTTTGAACGCCAAAGTCAGTGCAAAGGCCTACTAGACCGTTTTGATATCTGCTGCGACTTTCCGCTGTTCACTTACTTATAAATTGTTATATTTTAAAAAAGGGCCGCCACTGGCGACCCTTTACGGGTAGATAAGTATGACTAGCTAGCAGAAAGACCAAAGTTGCGAGCAAGACCGCCTAGGCCGTCTTGGAAGCCGCTTCCGATTGCGCTGAATTTCCACTCGCCGGAATGACGATATAGTTCACCAACGATTACTGCTGTTTCTACAGAGAAATCTTCTCCAAGATCATAACGGATAAGTTCTGTGCCGCTTTGCTCGTCCACGATACGAACGAATGCGTTGGATACTTGTCCAAAGTTTTGGCTGCGTTCTGCGCCATCATAGATCGTAATGCAGAATGCGATTTTGTCAGTTTCAGCTGGGATAGCAGAAAGGTCAACGTTTACTTGCTCATCGTCGCCATCGCCTGCGCCTGTACGGTTGTCACCTGTGTGAACAACTGAACCGTTTGTATTTTTTGGGTTGTTGTAGAAAATGAAATCAGATTCAGAACCTGCTTTGCCTTGTGCATTCAAGCAAAATACAGAAGCATCAAGGTCAAAGTCTTTTCCGCCGTCATATTTATTAGTATCCCAGCCTAGACCTACTGTAATCTTTGTAAGACCTGGGTTTGTTTTCGTGAGATCGATTTTTTGTCCTTTGGATAAGCTGATTGCCATTTTAAAAGCCCTCTTTTCTCACATAAATTTATTGGTATTGACGTGCAAGGATATCAACATGGGCAGCATGAGTGCCTTCCCCAATTGCATTAAACTTCCATTCACCATTGTGTCTGTAAAGCTCACCTACGACTAGAGCCGTTTTGCCTGAATAATCATCCGTCAAGTTAAAGCGAATCAGTTCTTGATTGTTCGCAGGGTTGACGATACGAATAAAGGCAGATTTGATCATGCCAAAATCTTGTCGTCTGGATTCACATTCGTAAATGTTAACTACGCAAAGGATTTTGTGAATATTAGCAGGAACACGATCAAGCTGCACGATGATTTGCTCATCGTCCCCATCGCCCTCACCAGTAATATTATCACCCGTATGAACGACCGAGCTGCATCCGCTTTGCTTGTTGTAGAAACAAACGAGATTTTTCTCGCCACTTAGCTTGCCGTTTTCATCAAGCAATAATGCCGATGCGTCACAGTCAACGTTAGCCGCTTTTTTCATTCCGAAAAAACCGCCTTTGGTTTGAGCCGGGTCCCAGCCTAAACCAACGATAACTTTGCTGAGACCAGCATTGCCTTTCGTTAAATCTACCTTTTGACCTTTTACGAGAGAGATAGCCATTGTATTTGCACCCCCTTTCCATAAGGTTCACTACTAAAAAAATATCCAAATACAGCGATTCTGAACCTACTAACCAACAATACGCCTATTCGACATGCAAGTTCCAAAAAAAATGTATGATCCATACATTATTCTACAAAACCTGAATATTACCTCTTCTTTACGGCAATTTTACATAGAAAAAAGTGCATTGGTAGCAGGCAGTTCCTTATCGCCTCTCCCAATCAATTTTATAACAATTGCTGCTCCAAATACAAATTTCTACAAATAATGAACCTTAAAGCAGAATAAACATAGGCTTAGGCACAAAAGCGTGCATTTTTTCCGTCACAAACTTAATATTCGCTTCATTTTTACCAAAAAAAAGGTGGAAAAATGAGCCCAAAAACGAGATAATTATATGTAGTAAAAAAAAGTGGCGAGGTGTTCGAATGGAATTTATAAAAAAGAATAAAACCGGCCTTATCTTTGGTGCGCTGCTCCTCATTAACGGGCTATTTTTATTATCCATTGTCCTCTCGAAAAACTAAAAATGGCAGCCTCACATTTGCTCTTTTCTTTTGTAAACCCGCTCCGGCCTTCCAACGGTCCCATAAGAAATATCAGCTATTAATTCACCCTTGGCCACATAATACTCCAAGTACCGCCGAGCGGTCGTACGGCTGAAACCAGCCTTTTTCCCAAGCTCCTCCGCCGTTAATACTTCAGGACCTGCGTGAATGAAAGAGAGTATTTTCTCATTCGTTATCTTATCGATGCCTTTTGGCAAATAAGAATCCTTATCCGTACGATCATTTACCCCCCACAGCAGCTGATCAATCCCCTCTTGATCCACTTGTTTATTTGAGCCGCCGAGCAGTGCCATTTGGTTATGATATTTTTGATAAGACTTCAGCTTCTCTTGAAAACGTTCAAATACAACCGGCTTGATCATAAAATCGTATACCCCGCCGCGAATGGCTTCACGAACCGTTTCAAATTCCTTAGCGGCCGTAATAATAATGACATCTGTTAACGGGTTGTTTTTCTGTATGTAGTGAAGCAGGTCAAGTCCGCTCATATCGGGAAAATATAAATCAAGCAGCACTAAATCCGGAGCCAAAATATCTAAATGCTCATGCGCCAGCTGCTTATCTGTTGCAATTCCAACGACTTCAAAGCCCTCTATCTTCTCTAGAAAGCGTCGATTGATTTGTGCAATTCGAAGGTCGTCCTCGATAATGACCACTCGTATCATATATCTTTCCCCTTTTCTTTTGGAATCACAACGGTAAAGATCGTCCCTTCCTGCGGACGCGATTCAAAACGGATATGACCCCTTAACTGTTGTATCGCCTGCGTAACAATCACTAGCCCATAACCCCGATGATCCTCATTTTTCGTGGAGAAACCGAGCTCAAACAGCCGCTCTGCGACATCCTCCTTAATGCCGCTCCCATTATCTTCGATAATGATTGTAAAAGCTTTGCCTATGTCAGACAGAAACACCTTCACGGTTCGATTCTCATCATTTTTCTCTAAAACAGCATCCAGCGCATTGTCAATTAAATTGCCGATAATCGTTACCAGATGATTGCGGTTAAGATCATCGGGGATCGTTTTGAAGGTGCTCTTGGAATCAATCTCAAGCTTCACCTTAAGCTCATTCGCACGATTGAACTTGCCAATTAGTATGCCCCCAATAATAGGATCGGGAATTTCCTGCAGGAGGAAATGGATCAGATTTTGATGAACATCGGTTTCATGTGTAATAATATCCATTGCTTCCTGATACGACTCCAGCTGGATTAGCCCATAAATCGTATACAGCTTATTGGAGTATTCATGCGTTTGTGAACGCAGCGCTTCGGTATAACGCTTCACCTGCGTCAGCTCCTCCGTTAATCGAAGCAGCTCGGATTTATTGCGAAAGCTGGAAACCGCCCCTACGACCCGGTGCTGATGATCAAATATCGGCAAGCGATTGACGACTACACTGCTTTCGTTAATGGTCATTTCTTGATCAATTTCCGATTGCCCTGATTTAATAACCTCCATTAGCCGCGATTCTGGAATGACATCCCGCACATGCTGCCCGGTAATCTCCATTTGCTCGAGCGGATCGATCAGTTTCAAAGCCGTTTGATTGACAAGAGTAATCGTTCCCTCTGTATCAACGGCAATTATGCCTTCATGGATCGTTTCCAAAATAGCTCTCTTTTCCTGATACAACAAGCCGATTTCCTCAGGCTCTAGACCATGGATCGATCGTTTTACGCTATTGGCAATAACAATGGCTCCGCCAGATCCAACCATCAGCGCAATGGCTGCAAAAATAATCATCGCATTACGGTATGTCACTGCCGATTGTTCAATGTCTTTTAATAAAATACCCACTGATACAATGCCTATAACTTCATCCTGATCATTAAAAATGGGAGTTTTCCCCCGCAAGGAGGGGCCCATCGAGCCAACGGCCTCTGAAATGATCGACTCTCCATTAAGCACAGGCCCATTGTCACCGCCGACCATTTCTTTCCCGATTCGGTCCGGCAGCGGATGCGCATAACGAATTCCCTCTTTATTCCCAATGACGATGTACTCAGCGTCTGTTTCCATTCTAATTTTCTCAACGATGGGTTGAATGATGGCTGAAGGATTCTCCTCTTCAAAGGCATGTCTAATGACGTCCATCAACGCTACTGTTTTTGCAATTTTCAGAGCTGATGCACCTACATTTTTCTGCAGCGTCGTCACTAGTATTCTCTCAAAGCTGAAGGTAAGAGCAATGATAATAATAAATAGCAAAGTTCCAATTAACAAAATCAATCTCGTTTGTAATCGCATTCAATTACCTCCATGCAAAAACTTCTCATCCGCGCGACGCTGATTTTATTGTATTCTACATGCTTCCCTGAACATAGTCCCTTGAGTCGATAATGGCCGTAAATTTTATGAACAAAATAAACAGTATGACTACTTTTCAACTTATGTGGTTATTGTATTCAACCCCAATTCGCGATGATAGTATGAAGCATATCAAACAGGTAAGCGCTTACAGTAATCATTCATACGTTTACTTGAATGAAACTAAAGGGGGATTATTCGTATGGGATACCAAACAAAAAATTGGAAAACTATAGTAGCTGCTGCTTTTGTTGCTGTTAGTTTGACGGCCTGCGGCGGAACAGCATCAAAAGGCGGATCGGCTAATTATCCTGAGAAACCTTTCATTGTGACAGCCCCATCGGGAGCTGGCGGCGGATGGGATAAGACAGCAAGGTCCTTGGCCAAAGTGCTAGGTGAAACGAAACTCGTTGATCAAACGATGACTGTTGAGAACAAGCCCGGCGGCGGCGGCACTGTGTTTTTAGCCGAATATGTAACCAAAGACAAAAATGACCCCTACAAACTGTTTGTCAGCTCCCCGCCTATTCTCATTAACAACCTCAAAAAAGAAGGGAACAGCCCGTACGGCTACAAGGATGTTACCCCGCTCGCACAAATAACGAAGGATTATGGCGCAATCGCGGTTGCGGCAAATTCCAAATATAACGATCTTCATTCACTAATTAACGACATTAAGGCAGACCCTTCAAAAGTTACACTAGCCGGCGGTTCGGCGCCTGGTTCTATGGATCATTTAATTAGCGTACTACCCGCCTTTAGAGCAGGCGTTGACCCAAAAACAGTCAAGTACTTGTCCTATGATGGCGGAGGCGAAGCCATTGCTGCGCTGCTAGGCAACAATGCTGATGCGATTGGAACAGACATCTCTTCCCTCGGCAGCTATTTAAAAGCAGGAAAAATCAAAATTTTGGCCGTTACTTCTGATGAACGGATTGAAGGCGACTTCAAGGATGTGCCTACGTTAAAAGAGCTGGGCATAGATGCAGAGTTCACGATCTGGCGCGGCGTGTTAGGTCCGAAAGGCATGACCAAAGAGCAAATCGCTTACTGGGATAAAACATTAAAATCTCTCTCTGAACACGAAGCGTGGGCGAAAGAATTGAAAGCAAACGATTGGGTCAGCGAATACAAAAACTCCGAAGATTTCACAGCCTTCCTTGCTGAGCAAGAAGTTGCGGTACAAGAGCTGTTGACAGCGCTCGGTATGCAGAAGTAAATGACTGAACGAAGAGCAAACGCTTGATAGAAGCATAAGCATGAGTGATTGGATGGGAGAGCGCTGGTCTCTCTCCTCTCCTTTCATTATTCATCGGAGGTGAAGGCCTTGAATAAAACATTTGATCGATACGCCAGCATCATATTTTTCCTTCTCGGTGTTGGATTCATGTGGCAGAGCACATTAATTAGCGCTTCATCCTACGGCAGCAAGGTTGGACCTAATATCGTTCCCTTTGGTCTGGGGGCGCTGCTTGTCATTTTAAGCTTACGTCTATTTTACGAAGTATTAAAGTTTAAAGGCTCTAGCAGCAAAGCGGGAAAGCTTGATGTGAAAAAGTTTTTAATTATTTTTGCTGCTGCATTCTTATACGCATTCTTCTTAGAAACGATCGGCTATATTATCGGGACATTTCTTTTCCTCCTAATCAGCTTTCAAGTGTTGGAAAGAGGAAAATGGCTGAAATCAATCTTGATCTCCGGACTGTTTGCAGTCGGCGTTTACGTCATCTTTGTTGTCATTCTGGAAGGAACAATGCCTGGCCTTCCGTCTTGGCTATCGTAATAAAAGGAGGCATCTGAATGGATACATTACAATTTCTCGCAGACGGCTTTGTGACCGCCTTCCAATGGCATAATTTGCTTTTTGCTTTTGTAGGCGTGTTGATTGGTACGGCTGTAGGGGTATTGCCTGGTATAGGCCCGATGAGCGGTGTCGCTCTACTGATTCCTATAACAGCATCAATGACTGGCGGCTTACCTCCAGAAGCAGCAGCGACAAGCTCTATTATCCTGTTGGCAGGGGTTTATTATGGAGCGATGTATGGAGGGTCAACGACCTCTATTCTGCTTAATACGCCTGGAGAATCCTCCTCTGTCGTAACGACTTTAGACGGCTACCAAATGGCCAAACAAGGTAGGGCTGGATCTGCCTTATCTATCTCTGCAATCGGTTCATTTGTTGCCGGAGTGTTTGCCGTCCTTGCACTTATCGTATTAGCAGAACCGTTATCAGAACTCGCCATAAGGTTTGGGCCAGCTGATTATTTCAGCTTGATGCTCCTTGGTTTATGCGCCGTCAGCGGTTTGGGCGGAAAATCCATTACAAAAGCATTAATTATGACGGTAATGGGCTTGCTTCTGGCTACTATAGGTATGGACACCGTTTCAGGCGTAGCAAGATTCACTTTCAGCATTCCAATGCTGTATTCCGGACTTGAGTTTTTGACAGTGGCAGTTGGTCTATTTGCCTTGGGTGAAGTATTCAAAACCATATTGGAAAAAGACTACTCCAACGATAAAATATCAAAAATCGGGCGTGTCCTCCCGACAAAACAAGATTTAAAGGATAGCGCAGGTCCGATTGCCCGCGGCTCATTATTAGGTTTTTTCATTGGTATTTTGCCCGGTGCAGGCGCCACATTGGCCTCGTTCCTCAGCTATATTTTGGAGAAAAAAATAAGCAAAAATCCTGAATCATTCGGCAAAGGCAATATCGCCGGAGTAGCCGCTCCTGAATCCGCGAACAATGCTTCATCTGGCGGGGCAATGATTCCGCTGCTTACGCTTGGCATACCGGGATCGGGAACAACCGCTATTTTAATGGGCGCTTTAATCATGTATAACATCCAGCCAGGCCCGTTGTTATTTGAGGAGCATCCTCAAGTTGCATGGGGATTAATTGCCAGCATGCTAATTGGAAATCTCATTTTGCTTATTCTTAATATGCCGCTGGTGAAGATTTTTGCAAAAATCATTCAAACGCCGCCGAAATATTTGATTCCGATCATAATCGCTATTTCTATATTTGGAGTTTATGCAGTACAGGCACAAATTTTTGATTTGATGCTGCTGCTGGGCTGTGGCATTGCCGGTTTTCTTTTGGTGAGAAATGATTACCCTCTAGCACCACTTGTGCTTGGTTTAGTGCTTGGGCCTATGATTGAAAACAATATGCGGAGAGCTTTAACGACATCTAACGGGGATTTTATGATTTTCTTGCAAAAACCGTTGTCGCTTGTTTTCTTAATTATCGCAGCGCTCTGGTTAATTATACCTATTTTGCTAAAGAAGAGAGGGAAAGAGGTTGTCATTAACGAAGAAGGTTAATTACGAACGATAAAAAATACAGATTTGATGGGGGTAGCCATGGATAACAATAAACTAGGTGGGAAAAGTGTAATACTGCGTCTCGAAATGAATACGAAAGAAGTACATTTCGGACAGGTTGCATCCTCTATTTTCGAAGCCGGTGGAGATATCGTGGCCATTGACGTCATTCAGACCAGTCAGCATATGACGATAAGAGATATTACCATTACCGTCACGGATACAGTCGATATTAACATTATTACCGAAATGATTAAGAACCTGCACGGAGTCAAGCTAGTGAATATTTCGGATAGAACCTTTTTGCTGCATCTTGGCGGTAAAATCGAAACTAAACTGAAATCGCCTATTCAGAACCGCGACGATCTCTCTCGTGTTTATACGCCCGATGTTGCACGCGTCTGCTTAGCCATTCATGAAGAACAAAGAAAAGCATTTACGTTAACGATTAAGAGAAATACGGTTGCTGTCATTTCGGACGGCAGCGCTGTCTTAGGGCTTGGCAATATTGGCCCCTATGCAGCTATGCCCGTTATGGAAGGAAAATCTATGCTATTCAAGCAGCTGGCAGACGTAGACTCCTTCCCTATCTGCTTGGATACGCAAGATACCGAGCAAATTATCGCAACCATTAAGGCGATTGCTCCCGGCTTCGGCGGAATTAACCTTGAGGATATTTCATCGCCGAGGTGCTTTGAAATTGAAGAAAGATTGCGTGAAGAACTCGATATTCCAGTATTTCACGATGACCAGCATGGTACAGCAGTTGTATTGTATGCAGCGCTAATCAATGCATTAAAAATTGTAAATAAGCCCATTGATGACATTAAGGTCGTTGTTTGTGGAATCGGTGCAGCAGGCGTCGCTTGCACAAAAATTCTTTTATCCGCTGGCGTTACAAACATCATTGGTGTAGATCGGAACGGCGCGATAACCGCTGGAACTGACTATGATAACCGCATGTGGAACTGGTATGCCGAGCATACCAACCCTAACCGCATTGAAGGCTCTTTACGAGATGTAATCCAAGGCGCTGATGTATTCATTGGACTTTCTGCTGGAGGACTGCTGCGACGCGAAGATGTTATGGCGATGGCGGAAAATCCTATCGTCTTTGCCATGGCGAATCCAACACCTGAGATCAAGCCTGAGGAAGTTGAGGATATTGTAGGGGTAATCGCCACCGGACGATCGGATTATCCGAACCAAATTAACAATGTGCTGTGCTTCCCTGGTATTTTCCGCGGGGCACTGGACTGCAGAGCAACTACGATTAACGAGGAAATGAAGCTGGCGGCATCAGAGGCGATCGCATCCGCTATCTCGGATGAAGAACGAAGCAAGCACTACATTATTCCGAGCGTTTTCAATCAGGCCGTTGTGAAAGCTATTCGCGATCTCGTCATTAGAGCAGCGATTAAGACAGGCGTAGCACGCAGAATACCGCGAGAGTACAGATAAACAAGAAAATTGGAACGGAGGTTATCCGAGTGACGGCTGGAATCAGAGCTATCGTTGATATTAATCAAATGGCGGCCGATTTTAAATCAAGCATCGTTCTCCGCACCAGTGATTCCAAATTTATCGATGTCAAAAGCATCCTTGGACTTAGCATCATCTTGTACCAAACCCATGCCTACCACCTTGAAATACATGGACCAGATGAAGAGGAAGCCAAAACCACCATGATTCACATTTTCAAAAAACATAATCTTCAAGTCGATGTGAATCGATAATCCCCCCGCTTCAATTGCCTCGTACGTTGGTTGCAGTGCTTTTAAAAATAGGGGTTGTCCCCTAAGCAGATGACATTGCTTATGGGACAACCCCTTTCCTCTTCCTCACGGACCCGTCCCTACACTCGCTACGTACCATAACGGCCCCAGCTTCTTCAAATAAACGGCTCCCAGCTCATCTCCCGTAGGGTAATGCATATACCCGTTCACATTGTATAAATGACCGTACTTTTCATCGACTCTGCTCGTTGTGGAAATATCCGCTTTCAAGCTATTGATAGGCTGCAAGCTCATTAGTATATGTCTGCGGATCGTCCACTCGGGAGATAGGAAGGTAAGAATCCATGTAAAAACAACTACAATAGCTACAACGATAAATATTGTCTTTTTCTTCTTTAAGATCGTACTCACCTCCGAGTAATGGTTAAATCATTAACGTTATAGATACTTATTACCGTTAATTGTAAATTCTTATATTGACCAACACTCAACACTCAACACTCAACACTCAACACTCAACACTCAACACTCAACACTCAACACTCAACACTCAACACTCAACACTCAATTATCAATCTCTACTAAAATCTTTCAATGCTTTAGTCCAAATGCATTCTAGTATAGTGGCTTAAATCAACCATCTGTGTTTTCATGTTCATGCTTTATCCTAACGAACTCAGTAGTCGTTATTCTTGAATATCAGGGCTATATTAATCTCTAACGAACTCAGGAGTCGTTATCTGCCCTTAATGGAGACCAAACGATCGAAATTACAAGAAATAAGGCTCGCTGTGTTCGTTAGATTCAAAAACAGAACGCTACGCAGCAAATAAGGCCTCTGGAGTTCGTTAACTAAAATGCCGAACGCATGATGCCCATACTTTTGCAACTCTGACGTGATCCGTTCATCTATGAGCTTCTAAACCTTCATCAAGATGCCTCCCAAAATAAATCATTTAACGTTTTGCCGAGAGTCTTGCAAATAGCGATACACAGACGAATACTCGGATTGTAATTGCCAGCTTCAATGAGTCCGACCGTCTACCTCGTAACACCAACCGCTTTAGCAAGCTGCTCCTGCGACATATCGTTCTCAACTCTTGCCAGCTTTAATTTCACATTTCCATGTTCACCCATCCGTATTCACACCATCTGCCATCATCCACATTGTAAATACTGTAATTTATATCCATATAGATGTAAACCATATATTGCATTTCAAACTTACAAATTCCAGTCATACTACTTTTCACTATTTCAAAGCAACAAAAAAAGGGGATATCCTAAAAGGGTAAATCTGAGTAAGAGAATCCCTTATATTTGCAAAAAAACCTTCAAAACCACTTTGAAAGTGAATTTGAAGGTTCTTTTTTTCAGATTATTACGTGGAAAGTGGGGGCTGTATATTCGGAGATTGCTTTAAGGAGAGCCCCTCCCTTATATCTCCTGCCTAAATCGGAACGTCCAACAAATCTATCGGCTTATTGGCTGCGCCACAGCCACTTAGCTTATAGGCGTAAGAGCGCCCCGTTTCTTCTTTTTTCAACCCGTCACATGAATAGGTTTTTACGCTTGATGATCCATACTGATCCTGTGATGTATCGTAGCGCACCTCGATCTGATCCTCCGCCCTCGCAAGATTATAAAAAATCGGGTTTCCTTCCGTTATAAAACGTACAACTCGCACCTGATCTATAGCTCCGCTCACAAAAGCATCTAATTTCTCGCTATTCGTTACCTCACTGGACCTTGCAATAACATCCTCCGTCTCATTAATCGTATAGTCATAGGATTCATCTGAAGCTGAAGTTTTTTCCCCAGACTTAACCTGCTCCTGACCAGCACATCCAGCCAGCATGAGCGCCGCTAAGACTATAAACGCCATATTTTTCCAAACCATGTTGTAAATCCACCTTCCTCCAGCCTGCCCATCAGCTATTTATTTGCGCGCGCAGCTGGCGAATTTCATTCATCAATTCCTTCTGCTCCGCTGGATCTTCCGGCTCAGCGCAGCTCATAAGCTGCGTTAATCGCAGCTGCAACATCTCCCGCTCATTTTGGCTTGCCTGTTCATCCGCTGAAAGCAGCCGGCTTCGATCCTTAGACATATACTCCTCATACGATCCGTGGAACAAGCTCGGTTCATTTTTTCCATCGAGTACGAGCAGTCGATTAGCCGCTTGGCGAATTAAATAGCGATCATGCGTAACAAGCAGAACGGCACCCGGATAATGCTGTAGCGCCTGTTCAACCTGCTCTCGCGTGCTAATATCCAAATAGTTCGTCGGTTCATCAAGCACGAGCAGATTCGCTTTGCCAAAATAAAGCTTCAAGAATGCGACTCGGCATCGCTCACCCATGCTTAAGTCCCCGATTCGCTTAAATACGTCCTCCTTCGTAAACAGGAAGCAGCCCAGAATCGTCCTTGCATGCGACTGCGTCATCTCCGGCAGCAGCAATAAGCTGTCAAGAATGGTCATCTCATTGTCGAGCTTATCAAGCTCCTGCTCAAAATATCCGATTTTCACCTGCGGATGAATGCTAACCTTGCCTGTGCTTGGCAATAAGCTGCCTGTCGCAAGCTTAAGCAACGTCGACTTCCCTACTCCGTTTGGACCAAGCACAGCTAATCGCTCACCTCTACCTAAGGTGAGGTTTAACCTGCTTATAACGTTCCTATGCCCCTCATAGGCAAAACTAACGTCCTCCATCCGAAGCAGCGTAGTCGCTCCAAAACCGCCCGACTCCAGCTGCATCCTCAGCTGTGAGTCCTCGCGCGGCTTCTGCACCTTATCCTTGTTCAACCGCTCAAGCGCAGACTCCTTCGCATGCAGACGCGACACGTTTTTTTTAGATTTTGATCTAAGAAAATCATTTTGACCCGCCGCCTTATGCGCCTGCTGGAACCATTCGGCATACATGCGTATGCTCTCAAGCAGCTTCTCCCGCTCCAGCTCCTGCTTCTTATACAGCGCCTCCTGCGTCCTTAGCTCCAGCTCTTTCTGCGCCTTATACTGCGTGTATCCGCCAGAATAGCGCCGGCATCCATCTCGCTCAAACTCAAGAACAGTCGTTGCTGTCCGGTCGATAAACGTACGATCATGCGACACATAAATAACCGTTCCCGGGTAATCCTGCACCCATGCTTCCAGCCAATCCAGCGCCGAAGAATCCAAGTGATTCGTCGGCTCATCCAGCACAACGAGCTTCGGCTCTCTTACCATCAGCGCGGCTAATTGTGCTTTCGTCTTTTGACCTCCGCTTAGCTGTGAAAATGATAAGTGCCACAGCGAGGGATCAAAGCTTAACTGCGTTAAGCATCTCTCCACCTTCATCTCCCAGCTATAGCCATCAAGCTGCGCATAACGTTCGTACAGTTCACTGTACTCGCTTAACAGCGACTCACTTGCATCCTCTTGCATTCGCCTAGTTAACTCCACCATCGACCGTTTTAATCGGAACAATTCTTCTGTGCCGGCCTGCACGAATTCAAGCAGCGTGAGTGAGGAATTCATCTGTGCCTGCTGATCGAGCCAGCCCCACTCTGCAAGAGGAAGCAGCCGCTGCACCTCACCGTCATCGAATGGGATTCTGCCTGTCAGTCCTTGCAGCAGCGTCGTTTTGCCCACGCCATTTCGTCCAAACAGAGCCAGCCTTTCACCTTCTCTGACTTCAAAATTTATATTTTCGAACAGGATATTGCCATCCCATTCCTTGTTCACATGTTTAACTTTTAATAGCATCATTGAACATTCCCCATTTCAAAAAAACATAATAAAAAACCGTGGCTAGCGGCACACGGTCGAATACGCAGGGGAATATCAGGTAAACGAAAATAACGATGCGTCACACCGCTAGTTAGCGGGTAAACATCTCGTATCTATCGCTGCTGATTGACTATCCATAAGTCCCCAAATCGACGCACGTATCCCTGACCGGTTCTCGCTATGAGAACGCCGCTTGTACTTAAACAAGTTGTTTACAGGAATCGTGTACTTACTTCATCGGCTGGGTTACCTCCGTCAGTCATCAGTTTTGATATGCGTTTATTATATAAGACGATCATGCATATATTCAAGCCCTACTTTAATTGCGGTACCAAATAAAGTTAGTACTAGGCTTGAAACGCTGCATAACCGATCATAAGACTTATAAATATTTCTTATTTGGAGGTGCTTGATGAATCCCGTCTATATAACCAGCATTGGCAAATTTCTTCCCGGCCCCCCTATCGGCAATGATGAAATCGAGAATTATCTCGGCAAAATAAACGGTAAAAGCTCCAAGTCGATGCGGCGCATTCTTGATCAAAACAAAATACGCTTTCGGCATTATGCGATAAACAAAGAACAAAAGAGTCTATATTCAAATGCAGAAATGGCAGGACTTGCGATACAAGATGCGCTCTCCCGCAACCAAGCGGCACTGAGCGATCAAATCTCATTTCTCGCTGTCGGTACGACCCAAGGTGATTTGCTTGTTCCCGGCTTCGCGAGTATGGTGCATGCCGAAACGAAGCTGCCTGTTATGGAGGTTGCGACACATCACGGTGTTTGCGCCAGCGGTATGCAGGCGATGAAAAACGCATTCCTTCATGTGCAGTCCGGAGAGCAGCAAACCGCCATTTCCTGCGCCAGTGAATTTCCGAGCCGCGTATTCAAAAATACGAGGTTCGAAGCGCAAAAGGGTGTCGTTGATCATCCCATTCCTTTCGACACTGACTTTCTTCGGTTTATGTTATCCGATGGAGCAGGTGCAGCGGTTCTTCAGCATCAGCCTGCCGCCAGCGGTTTATCCCTGCGCATCGAATGGATCGACAACAAATCCTACGCTAATCTATACGATGTCTGCATGTATGCAGGAACCAACAAGGATAATGCCGAGCAGCAAAGCTGGCTTGACTATGTCACCATTCATGAAGCTGCTGACAACGGGGCTCTTAATCTTAAACAAGATATTCGGCTCGTTAATGAAATGCCTAAGGTCGGGGTTAATCGGTTTTTCGAGCTGGTGGATGAGGGTAAAATCGAACCGAGAGCTATCGACTGGATGGTTTGCCACTATTCATCTCATTTTTTCCGCGACGAAATATTTAAGCTGCTGCAGCTTGGCGGTCTCACCATTCCTGAGGAGAAATGGTTTACGAATTTATATACGAAGGGCAATACTGGCGCTGCTTCAATCTACATCATGCTGGAGGAGCTGCTTAACGAAGGCCATTTGAAGCCAAGCGAGCAGGTGCTATGCATGGTGCCGGAAAGCGGCCGATTCCAAACCTCTTATATGCTGTTGACGGTTGTAGGCGACACAGCTGATGTAGGACATATCGCAGAGCCGGTGTTTGAAGAAAGGCAGCCTGAGGCACCTCATCTCGAGTATAACGAAGCAGACCACGTTCAAGCGCAGCTCGTTAGGCAGCTCGTACAGGTTTGGATTGATTTTGAGCAAAAGCTGGCTCATGTCCCGGTTATTCATAAGCTGTACAACAACAAGTTCACCCTCCATGACTACAAGCTGCTAATGGAAAACATCCGCCAACAGGTCATAGATGGTTCTCAGTGGATTGCGCGGGCTGCCTCGTATATCGCGATCGAGCATATCGATCTCCGATCGACGTTCATTGCCCATGCGCGCGATGAGCATCGTGACTTTCAAATACTTGAACGCAACTACGTCGCCATCGGCGGCGACCTAGCGCACATCCAATCAGGCGAAAAAAATATTGGCAGTGAAGCATTGTCGGCTTATTTGTTCCAGCGTGCTAGCCGCGAGAATCCTGTTGATCTCATTGGCGCAATGTGGATTATAGAGGGACTTGGATGCCGTATGGCGCGCTACTGGGGCGAAATGATTCGCGATCAGCTTGGGCTGAGCGATGAAGAAGTGTCATTCCTGCTTTATCATAGCGACTCCGATGAGAAGCACTTCGAGAGACTCGAGGCAGTCGTCCAGCATCCGATGCTCACTGCAGAGATCGCAGGACGAATAGTGAAAACAGCTAAAACGACGGCGCGCTTATACTTGCTGCAATTAGAGGAGCTGGGCAATGTATGAGCAAAACTGATTATTTTCATCAAATGCCGCATGACAAAAACGATCCCAATCCGTTTCTAGCCATCTTTATGGATCAGAGCATTCCCTTTAATGAGGAGGCCAAGGCTGCCTACCTCAAGGATTGCTCTAGCAGATCACGGCAGTTTCTGCTGCCCGTACTGCGTCCTTTTGCGAGATTAATGATTATTGTTCTTCAGGTTTACAAAATAATCGTACCTAAGGCACTCACCTCATCCCGGCTGCTGCACCGCGTCCTGCATTTCGGAATGAAAACCTTCGTAAGCCCAGATGCTAATTATATGATTTTGCGCCACTTCTATCTTGGCTCTGAGGTGCTTGGCTTCATTCGTGATAATGTGCCTGACGTTCAGATTGAGATGAACCCGCTCAAACCAACCAATCTGGAGCCGGTAAAAGATGATCTTTTTCTCATTCACGATCTCAATTTATACAACTTCGTCATCAATCTTAATCGCGAGCTGCGTCACAAAGGAATTGAGGTTACAAAGCAGGACCGGCTTAACTTTAACACCATCACATCGGAACCTCTGCCTATTGAGCAAATGCCTAATCGCTGGACCAATTTTATGGATTTGACGACCGCCATTGAATGCTTCACCCCTGTCTATCAAATGTTTCTAACCTATAATGACTTCTGGCGTGCGACGAACTCCCTTCAGCTAGATGAAACGATTGGCATCCTTGCTTCCAAAATTATCGGCAGCAACGACCGACTGGCGCTTATCAACAACAAACATCCCATGGTGCCGCTCACGACGCTTAAAGCAGGCTTTCGACTCGTACTGCATGGCCTAGCGACAGAGCAGCTGCACGCGCTGCTCGTTGAGCTTAAACTTAAACAGCAGCAGCATATCGGCTGATCACACCATGAACAAAAAGAAGGCAATCACGCTCACTGCGTGATTGCCTTCTCTCTTTCATGCTGCTATTGACGAACTACAGTAAAACCTTTCTTCTCCAGCAGTGGAACGATACCGTTCTCGCCGAGCATATGTGCAGCTCCTACGACTACGAAATAGGATTTTTTTGTCGTGTCATTCAAGTAACCCGTTATTTTCTCAACCATTGGAGCATTGCGGTCAGTAAGCAGCGCTTTATTAAGCTCCGCATTCGACGTGGCTGATTTCGTCAGCTCGAGCAGCTGCTCCTCATTTCCGGTAACCCACATTTTCGTAAGATCTTCAATCCCTGATACTTCTGCAAAATAGTTCTCAATAGAACCTTTCAACATTTCTTCTTGCAGTTTGTCTGAAAAATTATTAAACATATTAAGCTGGTATTCGATCGATTCCAGCTCTAGGATTGGCTTCTTGTTCTCCAGCGACTGCTGCAAGAAATGGGCATCAATCCCTATGCCTGAATCATAACCTTCTTTTGCTGAGCTAAGATAATCAATAGTAGACGAAACGCTCCAAGGCTTATAGGTATCCAGTGTATTTTCCGGTAAACCGTTCTCCTTCAAAATCTCGCCAAGCTTCTTGTAAGAATCAGCTGAGATATGATCTTTAAGCGTTGTATTATCCTTCAATACGCTTAAATCAAGCACTTGCTTTTGTACCTTCTCATCATTCATCTTCGAAATATCAGCCTCTACAACCAAATAGTCGGATGCTTCATAGGCTTTTTGAATTTCAGAGCGCAAAGGGTACATCGCTTTGTTCGCAATATGTATCGACCCCAGCAAATATACGGTGCTGCCGTCCTTTTCTACTTTCCAAAGGAAACCTTTACTTGGCTCATTCTCCTTAAGAGAAACAGAGCGCTGCTCTTTATTCCAAGTAATTTCATAGCCTGCTGCTTCACTTACCGTACGCAAAGGAATATATACAGTTCCTTTAACGACCTTCGGCGCAGCAAGCAATCCAATTTCCGTCTCGTTAGCCATTGCCCCTAAGTTGTCGATTTGGAATAAAAGGGTTAGTCCTTGCTTCTTGCCTGAAATGACTTTATTTTTCTGATCCCAAGTTACTTGGAAATCAAGCTTTTGAAGAACCGTCTTCGCCGGAACAAGAATCGTTCCCTTTTCCATCGTAGGTTGATTCTCACCAAGCTGCACCTGCTCGCCGTCTATCCAAACTGAAATAGGCTTAGCCTCTGCTTGGATGTTCGTTACGAAAGAAAATAGTAGAGCTAATGATAGAAATAATGCTGCAAACTTTTTCACGAATAGACCCTCTCCCTCTCATCTTAGCGGCTTCATTCCATCTACATATAACCAATAATTACCGCTCTGCCTAACATATTTTACACATTTTCACCACGCAATAGCTAGTTCGGAAAATACGAATCTAGTTTTCGTTGCTTTACATCATATTCATAACATATAATGCCTCATCTCATAAGTGATCAGCAGACTTTTAAAAAAGGGGCTGTCTCAAAAGTCATTTTGCGATTTTTTGAGCACTACATAGAACTTATTTTCATCGAGAAAAAGGACCTCAAGCTCCACTATACAGTGGAATTTGAAGTCCTTTCATTTGAAAACGGGGATGTTTCCCTGATGCAAAGACTTTTGCGGC
>NZ_MRTD01000050.1 GCF_001956295.1 Paenibacillus sp. FSL A5-0031
CGGTGTTCGAGTGTAGCTTTGGTCATAAGTCGATACGGGTTAGGTTTTCGATGAGGACAAACGAGGTCAAATTTTTTCATTAGCCTTTGAATTCGCTTTAGATTGTAACAGGTGTCATATTCGCTCTGGAGCGTCATCTTAATGGATCGGGAGCCTTTTTTATAACCTCTTCGATGAAAGGCTTTCTTGATAAGTGCACCTGCTTGCTCATCCGCTAACGTACGCTCCTGACGCTTGTCAGCAGAGTGAAGGTAGTTATAAAAGCCAGAGCGTGACACGTCAAGCAGTTGACAAAGGTAACGTGTCATTCGCCCCAAACCTTGTTGAACAGCTTCCTGAATAAGGTTAAAACAATCACTCGGATTTAGGATCTTTCCGTTTGCTGTTAGCCTCCTTTCGTTCCTGTCTAACTTTTTTACGTATGCCAGTTGAGCCTCCAAAAGTCTAATCTTTGCATCCTGCCTGGCAATAATCTCTTCAGGAGATAAATCTCGTTTTGATGGACGTAGAACCGCTTCTTTTCTCGAGTCCGCAAGTCCCGTAATCCCATCTTTTTCGTACGCTTTCTTCCAACGATCTGCACATTGTTCGATCCGCTTCAACCCGAGGATCTCCACTTGAAATCCACTGGTTTCAAAAATCTCCCTCGGAGTTCGTCCCGATACATATTGGTCAATGAACACACGTTTGAATTCATCAGCATACGTAATTGATTTTTCGCTGACTCGTAAGACATACGGGTTGTTAGCTAACTGTTCTTGTTCATATAGATTAAAGTGTTTTTTACTCATATGACCGCCCCCACTATTCACTCTAGTATACAAAAAAGGTACCCATACACTAACCCCTTTTTTCAAAGTGTCCAGTGTATGGGTACCAGTTTAAAATGATATGCTTTCTTATATTTTGAAAAAGTCCGACAGTGAACCGGGGTTAGTCCCCAGCTCCCGTGTCGGGCTTTTTTTGCTAAATAGATTAAAATGGCACCCACACAAGCTTTCGAGCTTCTTCAAATCGATCACTAACGAAGGTCCAATTCACGACATTCCACCAATCCTGAATATACTCAGGCCGTTTGTTTTGATGTTTTAAATAATAAGCATGTTCCCATACATCCAAGGCTAACAAAGGTATAACATCCCATTGTGATAAATTCTGATGTTTCTCTGCGGTTAATATTTCAAGCCGGCTGCTGCGTGGACTCCAAACTAGAATCGCCCAGCCGCTTCCCTCCACCTTCGCCGCTGCCTTGCTGAATTGATTCTTAAAGGCGGAGAAGCTGCCAAAATCATTTCGGATTTGCTGGCTCAGAGCTCCTATCGGCTCACCTCCACCATAGGGTGTCATGATGCTCCAGAATAGAGTATGTAAGTAGTGGCCGGCACCGTTAAAAGCAAGCTCTCGCTCCCAATGCTTAACCAGCTCAAATTGATTCGTCTCGCGTGCGATTTTGAGCTGCAATTCCGCTTCATTTAGACCATCGACATAGGACTGATGGTGTATATCATGATGGATTCGCATCGTATGCTCATCGATATAAGGCTCAAGGGCACTGTAAGCATAGGGCAGAGGAGGCAGTGTGTGTCCCCCGATGGGGACTTGCTGGACAATTGCACGGTGCTGATTATTGCCTGAGCTGGTTACCTTTTGTCGATAGGAGCTCATTAAGCCGATATAATAGTTGGATTCACGAATGGCGTGAGAGATGACGGATTTGGTGACATCAGAAGAAGCCGACGCGGTGCGCTCAGTTAGCTGCCTGAGTTGATCGACATACGTTCTTGATTGTTCAAGGGATGTCTCTACAACCGCTTCAATCGTTTGTTCCATATAGGATGGCAAGCGTGACGGAATGGGAAGCCATTCATCCAGCCATTGATTAGTATATTGAGCGGTATTGGAGAAAACAGGCTCCCATGCTTGGAGAAGCTGAACATACTGACGCTCCATCTCAGGCGCTGCCTGCAAAATAACAGCGATATGCTCTTTCTCTTGCAGCTTCCAATGTCTAACTAATTCCATTACGCGAACGGGCATGAGCGTTCCATAAACAAAAAGCACGACCATCGCCTCCCTTTTTCGCAACAAATGCATCTATGTTAGATGTATTCGTCGGTAAGCGGGCTTATGTCGTGCTTCATTATTATGTTCGTTCTGCTTGGAGCTGTTGATCGACTTGGCTTAGAAATAAGGCTGCTCTTTGGATATATTCACTCGGATGAACTTGGAACAGCAATTCGTGTTTGCCTTCGGGAACGATCCAAGAACGAGATAGAACGTTGCCTTGCCCATCAGCAATAGCCTCTGCCGTTTGGTAAGGAGCCTTTGAATCTTCTGTGCCATGGATGATAAATAACGGGATATCGTAAACGTTAGATAAAACCTCGCTTGCCGGAATAGATCCAAAGCTTGTACCCGTCCAAAGGGGGATCATCGATTCAATAAGCGGCAAAGAGAACTGCGGCAATGAAACAAATTGATTCAAGTTATCAAATAATGCCTCGGGGCTCGGGATGAAAAGACTGTCGAGTATCATGGCGTCAATTTCATCGGTCTGCAGTCCTGCTTGCAGTGCCGTTCCTGCACCCATTGAGAAGCCCCAGACGACGATGTCCTCCGCTCCGCGTGATTTTGCATAATCTACTGCAGCAAGCAGCTGTTGTGACTCCTCAAGGCCGCCAGTGGCCGGAGCTTTGTACTCCTTAGATGCATAGCCGTAGTCAAACAACAATATATTATAGTTTAAACCGTGCAGCAGCTTCGAGAGCTCATACATCGGTACCCATGATTCTTCGCGATTAGCGCCATAACCGTGGCTGAAAACAACAGTTCGTGCTGAAGGAGCCGCTTCGCTTGCATCACTCTCTGCAGGGATGAACCAGCCGCTGACCGTCGTATTTCCGCTTTTGCTAGGGAAAATGACATCCTCGTAATCTAGGCCGATAGCCGCTTGCGGATTAGAGGAGAGTGGGGCTACATAAGGGTATGCAAGCATCCATGCGACATAGCCATGAAAAATAATGACAGCAATCAAACACATTGCCGTAAGGGAAGCAATGGAAGCAACCAGCAAATGCTTGCTGCGGCTTTTGGTTTTGCGCAATTGGGACAGGTTATCCGAATCGCCAAGCGGGAAGGGATGAAGGTTTTTTGGAAATCCGCCTTCAAGTGGCAATGGTGTCATTATAGTCGTGCTCATGTCGTTGTCCTCCCTCTGTAAGTAACCGTCCATTAGACTCATATATTCGGATCGTTGTAAGCGCTTTTCTTATCTAGTACTTTTATCGTAGTCCGGTCCTATAAGCCTGTCAATTGTTGTCGAGGTAATGTTAATCATTTGTAATATTACTGTAATGTAAACAACTGTTCTTTACGATAATGGAAGCGATGAGTTATACTGAATGAGAATCGGTTTCATTGGATGAAACTTTTGGAGAGGGAGCTGTGGCTGCATGGAAGATGGAAAATCGACGGTTCGAGCAGTGGATCGGGCGCTTGATATATTGCTGTGTTTTATTTCAAAAACAGACTGGGCAATGACTGAGATTGCCGAACAGGTTGGCCTGCACAAAAGCACGGTGCACCGGATGCTCGCCACGCTCGAAGAGAAAGGCTTCATCGAGCGCGATCGCTCGACAGACCGATATCATTTGGGTTTAAAAATGTGGGAGCTGTCAGCCCATTTATCACGTTCAGATGATCAAGCAACAATATGGCTGCCTGAGATGGAGCGTTTACGCGACCAGCTGGGCGAGACCGTTAGCATATACGTAAGAGACGGCTCTGAGCGGATCCGTATGCAAGCCGTGCAAAGCAATCAACCCGTTAGGCGGGTAGCGCCTGTAGGCGTGAGACTGCCGCTTTATGCAGGTGCATCGAGTAAGGTGCTAATCGCTTATTCAGATCCGATCGTACAGGAAAGCATTTTTGGAGATCCAGCTTGGCTGTACTCTCTGGATCTGGATCAATACAAGCAGCAGCTCGAAGAGATTTGTATGCAGGGATATGCCACAAGCTTCGAGGAACGGGAACCGGGAGCTGCGGCGCTTTCGGCGCCTATCTTTAACCGTACCGGCAAGCTCGCTGCTGCATTATCCGTGTCGGGTCCAGCCAGCAGGATGACCATGGACACGATGAGGGAATACGCCCCGGTCATGATGGAGTCCGCTAAACGGATGGGTACGATGATTCTATAGTCATAAAAGAAACAGCAGGCATGAGGTGATCCTCGAGCCTGCTGTTTTTGTTTTAAACACATTAGGGTTGTTGGGTAGTGTAGCCCGTTTTAAGTTACGCCTTTGCTGGGATGTTGCGTTGCTTAGCGAGTGGTTGCTGCATCTAGGATTTAAACAAGCAGCTAAGCTATGTTCCACGAATGATTGGAGCATATGAATCTCAGGATTAAGTCATCTAATCGGTGGGAGTGGAAGCTCCTGTGTATTGCTTTTTAGAGAAGGTAACGGACATCAGATACGCTATTTGCTCCTTTTCCTTACTTTTGGGGTAGCTAACGGACATAGGGTACGCTATTGGGCTTAAAAAGGTAGGTTTATGCTCGAAATGGGACAAATAGCGGATCGTATGTCCGTTAAATTTGTTGTGGACGTTATTTGTGATAAATAACGGATCCTATGTCCGTTAGGTGAGGTTTTGTACGATAAAGCGAAGCTATGATACTTCAAGTGCAGTTGAGGATTAATGTGATTGTTGTAGCTGCGCACCTGCTCTGGGAGGGGAGCGTGGCTGGTTGTTGGCTGTAGTTTGGTTCAAACTCAATCCACAGATGGGGACTAACGTGATAGCCGCGCGCCTGCTTTGGGTGGGGGTACGTGGCTAGATTGCTGGTTGTAATTTATTCAAACTCATAATGAGCGTTCGAAGTAAAAGAAGGGTGGAATTAGAAGATTGAGTAACCAAACTTGCTGTAACGGACATCAGATACGTTATTTGC
>NZ_MRTD01000051.1 GCF_001956295.1 Paenibacillus sp. FSL A5-0031
CGCTTTTTTCGCTTATCCCGAAGGATTTGCGAGGCAGTTATTACTCGTTGTTCAGTTTTCAAAGAGCAATCTTTTCTTTCGTTTGTTTCTCTCGCCGTCCGCGTGTATCTCTCGGCCGGAATTAGAATATACCATGCATGCATATATGATTGCAAGTCTTTTTTGAAATTATTTTATTATATTTATGATTTCACTATATAGATGCCATTTAATACGTCTATAATGCCTATAAAACACTACATTTAAGCGTTTTAATATTTAATTTCGTTAATATAAATGAACAAACATATTATTAGTCATTTATTTTTGAGCTCAATATTAGCCTAGTTACCTATGTGTAATGCAGACGATTAACAAATGGAATTCAACTCAGCTCATATATTTCATCGTTTTCTTCTTGATATCTGATTCTGCCTTACATCAATCTACTCAATCCTACAAGATACAAAGCTGCATCACTTCTTGTCTATCCCTGTACAGGTTTATATGAATTCCGTGACTTGCTTCTGATACTCATATACAGGGGAATAGCATCTTGATTCATGAATACGATAGCCTTTAAAAATGAATTAAAACTGTGCAAAGTCTTTAACTTTAAAAAAGCCAATAGTAGCTCCTCTTTATCTATTGAGTTCATCTATATAACCTATTCTTTATTTACAATCAGAATTAATCCTTGCTTTACATCCTCCATGAATGTTCATTCTTTTCTAGGCCAAAACCATCCGTTTTCAACATTCACAATAGCTGCTGGACCGTCCAGTATAAGCAACTCACGACCTATTCGTATGTGTAGGAACTAAAATGAACCTATCACGCCTATGAAAGGTTGAGCTTTTAATTTGAAACAAATCAAAATTAGTATAGTAGAAGACTACTCCCACTAATTACAAACAGCCTATTTTGGCGTGCTTATATCACCCACAACAAACAATTTCTCACTACAAAATTGCGTATCTTAATAATCTAGGAGGCGTCCATTATCATGCCATTGACCATACATTTTATTTTCCTTAGTGTTTGAAATGAATTTGTCTAATCTACTATTAAATAATTCCGGCTGGTTTTTATTACTTTGTATCGTGTCGATCCGAACTCTTTTATAAAGAGCTGGAAATGCCGAAAAATTCTCAAAAACCTGTCTCTCCTCTTTGAGCCTTTGCTCTATAACCTTATCTATTTTAAAAGAATCGCAATCCATATCGGGAAGTACCTTTCTACCTTCATCTCTCATTAACCCCAACTTTTCAAGGCGGCGGACACGTTCTTTATTCAATTCAGTCCATGAACTTTTTTTGCTTCTAGGCGATAGTCTCTGCGCCATTTGAGTTTCGGCTATTTTCTTTTTCACTCCATCAATCCATCCAAAGCACAAAGATTCTTCGACCGCGTCCAAATACAGCAGCGTATCTGGGTTTGGCGTCATGCTAACTACTACCCAGCAAGATTTTTTAATATTTCCATTTTCCTGTAGCCAAATCCTCAAATCTTCTCTCGAATTTACTGTAATTAGATTTTCAATTTCCATAGATAAAATTCAAGCTCCTTCTAACTATAGTGTTTAATTAAATTCAGTATACAACTTATGACCCAAGTCGAACTTGATACTATCAGCATAAGGGTAAAATGATACTTATCTCAACTAGCAATGGTGACCTATTTCTTCTATTAAATCGAAGTAAAAAGATCGACTCCCCTATTTTTAGAAGTATCGACCTTTTAGACTGATTTGATTTAATTCAAAACAATGTGCCAGTGATTAAACGGATTCCGCAGCTTCCTGATACCAAAAAAATGCATAGTCGTTCATGACGGATGCGTGGCCTAGTTGGCGCAACATTGTAGATATATTTCCTCTGTGGTAGGTCCCATGATTGGCTACTTGCAGTACAATTTCGGATAAGCGTGTTTTTCGAATTCCAGCAAATGGGTTATCAAGCAAAACGGTTTGCTCCAAATCAGCTTCGCTTTGGAACCATTCTCTGTATTGTTCCGATAACTGAGCGAAGTTGTTGGCGTATTCATCTACAGAATGCAGGATACTCACATTTAGCGACATACATTCTTGAAATGCCTCTCGCATACCAGTGCCTGTTAAAACCTTATACCACATCGTATCCACTGCATAGATATGACTAAGGGCATGGGCAAGGGTAGGAAATGAGCTGTTTATTTCTTGACTTAGCACAGAGGCCGGGAGTTCCTTAATTCTCCCCATGATCGTTTGGTTAGCCCATGTGTGGTATTGAAACATTTCTACTGGATGATTGGACATTCGTAAAGTCTCCTTTTGATTTCTAATAAATTGATTTTGGTTCTATAGTTATAATAATAAAAGAAGTATGACAACAGACTGTCATACTTCTTCATAAAGTTTGAGTGTATTTTGAAGCTGTTCTTTTAAAATCCCGCGCAGTGCATGAGGTTCGATTACTTCGGCGCCACTGCCAAAGCTCAGAAGAATGGACCATAGCCATCTTGCTTCTAGTGGTTTATAAACTGGAATTCGTATCGTTGCATTTCCATCGGCATGAAATTGCATATCCGCTTGGTGAAACTGATCCATAGCTATCGCCAAAGCCTCCGGTCCCACTTGAATCACAACATCTTTCAAAAGATCGCACCATTCCTTGTTTGTGAAAGTAAGCTCTTTCGACACTAAGTGGTGCTGCTGAAAGTCTTCCTGCGTCAACACTAAGTTCATTATCCGTGATAGTCGGAACTCCCGATAGTCACAACGCGTTCGACAAAAGCCATAAACGTACCAATTGCCATATTTGAAATGAAGCTGTATGGGTTCCATATCACGGGAAGTACGATCATTATTTGCATTAATATAATCAAAACGGACGATTTTCCGCTCCGTAATTCCCGTACGTAAATGTTGAAGCGCATCCGGCCCTGACCGGCGGGTTTCTAAGTCGACAGAAACAGTAGGGATCTGTTGCTCGGATCCGATTGTTTGTAGTCGTTCAATGGTACCTTGAGCACGCTCATCTTTAAACACGCTGGAGAGGCTGCTGAGCACGGTGATCAGAGAATCGACATCGTAAGAACCGAGCAAGCTTTTATCCATTTTGTAACCATCCATTATACCGTATCCGCCATTCATTCCCTGATACGATATGACAGGGAAGCCCGCAGCGCAAATCACATCGATATCCCGATAAATGGTTCTTTGGGAAACTTGATACTCTTCAGCCAGCATAGAAGCAGACAAAACTTCGTTATTCAGGAGCTTGTAGATTATGGAGATCAATCGCTCCAATTTCATATATATCCCCACCCGTTAATCCATTTCGTATTATGCTTAACATTATATCACAGATTTTTTATTACTAATTTTTAGGGAAACCCTGCCTGATGTAACGTAGATACATGATTTGGATTTAACGATCGGGGTATCTAGATTGGCATAACACCGTAAAACCCACGTTAGAAAGCATCTCCTATCGCAGGTAGACGTGCAGTCATAATGGAAGGAGTTCACCTCTTAAAGAACAAACATCGCTAATGTAAACGCACCGATGACCAGCCGGTCGTGTGTGCGCCAGAGGCACAGAGACTAGAACATTTAATATAGTGTTACAGTCAAAAAAACCACTTGCATTCATTCGAACATCTACCTAGATTATTGAATGAATTTCCACAACATTTCGATCTGACATATTAGTAATACCTAGATAAACAGCTGTCTAAGCTTTCGCCTTTTCAAAAAGTTCACTTGCAGCCGAACCACAGTACAATTATAGTGCAACCCTCTTCTTATTAAGGCGTGTCTATTTGGCTCTTAACATCCCGTAACTTCGTCTCTTCTTAGATCCCAGATATTAGAATGATAATACTTGTCTGAAGAGGGTTAAAAAGCTTGGGGGAGGCGTAGAGGAATTTTTTACTTGATCGGAATAATAACAACTGAAGCCTTATTATGTTTTACCAATATGGGTTACCAATTTGATGAAAATTACTCAAAAGCATCTCATTTGAGCATCATTTCCTACTTTTAAACAACAAAAAAAGCCTTGCTAAGCAAGACTTCTTTTG
>NZ_MRTD01000052.1 GCF_001956295.1 Paenibacillus sp. FSL A5-0031
ATGGCGTAATTTGTAGCACCTCTACCCGATGCTTCTTTATAAGCTCCTGCAGCAGATGGGCATCGCCCCGTTCCTCTTCATTGCAAAGCACCATTTTCATCCCCATTGTTAATGGGAGTAGACTCTCTACGATGAAAATATCGAACGATACGGTCGCCATTGCCAATATGCTTTGGCCTGCTTCGAATGGAATTCGCTCACGGAATGCGCTCACGAAGCTTGCCAGTCCGCGATGCTCGATCATTGCACCCTTCGGCCTACCCGTTGAGCCCGAAGTATACAGTACATACGCCAGATGCTCCGGACGGCTTACGATCTCCAGATTTCCTCGTTCCGAGCTATAGAGATCAGCATCATCCAAATACCATTCTTCTGACGCATTTATGACAAACCCAGCATATTTCCTTTCTGTCAGAAGCCATTGATCGCCGCAATCCTCCAGCATCCACTGAATACGCTCAACAGGATATGCCGGATCAATAGCGACATAAGCGCCCCCTGCTTTCAAAATGCCAAGAATGCCGATCATCAACAGGGGGGATCGGTCTGCTATCAGCGCTACAATTCGCTCCGGTCCCACCCCGCGGCTGCGAAGCGTATGTGCCAGCTGGTTGGATCTATCATTTAGTTCGCGATAGGTCATCTGCTCCGATTCAAAATGGACTGCAACCGCATCTGGAGTTTTTGCAGCCTGCTTCTCTATCTCTTCAATGACGGATCGCCATTTGAACGGGATACCTGGCAAAGATGAAGCTTGGCCCTGCAAACTCAGCGGCATTTTTGCGGGTGCATCTCCTGATGCTGCAGCCCCTTCAGCATCAGCACCACTGCTCTTCATCCATGTCATACTATTCAATGCCCCAAGCAGCTCCAACTTTTCTTCATCGTTAAGCAGCTCTAGTTCGCCTAATGTCCGCAATCGATTTTCGCTCGACGTCATTGCTTTAATAATCGCGCAGTAGTGATGGGCCATCCTGATGACTGTTTCCTCATGAAACAAATCCGTTGCATATTCCAAGCTGAAGGCAATGCCTTCCGCGCGCTCTACAGCTTCAAGTGTCAAATCAAACTTGCTGACACCGTGTTCAAACGGCTGCGGCTCGAAGCTCAAACCGCCCGCTTGCAACGCTGAACGCTCCATATTTTGCAAAATAAACATCGTATCGAACAACGGATTTCGGCTCTTGTCCTGAACGAGGTTTAGCCGCTCCACCAGCTTCTCGAACGGATACTCCTGATGCTCCAGCGCCTGCAGCACATCCTCGTGCAATTCAGAAACGTAGCTGCTAACTGTACGTTCGAGCTGCGGTCGACAACGGATGGCTGCTGTATTGACGAACATGCCGATGAGTCCCTCCACATCAACATGATTACGTCCAGCTACTGGCGTACCAACAATAATATCCTCTTGTCCGCTGTACTTCCCAAGCATAAAAGCATAAGCACTTAGCAGTACTGAATATAGTGTCACACCTTGCTCTGCCGCCAAACGCCGCGCCCGCTGTGCAAGCTCTCCGTCTAGATGAAAGACATATTTTCGCCCCTTAAAAGTTTGAATGATCGGGCGTTTCCTATCTGTCGGCAATTCCAGCAGCGGCAGCTCGCCTTCAAACTTCTTCAACCAGTAACGCTCATGCGCCTCGATTGCTTCGCCGCCTAGCTGTCCTTCCTGCCAGACCGCATAATCCCTATATTGCACCCGCAGCTCTGGCAGTTCATTTCCGCCGTATAATGCCGTTAATTCCTTTACCAGCACACTCATCGAAACGCCATCCATCACAATATGATGGATATCCAGCAGCAGCAAGTAATGCTCTTCTTTCAGTTGAAGAAGTCCTGCCCTTAGCAGCAGTCCGCTTTCCAAATCAAAAGGTCTTATAAACTTCGTAATGAGCTCATTCAGCCATTCTGATTCAGCGATTACATCATCACTAGATGGTACTAGCTCATCTAGCCCATCCTCGAAATGAAATGCCTTCTCTGGGAGGACTCGCTGCCTGAATTGCTCATCCATATAATGAAACGAAGTTCGTAAACTCTCATGCCTAGCGACCAATGATGTAAACGCAGCTTCAAGTCTCGATGCGTCCAGCTTGCCCCGAATTCGCAGTGCAAACGGAACATGGTACATCGTTGATTCTCCTGTTAGCAGCCCCAGCAAATATTGTCTTCTCTGCGCATGCGACATCGGATAATGCTCCTGATCCATCTGGCGCGGAATCGATTTATATGTTTGCAGATGTTTACTTTCAATTACTTCAGCAAGGGACCCTAGCTTTGGATTTAAAAACAGCTCCCTCAGCGGCACATGTACACCAAACTGCTCATGGATTCGGCTTACCAGCGCTGCAGCCTTGAGCGAATGGCCGCCAAGCTCGAAAAAGCTGTCCATCACGCCAATATCATCCGACAACAACAAATCTTTCCACAGCTCGGCAAGCTTGCGTTCCGTCTCGTTTCTTGGCCTTAAGTACTGGCGCTCACTCAGCACAGTCTTATGAGGTTTTGGCAGCGCCTTTCGATGCAGCTTTCCGGTTGGTGTGAGCGGTATTGCATCCAGCAGCATCACATAAGCTGGAATCATATAGGCAGGCAACTTGCTGCTGAGATGGGTCTGTAGCTCCGAAATCATGTCGGAGAGGTTGTGTTCGTTAATATTGTTGTTACAACTAGAGTCGGAAGCGGGTACAACATACGCACAAAGCGCATGGTCGCCCTCCTCCTCCTGAAATACGATGACAACAGCTTCCTTCACATGCTCATGCAGCAGCAGCTGCTGCTCCACCTCACCGGTTTCAATGCGATGTCCTCGTATTTTTACCTGATGATCGCGGCGGCCTGCGTATACAAATTCACCGTATCACCCGTGCGGTACATCCTCTCACCTGCATTAAACGAGCTCGTGATGAATACTCCATGATCCCATTCTGGATGGCGAAGATACCCCCGTCCAACGCCTGCTCCTAAGATGCAGATTTCACCAATTACACCCGTCGGCTGCAGCTGCAGTGCTGGATTTAGTACAACCATTGCTGCCCCGGAAATAGGCTTGCCAATCGTGATGTTCTCACCGCTAGTTACCTCGCACACCGATGTCCATACCGTTGTTTCCGTTGGTCCATAAAGATTGAAGATACGTGCATTCGTCACCGAACGAAGTCTCTCCAGCAGATCCATCGTCAACGGCTCCGCTCCAATCATGACTATACTTAAGGCTTTCCAAACCTCGCTTTGGCTCACCTGCGCCATCCACCACTTGAAGCGTGATGGTGTAATTTGTAGCACCTCTACCCGATGCTTCTTTATAAGCTCCTGCAGCAGATGGGCATCGCCCCGTTCCTCTTCATTGCAAAGCAC
>NZ_MRTD01000053.1 GCF_001956295.1 Paenibacillus sp. FSL A5-0031
TATATTTGCTCATCCCGAAGGATTTGCAAGGCAGTTATTACTCGTTGTTCAGTTTTCAAAGAGCAATCTTTTCTTTCGTTTGTCTTGCTTGTTTTGCTTACTGTCCGCGTGTATCTCTCGGCCAGAAATAGAATATACCATGCATTCACCTAATAATGCAAGTCTTTTTTGAAATTAATTTATAATAATCTTTATTTACACATGTAAAACCCTTTCTATACAGCTGTAATGCCTATGTTTACTACAATAAAGCATGTAAATACATGATTCCATCATTAAAGAAGAAGAATAACATTAATTATAAATGGATATAGTTTACATCGCAAATGAACAACTCTATAACATTCTCAAATCATGACTTCTTTCCATCCATTTTATAATGCTATATCGCTCTCCATAGCTGGACAACCTTATTTTCAACAATAGCATTCTCGGCTATACAACAATTCCTCGTTAATTGTGAATAGAGTTTACTTACTTCAATAAACAGGATAATTAAATGAAAGACATTAGTTCATCCTCCTCCAATTCCACTCTGGTTAAATCCTATACTATTGATCTTGCGTTATAAAAAAACAGTTGACCTTCACGTTGCGTGAAGGTGTACGATGATGTTGTCAGGAGGTGAACACATGGAATACACCATACAAAAGCTAGGTCGATTAGCTGGAATTAGTACACGTGCGCTGCGTTATTATGATGAGATCGACATGCTTAAACCTGCACGGTTGAATTCTTCAGGCTATCGCATTTATGGGCAAGCGGAGGTTGATCGTCTGCAGCAGATTCTATTTTACAAAGAGCTTGGAATCGGATTAGAGGAAATCAAGGCCATCGTGACATCACCTTCCTTTGACGGTGAAAAGGCACTGCTGCAGCATCGACAAAAGCTTTTAGAGAAAAGAGTACAGCTAGATCAGCTTATCGCTAATGTCGACAAAACATTAGCTCAAAAAGAAGGGAGAATAATAATGGAGAATAAAGAGAAATTCGAAGGTTTTAAGCAGCAGCTCATTAATGAGAACGAGAAGAGCTTTGGTAAAGAGATTAGAGAAAAGTACGGGAACGAGAAGGTGGATCTCTCTAACCAAATAATCAAAAACATGACTAAAGAACAGCACACTGAGATCGAAAAGTTAGGAGCCGAGGTCATAAGCGTGCTTGAGGAAGCTTTTGCGACTGGTGATCCCGCTGGTCAGTTAGCACAGAAAGCAGCCGATCTCCATCGACAATGGCTAAGTTTTTATTGGGGCAGCTATACCAAAGAAGCACATGCGGGTGTTGCTCAAATGTATGTAGATGATGAAAGGTTTACAGCCTATTATGATAAAAACCAGCCCGGTGCTGCTTTATTTCTAAGAGATGCCATTCTTATTTATACAAATATGGATACCTCGCTTAATCCATAAAGAAAGGTGTAGGAAGGCATTCGTTTGCCTAACTACACCTTCCTTGCCGTTAGTCGAATCTAGCGGCCCTTATCTGTACGTTACTCTCCAACCTAGTCGGAAGCGATTTGCGGTTCCAATCGAAGCAGCTATCCTATTTCGATGTAGGATATAACGGCACACTTAGTGCAAACTCACTTCCAACTCCCTTTGTGCTTTTAAGCGCAAGTTTGCCGCCAAGTAGATTGGTAAGCTGTATGCAAATAGAAAGCCCTAATCCAGTTCCTTCATATTTCCGCTGAATCGTGCTGTCCTCTTGTGAAAATGTATCAAAAACTCGCTGCTGGTTGTCCTCATCTATCCCAATACCGGTGTCCTTTACAACAAATACAATGCAGTCAGTAAGCTTATCCTTGTATACGTGCAAAGCGACATCGCCCTTATCTGTAAACTTAATAGCATTGTTTAATAGATTGCGAATAATTTGGCTCAGTTTTTGTCCATCGGATACTAGCATTTGAGGAGCCTCTTCATCTATTAAAACTTCGAAGCTTAGCTGCTTCTTTTCAGCTAAATGGGCAAATTCATGGTATACCAGCTGCGTAACATCCTCGACGGACACTTCTCCCCAGTTGATATCCATCTTACCTGCTTCCAACTTGGATAAGTCCAGGATGTCATTAATGATTCGCAGCAATTCGTTACTAGAGCTGTTTATCATATCTGCATACTCAAAATTCTCATTGTGTTCCTGGCTGGCCGTATTCTCACGAATGAGCTCTGAGAGGACAATGATGCTATTAAGAGGTGTCCGAAGCTCATGAGACATATTAGAGAGAAAGTCCGACTTATATTTGGATGACTTCATGATTTGTATCGCTTTGTCTTCAAGCTCCTTCGTTTGCTCCACTAGAAGCAAGTTATTGTCGCGCAGCTCGTCCGAACGGAGCTGTTCCTTATAAAAATCATTAATAATAAATAAGAAAAAGGCACCAAGCAAAATAGAAAGAGGCAGCGTAAAAGGCATAATCTGCTTCAAGTACAACTCACGAGACAGAGCGCCAAAGATCGCGATACCAGTTACCTGTACAATATTGATGGTTAGCAAAGAAATCGTTGCCTTCTTACGATAGCCCCATAACTGGCGTCGTTCGTAAAGCATGACGAGCCCTGCTGCGACGAGTCCCATAATAGCGATATTAATTGATCCCGTTAGTGAGCTTGGTGTTATTCCATTGACAAAATATCTTGAAGCAGAGATACCAAGTCCAATAATAAAAACATGGCGCGGATCACGGAACACTAGTGTTGCAAAAATAATAGGTACGCCGCGCAAATCGAATAAGGGACCTCTCCCTAATTCTACACCAACCATCATCGTCAGCCAGCCGGATAAAATAAAAGTGACAATCAACAAACTATTTTTCACATTGGAGGAAGCTCGGTTTAGAAAATTTTTGTATAGGAGGTTAAAAAGGTAAGCACAAGTAATGAGAATACTTATATTTGTAAAAAAGGTGACGGAAAAATTCATATATGTCCTCCCTTAGCTGTTTTTATTGTACACGAGGCTAACTCCTTTGACAAAAAAATAGCTCAAAAGCATCTCATTTGAGCATCATTTCCTACTTTTAAACAACAAAAAAAGCCTTGCTAAGCAAGACTTCTTTTGTCGTACTATGATGCG
>NZ_MRTD01000054.1 GCF_001956295.1 Paenibacillus sp. FSL A5-0031
TAGGCTTGCTGAAGCCTTTATGCTGCTGTCTACTGGATGTATGGGTCACAGTAAACGTGTTTAGGATAAGCCCTCGACCGATTAGTATTCGTCAGCTACACACATTGCTGTGCTTCCACCCCGAACCTATCAACCTCGTCGTCTTCAAGGGGTCTTACATACTGGGAAATCTCATCTTGAGGGGGGCTTCACGCTTAGATGCTTTCAGCGCTTATCCCGTCCGTACTTGGCTACCCAGCGGTGCTCCTGGCGGAACAACTGGTACACCAGCGGTACGTCCATCCCGGTCCTCTCGTACTAAGGACAGCTCCTCTCAAATTTCCTGCGCCCGCGACAGATAGGGACCGAACTGTCTCACGACGTTCTGAACCCAGCTCGCGTACCGCTTTAATGGGCGAACAGCCCAACCCTTGGGACCTACTTCAGCCCCAGGATGCGATGAGCCGACATCGAGGTGCCAAACCTCCCCGTCGATGTGGACTCTTGGGGGAGATAAGCCTGTTATCCCCAGGGTAGCTTTTATCCGTTGAGCGATGGCCCTTCCATTCGGTACCACCGGATCACTAAGCCCTACTTTCGTACCTGCTCGACTTGTAGGTCTCGCAGTCAAGCTCCCTTATGCCTTTGCACTCTTCGAATGATTTCCAACCATTCTGAGGGAACCTTTGGGCGCCTCCGTTACATTTTAGGAGGCGACCGCCCCAGTCAAACTGTCCACCTGACACGGTCCCCGAACCGGTTTCACGGTTCTAGGTTAGAACTCCGATACGATCAGGGTGGTATCCCAACGTTGCCTCCACACAAGCTGGCGCTCATGCTTCTAAGGCTCCCACCTATCCTGTACAGATCGTACCAAAGTTCAATATCAAGTTACAGTAAAGCTCCATGGGGTCTTTCCGTCTTGTCGCGGGTAACCTGCATCTTCACAGGTATTAAAATTTCACCGGATCTCTCGTTGAGACAGCGCCCAAGTCGTTACGCCATTCGTGCGGGTCAGAATTTACCTGACAAGGAATTTCGCTACCTTAGGACCGTTATAGTTACGGCCGCCGTTTACTGGGGCTTCGGTTCACAGCTTCGGGTTACCCCTAACCGCTCCCCTTAACCTTCCAGCACCGGGCAGGCGTCAGCCCGTATACTTCGCCTTACGGCTTCGCACAGACCTGTGTTTTTGCTAAACAGTCGCTTGGGCCTTTTCACTGCGGCCCCCTCGGGCTATTCACCCTACCGAGGCACCCCTTCTCCCGAAGTTACGGGGTCATTTTGCCGAGTTCCTTAACGAGAGTTCTTCCGCGCGCCTTAGCATGCTCTGCTCGCCTACCTGTGTCGGTTTGCGGTACGGGCACCTAGATCTCACTAGAGGCTTTTCTTGACAGCCGGAGTACATGACCTTCGCTACTGCAATTTTCGCTCCCCATCACAGCCCAGCCTTATGATCGACGGATTTGCCTATCGATCAGCCTCACTGCTTGGACGGACTATTCCATCAGTCCGCGTCACTGCCCTTCTGTGTCACCCCATTGCTCAAACAATCTTCGGTGGTACAGGAATTTCAACCTGTTGTCCATCCACTACGCCTTTCGGCCTCGCGTTAGGTCCCGACTTACCCTGAGAGGACGAGCCTTCCTCAGGAACCCTTAGGCTTTCGGCGGACAAGATTCTCACTTGTCTTTTCGTTACTCATACCGGCATTCTCACTTGAATACAGTCCACCAGTCCTCACGGTCCAACTTCAATCCGTATTCAACGCTCCCCTACCCAAGTACCATACGGTACATGTCATAGCTTCGGTGGTGTGTTTAGCCCCGTTACATTTTCGGCGCAGAGTCACTCGACCAGTGAGCTATTACGCACTCTTTAAATGATGGCTGCTTCTAAGCCAACATCCTGGTTGTCTTTGCAACTCCACATCCTTTCCCACTTAACACACACTTGGGGACCTTAGCTGATGATCTGGGCTGTTTCCCTCTTGACAATGGATCTTAGCACTCACTGTCTGACTCCCGAGTAGCACGTCTATGGCATTCGGAGTTTGACTGGACTTGGTAACCCTTGGCGGGCCCCGCACCCAATCAGTGCTCTACCTCCACGACGCTCATTCCTCGAGGCTAGCCCTAAAGCTATTTCGGGGAGAACCAGCTATCTCCGAGTTCGATTGGAATTTCTCCGCTACCCCCACCTCATCCCCGCATTTTTCAACATGCGTGGGTTCGGGCCTCCAGTGCGTGTTACCGCACCTTCACCCTGGACAGGGGTAGATCACACGGTTTCGGGTCTACGACCACGTACTTATTCGCCCTATTCAGACTCGCTTTCGCTACGGCTCCGTCTTCCCGACTTAACCTTGCACGTGATCGTAACTCGCCGGTTCATTCTACAAAAGGCACGCCATCACCCATTTAACGGGCTCTGACTTTTTGTAAGCGCACGGTTTCAGGTTCTTTTTCACTCCGCTTCCGCGGTGCTTTTCACCTTTCCCTCACGGTACTGCTTCACTATCGGTCACCAGGGAGTATTTAGCCTTGGCAGATGGTCCTGCCGGATTCCGACGGGGTTTCTCGTGTCCCGCCGTACTCAGGATCCGTCTCGGAGGGTGCTTGCTTTCGGTTACAGGGCTTTTACCTGCTCTGGCGGGCCTTTCCAGACCTC
>NZ_MRTD01000055.1 GCF_001956295.1 Paenibacillus sp. FSL A5-0031
AGTTTGTAGCTTATGACAAAGCACCAGCAAATCGTCAAGTTTTCCTTGATATTATTGAAGATTACGGTCATCCGCCAATTGATTTCGGTTCGAAGGATACGAAGTGGATCGATACGATGTGGCAAGAGGCAGGCAAAGTGTGGGACGGCAAGATGACAGCTGCGGATTGGGCGAAGGAATTGCAGCCGAAGCTACAAGACCTGTATGACAAGGGCAATAAATAATAGGATTATGCAATAGTGAGGTTAAGGGGTTGTTTCTAAAGTAGATCATTCTACTTTTGGAACAGCCCTGTTTTTTTTGATGGAGCTTAGGGAGAACGCTGTTTTTCCGCGTATCATTCATATAGCTTACGAACCCAGTAGGTCTTATTTAAATCATTTATTATGGATTAAAAACGTAACGAACTCTATAATCGTTATTTCGAGAAAAACAGTTCATGGCACCCTATAAATCATGATATAACGTTAATCAGGTTCGTTAAAATGAAATAAAAGCAGTTTTCTACATAATAAGCATCATACCGTTCGTTAGAGAAATGATTCGAGGATATTATGCATAGCCGACGAGATTAACAATTGGATATGAGAGAATTCCATCGTTTTTTATAAAAGTCACCAATTATTCCATTGCAGACAAAATAAAATTAATTTAGTATAATTAATATATTAATATAATGAGAGGACGTCGTTATGAAAAATTTCCCTTTATATAAGCAAATTCAAGTCGATATTTTAGGGCAAATCAAAGCTGGGAAATTGCGTCCTGGAGATCGTGTCCCATCCGAGAAGGAGCTTGCGGACAAGTATAGAGTAAGCCAAATCACGAGTAAAAACGCGTTGATTGGTTTAGCGGATGAAGGCGTACTCGTTCGAGTACAAGGAAAGGGCACGTTTGTTAGACAGGATGGCGAAACGGCAGAGGATTTAGATGTTTCAAGCCATGTGCGGGACGTCATCGGACTTATTTTACCGTGCATGAAGACGAAGGTGGATCAGAAAATACTGGACTCAATCGAAAAGTACGTAACAGCCAGCGGCTATAACCTACAGGTACGGATTACGAGAGAGTCGCAGCTTGAAGAAAGCGCAGCTATTGAATCGATGGTCGCTGCAAACGTACGCGGATTAATTGTATTTCCGACGGAGGAGGAGCGATACAACGATAGCATTTTACGCTTGTCGCTCGATAAATTTCCGCATGTGCTAATTGATCGTTTTTTGAAAGAGATTCGGACGTACAGCGTCAGCTCGGATAATGTGAATGGGACGGAACAGGCAATCACTCATTTGCTCGACAGCGGCCATGAGCATATTGCCCTTATCACGCCTGAAATTACGAATACAGCGACCGAAGAAAGAGTGATCGGATTCGAAAAAGCGTATTTAGCCAAAAAACTTCCGATTAACAAGGATTTGTGGTGTATTCTCAAAATTGAGGATATATCGAGCGGCAATGCGCAGCACATTATTGAAACTTTTATGAGTGAGCGCCCTGAAGTTTCAGCAGCATTCGTTGTCAATGTGGAGTTGACCAACTATACCTATTACGCAGCGAAGAGGCTGAAGAAGTTAGTGCCTGACGATCTCGAGCTCGTTTGTTTTGACCGGCCTGATTTTCAGGATGTATCGTATTTGCAGCAAAATGAAGACGAGATTTGCAAGGTTACCGTTGAATTGCTTCATGCGCAGCTACAAGGGGAGTACGAGCCGCAGCGTATCGTCGTACCCGTGAAATTTTGCGAAATGTAATCAATAGAACATAAAAATACCGTGTGCTGATTTTTAGCGCATGGTATTTTTTATATTATATTCAGTATATAAACATATAACAATATAATTTATAATGAATTCATTGGATTAAGCGCTTACAGAGCGCAATAAGTACTCACACAACATAGGGGGCGACAACCGCAATGAAGAGCAAATTATCCGCGAAGCTTGGACTTGTAATGCTATTATGCTTTGGAATGCTGCTATCGGCTTGTTCATCAGGTGGAAATGGCAACAGCTCTGCTGCAAATGGAAATACGGGGAATAAAGGCGATGCAGCAACAAACGCACCGCAAGAAAAAGTGAAGATTTCGTTTATGGGTCATGGCAGTCCGCAGGAGAAAGATATATTCGCCAAGCTGATCAAATCATACGAAACAAAATATCCGAACGTAAAGGTAGAGTACACAAGCGTGCCGCCAGCTGAATACAATCAGAAGCTGTCTACGCTGGTTGCATCGGGCAAAACACCGGACGTATTTTACGTATCGGGCCCGCAGTTTTATAAGTTTGCCGAAGCAGGCACGATTCAAAACCTGCAGCCGTTTCTAGAAACGACAGAGCTGTTCCAAGCCGATAACGTATGGAAAC
>NZ_MRTD01000056.1 GCF_001956295.1 Paenibacillus sp. FSL A5-0031
ACCGCTATCTTAAGACCACACAAAAATGAGGTCTACCAGAAAGATCTGGTGACCTCATAATACGAACGGGCAGGTTAGTTTAATTACTTCACGAATACTTCAAGTATGGAGAATATGCGTAGTTCGTACATGAGACGTTACCTGAAAGGAATGTAATGCTTAAACTAAGGAGCGAATATGTGTGATCATTCAATCTATCACAATATTATGGGACAAAAAGGTCAGAGGAGCTCCATACTCTACTTTGAGAAATAGATTTAGCAAGTCGTTCCCAATTCCAGATAAGCTTATAAATTATATTGGAAGCACTACGATTCCTTTTCAGGAAATACTAATTATTCAAAATAAAAATGGATTTAAAATTAAAAGTAATAAAGTCGAGTATCTTGACTCACACCTAAATGATTGGAAGATAGCTAGTATTGAAATACAAAACAAGGTTGACGAACTACAAGTATATTTTAAGTATTCTCATTCTTGTGGCAAGCCTATTCGTTATGATTCAAGATATCAATACTTATCTGAAAATGCGTTTATACTTCAAAGTAGTGAATATGGAAGGATTATTTATAACGGTAGATTAGTACACGAAGATACAGGAGATTGGATTTATCAGTTAAAGATATTGAATATTTATAATGGTCATAGTGATGACAAAGAGATTTTAACAAAGGAATCACCTTCGAAAGATTATAAACAAATAGAAGTGCTTTTTTAGTATTTCACGAAGGCATTCCTATCATATAACATCATATTCACGTTTCGAGCCATTCGGCTCTCGGTCCGACAGAAGTTAGAAGTTGATTCGAAGATGATATTGGCAGCAGGGAATTGGAATCAGACGCACACACCATCACCGGCTAACCGCATCACGATTGCACCATTGAGCTAACGGGTAGTTTAGGTTAATGAATACACCTCTCTTTTCTGGACAAATTAATCTATGTTTGGTGGATTAAGGTAAAGAAAGGGTCGAGGTTCTTGAGGGTAATAATATGCTTTGTAATCCTATTCTCATTGGTTGGATCGCAATTTTGTAATGCAGTTGATGAGAAGCCACTTAAGGACTCAAAAGAATTGCAACTTCAAGATATGCTCGTATTGCTTTTGCTTCCTCATATGAGAGAGAAACTTGCTGAGGCGTATTCGGATGTATTTTCTGTACCAGGTTCACCCGATATTTATCCTTATTTTGTTGATGTGAAGGATATAAAAAGGGTTAATGGCTTCCGTGGTTTTGATTTTTTTACTCTTGATGTACGTCCAACAGTTGGACCTCATATCCCTGTCGGTGAAGATGTTTTTATATATCGAATCTCGCCAGCTGGAGTTGAGCTTAAATATTTTGAACATGTTAGAGGACCAGATAAGAATGATTTCCCCCCAAATTATCAAGATCTTTTGAGGTAACGGGGTACGTTAATTGAATAACACACCTTGGAGCAGGCGTTACGATTGCCTGCTCTTTTTATTAAACTAACGGGCAGATTAGTTGAACGATTAAGGGAGTAGAATGACGAGGCGGCTACTCCTTGTTTTATTATGCTAAAGGGTGGTTTCGTAACTTTTCAATAGTTTTTGCGTAATACATTTAATAATGTCAATGGGAGGAACTACATAATGCAGTGGTTTATTTACATTGGTATTGGTTTTATCTTTATTTCAGGATTAATGGTTGGTGCCTGGACTACAGGGGAACAACAAAGAGGCAATTTCTATTCTGAAGATAAATCCGAAAGAGCAATTAAAAGAAAGATTTCAACAGTTACATTATTATTAGGATTAATTTCATTTGGAATAGCTTATCTTATCCATAAATTCTGAATAAGTGTTGCTGTTTTAAACTAACGGGGAACGATAGTTGAATAGTACATAACGATGAGCAGGCGCTGCGGTAGCCTGCTCATTTTATTAAGCTAACGGGCAGTTTAACGCAACAAAACTTCCGTCGAACCGTCTTTATGTTGAACACGGTTTTTAATAAGAAAAGAGGGTGGTTTCTACTGAAAAAGGTATCTTGTTCGTCAGTGATGCTCCTCATTTTATTCGCAATTATGGCGGTAGGTTGCGGGAAAAGCCTTTTTTATAGTAGCCCTGAACTAAAACTATTATAACTGGATATCTTCCAAATATTTGCAACTTTTTCCCGCTTGGTTCCGTTACTTAAACTGTAAGGAATATGAGAACACATCGACTGGAGGAATTATTATTAATTATTTATACTTATTAGGTTTCTTCATCCTTTCTCTCATTACAGTTTTGATATTTTTTATATTTTGT
>NZ_MRTD01000057.1 GCF_001956295.1 Paenibacillus sp. FSL A5-0031
GCGTTTATTTATGTTTACATAAATAATATTTTCGGTTCAACATTGGAGTTTGCTCTTATGCTGTTCATGTTCAGTCCTACGGACATGAAATCCGCTATTTCGATATTTTAAGCTCGTTACGTGAATCTAACGGACATAGGATACGTTATTTGCTTAAAAAGCAGCCAAATTAAGTATCCTGAGGCTAAATAAGAGATCCTATGTCCGTTAAATCTATAAATGGACGTAATTCCGGCAAATAAGGTATCTCATGTCCGTTGCAGCTCTTACTTGGAAGTTTTAAGAGAAGAGAATCCTCACAATTAGCTAAGAATACGTGCGCCTGCACCAATCCATCAAAACCCCACTTTAAACCTTCAACTTCCGCATTAGGTAATTGCCGCTAATATATGATAGTTCACTTTCTTAAGCGCTTTATATAAATTACTTTGCTGCATAAATAACGCTTCTAAACCTATCCATTCGAAATTTTTAATCATAACTTGATATTTCAAGAATAGATTTAAATGTTTTTATGTTCACTGTCTTTGAAACTTAGATTAATACATTGCGTAGAAATATTTGTAAAAAAGAAAGAATGAGGTCATTACGAATGAAAAAAACATTCCTATATGCCCCGATCATTCTTGTGGCTCTGTTTTTTCTTAGCATGAATGAAGCAGGAGACGAGCTACATTGGAAAAACATTGTAGAGAAGATTTTAGTTTTGGGCACTGCATTTGGGGTCTTATATTTAATTAATTGGCTGACCAAAAAATAAGCAATATGTTTATTAGAATTTAAACGTGGTCACAATCGAATCGATACATTTTAGTATAACTATATTTCTCCATGTCACATACTTCAATAAAGGAGAATGATTTAATGAGGCGCAGAACTCGTAATAATAAGGTGGATACTTTTTTTTACAGATTGGAAGTATTTTTTGAAGTATGGATATACCTCCCTCGGCTAATTTTCCGACTATACAAATGGATATTTGATTAGCCTACATAAGCTTGTTTAGTACAGGGAGTCTCTAAGACGCTTCCGACTAGAATGGAATAAATGTTAGGTAAAACCTCGCAAGGCGGTACTAAACGATATGTATTTCATGGTTAGAAGGTGTGATTCACTATCCGAACACCCCACTCTCTGATCTAGAGACGGTTTCTAAGCAAAGGAGCTCCTAAATATCCATCTGCTTGATCTAAGGCGTATAATGGCAGTGCTGCCTCGTGGGAGTGGTGAAAATCTGAAGTTAACATAGGAAAGCCTCTGTCTCACCAAAATCGGAACAGCGGAAAATACATCAATGCACGAATTAAAGATGATTAGTCGTAGGTCAGTTGATCAATTTTAATCACTTAACTCAATAGTTAAAAATTCGCCCCAGAATATGCCGCAAGATAAGGAAAGGTTTCTTGTTTATTAAATCAACAAAAACAAAAAAAGCCTTGCTGCGCAAGGCTTTCGGGTTTAAATAGTTGGAGCGGGTGATGGGAATCGAACCCACGCTATTAGCTTGGAAGGCTAAAGTTCTACCATTGAACTACACCCGCAAAGAAAAAGATTATGGTCGGGACGACACGATTTGAACATGCGACCCCCTGGTCCCAAACCAGGTGCTCTACCAAGCTGAGCTACGTCCCGAAGTGTAAATGAATTGCGTCT
>NZ_MRTD01000058.1 GCF_001956295.1 Paenibacillus sp. FSL A5-0031
TTGCACTATACCAGCCAATAGGCTGTCAATATTTAATTATTAATGAAGAAAACGAAGGGTGCTATACTGGTAAAAAAGCATGACAAATAACCACCCCATAGAATTTGGGGAGGTTTTCCTCAATATCCAGACACTGCTTATTCAGTCAAGCGGAAAGGTTCTTTCTTGGTCAAAATCGCATATATCCAATGGATCAGTCTATTTACACAAGCGATCACAGCTACTTTAAATAGTTTGCCTTCTGCACGCTTTTTGTCGTAATAAGCTCTTATTCTCTTGTTACGTGAGCCTTTCAGTCCACACCTTACAGCTTGATATAAGGCTGTCCGAAGCCTTCTAGAACCACGTTTGGTGATTTTATTTCGGGTTGCTGTAAACTTGCCGGAAGAAAAGACGCTAGGATCAATACCAGCAAACGCAACCAGTTTCTTCGCGTGATCGAACCGATCAATTTCTCCGACCTCAGCTAAAATTGTTGCTGCAATTTTAGTACCAATGCCGGGTATTGATTGGATTAGATCGTACTCCATTAATTCTTCAGCCAGAGTTTCTATCGATTTGTCCAGTTTCGTTAGATGCTCCTGGTACTGAAGAAGTAAATGAATGAATAGCTCTAATGAGATTAAATGACTCGGAAAAGCGGTCTCTCTGAAGGGATTTCGCTCTGCAGCAGCCATTAGTTTCTGTGCCCGTTCTAGCGACCACTGGTTCGATTTAACATGTCCAACAAGGCGTTTTATAATCGCCGTAACGTTTTCCTCGGACAATGCTAGCACCGATTGAGACGTTGGATACTGGGCCAGGAGACGAAGTGATACCTTAGAATAAAGGTCACCAAACACGCCATGATACTCTGGAAAGACTTGATCCAGTACCGCTTGAAACTGCAACTTTACCTGGACATATATTTCAGTCAGCGACTCATGTTGCCGTGTCAGGTAACGCAGATTCATTAGATACTGACCCCGTTTTTTGTAAGGCTCTAGCTCTTCTTTGTAGAACATTTCGCCCAACTGGTATGCGTCAGCAACATCCGTTTTTACCTTACGTAAATTCAACTTTTTCGCTTGGTGTGAAAGTAACGGATTGATAACGATATACAGATATTGATGCTCATTTAGAAACTGAATAACCGGACTATGATAATGGCCCGTTGCTTCTAACACAATGGCCGGACGCCGCCCAGTAAAGGACTCCAGGCTTTGAGCAAAGCGGAGGAAGGACGCTAATCCCTCAAGATTATGCTCAAATCGAAATGTCTTTCCGTAGGGCGTTCCTCGATCTGAAAAGGCTTGTGCATGACTTTCTCCTTTAGATACATCTAATCCAATGACAGGATTCATTCAATCACTCCCAATATTATATTCGCCGGTAACCCCTAACTTTCTTGTCGTCCACATTATCGCATGTGATACGGGATTATGGTCCCAACCAGCCTAATCATGGTTTAACAAGTAGGGGGGATGAACGGTATAGCTCTCGGGATCTGGCTCCCACGGGCAGGTACGTTCGATCCCCGGCTACCGCTATCTTAAGACCACACAAAAATGAGGTCTACCAGAAAGATCTGGTGACCTCATAATACGAACGGGCAGGTTAGTTT
>NZ_MRTD01000059.1 GCF_001956295.1 Paenibacillus sp. FSL A5-0031
GTGCTAAAACCAACATCATATAAAGCCGAATCCTTCCAATAACGTTCACAGGATAAAAGGACAGCATTCGTCTCACAAACCTCTTCGAATCTTGAGAGTAATTTTCGAGCCTTTTCCTCTGTATTCACTTTGAAAAACGCATGCCAATGAATGCTTTTATACATCTAGATACCCCAATCATTGAATAAGATGCGATGGTAGTTTAACGATTCAGCCTGTTGTCATTGAACTATCGTTTCCCGTTACTTCAATTCCTGGAAACGTTACCAAATATAATAGCCTGAGTGTTTTTTGTTATTTATTAAAATCATGGTTATTGAAACAGCACCCAATATAATATATATCCCTAGAAATACTGGTAATGAGAGGATACCCTTGTTTCCAAAAATTCCCATTATAATAAAAGTCATTCCTAATAAGATGTGTGGGAATATCAATCCTTTTTGGAATGAGGCTAGCTCATCCCCACTTAAAATATCTATTACGGATTTTCTAAGAAGAAATTTAAGTTTTAAAAAATGACAAACCCCGATTACAAGCATCCAAATACCTAGAAAAATTTGTGCATACATTCCCTTACCTCCTTTCTTAACATATTACAATTTTTCCCAACTCTGTTGTTAAGCAAATCTGCCCGTTAGCGTAACGACGAAGGGCTGCCAAGTGGCAGCCCTTTTAGTCTTCAACTATCGTCACCCGTTAGTTGAGCAGCGTGGTGATGTTGTTAAATTTAACGAATAAAACTAATCAAGACTGCTACCGCACCCATTAACACTAAAATTGAAAATACAAAGTAGCCGAAGATTTTTAGAGGACGCGGCATTGAATTTAAATCTATTTTTTTCATTGGTCCTCCACCCTCAATATTTTGAATAGAGCGAAGGTTCTCATCTAAATAATTATCTTTACTTTGCAAATGTTCCTTTTCGGGCTGGGTTTCATGGATGTTGTTTGTGCTCATTCCAAGTCCCCTTTCAATTCGGTTTACATGGAATATTCTACCACGTTTATGAAAATCATGTAACCCGTTAAGCACCACGCTAACCTGACCGTTCGTATTATGAGGTCACCAGATCTTTCTGGTAGACCTCATTTTTGTGTGGTCTTAAGATAGCGGTAGCCGGGGAT
>NZ_MRTD01000005.1 GCF_001956295.1 Paenibacillus sp. FSL A5-0031
GTGGTGGAACGGCAGACACGCTATCTTGAGGGGGTAGTGTCCCATGGACGTGCAGGTTCAAATCCTGTCTACCGCACCATAACTTACTCTTTGCCGATGTATATAGGTGAACTTAGAAGGTGTCATTTTGCATGCACTTTTCTGATAGATGATGCCACTTTATATTCAGATCATAAATCTGACTAGAGAGTGGTTTTTTCGTTATAAGTTGCTCGAGCCGTGAAAACAGATGCATCATTAGAGATGAGGAGCTGTAAACATGAAAATAAACTTAAACTTTACGAACAAGGGACAAGCAGCGATTAGCAAATTTAACAACGAGGAATTGCTTGAGATTTTCGCACGGTACAGCAATACCTTAATGAAAAAATACTCAATCGAAGTAACTGTACCAGCAGAAGGCAATGAAGCGATTATTGAAAGAGGCAAATTATCCGTATTTGTGGACAAAATCGAATGTGACGTTGAAACCTTCTTCAAAGAATTGGGAAGAGACGTTAAGGTGCCGCTTAAGAAAAGACTTACGCCTGAAGACAAGTTAGACAATGTATTTAAGGCTGAAACGATTGAATCGTAAGGCTAAAATTATATTTTAAAAAACTTGAGAAAAAATGCTTGAACTTCTGATGATAAGCTGATATAATCATTTTTGTTGTCTCAAGCATATTTGTTCTCTTAGTTCCAGACGGCCCGTTGGTCAAGTGGTTAAGACACCTCCCTTTCACGGAGGTAACAGGGGTTCGAGTCCCCTACGGGTCACCATTAATCCTCAAAGTGTACCAGCTCTATGGAGCTCGTTGCAATCACACGAGAGCCATTAGCTCAGTTGGTAGAGCACCTGACTTTTAATCAGGGTGTCGAAGGTTCGAGTCCTTCATGGCTCACCATTTTCTTGATCAAGAAGATGTGAGGGAAGGATCGTACAATTTACAATGTGCGGTAGTGGTGGAACGGCAGACACGCTATCTTGAGGGGGTAGTGTCCCATGGACGTGCAGGTTCAAATCCTGTCTACCGCACCAAAGTATATAAATCGTACGGCTCTAGTGATAGAGCCGTTTTTTTGTGTGCTCTAACCAAAAAAAGAGACCCTACTTATCGTCATATTGAAAAAATGGGAATACTAGAGGTTGGAATGGTTGATTATATAGTTAGACCGTTATATATTTAGCGAAGTGGGGGTGTACAAATGCCGGGGGTTCATAGTAATTTAAAAGAAATCATGAGAGCTAAAGATCCAAACCTATCGATTAGGCAGCTTGCCAAAGATATTGACTATCATTTTGATTCTGTTCGGAAAATGTATAAGGATGAGATGGTTCAGTATCCACGGGATCTGATATGGAGGTTATGCAAATATTTTGATGTCAGTCCTGGACAGTTTATTGTAGTCGTTCATGACGATAAAGATATAGATCCGGATAAATAAAAGGGAACCCTGTACATTTTGTATAGGGTTCCCTTTTCTAATTATATGATAATTATGCGGAAGCGACTATTTCTTCGGCTTGTGCCTGCGAGATTTTAACTAACATATCACCAGGATCGGACAAAACTTCGATACCTTCATGGAAGGAGAGGTCAGACACTAGTAAATGATCTCCTATTTTAAGGCCGCTAATATCTACCTCGAATGCGCTGAGCAGATTGTCTGGCATGCAGCGAACCTCTACTTCGTACATCTCGACTTGAAGCATTCCGCCTTCTTTGACACCTGCTGGTTCTCCGGAGAAGTGAATCGTTACTTTCGAATCTAAACTCACATTCATATTCAATTGATAGAAATCAACGTGAACAATTTTATTGCTCAGCGGATCTCTTTGTATATTTTGAATTAATACTGGCTTATTCCCTTTTTCCGGAATAGCTGCATTTAAAATGGCGCGCGGGTTGTGCTTTATGACTGATAATATTTCTTTCTCAGCGACGATAACAGAAATGCTGCCGACATCCTTGCCGTATACAATAGCTGGTACCTGTCCTTGCTTTCTTAATAGATTAATCTTAGATTTGCTTAAATCGACCCGTTCGTTTAACTGGATAGTATTGCTCATCATTTGTTGCCTCCTAATCGAATGGGGTACTGTCAAACCGACAATAAAAAAGACTGATTAGCAATAGAATGTCTAATCAGCCCGCTAACGACCATATTTTCTTGTCATATGTTAATTTTATCACAAGTTCTCTACTTGTCAAATCCGTACAAATCCGGCTCGATTGACAAGAAAATATGGTCGTGTTAAGGTTTAAACAGCAGATAGGAGCGGAATTGCAAGAAATGGCAGCAACTGAAAGCTGTTAAGCGGTAACACTGGGATAGCTAAAAACCAAAAGCATATCGTTTAATCTCGGAAATAAAGACATCTTTATTTCTTTTTTTTATTGTCATTTGTAAATATTTTTAAAATAAGGGAGAGATTTCATTGAAAAAAGTTTTAATCAAGCGGAATATAGCATTTTTGGGAACGAGCTTGCCTAGAGAATGCGGATTAGCTACTTTTTCTCAGGATCTGATGAATGAGATCGAACAAATTCAAGATTTTAATGCACCACGCATGATTGCGGTTAACAACAATAAGTCCTATGCGTACGGTAATCAGGTGATGGCTCAGATTGGACAGCACAGTCGTGCAGATTATAGCAAAATTGCAATGGATCTTAATCAATCCAACATAGATATATTAGTCATTCAGCATGAGTTCGGTATTTACGGAGGGGAAAGCGGAGAATACGTTTTGGATTTGGCAGCGAAGCTCAAAATCCCGTTTATCGTTATTTTTCATACCGTATTGTCCGAACCGAGCGAGAAGCAGCGTTTAATTATGAAGCAGCTGGCGGATTTAAGCTATAAGGTCATTACGATGGCCCATACCAAAATACAGGATTTGCATGAGGTTTATGGCATAACACTTGAAAAGATAGAGATGTTCCATCATGGGGTTCCGGTAGTTGCAACCGAATCTAGAAATGAGCTTAAAGAAAGGTTCGGGTATACAAATCGGCAAATCATTTCAACATTCGGTTTTTTAAGCCCTGGCAAAGGGATTGAATATGCGATAGAGGCCATGAGCGGCGTAGTGAAGAAGCACCCGGAAGCACTTTATATGATTCTCGGCAAAACGCATCCTGTTGTGAAACAAGAGGTTGGAGAAGTGTACAGACAGAAGCTGACAGACCTAGTGGAAAAGCTTGGCCTTCAGCGTCATGTTACGTTTGTTGATAAGCATCTGACGCAGGAGGAGGTTGTTCAATCTCTTGTATTGTCAGATATTTATATGACGCCTTATCTTGGCAAGGATCAAGCTGTAAGTGGAACACTAGCATTCGGAATTGGTTACGGCAGGGTGATTATCTCGACTCCGTATCGCTACGCTGTTGAGATGCTGGCTGACGGAAGAGGATTGCTCGGGGATTTCCACAACTCCGCATCATTAGAAAATCATATTGTAACGATATTGGACGATCCGAATCTAAAAGCGGAGAAGGAGAGCAAGACGCTCGCTTTAGGCAGTACAATGATGTGGAATGAAGTCGCCAAATCTTACGCGGTACTTTTCCGTGAAACGATGGCACATCATTATGTGTTAAAAGGGAGTGCGGTTTAATGGGAGTAAGTATGATCAAGCCGTTATCCACGAATTATTTAAGCTCATTAACAGATGATACAGGCATCTTCCAGCATACTAAATTCGGTATTCCCGACCGTTCCAAAGGTTATACCTCCGATGATAATGCAAGGGCCTTGATTGCGGCAGTTATGCTCAATAAGCGCATTAGAGATAAGGAATCCTTGAATCTTATAAATACGTATTTGGCCTTTATTCATCATGCACAAAATGAAGACGGCAGCTTTCGAAACTTTATGGACTACAACCGATTGTTCATAGAAAAAACAGGCTCTGAGGATTGTCTGGGGCGCTGTTTGTGGGCGCTCGGATTTACACTTTCGGAGCCCTCCGTCCCGCATAATGTGCAAAATACATGTAAATATATGATCAATCAGGCGCTGCCGCATGTACGGAGCTTGAGATCGCCAAGAGCGATGGCTTATGCAATTATCGGCTTAACTTCCATGATGCAGACCGAGAACGCGCTCCGTTATAAGTTCCCATACCCGAATATGGAAAGCGATGATCCAGCCTTTCTTCCAGAAGCTCAAATCGTTTCGTTAATTGAGGAATTAGCGATGAGACTGCATACACAGTATCAAAGCAATAAAGGAGAAAGCTGGCAATGGTTTGAGGATCGTATTACTTACGGCAATGCGATGCTGCCCTGGGCGCTTTTCAAAGCATCACATTTTTCGAATAAAGAAGCATTCAGACAAACTGCGAAAGAAAGCTTGGACTTCCTAGCCTCAATAACTTTTGCAAAAGAAGGTTATTTCAAACCAGTGGGCAGTCATGGCTGGCTTGATAGAGGCGGAGAAGCAGCGTTATATGACGAGCAGCCGATAGAAGCATGCGAGATGCTGTTAGCCTGCTTAGAGGCGTACAAGACGTTAGGGAAGGAAACCTATCGCGAGCAAGCTTCCTTATGCTATGAATGGTTTCATGGGCGAAACTCCCGTAAAGAATCATTAATAGATGCAGAGACCGGCGGCTGTTATGATGGCATACATGCAAGCGGCCTGAATTTAAATCAAGGCTCGGAAAACATTGTTTCATACTGCATGGCTCATGAGGTGATGCATAATGAATAAATTTGCTACGATTCTCGCAGGCGGAGGCGGAACACGTTTTTGGCCTTTATCCCGGCAGGAGCTGCCAAAGCAGCTGATCAATATAAGCGGCACTGACATTATGCTCAATGATACGATTGAACGCTTTAACGGCGTTATTCCGATGGAAAACACAATCGTAGTAACGAATCGAACCCAAGCGGTGCTGCTTGAGAGGATCATGCATAAGAGTGTTCAGCACGTTAACATTCTGGTAGAGCCTGTTGCCAAAAATACGGCGGCGAGCATACTCCTTGCAGCTTTATTTATTGAGAAAAACCATGGTGATTCTCTGATGGTCGTATTTCCATCCGATCATCATATTACCGAATCGGATAACTTTAAGAAAACATTGAATGATGCTTGCGTCGTGGCTATGGAGACAAACAAAATTGTTACGATTGGCATCAAGCCTACCTTTCCTTCAACTGGCTATGGCTATATTTCTTGCAAGAAGGATTCCTTTATGAAGGAGCCTTGTCCTGTTTATGAGGCAGCCGAATTTGTCGAAAAGCCTAATTTTGCGAAAGCACAATCTTATCTTCAGTCCGGTCATTATTTGTGGAACAGCGGTATGTTTATTTGGAAAACCTCCTGCATCATTGATAATTTCAAAAGGTTTCTTCCGAGGCTCTTCAAAACAATGCTTCCTTTAATTGCGTACATGGGCACGGAGCGCGAAGAAGAAATGATTAATGAGATTTATCCTTTGCTGCAAAACATTTCAATCGACTATGGTATTTTAGAGCGCAGTGACGAGGTTGTCGTTATTGAAGGCGATTTTGGATGGAATGATATTGGAAGCTGGGATGCGCTCGGCGCGATATTTCCTCCAGATGAGCATGGAAACATTGTCAAAGCGAACTACGTAGGCATCGACACACAGAACTCCATCATCTACGGCGATGACCGGCTCATCACTACAATTGGAATTGATGGTCTGATTATTGCGGATACCAAGGATGCGCTGCTGATATGTGCCAAGGACAAAGCGCAAGAGGTAAAGGAAATCGTTCGAATATTGAAGGATAAGGGAATGCACGAATACGCCTAAGAAAGGCTTACATTCAAATGAACCCCATGATGAAGCTCGAATGGATAACGAAAACATGCAAAGAGCTGCTGCTAGAATATGAGCCTGCTCAAAAACAAGGCACGAAGCTGCATTTTGCTGGCGTTGGGGACCGCGATGTTTACAATATTACTGCTCCATTCTTGAATGAGGGGGAGCTTTATATTGCCGGCCGTGTAGAAGATCGTCATTCGGAGGAATCCGAGATTATCTTTTTTACATGCAGAGATGGAATCTGGACACCGCAGCTGGATTTGCCTAAGTTTCAGCTGCAGGATCCGTTTATTACGAAAATTAACGGCGAGTGGGTGTTCGGCGGGGTCCATCTTTATTTTGACTCTGAAACATCGAGGTCGATTATAGGCTGGAAAACCGTGCTTTACCGAGGAAAAAATTTGCATGAGCTTGTACATGCTGCAACAGGCCCTTGGAACATGAAGGATATTCGCTTAACACAATTATCTGATGGGAAGATCGGTATTTTTTCGAGACCATTTGGGATTGAAGGCACGAGAGCTGTAATCGGCTTCAGCATTATTGATTCCTTTGAGGAGTTGTCCGAAACAGCTATTATTAACGCTCCATTGTTTCGTGATCAATTTCTAAAGGATGAATGGGGAGGGGCCAATGAAATTCATTTGCTCAAAAATGGGTATCTCGGCGTATTAGGCCACATCTCTTATACGGATGAGGAGTCCAATCTTCATTATCATGCGATGTCATTTGTTCTCAATCCTTGGACGAGAGAGAAGTCACCGGTCAAAATCATAGCAACAAGAAGCGACTTCCCTGAGGGTCCGGCTAAACGCCCGAATCTAGTTGATGTAATCTTCAGCGGTGGACTAGTCCGCAAGGCTAACAACCGAGCGGAGCTCTATGTGGGTGCTAGCGACACGGAGGCGCATTACATCGATATTGCAGACCCGTTCACGGAGTACGAAGCGATGAAGCAAGATGAAGCTGAAAGCTAAAGCTGGCTGCTAGGCTAAGGGCGAATGGTAACACGCGTGCCAATAGGCACTATTTTGGACAAGGCGAGTACATCATCGTTAAACATTCGGATGCAGCCGTGTGAGACAATATGTCCGATGGAAGAAGGATCGTTGGTGCCATGGATGCCATAATGCGGCTTCGAGAGTCCCATCCAAAAGGCGCCGAACGGTCCGCCGGGATTGGGCTGTTTATTAATAATCGTAAATTCACCTGTAGGCGTTTGAGTTACCATTTTGCCGATGCCAACGGGAAAAGCTTGAGTGACGACGTCGCCGTCCAGCAGATAGAGCTGACGATCGGAAAGATCGATGATAATACGGTAGTCGGGCATTGGGGACTCACTCCTTTTCTCCTATGTTATGTAGAGCGGCAGCGGTTTGCTTCAAGGATTTAGGCACGGCGTAAAATGAGAGCCCTAAGGATGTGTCCTAGGGCTCTTTGGTCATTTTATTTTATAGTAAATAACTCTAGCAATATTCTGCCTCGCCCTCGTTTTCCCTCACATTGTTTATGCGCTTGTTTTACATCTGCTAGAGAATAGACAGTGTTGATCTCTGTTTTGATCGTTCCATCTGCAAGGAGTTGAGCGAGCTGTTCAAGGTTAGCATGAGTAGGGAACTTTGTGTTGAATGTTGCTGTTACATTAAATTCCTTGGCTTTTTCTTTGGAGGGAAGCTGCGTTAGTGCGACCAATTTGCCGCCTTGTTTAATAACAGACCATGAACGATCTTCTGTAGTTCCGCCGACTGCATCAACGACAAGATCAACATCATGAACTACGCACTCAAAAGCTGTAGTCGTATAATCAATGACTTGGTCTGCACCAAGCGACTGAATATAGTCTATATTTCCTGTGGATGCCGTTCCGATGACAGTCGCGCCTCTCCATTTGGCCAACTGCACTGCGAAATGCCCCACACCGCCAGCAGCAGCATGGATAAGTACGGTCTGTCCTGCCCCTAGCTCTCCTTCTGAAAATAAAGCTTTCCAAGCGGTGTCAGCTCCGCCTCTAATGGTAGCAGCCTCTTTCAGCGAGAGTCTGTCTGGCATATGCACCAGCTCTTTTGGCTCAGCAATCGCATACTCTGCATAAGCTCCTTTTACCGAACCAAACACGCGGTCACCTGCTTTAAACTCGCTTACAGCGGAACCGACAGTGTCTATGACACCGGACATGATTGTGCCTGGAATATAGGGAAAGGTTTGCGGAAATCTGGCGTGCATCCAGCCATTTCGGATTTTGTAATCGACAGGAACAATTCCCGCATAATGAACACGTATGAGAACCTCATTATCTTTTGGAACAGGCACGGGGATGCTCTCAAGCTGCAGCACCTCTTCATTGCCATATTGATATACTCTTATTGCTTGCATCGTTTGATCCGACATAGGGAAACAGCTCCTTTAAATTTTTTTATATCGTTCAAATGCTCGGCTATTTGTATATGAGTTAAATGTACCTTGATGCTATTAAGGAAGCAAGCAGGCACTTTTTTCTGATCGAAACGATTCCTTAAGATTAGCTTGCTCAGCTTCTATGGTACAATAAAAGTAATAGATGAATGAACATCATGATTTTCTTAAAGAGGTGCAGTTTATGATCCTAGTAAGCTCTTGTTTAGCAGGGTATGAGGTAAGATATAATGCAACGCATAGTGTAAATGAAATCATTCAACAATTGGTGCAGCAAAAGAAAGCCGTTGCTGTATGTCCTGAATTGCTGGGCGGCTTCTCTACTCCAAGAGAGTCAGCCGAAATTGTTGGCGGCGACGGCGATGATGTGTTAAACGGTACAGCTAGAGTAGTAGAGAAATCGGGCAGGGACGTAACGGCGATGTATGTGGAAGGTGCACACATTACTCTCAAAAAAGCGAAGGAAGTAAATGCGGAAGTGATTGTACTTAAGGAATACAGCCCTTCTTGCGGCAGCGCGATGATTTATAATGGTGAGTTTAAAGGCAATAAGAGGACTGGAAATGGGGTCACGACTGCCCTGCTTAGAAGAAATGGCATAAGAGTGATATCCGAAGAGCAGCTTGGGGAATTTTTGGTGGAAATGAGTTTCTAGCAGAAATAAATTTAAGAAAATAATAGAATCATAAATAAAAAGAGCCTCCTAGGAGGCCCCGTCTTTCGTGTTTAGTGACCTGATGCTTCGTGGTCGTTGGATAGCTTAAGTACGTCAAATACTTTGAACAATAGACTAAGTATAATAGCTACTACGGTTGCAAGCGCCATCCCAGTAAGCGAGAAGTCTCCGATTGTAAGCTTTACACCGCTAAGTCCAGTCACAAGAACGACGGTTGTCAAAAACAGGTTGGTCGGTTTGCTGTAATCCACTTTGGACTCAACGAGCATCCGGAAGCCGGAAGCAGCGATAACACCGAACAGCAGCAAGGACACACCGCCCATAACTGGCGTTGGAATACCGGAAATAAGTGCAGAGAATTTACCAGAGAAGGAAAGGACGATCGCAATGACAGCCGCGCCGCCAATGACAAAGGTGGAGTAAACCTTTGTGATCGCTAGAACACCAATATTTTCACCGTAGGTCGTGTTCGGCGTAGAGCCTACAAAACCCGATAGAATGGTGGAAATACCGTTGCCCAGCATGGAGCGGTGCAGACCTGGGTCCTTCGATAGATCTTTGTCTACGATATTGCCCGTAACAACCAAATGCCCAATATGCTCGGCAATGACGACAAGCGACGCAGGTGCAATCGCAATAATCGCCGACCAGTGGAACTCAGGGAAAGTGAAATGCGGCAATTGAACAAAGCTATTCTCAGCGAGCTTGCTGAAATCAGTGAAGCCCATGAAATGAGCGAGTACATAACCTGTAGTAATACCGATCAGAATCGGAATAATGCGCATGAATCCGCGGAATAAGACGGAACCTAGCACCGTAACGGCAAGGGTGACGGTAGATAAGATTACGATTTTTGGATCCGGGCTCCATACGACGGCAGGATCGGCATCAGTCGGAATAATCCAGCCTGCCATCCGAGCAGCAACTGGAATGAGCTCTAAACCGATAATCGCGACGATTGCCCCCATCGCTGCTGGAGGAAATACAACATTAATCCAGCCGGTGCCTGCTGCTTGAATGATGAGAGCGACAATCGTAAAGATAACGCCTGAAATAATAAATCCGCCTAATGCAGCGGCATAACTGCCTCCGCCCACTTGATCGCCGATTACGGCGCCTGCTGGTGCGAGGAATGCAAAGCTGGAACCGAGATATGCTGGAATCTTATTGTTGCATATCCAGAGATAAAGAAGTGTTCCGATTCCGTTCATAAGCAAACAAATTGCCGGATCAACACCGAGTATATTCGGTACGAGCACGGTAGAGCCGAACATAGCAAACAAATGCTGCAAGCTTAGCAGTGCGCTTTGCAGGGCAGGTGGTCTTTCATGAACCCCAATTGCTTTTTTCATGAGAATAAGCTCCTTCAATATAATAGGTTGTCTATTTTTGACCCTTGTTGATTCTACATAGTGAAGCGGGGTTTGACAAGTGTTTTCTTATCATACGCTGGTCATATACGAATACATTAATGAAGAAGGGGAGGTGAAAGGATGGAATTGTGGGTGATATATCTTATTCTCGCTGGCATACTGATCGTCGTGGAAATGCTGACGCTTACATTTTATTTGCTTTGGCTTGCGATTGGTGCCATAGTCGCTGCTGTCATTGATTGGTTTTGGCCGGGCTCATTTGTCGTGGAGCTGGTGGCTGGATGTATCATTGTCCTTATCTTGACTATCTTCACTGGGCCAATTACTCGTCGTTTCCATTCCTCAAAAGGTTTTAAGGATGCCGTGGACGAGCTCGTCGGCAAACAAGGAATTGTGCTTGAGGATATTGCGGCAGATGTACCCGGTATCGTCAAGGTGGGAAATGAAACGTGGAGTGCAGCTTCGAATGAACGGTTATTGAAGGGTGATACAGTTAGGGTTGTCAGTCGCGGCAGTGCAGTGCTTCAAGTTGAGAAATGGGGAGGCTAACTAGATATGGGTTATATTATTGCTATTATTTTATTGGTTATCGTTGTCGTTTTTGTATCATTATCGATCAAAATCGTACCGCAGCAAAGGATAGGCGTTGTCGAGCGTCTAGGAAAGTTTAATCGGCTGCTTACGCCGGGGGTTAATATTCTAATTCCGATTATTGATCATGTACGAACGTATCATGATTTGCGTATTCAGCAGGCAAACGTTCCGCCGCAAACGGTCATAACGAAGGATAACGTACAGGTCAAAATCGATACGATTATTTTTTATCAAGTGACCGGCCCAGAACAGGCTACATATGGCATATCTGATTATGTATATGGGGTGCGAAATATTAGCACAGCTACGATGAGGCAAATTATTGGTAAAATGGAGCTTGATGAAACATTATCAGGCCGCGAGAAAATATCGACCGACATTCGGATCGCGCTGGATGAAGCGACAGAGAAGTGGGGCGTGCGCATCGAGCGCGTAGAGGTTATTGATATTCAGCCGCCAGCGGATATCCAAGATGCAATGGATAAGCAAATGAAGGCGGAGCGAAGCAAACGAGCAATGGTGCTTGATGCAGAGGCAGCGAAGCAGGATATGATCTTGCGGGCAGAGGGTGACAAGCAAAGTAAAATACTGAAGGCTGAAGGCGATAAGGAAGCCAGAATCCGTCAAGCGGAGGGTCAGCGCCATGCGCAGGAGCTGGAAGCGCTTGGCGAAGCGAAGGCCATTCAATCCATCGCTGAAGCTGAGAAAAATCGAATTGAGCTTATACGCTCTGCGGGTCTAGATGAGAATGTGCTGACGTACCGCTCACTCGAGGCGTTATCCGATATCGCTCAGGGAGCTGCGAATAAAGTTTTCATTCCAACACGGGCAGTCGATACACTTGGCAGCATTGGAGCCATTGGGGAAATGCTTAAAGCGAGCAAATAAATATAGTGATTGCAAAAAATGTCTCAGGAGCAGTGTATTCTGCTTTTGGGATATTTTTTTTGCCATCCGTTATTATATTTTTCTAAAGTCAGTGGGTTTGCAGTACGAATCATAACATTCTTGGATAGTTCAACATGAGATTCCCCCTTAAACTTAAAAAGAAAGCGCTTTATATTAAACGCGTAAGAGGAGGAAATAATGTTGAGTAGATTTAAATTCAAGAAAGGTTGGTCCATTATTTTTGCATTGCTTGTGTTATTCCAAACGGCGGTCGGTGCGAATACGACAGTTGCTGAGGCGCAGACGCCGGTTGCTGCTGTAAACAGCCAATCCTATGAGGCTGAGGCAGCCATTAATCAGCTTAGCGGTAAAGCAGAGGTTAAGGACTGCGAGCTTGCGGTGGGCTGCTCAGGCAATAAGCTGGTAGGCAGTCTGTGGGGCGGTTCTGCTTTACAGTTCAACGCTGTGAATGTGGATACTAAAGGGATCTATACGATGACGGTGCATTACATATCGGGCGATCCGAGATCGTTAGCCGTCAGTGTGAACGGCGGGGGAACCGATCATTATGATTTGCCGAAAACGGCAGATTGGAGCACGCGAGGAACTTACGAGATCCAGCTGGAGCTTCGTCAAGGCGAGAACGTCATTCGTTTCGATGATGAGGGCGGATACGCGCCGGATATCGACAAGATCGAGCTGAAATTGCTGAATGCTGGTCCGGGCACAGATCCGAATGAACCGCCTGCTGGAAGCGGACAAGTGTATGAAGCGGAAGGACCGGACAATAAGCTAGCCGGCAATTCTGCTGTAAAATCCTGCAAAGCGGAAACGGAATGCTCCGGTGGAAAAAAGGTAGGCGACATTTGGGGCGGATCAACGCTGCTTTTCCAAAAGGTTGCTGCAAAAGCAGAGGGGATCTATACCTTAAAGGTGAGCTATATTTCCGGCGATCCTCGTTCATTTTCCATTCGTGTGAACAATAACGAGAAAGAGACCTATTCCCCGCCTGCGACTGCGAACTGGGATACGGTTGGCGTGTTCAGTATTGAGGTACAGCTGCAAGCGGGCAGCAATACCATTTTATTTGATGATGACGGCGGATGGTCGCCGGATATTGATAAAATCGAGATCATCAGCTCGCAGGCACCGGGTGAAAATCCGGGTGATGTGGATGGGATCGGCAATATTGGCAAGCAAATCGATTCCAGCAAATTTGGCTCGATTAAAGTGGAGCAGCATAAGTCAGGTGTCACTTTATCAAACGGTGTCTACAAAATCATTTATAACACAGAGTCTGGACTTTCAGCGTTCGAATGGAACAACAAGACGATCGCCAAAGGGTTGTACAGCAGTATCCAATTGGACAAGCAGCTCGACAGCAAAAACTACGCTGAGCATTTGTTCTCTATGAAAAAAATCGAGAAAATAAATGACGGTCATGGCAAAGGCATTCGGGTAACGATTGAGAATCGTGAGTCCGGTCTGCCGACGATGAAGCAAATTTATCAAATCTATGAGCGCTTGCCTTATTTTCTAATTAGTCAACAAGTAACGGGTAAAGACATACTCAGCACGAATGATATGGCTCCTCTTGTCCTTAATGCCAAGGGTGGAATCGATATTGGAAGCTACTCGGATAATAGGGTGCTGGTCGCTCCGTTCGATAATGACGCGTGGTCTAGATACCAAGCGCGGACGATAAATACAAGTCTAAACAACAATAATTATGTCAGCTCAGAATTGACAGCTATTTATGATAATACTAGCCGAAATGGATTGGTTATTGGTTCAGTCACACATGATAAATGGAAAACAGGAATCTATTGGAGCGGTTCTGATAATCGTTTAAACAAGCTTAAGGTATACGGCGGTTTCTCTTCCCCTACCTCGACGCATGATACGATTCCACATGGAAAGGTAACGGGAACGACGATTACTTCACCGCAAATTCTCGTTGGCTACTATTCCGACTACCGCCAGGGCCTTGAGAGCTTCGGTCAAGCGAACGCTGCAGTTGCTCCGCCGCTTGCATTTAAGCACGGCGTGCCAAAGGGGGTGCCTGTGGGCTGGAACAGCTGGGGCGCATACGAAAGTGATTTAAGCTACGATAAAGTAGTCGCTGTGTCTGATTTCTTCAAGAAAAATTTGCAGAAAAATTCCTTCTCGAACAAAGGCAATGTTTATATTAATTTGGACTCCTATTGGGATAATCTGTCCGAGGAGCAGTTGAAGCAAGCAGTCAAGGTTATTAACAAAAACGGGCAAAAAGCCGGTATTTATTATGGCCCTTTTGTTTATTGGGGCGACAACATGAGTCAGGTCGTAGAGGGTACAGACGGGAAATACACGTATGGAGATATTATTTTGCGGGATCAAAGCGGAAACCCGCTGCCGAAAGTAGACGGCGCCTACGCGATCGATCCGACTCATCCGGGCTCTAAGCAGCGGATCGAATATTATTTCAAACGCTTTCTTGATTACGGATATGAGTATATTAAAATCGATTTCCTAAGCCATGGCTCCTTCGAGGGCAAACATTATGACCCTAATGTTCAAACGGGCATTCAGGCTTACAATCAAGGCATGGCTCATATCAATAAGGTGCTTGGCGGAAAAATGTTCATCAGCGCCTCTATTGCTCCTTTATTTCCGAGTCAATACGCCCACGCAAGACGGATCTCATGTGATATTGACGGCTCACTGAGCCGCACGGAATATCAGCTGAACAACCTTACCTATGGCTGGTGGCAGAACGGAACGATCTATCCGTATACCGATCCAGATTATATGACGCTTGTGAAGGGCGGTTCGTTTGATGCTGCGCAGTCTCGGGTCAATTCAGCGGCTATTTCCGGTACTGTATTTCTAAGCTCAGACGATGTCAGCAATCCGGCAGCACAAGAATTGATGAAGAAGCTGCTCACTAACAAGCAAGTTAATGAGGTGGCACTTAAAGGTCAGGCGTTCAAGCCAGTAGAGGGCAACACAGGTACAGGGGCTGCGGATACATTCATCATGCAAGAAGGGAAAGATTATTATCTTGCTGTATTTAACTATACGAATACCCCTGTGTCGAAGACGGTAGATTTTGCGCGTGTTGGCATTCCATCGTCCTCCAAAGTAAAAGTTACGGACTTATGGACGAATGCATTCAGTCAGGCATCAGGTCAATTAAAGGTGGACTTGAATGGCGCGCAATCGAAGCTTTACAAAATTACCGTAAAATAAACCAGCAGCAAAAATCATGACTAAGCAGCTATGACTGTGAAACCGAAAAATCCCTCAAGCAATAGTGCTTGAGGGATTTTTATTGTCTAGCATTTTAACGTCCAGGAATTCTTATCGTGACCGTCGTGCCAATTCCGAGCCTGCTGTAAATAGAGACGCCATATGATTCGCCGTACAAAAGTTTAATTCGATTGTCGACGTTGCGAATGCCATAACCAGACAAGTTGTCGCTGCTAACCGGCAGCTCTTCTCCGCTATGGCCGCGCATATGCATGCCCATGCCGTCATCGATGACTTTGAGAATGATATCATGGCCGTCGCGATATGCTTTTATCATAATGTTAATTCCGAGCGTGTCGTCCCAAATGGCATGGTTCATTGCGTTTTCAACGAATGGCTGCAGCGTTAGCTTTACGATGGGGCAGGGCAGCACAGATTCTTCGATTTGATAGTGCACGCGAATGAGTTCGCCGAATCTCACCTGCTGGATGGCAACGTAGTAGCGGGTAAGCTGAATTTCTTCATGGATTGAAAGCTTATTTTTCCCTTTGTTGAGCGAGATCCGGTAAAACTTTGCCAGATCCGTAACCATTTTGTTCATTCGCTGATCAGAATTTCGAATGGCAAGCGACGATATGGAGGCGAGTGTATTGTACAAAAAATGCGGATTAATTTGCGCTTGCAGCACATTCATCTCGGCTTCTCGCTTATCGATTTCTTTCTTGTATACGTCGGAAATTAAATTGCTGAGCCGCTGCGCCATCTTCCGCAGCACATTTCCGATTTGGCCAATTTCATCGCGTCCAAGCGGCCTCATATCGAAGAGATCGAACTCCTCTCTTTCGATGCGCCGGATCATGCCGACTAAATAATCGACGCGTTTCGTAAATTGTCTGGCTGTGGCGTAGATGAACAGCGTCATAAGCCCAAAGCTGATTAACGCAATAATTAAAATCCGCTTAGCTGTTTTATTCGCCTTGGTAAGGAAGCTGCTGTAAGGGACGAGCGAGATGCTTTTCCAACCGAATTTGGTCGTATTATAGACGACAAGCATTTTCTCTCCATTAAAGCTGCTGTCGAATCTTCCTTCTCTGGCGCTCGGAAATTTCTCTTTCACAAATTGATTCAGCGGACGATTTAACATGTTTTTGTCCTTAGCGGACATAATAAGGCCGCTATCATTAACGATTAATATCGTTTTCTCTGAAGTCTCTTTCTCCATTAAACGGAAAATATCCGATTCCAAAATGTTGATGGTCAAAATTCCATAGGCATTGTCTAGATTGCTAATATTAAGCATGCGTGTCAGCGTAAACATGGAAGGCTGGTCAACAACAGGAGGCGTTGCTACAAACCGAACATTTCCGTAGCTGTTAAGCAATGAGCGGTACGTAGTCGACCTTTTGAACGCATCATCCATTCGTTTAATGTAAATGCCGTCAGCTGGCAGCGAATCGTTATTAATATAAATAGACATGGAATGAATATCTGGATTTGTAGTCAGCATATTCGAAAAGGTGTTATTAATGTATTGATAGGCATCAACAAAAAGAGAGGGCTCCTCTGTATAGTTATTCGTTAAGTAAGCGCGCAGCGAATTGTTTAAATAAAGATTTGCTGAAAGCTTTGTGTACGTATCCAGCTTATTTTCTAAATTTGAATTGATTTGAGCAACAGACGCAACGGAGTTCGTGTACATTTGGTCAGAAAGCTCGCTCTTAATCGTCTGATAAGAATATAAAACAAAAAATACTAAAGGAATAATGGCCCCGAGTAAAAACATGACAAACAGCTTTTCTCTTAGCCGCAAATTGTTAAAAGGCCTCGTCAGCCAGCCTGTTACCTTTTTCATGCGCTCTCACTCCAGCCTATAGATACATTTTCCGAAACTCATTAGGTGTACTGCCTTTGTGCCTATGGAAGATGGAGCAAAAATAAGAGACGTTCTCATACCCGACGCTGTGAGCGACCTCACGCACCTTAAGGGATTTGTCCTTTAACAAGTCAGCTGCCTGGTTCATACGAACCTTCGTTATATAATCAAGAATCGTCTCACCCATTTTTTCTTTGAAAATGCTTCGAATATAGTTGGGTGATAAGTAGACCTCCTTGGCGATCTCCTCGACCGTAAGCGGCAAATGATACCGCTCGCTAATAAGCTTAACGATTTGGTCGGCTACGGCTTGATTGCGGTCAACATCTCTTTCGCTTAATGCCTTTCTTATTTCTTCGCAGAAGTGCATGACATAAGCTTGAATCTGTGAGGATGAGCTCATCGACGAAATTTCCTTCCAATGGTCCACAAGCAGCAAGTCCTTGAGCGAGCCTGCAAGCAGCATGGAGAAATGCTGCTCTAATGCAGCCATTAGCCGAATAATGGCTCGGATAGTGAAATTTCGATGGATACGTTCTACGCGAATCGTTGAGAAGAGCGCTTCTAACTGCATGGTTACCTGCTTGGCGTCTCCTGACTGCAAGGCGGCAGCAAGCCGAGCTGCAAGCTGCTCGCCATCATCATCCGTTTGTTTGGTAGGCAATAAATCATCCGGCGTTATGACGGCTCCGCCGAGCCTGAAAAACTTCTCCTCATTGCAAGCGCGCGCCTGCAAGTAGGCATCCCAAATAAGATGAAACCCGGTATGCGGCGCGGACAATCCTATCGTAATTTGTGCGCCGAAGGAGAGGGAGAGCTCCTCTCGGAACTTTTCCCAGAAATCCGTTGTAGATTGTGCGGCTCTCTGCTCATTTCGCCATTGAAAGAGAACGAATAAAGCATGCGGCTCGCTTTCAACAACAATAAAGGAATCGAGATACTGCCGGGCAATAGTCCGCATGAGCTCCACTCTGTCGGGAGAGGCTTCGCTTGCTGGCTGTGCAGAAATCGGATAGTCTGCCGGCGCATCAATCGTTGCATAAAAGGCTGCAAACTCCCTGTTTGCACTGAAATCAGATGAGCTAAGCTCCCATTTCCGAATCCAATCCTTCCGCTTCTCTTCATTCGGCTCGCGTATAATACGGGTCATCCATTTTTCACGCAGCCATTCTCCGCCCTGATCTGATATCTGTTCCTCCTCGCATTTTTTCTTTACCTTCTCAATTAACGCGATCAGCTCCTCCATATCTATCGGTTTTAACAAGTAGCCAGTCGCCTCAATGTTCAGCGCTGCCTTAATATACTGAAACTCGTTATGTCCGCTCAAAAATATGATTTTTACGTTCTTATCGATTTGCTTTGCTCTTCTTCCGAATTCCAGCCCGTCCATAATGGGCATGCGGACATCTGTCAAAATAATGTCAGGCTTTAATTCAGCCAGCTTACTAAGCGCTTCCTTGCCATTTCGCGCCGTTCCCGCGACCGTAATGCCGATTTTGTCCCATGGCACATAATGCTCCATCGTTTCGAGCTCAATGGCTTCATCATCCACTATCAAAATGCTGTACATGCTTGTTCCCACCTTTTATCATGTATCTGTTTTTGAATGTTTATTTAGTTTATCTGCAATACCGCATTTCAACAATGGAGCATATGGAAGTGTGTCGTTTTGCGTTACAAATCGGTAAATGCTTGTATAGAATGGGCAGGGCGGCCGACCTATAATGAAGTCACTAAGCAACGCAAGATTGGCAGGAGGTTATTAAATGGAATCCATAATGAAAGCGGAATCAAGTAAATCTGTTCCACCCAAAAAGAAGCGCAGCATTGGAAATTCAAATGTGTGGGGCAGATTGAAGGAACAGCGGCTATTATTTGTGCTCATGCTTCCGGCTTTAATCGTCACACTCATATTTTCTTACGTTCCCATGTTTGGCTTATACATGGCTTTCATTAATTACTCGCCAGGCGGGGGATCGTTTTTTGGTCAGTTTTTTACAACAGAGTTTGTAGGGCTGGAGTGGTTTAACTACTTCTTTACGAATGGCGATTTCGTCAGAGTAATGCGCAATACGCTGGCACAAAGCTTTCTATCTCTGTTATTCGGTTTCCCCATGCCGATTATTCTTGCCTTAATGATTAATGAAATGCGCAATGGCTGGTTCAAACGGACGTTTCAAACGGTATCTTACATGCCTCATTTTATTTCGTGGGTCATTGCCGCAAATATTATTATCACGGTACTTTCTTCAAGCGGTGTCATCAACAATTTGTTGACGGGGCTTGGAATCATCGATGAGCCGATTCAATTTATGCAAAACGGTCCGCTGTTCTGGTGGATTATCGCTTTCTCCAACACATGGAAGGACATGGGCTTTAATGCCATTATGTATTTGGCCGCTATCTCAGCTATTAACCCAGAGCTGTATGAGGTGGCGAAGGTAGACGGGGCAAGCCGATTAAAGCAAATGCTGCATATCACGCTGCCGTCTATTAAACCGACTATTATCATTCTTGCCATTTTAGCAGTTGGCGGAATATTGAATGCAGGTTTTGATCAGCAATTTTTGATGCAAAATAATACCGTGCTCCAATATTCGGAAGTTATTGACACGTACACGTACAAATATGGTTTGCAAAACGGAATGTTCTCTTACGGAGCAGCTGTTGGATTATTCAAATCGGTCGTCGCGTTTATCCTTGTTCTAAGCGTCAATAAGATGGCCAAAAAAATGAATGAACAGTCGTTGTTCTAGGACAAACAAGAAAAGGAGAACACTTCATGGCAAAATTTAAAAATGATTTTCTGTTTATGTCGATCGTCTACTTATTCATCATCGCGGTTTTTATCGTAACCTTTTATCCTTTCTGGAACATCTTTATCATTTCGTTCAATAGTGCTGAAGATACGCTGCGAGGAAATCTGTATTTGTGGCCAAGGGATTTCAGCCTAGCCAGCTATAAGCAAATTTTATCCGATAGCGAGATTTGGACGGCTATTAAAGTTACGGTGCTGCGGACGCTAATCGGAACGCCACTCGCGGTTATTGTCATTAGTATGCTTTCCTATTCACTAAGTAAACGCGAGCTCGTTGGAAATCGGTTCTGGTCACTGTATTTTGTGTTCACGATGTATTTTGGCGGCGGACTCATTCCTTATTATATGGTGCTCAAAAGCTTACACCTCATTGACAGCTTTATGGTGTTTATTTTACCGGGCATGATGAACGTCTTTTATATGATTATTGTTCGAACCTTCATGCAGCAGCTTCCGCAGGAGCTGGACGAATCAGCAAAAATAGACGGCGCTAATTACATGCAAATTTTCTTCAAAATTATACTGCCGCTAACGACACCAGTGCTCGCGACGATCGGCATGTTTACGGCTATTGGCCACTGGAACGCTTGGTTCGATTCCTACGTGTTCACGTATAACTCTGATCTTAAGACGCTTCAGGCCGTACTCGTAAAAATCTTGAATCAGTATCAAACCAGCTCCATGGTTGGCGATGCGCAGCAGCTCGCTGATGCTTCGAAACGACTGGCCGTGTCTCCGGATACGATTCGGATGGCGGCAACTATGGTAGCAACGCTTCCGATATTAATGGTTTATCCATTTTTACAAAAATATTTTGTTAAAGGCATGACCCTTGGCGCAGTAAAAAGCTAAAGAAGCGGAAACTTTGTTGGAGGTGATGCCGATCACGCTTAAATAGGGATGAAAATGTACTATAATAGAATCACTTACGAGGGGGATTTATACTATGCGTACTAAAAAATGGATCGTATTATTTTTAAGCATGATCGTTGTCATTTCCGTATTATCAGCTTGCGGCTCCAATAATGCTAAAGAAAACGGCAACTCGAGTGCTGGCGAGAATAGCGCTGGAAATGACAAGTCTAACGAACCACTGACCATAACCTTTTTCGATAAAAATACGGGAGATAAATTCAGCAACGCGGTAGCGGCGGAAATTACGAAGCGGACAGGAATTACAGTAGAAATTCAGCAGCCAACCGGAAATCCAGCGGAGAAGCTGAATCTGATGCTTGCAAGTGATGATCTGCCGGATCTCATCATGTTCGAGAGAAGCAGTGATTTGGTTAACAAATACATTGAGTCGGGTGCTATCATTCCACTAAATGATTTGATTGAAAAAAACGGCCCGGATGTAGCAAAAATGTATGGCGATGTGCTTAACAAAACGCGTTATAAAGACGGTAAAAACTATTACCTTTCCAACTGGTATGGGTTTGAGAATGAGCCCGTATTTGGCTTCAATATGCGTAAAGATATTTTGAAGGAGCTGGCTCCTGATAAAGCAGAAGGCGGAGTGCCTTTCACGGAAACTGAATTCAAGCAGCTATTGCTTGATTTTAAAGCGAAATATCCTACGATGGACGGTAAAGAAACGATCGCACTATCGATGGATGGAGAGAACTTTGGCGGTACGCTAGGCACTTTCAAAGGTATGTTCGGTATGCTGCCTTTCTACGATGAGAATGGTGAGCTGAAGTTTGATGTGAAAGACCCGCAATACCGCAAAATGATTATGTACATGAATGATTTGTACAACACAGGCCTGATCGATAAGGAATGGGCAATTAACAAAAAGCAAGCTTGGGAACAAAAATTGGCGACAGGTTCTGTATTTGCTTCAACAGGCGCGTATTGGGATGCTGGAGGAGCAAACACGATTCTGAAGAAGGATCGTGGTGAAGAATCACAGCTGTTCCCTTACAAGGTTGTAGCAGATGGCATAGATCCTGCAAAAACGACATACGGCGGACGCAGCTCACTTGGCTGGGATGCGATTACGATTACGAAAAAAAATAAAAACCCGGAACGCACGATGAAATTTATGAACTTCCTCGCGAGCGAAGAAGGACAATATTTGTTGATGTGGGGAATTGAAGGCCAGCACTGGGATATGAAGGATGGCAAGCATACGCCGCGTCCAGAAGTGCTGCAAAGCTTTAAAGACGATTGGAATGCCTATACAAAGGAATCAGGCATTCGCAAATGGACTTGGTTTATCAAAAACGGCAATGGTTCCGACGGAACACCTTATGACTTAGCGGGCCGCTTCGAACGTGGCGCTGTCGATAAGATGGCACTCAAAAACTTGTCTGACTCGGTGTATGACTCCGTACTCTACGATGGTCTTGGACCGCAGGGAGGAACGCCAGAAGCACTGAATGAGCAGAAGGTTAATGATATTGTGAAGCAGGGGCTGACGAAAGCGATTATGGCGAAGTCTCCTGAAGAAGCAAACAGCATTTTTGATAAAATGCTTAGTGACATGAAGGCTGCTGGAGATGCAAAGGTTGAAGCGATTTATACAACCAATTACAAAAATCGTGTTGAACTTTGGAAATAAACATAATGCAAGCATAATGGAGGCCGGCGCTGCCGGCCTTCTCCATTATAAAAGAGGAGCGGATGAGAGATGAAGATTGGACAATTCGAGCTGGAGCAGCGCATGGAGGAATATGTTGTTGATAACGGAGTCATTCAGGCAACCGTACATTTGACGGATGGGCATGTATCGCTGAAGTGGAGCAGCGGCGCCGCGCTGGTTGGCCTTTATGCCGAAGCGCGTTATGGTTTGGAGCAGCTTCGCTCCACTTTCTACAGCAAGCATGTTGTAAACGAAACGTCTACCCACGCCATTGAGGATGGGTTTGGCAAAGGAGTGCACTGGAGCTTTGAGCATGAAGAGCTTGGCAAGCCATTAATGCGTCAGCATTTCCGTATGTACGAGCAGCTGCCTTATTTGTTGATGGAGCTTGAAGTGGAAAGCGAGCTCGAATGGGAGACGAATGAAATCACGCCGCTAGCCGCATATTTAAATGATGGAAGTATTGCACAATTTGGGGCAGATGCAGGTGCCAGCGAGGAAATCAGGGCGTTATTCGTTCCATTCGATAATGACAAATGGGTTCGTTTTGCCTCACATGCTATTCCTTGCAGCGTACACAGCTATGAGACAACCGCCATTTATCGCGCGCAAAGCAGAAACGGATTTGTTATTGGATCAGTCACACATGATACTTGGAAAACAGGGGTTGTTGTGGAAGGGACGTTCCCTGAGGATCTGGGCAGGCTGCGCGTTTATGGCGGAGCCGCCGATATGCAGACGAGAGATACAGTCGCACACGGAACAATTCGCGGTAAAAGCATTGTATCTCCGACGATTTTTGTAGGCGCGTTCTCGGATTACCGCGATGGGCTTGAAGTGTATGGCAAGGCGAATGCCGTATTGACACCAGCACTTCCTTGGGAAGGCGGCGTACCGATGGGCTGGAACAGCTGGTCAGCCGTCATGGGCAAGCTTGATTATGATGTGTATACGTATACATCTGATTTCTTCTCCAAACAATTGCAGCAAAACAGCTTTGCTGACGATCAGGGAAGCCTTTACGTGAACTTCGACTCCTTCTGGGACAATTTATCGGAAGAGCAGCTAAAGGACGCACTAAGACGGGTAAAAGCAAACGGTCAAAAGCCGGGCACTTATTATACGCCATTCGCTTTCTGGGGCAACGATCCGGATACGCCCGTAGAAGGAACAGATGGGGCAGTGCTTTACCGTGAGATATTGATCAAGGATGCAGCTGGACAGCCGCTGCCGAAGCTGGATGGCGCATTTGCGATAGATCCATCGCATCCAGTCGCGCTGGAGCGAATTAGAAAAAGGCTGGAGAGCTTTATAGAGCAGGGCTTTGATTATGTTAAGCTGGATTTTCTGACGCATGGCGCGATGGAAGGCGTTTTCTATGACCCCGATATAAGAACAGGAATACAGGCGTACAACAAAGGTATGGCTTGTGTGCGTGAGACACTGAATCCTGAGAAAATTGGCAGACCGTTCTTAATTAATCTGTCTATTGCTCCGTTATTTCCGCATGGCTATGCACACAGCCGCCGTGTATCCTGCGATGCATTCGGAACGATTAATGATACCGAATATATGCTTAACGCGTTAACGTACGGCTGGTGGATTAACGATAGCTTGTATCGTTTCAACGACCCCGATCATGTTGTCCTCTATAAAAGCGACAACCAGCGTGCGATTAGCGAGCATGAAGGGAGAAGCCGTTTGAACAGTGCGGTGATTGCAGGTACGTCGCTTCTGCTCGGCGATGATTACCGAATGGAGGAGGCAGCGCGGCGAGCCAAGGAATGGATGACAAATCCAGAAATTATGGCGTTAGCTAAACGAGGTGTGACCTTCCGTCCGGTTGAGTGCAGCAGTGGGAACAAAAGTGAAAATCTGTTCATGATGTGTGCAGATGAAGGGACTTATGTCGCTGCTTTTAATTTCGAAGTGGAGAAGGAAAGCTTGTTGCACGCATCATTTGCAAGAATGGGCATAGATTCCTCTAAGGGGATAGTCGTTCGGGATTTGTGGAGTGGACAGGAGGGTCAAGCCGTGACAGAGGGTGACGGACATCGTATTGAGTTGGCACCATCGGAGTCTAAGCTGCTTCTCTATGTACAGGCGCAATAGCGACTAAAATGGATTAATAGCAAGTAAAATGCAGGAAACGAGCTATTTAATACGAAAGCTAAGAAAAATATGACAAAATCGGTTACTTTTTCATCGTTTTCGCGTATTATCCCCTATAGCCATATAAAAGATGCTTGGAAGGGGAGATTTCTTTGAGCTTTACAGATCAAAATCAGAACCTAGGCGAGAATCACAGTATGAGCGGTCGAAGGCCGCCAGAGCTAAAGCCAAGTACGGTTAAAAAAATCGTATTCGGTATCGTCGCCGCAGTTATCGTCATTTATTTAGGAACAACCTCCTTTTACACAGTACAGGAGCAGGAACGGGCAGCCATTTTAACCTTTGGCAAGTATTCGAATGAAACTTCAGCAGGTTTGCATTTTAAATGGCCTTATCCGATTCAAGATGTCAAAATTGTAAAAGCGGAGCTGACTCAGCGGATTCATATCGGTTATCGTCAAGTGGGCTCTGAAGCCGTTCCAAATGATGATGAAGCGATGATGATCACGGGTGATGAAAACATCGTTTCCGCGGATGCGGTTGTACAATGGAAGATAAGCAACATTCATGATTACTTATACAATATTTCTGATGCGGAACAGTTTCTGCGAAATGCAGCAAGCTCCTCGATTCGTGCAGTAATCGGCTCGGAGAAGCTTGATTACGCCATTACTGACGGTAAGACAGTCATCCAAGACAAGGTTCGGGAGAAGCTGATTGAGCTGCAGTCCAAGTACAAAACCGGCATACAAATCATTGACATTAAGTTCCAGGATATCGAGCCGCCAAGCGGTCAAGTGGCTGAGGCCTTCCGTGAGGTAACGAATGCTCGCGAGGAGAAAAACACCAAAATTAATAACGCTGCGAAGTACGAGAATGACCGTATTCCGAAAGCGCGCGGTGAGGCGCAAGCGCTTCTTGAAAATGCCGAAGGACAGAAGAAATCTCGGATTCTGAACGCCGAGGGTGACGTTGCCAAGTTTAATGCAATATTCGGCGAGTACAAAAAAAATCCGAATGTTACCCAAAGTCGTTTGGTGCTGGAGACCCTTGAAAAAATATTGCCAAACGCGAAAATCTTTATTACGAATTCGAACAGCGATACCGTAAATTATTTGCCGCTAAATGAATTGCTGCGCAGCGGTAGCGGCAGCACGACGACTCCGCCGGTAACAACGCCGCCGCCAGCCGCAGAAGCTCCGCAAGGAGGTGACGCACAATGAAAAGAAACCAATGGTTAACAATTATAGTTGTGCTGGTTGTTGTCATATTGGGCTCAGGCTCGATGTATATCGTGAAGGAAGGCGAATATAAGGTTGTGCTTCGATTTGGTGAAGCGATGAGAGCTGTGCCAGAGCCGGGCCTTAAATTTAAGCTTCCGTTCATTGAGAACGTATCGACGCTGCCGAAATATCAAATGACATATGAAAGCACGCCGACGACGATTCTAACAAAGGATCAGAAGCCGATCGTAGTAGACAACTATACGGTATGGCGCATCACGAATGCATCACAGTTTTTAAGAACGGTGCAGTCGGTCAGCGGCGGTATACAGCGGATAGATGAGGCCGTGTACAACTCTGTTCGCCGTAAGCTATCAGAGGTTAATTACGATAATATCATTAGTGAGAACACAGCGCGCGGCAATATTAACGATGAGATTACGAAGGATGTTGTGTCGGCGTTGACACGTGATAATTATGGTATTGAAGTTATCGATGTTCGCATTAAACGTACCGATTTGCCGGAAGAAAACAAGCAAAGCGTATACAACCGGATGATTTCAGATCGTCAATCGATCGCTGCACGCTACTTGTCCGAAGGTGATGAGGAGTCGCGAAAAATTACTTCCAAAGCAGATCGTACAGCTACGGAGCTCTTAGCGCAAGCGCAGGCTGATGCCAAAAAAATCGTCGCTGAAGGCGAGCGTGAAGCAGCCGTTATTTATAACAAAGCATACGGCAGCGACCCGCAGTTCTACAATTTCTATCGGACGTTGGAGAGCTATGCAACGACGTTGAAAAACGAACCAGTCATTATGATGCCAATCGATTCACCTTATGCAAAAATATTATTAGGTCAATAACCGGAAATCCCCTTCGCCTCAGCGTTGGGGATTTCTTTTTGTAAAGGCCAGCTAACGGCATTTTGAGAGTGAAAACTCGAAATGCTGTTTTTTTGTATAGAAAAGGCTATCAAACCTGCATAAATATTGCATTTGTACTGCTTGTAGTATACTTCAAATCCTTTAAAGTTAAAGAGGTAATATCTCATAAAGCGATTTTCATTGCCATAAATGACAGCGCTTTATTTGGTTCGTGTTTGACGCAGGGGATCGATAACAGGGATGAAGGGGTGAACCAAGTGAGTAGAAGAAGCAGTAAAAAGGGCATTAGTATTTTTGTTATATTTTGTGTCGTATTGGGTTTGTTTACAGGTGTTCATAGGCCTGTAGTTTATGCAGCAGGCACGCCGGTTATTGTGCCAAACGGAAGCTTTGAGAGTGATCTTGCTTCGTGGAATACATCGTTTACACCGGCTGAAGGAACGACGCCGATAACGATTCAAGGAAGCTGGATTCCAACCGGAGGCGGTACCAAACGATTGGATTACTGGAGTGCGTCAGATTATACGGCTAACACGCATCAGACCATTACTGGTTTGAAAAATGGTTCCTACACGTTATCCGCATGGGTAGAGCGCGGAGCAGGATTTAATGAGAGCTATATGTATGCCAAAGACATGGGACTTGCTGAAGTAAAAGTAAATGTGCCGGAGAGCGGCACATGGGTACAAATCAGCATGCCATTAGTCGTTGCAAACAACCAGCTGACATTAGGTTTTTATGCGGATGGCAATGCAAACAACTTTATGGGCGTTGATTTGATTACACTCGTCTTGGATGAAGCTGATCCGGCAAGAGCTCTTGAAAATACGAGCTTTGAAAATGATTTAACAGGATGGGAGACGAGCTTTGGGCCAGAAGGCAGCGAGACGCCTATCTCTATTAAAGATTGGACTCCTGAGAATGGCGGCACGAAGCGTCTGAACTACTGGAGCGCTAACGCTTACACAGCGGATACGTTCCAGACCGCAACGGGGCTTGAGAACGGTACCTATACGTTATCGGCTTGGGTTGCAAGAGGCGATGGCTTCACACAAAGCTATATGTACGCGAAAAACACGGGAAGAGCAGAGGTGAAGGTAAATATTCCGGTCAGCTCATCCTCGTGGACCAAAATTAGTTTACCAGTCGTTATTGAAAACAATCAGGTTACGATCGGCTTTTATGCAGACGGAGCTGCAGACAAATGGCTTGGTGTCGATCTGATTTCACTGGTTAAAGAAGAGGAAGCCCAGCTGGAGCCTGTTGGCGTAGCGATTGGCAATCAGGGCTTCGAAGCGGAAGAACCTGCTCAGGTCATCAGCTCCTGGTCAGAGGAAGGCGATATGGACGCTTCTTATACGGAAGCACCGGGCTATTTAAGCAGCTATGGCTTAACGCATTATTCTGATCACGATTATAAGGTGACTACCTCCCAGACGATTACGGGACTAGAGAACGGATATTACACGCTGACAGCATGGGCGCAAAATGGCGGTGGCCAGCATGCGAGCTACATATTCGCCCGTGACCATGGCACCTCGGAGGCGAGAGCTGCGGTACCGATCGGCAGCACATGGACAAAGGTGTATTTGCGCGGTATTCAGGTTACGAATGGAACAGCGACGATCGGTTTATTCTCAGATGCAAAAGCAGGCAACTGGACGAAGCTTGATTTTGTCGAGCTGGTGAAGGATGACCAGCCGTACAAATTTCTCAAAGGCGGCGATGTCTCAGAGCTTACTTATGTAGAATCGCAAGGCGGCAAATTTTACGACAGCAAAGGGAATGAGAAGGATTTATTTCAGCTGTTGAAAGAAAACGGCCACGATATCGTACGTCTGCGCGTCTATAACGAACCGGGCAAAGGCCATGGCGACGGCAGCTATTACCGTCCAGCAGGCATTATGGATAAGGCGGACATTCTGAAGCTTGCCAAACGTGCAAAAGCTGCTGGTTTGCAAATTCAACTGTCCTTCCACTATAGCGATTACTGGACGAACGGCGCTACGCATAATATCCCTAACGCATGGCAAACGGCGATTAAGGATTTGGCAGACGATGCTGCAAAGGTGACTAAGCTGGAGGAGCTTTTGCGTGCATATACGTTAGACGTTATGGAAGCAATGGTAGACCAAGGCACGACGCCGGAGTTCGTGTCGTTAGGCAATGAAATGCAATCGGGTATTTTGTTTCCTTACGGCAGAGCATCTGGAGGGAGCTGGGCTAATCTAGCAAGGTTCCTTAAAGCCGGAGCGGAAGAGGTTAAGAAGGCTTCTCCGACCTCAAAGGTCATTCTGCATCTGGATGACGCAGGCAACACGAGCAAATATGAAAACTTTTTTGATGAGATAGAGGCAAGAGAGGTCCCTTATGACATTATCGGACCGTCCTATTATCCGTTCTGGACGGATGACACGATTGAACAAATCGTTGCGTTTTGTAATTATTTCAGCAAAAAATATGATAAAGATATTATGATTATGGAGACTGGATATAACTGGAATCCCACGCTGCCAAATGGCACAATTGGCCAGCTAAACGATAACGGACCCTACCCAGCAGATACGAGCTCTCCACAAGGGCAAAAAGAATTTATGATTAATTTATTCAACGGTCTGAAGAGCGTAGATAATGGCAGAGTTATCGGCGATCTATATTGGGACCCGATTATGATTGCAGTGCCGGGTGTAGGCTGGGCGATTAAAGAAATGGACGATCAACCCGATTTGAACGTGGTGTCAAATACGACTTTGTTTGATTTTGATGGCAAAGCATTGCCCGCTCATGATGCCTACAAGCAAAATACAGAAGGGTCGACGCTTGGACATATTTCGGGTGTTGTGCGAGGCGAGCTTGGCAAGAGCATCGCTCATGCGACGATAGCTGTTGATGTAAATGGTACGATGTTGACGACAAAATCGGATGCAGCTGGGAACTATTTCATTCCGGATTTGCCAATCGGCCAAGTCTATACGATTACAGCTGCAAAAAGCGGCTATGAAGGCGGAAATATTTCCGTTAACCTCTTGGAAGCGGGTACGTTCACGTCGAATCAGAATATTGCAATGATCGGCGGCGCTATTACGGGAGCCGTTAAGGATCAAAACGATAATGCGGTTATTGATGCGAAGGTTAGTGCGATGATTGATGGCGTTGTATACAGCGTAGTTACGGATAGCTCAGGGCAGTATACGCTTGCAGATTTGCCTGCTGCTACAAATGTGACTGTGACGGCTGCTAAAGAAGGTTATGTTAGCGAGGGAGCTGTCAACGCTTCGGTAGCAATTGGGTCGACGACTTCGTCGATTGATTTATCTTTAGCATTAAATTCAGGCACGATAACAGGTACAATCATTGGAAGTGACAAAGCACCAATCGATAAAGCGCAGGTTAGCGTTGCTGCAGCAGGAAAAGTGTATTCCGCATTGACCAATGCAGCTGGTGAATATCGACTAGTGAACATTCCTGCGGGAATCAACTATAAGGTCATTGCTATAAAATCAGGATATTTAAACGCAGAGTCATCCCCTGTTTCGGTTAAAGTTGGCGAAACGACTAGTGATGTTCATTTGACGCTATTGAATAATCTTGGGGCGATAACAGGTATCGTATTAGACAGCTCATACTCGCCTGTTGAAGATGCGACAGTCATTGCAGTTAAGGGTGAGAAAACCTATACCGCAAAGACGAATGCAGCGGGACAATATGTACTTGCTGATGTATTAGGAGGCAATGGTTACGCCGTTTCGGCAAGCAAAGAAGGATATTTAAACGGCTCGGCCTCAGCGGTTGATGTTGCGACTCGTCAAACAACAAAAGCTGGAAACATCATTTTAGCTGCGAAAATACCGTTAATCAATGCTGGTTTTGAGCAGCAGGGTGCCGATAAATACACTCTTCCAGGATGGAACACAACGGGAACAGCAAATGCAACCTTTGCTTCGAAAGATAATCCAAAGGATGGAAGTTATGTACTAAATCTTTGGCATGCGGGAGCCTATGAATCGGATGCTAATCAGACGATTACAGGGCTTGCAAATGGTTATTATACGGTTTCAGCATGGTTCTATAATGGCGGTGAGCAGAAGGAATATTATATGTACGCCAAGGACTCGAACGGTGAACTGGCACGTCTAAATATTCCGAAAACAAATGCGATGACGCCATTCAGTATGGTTGTGAAAGTAGAGCACGGGGAGCTGACATTTGGCTTCTATGCAAACGCGAATGCAGGAAACTGGGCTTTAGTTGATGCGGTTGCAGTTGGTTTTCTAGGTGAAGGAACCGGTGCGATCAGCGGAGAAGTGCAGGATGCAGAAGGCAACAAGCTGGCGGATGCTGCCGTAAAAACTGTCATTAAAGGAGTAGAATATGCAGCGGTTACAGGTGCTGCGGGTGAGTTCACCTTGTCAGATATACCGCAAGGATCGGGTTATTCTATTGATGTGAGTAAAGCAGGCTATATCACGAGCTCAGTAACTGAGGTGGCTGTTACCGATAAGCAGGTGACAACTGGAGTAACGATTGTGCTGGCAGCAGAAGCGGGACCGTCACCAACACCGACGACACCAGTGGAGCCAGAACCAACACCAACGACGCCGGTGGAGCCAACACCGACACCGGCCACACCAGTGACACCGCAGCCTACACCAACTGTGCAGGCGGTGAATGTTGATTTGAGGCAAGAACTGAAGAATGATAAGGATCATTCAATCACAGTAACCACAATGCCGACAACGGGAGCCATAGGCATCATTGCGAATATGGCTGCAAAGCAGATGACAGAGCTAGCAAATGAAGGACTGCAAGCGGTTATTTTCAAAACTGGCTTTGCAACGGTCTCGTTCGCACCTGACCTGTTCAAGGATGTAATCAACCCAGCATCAAACAACGTACAATTTTCAGCTGCTAAAGTGGATGCTTCAGCCTTATCCAATGAAGTGAAGAAGGCTGTAGGCGACCATACGGTTTATGATTTTAATCTTACCGTCGATGGGGTGAAAGTTCCTCATTTTGATAAGAACAAGGTCATAATCGAACTTCCGTATACGTTGCGTCAAGGAGAAGAGCCTCATAACGTTGTTATTTTTTACATCAACGAGGATGGTAAGCTGGAAATAGTGAAAAACGCGATATATGATGCTGCGAAGGCGACAATCACTTTTAGTCCATCGCATTTCAGCAAATATGCAGCGGTTCATAAGGCTGTTTCATTTACCGATCTAGCTAAGGCCGGATGGGCACAGCAGAGTATCGAGTTCCTTGCGGCAAGAGGCATCATAAGCGGATTTGAGGATCAAACCTTTAAACCGACAGATGCCGTAACAAGAGGACAATTTCTGCAAATGTTAATGGGGATTTTGGATACAGCAGCTAAGGGAGATGGACCAGGCTTCTCGGATGTTAAAGAAGGAGCATGGTATGCAGAAGCGATCATAAACGCTCAAAAGCTCGGTATTGTGAAGGGCAAAGATGATGGCAGCTTCGGTGTGCATGATGTCATAAGCCGTGAAGAAATGGCTGTTATGATGTACCGTGCTGTAAAAGCAGTCAACGTAAAGCTGAGTAATCTAACAAACGTGGAAGCTTTTGCTGATCAAGCGCAAATAGCTGATTATGCCGCAGAAGCTATTCAACAGATGCAGCAAGCCGGTTTAGTCAACGGAGTCGGGCAGGGTGTATTTGCACCAAAAGGCCATGCGACAAGAGCACAGGCTGCTGTTATTTTAGAAAGATTGTTTCAAATGATGTATTCTGTACATTAATGAGTTAGACAACAAACAGGGTATATCCTTAGACGGATATGCCCTGTTTGTATCAAAAAACCTTTTGTACGTTCACTCAACATGCCTAATTATGCGTATGGTTAAAAAAGCAACCAATATGTTGTGAATATGCCCTGTATGGCATGGAATCGGTTTGATACGATAGCAAAGAACGATTACGAATGAAATCGGAGGTATATGATGCATTTTTCTTTTGAGACAAACGAGCGGGCGGACTGGAGCTTGTTTTCTAACGGCAATCAAGACGCTGAAGGCATCCAGCAGGATCATCCGTCGTCTACTGAGTATCTCATTCTTCAACATACCGCTTCTTATTGCTCAGCGGCGTCTAGGACTATTGAAAAGCTTGAGAACGGCTATTATACATTGACAGCATTGACGCAAAACAGCGGAGGGCAACAAACCTGCTATATTTTCGCGGAGGCTGTAACTGGTGAGACTCGGATAACAAGCCTTCCAGTATCATCGGAGTGGATACCTGTTATTATACGAGGCATAGAAGTAAGGGATGGAAAGTGCACCATTGGTCTCTATACCGAAGGGAACGGCGGAAATTGGTGTAAGGTGAAATCGTTTGAGCTTGTGAAAAGTGATGAGTCCTATGAACTGCTGAAGGGCGGGGACATCTCCGAGATGCCGCGGATTGAGGAAAACGGCGGTATTTATAAGGATAATCATGAACCGATGGACGGCCTTGAAATATTGAAAGCATACGGGCATAACATTGTTCGGATTCGACTATATAATGATCCTGGAAACAAAGACTACTGGCCTTCGAATCAGCTGGATGCTAGAGGTTATCAGAACGAGGAAAGAACGCTCGCTTTAGTAAAAAGAGCGAAGGACATGGGATTCCAAATTCAATTCTCTTTCCATTACAGTGATTACTGGACAAATGGTTTGGCTCAGCACAAGCACCACAACTGGGAAGGACTTTCTTTTGCGGAGCTGAGAGAAGCCTTATATCAATATACACGAGCCTTTATGACGCGTTTGGTCGAGCAAGGCACAGCTCCTGAGTATGTATCGCTTGGCAATGAAATACAAGGCGGCATGTGTTATCCCGATGGTGCTATTGCGAATTGGCCGCAGCTGGCTGAGCTTCTAAAGGCAGGTTATCAAGCGGTGAAGGAAGTATCTGAAACGAGCAAGGTCGTTATTCATTTGGACGGCGCGACTGAGGATGAGAAATACGAGCAGTTTTTTGGCAATTGCGAGCGGTATGGCGTTCCCTATGACATTATCGGACCATCCTATTATCCGTTCTGGACACAGGCATCGGTTCAGCAGCTAGTGGCCTTTTGCAATAAGCTGGTTGCCAGATTTGATAAGGATATTTTGCTCATGGAAGCGGGTTTTAACTGGAGCGCGGTTACGGGGGCTGGCATGCGAGGTCAGCTTGAGAACAATGGGCCCGAGCCGTACGAGAGTACGCCAGAAGGTCAACGTGATTTCATGTATTCTCTGATGAACGGCATTAAGCAGGTAGATGGGGGAAGATGCCTTGGCGTGCTCTACTGGGACCCCGTCATGATTTATGTACCAGGCGTAGGCTGGCAGAAGGACGCTCCTAATGTGGTTGATAACACGACGCTGTTTGATTTTGAAGGAAACGCGCTGCCCTCCATGCTTGCGTACAAATATAACAATTAACGTAAACGTAAGAACTGGGATATCGGAGTAAAAACCGATATTCTGGTTCTTTTTTTGAAAGAATAGAAATGTTGTGCAATAAAGTGGTTGTAAAAACATAACATACATTTCGATTTTACGGGTTGAATTGAATGGAATGTCCACGTATGGTGAAGAGGAAGAAAATGATTTTTAAGCAGCAGCCCAAATGACATCCAGCAGAGGTGCAAAGCAATATGCCTAAAATTAATTTATTTACTAAAATCGTCGCTCTAATCATCATTATGCTGGTTCCGATTATGCTGCTCTATTTCTACTCTAATAAGACTAGCACCGACATTCTTGGCGAGGAGCTTAACAAGTCGAACACGAATCAGCTCCTATTCTTTCAGAATCAAGTCAATACAAGCATCGATTCGATGGCCCTTTGGCCTGACTTATTGATACAGGACCCCGATATTTCGTCGCTTCGCGATATTTTTACGGAAATGCCGGAGCTGAGTCTGGGCATGATTACTTTGATCAAAAGAATTCAAACGAAGCTGGCCATTCAGCAAAATTCATCGAAGTGGCGAAGCAGCCTTCATATCTATTCACCGATTCTCCATAGAGATATTTCGGATAATGACGTTGTGCTTTATGACGACGCCGATTTGAAAAAAAGATTAAAGCCTGGCTGGCAAGTGAAGGCCGCTGAAAATAATGAATTTGTTTTCTCTCGTTATGCGGTAACACCGTATTCCAGTTACTTGGACCCAAGCAGCTCGAACCTGGTCATTGAGGTGCAGTTCGACAGCTCGAACATTAAAGATATGTTGGACAAGTTCAAGAGCGATGGCCGCCGAGAACCCTTTTATTATTTGGAAGGCGTCGGCGTTATTTATAATCGCTCGGCAGATAAGGAACTGACGAACAACGTAATCCATTTGTTGAAGCAGCAGCCGCTTCAGGACTTGGAAAGCCGTACGATCGATTTGGGCGGGGAAAAATATTTGGTCAATATTGTGAAGTCAGAAACGATTGGTTGGCATTTGATCGATTATATTCCGATTTCCGAAATCATTCGGCCTATTCAAAAGACCAATCAATTATTTTATGTATCTTTGGCAGGCTTGCTGCTGTTATGCTGCATCGCTGCTTATCTTTTATATGCGCAGGTACAGGTTCCTATTAAGCATCTCATCGTTGGGTTTCAGAAGCTGAAAAATGGTGATTATTCGGTTCGAATGAAGCCGCGCGGCAGGAGCGAGTTTGGTTTTCTTTATACGCGCTTCAACTTGATGGTCGCTCAAATTCAAGAGCTATTTGAAACGGTGTATTTGGAAAAAATTCATGTGCGGGAAGCACGTTTAAAACAGCTGCAATCACAAATTAATCCGCATTTCTTCTATAATTGCTTCTCGTTCATCTCGAGTATGGCCAAGCTCGAAAAGAATGAAGCAGTCGTTGCCATGTCGCATCATTTGTCCAACTATTACCGTTATACGACAAGGCAGGAACGCGATCTTGTTGCGATGTCAGAGGAAATTAATTTTGTGACCAGCTATTTGGAAATTCAAAAAATGCGCATGCCGCGACTACAGTATTCGATCAGCTTGCCTGCGGATATGCGCCATCTTGAAATTCCGCCGCTGATGCTGCAGCCGCTCGTTGAGAATGCAGTTATTCATGGTATTGAGGCATGGACGGATGCATCGATTATTCAAATAACGGGAGAGTGGCATGAAGAGGGAGCACGGCTTGTCGTAGAGGATGACGGCAAGGGGATGAGCATGGAGGATATTCTTATTCTTCAGCACAAAATGCAGAACCAAATGGATGAGCAAATGGGCTGCGGGTTATGGAATGTTCATCAGCGCATGCACTTACGATTTCGCGGATCAGCAGGGGTTAGCTTCTCATCCTCAAATCTTGGAGGTCTAAAAGTCACGATTACTTGGTCACCAAGCTAGATAAAAAAAGGGGTTTTCAAATGATTGAAATTTTATTGATTGATGATGAGTCGTATGTTACGGGAAGCTTGGAGAAGACCATTCCTTGGCTCTCGATTGGCGTAAAAAGCGTGTATCAAGCGACATCTGCCTTTGAAGCGTTGGAGCTTCTTGAAGAAAACTCGATAGATATTGTCGTTACCGATATTGCCATGCCGGAAATGAACGGGCTTGAGCTTGTTCAAGAGATCAGCCAGCGCTGGCCTAATATCAAATGCATTTTGCTTACAGGGCATTCTGATTTTCAATACGCTAAAAAGGCCGTTCAGCTGCAAGCATTTGATTATATATTAAAGCCAGTAAATGACGATGAATTTGTGAAAACGATATCGGGAGCAATCGAAGCGCTAAAGGATGAATGGGAGCAGGCAGAGAAATATCAGCAGCTGCTGTATGATCGCAAATCTGATTTCAAGGTGCTGCGCGCCAATTTTATGGTCGACTTGGTATTAGGCAGACAGCTTTCGCCAAAGACGATTAAAGAGAAGCTGACGCAATACGAAATTTCTCTTGAGATAGAACGTCCAACCGTCATGATGCTCGTCCAACTGGGCAAACAATTTTCACATCTGGATTATAGCTCTTCCTCACTTATGGAGTTTGCCGTAGGGAATATTGCGGAGGAGTCGTTTGCTCAGCATTTCCATGTATGGCATTGCAAAGCTCCGCATGAATATTTGCTTATTATGGCGCAGCCTAAAACGGAAGCCGGCGAGAAATCAGAATTTAGTATGGAAAGCCGCAATTTACGTAAAACGATACTTGCCGAAGCAACCAAGAAGCTTCGTACAAATGTGAGCAACTATCTCAAAGGAGATATCTCCATTGTCGTTACGGATTGGTTCGAGTTTCCTAGTGCGATTACGACAGCGTATCGTTCTGGCCTAGGAGCGATGTTCATGATTGCAAATGAAGAGCAGCACTCTATTCATTATTTGGAGGATCGCTCGGGCAAGGACAACACTTTTGTTAAATCTATGGAAAGCTTATATAAGCCGCCTACGATGATAACATTGCTGGAGTCGAAGCGCTGGGATGCGGTAGAGCAGAAAATTAAAGATGTTTTTGCCGATTTGAAAAATACCCGATTCTCAAGAGAGCATCTATACGAGGTATACTTAGCGCTTACCAATGCTTTTATGTATATTACGCATAGACAGGGCCAATACGTATCCCAAATCAATGAGCTGGGTATCGATTTTATTTTGGATCAAACGGTTGTACTATCGCCTGATCGGCTGGAGGATTGGTCAATTGGCGTATTGCATAAGCTGCAAAGCGTGCTTTCAGTGAAAGAGGAGAGCTCCAAAAGCTTTATCGTTAAGCAGGTGCAGGAAATTGTTGCGAACAACCTCAGCTTAGATACGACTGTAAAAACGATTGCTGATCGCGTGTTTCTTCACCCGGTCTATCTCTCGAAAGTATTTAAAGCGGAAACGGGAGAAAGCTTAAGTGAATGGATCATCGGAATGAAGATGGAGCGGGCGCTTTATTTGCTGAAAAATACGAACAAAAAAATATATGAAATAACGAGTGAGCTTGGTTATCAGAATCCGCAATATTTTAGCAAAACGTTCAAAAAATATTATGGTATGACACCTCAGGAGTTTCGCGAACAGTAAAGTGGTTGTAAAAGGTGCTGATATGTTCGCTTTGTGTCATAGGCTGAAATTGCCCCTAAGCCTATAATTAAGCATGTAGAACATAATCATGAGGGGGATTACAATGAATATGAAAACAAAGAAACGGTTCACGTTCATGCTTTGTATGCTTCTAATCGTATCAGCCATCATAGGTTGCTCGAACAGCGGCAACAAGGCAGAGCCGTCGAATAAGCCAAGCGACAACACTTCCGCGGGCAATGAGGAAAACCCTTACAAAGAGAAATACGATCCGCCGGTTACGATTTCCACGGTATGGGGAGTAGACCCTGCGCTAACCTTCCGTGAGGGAGAAACGATTGAAAACAACGTGGCAACAAAATGGGCGCTCGATACGCTTGGTATTAAAGTAGATTCCCTTTGGTCAGTGACAGATACAAATGGAGCATTTGCAACAAAAATGCGCCTTGCGATGTCTTCAGGACAAAAAATGCCGGATGTTGCTGTCGTTGGCGACAAACTGCTGGCACAAGATCTAATTGACTCCGGCATGTTCCAAGACGCAGGCGAGCTGTTCGATAAATATGCCGGCGAGAAATGGAAAGCGGCAATGAATCTTGATACCAGCGTATGGAATGCTTATATGCGTGATGGAAAACGAATCGGTATTCCTTTACTTGATTATGCTTACAACAACGACTATGTGCTCTGGATTCGTCAAGACTGGATGGATAAGCTTAATTTGAAAGCTCCAAAAACGATTGCTGAGCTGGAAACGGTAATGGAAGCTTTTAAAAACAATAATCCACAAGGATTGTCGCCAGAAAAAGTTGTTCCACTAAGCGTTGGCTTTAAAACGTCGATGAACACTTGGATGGGTGATCCATCATGGGTATTTGGCGCATATGGCACACTTCCAGCACAATGGAATGAGGCAGCGGATGGAACTTTGGAATACGGTTCTACGAACGCAGGCATGAAGCAAGGTCTTATTAAGCTTAAAGAGTGGCGCGACAAAGGTTATATTCCGAAAGAAGCAGCACTGTGGGATGAGAATAAAACGTCTGAACCAGCTGTAGCTGGAACAGCAGGCATTATTCCTGGACCTTACTGGATGAGCGGCTGGCCGCTATTGGATACAGCAAAAAATGCTGAAGGCGCAGTATGGAAGCCTTATGCGATTCCAACTGGTGAAGACGGTAAAGCAATGCGTCACGGCACTTCCTTTGTAAATGGCGTTATTCTGATCAATAAAGATATGAAAAATCCAGAAGCTTTCTTCACTTACGAGAACTATCTATTCGACAACCTAGCTGACCCGCAAGAAGGAAGCCCGTTCGAGCTAGGCGCTTTTGAAGGTTATGATTACGCTCTTGATGCTAGCGGCAAACCGCTGTACCTGGATGATGTTCCAGGCGGTGCCATTACGGCTCCACTACGTTACTTCATTGTACGCGACGGTGCGCGTATTCCTGATGCACAGTTTAAAGCATTGCTTAACCTAGCTGAAGGCAAAGAAGCAAAAACCTATCGCGAGAAGGAAGTTGTTGCGCAGTACGGACCGGAAACGGCGCTTGCTGCGACTGTCGTTATGGAGCAAGATGCGATTTCCAAGAAGGATATGTTTGTAGGACCTCCTACTAAAACAATGAAATCACGCATGGACTATTTGAAAAAAATTGAAGCTCAAACGTTTAACGAAATCATTTATGGCGCTAAACCGGCTGAAGCTTTTGATGAATTCGTGAAAAGCTGGAAGTCATCCGGCGGCGATGATATGACGAAAGAAGTTAATGAGTGGTATGCTAGTTTAACGAAATAAGCTTGACGAAATGCGGTCCCTCAGGGGCCGCATTTTTTTGTGTTATGCAGCAAGCTAAATTCACATGTTGGATTGCAAAAGTGGTTGCATTTGTGCCATGAATGTTGGGTTTGTTAGCTACTTCAATTTTTCCGTCGCTGATATAATTTTTATATAAGGAACGCAATGCATACGTGCCGTGACAGGCTGATTGCGTTCTGCATCTCATCCAGCGGGAGGAACAAAACATGTCTCAGCAGCAAACAATTCAACAAGATGACATTTCGGTATCTGTTGTCAAATCAAAAGGAAAACCGCTGTTTTATTACCTCATAAAGCAATGGCCATTCCATCTTATGGTGCTTCCATCCCTCGTCTTTCTAATCATCTTCGCATACTTGCCAATGGGTGGACTTGTAATGGCTTTTCAGGATTATAAACCATGGCTAGGCCTGACAGGCTCGGAATGGGTTGGACTGGATCAGTTCCGCTATTTGTTCGAGAGGCAAGACAGCCTGCAGGTAATCTGGAACACGCTAATCATCGCCATTTTCAAAATGGTACTGAATCTTTTTGCTCCATTCGTATTCGCTATTCTTTTAAATGAAATTAGAAAACAGCTTGTTAAACGTTTTGTACAGACGCTAGTCTATTTGCCGCATTTTTTATCTTGGGTTATCTTGGGCGGCATTCTTACAGATCTTCTATCGACGGAAGGCGGGCTGGTGAACCGTCTCCTAACAGGAATATTCGGAATCGAGCCGATCTTCTTCCTAGGCGATGGCGATTGGTTCCGCTTCACCGTTATCCTCTCTGATGTATGGAAAGAGTTTGGCTTCGGTACCGTCGTGTTCCTTGCAGCGCTTGCCAACGTTAACCCATCGCTTTATGAGGCGGCAGAGGTGGATGGCGCAAGCCGCTGGAAGCAGACGCTTCATATTACGGTTCCGTCAATGATTCCCATTGCGATTGTAGTCGGTACACTGGCGCTTGGTAACGTGCTGAATGCGGGCTTTGATCAAATTTTCAACCTTTATAATTCCTTGGTTTACGCGAAGGGCGATATTATTGATACGTTTGTATACCGCACAGCTATTTTAAGCGGCGAAATGGGCTTTGGTACGGCAATCGGATTGTTTAAATCGGTGATCAGCTTTGTCTTAGTCGTTATCTCTTATCGCCTTGCTTACAAACTAGCCAATTACAGAATTTTTTAAAAAATATAAGCAAGATCGCGTAACGAGTTAGCCGTCTGAGGACGCGACGGCCGTTTACGCTAGCCAAAGGAGGACCTGCCGAATGTATCATAAATCACCATCCTATCGCGTTTTCAACACGTTTAATACGATCCTATTGATCGTTCTTGCCCTGCTATGTGTGATTCCGCTGCTGCATGTGCTTGCCGTATCGCTAAGTGCAAAGGCGGCAGCGGATGCCAATATCGTCGGTCTATGGCCGGTAGATTTCACGTTGGATGCTTACCGAAAAACGACAAGCAATCCGATCTTTCTAAACTCGATGTGGATCGCCGTTCAGAGGACGGTAATCGGGACGCTGTTGACTTTGTTGTTAGCCTTCTTGGCAGCTTATCCGCTATCCAAAGAAAACACCGCATTCCGCGGCAGAAATATTTATGCTTGGCTGTTCGTATTCACGATGCTCTTCAACGGGGGACTTGTCCCGTTTTATATGGTCATTCAAAAGATTGGCCTTATGGACAACTTTTGGGTGCTCGTGCTACCAGGAGCGGTTAATGTCTTCTTAACGATCCTTATGCTCAACTTTTTCCGCGGAGTACCCAAGGAGCTGGAGGAAGCAGCGCTTATTGATGGAGCAGGACATTTCCGTACATTGTTCAGCATCTATCTACCCGTTTCTTTGCCGGCCATTGCAACGCTCGCTTTGTTCAGCATGGTCTTTCATTGGAATTCATGGTTTGACGGTCTGCTTTATATCGGAGATCCAAAGCGTTATCCGCTGGCCACATTCCTTCAAACGGTTATCATCCAGCGCGATATGAGCTCGATGAGCATGAACCCAGCTGATTTAGCGCTAATCTCACAAAAAACAGTAAAATCAGCGCAAATTTTCATCGGCGCTCTCCCGATACTTATCGTATATCCATTCCTCCAAAAGTTTTTTGTTAAAGGTTTGGTAATGGGTTCGGTCAAAGAGTAATCGAGTAAACACAACACACACTCACATCCCACCAAAAAACAGGGGCTGTTCCAAACGTAGATTTATCTACGCTAGGAACAGCCCCTCTGTATTTCTGGGTTTTATCGATGAAGTTTAAGCAGAGCGACGCAATTGCCAACTCTAACGAACCCAGCAGCTCTTATTCAAACGTTTCGTACTCGATTAATATTCTAACGAACCCCAGAATCGTTATTTCGGGAAAAGTAACACCTATCACCCTAAATAACATGAGATAACGTCACTAGGATTCGTTAGAACTTTAGCAAAGTAGTTTTCAGCAAAATAAGCATCATACAGTTCCTTATAGAAGTAATCAGCGGGTTATGCACCCAAAGTAAAGCGTGTCCCAAAGGGACGAGAGCGTTCCAACGCAAACGCAGCAAAAGAGCGCATGGTTAGCTTTAACGTTAGTCCAATTGCGGGTGTCCAGAGGGCGCAGCCCTTGGGTCCCTCCCTTGGCAGGGAGGGTTTGGGAGGGTTCGAAACGCTTTTGAAGGTTTGGTTATTGTATTTAAGTAATCAGCGGGTTATGCACCCAAAGTAAAGCGTGTCCCAAAGGGACGAAAGCGTTCCAACGCAAACACGGCAAACGAGCGCATGGTTAGCTTTAACGTTAGTCCAATTGCGAGTGTCCAGAGGGCGCAGCCCTTGGGGCCCTCCCTTGGAAGGGAGGGTTTGGGTGGGTTCGAAACGCCTTTGAAGGTTTGGTTATTGTATTTAAGTAATCAGCGGGTTATGCACCCAAAGTAAAGCGTGTCCCAAAGGGACGAAAGCGTTCCAACGCAAACGCAGCAAAAGAGCGCATGGTTAGCTTTAACGTTAGTCCAATTGCGGGTGTCCAGAGGGCGCAGCCCTTGGGGCCCTCCCTTGGAAGGGAGGGTTTGGGTGGGTTCGAAACGCTTTTGAAGGTTTGGTAGTAATCATTAAAGGGTTCGAAACGCTTTTGAAGGTCTGGTAGTAATCCTATAAGGTTTGGAAAAGCCTTTGAAGGTCCGGTAGAAGCCTCTAAAGGTTTGGTTCCTCCCTCTAATGGTTTGATTGTCTCAAAGAACTTCTCTTCTTCGAACGCACAGCTTCAACTAGCTCATGAATGAGATAGGCTGCATATATCGTGATAAACGCCATAATGAAGTAACCGTATCGTTCAAACGTAATAAATGGCAGCGAAGTAAATATGAAATATAAAATGGTTATTATCAATATCGATAGTTCTTTGCGTTTGCTTTTAAAAATAACGGTCATGAGCAATCCAATTACTCCGAGCAATAGCAGCACGTAGTGATATACGCCCACGATGGGTTTCGAAATATGAAGTACGGGCTTCCAATAATAAGGTACTTTGACCATATCGACTACCCGATCAACGGTGTAATGTTTAATATAACGATTGCGATCCGTTTCAAATCCATAATTTCTAATTTTTTTGGCAAGCTCAGCTTGAATTTCATTGGATTCGATGGCATCCTTTGCCTCGCCTAACCGCTTAAAGTCCTCACTGAATTTCTCTTCTGCACCAGCAGGATATCTCCAATCGATCATAGCTCCTAATACAGATGGATTGCCGGACGAGAGCGTAAGCGGAATAAATTTATCAAATACGACAGCATTTCTTATCCACCAAGGGGAAATGCAAATTAATATTACAGCAGATACAACAATAGCTGGTTTAATAATCTCTTTTATTTTATATCCTCTAACTAGCATGTAGATTAAAAATACGACCGGAAGGAGTGCAAAGTTTGGCCTTGCATATATCCCGATACTTAAACATACTGCTGCAATGGCGAACCAACTCAATTTCTTTTTATCTACAGCTATAATTCCGGTATAAATAAACAGCCATAAAAACAACTGCCCAAAGGCTTCCGTTAAAATTAAATTTGCTGCCATATAGTTAGGTGCATATAGCGCGAACAGCATGATTGCTATTACACCGATTCGTTCATGAAAAAATCGTCGACAAACTTGATAAAGAAGAATCATCGTACCTGCCATCATTAAAACTTGAAGAATGCGGAATGCAGTAATACCTTGCCAATATCCAAATATCTTCAAACAAAATGCCAACACCATCGTAAGGGCAGGCATAATAAATACGGTCGAATCTTCTACTTTGTGATAAGTAAATGTACCTTCATTAAGCAATGTCTCGGCACTTCGTATATATTTTACATCATCGTTATTATATTCTTCGAAATTGCCTAAATACATATCGCTGCCTTGCTGAAACGTGATGAATGTTCCTATTGCAATGAAAAACACAACAACAACTGCTAAAATAATACGGTATAAAAGTGCTTCATTGTCTACTTTTTGAAAAATTTTCATTTCATTGCCCCGCTTTTCATGATTTATAACTCTTATAAATAATAGTGTGACCTTAAGCTTTGTGTCTAATGGGTCTATTTGGGTTAAACGAGTTCTTTCAAGTTACAACGATTTCTATCAGTCCTAGTTTTTATTCTGCTGCTCACCTTTCGCTTATAATAACTCCATTATAACGTGTATCATATGAAAAATGTTCCAATCGGTTGGAAGAAAAATGGATTAGTATATTTGCTGTCTATAAACGTTCGTACAGTTGCACTTGTTCAGCCTGTCATAAAGTAAGCTGAGGTGAACTTTTGTGTACAAGAAAAAGTATGCAAGTCGCAATATAAGAGGAAAACTGCGGGTCTGCAAATACTTATGTGCGAATAAAAAATTGAAGCGGTATGTACCGCATACGGTATCATTCAGCCGTGAGCACTTGCAGATGATGCTAAACCGTCATGACACCGTTTATGTCAAGCCAGATATTGGCTCACTCGGTTTGGGCATATTTAAGCTGAAACGGGTGAATTCAGGTTATGAGCTTTATTCAATCGTTAAGAAAAAACAAATACAAAAATTTTATAATTCCGTTTCCGAAGCTTATTCGCAAATAAAGAAAATGAAATCGAGTAAGCTCATTATTCAAAAAGGAATATCATTAGATCGCGTGGATGGATGTCCCTACGATATTCGAGCGATGGTTCAGCGGAAGCCGGAAGGCAAGTGGGTTTGTACGGGTTTAATGGTAAAGGTAGGAGCTCGCCATAAAATCGTAACGAACTATTATCAAGGCGGAGCAATCTATTCGATGAAAAAACTTGGAAAAAGGCAAGGACTTTCTATTGAAGCAACGGATAAGCGGATCAGCAGACTAAGCAAGGTGGCCTTGCGAATATCACGGACATTAAGTAAAAAACGATCGGGTATGCACGAGCTTGGCATCGACTTTGCATATGATCAGAAGCAGCAGTTATGGGTTCTTGAGGTGAATTCCAATCATCCGCAATTTCATCCCCTTAAAAAGCTTGATCCTTCGGCCTATAAAAAAATGAAACATTTTGCTGCCAGCTACGGAAGGCGCGATGCAAAATGAAAAAAAATGTAAAGCAGATCGAGACGATTTCTCGATCTGCTTTTTTATACTTATTAATGATTGCGCTTACTCCAATGATTGAAAAGTATCATTTTTAGTTGTTCAGATAGCTATTAGTGCGTTTATGATCGCGATAGAATACTAGTAGAACAACTAGAGCAAGGGGGATTGAGTAGTGGCGCAACTATCCGTTAATGAAGAACTATTAAAAAAACCAAAACCTAAAACTAAAAATGCGTTTCTGCGTTTCGCAAAACAATGGGACATTCAAATGATGGTATTGCCGGCATTGTTACTAATCATCGTGTTTAGTTACATCCCAATGTACGGTATATTGATGGCATTTCAAGACTACAGCATCTTCAAAGGTTTTATGGCAAGCGAATGGGTTGGATTAAAACATTTTGACATGTTCTTCAGCTCCCCGGAGTTTTTCAAGGTCATGCGAAATACGGTTATTATCAGCTTGTTGAAATTTTTCATTGGATTCCCGGCACCGATTTTGCTGGCGCTTATGCTTAACGAAGTGAAAAACTTAATGTTTAAGCGGCTGGTTCAAACGGTAAGTTACCTGCCTCACTTTATGTCATGGGTAATCGTTGCGGGACTGATTATGTCGATGCTGTCTACGGACAATGGAAGCATTAACATCGTACTTGAGAAAATGAACTTTATCGATGAACCGATCAACTTTCTATCACTTCCAGAACTATTCTGGTCCATCCTCGTTTCGACTGGGGTATGGAAGGAAATTGGATTTGGCTCCATCGTATATCTAGCAGCAATTGCAAGTATTGATCCAAGCATGTATGAAGCTGCATCTATGGACGGCGCGAGTAAGTTCAAACAAATCTTTTTGATCACATTGCCTTCGATCATGCCGGTTGTCCTTATCTTCATGATTCTGGCGATTGGCAATCTACTCAATGCAGGCTTCGAAGACATTCTATTGCTTGCTGTAAACCCTGTACTCAGGGACGTGTCAGATGTTATCGATACGTACGTTTATCGAGTCGGGATACAAAGCTCTAGATACTCATACGCAACAGCGGTTGGATTGTTCAAAGCCGTTATCAGCGTAGGACTTTTGACAATGGCGAACTTTCTGGCACGCAGGGCCGGCAGCAGCTTGTGGTAAACTATACAATTAGCCCGGAAAGGCGGATGATGCAGTGATCAGGCTCAGTTTTGGAGACCGCGTGATGACGGTGACCATCTACATCTTACTAACGTTATTAGCTTTTATGACCTTTTATCCATTCTGGAATGCACTTGTCATATCCTTCAACAGCGGAATAGACACCTCCATGGGGGGCGTAACCTTTTGGCCGCGTGATTGGACTTTGGAAAACTACGGTATCGTATTCAAGGATGAACGATTGGTAACTGCGTTTCTGGTTTCGATCAGTCGGACAGTAGTCGGTACAATCGCATCCATATTTATAACGGCATTATTCGCCTATGGCCTCTCGAAGAAAGAATTGATGGGCCGCAAGTTTTACATGATCTTGTGTATCATTACGATGTACTTCAGTGGTGGACTTATTCCTTCTTTCTTGCTCATTCGTGAGCTTCACCTCATGAATACATTCTGGGTTTTCATTATTCCAACACTAGTCAGCGTTTGGAACATGATCATCTTCCGCACATTCTTCCAAGGCTTGCCTGCAGGGCTTGAGGAATCGGCGAAAATCGATGGAAGCGGCAACTGGGGTATCTTCTTCCGCATTGTTGTTCCACTCTCTGGTCCCGTTATTGCAACGTTGTCGCTTTTCACGGCTGTTTTTCATTGGAATGATTGGTTTGGTCCAAGTATCTACATCACCAATGAGAAGCTGCTTCCTATACAAACGATGCTTAAGCAGATTTTGAACTCTAATATCGTATCGGATCAAATGTCACAGCTAGATTCTGCAGCGCAAGGGCAGTTAGCCAAAATGAGAACGGTAACGAGCAAATCGTTGTCTATGGCAACGATGATGGTTGCCACGATTCCTATCATTATGGTGTATCCATTCGTTCAGAAATATTTCGTTAAAGGTGTTCTTGTTGGATCATTGAAAGAGTAGCAGGCAGTTTAAGACATGTGGTTTAGAGCGAAAGCTTTGAACATATAAAAATGAGCTTGAAAGGGGATAATAAACAGATGAAAAAAAGAAAACTACTCGTCCCAATCGTCTCTGCATTTATGGCCGTTTCTTTAATGGCAGGCTGTAGCGGTAATGCCGGTAAAACAGAAAACGGAGAAACAGGAAGCAAGCCGGAGGAAAATAGCGGCAATAAGCCGGCATCGGTTTATGAACTTGGCAAGGAGCAGCTTGATTTCACCCTTTATGGCCATTATGACTGGTACACTATGCCAGCATGGGGCGGCGACATTACGAGTACTTGGATTAGAGATACAAAAAAAGTAAACGTAAAACCTATCCACTCCGGTGGTGCGGCTCCACAAAAGCTGAATACGATGATTGCGACTGGCGAGCTTCCTGATGCGATCTGGCTAGAGCGTGTTGATGTTGAGAAATTGCGCACAGCTGATCTGCTTGTTCCATTCGATGACTATCTTGATAAATATCCGAACTTGAAAAAATGGTTGGGCGATGAAGGCATCAACATGCTTCGTTCAGAAGATGGCAAGCTTTATCAATTCCCTAACTGGTATACAAAACAACCTAACGGAAACTCTGGTTATGTTGTAAACAAAAAGATTTACACAGAGCTTGGTTCACCTAAGCTTGAAACAACAGATGATCTGTACAGCTACTTGAAGCTGGTTAAAGAAAAATATCCGAATGTTGTTCCTTACGAGCCGCATTTAGCAAAAGATGGACAAGGCCTTGATGTATTGTACTCTGCATTCAAAGAAAACGATCAGAAGTTCCCAGGTATGCGTGCTGTGCCTAACGGCGACAAGCTGACTTCAATCTTCCTTGACCCTGAGTACCGTGAAGCAATGCAGTACACTTCCAAGCTGTTCCGTGAAAAATTGATTACGCAAGATGCAATGACGCAAACCGTTGACCAAATTACTGAAAAAGTAATGACTGGCCGTGTAGCAGTATTTGCATCAGCAAGCCCGACTGAAATTGCAATGCAAGCACATGCTGAGCTTACGAAAAACGATCCGGAAGCTGGATATTTCATGATCTGGCCGATTCACAAAGAAGGCGTTGACAAAAACAAAGTATTCCCTGGTACGTATGGTATGTTAGGCTGGAACGTAACGGTTATTACGAAAAGCGCTAAAAACCCAGAAGCAATCTTCGCTTTCTATGACTGGTTAACTGGTCCAGAAGGACAAAGCGCTTTGATGTGGGGACCTCCAGGAATCTATTGGGATGGCGTAGAAGCTGACGGCGAAACTCCGAAGTTCACAGAAAAATACACTTCAGATGCAGGCGGTCTTGGTAAGCTTCAAGCGATTACAACGAACCTTAACTGGGTTGGTAACACAGTATTCCTAGATACTACAAAAGCTAAATTTGAAGAGTCGTTGCCAGTTGAGCAACAAAACTGGTCTACTCGTTACCAACGTGAAATTACGTGGAAAACGCAATCCAATGCAACAGAATTCATTAACATCGATCCACAACCGGATACAGAAGAAGGTATCATCCGTCAACGTATCGAGGACTTGTTCCTAGAAGTTAGAGCAAAAGCATTGTTCGCGAAAAATGATGCTGAAGTACTAGCTGTTCTTGATAAAGGCGAAAAAGATGCTCAAGCTGCTGGTTATGACAAATTGCTAGCATTCAAAACAGAAAAATGGCAAGCTAACCTTGCAAAAATGAAAGCTGAATAAGCCATAGCTTTTCGTAAAAACGACGGGTATACTAAGATATTTAGTGTACCCGAGTTTTTTCGTTTTAATAGAACGATGAAATGTTCGATGAACGTAAAGCCTTTGCCTAATTGGAGCTGATAACATCATGTATAAAGTATTGCTGGCGGACGACGAAAAGCTAGATTTGGAAGGTATGCGTGCTTTTATTCCTTGGACAGATCTCGGTATGGAAATCGTAGCGGGTGTGATGAACGGATTTGATGCTTGTAAGGTGCTGGATACGGAAAAAATAGATATTCTTGTAACTGACGTCCGTATGCCTAATATGACGGGGCTTGAGCTGGCTAGACGCGCACTCGAGATGTCGAAGGATATTAAAATTATTTTCGTAAGCGGATATCAGGATTTCAGCTATGTTAAGCAGGCATTGTCGCTTAATGCTGTCAATTATGTTTTAAAGCCGATGGATGATCAGGAGCTGATTGATTCCCTGCTTAAGGTTCGAGATGTTTTGGACCATGAGCAAGAGCGGCAAAATACATATGGACAAATGGTTCCGATCGTAAAAAATGAATATATGCTGCAATTGCTTGAAGGAACGAGCGATGACAAAACCATTGAGGTATTGAGTCAAGAATATGAGATGAATCGTTTTCTCTATCCTGGCTTAGTAGCCGTAATTGAAGTCGATGATTTGTCTTGGAAACTGAACGATGAGACGCGGGCAGAGCAGGATGAGATTCAACAAGTGGTATCGATCTGTAAGGAGTTTGGCATTTCGCATATTTGTAAAATTAGCAAATTCCGGGTTGCGATTCTCATTGAGCAATCGGATAAAGATGTTTTGCCACTCAAGATCGTTAATCGAGTCAACGAACAGCATACCTTCTCCATTACCGCAGGCGTAGGTGAATTATGTGATTCGATCAACGAATTCTCGGCCTCTTATCGTCAGGCCGTTGAAGCTTTGGATTTGAAAATGTTTTATGGCAAAGGAAAGGTCATTGGCCACGGCGAGGTTAGGCCGGCAGAGAAAGAGGATGTTAAGCATCTCGATGCGAAGCTGGAAGCCTTGTTTGTTGCGATGTCGGGTTATGAGCTCGTTCGCATTCATGATGAGCTGGATGACTTATTTCAGGTTGCCAAAAACTTAAAGTCAAAGTTTACGCTGCGCAACTATGCGCTTTATATCGTAATGAAGCTTGATAATTATTTGCAAAGAACGAATGAAAATGTATTTCAGCTGCTTGGCATGGAGCTGAATAATTACGATATTATTATGCAGTTTGAGACGATCAACGATATTCATGTGTGGCTGAGACGCAGGGTTTACGAAATATCCGAAACTTTGCAGGCAAACAAGCACAAAAAAAATTGGAAGCTTATTAAACAAATGATTGATTATATGAAAGAACGTACACATGATAACATTACATTGCGCGATTTGGCGGAGCAATTTTCATTATCGCCGAACTACCTTGGCCTTATTTTTAAAGAGGAGACAGGTAAAAACTTCAGCGAATATTTTATTCAGCTGCGCATGGAGAAATCGTGTGAGCTGCTCAAAACAACAAACATGAAAATTTATGAGATAGCAGATCAAGTAGGCTATCGTCACTTGCCATATTTCAGCAAGCAATTTAAAGAAATGTACGGTATGACGCCGTTGGAGTTTAGACGAAAATGACCAAACATAAGAAGGAGCACCGTTATATTCCGTTTGGGATCAAAATTATGCTCACCTACAGCTTGTTTATCATGGTGCCGGTGATCCTAATTGGCTATGCAGCGAATGTTATTTTTACAAGCTCCATTCAAGAGCGAACCCGCGAGATTAATCTTGGTACGCTGGCTCAGATGAAGGATAATATTATGTACAAAATGGAGGATGTGTCACGTATATCCGGCATGCTTTATTTTGACAGTAATCTTGCATCCTATTTGCGTCATTATGAAGAAGGCTGGGTTAGCTACGAAGCCACGACGAAGCAGCTCCTTCCAAAAATGCAAACAACGGTGGAGGCAGCAAGCAACAAAATGCGTCTTGCAGTCTATCTACATAACAATACATTGCCGGAAATTTATCACAATTATAATAATACCGATCCGCTGAACGCGGAGGGGCCTTTATTTGATTTGTACCATATTTCTAGAATTAAGGACAGGGCATGGTATATAGATTACCCCGTGGAGCGGTATGGCGAGACCATGCAGTGGAAGCAGGTTGAAGGGGATACAAAATTCGGGCATATTTCCTTGCTCAGAAGACTTGTTAATATGAATGATCCCATTACGCTTGAGGAAATTGGTTTCGTTCGTATTAGCCTGAGACTTACCGATCTTCTTGAGAGCGTTGATTCTGAGAAAATCGGTAAAGGAACGAAAATTTTTGCACTCAACGAGAATGGAAGAATTATGTTCTCCTCCGGTGATACCCATTTTAATATTGGTGAATCGCTGAGTGAAGCGGAAATGGCGAACTATTGGGCCGTAGAGGAAAAGATACCACAACTGAATTGGAAGCTGCTCGCACTCGTTCCAACCGATATTATGGAGAAGGCTACTGACAAGGTAAAGCTTTGGACCTTCTTAATTTGCTTGGCTTGCTTTGTTGTATTTTCACTTGCAGGCTTGTATATTTCTCGCTTTTATTCCCGTAAGGTTATCAAGATCGTTCGTGTGCTGGATGCCTTTCAAGAAGGGAATTTCAAGAAAAAGATTCATTTTAAAGGGAAGGATGAATTTACGCGCATTTCCTTTGCTTTAAACGATATGGGTCATAATATTGACGGATTAATTCAAGAAGTCTATATGACGAACATGAAGAAAAAGGAAGCGGAGCTGGAATCGCTGCAAGCGCAAATCAATCCGCATTTCTTATATAACACATTGTCCTCGATCAGTAGATTGGCTAAGTTTGGACAGGTAGATAAGCTGCAGCGAATGGTGCTTGATTTAGCGAAATTTTACCGGCTATCTCTGAATGAAGGTAGAACCGTTATTCCGATTCGGAATGAGCTGGAGCAGATTAATGCCTATATCAATATTCAGAAGACGAAATTCGAGGACGGTATGCAAATCTGGTTTGACATTGATCCTGATATTTTAAGATTTACGACCGTAAAGCTTATTTTGCAGCCCTTTATCGAAAATGCGCTTGAGCATGCTTGGTATGGAGCACAGATTAACATTCGAATCGTAGGCAAGATGGAGGGAGATTTAATAACCTTCCAAGTTATTGATGACGGCGTTGGCATTAATCCTGAGATTTTACGCCAAATGTCCGATCCTATTGAGAGAGTGAATGTGGGCTACGGGGTTCGGAATGTGGACGAGCGGATCAAGCTTCATTTTGGAGCAGAATACGGCGTTCGTATCGTGAGCAAAAGAGGAATGGGCACATCCATTTCGATCACTATTCCAGCTAGAAAAAAAGATATAGAACCAGAACGTCCTATTTAGAATAGGACGTTTTTTTTATGCATTTAGTTTTTTGCCAAGCGGCTTAAGGCAGCAGCTCCAAAAATCGTTTGGATGCTGCGGATTGCGGCACTCCGCGAAGCGTTGCGATACCGATGCTGCGTGCCGGGATGGGCGGGAGCATCGGAATTTCGACGAGCTCGCCTGAAGCAAGCTCATCAGCAGCATAGCTGCGAACGAGGAAGGCCAGCCCAAAGCCGCTTCGTGCGAACTTTGCAAGCAAATCCATGCTGCCAAGCTCAAGCTCTGGCGTGAGCTTTGTACCATGCGCTGCGGCATACTCGTCAAGGAACTCTCGTGTGCCCGCCCCTTTTTCTAGAAGCAATAACGGGTACTTGCTAATATCCTCAAGCTCGATGGCGGTATCACCAAGAGATGAATAAGCGGGACCACCGACGAGTATATCCTGCAAGGGCACGCTTAACCGAAAGTCTAACTGACTGTCCGAAGCAGGCATATGTACGATGCCAAAATCAATTTTTCCTTCCTTTAGAAGCTGGATGGTTTCAGGGGTTGTTCGATTCGTCACACGAATGCGAATCTCTGGATATTCCGTATGAAACTGCTCCAAATATGGCATCAAATAATGCTTGCATAACGTGTCGCTTGCACCGATACTAATTTCACCGCTTTGCAGGTTGTGCATTTCTGCGAGCATTTTTTCCCCAGTTTCAATAAAGCTATACGCTTGCTCAATATATCGAAAGAGTACCTCGCCTTCAGTCGTAAGCTTAACCCCCTTGGCCATACGGAAAAAAAGCTGGCCGCCTAGCTTTGCCTCTAATTGCTTAATCGTATGCGTCACGGCTGGCTGCGTAATATAAAGCTGTTCTGCAGCGCGCGATAAGTTTCCTGTCTTAGCCGTCCAATAAAAGACGCGATACCACTCCATGTTTACGATCACAGATATAATCCCACCTAATATGAAGTATTAGTTATATCAATTATTTTAATGTCACATGATTCATTATAATAAACCTTAAAGGGCAATAACAACATTAGGAGGCGATTGAATTGACGGTAACCGCTATAGTGGGAGCGAATTGGGGAGATGAAGGCAAGGGGAAAATGACAGATGCGTTAGCTGCCAAATCCTCATTTGTCGTACGTTATCAAGGAGGCAGCAATGCAGGGCATACGATTATTAACAGCTACGGTAAATTCGCGATGAATATGCTGCCGTCTGGCGTCTTTTATCCAGAGATTACGAACGTCATTGGCCCAGGCACAGCTCTTGATATTGAAGTGCTGCTGCGGGAGAGGACTGAGCTGATAGCACGAGGAGTACCGGAGCCGCAAATTCGAATATCCGAACGAGCACAGGTTGTACTGCCTATTCACCGCTTATTTGACGAGCTGGAGGAGGAAAGGCTTGGCTCAAACGGCTTCGGATCGACGAAAAGAGGCATTGCTCCTTTTTATTCAGATAAATATGCAAAGCTTGGCGTACAAGTTGCGGATCTGTATGATGAGCAGCGATTGCTGCAGCGTTTAGAGCAATCCTTGGCAGCCAAGAATGTACTGCTTGAGCAGTTGTACAATAGAAAGCCGATCAAAGCGGAGGAGCTTCTGACCGTGCTGCTCGAGCAAGCGGAGAAGCTGCGGCCTTTCGTTTGTGATACAACGAAGCTGTTAAATGATGCGTATCGAGCCGGAGAGTCGATATTGCTGGAAGGACAGCTTGGGGCGCTGCGTGATCCGGATCACGGCATCTATCCTTACTCCACATCATCGTCTACGCTGGCGGGTTTTGCGCCAGTAGGCGCGGGTCTTCCACCCTATGCAATTACGAGAATTATTGCGGTAGTTAAGGCATATTCCAGCTGTGTTGGAGCCGGACCGTTCGTTAGTGAGCTGACAGGTGCGGAGGCGGATGAGCTTCGCCGTTTGGGAGGCGACGCAGGAGAATTTGGCGTGAATACAGGGCGCCCGCGCCGAATGGGGTGGTTTGATGCGGTGGCTACGCGTTATGGCTGCATGCTGCAAGGGGCTACGGAGGTTGCGCTGACCAATCTTGATGTTCTAGGATACTTAGATGAAATTCCAGTATGCATAGGTTATGAATTGGGTGGACAAATCATTAAGGATTCATTCCCAGTGACAGCAGCGCTTGCATCCGCTAAGCCAGTGCTTAAGCGCTTGCCAGGCTGGAACTGCGATATTTCGCAAGGTACAACTTTTGAGCAGTTGCCTGAAGCAGCGCAGCAATACGTTCAGTTTGTGGAAGAAGCCATTGGCGTAAAAGTTGCAAGCGTATCGGTAGGACCGCGTCGTGAGCAGCTAATCACACGATGATTTAGTATAAGAAAAGCAGAATCCTAATTGGATTCTGCTTTTTTGGCGCGTGGCCATAGGCTATAGCTAAAGCTGACGACAAAATCAATGACGAGTATAATCGACCATAAACGAAGCGTGTTAAATAAAACCTCCGTTCGCACCGCATCGCCAACCATTAAAATCATGCCATACAAAATGGCAGCGCCTATCACCCATGCGAGCAAGTGATGCAGCCAGCCATTTCGCTCGTAGCGAGCATGATCTTTGCCATATTTCGGCTTGCGAGCAGGAGCAGGTCCGCCGGCAAAGCGATGAGCGAACCGTTCATCAGCCCATTTGATCATCCGATGTCCCCAAGCGATGGAAACCCCGATATATATTGCAGCCAAGCTATGCGCGAAGGTAGCTGTTGCGCCGCCGCGAAGATCATAAATAGTAGCAATAACTAGTGCCAAATCGATGAGGGGTGTTGCAATCAAGAATATAGCGCCAAGCTTTTTTAAACGGAAAATATAGCGGCATAATAAGCCGATAAGTACAAATAACCAAAATCCTATCTCGCAGCCGATAATAAAAGCGGTAATCATGTGAAGATCTACTCCTTCTGTTAAAATAGGTACATGCATTCAAAAGAATGAACTGAATCGTTAATTAGGGAAGGGTATGAACAAACTATGAAAAAAATACTCGTTGTTGGAAGCATAAATATGGATATCGTTAGTCAGGTCGAAAAATTCCCGCTCCCGGGTGAAACAATCTCTAGTGCAGCCACCTCGTTTTTTCCGGGCGGCAAAGGGGCAAATCAAGCGGTTGCAGCGGCTCGCGCAGGTGCGGAATGTGTGATGATCGGCGCAGTTGGCGAGGATCCTTTTGCTCAGACATTGATTACATCATTACAAGATAATGGAATTTCCACTAGTCAAGTATTACGCAAGCAAGGAACATCAGGTTTCGCTATTATTACTGTGAATGGTGAAGGCGAAAACCATATTGTTTTATCTGAGGGTGCGAATGGTCAACTGACAGACAAGGATGCAGCAGCGGGTTATGGAGAGTGGTCGGATATTTATGCCGTGCTGCTTCAAAATGAAATACCGTGGGAGACGACGTTATCCGTCATGAATAGTGCTAGCAGCAGCGGCAGTAAAGTATTTTATAACCCTGCCCCGGCAAGGGCTATTCCTGAGCATGTTTTTCCGCTTATTGATACTCTTATTATAAATGAAACCGAGGCGGCTGTTGTTACGGGCTTAACGGTAAACGATGCTTCCTCAGCTCAAGCGGCTGCTGAAGTAGTCATGGGCAAAGGAACAAGAAACGTCATTATAACTTTAGGGGAGAAAGGCTGTTTCTATCAAAATAAGCAAGGCGACAAAGCTACCATTCCTGCATTCAAAGTAAAACCTGTTGATACGACGGCAGCGGGCGATACTTTCTTCGGTGCATTCGCGGCTGCAAGCGCCGATGGCTGCCAGGCTGAGCAGGCTTTAATCTTTGCAGCAGCAGCAGCGGCACTAGCCGTTACGAAGGAAGGTGCCCAAGCATCAATTCCCACTAAAGCAGAAATTGAAGCTTTTCTTCAAAGCGAACAGAAAAATTAAAAATAGGCTTGCTAAAACTAATGGTATTAGTTTATTATAAAACTAATATCATTAGTTTTTGTTGAGGGGGCCATTTGAAATGAGAATGACACGCGAGAAAACGGTTGTACAGCTGACCTATTTACCTAAGGTATTTCCAGTAAATTGTTACTTGGTAGAGGAGGAGGAAGGATTGACGTTAGTGGATGCCGCACTTCCAAACAACGTCAATGCCATTCTGAGGGCAGCGGAGCAGCTAGGAAAGCCGATTACCCGCATTGTTTTGACTCATGCTCATGCGGATCACATCGGTTCGCTCGACGGGCTAAAAGAAAGGCTTCCAAATGCACAGGTGTTTATATCCAAGAGAGATGCAAGACTGCTTAGCGGTGATCATACGTTAGATCCTAATGAGAGCAGCTTGCCCATACGAGGCGGTTTGCCTAAAAACGTTCGAACAAAACCTGATGTTTTGCTGGTGGATGGTGATCGCGTGGGCTCTTTGCTTGCGGTAGCTGCACCGGGACACACGCCTGGTTCGATGGCATTTTTAGATACGAGGAATGACATTCTCATCGTAGGGGATGCTTTTCAAACTAGAGCAGGCGTTGCAGTATCAGGACAGATAAAGCTGCTGTTTCCTTTTCCAGCAATGGCTACTTGGGATAAACAAACGAGTTTGGAGACGGCTCGAAGGTTAAGAGATTTGAAACCATCGTTGCTCGCTGCTGGCCATGGCAACATGGTGCTGCAGCCTAAACGTTTATTGGATAAGGCGATTGCCACAGCGGAACGTTCTTTGGTTAAATAAATAGGAGAGGGGGGATAATATGTCACCTAGAAGAGGGCTTGATTTGGCGACTATCGTAGAGGAAGCAGCTGCCATAGCAGATGAGCTAGGCATCGAAGAGGTTACGCTGGCGACGCTCGCCAAGAAGCTTGGAGTGCGTTCTCCTTCATTATATAACCATGTGGATGGATTAAACGCTTTGCGCATACAGCTGGCTATCTACGGTTTACAGAAGCTGCTTGCAGCGATAAATGAATCGTTACAAAATAAAGAAGGCGATGAAGCGGTTCATGCTATTGCTTCTGCCTACATTTCTTTTGCCAGAAAACATCCAGGCGTCTATGAGCTGACGCTGCGCTCGCCAGATGCGGATGAAGCAGAATATGCAGCAATTGGAGAGCAGCTTGTGGATTTGCTCGTTAAGACGCTAAGCCATTATGAACTTGGGTATGAGAAGGCCATTCACAGTGTACGGGGATTGCGCAGCTTGCTGCACGGATTCGCTTCGATTGAACAAAAGGGTGGATTTGGCATGCCGCAGGCTATCGACGAAAGCTTAAAAATTGTCATCCAAACGTATTTGAACGGTCTTCGTGTTAAATCATGATAGAAAAGAAGCAGGAGCCAGAGATGCTAAATAGATTGGCTTGGCTCCCGCTTCGATAGTAATTTAAGGTTTGTTAGCTTTCCAAATATATTTGTATTCTTTTACGCCCAGTTTTCCATTTATTTGATTCTCTTCAACTTTGGCGTCGAAATCCTTGCTTAATAAAGGATCAGTATAGTCAGGATTTCCGGGAATGCCTGTGAGAAACTTAGCAAATTCATTTGTGTCTGGAAAATAGAAAACAGCTTGATTAAACTCTTCAATTTGAATATTTATAAAACCATTACTGTTTAATCTTTCTTTGACCAATTCGAGAGCGCCTGAATGTATACCAAATATCGTACCTCCCGAGCGTAGTATTCTGCTATGATTCAAAATGGACGTTGGTCCGCGCCTATCGTAAATGAGATCAAATTGTCCGTCGGTAAATGGCAAATCGGTTTTTGTAGTCGCGTAAATAAACGATATATTATGAGCTTGGCTCTCATCTTTCATGGAGTTGGCAATCTTAATCATTTCCATTGAATTATCAAATCCAACAATCGACTTAGTATGAAGTGACATCTTTAGTGTAAAATCGCCGTGTCCGCAACCCGCATCAAGAACCGTATCAAATGCAGGCAGCATTTCAACTAATTTTTCTTCAAATAATTGCTCTGCTGAAATACCTTCGATCGTAAATACCGCATTGCTTCGATATCCGCCATTTTTTCGTGCAATTCGATCGTACCATTCTATTCCCATCCGTTTATCCTCCTAGACTATCCGAATATGTCCTCACTGGCTCACTCCTTAAGTACATAGAAGCGATATGATGGCAGGCTCAATAGCGATGGGCTCTATCGTCGATTCGAATCTTTCTTGAACATATCCGTCGCGATTAATTAAAAACTTGGAAAAATTCCACTTGATCCCGTCCCCAGCAGATATTTCTGGGTATTTCTCCTGCAGGAAGTGCTGCATCCATTGTCCGCTCGCCGTCTCTGTGTCGAAGCCTTGGAACGGAGCTTGCTGCGTCAGATATTGAAATAATGGATGAGATGATGCTCCTATCACATTCGTTTTCTCAAACAGCGGGAACGTAACTTTGAAGTTGACCTCGCAAAATTGCTTCACTTCCGAATTGCTGCCTGGCTCTTTCTCGTTGAATTGGTTGCAAGGAAAAGCGAGAATTTCGAATCCTTGTTCCTGATATTTTTCGTATAACACCTGCAGATCATTGAATTGACGTGAATAACTGCATTTGCTTGCCGTGTTGACGATCAAGATAACTTTTCCGCGGTAGGATGACAGTTTTACTGTTTCTCCGAAAATGGAGATCGCTTGAAAATCATAAATCGACATGTGGTTAACCTCCCCTGTGTTACTGATTTATTATTTCCTCAATAACTGCGCAATATGGAAATCATTTGTATGATTCAATCTATCATATAGCCAAATATTCTATTGGTCTAATATATAAAGAAAATAATTGTTATAGGCAAATGCAATAAACAGTTGATGCCATTAGCAATAATTATAAAGTTTTGCAGGAAAGAAAAATCCACTTCCTCGTGAGGTTGTGGATTAGAAATCAACTTAATTTTTTGATTATAACAGAAGCATTTACATTTGTTTGAGTGCCACCGGTCAGAGTTTGCAGCGTAACGGCAGCAGTTGAACTATGATTTCGCAGTGTGAGAATACTTCCAGCCGCTAGAGCCATAATAGACTGCCCATTATTTTGCTGAGTACCAGCTCCTGAACCATATATGGTTCCTGTAACTAGCGTTCCATTTGAAAATAAGGCGAATTGATTCGGTTCTACTCCCGGCACTGAAAAAGTAACTTCGTAATTTCCAGGGGTGGAAACGGTAATCTGACTGGTTCCAGGGGAATGCGTAATACCGGGTGTGAAAATAATACTTGTATCAAAAATAATATCTGCCTCCACCGGAACCGTTTGAGCGCTGATATTATAAATATATCCAGAACCTATTGGGGGAGAGATAGGGTAAATGAACGGCATTCATATTCAACTCCTTATTTATAATTAGAAGCTATGTAAGGAATTAATAACCTCTAATGAAAAACAATGCCGACAATAAAAAAAGAAATATTGTCGGCACCAAGTCAACAAATTAGGTTAGTTTACAACAAATTCGATTACAATTGGAGTCAAAGGATCGAGTGTATCACCGTCTGGTATGGTAATTGCAGTAGTCGTAACGGTTGATGTATCTGCAGTTTGAATCTGTGCATTAATATATAGATTGTAGTAAGCAGGAGCAGTTGGAAATGCAGTTGCAGCTGTACCGGTGTCATTCGTTGTTGCTGTTGCAAGAATATTATACGCAGCACCTACTCCAGTTCCGTCCCCTGCTGTGGCACTAAATCTTCTGGCAGCCATGAATGGTTTTGTAATTGGCATTTATATCACCTCTCTTCTCTCTACTAACTTATGCTAGTATTCGAAAAAGGGAAGGTCTGAATCGCGGAGTTTAATAGATTGAACTAAGGAACAACTGTAGCTGAGAATGTAACGGTTTCGAGAATGATTGGCGTACCCGAATAAATCGTTTGATTATCGAGACTAATGTTCAAATTATTTTCATTAATGATATACAAACTGCCTGCTTGCAATATCCCATTGATATAAAGATTGCTATAGCTATTTGGACCATTGCCTGCAAAAGCAGTTATGAAAGCTCCTTCATCGTTTGTAAAATCATCGGCTGGAATAGTGAATTGGGATTCTGCATCTGAGGTCATCTTATAAAAAAATCTTTGGGCAGCTGGTAAAATGATAATAGAAGGGACGATAATAGATCCCGATTCGCCTTGGGGCCCTTGAGGTCCTTGAGGTCCTTGAGGTCCTTGAGGCCCTTGAAGCCCTTGAAGACCTTGTGTACCTTGAGGGCCTGGAGACCCCTGCGAACCTTGAGTTCCTCGAATTTCTTGTGAGTTATGTTGATTGACAGCATGAGGCCTCTTCTTGAAATTAATGATCTTTTTGTGCTTTTTCTTTCTTTTTATTGGGCATATACGAATTGTTTTCTTCTTTGTTGCGAGTGGATTTCCCAAGCTCATTCATACCTCCCTAAATATTAAACTATATAGGGTATGATATGACGCTATCGAACAGCGGTATGGACTAAACGTCCATTACAATTAGGCTGTAAACTATTTAGATGAAAATAGGTAACGGAGTGACCAAGTATCCAAATATAACTCTATTCATTCATCACGCAAAAAAGGAGCTGCTGTACAAGGCTTATAGCCTCGAACAGCAGCTCCTTTTATATTATATTTTCAACCGCTTAGTAAGCTTGTTGAATTAATGCGGCAGCGCCGATTAGTCCAGCGTCCTGCTGAAGCTTCGCGGGTACGATAGCCGTTTCCCTGCCTGACGGGTTAAGCGCGTTTTTGGATACATAGTCTCTGACCGCTGCAAATAGTGGTTCGCCTACTTGTGAGACGCCGCCGCCGATAACGATTTTGTTCGGATCAAGAATATTGATTAGCGATACGCAGCCCATGCCGATTGTTTTGAATACACGATTAACCAGCTCAGACATTTGGGGGTCGCCTTGCGCCGCCAGCTCAAATGCTTCTTTGGAAGAAACGTCTCGGCCGAGCAGCTCCGTCGCTTGACGGGCAACGGCTGTACCGGAAGCGACGACTTCCCATGGCGTACCGGCTTGATCCATAATCATAAAGCCAGCATCGCCGGCATTTCCTGTTGACCCAGTAAGCAGCTTGCCATGCATAAAGATGCCTGCGCCAATGCCTGTGCTTATCGTAATAAAGATAAAATGCTCGGAATCCTGTGCAGCGCCGACCCATTTCTCAGCAAGGGCAGCAGCGGTTGCATCATTCTCCATCTTAATCGGAAGCGGCAGATGGGCTTGCAATGCCTCTACAACGGGGAAACCCCACCAGCTTTTTAAGTTTGGAGGGCAAGTCAGCTCACCCTTTATCGTATTAAGCGGTCCGGGTGCACCTACGCCAACACCTTTAAGCGTCTCTAGCGCTAGCCCATTTTGCTCTGCCAGCTGCTTTACCGCGTCTGCAACCTGCGCAAGCATGTCTGCGGGCGTGATCTGCAGATTAGTTTTTAATGAACCTTTCGCAATAACGTTTCCTTGCTCGTCTACGAAGCCAAATGCTATTTTTGTTCCACCAATATCAATTCCTACTGCAATACTCACGTAAATACCCTCCAATGAAATGAAAATGACTGTGAACCTTTGAGAAAAAGTCTATCATACTACTGGAATATTAGAAAGAACCGAACGTATCAGTGCCTTTTGGAAGCGTATGCTTTTTTAATCAACTAATGCTGTACAAAAAGTAAGGAGTGTAGTAATATCCAATCGAATGAAGTGCTTGAGAGAGGATCCTTTGCGGCGCAAAGGGTCCTCCGTGCGTATATCATCAACCTAGAGAAGAAGGTAGCTGCCCAAATGGAATCCGAGGCCAAGGAAAGTTCGCGAATCATGAAGTTCGGTATGCCAATGACTGCAAATGTATGGAGAAATGCCCGCATCGATTTAGGTGCATCCTGTCTTTTCAGCTTATTTAATGTCGTCATGAACCAGTTCTATGTAGCTTTCGCGATTCAACAAGGAGCAAGCAATTTTCAAGTTGGATTATTGTCAGCAGCACCTGCCGTTGGTTTATTGTTTTCGCCATTTTGGGCGTCTTGGATTGAGAAAGCGAATAATCCCAAGCCGTTCGTCGTCATTCCTAATGCCATCGGCAGATTGCTCCTGCTGTTGCCGGCTTTTTTCGCTTATCCATCCTTGTATGTAGTGGCTGCGCTTGTATTTCAGCTGTTAATGGGCGTGCAGGCTCCTGCGTATGCGGCATTAGTATCGCGTATGTATCCTTCTGATTTGCGTGGAAGACTAATGGGGTATGTGCGGGTGGCAATGGGGATTATTATGATCCCGCTTGCTTACTTTGTTGGCAGCTGGTCGGATGCCTTTGGGCCGTCAGGTCCACTCATTGCAGCTTCCATTGCGGGTTTTCTCTCTATAAGTCTATTTAATACAGTGAAGCTGCCTGTACAGAAGGCTCCTGATAAACCTGCTTCTCTGAAAAAAACGAGCCGGTTCCCGCTTCAGGAGCAGTGGAAGCTTATTAAAGAAAATCGAACGTTAGCTGTTTTTTTAGCTGCGACTACACTTACCGGGTTTGGCAATATGTTTGCAAATCCGTTGTATCAAATTATACAGGTAGATGTGCTTCAGCTTTCCAATTTGCAAATTGGTTATGCTCGTGTCGCTTATTTTACAGCGCTGCTGCTTACGTTCTGGATAGCGGGCTGGATGATTGATCGCATCGATATTAAATATACGCTGTTATGCGGCATTGCAGCTTACGCTATAGTGCCGATGTTATATGGACTTTGGGGCAGCTATGCCGCGGTTATAACCGGCAATGCGATACAAGGAATCGGGGAAGCGATTTGGGATATCGGCATATTGGCATTTGTCTTCCGACTGGCGCCTGGCCGGGAAGCAATGGTTTTCGGGCTGCATTTGATGCTTTTTGGCGTTCGAGGAACGATTGGGCCGACTTTAAGCACATCGCTTTCGCATAGTGTATCTTTGTCATTGCTGCTGGTTATTGCTTCTATATGCGGATGGATCGGTACGTTTCTATTTATATCAGGCAATTGGAAGCGGAATCCGCTTACTCAAAAAGGTTAATTTTCGCTTCAGTTTCCGTTCATCTCATGTTCATAATCGAATGCTAGAATGTTATGAATAGAAGCTATTCATTACATATTCGTAGGAGATGAACGATATGAACAAATGGAAAGTGATGCTTAGCGCTGTGGTTATCGCTGCTGCTTTGGCAGGCTGCGGAGCTCAGGACGAACAGGTTTCATCCGATCAGCAAGTGGATGCTCAGGGCAAAGTACAGCGGAATGGAGCCAGAGCGGGCATGGGGCAGATGGGGGCTCAAGCGGATTTGATGGGTAAAGTGAAATCGGTGGATGGCCAAACGATTACCCTCTACAAATCGGCTATGGGACAAGGCGGTCCGCCGCAAGGGGATGGAACGGACAATATGCCTGGAGCGGGCGAGGGGCAGCAGGCTCCAGAAGGCGCTGAAATGCCAGCAGAAGGTGAGGCTCCGCAACCACCCGCTGGTGATGGAACGGCTCCTGAGGGCGGCGGCAGGATGAATATGGACGCCATGTTCTCAGAGGAGACGGTGGACATTCAAGTGACAGATACGACCAAAATTATGACAGTCACCTTCGAGAATGAACAAATGGCAGAGAAAGAAATAACGCTGGCAGATCTAAAAGCTGATGATATTTTGTCTATTATGCTAACTGACGATACGCAGATTGCAGAATCCATTACTGTTCGTACGGGAGGTTTCGGTGGTTTTGGCGGAGGCGCTGGCGGCGGCAGACAGCCAAGGCAGGAGCAGCAGGCAACAACGCAATAGCTATCTGTCTTCGTATCCGCCTGCGGCGTTACGAATAACACAAATAGCAATGCAGCAACTAATGCACCTTCCGAAAGCGAAGCACTGGCAGCGTTAAGGCTAATTTTAGTCGTCTCAACATCCTATGCACATTAGAAGTAGGCATTTTCAAAAGCAATCTGTTCGCTGGTTGCTCTAACGAACTGTAGTATGCTTATGATGCAGAAGACCGTTCTTCTTTCATTTTAACGAACCGTATTCACGTTATATCATGATTTGCATGGTCTCATGAGCTGCATTCCTCGTAATAACGATTCTAGAGTTCGTTATAATGTTAATTCATTAAGAATGCTTTAAATAAGGCCTACTAGGTTCGTAAGCTATAAGTGTGATAAGGAGAGGACATCATCGTTCTTCTTTCTAAGCTCTATCAATAAAAAGCAGGGGCTGTTCCAAACGTAGATAAATCTACTACTGGGGCAGCTCCTTTGTATGATTAGGTCAACCAGAGCTTACTGGTTGGCCTTTTTTTACGTTGTATACACATTCGGTAACTAGAGCTATCCAAAAATATGTCCATATCATCTATAAATGCGGCATATGTTTGCTTTGCCCCTCCGCTTATGATGAAACCACGGAAGACACCAAGTCTATCCAATATCATTTTTAGGGGGACAAAAAAATGAGTAAAGCACGCAATAAGTTTTCAATGCTGCTTCTAATGGTCACGATCATTGCGCTGGTTGCTGCTGGCTGCAGCGGCAACAAGGATGGCGGAGAGAAGCCAGCAGACGGCGGTAAAAGCGCCGGCAGCGGCAAAAAGACAGAAATTTTGTTCTGGTCACCATTCTCTGGTTCGGATGGCCCGTTCATGAAAAAAATCGTAGACAAATATAACGGCTCGCAAGATCAATATAAAGTGAATTTCGTTATTCAGCCAAACGGCGAATATTACAAGCAATTGGACGTAGCGCTAAGCACAGGCAAAGAAAGCCCGGACATGATGATTATGCACGTTGATCAAGTACCAACCTACGCTAGCAAAGATCAATTGCAGCCGATCGATGAGATTGCAGCGGGCGCAGGCATCAATAAAGCGGACTTTGCAGATGCAGCAACGACGTATTCGACGCTCGATGGCAAGTGGTATTCCATTCCGCTTGATATCCATCCGCTTGTGATGTATTACAACAAAGATTTGTTCGATAAAGCGGGCATTTCTGCAGCTCCAACGAACCGTACAGAGTTTGATGATGCCGTTCAGAAGCTGACGGACAAAGAGAAAGGCGTTTACGGTTATGTTGTTCCAACCTTATGGCCACAGCAGTTCATTTTCCCAACACTAGTATGGCAAAATGGCGGCGAGCTTTGGAACGGAACAGACGTAGCCTACAACTCTCCGGAAGCGGTTGAAATGGTTCAATGGCTGCGCGGCATGGTGGATAACGGCGTTTCGCCTGGGAATGTTCAACAAGACGGCGAAAACACATTGTTCCTGCAAGGAAAAAATGCGATCCAATTCAACGGCCCGTGGATGAAGTCACAATTTGATGAAGCAGGATTAAATTATGGCGTTGCGCCTGTTCCACAAATCGGTAAAGCGAAGCAAGCGGTATTCGCAGGCTCCCATGGCTTCGTTATTCCAAAAAGCGTAACGGATGCAGCCAAAACAGCAGGTATCGGCGATTTCTTGAAATACGTATCCACAAATTCAATGGACTGGGCGGAGTCCGGTCAAGCGCTGGCATCGAAACCAATGCTTGAGAGTGATGAGTTTAAAGCGCTAACGTTCCAAAACAATGTAGCATCGGCATTTTCTTATGTACAATTTGCGCCAAATGTATTGAACTGGGGCACGATCTCTGAGCCAATCTGGGGCGAGCTGAACAATGCATTGCTTGGCAAAAAAGATGCACAAAAGGCTCTTGATGATGCGGCAGCCAAATCGAAGCAAGCAATGAAAAAATAAATAATCGTAAGCAGCGAGGAGGATGGGAATAGCAGAGTCCGTTCCCATCTTCTAAAGCTGCGATTGCTTGTGCTGGAAAATATGGAAAGCGTCAGGGGGACTCCGTTTGAAAACGACATTTGCGTCACGATTCACTTCTTTTTTATTCGTACTGCCATACTTAGCAGCGTTCAGTATTTTTTTGCTGTTCCCGATTCTTTACGGCGTATATATCAGCCTTCAAAATTTCGAGCTGCTATCGAAGGAACATGAATTTGTTGGACTTGCCAACTACATCAAAATTTTTACGCCAGGCACGTATCTTAACGATATTTTCTTTAGAGGGTTGTGGGTAACCGCTCAATTTGTCTTATTTTCCGTTCCACTCTTAATCATTGTTGGGTTGTCATTAGCGATGCTTGTTAATGCGCTGCCTGCCAAAATACGCGGTTTGTTTCGTACCTTTTATTTTCTTCCGTACGCGTTGTCAGCTTCCGTTATGGCGGTCATTTGGCTGATGATGTTCGATACGAATGCCGGTTTTCTTAATAGTATGCTTGCTAAGCTTGGCATCAACAGCATTCCTTGGCTAACGGATACGCCATGGGCGTGGATCTCGCTTATTGTGACGACGCTTTGGTGGACAATTGGCTTCAATATGATTATTTTTATAAATGCACTAAATGAAGTGCCAGAGGATTTCTATGAAGCTGCTTCGATTGATGGGGCAAACGCATGGAATAAATTTACGAAAATAACGCTACCGTCGATTCGTCCGGTTATGCTGTTCATTATGATTACATCGACGATTGCTTCCTTTAATATTTATGCGCAGCCTTATTTATTAACACGCGGCGGACCCGGCGATACGACGAAGGTGCTGCTCATCAATGTGCTGGATCAAGCCTTTTTACGCAAAGAAGTAGGTTCAGCTTCAGCGATGGCGATCGTTATGGCACTGCTCATTATTATTATATCCATCGTACAGTTCAAGCTGACGAGCGGCAGAAAGGGAGAGGTTTAAATGGTAAAGACAAAAAAGTTATGGCTTATCGTGCTTGCCATAATCATTGCGGTATTTTTCCTCCTCCCGCTCGTTTGGATGATTTCAACATCGTTTAAAAATGATTTCGAAGCATTGTCTGGGAAAATGAACTTTTTTCCGATAAAACCAACGATCGATAACTTCGTACAAGGCTTGACCGGTGAATTAATGAACGTACCCATTACGCGCTGGATTGTTAACTCCTTGTCGGTTGGGCTCATTGGCACCATTCTCGTACTCATTATCGATTCTATGGCTGCTTATGCATTGGCGAGATTAAACGATTTGCCGCTTCGCAGAATTATGCTTTCCTTATTTATCGCATCACTTATGATTCCTGGCGTGCTCACGTTTCTGCCCATGTATTTGGAATTTAATGCACTCAATTTAATCAATACGTATCCCGCACTGATTTTGCCGGCAACTGCGGGGGCGTTTGGCGTCTTTTTGCTCTATCAGTTTTTCGCTTCCTTTCCAAAGGAAATCGAAGAAGCGGCGCGTATTGACGGAGCGAACAAGTGGCAGATATATGCTCGTATTTTATTGCCATCCGCCGTTTCTATTATGGTGACATTAGCCATCTTCACTTTTATGGGGATCTATAACGATTTTGTATGGCCGCTGTATGCGACAACATCACCCGAGATGCGCACGATCACGGCGGGCATAGCGATGATGGCAACAGGAAGCTATACCCAAAGCTACGGCAAGCTTATGGCGATGACGACAGTCGCAACGCTTCCAGTCGTTATTGTATTCATTCTTGGACAGCGCTCCTTTGTGAGAGCTATTACACAATCGGCAGTGAAATAATCAATGATTACACCGATATGGCAAGGAGAAGAGACCGATAAGGTCTCTTTCTGTCCATGTTGGCGAGTAAGCGGAGGGAATGTCATGAAACTTAATCGTAAGCGTATAACTCTGATCGCATCTATGATTGCGGTAATTATTATTATTTTGGGGGCTTTTATCGTGAATAAAATGAATCATGACACTACGGCTGCGGGAGCTTATAATGGGCATGGTGGAACGTTCAAAAATACATTAGCATCTATGGACACACCAGATCCGAGCATCATTTACGTCAATGGATTTTATTATATGACGTTTACGCATAACGGAACGGATATTATGATTATGAAATCGCGATCGCTCGACTTCAATCAAGCAGAGCGGAAGGTGGTATGGTACCCGCCTGTGGATACGATGTATTCGGCAAATTTGTGGGCGCCGGAAATTCAATATATTCAAGGAAAGTTTTATATTTATTTTGCAGCAGATAACGGTGAAAATGAAAACCATCGCATGTATGCGCTCGAAGCGGAAACCAGCGATCCGATGGGCAGCTATGCGTTTAAAGGCCAAGTGACGGATTCGACAAACAAATGGGCTATTGACGGCCTCGCGCTTGAGCATGAGGGGCAGCTGTATTTTGTATGGTCGGGCTGGGAAGGCGATTTAAATGTACAACAAAATACGTACATTGCACCGATGAGCAATCCATACACGATTAGCGGACCGCGAGTATTGCTTAGCGAGCCGGATTTGGAATGGGAGAGAGCAGGCGGACCTCCGTTCATAAATGAAGGCCAAGCGATTTTGAAAAAAGACGGCCGTGTATGGATTGCTTATTCTGGTGCGGGAAGCTGGACACCGTTCTATAGCATTGGATTATTGTCATTAGAGCTGGGAGCAGATCCGCTTGATCCGGCGAAATGGACAAAAGCTGAGCAGCCCCTTATGCAAATGGATGGAGATGCTGAAGTTTACGGTCCTGGTCACAATACGTTTGTTGCCTCGCCAGACGGAACCGAGGATTGGATCGTCTACCATGCGACAAGCGGTCAAGGGGACGGCTGGAATAATCGGAAGGCGCGTGCCCAGCGGATTGAATGGCAGAAGGATGGTTTGCCTGTCTTTGGTTCTCCATTATCTCTTGCTACAGCAATTGAAGTACCAGCGGGCACAGGATTAATACGTGCAGAGCATGCAGCAGCTACTGACAAAGATAACTTAGATTTCAGCGGGATATCGTCTTCACTTGCTACGGATGCCCCATTATTAGTCCATTACACAAACGATGCGGAAACAGAGCAGCGTATTCAGGTCAATGTGAATGATGCGGTTGGTGCAGAAATTATACTTCTACCTACTAAGCCAAATGAAGTGGGATATGTATATGCTTCAATTGCGCTGAACGATGGGCAAAACCACCTTTCTTTTATAGGAAATCAGGCAGCTGATCTGATCTCGGCGATTGAAATTCCACGTTTTGAAGCGGAGTACGCGCAGTTCTCATCAGACAGTGAGCTTATTGAAAGCTCGACAAAATCGAATGGCCGTTCTGTTCAATTGGCAGAGGGTGATAAGGACGCGATTCGTTTTGATCATGTTAGAGTTCCGATGGGTGGGAAATATGCTTTACATTTAAGTGTGGCTAATGGGACAGGAAGCAAGCAGATGCTGGAGCTGAAGGTTAATAGCGGACGTGTACAAAAGATAAGTATTCCCGCAAGTGAGGCAGATGCAGAGCAGCAGATAACCGTAAGCGTAAACCTGAAAATGGATGACAATACTTTGCAATTTGGAAATGCGACCGGGCCGCTTGAAATCGATTATATCGATATTGTTTCCGATAGAAACTAACTAACAACTCAGGCTACGGAGGCGCTAGACATGAATATAAAAAAATGGAGCGCGCAGTGGGTCTCCTATACACTAATTGGTCTCCTGGTCATTGCCTTGACAAGCTGCGCCTCCGAGCAAGAAGCAGATCAGAAGAATGAAGAGACGAAGCCTGAGGCTATAAGGCTTGAGTACTGGACGCCGTTTAGCGGCGGCGACAATCAGTTTATGACGGAAATGGTCACACGATTTAATGAAGAGAATCCGACGATTAACGTTGTGCAAGTAAACTCTCGATTGGATGACTATTACACGAGGCTAAAAACGGCGATAATGTCTGGCAATGCGCCGGAGCTTGCGATTTTGCATCAGACAAGTTTGCCGCAGTTCGTACAGAACGGCTATATCGAGAATCTGACAGAGCCTGCTAAGCAGATCGGGCTGGACTGGTCGGGCTTTAATCGCAATATTCTCGATTCTACCATGTATGACGGAATCCCTTACGCTGTGCCGCTTGATACGCATGCGCTTGTTATGTTTTACAATAAAACCTATTTGCGTAAAGCAGGTCTAATTGATGAGGCGGATAAGCCATTGATCGGGGCAGGAGCTGCGGGATTTGAAGCTTTCCTGCAGAAGCTTAAGTCTTCAATACCAGCCGACATTGCGCCGATGGCTCAGCCGAGTACTCGGATTGATTCCGTATGGCTTTGGTGGAGTCTGTATAACCAAATAGACGGCGGGGGCAGCTTTTATAATGAGGATGCAACTGCTGCCGTATTCAACAATCCGCAAGCGCTGCAAGCGCTAAGCTATATGAATGATTTGTACAAGAAAGGGCTTATTCCGCCTGATATTAATGATGCATTCAAGCTTTTTTATGATGGAAAAGCTGCGGTGCTAATTACAGGGATGTGGGGAACGGGTGCATTTGAGAAAGCAAAAAATTTGGACTTTGGCGTAATTCCAATGCCTGCGTTGTTCGACCGGGCTGCGGTATGGGGGGATTCGCACACCATTGCCATACCAACCAAGCATGGGATGACAGATGAGAAGAAGCGAGCGGCGCTTACTTTTGTCAAATGGTGTGTAGAAAACGGTGCGATGTGGGCGGAAGCGGGCCATGTGCCAAGCATGACAAAGGTCGTTGCCAGCGAACCGTTTAACAGCTTGAATTACAGAAGCTCCTATGCAGCTTCCGCAAACTATGTAGCTTATTGGCCGCGTCATGTCCGGCAATGGTCGATCGTTGAAATTTTAATTCAAGAATTTGAAAAAATGAATTATTCGGAGCAAACGCCTGAGGAAACGCTGCAAGCAGCCGTGAAAAGGGTGAACATCGAGCTGAGGAAGTAAGGAGATAGCTATGAAGCGGGTACTCGCGGTGATTGGGTGGTTCAAAAATCAGGAGCTGGCACGAAAGCTCATCCTCATAAACTTTATACTCATCGTGCTTCCACTCAGCGTTATGGGGTATTTCGCATTCACTCGGTTTGCTTCGACGCTTGAGCAGAAGGTCGGCGACTATCAACTGCAGACCATGAAGCAGCTGACGCTAAATCTGGATACTTATATGGCAGAATTAGATCGTTTGACGCTTATGCCCTATCAATATGAGCAAATTACAGCTTTTCTAGAGAGCAAGCGTGAGCAGGGTCAGGCTTTAACACTGGAAGAGATTAAGCAATTAAACAGCTTTGTCTCCCAAGTATTTCTGAACGGCCGCATCGATATTGTGGGTGTCTCGTTATTTGGGGAAAGCGGCGCATCCTATGTTGTACTGCCGGAAAGCCAATATGTCACGACGTATCGACTAGATGAGAATGCGCAGTGGCTCCAAAACGAGAAGGGCGGCAACGGACAATCCATTTTTATTACAACCCACAATATTCAGTCTACCAGCGGAACGGTATACCCCGTGTTCTCTATTGCAAGGGAGCTGCGCAGCTTTGATAGCGGGAAAAAGCTTGGATATATCGTTATTGATGTAGATCCAACGGTCATTCATAAGATGATATCGCAGGTTACGCTCGGAACGAAGGAAGCTTTATATATTATGGATCAAGACGGTGGAGTCGTTGTCGGTAAAAATCGAACGATGCCGCAAGAGGCTTTGGGAGGCCTTTATAAGGATAAAGCGCCGGAAGGGGTTACACACGCTGCACTTAACGGAGAGCGGCAGCTCGTTTCTTACGTGACGTCATCGATCACCAATTGGACGACAGTTGGAGTCGTTCCGGTGTCGGAGCTGATGAAGGACAGTTTAATTATGCGGAATTCGATTATTCTGTTTGGTGTCATCTGTATGGGCCTTGCTATGCTTATGTCGGTATTCCTTGCGTTTCGAATAACAGAGCCGCTGCGAGGTTTAATTAGGCTCATGCGCAAGGTGGAACGCGGCGATCTTCTCGTATCCTTTCCCGTCAAGCAATGGGATGAAGTTGGCCATTTGGGCAAAGCGTTCAATACGATGGTATCCAAGCTAAGCGAGCTTGGTTACTTGCTTTATGAGACAGAGATTCGCGAGAAGGATGCGCAGATTGCGGCTTTGCAAAGCAAAATCAATCCGCATTTTTTGTATAATACGCTTGGATCGATCAGTATGTATGCAGAAGTCGACGGCAATCAAGAGGTTGTCAAAATGACGAATAATTTAAGCAGGCTGCTGCGTTACAGCTTGAGCAGCCAGAAAGAACATGTCAACCTTGGGGATGAGCTGGGACATGTCTTGGGTTACATGACGATTCAAAAAATGCGCTATGAGGATCGGATCGATTTTCGATTAGACCGAGAAGAAGCTTCTTTGACCTGTATGGTCATTCCCTTAATTATTCAACCGATTGTCGAGAACGCCATTAACCACGGCATCGATCAGGGTGTGGGCAACGGGCGAATTACATTAACCTGCAAAATAGAAGAAAACGTGCTGCGTATTATCATTGAAGACGATGGTATTGGGATGACGGAGGAGCAGCTCGCGGATATTCGCCGACGACTTCAGCATTCGAAGGATTTAGGAGGCAGCTCCGGCAATGGATTATTAAATGTCCATCGTAGAATTGTTCTTCATTATGGTGAATCGTATGGTTTAATGCTGGAGAGCATGCCATATCAAGGCTTGAAAGTTACGATGACTTTTCCTGCTGTATTTGAGAAGCCTGATCAAATGAAAGGGGATGCTCATGCCTAGAATCGTTATTGTAGATGATGAATCGATATTTAGAAAAGGCTTGCGCAAAATGATAATAGAACTCGACCCGGAATGGGAGGTCGTTGGTGAAGCGCGGGATGGTTATGAAGCATTGCAGCTGGTGGAGGAGCTTGAGCCAGAAGCTATTCTGACGGATATTCGGATGCCTCGCATGGATGGCATTCAATTGCAGCAGATGATGAAGGAGCGTTTTCCGCATGTGTTATGTGTCGTTATAAGCGGGTTTGATGATTTTGTCTATATTCAGCAATCGATGAGGCAAGGCGCGAAGGATTATATGATGAAGCCGATTGAGCGCGAAGAGCTGGATAAGGTGCTTCAAATGCTTAAAGAGAAAGTACAGCTTAGCCAAGCGGTTCCGGTTAGCAATCCCCATCGTGATGAGCATCGGATTAGGCAGCATGTAAGTGAACATCTGTTAACTGGCCTTCTGAAGGGCAGCGTGAATGAAGCGGATTTGGAGCTGCTTCGGACCATTGGGATCGACTTTCATCAACCTTACTTCACCTGCATGGTTGTGAAATTAGACAAAAATTCAATCGGCAGTGAGCGGTATAATCAAGCTGATCCTTCTTTGTTTCAATTGTATATTCAACAGCTCGTGCAAGAAGTGCTGAGCAGGAGAACAAATGGCTTTTGTTTCATCATGTCGGAGACGGAAGTAGCGGCGCTGCTAAATATTGAGGATAGTGACCAAGCGATGGCTGCCGTGCGGGAAATAGGCGAGACGATTCGCAGACAAATTACAAGCTTATCGAATATGACGGTCACGATCGGCATAGGCCAGGTGGCAAAGGGCTTTAAATCGATATCCGATGCGTACAACGAAGCGGAAATTGCTTTGCTTCACAGGCTCATCGTTGGCGGAGATAAAGTGTTAGTCTACAGTGATTTAGGCACGGAAGATCGTTTCAAAGGTGAACTGAAAAAATGGTCGTGGGAGAAGCTGGATCTGGCCATGAATGAGGGGAAGCTGGAACAGGTCGCGGCGGCAGCCCATGCTTTCGTTAGTGAGCTTTGCCTTGATGCCAAAACGCCGGAAACCGTGCATCAGCAGCTATGCAAGCTGCTCATTCATTATTATGAAGCAGCAGGGCGGCTGCGGTTAACGAAGCAGTGGCTGGGCATGAAGGATATGAAAACCGTTCTATTTGATATTTGCTCGATCTCTTCCAGAGAAGAGCTGATGGATGCATGCTCGCAGCTGCTCGTTCGTTTAGCCGTATGTATCGCTGAGAGTACGGCGCAGCCTGAGCATGATCCCATTGAAAAATCGATTCGATATATTGAACAGCATTATTCCAAAGCGCTGACGCTTAAAGAGGTAGCCGATTCCGTCTATTTAAATGCAGCATATTTCAGCACCTTGTTCAAGAAGCAAACCGGGAAATCCTTCGTTGAGCGGCTTACTGAGATTCGAATCTTTGAAGCGAAGCGGCAAATGGTTCAAACCGATAATAAAATTGCTACGATAGCTGAACATACGGGCTTCACGAATATCCGCCATTTTAACCGTGTGTTTCGCAATGAAACCGGTATGTCGCCAAAGGAATACCGTGAAGATATCCATATCAAACCGAATGTTATGCAGAACTAGCTGCTAGTAGGCGACGTAAACTTGAATGTCCTGATCATAATTCCCGAATTGTTTGCCGAACATGCTTAGCCCGCCGCTGTGCGTTGCAGTCTCCGGCGCACATATACGGAATCTGATGTCGTCGCCAAAGCCAACATCAAGATCCGTTATCGTCCGGTCAGACATCCGAATGCCATCGATGAAGGAGCCTCCTGAGTCGATGGTTATTTGTTTCAGCAAGCCATGCTGAGTCCCCAAATCCCACCAGCTCGGCGTATACACACCCTTTACTGCACCGAAGTCTCCTGGGCAAGTCCATACTCCGAGCAAGATGTCATTAATATAAAAGGAAAGATCAGAAGGCCAGTTCTCGTTGTAGTGCGGTGCTTCCGAGCATATTTCAAGCGATATGGAAATGCTTTTTGCCGATTGTTTTCCTACTAAATAATTAGGAATGCGATATTCAATATAGCCGCTTCCGAACCACAGATGGCATGCCTTCACATGCTCAGGATCGGAGAAGTAGCGCGGGTCATCCACCATGCCGATAATTTTGGTATCCGATGTCAGTCCGCAAGTAGGTTTTACTTCATAAGAGGAATATTGACCAATTGGAATGGATACGGCATACCTATTTTGAATGGCTTGCTCCTTCACACGAAATTGCAGCGTAGCAGAATCGAGTGTGAGATGGCATACCTTCTGACGGCCTCTCGTGCTGGGCACACTTTCTGTCGTAATAATGGATGCTTCTTCAAGCTTCTGAATATGCTTAGTCACGATGGCTGACGAAATGCCTAGCGCTTCAGCTATTTCTTTAATGTTCATTGGTTTAATATTTAATAATTCAATGATCTTCACTCTTGTGTCCGATGCAAAGCATTCAAGAAATTTGATATTGCGGCTGTTAACCTCTATGTTCATCGATTGATCCTCATTCCGTTATGTTTGCTAACATTATATAATTCGAAAGTTAATTACACAACTCAAATGTTTACTAATTAAAGCGTTTGAACGTTGTAAATAAAAGAAGAGGGTGTCCTGATGGCCTGTATAGACCAAAAGGATCACCCTCTTCGTATTTCGGTATATGGGAAGTCTAGATTAATATAGGGAAATGGTTAGAGTGTCACGTTCGAAATAAGAATGAAGCGTTGCCTCACTGCCTACAATTTCTACGCTAATAAGCGATTTGATACATGTTTTAAGTGCGTTTTTGCCTGTTGTCAGTTTACGATTAAGTACTGCGGTCAATTTCTCAATGGCTTGCTTATTTGTATCTGTTAAATAGACAGGTATCGTTTTATTTTGGAACATCAGCATCGTTTTCATAGTATGGACCTCCATCCCGCGAAGGATTTTTTTTTATAGTGTAACGTACAATTATTAAATAATTCTTAAAATTCGGTGAGTATTTGGTTACAAAGCTGTAACTTTTGAGTAAATGACCAAATCATACACGTTTTTTCTTATTATGGACGACGATCCGACGATTCAAGCTGTTTTTTGCGAAACTGGGAAGGCGTGCATTTCATCATTTTGCGAAATACTTTGACGAAATAACTAATATGATCGAATCCGACATCAAGCGCTACAGCTGCTATTTTGAGCTCTGGCTTCAGAAGCAGCTCCGTTGCTTGTCTAATTCGATAAGCATTCAAATACTCAATTGGCGTTTGTCTGGTCATCGTCTTGAAGAATCGGCAAAACTGACCTTCGCTCATCGGAATTTGATCAGCAATTTCTGCGATCCGTATAGGGCGCTGGAAATGATTTTGCATATAAACAATAGCGGTCTTCAGTCTGTCAATTTTTGTAGAGTCGGCATTGCTTGTTTCACTTCTGTTGCAAAACTTGCTTTGCGCGGCAATTTCATGAAGCATTAAATAAAAGTGACCCTTCACCGCGGTCTCGTGACCAGGCTTCTGACTTTGACATACGTTCATAATGCATTGCAAATGCTGAAGCAGCGCGATTTCCCATTCTGTTTTTGGCTGAATATGTCTAGGAAACGTCTTTTTCTTGTCCTGAAGCGGTGAAATAAATCGTTCCTGTACGGCATCATAGCTGGCACTGGCGAGCAAATGAGTATCGAACACGATGGCGCAAAAAGAACAGGCAGTATCGCCTTGTGCATGACCAGCATGAATGTCGCCACCGTCTATAAAAACAGCTTCGCCTGCTTTTACAATGAAATAATCGGTATCAACCTGGAACAGCACTTCACCTTCAAGCACATAAAAAAACTCTGCTTCAGCATGCCAATGACAATCCAGAACGGGGACGCCAGCCTCTTCATGTTCAATCCAGTAGGCGGCAAGCGGGAACATATTGTCGCCATGCAGCCGGTCTTCTTTTAAGGCGTGCCTAGTTGTTTGATCCATTTTGAGAGGCCTCCTGTGCTTGATGCGAGTTAGTTGCCATTCCATAGAGGCATATCGTCAAAATAGTGCTATAGATGAGCAGTATTCTGTTAGAATTATTCGATTAATTATCAGTATAATGCAATTATATAGGATTGCAAATAAAACTAAACAGGAAGGTTGGTTCAGTCGATGAAATTTACAGACGGCAACTGGCTCATTCGTGATGAATACAAAGTATTAGGGGCTGTACAAGTCCATGATTTCGAGCATAAGGATGGCAAACTAACTGCTTATGCTTCGCCACAACCTATCTATAATCGCTCTAATATGCTGGATACGATGTTGTTAACGGTCCATTTTCATTCTCCGCTGCCAGGCATTATTGGCGTTAAGCTTGTGCATCATGCAGGCGTTCGGGAGCGTGGCCCAGTGTTCGAGTTGTCCTCGCAAACTGGCGACCATGTTGTAATCGAAGAAAATGATGAACGGGCTGTTCTAACAAGCGGCAGCCTCAGCGTTCATATCCGTAAAGGAGCCGTATGGGCGGTGGATTTCTATCGCGCGGGCGAGCGGATTACGGGAAGTACGCAAAAATCGATGGCCTACATTAAAGAAGACAACGGCAATACGTTTATGCGCGAAGAATTGGATGTTGGTGTTGGCGAGTGGGTATATGGCCTTGGCGAGCGCTTCACGCCTTTCGTAAGAAACGGACAAGTCGTCGACCTCTGGAACAAAGACGGGGGCACAAGCTCGGAGCAATCGTACAAAAATATTCCTTTCTACATGACCAATAAGGGATATGGCGTATTCGTCAATCATCCAGAGCTGGTATCATTCGAGATCGCTTCGGAAAAAGTGAAAAAAGTGCAATTCAGTGTGTCAGGAGAATCACTCGAATATTTCATTATCGATGGTCCGAGCATGAAGGATGTTCTTCATAAATATACAGATTTGACTGGCAAGCCAGCGCTGCCGCCGGCATGGACATTTGGATTATGGCTTACCACTTCATTTACGACTAACTATGATGAAGCAACAGTTAATTCATTCGTCGATGGCATGGCAGAACGTGATCTTCCATTGCATGTGTTCCACTTCGATTGTTTCTGGATGCGTGAGTTTCATTGGACCGATTTCAAGTGGGATGAGCGGGTATTCCCAGACCCTGTCGGCATGCTGTCGCGGCTCAAAGAAAAAGGGCTTAAAATTTGCGTGTGGATCAATCCATACATTGCTCAGCGCTCGCGTTTGTTCGAGGAAGGCAAACAAAATGGCTATTTGGTGAAAAAGCCAAACGGCGATGTATGGCAATGGGATTTGTGGCAGCCAGGCATGGCGCTCGTTGATTTCACAAACCCAGCAGCATGCAAGTGGTACGCAAATTATCTGCGTGAGCTTGTCGATATGGGTGTGGACAGCTTTAAAACCGACTTCGGTGAGCGTATTCCGACCGATGTCGCTTATTTTGACGGCTCCGATCCGATGAAAATGCACAATTACTATACTCAGCTTTATAACAAAGTCGTATTTGAAGTGCTGGAAGAGAAGCTTGGCCGAAACGAAGCCGCTTTGTTTGCCCGTTCAGCTACGGCAGGCGGACAGAAATTCCCCGTACATTGGGGCGGTGACTGTTATGCGGATTATGAGTCCATGGCGGAGAGCTTGCGCGGCGGTTTGTCGCTTGGGATGTCGGGCTTCGGCTTCTGGAGCCACGATATTGGCGGATTCGAGAACACTGCGCCAGAGCATGTATTCAAACGTTGGTTAGCCTTTGGTCTGCTGTCCAGCCATAGCCGCCTGCATGGAAGCAAATCGTATAGAGTGCCTTGGGCATACGATACGGAAGCGGTAGATGTTACTCGCTTCTTCACGAAGCTGAAATGCCGGATCATGCCTTACTTATTTAATACAGCTGTTCAAGCAACTGAGCTGGGCTTGCCTTCGATGCGTGCCATGGTGCTTGAGTTCCCAGAAGATCCGACCAGCGAAATGCTGGACCGCCAATACATGCTGGGCGACTCTATACTGGTAGCTCCAATTTTCAACGAGCAGGGCCATGTCACTTATTATTTGCCAGCTGGAAAATGGACGCATTTGTTATCCGGAGAAATTGTAGAAGGCGGCTCATGGCGCAAAGAGAAATATGATTTCTTTAGCCTTCCACTATTCGTTCGTCCTAATTCCATTATTGCGCTTGGAGCGAATGAGGTTAAACCAGATTATGATTATGCGGATGGCGTACAGTTTGAGCTTCATAATCTGGAAGACGGAAAAACAGCTGCAACGGCTGTACGCAATACCAAAGGCGATACAGAATTGACGATCTCGGCAACACGCCAAGGCGAAGTGATCACTGTTCAATTAGAGGGCAGCGGGAAAGCATTCTCGTTGGCACTGAAGGGGCTAGGTCCAATTCGTTCTGTCGAAGGGGTAAAAGCTGATGTGAAGGATACAGTTCTGCACATTGCTGCAGGCTCGAAGCAGCTGGCGTTTACTATTCATATCTAAACAAATAAGAGGCAGCTTCGACCCAGCCGTATGCAGGCTAGGCCGAAGCTGCCCCTTTTATAGTGCCATTGTACGAGCATTGACCAAAATCGCATAAGAAAAGACTAATAATACAACTGGTTTTCGCATAGGACTGTCGATATAATAAAGATCAGAAAACAAAATCAAATACATCAAATAATAAATATAAGGGAGTGCAGCTCACATGTCACGAATGAATATTGGTTTGCAATTGTACACGTTAAGAGACGCTACCGCACAAGATTTTGAAGGCACGCTTCGCAAGGTTGCAGCAATGGGTTATGAGGGCGTAGAATTTGCAGGATACGGCGATATCAAAGCTGAAGACATGCGCGACCTGCTTCAAGAATTGAATTTGAAAGCAATCGGCAGCCACGTTGGCTTGCATCTGCTTGAAGGCAATCTTGATGAGGAAATTGCTTATCTTCAAACCATTGGAGCTAAATATGCTATTTGTCCTTGGTTGCCGGTAGATGCTCGTGATACAGAAGCATGGCGTGGACATCTCGTGAAATTTGAAGAGTATGGTAAGCGTTTCCGTGAAGCAGGCATTTCTTTTGCTTACCACAACCATGAATTTGAATTTGAAGTTGAAATCGACGGCCAAATCGTATTTGACGCTTTGTATGAGCGGATTGATCCGCAATATCTGCAAGTTGAAATGGATATCGGCTGGGTACAATACTCCGGCGTAGATCCGCTTGCTTACATTGCAAAATACGCAGGACGTCTGCCGCTTCTTCATTTGAAGGACTTCCGCGCTGGTGAGAAGGGTGGGCAAATCGATACAGTAGAGCTTGGCCGTGGCGATTTGCCGCTTCTTCCTATTATTGATGCTGCCTCGAAAGCATCTGTTGAATGGATTATTGTTGAGCAGGACACTTGTGCGAATCCTCCGATTGAGGCTGTTGCAGAAAGCATGGAATGGTTGAAAACTAATTTTTTGAACAAATAATAATCTAATTGATAATAGATAGGGGAAAATATTCATGTCTAAAGTACGTGTAGCAGTTATAGGTTGTGGATCGATTTCGAAATACCGTCATATCCCGGAATATGCAGCTCATGAGAATGTTGAGCTTGTTGCATTCGTAGATCCAATTATCGAGCGCGCAGAACACTATGCGAATTTGCATGGCGGCAAAGCGTTTGCTGATTTCGAAACGATGCTTGCAGAAATCAAACCTGATGCAGTAAGCGTATGTACGCCAAATGCATTGCATGCTTCAATGTCAATTACTGCAGCTAATGCGGGCGCTCATGTTCTTGTTGAGAAACCAATGGCTGTAACCGATGAAGAAGCGGAAGCGATGATTGAAGCAGCTAAGAAAAACGGCGTTCACTTGATGGTTGGCCACAACCAACGATTCATGCCGCCGCATGTTAAAGCGAAGCAAGTATTGCAGTCCGGCATTCTAGGCAAAGTACTTACATTCCGTACATCGTTTGGTCACCCTGGTCCAGATGGCTGGAGCATCGATGGCGCAGAAAGCTGGTTCTTCCGTAAGCCAGAAGCTATTATGGGCGCAATGGGCGATCTTGGCGTTCATAAATCCGATCTTATTCGCTGGATGCTTGACGACGAAGTTTCAGAAGTAGCTGGTTTTGTTGGCACGCTTGATAAGGATACCGATGTTGATGATAACGCATCATGCTTGCTTCGTATGAAGAGCGGTGCAATCGGCACGCTTGTAGCAAGCTGGACTTACTATAAGGGTGAGGACAACAGCACTATTTTGTGGTGCGAGAACGGCGTTATGAAAATCGGTACGCATCCTGACGATCAAGTAATCGTAGAGCTGCGCAACGGCACAGTTGAGAAGCATAAAGTAGGCGCAATCTCAACTAACGATAAGCAAGAGACAAGCGGCGTAGTCAATGCTTTCTTGGAAAGCATTCTTACGAACACAACACCTGCTGTAAGCGGTGAAGACGGCCGTGCTTCTTTGAAAGTTATCTTGTGTGCATTTGAGTCACAAGCAACAGGCAAATTCATTAGCGTAAACTAAGCAATGTACAGGAATGCCTTCAACCGACGTGCGCAAGCCGTGAGGTTGGAGGTATTCTTTTTTGCACACTATCTTGCATTGCAGAATAGCATGTGGTAAATTATACAAAAGACGGAATTGCTGTACGGTGCTATACTGTATTGATTAATAGTAAGTTATGCTTAGTATCTTTCCACATACAGTACCGAAGAATTAGAACTTCAATGATGGAGGACACGAAATGAACATTCAATTTAAAAAGGGCGTGCTTGAAATATGCGTTCTTGTGCTTGCGACAAGGGGAGACCGATATGGCTATGAGCTGGCTGTTAAAATTTCCGAAAAGTTTGAAGTAGCAGTCGGAAGCGTATATCCATTACTAAGCAGATTGACACAGGACGGCTATTTCTCAACCTATTTGAAGGAATCAACTGAAGGCCCGCCTCGGAAATATTATCAATTAACAGCAGAGGGCTGGAGTCATATGCGCAAATTAATTGCAGAATGGGAAAGTTTCACGCAATCCGTAAATGAAATTGTAGAGGAAGGTTTAAGACCATGACGACAAGAGATCGATATATGTTGGAGCTTGAGAGCATGCTCAAAGTCATTCCAGAGCCGCAGCGGAAGGAATGGCTGTACGATTATTATCTTCATTTTCAGCAAGCGGTAGAGAATGGTCAAACCGAGGAGCAAGCAGCAAGCGAGCTGGGAGATCCAAGAATGATTGCGAACGAGATGCTGCTTGGATACCGAGTTAATCAAGCAGAGACGAACAAGGGCTTCGGAAAGCTCTCTAAGGCTGTATTTGCAACAGCAAGCCTTGGTTTATTCAATATTATATTCGTTCTAGGACCCTATCTGGCTCTGGCGTCGGTCATTGTTGCTTTATGGGCGTCAGCTTTGGGAATAGGCGTAGGCGGTATCGGAATCATGGTAGAGAGCTTATGGAACGGCACATTTACTATGCCGCAGGCATTGACGATAGGCTTGATTACAAGCTCAATTACGATTTTACTCATCATCGGCTTAAAGGCACTTACAACTTCCTTCTATAAAATGACCTTAAAATATTTGAAATTCAACACAAGAATTGTAAAGGGGAATAACAAATGAAAAAACTAGCCGCATTCGCTTTAATTTTGCTTGGTATAGGAGTACTTTGCGCGTTTTTTGTATTCGATAAAGATGAACTTGTAACGAAATTTCAGGGCGAACCTTTTTTGCAGGAAAAAACGATTGATGCATCGTCCATTCGCTCGATCCATGCGGAGACGGATACGTTTAATATCACTTTCGTTCCCGGCACAGCAGATGATATTAAAGTGAGACTTGAAGGAGATGTAAGTGAAAAGCTTGCTGGAGACGTCATTCTAACGGCAGCTCCTAAAGGGGATACGCTTAATATTGAGGCAAATACGAAGGATCGTTTTACATTCGGTATTTCTATCGTTAACTTGAAGCTGACGATTGAGGTGCCTGCTAAGCTATGGACCTCAGTTGATATCGAAACCGATACAGGAAACATTGTAGTGAATCAGATGGAAGTTGACAAAATGAAATTAAAATCAGAAACCGGCAATATAAAATTAACGAATTACACGGCTCAGGAGCTTGAATTAAAAACAGATACTGGAAACATTAATATTGCGGACGGAAAAGGCATTCTAAAAGCAGAATCTGAGACGGGAAATGTACGAGTTGAAACAGAGGAATTACGCAGCGATCTTTCAATTAAGACGGATACCGGGAATATTATCGTTAATGCAGATAAGCAGCCTGCTTCGGCTACTATTCGTATCAAGAAGGATACCGGAAACAGCAAGGTGGATTGGGATGGTTTCTCGGTTAACAAGGAGACAGAAAATAATATTGAAGGTATAATCGGCAGCGGTGATATCCAAATAAGCATGGAGTCGGAGACGGGCAACATCAAACTCGGCACTCGATAAGCAAAAATAGATTTATAAAAACAAGAAGCAAGTCGTGGAATATATCCATGGCTTGCTTTTTTTATGTGTTTGCCGTCTCGATTCATTCATGTATCGCATAAAATATAGCAATTGTTTATCGAGAGGATGCGATGCGTAATGGTCGTAGAGCGCAAATATTTTCAAAGGTTTACTTTTGCGGAGTATGTTGAGTATTTGAAACCATTCGTATCAAAAGTGAAGTTTTCGCAGATTCATGTGCATGGAACATGGAAGCCGACTATTGTGGATTACCGGAGAGCTGCGGATAAAATGAAAATCATTCAAGGGATGTGGCGGTTTCATGCAATTACCCAAAATTGGGGTGATATCGCCCAGCATGCAACGATCGACCCTGACGGCTATATATGGGAGGGGCGTTCTCTTCTGGAAGCGCCGGCCTCTGCTGTTGGCTACAACGACCCTGATCCAGATCGCATACATCCGTTTATGTTCGAGATGATCGGTAATTTTGATGTTGGAGCGGAGAAGCTGGAAGGTGCTCAGCTTGCTTCAGCCGTTAAGCTGACAAGTCAAATTGCTGCCATGTGGAAGCTGCCAGACAGTCAAATTTTGTTTCATCGCGAAATGAATCCAGCGAAAACATGTCCAGGAAGTTCAGTTAGCAAAGCGGCTTTCTTAGAGCTTGTTCGCGACTGGAGGGATGTTGATATGAACGCATCAGATGCTAACAAAATTATCTCTACTTGGCTCTCTCCAGCATGGTTTGCAGCAACGACAAAAGCGGAGAAAGATGAAATTCATCGGCTCGCAAACGAGCTTCGAAAAGCTAGCGGTCAGCTCTAAAAGCAGCAAAAAACGGTGATGAGCATATTCTCATAAAGCAGTAATGGTGCTGTTTTGCAAGCTATTTTCACGCGATTACCAGTTTTTGTGTCATGAAACACCAAAAACCCCATGGTAAGATAAGTGGCGTCAGGAAGAACGATGCGCAAACAAAACGAATGCGCAGCTGAAAAAGCTTCAGTCGTCAGACGCTTTTTTACAAAAACTTATCTTATTAGGAGGATTCATTCATGAAGATGCAACCAATACGTGTAGGTGTCGCTGGCATAATCGCAGCAACGGTGATCGGCGCAGGTTTTACGGCTCCAACGGCAGGTGCAGCACCGGCTGTGAAAACTTTCTCCACGATTCAACAACCATGCCTCATTAGCCAAGATACGATCAAACAGATCGGTGATAAATATGGAATAGATTTTAGCAAGCTTTTGAATGGCAGCTTCATTCAATGGCCTACGACAGGCGGTAACACAGGAACAGTAACAAAACCGGGAACAGGTACTGGAACAGTAACTAATCCGGGAACAGGCACTGGAACAGTAACAAAACCAGGAACAGGTACTGGAACAGTAACTAAGCCAGGAACAGGTACTGGAACAGTAACAAAACCAGGAACTGGTACAGGAACAGTAACAAAACCAGGAACAGGTACTGGAACAGTAACAAAACCGGGAACAGGCACTGGGACTGGTACAGGAACTGAAACAAAACCAGGCACAGGTACTGACACAGGAGCTTCCAATTTGAGTGCTTATCAATCACAAGTTGTCGACTTAGTTAATAAGGAACGTGCTAAAGCGGGCTTGTCCGCTTTGAAGAGCGATACGCTTCTTACGAAAGTAGCATCAGAGAAAGCAAGAGATATGGACGTTAACAATTACTTCAGCCACACATCGCCGACTTACGGATCTCCATTTGATATGATGCGTTCTTTCGGAGTGACTTATTCTTATGCTGGTGAGAACATTGCTTCTGGTCAAAAAACACCACAAGATGTTATGACTGCTTGGATGAACAGCCCAGGTCACAAAGCAAACATTCTTAGCGGCAACTTTACTAAAATCGGCGTTGGTTATGTAAACGGCGAATGGGTTCAAATGTTTATCGGCTAGTCTTTCCTTAAACCTTAGACAACAGCAATACGTTAAGGGCGTACAACCGCCCTTAACAAGATTTATAATCACGTGATCGAAGTTGTGAAACTTCGGGAACGCACAGGAGGATTTACCCCATGTTTAAAAAACGTACATTAGCAGCAGCAGTAGTAGGATTATCGGTTATGATGGCAGCAGGAACAGTAAGTGCAGCTTCGAAAACACATACAGCGAATGACAATGATACATTCTGGAAGCTATCCAAGCAGTACAGTGTACCTTTGGATACACTAATGGAAGCTAATCCTAAGATAGATCCGCTTAACCTATATAAAGGTTTAAAGCTTACTATACCTTCCACAGAAGCTTCTGTAGAGAAGAAACCGGCAACGATGAATTCAGCAGCTGACGACTCCTCAAAAACAGTTAAAGCTATGAATGGTAAAGAATACGCTTACTCGAAAGCGCTTCTCGTACAAGCTACAGCTTATACAGCAGCAGCATCTGAGAATGGCAAGTGGGGCGCAGTCGACTACTTTGGAGACAAGCTCCAGGTTGGTACGATTGCCGTAGATCCGAAAATGATACCTCTTGGCACTAAGCTTTATGTGACAGGGTATTCCTATAATGGTTTGCCGCAAGGCGGAATGATTGCAACAGCAACAGATATTGGCGGTTCGATTAAAGGCAATCGCGTTGATATTTTTGTACCAGGCTCAACAAGCCAAGCCATGTCTTTTGGTATTCAAAACGTGAAAGTATTCGTTCTTGAATAAAAATATAGATGGAAAAGGCAATCCACTCTTCATGAGGGATTGCCTTTTTTTGTACATAAACTCAACGGGCTGCGGATTGTCCGACGAGCTCAGGCAATGTAACGAGCTCATACCCTTTGCTTTCCAGCAATTGGATGAGCTTCGGGAGTGCAGCAACCGTGCCGGATAAGTTTTGGCCGACTCCTCCGCCTGCGTGCTGTAAAATTATCGATCCAGGTTGAAGCGTTCTTTTTATATTTTGCAGCACCAATGCGCTGCTAGGATTGTTTTTCCAATCTACGGAATCCACATCCCAGTTGACGATAGCAAAACCAGCCTGCTTGCTCCATCTTACTTGCTGAGGCAGCAGTTCACCGTATGGCGGTCGTATAAAGTGAGGAGAATATCCGACTATATTTTTTATTATGGTGTCCGTTCGCCAAATTTGCTTCTGATACTTCGTTAAAGTAAGCTTTGAAAAAATGGCATGGTCATAAGAGTGATTACCAATGACATGTCCTTCGTTATGTATCCGCTTTACTAATGCAGGGTATTTGGCAGCACGGTTCCCTACAATAAAAAAGGTAGCGCAAACATCATGCTCCGCTAATATATCCAAAATAGCTGGTGTATATCTTGGATCGGGAACATCATCAAACGTTAGCGCGACTCTTTTCTTATTACGAGGCCCATTAAGGAGAAAGGTATTGGGAAATTGCCTATGAAGCCTATCCCAAGACACGACAGCAGTTTTTCGTTTTTTTGATTCTTTTGCAGGTTTGAACTGAGCTATTTGCTGCTTATCGGCAGCTGAAGCATAGGAATCGGTTGATAGGTTAAGCAGCATACAACCGATTAAAGCAATGCCCGCCACGGTCTTCCCTATTTTATGTGGTGTTTTCCACATTTGCATCAGTCCCCATGATTGATTGTAAACAAGCCGTGCCGCTATTTTACCCATGCTGCATACTTTCATGCGCTTTACTTTAAAAAAAGAGAGGCTTAAACTAAATATAGTTCACCAATTCATGGCAGGGAGGTTATCTTTTATGAAGTTATTGCAGTTTAAGCAATCTGATCAACTAAGACTCGGCGTGCAGGTTGACTTAGGAATTATTGATATTAAAATGGCCTCTCAAGCTCTGGATATTCCAACTCCGCTTTCTATAGAAGAAGTTATAAGAGGCGGTAAAACAGCATTAGCGGAACTTCAAGCGGTTATTGAGGCTGTCGTTGCAAATAACAACCACATGTATGTGCTACAGGATACAACTTTCGCTTACGCACCGGTCGTTTCGAGCCCGCAAAAAATGATTTGCGTCGGTTTAAATTACCGCAAGCATGCAGAGGAGACGAAAGCTGAAATTCCGACCTCCCCTATTTTGTTTAATAAATTTGCCAATGCCCTGAGTGCACATGGTGATGAGGTGGAGCTGCCGCTTACGAGCAATGAGGTGGATTATGAAGCTGAGCTTGCGATCATTATAGGAAAAACGGCAAAAAACATCGAAGAAGCGGATGCGCTTGATTATGTTTTTGGCTATAGCTGCGCTAACGATTTGTCAGCGAGGAACCTGCAGCGCCGAACATCCCAGTGGATGCTTGGCAAAAGCTGCGACGGATTTGCACCAATTGGTCCTTATATTGTAACGGCAGATGAAGTAAATGATCCGGATAAGCTCACTATTTCTTGCCGCGTAAACGGTGTTCAAAAGCAGCATTCGAATACGGAAGATATGATTTTTTCTTGCCGATCTATCATTAGTTATATTTCTAAGCATATGACACTCGTACCTGGCGATATCATATTAACAGGGACTCCGGAAGGGGTAGTAATCGGATACCCGAGAGATCAAAGGGTGTATTTAAAATCAGGTGATGTGGTAACCGTGGAAATCGAGCAGCTTGGTGAGTTAACTGTCACAATGAGATAATGAAATGCAATTGATAATCATTTTCGTCCGTTGTATAATAAATCGTATCGTTTATTATTGTACATTCATGTTATGGAAGGACGAGAACATCAATGAATGAAGCGTTGTTTGCGATGTTGGAGGACAGCTATGATTTAACGGTAAATAAACGAGAAAATCTTCTGTTTACCTGCCCTGCAATAGATCTGTTGGATGAGCACAAATTGAAGCAATTATTAGCTTTCTATACTCCGCTAGTTAAAGGCATGGACCCTTCCGTAGGGGAAGTGTACATGGCAGGTTGGTTTCGCGGGCCTATGCTGGGCTTGCTCTATACGTTGTCGGTATTAAAACAAGCGCCGGATTTATCACTTAACAATTTAACGGTTCAAATATACAAGGCTGAATATAACAATCATGAATATATTGCTGTCAGCTTTTACTTACATAACTCTGAATTTGTAGCGGCACCACTACCTTTAGATGAACAAGACATGTGGGTTAAGGATAAAATCAGCTCTTTTTTTGAGCATACGATTCGTCCTGTATTTGACATGATTGCAAAGGTAGGAACGTTGAAAATAGGCATGCTCTGGAGCCAGCTTCCTACCTCGCTTGAATATGGGTATGACAGGATGCTGAGTGCCGAAGTAGATGAACAGGCAAAGCAAAGCATTGTCACCTATTTCAATATGGTCAAATCGCTTGATGGCGAGGTTTTCGGCAGAAGCAAAAACCCGCTTGATGTGAAATTCCGTATGACAGAGTCATTGGGAGACAAAGATAAGCAGGTTCGGCTGAAAGCAGCATGCTGCTTGTATTATCTAGTTGATGGCGGCTATTATTGTTATACTTGCCCAAGGGTGAAAGAAAGCGTTCGTGCAGAACAGCGTGAAGAATATCGCTGCAAGCAGCAGGCGTAAAATAAGAAAGACCATAATCATCCATGTTGAATGGAAGGATTATGGTCTTTTTTTGTTGCGTGATAAACAATCAAAAACTTGATTATTTCATTTTGAAAACATTGATGGTTCTGAGCAGTTGAGCCGCCATTGTACGCATACGTTCCGTTTCTTCTACCACCGCTTGTACAGATGCAATCTGCTCATTCATCGAAGCGGATACTTGCTCAGTGCCAGCAGCCGATTGCTGCGTAATCGCGGATATATTTTGGATGGCTCCGGAAATTTTGCGGGCACTCTCAAGCATAGCGTCGCTTTCTTGGGAGAAAACATAAATTTTATCCGTAATAAATTGAACACTTTGAACAATTTCTGAGAATACGACTTCGGATTCCTTAATATGCTCGGTTTGCAGCTTAACGACCTCTTCGTTTGTTTTCATATTGCTGATCGTTTGCTTGATACCCTCATCAATACTTTTCACTAGGTTGAATACTTGTTTAGTTGAAGCGCTGGATTCCTCAGCAAGCTTGCGGACTTCCTGTGCAACAACGGCAAAACCTCGTCCGTGCTCGCCTGCTCTTGCAGCCTCGATAGAGGCATTCAATGAAAGCAGGTTAGTTTGTTCAGCCAAATCGGAAATAGTCGTCGTAATTGCACTAATGCCTCTTGCTTTGCGGGCTAGATCTTCAATTGTAGCAGACACCTTCTCGGTTGCCTCAACGTTGCGGCGCATGCCGTCGGCTTGAATATCAAGAGCCTTCATGCCTTTATCTACGAGCTGAAGCGTTTGCTCAGAGCGTGTGTTCATTTCCTTTGTTGAGGTAGCGTAATCGGAAACTTTCTCTTCAATCTCGGTAATGGATTCGCTCATCTCCGAAACGTCCTCGGAAATTTCGTTTGCGCCAGTAGCAAGCTCGTTTGCGGAAGCAGCAACCTGCTGCATCGCGATTTGAATATTATTATTTTTGTCAAAAATGCTGTGACTTGTATCGGACACATGACGGATGATGTTCGTCGTTTCCGTAAGAATGTCACGAAGTTTATCAATCATACTGTTAAACGAATGTCCAAGCTCGCCTAAAGCTGATGAAGACGTTGTGTCGATTTTTTGAGTGAAATCACCTTTGGAAATACGAAGCGCGGTTCCTTTAATTTCATCAAATGAATTATTGATGGATCTCTCGATGAAGGAAACGAGTGGAAGCGTAGCGATTGCCATAATGATTGTGAAAACAATTCCAGCGATAAGCGAGCCGCCTGATACTGATAATATGACAAGCATAATGAGGGCAAACACTGCTAAATTTAGGTAAGAAGTAATCAGCAGCTTATTGCGCACGGAAAGCGAATAGTACCATTGGATCATTATGTAAGCGCTCCTTTTAATAGAATATCCATATTATAGCACCAGCTGCGAAATTGGTCTATAATTGTCGATTCATAAAAAATAGATAAATAATGACCGCATGCGGCACTTCGGAAAATACTAAATACGTTTTCGGTGTAACAATAAATAGAAAATGATACCATTATCGGTAATTAGAAATCATTTTTATTATTAATTGATGGTTTAGATTGCATGGTACATAACTCCTAAGTAAGAAAGAAAAACATCTTGAAATTAGAATAGAAAAATAAATTAAAAAATATTATTTTAGTTCGCAAGGTTCATTTTATTAAGATGTAATAAAAAGGTCTTTCTTTAATTATGTAAAAATAAGTTATATAATAAGTAAATAAAGGTCGAATAATATCGAATAAATAAAAATAATGTTGTTTAGTATATTGATAATGATAGAAATGGACTATATAATATGCGTTGAGACCTAAGTGGAAACTCATGCCTAATAAATCATAAAGGAGGATAATAAGTATGCAAACGGAATCTGCAGCTCTCGCTCGTCAAGTTGAATTTGTGTTTCGTCAGCTTGAAAGTGAACTGACAAATGCTACGGCTGGTACAGTATTAATACATATTCGAAACAATGCGGTGGGTAAATTTGGGGTTAGGCACCATCCAATCGAATGCAAAAATGGAAAGTTCGAGAGTGTCGATAAAGGACTGACAGCTGTTCAGGTACAGGCATTTAAACAAATGGCCATTGAATCGCTTAAGTTTAGGAAAGACTGGTCGCATGGCGAAATTTTATATGATTTTTCCGTTCGTTCAAGCGCTAATTCTTGGTCGGCAAGCATACTTTTTGAATCTAATTACAATATGGCCAATTGGAATTCTCGCTATTATCCGAAAAGAAATGATTTATGGGATTCACAATAAATAAAATTACGTAAAGAAAAAAAAGAGCTGACGGCACCCGTCAGCTCCTCATTTTATTGTCCGAAATCTAGATCAGGATACACATAAGGTGATTCCGGCACCTTGATTCGTTCAAGCCGCTGGGCTTCTAAAGTCATGACAACATGATTCATATAAGTTGATGTCGTTAACCTTCCTGTCACCGTCACCCATTCATCGTCGGCGTAATCCATCGCTTTTGGCCAAGATACCATAAGTCCATAAGGCATAGCGTCGGCTGAACAACAATTCATTGCAAATCTACTGACCGCAAATCGCCCCTTGCCCATCTCGTCCTCGTGGTAAATAAACCCCGAAATTTCAACTTCTTTACCGATTAGTTTCTCTCGAAAGAGATCAAATGTCGTCAACGTCTCAATAAATTGAGTATCAGGTACACGGATAAGTGGTTGGCTGTACAGCTTCTTCGCGTATGCTGTATGTGCTTCCATATAGCCATCGAAAGGATAAAAGGCATCGACTCCGGCACCATTTTCTTCAGCTGTTGAAATTCCAGATAAGCTGATCCCTTTTTTTGAAGCAATATCGCTCCCAAGCGTCCCGGTCGGGACGAGAAAACCGAGCAGCAGCGGAAAAATAAACAACCCATAAATGATGATGTTTTTGAACACGGATGGAGATGGCTCGTGCTCGCAATCACAGCTTGGCGTTTGATTTCCGATACGTTTCTGTAAAGCGGCATAGACTTGATAAATAGCTGCTGCATAGAGGCCTAACGCTGACAGCTTTACGTATACCTCCATTTTTGGAGCGATATAAAGAGCCATTTCACCCGTTCGATCCAAGTAGAGAATAAACAGAGCAAATCCAGTAAGAATTGCGGCACGCAAAAGATGATGAATCATAGCAGCGCCTCCGTTATCCAAGCGCCGATGAAGGTTAGCGCCGCGGTTAGTACAATGAGAATAAATACGAATTTAATACGGAATGTCGTTAGCAGCATTAACGTATTTTTAAGATCGATCATTGGGCCGAATACAAGAAAAGCAAGCAGCGGTCCAAAATCAAACATGCCGCTGAACGATGAAGCAATGAAAGCATCCGAAGTGGAGCAGATTGATAATATAAAAGCAAAGCCCATCATGAAAAGGTATGAAAATAAAGGCTGATCAGCAAATGCCTCAAAGGTGCTGCGATCAATAACCGTTTGAATAATGGCAGTCAACATTGCTCCGAAAATAAAATATTTGCCCATTTCAAAAAACTCGTTTGAAGCATGTGATAGGGTTGATGAGGCTCTTCCACGGAATCCAGTACCGCTTGTCCCATGCTCATGATTATGGGTGTGATTGTGGCTGTGTGTATGACCCTGTTTAATTAAATGAAACGGTTGAGCTAATTTGAGCGGACTGCTTCGCATAAATTTATAAAGGAGCAAGCCGATGATAACAGCAATGACAAAGGCTAGTATCATTCGTGCGTATGCCATTTCTGGCGTCATTCGAAATGCAGCAAAGGTTGATGCAAAAACGATTGAATTAACGATGGGGCCTGCCAATAAATAAACGATTCCGATATAAGCAGGCATGCCTTTGCGAATTAGCCGCCTGACAACCGGTATCATTCCGCATTCACATAATGGGAATAAAATGCCCAGCAGCGCCCCAAAAAGAACGCCTAATACCGGGTTTTTGGGCATGAATTTTTGAATGAGCTCGTCCGAAACGAAGACTTGCAAAAGTGCAGAAAAGATTACACCGAGCAAGATAAATGGAAATGCTTCTAAAATAATGCTTATAAATAATATTTTGAAGGATTGCAAATTAGCGATACTAAAAAGATGTGTGGGAAGCTCTCGATTGGTTACGATAAGGGCGAGCATGATCAAGCAGCCTACTCCGAGCAATGGCGTGCAGATGCGGTAAAGAAATTTTGCCATAGCGCAATATCCTTTCTTTATGTAAGGATTACGATTATGACTATAGCTTATGCGGTATCGATGCGGGATAGGACAACTTTCGTATCGCTTGACATTAACGATTACAGATGTATAATCGTTTTAAATGCAATGATGGGAATAAGTAAGCTCGATTGGATTGCGTACAGAGAGCCGGTGGTTGCTGCGAACCGGTGCAAACAACGATGCTGAATGGGCCCCGGAGCCTATGAACGGAAACTGGCTGCACGAGCAGCCGAAGATGTTTGTACGGACGTTCCCCGTTACGGAGCAACAAGGCTTGTGGGATAATAATACGCTTAGATTGTATAACAAAGCGTACCATAAGCGAATTAGGGTGGCACCACGGTCCCTCGTCCCTTGCGGCGGGGGATTTTTTGCGTTTTTTTTTAGACTGAAATTAACAAGAAAGAGGTTGAAGCATTATGAAAAAAGTACTCTCCGGTATTCAGCCAAGCGGTCAGCTCACACTTGGAAACTACATTGGCGCCATGCAAAACTTCGTAAAGCTGCAGCATACGGAAGAATGTTTTTTTATGATTGTTGATTTGCATGCGATTTCGGTTCCACAGGAGCCGGCTGCCTTAAGAGAACAAACGGAAGCGGTAGCCGCATTATTTATTGCTGCAGGCATAGATCCGCTCAAAGCGAATGTATTTGTACAATCGCATGTTCGCGCGCATGCTGAGCTTGGATGGTTGTTTACGACGCTTGCCAACATGGGCGAGCTGGAAAGAATGACGCAATTCAAAGATAAATCTGCAGGCAAAGATTCTGTTGGGGCGGGGTTGTTCGTCTATCCGACGCTGATGGCTGCCGATATATTGGTTTATAATGCGGATCTTGTACCAGTTGGCGACGATCAGAAGCAGCATTTGGAGCTTACTCGTGATTTGGCGCATCGCTTCAATACAAGGTTTGGCAAATACTTTACGATACCGGAGCCTTATATTCCGAAAGTAGGCGCAAGGGTCATGTCGCTTGATGATGCCAGCAAAAAAATGAGCAAAAGCAATCCAAACGTAGGAAGCTTCATTGCGCTGCTTGATTCTTCAGATGTGATTCGCAAAAAAATTAGCAGAGCGACAACAGATTCAGGCCGCGAAGTGAAATACGATCCAGCAAATAAACCTGAGATTAGCAATCTAATGAGTATTTATGCTCATTGTGCAAATATGAGCATTGAAGATATCGAGGCTCGTTATGAGGGGCAAGGTTATGGGCCTTTCAAGAAGGATCTTGCGGAGCAGGTGGTTGCGGTTATAGAACCGCTGCAAGCTCGATATAATGAAATTCGCAGTTCAGGCGAAATTCATCAAATCTTGAAGCAAGGCGCAGAAAAGGCTTCCTTGGTCGCAGATCGTACACTTGCAGACGTGAAAGAGCTTATGGGTTTTCTGCCGCCTCGCGGCTAATCTTTTAGGTACTTACAAGGCTGACGCCATAGCGTCAGCCTTGTTTTTTTCTGCGCAAGCGAGCTTTTGTAATAAAGCCGGCTCCTATAGTGAAAAGGCTCAACAAACCAAACAATAATACAAACCAGCCATTATAGCTGATGGAGATAGCCATAGCGCTCATAAATACGATAGCTAGTACGGAAAAGAACAAAGAAAGCGGTTTGGACATCTTGTTTTCTCTCCTTAATAAATCGTCAATATATTTTAAAGGTTTAAGAATAGATTCTTTGATGGTGCACATAATAAGCTTGCAAGCTTGCAACACACATCAAAGTGCAGAGGACGAAAGGAGAAATACATTATGGCAGGAAGCAGAAATCAACTTGTTGTTCCACAAGCAACTGCAGCATTACAACAAATGAAACTTGAGGCAGCGCAAGAACTGGGCGTACAAATTCCTCAAGATGGCTACTACGGTAATGTTTCAACTCGTGATGCAGGCTCCCTAGGTGGTTATATTACGAAAAAGCTTGTTCAAATTGCTGAACAACAATTGTCAGGCGGCTCCCGTTAATCGCTTCTAATACACAGTGATGAAATGAAGCCCAAGGGTAATCCTTGGGCTTTTTATTATGGTAACCATCATTTTAGCACAGGGCTCATCGACTTTCTTCTATAATATAAAACAAAAAAAAGAAAGCCCCCTTTATTTTGAAGCAAAGGGCTTTCTAACGTCAATACTAAAAAGTATCCATGCGCAATCTTTTCAATAAACGTTCATCGCTAAGCCAGCCTACATAAGAGCCAATGGTCTCATCCTTTTTATTCATAAGCAGAACGCCAACGAATGGGTATTGCTTGCGATGGCGATAACGTACGTCGCACCATCTGACCTCATAGCCCCATGTATGCTCCCGAACGTCTGCGCAGGCAAAGCTGGTGAAATATAAAAAGGATCGAATGGCGGGATCGTTTTTGGATTTGGCGACTGCCGGGTGATCAGAGCATTCCACATAATCAATCCATACTAAATTGTTATTTCGTAAATTTCCGATAGCGAATCCGCCATTTTTAACTTGCTTGACTACATTCCATATCGTTAGAGAAATCGTTGGAATGACGATATAAGCATCGCCTTCATGATATTCAGTGTCCAGCGTCTTCATCCGTTGCAGCGTACTTCTGGAGGTAATTGTTCGCCATACAAAATAAACGGCTAGAAACAAGTACATAAGCGGGAATATTGAAGCTGGATTTACGAATCCGCCTGCCCACAGTAAAATAGCTATGACATGCGTTGTGAAAATGATGGGATCAAATATGTGTATAATATTCCAAGAGATCCATTTGTCCGTGAAGGGTCGCATCGCTTGAGTGCCGTAAGTATTAAATAAATCGGTGAATACATGCACGCATACGGCGAGCAGCACCCAGCCTCCAATATGCAGCCAAGGCAGCGAGCCGCGGTAAAATAATTGGAGGAGGCCGGTAATTAGCGCAGTCCAAATGGCGATAGCCGGCAAGGAGTGAGAGATGCCGCGATGATTGCGAATGTAAATCGCATTGCCTTTTAAACGAAGTAGGCCATCTAAATCGGGCGCTTGCGATCCGATAACTGTGCCGAGCAATACAGCGGTGTGAATGGCTGGATTTGCTGCTACCACGGGATCTATTGCGGCAAGTCCCCCTAAACCGATGCCCATGATAAGATGTGTGCCTGTGTCCATGACAAGTCCTCCCCAATCGATAATTAGATGTAGTATCGGCGGAGGGGAGCAACTTTATCAATATAATCTAAAGGAGACTGAAGGCAAATGTACATATGTTTTGCAGAATATCGTGTTTCACCAGAATTTCGGGCACAATATCTTGAATACACAGCTTCGCTGCTAAAGGAAGGATACGATGTGCAATTATATGAAGGAACAGATCAGCCGGGTTTATTTGTAGAGGTTTGGAACGCAGCAACCTGCGAGCAAGCGGAGCAAATCAAAAAAGAACGCTGCAGTGAGCGTTCCTCTTGGATGCATATATCGAGCTTTATTGTTGGGGGAGCTGCGAAAATGCACATTTGGACCTTTAAGCCAGCACATCTAAAGGGCGAAGCAGCGATTAACGGCTAGAATTTGCTGTGCCGAGAGTAGCCATGCCAAGTGGAGTGGAAGAGCTTACTACTCCGCCTTGGAATGGATATTCATAAGCAATCGGCTCATCGAATGTTACATAATCAAGATTAAGCGTCAAAAGTAAGTAGCGCATACCAGTCGTTGGATCGCTAATAACGATGTGATCACGTCCAGCAGCTTCGATGATTCCTTTGAAAATTTTGGCGTTCCACTCGCGATTGTTTTCGTAAGTCATATAAAAAGTTGCCATTTTGCCGCGGTTCAGACGCAAAATGTTTTCTACATAGGATTCTTCAACGGAAGGCATCGAAACGATGGTGCCGCCTTGTGGCGTAATAAACGATCCGCTTGGCACATTTGGCGGAATGACTTGTGCTTGTTGGGTTTGAAAGTTGGCTGGGAGCGTAGTTGGCTGTTGCATGCCCATCCCCATCGGCTGCTGCATCCCCATTGGAAACTGGTATTGACCATAACCGCCGTAGCCGAATCCTTGAACAGGACCTGTATTTGCGGGGCTTACTTGATTTTTGTAACCATAACCATTAGACATTTAGAATTTCCTCACTTTCATACTTTAGAAATAGTTTTAATAAACGGCCGGACAATCCTCTGGCGTTGGAACGAAGAAGCAATGTTTCTTATATCTTCCGCTATTGGCCTGATCCCACCACGTATCAGGGCAGCTGCCTGCTGGGCGGAAAAACCATAATGCATTAGAAGCCGGGTGCTGACGCTCGCCGTTAATGACCCGCTTTGCTAATCGAATATCTTTATCACGAGCGCTTTGATAAAAGTAGCTTTTGGTGATTGCTTCGAAACCGCCAGGACTTTGATAGACCATGTCTGGGATGGACCGAAGATTTCTAAAGTCGATACAATTTCCTAGTACACGGTTTACGCCAACGTTGCCTACCATAAGCATGCCGAGCTCGCCCTCGCCCTCTGCTTCCGCTCGCATGAGCCTAGCGAGCATCTTCGTATCTTCGGAATTGGTTTTGATGACAGCCATGGAATTGACAGATCACTTCCTTTCGTAGACTTTAGGACGGTTTGATTTGCTGTTCGGCATAGGCATCAAACTACATAGTTATTGTATTGTGCACCCGCCCATTTGGTTACTAAATGATTTGTCACAATTTACGTGGCAAAATGATGAACAAAACCGTCGAACGTTGTCATCGTGTTCTTTTTTCGGTATGATTAAAAACGATTCATCAATGGATGATAGACGCCATCAGCGTCTTGTCGCATAACTTGGGAGGCTAGCTTCGTGCTTAAAGACTGGATTGCATTGACAAAACCGCGGCTACTTCGACTTAATGTATTTGCTGCGATAGGTGGTTTCATGGTTGCTTCCAAATGGGACATTAACGTTCTATTGCTTATATGGGCGATTATCGGCTCAACGTTGACGATAGCGTCAGCAACCGTGATTAATAATTATTGGGATCGGGAACTTGATTTGAAAATGGAACGTACGAAGGATCGCGCGCTTCCTACCGGTCGAATGACGCCAGGCTCTGTTCTGGCTTATGGTATTATTTTGGGGGTTGTTGGACTAGCTGTTCTCTTCCTGCTCGTTAATCCTTTATCAGGCTGGCTTGGACTGTTAGGGTGGGGTGTTTACATTGTGGTTTACACGATGTGGCTCAAGCGTACTTCAACTTGGAGTACATCGGTTGGAGGCATCTCTGGCGCGATGCCGCCGGTTATCGGTTATTGCGCGGTAACAGGTGAAATCGATGCGGGTGCTTGGATATTGTTTGCTCTGATGTTCCTATGGCAGCCTGCTCATTTCTGGTCGCTTGCCATTAGAAGGGTAGAAGAATATCGCGCAGCAGGTTTTCCATTGCTGCCTGTCGTGAAAGGAATCAAACGTACAAAGTTTCAAATGATTCCTTACATCGTATTGCTTTTGCCAACGGGCATATTGTTTTATTCCTACGGTTACGTTGGTATTTTCTTCTTGGTCATATCCGTTGCAGGCGGCTTAATCTGGCTTATCCATACGTTGAAGGGGCCAAAAGCCAAGGATACCGACAAATGGGCAAAAACCAATTTTCTTATCTCGGTCAATTATTTAATGGTTATATTTATCGTTATGATTCTTAATACGACGGGATCATAATTATCGTCTTAAGGAGTGACTGGCGTGGATTTTGTCAAAAAGCATAGCTTCAAAATTGCAGTACTTGCGCTTTGCGCAGCAATGGGAATTTATTTATTTATTACGTACGGTATGCCGGAGAAGCAGACTCTTCCAATCGAGAAGGCTGCGCCAACGTTTGAGCTGACGGATCTGGATGATCAGAAGGTAACACTCGCTTCAACAAATGGAAAGGCGCGAATTGTATATTTCTATTTCGCAAATTGTCCAGATGTTTGTCCGCCAACTACCTTCTTGCTGTCGCAAGTACAGGAGCAGCTTAAAGAGGAAGGCAAGCTCGGCACTAAAGCAGAGCTCATCTCGATTACGTTTGATCCGGTACGGGATACACCTGAAGTGATTCATGATTTTGCAAAGCGGAATTTTGCTGATCTTAATGGTTGGCGTTTCCTGCGGGGCGATGAGTCAAACACGATGCAAATTGCTAGAGATTTCGGCATTGGCGTCATTAAAAATGAGGATGGCTCCTTCTCTCACTCCAATGTCATTACGATTGTGGATAAGGACGGTCAAATTCGCAAATGGATTGATGGCAGCAAAGAAGATTTGACGGCTGAGGAAATTGTAAATCAATTAAACAAGGTGCTTTAAAATTCATCTTTGCTCCAAATAGAAGCGGGACTCTGCGCAGGGTACAGGATATGCGCATCGAGGCCCGCTTTTTCTAATTGCTCAATTAAATATTCCTCTGGCGTATGCTCTACACCTGAATAACCTCTGCGGGTATAAATATGCTCAGCATCTGGAAATACGTCGCGCAATAAGAAGCGAATCCGTTTTCCAGAGGAATCATTGTCGGTGAAAATATAAGCTTGGCTTTTGCCAATTTGTTTTCTAAGCTTGTCCAATTGCTCGGAACCGGGCGTGCCGAAGGTGCAGAAAATCGGTACATCCGGGTGAAGGACGCGTTTAAGTCTTGCCTTGTCATTTTTTCCTTCTACGATAATGGCTATATCCATGGAAGTCACCTCGCGTAGTGAATGTAGAGCAGGGTCATGAAGCATATGTATAGTTTACCACCAAACAGCGATTTTACCGAGAACGGGAATGATCGGTTTTTTCTTTTGAAAATGAAAAAACGGTCTGCAGTTTGCAGACCGTTTATTATTTTACTAGTAGAGACAAGTGCAAGCTATGATTACGAGCAGGATAAACAATACAAGGATAATGCCAAGGTTTGAGAAACCGCCGTGGCCATAACCACGATTTTCTGAACTTACATTTGCAGACATATATGGGGTCACCTCGTTTCCGTAGTGTTAGAAGGATGAATGCAAACAGCTGAGCTTAGCTGTTCTAACTAGTCACCTGTCATAGTACAGCATATGACATGATGGGGAATTAGCCCTGTGCATTTACCTATGCCTACGAAAAATGGGTGCGGGAAGAAAGGGAACGGGAAATTCGCAGCGGGAGCAGAGCGACTGCTATCATTAATGCAATAAACGCTATGTAGTAAGGCGATATATAGTTGCGAAGCTGTCCTGCCGCCATCGGCCCGATAAACGCACCGATGGAGAAGGCGATGGATAATACAGAAAAAGTACGGCCGTAACGTGCTCCGCCGCTAAGCTCAATTAATAAGGTGGACAGCGCGGGCAAAATGACTCCTTTTGCCATACCGACAAACAGCAGCATCAATGTTAGAGGTGCCGGTATGTCGGATGCAATGCCAAAGTAAATAATGGCAAGAATGAGCGAGCCCCACAACGTTCGCAGATACGCGGATACGCGGTTCAGAAAGAGCATGCTTAATGTTACGAGTGCGCCGATACTGATAACGGAAAATAAAAGGCCGGTCGTCATCATCGCTTCCTGCGTTTTGGCAAGCAGCGGCAGCTCGAACGATAGGATACCCTGCGCGCAGCTTATTGCAACAGGCAGCAGGTAGACGAGCCAAGGAATAGGCACTGCAGGTTCAAGCGGCAGCTTCGTTTTCTTTTTCCCGTCGTTGCCCTCAGCTTCCGTTTGCTCTACCTTCTGGCGAACTTCTTTAATAAAGAACAGAGCGCAGACAGATGTTACGATCAGAACCCATCCAAGCAGCGTAAAAGCGGTCGAAAATCCAATTTTTGCAACGAGATACGCTCCTGCTGCTGGAGATACGACTGATGCTAGCGTATGAACTAGTCCATTGCCAGCCATAAGCTTTCCTTGCTCCGTTCGATCGCTCGTTATTCGTGCAAGCAGGGACAAGCAAGCCGGAGACAGAAAGGCAAGCACAAAACCACTGATGGAGCGGAGCGCGAGCAGCTGCCAAGGATTAGTTACATGCGATTGAAACAGGAGAACAATGCCGGCTGCCATAAGACTGAACACGATAAATAATCTGCTGCCATAACGATCAACGCCAAAGCCTGCAATGAGATTTCCAGGCAAATGCGTAATGGAGTACATGCCCATCATGAGTCCGATGAAGGAAGGCGCTGCACCTAAAGAGATGGCAAAAGGTGTTAAAATGGGGTATTGCGCATGCAAATCAAAAAAGGCGATAAACAAAAATAAGTACAGCCAAACCGCGGTTTTCACAGAGCTGACCCTCCTTGCCAATTACATTCTTATATACTTGTACGTCTAATTGGGACAGGATATGTCTGCATAAAAAGGAAACGAGCGTTTACGCCCTATATTCCGTAGGTTATAATATTTTGTAATGGGATTTTGTACGAGGTATAATGGAGGGGATCGCAATTGGATTTTTTGAATTTTTCGACCTATGATTGGGACACTTGGACAGCTTTTCTTAAAGAACATTGGCTTGTGCTGGTTATTGCGCTTATCTTACTATTAATTATTATCCGCATCGTGAAAACTGTAGTTAAATGGGCACTCGTGGTGGCAATCGTGCTTGGTATTGTCGTATATAGCGGCTACACTATGGATGATTTGAAAGAGATTGGCACTAAGGTTGCAGATACAGTAAAACAGGAAGCCGTTAATGCAATGGTAGGCGAAGCAAAGGATGCTACTTTCGTGAATAACGGGGATGGAACCTTTACAGTGAAAACTAAAAATGTAGAGCTTACCGGAGAGCCTGGTGCGAATGAGGTTGCCATTTCATTCCGCGGAACGGCGCTCGGCAAGTGGGAGCTCGATAATACGATACAAACCTTCATCGACCAAGCGAAGCAGAACGGGTAATGCCGATGACAAGTTGGGATCAATTATTTAGAGAGCCGGAGCCAATTGCTATCATTGTGCTTCTATTGCTAATTGGCTCTCTTATACAGGGGATGAGGAGAGGCGCATCGGGATCTGCGAGGCGTCTTTTCTTTTTTGTTTGGGAAGGTTTAGCAGTTATCGTATGTTTGGTACTGGCAGCACAGCTTACGAATACATTGTCGCCAGCTGTAGCGAAGTGGCTGACTAGCAAGGTGAAGGTTCCTCTTCATGACCTCAGCGGGGTGGAGCAAGCATGGTACACGCTGCTTACGAGTTTGAGGGATTTTGCATTGCTGCGCTATGGCGTCTTGTTCCTGCTCGGTTATTTACTGCTGCGGGCATTGGCAGCTTCTATTGAGCCTTTGCTGGAAAGAGCAGTAGAAGGCGTTCTGAGGAGCGGCAAGGAAGAGCCTATGGCTCACTTGCAAGGCAGGCGAAGTGCTAGCCGTGCCATAGGGGCTTTAATTGGTGCTGCTCACGGAGCGGGTCGTTCATTTGTATTCGTCGTTCTTTTATTCGTTTATGTGTCCCTTGTGCCAAATGGCTGGTATGTCGACAAAATTTCCGAATCGCCGGTTTATACCAAAGCGGCTTCGTGGCTGAGTCCAGTTGCCGGAGACGTTCTAGCAGGGCAAGGACCCGTGCTCGCCCAAGCGGTTGAAGCGCAGTTCAAACAAATTTTGCAACGAAAATATGAGATTATTGATTACGCCATCCCAGCTGAGATTGAGAAAGCTGCTCTTTATGTGACCAAGGATGCGCAAACGAATGAGGATAAGGCGAGAAAGCTATATGACTTTCTTGGAACAAGAATTGCTTACGATTGGGACAAAGCTCGGAATTATGAAGAGCAGGGAATTTGGAAGGAACAGACACCTCCCGAAACATTTGATACGCGCAAAGGCGTATGTATAGATATAGCTCGTTTATATGCTGTAATGGCTAGGTCGGCAGGTCTAGAGGTACGGGTTGTAACTGGAATGGGAGCTAACGGCAAGGGAGGCTTCGGTCCCCATGCTTGGAATGAGGTGCGAATCAGCGAAGGGGATAATGGCTGGATTCCACTGGATGCTACTTGGGCAAATACCGGGAATTGGTTTAATCCGCCGGCATTTGACGATACTCACATAAGTGATGCATAGCTTAAAATGAGAAGGTTATGAGGTGATTAGACGTGCAAGATGATCCGCAGAAACGGGAAATTATAAATCGACGTCATTTTTCGTTTCGATTGAACTTATTTTTCTTTATTACGTTCGCATTATTTAGTGTTTTGATTGTAAGGCTAGCCATTTTACAGTTTGTAGAAGGGCCGACGCTAAGTGCTGAAGGGATCGGCAAAAGTACACGCAGCGTGAAGATTCCGCCGATTAGGGGCAACATTTACGACTCTACGGGTCATGCAATTGCCTATTCGACTTCGACCCAATCCATCTATTTCACGATTCAGCCTGAGCTTAAGCTGGAGAAAGCGACTGCAAGTGCTAAAGAGATGGCGCAGAAGCTTTATGAAATATTTACAAAGCTTGGCGATCCTGCCAAGGCGATGACGGTTGACGATATTATTCGCCAGATGGATCTTGATTTTAAGCGGAATAATATCTCGACCCCGCGGCGGATTAAATCCGGCCTCACGAATAAAGAAGTTGCTTATTTCATGGAAAATCGCACGGCGTTCAAAGGTGTAGATATCATGGAGGAAAGCGTTCGGAATTATGACAAAGATTCGATTTCGGTGCAGCTTGTCGGGTATTTGAAGAAGTTTAATACCGTTCGCGAAAACGTAGACTTCTACAAGGAAAAGACGACAGAGGAAGATCCTACGCTGAGATACTTGGATGAAGAGGACGTTGGCTTCGACGGACTTGAGCGGATGTATCAGGACGTGCTGCGCGGCAAAAATGGGTTGAAAACCTATCCCGTTAACAATGCGGAGCGTATTATCGGGCCTATGGAAATAACGAACCCTACGAAGGGGTCGGATCTTTATTTAACCATAAACAAAAACGTGCAGTTAACGACGGAAACAGCCATTATGGATCAGCTCAAAAAAATATCAACGTCTACAAACAAATATGAGCGTGCCAAATATGCACAAACCGGATTCGCAGTAGCGATGGAAGTTGATACAGGTAAAATCGTGGCGATGGCGAGTATGCCGGATTATGATCCAAATATTTGGTCAGGAGGCCGTATTAGCAAAGAGGATTACGAGAACTTCCAGAATATCTTATCGAACGGTACGATTCGAACGGTATATGGCAAGTATTCCGAAGAGGAGCGCAATCAACATCCATCTTCCATCCTGCCGCTCGGCTCGACAATGAAGCCGTTATCCGTATTAGTCGGACTGAATGAGAAATTGTTTAAGACGACAGATACCTACCCGGATACTGGGAGATTCTCATATGGTAGAAAAGGATATGAGACTTATATCGGCAACTCCCAAGGCAAAAAGTTCGGCTACATTGATGGCGCACAAGGCATTCAACATTCTTCCAATACGTTTATGGCAGCTATGATTGGCGATAGGCTTTATAGAAGAGATCCGCAAAATGGCGTGGAAATCTGGGACGAATACATGAAGCAATTTGGTCTTGGCGTCCTGACGGAAAGCGGCTTGCCTAACGAAACGAAGGGCGTTATTGAGTATTTTAACGAGGCGAAAAATGCCAGTTCGCAATCAGCACTCGTTCAAGCCTCCTTCGGTCAGCAAGGGCGTTATACAACGTTGCAGCTCGCGCAATATACTGCAATGCTTGCCAATCGCGGCAAACGAATGAAGCCGCAATTTGTAAACGAAATTAAGGATGCAGACGGAAATATTATTCAAGGCTATACGCCTGTCATTTTGAATGAAGTAAATTACCCGATTGAATACTGGAAAGAAATTGAGCTAGGCATGTCGAAGGTTAGTTCGCAAGGCTTTGAAGGTGTGGATTACACCTATAACCGTAAGACAGGTACGTCAGAGCAACAAGTAAAAGGCCGGACTGCAGAAAATGCGGTATTTATCGCCTATGCGCCTGCCGATAAGCCGAAGCTTGCTGTAGCTGTTGTAGTACCTGATGGCGGATTCGGGGGTTACGGCGCCTCTCCAATCGCTCGTAAGATTTTTGATGCTTATGACGAGGAAATTGGTTTGTACGGCGTGCCGAAGAAGAAAGCGCCAGCTACAAATGATGCTGCTGGAAATACGGCTAATAATACAGCGGATAATGCTAATACAGGAACTGATACAGGAACAGGAACAAACGAATAGTGGTCTAAAAACATCAAAAAGGCAGGTCGGAGCATCAACTCCGATCTGCCTTTTTTGCTATGCAAATCGCCCATTTTAAAATAAATGTTGCACGAGTGAAACATTTTTGTGTATTATTAAAAAAAAGGCATTAGGTAAACTAAGATTCATAAGGGCAAACTTTAGAGCATATAAAAAATGACAGGGATGGAGGAGGTAGCACAATGCGCAAAACGTACAAAACAAATTCTGCTCTTCGGAGATTTATTATGGTTATCGTTTTTCTGGCGATGACGGCAATGGTAACCTCAGCTTGCGGACAGCAAGGAACGAGCGATGGGAAATTGAAAATTACGACAACAACAGGAATGATCACAGACGTAGTGCAGCAGGTAGGCGGCGAGTATGTCGATGTTAGCGGATTGATGGGGGCAGGGATTGACCCCCATCTATACAAGGCATCTCAAGGAGACGTGCGGAAGCTGGATAATGCGGACATTATTTTTTATAACGGCTTGCACTTAGAGGGCAAGATGGCCGAGATGTTCGAGAAATTGGAGAAGCGCAAGCCGACGGTAGCCGTCTCCAAATATTTGACGGAAGATCAGCTGCACTCTGCCCCAGGGCAAGGGGCGGGCATGCATGATCCGCATATTTGGTTCAATGTGAAGCTTTGGATTTCTACAACAGAGGTGATCCGCGACACGCTAATGGAGAAGGATGCGGTCCACGCTGAGTACTACAAAGAGCATGCAGCAGCCTACATCAAGCAGTTGGAGGATCTGGATAATTACGCGAGAGAGCAAATTGCACTTATTCCTGAGGCAGACCGCATTTTAGTAACAGCACACGATGCATTTGGATATTTTGGCGAAGCGTATGGTCTAACTGTCACGGGTTTGCAAGGGATGAATACGATGTCGGAGTACGGCTCAAAGGATGTTAGCAAGCTGCGCGACTACTTAGTTGAGAAAAAAATAAAAGCTGTTTTTATCGAATCCAGCGTTCCGAAAAAATCAATTGAATCGGTCATAGAAGGGGCAAAAAGCTTAGGCCATGAGGTGAAGATTGGCGGCGAGCTTTACTCCGACGCAATGGGAGATGCCGGTACGTTTGAAGGCACTTATATCGGAATGGTGAAGCATAACGTGGATACGATTGTAGCCGCTTTGAAATAGCACATAACAAAGGCAAGGAAAGTGAGTGATAAATATGAACCAATCTACAACAGCAGCCAAGCAAAATACGAAACAAATTGCACCGCTTACGATTAAGGGACTAAGCGTTGCTTATCAGAAGAAGCCAGTGCTTCGGAACGTATCGTTTGAAGTAAGCGAGGGTGAGCTCGTCGGGGTAATCGGGCCCAATGGCGCAGGTAAGTCAACACTGATGAAGGCGGCTCTTGGCCTCATACCGAGTATTGGCGGAGAAGTGTTAGTATATGGCAAGCCTTATAAGCAGCAGCGGAAAATGATCGGATATGTCCCGCAGCGAGAATCGGTGGATTGGGATTTTCCAACGAATGCGCTTGATGTTGTACTTATGGGCCGTTATGGTCATTTAGGCTGGTTCCGCCGCCCAAGCGCGAAGGATAAGGCGATTGCGCTGGAGTGCCTGAACAAGGTTGGAATGGCCGATTATGCAGGCAGGCAAATCAGTCAGCTCTCTGGCGGACAGCAGCAGCGCGTGTTTCTAGCGCGTGCGCTGGCGCAGGACGCGAAGCTGTACTTTATGGATGAACCATTTGCAGGCGTGGATGCAGCGACAGAGAAAGCCATTATCACATTGCTGCAGGAGCTGAAGCTGCAAGGGAAAACGGTCATCGTTGTCCATCATGATCTAGCGACTGTGCAAGATTATTTTGACTCGGTACTGCTCCTGAATGTAGAGCTTCAAGCATTCGGCAAAACAGAGCAAACCTTTACCCAGGAGAAATTACAGCGTACTTACGGCGGCAGACTGGCGTTTCTTGATCGCAGCATGCAGTCTCCGTCACGTTTTGACGGAAAGGGTGAGTAATTCATGGATAAAATATGGTTGATGCTGACCGATCCGAATATGCAATGGATTTTTCTAGGCTGTACGCTGCTTGGCTTAAGCAGCGGTGTGATCGGCTGCTTCTCGTATCTTCGAAAACAAAGCTTAATGGGCGATACGTTAGCCCATGCGGCATTGCCGGGCATATGCATTGCATTCATGCTTACTGGCGTTAAATCGATTGGACTGTTTCTCATAGGAGCAGGCATATCTGGTCTTATCGCAACGTTCGGTATTGGATATATTACTCGAAACTCTAAGCTTAAACAGGATGCAGCGATGGGGATCGTCTTGTCAGGATTTTTTGGCCTAGGTATCGTACTGCTTACACTTATCCAGCATGGCAGCTATGGCAATCAAGCCGGATTGGATAAATTCCTGTTTGGGCAGGCGGCATCCATGATTGCATCTGATGTGATTACGATGACGGTCGTATGTGTATCTCTTATTACGGTTTGCACGCTGCTCTTTAAACAGTTTAAAATTATTTCTTTTGATCCCGGGTTTGCTAGAGGCATCGGTTATCCCGTAGCCTTTCTTGAGCAGCTGCTTATGCTTCTAATCGTCGTTGCTGTAGTAGCGGGCATTCAAGCGGTAGGTGTCGTACTCGTAGCTGCGCTGCTTATAACACCGGCCGTATCGGCTAGATACTGGACGGATCGCCTTGGGCTTATGGTTGTATTATCAGGCATATTCGGTGCAGTTAGCGGTGCGGCAGGCACTTGGATTAGCGCATCGGTGTCTAACTTGCCAACGGGACCTGTTACGGTGCTGGCAGCAACCTTGCTCTTCTGCATTTCCATTCTATTTGGTCCACAGCGCGGATTACTTGCAAAAAGACTGGTGCGCCAAAGAGTGAAGCAAAGCTATAATCGTGACTCCGAAATGCTGCTTGAGGGCAAAGTGAAGAAGGAGGCGGCATTATGAGCGACTTCTGGATCTTGCTTACAGGTGCACTAGTAGCAAGCTGCTGCGGTATTCTAGGTGTATTTCTCGTTTTGCGCAAAATGGCGATGATCGGCGATGCCATTAGCCACTCCGTCATGCCCGGTATCGTTATCGCGTTTCTGCTCAGCGGCTCACGCGATTCGCTGCTGATGATGTTCGCAGCACTATTATGCGGATTGCTGACGACCTTTCTTATTCAAATGTTTCAGCAAAGCGGCATTCAATCCGATGCTTCGATTGGCGTTGTCTTTACAGCATTATTCGCCATTGGCGTCGTTCTTGTAAGCTTGTATGCTCGTCAGGTGCATTTGGACCAGGATGCGATTTTGTACGGTGAGATTGCGTATGTACACTGGAATATTTGGGAGCTTGGCGGCGTAAATATGGGCCCGAAAGCCGTTTGGCTGCTCGGTACAACGCTGCTGATTATAACGTCAGTTATCGTTTTGTTCTATAAACAATTCAAGTTATGCGCGTTTGATCCCGCCCTAGCGGCTGCAATCGGCATACCTGTAGCTATCTTTCATTATTTGTTAATGGGTCTCGTATCGATGGCTACCGTCAGCTCCTTTGAAAGCGTAGGAGCGATACTCGTTGTAGGACTGCTGATTATCCCGGCATCTACCGCTTATTTACTGACAGATCGGCTCGGCCTGATGATCGTTTTGAGTGTAGCAGCCGGCGTAGCTAGTACATTCATCGGGTATGGTGCAGCTGTTTTATTGGATGCTTCAATTGCTGGCTGTATGGTCTGCGCAGCTGCATTATTGTTCGTTATCGCATTTTTGTTCTCGCCCTCACATGGCATTGTAATCAAGAAACTGCGTCTAAGAAAGTTAGCATAATAATTGCGAAAAGCATCCTTAATGGATGCTTTTTTCATATTTATTTCAAAAAAAGGTGTATAACTGCAACTTATATCCAAAAAGAAACGTAATGTAATTGGTACATATTAGGAGGAAATTGAAGAGGAGAGAAAATTGAACATGAAAGTGTTGTCAAAATTCGTCATACCGCTAGTAGTTTTTACATTATTGGTAACAGGTTGCAGCTTTGGGGGCAAAAACGAACAAAAAGAAAATGAACAGTCAACGCTGAAAATTATGTATTACGATGAAGGTTCTTTCTTTCAGGAGTATGGCATGGTGTTCTCGGCATTATATCCAAATATCGAAATTCAAGTCGTAGAAAATAGGAAAATGTATCAAAGTGAAAACAAGGATATGGATGCTGCTCTCGAAAAGTTTATTACGGAGGAGCAGCCAGATATTTTGATGCTTGATACCGATCAATACAAAAAGCTGGCACTCGACGGCAAGCTTTATGATCTTGATCCGGTTATGGAGAAGGAAAAGTATAATACAGAGGGCTTGATTCCCGGCATGCTTGATTATTTGAGAGAAAATGGCGGCGGACAGGTTTTTGGCATGACGCCAAGCTTCTATAGTCAAGTTATGTTTTACAACAAGGATTTGTTTGAGAAATACCAAATCGAGCCGCCAACCAATCGCATGAGCTGGGACCAGACGATACAATTGGCACGCCGCTTCCCTACGGATGGCGACAAAAAGGAACGGATTTACGGGCTGAAAATGGGCTACAGCGAAGATTTATTTGAAATGGCAAGCATTCTTGCTAATTCAGAAAACGTTAATTATGTGAATGCTTCGCAAAAACAAATGACGATAAACACAGATTCATGGAAAAATGCATTTAAGCAAGCAATTGACGCATTGGATTCGAACGCGCTTTATTTTGATAGCATGCGTAATCAAGGTGGCGACGAAGCGATGGCGCAAACCTATGAGGACTATTTGTTAAGCGATCCCTTCATAGCGGGCCGATTGGCGATGACGATGGGCGATATTAATTTCATCAATCAAATCAAGCAAGCGGCTGAGAATGAGAAAGTAAAAGATAAGATCGTGAAAAACTGGGATATTGTAACGGTTCCGGTTGGACAACAAAATCCGGATCAATCAAGCATGATGTCTTTCAACAATATTTTCTCTATTCGCTCGGAATCGCCGAGTAAGGACGCTGCGTGGAAATTCCTTAGCTATGTAACGAGTGAGGACTTTGCAAGAGTCAAGTCAAAGTCGAACAATTATAATGGACTGCCTGTCCGCACGAAATATATTACGGATACAGAAGGGCATAATTTTGCAGCATTTTATGACTTGAAGCCAAGTACATTTAATAGCTATAAAGATTTTGACAAGCTGCCACAAAGCTTCTGGGGAGAATTTAGAGGCGCAGCCAGCCAAGAGCTTGAAAAAGTGAAGAAAAAGGAACAGGAACTCGATGCGGCGCTTGATATTTTGCAGGTGAAAGGCCAAGAAATGCTGTTGAAGGAAGATCCTGTACCTACTGAAGGTGCTGAAGGAGCTGGAACTTCGGAAAGCAGCGGTTCTGTTACGACAATTGAAACAACGGAGTAAGTTAAAAGATGGGGAGCATGCTTACGCAAATTAGCGGAGGCTGCTCCTTTTTTCTGAGCAAGTATGATGAATTCGTGTTTTTTAGAGTGACTTTCATTTGGAATCTGTCGTAAATGTGCTAAAATAATTTACTAGTTAGGTACAACAACGATACGGCATTTACGAGGAGGCACAATATTGGGAGATTATAAATTGCTTGCGCTTGATATGGACGGAACATTGCTAAATGAACAGAGTGAAATTAGTACGGAAAATGCAGAATGGATTCAAAAAGCACTTGATGCTGGAGTTATTGTCAGCTTCTCAACGGGCAGAGGTTTTCGCAGTGCATTGCCTTACGCTGAGCAATTGAAGCTGGAAACACCTATGATCACAGTAAACGGCAGTGAGATCTGGCATCGTCCGCATGTGCTTCATAAACGTACTCATCTAAGCCACGTTTACGTGCAAAGGCTGCATGAGCTTGCTCTCGCACATGGCGAGCCGTGGTTCTGGGCGTATACAGCTGATGAAATTTACAATAAAGAGAAATGGATTACGCCTGCTGATGATTATGCATCACATCACTGGTTGAAATTCGGCTATTACACAGAGGATGACAACACTCGAGAGAAGCTGCTCGCTGAAGTACAAAGCTGGGGAGCGCTTGAGATTACGAATTCATCTCCATTTAATTTGGAGCTTAATCCGCTCGGCGTTTCAAAGGCAAGCGCTCTTCAAGAGCTTTGCGGCTTGCTTAACATCGAGATGTCGCAAGTCATTGCTGTAGGCGATAGCTTGAACGATATTGCGGCGATTCGCGAAGCTGGCTTAGGCGTAGCGATGGGCAATGCGCAGGAAACGGTCAAGGAAGCTGCAGACTTCATTACTTTTACGAATAATGAGCATGGAGTTGCAGAAGTGATTAGACGTTACCTTCTGAAGGGATGAGAAACGTATGGATATTTTAGGCTGGACATTAGTTATTCTATTATTTGTAGTAGGGATGGCAGGAGCTATTTATCCGATTCTTCCGGGAGCTCTTGCCATTTATGGCGCATTTTTTGTTTATGGCTTATTTTTCTCGTTTAGTGAATTTGGTTTTTGGTTCTGGTTCATTCAGACGGTAACTTTAATCGTGCTGTTTGTCGCCGATTATGCGGTTAGCGCCTGGGGCGTCAAACGATTTGGAGGCTCGCGAGCCTCAGTGATCGGCAGTACAATTGGTCTTATCTTTGGTCCTTTCGTTATTCCAGCACTTGGCCTTATTATCGGTCCTTTTGTTGGTGCCGTCATTGGTGAGATGATTATCGGAACACGTTTTGACAAATCGCTCAAGGTTGGTTTAGGTTCAGTTGTAGGATTGTTTTCAAGCGTAGTCGTGAAGGTAATTTTGCAGCTGGCGATGATCGTGGTGTTTGTCCTATGGCTCGTCTTTTAATGAAATGAATAAAAGGTGGATAGCTCAATGATTAAAGTAACCGTATGGAATGAGTTTTTGCATGAGAAAATTCATGAGGAAGTCAAAAATGTATATCCAGATGGCATTCATCAAGCTTTAGCCAAAGGGATCGCAAGTGGAGATATCGAAGTAGCGACAGCAACGCTTGAGGAGCCGGAGCATGGCCTTACAGAAGCGCGTCTAGCCAATACGGATGTTCTAATATGGTGGGGTCATATGGGGCATGACCAGGTGGATGACGCTATTGTAGATCGTGTTCAACAGCGCGTACTCGCAGGCATGGGCTTAATCGTGCTGCACTCGGGTCACTTCTCAAAAATTTTCAAGAAGCTGATGGGCACAGGCTGTGATCTCAAATGGCGTGAAGTGGGCGAGAAGGAAAGAATTTGGGTCGTAAATCCAGCGCATCCAATAGCAGCCGGCTTGCCGGAATACATTACGCTGGAGCATGAGGAAATGTATGGTGAGCATTTTGATATCCCGGCGCCGGATGAGCTTGTTTTTGTGAGCTGGTTTGAAGGCGGCGAGGTGTTCCGCAGCGGCTGTACCTTTAACCGCGGCCAAGGCAAAATCTTTTACTTCCGTCCGGGGCATGAGACTTATCCAACCTACTATAACCCGCAAGTGCTGCAAGTGATTCAGAATGGTGTGCGTTGGGCTTCTCCATCTCATGCAGCAGTGCCCGTACGCGGCAATCATCAGCCGCTGGAGCCCATTGGAAATAAAGGATAGGGAGACTTTGACAGACCATTATGCTAAAAAAAGACTCATTAATTAAAGGCACAATTATACTGGCAGCCGCAGCGCTGGTCGTCCGGTTTCTCGGCTTGTTCCAGCGGATTCCGCTCGAATATATGCTGGGAGCTGCCGGACAGGCGGCATTCAACTCAGCGAATACGATTTACTTATTACTGCTAACGATTGCGACGGGCGGCATACCGCTATCGATTAGTCGAATGATTTCTCAGCGCTATGCGCTTGGCCGGCCCGATGAAGCCAAACGAATTTATCGAGCGGCATTAATGTTTGGAGCAGTGACAGGAATATTGCTTGCCACTGCGATGTTTGTTTTTGCACCAGCTTATGAACGGTTCTCGAAGGTGCCGGATGCAGCTTTATCGCTGCAAGCTATAGCGCCTGCGCTGCTGCTATTTCCTATTATTGCAATGATGCGAGGTTACTTCCAAGGCCGGCAGATCATGTCCGCAGGCGGTATTTCTCAAATCATGGAACAAATTTTGCGGCTCATCGGTGGAATTGGACTAGCCCTGATCGTTCTCGGCTGGGGCTGGGGAGATAAGTACGGCGCTGCAGCTATTGCGTTTGGTTCTGTGCTCGGAAGTATTGGTGCATTTTCGGTTATGATGTGGTTTTGGCGTAAGCTGAAAAAACAAGATCAATCGGAGCATGCCAAATCTGCTATAAATGTGAAGGATAAGTCGGTAAAGACAAGCTCCAACCTGCCTTATCGGACCATTTATAAAGAAATATTCGGCACTTCCATTCCTGCTGTCGTAACGGCGATGACGGTACAGCTTTTGTACTTTTTTGATATAACGATATTTATGCGATTGACGGAATCCTTTTATAATGAAAATTCAGCAACAAAAGCGTTGGCGGATTACTCCACGAAGGCGATGGGGATAGCGGGCATACCTCCGATTCTTGCGATTGCGCTCGGCGCTTCGATTATTCCGATCATTTCCTCGGCATTTGCCTTGAATAATATGAAGGAAGTACAGCGTCAATCCTCGCTCGTCATGCGGATTGTGTTGTTTACAGGCGTACCGGTTGCGCTGCTGCTGGCAGTAGCCTCTTATTCCGTAACTGGACTACTATTTACGACTCCAAGCGGAAGCGGGACGGTAGCGATGCTTACAGCCGGAGCGATCTTCCAAATTACAATGATGATTTCGAATTCGATCCTATACGGACTCAACAAACCTAAGCTGCCGATGAACCATACGTTTATTGGTTTGGCGCTTAAAGTGGTGTTCAGTCTGGCGCTTGCTCCTTTGCTTGGCGTCTATGGATTTATTATTGGATCTACGATTTGTTTCGTTGTCATTACGTATTTGAACTTAAGAAGCATTAACAAGGACGTTAACTTGAACGTGCTAGGCGGCAAATGGATTGCCTATTTGATCGCAATTGCTGTACCTGCCCTTGCAGGCTGGGGAGCTGAGTACGGGGTGCTGGCTATTACGGGTGCATGGGCAGATAAGCTTTCCTATTTCTTGGCAGCTGCTGTTGCATCTGTTGTTGTAGGCTCACTTTATCTCATATTGCTCGCTGCGCTTCGCGTTATCACACCAGAGGATGTGCGCTCGTTCCCGGGGCCGCTCCGCAAAATACTCGGGATTGTTTTAAAGCCATTTTACAAAAAAGCGGTATAATCATAAGTTTTCATGGAAGAAAGGACACAGCCCTTATAGGGGGATGTGTCCTTTTTTTCGTTAGAGCTCCCTTGCTGCTTCGAAAACTTTGAAAAACTTAAGCATTCATTAAGCTATTGTTAAGAAATAGCAGAGAGAATTAGTAAGTTTTTTCCTCTAGACTATTTATGAATAGGATATGGATACATATTAGGGATATGCGGAGAGGGAGAGAAACGAAAGATGAAAGCATGGTCGAGGTTTGTTTTATCAGTCGTTGTTTTGGCATTAGTGGCAACTGGCTGCAGCTTTGGAGGTGACAATAAGGACAGTAATAAAATGAAGCAGTCGTCACTGAAGGTCATGTATTACGATGAAGGCATGTTCTTTCAAGATTATGGTATGGTGTTCTCGGCATTATATCCGAATGTTGAAATTGAAGTCATTAGCAATCAGTCGATGTATAGTGAAGAAAATACAGACTACGATACTGCGTTTAACAAATTTATAGAAGAAAAACAGCCTGATATTTTAATGCTGGATGGAGAGAGGTACCAAAAGCTGTCACAAGAAGGCAAGCTTTATGATCTCGATGCTGTTATGGAAAAGGAAAAGTACGAAACCGAGGGATTGATTCCCGGTATGCTTGACTATTTGAAAGAGCAGGGCGGCGGCAAAGTATACGGTTTAGCGCCTAGCTTCTACAGCCAGGTTATTTACTACAACAAGGATTTATTTGAAAAATACAAAATTGAGCTTCCGCGAAGCCGAATGAGCTGGAATGAAACGATACAACTGGCGAGGCGTTTCCCTACGGACGGTGATAGGAAGGAGCGGGTATACGGTTTGAAGATGGGATATCGCGAGGAGCTGTTTGATTTGGCCATCATGCTTGCAGAGTCTGAAAAAGTTAGCTATGTGAATGCTGGGCAAAAGCAAATGACCATACATACGGATTCGTGGAAAAATGTATTTCAGCAGGCGCTGGATGCAGTAGAATCAAACGCGCTTTATTTTGAAAGTATGAGCAGCCAAGAGGGAGCGATGTCACAGTCCTATGAGGACTACCTGTTATCAGATCCTTTCCTGTCCGGTCGTTTGGCGATGACGATTCAAGACGTTGGTTACACGAACCAAATCAAGCAGGCAAGCGATTATCCAAGCCTAAAAAATAAGATCGTGAAAAATTGGGACATTGTGACAGCTCCAATCGGACAGCAAAGTCCAGATGAATCGAATCTGATGTCATTTAATAATTTGTTTGCAATTCGAGCAGACTCTCCAAACAAGGAGGTCGCATGGGATTTTCTCAAGTATGTGACAAGCGATGATTATGCAAGAGTAAAATCCAAGTCGAACAACTACAATGGTTTGCCGGTTCGCACCAAATATATTACGGATGTTGAAGGACATAATTATGCTGCATTCTATGAGTTAAAGCCAAGTCCTTTTAATGGCTACAAAAATTTTAACAAGCTGCCTGACAACTTCTATGAGGAATTCACAAAGGCGGTTAAGGAAGAGATGAAAAAGGTGAAGGAAGACACACAGGATCTAAACTCGGCACTTAGTATTTTGCAGGTGAAAGGCCAAGAAATGCTTAAAGAAGATCCAGCACGGGCGGATGGCTCAGCTGCAGGTGAAAGCAGCGAAGCATCGTCCAAAACGGAGTAAGGAATCAATTATAAAGGGGAGCTTGCTTGCGCCATCAAGCGAAGTCTGCTCCTTTTTTTATTTGCGGCGCCACTCTCTAACATACATAAATGAACCAATGGATACAGATCATGTTATATTTAATGAGTAGCACACCGCAGGAGGGAGTACAGAGACATGAATAGAGAAACGATACTAATGGTAGATGATGAGAAGGAAATACTAAGCCTAATGGAAATTTATTTTAAAAATGAAGGATTTACGATGCTAAAGGCATCCAATGGGCTTGAAGCGCTGGAGAAGCTTAATACGCATAAGGTGGATCTTATTATACTTGATGTGATGATGCCTGTTATGGACGGGCTTGAAGCGTGCATGAAAATTCGGGAGCAAAACCATATTCCAATTATTATGCTGTCCGCAAAATCGCAGGATATTGATAAAATATCGGGTCTTAGCCTCGGGGCGGACGAATATGTGACGAAGCCATTCAGCCCGCTGGTACTGCTTGCCAGCGTCAAATCGCATATCCGCAGAGCAAAGCAATTTCATTCGAAAGCGAGTCATAATGACAATGAAATCATCATCGATGATCTCATTATAAATACAGCTACGCACACGGTAACCGTTGATCGGCAGGAAATTAAACTAACGCCTCGTGAATTTTCTATTCTTAACCTGCTGGCTGTCAATCGCGGTATTGTCCTCAGTATGGACAAAATATATGAGAACGCATGGAACGAGCCTTTTATGGAATCCAAAAACACCGTTATGGTTCACATCCGTAAAATTCGAGAGAAAATTGAGAAGGACGCCCAAAATCCGAGATTTATCAAAACCGTTTGGGGAATAGGCTATAAAATGGATGCGCTATAGGCATCGTGTAAACCACGTCTTCCACCTGCCTATTTAGATGCAAACCTCGCAAATGAAGGTGCTGAAATGATGAAGAAAAAGAACAAATTCAACTTAAAGGCAGCTGCAGCAAGTTTAGGAGCAGCGGTGCTGTTTGCTGTGATTGGCTGGATGCTGCTGTGGTTTATGTTAGATATAAACCCATACGACAAGACAATCAAATGGGCAATTGAGAACATCGGATCAACGCCAATCGCAGCTGCTGCGGGTTTATTGATCTTTGTAATTTGCTACAGGAAGCTTGACCAGCGTGGGGCGAGTGATAATCCGAAAGGCTATAAGTTTTTCCGTACCATTCGTTTATCCTTTATCATTGCTTTCTTGCAAAGCTTAGGTCTTATGTTATGCTGCGTCATTGCAGGGCATTTGCTTGCCTATTTTCTTATACAATACACATCGTATAATCGTACATTAATTTGGATCGTAAACAATATCGGTTCTGCCCCTGTCATTGCTATTTTTGGATGTCTGCTTTTTCTAGCTTTATTTTTCTGGACAAGCAGGAACATGATTAACTATTTGAAGGAAATACGATTTGGCCTGCAGCAGCTGGGTGCTGGGGAGCTTGATTATGTTATTCCTGTCAAAGCGTCGGATGAGCTTGGAGAAATTGCAAGCAGCATAAATGGTCTAGGCAAGCAGTTCAATCAGCTGCTGCAGGATGAGCGAAATGCCGAAAAATCAAAAAATGATTTAATTACGGGTGTATCTCATGATCTGCGCACACCGCTTACGTCCATTTTAGGATTCCTTGAACTGATCGATCAGGATCGTTATCAGGATGAGGTAGAGCTTCGATATTTCGTTAACATCGCCTATGAGAAATCGAAGCATCTGAAACGATTGATCGATGATCTGTTTGAATACACAAAGCTAAACAACGGCATGCCGCTGGAGCTTGATGAACTAGACATTGTCGGCTTCGCACTTCAGCTTACGGAGGAGTTCGTTCCAAGCCTAGAGAAGGCAAAGATGACCTGCAATATTCAAACCAAGGAAAACACATTGTTCATTATGGCGGACGGGAATATGCTGGCGCGCGCCTTCGATAATTTAATGACGAACGCCATGCAATATGGCAGCACAGGCAAAATTATCGATTTGCAGATCGAGAATATAGAAGATCGAGCTGTCATTCGAGTTATTAATTACGGCGAGCAAATTCCGGCACAAGATGTTCCTTTTATTTTTGACCGCTTCTACCGTGTTGACCGATCACGATCTTCTGAATCGGGGTCTGGAGGAACGGGCCTTGGACTCGCGATTACCAAAAGTATTATCGAAGCGCAAAATGGACGAATATCGGTTAGCAGTTCCACTAAGGAAACGATATTCGAGATGAGCTTCCCGTTGGCGCATCTTGAAACTTAAGATTTCTTTAAGCATATGTTAAGCGGCTATAAACGCAGTCGATAAGATTTCTCCTCTACACTATCCATTAGTTGGGTAGTTGAGGGGGAAATCATAATGGATCAAAAGAAAAAAGCAGCACTAGCAATCGTCATTGCTGTCGCTATGATGGTTGGATGGCTGCTGACAGGATGTTCAAATGAGAACAAGGTAAACAGCGTTCAATTGATAGTAAATGGTACAAAGCTAGAGGGCGAGGCGCCTGCTATGATTCAAAACGACCGCTTGATGGTGTCGGCGCAATATTTGGAGCAAGCGTTTGACGAGCAGTTTGATTTATTCAGTATGTTTTCCAGTAAAAAGAGTGTTTATTATTCAGAGCAGGTCGCCGTCCTTATGTATCATGATATCGCAATAAAACCTCAGTCTGATGGCATTATTGCTGTGGAGCGATTTAAAAAACAAATGCAGCTCGTGAAGCAAAACGGCTTTCAAGTTATTACTATTGAACAATATATTAACTTCATGCAAGGAAAAGGCCATGTGCCGGACAATGCGCTGTTGATTACATTTGACGACGGCTATGAAAGCTTTTATAAGCTTGCTTATCCGATTCTGAAGGAATACGGTTATCCTGCTGTCAATTTTGTAATCGTCTCGACGATCGATGACCGTACGAAGCCGGGAACGCCCAAGCTGACTTGGGATCAGATGAGGGAAATGCAGCAAGCGGGAATGAGCTTTATGAGCCACACCTTTGATATGCATCGTTATGGAGCAGTGAATGAACACGGTAATGAAGCGCCTGTCATGTCCAAGCTTAATTATGATAAACAAAAGAAAAAGATGGAAACAAAGGCGGAGTACGTTGAACGGTTGAAAAAAGATTTGCTTAGGGCTGAGGATCGGCTGAAGAGTGAACTCGGCAATAAGGTGAGTGCGCTTGCTTTTCCATATGGTGCTTATAGTGAAGTTGTTCTGGAGCTGACAAAAGCGGTAGGCGTACCTATTACGTTTACGACGAAAGAAGGCATTAACGCTAAGTTTCATCACAATGGCTTTCGAATCAACGGGGCAAGAGCAGGTGAAACCGAAGAAGAGCTTATCCGTAAGTTGAAGGGCGATCATTCTGCTAAGCTGCTTATAGACGAGAAAGAGGTTCCTGACATTCATTTCTCCGAGAAATCTGGTACTGAGGTGCAAATGATTGCTTTGCGAGACATTGCAAATTATTATGATTGGAAAATCAATTGGCGTCGTGAAACAAAGCAAGTGGAAATCCAAACAAAACAATCGTAATCATTGCTTGTAAAAGGCTTGAAAATTCGACAAAACTAGTGCTTTCCATACATTTACAACAAATAGAGTCTCCTGTACAATGAGTAGAGTTTGTGAATAACAATAACCTGCTTATTGATGTTCGATAACAAAGGAGACGAGTGGATGAAATCATTTTTAGCAAGACCAAGCAAGTTATTGATTCTTTTATTAGCTTTAACACTTATTTTCGTTGCCGGTTGTCAAGCGGTTTCCAATCTTGATTTTAATACGGCGCTCAAAAATTCACTTAAAGTTACTTCGAGTGAAAGCAAGCAATCGTTAGAATTTAAGCTTTTGCTAGATGAGGAAGCCTATGAAGGTGCTCCTGAAGAGGAACTCGCCATTATGAAGCTGGTTTCCAATATGAAGCTTCAACTGGATCATGTTAAAGCGCAGGACAGCTCAAATATCTCCATGGATGGCAGCCTCATTTTTGGAGAAACGGCAAGTATTAAATTCTCATTGAAAATGTCTGATAAACTTGCTGTGATGGAGCTTGAGGGAGCGAAGCATCCTTTTGTGCTTGATCTGACGAGCGAGGGTTTGCTTGGTTTGACTGGGGTATCAGATTTGACGGGCTTGCCAGCGGGAGCAGCATCTGCTGAAGCTCCGGCAGTTGATGAAGCGGCGCTAACTGCGCTTGGCCACCAGATGCTGGATACGATTGGCTCGTATGTTATACATAACCTGCCAAATCCAGAACGAATTGAAGTGAAGCCAGTAAATGAATCCATTAATGGTTCGCCGACTTCATTGATGAAAGTGCATGTTGACCTCGATGGTCCTGAAATTTGGGCATGGGTGAAAAAATATGTTGATGCACTTGTTGCTGATCGTGCTGGTTTAGACAAGATGATAACAGGCGTGTTTGAGATTCTTCAGAGCAATCCAAATGTGTGGGCAGCTGCAGGTACGATTAACCCGTTTGAAGGCAGCGGATTAGATGCCGAGGATCCTAAGGAAGCGATCAAGGAAGCAACGGACGCTATCGCTCTTCTCTTAACGGAGCTGCAGGGCGAGCTGAAGCTGCTTGAGGAAGAGCCGGATGAAACATTAGATGAAATTTTCAGCAAGGACTTAACCATCAAAGCAGATGTTTATTTCGATAATAAGCTAGATATTCGGAAGCAAGCCTATGAGCTTTCTTATGTTCCAACAGTGGATCTAGAATACGGTATTTTGCCGGTTAAAGGGCTGACAATCAAGGTTGAAAGCGAAACTTGGAATGTAAACGGCGATGTAAAGGCAGATGCGCCTGTAGCATCCAAGACGGATATTTCTTTAGATAAGCTTCTTGGCATGCAAGGTTATCAAGTATTGAAGCAATTTGATGAAAAATCATTTGCTTATGATTTATTGAAAAATAAATTGCATATCGGCAAGCAGAACATCACATGGTATCCTTCTGATTATTATAATCCTGTCATTTTGACTGCCGACAATATTACAATTATTCCTCTCCGCGATACGGTTGAGCAGTTGGGTGCTACCCTGACGTATGACGCAAAAACAAAAAGCTTAAAAGTTAATGATGGAGCTACAAATACGACCATTGTTCTAAAAAATGGCAGCGATACAGCCATCGTTAACGGTAAAAATGTAAAATGGGCGTTCCCGGTAACCGTTATTAACGGTACGACTTATGTTCCAGCGCGTAATTTGGCTGCAGCATTAAAAGCAAAGATTGGCTGGATCGACATGGGCGATGACATGAGAATATTTACGCTGGATCGGGAAGTCTAAGCAGCATAAGATCAAGTTAAATACAACGATGTGCAGAGGTGCGAGATGAAAAGGTTAACGACAGATGAGGCTTTCCGCGAAGCAGTGGCAAGCGAAGGGCTCACGATTGCAGTATTTAAGACGACTTGGTGCAAGGATTGCCATTTTATCGATCCGTTTATGCCGGATTTAGAACGTCATTATGAGGGCAAGGTTACTTTCATCGAGTTGGATCGCGACGATTTACCTGATCTTTGCTCCGAACTGAACATATTGGGCATACCGAGCTTTATCGCTTTCCGTGAAAGCAAGGAGCTAGTTAGATTCGTTAGCAAGCTGCGCAAATCACGCGAGGAAATCGAGGAATTCGTCGATCGTGCCATCCAAGTCAGCGACGCGCTGGCTCAAAAGTAATCGTTAGTCCGCGCCTTAGAGAATTCATTCTCTCAGCGCGGGCTTTCCTTTTTTTCAGTGCTTCTACTTGAAGTGTCACATTTTCAACATGGCTTTTGCCTTTTTTTATGGCTATAATTGAACTGTTATTAAAACATGAAATAAGGTGATTTTATTATGGTAACCGGGCGTTTTCGCGCGTTAGCTCTCGCTGCGTGCATCGGAATGCTTCTTGTACTGCTCGGCGGAGCATTAGTGACGAATACGGATTCTGGACGAGGCTGCGGTGATGACTGGCCTTTGTGTCATGGCAAATTTATTCCTGCTTATACAATTGAATCCATGATTGAATATTCACATCGGCTTGTGACAGGTTTTGAAGGTCTTCTAGTTCTCGCTACTGCCGTTGCAATGTTCCGTAAATTTAGGCAAAACCGAAAAAGCTACAAAGAGCCATTTTTTTATGCTGGCGGTGCATTGTTATTCACAATCATCCAAGCGTTAATGGGGGCGGCCGCCGTCATGTGGCCTCAATCGCCACCTATTATGGCCATACATTTTGGTATTTCATTAATCGCTTTTGCAGCAACACTGTTGTTAGTCATTTGGACGTTTAGAGCGAAAGACGGACCGCCAGTGGAGTTTAAAGTACCGCGTTCTATTTTCCCTCGCGTCCTGCTTACGGCTATCTTTTGTTACGTTGTTGTATATTTGGGAGCATTCATTAGGCATACGGAGTCTGGCGGCGGATGTCTGGGTTGGCCGCTTTGTAATGGTGAAGTGATTCCAGAGATTAGCGGAGCAACAGGAGCGGTATTTATCCACCGTGTGGCTGCTTTGCTGCTTGGTATCAGCCTTGCAGGATTGTATCTCCATATTCGTAAGGTCAGCCATGGCGGAGCTGGTTTAACGAAGCCTGCTGCGTGGACGCTCGGACTTGTCATTACTCAAATTTTCAGCGGCGCGCTTTTGACAGCTACGATTACAAACTCAGAGTGGTTTCTGTTCACCAATTTATTGCACAATCTGATTGTAACCGGATTGTTTGGATTATTAATGGACATATTAATTCGTTCATGGCGCCTCAGAGAAGGGCGCAAAGGATAGTAAAAGCATTTGAAATGATCAAAGTCAGCAATAGGCATGTTAATGTAGAAGGGACTGTTCGATGATGCTGCGTTTCCTGTTTGATGAACCCTTAAGAAAAGCGGAAGGAACCCTTGCAGAAACGTATCGTTTCATGGATCAGTTCATCTCCATTTTGTCCAAAAAAATGGCTGAGAGCGGAGCTGACGTTCAAAAGCTGCGCAAATATGAGATTTGGACGCTTGGACTTCGTTCTTCATTGGACGAGCTAGAGCAAAGCCATTATGTCGCCCTTCATTTTCAACATAAAATTACTTCCTCATCTCTCAAACAAATGACAGATGAGGAACGTATCCATTATAATCGTTATATCTACTTTGATAAAAACGCTTTTATCCGTGTATTTTCTTTGCTGGATAAGCTTGGTACGTTCCTTAATGAACTTCTCGATATGAGAACGGAGCGGATAAAGCCGCATTTTTCCTATTTCACCGTTTTGCGCAACATGCGGGAGAAGAAAGCTCATCCAGGGCTTACTTGGAAGCTGAATGATGTGAAGGAGAAATACAAGGAATCAACAACAAGGATGCGCAAGCGCAGAAACACCGAGATTCATTTTATGAACTCGGAGATGCAGGATGATCTTATTCAAAGCAGCCGTATGTACGGTGAAGAGATCAAGCTGGAAAATGTAGCAGAGCAATCCGCTGATTTGACGCAGGGTCTATATTTAGCGATGGAATCGCTGCGGCTCACGTATCAATACGCATGCGGATTGATGCGAAACAAGCAACCATAATCCCGAGGGGGGAAAACTCGTGGGACTCAAAGGGAAAACAGCATTAGTAACAGGCAGCGCTAAGGGACTCGGCAAACGAACGGCGCTCCAGCTTGCTGAGCAAGGCTGCAATGTTGTCATTAACTACTACGAGAGCGAGCTTGAAGCACAGCAGGTAAAGGCACAGATCGAGCAGCTTGGTGTAAAGGCAATTACCGTGCAAGCTGATATTGCTACGACTGAGGGCGTTGAGCGGCTTGCTGACGAGGCTGAGCGTTCATTTGGCGGCGTAGATATACTGGTCAACAACGCAGGCCCATTTGTCCGCAAGCGGCGTCTATTCAGCGAATATGATGAAGAGACTATTATTAGACTGCTCCACGGCAATTTGTTAGGCGTTATGCTGCTGGATCATCGCCTGCTGCCTGGCATGCGAGAGCGCAAATGGGGACGTATCGTTCACTTTGGCTTCGGACATGCAGGAGAAGCGCGGGCTTGGCCGCATCGAGCGGTATATGCCGCTGCGAAGACAGGACTTGTCTCGTTTACGAAGTCGTTAGCAGTCGAAGAAGCACCGCATGGCATTACCGTTAATTTAATTGGGCCTGGAGATATCCGGGGCGTCAACAAGGAACGATCTATTGCTGAGGTTGAGGAAGACTACGATAAAGAATCGCCGATCGGACGTCCAGGTACTGGCGAGGATGTAGCGCGTGTGGTGCTGTTTCTATGTGACCGGCAATCGAATTTCTTAACGGGCAATGTAATTGATGTCACGGGCGGCTTTGATCCAATCGTCGCCAATATTAAAGGGATGTTCTGATCTTATAGGATTTTAAAAAAAAGAGTCTTATCGTTAAGCTTCGGAGCTTGCTCCTATGCTGTCGATAAGACTCTTCATCATTTGTCATGCCTAGAGCAATCATGATTCGTTCTTATATTTTTAGAATACTTGAACGACTTCGATTACACCTTCAACTTCTTCAAGAAGTGCGCGTTCGATACCCGCTTTAAGCGTGATCGTCGAGCTTGGGCAGCTTCCGCATGCACCCATTAGGCGAAGCTTGATGATGCCGCCTTCAACATCGACTAGTTCAACATCGCCGCCGTCGCGCTGCAAAAACGGACGAAGCTTATCGAGTACGTCCAATACTTCATCGTACATCGTGTCTTGTACTTGTTCACTCATTGCAATCATCTCCTTTCTCCCCTATTATAGTACAAAGTGAAGCAATTGAAAATGGATAGTAACTTAGTAAAGTTAGGTGAGGCCTCATGTTTAAAACAATGATTGAGTTTTGTGCCAGTAATATGCACCACGGCACTGATCGTATAATGCAATTATTTGAGCAAAATGATGAATACGAAGTAACCGAATATGGCTGCTTAGGCAACTGCGGCGAATGTTATTTAAACCCATTTGCGTTAGTTGAGGGTGCAATCGTATCCGCAGACTCGGTAGACGAGCTGCACGACAATATTTTGAAAGCCATTGAGCAGCAAAAGGCAGATCAAGATGCGCTGGATAAGCTGCTCGATGATTTGTAATACGTTGTACTAGCCTAGGTGACGTTTAGATCTCCAAAGCACTCCACTCTTAACAAGGCGTGGCACACGGCCCATAATAGCGGTTCCGCCCATCAAGCCGAAGCCGCTTTTTTTGCCGAGTGAACCGAGAACGCCTTTTAGCTTGATTTTGCCAAGACGAGGTGTCTTATCATGCCAGATAGCCTGCAGTACCTCGGCAATTTGCTTGCCTTGGGCACCTGCGGCTTGACCGCTTGGCGACAGCGGCAGTGCTGCGCAGTCACCAACGATAAATACATCGGTATGATCGGGCAATTGATGGTATTCATTAATGATAAGTCTGCCTTGATTATCCTTCGGCAATTCCATTCGCTGCACGAGCGGTACAGGCTGGATGCCTGCTGTCCATACCGTTACATCTGTATAAATAGGTGTTGAAGAATTGCCATCATGCAAAATGCCGCCTTCGACTTTTGTAAGTCCGACATGGCCGCGCATTTCAACATGATGCTCTCCGAACCACTCCGCTACAAAGGATTGCAGCTTGCTCGGGAAAGCCGAAAGCACCTTAGGCCCGCGATCCAAAATACGAATGTTAAGATCAGGACGACTCTCGCGCAGTTCCGCTGCAACCTCGACACCGCTTAGCCCGCCGCCTACAATGGACACTTGGCCATAAGGTTTAACGTCATTGAGCTGAGCGTAGGTTTGTCTAGCGGCTGAGAAGGTCTGAATGCTCGTAGAATACTGCTCAGCGCCTTCAATCCCATGATATTTGTCCGTACAACCTAGGCCAATAACAAGCCATTCATACTCCATCGATTCTTGACCTTCGATATGAACAAGCTTCAGCTCCATATCCACATCGGTGACCTCGCCGTAAGCGAGTGAAATTCTTGGATCAACGGGAAACTTTACGCGAAGCTCCAGGTCTGAGACGGTTCCAGCAGCAAGCGCGTAATATTCCGTTTTTAAGCCTTGAAAAGGCATTCGGTCAATCAGTACGATGGAAACATCGATCGGCAACTGTTTTTCTAAGAGCTCGTTAGCTATGGCAAGACCGCCATAACCACCGCCCAAAATAATAAGTTTTCTCATATGATTTCCAACTCCACGTTTCTTGATGATGGTCTATTTTGTGCGTTCGTGTTGTAGATTACTCACTCGTAAACTTTAATTTCATTGTAAAAAGTATCGCGTTCCACCGGAATTCGTCCTGCGCCTTTAATGAGCCAAATGAGATCTTCGCGTGTTATGCCTTCAGGAGTTAGGGCACCTGCAGCATGGCTGATTTTTTCCTTCACAATCGTACCATGCGCATCCGATGCTCCCATCGTTAATGCAACTTGAGTAAGCTGTACACCAATGTTAATAAAGTAAGCTTTAATATGCTGGAAGTTGTCGAGCATCAAACGGCTGATTGCAATCGTCTTAAGATCCTCGAATGCTGAATTACGTCTGCGAATGCCGGCTCTTGGATTAATCGGCTGCATAGAAAGCGGAATAAATACTTGGAAGCCGTTTGTTTCGTCTTGAAGATCACGAATATGCATCATGTGGCGGATGCGGTCTTCTTTCGTTTCAATTGAACCATACAGCATGGTTGTGTGCGTGCGCAGGCCTAGTTCATGAGCAGTCCGGTGAACCTGCAAATATTGTGTAACGTCGGCTTTGTCTACACGCATTTTTTTGCGGTAATGATCTGATAATATTTCTGCGCCTCCGCCTGTTAGCGACTTCAGGCCGGCTTTCATGAGCTCCTCAAGCACCTCGCGGTAAGTTAAGCCGCTGATTCGGGAGAAAAAGTCGATCTCCGCTGCTGTATAAGCCTTAAGAGTTACGTCGGGATAACGCTCATTTAATGCTTTCAAAGAATCTACATAATATTGGAAAGGAACATTCGGATTATGACCGCCTACGATATGGAATTCCCGAACGCCAGGGTGGAAATGCTGTTCTACATATTCAATCATTTGCTCGCCGCTAAGCGTGTAGGAGCCTTCCTCGCCTTCATCCTTGCGGAAGTTGCAAAATGCACAATGGGCTTCACATACGTTCGTAAAGTAAAGACTCATGTTCTCAATAAAATAAACCTTCTTGCCGTTTTTGCGCAGGGCAACTTCATTTGCGAGCTGTCCAATTGTAAGCAGATCGTCTGATTGATATAAGAAAACACCATCTTCAAGCGTTAAACGCTGCCCATGACGCACTTTTTCAATAATGTGCTGCATCTTTGTATCCTCTGTCGGTATTATAACGTTCATGGCTAAGCCTCCTGATTTAAGTAGTTTGTGAAAAAAATAACTTTCTTTTCCGATTAAAGAAGCTGTAACTATTATAAACCTCATACGTAGCAGGGGCAATAAGAAAAGTATTGGCATTTACACAAATTGTAAATTTCATTTGTGGGCATGCTTCTATTGAGCAACTGAACAAACTGGAGTATACTACAAATAAGTAAGTGAAAAGTAAACAGCAATTAAAACGAATGATGGATAAACGGAGGGATGTAGCATGATCACAATCAGTGATACAGCATCTGACAAAATAAAAGAAATGCTTGCTGAAGAGGGCGGCCCTGAAATGTTCTTGCGCATAGGCGTAAAAGAAGGCGGCTGCAGTGGTTTTTCTTACGGCATGGGCTTTGATGATGAAGAGCATGAAGGCGATAAGGCTCTAGATATGGAAGGCCTTAAAGTGGTTGTAGATGGAGACAGCGTTAAATACTTAAACGGTCTTGTTATCGATTTTAAGGAATCGGCAATGGGCGGCGGCTTTACGATCGAGAACCCGAATGCAAGTGCAACTTGCGGCTGCGGTTCATCGTTCCGCACAGCGAAGGAAGCAGGAAAACCAGCTGCAGCAGGCGAGTGCTAATAACGAGCGGTGAATGTTATCTTCCGAAATGCGTATGAAATTCATATGCATTCCGGAAGTTTTTTTTGTTGTCGGTTTGGCTTTAAGTCTATAAATCGATCATCTTGGGGGATAACAGCGCATGAAATTTATTCGTGATTATAGACAGTTTATTGAGGTAGGCTGCACATCATGCAATAGAAAGCATACAGTTCAAACAGACAACTATACGATTTCCTCAGAAGGCTATGCGTTCCATTCACCGATCCAATGTGCTTGCGGTCACCTGGCGAGCACGGCAATAAAGGACAAGAGAACATGGACAACCATGAAAACAGAAAAAAATGAAATGATGAAAAGAAATAAAGCGACGACGATTAAGCTAATGTTAGTCATTGGTTTTACGATCGTATTTTTTGCCGGCGAAATGTTCTATTTGCTAAGCAAAAATGAAGCGGAGCAGAAGAGCGCTCAACACGATGCAGAGAAAGAGTCATCCAGCCTTATTGTTGTTCAAACGCAGGAGAACTTCTAATCATTATGGGATGAATGCAGGCATCAAAAAAATTTTCAAAACAGGTATAAGGCAGTAAAATGATGTGCATATTAGATTTGACGGTGTGAAGAGAGGTGTGGTTCCGTTGGACCTTTTGGTGCTAGGGCTACAGGAGGAACTTATTTAATCACTAAGCTTTTATGAAAGCGAGGGGTTGTGTCGCAGAGCATCTCTGAACACACACGCTAAGCGCAATCCATTAAAACGGAATGTGTACAAGCGGTGCCCAAGTAATCTTAACAATGTGAAGTGTTAGATGTGAAGACTCGTACGATCAAACACCGTCGAAGAAGGAGCCTGTAAAAGGGCTCCTTTTTTCTATGCCGAAATCGCGGTGCACTTAAGGCAATGATGGTTTGGATGGCATTAATTCAGGGAATTCCCTGACATACAAAGCATTTTCTTAGCTTTATAATAAGGTTAGAGATTGCTTGTATTTCCTGAAGGAGGAATGAGGATGAAGACGATAGAAGCGGAAATCGCTGCATACATCGAGCGATTGAAGAGGGAGACAGGCAGCGATTTCGCTATACTCGGCTTGATCGATACGGGCAAACGTAAGCTGCGCTGGTCCAAGGCGTCAGGCAGCATAAGTGAGCGCACACCGCTAGTTGAGCAGAAGTCGTCTGCGGGTTTGTCCGGTACTGCGATACGCTCCGGCAGAACCGCAAGCACAAGCTCGGCTATGACCGATACGGTGCGGTTCAAGTTAGGAGAGCCGATTCTGCTGACGGAGCAGCTGCGCATTGCTGCAAGCGTACCCATTCAAACGCCTAAAGGCATCTGCGGCGTTCTGCTTATCGGTAGACGCTCGGAGAAGACCTATGTCGCCGAAGAGCTGGAGAAGGCTTCACATATTACAGTAGAGCTTTCATCAATGCTCGTTTGATGATGGCTTTTTTTGACTATAAATACAATTCACTGCCTAATGTAAGCTATACTAGTATAGATAATAGAAATGATAGACTCATATCGACAGAGGTATCATTCCAGTGAGGGGAGAACAAGATGATTAAGCTGCTTATTTGTGATGATCATGCCATGGTCAGATCGGGTCTAGCAATGCTGCTGCACGGCAAGCATGATATCGAGGTAGTAGGGGAAGCCTCGGAAGGGGACGAAGCCATTCAGATGGCACAGCAATTAGTGCCGGATGTCGTATTGATGGATCTTAGTATGCCGCATGGCAAAGACGGGATGACAGCAACGACGGAGCTGAAGAAGCTGCTGCCTGAGACGGCGGTTCTTATTTTGACGATGCATGACGATGACGAATATTTGTTCCGTGCGATTCATATCGGAGCTTCAGGCTATATTTTGAAAAATGCGCCTCATGATGAGCTCATATCAGCTATCCAGTCGGTAGCGCAAGGAAATGCGTATCTTTATCCTACGGCTACCAAGCGGTTGATGAGCGAATATCTCGTCAAGCTGAAGCAAGGCGGGGAGGACAACAGCCCTTACAATACGTTATCTGAGCGCGAAAAGGAGATTTTGGGCTGGATCGCCAAAGGGTACTCAAATAAGGAAATAGCAGAAAGTTTAATTATTAGCGTAAAGACAGTCGAGACTCACAAAAGCCATGTGATGGATAAGCTCGGGCTTAGAACAAGGCCGGAGCTCATTAAGTTTGCGCTAGAGAAGGGGCTGCTGCATTTTGATTAAGCATGGCGGTAACAACTTTCGGCGAATGATTGGATCAGACGTCGATTATCTACTATCCGTTCTGGAGGATGAGATTGACGATAAGTCGATGCTTACGCAAGTTAATCAATCGCTTAAGCAGCTTGCAGATGTGAAGTTTGCACTGGATGAATCGTCAATCGTTGCGGTAACGGATCATAAAGGCCGCATTGAATATGTAAACGATAAGTTTTGTGAAATTTCTAAGTACAGCCGTGAAGAGTTAATTGGCAAGGATCATCGGATTATTAACTCCGGATTTCATGGGCGCGATTTCTTCCGCAAGCTGTGGGAAGTTATTTCAAGCGGCGAAGTATGGCGTGGCGAAATTAAAAATCGTGCCAAGGACGGCAGCTACTACTGGGTTAACACGACGATTGTTCCCTTCGTTGATGAAGCGGGCAATCCTTATCAATATTTAGCCATTCGCAGTGAAGTGACGCAGCGGAAGCGGGCTGAGCAAGAGCTGAAGGAAATGATGGTTAAGGTGATTGAAATTCAAGAGGAAGAGCGAAAACGAATATCGAGAGAGCTGCATGACGGGATTGGCCAAAGTCTCTTTTCGCTGCTTATTCAGCTTGACCGCATCATTGGAGATCACGATGATATTCCTGAGCTGGGCGCGCTTCGCAGCGATATATCAGGCGTGATGGAGGATATTCGTGGTCTGGCTTGGGAGCTGAGGCCATCAGTTCTCGATGATTTAGGTGTCGTTCCGGCAATAAGAACTTATGTGGACAATTATTCACAGCATTTTGGCATTCGATTGACGCTCACATGCAATTTAAAGAGCAGGCTGGGCATTATGAAGGAAACAGCTATTTATCGTGTCATTCAAGAAGCATTAACGAATATCGCGAAGTATGCCGATGTAGGCGAGGCTGAAGTGGTGGTTGAGGAGCTGGAGGAAGAGGTCGTCGTCAGCGTAACAGATCAAGGGCTCGGTTTCAGTCCTGATCGCATCGGCCACGGTGTAGGCTTATTCAGCATGGAGGAGAGAGCTCGCAGCATCGGCGGTTATTTGGATATTGTTTCGGAGCCTGGCAAAGGAGCAAAGGTGAAGCTTATTGTTCCTAAAGATAAGAATTCGGAAGGAAAAGGCGTAAACCTATAGGAGGAATTTCATGTATCGAGTTTTCATCATAGAGGACGACGATAAGATTGCTTCAATTCTCAAAAAAAATATGGATAAATACGGATTTGAGGCAGCCGTTGTTACACAGTTTCGTGAAATTATGCCGGAGCTGGAGGCTTTTGATCCGCATGTCATTTTGCTCGATATTAATTTGCCTTACTATGATGGATATTATTGGTGCAGACAAATTCGAGCACGTTCAAGCCTCCCTATTATTTTTATTTCTGCCCGTGCTGGCGAGATGGATCAAGTTATGGCTATAGAGAACGGCGGCGATGATTATATTACAAAGCCTATCCATTTGGATTTATTAATGGCAAAGGTGAAGAGTGTGCTAAGGCGAGCTTACGGGGAATATGCGGCATCCGGGTCTGCAGCAGCAGAAACGGGCGTTGCCTCGCAAACAGGGGAGCTGTCAGCTGGTGATCTCCGTCTTTACTTGAACCGTAATGAGCTTGAATGGAGAGACTTTCGCATTGAGCTGACAAAAAACGAGCAGCTGCTGGCTGAATGCTTGATGAAGCGGCAAGGCATGGTTGTTTCGCGGGAGCAGCTGCTTGAAGCGCTTTGGGACGATGTGCAATTCGTCGATGATAATACGCTTACGGTCAATGTGACTAGACTTCGGAAAAAGCTGGAGGAGCTTGGGCTTCCTAAAGCGATTGAAACGGTGCGGGGACAGGGCTATAAGCTCGTAATCGAAAATGCAGTAGGAGAAACGTCACGATGAGAGGCTTATCGCTGGCGTTATTTTTACGTGATCGTCTGTTATTTATATTTATGGCTTGTTTAATTATTTTACTCGCCGTCACCTTGCTTCTCCTTGAGCGTGAGCGATACCCAGGGTTAGTCGAGCTGGGTACGATTTATTATTTTATTGTTATTGCTTTATTTTTGCTAGGGACGTGGCTGGTCGTTGATTATTTGCGGCAGCGCACGTACTTTAAGCAAATGTTAGAGGCGATTGCACGGTCTGAAGAACTGCAAGCTTCAACAATCGTACAAGCTACAGTGACACAGGAGCAGAAGCTTGTCGCTAAAATGCTGGAGGAGCAGAGCAGGGCTTATTTGAACGAGCTTGGCAAATATCGAAGGCAGCAGGAAATACATAATCATTTTGTGCTGCAATGGGTGCATCATATGAAGACGCCTGTATCTGTCATCGATTTGCTCGCACAGGAGGTTTTGCAGCAGAACTCGTCCTCGCAGCAGGAACAGCAGCAGCTGGCGCTAAGTATGCAGGAGGAATCCGATCGGATGACGCGTGGGCTTGAGATGATGCTGTATACAGCTCGACTGGATAAGTTTGAAATCGACCTGCATGTCAAGCAGGTAGCGCTTCATGAGCTTGTGCGCTCGGTCATCAACGCCCATAAGAAGCTTTGCATCCGGTACTCCATTTTTCCTCGTGTCGAGGGGGAAGCATTCGTGGAAACCGATGAGAAATGGATGACCTTTGTGCTCAATCAGTTCATTAGCAACGCAATCAAATATAGTAAAAGCAAAGAAGGCGGCAAAAAACTGCTCTTTCAATTGGAGGCGTTCAGTGGCGGAGGAGGCAGGCTGCAGGTGACTGATGAAGGCATTGGTATTGCGCCGCATGATCTTCCACGCATCTTTGATCCTTTCTTCACAGGTGAGAATGGACGTACGGCGGGCGAGTCAACAGGAATGGGGCTTTATTTGTCTAAGCAGGTATGCAATCGGTTAGGTCATGAGATGACCGTTTCCTCGGTTCTCGGAGAAAGTACGACGGTCAGTGTCGCCTTCAAACCGCGCGGCATTCATATTATGGGCAGCGGAGGTAACGGAAGCTCAGGTTAGGTGACAAATTTGTAAGGTTGGCAGGGTGTGAATGAAAGGGAAATCGATGGGTTTAACCTCTTCCCCTCGTCTATACTAACGGTAATGAAGCACATTACAGATAGATCTGGGGAGGAACAAAGCAATGAGCGTACTAAAAGCAGAAGGGCTTGGCAAAATATACAGCAGTAAAGGCAACGTCGCTTACAAAGCGCTTGAGGATATAGAGCTTCAAGTGGAAGCGGGAGAATTCGTAGGGGTAATGGGGCCCTCAGGCAGCGGAAAAACAACTCTGCTGAATTTATTGTCCACGATCGATCGTCCAACCTCTGGTCAAATTGAAATCAACGGCGTAAACCCAAGTAAGCTAACCGATAAGAAGCTGGCCTTATTCCGCCGCCGCGAGCTTGGTTTCGTCTTTCAGGATTTTAACTTGCTAGACACATTATCAATCAAGGAAAACATCATTTTGCCGCTCGTAATGGAGGGCATGGCACCGAAGCTAATTGAACAAAAACTGGATTCGCTCGCTGAATTGCTGCAAATCAAACAAATCTTGAATAAGCGGACGTATGAGGTGTCTGGCGGCCAGAAGCAGCGCGCAGCAATCGCCCGTGCTATTATTCATCAGCCTTCGCTCGTGCTTGCAGATGAGTTGACGGGCAATCTCGATTCCAAATCAGCGAAGGATGTTATGGATTCACTGAAGGATATGAATGAGCGTTTTAAGGCGACCGTATTGATGGTAACGCATGATCCATTCTCTGCGAGCTACTGTCAGCGCATCGTATTCATCAAAGACGGCAAGTTTTTCTCGGAAATTCGCCGCGGCTCGAACAGGCAAGCGTTTTTCCAACAAATATTAGATGCGCTCAGCGTGCTGGGAGGTAATTTTGATGACGTTCCGTTCGCTCGCGCTTAGTAACATTCGGGGCAACTGGCGGTCGTACAGCGCATTTTTCCTGAGCAGCGTCTTTTCTGTTATGATCTTTTATATTTATGCAGCGTTTCTATACCATCCAGAAGTAACGAGCGGCCACATTATGGCGGCATCAAAAATTCGTACAGGCATGGTGTTTTGTGAATATATTATTGTCATCTTCTCGTTTTTGTTTGTACTCTATTCTAATTCAGCATTTCTCAAAACGAGGCAACAGGAATTTGGTTTGTTCTCTTTATTCGGAATGACAAAAGTTCAGCTACGAAAGCTTGTTATTTATGAAAATGCGGCGATCGCTGCGCTGGCCATCGCTGTAGGCATCGGTCTTGGCATGCTGTTCAGCAAGCTGTTTTTTATGGCTCTAACGGTGCTTCTTAATTTGCAGGAAGCGATATCTTTTGCGGCTCCAATCAAAGCCATTGGCTTAACGGCAGGCGGTTTTTTTGTTCTGTTCATGCTGATCTCCATTTGGACAGCACTTCGCATTGGACGAACTGAAATTATTGATTTGCTGAAAGCGGCTCGCAAGCCAAAAGGACAGCTCGTATTCTCGCCTTGGCTGGTTGCTGTGTCTGTCGTTTGCTTATCGGCTGCATATGGCATGGCTTTGGTTATGAACGATGGAAATTTCATGCTCCTAGCCTTGCCAATACTAATTACTGTCGTTATCGGGACTTACTTTCTCTTTACTCAGCTGAGCATTTTGCTGCTCCGCTATATTCAAAAAAGATCATCGATATATTATAAACGGACCAATATGATCGTGTTTGCACAGCTCGGCTATAAGATAAAGGATAATGCGCGTATTTTATTTATTGTATCAATTCTTAGCGCGATCGTTATGACTGCCCTTGGGACGGTATATGTGATGAACATCGGTGCCAAAAAAAATATGATAGAATACTCTCCTTTCTCGCTAGCTTATAGTGAAAAAGGCTTGAATACACATGAGGTTATTGACCCAGGTAAGCTTAGACAAGTAGTCAAAGAGGACGGCTACAAAATTGTGCGTGAAGCAAAGGCAGCTGGCGTACTGTTGAATCGCTTTTCGGTTAAATGGGGAGACGAAAAGGCGCGTGATTATGATTATGCTGCTTTGGTTATTTCAGCTACCGACTACAACAAGCTAGCAGCATTGACGGGTCAGCCGAGCATTCAGCCTGAGAATGGCAAGCTAACGCTTATAAAGTCCTATTTATCAAAAGGAAGAGAACAAGCAGGTACTGTAAAAGGCAGCATTAACGGTAAGGAAACGGCATTCGATATTAGCGGCTCGGTACAAGCACATGTAATGAATTATCTCGATAGCAACTATTTTACTTTCGTAATGGATGACTTTTCCTACATGCAGCTGCTAACGAGTGTGCCGGAAGATGAGCTTTATGTGATGTATGGCTATGAATTAAGTAATTGGGAGAAAACAGCAGCTACGGTTGAGAAGCTTAGCAAGCTTGTGCCAGAACAATTTCAATCCCAAACCGATTTTAGCCGTGTAAAAACGCTGCAAGAAATGAATCAAACGGTTTCTTTGACTTTATTCATCGGTATGTTCATTAGTTTGCTATTCTTTATTGCATCGGGAAGCATGATTTATTTCAAGCTGTTCACTGAGCTGCAAGAAGACCAAGCCCAGTTTAAAGCTTTAGTCCGCATCGGCATGACGAAGGGCGAGATTCGCAAAATTGTTGTAACGCAGGTCGGCATCGTCTTCTTTGTTCCTGTCATTGTTGGCATTTGTCACGCCTTGTTCGCGATGAAAGCACTCGACAACATTATGGAATCATCTAACTGGATTTACTCTTTCGTCGTTATCGGCATTTATATCGTGATGCAGACGTTGTACTTCATAACCGCATGCAGCAGCTACATGAAGAGTATGCTTCGCGGGGCAAAAGCATAATAAAATTAAAAAAACGGCTTTTTCCTCAGAAAATGAGGAGAAGTCGTTTTTTTTATGTTCATATGAACATTTAGAAGCAAGTGAAAGAGCTGATTCTCCGTAAATCTATACCGGTGTAACCCCATGATCTTCCGAACCAACGGAAACCGGAGACAGATGTACGTCCAACAAATACAGGGAAAAACCAGAAACCATGACCATTATCCAACCATACGTAAGTGTTGCGGAACAAACAGCCGGAAATAGCGCCTGGATCAACTGCAAATGACGAAACAGCTGGCTGCGGCGGCGTGAATTGTGGTGGCGGAGCGGTCGGACCCGACATACCTGGTTGACCTTGTTGTCCTGGTCCCATCGGTCCTTGTGGACCTTGTGGACCTTGCGGTCCAAATGGTCCGAAAGGCCCCATCGGTCCCATTGGCCCCTGAGGGCCTATTGGAGGCATAAATGCCATGCAAAATCACTCCTTATCAATTGGGCTAATGCATGTTATGCAGAAATACCTAGCAACGATTGGGCGAACGATCATTGTCAGCGATTCAATCTGAAAAAATTTAAAAATGTGATTGGAGCGGAGTACCGATTATAGCGACGTTTAATCTAGAGGAATCAAATCTGTTTCCATTCCATGTCAGCAGATTCTCTACATAACCGAGCGTATCAGCGTTTGTAGGTCCAATGATGCGCTGAAGAGCCTGCAGATCGAAGGATGCCCGGTTCTCGGCAGTTATGATTGGATTTAATGCTGCGATAGCCAGCACTTCGCCTTGCAGAGGCTGCTTCAGCATTCCGTTTTCGTTGTAATAAGTGGCTAAATAAGCGGCCCCTTTGCTGCTTATATCAATGATAAACAGCAAATCAAGCTGAGCACTTGATACCGATACTTTGTACATATCTTCATACTGGACGCGAAACTTGTATTGTTGATTGTAGCTGTCTGAATCAAACAGCTTGTGAAGCGCATGGTGAGCGAAGGAGTAAATGTAAAAAATGCCGTAACCGCCGCTTCCTCCGGAATCGATACTGATCAAAATGTCAGGTATTTGATTTTTATCAAAGTCGCCGAGCAGCAGGACAGCGTTATAACCGGCATTGTTTTGTAAAGGAACGACTGTGCGCTGCTGTGAATATCCATCTTGAATGACTAGCGTAATATGATCTGCGAATATACCGGATGGTCCATCCGGTTTATGACCAATTAAATAAATCTGATCAGGTATGCCGTCACCAGTTACATCTCCTTGTTTCATGTCAAGCAAATATTCGTCTGTTGCTAACCGATCTGGCTGGTACCTATGTGTATGAAAAGACGAGTGCATAACTATTCCTCCAAGCCTAAAATACATGGTTTCTGTCTATACCTATGCCAATTCCTTGCGATTGGACTGTGCGAATGCCTAGATGCGGGCAAACAAACCAAAGCAGGCTATCGCTTGAAAAGAGAGCATTCAGGCATTACATATTGCAAGATGATTAGGCAACACTAATGCGGACTGATGTCTATATACTTACGGAGGTGCAGCCTTTTTATGAAGCACTTAATCGTCTATTGTCATCCTAATCCAGACAGCTTTAATAACGCCATTGTGGATGCTTTTATTGGATCATTAAAGGAGCAAGGCCATGAGGTCGTCGTCCGAGATTTGTACGCGATGCGATTTGACCCTGTGCTTAAAGCCAGCGATTTTGAGGCGCTGCGCGAAGGCAACACACCTATGGATATTAAAACGGAGCAAGAGCATGTGAAATGGGCGGATGCGTTTACGATGGTATATCCTATATGGTGGACGGGGCTGCCTGCACTTATTAAAGGCTACATTGATCGGGTATTCTCGTATGGTTTCGCTTATGCCTATGGTGAGGATGGAACGATCAGCAAGCTGCTTGCAGGCAAGAAGGGGCTTATTATTAATACACATGGAACGCCTTCGGAAATTTACAGCCAGACTGGCATGTACGATGGGCTGAAAAAAACTTCGGATACGGGTATTTATGAATTTTGCGGCATCAAGTCAGTTGGCCATATCTTTTTTGGCAGCGTGCCGCAAATTGATGATGCAGCCCGAAAGAAGATGCTTGAAGAAGTGCGGGGCAAGGCAGTCAGCTTATTCGAATAGAAAGCCAAGAAAAGCTGGTCGCAACGATGCGATCAGCTTTTCCTTTTTTTAAAGCATGCTTGTCCTGTCCGAGGTTGAGGAGTATCATATAGTCCAAAAGCCTAAATGTATAGAATTGGAGATTTGGAATGAGAATCGGCATTCGCACCAAGATATTCACAAGCTTCTCTGTAGTAATCATTGTTTCGCTGACGATAGTTAGCGTGTTGTGGTACAACAAATATTATGATAGCCAGCGCGAAGCGGCTGAGAGCTTTATGTCCCGAACCATTCTGGATGCGAATAAAAGCTTCGAGCTTACGCTCAAGGACATCGATTATATTAGTACGATCATTTCTCTCAACCGGCCCAACGTGATTGATGTGCTTTTGCCTGATCCCTCTGAAAGTTTAATTAATCGACTCGAGAAGGATCGTAAGCTTGATAACTTCATTTCTAGTTTATATGGCTACAAATATTACATATCGAGCATACAAGTAGCGAGTTTGGGAGGCCGCAGCTACTCGCAGGGGGCCACGGTTCCAACCAATGAATTTATGGAGTCGAGCTGGTTCGAGCAGCTGCTTGAGCAAAGAGGAAACAAAATATTTATTACGACTCATTCCAATAAAAAACTTAATTATGTGTCTTCCTATGTGAACCAAAACGTCGTCTCTATTGCGAGGGCAATCATGGACGGCTCGGAGGCTGCAGGTTACGTCATGGTTGATTTCAGTTATGAGGTTGTTGAGCGCATTTTCAATACCCCTCTGCCTAATAAAAGTCAGCTGTTTCTGATTGATGAAAAAGGGAATTTTGTCTACTCACCGCGCAACAAGGATATTAATCAACCGATTTCAAATACAGCTTATGCAGATGTACTCCCTGAGCTGAAGGGCAGCTCGGGCAAGCTGAGCATGAACATAAACGGAGAGAAGCATCTTGTTATTTATCATACTTCCGATTTTACAAATTGGACGACAGTGGGGCTAATTCCGCAGGGTGAGCTGCTTGCAGAGAGCAGAAAAGCAGCCAATACGATTATGATTATTCCTATGGTGACCCTCATTGTTGCCCTTTTTGTTGCTACGATTTTGTCCAATCAAATTACGATTAATATCGGCCGTTTAAGGCAGGCCATGAAGAAGGTCAGTGAGGGCAATTTATCTGATCCTATTGCCATTTCATCAGGCGATGAGGTGGAGGAGCTGAGCCATGGCTTTAACGCGATGGTTACCAACTTGCGGCTGCTGCTTGATGATGTGAAGCAAACGGAGGAGCAAAAGCGGATTCTTGAGTTTAAGGCGCTTCAGGCGCAGATCAATCCTCACTTTTTATTCAATACATTAAATCAAATCAAATGGCTGGCAGATGTACAGAAAGCCGACAATATTAAGCAGCTTGTTACCTCTCTCGTTACACTCCTGCATAGCAGCATGGGCAAAGGCGGAGAGTATGTTACCGTTCAAGAGGAACAGCAATATTTGGAGCATTATTTGAATATTCAGCAGTTTCGTTATTACGATAAGTTTGTCGCTGTATTCGACATCGAGGAAGAGATTTTGCAGGTGCGTATGTTGAAGTTTTTGCTGCAGCCTATCGTTGAGAATGCCCTCATTCATGGCTTAGAGCCGCTTAAGGGAAGAGGACAGCTCACGGTTAAAGGATATGAGGATGATGGACATATCGTAATACAGGTGTCAGACAATGGTGTAGGCATCGAGCAAGAGCGATTGAAAACTATTTTTAATAAAGTCACTGAAAAAAATCGTTCTAGATTTAGCGGTATTGGGCTTGTAAATGTACAGGAGAGAATGAAGCTCCATTATGGAATAGGCTATGGCCTGCAAATCGAGAGCGTGCCCGGTTTATTCACGACGGTAACCGTGCGTATTCCGATTGAAGTGAAGGGAGACAAAAAGCATGATTAATGTTTTGCTGGTCGATGACGATCTGCCTATGTTGAGCAAGCTGAAAAACATCATGAACTGGGAAGCGGGCAGCTTTCATTTATGCGGAGAAGCCAGCGGCGGCTATGCAGCGATCAAGCTTTTGGATGAACGAAAGCCTGAAATCGTCATTACGGACATGAGTATGCCGGGAATGGATGGTTTAGAGCTGATCAGTTATATGGAGGAGCATTATCCGCATATTCAAGTGATAGCGATCAGCAGCTACAGCGATGTTCATTATGTGAAGAACAGTATGAAAAAGGGCGCTGTCGACTATATTTTGAAGCATGAGCTGGATGCAGAAACATTGGCTGCTGCCCTTGCAAGCGCACGGGAGCGGTTTGCGATAGAGCAGGAGGAGCAGGCGAAGACGCTGGATTTGCAGCGGCAAATTCAGCAGAATCAAACGACGCTGATCAGGGGGGTCATTCGAAGTCTTGTTCAGTACACGTACAATAGCGAAGAAGAGCTTCTCGTGCAGATGGACAAGCTTGATTTAGCTCTGAACCTAAGGATGCTCACCGTCGTCGTTGCTGAGTGGGATAGCCGGGGCATGCTTCATGATAAATATAACGCCAAAGAGCTTGACTATATTATGGGCACTTTTATGGATATTACAGACAATATCCTTGCAGATACAGGAAACGCTTATATGACGCCGATTGAAAATGGGAAGTTTGCCATTTTATTTTCATTTGATACAAACAGCAAATTTATTTGGCACACGATTATATCGGAAGCGCTCTCCCGAATTAGGTTAAGCGCAAAACGGCAGCTTAACCTCATGTTAAGCTTCAGCGTAAGTGAAATGTGCAGCAAAGTGAATGTGCTGCATGAATACTTCAATGAGGCGGATAAAGCGCTGCAGGAGAGGTTTTATGAAGGCGGCGATGTCGTCATTTGGCCGGGGATACAGCGAAAGGCAGGGGCTGACTCTGGTGCAAGCTTCTCCGTTGATGTGAAGCTGGAGCGAACATTGCTGTCGCTTCTCGCAGCATCCAATGAAAAGGATCTGGTCATCAAAATCGAAGAGCTGTTTACTCGAATGAATGAAGCGCGCGCACCGCATAAAATGGCTCAAATGGTTGCGGTAGAACTCATTCATCTTGTTAATCGCAAGGCGAAGGAAGCTGGCATTGCAGACAAGGATTTGTTCGAGGGCGACCAGAATCCTTATCTGGCGATTGGTAAATTTGATACGCTCTCCGATCTGAAGGAATGGATTGTTGGGGTGTATAAGAAGCTTGTCGAGGCGCTTCGTCCGTATGTGCATGACAATCTTTATTCTGAAAATACCCGCCGTACTATGGAGTGGGTTCGGAAAAAATTCTCAGAGCCAATCACTTTGCAGGAGGCCGCAGATGTCATTGGAGTCAATTCCTCTTATTTGAGCCGAATGTTCAAGGAGGAATGCGGTCAAGGCTTCGCTGATTATGTCAACCATGTGCGAGTGGAACAAGCTAAGCTGCTGATCAGGTCAGGCGATGTTGATTTAAAGGATGTTGTGAAGCAGGTTGGCTTTAACAATTACAATTATTTCTTTACGGTATTCAAAAAAATTACTGGAAACACGCCAATCGAGTATGAAAAACAACAAAAATAAAATTATTTGAGTGAAAAGTAAAAAAGATAGAGTAAATGTAAAAATAATGGAGTCCACGTGTGGGCTCTTCTTTTCTATGATGAAGAGGCAAGATGACAAACATACATCTAAGGGGAGATGGAACAATGAAAAAATTATCTTTTAGATTTGCGCTTGTATTGGCATTATCCATTTGTTTAACATTGACGGCTGCTGCTTGCGGCAGCAAAAACACAGACACAAACAACGGCAAGAATAGTGGATCAACTTCTACGGAACAGCAAACGGTTACTTTCTGGTCTTGGGTTCCTACGGATGTTCAAGCGGAGAAAGCGATTGCGGCATTCGAAGCAGCTAACCCGAACATTAAAGTAGATTACTGGCGCGGTGAGCAAACAGACTTTCAGAAGAAGCTTCAAGTAGCGATGGCTGCCAACGAAGGTCCGGATCTACTTGGTATGCAAGTTGGAGGCATGCTGAACCAATATGCCAACACGTTAGAGCCTATCGAAGCGCTTGCGGATACGAACTGGGGTACTGGCTGGCAGGACAAGTTCGTTAAAGCTTCTATCGATCAAGTAAGAGCAAAAGACGGCACAATGGTTGCACTGCCGCTTAACTTGACTGGCCAAGAATTTGTTCTTTACAACAAAACGATTTTTGATAAATTGGGCATTACAAAAGTGCCGACAACGTATGAAGAGTGGTTGTCTGTAAATGCGACTATTCGTGAGAAAGGCAACGGCATCGTGCCAGTAGCTTTCGGAGCGAAGGACATTTGGCATGACGTTGATATGTTCGTAGCGCTTAGCAATCAATTCGCGCCAGGCAAAATCTATGAAGCAGAGCAAGGCAAAGCAGCTTGGACCGATCAAGCTTTCGTTGACACGATGACAGCATGGAGCAAGCTATTCACTGATAAAGTGATGCAAGACGGAGCTTTGGGCTTGTCTACTTACCCAGATGCTCGTGACCAATACTTCTATTCTGGTAAAGCAGCGATGTTCTTGACTGGTTCTTGGCATGCAGGCTTCAGCCTTCCAGGCGGAGAGAAAGACGGAACAGCGATTGAAAACGATGAAACGGGCATTTTCTTGCTTCCGCAAATCGGACCAAACGAATCCAAAGCGGTTGCCAGCGTAGATACAGCACTTTCAATCAACAAAAACTCCAAAAACAAGGAAGCGGCTTGGAAGCTGCTTGAGTTTATGACACAAGGCGAAGGCCAACAAATTATGGCTGATTTCATTCAAGGATCACCAGCTAAGATTGGCGTTGAAATTCAATCGCTTGATCAATTTAAATTCGAATCCGAGCGTGAAGCGATCAAAACGGTAAACGATGCAATCGAAAATGCAGTAGGCAAACGTCTGCTTGATTACCCTGAGCTTACGAATGCGATTGGTGTAGCGATGCAGGATGTTGCAGCAGGTAAAAGCATTGAAACCTCGCTTAAAGATATCCAGAAGGTTTCTGACGGGATCGACCGCAAGTAGATTCGAATTTTAGCAAGCAATAAGATTTAGAGCAGATAAAGAGCATGGATATGCGTGTTGGTATTCATGCTCTTTCTTATACTCAAAACCTTATATTTGATAGGTAAATGAAGGGGTGATACACCATGAACGGCAATCGTTCTGTTCTTTCCGGATGGAGAGCTTATTTATATATTTTACCAATTCTTATCGTATCGGGTTTATTTTTGTACTATTGCATAGGATTTACGGTTTATACGAGCTTTCATTCTTGGAACGGCATTGACTCGGAGATGAAATATATCGGCTTTGATAACTATATCAAGCTGTTTGACGATAAGTCTTACCATATCGCACTGCGGAATAATCTCGTGTTCTTTATTTTTACAGTGGGCATTCAAGCGGCGCTTGGGTTAATGCTGGCGATACTGCTTCGCGCGAAGCTGCGGGGTCATTCTATCTTCAGATCAGTCTATTTCATACCGACCATTATGGCACCGATCATTATTGCAGCTATATTCCGTATCATTATGGATACAAACTTCGGAAGTCTGAATGAAGGATTGCGAGCTATAGGACTTGATTTTCTAGCTGTATCCTGGCTTGGCGATCCCAAATATGCACTTATGTCGATTATTATCGTCAATATATTTGAATGGATGGGCTTTAGTATGACGCTATATTATTCAGCGCTTCTAGCCATTCCAGATGAAATATATGAATCAGCAAAAATTGACGGCTCCGGCTTCTGGAGGACGCTGTTCAAAATTACGGTTCCGCTCGTTGGCGGCACAACGTCTACACTCGTCATTCTTGGTATTGTCGGCTCGCTCAAAACGTTCGACATCGTATCGCTGCTTACTGGCGGCGGACCGGGGCGCTCGACAGAGTTTCTGACTACGTATGTGTATAAGAAGGCGATTGAGGAGTTTAATGGCGGGATGTCCGCTGCTGCAGGAGTTACCATTCTCATCATCGCTCTCATACTTGCCGTGCTGCAAATTCAGTATACGAACCGTCAACAAGGTGATTTATAACCGTAAGGGGTGAGCTCAAATGTTTATTAATTTACGCAAATTAGATAAATGGATCATTCAAGCCGTGTTAGCCATAGTTGCGGTCGTTTGGTTGTATCCGCTTGTACAATCCGTCATTAAATCGCTCGGCATCAATGGGTTTGGCAATTATCTTGCCGTTATCAATCACCCAAAGGTCAATTATTTCCTAGTCGTTTTCAATAGCTTTTTTATTGCGGTATGCACAACTCTCGCAGTAGGTTTGCTAGCTACACTGGCTGCTTATGCCTTCTCAAAAATGCAATTCAAGATGAAAAACGTCCTGTTTTATTCGCTGGTTGCCTGCTTGGCTATTCCTGCGACAGCGGTTATGTCACCGCTCTTTTTTACAGCAAAAACACTTGGCATTATGAATAGCTATTCAGGCGTCATTTTGCCATTGGTCGCATTCAACGCACCTTTCATGCTTCTTATTCTCAAAAACTATTTCGATTCCATTCCGAATGCGATTCTGGAAGCGGGCATGATTGATGGCTGCACATCCTTCCGAATGTACAGAACGATCATGATCCCGCTTGGCATACCTGCTATTATTAATATTGCAGTGCTTACATTTATCTACTCATGGAATGACTATATCATTCCGCTGCTCCTCATTCGTGATGAAAAGATGTATACCGTTACGCTGGCTACGCAATTTTTTACGGGTACAACAAATCAGACGCCAGAAATGGTCGCACAGCTTTATGCAGCGCTTATTTTGATGACTATTCCTTCCATTATTGTTTATATGTTCGGTCAGAATGCAATGAAATCAGGCTTAACGGCGGGCGCAGTAAAAAGCTAATTAATGAGCTATTAGATAAGCTAGAGGAGGACTATTATTTTGGATAAAAACATCGGACTGCCGCATCATGGCGGCGCATCGTATTTGAATCCGCTGAAGATCGGAGCGGGCGCAGGGCAACAGGAGCCGCTGACGCTCGTGCATCCCGATCCTTACCTTTTGAAATTTAACGGTCGTTATTATACCTATGCAACCGCGAAAGCTGGCGTAGTTGTGCTGCGCTCTAGTGATCTTGTAAGCTGGGAGCACTTAGGCTATGGATTTCAGCTGGAAGGGCATAAGGAATATTGGGCGCCAGCCGCTGTATATGAGAATGGCCGCTTTTACTTATACGTATCATCCATGCCGATTACGGAAGAAGATGTGCATGAAGAGCGATTGATGGTTGCCGTTTCAGATACGCCGGAGGGCCCATTCGAATACGTGCGTACGTTTTATGATACGTTTTCATTGGATGCGCATGTTGTGAAGGACGAGCAAGGCGATTATTATATGTTTTACTCCAATAATGAATATTCGGGCGTGGATCGTGATCGTGCGGGCACAGTCATCCTGGTCGATAAAATGCTGGATATGGTTACGCCAGCCGGTGATCCGCAAATTGTCGTATTGCCTACTATTGATGAGGAAATCTATGAGGAAAATCGGTTTGGCGACGGCCGTGACTGGCATACGATCGAGGGTGCTTTTTATTTGAAGCGCGGCACGAAGCATTATATGATGTACAGCGGAAATGCGTATGTACGTCCGAATTATTTTTTGGGTTATTCGGTGGCAGACGGCAGCAAAGGCCAGCCGCTTCATGAGCTGGAATGGAACAAGTATCCTTCCGATGATCAATACGAGCCGCTTCTTCGCAAAAATGATGGTGTCGAGGGTGTAGGCCACAATTCCGTCGTGAGAGCTCCAAACAATGTGGATTCATGGGTATTTTACCATGGCCGGAATGCTGACGATGTTCTTGACATGGACCGTGAGCAGCGGACGATGCGAGCAGATCCTCTGCTTTGGAGCGGTGATCGCCTCTATATTGCCGGCCCGACTTATACGCCGCAGACAGCGCCGGCGCAGCCAACATTCCGTGATCTGTTTGATGGCAGGGAAGAAGGTCTTGGCGAGTTGTGGCAAGCAGCTGCGGGCAGCTGGACAAGAGCAAATGGCGAAGCCCTTCAGACGAACCGTGCTGTTATCGCCGGGGCGGTCACGAAGTCTGCATACAGCCACTATGTTCTTGAAGCAAGCGTGAAATGGTCGAAGGATCATACCGGCGGTTTATATGGCATTTATGCCGCGTATCAAGACGAAAGCAATTACGTGTCGGTCTTATTGGATGTCGGACGTAGAGTACTACGTGCTCATGCCGCCTATAAAGGGATTCAGCATGAAGCTATCGAGCATGCTTTGCCAGAGAGCTTTAACTTCGCCGTATACCATTTGCTGCGTGTGGAGAAAACAGGAGACAACTATCGTATTCAGCTTGATGAGGTTAAGGTAATAGATAAGCGATTCCCGATTACCAGTGGCAGCGTAGGTTTACAAACGCGTTATACAGCTGCTTCCTTTGCAGGTTTTGAGGTTACGCGCCATTTGGCGTTAACGGATGCGAGCAGCACCGCATTTGCTGAGCAGCTAGAGCGGACAAGCGGCGATGGCATCTGCCGTGTTAGCGGCGGCGAGCTTCACTGCCGCAGCAAGCAAGGGCTGCGTACAGCTTGGTTATTGGATTCTTTAGGTGATGCAGCCTCAGGCGAGGCTTACCGTTTTGATACCGATATTCTCGTGAAGCGCGGTTCCGAATATGGCGTCTATGCCGCTTATACGGATGAGCGAAATTCGGTAGAAGCGGTATTGAATCGTACAGCCGGTTCCGTAACCGTATCGTCATGTATTGATGGGGAGGCATCTGTTTTATCCAGCGTTACTTTAGATGCGGCAAACTTCGATTGGACAGTCTGGCATACGCTTTCGAGTACGGTCGTTAACGGCTGCTTGACCATTCGACTGGACGATCAAGTCGTATTTGCAGGAGCTGTATCCAGCCTTGCAGGCTTGCCTGGTCTGGTGGGCGCAGGTGAAGCCTCATTCCGTGAAACGCGGTATACGATGCTTAATAAGTAAATGTTATCATGCTGGTTTATGAAATATTGAGTCTGTTTCTCTAGGTCGCCAATGACCTAGAGGGACGGGCTCTTCTTTTTTTATAGCAAATCTACTAATTTTTTGTGAGTTTTAATAGCAAGGAGATTATTTTGGCTGCGACTGGGAAAGAATAGAGGAGAAGGTCATTAATAGAACGATGGGAATGATCGATATGATGAATGTTCATTGGCGCCTTGCTGAGCTGTGGCTGCTGCAGGAGAAACGGAGCTTAACGGAGCAAGAAAGCTCAGAGCTAAACGCCTGCATGAAATTGAATGCCAAGTATGCACAAAGACTTGCCGAACAATATAATTTTGGCTATATGGCGAGCATGACAGGTGATGAGGTTTGGCTTCAGGAAATCGCAGTCGAAATTGACAAGCTGGAGAGAACTCATGAATGCAAGCGTCCTTTGTTTTTTGAAGGCAAAACGGAAAAGTAAGCAAGAAACGGCTTATTAATGAGCGTGTATTGGTATGAAAAAAGAAATCGTCAAACGATCATTCACTAGTAATAAAGCTAGAATATAGGTTATTATGATAGTGATGATTTACATGTAGGGCATTCTAATTAAGAGGTGATAGGTTATGGCTTTTCAGTCCGCAAACATCTTTGTGAATTTACCGATTAAAGATTTGAATAAGACAGTCGATTTTTTTACTAAATTAGGGTTTGAGTTCAACCCCCAATTTACGGATGAGAAAGCTACCTGTATGATCATCGGACCTAATATTTTTGCTATGCTGCTGGTTGAGCAATACTTCCAAACGTTTATTGATAAAGAAATTGCAGATCCATCAAAAACAGCTGAGGTCATATTGACATTATCCGCCGAAAGCAAAGAGCAAGTGGATGAGATTGTGAATAAGGCTTTGGAAGCTGGCGGTAAACCTGCTAAAGATCCAATAGACCATGGATTTATGTATAACTGGAGCTTTCAAGATATAAATAATCATCTATGGGAACTAGTGTATATGGACCCAAGTGTGATTGAACAAGGGTAAGCGGAATAATGCAGGGGCTGTCTTAAACGTAGATTTATGTGCGTTTTGGACAGCCCCTGCTTTGTTTTGTTAATGGAGCTTAGACTGCGTGAATCCCTAAGCGTTGCTCTGCCGGCGATGCGCTCACTACTCACTACTCACTACTCACTACTCACTACTCACTACTCACTACCATCTGGATTGCACCACTATTTTCAGTTAACGAACCCAGCAGCTCTTATTTAAACCATTTGTATTGAATTATAAATGTAGCGAACTCCAGCGTCCTTATTTCGAGAAAAACAGCGCAGAACATCCTATAAAACATGCGATAACGTCAATAAGGTTCGTTAGTATTCAAAACATGGGATTTTGTTCACAATAAGCATGATTCAGTTCGTTAGAGTTGTGATCTGGGGAGGATTAGCCAGCATCTCGTTCCCAGTTTGTAAGAATAAGACCCCTTGAAGATGACATCAACCTCTGGTTATTAGTTATGACGTGAAAACAGTTCCCATAAAAGCTCACGCCTGCTGTTTACGCCGGTTTTTGTGAAAATCGACTTTAAATGGTCTTGAACGGTATAGGCAGAAATATGAAGAGACTTAGCAATTTCTTTAGTAGAAAATGCTTTGATGATCCGCTCTATAACCTCCTTCTCGCGAGAAGAGAGGGCGTATGCCTCTGATATGAGCGGAACAATATCGGATGGTTTAGCCGGCTCGATAAAGACCGCAAGCTGGGTCAAACCATTTGTCCCATCCAGCCTGCTCGCATGCAAGGATAAATAATGACCGCTCGGCATCCGAATACATACTTTTGCTAACTTTGATTCACCCGATGAAGAGGCTGGCTTCGCCAGCGCCCGAGAGCAAATGGCTCTGATTGGTCTTGGCAGTGTATCGTCTTCTATTTGCTCTAAGCCTCTTAAGGCGGAAAGCCAGCGGCGGGCAACCTGATTGGAGGAATTTAATTGAAGCTGCTCGGACAGCACCAAGAAGCCAGGCTCCTCTAAGCCTGCAACGCCCTCGGTCGACGGAAGCTCCAAAGCGTATTTCTTTAATGTTTTGGCTAAAATCGGAGCGACAGCGACGATAAACAAAATTTCCGACTCAAGGAAAAAAGGCTCCCCTGACTTACGGAACAACGTCAAATATCCCCAGCATGAACCCTCACAGAGCAAAGCAGCACGCAGCTCGTCTCCGAATCCAGCAGGCAGTAGAACCTCTTGGTAACGACCGCTGCGCCCCAAGTGGCCCTCAGTGGCTTCGCTTAAGGAGGCTGCTGCCATTTCTGCCTGAGCTAACTGCTCATAGCTGTTGTAATCCTCATGCAAATATTCATATTCAAATAAATGATGATGAATTGCCTCAACGGACTCATTTGTAGTCGCCCCGATTGAGAGCAGAGTCATCGGATCAACAGAGGTGCAGCAGGCTCCTGCATAAGGCACGGCTTCTCTGATGATGGATAAGGCCGCTTCGCGATAAGCCTGTGATGTTATTGAAGCAACGGACAACTTATTTAATCGCTGCTTGACCGTATCTATAGTTAAAGACATACGCAGTCTCCTTCATTTCTGTATTCGGAATCCCACATTTATGGGATGGTCGTTTATTTTATCTCCACTATAATTGAGAATAATTCTTAATTCATTTTACATAATGGATGAGACGATGAACAGCTTTGCTGCTGCTTATATAGTAGACGGCTATGTTGATTTAAGAGAGGATAAGGGGACAGCTATGAAAACAGACATCATTGTAGTAGGCGGCTACGGCCATGTGGGCGGGAAAATATGCAATCAGCTTGCGATTCATTATCCAGGCAACGTGTATGCGGCAGGCAGAAGTTTAGCGCGAGCTGAGCAATTTTGCCAGAGCGGTGGCGGGAAGGTAAAGCCGCTTCGCATTTCAGTGGAAGAACCGCTTAAGAAACAACAGCTTGAACGAGTAAAGCTTGTTGTGATGTGTTTGGATCAGATGGATACTGCCTTTGCGGAAGCTTGTTTGCTCGCTGGCGCGGACTATGTAGACGTATCGGCGAATGGTGCTTTTTTTGCAGCGATGGAGCAATTGAATAAAAGAGTGAACGATCAGCAAGGTACTGCTGTATTAAGCGTCGGGCTGGCGCCAGGCCTGACGAATCTGCTGGCACTTAAAGCCGTGCAGTCGATGGATGAAGTGCAACGGATTGATATCGGCATTATGCTGGGACTCGGAGATGCGCACGGCAAAGCGGCAATCGAATGGACAGTCGATAGTCTCTCACGGTCATTTCATATTACGGAATCAGGCAGCGCACGAAGAGTCAGCAGCTTTACGGAAGGGCTTAAAACAGATTTTGGCGCTGATTTAAAAGTCCGAACAGCCTATCGCTTCCCATTTTCCGACCAAGAAACACTACCTCATACATTAGGCGTACCATCAGTATCTACGAGGTTATGCTTTGATTCGCGGATCGTCACCAGTGCGATAGCACTCTTTAAGGGATTAGGATTCGATCGTCTGCTGCGATTAAAACCGATGAGAAGTTTGGCGATTCAACTGCTTGGTAAGCTTCGAGTCGGTTCTGCTCGTTACGCGGTAAAAATAACAGGTTACGGTGTTAAATCAGGAGCAGAGACGTTAATCGAATTTGGACTGCAGGGTACAGAGGAGGCAGAAATTACAGCACAAACGGCAATTGCGGTAACCATGGCTGTATACAGCTCGAATCTGCCAAAAGGAGTTTTTCATATTGAGCAATTATTTGAGCTCGATCTGTATGAAACAAAGCTTGAGCTGCGTTTAAAAGAGGACGAGAACAAGCTTTCAATCGCTGCCATCTCGAATATCGAGAGCTGGACTAGGATGAATATGTAGTTTTTCAGATGATTCATTTGGTATAATTAGCATTAAATGCCTAAAATACTGAATCGGATTTAAGATAGGGAGATGGAGCTGAGCATGGATAAACAATCGATGATTGCTTTCATTTTGGAAGAATATGCGTTCGTAAAGGAGGATAACCGCGCACAGTTTGATGCGATTATTTTGCGTTTATCCGGTCATAAGGGCGGTATATCGTTGGAGAGCTTGTCGACGTGGGAAGAAGATGACCTTACGCAGCTGTACCAAATTCTATCCGGCCATAAAATGACTCGTGAATACGTACCGGATATTATTCAAGCTTATGCCAGCATCGATAGGGCGAATTTGCCATCGAAAATATCGTTTGGGCCTATCATTGAAACTGAACAAAAATGGGATAAGCCGCGTATTCATCGGCAATATGGCAACTACGAGGTGCCGCAGGCGATTAATCAGCTGTACGAGCTGGAGACTGAGCTCGGAAGAGCAATGGATCTAGAGCTGGGGCTTATTATGCAAAAATATGACTTTCGCTATCCATGTACGCCGCCCGATTTTATTCCTTTCGCCAGCTCTGGTAGTGATGGCATTCATTATTGTTTTGTAACGGATTTTGGAGCTGTCAAAGATTTGGAGCAAGCTTATATAGCTGTCGTATCGCCAATGGATTTTGACTCGGAAATATGGCTTGTTGCCAAAAATATTAAGGATTTCCTTCGTCTTATTATTACGGATAGAAGTCTACTGTATAATAATCCTGCGTCATTTGATGATTTCTTTAAAAAGATGCGAGAGCAGAAAAATGAAAGCTTGGCGGAGGAGCAGTCAGCGGCGCTGCAAAGGCTGAAAGAGCTTTTTGGACTGCGTGAAATTACTGACTTGGAACAGTATATCCAAAGTGTACGTGAGGAAAGGGCGCAAGCAATTTGTATGCAAACGCTGGATTCGATTGGCGTTGTACCGCTTTCGGGTCAGGCTGATTATACCGCTGAGGGGCCGCTTTCTATTAATTGGAATGATAGGCGGGCGCTCGATGCTATTGTTGAAGATGCGAGCGCAGAGAGAAAGCTTGCTTTCCTTCGTGATGCGCAGCACAAGAAGTTAATTTTGGAAGACAGACGGATGCTCAGACGCTGCAAGCGCGTATTGTCGGAGCTGGAGTTATATCATGAGCTGAGTAATTTGCTTGAACTGGTTGACCAATAAATTATATATCAATGAGGAGTGTGTTCTCGATAAATCTATTATTTGTATGCAGCAGAAACAAGTGGCGAAGCTTGACTGCGGAAACGATTTTTCAAGGTGTTGGCGGCCATGAGGTGAGGTCTGCTGGTACGGAAGAGAATGCTCGGATTAAGGTGACAGCAGGTCATATTGGCTGGGCTGATTATATTTTTGCAATGGAGAAAAAACATATTCGAAGGCTGCAAAGCAAGTTTGGCCATGAGCTTTCGGGCAAGAAGTTAATCTGTCTTCATGTACCAGATGAATTCGAATATATGAACGAAGATTTAATCGATCTGCTTCGATCAAGTGCAGCTTCCTATGTCAGCGATCTGGCATAATGATTAATGTTTTTGTTCGATGACGAGCAGAAGCTTATACAAAGAATGGGCTCCGAGCAGTTGGTTTCTATTGACTCGATTTAGAAATTGCATCGATTCACGCGCTATTTTTATCGCATTTTCTACCTGGTTATCGTTAACCTCTTTCAGCACCTGCTGAATGATCTCAAGCGACCATACCGCCGCCTTGAAGGTGCGAATAATTAAGATTTGACGCAGATTTGCTGGACTGAAGATGCGGTAACCATTTTCCTTGTTGCGATTAACAATAAGGAGACCCATCTTCTCCCAGTGACGAATAGCGGAGCTAGGTATGGTTGTTGCCTCGGATACTTCCCCAATGGTCATCCCATTTCTTTTCCTTGCTTTATGCAGCAAATGAATTTCATCGGTCTCCAGCGCAAGAATCGTTTTATCGGCGATCGTTTTGTCACGGTGAAGCTCTGCCTGTGCACTGTTTACAAGCCATAACGCCTCATCAATCTCGCCATCGATCAGTTTAATCATCACTTCTTTGGTAAGCGTCATTCCAAAACCTTCATTCATCGCTCTTATGCACTCAAAGTAAGCGACGTGTTCTGCTGTATATATGCGATAACCGTTTGTCCCTCGTTTAACCGGTGGAATGATGCCCCAATCCTCGTAGTGCCTCAACGCGTTAGTACTAATATTTAATCTCCTGGCAATATCAATCGGCCGAATCATCACAAAAAACACCTCCGAACATTTTCTAAAAACATTAAACAACCAAGAGAACCTTTTTGTCAACGAAACGGGTTAAATAGGGTATTTATTTGCGTAACTTTCTCACTTGCATCAATGTAGTATGCTGGAATAAATGCTGGAAAAGAGCTCTAAATAGGCGAAGCGTTGCTTACCCCAAAAATTTATTGTCAATGAGGAGGACATGCATGAACGATACGATAGTCATTACAGGAGCGTGCGAAAATAACTTGAAAAACATTTCACTCTCAATCCCCAAATACAAATTGGTTGTGTTGACAGGACCTTCAGGCTCCGGCAAATCAACGCTTGCCATGGACACGCTGCAAAGGGAATGTCAGAGGCAGTATATGGAGTCAATGGGGATGGTATCGGATTCCATAAGCAAGCCGAAGGTGGAATCGATAGCTGGACTTTCTCCTTCCATCAGCATCGGTCAGCACGTCACCAATCGCAATCCGCGTTCTACGGTTGGTACGGTTACAGATATTTATACGTATTTGCGTTTTGTCTACTCCAGGCTTAGCAGCCGTGTATGCAGCAGCTGCGGTACAACTATACCGCCTGTATTCGATGAAGAGAATGATATCGCAGCTGCAGAGGAAGAGGAGGGATGCCAGACGATCGTATGCCCGGGCTGCAAGAAGGAACATGAGAAGCTCGGAATGGCTCATTTTTCTTTCAATAAGCCGGAGGGAGCCTGCGAGACCTGCAGTGGGTTAGGACATGTTGCTACGCTTGACTTAGAAGCGGTATTCAATCAAGAGCTGAGTTTCCGCGGCGGCTGTGTGACTTACCTGTACGAAGTACAACTCGAATATTATGCTGTCATTTTAAAGGCTGCAGGAGACCATTATGGATTTACATTTGATCTCGACCTGCCATTAAAGAATTATACGGAAATCCAGCGTGATCTGCTTTATTACGGCGTGGAGAGCGATGCATTCATGAGGCATTTTCCTCTTGCCGTACCGCCAAAAACAGTCGGAAAAGGCAAGTTTGAAGGCATTGTAACTGGTATGTGGAGAAGGTATAAAGAGAAGGAAAGCGAGCAAGGGGCAGCAGAAAAGGAAAACGATTATTTTAAGCAAGATGGGTGTACGGATTGCAAGGGCATGCGTCTAAAAAAAGAAAGCCGGTCAGCTTTAGTGGCAGGAGCTTCGATATCAGAAGTATCCACTTGGTCATTGGAGGATTTGCTTATTTGGACCAAGCAGCTTCAGGATGCTGTGCCTCCTCAGGGACGGCCGCTGCTTGCGCCTGTCATGACCGATATGCCGATACGTATAGAGAGAATCATCGATGTTGGCCTTAGTTATTTATCTCTGGATCGACAGACCGTCTCCCTGTCAGGCGGGGAAGCTCAGCGTCTGCGATTAGCGTCACTCCTTGGGTCTGGACTTACTGGTGTGCTCTATATATTGGATGAGCCAACAACAGGTCTACATCCGCGCGATACAGCAGGTTTGCTTCGCGTTCTCCTGCAGCTGCGTGATTTGGGCAACACGGTACTCGTTATTGAGCATGATATTGAGGTCATGAGAGCTGCAGATCATATTATTGATATCGGTCCAGGAGCAGGATATTTAGGTGGGACTGTCGTTGGTGAAGGCAGCTTGGAGGAGCTGATCGCAAGTGAGAGTTCCGTTACAGGTTCTTATTTACGTCAGGAAAGCTTGCCAGCGGCAGTACGGACAAGAAGGTCAGGCGACGGTAAACAGCTGTCGATCGTCCATGCACATGCTCGTAATTTGAAAGGGTTTGACGTTGCTTTTCCACTTGGCTGTCTCATCTCGGTGACGGGAGTGTCTGGCTCAGGCAAATCGACCTTGTTATTTGATTTGCTTGCGGAGGGAGGGCAGGGGAAACCACGTATTGCGGGTTGCGACAGCATTACGGGCTTTGAGCATATCGGAAATCAAATTACGGTCGATCAGTCACCATTAGGTCGTATGCAGCGCTCAAATATTGCAACTTATACAGAAGTATTTACACAGCTGCGAAATTTATATGCAGGGCTGCCAGAGGCGAAGCGCAATCAGCTTACCTCGAAGCATTTTTCATTCAATACACCAGGGGGACGCTGCGAGACTTGCCAAGGACTTGGCGTATTATCGGTAGACATGAGTTTTCTCCCTAATCTCGAAATTCGCTGCACGGCTTGCAAAGGAAAACGATTTAAAGATGAAGTGCTGCGAGTCACCTACGAGGGTTATTCGATATCGGATTTGCTTGATATGACGGTCCAAGAGAGCCGAGCTGTGTTTAAAAATAAAGCAAAAATTGCCAGCATGACCGAGCTGCTGTGTGAAGTGGGGTTAGGTTATCTGCAGTGGGGACAGTCGGTAAAAACGTTGTCAGGCGGAGAAGGTCAGCGAATTAAGCTGGCTAAGGAACTGAACAAGAGATCGAACAAGCATACCCTTTATTTGCTGGATGAGCCAACAACGGGCTTGCATCCAACAGATGTTGAACAGCTGCTTGCTCTACTCAATAAATTAGTGGATGCCGGCAATACGGTCATTCTGGTTGAGCATAGCTTGGAACTTATCCGGGAATCCGATTGGGTCATCGATATAGGGCCCGAAGGCGGTGCTGAAGGCGGCAATCTTGTCGCAGCAGGAACGCCAGAGCAAGTAGCGGGTATTGCTGCTTCCTATACAGGACAGTTTTTGAAAAAAGCGCTGGCTGGCGGATTGTAGAAATATATAAAGGGGAGCTGTCAACGTCGATTGCGTTGGCAGCTCCCTTATTCGCTATTCGGCAGCGAGCTCTAAAATCCGCTCATTCACATGATCAGAATATAACCCGCCATGGTAGCAGATGACTGTGTTTATGTCGTATTGCGTTAATTTTTTGATGGATTTTTTTGCGGTATCCGGGTCGAGACAATAATGTGGTGTCGGACCTAGCAGCTGGTCGTTTTCAACGATCAGGGCATCAGCTGCAATTAAAGTTTTGCTAGCGGTATGATAAAGGCTAAGATGTCCGGGCGTATGCCCAGGAGTGCCAATGACGATAATGCCTCCGCAATACGGCAATTGTTGCCCATCCGTAATGATAACATCGACATTCGCTTTAGGCGGATTTTCCAGCGTCTTCCTGAATGCGGCTCGCCATTCCTCAGGCACCTCAGCTGGCAAGGCTTTGACAGCTTGCTCAATCGATTCTGGTGTAACTTTGAGCAAATGTGCTTCACCTTGAATGTAAGGAGCTTCTACTTTGTCCGCAAGCACCTCCGCCTTATGAGGCAATTCCTGCAAAATCGCAGGCAAGCTTCCAATGTGGTCAAGGTCTTGATGGGTAATAATGATTTTGTTAAGACGCTCAAACGCAAGTCCAGCACGCTCCATTTGCTCCTTTATTAATGGCAGCTGCCCCGGATAGCCAGTATCCACTAAGATCACGGTGTCGTTATCCCAAATTAAAGTGGGATAAATCGTTTCCATTCGCCCCATCATGACCGCTGATATCGGCATCATATTAACTCCGCTTGCAATGTTCATTTTAACCCTCCGCTACTGTTTAGAAGTTTTTGCTGTAGGTGAGTTGCTCATTTCAAGTAACATCGTACCAGTAGTTAAAATGTATGTAAATAGTAAAATATTATATTATAACATAAAAATAATTATTTGTCAATATGCATTCGTAGCGTTTTTGATGAAAAAACGTTTCATCTCACGAATCATATGTTCACGCCCAATGGGGCCCCAAGGGTCCCATTCTCTAGAATCGGGATAATGTGCTTAAGTGCATTGTTTTTACTAATGGGATGTTGATACGCTCATCACATTGGAACTGCAAGCGATAGTAGAATACTACGTAAAGGTATGTTCACTATTTCCATAAAGGCGACAATTAATTGGCAGCAGTCTTATGATTACCCATTTTCCTTGTTTTGTAACCGAAGCAAGCTTTTTTCTTGCGTCCTGCTCGGCCATGATCATTTGCCGAATGATGATTTATTTGATTGCTTGGAAAAAAGGTGTAAATTCCTTTTCCCTCGTATTAGTCGGCATAGGTGTGGCTTTCTTATTGTCGGCGATGACTACATTTATGCTTGTGTTTATTCCTGCCTATTATTCCGGATCCTCCTATATTTGGATGACCGGAACAGTTTATGGAACAAGCTGGACCTATGTATGGAACCTTTTACCATGGACCTTCGTCATAATGGTTATCGCACTCGATTTATCTATTTACTATATCGGACACGAAATAACAGGTAGCAACGGGTGAAATTTTTTGGAGAAAGGAAGTGTGCATTTGAAGCGTGGCTACATCATTCTGGTTGGCGTCGTAGTTGTGGCTGCTGCAATTTTGATGTTTTTGTTCCGAGTAAATGAGAATCAGGTTACCGTCCAGCGCATGCTTGATTTCGAGCAGGCAGAGCCGACCTCGCAAGTAGTGTGGGAGGATCGAGAGTCCATTCGAGCATTCGAATATGCGTTCCGATTTGGGAAGCAAATGAAGGGAAAGGTCGATATCGCGGCACCACCCTATTCTGTAATCTTAGGGGACTCGCGTTACCTGCTTTGGATATCGGAGAGCAGCGAGCATGGTAATTTCATGAAGCCGGGTGACACGGGGACGCTTTATCGATTAGGGAAATCATTCACGAAGAAGATTTGGACTTTGCTGGAAGATGCGTATTCGGTGAGTGGTTCTAGCAAAGAAGGAGCAGACGAGCTAGTAGAAGGTGAACAGCAGATTACGCAGAGCATGTCGCCATCACCTATAATCGAGTCTCCAACTCCCATTCCTATACAGTCGTCCGAGTCGCCGAATAACGAAGCACTCGAGCCAGCGTATTTGGAAAGCTCAGCTTTCACGGAAGAAGAGAAGCCGCTTATCGAGCTAATTAATTTGCGAATAAAGTATTTGCATGAGAAAAAATGGGATGATTTTTTAAGCTTATACACGGAAAGTGCACGCAAGTCACGCGAAGATTCAAGCGGCTTTACCGGATTCACCATTACAAGCATAAAGGTCGAACAACCAATAGCTATTAAAGAGCAAAAGTCGTTGTTTGAGGCTGTCGTTCAGGTTTCGGAGATCAGGAACAATGAAGACAGCGGTGGAAGCTCAGTGTATGTGTTCCATAAGAGCAAGGAAAAGGGTGCTGAATGGCGTATAGCTGATGTAGATTAATCGTTAATTAGCGGATTCACACCGTTATAGACGCAACACAGAGTCTACAATAAAGATATAAAAATAGCGGCAGCAAATGTGTTTATACCCTCGTCATAGGCTGGATAGCCGGAAATGAGAGTGGTTTACATCATTGCTGCCGCTATTTTCGTCAACCTTTTAGACGGTTGTGAATTCTACCTCGATATGAATAACCTCAGACCGGCTGCCAATTCGTACCGGCGGTCCCCAAGTTCCGAAGCCTGATGATACGATGGCATGCAGTCCGCCTTTTTTTAAATAACCCCAATCGAGCTCAAACAGCTTTCTCGTAATCAGATGATTAGGCATCATCTGGCCGCGATGGGTGTGGCCAGATACGGAGATGTCGATGCCGTTATCCGCTGCGCTTGCGATGTCAGAAGGCTGATGATCGAGCATGATTAGCGGTCTAGATTGATCTAGAGGAGCGACAAGCTCCTGAATAGGGAGCCTTCCTTTGCCGCTGAATCCCGCAGCCGCCTTATCTTTACGACCGATGACATAGAAGCTGTCAGCAATGAGCGCCGTTTCGTCCATAAGGACACGAATGCCGATTGCATCCATTGCCGCAATAAATTCCGGCACTTTCCGGCCAATGTATTCGTGATTTCCAGTTACGGCGTAAACGCCTAGTGGCGCTTTAAGCTTGCCAAGCTCAGTTGACATGTTTTTGCGAAGAAAAGGCTCAATATCATCATCAAGAATATCGCCAGGAAGCAGGATAAGATCCGGCTTAATTTCTTTAACCTTGTTCACCAGCCTAACTAAATGCCGATTGCCTACGATTGTACCCAAATGAAGATCAGAAGCCATGGCGATGCGCAGCTTTTTCAATTTTCCAGCAGGTTTTGGCACTTGAACATGATAGGTTCGAACAATTGGGCTCCATGCATTCCATGAACCGCGGATAAGGAGTACAGCCATAATAAGCAAGGCTAACCCGCCTACACCGACAATATAGATTGATTTTTCAGCGCCAGCTGCTTTTAAGATAAGGGCAACAACATTGGCAGGCGGCAAAATGATTACGGCGTATTCCAATACGGCAAACCAGTAGGAACCAATCAGCTTCAGTACCTCGGCAACCGGTTTAAAAGGCGCACGGTAAGCGAGCCGGCCGATAATGTACGAAAATGCAATGATACTAGCAATGATCGTATACACTGTCGCATTTTCCAAATGAAATAAATGAGATAAGAACAGCCACCCATTCCAGCCAATATAGAAGGAAATGCCGCTGTATAAGAGCAAAACACCAAAAACAATAGCAACAACACGCAGCTTCATCCATCAACGCTCCCTAGCTCTTAATCTGCTTTCTTATAAGCTGAACCTACTATATCACACCGAGAATATAGCAGTAAAATTCACAAGAATAGCAGGAATAGATAATCGCCAAGTGTTTCAATACGATAGGAAGGATGCGAAATCGATGCATAAACGTTTTACAGCATGCTGGGAGTTAAGGCTGCAGGCGTTGCGCAGGCTGCGAGCCTATGGTATCGTTTCGTCATAATGATTGATGCGAATGAGGCATCTAAATGGAATGGAGCGAATAACCCGAATGAAATCGCTTGTACTGGCAGAAAAACCGAGTGTGGCGAAGGAAATAGCCCGTGTACTCGGCTGCGGACAGAAACATAAAGGCTACATGGAAGGCCCTAAATATGTTGTAACTTGGGCGCTGGGACATTTGGTGACACTGGCTGAACCTGAGGATTACGATCCGAAATATAAAACTTGGAATTTGGAAGATTTACCGCTGCTTCCGCCAAAAATGAACTTAAAAATTATGAAGGAAACATCACAGCAATATCGTACAGTAGCTCAGCTTTGTAAACGGCAAGATATCAGTGAGCTTATTATCGCTACGGATGCTGGCCGAGAAGGCGAGTTAGTCGCTCGTTGGATTATGGAGCTTGTTCATTGGCGCAAGCCGTTTAAGCGTCTTTGGATTTCATCTCAGACGGACAAAGCGATAAAGGACGGCTTCAACACCTTGAAGCCAGGCAAGGACTATAACAATTTGTATGCTTCGGCCGTTTGCCGAGCAGAAGCGGATTGGTTGATTGGATTAAACGTGACGAGAGCATTAACGACCAAATACAATGCACAGCTAGCAGCTGGACGCGTGCAAACGCCAACGCTTGCCATGCTGATGGAGCGGGAACAAGAAATACAATCGTTTCAATCGCAGCCATATTGGAATGTGTCCGCTGATTTTGGCTCATTCTCTGCGCATTGGCGGGAGCAGGATGCACAGGATGGAAGAGTATGGAGCCGCGCTGATGCAGATGCGATCGCCGCTCGTATCAAGCAGGGAACTGCAAAGGTAAGCAAGCTTCGCACCTTGGAGAAATCGGAGCCGCATCCTCAGGCCTATGACCTTACGGAGCTGCAGCGAGATGCCAATAAACGTCTGGGCTTCTCAGCCAAACAAACGTCCAACGTGCTTCAGAAGCTTTACGAGCAGCATAAGCTGGTTACGTATCCGCGTACAGATTCCAGATATTTGTCGAGCGATATGGTTCCAACCTTAAAGGGACGTTTAGAGAGCATCGCTGTTGGCCCCTACACACAGCTGGCTCGCAAGCTTGTCAGAATGCAGCTTCCGATAACGAAGCGGATTGTAGACGACAGTAAAGTAACAGATCATCATGCTATTATTCCTACAGAACAATTCGTGAATTTGTCTGCTCTAAGCAATGATGAGCGCCGATTATACGATTTAATCGTAAAACGGTTTATTTCATTATTTTATGGACCTTATCGCTACGATGAGACGAGTGTCGTGCTTGCTGTAGGCAAGGATAATTTATATGCAAAAGGGAAGATCGAGAAAGAAAAGGGCTGGAAGGAAATTTATCAATCAGATGCTTATTCTTCCGTTCAAGATGAGGACGACGACGACGGAGCGGGCTCAGGTCAAGGGAAGTCCGACGGACAGCCTGCTCAGCTGCTTCCACCGCTATCCATCGGACAATCTCTCCCCGTAAAGCAGGAAAAGGTACGCGAGCTTCGCACAATGCCGCCAGCACGCTATACAGAAGCGACATTGCTTACTCGCATGGAGAAGCACAGTCTTGGAACACCGGCAACAAGAGCTGATATTATTGAAAAGCTGCTCGGAACAGATACGATAACTCGGACGCAAAACAAGCTGATGCCAACGGGTAAAGGAAAGCAGCTGATTGAACTTGTAGTAAACGAGCTTAGAAGTCCTGATTTAACAGCGAAGTGGGAGCAGGAGCTGGAGCGCATTGCGAAAGGTAAAGGCGACCCGGCTGCCTTTATGAAAAATGTCAGACAGCAGGCATCGAAATGGGTTTCTGAGGTTATTGCTGAGACGAAGGAATATAAACCGCATAATTTGACCCATTCACGCTGTCCTGAATGCGAGAAGCCTTTGCTCGAAATTAACGGAAAACGAGGCAAATCGCTCGTCTGCTCAGATCGTGAATGCGGCTATCGCCGTTCAGCAGAGCCAATGCTCTCCAATAAGCGCTGCCCGCAATGCCATAAGAAAATGGAGATTAAAGACGGCAAAGCAGGGAAATTTGCACAATGCAAACCATGCAATGTCATCGAAATGCTTGGCGATAAGCAAAGCGGCAAAGTGAATCGCAAGCAAAACCAGAAACTGATTGAACAGTATAGCGACAATACGTCGATGTCCAATAGCTTGGCAGATAAGCTTAAGGCAGCACTTGAGAAACAATCAGGCAAATAAATTAGAGAAAACCGGCAACCAACCCTTTAAGGGCTGCTTGCTGGTTTTTTTTTGTGAAAAAAAATAGAATGCCACTTTACAAACCGACCGGCGGTCTGTATTATAAAGACATCAACAAACCGACCGACGGTCTGCAATTGTTTTGTATAAATTATCGTCGATTGCAACTCATATTAAACAATTAATAATAAAGGAGGCTGCTTATGGTAGATTACACTGCAAATGCGAGCTATAAATTATTGTTGGAAACAGCAGAGCAGCTCATTCAGGAAAAAGGCTGCCGAAATACCACATTGCAGCAAATTATGCTTAGTACCGGATTGTCCAAAGGTGCCATCTATCATTATGTAAAAAGCAAAGAAGAGCTTTTTGGACTTATATTGGCTTCGCAAGTGGAGCTCATTAATGATTCCTTCCTGCTAACGATAGAGAAAAGCTGCAGTCTTGCAGCTCCATTGCTTGCTATTACTGAGGGGCTTGATCGGCTTCAGCAGAAGGATAGTGTGGCTAATCAAATCTTAACATATCTGCTTAGTCAGAAGGATAAGCCAGGTATTGCAAATGTGCTGCAGCAATTTCACGAGCGTTCAACAGCGACCTTGCTCGAGTGGATAGAAAGCGGACAAAAAGAGGGTCTCATTGCTCAAACCGTGGATGCGCGTAAAGCAGCAGAGCAAGGCGTAATGCTGTCATACGGCATGTGCGTTCGGAACATTATGTTAGCCGACACGCTTTCATCACCAGCTCGTGCATTCGAGAAAGAAGATTTTTATCAATTTATGCTGCTCATATTACAAGACGGAACTTCTGAATAGTGTCAAAGAGAATCGCGACAAGGATAAGTACCGATGAGTAGATTTCTTACAATTATTTTAGTAACAGAAACGGTGGTGGAGCCAAAGTGAGCTCAAACAAAAAAATACTTATCATTCAAGGAAATCCCAACCCTACCAGCTATTGCAGCTCTTTGGCCAAGGCTTATGCTGACGGCGCGGTGCAGGGCGGCGCAGAGGTTCGAATCATACTTCTGCATGAGCTAAGCTTTAATCCTAATCTTGCCTTCGGCTATGCGAAGCGTACAGAGCTTGAACCGGATTTGCTAGAAGCCCAAGCATCGATCAAGTGGGCGGATCATCTTGTCTTCATTTATCCGACTTGGTGGGGGACGCAGCCGGCTTTGCTCAAAGGTTTTTTGGATCGGGTGCTGCTGCCAGGCTTTGCTTTTAAATATCGCGAAGGCTCTATATTGTGGGATAAGCTGTTGTCTGGCAAAACAGCTCGCTTGATCGTTACACTGGATACGCCAGTATGGTACAACCGCTTTGTATACGGTCAGCCAGGGCATCGCGCAATGAAGAATGCGACACTTCAATTTTGTGGAATTAAACCAGTACGGATTACGAATATTGGTCCAGTAAAAGGTTCTACGGATACGAAAAGAGGCAAATGGCTAGCGATTGTTGGTAAGCTTGGTAATAAAGGCTCCTAACCTATGTCATTCATCCAAGAGAAAGATAGTGTTCTGTCATATGCTATGGATGAAGAGGTAGGAAAGGGGATAGATTTCATTGGGTGATAATCAGGGTAGGCAATTAGCTAGCAAATGGGCTAAGACGGCAATACTGCTTTCTCATTCCAGCATCGCACCGCATATTCCTCCAACTAGGAGATTTACGGCCAATAACCTCAGAAGCATGTTGGATACACATCAAATGGTTGTTGTTAAGCCAGTAGTCGGTGCTGGCGGACACGGCGTTATTAAGGTTACGCGAGACGGCGATGGGTATACCTATACTTATTATTCGCAGACGAAACGATTCGCTAGTTTTGCGGCTTTAGTAGGATCGCTTAACAATCAACGTAAAGGCCGTGCTTATATTATTCAAAAAGGGATATATTTAGCCACGGTGGACGGTAGGCCTATTGATTACCGAGTAAAATATGTGAAGACGGATAGCGGCTGGGTCTATCGTGCAATTGTAGGGCGAATTGCTAGAAAAGGGCTGTTCGTAACTAATTTATGCCGAGGCGGCACATTGGTTTCAGCAGCAGACGGGATTAGCAGATCCCTATCTTCAGCACAGGTAGGGGAAAAGAAGCGGAAGATGCGTGAGCTTACCGTATTATCGACAAATGTGCTTGAAGCCAAATACCCCGGAATTGGCCAGCTAGGGTTTGATTACGGCATCGATAAACAAGGTAAAATATGGATATTTGAAGTGAATACTAGGCCGCAATAACGGGCAAACAAAAGGATGCGTAGAAGTGGAAATCACTTCTTAGCATCCTTTTGTTCAATAGAAGAAAGAAGATCATTTTCTCATCCTTATCTTATTTTTCTCCGTCAAAGCGGCTTCAGCATCCAGAGGGCGCCGAAGCCGTTTTTGCTTGATTCATAGGCTAGAGATCGGCCTTGGTCTCATTTTGACGAAAAAACTCTCCGTTACGAAGCCCATCGACGAATTGCTGAAGCCAGCTGTAATACTCAATCCCATGTCGCAGTTTGTTCAAGTCCTTTAGGCATAGGAGCCGCTCCTCAGCCTCCGTATCAATATCTAAGATGATTTCAGATAACGGAGGTATAACCTCATTTATTGCCCCGAGCATGACATCGATCTCGCGCTGCAGCTTAGCAGCAAAGAAGTTTTGGAAGGCTTGGAAAAAGTCAGTCTCCGCTACATATAAGTCTTTTCGTTCCAGTTTTTCATCCAATTTCATTATCATCTTTGAATCCATCAAGGATCGAACGGCATAGCTCATATTGCTTTTGCTCATATTCATTTGCTGTTTCATTTCTTCAAGTGTCATCGGTTTATCTTCAAAAAACATGATGCCGTAAAGCTGCCCGAATGAATAATTAGCACCATATAAATCCATCGTCTGGGCAATAGCGTCTATTATTTTTCCTCTTATTTGCTCCTGAGTCGTGGGCAAACTATTCTGATCGCTGGTGGAAGCTCTTTTCACAACATCACCTACAAGATTAAGATTTTATGATTCATTATACAGCAACAATATTAGTTGAAAGTGAATCTTTCAGGAAAACAACTCTTTTACAAGATCTTTATCAGACGTTAACGTTCAGATAATGTGGCTGTTCTAAACTGAGTGTACAATAATTTTTGAACAATAGAGGTGAAAACGAGTTATTAATGATAATTATAGCAAACATTAAGAAAAAATTGTACGATAAACAGGAGATGATAAAACGCGATATGGCTAAGGAATGGAAGGCTCTATTGTTCACGCTGCCGGCTATGATTCCATTGATTGTATTTTGGTTGATCCCGCTGGGAACTATTTTTTATTTGAGCTTTACGGATTGGGATTTTATGAGTCCCGTTAAAACATTTGTAGGTTTTGAAAACTATATTTATTTGTTCAATAATTCAGCATTCTATCAATCCCTTGGCGTAACCCTCCTCTTTTGCCTTGGAAGTGTGCTTCCGGTGATGGCTTTTGGACTTGCGCTTGCGTTGTTGCTAAACCGGAAGATGAAGGGCTCGGTTATTTACCGGACGTTATTGTTCTCTCCTTGGGTTACACCAACGGTTGCTGTATCTATTGTATGGTCTTGGATATTCGAACCTAAGGTAGGAATGGCCAATACGGTGCTGAGATGGTTCGGCTTTGACGGAATTGGCTGGCTTCAAGATACGAGATGGGCGCTTGCAGGGGTGCTGATCGTTACCATCTGGAAGCTGATGGGCTGGTCGATGGTGTTTTTCTTAGTCGCCTTGCAAAATTTGCCGCGAGAGCTATTGCAGGCTGGAGAGCTGGACGGGGCGGGAAGATGGAGCAAGCTTCGATATATTACGATTCCGCTCATATCGCCAACGACTTTTTTTCTTTTTATTGTACAAACGATATCGGCGCTGCAAGCTTATGACCAAATTAACGTGTTAACGCAGGGTGGCCCGGCCGGTTCAACAAGAACGCTTCTATATATGTATTATCAATCGGCTTTTGAGTCGTTTGATATCGGGGAAGCTTCCTCTGTGGCGGTTGTGCTCGTAGCTATCTGTATGGTGCTGTCGATCGTATCCTTTGCCATCAGCCGTAAAACCGTTCATTACAGCTCATAATCGTCAACCGCATGGGGAGGAGAAAGATTGTTATGCAAGCTCAAAATGTTTTTCGACGTACGATCAGGCATTTGCTATTGCTGCTCTTCAGTGCCGTTATGGCCTTTCCATTCTATTGGATGATTACAAGCGCGCTCAAAACAAATGATGAAATATGGCAATTCCCGCCCACCTTTTGGCCAAGTTCTCCTCAGTGGAGCAATTTTTTGGCGGCTTGGCTAGAAGCGCCTTTCTGGCGGTATTTAACGAATAGCATTCTCGTAGCTTCAGTTATTGTTCTGCTGCAGGCACTGAATTCTGCAATGATGGCTTATGCTTTGACGCATATGCGATTTCGTTTGAAGAAAGCCATCACTGCAATCATAATGCTTGGTTATATGATTCCTAGCACAGCGGTTTACTTGCCGAGCTATATGATTTTGGCCAAGCTCCACCTGCTCGATTCCTATGCTGGCCTCATTTTATCCAACTGCGTCAGCGTCTTTTCCATTTTTTTGATCAGACAAGCTTTTTTACAGGTGTCGCATGAACTGGTAGAAGCAGGACAAATCGATGGTGCGTCATCAATGCGGATTTTATGGTCGATTCTTATTCCGGTGACGCGTTCCTCCTTCATTGTGCTCGCTCTTATTACGTTCATTGAACATTATAATAACTATTTTTGGCCGATGCTGATCACGAAAAATCCGAATCTGCAGCTAGTCTCGGCCGGCCTTAGAAGCTTCTTTGTGGAAGGAGGAGCCTATGGCTTGAAGTGGCCGCTTATTATGGCGGCAAGTTCCTTTACGATTATCCCGCTGCTTGTGCTGTTTCTTTTTGCGCAGAAGACGATTATGAAAAGCTTCAATATGTCAGTTGGCGTGAACAAAGGGTAGAAAATAGGCATTGCTTGTTGTTTTATACAAATCGAGTGGAGGAATCAATTACAATGTTGAAAATGAAGCAAGGTTTAGCTCTGATGATGGTAACCAGTTTTGCGGTACTGGCAGCATGTGGACAAACAGCAGGAAATACGAAAACGAATAATGGAGCTACTGTAGATCCAACCAATGAGGCAAGCGAAGCACCTGCTCCTAAAGAGCCAGTTACGATTGAGTTCTGGTATGGGCTTGGCGGCAAGCTTGGCGAAACGATGAAGGAAAAAATCGACTTATTCAACAACTCGCAGCAGGAGGTAATCGTGAAAGGCATTGCCCAAGCGGATTACTCCGAAACCGAGCAGAAGCTTCAAGCTGCGATTGCAGCGAAGCAAGCGCCTGCTGCCGTTCTTTCCTCTAATATGAACTGGGCAAAAAAAGGGTTATTCGCTGACATGAGCGAATTAATTGGTGCTGACTCTTCTTTCAATAAAGAAGACTTTGTACAAACCTTTCTTGAGCAAGGACAGCTGGACGGCAAACAATATTTCCTTCCGATGTATGGCACGACGCAGGTCATGTATTATCGCAAGGACGCACTTGAGAAGAGCGGACTTACAACTGAAGATTTTAAGACATGGGAAAGCCTAGCTGCTTCGGCATCGAAGATGGCGGTTAAAGCGAATGGAAAAACAAGCTTCTACGGCTGGGAGCCGATGTGGGGCATGGAAAATATGATGGATGCAGTATTAGGCAAAGGCGGATCTGTTCTAAGTGATGATGGCAAAACCGTGTTGATTGACTCTCCGGAATGGGTTGAGACATGGGAGATGTTCCGCAAATGGATTCATGAAGATAAAGTGATGACGATCCACTCCGGCGGCCAAGGGTGGGAATATTGGTACAAAACGATCGACGATGTTATGAAGGGACAAGCTGCAGGCTATACGGGCTCAAGCGGCGATCAAGGTGATCTTGATTTCAATATCGTTGGGGCAATGGAGCAACCGGGCTGGGACGGCATAGGTGCAGGCAAACCTGTTGCAAGTGCAATTATGGCAGGCATTCCAGCTGGCGTTAGTGAAGAACAAAAAGAGGCGGCATACAAATGGCTTACGTTCTTCTCTGAAACGAAAAATACCGCATCATGGTCGATTGGTACGGGCTATATCGCAGTTCGCTCATCCGCACTTGAGGACGAGGAATACAAAGCATTCAGCGAGAAAAACCCTCAAATTAAAGTGCCGCTTATGCAAGCAGCTCATGCATCTGCGCCATTCCAGGACCCGACAGGCGGCAAAATAAACGATGCGCTTAAAATTGCAGCTGATAAAGTGCAAATCGGGAATGTTTCTGCTGAGAAAGCGCTCAAGGAAGCGAAGGAAGCAGCACAGAAGGAGCTCGACAGATTAAAATAGGAGGAATGGCGAATATGCCTGACTTAATAATAAATAATCGAGCATACAAGGTGTCAGGCATCTTGTTTGACAAGGATGGTACGCTGCTGGATTTCATCGGGATGTGGGGTAGCTGGAGCGAGTTCATATTCATTGAGCTAAAGAATCAGTTAGAGCACCGTGGAATTCCCTTTCAGCTTGACCTGATTCCTAGCCTTTGGGGCACGAAACATGATGCTGACAACAAGATCATCGATTATGATCGAAATGGCCCGCTTGCTATGGGCACGATGAATGACTTGTATGCAGTGATTGCTTGGCAGTTGTACAGCCAGGGCGTATCGTGGGCCGAAGCGATGGAGCTTGTTCAGCATTGCAAGAAGCAAGCGGATATTGAGCTGGAGCTCTCGCGCCCAGCTCTCCCGCTGCCTGGAAGCATTGATTTTCTGGATAGCTGCAGAGAGCATGGCATTAGGCTTGGCGTTGTCACTGCTGATGAAACGGAGGCTGCAAATAAACATTTGGAGTGGCTTGGAATTCGCAATTATTTTGATGTCGTAATCGGCACTGATTTGGCTCAGCGAGGCAAGCCGTTTCCGGATATGATGCAGCTGGCCTGCCAGAAGCTTGGAATTGATTGTTCGGAGGCTGCGATTATAGGCGACACTAATGGAGATATGCGGATGGGACTTGCGTCTGGAGCTTGTGTAAAAGTTGGTATCGCAGATGTTGCCGACGGCTCTCGCGTCCACAAGGCGCTTCCTAATGCAGATGAAGTTATTGCTTCTTATAGCGAACTAACGATTAGGAGACGAGTGAATGAAGAGTGAAATGGGCTGGGGATGGACATTTCTTCTTCTCGCTATCGTATTAGAGCTGTCGGGAACCGTTTCTATGAAATATTCAGCGGGCTTTTCACGATTTTGGCCCTCTGTACTCATGTTTTTATTTTATGGTGTCAGCTTCACGATGCTAAACTTCGCTCTATCTTATATGAATGTGAGCGTTGCCTATGCGATCTGGTCAGGTATTGGCATTATTCTCATTACGATTGTCAGCGTTACGATTTTTCATGAAAAGCTGCCTATTACCTCATTGCTCTGGATCGCTGTTATCGTTGTTGGAGTAGTGGGCTTGAATATGAGTGTAAAAAACCATTAAACGCAAGCAGAAAGGGAGAGGAATAAAATGCTGTCTCCAATTATTAGTTTTCAAGTCATTACGGACACCCATGTTACGAATGACCGGGAGCATATTCACAATAAGCATTTCGAGCAAGCGCTTCTTGATATTGCGGCACATGCCTCTAACAGTATAGGCATAATGCATGTTGGAGACGTGACGGATCATGGACTCAGACCTGAATATGAGGAGTTTGCCCGTATTTGGGAAGCAAACAAAGCAGGACTGCCAGAGATGCTGCTTACGTATGGCAATCATGATATTTTTTTAGGTGAATGGAGCAATCAGCTTAAACTCTATGAATCTAGCACCGGCATGAAAGGTCCATATTATGATAAATGGCTGGAGGGCTATCATTTTATTTTTCTAGGCTCGGAGCAAGGATTAAAGGATTTCGCCTATTTGAGTACAGAGCAGCTTGACTGGCTTGATGAGCGTCTTGGTGAGCAGGCATCAGCATCAAAGCCGGTATTTTTGTTCCTGCATCAGCCGCTGAAGGATACGGTTGCCGGTTCGCTCGAGGAGCAGGGTTGGTATGGTGTAACTCAGGACAAAGAATTGAAAGCAATACTGAAAAAGCATCCTCAGACAATCATGTTTAACGGACATACGCATTGGGAGCTGGAAGCGGGGCATACCTGCTTTGAAGGAAAAGGTGAAACGGCGACCATATTTAATACGGCTTCGGTCGCTTATTTATGGACAAATGAGGATGAGTACAAAGAGGGCAGCCAAGGTTATCAGGTTGACGTGTACGCAAATAAGATTATTGTGCGCGGCAGAGACTATACGACTTCCTCATGGATCGAAAATGAGCAGTATGAATTGAATTGGTAAGGAATCATTTCTCATATGAGCCCCTATTGGGGCTTTTTTTTAAATATAAGAATTTATAAGTTTGTTAGCTTATAAAGGGGTTATATTTCTCCGTCAAAGCTGCTTCAGCATCCAGAGGACGCCGAAGTCGTTTTTGCTTGTGTGATTGTATATAGGCTAGTGTAGGAAATAGGGAGAGGTTTCAATATATTCCATTAATAGATTCATATAAAGCGATTAAAGTTTTTTATTGAGAGGATGTAAAAAAGACCTGTGGATAACTCTATCCACATTATCCACCTTGATAATGCTAAAAATTCGACGTATATACACATGCTATTCACATCGTATCCACAACATCTTGTGTATAACCGGGACTGTTGTCCTTCTAATAGTGCCATGCTACTATGAAAAAGTAGTAACCAAAGTATGGAAGAAAGGGTGTGTAGTATGGAGCTACTGTCTGACGAAATGTTAGTAGACACTTATTATGCAGCTGTGCAGTTTGAATTGGAACCCGAGTTTATTCGAATGTTAGCCATCGAAATGACACGCAGACGACTCAAACCAGAAAACATCAAAATTACAGCATAAAAAGTCGCGATTCTTCAAGATAGCAAAGCGACTACATTTCCTTCACCCAAACCTCGGCAGTATGCTTGCAGGCCTGACAATATACAAGATGCTTGCAAGATAAAGAGTTTTGCACATGCACACTATTTATGAGCGGCTCGTCTTCGATCTGTTCATAGGGAGCGTAAGGGCTCGTAAGATCAGATACACGACCGCAATCGATAACTGCGCTATCGCAAGAGGAGCAGCGAACATGCAAATATTGAAAACCATTACAAACAGGACAAAACATAAGGGTATCCTCCTAGGCTCACCGTGCATATGAATGCAATAGGTGTATGAATGAGCTAAGCCAAGGTTAGGATACCCTTATGTTTATTTTTTTACCGTTATGATCAATATAAATGCGCTAAAGCTTCATGTTGCTGCTATGTCCTGGGGACAGCTTTGCTCCGGGATCAACATAAACCTTAGCGTTGTTAATAGCAGTAGGGGCTTCTCCGAAACCAACAGCGATCAGCTTAAGCTTACCGGGATAAGTAGTCACATCGCCGGCAGCAAAGATTCCAGCAATATTCGTTTCCATACGGGTATCAACGATAATCGACCCGCCTTGAATTTGAATACCCCAATCAGCAATCGGACCGAGTGAGGAAATAAAACCAAAGTTGACGATGACGGCATCGACTTCAAGTTCAATTGTTTCTAATGTTTTGACGTCGGATAACGTGACTTTCGTAATGCTCTCCTCACCATGAAGCGCTGTAATTTCTTTTGGTGTAAGGATGTTAACTTTCGAATTCATTAAATTCTCAACGCTATGCTCATGCGCTCTGAATTTGTCACGACGATGAATTAGCGTAACGCTCTCAGCAATGGGCTCCAGCATGAGCGACCAGTCAACAGCTGAGTCGCCGCCGCCGCTTATCAACACCTTTTTCCCCTGAAAACGCTGCAAATCACCCACAAAATAATGAAGGTTTTTCTTCTCAAATCCAGCGGCCTCAGGCAATTCAAGCCTCCGCGGCTCAAATGCACCAACACCGGCAGTAATAATGACCGCTTTAGCATAATGTTTTGTTTTGTCTGTTATAATTTCAAAGAGACGTTCATCAAGCTTGTTTACGTTTAATACCTTTTCCTCAAGGCAGATTTCCTGCTGAAAATGAGTAAGCTGCTCTCTTAGACGGTCAACTAGTTCTTGTGCCGTTACCTTAGGAAATCCAGCAACATCATAAATGTATTTTTCAGGATAAAGCGCTGCAAGCTGACCGCCTAGCTGGGGCATGCTTTCGATGAGCTTAACTGAAGCTTGGCGCATACCGCCATAGAAAGCAGCAAACATTCCTGCAGGCCCGCCTCCGATGATTAAAATATCGACGGGATCTACTGCTGATTCAGGGTTTGACATTGTAGCCACCTCCACGTTATAAGCTTTACGACTTCAATTATAAACTTTCCAGATATAAGAAGGAAATATTTAATTTGTATAGAGTTCTAAACAATTTCGTATATTTTGCCCTTGAACTTTGCCCGAAAACTCTGTAGAATTTCTGATGTATGTTATGCATGGGAGTGGTTGCATAAAACGTCGAAAGTTGTCGGTTTAATGCCATAGGCTCATTGATAAAAGCACTTTAATTAGAACACACTGAACTCATCATTATAAATATTCGGTTTAGCATGTGTAATTTTTCACAAAGTATAAATACAAAGATAAATAAGGAATGGATGGGATTAAACGATGAGTAACATACCTAAAATCGTTATTCTTGGCGCAGGGTACGGCGGCATTTTGACCGCACTTCGACTGCAAAAAGAATTAAATTACAATGAAGCTGACGTTACGTTAGTTAATAAACATGATTACCACTATATTACAACACATCTTCATATGCCAGCGGCAGGCACGGATAATCCGGAAAATGCACGGGTGAGCATTTCGAAATTGATCGATGAATTTAAAATCGACTTCGTGAAATCAACGGTCGTTCAAATTCGTCCGCAAGATAAAAAAGTGATTCTTGAAGACGGTACTTTGTCTTATGATTATTTGGTCATTGGTCTTGGAGGCGAGCCTGAGACTTTCGGAATTCCAGGCTTAGGCGAACATGCAATGAATATTCGCAGCATCAACTCTGTTCGTTTGATTCGCGAGCATATCGAGTACCAATTCGCGCGCTTCAAACGTGAGCCGCATCGTACGGATTATTTGACGTTTGTTGTTGGCGGTGCAGGCTTTACGGGAATCGAATTTGTTGGAGAACTCTCCGACCGTATTCCTGAGCTGTGCAAGCAATTTGACGTAGATCCTGCGCTTGTAAAAATCTACAACATCGAAGCAGCACCAACGGCGCTGCCAGGCTTTGATCCTGAGCTCGTAGAGTATGGGATGGATGTGTTGACCAAGAAGGGTGTAACGTTCCGTATTGGCACAGCCATTAAGGAGTGCTCGCCAGAGGGTGTAATCGTTGGCGAAGGCGAAGAAATCAAGTCGGCAACCGTGATCTGGACTGGCGGTATTCGCGGCAATCGCCTCATTGAGGAAGCTGGCTTTGAAACGATGCGCGGACGCGTGAAGGTGGATGAATTCCTTCGCTCCCCAAGCAATGAGAACATTTATATCGTTGGCGACAACTCGCTGATGTTTAATCCAGAAGGCCGTCCTTATCCGCCGACTGCTCAAATTGCAATGCAGCAAGGTGTCGTATGCGCCCATAACCTTGTCGCTTCCATTCGCAATCAACCGCCGAAGAGCTTTACGTTCAGCAACAAAGGAACGGTAGCCTCACTTGGCAAAGGCGAAGCAATCGGAGTAGCTTTTGGCAAAAAATATAAAGGCCGCGTAGCCGCATGGCTGAAAAAAGCGATCGACCTTCGTTACCTGTTCATCATCGGCGGCATTTCGCTTGTCCTTCGCAAAGGGAAGTTTCTATAATGAGACATTGCAGCGTACAAGTCCGCGGATTGCTGACCAGAGATGAGCTGGATCGTTACAATGCATTGATGGAAGTCGGCTCCTTCTTAGAATCGCAAACACGATACGACTTGGCCTATACGGTGCAAAAGGAAGTTGACCTCCTTATTCAGCCGGCGATCGAGCGGTTGAAGGACAAAGGCCGCGCTCGTGACCGAGCTACGCAAGAGTATTTGGAAGCGAAGCGGCTGGGGCTTGAAAACAATGACGAAGATGACGACGACGATAATTAAAATAAAGGCTTTCGCTCAATGGAGCAGCAACGAAACTGCTCCAAGGCGGAAGCCTTTTTCATTCAAATGATCTTCACGAAAAAAAAAGAAGCCCAAGCCATTTGAAGAAAAGGCTTGGGCTTCTTTCTATTAAATTTTCAGCAAGGCTTGGAATTTCTCAGCGTTCAAGAAATTGCCGACATAAAAATCGCCGAAGTCAGCGTAACGAGCGCTCACTTCATCAAAGCGCATTTCATAAATTAGCTTCTTGAATTGCAACGCATCGTCGGCGAATAGCGTAACGCCCCATTCCCAGTTGTCGAAGCCGACAGAGCCGGTAATGATTTGTTTTACTTTGCCAGCGTATTGACGACCGATCATCCCGTGGCTGCGCATCAACGTTTTACGCTCGTCCATTGCGAGCATGTACCAGTTGTCTTGTCCATCCCTGCGCTTGTTCATCGGATAGAAGCAGATGTGGTTTGCTTTTGGCAGCGTCGGTTTCAATCGAGCGATAATATCCGGGTTTTGCATCGGATCAGAGCCCGGTTGTGCCATGTAGTTGCTCAGCTCTACAATGCTGACATATGAAAATACCGGATATGTAAAGCTTGCGAACGTTGTTTTGTTGAACGCCGTTTCAAGTTCGTTAAGCTCCTCTAGTGTTTCACGCAAATGCATGAATACGAAGTCTGCTTTTTGACCAACGATGGAATAAACGGCTGTACTGCCTTCTTTATTTTCCTCCACTGTGGTCCATTGCTGCAAAAACGTTTGCAGCTCGTCCAGCGCGCGGCTGCGTTCACTTTCATCGGCTAAGCGCCAAGCGGTCCAATCCACACTGCGGAAATCATGCAGCGCGTACCAGCCTTCTAATGTTTGTGCTGCTTCACTCATCGTATAAATGCTCCCTTCAAGCTCCATAATGATGCTCTAATCATTGTATCGTAAGGAGGGCGGAGTGAGCAAATGGCGGTCTTGTGACATTTGTCCTCATATAATTGACTTCCATCTAACCATTAATTAAACTAATAAACGAGAGTGTGAAAGGGGAAGTTTGGATGCTTCAATTAATTATTGCTACCGTGCTGTTTTTAGTTATGATGTTCGGTATTGGCTTTATTTTGAATATGTTGTTAAAAACAACGTGGTTCCCGATATATTTATTTGTTATCGCATTAATTGTATTAGGTATTTGGGCTCCTTGGGATCAGTCGGCATCAACGACGATTGAAAACTTTGCTCACTACACGGTTTTTGATTACATACCGGTAATTGGAGCGCTAATCGGCGCATACGTAAGCGGATGGGCGATTCAGGCGCTGCGCAAGGGCGGCTACAAAATGTTTTAAGCCAAGCAAAAACGCCTTCAGCGTCCTCTGGATGCTGAAGCAGCTTAGACGGAGAAATATAAGCCCTTGATAAGCTAACAAACTTATAAATTCTTATATTTCAAGCAAAAACGCCTTCAGCGTCCTCTGGATGCTGAAGCAGCTTAGACGGAGAAATATAAGATAAGCAGAAGGAACGAATGATATGCCTTCTTATATTTGAAAAAAAAATCCCTCCTTCGGGGGATTTTTCTATTTTCCGACTCGTCCTGAACATCGGTTTTTATGTTAAAATAATAGAATGTTAGTGAAGGATGGAGCTGATGCTGTGCGCATCAATAATATATTGCAGTACACGGAACACCACCGATATTACATTTTTCGCGATTTTTCGCTAAGCAGCCTCGACTACAAAATGCTGTCGCTAATCTATCAGCCGATGATTGGCGCATTTGCCGTCGCATTTTACCAGCAGCTGTATCATGGCATTGCCGAAGGCACCTCGGGCTACTCTTCGATTGAGCCGCAGCGCAAGCTGTTTCTTGGTTTAGGGCTGGAGATGAACGAGCGCGGACGCAAGCATCTTATCGAACAGGCTTCGAAGCTGGAGGCTGTTGGATTGCTGCAAACGTCACGATTAGGCGTTCCGGATAATGCAGATGTTATTTATGAATATGAAATGTCCCAGCCCTTGTCGCCAGTCGAATTTTTTCGAAACATGCATTTAACGATGCTCTTGCGCGATAAGGTTGGCAAGTATGCTGTAATCTCGCTTCGAGAATCATTTGGCGCTAATGAACCGGATGAGCTGGCAGGAGCGAAATTAACGAAAGAAAATATATCAGTGCCTTTCTATGAGCTGTTTAAGCTTAATATGCAGTCCGTAGACAATGAGCTTGAGCAAGCGTTGACGGAGGTTGCGCCATCGCGGCAATCAGCCGCTAGGCCGGCACAAGCAACAGCAGGCATACCTTATGGAGAAATTATTTTGCGTTTTCCTCGTAATTCCGCAAATCGGCGGTTCGTGGAGCGGCTGCGAAGTGATGAAGAACAACTCTCGCAGGTAAACTATGTAGCTTACAAATATAATTTGGCTGTAGTGGATATATGTCGTTTGCTTGATGAGGATGGCATTTTTGGAGAGAGCGGCACACTGAATGTTGACGAGCTTCAACTGCGGGCTAATCAATTTTATAGGCAGGACAAGAAGCGGGAAGGCGAACGGCAGCGAGCGCTGTCACGCACGCAAGTTGTTGCGGACGAGGAGACGGTTGATCCTGATGAATTGACCGAGGAATACGAAGTGCAAGAGCAGCATTATTTGCAAGTTCCGAATCAGCTTAGCGGCCGCTGTGATGTTCAGCAGTATAATATGCTGATGCGAAATGAACCACATACACGGTTTCTTCAGCGCTTTTTCCCCGGAGCAGTACCGGATTGGATTGAACGTGTGTTTGAACGCATCGACCTCAATTATAAATTAGCTGCCCCCGTTATTAACGTACTTATACATTATGTTATTGGAGCTAACGATGCGCAGCGGGTGACAAAAACATTTTTGGACGCCGTAGCATCGAACATGCTTGTGAAGCAAATCGATACATTCGAGAAAGCTGTGCTTTATGTGCGAGAGCAAGCGCAGGTGGAGCAGGATAAGGAACGCCGCAAGGAAGCTGCGACCAGTTACGCTGGCGGAGGCTATAACGGCTCGAAAGGCGGTTCAAGAAGCGGAGGCAGCAGCAGGGGCACATCCCGTAAGCCTTCTATTCCAATCGTACAGGAAGATCAATCGACTTCGGCAGTTTCGGCCGATGAGCTTGAAGAGCTGTTGAAGCTGGCTCGGAAATTAGACGGTAAATGATAAAGGCGGTGTAAGCAGATGATGGAGTCGATGGGCGAATTGCTGAAGGCTTGGCCTTCCGGCAAAGCCTTTACGGAAAAGGCGGAGCATAAGCTGACTGAGCTGCTTGCAGAACCGCTTGTTGAGAAGCTTCGCGTTAAATATCCGGATTTGGATGAGCAGACGATCCGTCTTAATTTGAATCGGGTTTATCAATATGTGACGGAATACAGGAACTGTACCAATTGTCCGGGCTTAGACAATTGCCCGAATGATTTTGAAGGCCACTATACGCTGCTTAGTTCTGATACGGTGAATGGTCTAACGCAGTTATATGACCGTAAGGTAGCATGCAAGAAATTTAACGCTCGTCAGAATGAGGATCAGATTAGAAGCCGGATCAGAAGCTTCTACATAGACGAGAAGGCGCTGCAGCGCGGCTACTCGTCAGCTGAGATTATTACGAGAGATCTTGAGCGTGCAAAGGCGGTAGGGCAGGTTCAGAAATATATCGATCGCACGAAAGAGCATGGCTTGCAGGAGGAAGGCTTGTATTTGGCAGGCCGCTTTGGTACAGGCAAAACATTTTTAATGTGTTATTTGCTTCATGAGCTTGCGAAGGCTGGATATTCCGGTGTGATCGTCTACATGCCTGACTTTGTAGAAGATCTGAAGACGCTCATGCATGAGCCCGGCAAGCTGAAGGAAACGGTCGAGATGATGAAGGAAACTGACCTGCTTATCTTTGATGATATGGGCGCAGAAAATTTAAATCCATGGGTTCGCGATCATGTACTAGGCGCAATCTTGAATTACCGGATGCAGCGCAAGCCAACGTTCTACACCTCCAACTACGAGCTGGAGGCGCTGGAGAGGCATTTTAGCTTCACGAGCAAGGATGGCGATGAGCTGCATAAGGGACAGCGTATAATGGACCGTATACGGCCTTACGTTGAAGTCGTCATGGTTACCGGTGAAAACAAGCGCGGACAAAAGTAATCGATTAAAGCTTTGGTTAACGGATTCCTATTCGAGGAATTTGTTGACCAAAGCTTTTATTTTTGTTTAAGGCTGGTAGCGGCATCAAGCTTTATCTCAGTATGGTTGAAAGCGTATTCAGGATGAGCGCTGTTTTTATACTGTGACGTTCGTTCTGCTAGCATATAAAGCTTTCTTATAGGACTTATCAATTATTTGAAATTAAGTATTGACAGAAAGTGGGGCTCGCTGGTAAGATTCTTCCATAACCAACTAAGCAGGTAGGAATAATGTTTTCCGACCGGACGAACCGGAGCAAACACCTATCCAGGAGAAACATCCTCACAGGAAGTAAACTTCATAAATGTTTCTGAAAGCCTGTTAATTTAAAAAAGGGGTGTATGGAAAGATGAAGAAAATTACTCATGTTCGTTCCGTTGTTATTCTATTGGCATTAGTGCTTGTACTTGCTGCTTGCGGTCAAGGCGGCAACAACAAAACAAACAAAGAAACGAATAAGCCTACTAACGAGGCAACTAATACAGCTGCAACAGACGCACCTACGGATAAACCAAAACCGCCAGTTGAGCTTTTGAATGTATCCTACGATCCTACTCGTGAGCTTTATGTAGCATTTAACGCGGCATTCTCGAAACATTGGAAAGCGGAAACAGGTCAAGACGTGACGATTAAACAATCGCATGGCGGGTCTGGTAAACAAGGCCGCGCAGTTATTGATGGCCTGAAGGCGGATGTTGTAACGCTTGCACTTGGTTATGACATCGATGCAATCGTTGAGCCAGGGCTAATTAATGCGGATTGGCAATCAAAGTTTGAGCACAACAGCGCTCCTTATACATCAACAATCGTATTTCTAGTTCGTAAAGGAAATCCAAAAGGCATTAAGGATTGGAACGATCTAATCAAGGACAAAGTTGAAGTTATTACTCCAAATCCTAAAACATCTGGCGGAGCTCGCTGGAACTATCTTGCTGCATGGGGTTATGCACTTAAGCAAAATGGAAATGACGAAGCGAAAGCACAGGAGTTTGTTACACAATTATTTAAGCATGTACCTGTACTGGATTCCGGTGCACGCGGATCAACAACAACGTTTGTGGAACGCGGCATTGGCGATGTACTGCTTGCTTGGGAGAATGAGGCTTTCCTATCGATCAATGAGCTTGGTCCAGACAAATTCGAAATCGTATATCCTTCTTTAAGTATTCTTGCTGAACCTCCAGTTGCTGTAGTTGATAAAGTGGTAGACGAGCGCGGAACTCGTGAAGTAGCGGAAGCTTACTTGAAATACCTTTACACAGAAGAAGGCCAAGAAATTGCAGCTAAAAACTATTACCGTCCAATTTCGGAGACAGTTGCTGCAAAATATGCAGATCAATTCAAAACTCTAGAATTGCTCACGATTGATAAAGATTTTGGCGGCTGGAAAGAAGCGCAAACCAAACACTTTGCAGACGGCGGCATTTTCGACAAAATTTACACACCAGGCTCATAATGCAAAGCATAAACAAGATTGGAGCTGACTTCACATGAAAGGTTCCAAGCCCCGTAACGTACTGCCGGGTTTTGGTTTGTCGCTTGGATTCACATTGTTTTACCTCAGCATTATTGTATTAATTCCGCTGACTGCCGTTTTTTTCAAAACGGCAGAGCTCAGCTGGTCTGAATTCTGGAGCACGGTTACGAATGCTCGCGTCGTTGCATCTTATCGAGTCAGCTTTCTAACCGCATTTTTTGCCGGACTTGTTAATGCGGTATTTGGCCTATTAATCGCTTGGGTGCTCGTTCGTTATCAGTTTCCAGGCAAAAAAATCGTCGACAGTTTAGTGGATCTGCCATTTGCACTGCCAACTGCAGTGGCTGGCATTGCTTTAACTGCGATCTATGCACCGAATGGTTGGATTGGCTCATTGCTCGAACCGCTCGGCGTCAAGGTTGCTTACTCCCCGCTCGGTATTACCATCGCACTAATATTTATTGGACTTCCGTTTGTTGTTCGTACGGTACAGCCGGTGCTGCAGGATATGGAGAAAGAAACGGAAGAAGCGGCAGTTATGCTCGGAGCCTATCGTTTAAGAACCTTTTGGAAGGTCATCTTGCCTGAGCTGTTGCCAGCACTATTAACTGGTTTTGCTCTAGCTTTTGCAAGAGGTATCGGAGAATATGGCTCTGTCGTGTTCATATCGGGCAATATGCCGCTGAAAACAGAAATAACTCCACTGCTCATCATGACGAAGCTGGAGCAATATGATTACGCTGGCGCTACTGCCATTGCACTCGTAATGCTCGTTGTATCCTTCCTGATGCTGCTAGTCATTAATTTACTGCAGTGGCGAATGAATCGCCGCACAGTATCAGACTAAGAAGGGAGCTCATACAAATGGCTGGAGCAATTACAGTACACACGAATGCAGAAGCTTCCAAACGTCCGAGGCATATTACAGAGTCAGGTCCCGTCAAATGGCTGCTTATTATCATTGCGATGCTGTTTCTTGGATTAGTTGTCCTGCTGCCGCTGGCATCGGTATTTGTTGAAGCATTAAAAAAAGGTGTAGGCGTATACATTGATTCGATTACGGAGCCGGATGCTTTGTCAGCGCTTAAACTCACGCTTATCGTTGCATTAATCGCAGTTCCTGTGAATACGGTATTTGGTATTGCTGCGGCCTGGGCGATCAGTAAATTTCGCTTTCGCGGTAAAAATATTTTAATTACGTTAATCGATTTGCCGTTTGCTGTGTCGCCAGTCATTTCTGGATTGATCTATGTGCTGTTATTTGGCGCACAGGGCTTTTTGGGTCCTTGGCTAGATGAGCGTGGCATCCAAATTATATTTGCAGTTCCGGGAATCGTGCTTGCAACCGTGTTTGTTACGGTCCCCTTTGTTGCTCGCGAGCTTATTCCATTGATGCAGGCGCAGGGTGTTCAAGAGGAGGAAGCAGCTGCAAGCTTAGGCGCTAAAGGCTGGCAGATCTTTTGGAAGGTTACTTTGCCAAACATCAAGTGGGGATTATTGTATGGCGTTATTTTATGTAATGCACGAGCAATGGGCGAGTTCGGCGCTGTATCTGTCGTATCCGGCCATATCCGCGGAGAAACGAATACGCTGCCGCTGCACATTGAGATTTTGTACAACGAATATCAATTTTCGGCCTCATTCGCTGTTGCTTCTTTGCTCGTCATGCTGGCGGTCGTAACGATGATCGTGAAGAGCATTGTAGAATGGAAGTCTGGCACGCAGAAGCCGGCGGAGAAAGCTGAATAAATGACAATAATGGAGGGGTTTGAAATGGCAAAACCGCTAGAGTTAGATGCGCAATGGCTGGAGCGTATTTCTGAACAAGTAACGGGTCTTAATTATGGGCATGTAACGATCACTGTTCATGATGGAAGAATTGTACAGATCGACCGGACGGAAAGAACACGTTATGATGGTCCCTCTCAGAAGCAGCAGGTTCCGTCCGAATCTTCACAGCAATCGAAGCAGCGGGACAATTCATCAACGGGCGAAGCGCTTAGAATTGTGCAGTAGCTCCCTAATAGATTCGATAAATATACAACAAACCCAATGCCGCGCAGGCATTGGGTTTGTTGTATACTGGAAGAAAAGTATCCATAAGGAGAATATTAATGCCGGATTGGTCCTATCAGTCCTTGTTTCGACCACTTTTATTCAGGCTTCCTTCTAGGCTCAGCAGAACACTGACTCTAAAAGCAATGGGAACGCTGAGCAGCATCCCGGGCGGTACTTTTGTCATTCGTACACTTGGGCATATGGAGCCATCACCTCACTTGGAGCAGAAGCTAGCAGGCATTGCCTTAACTACAAGCGTGGGATTGTCAGGCGGTCTAGATCCGCAAGGAGTGGCGCATAAAGCGCTTGCTCAGTTTGGAATTGGTTTTATCGAGTATGGTCCAATCACCGTCAAGCAAATTAAGAGTGATAAGCCTATAACGAATGACATCCTAAATGAAACCATTCGATATCCAGATTATTATGAAAACGACGGTGTAGAGCAGTATGCTGAGCGTATGGGAAAGCCCGGACATTCGTTGCCGCAGCTGGCGAGAATTGCTCCAATGCCGCATGCTTCTTGCGAGCAGGCTCTAATCGAACTTAAAAGCATGATGGTACAGTTAAATGCAGCGGGTGCGGCTGGTTTTTATGTTGATGTCCTGCATTCTTCAAGGAGCCTCGAAGAAGCCCTCACTATTTTGAAAGGAATAGCCGGATACGCTTCCGCACAACCGCATGCTAATAAACCTTTGTTTATTTATGTTCCGCCTGACTTTTCTAATGACAGCTTAATCTCCCTGATCCACGCAGCAGAGGGAGTTTGGAGAGGCGTGGTCATTGGAGAAGCAATTTGCGAAGTTAACAACGAGGGCTATGCCGCAAGCGTGGGTAAAGAGGCTAAGGCACTTACGTTGGCAAAAATAAAGCTGCTGCGAAAGGAATGCTGTTCCCACTTGCTAATCAAAGCGGGCGGGGGCGTGCATGAGCCGCAGGATGCGTTAGATTTGCTGAAAGCAGGCGCTAACGCCGTTCTACTTCACAGCGGACTGATTTATGCAGGGCCAGGTCTGCCAAAACGGATTAATGAAGCTGTCATTTATGAGCAGGTGCGAAATCTTCCTGCGCAAGTGACTCCATCATTCTGGAAGCATTGGGGCTGGATGCTCCTGCTTGGAATCGGCATGATTATTGGCGGGATATTGTCATGGATTATTGCTGCGACTACGGTGCTGCTATCCTATGACTTGAATTTTATAGACATGACGTTGGACGAGCTGAAGCAAATCAACCATCATCTGCTGCATTTTATGTCTCATGACCGAATTACGCTTTCCGGAACGATGATTACAATCGGCATATTGTATGTTCAGCTGGCTAGACATGGATTAAAGCATAGTCTGCACTGGGCTAGAACGGCTTTGATGACGTCTGGTATTGTTGGGTTTTTAAGCTTTTTCTTATTTCTTGGCTACGGTTATTTCGACCCGCTGCATGCGCTAGCTGCTGCGGTTTTGTTCCCGATGTTTCTGCTGTCCATGCGCAGAAATCCGGATCAGCCCTATCGCTTGCCAGTTAATGTTCGCAATGATCGATTATGGCGTTTGGCGATGTATGGACAATTTTGTTTTGTCGTTTTGGGTTTCGCGCTGGCTGTAGGCGGTTTAACGATCGCAGGCGTTGGGATTACAGAGGTGTTCGTACAGTCGGATTTGGTTTATTTGAATACGACGCATAACGAGCTGAATGCGGCGAACTTGAAACTCATCCCGTTGATAGCCCATGATAGAGCAGGATTTGGCGGAGCGTTGTTCTGTGCTGCGCTGGCCATTCTTATTATTGCGCTATGGGGAATCCAGCAAGGATCGCGCTGGATATGGTGGACGCTGCTTCTTGGCGGAGCACCGGGCTTCTATGCGGGCTTAAGTGTTCATCTATCTATCGGTTATATCGATTTTTTGCATCTTTCACCTGCGTTGTTTGCGTTATTGCTTTATATACTGGGACTTATTTTCTTATATCCTTATTTAATGAGAAAGCAACAAGCATAGCGGAATTATATCTGATTAATCAGCTGCGTATCGTTGATAGGCAACAAAAAAAAGGAGCAGCTCGCTGCTCCTTTTTCTTATGAAATGATGAATTTCACGATTACAGCAACAGCGAAAATGACGGTCATTAAACCGAGCATGCCGCCAAAGCCGAACACGACGTCCATCAAGTCATGGCGAGGCTCTTCGTTAAAATGCTCGCGCGGGTCTCTTACGTTTTCCATCGTTGACGTCCTCCTTGAAAAAGACCGATTGCGTAAGTAACAACCAATTTACGGTCGTCTTTATGTAGTATCGGTTTATTCAACTTATATTAGTATACTCAAACAGATAAACAGTTGTAAAGCCAGAACCGGTGACAATTGTAAAACAAAGTATAGCCGAGTTATGATAAAATATGAACAGAATCATTTGGCAGTCGGAGGCGAGAGCATGGATCATCAGCAAACGGATCGGGAGCAGGCAGAGCAGCAGCTTGCAGAGGCAAAAGAGACGATACGGAACAAACTAGCTCTGCTCCCGGATCAATCAGGCTGTTACCTCATGAAAAACAGCGAAGGCGTCATCATTTATGTAGGCAAGGCAAAAGTGCTCAAAAATCGCGTGCGTTCTTATTTTAACGGCAGCCACAACGGCAAGACGCAGCGGCTCGTATCAGAAATTCGTGATTTTGAATTCATTGTAACCTCTAGCAATATGGAAGCACTCATTTTAGAATGCAACTTAATTAAACAATACCATCCAAGATATAACGTCCTGTTAAAGGATGATAAAACGTTCCCCTATATCAAAATTACGAACGAGAAACATCCGAAGCTCGAGGTCACAAGACGTATCATTAAAGACAAGGGCAAGTACTTTGGCCCTTACCCGAATGCTTATGCCGCTCAGCAGACAAAGAAGCTTCTGGACCGGCTATATCCGCTTCGCAAGTGCAAGACACTTCCTGATAAGGTGTGCTTGTATTATCATCTAGGACAATGTATTGCACCGTGTGAATTTGATGTGCAGCAGAGCGAATATGATCGGATGATTCAAGAAATTTCAAAGTTTTTGAACGGCGGTCAAGATGTCGTGAAAAATGAGCTGCAGCGCAAGATGGAGGAAGCAGCTGAGAAACTTGAATTTGAACGGGCGAAGGAGCTTCGGGATCAGCTGATTGCAATCGATGCGGTCATGGAGAAGCAGAAGATTACGATGTCCGATGCGCTTGACCGTGATATTTTTGGTTTTGCAGTAGATAAGGGCTGGATGTGCGTTCAAATATTGTACATGCGCCAAGGGAAGCTCATTGAGCGGCACGGCACAACTTTTCCTTATTACGGGGAAGAGTATGATGATTTCATGACATTCGTTACGCAGTATTATAGCGATAATCCGGCATTGCCTAAGCAAATCCTGCTGCCAATACCGCCTGAGCTGGAAGCGGTGGAATCAGCGGGCGGTGTGGCAGCAGTTGATGAGGCAGCCGTTACGCATGCTGACGATGTCATTGCATCCTTGCACAGCTGGCTGAAGGTTAAGGTGCTTATGCCGCAGCGCGGACGCAAGAGCGAGGTCGTAACGATGGCTATCGATAATGCAAGGGTGATGCTGGACGAGAAATTCAGGCTCATCGAACGAGATGAGGAACGAAGCGTCAAAGCGTCAGAGTCGCTTGCAGGCTGGCTAGGACTGGATGAAGTACGCCGAATTGAGGCATTTGATAACTCCAATATTCAAGGTACGAATCCAGTTTCGGCTATGGTTGTCTTTACGGACGGCAAGCCAGACCGCAAGGAGTACCGTAAATACAAGGTTAAGACAGTACAAGGTCCAGATGATTACGAAACGATGCGCGAGGTCATACGGCGCCGCTACGAGCGTGTAGTGAAAGAGGAATTAGCTCCGCCGGATCTGATTGTAGTCGATGGGGGCAAAGGGCAAATATCTGCGGCGCTCGACGTGCTTGAGAATGAGCTTGGGTTATACATCCCAGTTTGCGGTCTTGTGAAGGATGCAAAGCATAAGACAGCGCAGCTTATGACTGGAGATCCTGCGGAGATTGTTCCTTTGCCAAGGGACAGCCAGGAGTTTTATTTGCTGCAGCGCATTCAAGATGAGGTGCATCGCTTTGCGATTACATTCCACCGCGAGCAGCGCGCCAAGTCCATGGTGGAGTCGAAGCTTGATTCGATTCCGGGCATTGGCGAGAAACGGCGCAAGCTGCTGCTCAAGCATTTTGGCTCGATCAAAAAAATAAAAGAGGCCTCAGTCGAAGACTTCCGGCCTCTATCTATTGGTGATAAATTAGCTTCGCAAATTATAGCTGCTCTAGGGGAGGAGTCGTCGTCATAGACGGCTTCTTCTCTTTTTTGCGACTTAAATATTTTAGAACAAATGCAATCAGTACCGGCAGCACGGAGAAGAAAATAGCCGAGATTATGTTCGGTGCTGTTCCAATAGTGAGCAAGGATAGGCCAACTGCAACGCTGTTGAAGATGGCATGGGTGAACATGGCTGTAATGAAGCCGTATCTGACGAAAATAAAGCTGAACAACAGCCCGATAATCATCAGCTCAAACAATCTCGTTGTGGACGGATAAAAAGGATACATCACATGGCCGAGCGCCCAGAAGAAGGTAGGCAGCAGTGCTGCGGCAAACGTGTTTTTAAACCACCTGCGAAATAGTCCAATACCGAAGAAGCGGAATACGGCTTCTTCGCCAATTGCGGCAGCCCAAGCAAGCACGGGCATTAGCCAAAGAATACCCATATTGTATGGGGATTGTGAGGCATCTGATGTTTCCCAAGTGCCAATGGACAGCTTCAAGGCGATAAAGATAACCGATTGAATTGCGAATAAGATGATCGCGAATAAATAGGACAAGCCCACGCTGCGCCAAACATAATCGCCATACCCTCTCTGACCAAAGCGCGGCCATAAAACGCGGCCCTGCGCCTTCCAGAGGCCGTCTCCGGCAACGATGGATACATAAATGGAACCTGCCATTGGAATCGCCAGCAGAACACTTACGATGGCAGTGATCGAAACGGTAGCGCCTGCCATATCCGTCTCGCCGAGCGTAGCCCGGATACCATCCAGAACGTTTAAATTCATGATCGTATAAGTAATTAAATAAATGATCGTTAATACGATTCCGTATTTAAAGGATGTATGTTTTCGATACAAAACGGAGTAAATAATAGCTAAGACGAATAAAACGAAGCTCATGAACAAATAACCGATAGATGTAAGGTATCCGGCTATCTTATCTTGTTTCTCTACATAGTTTATGTAATCGGATGGTGCCTCGAATATCGGTTTATATTTAGTAATGATCGTACGGTCATTCACGACAAGAGCGTTAACCAATACGTTAAGATGAGCATTTTTAATGGAATAACCTGCAGGAGGCTTGGGCTGCCAATCGCCATTAGGCAATATTTGACCGCCTATGAATTCAGTACCGCTGAAATTTCCTGCGGTTAGGAAGGCAATAGCTTCTTTTGCTTTATCTGCATCTGATAGCTGTTCTCCCTCAAGCTTCAAGTTCCAAGCTACGACTTTCCCGCTATGCATATGCAGATAAACATATCCGCTGCCGCCGCCTACGAATTTAAGATCAACCTGAAACGTATCTGTAGGAAACCTAGGGTCATATTTATCCGTATATGCTTTGACTAGCTCATATTTAGATAAGTAGCCATTCATAATTTTATCGGTTTGATGTACGGCTTTAGCCGATTTCACCTTCAAGTCTGTTTCTTTTTCAACAAATACAGACGCCTTATCCTCCGCCGCTGATTTCGTAATCACCTTGGTATTCATTTCGCCAGATGAGATAGCTGTAATCATTGGAACGATTTGTACGGCTCCATAAATAATAAAGCAAGCAACTGCTGCCCATATAAATCGTTTCCATTCATTGGGTTTAATAGAATCAATCATAGTTTCACCTCAACTGTCTTCATAATAAATAGCTCATTTTATAACCTTAACATATGAATCCCTAAATTATCCAATGAAAATGACCGTTTGTTTTCAAAAAAATGCGAAATAACGATGTCCAGCAAGCTAGCTATGTGCTGGTTCGTCCCATTGCCCTAATTTGAGCTAATATCGTCCTGTTTGTCATAAACGTCACCTTTATATCAGGAGTGCTTAGGGATTATAATCGTTATCGTCATACTAATTGCATAGCATAGCCGAATTTCCTAAGGAAATCGGGGGAACCATAAAGTTGTCTAAATGGATGAACCTGCTGAAAGCAAAGCAGTTCAACATTAGATAGCATGGGGTGAATTTTAGCGGTGAAGCATCGTCTTCTTCCGCTGAATAGGGCTGCCTGTCCAGGCCCGAATCCGTCAGCTAACCTCGAAGGCGTATTGGAACAGGACTCATCGCACGAGCACTTGAGTTTCCAGTGCTTTTTTTTATGCTTAAAAACAATAAATGACGATATGACATAATCAAAAAGAAGGGAAATGAATGAAGGTTAATTGGAATGTTTTGAAGTGGTCACCCCCGCGTATTTTGGTAAGTGGATTCGCTCTTATTATATTGCTGGGTGCCTTATTATTATCCATGCCTTTTGCATCGGTAAGCGGTGAGAGATTGCCTTTTATAGATGCGCTGTTTACTGCAACTTCGGCAACCTGTGTAACAGGGTTAGTTGTCGTTGATACCGGAACTTATTTCTCTATATGGGGTCAAATCATATTAATGTGCTTGTTCCAGCTTGGCGGACTCGGCTTTATGACGATGGCAACGCTGGTAGCGCTCGTACTTCGCAAGAGGATTTCGCTGCGTGAGCGGCTTTTGCTGCAGGAATCCATGAACCAGTCGAGCATGGAAGGCATCGTGCGTTTGATTAGACGCGTTATTGTGTATTCATTGACAATAGAGCTTATTGGCGCTGCGTTGTTTGCTTCGAGGTTTGCATTTGATATGCCGCTGGGCAAAGCGATTTATTTTGGAGCCTTTCATGCGGTTTCATTGTTTAACAATGCTGGTTTTGATATTTTTGGGAACTATCGCAGCTTGACCTTATACGTTTCTGATCCAGTCGTCAATATTGCAGCTATGATGCTGATCATTTCGGGCGGACTTGGCTTTGTCGTTATGTCGGACCTGATGGAGTTCCGCAAAAACCGCAAGCTGTCGCTGCACAGCAAGGTCGTGCTATCTATGACAGGAACACTTATTGCAGTAGGGACACTCGTCATATTTATTTTTGAATTCTCGAATTCGAAGACACTGGGCTCTCTGGACTGGGGCGGGAAAATTTTGTCCTCGTTCTTCCAGTCGGTAACGCCACGGACGGCAGGAGCCAATACGCTTGATTATACGGCTATCCGGCAAGCGACGATGTTTTTCACCATTATATTAATGTTTATTGGCGCCTCGCCCGGCTCGACGGGCGGCGGCATCAAAACAACAACCTTTGCAACGCTGGTCGGCGCTGTATTTGCAATGATTAGAGGACGAGAGGACATCGTTCTTTTCCGTTACAGATTAGGCAAAGACAGAATTTTTAAAGCACTCACGATTACTTTGATCTCTTTATCGCTTGTCATTATTGTAACGATGATCTTGTCGATGACGGAGGATCAAGCTTTTATAAAGCTATTGTTTGAAGCGACATCAGCATTTGGAACAGTAGGATTATCCGTTGGTGTTACACCAGAGCTGAGTCTTGTTGGGAAAATAGTCATTGCATTAACCATGTTTGCCGGAAGACTTGGGCCCCTGACGCTCGCATACGCGCTTGGGCCTCGTACAGAGAAAGAGCTTTATCGGCATCCAGAAGGCAAAATTACGATTGGATAGGAGACTTTGCAAGTGGGAATTAAAAAGAAACAATTTGTCATCATCGGCTTAGGAAGATTTGGTTCGAGCTTAGGGCGCGAACTCGTCCAGCTTGGCCATGAGGTGCTTGGAATAGATAAGGATGAGGAAGCCGTTCAGGACATGAGCGGTATTCTAACCTATGCTGTATCAGCTGATTGTACGGATGAAGAAGCGCTGCGCTCCTTGGGTGTAAGAAACTTTGATTGCGGAGTTGTCGCGATTGGCGATGACATTCAATCCAGCATTTTGACAACCATACTGCTTAAGGATTTGGAAGTGAAGCAAGTTGTAGCGAAAGCTTTGACTGAACTGCATGGCCGGGTGCTTGAGAAAATCGGTGTCGACCGCGTGGTCTATCCAGAGCGCGATATGGGTATTCGAGTTGCGCATCAGCTTGTATCCCCAAATCTATTAGATTATATCGAGCTTTCCAAAGAGTATACGATTGCCGAACTTGCCGTACCGCAATGCTTGGATGGCAAGTCATTGCATGACCTTAATCCGCGAGCTAGATTTGGATGCAGCATTGTAGCCATAAATAAGCCAAATGGCATCATCATCGCACCGACAGCAACGGATGTCCTTTCACTTCGTGATGTCATGGTTATTATAGGAACAAATGAGCAAATAGAAGACTTTGAAGCATCGGTTATCCGTTAATTATTTTATGTAGTGGAGGAGGCTTATTATTAGAAAAAGCAGATTAGGCTGAGATGGATTTGGAAGTGTAATATTGGAAATGCTGAAGGACAGCAGCTATTTTAAAAGCTGCTGTCCTTTTTGCTGGGGAAGCCTGCTGCAAGCTCATTGATCCAAAGACGAACGGACGGGCTGAGGGCGGCCGAATCCGCATGAATGAGCGAGGTGGTGCGCTTTGTATCCTCAAGTTCTCGAATGGGAATGACGGTAAGATCATTGTCTTCAAGCAGTTGATTGCGCATATACGATTGAGGCAGGAGCGTCGCAGCACGGCAAGTATGCAGTAGCCGAAGTATAGCTTCAAACGAATCAATTTCCATTCGCACATCCGGCTGAAGATGATATTTGTCAAACAGCTCGTCGGTCAACAACCTGTACCAAGTGCCTTTGGAGAACAAGATCATCGGCATGCCGGTCACATCCTGTATACCTAGCGTTCCTTTATCGGTAATGACTTGGTTGCGAGGCACCACGAGCGATAGATGATCTTCAAACAGCGGAATGCACCGCAGCGTTGAATCCTCAATACTAGAGGCGACAATGCCGATATCGGCTTTGTGATCTCGTACGAGCGATACGATTTCATGCGTCTTGCCGGTAATCGCTTTAATGTCGATCTCCGGATGGGTAGAAGTTAAGCTTTGAATGAGATCGGGCAAAGTCGTTTGAAGCGTCGTCAAGCTTGCGCCAATGGTCAGGGTCGTATGTCCAGCCGAGGTGAACTCGGAGACGGTTTGCAAATATTTGCGATGAAGCTGGCGAAGCTCCAAAGCATATTCATAGGTCAATTGCCCAATTCGAGTAAGCTCCAGCCGCTTTCCGATGCGATGAAACAAAGGAGAGCCCAGGTCTTGCTCAAGCTTGGCAATTTTGCGAGAAAGTGCAGGCTGAGACAGGTTTAACAAGGCGGAAGCCTTGTTCATACTGGACTGTTCCACAATAACGGTGAAGACATGCATCTCTTCATTCATGAATGAAACCCCTTATGTCATTTTGTTATAAGAAATTATAAAAAATAAGCAATTCCATTATAAGCTTAAAAGGAGTAGGATGGGAAGTGTGGCTAATATGTGTCGAGTTTTGTTGACGGACATACATGCTGGGGTTACAATGTAGAATGATTTGCCAAGCGTAAACTGCTGATGACAACCATTGGCTGCACAGCACCTCGTTTGCGCTGGAATATAAGCAATGTATAAAGGGGAAACCGATACATTCTTATATTTTAAGAAAAAGCATGCTAGCACTCACAGTTTTGAAAGGAGAAGGAATGACATGAAAGGAAATTCGTATTTCTCGCGCAAGCTTCACTCGCTTCTCGGGATCATTCCACTCGGCGGATTTATCGTCGTGCATGGTCTGACTAACTACCAGGCGTTTGAACGCGGGCCTGAAGGCTTTGACAAAGGCGTAACTCTCATTAACAGCATGCCCGTGCTGCCGCTGCTCGAGATTTTCGGCATTTACCTCCCGCTATTGTTTCATGGTATTTACGGCTTGTATGTCGCTTACCAATCGAACACAAATACGGGGCGTTTTAAGTACGGCCGGAACTGGGCGTTTACCGCACAACGGATTACAGGGGTAATTACTTTTGTATTCGTTTTCTGGCACGTATATCAAACTCGGATTCAAGTTTATCTCGGCCACATCACCCATGAGGAACTGGGATCAACGATGAATCAAATTGCGAGCAACCCTACTTACTTCGTACTTTATGTAATTGGTGTATTAGCAGCTGTTTTCCACTTCAGCAACGGCCTATGGGCGTTTCTGATCAGCTGGGGCATTACGATTGGCCCGAAAGCTCAACGCATCTCTTCATATATTTGCATGGGCGTTTTTGTAGTCGTATCAGCATTGTTCATTCTTTCGCTTATCGCATTCAGCGGAGATCAATTCAAAGAAGCTGCAAGTGCTGCATTGGCACTTACGAATATCGGTTAGTTTGTAGACAAGGAGCGAAACGTTATGGCTAAAAATAAAATTATCATCGTAGGCGGCGGTCTTGCAGGCTTGATGGCTACCATCAAAGCAGCAGAAGCTGGCGTTCACGTTGATCTGTTTTCACTAGTACCGGTCAAACGTTCCCACTCAGTATGTGCACAGGGCGGCATCAATGGCGCTGTTAATACAAAAGGAGAAGGCGATTCTCCATGGGAGCATTTCGACGATACCGTATACGGCGGAGATTTCCTCGCCAACCAACCGCCGGTTAAAGCGATGTGTGATGCGGCACCAGGCATTATTCACTTGATGGACCGGATGGGCGTTATGTTCAGCCGTACCTCTGAAGGCTTGCTGGATTTCCGTCGCTTCGGCGGCACGAAGCATTCCCGTACAGCATTTGCAGGCGCAACGACAGGTCAACAGCTGCTTTATGCACTGGATGAGCAAGTTCGCCGCTGGGAAGCAGCTGGACTAGTTAACAAATTCGAGCACTGGGAATTCCTTGGCGCTGTTGTTGACGATGACGGCATTTGCCGCGGTGTTTCGGCACAGGATCTTCGCTCGATGGAAGTTCACACGGTTCGTGCAGATGCAGTTATTCTTGCATCAGGCGGTCCTGGTATTATTTTCGGCAAAACAACGAACTCTGTTATCAACACCGGCACAGCTGCCAGCGCAGTTTACCAGCAGGGCGTTAACTACGCGAACGGCGAGTTCATTCAAATTCACCCAACCGCTATTCCAGGCGATGACAAGCTCCGCTTGATGTCGGAATCAGCGCGCGGTGAAGGCGGACGGATTTGGACGTACAAAGACGGTAAGCCTTGGTACTTCCTAGAAGAAAAATACCCAGCTTACGGAAACCTTGTTCCTCGTGATATTGCGACTCGTGAAATTTTCAGCGTGTGCGTAGACCAGAAGCTTGGTATCAACCAAGAAAACATGGTTTATCTTGATTTGTCTCACAAAGATCCGAAGGAGCTTGATGTTAAGCTCGGCGGTATCATTGAAATCTATGAGAAATTCATGGGCGACGATCCACGGAAAATCCCGATGAAAATCTTCCCAGCGGTTCACTATTCCATGGGCGGCATGTGGGTTGACTACAATCAAATGACAAACATTCCTGGTCTGTTTGCAGCCGGTGAGTGCGAGTATCAATACCATGGTGCGAATCGACTTGGCGCGAACTCTTTGCTATCCGCTATTTACGGCGGTATGGTAGCTGGACCAAAAGCTGTTGAGTATATCAAAGGCTTGAAGAAATCAGCTGAAGATGTAGCTTCCTCCGTATTTGACCGCGAGAACAAGCGTCAAACGGACAAGTACAACAGCATCGTTAATATGAAGGGTACTGAAAATGCATATGTCATTCACAAAGAGCTAGGCGAATGGATGACGAACAATATGACGGTAGTTCGCTTTAATGACAAGCTGGAGCAAACGATCCACAAGATCAAAGAGCTGAAGCAGCGTTATGCGAATATCAACATTAACGATACAGCGCAATGGAACAATGCAGGCGTTGCCTTTACTCGTCAGCTTTGGAACATGCTTGAGCTTTCTGAAGCGATGACGCTAGGCGCATTGCTGCGCAACGAAAGCCGCGGCGCTCATTATAAACCAGACTTCCAAGAACGCGACGACGAGCATTTCATGAAATCGACGATTGCGAAATGGACGAAGGAAGGTCCACAAATTTCTTACGAGGATATCGACGTAAGCTTGATCAAGCCGCGTAAACGTGATTACTCGAGCGACAAGAAGAAAGGAGAATAATGATGGCTGAAACGACTGTAGCTACAAAATCGGTTAAGTTTATCATCACTCGCCAAGATACTCCTGATTCCAAACCATATACGGAAGAGTTTGAAATTCCTTACCGCGCTAATATGAACGTAATTAGCGGCTTGATGGAAATTCAACGTAATCCGAAAAAGGCAGACGGCGCAAGCACGGCTCCTGTATGCTGGGATTCCAACTGCTTGGAAGAAGTATGCGGCGCATGCTCAATGGTTATCAACGGCAAGCCTCGTCAAGCGTGCAGCGCTTTGATCGATAAGCTTGAGCAGCCGATTCGTCTTGAACCAATGAAAACATTCCCAGTAGTTCGTGACCTTGTTATTAACCGTGAGCGCATGTTTGGCGCCTTGAAACGCGTTAAGGCATGGATTCCAATCGACGGAACGTATGATCTGGGTCCTGGACCGCGGATGGCAGAAACGAAGCGTCAATGGGCTTATGAGCTTTCCAAATGTATGACTTGCGGTGTTTGCCTTGAAGCGTGCCCGAACGTAAATGATCGGAACAGCTTCATCGGTCCTGCTGCAATTTCACAGGTTCGTTTGTTTAATGCTCATCCAACAGGTGAGATGAACAAGGAAGAACGTCTGGATGCACTGATGACAGATGGCGGCATCGAAGGCTGCGGCAACTCGCAAAACTGTGTTCGCGCATGTCCGAAGGGCATTCCGCTTACGACTTCAATCGCAGCAATCAATAAAGATACAACCAAACATCTATTCAAGAAATGGCTTGGCATGTAGTCCAATTGATTTATAGGAAACCCTCGATCTGATCGGGGGTTTTTTATTTGTATATTGTGATATTGATTATTATTATCAATGATAGTAGATTAATAATCCTTTGTCAATTCCAGATAAAAGAAGAGAAGGCAATAAAAAAAACCGCCTAAGCGGTTTTTTATCTTACATCCATTGTTCGCCCCAAGTTTGAATGGACTCAATGACTGGCTGAAGCTCCCTGCCCTTGTCGGTTAGCTCATATTCAATACGTACAGGCATTTCTGGATAAACTTGACGTTTAATAATCGTTAATGTTTCAAGCTCTTTCATCCGGTCCGTTAGCATTTTGTCGCTCATTTCGGGAATTTGTTCCTTAATCTCTTTGAACCTCTTTGGTCCTCCAAGCAATACCCGAATAATTCTGCCAGTCCACTTCTTGCCTAAAATGTCGGCTGCGGCTTCATACTTTGGGCACATTGTCGAATAATCCAACCGTATCACCCCGCTTTTTGTAATACTATTGTACCATACGAACAAACTAAAAGTAAGTTAATTTCAGTGGGAATGCGATTGTTTGATCGTATATTATATTTACTATATTAAAGTTAGGAAAATACAGGAAAAGCGTTAGTGAATTACAATCGAATAACAATCAACCCAAGAATGGTACAAGCAAAGGCTGTCCACTGCAGGATCGTCAACTTCTCTTTATAAAATATAATAGCGCCAGCTGCTACGACAAGACTGTTCGTAGCAAAGATAGGCGCTGCAAGATTCGCTTGACCGGTAGCAATCGCGACTGCATAAAGCTGCAATCCTCCGTATGAGAACAGGCCCGCAACAATACCGAGCCAAAGACCAGTTCGCTCTGAGGAACGTGCATCGGTCGTTTTGACCGGGATGAGAAACCAGCAGAGAGAGAGGGCATAAGCGATGAACAGGATCGGGGCGCTAGGAAGATCCAATTCATCGGTGACCTTTAATCCGCCATTGCGCAGCGCAAATAGCACGACTGCCAAAAAGACGAGAATGAACCATCTTTTTTCTGTAATCGTGAGCGGTTCCTTTCGTTTATGAGCAATAAAGACGACAGCAAGCAGAAGCAGCGTAATGCCTATTGCTTCTGAAGCGCTGAGCGGCTCGTTGTACCACAAGGTCGCTAAAGCGACAACTAAGATAATGTTCATATTCGTTAGGGGAGAGGTCAAGCTGGCGGGTCCAAAATGCAATGCTTTCATAAACAAAGCGTTTCCCCATGCTGAGCCTGCTCCTATTATGATGCCTGCAATCCATACCCTCGGATCAGCAAGAAAGAAAAACGTACCTTCAAGCGCTGCATGCACCCCAAAACCTAATGTTCCAGAAGCATACAATCCGAGCAGCAGCGTTCTTGTAGAGCCGCCCCGCATTTGTGATACTTTCATCCACCAGCCTGCTAGTCCAAATAAAATAGCGCTGCTGATGGCTGTAATGAGCCACATCGTTTTCCAACCCCTCAAATTTGTTACACAAATGAAATAGTTCTGTTATCGTCTCATTACATTAGTGGGCTATTATAATAAACAAGACCCCCTTTTTAATATATCCTTTTGGGACCTGCGACGTGCAGGTCCACTTTTTTTTGTCTAAAGCCCCTCATGAGCTCTTATATCGGTACAATAACCTGCTGGCGCTTGCGATAAAAAACCCACTGCGAGAAGCCAATTTCCTTCAGCCTTTTCTGCACGAGCTCCCAATCTTCGCCAACTCTGCTTGGCTTATGCGCATCCGAACCAAACGTCACATTTACGCCAAAATGAAGTGCTCGCTCTAAGATCGCATCCGATGGATACCATCCGCCTACATCTTTGGTGCTGCCTGATGTATTAATCTCTATGGAAACGCCGCATTCGGCAATCGTCTGCAAAGCATCGTCAATTTCCTTATTAGCAGGTATATCGGAGAAAGCAGGGTAATACCCCTTCATCGCGTCGATATGTCCTAGAATATCAAACATGCCGCTGCGTGCAGATTGTTTGATAAGATCATAGTAGCTTTGCTTCACTTCAATATGCTGCTGTTCATTTAAGTTTTTAAAGCGATTGCGATTGAATATGCTGACGTCGCCAACTTGGTGAACAGAACCAATGATATAATCGAAGGGCACGCCCTCATAGGCTTTTTTGTAGCTGTCTACATATTTAGGGAAAAAATCGGATTCTACTCCAAGCATAACCTCGATTTTGCCTGCGTATTTCTCTTTCAACCGCAATACTTCATTAACATAATTGGTGAAATCGCTTCTTGCCATTGCAATGCCTGGCGAAGGCTGATCATTCTCATGATAAAAGAAGGGGGAGTGATCCGAGATGCCAATAACCTGAAGCCCGGCTTCAATTCCGGCTAAAATATAATCCTCGATATTGCCGTCGGCATGGCCGCATCTAAAATGATGGGTATGTAAGTCGAATTTCATTTTTTATCTCTCCTAGTTGTTTGTCTAGTGGAAGCTTCTTGTCGACTATTCGCTGCTAATGAATTGATGCTCAGGCATGCCTTTTAAATCACTTAAAAATTGCTTCAGTGCGGTATTGATGTAACGGCCTGATTTATAAACCACTCCAACGGGATGGCTTATTTCAAGCTCGTTGACCTTTATCATTTTTAGTGTACCCATACGGAGTTCGTTTGCTATCGAAAGTTTGGATACGACTGCAGCGCCTAAATTAATTTCAACCATGCGCTTTACTTCCTCGCTGCTGGAAACCTCCATTACGATGTTGGGTTGAATATTGTATTTGCGAAAAATTTGATCGACAAATCGCCTGCCAAGCGTGTCTGGAGCAAGCATAATCATTGGAATGTCCTTGAGCGTATCAACTGTCGTATGCGTCAACCTGCTCATGGGATGGGAAGGAGGGACGACGAGCTCGAATGTATCATAATAAAGGACGGAGGAGGAAACGTTCGGATTTTTTTCAGAAAGATATGTAATCCCTATATCGACTGACCCGTTCTCGACACTGGCCATAACTTGGGATGAGGGCATGGAATGAATCGTTGTTTTAATAAAAGGAAATTGGTTTTGAAAATAGGATAGCACGCGCGGTAAAATCTGAATCGCTATTGAAGCCGTAGTTCCGAGTAATATGTGTCCTTGCGGCGTAAGGTTCATATCGGAAAGCTTCTGCTTCAATTCTTCCACGATCGAAAGAACTTGCTCCGCATGTTCCAAAAAAACTTGTCCGTGTTCCGTTAATGTAACTGGCTGATTGCGATTAATGAGAATCGTTTTGAATTCATCCTCAAGGCTTTTGATTTGTGCCGAAACAGCAGGCTGTGTGAGATTCAGCAGCTCGCCAGCTTTCCGGAAGCTCATCGTTTTGGATATCGTAAGGAGTGTTTCAAGCTGACTAATATTCACGTCAATCCCCCTCTCATAGGTACTTAATGCTCAAACTCATATTCTACTATTATAAAGGATAGCGGCCATTACAGCAAAAAGGCTGCAGCTCGTTCGGCATAAATTGCCCGTACGAGTGCAGCTCTGTAATGAATATGGCACAGGTCTCTAGAGCCATTCTTTTTTGCGGAAAATATAAAACATGCTTATGCCAAGCAGCAGCATGATACCAAGTAAAATGTATGATCCTAAGCGAAGGTGAAGGCCTGGAATGAAATCAAAGTTCATCCCATAGATGCCGGTTATAAAGGTCAGCGGCATGAATATAGTCGTAATTGCTGTAAATACGCGCATGATTTCATTGGCACGGTTGGATACGCTGGACTGATAAGCTTCGCGTAAGTTGCCCATGAGATCGCGGTACGTATCGAAGGACTCGGCGATTTTCAAGGCGTTTTCGTATATATCGCTGAAATATTTTTGCAACTGATCGTCAATGAGCTTTAGATCTTTTTTGTTAAGCGTTGCAATGACGTCGCGTTGTGGACCGAGCACTTTCCTCAGCCACAATATTTCACCGCGGAGCCCGATGATTTCGTTCAAATGCGATTTCTTCGTATGCATTAGTATATCTTCTTCAAGCGCTTCGATGCGCGTATCAATACGGTCGCCAACGAGGAAATAATTATCGACAACAATGTCGACGAGATGATACAAGAAATAATCGGGCCGGCTAACCTCTTGTTCCCACAGAACAGGCTTTAGAGAACGAAGCTCGTTAATTTTTTGCTTGGTGACCGTAATAATGAAGTGGCGGCCAAGGAAAATATTGAGTGCCCTTAGGAAGATTTCTTCGTCATCAAATCGTATGCTGTTGATTACGATAAAATAATGGCTTTCGTAAATTTCAATTTTTGGACGCTGCTCCTCTTCACTGAGGCAATCCTCAACTGCCAGATCGTGCATGCTGAATAGGGGCTGTAAAATAGCAAGATCCTCCACATCAGCGTCAATCCAGTAAAATCCTTCTTTTGAGGGAATAAGTGTTTCGTTAATATCTTCAATAGTGGTGAACATGCCATTGCTAACAAGGCGGATTTTCATCCGGAGTCACTCCTTTCTTTCTTCAGAGGAAACTGCCGGCTGAATCGGACTTGGCCGGCAGTAACCGTATTCGATAGTTTTCAGGCTTCGGTCGGTCGCCTTCCATGTCCATATGCACCCCTTTATAAGTCAAATAAATGAAATAATTCTTGTCTAGTATACTCCCGCGTCAGCTTTACATTCAAGCCTAAAAACAATCGTTTTTTTCATCCAAATGTCAAGGATATGAATAGAGGATCTTGACGCAATTGTCAGAATGCATTAAAGTGAAGGTGAAATGAAACCGCGGAAAATTGAATAGACTACTTTCTTATCAAGAGCAGGCGGAGGGACTAGCCCGATGAAGCCCGGCAACCGGCGTGTAAAACGCACGGTGCTAATTCTTGCGGAAACTTTAATGTTTCTGAGAGATGAGAGAGGCGGATGGCTTATTTACTGAGCATACGACCTTTTCTCACAGCAGAAAGGGTCTTTTTCATGTTCAAGCGGTCATACTGCTTCTAGAGGAGTGATACCTATGCCAATTAAAGTGCCTGACAATTTACCAGCCAAAGAGGTATTGAACAACGAGAACATTTTCGTCATGGATGAGAGCATCGCCTACCATCAGGATATTAGGCCGCTCAGAATTGCGATTTTGAACTTAATGCCTACCAAGGAAACAACCGAAACGCAGCTGCTTAGACTTATCGGCAATACGCCGCTACAAGTTGAGGTTGTACTGCTGCATCCAAGAACACATACATCAAAGAACACCTCAGCCGATCATTTGGAGTCCTTCTATAAAACATTCGATGAAATTTCGGATGAATATTATGATGGCCTCATCATTACAGGCGCGCCGGTAGAGCATATGCCTTTCGAGGATGTAAACTACTGGGAAGAGCTGAAAGAAATTATGGATTGGAGCGCAAGGCGCGTAACTTCAACTTTCCATATTTGTTGGGCTGCACAAGCCGGGCTTTATCATCACTTTAATGTTCCAAAATACAGCTTGGACAACAAAATGTTTGGTGTGTTCCCGCACACAATTGAAAAACGCAATGTTAATTTGCTGAGAGGCTTTGATGAAATGTTTTTTGTTCCGCAGTCTCGTCATACAGAGGTACGCCGCGAGGACATCGAGAAGCTTGATACACTCGATATTTTATCGGAATCAGCGGATTCGGGCGTATACATCGTGGCTTCAAAAGACGGCAGACAAATTTTCGTTACAGGCCACTCCGAATATGATCCAACTTCACTTAAATATGAATATGATCGCGATCAAGCCAAAGGCCACCAAATAGATGTACCAAAAAATTATTTCCCAGGTGATAACCCAGCTAACCCGCCGTTATCAACATGGCGTGCGCATGCCAACCTATTATTCTCGAACTGGCTTAATTATTATGTTTACCAGCAAACACCGTATGATTTGGGTGGAGGCATTTAAAACCATATAATAAGGGAGCGCTATATAAAGATGAAGATAGAGAGCCATTTAGCACAGATTGGATCTATTAAAGAGCCTGTAACTGGAGCGGTAAGTTTTCCAGTGTACCAATCAACCGCATTTCGTCATCCTAAGCTGGGACAGAGTACAGGATTTGATTATGCGCGTACCAAAAGCCCAACCAGAGCGGTACTAGAAGAAGCGGCTGCACAATTAGAAGCAGGCGATGCGGCATTTGCCTGTAGCTCCGGCATGGCTGCGCTGCAAACGATATTCGCCTTATTTAGTCAGGGCGATCATTTGATCGTATCTCTTGATCTGTATGGCGGTACTTATCGCTTGTTGGAGCGGATCATGTCGAGATTTGGTGTGACGGCATCTTATGTGGATACCAACGATATTGATGCGATGGCGGCATTATGGACGCCGAACACAAAAGCGGTACTTATCGAAACACCAACTAACCCGCTTATGATGATTACGGATATTGAGAAAGTAACTGCGTGGGCGAAGTCAAAAGGCTTGCTTACTATTGTAGACAATACGCTGCTTACGCCTTTCTTCCAACGTCCTATAGAACTTGGTGCTGACATTATCATTCATAGCGCAACCAAATATTTAGGCGGTCACAATGACGTTCTTGCTGGTCTAATTGTAACCAAAGGCAAGGAGCTCTCCGATGAGATGGCCTTCCTGCACAATTCAATTGGAGCGGTGCTCGGGCCTCAGGATTCATGGCTTCTAATGAGGGGAATGAAGACGCTCGCTCTCCGTATGGAGCGCCACCAATTTAATGCTACCGCAATTGCTAATTATTTGCTTGAGCATTCAGCCGTTGAGGATGTTTATTATCCGGCATTGCCTCACCATCCAGGCCATGAAATTCAGAACAAACAGTCTTCCGGCAATACTGGCATTTTCTCATTCCGATTAAAGGACGCTCGTTATGTGGAGCCAATTCTTCGTCATATTAAGCTCATTGCATTTGCTGAGAGTTTGGGCGGAGTTGAATCCTTGATGACCTACCCAGCGGTTCAGACGCATGCTGATATTCCACTTGAAATTCGTCAAGCGATTGGCGTTGACGACCGTCTGCTTCGTTTCTCTGTTGGAATTGAGCATGCGGATGATTTGATCAGTGACTTGGCGCAAGCACTCGAAGCTGCCAAACGCGAAATCGAGGAGGTTAACAACTAATGGGCAACGACAACAAAATTCAACCTCAAGATCGCCGGTTTGCAACGAAGCTGCTGCATTTCGGAGCAGAAATTGACGAGCATACAGGAGCTTCAAGCGTACCAATTTATCAAGCTTCAACGTTCCATCATCATGATATTTTCAACCCGCCGCAATATGATTACAGCCGCTCGGGCAATCCTACACGCCAAGCGCTAGAGGATTATATCGCTTTGCTAGAGGGCGGTGCTCGCGGCTTCGCTTTTGCATCAGGCATGGCTGCAATTTCGACAACGTTTTTGCTGCTTTCTGCGGGTGAGCATGTCATCGTTACAGAGGATGTATACGGCGGAACTTACCGCTTGCTAACGACGATTTTGGATCGACTGGGCATTGAGTCTACTTTTGTAGATATGACGGATTTTGAAGCGGTTAAGGCGGCGCTTAAACCAAATACGAAAGCAGTATTTATGGAGACGCCTTCTAATCCGACACTCAAAATTACAGATATTGCAGAGACGACAGCATGGGCGAAAGAGCATGGCTTGCTTACGATACTTGATAATACGTTTATGACCCCTTATCATCAGCGTCCAATCGAGCATGGCGTCGATATCGTCTTGCACAGTGCGACAAAGTTTCTAGGCGGCCACAGCGATGTGCTGGCTGGGCTTGCAGTTACCGCAGATGAAGGATTAGGCAAACGCTTGAAACAGCTTCAAAACGGAATGGGAACGGTTCTGAGCGCCCAAGAATCATGGCTGTTGATGCGCGGCATGAAAACTTTGAAAGCTCGGATGGAATATAGCGAACAAAGCGCTCGCAGACTAGCTGAATGGTTGTCGGAGCATAAGGAAGTAACAGCGGTTTATTATCCTGGTTTAGAGAATCACCCCGGCCGGGCGATACATGAGAAGCAGTCGCTTGGGTATGGAGCTGTTGTATCTTTCGATGTTGGAAGTGGAGAACGTGCCAAATCTTTGCTGAGCAAGGTTCAAATTCCTTTAGTAGCTGTCAGCTTAGGTGCAGTAGAGAGCATTCTTTCTTACCCAGCTATGATGTCGCATGCAGCAATGCCAAGAGAAGTGCGTCATGCACGCGGCATAACGGACGGCTTGGTGCGTTACTCTGTTGGTCTAGAGGATATTGAGGATCTTATTGAAGATTTGGATAATGCGCTTCGTGCCTAAATGGGACTAAAAGAAAGGAAAGCACGGATGTTCTAACGAACATGCCGTGTTTTTCCTTATTTCAGGGCGAGATGCCATCATACGGCGGGTGACTTGCACTAGAGATCTATGTTAGGATGAAGTGATGGTTAGCATAAATAGAACGGAAATAAGGAGGTCTTGCGGAATGGGAACGTTGGACCATATTTTGGATAAAGCGTTGCGCGGCGAGCGTGTTTCGCTCGAAGAAGGCATGGAATTATTAGCTTCGGATCAGATTGAAAAGATGGGGCATGTAGCTAATCAAATTATGCTCAAGCATCATCCAGATCCAATAACGACTTTTGTTGTTGGTCGAAATGTAAACTACACGAACGTATGTGATGTTTATTGCCGTTTTTGCGCGTTTTATCGCGCTCCAGGCTCTAAAGAGGGTTATGTACTGCCTGACGATACGATTTTGAGCAAAATTCAAGAAACGATCGATGTGGGTGGAACTGAAATTTTGATGCAGGGCGGTACGAATCCAGATTTGCCGTTTACGTATTATTTGGATCTGCTTCGCAAAATTAAACAGCATTTCCCGGGCATAACGATGCATTCGTTCTCTCCAGCGGAAATTCAGAAGATGAAGGTTGTATCAGATGGCCTCTCCCTCGATGAAGTGATTAGACAACTGCATGATGCTGGACTTGATTCTTTGCCTGGCGGCGGCGCTGAAATTTTGGACGATCGCACACGCCGCAAGATCAGCCGCATGAAGGGCTCTTGGACGGACTGGATGGATGTGATGAAGTCTGCACACCGTCATGGTATGAATACGACTGCAACGATGGTTTATGGTCTAGGTGAGACCGTTGAAGAGCGCGCATTACATATGCTGCGCATCCGTGATGCTCAAGATGAGTGCATTGCGAACAAATATGATTCGACGGGGTTCTTGGCGTTTATTTCATGGCCTTTCCAGCCGGACAATACAAACCTGAAGCTTGAGAAAGCAAAGCCAGAGGAATATTTGCGTATTGTTGCAGCTAGCCGAATCATGCTTGATAATATTCCGAATTTCCAATCCTCTTGGGTGACGATGGGGCCTGAGATGGGCAAGTTATCTCTTTCCTATGGCTGCAATGACTTCGGAAGCACCATGATTGAGGAAAATGTCGTTTCAGCAGCTGGAACAACACATAAAGTGAACATTGAACTTATCCTTCAGCTTATTCGCGAGTGCGGCAAAATTCCGGCTCAACGCGATACAAAATATAATATTTTGAAGGTTTACAATGAATCCGATAAAGCAGATCTCGATTTTGTTATGCAAAATTAATGCTTTTTAGACCGATATAAGCAGTATCAATACGTTTGTTGAACTTCTCGCTCCAAAGTGGGAAGTTCGGCAAACGTTTTTTTGTATGCTTGCTTCCCTTACATTCCAATGTCTTCATCGTATATCCCCGAACGCGTCACCATATACTGATAAGGAAAGAAAGGGGTGAGCTGATGGAGCTATTCACGGTATCGTTACCTGCAAGTCTCCAAAAGTCGGTTAATAAACTAACTCAATTGTTGAAGGAACAAGCGCTTGTCGATTTACATATTGGCTCAAAAACGGAGCAAACAGCCGTCATCGAGTTTCAGCAGGTATCGGATCAAAATATAAGCTGTCTAGCGCTGTTGCCACATTTTCAGTTAAAAACGCATGGTCACATCGTATATAAAGCGGCGTCACTAGCTATAGCTGAATTTGTGGTAAGTGAGATGGAGCCAGGGATGCTTGCTGCTATTATTCGCAGAAAGTATCGCCATAACAGTTCAGCCGATACAGCTGCTATTGAGCGGTATTGTCATGATTTGCTGCATGGGAAAGAATGGGATAGCCTTGGAACGAGATTTTTGGATGCGGATCGCTTAAGAAGGAAAAGCAAAGTGGCTGCAGAGGTTGAGCTTTTTTTGCAGGATAACACGGAGCTTAATGTGAAGGGGTTTACAACCTTCAGGCTTGAGCCCTATCGTAAAGAACTAGCCGAAGTTGTGGAATACGCATTAGATGAGTATGTGCTCGATAAACAATATCAGGAGTTTATTTCCCTGTTAAAATATTTTGTATTTCTTCAAGATACAAAGCTGCCTATGGTGCATTTGCTGCATAAGGGCGGTCATGAATTCATGCTCTATGACGAAAAGTTTCAACCGCTTGATCCGAACCCTCCAACCGATCGTATCGTAGCCGAAATGCTTGAAACGGAAATGAACATCGAAGACATGGTAATCAGCTCGCTGATTGCTGTATCTCCAAAGCATATTACGATCCATACGAGGCAGCAGGATATGCAAGTGATTCGAACGATTCAAACGATTTTTGACCAGCGTGTCACGCTTTGCACGCAATGCGCATCCTGCAGCAGCAGCATTGATGAACTCGTTCAGCCATAGGTGAATTAACGAATTTACTGTCTATTTGAAGCTTATAGCCTTGACCAAACGCGCAAGTCGAGCTATAATGACACACATATACGATGTAATCGGCAATGAAAAAGACATGTGTCTGTTTATGATATTTGGTCCAGAGAGAGGAAACTTGGCTGTAATTTCCTTCCACAATGTCCACAGGCGTACCCCTTTGAAGCTGTATGGCCCAACCTATAGCAGGTTTCTTAAGAAGCTGAGCGCTATAGCAGTATGCTGTACCGGAAATCTCCGTTACCAGATAATACGAGGACTGCTGCGTTAGGAATAAAGAGCAGTCGAAGTAGGGTGGAACCACGAGCACACAAGCACTCGTCCCTTTTTAGGGATGCGTGCTTTTTTTGTGCTCTTTTTTTGCTTGAAATGATGAATGGAAGCGTAATTCGCTTACGGACAAAATGGAGGATGAACCAAAATGACAATTCAAATCACTTTGCCAGATGGCGCGGTAAGAGAATATGCGGCTGGCACAACTATTGAAGAAGTAGCAGGCTCGATCAGCTCGGGTTTGCGTAAAAATGCGATTGCCGGAAAAATCGATGGCAAAGTAGTCGATGTATACACACCTATCGAGAACAATGCTGCAATTGAAATCGTTACTGTAGATTCGGCAGACGGCCTTGAGGTATACCGCCATAGTACAGCTCACTTGCTGGCACAAGCGATCAAACGGATATACGGCAATGCTAATGTTAAGCTCGGAATTGGCCCGGTAATCGAAGATGGCTTCTACTATGATATTGATATGGAGCAATCGTTGACGCCTGAGGATCTTGTAAAGATCGAGAAGGAAATGGAAAAAATCGTTCAGCAAAACATCGACATTCGTCGTCGTGTAGTTAGTAGAGACGAGGCGCTTGCGATTTTTACTGAGCTTGATGATAACTTGAAGCTGGAGCTTATTCGTGACCTTCCTGCTGATTCGGTTATTACGATGTATGACCAAGGGGAGTTCTTCGATCTATGCCGTGGACCGCATTTGCCATCTACCGGCCGTATTAAAGCCTTTAAACTGCTTAGCGTTGCTGGTGCCTACTGGCGCGGAGATTCCAAAAACAAAATGCTGCAGCGTATTTACGGAACAGCTTTCCCTAAGAAAGCACAATTGGATGAGCATCTTCACTTCCTCGAGGAAGCTAAAAAACGCGATCACCGTAAACTAGGCCGCGAGCTAAAAATGTTTACATTCTCACGTGAGGTTGGCCAAGGCTTGCCGCTATGGCTGCCAAATGGCGCGAAGCTTCGCAGAACGATGGAGCGTTATATCGTGGATCTTGAGGAAAGACTGGGCTATGAGCATGTTTATACGCCGGTGCTTGCAAATGTGGAGCTTTATAAAACCTCCGGTCACTGGGAGCACTACAGCGAGGATATGTTCCCAAAAATGATTATGGACAACGAAGAGCTTGTTCTTCGTCCAATGAACTGTCCACACCATATGATGGTGTTCAAAAGCGACATGCGCAGCTACCGCGACCTGCCTGTTAGGATTGCTGAGCTTGGCACAATGCACCGCTATGAAATGTCAGGCGCGCTTACAGGCTTGCACCGCGTACGTGCCATGACGCTAAATGATGCGCATATCTTCTGTCGTCCGGATCAAATCAAAGAAGAATTTGCACGCGTGGTTAACTTGATCCGCAAAGTGTATGAAGATTTCGGAATTAAAGAGTATCGTTTCCGCTTATCTTATCGTGATCCTAAGGATACAGAGAAGTATTTCCAAAATGATGAGATGTGGGAAATGTCACAGCGCATGCTGCGTGAAGTGGTTGAGGAGCTGGAGCTTCCATTCTTTGAGGCTGAAGGCGAAGCTGCATTTTACGGTCCTAAGCTTGACGTTCAAATTAAAACGGCGCTTGGCAAAGAAGAAACGTTGTCGACTGCACAGCTTGATTTCTTGCTTCCTGAACGTTTCGAGCTTGAATATGTCGGCGATGATGGCAAGAAGCACCGTCCGGTCGTTATCCACCGCGGCATTATAAGCACAATGGAAAGAATGACAGCTTTCTTGCTTGAGAACTTTGCTGGCGCGCTTCCATTGTGGTTGTCACCAGTACAGGCGAAAGTTATACCAGTATCGACAGCTTATGAGGAATACGCGCGAAAAGTTGCCGAGCAGCTGCAAGAAAACGGCATTCGTGTAGAAAGTGATTTGCGCAATGAGAAGCTGGGCTACAAAATTCGTGAGGCCCAGCTGGAGAAAGCGCCTTACATGCTCGTAGTGGGCGAGAATGAAATGCAAGCTGAAGCCGTCTCCGTAAGGAAACGCGGTGAAGGCGATCTTGGCGCTATTCCAGTTGCAGAGCTGATTTCGCAGCTGCAAAAGCAGATCGCAAACAAAGAACAATAATAAGTTACGCATAAAGCTTGAGCCATCGGGGCATTATTCTTCTGAGGAGGAAGTACCCAGATGGCTACAAGCTTTTTTTATATTCAAAAAGGATTAACGGCATTGCTGCTCCTAACTGTTATCGTAATCGGTTTAGATACAAAGGGCGGCGATACGATTCATGCTGAAGCATCAGCACCTGAGCAAAGCCCTGTTGCAAGCAAAAGCGACAACCTCGGCAAGTCAGAGGCAGCTGAGCGCACGAAGCCGAAAAAGGTTGAAGTTGTTGCTACAGGCTACACAGCTGGCGTAGAATCGACCGGTAAACGGCCTGGGCATCCACAATACGGAATCACCTATTCGGGCGTAAAGGTACGCAGGGATCAAGTCTCAACGATTGCGGCGGATACGAGGCTGTTTCCCATTGGGACGCTGCTCTATATACCTGGCTATGGCTATGGCGTGGTGGCTGATACGGGTTCAGCAATTAAGGGAAAACGCATCGACTTGTATTTTGAAACGATCAAGCAGGTGTATGAGCAGTGGGGCAAACGCACCGTTCATGTAGAGGTGCTGCGCATGGGAACGGGCAAGCTTTCGCAGGCATGGCTGAACAAAATAAACTTGGCTATAGAGGCCGGAAAGCCTATTCCGCAGACGTATTTAGAATCGTAAATGAGTCGTATAATAAGCGGCAAGAATGCCATACTATCAATGAAACGGGGAGGTGAATACAATGGCTAAAAACAAAAACAACAAAGCCCAAAACAATCAATACAATGCAGAATTCGCAGAAGAGTTTAACCAAAATAACGCTGCTAACAAACAAGCGGCAAACAATGCTCAGCAAAAAGCTGAGAAGTAATATTTTTTTGCTATGCCATGAGAAGGAAACGAAGGGGAACCGTTATCGGTTCCTCTTTTTATTTGTCCTCTGCTCATCGCACCGTTATTTTGATCTAATAAAAAACAGTTTTCAAATGACCTCGGTTTGTTGTATGATTACATATGTAAGAAATAATAACATGACAAGACAGGTGAATACTCATGACAGATCCGATCATTCATTCAGGCTTTGTAATTGCTGCCCATCATCGTAAAGCGGGCGAGGTTTTACCTTTTATTGATGCTTACGTTGCTAAGAAAGAGCAGGAAATAGCTGAAATTGAACAGATGGTTGAGCGTTATGAGAAAAGAAGGCTGATGGAAGACCGCGCGTATCAATCGATGTCTACACTTCGAAGAATGCTGACTGGCAGGAAGCCGGATCATCATCTGGCCGTTGAATATATTCATTTTGTAAGAAAACCGATGGAAAAGGTTCGTGCGCTCCGTCTGGAAATCGAAAGTGCTCGCTCCATCAAAAACGTATCGGCTCCAAACGATATTGTAACGGTATCCTATGAGCTGGCCAATGAGATGAACGATTAATGGAATGATCATTCTAAATAATAGCAAAGAACCGTCCAGGCCATTCCGGCTTGGGCGGTTCTTTATGTTTATTTGCTGTTTTTTAAGCGATCATAATCGAGGAAATCATGCTCCTGGCTGTATGCGGGAACACCGTGAATGCCAACATCGAGGCCGATGAGCTCCTCATCCTTGGAGACACGGACGGGCATAATTTTGCGGATCAGCCATAGTGCGCCCCAAGTTAAAGCGAAGCCCCATAAGGAAACTATTACGAGCCCTAATGCTTGAACGCCGAGCAAGTTGAAGCCTCCGCCATAAAATAAACCGTAGTAGCCCTTGCCTACGCCCTCTGCTAGCTCGGGAAGTGCGAATAAGCCGACTGCAATTGTTCCGATGCTGCCGCTGACGCCATGTACGGCAAAGGCGCCGACTGGATCGTCGATCTGCCTGCGTTCCAGCCATTCAGTGACCAGCACCATCGCGATGCCGGATACTGCGCCGATCCCAATTGCAGCGATGTCAGATACGAAAGCGCAGCCTGCAGTAATACCAACGAGGCCGGCGAGTGAACCATTGATGACCATTGGCGGATCTGCTTTCTTGTAGCGGAACATCGTAAACAGAATACATGTTGCGCCGCCAGCAGCTGCCGAGAGCATCGTTGTAATCGCAATATGTCCGATTGAGCCGTTTGTAGCGCTAAGAGTACTGCCTGCATTAAACCCGAACCAGCCAAACCATAGAATGAATGCACCTACAGAAGCAAGCGGCAAGTTGGAAGGCGGAACGATATTGGCTTTGCCGTCTGGACTGAATTTACCGATTCTCGGACCAATGAAAATGGCTGCGGCGAGAGCGGAGAAACCTCCTAAAGCATGAATGACAGCAGAGCCTGCAAAATCGATCATGCCAAGCTTGCCAAGAAAGCCGCTGCTCGACCATACCCAGTGTCCGGCTAGCGGGTAAATGAATCCGGTCATTGCAATAGTGAGTAAAATATAAGCTCTAAAATTTATTCTTTCCGCTACTGCGCCCGACACGATTGAAATGACGGCTATAACGAATGCGCATTGGAATAACCAAAAGGTTTCGTGCGTAATATTTAGTTTTATGTGAGACAGGTCTCCGTTGATGAGAAAGCCGGTCGTTCCGATTATTCCGCCTGCGTCCTGCCCATACATGAGTGCGAAGCCAAAAAAGTAAAAAACGAGTGCGCCGAAAGCGATGTCGACAAAAACCTTCATGATGATGCTGACGGCATTCTTTTGCCTGACAAATCCTGCTTCAAGCAATGCGAAGCCGCCTTCCATGAGCAAGATCATGGCTGCTGTCAAAACGACCCAGATGGTATCTAGTCCTTTTGACAGTTCGATAACGTCCATTTCTTCATCTCCTATTCTTAATATTCATGCATAGCGGTCTCTATTTTCTTAATCCGTTCATCATTATAAATAGAAGACGTTAACAATGTCAACGCTCTGCGTTATGTTTCATGACGCATGTTAGGTTTAAAATGGATAGAATCAACAAAAGCTCAGTCTAGAGACTGACTAACAATTCAATCGGTCGTCCCTTTTTCTATTGCATGTTGTCCGTTATACTAAGAATATCAAACGACGATGGAATCGTAAGGAGCTGGTGCCGCATGAACGGAAACTTCGCAAACCGGTTATTCACCGGGTTAATCATCATTGCAGTTGGCGTCTTGTTTTTACTGAATCAAACGGGTCATGTGACCTTTGATATTGGAGATTTATTTTCTACCTATTGGCCTGTAATCGTTATGATTGTAGGTATTCGCGGATTGTTGTCCAGCAAAACGTACGGCTCGGGTTCGAGCTGGTGGGGCGCGATTGTCCTATTAATCGGATGTGTATTTTTGGGACGCAATTTAAACTTATTCTCATGGTCTATTGGCGACATCATTCCTTACATTTGGCCAATAGTTGTTATTTTAGTCGGGATCAATATTATTTGGAGACCAAGATCAAAACGCCAAACTCCGCCAACAGATGATTGGAAATCATACCGCCCTTACACAGATGAAGCGTCTGTTCCGCCAGCGCCGCCTCTTCACCCTGATCCAACGAAGCAGCCTGCGGACACGCACACGAAGGAAGAGAAGCAGGAAAGCGCATCAAACAAACCATATGATGACTTTACTGCCAGCAAGAAAGAGTATAAGGAATGGAAAAATCACCATAAATCAGAATACAAAAAAAATGAAAAAGAATGGAAACGAAATCATAAGGAGCATGTGGAATGGTGGAACCACAATGATTCCAATGTGCAGAATCGCTCCGGGTTTATAGGGGATATTCATATCGGTCATGATTATTGGGATTTAAAGCCGCTTAATATTTCCCATTTCATCGGTGATACCGTGCTTGATTTAACAAAAGCACAAGTATCCATGGGCGAAACCAAAATTCATGTATCTTCATTTATTGGCGATGTAAAAGTATACGTTCCGAATGATTATGAAGTAGGCGTACAGGTTGTATCAAGCGCCTTTATTGGCGATGTGAAGGTGCTTGGTCAGAAAGAAGGCGGATTGTTTACGAATATCAATATTCAATCGCCAACTTATCAGGAAGCTAACAAAAAAATTAAGCTGGTCGTCAGCACGTTTATCGGAGATGTTCGTGTTACAAAGGTAGGGTGATTCGAGTATGATGGTTCGGTTTTTGAGGAGCGGAAAGTGGGAGCTCATCGGAATGTTTGTCATCGCATCAACCGTGTCTCTAATACTTGGAGCGGTGGTGTGGAATGGACTCTTAGATGAAGTCAATAAGACGGAAGTGCGCCTAGGGGCTGCCTCCGTCTTCCTCCTTGTCAGCGTGGCGTTCGGTTACTGGGCGGCACAGCGCATTGGACGCCGAATTGATACGCTTCATTTATCGTTAAAGCAAGCATCAAACGGCAACTATGGCGTTCGGATTACTGAGGGCGGTCATAATTCATTTAATGAGGTTTATCGTGAGTTTAATGAGCTCGCTCAGCAGATGGAAGAAAAGATGAAATGGCTGCAAGTACGCGGCGAAGAGTATGTGATGACGGAGTCTGCTTCTAATGAAGCGGCCGTGCTCGAGGAGCGAAAGCGTTTGGCAAGGGATTTGCATGATACGGTAAGCCAGCAGTTATTCGCTATCCATATGTGCGCTTCATCGCTTCCAAAGCTGCAGCAGGTTGATCGCGAACGTGCGGATTCTGTGCTCGAGCAGCTCGTCAATATGTCTAATTTGGCTCAGAAACAAATGAGGAATTTCATCGCTCAGCTGCGGCCTATGGAGCTTGAAGGTCGAACTTTATATGAAGCGCTTGATAAGTGGTTCCCTGATTATTGCCGCCAAAATAATTTGCAAGGTGAGCTGGAATGGCGCTTGAAGGAGCGTTTATCCGAAGCGAAGGAGCATCAGCTTTTTCTTATCGTCCAAGAAGCGATGGCGAATATCGAAAAGCATGCAAGCGCGAAGGGCTGCACGCTGACAATGGCAGATACGGAACGGCAGGTTAGCATGATTTTGCAGGATGATGGGGTTGGCTTCAAGGTAGATGAGGTGAGACGCGGCTCATATGGACTGTCTACGATGCAGGAGAGAGCACAGAAGCTTGGCGGCGCGGCCGAAATCTGGAGCAAGTCTGGGAGCGGGACGAGGGTAAAGGTTACGATACCAAAAATGTAGCGGGGAGAGCATGAATAATGAATGCATCTGAACTAATAAAAGTAATGATCGTGGATGATCATGATATGGTAAGGACGGGCCTTCGAACTTATCTAATGCTGGAGCCAAAGCTTCATGTCATTGCAGAGGCGAGCAATGGACAATCAGCAATTGACTTGCTGAAGGCTAGCTCGGATGAGAATAGACCTCATATTATTTTGATGGATCTGATGATGCCCGGCATGGATGGCATTGAAGCCACAAGGGCGATTATCTCGCATTTTCCTGATATGAAAATCGTAATGCTGACCAGCTTCCTCGAAGATGACAAGGTTTATGGCGCGATAGAGGCTGGCGCTGTCAGCTACGTGCTCAAAACCGTTTCTGCAGAAGAGCTTATATATGCGATCAGCGGCGCATTCAAAGGAATGCCAGTCATGACTGCTGACGTATCGCAGGCGTTAACGAGAGGTTTAAGACAGAAGACCGCTCAGTCTGGTGATGAGGGGTTAACGGAACGTGAGAAGGAAGTTCTGCTGCTTATTGCAGATGGACAATCGAACAAAGAAATTGCAGAAGAGCTGCATATTAGTGTAAAAACAGTGAAAACACATGTCAGCAATTTATTGATGAAGTGTGAGCTTGACGACCGGACACAGCTTGCCGTGCTGGCCCATCGCAAGGGCTGGGCTAATCGCACATAAAGATGGAAATGGAAGGGTATACTACCTACTAGCAAAAAGAGATTAGAAATAAGCTAGTGCAAAGGAGACGCCTTCATGATACCCATTTCGTCCGTGCTGGAATCACGGGAGCAACATTTCTTAGAAACGAAAGAGCTGCTGGAGTCGCAGCAATTCACGCTTGGCGGCAACTGGGAGTACGCTGCTGGTTCCTTTGACCGCGCGCTTGATGATGCGAATAAGATTTGGCTTCGCATTCCTTTTGAAGTCATTGCTGGTCATATTGATGTTGGGGAAAAAGATAATGAAGCGAGGATTATACTCGGTACACCGTACGTGCTTAAGCATGAGTACAGAGAAGGAAATGATCCGGAAGCATCGGTTCGTGTAGTCGGAGCGCTGTTTGATCAATTCCAATCACCGTCGAATCCAGATGCTGAAGTAGAACCGCAGTGGATTGATCGCGCAAAAGAAACATTAAATGAAGTAGAGCAGCTTTTTCCGCATTGATTCACATCGTAAAAACACTCAAAAAAACGCTGCCAAAATCATTTGGGAGCGTTTTTTTTATTTCTGTTTAAATTCCTTTTAAGTTTGTTTTAAGGTAGAATGTGCATGATAGAACTATATCAAATAACATGTTTCCGGATAGAATGCCAATTGGACGCATGATGCAATAAGATTCAAGGAGGAGAACGTACATGGACGATCAAAACAACAAAAAGGGATTTGACGACTTTTTCCGCAAAAATGAAGAGGGACATGGCTCAGCTGATAACAGCGAAAACGTAAATGACTCCGCGCAGCCTATTTCAAATGAGTCATCGGAGCAGCCGGCAAAGCCATCTTATTATTATTCGTATGGGCCGTATAAGGCGAATTCTCAAGAAGGCGGGAATCATTCCGCTTCTGGCTACGGATCGGAAAAGCCTAAGCTGATTCAAGATCAGCCATACGGCAATACACATACACACGATACGCAAGCGCAGGCATCCAGTGCAGAAGAAGCGAATGTACAATCGGATTCAACAATGGAATCTGAACGGGCAAGATCACAATCGCCTATGCAATCCCAAATTCGAACGTTCACGCCGTCGCCGCAGTCCTCCAAAGGGCCATGGCAAGTAAGGGAACCGCGCCGGACTTCCTTTAAGGCTATTTTTTCATCGTTTCTAGCAGGTGTTCTTGTAGTAGGCAGCTTGATGTATACTGCGGACTTAAACAACTGGTTCACGAAAGAAGCCGCATTAACATCAAATACACAATCTAGCGGATCGGGTTCCACTGCTTCTGCGGGTACGACCAGCAATGGCGGTGCGGCTACAGTCGCAGATAGACCAGACAACATTGCTAAATTGTTCGAGACAGCAAGTCCAGCTGTAGTGAAAATCGAAACCTTCGTTAATACAGCAAAACGCAACAATAGCAACAACATGCTCGATGATTCGTTTTTCCGCCAATTTTTTGGCGATGATTACCCTGGAACGACACAGCCGGATGCAGGACAAAAGAATGAAGAAGGCAACATGCAGCAATCAGGCATCGGAACTGGGTTTTTCTTCGATTCAACAGGCTATATTTTAACGAATCAGCACGTAATCGGAGAATCTGACCAAATCAAAGTGATTGTTCAAGGCTATGATAAGCCATTCACGGCTGAATTGCTGGGTTCTAGCTATGACTTAGACTTAGCGGTACTTAAAGTAACAGGCGACAAAGCGTTCCCAACGCTTCCGCTTGGCAACTCGGATACGATTAATATCGGCGACTGGGTTGTTGCAATCGGTAACCCATACGGCTTCGATCATACGGTTACTGTTGGCGTATTAAGTGCCAAAGAACGTCCGATCGATATCCCTGACACACAGGGAGCGCGTAAATATGAGCATTTGCTGCAAACAGATGCTTCGATTAACCCAGGCAACTCTGGCGGACCGCTTCTGAATGTGAATGGTGAGGTCGTTGGCATTAATACGGCAGTAAGCTCGCAAGCCCAAGGCATCGGTTTCGCGATTCCGACGAGCACGATTCAAGATGTGCTGGAAAATCTTAAAAACAACAAGACGATTCCTAAGCCAGCCGCTCCATACATTGGCGCAGAGCTGCAGGATGTAACAGCGGATATTGCGAAGCAATTAGGCATGGATAAAGTAGAAGGCTCCATAGTGCGTAATGTATACTATAATTCACCAGCTTACTTGGCTGAATTGCAGCAGTTCGACGTCATCGTCGGCATTGACGGGAAGAAATACGCAAACACGCAAGCTCTTATCGATCAAATTAAAACCAAAAAAGTTGGCGATAAGATCGAGCTGAACATTTTGCGCAAAGGCAGCGCGATGAACTTGAAGGTTGAGATTGGTGATAAAAATACGTCAGGCGCTCAATAAAGCCTTAACTGATGGATAGAAACAAAAAGCGCAGAGAGACAGCAGGCTCTGTGCTTTTTGCTGCAAATAGAGGGGGACATGCCGTTGAGACAACATATTGTAGTTGTAGATGATGATGATAAAATTATTTCTTTGCTTCGTAGAAGTCTAGCGTTTGAAGGTTATGAGGTAACTACCGCTTCGAATGGGATGGAAGGGCTGAAGGTGCTGCTTAAGACGGAGCCGGATCTGCTCATTCTTGATGTGATGATGCCTCAAGTGGATGGCTGGGAAGTTTGCCGCCGTGTGCGCGAGGGAGGCAGTACGGTGCCGATTATGATGCTAACGGCAAAGGATGATATCAATGACCGGGTCAAAGGGCTCGATCTTGGGGCTGACGATTATTTAGTTAAGCCGTTTGCGCTGGAGGAACTGCTTGCGCGGACACGCGCCTTGCTGCGCCGCAAAGCAGATAAAATCGAGCAATCAAGCAATCAACTGCTTTATGAGGATTTGATTTTGGATATGGATGCCAGAGAAGCGATTCGCTCGGGTCGCCGTATTGAGCTAACGTCCAAGGAATACGATTTACTGCTGCTATTCATGGAAAATCCTCGTCGTGTACTTACGCGTGATGCAATTATGGAGAAGATTTGGGGTTATGATTTCAGCGGGGAGTCGAATGTGCTGGAGGTGTATATCGCGATGCTGCGCCAAAAGGTAGAGGACGGAGGCAAAAACCGACTCATTCAGACGGTTCGCGGCACCGGTTATGTGCTTCGCGGAGAGGCGGGTTAAGCTTATGTCCATTAGGCTCAGGCTAACGCTTTGGTATTCGGGTTTGCTTGCGGTAACGCTTCTTGTTTTTGGCGTTTCTATTTATGTTTTTTTAAATTGGAATACGTATTCTGATTTAAAGGAGCAATTAAAGAAACAGGATCAAAAACTTGTCGTTAGAGGTGGAACTACTTTTTGGGATCAATATGATTTGAATTTGGGACGAGAATCCCAAATTGAAGAGAAGGATATGTATATTCAAATCGTCAATTATATTGAAGGTGCAATAAGTCAGTCAAACAATTTAAATCAATTTGGAATTGTCCTCCCTTATCCTGAAGCATCGGATAAGCCTGAGCAGGGAGTAGTCGAAAAACGAGTGGAAATTAATAAGAAAAAGTACAATATGCTGATTCACCAACGTCCTATTTATACAAATGATGGAACTCTAGTTGGCCTTCTTCAGGTTGGTGCAATCCCTTACAATGAAGAAAAATTTCTGCATAGTGTTCGTACGACGCTCATTTTCGCTTCTTTAATCGTTGTACTTATCGCCTTTACTATAGGTTTGCTAATTGCCCGTCAAGCCTTGCGTCCGATTGAGCGTGTTATTCGTGCAACAGAGCAAATTGAAAATGGTGCTGATCTCAGTGTGCGCATACCTGTCATGGGGCCGAAAGATGAAGTTGGAAGGCTTGTGAGTACGTTAAACGTGATGCTTGCGCGTTTGGAGATGGCATACAATGAACTTGATGAAGCTTACAAGGCGCAGCGCAGGTTCGTATCTGACGCGTCTCATGAGCTTAGGACGCCTTTGACGACGATTCGAGGCAATATTGAGCTGCTTGAGCGGATGTGGACGCGAGTTCGAGAGACGAATATAGACATCGATACGGGCGAGTGGCTGCCGCTGGATTCGGATCGATGGGATATGTCCAAAGAAGCGATGAGCGATATATCTGCCGAGGCGATTCGTATGAGTACGCTTGTTAATGATCTGCTTGCGCTTGCGAGAGCAGATGCGGGTTATACGATGGAGAAGACGCCGCTTGACCTGCTGCCGCTTACAGAGGAGGTTGTGCGAAGAGCACAGCTGCTCCCGCGTACAGCTGAATGGAAGCTTGGCGATCTATCGGCATTGGATGGGGTACGCGTCAATGCCAATCACAATTATTTGCAGCAGCTGTTGTTTATTTTTATTGAGAATGCATTCAAATATACGTCGGAGGGTACGGTTGAGCTGAGTGCGGTCAGAACGGATTTACAAATCGGCTTCGTTATCCAAGATACAGGGATTGGGATGAATCCAGATGAAATCCCGCATATTTTCGATCGCTTCTATCGAGCGGACGAATCACGGGGGGTTACCGTCGGTACAGGTCTTGGATTATCCATTGCAAAATGGATTATTGATGAGCATAAAGGCTCTGTAGAAGTGCTCACCAGCGAAGGAAATGGAACGAAGTTTACGATTTGGCTTCCAATTAGCTTTTCTGACACGTCTCATTCGTCTATAATAGTAGCAACGGATGAAATGAAGGATTCATAGCTGTTTACGCATATCCGGTCAGAAAGCAGGTGCAATAAATGGAAATCGTTAGAATATCACCGCGTGGTTATTGCTATGGCGTCGTCGACGCGATGGTGCTGGCTTTGCAAACGGTCAAAAACTTGGAGCTGCCGCGACCTATTTATATATTAGGTATGATTGTCCATAATGCCCATGTTACAGAAGCATTCGAGCAGGAAGGTGTCATTACGCTTGATGGTGCCAACCGACTCGACATTTTGGATCAAATCGAACAAGGCACCGTTATATTTACAGCGCATGGCGTCTCGCCAGAAGTACGTCAGCGTGCTCGTGATAAGGGGCTTTCCGTTGTGGATGCGACATGCCCTGACGTTACGAGAACTCATGATCTCATTCGCGATAAATCGGCGGAAGGCTATCATATTATTTATATTGGCAAGAAAGGCCATCCTGAGCCAGAAGGAGCGATCGGCGTTGCGCCGGAGCGGGTTCACCTCATCGAAAAGGAAGAGGAAATTGCTGCGCTTAATGTGCCGGAAGGGCGTATTCTTATAACGAACCAAACGACGATGTCGCAATGGGATATTCGTCATGTGATTAGCAAGCTCCTTGAGAGTTATCCTACTGCAGAGGTTCATAATGAAATCTGCATGGCCACTCAGGTTCGTCAAGAGGCGGTAGCAGAGCAAGCAGGCGAAGCGCAGCTTACGATCGTAGTTGGCGATCCGCGAAGCAACAACTCGAACCGTCTAGCACAAGTATCCGAGGAGATCGCAGGAGTGAAAGCTTACCGCGTTTCCGATGTGTCAGAGATTGAACAGGAATGGCTGAAAGGCATCGATCGTGTCGCAGTTACGTCTGGTGCGTCTACGCCGACGCCGCTTACGAAAGAGGTCATTACTTATTTAGAGCAGTACGATCATAATAATCCGGAGACATGGGAAATCCGTCGTACGGTCAATATGAATAAGCTGCTGCCTAATGTTCGCGTGAAGTCGACGCCAGCGGCAACGGCAACCGCAGAGAAAACTGAATAAATAGCTAACATGAAGAAAGAGATGAGACTAGTGATTGATGCAGAAGAAGCATCATGAACGAGTTTCATCTCCTTTTTTATGGTGGTGGGGGTTGACGAAAATGAGTTTCTCTTGTATATTTACTTTAGCGGTTAAAAGCGTAGAAGCTTAAAAGCTACGAAGCATAAAAGCTACGAAGCATAAAAGCCATAAAGTGGATATCCAATGAGATATGAAAAAATGAGGCGCGCTTCGTGCGATGCCATGCATTTATTAAGTAAAAGTTTGTACATTTTTTTTGCCCAAATCCCACAATAAATTTAGGAGTGATCCCTATGATCGTTATCACGAATTCAAATATTGCAGAAGAACGCATTACAGAAATTGTTGCTCATATTGAAAGAGCAGGAGTTCAAGCACATGTATCAAGAGGTACGGATCGCACAGTAATTGGAATTATTGGCAAAGCAGAACCTACGCTTGCTGAGCATTTGCGTCAAATGAAAGGTGTGGAAAACGTTATTAAAATTTCGAAATCATACAAGCTAGCAAGCCGCGACTTTCATCCGGATGATACAGTTATTGACATAAAAGGCGTGAAAATCGGCGGAAGCAATCTTGTTATAATGGGCGGACCTTGTGCTGTTGAAACACCGGAGCAAATCGACGAGATTGCTCGTTTAGTAAAAGCGGCTGGCGGACAGGTGCTGCGAGGAGGCGCCTTCAAGCCGCGCACAGGGCCTTACAGCTTCCAAGGCGTAGGTGTGGAAGGGCTTGTTATGATGGCGGAAGCGGGTAAGAAGCACGGCCTTCTGACGATTACAGAGGTCATGACGCCAGAATACGTGGATGTATGCGCAGAATATGCTGACATTCTTCAAGTAGGTACACGCAATATGCAAAATTTCGATTTGCTGCGCAAGCTTGGAACGATTCAAACGCCTGTACTGCTTAAACGTGGATTCAGCTCAACCTATGACGAGTTTTTGAATGCCGCGGAGTATATTTTGGCAGGCGGCAATCCAAATGTCATGTTGTGTGAACGCGGAATCCGAACATTCGAAACTTACACGCGCAATACGCTTGATTTATCTGCAATTCCAGTTCTTCAATCTCTCAGCCATCTGCCAGTTATTTCTGACCCGAGCCATGGAACAGGCCGTCGTGAGCTGGTTGAGCCTATGTCGAAAGCTTCAGTAGCGGCTGGCGCGAATGGATTGATCGTTGAAATGCATACCGATCCAGATAACTCGATGACTGGCGATGGGGTACAATCCTTGTTCCCGGACCAATTCGCTAACTTATTGAAGGACCTAGAGAAGCTGGCACCTATCGTAGGCAAACAGTTTGATACGCCAAAAGCACCAGCAGAAGCTTTTGTAGAGTGGAAAATCTAACATAACATCAAACCAAACTTTGTCATCTTAGGATGGCAAAGTTTTTTTGTTTTTTGTGTAACCGTTCTCAAAAAGCCTTATAAATCAAAGGATCTCAGCTTTTTTTATTGAGGATTTGTGAACAAACGTACAAACTTGTAAGTATACCTAACATGAGTTCAAAAAATACCTTACATAGCTATTGACGGAGATTGAGGGCTAGTTTTATAATAACCACATGGATTTGGAGCAATAATTGAACAATACTTGTTCAACACTACGCTAATGTTCGGAAATGGAGGAAATTATAATGTCAGTTCAAAATGTTTTGGACAATATTAAAGAAAACAGCATTATGTTTGTAGATTTCCGCTTCGTGGATCTTCTAGGTAAGGCTCACCACATCACGCTTCCTGCTGCTGAGGTTGATGCTGATACTTTTGTAAACGGAGTAGCTTTTGATGGATCATCAATCCACGGTTTCCGCGGTATCGAAAATTCCGATATGGTTATGATGCCGGATACAGAATCCGTATTTATTGATCCTTTCACTGATCATCCTACACTGAACGTTATGTGTAATATTCATACACCTGAAGGCGATCGTTATGACCGTGACCCACGTAGCATCGCTCAAAAGGCTGAAGAGTATCTTCAAACTACGGGTATTGGTACGACAGCATTTTTTGCACCAGAACCTGAATTCTTTATTTTCGATGAAGTTCGCTATGAAAGCACAATGAACGCATCCTCTTATGTTGTTGAATCCGAGGAAGCTGGCTGGAACACGAACCGTAAAGAAGAGGGCGGAAACCTTGGTTCGAAAATTCCAGTTAAAGGCGGCTATGTTCCTGTAGCTCCAATCGACTCCCAACAAGACATCCGCAGCGAAATGGTTCGCCTATTGCAGGAATCAGGCCTTCGCGTAGAACGTCATCACCATGAAGTTGCAACTGCTGGTCAAGCAGAGATCAACTTCCGTTTTGACACATTGACAAAAACAGCCGACAACCTTATGAAATTCAAATATATTATTCACAACACAGCTCGCCAATATGGCAAAACGGCTACTTTCATGCCGAAGCCACTATTCGGTGACAACGGTAGCGGTATGCACGTTCATGCTTCTATCTTCAACGGCGATACTCCTTTGTTCTATGACAAAGGCGCTTACGCTAACCTAAGCGAAATGGCTATGCACTACATCGGCGGCGTACTTTACCACGCTCCGGCTTTGATCGCAATCACTAACCCAAGCACGAACTCATTCAAACGTCTTGTGCCTGGTTACGAAGCGCCGGTTAACCTTGTATTCTCAAAAGGCAACCGTTCTGCAGCCGTTCGTATTCCGATTGCAGCTGTAACGCCTAAAGGCTGTCGTATTGAATTCCGTACGCCGGACAACACAGCTAACCCTTACCTTGCATTTGCAGCGATGCTGCTTGCAGGTCTGGACGGCATCAAGCGCAAGCTTGATCCAGTAGCTCTTGGTTACGGTCCTTTCGACAAAAACATCTACGAATTGCCAGAAGAAGAGAAAAAAGAAATCCGCAGCGTTCCTGGAACGCTTGACGAGGCGCTTAATGCCCTTGAAGCAGATTCCGATTTCTTGACTGAAGGCGGCGTATTCTCCAAAGACTTCATTGACAACTACGTTGCAGTAAAACGTCAAGAAGCTAAAGCTGTTGCAATCCGTATTCATCCGCATGAGTTCAGCCTTTACTACGATTGCTAATCAATCGTTCAAGAAATATAAGAAACGGGTCCCTCTGGGACCCGTTTTTTTATGGTTTATAAAGATATAATGAACGAAATCCGAATGTTTATTGACAGTATTGCGACATACGTTCGACTTTTAAATTATTTAATATGCGGAATACACTTGATGCAGCCCTTCAAAATTGCTATCATATCCATATCATAAATAAAGAAACAGAGGTGGGTATCCGAAGATGACACGAGCATTTAATTTTAATGCAGGACCAGCCGCAATACCACTTGAGGTGCTGAAGCAAGCCCAGGAGCAATTTGTTGATTATCAGGGCGCAGGGATGTCCATTATGGAAATGTCTCACCGCAGCAAAATGTATGAAGAAGTGAACAATCAATCGCAAGCCCTGCTTCGTGAATTGTTCGGAATTCCAGAAAACTATGAAGTTTTATTGCTGCAAGGCGGCGCGAGCACACAGTTTGCTATGCTTCCTCTGAATCTTCTGCAGCCTGGCAAGCCAGGCGCTTACGTCATGACAGGAGCTTGGGCTGACAAAGCGCTTAAAGAAGCGAAACTTGTCGGAGAAACGGTTATTGCCGCTTCGACTGAAGCTGACAAATTTATGCGTATGCCGACTATGTCAGAAATTGAAGTACCGAGCAATGCTTCCTATGTACATTTAACATCAAATGAAACGATCGGTGGAACGCAGTTCCAAGAATTCCCTGACACTGGTGATGTGCCACTTATTGCGGATATGTCCAGTGATATTTTGAGCAGACCGATTGATGTGAGCAAATTTGGTGTCATTTATGCCGGCGCACAAAAAAACCTAGGTCCATCAGGCGTTACCGTTGTCATCATTCGTAAGGATCTTATCGAGAGCAGCAACAAAACGATTCCAACGATGTTCCGTTACAGCACGCATGCGAAGAGCGGCTCGTTGTACAATACACCGCCGTCTTTCTCGGTATATATGGTGAAGCTGGTTCTGGAGTGGATCAAGGCAAAAGGCGGAGTTTCTCAGCTTGAACAGTACAACCGCGACAAAACGAAGCTGATCTATGATGCTATCGATCAAAGCAGCGGCTTCTACACGGGCTGTGCTCAGCCGCAAAGCCGTTCGCTTATGAATATTACTTTCCGTATTCAAACGGAGGAGCTTGAGGCTCTGTTCGTTAAGGAGTCGTTGAAAGAAGGTTTTGAAGGCTTGAAGGGTCATCGCGATGTTGGCGGCCTAAGAGCTTCAACATACAATGCGGTTCCGCTTGAGAGCTGCCAGGCGCTTGCACAATTCATGGCTGACTTCCAAAAACGGAACGGTTAATAAGTCGTTTTGATTTCACGCCTATTATTGCTAGAATGGAAACAGCCTGCTTCTAATATAGAAGCAGGCTGTTTTTTGGGTATTAAAGTTATAAGTTCATTAAGCTTGGGCAAGACTGCTCTCAGCAATATGAGGACCGTTTAATTTATAACCGACATTGCGGACGGTCATAATATATTCCGGTGTACGAGCGTTTTTCTCGATCTTGTCGCGCAGATGGCTAATATGAACGTCGACGATTCGTGTGTCACCGAGGAAATGGTAATCCCAAACGCCGTGAAGCAGCTGCTGGCGGCTAAGCACTTTTCCTTTGTGGCGGCATAGGAACAATAGCAGTTCAAATTCCTTTGGCGTAAGCTCAACGGATTTGCCGTCTATGAAAACTTCACGCTGTTCAACCTGAACCTTCAAGCGGCCAATGTTGAACGTTGTGTCATCAGCAGTGCCTGGAAGCGATTGAACTCGGCGGAATATAGCTTGAATACGAGAAACAAGCTCTTGCGGGCTAAAAGGTTTAGTCATATAGTCATCGGCACCATTATCAAGACCAGCTATTTTATCGGTTACGTCTTGAAGTGCAGTCAGCATAACGATGGGTACTGCATTGCTTTGCTTGCGCAGCTCGCGGCAAACTTGGAGTCCATCCATTTTTGGCAGCATGAGATCTAGAACAATTAAGTCGGGACGGAAAGGCTTAAGCATTTCGAATACAGCTTCACCATCACCTACACAACGTACATCATAACCTGCCAGCTTTAAGTTAAATTCAATCAACATTGAAATAGATGGTTCGTCATCCACGATCAAAATTTTTTTTCGCATGATTCAGCTCTCCTCCATGTGTTTCCGCCTATTATGGTTCTATTATGAAGGTTGAAATTATGCTTGAGATTAACGGTACGTAAAGTGGGTGTAAAAATATTCGTCATTTTCGTGTATAATAGGCAAAATGAGAGGTGAGAAACAAAACTATGCCATTTCATATTGTTTTGGTAGAACCAGAAATTCCTGCAAATACAGGTAATATTTCTCGTACATGCGCTGCAACCGGCACTATTTTGCATTTGGTAAGACCACTTGGCTTTGATACGGACGATCGTACCTTGAAGAGGGCGGGACTCGATTATTGGCACTCGGTACATATCGAGTATCATGATTCCTTCGATGAGGTGCTCGCAAGTTATCCGCAAGGCCGATTCTTCTACGCAAGTACAAAAGCGAGAAAGACGTATTCACAGTTCGAGTATCAGGATGGCGATTTCTTTGTATTCGGAAAAGAAACAAAGGGCTTGCCACAGGAGCTTATAGATGCGAATATAGAAACTTGCATTAGATTGCCGATGACGGATAAAGTGCGATCACTTAATCTGTCCAATTCTGCAGCAATTATCGTGTATGAAGCGCTTAGACAAAATCATTTTCCAGGACTCGATTAAAAATGTTAATTTATTTCTCATTTTTTGGAATTTTTTTGCTCTAATAAAAAGAATTATTGCAGGATATTAAGAAATTATTAAATTAGGAAGGAAATACTGAAGTGCCATCGAAAGACTATAACGCAGAGGTTTCTCAAAAATAGCTTGCGAAACCAGACACAGAAGAGGTGAAAGTGATGAAACCAGCAGGTGTAGTAAGAAAAGTGGACCAACTCGGACGTATTGTACTTCCAAAATCATTACGTAAACGTTATTTGATGAACGAGGGCGATCCCGTTGAAATTTTCGTCCAAGGTGACCATATCATTTTGGAGCGTTACCGTCCAAAGTGTGTTTTTTGCGGTTCAATGGTTGAAGTTCGTGATTTCAAGGATCGCTATGTTTGTGGTGTATGCATGGAAGAAATGGCAGTTCTGCAGCGCTAATCAGCGTTTTTGCATCCTGTATAACGAAATGAAGCTTCCCGAGAAGAGTATTGATGCTCTTCGGGAAGCTTCATTTTTTTGTTGCGCTGGCTATAAGCGGATAAAGCAGGCTTATAGTCCTTTTGTTTTGTCATCATTGTAAGAGCTGGTAAGCATCGCAATAATGAACAATGCAAACACAGTCATAACGATAATAAAGTTCATCTGTGGGACACCTCCAAGTATGCTGTTTTTATTATAACCAACGATGGCAAAAAAGAAAACTTTAAAAGTTGTGAACACATTGTTAACATAGAGAGTATAAGCATAGCAATATAGCTTGCGAGGAGGAGCAATCAATATGAATTATCGTTTTTCATCTAGAGTATCAGAGCTTAAATCTTCAGCGGTCAGGGATATACTTAAGCTGACGCAAGGAAAGGAAATGATCTCATTTGCTGGAGGACTTCCAGCTGAGGAGCTGTTCCCCGTACAAGCCGTGCGCGAAGCAGCAGACCGTGTATTTACAGCTGGAGCAAGCGCATTGCAGTATGGTTTGACAGCTGGGTATTTGCCATTGCGGGAGCAGCTTTGTGAGCGAATGGCAGTTAAGCAAATGCATGTTAATCCAGATCAGATGATTCTGACGACAGGATCGCAGCAGGCGATTGATTTGCTCGTTGGCGTACTTACAGAGCCTGGAGATGTAATCTTGGTAGAGAAGCCTACTTACTTGGCAAGCTTGCAAGTATTTGCTCTTCATGGTTTAAAGGTAGTGGCAGCGGAGAGTGATGAGCAAGGAATCATTCCTGAGGATGCAGAGCGTCTTATTCGCGAGCATCGTCCGAGACTGCTTTATGCTGTACCGACATTCGGCAATCCTACGGGACGTGTATGGAGCGTTGAGCGAAGGAAGAAAATACTTGCTCTCTGCAAGCAAAACGAAATGCCAATTATTGAAGATGATCCTTATGGTGACATAAAATTTGATGAGAGCGAGCAATTCCCTTCACTGTTCTCATTAGAAGGACAAGTAGAGGGCGGCGCGGTTTTTTATACGAGTACGTTTTCTAAAACGGTAGCTCCTGCGCTGCGGTCAGGTTGGGCTATTGGAGATAGCGAAGTAATCAACATGGTAGCCAAAGCTAAGCAAGCTGCCGATCTACACTCGAGTACGATCGATCAACAAATTTTAAGTCAATTGCTTAAAGGGTTTGATCTCGATGGTCATATCCGTCTTATCTCAAAGTCATACGGCGAGCGTATGCTTGAGATGCATGGGCTTCTTGAGCGTCAGGCAATAGAGGGCGTCACTTGGGTAAAACCGAAAGGCGGCATGTTCCTATGGCTGGAGCTGCCTGACGGTTTGGATGCAGAGGCACTCCTGCGGTGTGCGGTTCAAAAAGGGGTTGCGTTTGTGCCGGGCAGCTCTTTCTATGCCGATCATCCACAGCGCAACACTGCAAGGTTGAATTACACGTATAATACAGGAGCGCGTACAGAACAAGGCGTATTGCGGTTTGTTGAAGCGATCGGCGAATTTACGGGGCGGAGCTAACCGTTGCCGACCATTCAGCGATAACATTGCTATATTCAGATAATGCAGCCGCGCCCTCAGGGCGCAGGCTGTATTTGCCGCGTTCAATGCGATCGAACCAGCCGTAATAATTGCTGCGCAGCGTTTCGCCGCTGCGTCTATAGCCAGTAATTGCTGCGACCTCGCGCGGCGCTAGTGGTCCCGAGGTGTGAAGCGCATAAGCACAGCGCAGAGCCTTCTCGCGGTATGCTGTAACAAGCTTGCGGCCTGTGCTGCCGCCGACGTTATAGTCGCCGCTGCGCTCCTTAAACTCGGTCAGCAATTGTGCTTGCTTCTTGCGCCTTACTCCGCGCAGCGGCGGATCGCCCGGCTGACACAACCAATCGATTACCGGCGGCTTTGTTTTATAGAAGGTGACGGTCATGAATCCGAGCCCAAGCATTCGGCACAGTTCAGTCAAATCGCCAAAGCGCTGGTTGTGCGCTCCGCTTTTTGTTCGATTGCGTTCAACCGCCAGCACGACATGGCTATTTAATCGAAGACGTTCAACCCCTTGCAAAAGCAAGGCGAGATTGAATGTTTTTTTCATTTCGACAATTATCGTATCCGCTCGCTCAGGATGAATAGCGACCAAATCGCAATGAAGGACCTCGCTTTTTACCGCATACCCAAGCTGCTCATAATACTTTTTTATAGGTTTGTAGAGCTCTTCTTCGCGTGCTACTGCCACGTTTGCTAACTCCTCTCCACGTTCATTTCCATTGATGCTTATGAATCATTATAGCAAAGGATTTTGCGCACTTGTCGTTTTTTGATGGATGAAGGACAAAAATAGTGTGCAATTATCTCCTCGAATAAGCATAGGAATGTAATACCTCAATAAAAGTTGGCACCACTCGATAGAGCGTCTAGAGACAAATCCCGGGCGTAGAATGATAAGTGGAATGCGGAAGCGATGGGAGGAGGCACGGTATGGACATTTTCAAGCGAATATCGGAGTATCAGGCTGAGAGCGAGAAACTTGCTTGGACAGGAACATTCAAGGATTACGTTGATTTGTTAAGGAAGGACCCGTCCCCGGCCATGACAGCACATTCTCGCGTTTATGAAATGATTGAATCTCATGGGGTGGAAGATGTTGGCGGCAACAAGCAGTACAAATTTTTCGATCAAGAAATTTTTGGGCTGGATCGTGCGGTGGAGAAGCTGGTTGAAGAATATTTCCATTCATCAGCTCGCAGGCTGGAGGTTCGCAAACGGATTCTATTGTTAATGGGTCCGGTCAGCGGAGGAAAGTCCACGATCGTTACGATGCTCAAAAAAGGTCTTGAGAAATTTTCCAGAACTGAGCGTGGAGCCGTTTATGCGATTAAAGGCTGCCCGATGCATGAGGATCCGCTTCATCTTATTCCCCATGAGCTTCGGCTTGATATTGAAAAAGAGCTCAGTGTTCGAATTGAAGGGAATCTATGCCCTTCATGCCAAATGAGGCTTACGACGGAATACAGCGGCGATATTGAAAACGTACTCGTTGAGCGGGTGTTTATTTCTGAGGATAACCGTGTTGGTATTGGCACATTCAGTCCATCCGATCCGAAGTCACAAGATATTGCCGATCTTACAGGAAGCATCGATTTCTCGACGATAACGGAGTTTGGGTCAGAATCCGATCCTCGTGCCTATCGTTTTGACGGTGAGCTTAATAAGGCAAATCGCGGATTGATGGAATTTCAAGAAATGCTCAAGTGTGATGAGAAGTTTCTATGGAACTTGCTCTCACTGACGCAGGAAGGCAACTTTAAAGCAGGCCGATTCGCTTTGATCAGCGCGGATGAGCTTATTATTGCTCATACGAATGAATCGGAGTACAAATCGTTCATAAGCAATAAGAAAAATGAAGCCTTGCATTCCAGAATGATCGTTATGCCGGTCCCTTACAATTTGCGAGTGTCCGACGAAGAAAAAATTTATAAGAAGCTAATCGCGCAAAGCGATATGCGCCATATCCATATCGCACCGCATGCGCTGCGTGCTGCTGCCATCTTCTCCATCTTAACGAGGCTGAAGGAAACGAAGAAGCAAGGCATGGATCTTGTGAAGAAAATGCGGATGTACGACGGCGAGGAAGTAGAAGGGTTCAAGGAAGCAGATTTGAAGGAAATGCAAAACGAATACTTAGAGGAAGGTATGACAGGTATTGATCCGCGCTATGTTATTAACCGAATTTCCAGCGCGCTTATTAAGCAGGATACACAATGTATTAATGCGCTTGATGTTTTGCGTGCGCTTAAGGAAGGATTGGATCACCATCCGTCCATTACGAAGGATGAGCGTGAGCGCTACTTGAATTTCATCTCGGTGGCCCGCAAGGAATATGATCTGCTCGCGAAAAAAGAAATTCAGAAGGCATTCGTATATTCCTATGAGGAATCTGCCCGCACCTTATTTGAGAATTACTTGGATAACATTGAATCGTATTGCAACTGGGCAAAAATTAAAGATCCGCTGACAGGCGAAGAAATGGATCCGGATGAGCGCCTCATGCGTTCCATCGAGGAGCAAATTGGCGTCTCCGAAAATGCGAAAAAAGCGTTCCGCGAAGAGATTTTGATTCGAATCTCGTCTTATTCGCGGAAAGGGAAAAAGTTTGATTTTACAAGTCACGAGCGGTTGCGCGAAGCCGTTGAGAAGAAGCTGTTCGCTGATCTGAAAGATATTGTGAAAATAACGACGTCTACAAAAACACCGGATGAGAGTCAATTGAAGCGAATTAATGAAGTAACGAAACGTCTTATGGATGAGCACAGCTACTGCTCGGTATGTTCAAATGAATTGCTTCGTTATGTAGGAAGCTTGCTCAATCGATAAAAAATTGGCCTGAGTATTAGAGAAGCTGATAGACAATTGTCTATCGGCTTTTCTTTTCTTCCTCTAGGTTTAAAAAGAATTTGAGATGATCATACTGTTTCTTGAATATTTTCCGATATAATAGGTAATAGTGGTCTACTATATACCGAAGGAGTCGGGCTATTTTGATTAATTTATCAGCAGAGCGCAAGAAGCAGATTGAATACACGGGCATTACGGAGCAGGATCTCAAAATTTTAGCGGAATGCAAGCCCATTTTTCAAAATATTGTCCATGAAGTGGTCGACCGGTTTTATGAAAGTATTGGCCAGCAGCCGGAGCTTGTCGCTATTATTTCTAATGTAAGCACCATTGAGCGTTTGAAGGAAACGCAGATATGGTATTACATGTCGCTTACCGAGGGGGTAATCGACCAAGCTTACATTGATAACCGCATTAAAATAGGCGCTGTTCATTCCCGAATTGGGTTGACAACGGACTGGTATTTGGGTACATATATGACTTATCTGGACATATCGACGAACGTACTGAAAAGAGTTCTTCCTGAACGCTGGAAGGATGTTGTGCATGCTTTGACGAAATTGTTTAATCTGGACTCGCAATTCGTGCTTGAAGCTTACAATCAGCATGAACAGAAAAAAATTCAAGAGCTGGCAGACAATCGTTCCATCATGCTGACGACTGTTACGAGTGCTGTGCAAGAACTTGCTTCACTTATGTTTGAATTGGACGAGGGTGCACAATCGATTGCGGCAACTGCGATTTCGACTTCGCAATCTCAGGATAAGACGCATACACTATTAGGTGAGCTTCGTGAAGAGCTTGAAGGCATTAACGAAATGGGAACTTTGATTCGAGGCATATCGGATCAGACGCATTTGTTAGGTCTTAATGCTGCGATAGAAGCTGCGAGAGCTGGCGAAAATGGGAGAGGCTTCGAGGTTGTTGCGAATGAAGTGCGCAAGCTGGCCGCTTCATCAAGGAACGCACTTGAAGGGATACAGTCAAAGCTTGAGGAAATCGATAAGAAGCTATCCGCAGTGCGCCTTGAATCGGAGCAAACCTCGGTTGAGGCCCGTAATCAAGCAGCTCGATCCCAAGAACTGGCTTCATTCGTTAATATGGTTGATAAAGTTACAAAGGATTTGCAGCAATTAAACCAATCCGAATAGGAAATGCAGCTCAGAAAAAGCAGGAATTCTCTCATTTGAGGGTTCCTGCTTTCGTGTTATATAAGTTGACACAATATTCAGAATTTAGTATGATTATCCTAACATTCCGATACAAATATGTAATTAATGTTAAGTTTTTTAACGTGAAATCAACAAATTTGATCGATTTCCCCCTAGCTAGTACCAAACTGGTATAGCGGCCATCATGAAGGAGGCGGTTGTCATGTCGACGGCCAAACAGTCGCAATCGCAATATTACGATGCTCAGACCTTTTACGATGAAATGTTCGATAAGGACTTTTCTGTTCGTAACCACTACGAAAGCGTTCATCGATTATTCGGAAGAATGAATCCAACTGAGCTTGCAGTGAGGCAAAACGCGATTAATCAAAGAATGATGGAGGAGGGCATTACCTTCACGCTGTACAGCGGTGCGCAAAATGAGCCGCTTGAGCGAACGATTCCGTTCGATTATATCCCTCGCGTCATACCGAAGCATGAATGGGATGGCGTTGACCGAGGAGTAAGGCAGCGAATCAAAGCTTTGAATGCATTCCTTCATGATGTATATCACGGACAAAAAATTGTAGCAGACGGTATCATTCCTCGTAGAATGATTGTTTCAAATACTTATTTTCGGCCTGAAATGGCTGGTCTACATGTTCCAGGCGGTGTATATATTACAGCATCGGGCATTGATTTGATTCGTGATGAGAAGGGTCGATATTATGTGCTGGAGGATAATTTGCGATCTCCATCAGGCTTTTCTTATTTGTTTAAAGGCAGAACGTTAATGAATGAGCTATTTCATGATTTGTATTTATCAAGCTCAGTACAAAGTATTGACCGCAGCCTAAATTGTTTTCTAAGCTCACTTCGCGCGCTTTCTCCAAGCGGCAAGCGTGACCCCCTGATCGTGCTGCTCACTCCTGGTGCTTATAATTCAGCTTATTATGAACATACCTTTTTGGCGCAGCAGATGGGCATTCACCTCGTTGAAGGCAGGGACCTCGTATACAAAGACCACAAAATTTATTTGCGTGATTTGCGCGGACTTCGTCAAGTGGATGTTATTTATCGACGCATCGATGATGATTTTCTTGATCCGCTTGCCTTTCAGCCGGATTCCTTCCTTGGTGTACCTGGACTCATGAACGCTTATCGTGCCGGAAATGTAGCGATCGCTAATGCGCCGGGAACAGGCGTGGCGGACGATAAAGCTGTTTACGCGTATGTTCCAGACATGATTCGTTACTATTTGGGAGAAGAGCCTCTTTTGCATAACGTTCCAACGTACATTTTAACGCGCAAGGAGGAACGTGATTACGTGCTGGAACATTTGGATCAGCTCGTCGTGAAGGAGACATCGCTTTCGGGGGGCTATGGCATGTTGATTGGTCCAAGCGCTTCCCTGCCCGAGATTCATGCATTTGCTGAAGCTATTAAGCGGGAACCTGAGCGATACATCGCCCAGACGACGATGAAGCTCTCGCGAGCGCCGGTTATGGTGGATGGCGGCATGACGCCTCGGCATATTGATTTGCGCGCTTTTGCTTTGATGGGTGAAGAGACGCACGTTATTCCGGGCGGTTTAACACGTGTTGCGATGAAGGAAGGTTCACTTGTAGTCAACTCTTCTCAGGGCGGCGGAGTCAAGGATACGTGGGTCCTAAAACGATAATTAACAGGAGGGATTGCTATGCTGAACCGGAATGCAGAAGCGTTGTTTTGGATAGGCCGCTACATGGAGCGTGCTGAGAATCATGCTAGATTAATTGATGTTCATTACCACCTTCAGGTTGATGACGACACGCCAAGCCTAAAAGGAAAGCTGGAGGGCGACGAGATAGTTTCTTATTCGAAATGGGCAAGAATCGTAGATGCTCTTGGCAGCCGAGAGGCTTATGAACAGCAATATAGCAGCTACAATGAACGTGATGTTCTGTTCTACACGACGCTTGATCGTGATAATCCAAATTCTTTAGTTTCCTGCGTTAGTCATGCTCGCGGCAATCTTCGTACATTGCGCGAGAAGGTGCCAAGTGAAATGTGGGATGCAACAAATGCTTTTTATTTGTGGCTGCGGGAGAAGCAGCCGGATGATTTGCTGCGTGAATCTCCGCATTTGTTTTTCGGGAGAATCAAGGAATGGACGGCGCTTTTTCAAGGGGTCAGCCAATCCGTCATGCCAAGGGAAAATGAATGGCATTTCATTGAATGCGGGCGATACTTGGAGCGCTCTGAGAATACGCTGCGCATCATTAAGGCAGTGGGCAACGCAGCTAGCGGCGAGGATTGGGACAATGCAAGGGCATATCCTTATTTGCAGGCCGTACTGCGCTCGGTTAGCGGCTATCAAGCGTTTCGTCGTTATTATGCTGATGGCATCTCTGTGGAGTCGATCGTTGAATTTGTTGTTCTTAATGGCGTATTTCCGCGGTCTCTTCATTTTGCGCTGCATACCCTTGATGAGCATATGCGGCATATTGAACTGCAGGATAAACAGCTTCGCACCGCACATGAGAAAGTAATCCGCCAAGTGAGCAAGGTGAAAGCGGATTTGGCGTGTCTTGAGCGAGAGGATATGGTCATTGATCGGAATGGAACGATCGTTGCTCATTTGCTGGATGCTTGTCAGCAGCTTGGGATGGCTTTTGCCAAAACCTTTTTTCGTATGGGGGAGGCAAGCGCATGAAGCTCAGTATTTCACATGTCACGCAGTACGAGTATGCAGAGTCAGTGACGGACAGTGTCAATGAAATTAGACTAACGCCCAGCACCAATGAAAGACAGTCCTGTTACCAGCAAGCGATTTCGATTGAACCGAATGCCTCTTTGTTCACCTATGAGGACTATTTTGGCAATCGTGTTCATGCGTTCTCGGTTAATGGTCCCCATAAGCGGCTTACCATTCGAACATCTATGACCGTTGTTACGAAGCAGGCGCCAACGTCGGAGGAACGTGAACAATACTTAAGCAAGCGGCCGCCAGAGCAGGCATGGAACTGGTTAAGAACAGATGAAGCTGCCAACCGTTTCACCGAGTTTTTGCTTACGACCGAATATACAGCTGTAACGTCTGAGGTGGAGCAATTTGCTGGTGAAATTTTGAGCGCAAGCTCGAGCAGTCAAGCAAGCGTTCTCGATTGGCTAAGTGCGCTGTCTACAAAGATTAGGAGCGAGTTCATTTATGATCCTGAAGCGACAGATGTAAAGACGAAAACATCGGATATGTTTTTGAGCAAACGCGGCGTATGTCAGGATTTTGCGCATTTAATGATCGCAAGCTGCAGAGCTTTTGGCATCCCAGCCAGATACGTAAGCGGCTATCACTTTGTTGGTGATTTGCAGGGAGGAAGCGCTGATTTCGAGCAAGCTTCGCATGCTTGGGTTGAAGCGTTTGTACCAGGACTAGGCTGGTGCAGCTTTGATCCGACTAACGTTGATCCTGTTGGAGAGCGTTATGTAAAGCTTGGGCACGGACGGGATTATAAAGATATTGTGCCGGTTAAAGGTGTATATAGAGGCACGGGCGAGCAAATATTGCATGTATCTGTAGATGTAAGAAATGTTGAGGATTAAACGATGGAAATTCAAATGTAGAGGGAACAGTTAACCGCTTATGTAGAATGCGGATACTGTTCCTTTTTTGCGTGCAAAAAAAACCATCCTTGCTTGGGAGGATTGGAAGCTACTTTTACCATGTATGATTGCTGGTGCTTTGCAGACCTTATGACTATGACCCTCCAAAGGATACAGCAAAAATTTGAGAACAGCTGAGTTCATTAGAAAGGAGCAAATCGACAAAATGAACATCATTTTTCGAATGACCTTCATGCTGAGCCTGGCTTTTCTAATACTTATAAGTTCCTCCTCTGTTTCGGCAAAGAGCTCTTCTGGTGTGTATAAGGATAAAGTCGCTGTTCTAATGTATCATCATGTTCACGATAAAGATTCAAGTTCTTCGACGATTTCGTCGATGCTCTTTCGGGATCAGCTAATTTATTTAAGGAGCAAGGGCTACCAGTTCATTAGACTGGAGGACTTTCATCATTTTTTGGCTGGCGGCGCCGTACCGAGCAATGCCGTATTGATTACGTTTGATGACGGATATGAAAGTTTTTACAAAGTGGCTTATCCGATCCTAAAAGAATTATCTATTCCAGCAGTTAATTTTACGATTACAAGCTATTTAGAGAAGCCATCTAAGACGATACCGCATTTATCTTACGCACAAATAAAACAAATGATGGCTAAATCAACAAGTATCGATTTTCAATGCCATACCAATCAATTGCATCAGAAGGTTGGGGAGAAAAGCGCATTAACTTATGTAAATAAAAAAGCCGGAGGGAAAAATGCACTGGAGCTTCATAAATCACGCGTCAAGCAGGACACTGCAGCATGCATAAACCTTCTGAGAAAAGCAGGGGTGAAAAATCCGGATTCGATCAGCTATCCTTTTGGCATCTATTCTAAGACTTTGTTTCCAACGATGCTGGGGGCAGGCGTTATTTATGGCTATACAACAAAACCTGGTTTGGCCAAAAAAGGGATTAATAAATTGGAAATACCGCGCATTAATGCAGGCAGTCCCGATATTACGCCTGATGTGCTTTATAAACGAATAAAAAGGTTATCTTAAATGCCGTTGTTGCTTGAATTATTTTTTCCATGTATGAATGATCACATTTAGCACAACTTATTATCATCAAACAGGAGGTGTTATGTAGTGAAAAAACATTTAAAACCGGTTCTAACTTCAGTTATGGTGCTTGCTATTGGATTTTCGATATCGGCATGCGGTCAAAACCATACGGTGAACCAAAAATCAATGAGAGTTAAAAACGACATGAATCGTATTGAATCAAAAATGGTTCCTCACGGCACTAATATGACGGATAGAAGATATAACAATTTGGATAATAGAGCATATGGTGTCGATCCTTTAGTGAATAATAACAATTCATATAGCGCCAATCCTTATAGTGCTAACCGCACCTACGGTATTGACGGTGATGGAATGAATGGAACCAACAGTCTCAATGGCACAAATCGAATGAATGGCACCGATGGAACGGTACATCGCCTCGGAATGGATCATAATAAAAGCGCTGGTCAATTAGCGAATCGTGCTAAGCAAGTTAGCGGTGTGAAAAAAGCAACAGTCGTCATTCATAATAAAGATGCAATCGTAGGCCTAGATGTTGATAACATCGGCAAAAAAGCAATTATTGAGAAACAAGTGCATGCTGCCTTAAAAGGTCAATATCCGGAGTACAACATTCATGTGACATCCGATCAAGGTATGCATAAGAAGATACAATCGATGAACACGAGCATGACTAATGGTCATCCATTGAAGACGTTAGCGAATGACGTGACCATCATGATTCGCGATATTGGCAATGCTGTAACCGCTCCGCTCCGTTAATAAGACTTGATATCGGCAGCTCCTTATGGAGCTGCCGAATCAATCTCGTCATACATATCGATAAGCCGCTAGGAGGAAAACCGTTGTCCATTAGTAAGCGTGGCCTGCTATTGCTGCTCATGTTCGTTTTTTTGGTAGGTTTCTCAGCACCAATTAAAAAGGACCGTTTTTTTTATGAGAAGCGGGGGGAAATTGTGTGGGAGGTTCCTACGGAGGATAAGAAAATTGCTTTAACCTTTGACGATGGGCCATATCCGAAAACAACGGAAGTTATTCTCGATTTGTTGCAGAAATACAATGCGAAAGCAACCTTTTTTGTACTGGGCAACAAGGTGAAGCTTTACCCGGAAACAATTAAGCGAGAAATTGCAGAAGGGCATGAGGTAGCCAATCATACGTTTAATCATGTTTACTTCTTGAAATCAATAAGCCAAGCGACTATTCGAGATGAGATTGTAAAAACTGAAAATGCGTTAGAAGCCTTGACGGGGAAAAAGCCGCTTTTATTTCGCCCGCCCGGAGGCTATTACAATGAAAATTCAATTCAGGTTGCGAAAACATTAGGTTACACAACGATTTTGTGGTCGTGGCATCAAGATACAAATGATTGGCGAAGCCCTGGCGTGAACAAAATTGTAAACAAAGTTTTGAATAACGCAAGAAACGGAGACATTGTATTGCTGCATGATTACATTCCTGGTTCTCAGCAAACAGTCAAAGCCTTGGAGACGATACTGTACGAGCTGGATAAACGGGGTTTTCAATTCGTGACCGTAACGGAGTTAATGAAATCAATGACAAGCGTAGAATCAAAGGTTGACGACGGCAGTGACGGCAGCATTTTGGAGTCGCCATAAGCATGACAAAAGCTAGGTTGCCATGCAGCAGCCTAGCTTTTTATAATTCGTTGTCATCTTATTTTATAGCCGCTTCGTATCGATCCGCTACAACATCCCATAACACGATATTCCAGAATGCTGAAATATAATCAGGGCGTTTGTTCTGGTAGTTGAGATAATAAGCATGCTCCCAAACATCGAGACCTAAAATAGGAGTCAGATTATCCATAAGCGGACTATCTTGATTAGGCGTGCTCGAAACGAACAAATGGCCTTTATGATCTACGCTTAACCACGCCCACCCGCTGCCGAAACGAGTTGTAGCTGCTTTCGTAAACTGCTCCTTAAACGAGTCGAAGCCGCCTAATTCTTTATCGATAGCTTCTGCCAAATGACCAGCAGGCAATCCTCCGCCATCAGGTCCAATCGATTCCCAAAATAAAGAGTGGTTGGCGTGTCCGCCTCCATTGTTCTGTACGGCTGTCCGAATATCTAAAGGGACGCTTTTTAAATCTTGAAGCAGCTCATTTAAGCTTTTTTGCTGAAGCTCAGGATAGTTCGCCAAAGCGGCATTTAAGTTTGTTACATACGTATTATGATGGCGGTCATGATGAATCATCATCGTTTGCTCGTCGATATGCGGTTCCAAAGCATTGTTTGCATAAGGCAGTTCAGGTAATTGATGTGACATGGTTCATTCCTCCATAAGTTGATTTGGTAAGTTATACTTACAGCTTAATTGATATTTCATACTTAGTCAATATAAATGTATAATAAGTGTGATAAAAAAATACCTCGTTCCGAATGGGAGGAGAGGGTTATTCATCGCATTTTTCGCGTTTGCCTTTGAAGGTCGCCGTACGAAAGCTAGCTCCGCAGCCGCAGGTTGCTTTGGCATTGGGATTATCAATTGTGAAGCCGCCAGTCATGCCTTGCTCCACATAATCAATTTTTAACCCCGCCAAATAAGGCTCGCTCTGAGTGTTCCACACCACGTTGATATGATCCGTTTGCAAAGAATGGTCATCATTTGTAATGGTATCATCCAATTTGATGTTATAGGATAATCCGCTGCAGCCGCCATCTTCAACGCCTACTCGCAAAAACGTACGATCGTTTCCTGAATCGATGACCATCTGATTAATAATGGACTCTGCTTTTTCGCTTATTTCTATCATCATGTATGCACCTCGCTTAGAATTGGAAAAAAGGATGGAGTTGAATTATTAAATTTATTATATATAATAGTATATAAAAGATCAAATCTAATTTTGATGATCCATTCCGATAAATGAAGATGAACGCAAGGATGAATTATTGCAGAGTGGAGACATTGATTTTAGAAAATGTTATTATTGCAGTATTCATTTCAGACATGAAATATTTCATATGACAATTATCGGAAGGTGATTAGAAATGACCAACATAGATCAAGGACAGCTTTCTACAAGAGAATATATTCTTCAGCTGCTGAAGACGAAGGGTAATTTAAGTACAAAGGATCTTACGGAAGAGCTGGGAATTACGGTAATGGCCGTTAGACGTCATATTCAATCGCTGGAGAGAGATAACCTTATCTCATCAAAGACCATAAGACAAGCGATGGGCAGACCAACAGCGGTTTATTGTTTAACGGAGCATGCAGACGGATTTTTCCCGCGCAAATATCATACATTAACGCTTGAATTATTGGATGAGCTTACCGATCAGCTTGGCTCGTCGGCGGTAGATTCGTTATTTGAAGGCCGCAAAAACAAAATGACTAAAAAATACGAATCAAGCATGCAAAGCAAAGAGCTTGAGGATAGAGTGAAGGCACTCGCAGAAATTCAGAACGAGAATGGATATATGGTGGAATGGGAAAAGATCAACAACGAACAATTTATTTTGAAAGAAAATAATTGCCCAATTGAGCAAGTAGCGACCAAATATCAACATGCCTGCCAATGTGAATTGAAGCTGTTTGAAACGATGCTGGGCGATGTAGAGGTTTCGAGATCCGAGTGTCTTGCCAAAGGTGGACAAAGATGTACCTATTCCATAAAAAAGAGACAAAAACAAGAACAGTGAGATAGCATTTATATCTCACTGTTCTTGTTTTTTCTGTGGTTAAAGCTTCAGATTGCTGCTGTGGCCGGGCGAGAGTTTAGCGGTAGGGTCCAAATAAACCTTAGCGTTATTAATGGCAGTAGGAGCTTCTCCGAAACCAACGGCAATAAGCTTTATTTTACCAGGATAGCTTGTAATGTCTCCAGCTGCAAAGATCCCTTTAATATTCGTTTCCATTCGGGTATCAACGACGATAGAGCCGTTCTCCACTTCTAATCCCCATTCCAAAATGGGACCAAGCGAGGAAACAAAACCAAAATTAACGATGAGCGCGTCGCATGCGAGTTCGCGTGTTTCTCCTGTTTTGCCAAACGTAATCGTTATTTTCTCGATCTGTTCATCCCCATGCAGCTCCGTAATCTCCGCTGGTGTAATGACATTCACTTTCGATTTTAGAAGATTTTCGACGCTGTGCTCGTGAGCGCGGAACTTGTCCCGCCTATGAATGAGCGTAACCTCTTCAGCAATCGGTTCAAGCATAAGTGCCCAGTCGACTGCGGAATCGCCGCCTCCGTTAATGATCACCCTTTTGCCGCTATACTGATTCAAGTCACTTATAAAATACTGCAAGTTTGTGTTTTCGAAAGGTTTGGCTTCTGGAAGCTCTAATCGACGCGGCTCAAATGCGCCTATGCCGCCGGTAATAATGACGGATTTACTATAGTGTGTTCCTTTATCGGTGATAATTTCAAAATGATGCTCGTCCTTCTTAATCACCAACTGAACCTTCTCTTCCAGGCAAACCTGCACAGGGAAATGATTCATTTGTTCTTGTAAATTATGAATAAGCTGCTGGGCTGTCACCTTAGGGAATCCAGCAACATCATATATATATTTCTCAGGGTATAGAGCGGCCAACTGCCCGCCAAGCTGAGGCATACTGTCCAGAATTTTCACGCTTGCATGCCGCATCCCAGCATAAAACGCAGCGAACATCCCTGTTGGACCGCCGCCAATAATCGTTATATCTGTAAATAGATCTGGTTGTTCATTGCTCACGAAAGGTTCTCTCCCTTTTTATTTATATATAGTATATTAAAATATATAATAAATGTATCTTATCTGTTAGATCATGTCAACGCTGTGGATATGGTCATTGACAAAGAACAAATGACCTCAATATAATATACATTATAGTTTAAAAAGTGTCTAATCAGAAATGGAATAAAAAACATTATAAATTTTGCGGGAGCGTGAAAAAGGATGAAATTGTTGGGCATTTCAGGTACTATTTTGGGATCAAAAACAGCTGCGGCTGTAGATGCGAGCTTAGACGTTGTCAGGAATAAATATCCGGATATTGAAGTCGATTTTCTGGATATGCGGCATTACAAAAACGTACAATTTTGCGACGGAAGCAACATATCCGATTACAATGAAGATACACAAAAGGTAATTGAGAAGATAACAGCTGCTGATTTCTATATTATCGGCACACCGATTTTTCAATCGTCGATTACCGGCGTATTAAAAAATCTATTTGATCTCGTTCCCGTTCCCAAAATATCGAACAAAGTAATGGGCTTTATCGCTACTGGAGGAACCAGTCATCATTACCTCGTAGTTGAAAATCAGCTGAAGCCGATAGCTGGTTATTTTAGAGCTTATGTAGCACCGGGACATGTTTATATTCATGATGAACACTTTAATGAGCAGCAGCAAATTGCAAATGAGGACATCATTGCGCGTATCGAGAAATTAGCCGATGAAGTAGTATTTATGCAGACTAGGCTAAAAGGTTAAGCAAAGTACAGCTCGTTGTTATAAAAGTATAAATTACAAATGATCTATGCATTGATCTTTGGATAAACTTCCGATATATGGTAACATGGAAAGGAGAGCTGATTCTGATCTTTGCTTGATTGGAGCGGTTCTCTTTTTTTTTTCATAACAGATCGGGAGGTTATCAGGTGTGAAAAAAATATGTTTAATTGCGGGATCAACATTCCTTCTATCTGGAACTCTACTATTTGGTATTGTCTTTCTTGCCATTGCTAATTTTGCTGGAAAAATGACGGGATGGAGTGATCCGCCCGGTAAATTCGCAATAGCTATGGATGAGACGATGATGACAGCGCCTCATGTTATCAGCATTTTGTTCATGATTATCGGAATAATATTTTATGCTGTTGCTATTTATATGGAACTACCTGTTAAGAAGGCTGAGGATAGCAGCAATGAAATAAGTGTGCAGTGAATGCTTTTGTTTTCTTAGTAAAAGTCTATATGAATATTAAACCGTCGAGCTCAGCGCTCGAACGGTTTTTTTTATGCCTAAAAACTACGCTTCATCTGGCCGTATGCCAAATAACAGTTGGATAGTGCCATTTTATAATCGTTAAAGAGGAGAAAAGCATATTTTTTATTTGTAAAATTTAACCGTAAAGAACTTATTATTGCAAAATGCTAACTGTGGGAATGACGCGTTTGTAAAGAATGTTTTTCATCTACTTAACGAAGTAAAACTAAGCTTTTACGTTGGGAGGTGGGGCCTCAGGTAACGGCAATTAGGATGGGTTAAAAATGGAGAAAAGCACAATTTATTATGGGAGGCTCATTTGTGAAACAAAATCTCAAATCCACGCTGCTAACATTCATAATCGCTGTTATGCTCTGCGCAATGCCGGTTGCTGCTATGGCAGAGGAAGCTGAAGCACCAGAAGCTTTAGGTAAAACATTTATAGATTTGCTGGACCAGAAGGATTCGGATCGCTGGTATGCTTCTAACGGATGGTCCAATGGCGGAACCTTTCTGAGCGGCTGGAGAGATGATCATGTCATCTTTGAAGACGGGAAATTGAAATTGTTGATAGACGACAAGCCGTGTGCACAGGATAAAGCGCAATGCTCCGATAAACCGTATGCTTCAGGGGAATATTCTACAACGCAGCGTTACGGATACGGTAAGTTTGAGGTTCGAATGAAAGCGGTTAAAGGCGATGGAGTCGTAACCGGTTTTTTCACCTATGGCGCTGATTCAGACGGTAAGGCTGACGAGATCGATATTGAGATTTTAGGCAAAAACACGACGCAGTTCGAAACGAATTATTTTACAAAAGGTGTTGGCATGCATTCGACGATCATTCCTCTAGGGTTTGATGCAGCGGATGATTTCCATGATTACGCCTTTGAATGGGCGCCGGATTCAATCAAGTGGTATGTAGACGGCAAGCTCGTTCATACGGAAACCGGCTCGCGAGGAGAGCTCCCTTCAGCACCTGGCTATATAATTGCGAACATGTGGCCGGCTACCAAAACCAATGGTTGGGCGAACGAGTATGTGTATCCAGGTAAAACCCAGATCGCTGAGGTGGATCGAATCGCTTATACACTGTCAAAGCAGCAGCCTGAAACTAATGTAGATCCTTCAACACCTGTAAAACAAGGGAGATCTGTAGATTTGCTAGTTGAAGATGCACGAGAACTAAAAGTATTCAAAATCGGACAAACAGAAATGGCACCGCTTCGTTTTGTTATGGAAAGCTTACATGCAACGGTGAAATGGAATGCAGCTAAACAAGAAATCATCGTCAATGACAAATTGTCCAAATCCGAAATGATCTTTAAGGTGAATTCGAACGTTGCTTTTATTAATGGGTTAAAAACGATGATGAAAAATCCAGTCATCCTGAATAATGGCCATGCTTACGTACCGCTGCTTGTTTTAACGGATGGGATTGGTGCTGACGTTATTCGGAAGGATGGAAAAGTAAGCATTAGCAGAGGAAACGAGTAAATTGAAAGCCTGTTTACCACTTTTTTTCGCAATACCAATCTGAGAAAGAGGTGTGTAATGATGAACATGGCAAGCAATAGCAAAAAAAGAATGATGGTATGGCTCTTATCCTGTATGCTGCTTCTCTCATTAATGATGCCGACTGTTACTTCTGCTGCTGATGTTGCGTTTGATGAACCGTTGAATGGGATTAACAATAATTTGTTCTATACGTCGGATGGCTGGGGCAATGGAGTGGACTTTGGCGTTGGCTGGCGGGCAGTAAACCAAGAGTTTAGTAATGGAATTATGGCGCTTCGTTTGGACAATACGGGTTGCCCTACCAATTGCGCAGGCAAAAATTATGCTTCCGGCGAATATGCAACGAATGTGAAGTATGGATACGGTCGTGTTGAAGCGCGCATTAAAGCGGCTAAGGGTACAGGGCTAGTGACAGCACTCTTTACCTATTCGGGTCAAGCGACAAACACGTCAAACGATGAAATTGATATTGAAATATTAGGCAAGGATACGACCAAGCTGGAAGCGAACTACTTCACAAACGGTGTAGGCCAGCATAGCACGATTATCGATCTTGGATTCGATTCTTCCTTGGCCTTCCATAATTATGCCTTCGAATGGTCTCCTACGTATATTAAGTGGTACGTTGATGGTAATTTGGTGCATACGGAGAACGGCTCGCGAGGCGCGCTTCCTACAAGTCCAGGTCATATTATGGCCAATTTATGGTCAGGTGCAGGACCTGCTGAAGTCTGGACTGGACCGTTTGTCTATCCAGGCACGCCAATTCGGGCGTATTACGATTGGATTAAATTTACGCCAGCAAGCGAGCTTCCTCCGGGAGAGGCTGAAGGAACGGGACTTACTGCCAATTACTTCAACAACATGGATTTCACCTCGTTAAAAGCGACTAGAACCGATGCAACTGTGAACTTCGATTGGGGTTTAGGGGCTCCTATGACTAGTATGGATGCAGATACCTTCTCCGTAAGATGGACGGGCAAAGTGAAGCCTCAATATACAGGAACCTATACTTTTTATACGAGTAGCGATGATGGGGTTCGACTATGGGTGAACAATCAGCTCATCATTAATAAGTGGGTGGATCAAGCAACGACCGAATGGTCTGGAACGATTCAATTAACAGCGGGGCAGAAGTATGATATTAAGCTTGAATATTACGACAATACGGAAGACGCCATCGCTAAGTTGTCTTGGTCGAGTCCGCTTCAAGCGAAACAAATCATCCCGCAAAATAGATTGTATTTGAATTAATGGCAGTATGATCCTCCGTGACGAAATCTGTTGCGGAGGATCTATTTTCAAAAGGGAGTAATGACAAAAGGAGAGATTTATTATGAACATGAAAAGGCCGGTATTTGTAACACTGCTCATCATGATATTATTGATCGTTGCTGCTTGCGGTTCAAATAATGGGAGTGCTGAGGCGGAAAAGCCAGCAGCTTCTGACACGCCATCCGCTGTGGCTAATGGACTTAAGGGAGAGTTTGAAATCCAATATTTTGTCGGGGGTTATGGGGATGCTTGGTGGATTGATGTTATTGATCAATTCCAGAAGCTAAATCCTGATCTGAAAATCAAGCAATCGGCTGGCCCAAAAATTAACGATCAAATGAAACCGAGATGGATTCAAGGCAATCCCCCAGATCTTATTTACATAGATGGAGCTGGATCAAATCCGAGGCAGATGGTAGAAGACGACCAGCTTCTGGATCTATCGGATTGGATTCATGAAGTGAGCAACGTAGACGGAGAGAAAATTACTGATGTTATGATTGCAAGTCCTGAGCAATACGGCGGCAAAACCTACAATATTCCGCTTGTATTCGGCTCATATGGCACATTCTACGATGAAGCGTTGTTTGAGAAAAATGGATGGGCTGTTCCGACGGACTTTGATCGTTTCATGGAGGTAAGCGAGAAAATAAAAGCTGCTGGTATTAGTCCCTATATTCATACAGGCGTATATCCGGATTACATTCTTGGCGGCTTCGTATATCCAGCGATTATATCGGCGAACGGTGATAATGGGCAAATTCTGAAAGACATGGGTGACATGAAAGAAGGCATTTTCAAAAGCGAGCCAGTTCTTAAAGCGCTTCGTCAATTAAGCGAGATTTCCGCTAAAGGTCTAATTGATAAAGGTGCTCCTGCGCTTAACCATACAGATTCGCAGATGCAATTTCTACAGCACAAGGCTGCTATGATTCCGAATGGGCTATGGCTGGAAAGCGAAATGAAAAATGATGCGCCATCTGATTTTAAGTATGGGTTCGTTCCTTCAATAACCCAAGCAAAGGGCGGGAAATTCATAGCGTTGCCGTACACAAGTACGATGGCGATTGCCAAAAAAGCGAAAAATCCTGAAGCTGCCAAAGCGTTCATCGAATTTATTTTCACCAAAAAAGCGTCGTTGAACTGGGCGGAGAAAACCGGTGCTCTCATGAACGTGAAAGTAGATTTGGAATCTTCCAATGCTGGAGATACGGCCAAAAATGCTATGAAATATTACAATAGCGACAATACGATTGTCGCACCTGTAGTTGTGTTTAATGCTGATGTATTCAAGGTGATGAGTGATGCAACGATAGCTTTAACGATCAACAAAATCACACCGGAAGAGTGGACGGAGCGGGTTGAGGCAGCAGCAGCCAAGGCTAGAAAGTAAGCGATGAGCAATCTAGTTATTTCAGGTAAAGGATGAGCGTCAATGTCGCGTCAAGCACAAAGAAAGCTATTCATTATTACATTCCTTGTTCCAACGTTCCTCTTCTTCTGCCTTTTTGCACTCTTTCCCATTTCCAAAGGCATATACATCTCTTTGTTTGACTGGTCTGGCAGTTCTGAGCATATGACTTATATTGGTTTGGACAACTTTAAGGCTCTGATCCAGGATCCCATCGTATGGAGAGCGATTGGCAATGATTATTTTCTAGTCATTGGAAAAGTAATTGGAATCATTCTGTTAGCTACTTTCTTCGCTGTTGCAGTTACTAGACTCAGAGTACGAGGGCAGCAGTTTTTTAGATTAGTCTTTTTTCTTCCGAATTTGATCTCAATTGTGGTTATAGGTGTGTTATGGCGATTTGTTTATAATCCGAGCATCGGCTTTCTGAATTCGTTTCTTGGGATATTCACGAATGTCCATAACAATAGGCCTTGGCTAGGGGAAGAAGGAACGGCGTTATGGTCGATCTTATGGCCCTCGATTTGGGCTGGGGTAGGATTTTATTTTCTGCTGCTCGTTGCCAGTATTCTTAGCATACCTGCTTCTTTGTACGAGGCGGCTGAAATGGATGGAGCCTCGCCTAATCGACAGTTTTGGAGGATTACGCTTCCCTTGATCTGGGAGCAGGTTAAGGTCAGCATTCTTCATATTGTGATGACGACTTTAAACGGCTCCTTCGTAATGGTTTTATTGATGACGGAAGGGGGGCCAGATAATTCAACGCAAGTGCTTGGTTCCTATTTGTACCAAATGGGATTCCGTCAATTTCATATGGGTTACGCTGCAGCACTTGGTGTATTGATCTTGATCTTATCTCTAGCAACAACGCTAGTCTTACAGCGAGTGCTTCGACGCGATAGCATTGAATTTTCATAGAGGAGATGCATGTATGAGCTTCAGTCAGCCTTCACGAATATTTAGGACAGCAGCCATCCTCGTTCTTCTTCTGTGGACCTCGGCTGTGCTTTATCCGCTGCTTTGGACATTACTAAGTGCTTTAAAAAATAATCCGCAATTTTTAACGAACAAACCTTGGTCAATGCCTGAATTTCCGCTTTACTGGAGCAATTTTTCTTATGTGTGGAAAACCTATCATTTTGGCGACTATTTTTTGAATTCCGTATACATTACTTTAATGAGCTCATGCTTATCCATTTTGTTATCGGCTACAACTGCATATGTTATAGCACGTTTCAAGTTCAGCGGCAGCCAGTTGATGTATATGGTCTATTTGTCCTCAATGATGATCCCTCTTATTTTGGGGCTGGTACCGTTGTTCTTTCTACTAAACGATTTGTACTTAATAAATAAACTAAACGGATTAGTACTTGTATATACAGCGTGGTCATTGCCGTTTGGCGTTTTTGTTTTGGTCAGTTTTTTCAAATCGCTGCCGAAGGAATTGGAGGAAGCCTCCTATATTGATGGGGCGGGGTATTTTAGAACCTTTTTTCAAATTATGCTGCCAATGGCTCGTTCCGGTATGATTCCCATTTTGATTATGAACGCTTTGAACAATTGGAATGAGTACATCATGGGGACGATCTTCGTGAATGAGCCTTCCAAGTACACACTGCCTGTTGGAATTGCGATCATGCAGGGGGAGATGCAGTACAGAACCGAATGGGGGCCATTGTTCGCAGGACTGCTAATTTCAATGGTGCCTGTTGTACTCGTCTATGCTTTTTTTCAAAGATACATTGTAGCTGGTATAACTGCCGGTGCGGTAAAATAATGAATATTTGCGACAAACAATCGGCTTTGGGCGAAACATTTTGCCTAGAGGCGGTTGTTTTTTTATATAAAGATGACATGTTTTTTAGGATTGAATCGTGTTCGTTATCTCATGTTTGGATAAAAAATTCGCATAAGAATGGACATTGTATCCCAAAACCGTAATGATATAATTGCTCATGAACGAAATGAGAATGATAATCAATGAAAACATTTCGTTACGACAATACATATACAGGAGTGGGTAAAATATGTTTCGGCATACAGGATCACGCAGCATTATCGTAAGGGGTCTCATTTCTTTACTGATTGTTTTTATGGCACTCACAGGATGCAGTACAGCGCAAGAAGAGAAAAAAGAAGCAGCGAACAAAGGAAATGCTGTGAATACGCAAACAGACAAAGCCGCAGAGAATGGTAAAGAAGTGAAAACGAATGAGAACGAAACACACGTAGTGAAGGATTTTTTTGGCGAGGTTGAAATTCCGGTTAAACCGAAGCGAATAGCAGCTATCTATTTGGAGGATTATTTAGTCACTCTTGGTGTGGAGCCTGTTGTACAGTGGTACCATCCAATGTGGGGCAAACAGGAATATTTGAATTTAGACGTTCCTCCATTTGATATAACAGGAAGCATTGAAGCACTGCTAGATGCAGAACCGGATCTTATTATTACAGATGGTTTTGTAGATGAAGCTATCTATGAAAAATACTCTAAGGTAGCACCAACCTTTCGGATGCCTGACGACATTTTGATGAGCAGTTCCTCCGATATTCTTCTTAAGATTGCTGATCTAATTGGTGAACAAGAGAAAGCCGAGAAGCTGGTGAAGGACTATGAGCAGAAAATCGCGGATACAAAAAGCAAGCTGAAAGCAGCGATTGGAGATGAATCAGTTGCTGTGTTGCGGCTTAATATCGGTGAGACTGACCTTAATCTTCTTGGAATTAAGAACAAATTTGTTGGTTCTATCCTTTACAAAGAATTAGGCTTAACTCCGCCAAAGATGGTTGCGGATATGGAAGCCTTTATAGAAACGATCTCCATGGAGAAGCTTCCTGATCTTAATGCAGACCATATCATTATTTTAACATCAAATGGATCTTGGTCATCGCCCGAGAATCAAGAATCCATTAAAAATCTATTCGATAGTCCAATTTGGCAAAGCGTTCCTGCTATAAAGAAAGGAAATGTTTATCAAGTGGATCGTACCTATTGGCAGACGGGCGCTTTCACGGCTAACCAACTTAAGATTAAAGATTTGGAAAAAGTTTTGCTGAAGTAACCTTCACGCTGCAAATACAATTTTATCGGAAGAGCATTTCAACGAACAGTTGAAGTGCTCTTCTTTATCGTTTATAGTAATTTTATTGATAATCATTCTCACGGAAAGGAGGGCTTATGAATCTATGCAAGAGATAAACGCCAATACGAATACATCTCCAAGCAAAATCTATCGCTTAATCGGAGTGAAATATAAGGAATCTGAACCTCATGAACAACAAAAAGCGAGAAAAAATGATTGCTATCGATTGTATGTCATTATGGACGGGAGAGGGCGCCTCGTTCTAGATGGATGCGGTTATCAGCTCGAGCGCGGCAAATGTTTTATTTCCGAGCCAGGGGCAACCATTACAAATGAAGTCGGCAGCAGCGGACTCATTCATTATGAACTGAGCTTTGAGATTGTTTACATTGGAATAGATGGTCGGGACGCTTCGAATAGCAAATGGAGTACTTCATTTCCATGTACAGGAGAAGTGGTGTGCCACCCATTTTCCCAGTGCTTGGAGTGGATTGAGAGGTTATATAGCTTTAGCTTATCAGACACTAGTGATGAGCTGGACGATTTGGATCAACAAATATGTTTTCAACAATTGCTCCGACATATTCTCAAGCACAATCTGACCGTTTCTCATGCCCAGAGCAGTCGGAAAGCGGTTGAAGCTACAATTGATCGGCTATACCATGACTATCGCAACGAATGGTCGGTGGGCCAGCTGGCGAATTTGACCGATGTTGGCCGTACACACTATTCGCGTTTGTTCAAAGAGATAACGGGTCAGGTGCCGCTGCAGTACTTATCCGGCATTCGAATGAATCAAGCGAAGCACCTGCTGCAAGCAACCGATGATCGTTTGTCCGATATTGCACAGAACGCCGGATTTGGCGATGAGTTTTATTTTAACCGCCGCTTCAAGAAGACGGTCGGCATATCGCCAGGGCAATACCGAAGACATTACCGAGAGGAGATTCGTGTATTCGCACCGTTTCTTGAAGATTTTCTGGTAACGCTTGGCGTTACGCCTATCCTGCAGTGCTCCATAACGAATTGGGGAAAACAGTCGTATTTGGGGCTTGAGCACATTCCCGCAATTGAGATTTCCGATAAATATGCTGCTCAGCTGCCGATAAAGCCGGACTTTATTTTGGTAGACAACGGATTTCCAGATAAATGGGACCATCATCTCTTGGAGCAACAGGCTCCGCTCTACAAAATGTCCAATGAGGGAGAAGATTGGCAGGAGACCTTGCGAATCATGGCAGATCTAATCGGTAGAGGAAAAAACGTAAAGGTCGTTGATATTATAGCGAAGTATGAACAAAAAGCAGAAGCTGCTCGGAAAAAGCTTCGCCCGATTCATCATCAAACCACCGTTTTTCTACGAATTCAAGCTAATGGAATATTGCTGTATGGCGGTCCGGATAAGGGATACACGGGGCCTATTCTCTATAGTGACCTGGGAATGACGCCTCATCCGCTTGTAAAGCAATTGACAAAGAGCACAAGGACAGCGGTGCTAACACCAGAATTGCTCGCGCAGGTCGATGCCGATAATGTGTTCGTCACTTTTGAGATTTCAGAACAAGAAAAGAGGAAGCTTTACGCGACGCCCCATTGGCAATCGCTTCCCGCAGTACGTCATAACCGTGTATTCGAGGTTGATTTTTTGAGCTGGATGAATTATGGCGTCCTCGCCCATAGCCTGAAAATCGATGATGTCCTGCGTGCGCTTGGCTAGATAAGGAAGAGCGTGAAGGAGGCTGAAACGATTATAAAAAGTACAAAAAAACGGTGTTTAAACAAAAAATAAGCCAGCTTAAGGACTTCGCATGAGTCCAATAAGCTGGCTTATTTTCAATTATTCGTCTTATAGACGAAGCTCGGCAGTCAAGACGGCAGTCCCTCGCGGCATTTTACCGAAAGCATCTGGTTCTTGGGTAATCGCGATTTGATCATAACCCTTCAAATTCTGGTCGAGTGTGAAATACAAGCCGCCTTTTCCATCGACTGGGTAGAAGGTTCCTGCGTTTACGACGTCCTGGCCTTTCTTCATCAGCCATACCTGAAATGCTTCGTTTTGCTTGATTTGCGGAAGCTTCTCGGCCTGCACGAGCAGATGTGTTCCTTTGCTGTCAATGACGATGGTAGCGAGGCCTTGGGCAATAATATTTTGCGCCGCCGAGCTTAAGCTGACAGCTTGATTTGTCTGCAAGCCCTGTGGAGGCTCATTCATCTGGGCGAGCGTGAGCTCATTACTGAGGTCAGATACCTGATCTCTTAATGTGAAAATATACACGCACAATAGAAGCACCGCTGCCGCAAGCCCAATATTTAACCAGATATTGTAGTTTCGACGCTTTGCGTACGGAGTTAATGAAATTTTGGATCACTATTATTTCGAATTATTTTCGAATAGCAAAAAGACGAACAAATGAGAAACCATTTGTCCGTCTTTTTTGTATCGATGGAAGTTATTTAGCAGCTGCTAAAATCAATCATTATCCATAGCCTGCTGATTGCGGTTGTTTGGAATGACAAACGACACGGTGGTTCCTTCCTTAGGCTTACTGATTATAGATAAGCCTTGACCATACATTTGAGTCAATCGTCGATTCGTATTAGCTATCCCTATTCCGCCTTTTCCTTTCATCGTTGGACTGAGCAGTTGAATGACCTGTTCTTCATTCATGCCAATGCCATTATCAATGACTTCAACTCGTATGAAGCTGTCCTGGCGATTGATTCGTATATGCAGCGTGCCGCCGTTGTTCTGACTAAGAAGCCCATGTTTGATCGCATTTTCAACCAGCGGCTGTATAGAAAGGGGCGGGATAAGCAAGCTGATGTTGGCATCCACTTCCCATACGACAGTCAACCTGTTCTCGAAACGTTCTTTCTCAATATACAAATAGGCTTCTACAAGCTCCAGCTCGTGAGAGAGCTCAACAAGCTCCCCTGTATTTAAGAAGTCAAAGCTAATCCGTAAAAAGGATACAAAAGAATCGCCCAGATTACGCATCTTGTCTGTATCAATATCGCTTAGCGCCATTAAGGAGTTAAGGGTATTGAACAGAAAATGCGGATGGATTTGTGCCTGAAGATAAGCGGCTTCTAAACGCAAACGTTCATTAATAGACTGCTTCAGCATAGTCAACGCCCTGATTCGGTATTTGAGTTCTAGAGCATCTACAGGCTTGGTAACATAATCATTTGCTCCAGACGAGAATCCGGTATAAATGTCAGCAGGCTGACTACGGGCAGTCAACAGCAAAACGGGGAGCTCCGATACAGAGTATTGCTCCCGTACCTTCTTCGTTAACTCGTAGCCGGACATCTGTGGCATCATAACATCGGCAACTAATAGATCCCACTGCCCACTGCCTAGCAACACTAACGCTTCACGTGCTGAATTGGCTGTTGTAATGTTATATGGCTCGGATGATAAAATGCCAACAAGCACATTCAGATTGACCGGGTCGTCATCCACTGCAAGAATATTCATTTTCCCATCATTCAGAAATGGCGTGTTAATTGAAGAGATTGCTATTTCGTCGATTGCGATGTCTGGAAAAATCAATCCACCATGGCTTTCTTCTGTTTCTTCCGTTGTCTGGTGTATAGGAAACAAGGGCTGTGCTGAAGGTAGGCTGAACATATTGGCAAGCGGTAATTGAAAGCTGAAAATAGAACCTTTGCCAAGCGCAGAGCGAACGCTTAGCACTCCGCCATGCAATTCGACCAACTGCTTGCAAATGCTTAAACCAAGCCCAATTCCTCTTCCATCAGTGATTCCATAAATCCCTTGTTCATAAGGAAGAAAGACGCGCGCCTGCGTTTCTTTATTCATGCCGACTCCCGTATCGGAGACATGAATGACAGCAATCCCATTCTGAATCTCCGCAGAAATCGTGATTGATCCTTCTTCCGTATATTTTAGAGCGTTGTGCAATAAGTTGTACAAAATTTGTACAAGCCTTTTCTCATCTGCCATGACCCAAGGCAGCGATTCAGCGATATTCACATGAAGTTGAATAGGTTTGCCTTCGATCATAAATTTCAGCATGCTAACGATGCCAGGCACGATGGATTGAATTTGTAAAGGCTCCTGCTGCAGCACGATTCGGTGTTCCTTCAGCCTTGCTACATCTAGAAGATCACCGAGCATATGCGACATACGGCTGCTTATTCTTATAAGCAGCTCCATATCATTAACGCTTTTTGTATTCATTTGCCCTTTCTCTTTCGTTACAACGGTTTGAGCAATGTTCATAATACCGTGCAGCGGCGTTCGCAGTTCATGTGAAGTATTGGCAAGAAATTGGTCTTTCAGCTTGTCAGCCTTTTTTAACTGTTCGTTCAGCACTTTGTTTTCCTTCGTGTTACGGAAAAATTGCTTTAACCAGTACGTAGAAAAACCAATGATAGCTGCTATGATATCTATTGGATAATAGACAACCGAAACCTGGCTATTTGAATTGATTAAGCTCCAAAGGAAGCTGGACATAACGCCTGCCGCGGATAACAACAGGAAGACAACGTCGTTGTTGTCTGTTTGCTTCCTTAAGACCATCGTTCCTGTTGTATAAACAAACCAGGCAAAGGGCAATAGATAAAAAAATGAAAATATTTTTAATGCTACCGATCCATTTACAAGCTGTGCGCTTGCTACAATTAGAAACAAGGAATAAACAATGAGCGCTGCTGTAAATATTCGCAGCCATCGGTTCTTCGGAGGAGCCGAAGACAATCTTCTAAATAGTAGAAAAATAAAAAAGGAATGCCAAAGCAGAGAGAGCAGCCTGAGCTTCAGCGCCCATGTATAGTTAATTGGCAGCCATAGCAAGAGCAGGTTATCATGGCCGATGACGATCGTAATTCCGGTAGCGAGCGTTAACAAACCAACGATAAGCAAACTCTTTTCTTGAGGATTGAATAAGAAAAGGGTCGTAGCATACAAGCCGTGAAGCAGCAAAACGATAAATGTGACGAGCTGAAAGCCGATAGAGTACCATCGAACATAATCAATCGCTGCTTGTGAACCAAATTGAATGGAGTGTAAAATTCCCCCGTTGTAAGCATCGTCATAGTTAGCAACACGAATGAGCAGTTCAAGTTCTGTGGTGCCTTTTACAGAATAAGAAGCGGTGTAAGAGAATTTCTTGGGCTTGTACTCTTCAGCGTTGTCGGCTGGTTTTCCGAAGTCGTTCTCAACAAGCCCATTTAATTCTACGCCTGATGAGGCTTGTATTTTTTGCAGCCAAAATGCGACAGGCTGCTCAAGCGGATCGATTAGAATTCGCAATCGGTACGTTCCGTACCCGATAGAGGTGTCAGCCTTTTTGGTCAGTACGCTGCCCCAGTCACCCGGAACCTGAATATAGCGGAACTGATTTTGCAACGGCTGAACATCCTGTTGATGGATTAATTTTGCAGGGTAAAACTCCCATTGGCCATCCAAGGGAATGGTAGCTGAGTTGTTTATGTCCCATCCGCGAATGTCGAGTACGCCATTCACAGCACGAGGGTGCTCAGCAGTAGAAAATAGTTCAGACCATGCCCACCGCAGGGCAAGAAGAGCGCTAAGAAACAATAGAATAATAGCTACATATTTGAAGGTGGTTTTATTTTTCATTTGCATCATCATACATTGACATTCGACATAATACGCGTTTATCCTTTAACATTTATTGGTGATTGTTATGATTGAAGCGAGTAATGTATACGATTGGCAGCTTGGAAAAATATCAATAAAAACAGCTGCAAAGTGCTTCTAGTTATGTTCATCGAGCTAATTAGTAGAATAAGTTCTCATAGGTAGTTAGTTTTGATATACTGTATGAGTAAATGAGAATCATTATCGATTAGAGGATGGATGTTATGGATACAGCAATAACAAATAAAAGCATCATTAATTTCAGTAATTTAGACGTGACAATCAAGTCAGTTGAGCTATATACGGGTGCTTCTGGCGAAATTTTGAAGCAGCATGTGACGAGATGGGGTACCTTAATTATTTCGCTTGCCGGCAGTGGGACGATGAGGCGAGAAGATGGATACACCACGCTTGAGCGTGATCACATTTATGCATGTCCGCCAGACAGTACTTTCGGCCTGACATCCGATCTGGGAGGGAACTTGTCCGTTGTTGTTATCCGCTTGAAACTAGCTGATAGGAATGAAGAAAGGGTAGATTTCCAGTTGGATGAGTCAGCGCTGCAAATTTTATTTTCTAACATAGATGGTTTGTCTTTAGGGCCAGCAGGCTACTTGTCTTCACAGGGCCGAACGATTTATGACGGCTTCGCAAGTGATGACGGCATAAAGAAGTGGAGGGCGAAGCTCGATTGCTCGGAGCTGTTGTATATGCTGATTACCTCGGGAAAAATGGCTTCCAAGGAAGGGACAAAGGAGGCGCTGGAGCGCGCCAGAGCTTTTATGAAAGAAAACTGCAATAAGGAAATGACCATAGAGCTGCTGGCCAACATGGCGGAGCTAAGCCCTAAATATTTCGTGGATTTGTTCAAAAAAACATATGGCGTCAGTGCACTTGATTATTTGACGAGAGCCCGAATCGACCTTGCCAAATCGCTGATGCTGCGTACCGATCGGCTGCTGAAAGAAGTCGCGCATGAGGTAGGTTATGCAGACGAATTTTATTTCAGTCGAAAGTTCAAGCAGTTGGTCGGCATGTCCCCAACGGCCTATTTAAAGAAGCGCGGCAAGAGGATCGCAGTATACGGCTCGACTGCACTAATCGGTTACTTGCTTCCGCTCGACATTATTCCTTATGCGGCGCCGCTTCATCCGAAATGGAGCAAATATTATTGTGATCGTTATGGGCTTGAAATTCCTGTCCATCTGGATGCTTATCGCCAAAACCATTTTAAAGAAGCGAATATCGAAAGGCTGGAGACTACGAGCCCGGACTTCATTTTATGCGACCATGAGCTAGAGCCTTGGGAAAGAGCAAGATTATCCGAGGTGGCGCCTATTTTTGCACTTCCTGATGATCGTATGGGCTGGCGGAAAAAGTTTGACGTATTAGCAGAAGCATTAGGAGCGCAATCTGAAGCGAAGAAGTGGTTGGAGGAATTTGAACGTAAGAAAGGGGAAATGGCAGAGAAAATACGGCTCATACATCAATCGCGACTTTTAGATGTAGCCGTCTTGAAGGTATTGAGAAATACGGTTTATATGTACAGTGACCTCGTTATAGATGATGTTATCTATCAAGGACTAGGGATATCTCCGCTGCATAAAGAAGAGGGACCAATATGGAATGTTCCTATGTCTTTCAATAATCTGAAACAATTGAACGCCGACTATGTGCTGCTGCTTGTTTGCCAAGAGTCGGAGACGCTTCAATATTGGACGCAGCTGCAGCAGTCAACGGACTGGATGTCGCTTCCTTTTGTAAGGGAAAATCGAGTCAAAATGATTCCATCGGAGCCATGGAGGGAATATTCTCCCGTTGCGCTGAGTCGTATCGTGGATGAGACTGCGCTTTTATTAACAGGAAATCGTCCATAATGGTTCAGGATTATGTCCATGGTCGGGAAGCAGCTCTTAGCCTATAATTGCTAATGATATTCATTATCAATTAAAGAAAGAGTGAGAGGAGCTATACAGCATGAAGAAGAAAGGTTTTTTGAGCGTCATAATGGCAATAGCAATAGCAGTCATGATTACGGCATGCGGGGGTAATTCAAAGGAAGAGAAGGCGCCGGCAAACGGTAACGGTGCAGCAGCCAATACAGAGAAACAAGCTGGGGAAAGCAATAACGGAGCAAAAACAGAGAAGCCTGCCTCTGAGGAAGCAGCTACACGAAAAATCACTTACTTGGACCAAGAGTATGAGCTGCCGGCCAAGGTTGAACGCATTGTCATTGTTGGAGCGGTAGAAGCAATGGAGGATTCGATTATTCTGGATGTGAAACCGGTAGGGGCAATTAGCTTCGGGGGAGTATTCCCACCTATGTTCGAGTCCATTACAAAGGATGCGGTTTCGATTGGCGAGAAAATGGAGCCAAACTTTGAGGCGATTCTATCGCTTAAGCCGGACGTCATACTCGGTTCGACGAAATTCCCAGCCGAAGTATCTGAGAAGCTGGCTACCATTGCGCCAACGATTCTGTACTCGCACATCTCTACGAATTGGGAAGCGAATTTGAAGCTGCTCGGAGAGCTTGGCGGCAAGGAAGCGCAGGCAGAAGAAGCCATCGCAAAATATAAAGTGGATTTGGATGCGGCGAGAGCTTCTTTAGGCGATAAGCTAAAAGATCAGAAGGTTGTTGTCGTGCGTATCCGTCAAGGCCAAATGTTCGTATACCCGGAAAAAGTTTTCTTCAATCCGATTATTTATTCCGAACTTGGTTTAACAGCTCCTGCGGAAATTAAGGCGGCTAAAGCTCAGGAGGCATTGTCCGTTGAGAAGTTCGCAGAAATGAATCCGGATTATCTCTTTATTCAATTCTCGCAGGACGAGAACAAGGATACGCCAAATGCGCTGGAAGATCTGCAAGCTAACCCAATCATGAAAAATACGAAAGCCATTAAAGAAGGAAAGGCATTCGTAAACATCGTTGATCCGCTGGCTCAAGGCGGAACGGCTTACAGCAAGATCGTATTTCTTAAAGCAGTTGCCGAGCATCTAAACAAATAGATTTACCAAATAGAAACGAATAAGGCGTGTTCTTATGCGATTAAAACAATCCCTACCGGTGGCTATCCTCGTGATGGCGCCGGTAGTAGCTGTATGTATGATACTTATTTCCATATCCTTTGGGGCAAAAAATATTACGCCTGGAGATGTATGGGGGGCGATCGTACATTTTGACCCGAATAACGTAGATCATCAAATCATCCGGGTGTCTCGGCTTCCTAGAGTCATTGGCGCATTGCTCATTGGTGCATTCCTTGCGGTGTCGGGCGCACTAATGCAAGGGATGACGAGAAACTATCTAGCCTCCCCCTCGATGATGGGAGTATCCGATGGTTCGGTTTTTCTAGTAACACTGGCCATGGTATTCCTGCCAAGTGGAGGTTCCGTAAGTCTTATCACGCTGTCAATGATTGGATCAGCGCTTGGCGCAGCGATCGTATTCGGCATTGCGTGGCTCATCCCAAACGGAATGTCTCCGGTACGGCTTGCCATTTTGGGCACCATAATAGGCACATTTCTAAGCGGGGTATCGGCAGCTGTGTCCAGTTATTTTCAAATCTCACAAGGGCTCAGCTTTTGGTACAATGCAAGGCTCCATCAAATGGACCCTGAGCTTATTAAGCTGTCCATACCGTTCGCGGTTGTCGGGCTGGCACTCGCACTAGGGTTGTCCAAGTCAATTACGGTGCTGTCGCTGGGCGACGATGTGTCTGCGAGCTTAGGTCAGCGGACAACGGTGGTCCGCATTCTTACTATTCTGTCTGTGGTCATTCTTACTGGTGTTTCTGTAGCGCTTGCCGGCAAGATTGCTTTTGTTGGGCTGATCGTGCCGCATATTGCTAGATTTCTGACTGGCGTCGATTACCGCTGGATTATTCCGGTGTCGGGGGTGCTTGGGGGATTATTTCTGGCCTTCTGCGATATATTGTCAAGGTTCGTGAACCAGCCGTTCGAGACGCCGATCGGAGTCGTGACGGCGTTATTTGGCGTTCCTTTTTTCCTTTATCTCATTAAGACGAGAGGGGGCGGCAAAAATGCCTGAGACTACGACTGTCCGCTTATGGTCGGTTATGGCGGGTGCGTTACTGGTGACGCTCATCGGCGCTTACCTCAGCCTAACGAACGGAATTTTCGATATTTCCATTCAAGATATTGTGAAGACACTGCTTCGAATCGACAGCAGCAGGGAACATGACTTAGTTGTCTTCCAGTTTAGGCTGCCGCGTATCGTGCTGGCGATCTTAGTAGGCAGCGCGCTTGGCATGGCGGGTGCTGTGATCCAAGGCGTCACACGTAATGGCCTTGCCGATCCTGGTATTCTTGGCATTAACGCGGGAGCGGGAATGGCGGTTGTTTTATTTTTGTTTTTGTTCCAAGGCCAAATGAAGCTTACAGGCTGGGGAGCTGTCATGATGATGCCTGTGTTCGGGCTTGTCGGGGGACTACTCGCTACCGTGCTGATTTATATGTTCGCTAGGGAGCAGGGGCGGCTTGATCCCCAGCGATTGCTGCTTGTTGGCATTGCAATCGCATCAGGATTCGGAGCGCTTACTTTATATGTATCTCTCAAAATGAATCCAAATGATTTTGAGACGGCAGCGGTTTGGCTCGCAGGCAGTATTTACAGTGCGAATTGGAAATTCGTTGCAACGATGCTGCCTTGGCTGCTCATTTTGCCACCCATCCTATGGTGGAAGGCGAGGTCTTTAGATTTGTTCCAGCTTGGGGAGCATAGCGCGACAGGACTTGGTGTACCTGTGGAGCGTGTCAAAAATCAATTGCTGATAGGCAGCATCGGTCTCGTCAGCGCAAGCGTCGCTGTCTCTGGCAGTATTGGCTTCGTCGGGCTAATCGCTCCACATGTAGCACGGAGATTGGTAGGACTTCGGCATCGATCAATTTTGCCGGTGAGCGCCTTAATCGGAGCGGCAATGGTGGTGTTTGGCGATTTTATTGGAAAGACAATTTTTGCCCCTGCTGAGCTGTCGGTGGGCATTGTTATTTCCATTATAGGTGTGCCCTATTTTGTATACCTGCTCATTCGGTCCAAAAAATAGCCATTGCAGGGGGAAAGGTGATATTGTATGAATCATTTTCAAGAAACAACCGTGCAGAACCGTGAACTAACGATTTATCTTCCACCGTCGTATCAAAACGATACAAAGCGCAGATACCCCGCAGCATATGTTCAGGACGGTGGAGGGCTGTTTCAGCATGTAACCAACCAGTTGGAGCATCTCATGTTAACGGGGAAGCTGCCGGAAGTGATTATGATAGGTATAAAACCGCATGATCGAAATGATGAATATACGCCGTGGACAGCTCCCTCGCTGCTGGATAGCTATCCAGCGTTTGGGGGAAAAGGCCGGGCATACGTCGATGAATTGGCAGACGTTGTGAAACCGTACATCGACGAGCGTTACCGTACAAAAACGGAATCCGACCATACTGCCATTATAGGAGGTTCTTTCGGCGGGTTGATCTCATTATTTGCAGGATACTGGCGGCCGGATACGTTCGGGCGGTTAGGCTTGCTCTCGGCGTCGTTCTGGTTTCAAGATGTCCTGCCATTCATGAGGGAGCAGCCCGGTCTATCCGATCGGCTGCGTATTTACATGTCTGTTGGTGATTGCGAAGGCATTTACAAACAGAACATTCAGCGCAATATGGTTGATCAAACAATCGAGGCATCTACATTGCTTGTGGAAAAAGGTTTACCGGCGAACCTACTGCATTTCGAGCTTCAGCCTGGCGGAACGCACGATTCGTTATATATGTCGGAGAACTATTTGAAGGCGTTGAAATGGCTATTCTATGAGGAGGTGACAACCGCAAAGTCGTTAGCTGTTGAAGCCCTATCACATGCCAGATGGACGAAAGAGTTCACGATTCCGCACACTCGTCATCTCATTATGTGTTCAGTGCGAACGGGAAGAGAGTATCGTATTTTTGTTTGGCTGCCGCAGACAGAGCCTCCGGAAGATGGGTTTTCTGTATTGTACGCTCTAGACGGCAATGCATCGTTCGGATCACTTGCGGAAGCGATGCGTCTTCAAGGACGCAAGCCGCATGGCATAGAACCTCAGGTCATCGTAGCAATCGGGTATGACTCGGATGAGCCGATTGTTTCGCCGGAGCGTTTTTATGATTACACCATAAAAGCTTCTTCAGAAGAGCTGCGACAACGACCGGACGGCTCCGAATGGCCGGAGACGGGCGGTGCTGATGATTTTATCACATTTATAGAGGAACAGTTAAAACCGGAAATAGAACGAATCGTACCGATTAATCGGAACAGGCAATCTTTGTTCGGTCATTCCCTGGGCGGTTTTTTCGCACTTCATACGTTGTTCACCAAAACCGATGCATTCAGCACCTATATAGCAGGTAGCCCTTCGATTTGGTGGAAGCAGCATGATTTGTTGCAGAGATGGCCGAGTGTGGAAGGACGATTGAAAGACAGCGAGCTTGAAGCAAATCTATTAATCGTCGTTGGCGCAGAAGAGAAACGCGGAATGGTTGAGGATGCCAAACAGCTATACGAGCTGATGCTGCCTTATTCAGGAGATAGGTTTGTTGTTTCGTACCGAGAGGTTGAAGGGGCGGGCCATATTTCCGTCTTGCCGCCGCTCATTAATGAATTGTTGAAATTTATTTGAAAATAAATCAATAAGTCGCTCAAAAATATGATTCCATTTCGGAAAAAGATCGCGCAACCGTTCTTCATGAACTGGCAGCTGCGATCTTTTTTTTGCAGCATCGTTATGCTTGCATGCATGAGATAATTGTTTTCTTTTCTCATTAAACTTGCTACAATTTTAAATGATAACAATTATCAATTAGCGTGCTAAAGAATACGGATTCCCTTCAAAGGGGCATTGAGTTGCTTATTATGAATGTAATCAGCTGAAAGATTTGCGCGAGTTTAAGATGTTAATAGAGATCAGCTTCAGAGAAGAAAGCCGTCAGACATGAGCTGGCGGCTTCTGTTTTTTTATGGAGGTTAAGGATAGGGGGATTACTGTTTATCGCAAACGCATATTCTAGTTTGCATTTTTTAATCTATAGTGATTTCATAGTAACGTATTAAACCAGATATTTTAGATGAAGTGCAGCATCATACGGTATTATGCTGGTTCCGGCCTTCAAACGCTGAACAAAATCAGGATTGGCGAGGAGAGGCCGCCCGAAAGCCGCTAGATCAATGGATCCGGCTTTTATAGCAGCGGCAGCAGATTTATAATCTAAATTTCCTACTCCGATTATTGTATCATTCCAATATTCGCGAACAGCTTGATGAAATGTCATTCCTTTGGTGAATATCTTAGTAAACTGGTTGGTTGAGGGGTGAAGAATCTTAAGGCCTAATGCTTTGAAAATTTGTATATAAGCAGCCAATGTTTGTTCGGGATTATCCCATCTATAATTCGGAATATCATCTTTTATTTCTGAAAAACGAACGATAGTCCTTGGCGCACCTATTTCTGTTACTACGGCAGTTAGCAGCTCTTTCATGAATGATAGACGCTGTGATAAGTCCCCGCCATATTTGTCCGTCCGAGCATTTGTAACCTCTGAATTAAACTGATCGATTAAATACCCGTGGGCTGCATGGATTTCAACCCCGTCAAAACCGGCAATTATCGCATTTCTCGCAGCAGCTGCATGCTGTTCAATCACTTCGGAAATTTCGTCCTGAGACATCGCCTCAGGCATCTCATAAGGTTTGCGTAACCGATGTACGAGTCCATTTGCTGCAATGCTAGATGGCGCTTGAGGAGGATGCCCTCCCGTTAATTCATGATGGGTCAGCCTGCCAACATGCCAAAGCTGCGCCACGATTGTTCCACCTTCCAAATGAACAGCATCAGTCACCTTTTTCCATGCTTGGATCTGCTCTTTGTTGTATAGCCCTGATATACCATAGGTTCCTTTGGCTCTTGGGCTTGGATTTATCCCCTCCGTAATGATCAGACCAATACCATCAGCAGCCCGTTTACGGTAATATTCTACGACATCTGGACCAACCACACCTGACTTATTGTCGGCAAAGGAACGAGTCATAGGCGCCATGACTACACGTGATTGAAGCGTCCAATTTTCAATCGTAACTTGTTCAAGCAATTTATTAGATTCCATCTTTATGCCTCCTCAGTGCTTAACAGTTGATTATTCATTAATGTTATAATGGAATCGTTCAATTTTACATAATAAATTCAAGGTATTGTATCATGATATCCTTTAAAATTGTTTTATTAGTGTTATTTGACATTGAAAATAAAGGAGTGACTAGTTTGGTCGATGGACTGGATAAAAACATTATTATGATTCTTCAAGATCAGGCAAGAATTTCAATGACGGAGTTAGGAAAAGCCGTTGCATTGTCGCAGCCAGCAGTAACAGAAAGAGTGCGGAGGTTGGAGGAAAAAGGCATTATTGATCATTATCGTGCTGTTGTTTCTCTTGAAAAATTAAACAAATCGATTGTTGCCTACTTATTATTTCATACGAAGAGCTGCGAAAGTTTTGTTGATCATTGCAAAAATTCGCTTGATGTGCTTGAAATGCATCGTATAAGTGGCCAGTACAATTTTTTGGTTAAGGTGATTAGCGAATCATTGCATTCCATGGAAAATGTTATTAATGAAATGGGAAAGTTTGGAGATTCGACAACTTTAATCGTCCTCTCCTCACCTATAGAGCATAGTAAGGTCGTTCCCAATATTCAGGATAAATAGATAGGAACCCATATATTCGTTTTGGATACATTTCCTGACACTAGCTTTAAATAAGCCAATATAAATTTGCGTTCACACTAAACATCAGGTACGATTTTATTATTAATTATCAATGAAGAGTAAGAGAGGGACGAATCTAATGCACTCAAACGAAACCATAAAGCTGACATCTTTATCTAGCAAGGGAGGATGCGGTTGCAAAATCGGTCCGGCTGATTTAAAAGAAGTCATAGGAAACCTCCCGCTAGCGGAACTTAATCCTAATTTGCTTGTGGGCATCGAAACAAGCGATGATGCAGGTGTATTTCGAATAAGCGATGATTTAGCATTAGTTCAAACCGTAGATTTTTTTACTCCAATCGTAGATGACCCTTATTCTTTCGGACAGATAGCAGCGGCTAACGCAATAAGCGATATTTATGCAATGGGCGGTAAGCCATTAACGGTATTAAACATTGTTGCTTTTCCCATCGCAACACTAGATAAGTACATTTTAACAGACATCTTACGCGGAGCAGCAGATAAGGTGAAAGAGGCTGGAGCTACCCTTGTAGGCGGACACTCCATTGACGATAAGGAACCTAAGTTTGGACTAGCAGTAACCGGTTTAATTCATCCCGATCAAATTAAAACCAATGCAGGTGCTAGACCTGGAGACAAGCTGATTTTGACGAAGCCAATTGGTGTGGGCATTATGACAACCTCGATTAAGAAGGAACAATTAAGTGCGGAGGAAATCGAGCGTGTTACTCGCGTCATGGCTACATTGAATAAGACGGCAGCAGAAATAATGAATAAATATGAAACGCATGCTTGTACTGACGTAACGGGTTTTGGCTTAATCGGACATGCACTGGAAATGGCTAAAGGCAGCGAAGTAGGAATAACGATTGTAAACGAAGCGGTACCCAAATTGCCTCGTGTCAGGGAACTTGCAGAAAATGGATTTGTACCAGGCGGCACGAAGAACAATTTTAAGCATGTTGAAAATGATGTTATTTTCCCACAAGCGATGGACCAAGTTGATCGATGGATTCTATGTGATGCGGTGACTTCAGGCGGTTTATTCATTGCGGTTGCGGCAGACCAGTCTGAGCAAATGCTGGATGAGCTTAAGCAAGCAGGTGTGGAAGCAAGTATAGTAGGAGAAGCAACAGAAAGTAATGCTGGCCAAATCGTGGTGCTTTAAGATAAACCATTAAGGAGTCATTAAACTATGTTTCAAGACATCACGATCGAGGAATGTTCAAAGCTTCGGAAACAGGGAGAACTTGTTCTTATAGATGTAAGATCCCCATCCGAATACAATGAAGCATCAATTCCTGGCAGTCTTAACATTCCCATATTTAACGATCAAGAACGGGCTGAAATTGGAACGCTGTACAAGCAAGTAAGTGTACAAGCTGCTAAAGAAAGAGGCTTGGAAATCGTATCAGCAAAGCTTCCAACTTTCATCAAAACGTTTGCTGGCATATCCGAAAATAAGGCTGTCTTTTGTTGGCGCGGTGGCATGAGAAGTAAAACAACAGCGACTGTATTGTCTCTTATGGGAATTAGAGTCCATCGAATAGCTGGAGGATATCGCGCATATCGTCAATATGTTGTTGAACGATTGAATGATATCTGCTACGAGCCTCAGTCATTCATCATACATGGAAATACAGGTAGTGGAAAAACCGCTATCCTGCATAAAATGAAACAAAATGGCCATCCTGTTTTGGATTTAGAAGGGCTGGCTGGTCATAGAGGGTCGATTTTTGGTGGAATAGGTTTAAAAGCGCATAACCAAAAAACGTTTGATTCGTTACTGCTTGATAATATACATGAGAATGAGAAATTTACCTATTTATTGTTTGAAGCGGAAAGCCGCCGAATTGGCAATATTACGGTTCCGGACCTCATGATGGAGTTGAGAGCTAAGGGACATCACATTAGCTTGGAAATGCCTCTTGAAGCCCGCGTTAATCAAATCATGGAAGACTACAAGCCTTGGGAAAATATAGATGCGTGTATGGGGTCATTCCGAAAAATTAAATCACGTATTCATACCCCTGTTGCAGCGGAAATAGAAGCATGCTTGATGAGTGAAAAATATGATACTGCTGTCGAGTTGCTTCTCACTTATTACTATGACCCAAGGTATTCGCATTCGACGAGCGAACATGATGAACAAATCTCTTCTATTGTGAAGGCAGCAAATACGACTGAGGCAACGATCAAGATTGAACAGATAGTAAATTCGTTAATGGAACGAAAATCGATGGAGCAATAGCAAATGAAAGGTTGCCGCAAATGATTGCAGGCGAGGGGGCAAGGAGAAAGCTATGAACCAGATTTATTTGGACTACAACGCAAGTACGCCAATCGCTCCAGAAGTTCTTGCAGAAATGTATCCATACCTGCAAGGAAGCTACGGCAATCCATCATCTAGTCATTGGGCGTCCGTTTCCACAAAGCAAGCTATTTTGGAAGCACGCATAAAAGTTGCTGCTTTACTCCGTTGTTCTCCAGACGAGGTGATCTTTACTAGCGGGGGAACCGAATCCAATAACCATGCTTTAAAGGGTGTATTCTTTGCTCTTAAAGAAAAGGGTAATCATATCATTACGACAACAGTTGAGCATCCAGCCATTTTGAATCCTTGTTCATTTCTAGAGCGCTTGGGAGCAGAAGTTACCTATATAAACGTAGATGAAACTGGCCGCATATTGCCGGAAGCTATCGAATCAGCCATTAACAAGCGTACTATTTTAATCTCGGTTATGCATGCGAATAATGAAGTTGGGACGATTCAGCCCCTCGGTGAAATAGCCGAAATAGCAAAAAAACATGGCGTATTGTTCCATACGGATGCTGCTCAATCCGTTGGCAAAATCCCGGTACATGTTGATCAATTAGGTGTCGACTTGGTAACGATAGCGGGACATAAACTATATGCACCGAAAGGGATTGGGGCATTGTATGTGCGTAGGGGAACCAAGATAGAACCCTACAGTCATGGAGCCGGTCATGAACATGGCATGCGCGCAGGAACCGAAAATGTTCCTTACATCGTTGCATTGGGAAAGGCCGCAGAAATGGCAATGCTTATGCAAGATAACAATGAAATGAGTAGATTAAGCGAGTACTTCTTAGAGCAATTGGTTGCGAAATTTGGTCATCTTATCAAGCTGAATGGCCATCCGACTAACCGATTGCCTAACACCTTGAATATAAGCTTTATAGGTTTGGATGCTAATGAAATTCTGAACAAGATTCCCGAAATCGCAGCGTCCACTGGATCAGCCTGTCATGCTGGTATGACAACAATCTCCCCAGTATTAAAGGCAATGCAGATCGATGAAATTGTGGCCCGAGGCGCTATTAGATTTAGTCTAGGAAGGTATACGAATAAGATTGATATTGATCAAGCAATTATGCTATTGGAAGAAGCCATTATCGTCTAAGCTGATGCAGGAAATACTCTAAACACTTACTATCGTGCACAATCGCTTGACTTGGAGTTAACTCCAAGGAGTACACTACAGCTGAAGGAAACAATATCTATTTGAAAGTGAGGAACGATTAAATGGAATATGTGAAACTCGGTAATACAGGCTTGGATGTATCTCGGCTTTGTCTTGGCTGTATGAGCTTTGGTGTAGCGGAGCGGTGGGTGCATCCATGGGTACTTAATGAAGCGAGCAGCCGTCCAATCATAAAAAAAGCATTGGATTTAGGCATCAACTTTTTTGATACTGCGAACGTATATTCAGACGGAACAAGCGAAGAAATTGTGGGTCAAGCTTTAAAGGATTATGCCAATCGAGATGAAATTGTTCTGGCGACAAAGGTTCATTTTCGAATGCAGCAAGGCCCAAATGGTGCTGGTCTTTCTCGAAAGGCAATCATGAGTGAAATAGATAAGAGCCTTAAGCGACTCGGAACGGATTATGTAGACCTTTATCAAATTCATCGCTGGGATTACAATACCCCCATTGAAGAAACGATGGAAGCATTACATGATGTTGTGAAGGCTGGAAAGGCAAGATACATTGGCGCTTCAGCCATGTACGCATGGCAGTTTCTAAAGGCATTGCATGTAGCTGAAAAAAATGGGTGGACGCGGTTTGTATCGATGCAAAATCATTTAAACCTCATCTACCGTGAAGAAGAGAGAGAAATGCTTCCGCTTTGTAAGGAAGAAAAAATTGGCGTCATTCCTTATAGCCCGCTCGCATCAGGTAGATTGACACGTGATTGGTCAGAAACAACGCATCGTTTCGAAACCGACCAAGTTCAAAAATCTAAATACGATGCGACTGCAAATACTGACCGATTAATTGTAGAGCGGGTTGCAGCCATTGCCGAAAAACATGGCGTTCCCCGTGCTCAAATTGCATTAGCTTGGATATTACATAAAGATCCTGTAACCGCACCAATTATTGGTGCTACAAAAATGTCGCATCTCGAAGATGCAGCAGCTGCTGTTTCCATTAAGCTAACACCAGAAGAAATGGCATCGCTGGAAGAGCCTTATGTTCCACATCCAGTCGTTGGGCCTATTACGATGTAATGAGTGTTTAATATAAGGAACAACAAGAACGCCCGATTGTTTTTTCGGGCGTTCTTGATCTTAAATTAGGGAGTGAAATCTGCATGTTGATAGCCGAAGTAAGCGCGAAATTTGAATTATCACCGGACACGCTCCGCTATTATGAACGGGTCGGTCTTATTCCACGGGTGAACCGCAATAAAAGCGGAATCAGGGATTATACGGAGGAAGACTGCAGATGGGTTGAATATATCAAATGCATGCGTGGTGTAGGTCTTCCTATTGAGATTTTGATTGAATATGTTGCTTTGTATCAACAGGGTGATGAAACCATCGGGACTAGGAAAGAGCTTTTAATCGAGCAGCATAAACTGCTAGCCAAAAAAATGGAAGAGATGAAAAAAGGATTGGAACGTATGGATGATAAAATTGCAAGATATGAACAGACAATATTAAACAAAGAAAAAATGCTAAGTAGATCTAAGACGCAATAGTCCATTGAACCCCCTCGTTTTACTGACATTGATTCATGTATGGCTTTGCTAAAATATTCGGTTAATAGAAAAATTCAGATGAATGTGATAATTTATTAATTATGACTTGCATTTGAAAAGGTGGTTTGAAAACGTTATGGAGCTCGTTTTTCCAAAGGTAGAGACAGTGGAAGAAGTCTCGGCTTTAGCGCAATTGGCATCGGAAATTTGGAATGAATATTTTGTAAGCATTATAACAAAAGAACAAATTGATTATATGGTGGATAAATTCCAATCGGATCATGCGATTACGAATCAAATTGAAAATCAAGGTTATGAATATTTTTTCATGAATATACATGGCCATAATATCGGCTACTTGGGGATAAAACAAGAAGAAGACAAGTTGTTTTTAAGCAAGTTTTATATACGCAAAGAGCATCGCGGAAAAGGTTATGCAAGTCAAGCTATGGCGTTCTTGGAAGCGATATGCAAAGATCGAGGGTTAGGTATGATATGGCTCACGGTAAATCGTTATAATGATACAACGATTGCTGTGTATGAGAAAAAAGGGTTTAAATCAGTTCGTACTCAGGTGGCTGATATAGGTAATGGTTTTGTGATGGATGATTTTATAATGGAAAAAGAAATTGGATTGGAAGAAGTCGAGTAACAAGGGGGTTTTGGTGAATGGAGAAGTTTGAGTTCATGTTGAACAAATATGCTGAATTAGTCATTAAGGTTGGTGTGAACGTTCAAGTGGGGCAAGTGCTTATCGTACATGCTCCGATTGAAACGGCTGAACTAACCCGATTAATTGTAGCAAAAGCTTATGAGGCAGGAGCCAAATATGTCATTGTAGAGTGGGATGACGATGCGATTACTCGCGTTCGGTATGAGAAGGCATCGGATGATTCTTTCGACTATTATCCACAGTGGCTTGCCGACAGTATGGTGCATTTTGCTGAAGAGGGCGGAGCTATACTGCATATTAAAGTGCCTAATCCAGAGCTGTTTCGCGGCATCGATTCTGCAAAAGTATCGGCTGCGGTCAAGTCCGCTGCTGTCGCGCGAGAAGAATATTCAAAGTATACGCGGAACAGCAAAATTAGCTGGTCGCTGATCAAGGCGCCAACTCGTGCATGGGCGGATAAAGTGTATGCCGATCTTCCGGAGGAGCAGCGCGTGGATGCGATGTGGGAAGCTATTTTCCATATGGTGCGTGTAAATACAGATGATCCTATTGCCGCTTGGCGTGAGCACATTAATCATTTGAAAACAAGCCAGGATCTTCTTAATGCGAAACGCTATAAGAGTCTGCATTATCGCGCGGCAGGAACGGATCTGCGAGTACAACTGCCTGAAGGACATATATGGCGTGGCGGCGGCGGTGAAAATGAGAAAGGTGTTTATTTTGTTGCGAATATGCCAACTGAAGAAGTGTACACCATGCCTCATCGTACCGGTGTGAACGGCACAGTAAAAAGCACATTGCCTCTCAATTTGAACGGCAGGTTAGTTGAAGGAATCACGTTTACGTTCAAGGACGGCAAAGTGGTTGCTTATGATGCCGAATCGGGACTTGAACATTTAACTTCATTGCTCGAAACGGATGAAGGTGCATCCTATCTCGGAGAGATGGCATTGGTGCCACATGATTCGCCAATATCGAACTTGAATAGAGTATTTTATAATACAGGCATTGACGAGAATGCTTCCTGTCATTTTGCACTGGGAAGTGCTTATCCTGTCAACCTGGAAGGTGGAACGAAGCTCTCCAAAGAGGAACTGCTGGAGCGAGGCGCTAACGTAAGTCTTACACATGTTGACTTCATGATTGGTTGCGCCGATCTCGATATTGATGGAGAACTGCCTGACGGCACAATCGAGCCTGTCTTTCGTCAAGGGAATTGGGCTTACTAGATGTAAAGTGCGGGAAGTGACTGGTTCATGCGCTCTTAAAGCGCTATAGAGAAAGGTTAGCATATCAATTGAAGTGCTAACCTTTTTTTGTTAATTACTGAGTTAATTTAGAATAAGGAGAACCAGCAGCCCTCGCCTCTACCATGGAAAAACCCGACCATAAAAGGTCGGGTTTTTATTTGTTGTAGCCAAAAACTGGCGTGAACTATAGCATTTAAATTCAAAAGGTGACTCGCATAGTTGAACTATCTATTGCGTCTAAATAAAATCTTGGTATGATTCCTTTATGAATGTTAACGACAAAAGCTCTCTGTTAATAAGTTGAACAATCTGATCAGAGTCTCTGTTATTCTGGTTATATTAATTAGCATCGAGAAGTTTTCCTAGATGGTGAAGAAGGGGATATCCTATGAAATTGCAGGCTGCCGGCAAAGCGAAGTGGTTCGTCTATCAGAAAATTGTCATCGTATTTATCGTGTTTCTTGTTCCCCTCATTTCGATGAATATTTGGGTCAATTACAAGGGCATGTCGTTTTCGAAAAATACAATGCTGGATTCCGCCGAAGCGGGAGCTTCCTTTTACGCGAAGCAGCTGGACAAGGAAATGTATTTTATTCGCAATCAGCAATTAGGCTTTATTAACGGTGAAGATTTGCAAAAGCTAAGCTTCAGGGGAGGAAGTCTTGGGAAATATGATGAGGTTAGACTCATTGAGCAAGTGAAGGATCGATTGAGCTTTCTTATGAATTCGAGCGAGTACGTACTTAATGCAGGCGTTTATATTGCTTCAGAGGGGAAAACCATCTCGATTTCGAATGGCGTTACCAACACGCCAAATGATGAATACGAGCTTATTTCAAAGCTTATAGGCGTTTCGATTAAGCCCTCTTTTTACCTGGATGGTGATCGGATCTTCTTTATTGAGACGGCAAATAATGATGGCATTTGGTCGTATATCGAAATCTCTAAAGTGAAGCTGCTGGAAGAGCTGCATACCATTACTACCCTTTATCAGGAGTCAGAGGTTTTGCTTGGGAGCGAGGGTTTGGGGAGTGTGTTTGCGACGACGCAAGATGAGCAAGCTATTTCTGTACAGCAACAGCTGGTTAAATTACCTAATGAGCAAGATGACAATATGTCCAAAATGGAGAAGGTAAACGGCATCCGTTATTTTGTTATCCATAATTTTGTAAGCTCTTTAAATCTGTCATTAATTATGTATGTGAATCAGAACGAGATCACTAGATCATTAAGCCAGTTTTATACGCTGTATTATCTGCTGTTCAGCATTACCATTATCATTCTTTTGCTTTATTCATTCTCTGTAAACGTCATGATCCATCGCCCATTGTCCAATCTAGGCAAGGCGTTTCGTATGATAGAAACAGATAATCTAAACTTAGTTATCGAATCCAAGACAAAGGATGAATTTCATTATTTATTTCAAAGCTTTAATCGGATGGCACATCGCTTGAAGGTTTCCATAAAGGAAAACTATGAACAAAAGATAGCGCTGCAGCACTCGGAATTAAAGCAGCTGCAATCTCAAATTAACCCTCATTTTTTATACAACAGCTTTTTTAACATTTATATGATGTGTAAGGTAGGCGATTCGGATAGTGCGGCGGAGCTCTCCCAAAAGCTGGGAAGCTATTATCAATACATTACAAGGAGCGGTTCTGATGAAGTGCTGCTTAACAAAGAATTTCAGCATGCGCTCGATTATTGTGAGATTCAATGTATTCGCTTTTCCAACCGCATTTCTTATGAATACACGGAGATTTCAGATCAATTGCATACCGTTTACGTTCCAAGACTTATCATTCAGCCGATCGTAGAGAATGTATTTGATCATGCCTTTGAAGATGGTACGATGAACGGAGTTGTCTATATTGGAGCCAGCTATCAGGATGATATCGTACGCATCACCGTAGAGGACAACGGCAGTTTATTAACAGATGATAAAATTGAGCAGTTGCAGGAGCAGCTTGCAGTCAAAACGAAACAGATTGAGAAAACGGGATTAATTAACGTCAGCAATCGGCTAAAATTAATTTATGGAGCGGACAGCGGCTTATTTGTCTCCCGAAGCCAATACGGCGGATTAAAAGTGGAGCTTATCATACATCTTGAGAATAAGGGGGCACAATAATGTACCGATTGTTAATAGTAGATGACGAGCCTGTCATTGTGAATGGGCTAGTGCAGCTTTTTCAGGGAAACAAAGACTTTGAGCTGGATATATGCAAAGCCTATTCCTCTGGTGAAGCGCTTGAAATAGCAAAAAAAACGAAACTGGATATTTTGATCAGCGATATTCGTATGCCTCAGAAGAATGGCCTGCAATTGGTGGATGAGATGGTATATTATTGGCCTGCATGCCGAGTCATTTTTCTTACAGGGTATAGCGAATTCGATTACGTATACGAAGCGTTAAAGAAAAACGTAGAAAACTATATTTTGAAAACAGAAGGCATTGAGCCTATTTTCCAAGCGGTAAAAGAGGTAATAGGTAAGCTGGAAGAAGAGAAAAGCGTTAAGCTGCAGCAGGAGAAGGCGCAAAGACATATTCAAATCGCCGAGCCTTATCTCAAAAAAGAAATGATGGAAGCTATGCTTGGCAGAGAGCCGCTTCCTTCTCTATTGACCGAGTCCATTTATGCAGAAGTGGAATTTGGCATTGCTGCTGAGCGCCCCGCATTCTTCCTGGTAGGGCAAGTGGATCGGCTTGAGGTTGAAAATTTAAAGGTGCTGGAATCGGTGCAGCGGATTTTTGACAATCATTTGCCGGCTTCCATAGCTAGAGAGAAAGCTATCTACAATGGCAGCTCACTTTTATGGATTCTTCAAGCGGATGAGGAGTTATTGGGACGTTTTCGAGGGAATCAGCCAGATGAGAATACGAAGGAGCAAGGCATCGCATCCTATATGAAAGGCATTCTTGAGCTTGTACAGAATGAATGCGTTGAGGTTCTCTCGGCTTCGGTTTCATTTGGCATTTCTGGGAATTTGTTGGGAAAGTGGGATACGCTCCATCTCCAAGTGGAAGCTGTTCGTGCAATGATTCAGAAAAGAGCGGCATTTGGCCAAAAAATGGTTATTGTTGATTACGAGAAATCGAATGCTTGTGAATCCGATTTGAGCGGAGAGATGAAGCAAGAAGAATTTAAACAATTGCTTATCGAACAAATTCATCAATATGTTCATAACAATCTGTCCAAGGATGTGTCTCTAACGGCTATTGCGGACGAGGTTCATTTTAATCCATCCTATTTGTCTCGCTATTACAAGCAGATCACAGGACATAATCTATTAGAGTACATTCAATCTACTAAAATGACCGTTGCCATCGATCTGATGATGAATACTTCCTTGAAATTAAATGAAATTGCGAGTAAGGCGGGTTTTGACTCGGCTTCGTATTTTACGACTTTTTTCAAAAAAATGACAGGTCTTTCACCTCAAGAGTATCGAAATTCGCAATAAGTAAAAAATTCAAAAGCGATGTAAAAAAAGTGAAATTGAAACCGCTTTCCCTCTCGAAATATAATAAACACAGGGATCAGGGCTACTAACATTATCAAAAGGGGGAAGTGTTCCATATGAAAAATTATAAAACAATGAAGATGATTTTGTTGTTATCGCTGTCTGCTTCAGCCATTACAGCATGCTCCAGCCAAGGAAATGACAAAGGAAACACATCCACATCTAAACCGTCAACAGAGAACAACCAGACTGAAGTCACTCCGCCAGATCCATTCGGTAAATACGCTGAACCGGTTACGGTTACAGAAGTGCTTGGATTTAATCCGCCTGAGGATTCAAGAACGCCAAAAGGAATTACACCAGATCAAAATGCTTACTTTAAAGATTTAAAAGAGATGATGAACATCGAAGTGAAATATAAATGGACCGTGCCTTCCAGCCAATTTGAACAAAAGTTCTCACTTGCGATGGCATCGGGCGACCTGCCTGATATTTTGGAGCTGGACCCGAAAAACTTCGAGAAGCTGAAAAAGCAAGATATGCTCGCTGATCTGACAGAAGCATATGAGCAATATGCATCTCCTACACTTAAGAAATATATGGAGTCTGATGGCGGCTTTGCAATGAAGACTTATAACGCAGACGGCAAACAGCTGGCCATTCCAGCTTTTGAAGATCCATTCCTATCCACGCAATTGCTTTGGATTCGGAAGGATTGGCTGGATAATTTGAACTTGCAAGCGCCTACGACAATCGATGAGCTGGAGAAGGTTGCAGAAGCATTTGTGAAAAACGATCCGGATCAAAACAAGCAAAATGATACTTATGGTATTTCATTGCAAAAAACATTGTTTTTCTGGGGCTTTGATGTAAGAGGATTGTTTAACGGATTCGGAGCTTACCCATCCATTGGTGATGCTCAGACGGCTTGGATCAAAAATGGTGAAGATAAACTAATACCGGGCCTTATTCAACCTGAGGTGAAGACGGCGCTTAGCAAGCTGCAGTCTTGGTACCAAAATGGCATTCTCAATAAGGAGTTTGCGCTGAAGGATGAGAACAAAGCAGTAGAAGATCTTACTTCGGGCAAGGTAGGTATTTCCTACGGAGAATGGTGGTACCCGAACTGGCCGCTTAATTTAAATATTGACAAAGATCCGAAGGCTGAATGGATTGCTGTTCAAATTCCAGGGCTGGACGGTCCAGCAAAATCACTCGTTCCGAAAATTCGCGCTGGCAAGGTTTTCGCTGTAAACAAAAAAGCGAAAAATCCAGAAGCTGCAATTAAAATGATCAACTTCTATATCGAAATGGGCAACAAACAATATTTAGAGAAAAACAAAGCCGAGAATGGTTATGTATACAACTGGTTTAATCCACGTATCTACAACCCGGCTCAAATTGAAACCATCTATACAGAAGTGAACAAAGCGCTCGACGCTAAACAAACTGAAATTACGCTGGATGACGAGAACTACAAGAATGTAGCGGATGTATTCAAAGCAGGAACCGATTTCCTCGCAGGCAATACAAAAGATGCTTCCAAAGGCGTCAATTGGGGTCAATATTACAGCCGTGCAGCAAAAGATGGCGGCTGGGGAACGACGCGTAAAATTAAAGAAAGCGGAGCGTTTGTAAACAATGAGTTCTATGGCCTTCCTACAAAAACACAAGTAGAAAAAGGTGCTCAGCTTGATAAGCTTATGCAGGAATCCTTTACAAAAATCATTATGGGCGCTTCCATTGATGAATTTGATAAGTTCGTTTCAAGCTGGAAATCGCTAGGCGGCGATGATATTACAGCAGAAGTTAATGCATGGTACGGCGAGCAAGCGAAAAATTAAATCTTAAATCAATCAAAAGCGGGAGAGACGAGTCGAGGAGTCGACAACTCCTCCCGCTTTAAAATTAGCAGCTGGTTAGGAGGGTCATCTATGAGAACGCTGAAAAAAGAATATGTACTACATTTGATGTTACTGCCCGGTGTTATCGCTACTTTGATCTACGCATACGGTCCTATGGCTGGCCTAGTGATGGCTTTTCAACAATTTGAACCATTATCCGGTTTTTTTAAATCTGAATTCGTAGGCTTTGACAATTTCCGTTACGTATTTGCGTTGCCGGATTTCGGTCAAGTGCTTTGGAATACGATCATTATTGCGATTTTCAAAATGATCCTGTTTTTGCTAGTTCCTCTTATTCTTGCGTTATTGCTAAATGAAGTGACAAGAAAATGGTTCTCAGGATTCATTCAATCTGCCATCTTCCTTCCGTTCTTTCTGTCATGGACTGTGCTTGGCGGAGTCGTCATTGAATTGTTCTCGCTGAGCGGACCTGTTAATGGCTTGTTAACCGAAATTGGATTTCAGCCGATTATGTTTATGCTCGACAATGACTGGTTCAGAGGCATCGTCATTGGATCAGATGTGTGGAAAGGCATGGGCTACAATATGATTGTTATGCTCGCTGCCATTGTAGGGATCAATGCAACGCTTTATGAAGCAGCAGAGGTTGATGGAGCAGGCAAGTGGAAGCAAGTGATGCACATTACGCTTCCAGGCATTTCCCCCATACTCATTTTGCTTGGCGTATTAAGCTTAGGCGGAATTCTAAATGCTGGCTTCGAACAAATTCTAATTATGTATAACCCGACCGTTTATGAAGGCGCAGATATCATTGATACATTCGTTTATCGACTAGGGATGTTCAGCCAGCAATTCGGACCGGCAGCAGCAATCGGCCTCTTTAAATCGGTCATTTCATTAGGGTTAGTATCCATTACCTACTATGCGGCTTATAAACTTAACAACTACAGAATATTCTAGAACGGAGGTAATACAGTGATACACAAACCATCAATCAGTAGAAAGCTTTTTGTCGTGTTCAATACGTTGTTGTTAACAGCGATCACGCTGCTTGGTATTATCCCGTTTATTCATTTACTCTCCATCTCACTTAGCTCGAATACGGCTGCGATGGCAGGAGAAGTTAAGCTTTGGCCTGTCGGCTTCTCCTTGGATGCCTATCAATACTTGGGGGAGAAGGTTGAGTTCTTCCGATCATTATGGGTATCCGTACAGCGGGTCGTGCTTGGGACGGTTGTTAATATGCTGCTTGTATTTATAACTGCTTTTCCGCTTGCGAAATCTAATCATCAGTTTAAATTTAGAACCCCTTATGTATGGTTCTTTGCGATAACGATGTTTTTCGGCGGCGGGTTGATTCCTACGTATATCATTGTCAAAGATACAGGCATCATTGATTCGATTTGGGCGCTCGTTTTGCCGGGTGCTTTGAATGTATGGAATATGGTGCTCATGCTGAATTTCTTCAGATCCATTCCAAGAGAACTGGATGAGGCAGCGACAATTGACGGCGCAGGACACTGGCGTGTACTTTGGCAAATTTATTTGCCTGTATCGCTTCCATCGATCGCAACGATTGGCTTGTTCACGATTGTTGGGCATTGGAACTCTTGGTTCGATGGCATTCTTTACTTGAATTCACCAGAAAAGTACCCATTGCAAACGTATCTGTCTACATTAATTATGTCGATTAATGCCCAAATGTCTTCCATGTCTATTGAGCAGCTTAAAGTGATGGACAACTTAAGCGAGAAGACACTTCGAAATGCGCAAATCTTTATGGGTGCTTTGCCCATTATGCTCGTATATCCGTTCTTGCAAAAGTATTTTGTTAAAGGCATGACCGTAGGAAGCGTCAAGGAATAGAAAGACTTACAACATCGAGGAGAGATTAATTATGAAAAAAGTTACGGTTGCCATAATTGGAGCGGGTTTGCGGGGTGTCAACTATTTGGAGTATGCTCTTGCTCATCCCAATGAGCTGCAAGTTGTAGCTGTTGCAGAGCCGGTTGCAGAGCGCAGGGAGAGCTTCCAAGCTAGACATAACATTGCAGATAATATGTGTTTTGAGAACTGGGATGATTTTTTCGCTATGCCAAAACTAGCGGATGCCGTACTCATCTGCACGCAAGATAAACAGCATTTCGATCCGACAATGAAAGCACTTGAAGCAGGTTATCATGTGCTGCTTGAGAAGCCGATGTCTCCCGATGCCAAAGAATGTTTACTTATGGGAGAAAAGGCATCTCAGTTAAACCGAGTGTTTTCGATTTGTCATGTGCTTCGTTATACGAATTTTTTCTCTACCATTAAAGAATTATTAGAAAAAGAAACAATTGGTAAATTAATGTCTATCACGCATAATGAAAATGTAGGGTTCTGGCATCAAGCGCATAGCTTCGTAAGAGGAAACTGGAGCCGGAAAGAGGATTCCAGTCCAATGATTCTAGCGAAGTCCTGTCATGATCTGGACATCTTGCTCTGGTTGGCTGGTTCGGAATGTGTTCGTGTATCCTCCTTCGGATCACTCTCCCATTTTACAGCCGATCAAGCGCCGGCAGGAGCGCCGTTACGCTGCTTAGACGGGTGTCCAGTGGCAGACGAATGTCTCTACTACGCGCCTAATTACTATTTAACAGAGGATACGAATTGGCCAACTTCGGCAATTAGTAATGATCTGAGCTATAGTGCGCGTTATAAGGCGCTTGAGGAAGGACCTTACGGCAGATGCGTCTATCATTGTGACAACGATGTGGTTGACCACCAGGTTGTGAATTTGGAGTTTGCGAATTCCGTCACAGCAGCATTTACGATGAGCGCATTTACTAGAGATGTCAGCCGCACAATCAAGCTTATGGGAACCAAAGGTGAAATCCGCGGCGCCATGGAGAAAAATGAAATTGAAGTAATTCATTTTGGCAGCGGCAAGATTGAACGAATCTCATTTGAAGACATGGGAGGTCATGTTGGCCACGGCGGCGGTGATATGGGTTTACTTAAGGATTTCTTAAAGCTGGTAAGAGAAGATGGCAAGAGTGAGGGGCTTACCTCGGCAAGTCAATCCGTTCAAAGCCATTTAATGGCCTTCGCGGCGGAGCAATCTAGAGTGGATGGAAACAGTATCAATCTCAAAGATTTTGCAGAAAGCATTCTAATTTAAAGAGGTGCAAGATGTATGAATAATCCAGTTCAATTTGAGACGAAGTTACTAAGCTCATTGACAAAAGTATTCGCAGATGAGACGCCAACCGAACAAGCCTTTCAAAGCGCTTCTGCGCTTTTCGGCGAAACCTATTCCTTCCAAGTCGCATACACCTCAGATACGCTCTTAAAAAATATAAATGTAAACATCGACTCCGACCTTGCAGACCGTATTTTGATTAGATCTGTTGGTCTGGCTCCTTCGGAGATGCCTTGTTTCCAAAATCCTGATGATAACGTCCTGCGCACGACACCGGGACTATATCCAGATCCATTGTATGAGCTGAATCAACAATCCGTTAATGCGGTTCCCGAGCAGTGGCGTTCCATTTGGGTGAGTGTGGAGCTTGATGAATCTGTCGCTGCGGGTGTTCATTCCATTCAATTCTCCTTCCAATCAGAGGAAGGGGAGTCCTTAGCGGTATCCGATGTATTTCAGTTGACAGTCATCCCTGCCGCATTGCCCGCGCAGCAGTTAATTCACACGGAATGGTTTCATGTGGATTGTATTGCAACACAGTATGGTGTCGAAGTCTTTAGTGAAGCGCATTGGACGCTTCTGGAACGTTATGTGGACGCGATGGTCAAGCACGGCATGAACATGGTATTGACGCCACTATTCACGCCGCCGCTCGATACCCTTGTTGGAGGAGAACGTCCAACTGTCCAACTGGTGAAAGTTGATGTGGAGGGAGATACTTATACATTTGGCTTTGATCAGCTTACGCGGTGGGTAAAGATGTGCAAGAAGTTGGATGTGAAATACTTTGAGTTTTCACATTTGTTTACGCAATGGGGAGCAAAGTGCGCTCCGAAAATTATGGGAACGGTACAAGGAGAAGAGAAAAAGCTATTCGGCTGGGAGACGGATGCATCTTCAGAAGAATATCGCAGCTTCTTGGATCAATTCTTGCCGAGCCTTGATCGCTACTTGAAAGAAAATGGACTGGATGAGCAAAGCTGGTTCCATATTTCGGATGAGCCGGACCTCAGTCAATTGGAATCCTATCAGGCTGCCAGCCAGATCGTGCGTAAGCATTTGTCTGATTATCCTATTATGGACGCGCTGTCTGATTTGGATATGTATGAGCGGGGTCTAGTGCAAAGACCGATTCCGGGAAACAATCATATCGAACCGTTTCTGGAGTATGGCGTTCCGGATTTATGGACTTATTATTGCTGTGCGCAGCATCAAGAAGTATCCAATCGTTTTTTTAACATGCCTTCCTCTAGAAACCGGATTATTGGGCTTCAGTTGTATAAGTTTGGATTGAAGGGCTTCCTGCATTGGGGCTTTAATTTCTGGTATTCGCAGTACTCCATCGATCAGAAGCTGGATCCCTATCGGTCAACGGATGCAAAGCTTGCGTTTCCTTCGGGAGATTCCTTCTTGGTTTATCCTGGCGAAGAGGGTCCAATCGAGTCAATTCGCTTGGAAGTTCTCTATGAGGCGATGCAAGACTTGCGCGCACTCGAGCTGCTAGAGCAGAAGATTGGCAAAGAACAGACGATAAAGCTGTTGGAAGAGGGTTTGCAAGAACCATTGACGTTCTCTGTTTATCCAAAGGGCAGTGGGGAATGGCTGTTAGCGGCAAGAGAGAGAATCAATCAGGCTATAGCGAGTCATTATGCTTAATGATTTAACTATTTTATAAGGCGGGAAATAGATGACTACATTTAATTATTCTGGATCTTCATTTTATTATAATGATCAGCCGATACGTCTTCTCTCAGGAGCTTTTCATTATTTTCGAACTGTACCTGAGCATTGGCAAGATCGACTTGCAAAATTAAAAGCCTGCGGTCTCAATACCGTGGAAACATATGTCCCATGGAATCTTCACGAGCCGAAGAAAGGCCAATTTTATTTTGAAGGCATGGCGGATATCGTTCGTTTTATTGAGCTGGCTGGAGAAATCGGGCTGCATGTGATTGTTCGCCCAGCGCCTTATATTTGTGCGGAATGGGAATTTGGCGGATTGCCAGCTTGGCTGCTGGCGGACCCTGATATGCGTCTGCGCTGCTACCATAAGCCGTTTCTAGATCATGTAGATGCTTATTATGATGTGCTGCTTCCGAAATTAAAACCGCTCCTATGCACGAGTGGCGGGCCGATCATCGCGATGCAGGTCGAGAATGAATATGGAAGCTACAGCAATGACAAACGCTACTTGATTCATCAAAAAGAAAGCATGATTGCTCGTGGAATAGACGTTTTGCTATTCACTTCCGATGGACCAGAAGATGCGATGCTGCAAGGCGGTATGATCGATGGTGTTCTGGCAACGGTGAATTTTGGGTCTCGGCCAGCAGAAGCGTTCGAGAAGCTTAAGCAATATCAACCGGATGCGCCATTTATGTGTATGGAATATTGGAACGGTTGGTTTGATCATTGGGGGGAGGAGCATCATACCCGTCCCGCTGAGGATGTCGCGAGTGTGCTTGATGAAATGCTTAGTCTGAACGGATCCGTTAATTTCTATATGTTCCATGGCGGAACAAACTTTGGTTTCTACAACGGAGCGAACGGCCATACAGCGGATAGCTATGAACCTACAGTGACTAGCTATGATTATGATGCTTTGCTAAATGAATCCGGTGAACCGACCGCTAAATATTATGCGGTGCGCGATGTTATCTCCAAATATGTGGATGTACCTGCATGTGAATTGCCAGCTCCGATCGCTAAGAAAGCGTATGGACAAGTGAAAATGACCGAGCAAGCTTCATTAACGGCTAATTTGGACAACATCTCTGCACCTATTTATACGGCATACCCTGAGACAATGGAAAAGCTGGGGCAGGATTACGGATTTATCCATTATCGTACGTTTATTAGCGGACCTCGTCCTAAAGATCAGTTTTTCTTGCAAGACGTGCATGACCGTGCACAAATTTTCCTTAACGGACAGCCGGCTGGTGTTCTGGACCGCGTCCATACTGATGTGAAAATAGAATTTGAAGTGCCTGCTGAAGGAGTAGAGGTCTCTATCCTTGTTGAGAATTTAGGCCGGGTTAATTATGGACCTTATATGAAAGACCGGAAAGGGATTACCGAAGGGGTACGTTTTGGGCGCCAGTTCTTGTCGGATTGGACGACGTACACGTTACCTCTAACGGAATTATCGGGTCTGCAATTCGGGAGCATCACGGAACAAACAGGTCCGAGCTTCTTCCGAGGAACGTTAATTGTGGATGAGCCATGTGATACTTTCCTTAGTTTGGAAGGGTGGACCAAAGGGGTCGTGTTCATCAATGGTTTCAATCTGGGTCGTTATTGGGATATTGGACCGCAGAAGAGATTGTATGTGCCAGGTCCATTATTGAAGCAAGGCAATAATGAGATTATTATCTTTGAATTGCATGGAACGACTGATAGCACCGTTAGCTTCTTGGATCAACCTGATCTAGGCTCTTAAAATAAGACGACTATAACTTGAATTGGATAACCAGTATATATTGAACGGAAATAAATGACTTGGGCAAGGGCGTAGGCACAAATGTGCTTACGCCCTTGTTTATGTTTCAACTTCAATTAGGGGGAGAGCAAATGAATTCCAAATTAGGATATAAACAATCAGATCGATTATTAATTATTAATGCGGATGATTATGGAATAACATGGGGAACCAATGAGGCTATTCATACATTATTTCAACAGGCTGCCATTACCTCAACTTCAATAATGATTCCCTGCCGAGCAGCCAAAGAAGCTTTAAGCAGGGGTGATATTCAGACTATCGAGCACGCCGGAATTCATTTGACATTATCAAGTTCAGAGCATCAAGGATATAAGCTTGTGTATCTTGAGAATCCGCTCCACAGCCTTGTTAATTCAGCTAATGAATTTTTTACAGATATCGCATTTTTAGAGTCCAATGCTGATCTGGATGAGGTTAGGCTTGAAATGCAAGCTCAAATTACATATGCGATTTCTCAAGGGATTGATCCCACTCATCTTGACAGTCATGCAGGGAGCATCTTTGGTCTAAACACAGGACGTGATTTTCTAGATATAGCACTAGATTTATGCCAAGAGTATCAACTGCCCTTTAATTTGCCTAGAAGAATTCTAATGCAGCCGTTTATAAACGAAGAGCAAAAGGAGAGATTTTCCGAACGAATTTCTTCAGCGGACAGGCGCGGTATTTTCCTCATTGATGATATTATTTCCCTTCCCTATTGCCGTAGCACGAATGCAGAGTACGAGACGGTGAAGGCGCAGCTTGTATCCATGATCAAAAACCTAAAGTCTGGTATCACCCAGTTAACTGTTCATCCGTCTATCATTACTGATGAACTAAAGCAATTCACAAACTGTTGTATGGAAAGGGAAATTGAATTCCGCTTACTTTGTGATTGGGATTTAAAGCAGCTCTTCCTAAAGGAAAACATCAAGCTCATTTCGTGGAAGGACATTCGTGACCTATAACGATCAATTAATGGGCAACAGCGTATTGTTTAGCTTTGATCATTCCATGAATAAAGTTAAAGCCCGATAGCTTGGTTCTAGAGTCTACCGGGCCTCATAATGAGAATATTTATAGTGTTTATGAAGGAAGAAGAAGCAAACTGGATGCTGCTTATTCTAGTTTTGGCTGCGTTGTTTCTCCTGCATTTCCAAATAATTGCGCATCCGGCGCATATTTTCTGGTGCGTCCATAGGGTCAGCGGCTATCATTTCAATGATACAGAGTCTTCCTGCACATTCCCTCTCCGCTTGGATTATAGCCTGATCAAGCTCTCCATAGGTTTGTACTGTCACGGCAAACGCATCGCCTCCAAACACTTCGGGAAGCTTAGTGTATGACCAGCGCGGAATTTTGTTATATTGCTGATTCTCTGTTTTGACATTTAAATATTTCTCGATGGTGTAGCCATCGTTGTTCAAGATGAAGATAATAGGCTTGCATTCATAATAGAGCATGGTGCTGATCTCTTGGGCTGTCAATTGCAAAGAGCCGTCACCTGTAAATAACAACACCCGCCGATCAGGCGCAGCGACGTTGGCACCGTATGCGGAAGGTGTGGCATAACCGATCGCCTCCCAGCCACCTTGTGCAATATATGTTGCATTGCGCGGCAGTCTCACCTGCGCCATCCCGTTGTAAAACGTGCCGGTCTCGGCGACCACAATATCCCCCTCCTTCAGCATCTTCTGAAAACGCGGGTAATAATTGGCCGCAGTTAGTGGGTCACCGGCACTGCCAGTTATTTGGTCGTATGGGAATGTTGTTTTTCCCGCTAAACCTTGGCCTATGTATCCAATATTCTGCACCGCAAGCAGCATGTCGGCTGCGAACACATTCGGATATTCCGCTTCTGCGACCTTGACCATGTCCGGTTGAATATTGATTGTCACGAGCGGGTTTAGCTTCGCAGTGAAGTTCGCGGTATTATTGTCCGCCCATACCATGCCTACCGCAATGACACAGTCTGCATTTTCTACTGCGGTTTGTACTTCAGAACTTCCGAATGAACCTTCGTACATCCCAATATAATTCGGATGGGTTTCGTCAAATGCCCCTTTGCCGAACATCATTGTTGCAACAGGTACGTTCATCGCGTCGGCTAGCTGCCGAACTGCGGTTACGAGGTCGAAACGCATGGTTTTGACATCAACCAAAATGACCGGCCGATGGGCACGCCCCAGCAGTTGGCGGGCATGCTCCGTTGCTGCCTGAAGAGTTTTCAGATTGGACATTGGACGCGGGGGGATCGGCTCACTTCGTGTAATGATCGGCATTGTCACTAAATCATCAGCCACAACGAGGTACACTGGCTTTTTCTTTTCCTTCGCAATACGAATGGCGGCTGGAATTTCAATCTCAGCGTTTTCCGGTGCCAGTACTGCAGTATAAGCCGTAATCTGCTTGTACACTTTATGGAAGACGTCAAAATCCCCATCCATTAGAGTGTGATGCATCAGCTTATGTTGCTTTTGATCCTTATCGGGAGGCGCACCTACGATATGAATTATCGGCACATGCTCGCTGTTAGCTCCCGCTATCGCATTGCAAGCACTAAGCTCTCCGACTCCGAAAGTCGTAATAAGAGCGGATATGCCTTTAACTCTTGCATAACCATCCGCCGCATAACCTGAGTTTAATTCGTTCCGTCCACTCATAAACCGTATGCCTTTATAGCGCTCCAGCGTATCCAATAGTGTAAAGTTATAGTCTCCAGCAACGCCAAAAATTTCGGTAATGCCCTCCAGCTGTAGACAATCGAACAAGTACTGGCCTACTGTTTTTTGAGTCGTGCCAGTTTGCAGGTTAGCACTGCCAGCCGCTGTCATCGTTTTCAATTTCCGCTCACTCCCATTTCTTTTCAGTCTGATCCTGCATAAGATTCCCATTTCATTGGACTGGTTATTCACTAAGGGTTGTTCTAATACGCTGGTACATCGTTATAATTAAAATAGTTAATAGCCTTATCAAAAAAATTCATATAAAATAAAATTACTCTTTTGAAAGTGAGCTGAAGACGGATGATCTGGTCACCACTCTTTGAAAACGATGTACCTGTAGTTATTCTTCCTTAACGGCAGAAAACTACAACTCCGTTAAGGACAGGAACTGTCTAGGAAAACGGAGGGTACAAAATGAAAAACACCTTATTAGGTTCTTTATATTTATCACTCGCTGCTAGCATTTGGGGCGGGATGTATGTGGTTGTAAAACATGTGGTAGACCTTGTTCCACCACTTGAATTAGTGTGGATTCGTTATGTAATTGCGATTTTAGCATTGCTATTTATTGGCGTTGTAACGAAACAATCATGGCGGATTGAAAAGCGTGATTTATTATTAGTTTTCTTCATTGGACTTATTGGAAATACCATTTCTATCATTACCCAAGAAGTAGGTACGATGCTTTCTACAGCACAAATGGGTGCTATTATTACTTCAACGACACCAGCATTCATGGTGCTATTTGCGCGTATCATTTTAAAAGAAAAGATTACGTTAAAAAAAGCAATTTCAATTATTTTAGCTACAATAGGGGTAAGCATTATTGTCGGAAACGCCAATATCGATTCATCCCTACAACTTGGTGGTGTATCACTGCTTATTGCCGCCCTTACTTGGGCGCTTATGTCTGTTCTTATTAAGCGGGTACCCAGGAACTATTCACAAATTGTTGTAACTTTTTATACAACCCTTGTAGCCATTGTTTTACTTACACCTTTCACCGTTACTCGATTGCCAGAGCTTGATTTTCAAGCATTGATGCATCCATCTATATGGGGCGGACTATTGTACTTGGGAATTATTTCGACAGCCTGTGCCTTTTTACTGTGGAATCGTGGGCTGCAAATGCTTAATGCTTCGAGTGGCGGATTATTTTTCTTTTTCCAACCTATAGTCGGTGCTTTTTTAGGCTGGCTATTGCTAGGTGAACAAATTGGTTTATCATTTTGGATAGGTACTATACTCATTTTTATTGGTGTGTTATTAGTCATTCGCGAACAATGAATCGAAAAAAGCTGATCAGCGCTATTGCCGATCAGCTTTTTTTTATTGTGAGAATTTCTTTTTTGTATTCGCAGGCAACCAAACTTTAGTTTATTTTAGACAATTGCAATTGGTTGGCCACACGCCGAAATTTGATAAACGAAAAAACTCTCCACGGAATGATATAACCGAAAGCTACTAGCATGAATAAAGCTGTTTTACCTTGAGGATCCAAGTCGGACAATTCTTGACGCAGAGCAAACCGTATGAACACAATACCTATGAAAGCTGCGATAAATCCCCAGTTTTTCTTGGAATAAATCAAATTGTCTTCTCTCACTTCGTAATTAGTAGTCCAAATCAATGGGATGGAAAATATAACGCCAAGCCCGAAGGCTATTCCAAAAGCCCAAGCCGGTTCATTCACGTTAGGATTAATAATTAAAGACAGGCCAGGGATTATGAATAACAGTGGAATCAGTAATCGAATCCCGTTCCCCCGTATTGGACGGTACATGCTTCTCGTCCTTCTCCACAAAACTAAAACGGCTATAAAAGCGATCATCATATAAAAAGTGTTTCCGTTCATTTTCTCGCTCACCTCATCGATTTGATACTTTTATCTTAATTGTTTTGACATGCCTTAATTAGTGATAAAGGTAATTTTCTTAATATGACGATAGTCATTTTATGGGGCAGCCATTTGGAGTATATTTCTTATCTCAACGTGTGATGGTGTTTTATGGCTGTTTCTGGCTATTTTTCATCATCAGAAGTAAAAGCACTGCGAGAGAGCTAAACTACTGGATAAAGTGAAATTCCGATAGAAATCTCGGTTGAGAAACAGTTTTATAGAGCTCAAAGTAGTGGAATTTTGTTGTATTCATAGCCGTAATTAGTATGCTATAATGATTTGTCGATAATGAGAATCAATATCAATATAAATTGCGGAGGGAATACGATGCTTCAAAGAAAGAGAACGGATTATGTAAGTCAGGGTGGCAATTGGAATCAAGGAAGGAATCAGAAATTCGCAGGGTTAATGATTATATTACTGTTGGCAGTAATGATCAGCGCTTGCGGCAATAACACGAATGCAGGTGAGAAGGCTAACTCTGGCAAAGCCACGGAGCCTGTACAAACGGACAGTCCTCAGTCTACCGCACAAGCGGAGGAGAAAGAGCAGCAAACGATCAAGCACGCGTACGGAGAGACGAAAGTTCCGTCAAACCCAAAACGGATCGCTGTAATCGGACTTGAAGATATTACATTGTCATTGGGAGTACCGATGGTATATGCGTATGGATTCAACGGCTATTATTTAGAAGATCAGTTAAAAGAATTGAAAATCCCAATGTCTGGCAGCTCAGATACGAATCAGAATCTGGAGCAGATTCTGGAATCAAAGCCGGATCTAATCCTGCTTCAACAGTATTTTACCGATCAGGCGGGATACGATGAACTTAGTAAAATTGCTCCAACGCTTCCTTTTACTCCAGATGATTGGAAAACCAATATAACTGAAATCGGAAAAATATTGGGGCTGGAGGAAAAATCACAGGCGGTAATTCAGGCGTATGACGATAAAATAAATGAAGCTAAAGCAACGATATCTTCTGCAGTTGGAGCGGACAACAAGGTAGTCTTTATTCGTCCATCAGTCAAGGATCTGCAGGTGTTTTTCCCTAGCTTTAACAAACTGATCTATGAGCAATTGGGTTTAGTTCCTGACACGAGTATTGCAGCGTTTCAGAAGGAATCATCCGATGATTGGGGAATAAATACGTCGCTGGAGAAGTTGCCTACGATTACGGCAGATTACATATTTGCCATTTATGGTGGATCGATCGACACAGCGGAGGATTTCGCGAAAGAGGAAGCTGCTTCAGCGGAAGTTGAGAAGCTTAGTGTTTGGAAGTCGATGCCTGCTGTCAAGGAAAATCATGTGTTCAAAGTATCGGCTAGACATTGGATGTCTTCGGGACCAAATGCTGAGGGCAGAGTCATTGACGATGTAGTGGCTGCGGTTACGAATAAATAATAAAATGAGTCCCTCGAATCAAAGGTCGCTTAATTGAAGCGGCCTTTGATTTTGTTCAATTACATGACGTTATTATCAGCTGAAACATCATGTATTAGAGTTACTCTACACTTTTCCTCATATCCATGAATCTTATTCCTTGTCTGGAGCTGCCTGCTATTCTAGTTTCCAGTTTGATCCCCGGTTCTATAACCCCATAGCTTTATCCGTGCCGAGCATGCTAATTCTCGTCAACTGAAGAGCCATGTAATTAGCGCTGTATTTCATTCCGTTGTCATACCACTTCTCTACTACCCCAATAATAGAAGAGCAGAGATAATCCAATAGAACGTCCATGGGAATAAGCATCTTTTGTTCGAGTTTGAAATGGGAGATGATAATGAACTGGCTTTCTCTAATAACCTCCAGCATACGGCTTCGAACTGCATTATCCTCGATTCGCTTGAACATGATCGTATAAAATCCTGCATGGGTTTGAAGATGATCGAACAACGTGACGAAATAAGGATGAGGACTGTCTATCGTATTAGAAAGTACGGAATGGCTTACTCTAGAGGCTTCAAGCTCTTCGGATAACAAGGTTAGCTTCTCTTCAATAACGGCATGAAGGAGATCGAATTTATCTTTGTAATGGGCATAAAAGGTTGATCGATTAATTTCGGCATGTTCCGTTAAATCGGCTACAGAAATATCAGGAAATCCTTTTACTCTTAGAAGGGAAACGAAAGCTTCCGTTATGACCTTCCGTGATCGGATAATTCTCCGGTCTTCTTTCGATGGCTGCAGCATGTTTTTATCCTCCTTCAGATAACAAACAAAATGGTCATATATGTTGTTTAACCAACAAATAGAAATCCATGTTTAAGCGAGCAATTTCCATGGTTTTAAATCTTGCCAGTAATAAAAAGGTCGAATAGATATATTCTATTGTTGTTTGTTTTTGAGTAATCAAACATAGATCGTTGTTTTGTTGTTTAAAGGACATAAGAACTAAAACTGATGGTTGAAAACATTGAAGAAATTGGATAATATCACAACAGGAATAAAAACATAGTATTCTTATCGGAAAAAGAAGTCAAGGAGAATCCGTTCAATGACAACGAGAGGTGAAAAGTTTCTAAAAAGCCTTAAGGATGGTCGAAAGGTTTGGCTTGAAGGCCAAGCGGTGGATGATTTGCCCACACATCCCGCGTTTCAAGGCACGCTCAAAACCATCACAGGACTATTTGATTTGCTGGATGATCCGCATCGCAGAGATGAAGTTGGATATTTGCAGCCATCATTAGGCCGATATGTTCACAGTTCGTTTCTAGTGCCTTATTCGAAGGAAGATATTTTAACAAGAAGTAAAGCTTTTACCTGTTGGGCGAAAGAAACAAATGGCATTATGAGTCGTTTATCCGACTACGGAAGGTCCATGATTACGGGATGGTACGCGGATAGAGAGGAAATCAGCAAGAGGGATTCGGGATTCCAAGCGAAGATCGAGAAGTATTACGAATCGGCCAGAGATAACGACTTGTTTCTTACGACGGCTATACTGGACCCGCAGATCGATCGTTCCCGTGAACTGAGCGATGAGCGTATTTCAGAAAGATTCCTTCATGTCGTGAAGGAAACGAGCGAAGGCATTATTGTGCGCGGAGCGAAAATGATTGCGACAGGAGCGCCTTATACTCACGATTTCATTATTTTCTCCTTTTTGCAGCTGAAAAAGGAGAACAAGGAGCATTCGCATGTACTCATTGTTCCGGCAAATTCAAAAGGGCTGCATATTGTTTGCCGGGAATCGTTCGCAGATTCGAGAGAAAAGGAACATATTTTGAGCTCTCGATATGAGGAAATGGACGCCGTGCTGTTTTTCGACGATGTTCTGATTCCGTGGGAACGCGTATTGCTTTATGGTGACTCAGAATCTGTATTGAGTCTGCGGAACAACAAAACGGCGAATTCGCTCGCTTTCCATCAAACGGTTGTGAGGTCCGTCGCAAAGCTTGAATTCGTAACAGGGCTTGCTTTCGCAATATCGGAATCCATTGGGGTAACTGGCTTTCTACACATTCAGGAGAAGCTTGGCGAGCTGCTGACGCAAGTCGATACGATGCGCGCGCTGGTGATCGCTTCTGAGACGAAGGCTGCGCAAAATGCTTCGGGAGTTTGGTTGCCTGAGATTTCCTTCATCGATACGGCAAGGAATATTGGAACGAAAATTTATCCGAGAGCGATTGAGATTCTGCAGCAAGTCGGAGGAGGAGGGTTCGTTCAAACCCCGTCCAGTATGGAAGACTTCTATGGTCCGATCTCCAAATTCATGCATCTGTATTTCGAAGGCGCCTCTGTCAGCTCGGAAAAAAAGGTAAAGTTGTTCAAGCTGGCATGGGATTTAATCGGCAGTCCGCTCGGCTCGCGCCATGAATTGTATGAACGTTTCTACGCGGGTGATCCCGTTCGCTCGTACGCGAATCAGTATTTGAACACAAATAAAAGCAGTTATATCGATCCGATATGGAAGCTATTACAGGAAACGAGCAAGGGATAGATGATCAACCTATATCAAAATACAAGCCGATTAGACCACTAAAGGCACCTTTCTCCAGCTACATGGGACAGGTGTCTTTTCTATTTGAGAGGAGATTGAATATTTTGGAAGTTTTCTGGTTTATTCCCACACACGGCGACGGACATTTTCTAGGCACTAGCGAAGGTGCTAGAGCGGTTAACTATGCATACACCAAACAAATCGCTCAAGCAGCTGACGAGCTGGGGTTTGGCGGCGTACTTCTTCCAACGGGCCGCTCATGCGAAGATGCATGGGTTGTCGCTTCAACGTTAGTTCCTGCTACGGAGAAGCTGAAGTTTTTAGTTGCAGTAAGACCGGGCTTGATGTCTCCTACTTTGGCGGCAAGAATGGCGGCAACGCTGGATCGCTTCTCCAATGGACGGCTGCTTATCAACGTTGTGACCGGCGGCGATAAGGCAGAGCTTGAAGGAGATGGCGTTTTCCTAGATCATTCGGATCGCTACGGCTTAACCGGTGAGTTCCTCGAAATATGGAAACGAGTGCTGCAAGGAGAAGAAGTGGATTTAGAGGGAGACCATCTGAGCGTGAAGGGCGGGAAAGTGCTTTATCCTCCGCTTCAAGCCCCTTATCCGCCACTTTATTTTGGGGGATCTTCGGATGCGGCAATGGAGATAGCGGCTGACCACATCGATGTTTATCTGACATGGGGTGAGCCTCTGGAGCAGGTTGCTGAGAAAATCACCAAAATGAAACGACTAGCGGAGGCTGCCGGAAGAACGATTAAGTTTGGAATAAGACTGCATGTTATTGTACGTAGAACAGAAGCAGAAGCATGGCAAGCGGCGGATGAACTTATTTCACATGTCGATGATGAAACCATTGCGAGGGCTCAGAGCTCTTTTGCCAAGATGGATTCGGAGGGACAACGCCGGATGGCTGAGCTGCATGGAGGGGACCGAAGCAAGCTTGTGGTAAGTCCTAACCTATGGGCTGGGGTCGGCTTGGTTCGCGGTGGAGCAGGCACTGCGCTTGTAGGAGATCCCGATCAGGTAGCCGCTCGCATGCTGGAGTATCAAGAGCTCGGAATTGAAACCTTCATTCTATCTGGCTACCCCCACTTGGAGGAGGCTTACCGGGTCGCGGAATTGTTGTTTCCGAAGCTTCCATTGCAAAAGAAGGAGCAGATGGATCAACCGCTCTTCATAAGTCCATTCGGCGAAATGATTGCCAATCAGATTATTCCGAAGAGTACAACGACCTCCTCGCGCTAAGCATGACCGCTCTTTCGAATCTGGAGAAAAGAAAATATCAAGGAGGGTAAAGCGTGGAACAAACTACTTTAGGCAGCCATCTGCAAATCAAGAAAACGGCTAAGCGGTACGGAAATAAGCAGGTTCTACAAGAGGTGGAGCTTGAAGGGAAACCTGGGGAATTCATTGCCATCGTAGGAAGGAGCGGCTGCGGGAAAAGCACTTTGCTTCGACTGGTGGCGGGTCTTGAGAAGGCATCAGAAGGCGGCGTATATATCGACAGCGAGGAAATCCGGTTTATACACCCGGATACTCGGGTTCTGTTCCAGGATGCTAGACTGCTCCCATGGAAAAGTGTACTGGAAAACGTCAGAGTCGGCGTCAAGGACGGAGTCATTCAGAAAGCGGAGAAAGCCCTCGAACAAGTGGGGCTAAGTAGTCGCGCATCCGAGTGGCCGGGCGTGTTGTCCGGTGGGCAGCGCCAAAGGGTGGCGCTGGCCCGCGCCTTAGCAGGGAATCCCAAGTTGCTGCTGCTTGACGAGCCGCTGGGCGCACTGGATGCCTTAACTAGAATCGAAATGCAGCAATTAATAGAGCGATTATGGACGGAGCAGAAATTTACGGCACTGCTGGTCACTCATGACGTTGCGGAAGCGGTGCAATTGGCGGATAGGGTTATTCTCATTGAGCACGGAAAGATCGCATTCGACGTTAGGATTACGTTGTCGCGACCGAGAGAGCATGACAGCGGCTTCGCCTATTACGAGAAATTGATTCTTGACCGCATTCTGACTAAAGAGAAACCCGAATCGCCAAGTGGAAATACAGGTAAAAACGATAACTATACCATTTAAGGGGATATGAACATGAGAATAGGAAAAGGCAAGCAAATCGCTTTCGCGATTGTTATGGTTTTGGCCATATTACAGTTGGCGGGCTGCGGCAACGGCACGTCGAAGGAAGCATCAGCAAGTGTTACGAAGATTAAGCTGGATTATGCTTATTATAATCCGGTAAGCCTTGTGCTGAAGGAGAAAGGTTTTCTCGAGGAGGCGCTTAAAGCAGATGGCATTCAGGTGGAATGGGTACTTAGCGCGGGAAGCAATAAGGCATTGGAGTATTTGAATAGCAAAAGCATAGATTTCGGCTCTACGGCAGGCGCTGCGGCATTATTAGGCAAAGCAAACGGAAATCCCATCAAGTCGATTTACGTTTATTCTACGCCGGAATGGACAGCTCTTGTCACAAAAGCTGATTCTGCGATTACCAAGGCTCAGGACTTGAAAGGCAAGAAAATCGCGGTTACTAAGGGGACGGACCCGTATATTTTCCTGCTGCGTATTCTGGATCAAGCGGGGTTGAGTGAAAAAGATGTAGAGCTCGTTCAACTGCAGCACGCGGATGGAAAAGCAGCTTTGGAAAAAGGTGAAGTCGATGCTTGGGCGGGATTAGATCCGTTTATGGCGCAGACCGAAGTTGAGCAGGGCTCTAAGCTCGTTATCCGCGACGCTTCCTTGAATACTTATGGGGTGCTTAATGTAAGAGAGTCGTTCGCGAACGATAACCCGGAGTTGACGAAAAAAGTGATTGAAGCTTATGAACAAGCTCGGAAATGGGCCATCGGCAATGTAGAGGAATTCAAAAAAATTGTAAGCGAGCAATCCAAGCAGACGCTGCCAGTCGTAGAAAAGGTGATCGAAAGAACTGATCTTTCTAATCCTGTTATCGGCGATACACAGAAGAATGCCCTTAATGCAGCGGGTAGCGTCTTATTGAAGAGTGGAATTATTCCTGATAATACGGATGTTGCCAAAGTTGTAGATGAACTGATCGATTCGGAATACTTCACAAAGATCGCACAATAAACGGAGGTCATCGATTTGAAATTCACGGACAGTCGCATTTTTCAAATCGCTTTGGGATTCCTAGTTCCTATACTCCTACTCGGCGCATGGCAATATGCTTCCGTTACAGGATATGCAGCCCCCAACTTACTGCCGCCGCTTACCCGGATTTACGGCACCTTCACCGACCTGCTCGCATCGGGCGAGCTGGGTGATCATTTATTTATTACATTGTACCGGGTATTCGCTGGTTTTGTTGCAGGTTTGGCAGTCGCGTTGGTACTAGGCATTCTAAACGGATACTTTCGGTTTTTCCGTTATTTGTTTGATCCGATGCTTCAAGCACTCAGAAATATTCCCTCTATGGCATGGGTTCCGCTATTTATTTTGTGGCTCGGTATTTACGAGACTTCGAAGATCACTCTTATTGCCATTGGGGTATTTTTCCCCGTCTATTTGAATTTGCTGACAGGCATTATAAATGTAGATCGCAAGCTGATCGAGGTAGGATGGGTACATGGGTACAAAGGCTTCCGATTAATCTGGCATTTTTTTCTGCCGGCTACGCTGCCTTCCTTGGTCGTTGGCATGAGAAGCGGGCTCAGCATGGGCTGGATGTTCGTCGTAGCAGCGGAAATTATGGGTGCCAGCAAAGGGCTCGGGTTTCTCATGACCGACGGTCAAACGACGGGACGTCCGGCAATTATAATGACAAGCTTAATTTTGTTTGCAATATTCGGCAAGTTAACCGATATGGGGATGGTTTGGATAGGTTCCAAGCTGCTGTATTGGCAAACCGATTTCGGAACAGGAAACGACAAAGCGCGTAATGGATGAGTTCATTGAAGGGCAGCTGAGAGCAGCTGTCCTTTTTTTTAATTTGAGAGGCGGTTTGTGAAACTCAGAATTACTAATTTGATTTATCGTCAATATATAGTATATTAGACTATGTAAATTATCAATATATAGTTTGGAGATGGATATATGAAATCAATTTGTATTTTTGCTGGATCAAATTTAGGGGAGCATCACGATTATAAAGCGAAAGCTGCTGAACTTGGTCATTACATGGCTAAGAAAAATTATCGATTAATCTATGGCGGCTCTAAAATAGGTTTAATGGGTGAAATCGCTAATGCTGTCATGACTGGTGGCGGTGAAGTGATCGGAGTTATGCCTAAAGGATTGTTTAGAGGAGAAGTGGTGCATAGAGAATTAACTCAGTTAATAGAAGTGGAAAATATGCATGAACGCAAGGCTAAAATGAGTGAACTAGCAGATGGTTTTATTGCTTTGCCCGGCGGTTTTGGGACATATGAGGAGCTTTTCGAGGTCTTGTGCTGGTCACAAATTGGCATACATAAAAAGCCTGTAGGTATTCTAAATATTAGAAATTATTTTGATCCTTTCGTTCAATTGATTAACCATAGCATTAAAGAAGGCTTCTCCAATGATTCACATCTCAGTCTTATCAATGTTTCCAGTGAACCATTAGAACTTTTACATCAATTGGAAAGCTATATTCCTCAAACGCTTGAACAAAAATGGAAGCAGCTTAACTAAAGGGAGGCGTCCGCCCTTCGAACCAGCTGTCTGGAAAATGGAAAACCCGATCCAATGAGATCGGGTTTTTTGACTTTTTCTCGGAAATGCAAAGTCTAATTAATGTATATTTTATGCATTTTAGGAAGTCTATGCATCTGAAAAATCAACACTATTCAAATTTACAAATAATTTAAGCGCTTATACTTAAAATGATTAATGAATTCGTTTTTCTTATAGGAACGGGGAGGATAAGTGCGAAATAAGGAGAAAAATTTGAATTGGACAGGTGAATAACTACTAAATTCGTAGAAAAATCCTTGGAAGTGATTGACAGGGCTTTCCTTACAGGATAAACTCTTTTTTGAAGATTAAAGCGTTTAAACTTTTAGACAATGTAAATCGACCTGAAAGAGGGGGTGGAGCCAAGAGTGATTGTGAAAACCAAATATTTATGATAGCGCATTCAAAGAATTGGGCTTTTTGATCATTCGTTTTCATTATGGAAAAGAAAAGAGGTTAAGTATATGCATAGCAGAAACAAACGGAAAAAATCATTTCATGTAATGACTTGTATATTATTAACGTTCATCATGTTGACCACCACTTTCTCTAACTTTGTTGCTGCCGCGGATGAACCAGCAGCTGTGAGTAACGGAGCAGAGAAGGTTGCGGAATGGATATTTCCGAATGAAGGGGATAATGGCATCTCCATAGCAACAGGCGGTGCTTACGGAGCGGCTTCCTTGTTCCAAAATGTCGGTGGAACGTTTGAATACTATAGCGGGAGCAACAAGGATCTTAGTTATCAAGGCTGGAGCGGTGATTTTAGCCAAAAATATTGGCTTGCTACGATCTCGACCAAAGGCTTTAAAAATTTAACCTTGTCATCGGAGCAAACCTCTTCCGGCTCCGGACCGCGTGATTTTAAACTGCAGATGAGTACGGATCGGGCGACATGGACGGATGTGCCGAACGGTGCGGTTAAAATGACTAAAGGAGTATATAGTTGCCCGCCTAACGATGAATGCAAACTGAAGAACGTTGCGATTCCAAGTGAAGCGAATGATCAGGAGCTTCTGTATCTTCGCTGGGTCGTTAGCTCGGGACAGAACACAAATGGCAATAGTGATGGAATTGGAGGCGGAGGCTCCAGCAAAATCAGAAACATTCTGGTTCAAGGGGAGCGTATAGATAACTCGGCCATTCGTGTACCGACTATTGATCTGGTTAAGCTTCCAAAGGACAAGGCTGAAAATGTATCGGTGGATGCGCCGTTGACCGTCAAGTTTAATAAGGCCATCTCTTTAGACACCGCATCTGCTGTAAGCATTGTCGACAATGAGAATAAATCATTAGCCGGTGTTTCACTGGAAGTTGTTGGTGGAAACACGCTTAAGATTAATCATCCTGAGTTTAGTTATGGCAAAACGTATACGATCTCTGTTCCGAAATCATTAATCAAAGGTACAGACGAAGTGACTCAGATTCGTGATTTGACATGGAGCTTTAGCATACAACAATCGCCTTTCTTGCCGAAAATGATCAATATGACATTTAACGGTGATCCCAAGACGAGTATCGCTCTAGCATGGTATACCGATACGATGACAGACTCTGTCGTTCAAGTCGTTGAGGCTTCGAAAATGTCAGGGAATGTCTTCCCGGCAGCTGGAGTAGTCAGCTATAAAGGAACGGCGGAGGAAATTGAAACCTTTATGACAGAAGCTGATCGTGATTCCAAAACCTTCACGAAATTCATCAGTCATAAAGCAATCGCAAGAGAGCTGAAACCAGGTACAGCTTATAAATTCCGAGTGGGTAATGGAGAAGAGGGCAGCTGGAGCATTATTGGCTCATTTACAACGGATACAGCAGCTAACCAACCTTTCCGCTTTATTGCAGGATCGGATTCGCAGGCTTCTAATAAGTCTGATTTTGAACCGTGGGCAGATACGTTTAGGAAAGCAGTCGATTATACTCTCGAACCTAAATTTCTGATCAGTGCGGGCGATTTGGTCGACAATGGAGATTTGGAGGAGCAATGGCAGTGGATGCTGGGCTTAGCACAGGATTCTCTCACAAATGTTCCTTATGTACCTGTACTTGGCGGTCATGAAGTGAATGATTATGACGGTGATGTAACGACGCCTAATAATAATTTCTATAACCACTTCAACTTGCCTAAGCAAACGGTAGCGGGTACGGATGAAGGTTCTGTTTATTCCTTCGAGTATGGCGACGCGCTCTTCATGGTATTCAATTCCCAATATGAAGGCGGACTTGCAGCGAATGGGAAAGATGTAGAATGGGCGGATAAAGAGTTCTGGGATCAAGTGAAATGGATGCAAAACACAGTCGCGAAAAGCGATAAGAAATGGAAGTTTGTCACTTTCCATAAAGGACCTTACGGAGCTGGTGACAATTCAGCGCAGTGGGAAGATGAGCGGGTTCAATTTTACAAAAAGTATCTCATTCCTGAATTTGACGAAATGGGAATCGATATGGTGTTCGAAGCCCATGATCATATGTATATGAGATCATTCCAAATGTTAAATGATGAGATCATTAAAGACTTTAAAATCGATGAGGAAGGCAATGCTATCGATCCTAAAGGGACAGTCTACCTGATGTCTAATGCGTTCGGAAATAAGTTTTACGAAAAAAATAATCAGCATTATATTGATGAAAATGGGGATGCGCAAGAAGTAAAGGATGAGAACGGCAATCCCATTCCTTATGATGATTACTTTGCTGAGATAGACACTCAACCATTCAAAAAAATGTTTACGGATGTGTCTATTTCGGATAAAGTACTTGCTTTTACCGCATTTACAGCAGCTGTTGCAGACGAAAAAGCTGAAAATACAGTTGGCAAGGGATTGAAAGCTTATGATGATTACGGAATCAGAAGAACGGATACGAAGCCGGAGAAGGTAGAGAACGTCAAGGTGAAGGTGGAAGGGGATAAAGCGATTTTATCTTGGAAGAAGCCTTCTACAGGAACAGAGCCGGTTAGAGGATTTAGAATCTACGAGAAGAACGACAAAGTAGCAGCACACTGGAGCGAATATATTTCGGCAACTGGCAATCAAACGGAATACAGCTTAGAAATTAAAGACATCAATTCGAATAAGAAATATGATTTTATCGTTAAGGCTGTTGGAACGAGAGACAACTCCGCTCCGGTGGAAGTCACAACGATTGAAAATGGTGCCGAGAATGAGCCGCCTTCAGCACCAACAAGCTTGACTGGAAAAGCCGTATCCCCGTATCAGAACGAATTGACTTGGGCGGCATCCTCTGGGAACATCATCGTGGCAGGCTATAGTGTGTACCGTGATGGCGTGAAAGTTGGCGCAACATCAAGCTCAAAGCTATCCTATTCCGATACAGGTTTAGCTGCAAACAGCACTTATACGTATGAAGTGAAAGCAGTTAATCAAGAGGGACTAGAATCGCTTGCAAGTAATTCGATAAGCGTGAAGACGAAGCCAGCTGCTGCGGGTGAAGGCCCACTTAAAGCTTTCCCTCAGCATACGGCTTATGCGGACGGCACAATTAAGCCAAATCATATCACGCAAGCTGATATGGATAATACCGTGTCGAGATTATATGACGAGTGGAAAACGAAATATTTGAAAGAGAATCCATATACGTCAGGCCAATATTATGTGTGGTATGCGGATGGAGACTGGTTTGAAGAGAATGAGATTACCGTTTCTGAAGCTCATGGTTATGGAATGCTGATCACCGCTTTAATGGCAGGCCATGATAAAGATGCGAAGAAGTATTTTGACGGCATGTATCGTTATTTCAGAGCACATCCAAGCGAAATTAATCCAGACCTCATGGCTTGGCAGCAAGCTGATAATGGCAAAGCAATTATTGATATTAACGGCGTGGATTCAGCTACGGATGGAGATATGGATATTGCCTATGCGCTTCTTCTTGCGAGTGAACAATGGGGAAATGATGGGGAAATTGATTATTTGGCTCAGGCTCGTAAAGTAATAAAAGCCATTATGGATAGTGAAGTCAACCAAAAGGATTGGGTATTAAGAATTGCCGATTGGGCAACTAGCGGCGAGTATGAAAATGCTACCCGTCCTTCGGATTTCATGCTGCAGCATATGAAGGATTTTGCTGTTGTTTCCGGCGATGGCCGTTGGAATCAGGTAGTCGACAAAACCTATAACGTGATGGAAAGCCTTTATAAAAATTTCAGTCCGAACGCTGGTCTGCTCCCAGACTTTGTCGTGAAGGATACGGACAGCGGAAGCTTTATACCTGCACCGCCTTCCTTCCTAGAATCAGATACAGACGGCGATTACAGCTACAATTCATCCCGTACACCATGGCGCATAGGCACAGACTATCTCATTACAGGGGAAAAACGTGCCAAAGATCAGTTAAGTACATTAAATGAGTGGATTCGTAAAAAGACGGATAACGATCCACAAAATATTTTAGCAGGCTATAAATTGGATGGCTCGGAAGCGATAGCTGATTATCAAGATATCACTTTCTCAGCTCCGCTAATGGTTAGTGCAATGATCGATTCATCCAATCAAGAATGGCTAAATAAGCTTTGGGATCATAATACGGCTGTTAAAACGGAAGATGATTTATATTTTGGCAATAACCTCCGTTTGCTCAGTATGATTGTCGTATCCGGCAACTGGTGGACACCAACTATCGTTGATACGGATGCGCCTACTGATCCATCGAATTTAAAAGCAGAAGCAGTTTCCAGCACTCAAATTAATTTGACATGGTCTGCTTCTACTGACAATTTGGGAGTAGCAGGCTACAAGGTTTTCCGTAATGGTATTGAGCTGGCGACAACAACAAGTACATCTTATAGTGATACAGGGTTAAGCTCGGAAACAGCTTACCAGTATTATGTCATCGCATTCGATCATGCGAATAATTTCTCCAAGGCAAGCAATGCGAGAAATATTACGACACCTAAAGCGCCAACTGGCGGTAATTCAGGCGGCGGTACTGGTATAACAGAGATTGTATCTACGAATGGAAAAGCAACAATACCGGCTGGTTACTCAGCAAAGGTGAGTTTAGGTGAGAAAATTAAAGTCACGATCCCAGCTGGAGCAACAGCTCAGGAAATTATGCTGACCATTGAAGAGCTGCTGGATACGGCTAAGCTTTTCTCGAAAGACGATATTTCTCTCAGCTCAGTCTTTGAAGTGTTGAAAAATAGTTCGGGTAAATTCAGCAAAAATGTTACACTCGTCTTTGAATTTAATTCATCGCTGCTTAAAGAGAATCAAACGGCAGCTGTATTCTACTTCGATGAGACGAGCAAGAAATGGGTATCCATTGGAGGCAAGATAAACAGTAATAAAATTGAAGTTGAAGTTGATCACTTTACGAAATTTGCTGTCATGGCAATAAATAAAAATCAACTGAACTTCAAGGATATTGATGGTCACTGGGCACAGCTGAATATCCAAAAGGCAGTGGCAGAAGGCTTTGTAAATGGTTATTCAGACGGTACATTTAAGCCGAATAGTTCGGTAACACGTGCGGAGTTTGCAGTGATGATGATGCAAATGTTGAAGCCGCAAACAAGCGGAAGTGAGCTGCAATTTAAAGATAAGTCTGCTATTGGCGCGTGGGCGGTAAAGGCAGTAGCTCAGGCTGTTGAGGCTGGTATTCTTACAGGTTATGAGGATGGCAGCTTCCGTCCAAATGCAAGCATATCAAGAGCCGAGATGGTTGCTATGATCGCAAAAGTTACAGGCCTTGATGCAGAGGCAACCGGTAAAACAGGCTTTACTGATGACAGTGCTATACCTGCATGGGCTAAGAAGGCTGCAGAAACGGCGAAGAAGCAAGGAATTGTACAAGGACGCAGCGGTAACAAATTTGAACCAACTGGCGTTGCTACCCGTGCTGAAGCGGTTACTGTGCTGCTGAAATTGAAAGAAGTTTTGGGGGAATAATGTCTGAGCTTTACAGTTATTTATGCTTTTCAACGGAGCCGCCTTTTGAGGCGGCTCCGTTTTATTAAACAAACCTCCGATTTGTCTTCTTTCCATCACAGCTATGCTTGCTCATTCTCAGTAGTATTCTCCTGCTTACTTGTACTCTCGCCCGATCCACGAAACAGTAATATACCTAGAATGAACAGGGGGACAAAAATCGTGAAAATCGTAGCAAAGGGTGTCCAGTTTTTGGTGAGGAAATCATTGACGGAAATTGTATTTGTGTAACATAACAGCGCTAGAGCGATCAAGCCAAATCCCATCGGAATGACATATGGTTTCGGATCCTTCAATTTGAATAGCTGGCTGAACCCAATCAACGATGCATCAAACGTCAGCACAATCTTCATCACGATGGATAAAATCCAAATGAACATCATAATCCCTTCAATACGTTCAAGAAAATGGCCGATGTTAATATTTTTCGCCAGCACGTAGGCCGGAAATAATTGATTAGCGGTGACGGCAGCTCCCATTACGCCTATACATCCCACAGTTATGATGATCAGTACAATTCCACCGATTAGGGTTCCCCATACAAAGCCTCGTCCTCTTTTTGCTGATTTCGCTACGTAAGGATAAATCATGAGCAGCACAATCATTTCCTGAAATCCGGAAAAGGAGAAGCCAGCTTTTACAATGGGCTTAAAGCCATACTCCAGTATGGGTTCAAAGTCTAGAACTTCTATTTGAGGGAAGATAGGTATGATAAGAAAGCAGAGCATAAAAAATAGGATCGGAAAAAATATTTGTACCGCACGGGAATAAACGACCATGCCTGCTCGAACGGCAAATATAACAATAATGACAAAGATAATTAATAATATTTCAATCGGCGTTTCCGGCAAGGTTTGTGTGGTTAGAAAAAAACCGAGATCCCCAATCATTAGAGAGGTGAGCAAATAGAAAAAAGCGATAAAGCAAAGACCGAATACATTGCCGATCCACTTTCCAAAAGCAAGATGGCACATCTGGATGAGTGTTTTGTCCCCATATCGGTTACCGAGACTGACATAAATAAGGACGCTTAGAATGTTGAGTCCGATTCCTACAATGGCTGCGAGCCAAGCATCCTGTTTCGCTACCAAAGTAAGTCCTGCAGGCGTAATGAGGATGGAGGTGCCAATCATGAAGAAAATGACTAATATCGTGAATGTGCGAACACTTAAAGTATCTTGCTTCATCATCGGTCTTTTCCTTTCAGGACATCAAGGAGTAGATTGCACGAGCGTAAGGAGATATTATTTTTTCTATCCATTCCAAAGGGTTAGGCGGATTGTGCATATACATGAAAATCAGACTGCCAGAGGTTGCTGTTATCATAATGAATACAATCAGCAGAAGTTCTTTCATCCTGCGCTTGCCGAATAGGGGAGGGATTTCAACAATGGAAACCCACGTCCATGCACCGATTACACCTATCCATAACCACATAGCTGCCGCCACCTATTTTTTAATTGTGCTTCTAATAGACTGTACCGTAGTTCCAATTCGCCGAATAGTGCACTGAGATTGAACGGTGATATTCACATTTTCGAATATTTTATCCCAATCGTTAATGCCATGCCACATTTTCGGGTTGGAACGATGAAGTGCTGAACCAAAGCCAAATATATCTGCTTTAACTTGCTTTTGAAATTTGTGAATCGTGCGGCTCAGTATTTCTTCCAGTGTCTTATCGGCCAGCTTGTTTAATTTGGCTAACGTCTCCGGCTGAGTAATATCAAGCTCGCAGCTAATGTCTGTTATATCCTGCTCCGTTTTTAAAATGACTTCGAATGCAGGAGTTTCATTTTTCGTATTTACGCGTATATCCGTATGAGAATGGACGACTTGAAGACTTACATTCCCTTTGCTATCTGGACATGCAATCGTGCCAGTTGTTTTGACGATATTATTTTGAAGATAATTGAGCGCCTTTGTGTCGTTTTCATTCAGCCAGCCTACCATACGATCCCGTTTAAAAGCGGCCATACCGGTGTATTTGAGGATGACCTCTGGTTCAACATTTACAGCATCAGTTATTTTATCGCCTTTTGAAGGATTGCCTTCAATTTCTATAGCGGTTAAAGTCGCCCCTTTTCCTTGCTGGGATAAATCTTGAATCAGCTTGTCCAATGTGATTTTTCCGGTTGCAGCCCATAATCGGTCAGAGGTCTCCAGCTTGGTGTACAAGTTATTCGCAGGAATCGGATCAATAGGGCTGTACATGTTTAGGATTTCACTTGCTGTTGTTTTTTTAGCTACGATGAGATAAAAGTCTGTTCTCATCTCACGGTTTCTTGCGATAAAATCAAGCGGCTTACTGATTCCGCTACGAGCCACATCCTCGCCTATAATTAATATCCGCAGGTGTGGGTAATATAGCTGTCGTGCTGCCTTAACCGTCATTCTGCTGAGTGCATCCGGTACTGAAACGCCTGTTGCTTCATAAGAGACTACTGGACTGAAGTTGTTTGATTCTGCTTGCTTATTGCTTACCTGACCTGGATTAACAATTTGTACGGTTACATTGTATTTGTCGCCTTTCTTATCGATAGCAAGCCCTACCACGATGCTAAGCTCGTTTAACTCATGTCTGCTCCAGCAAGCAGTCATGAGAATGGCGGAAATTAGAAGAACGATGACGACGAGAACTAGCCTGACAAATGACGTAGAACGTTTCATGATTTTTTCTGCCTCACTAGATTTTTTGGTTTAAGGCTTTTGGGGCGTGTAATCATGGAGCGCAAGGGCATACGGAATAGAGTATCTTTCTGATCTGTACTGTTGAAGGGAGCCAGCGGCGCCATATAAGGAACGCCAAATGACGTGAGGCTGCATAGATGAAAAATGATCCCAATGATACAGATAAATACGCCGTACAATCCAAAGGATGCTGCCATGATCATCAGCAAGAAACGGATAATCCGAGCTGCGATTCCTAGATTGAAAGCAGGGAGTACGAAATTCGAAATGGCCGTTATGGAAACCACAATTACCATGGCAGCGCTGACGAGGCCAGCTTCTACAGCGGCTTGTCCAACAACCAGTGTTCCTACGATGGAGATCGATTGTCCAATCGTTTTTGGCATTCGTACACTGGCTTCACGGAGAATCTCAAAGGTAATCTCCATGACGAGCGCCTCTATAAAAGCTGGGAAAGGGACGCCTTCTCGCTGGCTGGCTAGATTATAGAGCAATGTCGTTGGAAGCAGCTCCTGGTGAAACGTTGTAATCGCAATATAGAAAGAGGGTGTAATGGTAGCTATAAGAAAACAAAAAAAGCGGAGCAAACGAATCAGCGTGCTGAAATCCGTCCGTTCGTAATAATCCTCGCTTGATTGGAAAAATTGCGTAAACAGTGCAGGAACCAGAAGTGCAAACGGAGTTCCATCGACCATAATCGCGACTCTTCCCTCCAGCAAACCAGCAGCTACCACATCGGGTCTCTCCGAATTAAATATGGTTGGAAAAGGTGAATATTTCTTATCTTGAATGTGTTCTTCTATATAATTACTTTCAAGAATGCCGTCGATATCGATTTTCTGCAATCGTTCTCTAACCATTTCAAGCACGCTATCAGAAACGAGATTTTCGATAAAAATGACCGAAACATCTGTCTTTGTGACACTTCCTATTTTATAGTTCTCAAACCATAGGTGCCGACTGTTAATTTTTCTGCGAATCATAGCGGTGTTCCAACTTAACACTTCAGTAAAACCTTCACGGGGACCGCGCACCACGGATTGAACGTTAGGTTCTTCAACCGAGCGAGCTCTAATATCTTTTGTGTCAACAGAAAGAGCTTGAGCACAATTATCAAGAAGAAGGATACTGTTTCCAGTAAGCAGCATATCAAATAATTCATTAAATGAAGTGAGTGTAAATACGGCTCCTTCAGGAATGACACTATTCTTGTAGTAATCCATTAATTCTGTCGGGGTAAAATATTGACTGCTCTCATGGTTTCCCATATAGACGGATTGAAGCATAGAGCTTGAGCTTGATAGCCCTTCAATATATACAATAGCTCCATGGATAGGCATTTTATTTGCTGAATTCACTTGGAAATGACGTGAAACCAAGTCAGGGCTGTGCCCGAGATTATCCTGCAGCATTTTTAAATTCATCTTTAAATCCGAATGCAACGGCTGGTCATCAATGTTGTTTGTTGGATTAATCATCTGAGTACCTCTGATCTGATGGTTAATATGGTATCGTTTAGTTAGGATATCCTCATTTCCCATATAGATACATATTTGTTGTGGCAACAGGATTATTAAGGGAAGTGAGGAGGTCAAATCCATTTCTCAAATTCACGAATACCCACACGATTAAAATCCCAACTAACCATAAAACAGGAAATCTGCCGTTTACATTCCTACCCTTGCTTACTAGAGAAGGGATATTTTTTTATAAAATTTAAGCCAAATGCTTAATTACTTTGTCTAATAGGTATAAGAAGAAAAATAAAGAGGGTGGGTTTCGATTATTAGATTAGTAGAAAAAGCTCAAAAGGGTGACGATAAAGCCTTTTTAAAGCTATTCCAAAAATATGAACAAGATATATTTCGAATGGCTTATGTTTATGTCAAAAATAAAGATGATGCTTTGGATATCGTTCAAGAAGTGGCATATCGTTCATTTAAAAAGATAGATACATTAAAAAAACCAGAGTATTTTAAAACATGGTTAATTAAAATTTCCATTAGTTGTGCTATTGATTGTTTAAGAAAAAACAACAAGGTGGTTCAACTAAGACCAGAGCATGAGGAGTTAATTGATCCTTATGTTGAAATTATCCCTCTATCATTAACACTTGATCAATTATTGGATGAGTTAAATGAAGATGAAAAAAGTATTGTCATTTTAAAATTTTACGAAGACTATTCATTTAAAGAAATAGCCGAGATGTTAAATATTCCATTAGGGACGTCAAAATCAATATTATATCGTGCATTAGATAAGCTTCGTAAACAAGCTAAGGGGGTTGGGATTTGTGAGTAATATAGTAAAGCAAGAATTAGATAGAATCGAGATTCCAAAAGAATTACATGAGAGAGCGAAACTTGGGGTGAAAATGGCGAAATCTGAACATCCAAAAAGGAAATTTAAAAAGCGGTTAGTCTTTCCCGTGGTAGCTTCTTTATCTCTAGTTTTTTCGATTGGAGTAGGAGCAGCCACTATGCCAAGTTTTAATAATTTATTATCTATCGTTAGTCCACAAATTGCGTTAATGCTCCAACCTATCGAAATGAGTAGTGAAGATGATGGTATTAAGATGGAAGTAGTCGCTGCGATGAATGATGATGAAATGGCAGTTATATATGTGACTATGCAAGATCTTACAGGCAATAGAATAGATGAAACTCTTGATCTTTATGATGATTACTCATTTTCTGAAGGTCATATGTTTAATATTCAAATGGTAGGTTACGATGAAACCACTCATACTGCGACATTACGAATGCAAGCTAACGGTGGCGAGCGACTTAATAATAAAAAAATAAGTTTTCGACTCAACTCTTTCCTAAGTCATAAACAAACATTTGAAGAAGTGAAGGTTAATGCTAATCTTATGGAAGCAAAAAACAATACACCTCAAACGATATTATTAGATTTAAATAATAGTCCTGGTGGCGGTGGGGAGATTTTTGGAAAATTAAAGGAACAAGGGATAATACGGGTATTAAAGCCAGATGAAACCAAACTTTATCTTCCAGAAATAAAGTTTATGCATATATCTAATTTAGGTTTTATTGATAATCGACTTCACATCCAAACGAAATGGACCAGAGATGATATAGATAGTCATGGATATTTTTATTTTATTGATCCTTCAGGAAATAAGATACATACTTCCAATGTATCTTTTGGAATTGATGATTTAGGAAATACGAATTACGGGAACGAATATGTCGAATATATCTTTGACATCGATAATTTAAATATAAACGATCTAAAACTAATGGGGTATTTTGTATCTAATAACAATTACACAGTAGGCGACTGGAATACTATATTTAAAATGCGGTCGGTTAGTGAAGAGAAAAATGCAGCATTTTCCAAGGATTTTGGGACGTGGATGGCCAATCGTATGACCGTTTCACCATTAGGAGTAACCTTATACGGAATTGGTGAATTAAATAATTCTAGTGAAATTGCAGTAACTGCTAAAATGTATGACGGCACAGTTCAAACATTTGATTCTATGACTAGCTTTAGTGATAATGAGAAGGTTAAAGCGAAATTCATACCTACTTTGCCTTTAGATATTTCAAAGATTGAAGCCATCACTATCGACGGTGTGGAAATCGATTTTTAATGATTGGTGTAAGATAAAGAGTTTTTTAAAAAGTAGATGATAAACGGGAGAGTGGAGCAACTGCTGCGGCAGTTGCTCCATTATTTATATTTGCCAGTAATCATCATGACGAAAATATGAGTTTTATGTTCAAAATATTCAATACGCACAAAATATTTCTATTTATTTACAGTGCGCCAAGTTGTTGGTACTATACTGTAGGAGGTGTTCGAAGCAGCGTACCGTTATTTGTATCATTCAATCATAACTTATTAAGGAGATGAATTGATTTATGAGCACACGTTTGACTAAATTACTCACAAGCGCAGCTATGCTAGTTCTGCTAGCTTCAACTGTCGCTTATGCAGCACCAGCATCAAAATCCGAGAGCGAAGCACCGCATTGGAGCTATGAAGGCAGTACTGGACCGGAGCATTGGGCTCATCTTACAGCGGAATATGCGGCTTGCAGTGCTGGAGTGGAGCAATCACCAATCGATATCCATAGTGACGAAGCTAATAAAAACGGCAACAAAACGAAGGTGACCGTCCATTATAAACCAACCTCGTTTACCTTCGGCAATAGCGGACATACCATTCAAGCCAATACAGCTTCAGCTGCCAATCAGTTGACAATTGGCGATTCTAAGTACACATTGGCTCAATTTCATTTCCATACACCGAGTGAACATTTAATAGACGGAAAAGCATCCCCCTTGGAGCTGCACTTTGTACATAAGAACAAGACTGGAAATTTAGCTGTGCTAGGCGTACTTATTAAGGAGGGTAAAGGAAACCCGGCCTTGACTGAAATTTGGTCCAAGCTGCCAAAAACAAAGACTGCTGTTGATTTCGTTTTGAAAAACAAAATTGTTCTCAGCAAGCTGCTTCCTAGTGATCTGGACGCTTATCGCTACCAAGGATCACTGACGACTCCGCCTTGCTCCGAGGGCGTGAAGTGGACTGTTCTAGAGAAGCCTATCGAAATGTCGAAAGCTCAAATAAAAGCATTTCAAGCGATATTCCCTGATAATCATCGTCCTGTTCAACCCCAAAATAAGCGTACCATTGCTGAAATAGAAGTAAAAGCAATTTAACATAGGAGAACAATGCAAGTATCCTAATACGCTGCAATGGCGAAAACAAATTTAGGTCTTTAAACACAAAAAATGGTAATAAATACATCCTTGTGTCATAAGCTTAGGTCGTTGGGGTTGGGTGCAAGACCTATTTTGAGCGTAAAAAATATTAGTTCTAAAATAGCAGTGCAAAATAATAACGTTTACATTATGATTGATTCATAGAACATTCCTCAGCTACAATCCGATTTTAGGGCCATTCATCTCCACCACACTTCGGTACAAACATCCGGAAAGTTTTGGCTTTTTACCAAACCTCACACCTTCCCATGAATCCAAACCATACCCATTTTGCTTTCACTGCTCATTTTTTAATGCGTGTATAAGCTCTTAGGAGTTTATATAAATTCGGATTTTAAAGGAGTTGGTTGCTTAAAGTGAACCTATCTTTATAGACGTCGCAGCTATGATGAGAGGGGGGAAATGATACTGATATCCGCATGCTGTTAGGAAATGGATGGATTCTAAAACCAGACCAAAAACCTAGGAGGTAATGTGATGATGAATCAGATTCATAGGAGTTCGAGTTTGAAAAAGCGTGTGATGGTTGCTTGTCTTGTTCTGCTGCTCCTATTAACCAGTATGATTGCTTTGGTTAAGCCAGTTTCAGCTCATGGTTATATCGATAATCCTGCAAGTCGGGCGATACAATGTAAAAACGGACTGAATACGAACTGTGGTGCAATTATTTATGAACCGCAAAGCCTCGAAGGATTAAAAGGTTTTCCAGCAGCTGGACCTGCAGATGGTAAAATCGCCAGTGCCGGCCTTGCTGCCTTCGCAAATCTTGACCAACAAACAGCTACACGCTGGAATAAGGTCAATATTAGCAGCGGTACCAATACATTTACTTGGAAGTTTACAGCGCGTCATGCGACGACAAGTTATCGCTATTTTATTACCAAGCAAGATTGGAATCCGAATGCTCCGCTTTCACGTGCACAGCTTGATCTGACACCGTTCTGTACGGTACAGGGGAACGGTCAACAGCCACCTGCAACATTGTCCCATACCTGTAGTGTACCAGAGAGAACTGGTTATCAAATCATCCTTGCCGTATGGGATATTTATGATACGCCAAACGCTTGGTATAACGTAATTGATGTTCAGTTTGGCGCTTCAGACAACGTTGCCCCAACTACTCCAACGAACCTTACAGCAGGTACAGTCGGGACAACAACAGCTTCACTATCATGGGGAGCTTCAACGGACAATAATGGTGTCTCAGGTTATGAGATTTATTCCGGCTCTAACACCTCGCCAATAGCTACCGTTCCGGGAAATCAATTAAATGTCAACCTGACCAATTTGATTGCCGGAACCACCTATAACTTAACCGTCAAAGCGTTTGATTCCTCCGGTAATCGATCTCCAGCCAGCAATAGCGTACAAATAACGACGGTTCAGATCCCGAACGATACGACTCCACCAACTAATCCGTCTGGACTTCATGTCATGGGAGCGGCTGGCTCAAACTCACTTACATTGATGTGGAACGCCTCAACGGATGCTTCTGGCATCGCTGGTTACCGCATTTATGTCGGTTCAAATGTCGTTGCAACCGTAACGGGCACAGCTACTGAGAAGCTCGTTACCGGTCTTACTCCTAATACTTCCTATACGTTCACGGTTCGTGCTATTGATCCATCTCAAAACGAATCCGGCAACAGCAACGCAGTTACCGCTACGACGGCTCAAGGACCAAGCGCTACACCATGGGCTGCTAACACGGCATATGCAGCGAATGCTCTAGTCTCATACAATGGTGCGACGTATAAATGTATCCAACCGCACACTTCGTTAGCAGGCTGGGAGCCTAGCAACGTTCCCGCGTTGTGGCAGCTACAGCTATAAACGAATTAAGCCCTCGGAGTTGAATGGGAGCTCCGGGGGGATTTTTTGTTTTAGATGAAAATAGTACAAAAAACTAAAAATAGTTGCAATAAAATAATGTTTAGATAAGTTTTTTGAATTTTAGGTTAAAAAGTCCTAAATGTGTGGTCGGTTTTGAGTATAATCAATCAATATTGATGTATGAATTTGTCGTATTCCAATGTCAAGGTTCAAAATCAGATGATTCTTGCTACCTATTCGAAGGGTGTTCACGAAATTATATAGAAAAATAGTGTAAATGATCTACTCTGTTTTCGTTGACAGATTCTTGCTAGAGCATGATAATAATTGTAATTTATAGGAATTGGAGGGATGAAAAAGAATTAGTTTTTATTTGGTTGGAATTTGTGAAAGTGAGGATTCGGATGGTCCTCATACATTTAACCTTTAAAGGAGTGTAGTAATGTTCGATAAAATCGCTGATATTTTGTGCACGATCAAAGAAGACCAGCCGGAACTCCGCCATTCCCTCTCCCCTGAAACGAATCTGAACAATGATATTGGCCTTGATTCTTTGCAAATGATCCAATTTATGCTCCAAGTCGAGGATCAGTTGAATGTGGCCATTGACTATGACGAATTCGATTATGAGCATCTCCAGTCGATCGGAGCTTTTATTCAGTTTGTGAAAAGCTGCCAGCCGCAAGGCCAGCCGTTGTACGAAGATGCTAAGTCGTAAAGCCGACGTGATTGTGAAAATGGTTATGGGTACCTTCGACCCCGAAACGAGGTGGAGAGATCCTGATCTGGCCCGGCTGCCTGCTATGCCGGACAAGGATAGTGAGTCCATTGTGCTGTGCATGGATGAGCTGCTCTTTCCGTTTTGCGGGCCTAATGATATCCTCTATAGCCGTTGCAAAATCAACCCAGCACTGCATGAGTATTTAAATAAGCTAGGTTTTTCGTTTGGAACTCGCTATCACTATGATTTGAATGATGAGAAGGATCCCTTGCCCGAACCGGACTTATTCAAATCTTGCATGTTCAGACTTGCGGCCGATCAAGCAAGGCTCAACAAACCGGCAAATAAAGTGCTTCAGACAACCGGTTCCGTTTTCCCCGAGGGTGTGGTTTTGCAGCAGATGAAATCACAGGGTGAAGAGGTGTTCTCACGCGGTGCTAAAATGGTGTCCCCGTACGCCATAACATCGGATACGGAAGCATACCTGCACGCGGTTGAATCTAGCGGTTCTCTGCCAGATCTAAAGACGGTTGTACGTGTGAACTCAAAGCTGTACTCCAACGAGCTTTTGGCTAGAATAGGCGAGAAGTGTTACGGCATGGAGGCGAACAGTGCAGCAGAAATAGAGACGATCGGAAGTGCTCTATTGAAGCAGGGGCACTATTTATTGAAAGATCCCTTCGGCGTTGCTGGCAAAGGCAATATGCTCATTGACAGCGAATCCATGCAACGAAGAATAACGGATCACTTGCATAAACAGGAGGAAAGAGGTTTGCGCTCTCAATTCCTTCTTGAGCCGTTGCTAAAGAAAAAGACCGACTTCAGCTCTCACTGGTTCATCAAGGAGAGTGGCGAGGCGGCGTTCATTTCAGTTCAGCGGATGATTAATCACCAGCAAAACTACAGCGGGTCTATCAAAGCGGATGAAGTTTTTATCAGCATGTTGGAGAACGCTGGCTATTTCAACGTGATGGAGAAGGCGCTCCGGCTGCTGGCGGGAGACGGCTACCACGGCTTTGTCTGCTTTGACTCCATGATATTGGAGGACGAAAAAGTCGTATCGATTGTAGAAATTAACGCCCGCAAGTCCATGGGTCTTATTAACGCGTATCTCGATCGATGTTGGGAAACGTACGGACATAGCGGCTGGCTTACGTTTTTATCCCTCGGATTACCGGAAGGCTTCGAGTTTGGCACTCTACTGCACGCATTGCACGCATCTGAACTTCTGTTGACAACCCCCTCAGGGTACGGGGTTGTTCCTCTATCATCCAATACCGTAATGATAAATGAGATTCTGACTCGCCGCCGAATGGCGGAGGGAACGCAGAACAAACGAGGCATGCCGAAAGGACGGCTTTATGTCTCGGTCGTAGGCCGAGATGATGAACACCGCAGCGAACTGATTAACAGCTTGCGACAGGTGCTCGCAGACTTATCCGTTAAAGTGTACAACTAAATTTGGAACGCGGGAGCTGAGCATGAATTCATCTTCAGTTATTTTGCTGGCGTCGGGTAATTCGCTCGGCGCGTACATTCCGGCTATGCATCTGCATACGTACCTGCAAAGCATAGGAGTCGAAACGGATATTTACGTTCTGGAGAGCTTGTATGACGAAAAAGTGCGAAGCAAGATCAGATCCACCAAAAAAGCATTTCATGCGGATTTCGCCGTTGCTCTTATGGGGCATAAGCTGGCCAAACCCGTTGACAATTCCTTGGACGAGGAAGAGGTTCAAATACTGCTGAACGCTTGGAAACAGGCCGATGTCACCCGTTTTGCGGTGTTTACGGGTTTCTGGCTGCCTATACTGGAGCGTTACAAGGCAGATTCTAACAAGCAATTGGACATCCGGCTGATCCGACTGGATGCGTGGGATACCCCATCGTTTAAGGTGCATAAGCAGTTGTACCCCGTCTATAAGAACGTTTGGTTTTACGAGCTTCAAAAAATGTCTCCGGGCAGTTACATTGCTTCAGACGAAGCGGAGCCTTTGCCTTTCTGGCACCGCGCCGGACGCATTCTGATTCATGGCGGTGGCTGGGGAATCGGCACCTACGCCAAGACGATCTCAGAGCTTCGAATGCTCGGACACCGTCTGGATGTCATTGTTTACGATCCTTCAGAGGTGGAGGAGGACGACGGGACCATGCGATATTTTGGGATGGAGGTCTCCTGGGACCCGTGGAGCAGGGACAAACAAGGGAGACATTCTTTCCCGCCTATGATTCAGTATATCCGTGAAAACGGAATTCTCAGGGAGTATCCCCTCAAGGATTACTCAGCTTACACCGATCTGATGCGCAATTGCTGGGCGATCATCAGTAAGCCAGGGGGAGCGACTTTGAACGACTCGTTGTCGCTTGGAATCCCTTTTGTCATGTTGGAGCCGTTCGGCGACCATGAGCTTCATAATTCAACCTATTGGGAATCATGTGGACTCGGAATCCGCTTTACGGAGTGGAAAACTCAACGTTTTTCGGAGCATTTGCTCGAGGAGACTTGCAGACGATTGTTAGAGCAGCGGTCAAAAATTAACCATTTCGGGAGGATCACCTATGCAGCCGAAAACAGCAGTTACGTTTGACCAAATCACGTTTCGTAATATGAAAAGAACGCTGGTTCCGCTGGCGGAAACCGGAAGGAAGCGCAGAGATGATCCAACTTATGCAGCCCCTGTGCCTTATGAGATAGGAATCAAGCTTAATAATGGCTGCAACCTACGCTGCACACACTGCTTTGAGTGGAATCCGGATGGCTTTCATCACGGTTTTGCCAAAGAAGTGAAGAAAGATGAAATCGATATTCCCGTCGTGGAGAAGATTTTGGCTGAAACAAGAGCACGCAAATCACGTGTTTTCCTGTGGGGCGGCGAACCGTTATTTTACTCCAAATTCGATGAGCTGGCAGAGCTGCTATCCAAAGAAGAGCGGTACACGACGATTTGCACGAATGCGATTCTCATTGAGCAGAAGCTGGATTCCATTTTGAAAATGTCAGAAAATCTGGTTATGCTGGTCAGCCTTGAAGGCTTCGAGAAGGAAAATGACGCAATCCGAGGTAAAGGCACGTTTAAAAAAGTAATCCATGCAATCCAGTTGCTGCTAGATCTGAAAAAGCAGGGTATATATAAAGGCAAGGTTTCTGTGGCGTTGACGGTTAACGACCAGATGGTCGGCAAGCTTTACAGCTTTATGGAATTTTTTGAAGAGATGGGCGTAGATTCTGTCTATTTCTGCTTCCCCTGGTATATCCCTTCTGATACGGCGGATAGAATGGACACTTACTTCGATGCTCATTTCCCGCACCTTGCCTCCCGCTTTGCAGACGCTCACAAGAACAGTTGGCACTCCTTCACGTTTCACATCTCGCCAGACAATTTTGATATTTTGCTCGAAGAGCTTAAACGCGTAAATTCTCGAATTTGGAATGTGCGTGTCCGTTATCAGCCTGCACTGGAGCCCGAAGAGGTGGAAGGATTTATTCGGGGCAGCGAGAAACCGGCTATGAATCGTACGAAGTGCTTTTCGATCTCGAATCGGATGGATGTGATGCCGGACGGCAAAGTGAATCCATGCAAATTTTTCCCGGAATTCAGCGTCGGCAATTTGTATGAAGAAAGTGTAGCCGATGTTTTTCACGGTGAAGATCTTCGTAAACAGCGCGAAATTGTTGCCTGCGGTTTAATGCCGATATGCTCTAAGTGTGTGCTGCTGTACAACAATGGAGTTTAAGCCAGGAGGAACGGGGATGGACTATATCCGTGTGCGGGAGCTGCACAAATCGTTCGTGTACTACCGGAAAGCAGCGGGGCTTAAAAATTCGTTGAAAAATTTATTTGCTCGCAAGTCGCTGGTGAAGGAAGCGGTCAAATCTCTTTCTTTTGACATAGGCCCCGGCGAATGCGTCGGATTTCTCGGACCTAACGGGGCGGGTAAAACAACAACGCTCAAAATGCTGTCTGGCATTCTTTATCCGACAGGCGGAGAAGCCGATGTGTTTGGTTATGTGCCATGGGAGCGGAAGAATGAGTTCAAACGGCTTTTTTCCATTGTGATGGGGCAGAAAAATCAGCTCTGGTGGGACCTTCCAGCTAGTGAATCGATTTATTTGAACAAATGCATTTATGACGTCGAGGATGCTCTCTACCATCGGAGTCTTGCTGAGCTATCGGAAATGCTAGATGTGCAGGATCTTCTGAACGTGCAGGTGCGCAGGTTGTCGCTGGGCGAACGGATGAAAATGGAGCTGATCGCCGCACTTATCCACCGCCCTAGCCTGCTTTATCTCGATGAACCGACGATCGGGCTTGATTTCCCCTCCCAGAAGAAGGTTAGAGAGTTTCTGAAATACTACAATGAGCAGTTTGCTGCGACGATTTTGCTTACGAGCCATTACATGAAGGATGTGGAGGACCTCTGCAAGCGGACGATCATTATTAATGAAGGAAGCCTTCTGTACGATGGCGATCTTCACAAGATCAACGATCTGTTTGGCGAGCAGAAAATTGTAAGGCTGCACTTCTCCGAACCTGTTGCCCAGCAGCGGCTGGCCAAATTCGGGAAAATGGTAAGCGGAGACGAATACAACGTTGTTCTAGAGCTGCCGAAGCATCGCTTGAAGGAAGTGTCGCGCGCCTTGCTTGATTCGCTTCCAATCATCGACTGGACGATAGAAGACGTACCGATCGAGGAGAGCATTTCCATGCTCTATCGCAAGGAAGCCGTAGGATGAACAGACGCAGATTGTACATGGCAGTTTTTAGGGTAGGCGTCCAGCATTCGATGGAATACCGATTTCACTTCTTTCTTGGTCTTCTTGGGGCTGCTTTTCCGATTCTCGTTCAATATTTTATTTGGACGGCGGTGTACGAACATTCCGGCAAGGCGGCGTTGTTCTCGTATTCGTATGGTCAAATTATTTTGTATACGATCTTGGCAGGGCTGGTGTCCAAGCTGATTGCTACCCAGTTTGAGCACCAGATTGCCGACGATATTAAGAATGGCGGTCTTAACAAATATTTGATTAAGCCAGTCAGCTACTTCGGATACCGGCTGATGTCCTTTTTCGGTCAAAAGGCGATCTATTACGGTATTACTGCAATTTTGCTGATTTGTATTATCTGGATTTCAGCCGCTAGGGAAGTGCTAGATATCCAATTCGTTCGTATAATCTTGTTCGCTGTGACGCTCTGGGGTGCGCTTCTGCTCAACTTTTTGATCGCCTACTGCATTTGCGCCAGCGCGTTTTATTTGCATGAAATCTCATACTTTTTTGTGATTACAAGTTTGCTAGTCAATATTTTGAGCGGTGGCATGTTCCCCTTGGAAATTTTCGGGGAATCGGTTGTAAAGGCGCTTCAATATACTCCTTTTCCGTATACCATTTATTTTCCGGTGAATGTTCTGAGCGGTAAAACAGGGACGATGGCTATGTATCAGGGGCTGTTTATTCAGGGTGGATGGATATTGCTCTTCTTGTTCATTTCCCGTCTGACGTGGCGCGTATCCATAAAGAAATATTCGGCGGTTGGGGGGTAGCAGACGTTCCATATGTTTAAAATTGCGAGAAAATATTTGCGCCTGTACGGTATGTTCATCAAAAATTGTCTCATCGCTCAGATGGAGTTTCGGGGCAATTTTGTGATGAGCCTGCTTGTCGAATCTGTCTATCTGCTTGCCAAGCTTTTGTATGTGCTTGTCGTGTTCCGCACTGATCTGCATGTAGAAGGCATACCGCCCGAAGGGCTGCTTCTATTTATAGGCATGCACACCGTCGTTACGGGAATGTATGTCGGGTTGTTTTTTACAAATTTCATGAAAATTCCTGAGTATATTAAAGACGGCTCGCTTGATTTGATGATTACGAAGCCCGTTTCCCTGCAGTTCATGGCATCATTGCGATACGTCGATCTGGCGCTGCCAATTCCCGATATTTTGGTCGGTTTCACTATGATCGGTATCGGCTGGCATGCGATGGATATTCCGTTGTCATTCGTTCAACTTGCGGGATTTGCCTTAATGCTGCTGGTCTCCGTTGTCATCACGTATTGTCTAATGATTATCCCAGCGCTGCTTTCATTCTGGTTCGTCCAGACGGGGGCTATGTCGGAGATCGCCCATTCCGCTTGGGATGCCAACAATTTCCCTATGGCTATTTATCCTGTTTGGGTTCGCAGAATCGGGACCTTCGTTATTCCGCTGTTCCTTATTACTAATTTCGGACCGATGTTCTTGCTTGGACAGCTCAGCTGGTTATATGCAGGAATGGCGCTGATCGGATCGCTCCTGCTCTTCGCAGCTGTACGGCTGCTTTGGAAACAGGCTGTGAGGGGATATAGCAGCGCGAGCAGTTAAGATGGTTTTGCGATCATATGGAAATTACAAATATAAGATCTATATCCCATGCCTAGAAAAGGAAGTGTCATCGCATGCCGGACATGGCGACAACGCAAGGCCGTACCTCGATAAATTGCGTTTTTCAGGAGCCAGATCGAATTGAGCTTATAGAGGAACAGGTGCCGAAGCCAGGAAGAGGACAAATTTTATGTGCAGCCAAAAAATCACTAATAAGTACAGGAACGGAGCTGGCTTGTCTAAAGGGGCGTTTCGATGAAGGAACGGTCTGGTCCTCTTGGGTTCGGTACCCATTCTATCCTGGTTACTCGATGGCAGCTGAGGTGCTGGAGACAGGCATTGGAGTGGAGGGAATAAAGCCCGGCGATCGGGTCATCTGCCCGGCTGGTCACCGACAATATTTCCTCGCAGACTATAAGGAAGCGGCAATTATACCAGATTCAATCCGTGACGAAGAGGCGGTTTTTACGCAGATCGCGAAGGTTGCTCTTCTAGGGATTCTGCGCGCAGAACCCGCTTTTGGAGAAAGAGTGGGAGTTGTTGGACTCGGTCTTATCGGCCAGCTTGTCATTCAGTATCTGAATTCCAGTGGTGCAAGGCAGATTATTGCGATTGCTCCGGAAAGCTCCCGCCTGAACCAAGCCCACAGAAGCGGTGCGACCGATCTGCTGAATCTTACGGTAGCCGAAGCGTTCGGAGGCGTAGAACAACTTACTGATGGCAAAATGCTGGACACGATATATGATGTGACGGGTTCTTACGCGGTACTGCCCTACTGTACGCAGCTGACACGGGAGCTCGGCAAAGTCATTTTGCTAGGTGACTCGACAGAACCTTCAAAACAGACGATCGGGCCAAAAGTCGTTTTTAATTCGGTCAGCATATTAGGCATTCACGGCCGAATGATGGAAGGTTTTAAAGGCTGGACTGAGGAGGATATGAACATGTTCATATTCGAATCTATCCGTCGTGGGAAACTAGACGTCGCAAGTCTCATAACGGAAGAAGCAAGCCCGCTCGAAGCTGTATCGGTTTATTCACGGCTCTCCGGGAGTAAGCCTGATTTGTTAGGCGTTTTATTCGATTGGACGCAATTGTAATGTCAGAGGAGGAATGCAGGTGAGAGCTTGTAGCCAGCTTACGATGAAAGAGAAAATTGGGCAGATGCTTATGGTAGGCTTCGAGGGACTTACGCCAGATGCGAATATTGGCAACCTCTTGCAAAACCATTTCATCGGGGGAGTCGTGTTCTTTTCCCGTAATTTGGACAACCCTGAGCAGGCATTTGCTTTAACGAAGAAACTCCAACAAACGGCTGCGGGTGCAACAGGCATACCGCTATGGATCGGAACAGATCAGGAAGGTGGCATGGTCGTTCGATTAAGACAGGGAATTGCACAGCTGCCTGCGGCGATGGCTTTGGGAGCGGCACGTGATCCTTTGCTGCTCTATGAAGCTGCAAAGGGAACGGCAATGGAGCTGAAGTTGCTGGGCATCAATATGAATTTCGCACCGGTGGTCGATATTAACGTCAATCCGCGAAATCCGATTATTGATGTCCGGGCATACGGCGACGAAGCTGAACTTGTCGCTGAGCTTGGGATCGCCGCAATGCTTGGCTTTCAGGATGGCGGCATTGTCTCTGTTATTAAGCATTTTCCAGGGCATGGCGACACGGAGGTAGATTCACACGCTGAGCTGCCGGTCGTAAGGCATTCACTTGATCGTCTGCGGTCTGTCGAGCTCGTACCGTTTCGGCGCTGTGCGCGGGCTGGGGCCGAAGCCGTAATGACTGCCCATGTCGGGATTCCATTGCTAAGCGGCGGTTTGTCTGTTCCAGCCACACATTCTCATGAAGTATTGACAGGTCTGCTCCGGGAAGAGCTGGATTTTAAGGGGCTTATCGTGACGGATTGCATGGAGATGAACGCTGTAACGCAAGGCATTGGCGTCGGGGAGGCAGTCGTAAGAGCCGTACTTGCTGGAGCAGATCTTCTTCTCGTCAGCCATACGTACGAAAGCCAGCTGGAGGCGGCAGCTGCACTGGAACATGCGGTAGCAGACGGGCGTCTATCTGAAGCTCGGATTGATGCTTCCGTGGAGCGCATTCTTCTCCTGAAGGAGCTCCGCATCGGAGCGCTGCGAGAACGCAGCTGGGAAGAAACGCGGACCTATCTCGATCATTCGCAAACCCTTCGGACGATCAAGCTGCTTCGCGAGAAAAGCATCACCTCGGTGAACCGTGAACCGAATTTTTGCCAGTTGTCTTCCGAAGTCGACACGCTTGTGCTTTGGCCGCAGATGGCGGCTGCTTGCAAGTCTGAGGACGAACCGATATACGATGATACCCTCGGCAGCTTTCTAAATCCTTTGATGAAAGCAAAGTTTATGGAGCGGTTGTATGGGACTGGTCCTAGTACGGATGAGATTGCGGACTTGGTCTCCGAAGCGGAAGGATATGGGCAGATCATCGTGGGAATATTCCATACGGCTTCTAATCACGGGCAGACCGTTTTGGTTCGCAAGCTTTTGGCAGGAGGGAACAAAGTCATTCCGATCTCCCTTCGCAACCCCGTTGATCTCGCGGCATTTCCAGAAGCTAAAGGTTTCCTAGCCTGTTATGAGCATCATCCGCTAACATTGCAGGCCCTTTCAAGCGTTTTACTGGGCAAGCTTGAGCCTGAAGGAACTTTACCAGTTACGCTTCCCGATTACTCATTAGAAGGAGGCGAATCATATGAACGCGGTACAGCTTCCCGTGTTGAATCCGCCACTTAAAGGGTTTTTACGATGGGCTTACACCCTTTCAATCACCAGCGTCCACGAAGAAACGATCCCTTGGTATTACAGCAATTTTATCCAGTTATCCTGTACCACAAAATTTCTGGAGGACGGCAGGCAATATTTTATCGATTTTTTTCGGGGCAAGCCAAACGAGTTGAATTTCAATAATCCGTTTCTTCTAACATGCTCTGTGAATTATACGATTCTAGACAATTTGGCATTGGATGACTGGCCGAAATTTTTCGCGGATCAGATCCGCAGCGGCTATTATTGCATCGTGTTTGTGGACGAAGCCAAGCTGTCACCGGCAGCTTCTTATCAGAAGGAGCCGTTCCCTCATCATCTTTTTCTGTACGGTTTTGACTGGGAGGAAAATAGGTTCGATGCTTCCATGTTCGATCATACAGGGGTGTACCGTAATGTGAAGATCCCATTCCAAGAATTTCAGGATGCTGCAGGTTCTATGCGAAAGCTTTTGAAGGAGAAACTCACGTCTGATCATCATACGTATTTTTATAAATACGCACCGCATTCTGCCTATCCATTTGATAAAACGGCTGCGATCGACCAACTGCTCGATTATGTTAATGGAGAGACTCATTTAAACCGAATTAATTACAATCCAGACGAGGAAGCTTTCGGAATCAAGGTATATGACTATCTGCAAATGTACTTTGATGCTGTAGAGCAAAACGATTCTAGGCTCGGTGACCGCAACGATGCGAGACATCTTCACGTTCTCTGGGAACACAAAAAAATGATGAGCGAGCGAATCGGATATCTTGTAGAAGAGGGGATAATCCCTTATGACGAAGAGCTTGTAGAAGGCTACAAAGATATCACAAAACGGGCGATGAAGCTGAGAGATCAATACATTCGCCATGTTATTCGCGAAGATAAGGAAGTATTTAAACGGTTGAAGCTCCGCTTTGACCAATTCCGAGAAGAAGAGCCTGTTCTTTTGCGTAAATTAATTAAAATTCTAGAAGAGCCATCGAAATCGGATAAGATTTATGTAGAAAGTAGATAGCTATCTAAAATGCGATAAGGATGAGCTAGTAGGAGGGAGCTGCCGCGAGGACAGCTCCTCTTTGATGTTCATTGTGGTTAAAAGCTTTTAATGTATAATTAATGTTAGTTGACTAACAATAATTGTGATAAAATAGAGAAAAGAGCTGGAGATGATAGGTAAAGGGGGGCGAAAATGAACAAGGATCGATCGGTTGCGCTCGAACTTAGAACGCTAAGAAATATGCTGCATAGACAGGTAAGCGGGTTTATGAGTCAAAAATATGGCGATCAATTGACTGGCATGCATGGATGGGTGCTGAGGTACTTTGTTGAGAACCAGCACAAGGAGATTTTTCAACGCGATTTCGAGAGCCAGTTCACGATTCGGCGTTCGACCGCGAGTAAGATTTTGCAATTGATGGAGAAAAATAATCTCATAACGAGAGAGTCTGTTCCTTATGATGCAAGACTAAAGAGGATTATTCTCACGCCAAAAGCTATTGAATACCATGAAGCCATTATTTTAAAATACGTTGAATTGGAGCGTGAAATTAAGAAGGGTCTATCGCAAGAGGAGATGGATACTTTTTTTAATGTGCTCGATAAAATCAAAAAGAATTTGGAGTAGTCGTCGAAGTTGTTAGAGCGGCTTTTATTATTGTAATATAGTTAGTAGGCTTACAGTTCTATGGCTAACAACATGGAGAAGGAGCGTTTGATAAATGCTTAAGATTTTGAAGTATTTCAATCCCAAAAATGTTTGGTTTATCGTCATCAGTACTGCATTTATCGTGTTCCAGGTATGGCTCGATCTCAAGCTTCCCGATTATTTGGCAGAAATCACAAAGCTGGTGCAGACGGAAGGCAGCTCCTTAAACGAGGTATGGGAGCCAGGCGCCTATATGATGCTGTGTGCCATTGGAAGCTTAATTGCATCCTTCATCGTTGTTTATTTGGTGGCGAAGAGCGCTGCTTCGCTCGCTAAGAGGCTTAGAAGCCTGCTCTTCGACAAGGTTGAATCATTCTCAATGGCCGAGATGAATCAATTTTCAACAGCAAGCCTCATTACGCGTTCCACGAACGATATTACGCAAGTACAAACGATCGTGGCGATGGGGCTGCAGGTCATGATTAAAGCGCCTATTCTGGCAGGCTGGGCAATTGTGAAAATTTCAAGCAAGAGCTGGCAATGGACGCTCTCGTCCGGTATTTCGGTTGCACTGCTTCTTCTCATGATCGCGATCGTTATTTTGTTCGCCATGCCGAAGTTCAGAATGATTCAAGGACTAACGGATCAACTGAACCGAGTAACGAGAGAAGGGCTTCAAGGCCTGCGTGTCATTCGTGCTTATAATGCTGGACCGAGCCAAGAAGCGAAGTTCGAGTACGCAAATCGGGAGTTGACTGATGCGAATCTGTTCACAAGCCGATTAATGGCATTAATGATGCCGGTCATGAGTCTAATCATGAGCGGATTAAGCTTGGCGATTTATTGGATCGGTGCGTATCTGATTAATGGAGCGGATACAGCAGCTAGATTAGGCTTGTTCAGCGACATGGTCATTTTCTCGTCCTATGCCATGCAGATTGTCATGGCCTTTATGATGCTGTCGATGGTTTTCTTCATGCTGCCGCGGGCGTCGGTTGCTGCCAAGCGTGTCATGGAAGTATTAAATACAGAACCAAGCATCAAGGATGGCAGTTCGAAATCAACTAATGCAGCGAAAGCAGGAGAAATTGAATTCCGGAATGTTAGCTTCAAATATGCGGATTCGGATGAATATGTACTTAGAGATATCAGCTTCGTTGCACGCAGGGGAGAGACGGTTGCGTTTATCGGCTCCACGGGTAGCGGCAAGAGTACAATGATGAACTTAATTCCGAGATTTTACGATGTGACGGACGGCGAAGTGCTTGTTGCGGGAATGAATGTGAAGGATTACTCACTGAAAGATCTGCATAACAAGCTTGGTTATGTTCCTCAGAAAGCCGTATTGTTCAGCGGAACAGTGACGTCCAACGTCGCTTATGGTGATAATGGGCATGTGGCTGGCTCGGCGGACGATGTGAAGAAAGCGGTAGCGATCGCTAAGGGGCAAGAATTTGTCGAGAAGCTGGAAGGCGGGTATGAGGGCACGATCTCGCAAGGCGGCTCTAATTTGTCCGGCGGACAGAAGCAGCGGTTATCCATCGCTAGGGCAATCCACCGTAAGCCTGACATTTACATTTTTGACGACTCCTTCTCTGCGCTTGATTACAAGACCGACCGCGAGCTGCGTTCCATGTTGAATCAAGAAACAGCTGGAGCTACCAACCTGATTGTGGGGCAGCGAATCGGAACGATCAAGGAAGCCGATCTCATACTCGTTCTCGACGAAGGCAAAATTGTAGGAAGAGGCACGCATCAAGAGCTGCTTCAAACCTGCGAGGTATATCGTCAGATCGCGAACTCTCAGTTATCGAAGGAGGAGCTTGAAATTGGCTAAACAACAGGTTGCTACCAAGCAAAACATCGATTTCAAAGGCACAATGGGCAAGCTTGTCGCCTATTGCAAGCCGTACATTCCTCTTATTGTCGTGGCTCTGCTGCTGTCCGTGGTCGGCACGATATTTACGATTGTCGGGCCAAGCAAGCTGAAAGATATGACGGATCATATTACCAAAGGGTTAATGGGCGAAATTGACATGGACGCGATTAGCAGCATTGGTATATTGCTTGCTGTTCTATATGGATTAAGCGTCATCTTCTCGTTCTTCCAAGGCTATATTATGGCTACGGTAACCCAGAAGGTATCAAAAAGCTTGCGTACGCGCATTTCCCAGAAGATCAATAAGCTTCCGCTCAAATATTTTGATTCCACGAGCAACGGCGACGTGCTGAGCCGCGTCACGAACGACATCGATACGATCGGACAAACGATGAATCAAAGCGTCGGGATGCTGGTTACTTCCGTTACGATGCTGGTCGGCTCCTTGGTCATGATGTTCTATACGAACGTATGGATGACGTTGACGGCGATCATTTCGACGTTTCTAGGATTTGCCTTTATGACCGTGATGATCAAAAAATCACAAACGCATTTCGTCCACCAGCAGGCGAATCTTGGTGCGATGAATGGCCATGTCGAAGAAATATACTCAGGCTACGATGTGGTTAAGGTCTATAATGGAGAGCGGAAGGCGAAAGAAACTTTTAATCAAATAAACGATAAATTATATGAAAGCTCATGGAAGTCGCAGTTTCTATCCGGCTTGACGATGCCGCTCATGATGTTTGTCGGAAACTTCGGTTATGTGTCGGTTTGTATTGTCGGCGGAGCATTAGCGATGAATGGTCATATTTCGTTTGGTGTTATCGTTGCATTCATGCTTTATGTTCGTTTGTTTACGCAGCCCTTGGGGCAAATTGCACAGGCCGCAACAAGTCTGCAGTCGACTGCAGCTGCAGCCGCGCGCGTTTTTGAATTTTTGGAAGAGAAAGAGCTTGAGGACGAGAACCATAAATCGAAGGTGCTTAAGGATGTTAAGGGGCAGGTCGAATTCCGGAACGTTTCCTTCGGATATGATCCGAATAAGCTCATCATTCACGATTTCTCAGCCCGTGCTTTGCCTGGTCAGAAGATCGCCATCGTTGGACCGACGGGTGCAGGGAAGACGACGATCGTCAATTTGCTGATGCGATTCTATGAGCTGAATGGCGGGGAAATCGCTATCGATGGCGTTCCGATCCATGAGCTTCCTCGGGAAAATGTTCATGAACAATTCTGTATGGTGCTTCAGGATACATGGCTGTTCGAGGGAACGATCAAAGAAAATATCGTTTTCAACAAGCAAGGGGTTACCGATGCTGATGTGAAGGCCGTCTGCAAGGCTGTCGGTATTGATCATTTTATCCGAACCTTAACGAATGGCTACGATACGGTATTGAACGAGCAAGTGAACCTTTCCGCAGGTCAGAAACAGCTCATCACGATTGCAAGAGCGCTCATTGCGAACGCCCCTCTGCTCATCCTCGACGAGGCAACAAGCTCTGTCGATACTAGAACGGAGCTTCTCATTCAGGAAGCGATGGACCGGTTGATGGCAGGACGAACTTCTTTTGTTATCGCGCACAGGTTGTCTACGATCAAGAATGCCGATATTATTCTCGTCATGAAGGACGGCGATATTATCGAAAGCGGCAATCATTACGAGCTTCTTGCGGCAAACGGCTTCTATGCTGAATTGTACAATAGCCAGTTTGAGACTGCGGAAGCGGCTTTGTAAAGGGGCATGTACTCCAAAAAAACTAAAAATCGTGGAATAGTCGTCAATCCATAGTGTAGAACTTAGAGAGGCGCTGGGGCAAGTACGATGAATTAATTCCGCGGAAATAGAAAACCCGATCGAATGAGATCGGGTTTTTTTGTATTTCCTACTCGCTTTTTTTCCATCACAGCTAAACTCGAAAGGACGATTGATTACAATTTTTGTGAATAAAAATAAAATTTCTTAATAGTTAAGGAGGTTTAATTTTACAATGCACTGTTATAGTTCTCATTGACTAACCATTTTACTAAGGGAGAAGGAAACGTAATGAGAGCAAAAGTATTACGCAAGACAATAGTAATTGCATCCATTATAACGTTGCTAGGAGGGGGACTACATACCGGCTTTGGTCAAAAAAACCATGTCTTTGCAGTAGATGAAGCATCGCCAAATATTATCGTTGAAGATTTTGAAGATGGAATCTCAGATGTGAAATTTAATCCTAAACGCATGTATGAGGCAACGCTGCACTTGGAGAACAACCAGAAGCATGTAAGAAATGGACAATATTCAGCTAGAATTGATTACGATATGATTGGCATCGTAGATAACCCTTCTCAAATTGAAGTCGGGTATAAAACAGGGAATATTCCAGTATCAGGCTACCCTACCAAAGTAGGCATGTGGGTTTATGGGAACAATGAAGGACATTTGCTAACGACAAAATTTAGAGATAAAGGCGGATCATCGTTTCAAGCAGAATTTTATGGTGAAAATCAGATGGGTGTAGACTGGTCTGGATGGAAATATATTGAGGCGGATGTGCCGCAGGGAAAACCAGGTCCGATCGTCCTTGAATTGTTTTTTCAATTGAAACAATCGAATATGAGCAAGAAAAATAAAGGCTCGATTTGGGTAGACGATATTACCTTTATCTATAAGGAACTTGATGAGGATAAAGAAGTTCCAACCATAAAACCTATAGCTCCTGCCCCAAATGAAGTATTAAACGCTCCGCTTGATGCATTGAAGGTTGAGCTGGACGATAACGGATCAGGTTTGGATCTGAATACATTATCTGTTCTTTTGGATGGAACGAATATAACGGATAAAGTGGATTATTCTGAAAATACAAAGGTATTAACCTATCCAGGTAAATATGTGGATGGCGGTTATCATGAGCTTGTGATTGAAGTGAAGGATAAGGTTGGTAACCCGGCAGGGAAAACATTCGCCTTCACAGTGAATGCAGGAGAACGATTGTTCATGACTGCTAACAAAGAAGCAATAAGCAATGAAATCTACTCTGTGCAAGTAGGTATCAAAGATTATTTGAATGCAGATCGTGCGGATTTTGCTTTAAATTATGATAAAGGTATCCTTCAAGTTGAAAGCATTACTCAGGCGACTGGAGTTGCCCTAACCTCAGATATTGATAATGAGCACGGGATGGTTAAAGTATCACTTAATAACGTAGCAGCAGCCCATAATGCCGTTACGGTTAACTTCAGAGTGAGCTCTCATGCTGCGCTGGAGCGTGGTGAAGCTTACAAGACCATAACCATGAGCAATACAAATCTAACAGCTGGCGAAGTTCAGACTAGCTCACCACTCGCTGCACCTATCCACTATACCATCGCATTTCCATATCAGCTGGAAATGACGGGAGTTGGTTTAGGCACGCCTTCTACATTTACAGTATTAGACCATGTGGGCAAGCCGTATGAAGGTGCGGACATTGTATTCATTGGATTATTAAAGCAAAGCTCAGTAGTTACCGTTAACACCGTAACGTCTAATGTATATGAGGATGACGATACGTCTTCTGAGGTATTAATGGTTGCAAAAGCTGGTGAACGTTACTATGCTTCTGCAAAAGCTGAAGATGGATTATTCGAAATTATTTTCGCAGATGGTCAAACAACAGGTTATATCTCTGAATCGGATGTTAGCAGTCAGTTATTGAACGGCAGCCTTGGTAAAACAGATGCTAAAGGACAATTAATGACAGACCTAACTACATTGGCACTTGGAACCTATCAGGTTCAAGCGGTCAACGGTGATAAGAACAGTAAGGTTGTCAATTATGAAGTCGTGGAGCAATACGGTACAGATACACCTCAATATGTTCAAACCTATGTGGCAGAAGATATGTCTTCTGAACTGAGCGCTGCTTGGCAAACCAAGCCAGACCAAACCATTACTTATCTTGAATACATTGAAGCGAGTGAATGGGGAACAGGAGAAAGCCCTGATATTAAACATGTAAAACAACATCAAGCTGAGAGTGAGCTTCAAGTGCTTAGTATGAAGGAAAATGGAACGAAGGGTGAAATCCGGTTTCATAATGCTCTGATTGAAGGTTTGAAAGCAGACACCGCCTACAAATATCGTGTAGGTTATGAGGGCAATTGGTCGGCATGGTATGAATATTCGACAGTGGATCAGAATAAAACAACACCGACCTCATTCTTGTTTATTACAGATTCTCATACGAATCAATCACAAGGCATACAAGCTTATCAAGAATTAATGACTAACGCTTTGAAACAACATCCATCAACACAGTTTATTATGCATGGCGGAGATATGGTTGATGTAGGCGGCGCTTTTGAAGAATGGCAAAAGTTCTGGCAAGCATCTGCGGTCTACGCAACAAAAATTCCAACGGCTCTAACATTGGGTAATCATGATGTGAAGAGTGAAGGGAAAGAAGTATTTACCAAAGGGGCGAATTTCCCAACGAACGGACCAGAATCTCAGCTTCAATATGCTTACTCTTATGAGGTTGATGATACTCATTTTGTCGTATTGAACTCAGAGGGTACAGAGGAACAAATGATAGATCAAGCAGCTTGGCTCGAAGAAGATTTAAATAAAAATGATAAAAAATGGACTATCGTTATGTTCCATCGTCCTGCTTACCATACAGAAAATGGTCGAGAAACCCTTGTTGAGTATACACAAACGTATTTTGCGCCTATTTTAGAAGAGAAAAAAGTTGATTTGGTTCTAGTAGGTCATGATCATGTGTATGCGCGTACCTATCCAATGCAAGATGGTAAGCCCAATAAGGATACAAATGAAGGTACCGTTTATCTTGATGGCGGTGCATCGGGCTGGAAATTTTATGATGGTACACAATATAATTATTTGAAACATATTTTTGATGAGGACGTGCCAGTATATTCCGCAATTGAAATTACTGAGGACGGGATTCATGTGGAAGCACGTACAAGTGCGGGTAATAAGATCGATGAGTTTACTGTCGTGAAAACAGCGGGAGTTGAGCCGACACCGACACCAACGCCAACGCCAACACCAACACCAACACCAACACCGACGCCGACTTCAACATCAGCACCAATATCGACGCCAACATCAACACCAAAAGCAACGCCGGCGCCAACATCTACACCAACGATTACGAAACCAGTCTTCAACGACAAGATCGATGTGGATGTAGTTAAAGCTATCGTGGAAAAAGAAAAATCTGCTCCCGCTTTAAAATTTACGGACGTCCCGGCATCTTCGTGGAGTGCTTTAGCAGTGGAGCGTGCTGCTAAGATGGGGATTGTAAAAGGCTATAGTGATGGTTCTTATCATCCGAATGAAAATGTAACTCGCGCCGAGTTCGCCACGATGCTTGCAAAAGCTTTTGGTTTAACGAATTCAGACGGTGCTTCCTTCTCTGACACCAAAGGGCATTGGGCCTCAGAAGCGATTGCAGCATTACAGGCTAATGGGATAATTACAGGTTATAGTGATGGTTCTTTCCATCCTAATCAAAAAATTTCCCGTGCTGAAATCGTTGCAATGCTAGCTCGTTTGACGAACTATGTTCCTAGTACAACCAATCCGTTCTCGGATGTAGTCGCGAACTGGGCTTCTGAACCAATTAATGCTTTTGCTAGTGCAGGTATCGTAAGCGGTAAAGGCAACGGATTGTTCAAACCAAATGAATCTGCTTCCCGTGCCGAGTCAGTTGCGATGATTATTCGCTTGTTGGATAAATTGCTTGAACAATAAGTAAAGTTAATGGAATTGTAGTGTTGCATAACCAAGGTTCGCCATCAGCATGTGAAACCCCGACCTTAAGAGGTCGGGGTTTTTGTTTGTAGGAATGGAATGTATCTTTAATTGCTCCACAATATAATCTTTTCATACCTCTTTATTCAGTACTTTAATGATTGTGTTGAACGTTTACTGAATGACTTTGTTTCGATCGATTTCCTATCCATAATATAACTAATGAGGTTATTGTAAAAAATACGGATAACCCCAGAAGTATGACGAAAAAGGATTGATCAAAAGCTAAGCGCCCAGCCGCTTTCAACGCTTCGGATGCCTGAACAGGCAACCCATCGGCAACCAACAGCGCTTCGTCCAGGCTGTCTTTTACATTGGCAGGAACCTGAAGTCCCTCGGGGATATTCATAGCGAGCGTATACACTAGACCAGAAATGCTTCCGATGATTGCAATTCCGGACGCCCCTCCGACTTCATAGGCCACTTCCTCAATTGAAGCCGCCATCCCCGCTTTTTCAGGCGGTGCATAACTCATGATCGAGTGAGAAGCTGCCGTCATTCCTGCTCCTAAGCCTGCTCCGAGGAGTGCTAGTCCGATCATTTGTCCAGCAATGCCGGAATTAAATTGAAAGACATAAATCATCGTTCCCAAAGCGGCAATCAGAAGAGCGAGGCCTTTGATATATATCACATTATAGCGATGCAATATCTTTCCGATCAGTGGACCTGCAATAAGAGCCGCCGCCGGTACGCTTAGCGTGATCAGACCCGCTTGCAGCGGACTCATTTCTACCACTAGTTGAAGTCGCTGAGTCACAATATACTGAACTCCGAGCTGTCCAAATAGACCGACTAAAGCTGTAATACATCCTGTCATAAAAGGAGATATTTTAAAGAGCGACAGGTCGAGCATCGGGTTTGGGCTTTTGAGCTGACGACGAATAAAGATAATCATTGCCACGATCCCGATAACGGCGGCAATTGCAGCAAGCATGGGGGACCCTTCGCGCTTTGCAAATTCTTTAATAGAAAAAACAATCGCCACCATGGAAATCATAATCTGAATGGAGCCGGTAAGATCCCACTTCGTATTCTTATTGCCTTCATGCTTCGGAACATATACCAGCGTCAAAACAAACGCTAAGATCGCGATTGGAACGTTGATCAAAAAGGCGGCACCCCACCAAAAATGCTCCATAAGCAGTCCGCCTACAAGGGGACCAATTCCTGCCCCTCCAGAAGCAATGGAACCCCAAATGCCGATCGCAAGTCCGAGCTCAAGCGGGTCGGTAAATGTGACTCTAATGATGGATAATGTAGCAGGCATCATCATGGATGCCCCAACAGCAAGGAGTACCCGTCCTACGACCAACACAGTCGGAGTTGGAGCAAAAGCCGCTAGGAGAGAAGTTGCCGTAAATACGAGCAATCCAAGGGCGAATATTTTTTTATGGCCGTAACGATCTCCGAGTGCCCCCATCGCCGGGAGCAGACCTGCCATTACAAGCGAATAACCGTTCAGAATCCATAATTTTTCCGATGCCGAAGCACCTAGGTCGTAAGTTAAGCTTGGCATAGCCGTATAAAGAATCGTCGCATCCATTACAATGAGCAAAAGTGCGCTTGAAACGACAGCCAGAACAATCCAACGGTTGATACTGTTCATCTTGCTTTTCCCTCCATGTCATACAAAGCTAGAAACCTTCTGGACTTAACTCTAAACTACAGGGTTACCCTATTGTCAAAGCCAATTTCATTAGGTAAAATTTAGCGATAATCCATTTATCGGTTTATAAGATTTTTAGACTCGGAGGAATATTCAACATGTCCGATATTAACGGTCGTTATCTCACGATCAGCAAACTGGCGAGCATAAGCGGGGTTACAAAGCATACCCTTCTTCACTATGACGAGATCGGGCTTTTGAAGCCTGAATTTATACATGTAAATGGATACCGCTATTATTCTCATCGCCAATCCTATATATTGGATATTATTAATGTGCTTAAGAAGGCTGGGAGTTCTCTTCACGAAATCAAAGGTTTTATCCAGAACAGGAACACTTCGAGTCTCATCGAGCTGTTTAATCAAAAGCATCGTGAATTGGAATCAGAGCTGCTTCGAATCAAACGGATGCAGGATATTTTGCAAAATGCCATTCAAATGACGAAGACATCGATGGAGACGTTGCGGGACAATCCTTCTATAGAAGAATGTGAAATGGAGTATTTAATCGCGACGCCGCTCGAAAAAGGGGACGAAGAGGAATTTGCTGTTAAGTTAAGTGAACATCGCAATTATTGTGAAAAACATTTTATCAATCACGAATTTCCGATCTGGGCGCTTATAAGCAAAGAAAGTTATGAATCCAGCACCTTTTCTTGGAGCCATGTAGCAAATAGGATTAAAGCGCCGATTTTGGGAGACAGAATGCTTATCAAGCCCAAGGGCTTTTATGCGGTTATGGACCATAAAGGTTCTTACGAAAGCATTTCAGAGGCTTGCTCCATTATTGAAAAATACATTGAGCGAAAAGGAATGAAAGTATGCGGGAATGTGTACGTAATGGATTTGATCAACTACTTCTCAGAGATGGATTCGGATAGCTATGTTGTTCGGGTCTCCGTTGAAGTTACTGATTAATACATGCTTGCGAATTTTGCGCCTAATGACTTCTAATTGATATAAAGTAAAAAAAATAGGCAACAATCTTTGAAGGATAGTATTTGATCTTGTCGAACTGCTTAAAATAAGGAGGGCGGCTTAATGCGGATCGATGATTTTATTGGACATGTAGTCGTTGTAGAGTTAGACTCAACAGTTACCTATGAGGGTGTTCTTCTTGATGTTAAAGATCCTGAATTCACAGATTACGTAAAAGTAATTAATGCACAAAGTACGGATTGGTTGCCGAGGCAAGAAATTTATAAAATTGTTCCGGTTTATCCAAAACGCTTTATATCTGAGGAATGAAATTAGAATGCAAATAATAAGCCATTTTAGCAATGTTAACGGGGCTAAGATGGCTTTTTTATATCCAGATTCATTAAAGTTTGAATAGTCGTTCGATTCCATATTATTTGGACTATCGTTCGTCAATGGCTTGAACAGCTAGTCTCAACGCTTTAAGTCTTCTTTCTAAGAGCGTTCTTTGTGGACTGCAAGGCTTCGACTTCATGTAACTGTTCTCAACGGAAGGGGTTAAACCCAAAAGAACATCGCGAGCTTCTACTAAATTTTCTTGTGTGTATAGATGAGGTTTTTGATTCCAGACATTCTCTAAAATAGCTAAGCCAATGCAAACAGCATTAAGTCGTTTCTTTACTAAGGTAGTATTTGCGCCACTCTGAGTCATCTGGGATAAGGCGTTCTCGAGTTTATTGATTGTAGATTGCAAAGATTTTATTGATTCGAACTTATCAGCATCAGATACATTTTCCATAGTTAACGTCCTTTCCTGATTCTGAATTGATATATTTGGTCCTGTCTCTAATAGCTCCTCTAGTAACATACTACAACATTAATGCAATTTCTAAAGTGTGTCTATCCTATCTCTTGATTGGAGGTATACAAGGGGAAAACGGAGAGCTACAACGGAATGAACCAGGACAATTTCTTAACATTTGATAATTGCACAACTACATTCTTCTGGACGACTTCCGTTTTTTTGACTGAAACTGTAACTTTAGTTCGTCTGATTCGTGATTAGGGCAGGGGGGAGAAAATGAAGGGAAACCATCTGGATGATATTTACCAGCTTTATGTGCAGGATGTCTATCGCTACTTGCGCTCCCTCTGCTACGACCATCATACGGCAGAAGATTTAATGCAGGAGACCTTTTACCGGGCATATCTTTATTTGGAAAATTGTCATGACGAGAAGATCAAGCCATGGTTATTCCGGGTTGCCTATAATGCTTATGTGGATTACAAGCGCAAGGAGAGCCGCACAACACTGCAGACCCCTGATTATTTTCAGCGTCTCGCAGATCATCATACCCCGGAGGATGAGCTGTTGCGTCAGGAGCGTTGGCACGAAATCGGGCGGTCTCTATCCGGATTGCCGGAAAATCAGCAGCAGGCGATGCTGCTCGTTGATTTTAACCAGCTTACGTATCAGGAGGCTGCAGACATTATGGATATCCGATTATCACATGTGAAGATTTTGCTGTTTCGAGCACGACAAGCGGTACGGGGGCAGGATAGAAAGGGGGAGGGATCAGAATGAGTGAGGATTTCAAAAGGAAGTTACAGGATTATGCTGATGGCAAGCTCACTAATGAAGAGCGTGAGGAAGTAGAGCGTGAAATGGAGAAGATGGAGGCTTATCAAGCTTATTTGGAGGAAGTTGTCACACAGTCAGATCAGGAGCTTTCCCGTGAGGGGGAGGATGGACAGACGACGCGTAATCGCATACCTTCATTGAAAGAAGCCGTTATTATCCGACGTGGCAAATGGAAGGCGCGGGTGATGAATGTCTTTACGGTACTATCAGTCCTACTCGTGTTGACTGTGATTAGTATGATTATTACTGGCGTATTTTATGGGAGCGGCACGCCGGACCGGATGAAGGCTTACCGGGATGTTGTGGAGTCAGCAGTCGCAGTTTCCCACCCCAATCTGAAGGTCAATATGAATGGAACAGGCAATGCTTTTTTTACAATGGACTTTACAGGTAAGCTGAATAAGAGAGTTGGTGACGAAGAGATTGCTGTAGCAGATTTTTCGATGCGGTTTCTGTTGAATCTAGCCTCGGCTCCGCAGATTACTTGGCAGGGGAACATTATACTGGGCAATAGTATTTTCTATCATCCCGATTATAAACTAACAAATCAAAGCGAACAGCAGGAGACTAACCGCCGGGAAGAGGAGCGCTTTAACCATAATGAGTGGGTAAAGCTCGAGAAGCTCCCAGAGGGAACTGTGGCAGAAGCTTATCTATCATTGGACCGGTTATTCTCGACAGATGAGCTATTAAAGCAATTCGAGCATAAGAACATGGAACCAGTCTGGTTCGCGGTGGATACCGGTCTTGATCCGAAGCAGGTGGATAGCGGTGGAGCCATTACAAATCCAGTGGGTTTTCCATATTTTCCGATCTGGCAATCAGATGATATGACGGTGGACTTTTACTCAGAAGAAAAGACGGGATGGTTCGGAAAAGTGGTGTCCAGTGGAGGATCTTATCCATCACTCGAATCCTATGGAGACGGGGAAAAGAGGAATGGCTACTTCAAGAAAACCTTATACATGCTACAGAAAAATAAAGGTATTTCAACCAAAGTAGCTCCTTTTCTAGAGTTAGATCACACAATCAATTATGTGGAAAAAAATGGTGTAAGGCTGTATGGAGCAGTTATTACCGGCCCGGTCAAAGAGCTGCTAAAGCTGCGTGAGGAGCCGTGGGTCAGAGATATAAGGGTTGGTGAAGTACAGCTATGGAACTGGCAATCGCGCGAGTAGGGTAGGAGATGTTAAAAAAGCAAGAAGGAGAAGAACGATGACCATCATCCAGTATCGTGAAGAGGTTCACTACGGGTTTATTCACTAACATATGGGTGATATGAAGCCATAGGAATCTAACAAAAAGATTGAAGGCTCTGCCGGGAATAATACCTGTGGCAGAGCCTTTATGTATTATAAGCTTAGTTGACAGCTGTTAACGTTGTCTCATTGGCATAAAGAAGAGCGGCAAGCATTGGATGAAGCTGGGCAAATCAAGACCGAAATCCTTTGGATAAACGAGGTGGCCGCTGGTTCAGCGGACGGGCAAATGAGGCTGTTCGGACTAACATTCGCTGAATATTGAATCAATTCTTCTTCTTTTTGAAAAAACCAAATAACACTGCAAAAATAATGACAACAATTAAGAAACCACTCAATGATAACACCCCTTTTTTGGAATTATAGCACGATCTGCACGATTGATAGAAGTGAATAAAAGCCAAGATTGGATATTGGATGACTTGGGAGGAAGGGCTGCTTAATGGGAGGGCTGAGAATATTGCACTGTCCGGCAGCAAGTGGAGCATGGCTGAGAGGATGTTCAAGGTGATTCGGGATTACCCATAACAACAATCACTCATGGTGTAACAACCTATTGCCTCTCCTCAACCAGCAAAAAAAGAAACCTCACGTTTTTAAAAAACGTGAGGTCCTCTACAATATGGAGAGGATTGCGGCAAAGGGCTGCAAGCCTCAAGTTTATATTTCAAAAGGGCTCACGAATGTAACTTAATATTTGAAAATGAAGAGAAGATGATAGGGATATTGCGTCTCGATTACAAATGATAGAGATACCGTCAACAATCTTAGTCTTCTCTTAACAAAGCGAAACTTAATATTTTCTCAATAGCGCCGGAAGAACGAAAGCATTGATCGTCTCATGCAAATGCTCGCTTGTGACAGCTTCCGGGTGCTGGACCACATAGATACTCGCACTTTCTAACATACCGAGTAAGCAGGCAGCTGCGAGCTCGAAGTTCAGTTTGTTTATTTCTCCGTCATTATGACCCTGGCGGAGGACACCAGACAAGAAGACGATATAATTCTGCTTGATTACACCGATCCGCTCCAATATATCTGGCTCGATTCCGTTCGTAATCTCGTTAGAGATAATATGAATAAGCTCACCGTATTGTAAGAACAACTCGATATGCTTGCTAACGATTTTCCGGATTTGCTTATCGGCGGTCTCGTCTTCCTGCAGCACGTCCTCGATTTTCTCCATCAGCATTTGAAGTCCGTCAGTCACGATTCTCTCGAACAGCTCCCCTTTGCCCGAGAAATGATAGTAAAGCGTGCCCTTAGCTACGTTGGCTTCTTTGGCGATATCGTCCATGCTCGTCTTGTGATAACCGAATTCGGAAAAAAGTTTGATTGCGGCATCGATAATTTTATTTCTGCTCACCTTACTATCGGTCCCTTCCTAGGTATTGATTTTCCCTAGAGTATACCATATGTCGGGGAATTAACCGATTCTCAGCGTCCTTCTTCCTCCACCTGAATGCTGCAAGCAAAGATAACCCGCTGTCGATCCTTCTAAGCCAGACCATTCATATCCACTCTCAGCGGAGGTTAGCATCAAGTCTGCGGACTGCATGGCTTTGATATCCGGAAAATAGATTCTCGTCGGTACGTCGACGCCGGCATCCTCATCCCACTCCATCTCGAAACGGTTGTAATTGCGATCATAGGAGTAGCTTAAGATTTTCCCGGCGACGGCTGCAGGAAAGCCGCGGCACACGCCGTTAAAGGAGCTGAACTGATCCATCTCGGGGTACAAATAACACCAGTAAATATCACCGCATAACAATCGTTCAAAGTTTTTCTGAACATCAAGACACGCTTGTTCCGCCAAATGGGATTCGCCGTAAGCTCCCCATTCCCCGATGACCATCGGCATGTTCAGCCTGTTCTGGGTTTGTGCGTGATTTTCGAAAATAAAGTCTATACGACGGCTATTAGCAACGTGCACGTAATCGGAATCTGTAACCAAATCGTAGCCATGCGGCGCATACGCTTGCTGATCATCTGGTTGGCTGTTTAGCCCGACGACTGGTTGGATCGAACTGGTCACTCCCAGATTAGAAAAGTAATTCGTTTCAAGAAACAGAATTCGGTCAGGATCGGCTTCGCGAATGGCTTGGCCTGTCTTCTGGAAAAAGGGAGAGAGCACATCCCGTTCGAAAACGACCTGCGCAGGTGCAGTCGCATGCATGACTTGGCGGTAAACATCGATAGAATCCAGCAAACTTAGTGCCTGCAGCTTCTTCTCGGGATCGAGCCATACGCTCAGTAGCTCTTCCATATTAGGGGGGAGCTGTCCCGTTAGTTTTGCTGCCTGTTCTCCGTATGCAGCAAACATGCCTTGAACCATTTCCTCGACTTTGGAGCCGATGAAGGGTTCGTTCATCATATCGTATCCGATGAGATTAGGCTCGGCGCGAAGCCTTTCGACGACGAAACGCCAAGCCGATACGTAATGATCCTGTAAGCCGATGCCATCGGAAGCAGGGGTGTTGTTCCAGAAGTGGTCGAATGCAGTTTGAACTGCCCGGTCGAACAGATACGCATCGCTCCAGAGATCGGTTCGGGCATACTCATGGTTGTCGATCAATGTGGCCCATGCAGGGGCGCCGTCCGCATATAGCGAGCTATACAAATCTTGGTGCATATCGAGAATGACGTAGAGGCCGTATTGATCGGCGAGCCGTATCATCTCCCGGACGTTATCTACGTATTGACCATTGAATTGTCCTGGCGACGGTTCGATTCCGTCCCAGATAATTCCCAGCCGGATGACGTTGAATCCCCATTGCTTTAATTTTAGAAAATCCGTCTGTGTCCAATCATCGATATATCCTTTTTCTTTGTCCTTACAAACCATGCTAATGCCGTGAAGAATGACTTGGCGTCCTTGAGCATCAATGAAACGAGAGCCTTTTGTTGTCATGCTTTTCATATGAATTCCTCCCTTATTTAAAATTGTACTGACTAGTCAGTTTAATCTTAAAGGGTGGATACCGGGAATGTCAATCTGAAATTGAAAGAAAGGTTATTCGTTATGGCTCGGCTTGGCGTTAATCGGCCTATTGAAGTTCTACTGATGAGAACGGCTCCTCGTTAGCCGGAATGATCGTATAGCTGTCCTTGTCTAGATCAATCTCGACGATTGTACCGTCTGCGTACGTGCTGCGTTGTTTGCGCCAATTGCTTCCTTCAATAAATTCGTGACTCATCATCTCAAGAACCCCTACTAGCTGATGAAGCCGAGCTAGCGTCTGGACGATCGGAATCTCTTTGTCTGAAGGCTGGATCGACAGATAAGGGACGCCGGCATTCAACAAACCATGAAGTGATCCGAGATCGGTTTCTGGGATTCCCCAGTCTCCTCTATTCAAAGACCAAGGCACAATGATCGCATCATGATAGACAAGGGAAAATAAAGGGGTTGAAACGCCAATGCTTCTACCGCCTCCAGGGTCCGGATCAAGCGCATAGGGAGCATGATGGACGAGATCCAGCGCAGGTAATGCCCAATCTGCGGGCTCCTCCGAACTGACCAGCATCCCTCTAGAGCGGATTTCCTCAAAACAGGAAGCACGGTAAGCCAAGCATTCTGTTCTGGTCATCCGATGCCCCGGATCATAGCATTCATCCCCAGGCACTACGGCGAAAACATCAATGTAAACGCCATCCGGGTGGATACCGTTTTCTTGCAGCAGATCGTGATTGCGCTCAACATAGCCTTTGGACAAACTTGTACAAAGCCAGCTATGGGCGCCTCCTGCCCAGTAGTCGGAAAATTCCTGCTTTCCATTCCTATCCTTAATCGTCAGATTAGGGTCGTAGGAAGCGGCATCATGATAGAAGTCGCGGTAATTGTCGTGCAGCGCAAGTAGAATCTGTTCCGCCCGGCAAACCTCTTGAAGCTTTCGGAATCCTGCCCATCCGCCACCTTTAGGGGTTGGCGGGAGGACGTCAGGATGAAGATTGTCGTAGCCATTATGCCCCCACCCATCCACGTGGACATAGAGCTTGCCGGCATATTTTTGTTTGAGCGCTGTGAGCTGTCGGGCCCGCTCTTCGAAGGATACGGCATAGTCGTTCAGCTCGGGATTTTCCTTATCAAAATAATAAGAGTTCGGTGCAATGCGAGTATGCACGCTTGTGTGTACGACGGCCGAGCCAATTAATGCAGATAGTTGTGGATTCTGCACTTGCTTCTCTGTCAATGTGCGTAATTTTCCTAGGCTGCGTACATACTGGCGATACATCTTAGCCATAACGACATAGCTCATATCTTTCGCGAAGCGGATGCGCAGTCTCCGCGCAGCGCTGAACCGCTCAAGCGAATGAATCCATACGACTTCGGCATGCGTGTGCACAAGTGGAATATGCTCTATGGACAATCGGGCGTCTGCCGGCGTTTCGATGATGGATAGATAGCCATTCCCATCTTTAACCTGCCCCCACCACGGCATATAGGCATCCCTGCTGAACATCATTCCTTGATGATATCTACGGATAGGCTGCGGCCAATTTCCCGGAATTAAGTAGCCTTGCATGGCTGGCACGGCCGTATAATCACTCTCGCGGGCACTGGCGTAATGGAAAGTACCAGGCCATACGACTTCGCATACGTCTTTACCTTCGCTAACTTCAAGCACTTCAAACACGAGTTCGCCGTGATGTGTGTTCATCAGAACGGTAACAACCGTTTGAATCCCGCTGGCAATTCCGTCTTCGAAAGAATGATTAAGCTGGATGCGGACGCCTTGGAAGTAGCCTGACACGATCGGTGAGAAACTTTTGTTCTCAGCCTGACTAAGAGGGATTTGAACTCGATCAGTATCCTCGAATCCTAATGCCATACTCGCGGCCTCGGGAACGGTTTCCCACGTGGTTTCTCCTGTATCCACGCGCAGACTTAGACTTCTCTTGTCTAGCGAAACCTTCATGCCATTGTTTTCCATCATGAATAACTGCTCCGTATTTTGGATGGTCATATCACTGTTCCTTTCTAAAATAGATGGTGATGTCCCTTAATCTATCACTTAAAGGGGGAATCAACTATATCGCTTTATTAAGATCATTACGAAAAAATGGTGCTACAGGGTTGTTCGGTTAAAAATTTGAAAGGAATATGAATAATTGAATATCGTGCTTATGCATTTTCGAGTGCCAGATTAAATTATGAATGTTGTGTCTGAATATGCTCTTGATTAGCATGACAGTATGGGGAAATCAATCGTATATGGAGGTCGTTGGATGAGCTTGATATCAGGCAAGGAACCCCCCGTTGCACATGCATCGCAAAGTTGGGATGCCAGCACTCGGTCACTGAATTACGATTATAACGGTAGTCGCTTACTGTCGATGAGCATTCCAGAAGGGGTAAAGCCGTATTATCGGGAAGTATCGAACGGCAATATCCAAAGCAGCCCATTGGTCCAGCAGCTCTACTTGGGATTGGATAAGCCAGCTGCGATCAAAGTCATCGTTTATTTGAGTAAAGAAGCGATAAACATGAGGCCGAATCGTGCTATGAGAGGGCAAGCCATACTTGGACAGGTTGGCAAGCCGCTGCTCTTTGGGGTTAACGGCTTGTATGATGTTCTACAGGATTTGTTGATCGATTGGCACGGAGCAGGATGGCAGTGGACAAAATCGCGCTTAGAGCTGAACGAAGATGGGAACTGGCAAGCTGAACTCGAAATAGAAGGGGGCTTAAGGCCTTGGATCGTCAACTTACGAATGCACTATTATCGGATGCATCTTCATTACGAGTACCATAAGCCTTGGCAATGGCGTCCGCAATTGCAGCCGATTACCGGCTGGAGTTCATGGGAGGCATTCGCACAACAGGTAACCGGGGAAGATATTGAACATACGGCTTCATTTTTGGAAACGCATTTCAAGCCCTATGGTCTGACTCACATGCAGATTGATGACGGGTTTCAGCGTGAGGCAATTCCGCCAGAGAGAGAGGGCATCGTTGCTGATGCCTGGCTACAGACGAACGAGCGCTTTCCTGACGGACATGATGGTATAATTTCCAGCATCGTGGGGAGAGATTTTCAGGCGGGCATATGGACGAGCGCGATGGTCACGAATCCTGAGTTCGTCGCTGCGCATCGCGACCGTTTCGAGCGGGATATCAACGGCGATCCGCTATATGGACAATGGATTGAATACGTAATCAAGGCAGTGCCAGAAACGCTTGCAGAGCAGGTTGCGCCACTGTACAAGGGATTGAAGGAAATAGGCTACAGCTATTTCAAAACAGATCAAATTCGTCACTATCTGTACGAAGGTTTGCACAAGGCTGTCCATGAAGGAAGTATTACGAGCGAAGAGGCATCTCGCAGCTTGCGAGCGTATCTCCAATGTGCGCGAGAGCAGCTCGGGGAGGATGCATATTTCCTCGCATGCTGGGGTGTGTTAACGGAAGCGGTTGGAATCGTCGATGCTTGTAGAATTGCAGGAGATTCCAATGCGAGCTGGACAGCGATTTGCAAGCAAATGGTAGAGACAGCAAGGTGGTATCACACCCAGCGAATTTTGTTTTTGAACGATCCTGATTACATTTGCGTGCGAACAGAGAAAGACTGGGGGCAAACGCTTCTTTCGCTCGTCTCGCTAACAGGCGGCTTGATGATTATTAGCGATAATACAGACCTGTACGATAGCGAGAGGATTCGCTCCATTCAGCGCTGCATCCCTTCGCTGCCGACGATGACAGGGGAAACCGGCCCATTAGATATGACTTTTCCATTGGATTTATCATTTCCGCAGCAAAATGCTAGTCAGACGAGGGAAGAGTATGCGTATGCGATATTAGGTTTGAACGACGGAATGCGGGAACCGTATGTGACGGCATCGCTCTGGGCCATTCATTTCGACCTTCCATTTCGCCGCTGGTGCGTAGCTGGCCGATTCGCGATTGTTCCGCTAACTGAGGTTGAACTGGAGCTTGAAGCATTGGCATTGGATCCGAGTGACGCATATCATGCATTTGATTTCTGGAAGCAAAGCTATATGGGCAAGTTTTCTATAGCGATCGCATTAGAGCCATTAGAGCTTGGGGCTTGCCAAATTGTCGGGTTAAGTAAAGCCGAAAACCGACCACAATTAATCGGTTCTTCCCGCCACGTTAGCATGGATGCGGTTAGCGTGCTCGACGAATGCTGGGACAATAACCGCTTGCAGCTCGAGCTGTGCGGAGCGAGAGGCATGACAGAGCTCTACTGGATAAAGGTACCGGCTTCGTACACGCTTGAGGAGCATTCCGGGATCGGACTCGCGATTACGATCGAAGACAGCGCTTGCGAAGAAGGTTGGTTGTTGACATTGTGCATCCGTTTCGAGGCAGAGCGTGGAAAAGTTTTTCTTAGCTTCAAAACATGATGCGGATTAGACCATCGCTGTCTTGCTAAGGCAATCAATTGCAAAGAAGGTTTGGGTATGTTGTGGATCGCTGTATCGTTGGTTCTCGTTTCAGGCACAATGAATGCTCTATGGAATCTATTCACTAAGAAAAGTAAGCATAAGCAAGCCTATCTCTCCCTCATTGTCATTGCGGCGAACGTGCTGCTTATTCCCTTATTACTGACACAATTGGTGAGCAGGAGCTATCCGCCGAAGGTTTATGTTCTATTGTTGATGTCCATGACAGCACAAGCGACCTATGCATGGATGTTATCCAAAGTGTACGCGTTAGGTGATTTGTCGCAGGTTTATCCGATTCAGCGTGGTACGGGAGTGCTGCTTATTCCTTTGATTAGCGTCATATTTATGGGCGAGCAATTATCTTTATGGGGATGGATTGGAGTCAGTATTATATTTATCGGCATATTGGGACTAAGTGAATGGAAGAGGGTCCCCTCAGCAGGTCATGCTTTCCAGATGAAGCCTATATTGACCGCTGTGGGAGTAGGGTTATGTATTACTTCTTATGTGCTCATTGATAAAATGACTTTGCAATACGTATCTCCTTTGATTCTGATTTCGGTTTCCAACTTTGGGTTCATGCTAGGAAATAGTCGAACGATGCTGAACGTACAAGTGCTAACCGGCGAATGGCGAAGAAATAAACGAATGATTCTGCTCGGATCCATCCTGATGCCAGGTTCTTATTTCTTGTTCCTCGTTGCGATGGAATTAGCACCGGTGTCCCACCTGGCTCCGATTAGGGAGGTGGGTACGGTGATGGCTACTTTGCTGGGAATATGGATATTAAAAGAAAAAAGCGGGTTCAGAAGACTTGTGACAGCTTCCGCGATAACAGCCGGTATTATTGTAGTTGGAATGAGCGGATAACAAATAAAGGAGATGATTAACGTGAAGGAATTAACGAAGAGAGTAATTGTTATCGGCTTGGATGGCGCCGGAAATATGATCGATCAAGCACGTACTCCGAATATCGATCAAGCATTGGACGGCGGATTTATTACTTACGCTGCCCAGACAGTGATTCCGACCATTAGCGGGGAGTGTTGGGGATCTATGTTTCATGGGGTAAAGCCAGAGCTGCATGGCCTGACGAACGAAAGAGCCGAGAAGAGCAAGTATCCAGCCGATTCGCCTTATCCTTCTTTTATGAGACTCGTCAAGGAAGCCGATCCGTCTGCTGTAATCGCCTCGTTCAGCGCATGGAAGCCGATTAATGACGGAATTATTGAAGAGGGGGTTGCGACGTATATTGCAAACGTCCATGCCGATAAGCATCTGGTTCGAGAAGTTGCCGACTTTGCCGAAATGCATTCGGACTTCAAGGTCATGTTCATCCAATTCGACGGAATTGATGGGGCGGGACATAACTTCGGTTATGGGTCGCCGCTATACTTGGAAGTCATTGAAGAGACGGACGAATTGGTGGGCAACATTCTTGATCTTCTTCGGAATAAGGACTTGTTGGAGGAAAGCCTAATTATATTTCTCGCGGATCATGGCGGGGGCGGCGAGGATCCGATGAATCACGGCAGCGATCATCCGAAGGATGTGACAATTTTCTGGGGCTGCGCAGGCCCGAACGTATCCACCCCTACCGAGGCGAGGCCGATTCGCATAGAAGATACTGCTGCTGTCGTCGCTGAAGCACTCGGTTTAGAGGCACCGAACACCTGGTCAGGCCAAGTTCCCGCAGGCTTGTTCAAGGAGGCAGTCGAGTGAACCGCCTTAATCAGGACAGAGAAATGCCAGAGTATTTCCGTTTCGAGCTTTCGGCAGTCGCCCAAAAAGCAACGAAAGATCAGGGAGATGCGATCGTACGATTGCTCTTCTATACGGATCCGCATCATATGCCGGGAGGCAATCAGCTTCAAGCGGCCACGGCCATCAGGCGATTGGCGCAATTGCTTCCACTTGATGCGATCGTGTGCGGCGGAGATTTCAGCGAGAACGGCCCGAAAGAGGAGGTCTTGCAATCGCAAAGAGAAATTCTTAATGCGCTTCAAGTACCGAAGTGTCCCATGTTCCCGGTGAAAGGCAACCATGACGATAATTCCATACATGACTTCTATCGAAAAACCGGAAGCGCAGGGCATGTGATCTTTCCGATTGAATCTTACGAGAATTGGCTTAAACCGTTGGAAGGCACGGTAACATTCGATAAAGGAAATGAATGCGGTCTTTATTACTACTATGATATCCCGGACAAAAAGACGCGGATCGCAATGTTGAACAGCATCGATATTCTCTACAAAATAAAAGCGGACGGGATGCTGCAGCAAAACGGGCAATGGGAATACGCCTTCTCGGACAGGCAGGTCGATTGGTTCGAACATAAGGTGTTCGATTTCACCGGTGTACCGGAAAGCGAAAACTGGAAAGTTGTCATATTCTCGCATCTGCCTATTATTCAACGTGGGGTTAAAGGGTACGTCGACGGAGAGGTTGAGAACGGTGAGAAGATTTGGAAAATCATTAAAACAAACCGTAAGCACGTCGTCGCTTGCCTGTTCGGACACGTTCATATTGATCAGGTGCTGTACCATGACGGTATTCCGATGATATCTACTCTTAATGCGGTCAGCTACAAAAATTATGACGAAAGCCCCGAAAGGACGGTCGGTACGGTGACTGAGACGGCGTTCGATCTCATCAGCATTGATTACGCGAAGGGAGAATTGCGCCTTATCCGGTTCGGAGCGGGAGTAGACAGGATCATAAAATTCGAGACATAAAGGCCCGGTACTGCCGGAGCGAAACAGTAAGGAGGCCGTTCAAAGCAACGGCCTCCTTACTAGTATCGTTTCCTGTTTATTTCTATTCCTGCTGTAACCTGACATGCTGCGTGGGCGTCGTCCCGGAGATTTTCTTGAAATGCCGAATGAACGTTCCGGCATTCGAGTATCCGACTTGTTCCGCGATATCCTTCATGGTCATATTCGGATGAGATTGGATAAGGCGGATTGCAGCTTGGATGCGAACAAGGTGCATGTAGTAGTTTAAGTTGTAGCCGGAGTGCTTCTTAAAGTATGTCGATAAATACACGTGAGTGATAGCCAGATGATCGGCAATTAGCGTTAATGATAAGTCCGGATTGGCATAATGCTTGTCAATATATTGGTTGATCTGCTCCAGAAGAGGCGTAATCGGCAGGGCGGATCGCTTGGCCACGAGAAAATATCCCTCTTGGATTTGCCGGAATAAATACTGGAGATGGTACGTATGCGAAAATGCCGGCGGAACGTCCCACACCTCTTCGACGCTGATCTTCTTACTGTTCATGATGACAAGCAGCAGGTCGTGGAGGTAACGAAGCATGTTCCGGAACTGTTCAAAGGTTAGATTCTTGAACGTCTTTTGTATCGTTTTATCGAAAAATTGCTGTAGCGTTTCCGTATTTCCTTTGAGGGTATAGTTGACAAGTTCTTGCTCCTTATCGATGGATAAGTGAATGACCGCCGCTTGATCACTGTTCCGATCTTGATAGAGAATGACGCTCTTTAAATGGGTTAGATTGGGGACATGCTTGTCAATCGCGTCAGTCGATTCACGAAGCGCTTTGCCGATGTCCTCTAGTCGCGTATGAATGGAGCTGATACCGCAGAAGACAAGCATATTGTCTACCGGATCGGGACAGCTGTCAAAGACGCGGGAAACCAGAGCTTCCAGTGCGTTCGTGTCTGAGCAGCTTGTAATAAATATAGATTTATCGCTATGGGCATGCAGTCGAATGTACGGTCGAGATTGACTTAACGCCGCTTCCAGTAATGGAGCATACAAGGTAACGGATTGGCCTTGGCTGCTTTCTTCAATGACGGTGAGTATGGCATAGGAATCATACTTCACGGACAGCATCCGGTTTATGTGGGGCTTCATCGTATAATTTTCGTCCGTTGACAGCCGAAGCAGCGCGTTATGCTCCAAGATGTCGGCTTGCTCCGTGATCTCCTGTTTCATGGAGACGGTGGCGGAATTTAGTTCTTTGAACGTATCCGAGAGAATCGCGAATTCATTTTTCGTAGCAGGGCCCGTCGTCCATTGATTGAATGTTCTTGCCATGAGCCTTAGCGGCCTGAACATGGACCAGTTGACGAACAGAAATCCCAAATTAACGGCGAAGAAAAGGGCAAACAAGACGAAGGTGTATCCGTTGGCCTTTTTAAGCTTTTCCTGCATCTGGCTTTCCGAGAACAAAACGGTGTATGTGAACAATGGGTCTGTTTGAGAAATAGGCGTATATTTATTTCCATTAATGATGAGCGGACCTTTAAACTCAGGAAGCCGTTGCTCGGCGATTGCTGGATCAAGTGTCGCTGTACTTACAAAAAGTTGATTTTCCCTATCGCTTATCACGATAACGTTATCAAGCAACATAGTCTGATTGTTTAGATAAGCGAGCAGCTCGGCCTTGGCGATTTGTACGAATATATAGCCTTCTGGGAATAGCCGGTATGAGAACACGATAGTATTGCGGAAATTATACAGATGCTCCAATTCGTCTTGCAGCAGACAACGGCAGGTTTCACCACCGTTTTTAACATCCAGATTCTTATAGAAGACGCTCAAACTACGGGTTCCGTCACTGCTGATCACCAAGTCCTGATTCGGGAAGTAAGTGGAGATCTGCGCCCGGAACGGAAGCTGCAGATTCGATTGCGTTATTTTGTTTTTGTATGCCATTAACGTGGGGTAATAAGAACGCGAATTTTTGGGATTGTTGGACAGGAGTTTCGTATCCAAGCTAACGCTGAAATTGTAAATCATGTTGCGAATCTCCAACCATTCACCAGACAAGTCCCCGGACAATTGCTTCAGGAAACCTTCATTCGTCCGCAGAACTTGTTCCTTGACGTTTGTTTTCAAATACGAGTAGTTGAACCCGAGCAGAGTGGTGAGCAGAATGATAAAAATCATGTTGACGATGAGCAGCTTAAACAGAACGCTGCTTCTGTGATATCGAGTGGAAACAGTTCGGAATAATCTGTTCAAGTTTGGAACCTCCCTTTTTTCTTTCTATAAGGTAGATCGCTTTCTAGTCTTTAATTTGTAACCGCTTGCATAAAGCGGGTTGCGCTTTCCATCATTATAAGGGGATAATTCTTGGCTGTCATGCGCAGCTGAAATTTTGAACAGCACATTAATAAATGACATTCCCATATTTCGTAACCAGGAGCGATTTTCGTTCTTTCACATACAATCAATTTTCGATCGAAATGAAATTATTCAAACGATATTAATAGTTGATAATTGCTTAAAATTCATCATCTCCCGTATGCTGAGGTCACCAAGAACGATGTGGGCTTGGTGAGATGATCAGCTGCATTTCGAAAGGGCTTACATTTTATTGACATTATGTATATGTGTACTGGAGGGGTGAAATTTGCAGAATCAACAGTTTGCGCACAATCTACAACTCACAAAAAAACAAAGCTTTCTGCGAAAATGTTGGAAGCAGCGCTACTTGATCCTAATGGTGCTGCCTGGATTTCTGGTTATTCTAGTTTTCAAATATTTACCCATGTATGGTATTACAATCGCCTTCAAAAGTTATGACGCATCGTTGGGCTTTTTGAGAAGCCCTTGGGTCGGCTTCGACCATTTTAAGGCGTTTTTTGATAGTCCAATGAGTTGGAGGATTACTAAAAACTCGCTATTGCTTGCTTTTTATTCTTTGATTTTCGGTTTTCCGGCTCCAATCCTATTCGCTTTATTATTGAATGAGCTTCGCAACAAATTTTTTAAGCGGGCTGTGCAAACGATTACTTATTTCCCGCATTTTCTATCCGCGGTAATCGTCGTCGGTTTTATTCATGAATTCACATCGGTAGAGGGTATCATCAACAATATTATGTCGTGGTTTGGGGCGGAACCAAAGACGCTGCTGTATATATCGAAAGCTTTCCGGCCGATTTACATTAGTGCGGGTATATGGCAGGAATTGGGCTACGGAGCCATCATCTATTTGGCAGCGCTGACCGGTGTCGATCCGGCGCAACACGAAGCAGCGGTCATAGACGGCGCGAATCGTTGGCAGAGGCTGAGATACGTCACTTGGCCTGCGATCATACCGGCGACAGCGGTAATGCTCATCTTGAAACTTGGAACGATTCTAAGCACGGATTACCAAAAGGTGCTTCTCATGTACAATCCGAAAATTTACGAAACGGCGGACGTTATCGAAACCTACGTCTATCGGGTTGGCGTGCAAGGCGGGCAATTTGAATATGGCGCCGCGGTAGGTTTGATGCTTTCTGTGATCAGCTTCATTTTGATTATATTTGCGAATTACTTTTCCAAGAAAGTATCCGACAACAGCTTATGGTAAGGAGTTGATAAAAGTTGAAGGTATATAATGAAGGGCTTGGGTCCAAAGTTTTCGATATTATTAATTACACGATTATGATCTTGCTATGTATTGTTATGCTTTATCCGCTGTTAAATACGTTTGCTGTTTCGATCAGCGATTCGACTTTGGTTGGTCAAGGCAAGATTACATTTTACCCGCAAGGTTTCGACTTTCACAGTTACCAATACATTTTTCAAGATAAAAATATTTTGAATGCTTATAAGAACACGCTTGTTTTTTTGGTCGTCGGCACTTTTCTACAGCTGCTGTTGACCTCCTTGTTCTCTTATCCGTTAGCGATCAGCGAATTCGTATTCCGCAAACCATTGGCCATTTTTGTAGTCATTATGATGGTATTTCAAGGCGGTCTTATTCCGCACTTCCTTCTCATAAGGGATCTGCATTTGTTCAACACGATATGGGCAGTCGTGCTGCCGGTCGCGATGACCGCATTCAATATCATCATTTTCCGCACGTTTTTCCAAGATGTCCCGAAGGAATTGCGGGAATCCGCATACCTAGACGGAGCGAATGATTTCGGCATTTTGTTTCGCATTTATGTGCCGTTGTCTAAGCCGCTTCTGGCGACATTCGCGCTATTCGGCGCCGTCATGTTCTGGAATATGTGGTTTGAACCGATGATTTTCCTCAACGACGAAAGTAGCCATCCCATCCAGTTGCTCTTGCGCAGGATGACGATCGAATTAAAGGATTATACAGATGTTGGCGGGCTGCAGAGATTCATTGACACTTACAATTTAAATCCCAAAAACATTAGGATGGCAGCCATCATGGTCACAATTTTACCGATTCTGTTCGTTTACCCGCTATTGCAGAGACATTTTGTGTCAGGTATGATGATCGGTTCGGTGAAAGGGTAACAAGGGTTGATCTGAAATTAAACATAGATTAACAAATACTATTCATGGAGGGGTTACGCTTTGAAGAAAAAAATGGTTCTAGTGCTTAGTTTTCTGCTCGTAGCGACAATTGTTTTCGTTGGTTGCAGCAAGGACAACAACAAGCCGTCAGAACAAGTAAACAACAGCAATTCCGGTGAGACTTCCAAGGCATCCGAACCGGCCGAGGAAACGATCAAGATTAATGCTTACATGTCCAGCTTCGGGGACGATCCAAAGGATACCGAGCTCTATAAGCTCTGGAAAGAAAAGATGGAAGCTTATATTGGCAAGAAGCTCGATATTAAATGGAACTACGTAAATAGCGACGATTACCCGGAGAAGGTAAAGTTGACGCTGGCAAGCGGCGATACTCCGGACATTATGTCGGGCGTGAAGGACGCCGAGGTCATGTTCCAATTCGGCAACCAAGGATCCCTCTTGGATATTGCTCCTTACTTGGACGAATATGCTCCAAACTATAAAGCATATTTAGAGTCTACAAAGTTTGCGGACAAGAGTATGTACACGCCTGAAGGCAAAATGTTCTTCTTCGGGGATGGATTCCAGAATGATACAGGTTTGGCGGGTTCTGCTTATCCGGCATTATACCGGTTCGACGTTTTCCAAAAACATAATATCAAAGTTCCGGAAAACTGGGACGAATTCTATAATGCGGCCGTTAAGCTGAAAGAGCTGTATCCCGATTCCTATCCGGTCAATTCGCAGGAATGGCCAAAGTTCACAGACGCGTTAGCTCTCTCGAACCATACAAAAAGCGATATTTACTGGAACGGCGAGAAATACGTATATGGTCCAACTGAGGAGTCATTCAAAGAAGGTTTAATCTATATTCGCAAACTGTACGACGAGAAGTTGCTCGATCCCGAATTCCTAAGCCAGTCGCAAGACCAGTTGAAGGCGAAAGTAACTACAGGCAAGTCCTTTATGCTTCCGTTGGCGTGGGGAGGTTGGTGGGAGCAATATTCCGTTCCGGACCAAGGCGTCTCGTGGGGCGCAGCGGTCAATCCGAAAAACGAAAAGTACGGCGATCAGTGGGTGTTGGGGCCGGCTCTCTTGGGTAAAACCATCTATCCGAACTACGGCATCATGATTTCCAAAAACACAAAAAATCCTGAGCTTATCATCAAATTGCTCGATTACCAGTATTCACCTGAAATGATTGATTTGATGCATTGGGGTGTAGAAGGCAAAACCTTTGAAGTGATCGACGGCAAAAGGGAATTCATCAATAAAAACGGAGATTGGAAAGAAAACTCCGATTTTGGTCTCGGAAATCCTTGGACGCGTCAAGGCTTCGTGTACGCGCCGCAAAACTATTCGACGGACTACATTAAATACAAAAAAGTGCAATTTTTCGCCAAGGGCCAATTCGAGGAGATGCGTCCTCAAGAGGGAATGGGTAAATTCACAAGTTCGGAAACGTCTATTGCTCCGTATGAACAAGCACCGGTCGTTCGTCTGAGCAAAGATGATGAAGCGAAGAAAGCGCAAATCATGACCGCGGTGCAAACGTATTTGGACGAAAATATTTATAAATTCCTGCTTGGCGAGAGAGATCTCTCCGAATGGGATGCATTTAAGAAGGAGCTTTCGGATATCGGCGATTATCAATCGATCGTGGATATGATGAACGCTCAAGTATCCAAGTAAAAAGAAATGCGAAGCCTGACAGCGTCGATGTGTGGCGCTGTCAGGTTTCTTCATTAAAGAAAGGAAGAGGCCAGGATGACTAACTCAATAGATACTAATGAAGCGTGGAGATCCATTCCGGGAGATTATTACGATTGGCAAGCAACGATGCAGCCGGAGAGCCCTTACAATTTCGATTATAGTCAGACGCTGACGATGAAGCTAGGTATGGCGATTCCGGACGGTAAAGGCGGGTCGAAGGTGTTTTGTACGTTTGAACAGGCGCTTCGATATATTGTGGACATCGATCGGCTTACCAGAGGCATTCCGAAAATCATATACTTGGTCGGATGGCAGTATAATGGTCACGATGACAGATACCCCGCCTGGGATGAAGTGAATGTCCATTTGAAGAGGCCGCAGGATTTGACTGCGAGGGACAGCTATTTGTGGTTGGCGGATGCAGCCAAACGTTATAACACAACAGTCAGCGTTCATGTCAATATGACGGACGCCTACGATAATAGTCCGCATTGGGATCTTTACATGGAGCATGATCTGATCTCGCGTAACGAAGATGGTTCTTTGCTGCAAATCGGTAGCTATAACAATATGGCTGCCTATCAAATTTTCTATAAGAAGGAATGGGAGAGCGGGATTATCGTCCAGCGAATCGAGAAGTTGATCTCGCTGCTGGAGCTTGATAAGGGCGGCACGGTACATCTGGACGCCTATTTTCCTAGAGCGAATGTTTTCCGAGGCGTCTCCCAGGAGGAGGAGTCCTCCTACATGCGCAGGACGATCCGCTATTTCCGAAGCCGCGGGATTGATGTGACAAGCGAAAACTTCGCCCATCATCGCAACGATCCATTCATCGGATTGCAGCCGTGGTGCTGGTGGTTTGATCAGAACCAGGAGAAGCATTTTTTGGAGAGACCCGCCAAGCTGCTGAGCGGAGCTGCTATTCGAGATTACTCTATACCGGGCATTCCGCGCAGACATGATCTGGAGTTCTTGTTCGGCGCGGGCGTGCATGGTGAGGATGTATTCTGGGATCTTGACAACGAAGTTTCACGCGAGGATTGGCACGATATCTTCTTGGAGCAGATATGCACAAGAATGCTTCAATACCAGTATTTGAACTCGCTTGATCGCATTCGGATAGAGGGCGAGGGCGATAACAGGGTTGTTCATTATTCGGGAGGGCATTCCGTTCATCTAGCGGATCACTCCGTTCGTCGAGACAGCAAGCCGCTGCGCGTAGGAGACGACGTGCTGTTCCCTGCTTTATGGCAAGAGCGGCCGGAATTAATCGCATTCAGCAAGAGTGGTTACTCGAAGAAGGCTTGGTCGCTTCCGCCGGACTGGAACGAAGTAGCTGCCATTGATATCTACCGGATTACAGCTGAAGGATTATCGGAAGCGCAGCTTGGTCAACGTATTGTGGGAGGGTTGCTGGAGCTTTCTCTAGCGCCGGGAATGGCGATATCAATTATTCCATCGCAACAATAAATAGAGAATGAGCGGACGAAGGAGACAAGGGTCACACATTGCAGCTTCAACAATTGATTCAATAGCGTTCAAGCGCAGTTTGTCGTAGGAAATGGGTGTAGTGAAAAGTCGATCATACTGGGAGATGAAGCATGCGAGGTCAAGCAAATGAGATAGGAAACGATCCAGCGCCCCGTCTGTTTCGGGTAACTGATTACGGAGCGATCCCGGATTCTGGCGAGGATGCGACTAGGGCCATACAAGCTGCGATCGATGCCGCTTCGGCCGAGGATGGGCCGACGGTGATCGAATTACCGCCAGGACGATATGATTTGTATGCCAATAACGCTAGCAAAGAGCCTTACTACGTATCGAATACGTCTAGCGAAAAGGAGCATCCCCATCCGATCAAAACGATAGGCCTTTGGTTCAAAGGGGCAAAACGAATTCATGTGGAAGGGAACGGCTCGCGACTGCTGTTTCATGGGAAGATGACGCCGATCGTTATGGACAGCTGCGTCGTCGTGGAAATACGGAACCTGACGATCGATTTCGTCCGGCCGACTATATCCGAAATGCGAATCGTCGCGATCTGCGAAAGCTATTGGGAGGTGGAGGTTCATCCGGATTCATATTATTTGTTGATGGACGATAAGCTTTTTTGGACCGGTGAGGATTGGTCTTACCGCGGGGGCCCTGCCCAGGAATTTGACCCGGTGAGCAACCGGACCTGGAGAGTTCCCAATCCGATCACGTTGGCCAGCCATGTCGAACAGATGGAGCTCGGTAAGCTTCGGATTTGGTTTATATCGCCTGTTCCGATCACGAGGGTTGGTCATGTGTTTCAAATGCGCGACGGTATTCGTGATCAGGTTGGTGCTCTGATTGTTGGCTGCCGGAATATTACCTTGCGTCATGTCTGGATGCAATATATGCATGGGCTTGGGATCGTCGGGCAATTCAGCGAAAACTTGACTTTCGAGGGCTTGCGATTGGCACCGGATCCTTCCCATGGACGAACAGCGGCGGCGTTCGCCGATTTTGTTCATCTTTCCGGGATGAAAGGAAAAATATCGATCAACGATTGCTTATTCGAGGGTGCGCACGATGATGCCATCAATATTCACGGTACTCATCTAAGAATCATTGGAGCCGAGGACGAGAGACGCATTCGCGTGCGGTTTATGCATCCGCAAAGCTACGGATTCAGCGCCTTCCATCTGGGCGATGAGATTGATTTTATTTCCGCTAGCTCGTTGATACCTTATGCTACCCGTCATGTCGTCGACATCAAGCAGCGTAGTCTGCGTGAAGCCGAACTGACGCTGGATGCACCGGTACCGAGAATAATCGGGGACGAGGATGTTATCGAGAATGTTACATGGACGCCCGAAGTATCCATATGCGGAAATGTCTTCAAGAGAATACCGACTCGTGGAATTTTAGTGACAACGCGCCGTAAAGTGACCATCGAGAATAATTTGTTCGAGAAGCTGAATATGAGCGCGATTCTCATCGCCAACGATGCGGTAAGCTGGTATGAATCGGGGATGGTTCGCGATGTCCAGATAAGTGGAAATCGGTTTGTTGCTTGTGGTAACGGTAATCAGCCGGTCATTCTGATTCAACCGGAGAACACGGTTGTATCAGTGGATGCTCCCGTGCACAGCAACGTTGTGATTAGGAATAACCTCTTTGAATTGGACGGTTCCCCATTATTGGATGTGAAGAGCACAAACGACTTAATTGTTGCGGATAACCAGATCTCAAGGAACGGCGATATGGGCGGAGAATACGCTGATTCGCAAGAAATCATTCGCTTACGGGCATGCAGCGGAGTTGAGATTCGCGGGAATACAATGGGAGACAAGGCAGTCGCAATCGTAAAGACGATATTAATGAAGGCAGAGCACCTTGCGATCGATAAGGGGCAAGCAGCTATTATTCGGAGGGATCACGAGGATGAAATCTAAAGTGAAAATCGGCTTAATCGGGCTTAGTGGGCGGGGAACGGGGCTTTTGGAAATCATATTGCTGAAAATGGAGGACGTGGAAGTCGTTGCCGTCTGTGACTTGCACGAGGATCGTCGCGAACAGGCAGCTAATATGATTGAGAAGGCAGGCTGCGGTCGACCTTTTGAAACTGCTGACTATAAGGAAGTTCTGGATAGAGAGGCTGTTGACGTCATCATGATCTGCACACCTTGGTCCACTCATATCCCTATCGCAATCGAAGCGATGGAGAAAGGGAAGTATGTCGCTTGCGAGGTCGGAGGAGCTTATTCCATGCAGGAATGCTGGAAGCTGGTAGAAGCTTATGAGCGAACGAGAGTTCCATGCATGATGCTGGAGAATTGCTGCTATGGCCGCGATGAGCTTATGGTATTAAATATGGTAAAGCGAGGTATTCTCGGGGAAATCGTCCATTGCTCAGGAGGTTATCTTCACGACCTGCGATATGAAATCGCTAATGGCAAAGAAAACCGTCATTATCGACTGAACGAATATATTCATAGAAACTGTGATAATTATCCCACTCACGAGCTAGGTCCCATCGCCAGAATACTAGATATCAATAGAGGAAATCGCATGGTATCGCTAGTTTCTCTCGCCTCAAAGGCAGAAGGCATGCAGGAGTACATCACAAGCAAGAGGAAGGATAGCGAGCTTGCTCGTACTCGGTTTAAGCAAGGCGATATCGTAACGACTATCATCCAGTGCGCTCGCGGAGAAACGATTACACTAACATTGGATACTACATTGCCTAGATATTATTCAAGAGGTTTTACGGTAAGGGGAACAAAAGGCATGTATATGGAGGAGAACCACTCTCTATTCATTGATGGACAGCATAACCAGTATGAATCGAACTGGAAGACGCAATGGGGGAACGTCGAGCACCTTCGCGAGCATTATGAACATCCGCTGTGGGAGAGCTATTTGCAGGAAGGAGTTAAAGGAGGCCATGACGGGATGGATTGGCTTGTCTTCCGGGATTTCATCGAGAGTTTCAGGAACAAGGCGCAAACGCCGATTGATGTATATGACATGGCTTCGTGGATGAGTATATCCTCATTAACCGAGGATTCGATTGCCATGGGCGGGCAGCCAGTAGCGATCCCCGACTTCACGAACGGGAAATGGATCGGCAAGTGACAAGTTCTCGATAGACTATCCCTTTCATGACAATGCACCGCTGGATGAAGATATTAACCGAAGAGAACAAAAGGTAGATTAGGAGGAACAACCGACGGCAGACATTCGAGCTGCCGTCGGTTTCATGTGCAAGGGAATTTTTAGCTGATAACAGTGAAGATAACCGTTTGCTTAGGTCCCTTGTTTCCTATCTTGTCTATCGCATACACTTCGATCTCGTAGGGTTGGATCGGTGCCTCATACGGAATTGGATAAGACCATGTGAACGATCCATCTTCTTCGCGTTTCATTGCATCGTAAATCCCATAATCCGAAATTCTTACGATCGATTTGTCGATCTCGACGCTATCCCCGAGATTGCCGTACTCCACTTTCAGTTTTGCCCAATCTCCGCGTTTTCCTTCATTCGGCGTAAAGATAGCTTTCAATTCGTACATTTCATGCATGAATATCAACTCCTTTTAATTTGTACTGACTAGTCAGTATTATCATATTCGGAACAACAGGCATTGTCAAACGATTATATCCATCATTGCTTCGAATATTAAGAAATGAGAATGACCTAAAAATCTAACTATATCTCTCCGTATTGAACTAGACCGTTCCGCTTGTTCAATCATAAGATCAGACAGTTATCTAAATATCTGACTACGAGATTAATATTTGAAGAGGGCAATTCGACGGATTTGGACAATGATCTTAAAAAATGCCCGTTGTTCAGGTATTATTTCGAAATTATGATGGAAGTGAAATTTAGTTCAAGCGCTCGAATCCAGTGCTGCAGCTCGGATGGGTTGGAAGGACGCATACTCGGGGAGTGAAACAATGAAATACTTACTTGATGTCGGCAATCAACGAAAACCAGTATTGATCGAAGGTCATCTAAAAATGGGAGGCACCAATCCGGCGGGAGAGGAAATCAATGTGAATAGCTTGCATCTCACCCGCGGAGGAAAGCCGTGGCTGCCGGTGATGGGGGAGTTTCATTTCTCCAGGTTTCCTCATGGACAGTGGGAGGAAGAGCTACTTAAGATGAAAGCGGGTGGCATCCAGATCGTCGCTACTTATATATTCTGGATCTATCATGAAGAAACAGAGGGTCGCTTCGATTGGTCGGGGGACAAGGATCTTAGGAAATTCGTGCAGTTCTGTCAGAAGAACGAATTGGAGGTCCTTGTTCGCATAGGCCCATGGGCGCATGGCGAATGCCGTAATGGAGGTTTTCCGGATTGGATCTATGGAAGATGCGCATTACGGACAAACGATGATGACTATTTGCGGTATGTTAGAAGGTTTTACGGGGAAATTGCCAAACAGATCGAAGGGTTGTCCTTCCAAGATGGCGGCTCGATCGTCGGCATGCAATTCGACAACGAGTTGACGAATAACCCCGAGCATTTGCGAACCTTAAAGAGTATCGCGCGAGAATTGGGCATGAAAGCTCCTTTATATACGGTTACAGGTTGGGGAGGTCCTGGTGGAGCACGAATTCCGAAGGACGAAATGCTGCCACTATTCGGAGGTTATCCGGATCATCCTTGGGATAAGCATACAAACCAACTGCCTCCCGGACCGCATTATTTCTTCCATTCGGTACGCAACGATCCGAGCATCGGCAGCGATCTGTTTGGCGAAAAAGCCGTCGATATTAAAGATTTGGAAGACATCGAACGTTATCCCGATGGCTCTTGCGAGCTTGGGGGCGGCGTGCAAATTACCTATCATCGGCGCCCCATCATACAGGCGGACGACGTTGGCGCGATGGCGATGATTAAGATTGCTAACGGGTGCAATCTGCTGGGCTATTATATGTATCATGGAGGAACCCAGCCTCTTGGAGAACTTTCAACGATGCAAGAATCCAATCCCCAAGGCAATCAGTTGCCCGTACGGAGCTACGATTTCCAGGCGCCGCTCGGAGAGTTCGGCGGAATCAGGAATTCTTATAGAAAACTAAAGCGGCTTCATTTATTTCTGCACGATTTCGGAGATAAGCTGGCGCCCATGGCTGTGGTTTTTCCGCAAGTTCGGCCTTCATCCTTGGAGGATAACGAGACGGTACGCGTCGTTGCGAGAGCGCAAGGAGATAGCGGCTTCCTGTTCTTCAACAACTACCAGAGACTGACGGAGATGAAAGACAAGGATGACGTACAGGTTGAATTGCGGTTACCCGGAGGCGAGCTGAACGTTCCTGCAACTGGATTTACGCTTAAGAAGGACGGTTACTTCTTCTGGCCATTCCATATGGATATGGACGGTGTACGTTTGAAATATGCGACTGCACAGCTGTTATGCATGCTTCGTGGAGATGGGGAGACGCTGTATGTATTCTTCGAGGTTTCTGGCGTTCGGCCCGAATTCTCCTTCGAATCGGATACCGTTTCCGATGTCGAATTGAAAGAGGGAACTTTGGTACGGGAGAAGGGTACGCTCGCCATTTCCGATCTGAAGCCGGGATCTGGCTGCGAATTCGCTGTTCGCTCTGTTGCCCGTCATGTCGTTAAGGTGCTGACAATAACCGAAGAGCAGTCGCTGTATCTGTGGAAGGGCCGTGCATTTGGAGGTGAACGGTTAATTCTATGCGAAGGAAACGTCGTGTTTAAGGAGAAAGGATTGCGCATTAGCGGTACTGTAGCCGAACGGATGGCATTTGCTGTTTATCCTCCAGTTGAACATAGCATCACTTGTCAGGGCGTTTCGTTGAAGTCTTCACCAAACAAAGAGGGGATATTCCAGGCGTTCAAGCCAATCCTGCAAACTCGTGAAGTCGAATTCTCATGGAAGCGGATCCGCGATTCTTCGCTAAACGGGCACTTTTTCCAATATTTATTCGAAGATAAGGGACAAGAAGGAACAGCACCTGAATGGGAGATTCGCATAGATGCTTCGGCATTCGGTGAAGCGAGCGAAATCACGTTGAGCGTCGATTTCGCAGGAGACGTAGCACAAGCCTATATTGCCGGACAATGCGTCGCAGATCAGTTCTATAACGGCGTCCCTTGGAAAATAGGCTTAAAGAGATTTCGTGATCAATTGGCGAGCCATTCGATTGTTCTGAAGATTTCTCCTCTATTAAAGGATAGAGACATCTACATGCCATCCAGACCACTGGAAGATCGCCAGCCAGAGATTTTGGCGCTTTCTGCGGAAGCGGAGTATACGATTAGCATAGACCATGACAATCGGAGGGTTTAAAGCATCTGAATGATACGAATGTGGGTCAGCTTTTAAAGAATGTGCAGATAACTTAGCTCCAAACGTTTCGTTAAGTTATGCAAGCTCAGTCTAATAAGTAAAACTTTGAACATGGGATGCTGCTTGGCCGATACGGAGAACCAAACGAATAGCCCAACAGAGGCAAATTCCCAAACCCCTAATCACTTAGGGGTTTGGGATTTTTATGTTTTATGTACAGCACCTTAATATCGGATACCTAAGTGCTTATAAATGATCCGTATTCATTGAATGAAAACGTTTTTATAATTAAGCCTATAGAAAGGAGGCAAACATGAAAACGAATTCACAACCTGTTACAAAAACCTCTCTGACTAGTCCTTTACCAGACACATTCAGCAGACGTTTCAGAAAGCAGATCACGTTTCAAATATTTGTGTGGCTAGGACTAGCGTTCTTGTTAGTGTTCTCTTATATCCCAATGTTTGGAATATTGATGGCTTTCAAGGATTACAGCATTTCATCAGGCATTGCAGGCATTTTTACAAGCGAATGGGTGGGATTGCGTTATTTCGAAGAACTAGTTAATGATTACAACTTCCCAAGCTTGGTACGCAACACACTCTCGATCAGCATCCTTAAATTGATTTTCTCGTTCCCGGTTCCGATCCTGCTTGCCATCATGCTAACAGAGGTTCGAGGATCGTTCGTAAAAAGATTCGTACAAACGGCCAGTTACCTGCCGCATTTTATTTCATGGGTAGTCGTATCTGGTATCGCTTTTGCATTCTTCTCCTCCGAGACGGGACTGATCAATGAAGGGCTGATGTCGCTTGGTCTCATTGACAAGCCGCTCGACATATTGACGAACCCGGATTCATTCTGGGGGCTGGCGGTGAGCACGGCCATTTGGAAGGAAGCCGGCTGGTGGACGATCATCTTCCTTGCCGCGATTGCCGGAATTGATCCTGGACAATATGAAGCTGCTGAAATAGATGGAGCTGGCAGGTTGAAACGCATTTGGTATGTGACACTTCCGAATATGAAGGGCTCCATTGTAATCGTATTGATTTTATCCATTGGCAGTATTTTAGGCGGCGGCTTGGTAGGCTCTAACTTCGAGCAGGTCATGCTGTTTGGCAATGTGCTTAATAATGAAAAATCACAAATTATTCAATCATATGCCTTTAATACCGGGCTCTCGCAAGGACGCTTTGCTTTTGCAACTGCTATTGATCTTATACAATCCATTATTTCTGTAGTGTTGATCGTCACCAGTAATGCGATAGCGAAACGCTTCTCAGGCTCTAGCCTCTATTAGACCGTTTAAAATGACATGAAAGGGGGAGATGCCCATGAGAATGAATAGAACGACGGAGGACAGAGTTGTAGACACAGTAAATTATGTGTTGCTTGGTATCATTGCTATTCTGACATTGTATCCATTCTATTACGTTCTGATTGCCTCGTTTAATGTTGGCGAAGACACAGCTAGAGGCGGGCTCTACTTTCTGCCTAGGCAATTTACCTTTGATAATTACACCTATTTCTTTCAAGAACCGAAGTGGATTCGCGCGTTTGGGGTTACCGTTCTGCGTACCTTAATCGGTACTCTATTAAGTGTCTTATTTACTAGCATGGTAGCATACGGCTTGGCTAAGAAGGACCTTATTTTTCGCAAGGGCTATTACTTAATAGTAATCGTGGCAATGAATGTCACAGGCGGCTTAATTGCTTATTATGTTGTGCTGAAAAGTATAGGTTTGCTCAATACGTTTGGCGTTTACGTAATCCCAACTATGCTCAGTATCTTTTTCCTTATGATAGCCGTATCGTTTTTTCAGGAAATACCGTTGGAGCTTGGGGAATCGGCGCGAATTGATGGCGCAAGCGAGCTTCGAGTATTCCTTAACATAGTACTGCCAGTATCGCTTCCTTTGATGGCAACGATGGGCTTGTTTCTTGGCTCTCAGCAGTGGAACTCTTGGCTCGATTCTGCCTATTTCGTTCAGAAGGATACGCTGCGAACGATTACGTATCGGATGATGGAGGTTATTAATCAAACGATGCTTCCCGGTGACGCGAATGCGGCGCAATATACGGCACAGCTTTCTGTGACGCAGTTTTCCGTACAGGTGACGGCGATGGTCATTTCGATATTCCCGATTATGTGCGTCTATCCATTTTTACAAAAATATTTTGTGCAAGGCATGATGTTGGGATCCGTAAAAGGTTAAAAATTTGGAGCAAGGGCAGCGACGCTTCGTATGAGTTGCGATACGCTGTCTATTCCATATACAGTATAATAAGCATAAGGGGATGAACGGAAATGAAAAAGAAAGTGTCAAAAAAACCACTTGCTATAATGGTTGCGGTTACATTGTTTGCTGGATTGCTTGCCGCATGTGGCAGCAACAATGGAAATCAAGGAAACACGAGTACAGGTACTAATGTTAAGGACAATAACGGCAATACATCCAAAGAGGTTGTTACGCTTGATTTGTTTGTTGATCAAACCTGGTGGCCGCTTAAAGATTTCAAGGGCAAGATTCCAGAGCAAATTACGCTTAAAACGGGAGTGAAATTAAATATTACGGTTGCAACCGATGAGAAGCAGCTTCCGCTCATGATCGCGTCAGGCGATCTTCCCGATCTCGTTGCAACAGGAACCGGCGCGCAAATCAAACGTTTGTCCGATCCAAAAATGTCCTATAGCTGGCAGGAGCTAATTGATCAATATGCGACGGACTTCAAAATTGATCCGGAATATATCGCGGTGAACACAGAGGAAGACGGTAAGTATTATACGATCCGTAATAATTTCTCCACAGCAGCTGAGTGGAAAGCAAACGAAAAATATGCACTTACCGACGGAGCTGGTATAACCGTACGTTCCGACATTATGGAAGCGATTGGAAACCCCGAAATTAAAACAATGGAAGATTTTAATACGTTATTAGGCATGGTGAAGACTAAATATCCAGATATGATCCCGCTGGTACTCAACCCAAACCCAGCATGGGCGAAAGGCTATATCGGCATGCAATTCGGTGCAATGAAAGATGGAATGGTGGAGAAAGATGGCAAGCTGGTTCATGCGCTTCGGACGCCGGAGCTTGAACAAATGTATTTGTACATGAACGAATTGTACCGCAACGGATATATTAAAGCGGAAAACTTTGCTTACAAAAATGAAGATCAAGCTAAGCAAATTATGACAAGCGGTAAAGGTTTCGCTTATGCATGGACGACAAGCGGCGCAAGCAGAATTGGTGCAGAAACAAAGGATACGAATTACAAATGGATGCAGCTGCCGGCCAAAATCAGTGAAAGCTTTAAAAGTGAGCATTATGGAAGTGGATGGCAGGGCGTTTTCATTACGAAGAAAAATAAGAACCCTGAAGCTGCGATTAAATTGATGCAATTTCTACTTTCTGATGAAGGACAGCGCTTGGCGCTGTGGGGTATTGAAGGAACAGATTATAATATGAGTGAAGACGGAGGGTATCCTATCTTTACTTATGACCGTGCAAGCGACGAAGTGAAAAATAGCATGGGAGTATACTGGTGGGGTCTATTAGCTGGCAATGCAGTTAATGAAGCACTCGGTACTTATGTGCCTGGTACAGAGACTACAAAAGCGAACCAAGAACTTAGCGCGTTAACAACCTTCATGCCTGAGATTGGTCTCGTGCAGCCTGCGGCCGATTCGCAGGAGCAGGTAACGACGAACAATATCACGAACATGATTGATAACGAGGAAGCCAAAATTTACATGGCAACTTCGGAGGAAGCGGCTAAGAAAGCATTTGAAAATATGGTGAAGCAAGCCGATAAAATGGGTATGGATAAGCTGGAGCAATGGGCGAATACCAAATATGAAGAGGTAAAAGCAAACTTCAACAAATAGAATGATTTATGCATAGTGACTTATGTTTAGGAAAGCGGCGGGGTGGAAGCTCAAGCCGCTCCTATCTATTGAGTGGCATTTTATAATGGACGGAATAAAATCTAACCTGTGACAATGGAGCGGAGTACTATGCGAGTTATAAGCAAACAACTGGATAAAATTCGCCATATGCGCATCGTTCCAAAACTTATCATAGGTTATGTGATGCTTATTTGTGTTCCGTTTGTTGTATTTGGATATATTTTCTACCAGCAGATGTCGGACAATTTGTTGGATCAATATTTAGCCAGTAAGCAGCAGTTATTGGAACAAGCCTATGGGAATTTTGAACTGGAATTATCTAAAATCGAGTCCGCCTATCCGCTATTTCAAAACAATACGAACCTAACCGATTATTTGTCAGGGACATTTGTGAACGAGTGGGAGATGATTTATAACTATCGCAAGGAGATTGGGCCTGCCTTCACATTCATGTACTCTGGCAATCCAATCATTAATGCCATTACCATCTATAAAGACAATGATGCGGTCTTGAAATTACCGCCAGATATTATGAACAAGACTGACTTCTCTGATCCTTCCAATAAGGAATCGCTAAGTGCGCTCTCCCCTGACCGGGGATTGTGGGCTTACCAAGAGAAGGGACTGAACGAGTATCCAGTTATTCATTACACTCAGAAGCTTTATAATGAATCCTACACAAAAGAAATAGGATTGCTTAGAATTGTAGCGAATGACGGGTTATTAAACAGTTTTTTTCAAATGCTTAAGAACGGTGAAACTTCGTGGAAAATGGTCGTCGACACGGATGGGAAGCTGATTTTTGCTGAAGAAATATTAAATTGGAATTCGAATCGAATAACGAAAGCAATAGCTGGAATGCCGAAGAACGGTGTGCGAAGCTATTATATTGACCAGCACAGCTATTTAGTAAATGCCGTTCAATTGAAAAAAATAAATATGACATTAATTGAGATTAGCAAAGTAGGTCCTATGCTGGATTTGAAGACAAAGCAGCGTTGGACGATCACTGTCGGAGTATTGCTTCTAGCTGTACTTTCAGTGTTTTATTTCGGGATTGCATCGTCCATTACATCGCGGATCATTCGTCTTTCGCGGCATATGAGGAGTGTTGAGGATCCGAAGCTAGCTTTTTATCCAGGTCAAAGCGGAACGGATGAGGTTGGATTCCTTATCGGTGCTTATAATAAGATGATCACAAGAATGGATGAGCTTGGACATAAAGTCCATCGAACGGAGTTAATGAAGAAGGAAGCGGAAATTAAGATGCTTCAAGCACAAATAAAACCGCATTTCCTTTACAATACACTTGAAACGATGCGTATGATGGCCTTAATGAAGAATGAAACAGAAATCGCGGAAATCGCCTTTACGTTAGGCAATTTATTGCGCTACAGCCTATCTAAGGATAATGACGAGGCAACTCTACTTGAAGAACTCGAGAATGTACGCAACTATATTTCCATCCACCGCGTTCGAATAGGGGAGCGCTTACATTTCGAGGAGACTATCGAGGGCAATATTACCAATTTCCGTTGTCCAAGATTTATATTGCAGCCGATTATAGAAAATAGTATTTTGCATGGGCTTGGAAAGATGCGCGGTAACGGAACGATAGTTTTTAAAATTGAAGACAGGCCTGGTGAGGTTGTAATCCGAATATCTGATAACGGGGCGGGAATTAAACCAGACCGCTTGAGTATTATACAAGCAGTCCTTTCAGGTGAAATTCCGATGGACAAAATTCCGTTTACGGGCGGTATTGGATTATTTAACGTGAATGAGCGGATTAAAGCTTTTTTCGGAGGCAGTTCAGGTATTAAAGTTAGAATTGAAGAGAGGAAATGGACGACATTTGAATTAACACTCGAGAAAAGGAGTGAGGATTCATCATGCTAAAGCTGATGATTGTCGATGACGAGCCTGTTATACGAAACGGTTTGCAGTTTATGGTTACAAGCGAGAACACTTTATTTACCAATATCGTAGTCGCTTCAGACGGAATCGAAGCAATGAAGCTGATGGAACAATTCCGACCAGATCTTATGATAACCGATATTCAAATGCCGGAGATGGACGGCTTAGAGCTGATTCGCGAAGCGCAAAGAATGCATGTGAAGCGATTCGTCGTTTTGTCTGGATATGATTACTTCGAGTACGCTCAGAAGGCCATTCGTCTACAAGTAACTGATTATTTGCTAAAGCCGATTCATCAGAAGGAGCTTTCACTTATATTGGGACGTGTCACACTGGAAATAATGGAAGAAAAGCAGCGGGAAGAAGGCTTTGCACGGGGAGATGATAATACTGACGAGGACGATCAGCGCTCGCCTGGAGATAATAATATGAACATTCGTAAATTCAAGGATTTTTTACAGGACCATTTTATGCGTGACGTATCACTTGAAGAAGTGGCTGATCATCTTATGTTACACCCTAATTATGTATGCAATCTGCTAAAGAGGGAAACCGGAATGACATTCGTCTCCTATTTGCGTTCTATACGTATCGATAAAGCGAAAGCATTGCTGAGTAAAGAATCTGATTTCTCGATGGAGCAGATTGCGAAGGGTGTAGGCTATGATAATCCTCGTCATTTTTATAAAGTATTTAAACAATATGTTGGCGTTACCCCTGGCAGTTACCGAGAAACAGCGAAAAGGAGTGAATGTGAATGAATATGTATTTTGACAAGCCGGCAGATGTATGGACAGAGGCGCTGCCTGTTGGGAATGGGCATCTAGGGGCGATGATTTTCGGCGGTGTGGAAAGAGAACGATTACAACTAAATGAGGATACGCTTTGGTCTGGTCCCCCTAAGGGAGATAATAATCCGAATGCATTAGCGGTGTTGCCCGAAGTTAGGAAGCTGCTGCAAGAAGAGCGATATGAAGACGCAGACGAGTTAGCGAAGTCTATGTTGGGTCCCTATACACAATCCTACTTGCCATTAGGAGATCTCATACTCGATTTTTATCATGGCGATCTAGCTACCGAATACAAACGAAGCCTTGATTTGGCGACTGCTATTGCCCGTGTTGAGTTTAAGGTGGGAAATAACCGGATCATTCGTGAGACGTTCTGTTCTTACCCAGATAAGATACTTGTAATGAGATTAACTGCCAGCGAAGCTTCGTCGCTTAACTTCTCTGCTAGGATGCAGAGTCCGCTAAAATATCGAATGTCTGTGCGTGATGATAGTCTCGTCATGAATGGCCGCTGTCCGGATCATGTGGATCCAAGCTATTATTGTACCGATAACCCAATCGTATATAAAGAAGAAGTGGAAAGTGAGGCTATTCGCTTTGAAGCGGGGCTAACCGCAACAGCGGATGGTGGAATGATAGAGCTGGATGATAGCGGTCTGCATGTCAGTAAAGCCTCTTCGGTTATGCTTATATGGACTGCTGCATCTAGCTTTAACGGTTATGATAAGTCGCCTACTCATGAGGGGAAGAATCCGTCCGAGGAGGTTGCGAGACGATTATCGCTAGCGGCAGCACAGTCCTACGATGTGCTGAAGGATAAACATCTTGCCGACTACAAGCCTTTGTTTGATCGTGTCCAATTGCAACTAGATTCGGCTTCGTCGGAACATGAATCAGAGTTACCAATTAATAAACGGATTAGGATGCACGGGGCTGATGATCATGGACTCATAGAGCTACTGTTCCAATATGGACGATATTTGCTTATTGCCAGCTCTCGGAAAGGAAGTCAGCCGGCTAATCTTCAAGGGATATGGAACCGAGAAACGAGGGCGCCGTGGAGCAGCAATTGGACGCTGAATATTAATGCGCAAATGAATTATTGGCTTGCAGAGACCTGCGGATTGCCCGATTGTCACGACCCATTATTCGATTTGATTGACAGTTTGAAAATTAAAGGAAGTGAGACAGCCAAGGTGCATTATGGCATCAGAGGCTGGACAGCTCATCAAAATACTGATATTTGGGCACAAACAGCGCCTGTAGGAGACTATGGGCATGGCGATCCAGTCTGGGCACTATGGCCGATGGCGGGAGCATGGCTATGCAGTCATTTATGGGAGCATTATTTATTTGGCGGTAGTCTCCTATTTCTTAAAGAGCGCGCATATCCGATTATGAAGCAGGCGGCTCTGTTCATAAGTGATTATTTAACGGAGGATCATCAAGGCTCGTTAGTCACATCGCCTTCCACTTCTCCTGAGCATAAATTCAAAAATCCTGCGAATGGCAGCTTGGTTGGTGTGTCGACGGCAAGCGCTATGGATATGGAACTTATTTGGGAGCTGTTTACAAACTGCGTTGAAGCTGCAGAAGTGCTGCAGGTGGATGAGGAGTGGCAGAAGGAGCTGCTCAGCAAGAGAGATAAGTTAGCTCCGCTTCGAATCGGAAGAGGAGGCAGACTCCAAGAATGGTCTGTTGATTTCGATGAAGAGGATCCCCATCACCGCCATGTTTCTCATTTATATGGCGTTTATCCGGGCAGTCAATTTACGAAAGATCACGATAGTGACTTGTTCAAGGCAGCGCGCCGTTCTTTAGAAATTCGGGGCGATGAAGGAACAGGCTGGAGTCTCGCATGGAAAGTTGGACTATGGGCACGCTTTGGCGAAGGCAACCGTTCTCGTAAATTAATTAGTCATTTGCTGCGAATTGTTGATGAGAGGGACCCAGATAGAGGGCATACTGGAGGAGTTTACCCGAATCTTTTCGATGCTCACCCTCCATTTCAGATTGATGGAAACTTTGGGGTAACAGCTGGCATTGCTGAAATGCTGCTGCAGTCACATGCAGGGAAGCTGCAACTGCTGCCGGCTTTGCCGGATACTTGGCAGACGGGAAGCGTAACGGGCTTGCGTGCGCGCGGCGGATTCGAGATAGGGATCGAATGGGCAAGCGGCAGGCTTTCGCAGGCCAAGCTTGTTTCAAAGCTAGGACGAAATTGTACGATAGATGCTGAAGTAGAAGTTGAAGCTATCAATAATGGAGTAGTTATAGCTAAGTCGGAGCAGCATATTAAGGAAATTTCTTTTCCTACAGTTGCAGGTGAACAGTATATAATTAGACCAATTTCTGCTTTGTGATATCAAGCTTAATGATCAGACAATTTCCGGACTTTTTATGTATAAGGATTTCGCAACAAAATGGATAGGAACAGCAAGTTAATCATTTAAACTTCTAAATAGGATGAAAAAAATCCCGTCCCCCTTGCATTTGAGGGTTGCCGAGCACAAACGAGTCACGATTTGAATAAAAGACATTGATGAGCAGGTGCTACGGTAACCTGCTCTATTTATTGAGCTAACGGAAGCTAGTATGAGGCAGCGCGTACGTGCCTTTTTTCTCAAAAATGTACGATCTCATGAGTGACTTTTTTAACATTTGATGTCCATTCCAGAAATTGCAGATAGGAAGTAGAAATATATGAGTGCGGTTTTAGCTTTTGACGATTTATCAAAGTTCTATCTTTTTATATAAAGGAGGGAGAGTGTGCTAGGCAAATGGGAGAACACTTAGAGTGGTGACTTTACTGCTGGGAATATTGAACTTTTGGGAGTTGAACTCATTATGAAAGCTTTAATTATTTCGGATATTCACAGCAACGTCTATGCATTGGAATCGATCCTCAAGGCAGAACAAGGCTGTGACCTGATTTATTGCGCGGGAGATCTCGTAGACTACGGGCCTTTCCCGCGGGAAGTTATCGAATGGGTGCATAAGAACGAAGCGATTTGCGTTCGCGGCAACCACGACGACATTATTATCGACCTATACCGAAACGGCAATAGAGGTCATGATGTGGCGGAGGATGGGATCAAGTGGGCACATTGCAATACAAGGCTGCTCGGTGAAGCGGAAATTTCCTTCCTAGAAAGCATACCAGTCACCCGCACATTCGAAATGGACGGCTATCGTTACACGATGCAGCATCTGTACGACAACTATTTGACGATTGACAGCTTGCCCAAGTACGACGCCTTCTGGGCGGAACGCTACGGCGAGACAACAGAGGCCACAGGAGATCGCCGCATGATATTCGGACATACGCATCGCAGATGCATTCATTATTTGAGCGATTCCAGTTTGTGGCTGAATCCGGGAAGCGTGTCCTACCGCCGTCGCGACGATCCGTCGAAAGAAGCGCACTATTTTACGATTACAGATGGCAAAATTGCAATGAAAAGTCTTGTCTATGACCGCACACCCCTGCTTGAAGCATCACAAAAGTTGCTGTTGAAGGAAGAAGAGATGAAGGTTGCATACTTTTTTTTCGGTTAAGCGGGCTGGTAAACAGGCAACTGCAAAGGGGACGTATCCACGATTTGATATCGGATACGTCCTTTCTTATGTTTTGTCCACCGGCAGGTTGCGATTTACAGGTTGCAAGGCGATTATTTTAGCTATTTTTGAGCCTCAGTTTACTTTTTTATGATTGTTTCATTTTTTTACACTATGGCATGGGAAACGTATCTTTCATAATAGAAGTTGTGAAGTTGCTGATATGATCCTGCAGAGGCTGCGGATCATATCAGCCTATTTAATAGGAAGCAGGTGGGAAGATGACTACTATTTATTGGGTGTCGAGCAGCGACGAGTTGGCGGCAGCCATGGGCCGGGCAGAACCTGGTTCCACGATCTTGCTCGCAGACGGCGTTTACGAGCGGAATGAAGACTATATCGTTGAAGGCAAAGTGGGATCGGACACCGCCATATTAAGCATTCGCGCTGTCAATAAAGGAAAAGCGACGATAGCTGGCGAATCAAGTATACGCATCTTGAACTCTGCTTATGTAGAGGTATGGGGACTGCTTTTCCAGGTCGAGCAGCGCGAATCTATCATACTGGATGGTTCGCGGCATGTGAGGATTGCGCGGAATAGATTTGAGCCGCGACAGGTTGGGGCGGAGTATAGCCTGCTGTCTGTGGTGGGAAGCGGCAGCGGCTGGAACCGGATCGAACGCAACGAGTTCGGGCCAAAGGCCGACCTTGGACCGCTCGTCATATTTGATGGCGATGGGGAACAAATTTCGCAGCATGATGTTATCGAATATAATTATTTTCATCATATAGGCCCACGAGTCGTCAACGGGCTCGAAGCGATCCGGCTTGGCTTGTCCGGAATCTCTCTCTCGAACGGTTATATTACGATTCAACACAATCTGTTTGAAAATTGCGACGGAGAGCCCGAGATTATTTCGGTAAAAAGCTGCTATAATACAATTCGGTACAACACATTCCAAAACTCCGCCGGCCAAGTGACAGCGCGGCACGGACATGGAAACCGTTTTCATAACAATGTGTTTATCGGTGATGGCATGAAGGAAGAGATGGGCGGGTTTCGCATTTACGGCAACGACCATTACATTTTTGATAATTATATGGAAAACTTAACGTTGGATGCGCTGCTCATTGACGGCGGTAACTACGATGGGGGTCCGGATGGCTATCCGGAGGCGCCGACGCAGCAGGAACTGAGGAAACATTGGCGCGTCTATCGCGCGCATGTCGTGAATAATACGATTGTGAATTGTCGTCATGGCGTTACGCTCGGCAAGCGGATTCCTTATGCGCCTGAGAATTGTGTAATCGCTTACAACCGTGTATGCGGCAAGGAGCAACAGGCCATATATGAATACCGGCCGTCTCCGGCGGTATGTATAAACAATCAGAAAGCGGATGTCGAGGATATTCGTTGTCCGGCCATTCTAACAAGAATTGACGTCGGTCCCGACTCCGACTAAAGCTAACATGGAGGAGAACCTATGGCCCAAACTCGAAACCGGTGGACGATCTATCTGAAGCAGCTCCGGCACAAAAACCGCAGCGTATTTCTGACCTGGATGCTTTCATACATCTCGGTGCTGCTCGTGCCCATTCTGATCAGCGGCGTTATATACGGCGCGACGCTGAACGTTGTAAAGGCCGAAATCAACCGCGCCAACCAATCCATTCTTGTTCAGATGGAGCAAGCCATAGATAGCCAGTTCAAAGGAATCGAGAGCCTAAGCCTCGAGGTAAGCCTCAACAGGCGAATCGCATCATTTATTTCTGCCGATCCCATTTTGTCTGATTCAGATCACTACGAAATATACCAAATCGCCAATGATTTGCGCGTATATGAAATCGCTAACGATTTTCTTGAAGGCATTTATATTTACTACAAAAATAGCGATACGGTCATCGCCCGCAACAACCGTATGAACATCGAAGCGTTATACGACCATATCCGCCTTGAAGAGCAAATGCCGTTCCAGTCGTTTCAAAAATATTTTGACCAATGGTACATTAAAGGCTACCACTCGGTTGTTGTGTCTGAAGAGAATGAGTGGAGGCCTACGGTCATGTATGCCCAAAATGCGACATCAACGATCATGAATCAGCCGGGAGCTGTCTTGCTATTTATGATTGACCGGAGCAAGCTGCTGGAGCAAGCGTCGGTGCCTGAGGAAGGCACAATCTTTATTCTAGATGAAGACAACCGATTCATTGCGTCTACAGGCGAGTCGCTGGCGGAACCTGCTCTACACTACAGCGATATGCCGGAAGAATCAGGGCAACTGGAGATCGAAACTTCCGGCAGCAAGCTTGTTGCATCCTATACAACCTCCTCCATTACGGGATGGAAATATGTGATGACGCTTCCGGCGGGCGTATACCACCAGAAGATGAACGTAGTAGAGCAATTGACGATCGCAAGCATCTTGCTTTGCCTCATTATTGGCGGAGGCGTGACGTATTGGCTGCTCAAGCGGAACTACCTGCCGATTCATGCGCTCATTCAGAGCTTGTCGTTCAAGGCTGGTGTGACATTCGATCGCGGCTCTAATGAATACTCCTTTCTGGAGCAGGCGCTGAGCAGCACCTTCCATGAGAAGGAGGAGCTTCATAACAAGCTGAATCAGCATAACAATACACTCAGATCGCATTTCCTGCAGCGGTTGCTGAAAGGGCAGCTTGACAGTCATATCCCGCTGCACGAGTCGTTCTCAGCCTATGACCTGCGCTTCCCGCTGGGCGGGTTTTCTGTTATCTTGCTGCGCATTGAGCATTTCGGCAAGTTCCATCGGAAGGATGAGGATCAGGTACATAACAAGCGGTTGCTGCACTTCTTGATCGCCAATGTGGTCGAGGAGGTTGCGCGTAAGTCCGTTAACGCCTATGCGGTAGAGCTGGACCAGGAGCTGCTCGCCTGCATCGTCAACCATCAGCTATCATCGCCGGAGGAGCAGCGGGGGGAGCTGGAGCACATCGCGGAAGAAACGATGTCGTTCATCGCAAGTCATGCCGATGTCCAGTTGACCGCTGCCATCAGTGCGCAGCAGGAGGGCGAATATGGCATCTTCCAGGCGTTTCAGGAAGCGGTCGAGGCGATGGAATACCGTATCATTGCAGGCAGCGGGGGCATTATTCATTATGCGGACCTGAGCGGCAGCGACAACCAGGGGGCTGCTCCGGGTGGTTATTTTTATCCTCTCAAGGCCGAGCAGCAATTGATCGTTATGGTTCGCGAAGGCCAGCTCGACAAGGCGAAAACGTTTGTCGGGGAGATTGTTCAGAAAAATGTTACGACAGAGCCGTATCCTTTCCATACAGCGAAATGTCTCATGTTCGATCTGATGGCTACGCTGCAAAAAGTAATCGGAGAAATCCGTATCGCGGGCAAGCCGGATATGCCTGACGGAGTGCGCGCCATCGAACGCCTGATGCAATGCCAGACGGTTGGGGAGATGCGCAGCCAGTTATACGATATGCTGGAGCTTTTGTGCGGCTACGTTAATAATAACCGCGAATACTGCAGCAATCCGCTAATCGATAAGGTCATGAAATATGTTAATGAGTATTACCAAGACGAGAACCTGAACATTTCGATGATTGGGGAAGCCTTCTCCATGACGCCGTCGTATGTTTCCAAACTGTTTAAGGATCTTGCGGGCGAATCTTTGCTCGACTATATTAACAAGACGCGGCTGGCGCAGGCCAAATTGCTGCTTACCAGTGAGAAATATAATGTCAGCGAAATATCGCTGATGGTCGGTTACAACGATGTGAATACCTTTCACCGGATATTCAAAAAATTCGAAGGCATTACGCCCGGGCGCTACAGGGAAGTTAAGTAGCTCTCGGGCTTTTTTTCAAGAAAAAGCGGTTAACTTGCGGTTTTGCTACCTTCATTTTTGAGAAATTGCAGTATATTTGAGGTTTTGACAATGGTTTGTAGCACTGGATTAGCGTTACGATGAAAGCGTATTCACACCAACATATTCGATACGAAAAGAACGGAGGGGCACAATGGCGAAAAATCGTAACGGCAAGATGCACAAAGGGCTGCAGCTTACATTGGGGATCACAATGGTACTTTCATTGTTGTTAACCGCATGCACGAGTAATGGGGGCTCCGGCAACAAGGACAAGACAGAGCGAGCTCAAAGCGCCGTCAGCAATACGGGCGGCAATGACGAAAGCAAAGGCAACGAGGGAGCGAATAAGCCGGTTTATCCGCTGGATACCAAAGATACGTTCTCGTACTGGGCTCCAATCAACGGAAACCTGATTACTTTTACAACGAATCTGGCGGAAGCGCCAATCGGGAAGGCGATTGCAGAAGCTACCGGCGTGAAAGTAACCTACATCCACCCGACCGACGGTCAAGCGGAAGAGCAGTTTAATTTGTTGCTCGCTTCCAGCAAGCTGCCGGATGTGCTGGAGTACGACTGGAGCATCTATCCAGGTGGACCAGAAAAGGCAATTGCAGACGGGGTTATCGTACCGCTCAACGATTTGATCGATAAATATGCGCCTAATCTAAAGAAGATGCTGGAAGCTGATCCGGATCTGGATAAAATGGTGAAAACCGACAGCGGCCAATATTACGCCTTCCCGATGGTACGCAACTCGGAAGGCGTAGTCTTCCGCGGACCAATGCTGCGCAAAGACTGGCTGGATGAGCTGGGGCTGCAATTGCCTGTCACGATAGATGATTGGCATAAGGTCCTGACGGCGTTCAAAGAGAAAAAGGGCGCCGCAGCACCGCTGACGGCACTATACGCGAACAAAATGAATTTACAGGATGCGTTTTTCGGCGCATACAAAACGTCGCACGGCTTCTATATTGACGATCAGGGCAAAGTGAAATACGGTCCGTTAGATCCGCAGTACAAAGATGTTTTGACGTTGTTCCGCCAGTGGTATTCCGAAGGTCTGATTGATAAAGACTTTCCAATCGTCGAGCGCAACACGCTGGATAAGCGGTTTCTGAACGGCGAGTCCGGCGCAACGGTTTACCTGCTGGGCGGCGGCATGGGCAAATGGCTGGAGTCCGGCAAAGCACAAAATCCGGATTTTAATCTAGCAGCGGCTCCTTATCCGGTATTGAAAGCAGGCGAAAAACCATTCACCGGACAGCGCGATTTCAAATATAACCCGAAAGCAAGCGCGGCCGTGACGACATCAGCGAAAGACCTGGAAACGATCGTAAAATGGCTGGATTTCGCATTTAGCGAGCAAGGAACCTTAATGTACAACTTCGGCGTTGAAGGCGAAAGCTACACGATGGACAACGGCGTCCCGAAATTTACCGATATGATCGTGAAAAACGAAAAGTACACTTCGCAGCAGATGCTGGCGCAATATACAGTTCCGAATGGCCCGTTCCCGATGCATGAGCAAAAAACGACCAACACGTTTCCGCAACAGGACGAGGCGGTCAAGGTTTGGTCGGAGACCGACGCGGAGAAACATATTTTGCCCGCGTTTATTACGCCTACTGTAGATGAGAGCAAGAAGGTAGCGCAGACGATGACGGCAATCAACACGTATTTGGAAGAAATGTTCATCAAATTTTTAATGGGCAACGAACCGCTCGACAAGTTCGACAGCTTCGTGAAGCAGCTGGAAGATATGGGCATTCGCGATGTAATCGACATCTATCAAGGTGCCTTGGAACGCTACAACAAAAGATAACTCCATGTATCGTCTTGCGGCAGGCTGCAGGCCGCCGTGGGGACAGGGGGTGGTGCAACCATCCCCTGCCGATGATGCTGCATGTGGACAGGAGGAGTATAGATGGCTCAGTTGAAGCTGGGACGCAGCAAAGTCGCGCATGCCGGGCGTCTGCCGCTTAATATCGCGAAAGACATAGTTAAGAACAAGTATTTGTACATCATGCTTACTCCTGTTTTGGCATATTTCATTATTTTTCAATATTTCCCGATGTACGGTGCGATTATTGCGTTCAAGGATTTTAATCCCAGGCTTGGAATTGGGGGCAGCGCGTGGGCTGGGCTTGAGCATTTCAGAGACTTTTTTGGCGGAATGTATTTTTGGCGGGTGTTTAAAAACACTCTGATGATAAGCTTGTACGATCTCGTTTTTGGTTTTCCCGCTCCGCTTATTCTCGCCTTGCTGCTTAATGAGGTGAAAAATGCGCTGTTCAAGCGTTCGGTTCAGACGATCACTTATTTGCCGCATTTTATTTCGCTTGTCATTATTTGCGGCATGATCAAGGATTTTACGAGCAGTGACGGCGTCATTAACGATATTATCGCATTTTTCGGCGGCGAGCGGATCACGATGCTGCTGGAGCCGTCTTTTTTCCGGACGATCTTCGTTTCGTCGAATATTTGGCAGCATGTAGGCTGGGGTACAATTATTTATTTGGCCGCGCTGTCTGCGATTGATCCCGAGCAATATGAAGCTTGCAAGATCGACGGCGGTGGACGCTGGAAGCAGATGCTTAATGTTACTCTACCGGGGTTGCTGCCCGTCTTCGTTATATTGCTCATCCTGGACATTGGCCGAATTATGAGCGTTGGCTTCGAGAAAGTTATTCTGCTGTACAACCCGACCACTTATGTGACAGCGGACGTCATTTCCTCGTATGTGTACCGAGTCGGGCTTCAAGATTTTCAATTCAGTTTCAGCTCAGCAGTCGGACTGTTCAACTCCGTGATTAACTTCGCGCTCGTTATCGGCTCCAACTGGATAAGCCGGAAGTTGAACAATACGGGCTTGTGGTAGAGGAGGGTTCGCATGCGAGTAAGCTTGGGTGAACATCTATTTCGGGTTTGCAATACGCTGTTTTTGTCCGTGCTCATGATTGCAACAATGTACCCCATTCTGTACGTAGCATTTGCTTCGTTCAGCGAACCTGCGCTGATGATGGCGCATAAGGGTATTCTTTGGAAGCCGCTGGGCTTCTCGCTTGAAACATACGGGGCGGTATTCAGTAACCCGATGATCCTGCTCGGCTATCGCAACACGTTATTTATTGTCATTGTAGGCGTGGCTCTCAATTTGCTGCTCACTTCCTTCGCGGCATACGCCTTGTCCAGAAAAACGCTGCAATATCGCAAGCAGCTTACGCTCTTTATCGTGTTTACGATGTTTTTCAGCGGTGGGTTAATTCCGTTCTACTTGCTGGTTAGAGGGCTAGGCATTACGAACTCACTGTGGGCGCTGATCCTGCCTACCGCAATAAGCGCGTTTAACCTCATTATTATGCGGACTTCGTTCGAGGCGGTGCCGGATGCGCTGGAAGAGTCGGCCAAGATCGATGGCGCCAACGACTTTGTCATTCTGTTCCGCATCTTCCTGCCGTTATGCAAGCCCGTGCTTGCAGTGGTGGGCCTGTATTACGGAGTAAGCCACTGGAACTCGTGGTTTAATGCCATGATCTTCCTTCAGGATCGGTCGATGTATCCGTTGCAGTTAATCCTGCGAGAAATATTGATTATCGGCGAGGCGAGCTCCATGGCGGAGGGAGCATCCCAGGATGAGATCATCATACTCGGCGAGACATTGAAATACGCCACGATTATGGTAGCTACCCTTCCGATTTTTCTGGTATACCCGTTATTGCAAAAATATTTCGTGAAAGGCGCCTTGATCGGTGCCATCAAAGGTTAGGATAAGGAGTGGAATTTTGAAATGAGCAATGAAAATGTGAAGCTGAAACCATCCGAGCTGTCGGATTGGTGGGATAAAGTGAAGATTAAAGTTGATCATATGATCGAAGCGGGCTGGACAGAAGCGCCGCATGTTTCGGCAGCGGGCCAATATGACCAGATCAAAGTGGATCAGTGGATTTCGGGCTTTTGGCCGGGCATTCTGTGGATTCTGTACGATATGACCGGAGAGCGGCGTTATCGGGAGGAAGCAGAGCCTTGGGATGAACGCATGGAGCAATGTTACTTGCGGGACAACCATTTCCACCACGATGTTGGCTTTCAGTTTCTGCCGACATCGGTTATCCGCTACAAGCTGACCGGCGACCAGGACGCACGGCGGCGCGGGCTGTTCGCCGCCAACTATTTGGCAGGCCGGTACAACCCGGTCGGGCAGTTTATTAGAGCGTGGCCTCGCAACCAGACGGGATGGTCGATCATCGATTCGATGATGAATTTGCCGCTTCTGTTCTGGGCGAGCGAAGAAAGCGATGATCCGCGCTTCAAGCATATTGCGGTTGCTCATGCAGATATGGTGCTTCGCTCGTTTATCCGAGACGATGGCTCGGTGCATCATATCGTAATCTTCGATCCGGAGACGGGCGAAGTAGAGCGTTATGACGGCGGACAGGGCTTCGCGCCGCAATCGTCCTGGTCGCGTGGCCAAGCTTGGGCGCTCTACGGGATGAGCTGCGCATACCGCTATACGGGTGAAGCGCGTTACTTGAATGCGGCGAAGCGGGTGGCGCATTATTTCATCAGCGCCTTGGCGGAAGACGATGTGCCGCATTGGGATTTCCGTGCGGCGGCCGACTTGACGGACGAGCCGCGCGACACCTCGGCGGCAAGCTGCGCGGCATCTGGACTGATCGATATCGCGTCGCAGGTGCCTCCTGAGGAAGCCGCTTTATATCAGCGCGCGGCCATGCGCATTCTGCGCTCGTTGTCGAACAACTACAGTACGTTCGACCAGCCGGAGTATGAAGGCATTCTGCTCGGTGCAACCGGGCATAAGCCAGTCAATAGCAACATCAACGTATCGCTGATTTACGGCGATTACTATTATATTGAAGCTTTGGCGAAGAGCAAAGGCTGGAGCCAGCATATTTTTTGAGCGGGATCATGGGCCGTATTCACGAAGCCGGGAGGACAGGAAGCACCTCTCGGCTTCCGTATTCTTGAGAGGAGGTGCGGACGGAACGAAGGGAATGATTCAATAACCATCAATTCATAACGGAAAGGATGAAGAATTATGGGAACCAAAAGTATGACATGTTTGATTTTGCTCTGTATGCTAGTTGCGTTAATGCCAGGAGCGGCGAGGGCGGCCGATGCGAAGTTCACAATTAGCAGCTCCAGTGTGACGGCGAGTGGAAATGACGGCAATGTTCCGGCCAACACGGTGGACGACGATTTCGCCACACGTTGGTCAGCGAATGGCGACGGGCAATGGATTCAGTACGATTTGGGCGTAAACCGCAAAGTGTCTTCCATCAAAATTGCTTTTTTGAATGGGGCAAGCCGCACCTCTACTTTTGATATTTTAACGTCTACGGATGGTTCCGCCTTCACGACCGTCAGCAGCGGACTTGTGAGCAGCCTTGTGGAAGGCCTGCAAACATTCGATTTCCCGGATGTCGATCCAGCCCGCTATGTGCGGGTCGTTGGGCACGGCAATTCCACTAACCTGTGGAACAGCTATACCGAAGTTGAACTGTACGGCACCGCGAGCGGCCCTTCGCCGGGTGCAAGCAAGCTGGCGGTTACCGTACCGCAGCTTATGGCTAGTGGAGATGACGGCAATATCGTCGCGAATACGATCGACGGCGATCTCGGCACGCGCTGGGCAGCGAGTGGCGACGGGGAGTGGGTTCAATACGGCCTTGGATCGAGCAAACGGGTGGAATACGTGAAGATCGCCTTCACCAACGGGGCGGAGCGAACTTTCAGCTTTGATATCCAGACTTCCTATGATGGCTACAACTTCAGCACAGCGCTTTCGGGAGCGGTCAGCAGTCTGAGCAACAGCTTGCAGACGTTTGATTTTGCCGATGTTGCCCCTGTCCGCTACGTTCGTATTGTTGGCCACGGCAACTCGGTGAACGCATGGAACAGCTTCGCAGAGGTCGAAATTTATGGCAGCGAATCAAGCGGCAGCGGCAGCGAAGGGACGGTCGTCGAAGTTAGCACTTCCACGCAGCTCACTGCCGAGCTTGCAACCGCTACGGCGGGTAAAACGATTGTGCTGGCAAACGGCACGTATTCGCGTACAAGCCCGTTTGCTGTTCAGAACAAAAACGGCACGGCCAATGCGCCAATCGTTATTAAGGCGAAAAACCGCGGCCAAGCTATCATCTCGGGAGCGTCGGGCTTCCGCGTCGAGAACTCCTCGCATGTGGTGCTGGACGGATTAAAGTTTACGAACACAAGCAATAGCGCAGTGGTGCTTGAAGGCTCGCACCATGTGCGACTGACCCGTAATACGTTTGCGCTGCCAAGCTCAGGCGGTGGCCTGATGTGGCTGCAAGTGCGGGGCACGAACAGCCATCATAACCGTATCGACCGGAACGACTTCGGAATGAAGAGCGACACCGAACCGCTGATCGCTTACGAAGGACAGGATGGCTCAGGTCAAATTTCGCAATACGATATTATTGAATACAACTATTTCCACGATGTAGGCCCATGGGTAGCCAACGGCAAAGAAACCATCCGTCTCGGCTTGTCCGGTCTAACGCTCTCCCACGGCTATAATACGATACAATATAATGTATTTCAGAATTGCGACGGCGAGCCGGAAATTGTTTCGGTCAAGAGCAGCAGCAATACGGTGCGCTTCAATACATTCCTCACGTCCAAGGGCAGCCTGACGCTGCGGCACGGCCATAACAACAGCGTATATAGCAACTTCTTCCTCGGGGACGGCGTCGAGTCGGATCAGGAAGGCATCCGGATGTTCGGCAATGACCATAAGATTTATAACAACTACTTTGAGAATTTGACAGGTGAAGCAATCTATTTGCCTAACGGCGATTTCGACGGAGGTACTGGAGGCTCTCCTCCAAGCCCGACGGTCGAACAATTGCGCAAACAATGGAAAGTTTACCGAGCGCTTATTGTCAACAATACGATTGTAAACAGCACAACCGGCATCGTCATTGGATCGGGCAAAGCGTATGCACCGCAGGATTCCGTCGTGGCGAACAATATCGTGCGCAACAGCACCGGCACGCTTTATTACGAGGCGGCGACAACGAATACGCTGTTTCAGGGCAATATCGGGTATGGCAGCACCATTAGCAACATATCGCGCAGCTCGGGGCAGATCCGAAATATCAATCCGCTGCTCACCACGGTGAGCGGCATCCAGAAGCTGACCGCGAGCAGCCCGGCGATTGACGCCGCTGTAGGGACATACGCGTTCGTGCAGGCGGATATGGACGGCCAAATGCGGGTGACAACGGATGTAGGGGCGGATGAATATTCCAGCGCGCCTCTGCTGAATCGCCCGCTAGCGGCAAGCGATGTGGGGCTGAATACGCCTTAGGGTAATAGATGAGCAAGCATGCCGGCGGTCGGTCCGCCGGCATGGCTATGTCGATCCATAGCTGTGTGAAGAATGCCGGTTATACACTTCATTCGAAAGGATGGGAGACCATGGTTCGTAGCAATTATAGAGCAGTGGGAAAAGGCGAGGTGACACTACATGCATACTAACATAATGCTGCCGGCTCCGCGTGGCGGCGGCTTCCGAATGGAAGGTTATTGGATTTGGTGTGGTTCAGTCGTGCAGGGCGAGGACGGCAAATTCCATATGTTTGCCTCGCGCTGGCCGAAGACTCTGCCGATGCATCCTGGCTGGATGACGGCTTCGGAGATTGTCAGGGCGGACTCGGATACGCCCGAGGGACCATACCAATTCCGCGAGGTGGCGCTCCCGGCGAGGGGAGCGCAATATTGGGACGGACGCTGCACGCACAACCCCCATATCGTTAAGCACAACAACAAATATTTACTTTATTATACGGGCTCGACCCATCCGCTGGGCGATCCGGATCCGCCCGAAAATTTCGGGTTAACCGATCCGCAATGCATCGTGGCGCGGGCGAACAAACGGGTAGGCCTGGCTATCGCGGACAGCGTATTCGGCCCTTGGCGCAGAGCAGATGAACCGATATTGCCAACACGTCCCGGCCGATTCGATAGCTTTCTGACATCCAATCCGGCTCCGTGTGTCCGGGAGGACGGTTCCGTGCTGCTGATCTACAAGGCACGAAGCTACGAAGGCAACCTGCATGGCGGCATGACTATTGGCGTCGCGTATGCGGATCACTACGAGGGACCATACCGGGTGCTGAGCGGTGAGCCAGTGTTTCCCCCGGAGTCGTTCCATATCGAAGATCCGTTCATCTGGCAAACAGCGAAAGGATACCATTTGATCGCCAAAGATATGGAAGGGCGTCTATGTGGTGAAAAATACGGCGGCATCTACGCCGGGTCTCCAGACGGCCTGAAATGGAGCATGCATGGACAGCCGCAAAGCTATTCCCGGACGGTGCGCTGGGATGACGGCACGGTGCAGACGCTGGGTAATTTGGAGCGGCCGTTCCTGCTTTTCCAGAACGGCAAGCCGACTCATTTGTTCGCGGCCGTTTCGGACGGCAATGACGGTTTTATGGACGCTTCCGATACATGGAACATGGTTATACCTTTAAAGCAATGATACATGGGGGCTTTAATAATATCTCAGTTAACGGAGAAGTCATTACAACTACGGCAGAGTATCCTTGCTGGATCGTGGAAAAATGTGTTATGAATACACCAAACCCTACAACCACTACAACCAATACGGAATCTAGTATGTGACACCCCAGCAGGTTTTAATCGACAAATAAAAATGGCGGATCCTACCATGCACAGTTGAAAAGGGTATATTTTCTGCTTGTGGAGAGGCTGGCAGATACAACTATTCAGCTGTATAGCAGATTAAGGAAAACAAAATACCGCATGAATTGAGTGATAGGGAGAAGTGTTTCACCCAGGTTTGTCCGTGAATAATCAACCCTTGTTATAACTTCATGATCCACCTCGAGCTGGACCACTCCGTCTCTCTCCAACTCGCAATGATGCCAGAAACTATGTCTACATAAAAAAGAGAAGAGCCCTCCGAAGAGGGCTGCCTCGTTCATTCCATATGGTATTTTGCAAGAGATGCATCCCCAAGCCCAAAACGCTTCAACGTTACATCATGTCGGCCAATCCTGTTTTATCGGTTAGGGAAGAAAGGAAAAAGATAAATTTGCTGATTTGGAGCTCAGCTTTTGTCCTTTGGCTGACAAGAAGTAGACCTCAAGCCTAATGGTTTGGCTGTCGATACCGGCAGGCTTTAGGATGGGGATCGTGAATTTTCCTTCTTCGTTAATGGCATTCGGATAAGCTGTCCCGGCCTCAATCAAATAACCCCTCGTGTCAAACATTTGATAGCCTACCCAAGCTTGGTTTACTTTCTTCTTGGAGCTGCCGTGGATCTCGAACACATTCGTATTCAAGTTGTGAGTCAAGCGGTCAACCGAGAACAGCTTGCTGCTAAAATGGGTTAGCGGTTTTTCCAATAAACTATCCCCATCCGTTAATTCACCTTCCACCCGCCAGATGTCATACGTATATTCAGGAATCGTGCTTAAAGCTGTACCCGCAAGGCTAACCGTAAAATAAACCTCCGTTTTTGCTGGATTAGGAAGCGTGCCATAAGGCGTTCGAAGGAGCGCCGCATTATGGTTGCGCGGTTTCCCAGAGATGGCGCTGCTCAGCGCACCTTCGACCTTCCATGAGCCGCCGCCGCCCCAAACAAAGCTTCCCTCCATGCTAACGACCTGCAGGCTGGCACTGATGTAAGCCGGATTATCGCTCGGGAATGGGCGTTGATCGCGTACGGCGAAGAAGCGATCCCGCGTCGGATCATAGACCATGTCAAAGTTGTTTAGCCAGTCGGGATTGCCGTTGCTGTCGGTTAATCCGCTATTCGTCAATTGCAGCGGAGTGCCAATCACAGGCGCGCTCATGTCGCTTAAGTTCAATTGGACGCGGTAGCCTGCCGTGGCGCTCGGATCTCCTTTCGTATAAAACAGCAATAGCCCGCCTTGGCCGTCAATGCTTGTGGCAGAAGGCTGTCCGACTCCCCAATAGCCATCATTAGGGTACTCTATAATTGGCGAGGGATATTTCACCCATTCGCCTGATAAGTCATTCGAGAAAGCGACGCCAATCTGGTTATGGTAGCTGGCATTCACGTCATTCCCCAAATAAAACAACGCATAATCGTACATTACCCCTGAATAATAAAATTGGCCTGCAACGATAGCGGGATCGCACACATGATAGCTGTCCCAAGCGCCTTCTGGCCCAGCCTCAAGCACGGATTTGGATTCGACCACGCTGCCGTTTACGATTTTGGTATAAAAAATATGGTCCTTAATAACCCCATCTTGCGCATTATGGCAAGTCCACATATGCTCCGTACTGCCGTCGCGGATAACCGTCGGCGCATATGCGTAGGTGTTGCCGGTGGGATTGTATACCTCTGTTAACGTTGGTGAGTTCCACAAGACGGCTGCCTTAGCGGACTGAAGCGGCAATACTGCGAAAATAAGAACAAGAGCCAGCAAACCTAATGCTTTGAGCTTCCCCATACTATTTTCCCCCTGACAAGTGTGTACTGTGACCCTAGCTTAGGTCTGTTTAATCATAGCCATTTCACCGAAAAGTTAGCTACTTCGATATCTTGACTGTCTTTTGTTTACTTGCTAGGGAAGGAAGAGGTAAACAGAAGACAGAGGAGTAGTCTTCATGCTACAGAATAAGTAAAGGAGACCCTAATCGATAGGGCAAAGGGAAGCGAGTTGGCAGCGATGAGATTACGTTTTTTCAAAAAAATCCCGACCACAGGCATCAATCTGTTCCAGAAGCTGATTCTTGTTTTTTTGATAGCGATTATCCCTGTATTTATTGTTAGCGCGCTTATTAACCGTTCAGGTGAAGCAGCGATTTCAGGCGAGATAACGAATTCGCTGAAATCGAATGCCCATTTTTATTTAAATACATTCGAGCTGGAAATGGAAAGATTGATCCGGATGAAGCAGAAGTACATTCTGGACAGCTCTGTACAAAATTTAATGAGGTACCACACCATTTATTCAGACAGCGATGTGATCTATGCCAAACAGGATATTGAGCGAAGACTGCAGCAGTTCAAGGATTCCAGCTTGTTTGTCCATAAGATCAAGCTGATGCTGACGGATTTGGAGACGACGATCCATAATGATCTCATTGTGCAGCAGGTAGAGGAAGCGGATGTCGAGGCTCTGCAGAGGCTTTACCTTTCGCGTAAGCACATTGGCTCCGATCAAGGCGAGCTCATCATGGGCGAGCATTATCCCAAAAAAGAGATGCAGGAGGGTACTCCGAAAATATGGATGGAGATCATTTTGTCCAAAACAAATATGGAACGATCCTTGCGGGAAGTCGCGACCTATAATGGAGGCGAAGCGTTAATTGTTGATCATGAGGGCAAATGGCTGCTCGGCTCGCTGCCGCAAGAAGGAATGAATAATGAGGAGCTGCTTAGACTGCTACAGCTGGGCAAAGCAGAGGAAGACGCTAGCGGAATCGGAAGGTTTATGATTGATGGCAGCGCTTTCGTCTTTGCTTATGAATCGTCCTCCTTGCTGGATGCAACGCTTGTCGCTTACGTACCGGAGAATAGCTTTCTAGGCCCTATCAAATGGTACAAAAGGATTTATTTCATTTTGGCGGCGACATCGCTATTGGTTATTATTTTCTTCTCCACCTGGATTTACAGCCTCATTCATAAGCCGATGATTCGGCTGACAGGAGCTTTCCGGCGATTGGAGAAGGGGGTATTCAATACGCTGCTCGAATCGGACCGCAAGGATGAATTCAACTATTTATATCAGCAGTTCAATAAAATGTCCGGCAGATTGGAAGGATTGATCAATGACGTATATGAGCATGAGCTGAGGCTGAACCGGGCCGAATTAAAGCAGCTGCAGGCTCAAATTAACCCGCATTTCCTATATAACATCTTTTTTCTGCTGAATCGGATCATCCAGCTTGATGATATCGAAAACGCCAAGCGGCTGACCAAATATTTAGGCCAATTTTTCCGGTTTATTACGCGCAACAAGGAAGATGAGGCTCTGCTCAAAGAAGAAATGTCGCATATTGAAGCTTACATTGGCATTCAGAGCCTGCGCTTCGGAAGCAAGCTGGCCGTTCAAATCGAGCCGCTTCCGGCAGCAGTAGAACAGCTTATCGTGCCGAGGCTTATTCTGCAGCCAATCGTAGAAAACGCTTTTGAATACGGGCTAGAGGATCATCACGAGCAGGGAATTTTGCGTATTTGGTTTGAGCTGGCGGAGGAAGAGCTGCTCATTCACATCGAGGATAATGGCATCGGCCTGACAGAAGCGACGGTTGAGAGCTTGCAGCAGCTGTTATTGTCTCAGAGTAGAGACATTGAGACCACAGGCATTTTGAATATCCATCGGAGAGTCCAGTTGAAGTTTGGACAATCCTATGGACTGACGATTGGTCGCAGCAAGGACGGCGGACTGCATGTCATGCTGCGATTGCCGATTCATTCCAGCTAATTTGAGGAGGAAGCCGAACATGTACCGGTTATTGATTGTAGACAACGAAGAATATGTCGTGAATGGTCTGGTGGAGCTGTTTAGTCCCACCCGGCACCCGGAAATTGAGGTCGCAGGCGCTTATTCAGCAGCTGAAGCCTTGAATGTGCTCATGACGACCCAGATGGATATTGTGATTACCGATATACGGATGCCAGGCATGAACGGATTGGAATTGCAGAAAATTATTGTCGCCCGATGGCCGTATTGCAAGGTTATTTTTCTATCGGGCTACGACGATTTTAACTATGCTCAGGAGGCCATTCGGCAGGGCTCCGTTAATTATATTTTGAAGACGGAAGAAGATGAGGTCATTATAGCGGCGGTTTATGCCGCGATTAAGCTTGTTCAAGGGGAGCAGGAAGCCAAAACCTTGCTAGAAGACGCGAAAAAACAAGTGAAGCAGGCGCTTGGGGCGCTGCAAAGGGAGTTTTTTGAAAGTCTGCTCCTTGGTGATAAAGCAGCCTATAAGTCCTTGCCTCAGCAGCTTGAAGAGCTGCAGATCCCTTTGCTGCCAGAGAAGCAATTGTTTGCGGTAATCGCTAAAGTGGATGAATGGGAGCAGCCCTATTCGCAGTATGATCGCTCCTTGCTGCTCTACGCGGTACAAAACATTGCCAACGAATATTTATCATTATCGATGATTCATTACTCCTTTATTTACGACCGTTCGAAAATCATATGGCTGATGCAATCCAAAGCCGAGCCGTGGATCGATCATATGCAAATTGCCAGCACGATGAATATGACCTCCCATTTTGTCTATGGCACCTTCGAAGGCATTCAATCCTCTTGCCGGGATTTGCTTAATCTGTCGATGTCGTTTGCCATTGGCGGCCATCCGTTTGGATGGTCGCAGCTAGGCGAGCATCTCGACCAATTAAAAAATAATATGACCTCTTCGATTAAGAAGCAGCAGCTTCTGCTAGATGAGCAGCAGCGTTCGGGTCAAGAGAAGGAGAGCAATAGCTTTCCGGTCCGCTTAGAGATCTTTAAGCATTATGAGCATTTAGCCTATTGTCTGGAGCACAAAAACAAAGAGGAGTTCAATCGGGTATTGGAGCTCTTGCTTCGAATTGGGGAGCAAGCCTTCTATGGTCGGCATACGATCGTCTGTATGCAAATTTCCAGCTCGATCTATGCTCTGCTGCTTGCCTATTTGGAGAAGCTTAACCTTACAGAAATGCCGAAATGGATTTCGGAGCTGCAAGCCAGCATTGAATCTGGCCTATCGAATAACTGGGATTGGCAGATGGAGCAGCTGCAGCGATTGGCAAAGTATATCTTGGAGCAGTGCCTGCCTGCGGAAGAAAATGAAGAAAACCGTGTCGTACAAAGCATTCATGCTTACCTGATTAGTCATTTAGGCGGCGATTTATCACTGAAGACCATGGCCTTTGCCATTGGTCATAACCCTTCCTATTTGTCACGCTTGTACAAGCAAAAGGCAGGAAAGGCATTATCGGAGACGATTAACGAGATGAAGCTTGCAAGAGCCAAGGAATTGCTCGCGGAGCCGCAGTACCGAATTGGCGATGTCTCCAAAGCGGTCGGTTTTTTGTCCGAGCATTATTTTTACCGCTTCTTCAAGAAGGCTACTCAGATGACCCCGCAGGAGTACCGCGAACAGCTGCAGGTAAACGAAAGATAGTCAATCAGGTAACAATATCAAAGTAGATGGCTCTTTGGGTTTCCCCATACAATGGAGCTACGGTTATAGGCCTAGCCAATCAAAAACAGCAATGAGCATATTAGGGGGTTACGCAATGAGAAGCAAGAAATGGATGTTGACCATGCTTCTATTCCTATTCGCGGCCATGACGGTTTTGCCGGCTTGCACCGGAAACGATCGCAACGAGGAACAGCAACAAGGAAACACGAACGAAACGAATCCGCCAGCACAGGAAGTATTGGATATTGATTGGTACGTGAATTTGTCTTGGTGGAAATATAGCGGCGACTATGGCAAGGATAAATTCTCGCAGCTGATTCGCGACAAATTCGGTCTTAATATTAACTTCATTACGCCAGCCGGAGATGGCTCGGAGCAGATGTCAGCCATGATCGCTACCGGGCAAATTCCGGATATCATCACGGTGGAGTCTTGGATGGATTACAAAACAAGCCTTGCGAAGGGCGGTTATCTCATCTCTTTAAACGAGCTGATTGAGAAATATGCTCCAGACTTTAAGCCTTATGAGGATATTTTCAATTGGTACAAGGAATCAGACGGCAATACGTACGTCCTGCCTAACTTTGCCTATTCCAGCTATGCGCTAAAGCCCGGCGAGCAGCTTGAATCAAACAGCGCTTTTACGCTGAGAAGCGATATTTACGAGCAGCTAGGGCGTCCGGATATTTCAACAGCAGACAAGTTTCTGGATGTATTGGAACGAGTGAAAAATGAAGTGAAAACGTATGACGGAAAGCCGGTAATTCCGCTTCAGCTCTATGAGTTTACTTCAAACGGGAATAGCTCGCTCGACTGGCTGGTCGAAAATTTTGCGATTCCTTATGAGAAGCAAGACGGAACCTACAATAACCGCAGGTATGACGCAAAGTATTGGGACACGCTGCGCTTCTTAAATGATGCTTATAACAGAGGACTCATTTCCAAAGATAATTTTACGGATAAACGGGATCAAATTAATGAGAAAATCGCGAGCGGCAGAGTGTTTTCGAGCTTGACTGCGCCCCAGGATTTTACCGATTCCATGCGTACGCTGTATAACAATGACGACGCCGCGCAATATGAAGCATTTGCTTTGCGAAATTATGCAGGCGAGGATCCGGTATTGACGGACATCCGCGGATTCGGCTGGCTCGTTACGATGGTGGGCAAGGAATCCAAGGCGCATGAACGGATTATTAAGCTTATGCAGTTTTTGAGCAGCAAGGAAGGCCAGCATATCGTCCATTTTGGCTGGGAGGGCGAAACGTATACGTATAATGCGGATGGCACGATCGCATGGACAGAGGAGTATAAGGAGACGCTCGCCAAGGGTGACGGGTCGGAGAAAAAATGGGGAATGGGCTTCAACCTGCTGATGGACTGGTATTCGGTAAGAGATTTGTTCCCTCAGCCGGATAAACCCGTGGACAGCTATCTGGCGGAGTCTAATATGAAGAAACCGTTAATTCCATACAGCTATAATACGAGCGCTTCCGGCGGCAAACCGATTCCGGATCATCCAAACCGCGACAAGATGCTGGAAACGGGCAATCGCCTCTCCTTATTTTGGGGCAGAGAGCTGCCTCGTATCATCATGGCTGAATCGGAGGAGAAGGCACGCAGCATTTACGAGGACACGCTTGCGAAGCTCGACGAAATGGGCAGGTCCGAATATGATGCGTACACGAATGAGCTGTTCCAAAATGCAAAAGAAGCACTCGGTATCAAGCACTCCTGGCCGCTATACAAATAACAACCGATAACATAGGCCTGTGCGTCTGCCGTATTTAGGCGCACGGGCTGCTAATGGGGACAGGAGGAGGCACATCTGATGCAGCAAGAAACCGCTTTGACCAAGCTTCGACCGCAGCCCAGTCTGCCTAGACGATTATGGAAGCAGTGGCAAATCCAGTTCATGGCGCTTTGCGGCATTGTTTTTATACTCATCTTTAATTATTTGCCGATGTTTGGCATTGTCATTGCGTTTAAGAAAGCGGATTACTCGGTCAATCTCATGAAGAGCGTAGTGGAGGCGCCTTGGGTGGGATTCGCTTATTTCAAGGAATTTATTAACGATTATCAATTTAGAGATATTTTGTTTAATACGATTGGACTGAATTTGCTGCAGCTTTTGATCAATTTTCCGGCACCGATCATTTTTGCCATTTTGATTAGCGAGATCGTTCACAAGCGCTACAAAAAATTCGTGCAATCGATCACCTATTTTCCGCATTTTATTTCCTGGATCGTCTTTGGCGGAATCGTCATTAATATGCTGTCCGTAGAGTCGGGCGTTGTCGTTCCGATTCTGATGAAGCTCGGTTTCATTGATGAGCCAGTCGCGATACTGGGAGAGGCCGCGGCCTTCTGGGGGTTAATCATCATCACCTCTATCATTAAGGGGCTGGGATGGGGCTCGATCATCTATTTGGCGGCGATTACTTCCATAGATCCTACTTTGTATGAGGCAGCAACGATTGACGGAGCGGGAAGGTTTAGACGGATTTGGCATATTACGCTTCCATCCATATCGGGAACCATCATCGTTTTTTTCCTGCTGTCCGTCAGCAATCTGCTTAATTCGTCCTTCGATCATATATGGGTATTCCAAAATCCGTTGAATCTGGAACGAAGCGAGGTTATAGACACCTTTGTGTACAAAATGGGGATCACCCAGATGCGTTATTCCTACACGACAGCGGTAGGGCTGTTCAAGTCTCTGGTAGCGCTGGTGCTGCTGGTGGCCGGACATCTTCTTAGCAAACGCATTGCCGGGCGCGGTATTTTTTAGGAGGGGAACAAATGGTTACCAAACGGTTCGACTTGTTTATTGTGTTGAATTACACCTTTCTGGCACTCTTTTGCGTCATTACCATTTATCCGATTTATTTTGTGCTTATCGGATCTTTTAACGAAGGAAGCGACTATATGCGGGGCGGGGTATTTTTGTTTCCGAGGGAATTCAGCCTTGCTAACTACGGCGTTGTGCTACAGGACGAACGGTTGTACGTGGGGCTTAAGGTCAGCATCCTTCGCACCGTCATCGGCACCTTAACGAGTATCCTATTTACCGCGATGGTGTCCTATGCCATGTCACGGAAAAATTTAATTTGGCGCAGCCCTTATTATTGGCTCCATCTGATCACCTTGTTTTTTGGCGGGGGACTCATTCCTTATTTTCTCGTATTAAAAAACCTGGCGCTGATTAACTCCTTTTGGGTGTATATTATTCCGTCTATGTTTTCTGTGTTTAACATGATTATTTTCAACTCGTTTTTCCGAGAGATCCCGGAGGAGCTGCATGAGTCGGCAACCGTTGACGGGGCCAATGAGTTTCGCATTTTTCTGTCTATGTTTATTCCGCTTTCCGTGCCCGTGCTGGCCACTGTCGGGCTGTGGAATGCGGTGTACCATTGGAACTCGTTCTTTGATGCAATGATTTTTACGACCAAAAGAGATTTAATGCCGCTGCAGCTTTTGCTGATGAAAATGATCCGGGAAGCGGACGTCATATCGAACAGCCAATATATCCCGCCGCAGGTACAGCGCAAGATCAGCGTACAGACGATTCGGATGGCAGCCATCATGGTGAGCACCGTACCGATTTTATGCGTCTATCCTTTTTTGCAGCGGTATTTCGTTACGGGCTTTATGGTCGGGTCTCTTAAAGGATAGCCACTTGGAACAATGGAGGGAAATCGATGCCTAAAGCTGGGGTATATCAAATGTTCGATGAGGTGGAGGGGATATATAATTATTGCCCTTCGCCTGTGTGTACCGATGAGGAAACGATGTATATTTTCTTTTGTGCCAATACGTGGCCAGGCCTTGTTATCGATGATATTTATGCGCGAAAAGGCAAGCTTGTGGACGGTACGTGGCAATTCGGGGACAAGTTCCGCGTGCTTGAGCCTTCTCGGCTGGGATGGGATAACATCCATGTATGCGATCCCGATGTCATCCAAGGGGAATTTCGGTATCAGGGTGAAACCTACCCATGGATGATGGTTTTCTTAGGCTGCGATATCCATTACAGCTACCATAACCAAATCGGGATCGCTTTTGCCAAGGAGATCGAAGGGCCTTATGTCAAATATGATGGCAACCCCATCGTGAACTATGAAGAGGTATTTCATTGGGGTGCGGGGCAGCCCTGCGTAATATCGCTGGATGGCAAAGGGAAATTCCGCATGCTGTATACGCAATCCGTACATGAGTACGAGAGGCGCCTGACCGGAACGAGAACTTTTTGGCGAGACTTTGACCTCTCGGATGCGGACCATCCGATCATAACGGAGGAAGTAGCGATGCATGAGGGAGGGATAACGAACAAGGATAAGGAAGGTGCGGTAGCCGTATTTAACCCGTCGCTCATGTGGGACCGGCAGCAGGATCTGTACTATTTGACGAGGGAAGGTACGCCCTTCGACCGCGAGCGCGTTCCTGGCTTTATCTCCTCCTATTCTCAGGTTTGTGTAATTTCCAGACAAAGCTTTGAGCGGAATGAAGGCGGCTGGCAGGTTCTGTACAACATTGATCAAGGAGATACGGGTTTTCCTCGCAATCATAATGCAGGTTTAATCAAAGACGCATTCGGCTGGCAGCCGCAGGGCAGAAAGCCTCAAGCGGCAGTCACTGTCTCCGAACTCATGGATCAAGGCTTTTTATGGACGTATAGAATCTATTATACGGAGATTCAAGTAGAGGAACAGTCATGAGGAGGAACGGCCATGTCTAGAACCTATGTGCTTCAATCGCCGGGAATCGCGATAGCTGCGGCAAGAATGAAGGCGGATGTCAATTATATCGGCATCGCTGACCAGGAGCTGGTAAGCGAGCTTGCGCATAATCATGTGTTTCTTTGCGAGGCATGGGAGCAAGGCCCGATAACGGAACGCAGGCTGCAGCGCTTATATCACCGGCTGATGCCAAGAGATTCGTTGTTTATGGAAACAAACCTGCCGGAGCCGTTACTGATAAAGGCGCTAAGCTATGCCAAGGAAGCCGGCGCGACAACTGTGCTCGTATACATGAGGCCTGACCTGAATAAATATGCTATAGTCAGTTCGCAAGCGGACATTCTTATCGTACCGGAGAGCAATGAAAATATGGCGGCTAATCGGGTCATTACGTTTGGTGAGCATGAGCATGCGGAGGCACTGGCCGGAGCGTTTGCTTTGGCGCTGATGAACGGTTTGGATGAGAAACAGGCCGAGGCATTTTATCGGAGGGCGGCATTATCGAGGGAGCTGCCTTGGTATGATGAAGTTGCTTACGGATAAATAGCAGAATAATGATGAGATTTAGGAGGATTCTACATGACAACATTTCCGGTAATTTCGCCCGAAGAGATGGTTAAGCGCCTGGCGCATCCCGGTAGACAAATAAGAATGGTGCTGGATACGGACACCTTTAATGAAATAGATGATCAATTCGCCGTTACGTATGGGCTGCTGTCCGCTGACAATATGATCGTGGAAGCCTTTTATGCTGCGCCATTTTTTAATGAGCTGTCTACCGGTCCAGCCGATGGCATGGAGAAGAGCTATCAAGAGATTCTGAAAATCAGGCGCATATTGGGAAGAGAGGATGTACCGGTGTTTCGCGGCGCGACCTCCTTTCAGCCCGCTGCCGATGTGCCTGTCGACAGCGAAGCGGCATGGGATTTGGTGAAGCGGGCGATGGCGAGCGATCCTTCCGATCCGCTGTACGTGGTCGGCATTGCAGCGATTACGAATGTCGCGGCGGCCCTGCTCCTAGAGCCGGCCATTATCGAACGCATTGTCGTCGTATGGCTTGGGGGCAATGCGCTGCACTGGCCCGATACAAGAGAATTTAATCTGCAGCAGGACATTCATGCCTCGCGTCTGATGTTCGATTGCGGTGTGCCGCTCATCTTAATGCCGTGTCTTGGCGTAGCCACGCATCTGCAAACCTCGCTCTCCGAGCTTCGGGATTACGTGAAGGGGCAAGGTGAGATCGGCGACTATCTGTATGAGACGTACGAGAATTGCTCCTCCGATCATTTTGGCTATTCGAGAGTCATTTGGGATATCGCGGTCATCGCTTGGCTGAACAACCCCGAATGGTGTTGGAGCACACTGGTTCACAGCCCGCGCTTATCCGATGATTTCCGCTGGAGCGTGGATACGAACCGCCACTTTATCCGCTGCGTCCATTTTATCCGGAGGGATGACGTATTCCGGGATCTGTTCTGTAAAATTCAGGAAAGTGCCCGTTAATGATGGAGCAGATAAGCCTGAGAAGGGCGCCGCGTATCGTCATTGTCGGCAGCCTGAATATGGATCTGGTCGTGAGCGCAGAGCGAATGCCTCGAATAGGAGAGACGATACCCGGAAGCTCCATCCATTATGTTGCCGGGGGAAAAGGAGCTAATCAGGCGGTTGGCTGCGCTAGACTCGGAGCGGATGTGCAGATGGTTGGAGCTGTCGGTAATGATGTTTTCGGGCAGCGTATTCTTAGTGAAATGAGGCAAAGCGGCGTAAACACCGATGCCATTGCCATACTGGACGATAAGGCGACTGGAATCGCCGCGATTACCCGGACGTTAGACGATAACTCGATCATTATTGTGCCTGGGGCAAATGCCGAGCTGACCGCGGAACGGGTGAGGCAGTACTGGTCTGTGATTGAACAGGCGGACCTGCTTTTAGTACAGCTGGAGATTCCGCTCGATGCTGTGAAGGAGGCGCTGCAATTGGCGCGGGAAGCAGGAGTGGCGACGGTTCTCAATCCGGCGCCTGCGCAGCAGCTGCCAACCGCTATATTGCAGCTGGCCGATTATATTACACCGAATGAAACGGAATTTGCTCAGCTGGCGGAGTATGCGGAAGCAGCTGGGGAGAATGTCTGGATCGCAGCATTAGCGGCCTGGGAGAAGACGTTTGCCCAAAAGGTTGTTTTGACGCGAGGCAAGCAGGGGGCTGCTATTATGCTAAATGGGCAATTGCATACCGTGCAGGCTCCGCTCGTCGAGGTGGTAGACACAACTGGAGCGGGAGACTGCTTGAATGCGGCATTTGGCTTTGGCTTGGCTTCTGGGTGGGATACTGTAAAGTCTCTTCGCCTAGCGGTAAAAGCAGCATCGATTTCGGTAAGGCGATTCGGCGCTCAAGCAGGCATGCCGACCATGTCCGAGATCGAAAGCGCAGTGGATGAAGGGGAGAGCAGCATCACTTCATTGTTGTAAGTCTATAGGGGCGGGGAGTCAGGCAGTTCCTGATTCTCCGCCCCTAGCTATGCGTTTAATATTACTAACGGTTAAGGTGCATTTCCTGAAAGAGCAACTCATCACGAAGCATAGACAGAATATCACGCTGCCAATCCTGTAGGGTCGGGGAGTATTCTTCTATGAACCAGATGACAACTTTTTCTGGGCGAGGCGGGAACCGCTTTGCGTCAGCGGCCTGCGATTGAGCGGCTGATGCGGCGGCAGCCGTCCGATCCGGGTCCAGATTCCACAGGTCATCGTAAGAGGAGGTAGGGATTTTCCACTCCGAGCGCTCGCTGTCCTTTTGCACCATTTCGATATAACGTTTCTTATCCAATTGATAGGGCTTAATGAGCGTCGGATCGACATGCTCTTGAATAGCAAGAATGGCATCAATAAACTTCTCGACCGCCTCTGTGCCATGATCCATTTCATATTGATGAATGCGGTCGGCTGTCGCGGACATGCTCTCGACCATATTGCGATTGGTATCGCCAAAGCGAGCATTGTTTTTGAAAAAATCGCAGTGAGCGAGCACATGGGCGACGATGAGCTTATTTTGAATTAAAGAATTGCCTTCAAGCAGGAAAGCGTAGCAGGGATTGGAGTTAAATTTTACTCAAGCCGAAGTCGTATTAGAGCTTCATTTTGTTGAAGGTTTTATCAAATAACAATAAATATGAAAAAATATAACCATTAATAAGTGATGGTATTCACCCCTAACGAGAATTTGATCATGGTCATCTGAACAAGAATCGAACTTTAACAATGATAATAGGATTATGCTGAGTTTAAGAAAGTGGCTTTTTATAAGAGGGATTGATGATTGATGATGAAAGGCTCAAGCATGTATAATGCTTGAGCCTTTTTGTTTTTTTTATTTATCTTTCTTACATCAAATGGATATGTAATTCGGAGTGAACATGAGTTGGGCGTATCATCCTATTAACTAGGGTTATAACGTAATTGAGAAGTTAATAAAGGAACAGTCAGATGGCAGAAAAAACCTTGATACATAAAGGCTCTTCTATCTTTATTCTATGAAATGGAGACAAATATTTAAGCGAAAGAAGATAATATTAATCCTCTTAGCTTAACTTCTTAAAGAAATTGTTGGAAATAGTCTCTTTAAGATACAGCAGAACTACATCTAACAGAAGCATTATCTTGACAAAAATACTGAATAAGCAGGGATTTCGCGCTTGTTCTTTTTTTTGCCATATAAAATTTATAGAGTGACTTAACAGTCTCCTTCAAACGCTTTTGGATTTATAGTATAGGCTCGTCTTAAATTAGGCAGATTGCAGAGCGATATATACAACTCTTTAGTAGTGACTTGACGAATTCCCTAGAAATATACCAAAACCAACTAAATAATGAGAAATATCGTAACAAAAAAGATAATGATTTCTATGGTATCGAATATCAGAAGTAGAAGATGAGATTAATTCAGAAGAGTTAAAAAAATAATTTATGTTCGTGAAATATGGGAGGGAAGCCATTATGATTTATCTTTTATCCTTTTGTCTAAAGATAATGGAACTACGTGGCGTATAGAGCAAAAAACAGGTGATCGGAATTAGAAGACTGTCTAGAAAGGCTGATTGCCTTTTTTGGATGGTCTTTTCGTTTTATAGGTGGTGAAATGCTATTACTGCGCGTTGAAGACAGGCGCTTTATCTTTGCACCGGATAACCGATTTATCTTCGAAGATTAGAAAAATTTCTCAATTGGCTTCATACGCATACCCCCACAAACGACATTATAAATCCGAAACTAGTTTATTAACGAAAGTGAAGGGAGCGGCTCATGAAACACTCGAAAGCGGTAACGCTTATAAGCCGAATCTACCAAAACCAACATCCGTTATTTGATTCCGAGGAGACGGCTAAAGCAGCAATTGACGATATCGATATTTTCCAAGTCGCTCCCCAAGTTTATTATTTATTGAAGAGCAGCGGCTTATTAGAAGCCGTGCCTTCCGAGCACCGAAGCAGGCTTAAATCGGGAGTGGATGCTGTTTTGTTTCAAAACATGCTGATCCGCTCCGAGATGTACAAGCTTCTTGATGCGTTTGAGCGTTCAGGAATTCAAGTGATCGTGCTGAAAGGCATTCGGTTGTCTGAACGGTTTTTTGGACATTTTTCGGGCAGGGGAACATCCGATATCGATCTACTTGTGCGTCCAGAAGATTTGGATAAGGCGGTTGCCCTATTGGAGCGCTATGAGTTTATCCGGTATATAGAAGACGATGCGGATCATTTCCATATGCTGTTGAATAAATTTTATGCGAATGAGGATTTCCCGCTGCTCGGGGTGGAGCTGCATTGGAATATTTTGCGCGAACATGTCTCGGATACGGATATGAGCTGCTTTTGGATGGATGCAGAACCGATTTCTCCCTATCAATTGGTGAAGGAGCTTTCGGCCAAGGACACCTTTTACTACCTATGCCTTCATGGCTATAACCATAATATGTTATCACTGAAGTATGTTATCGATATTTTGCACGTCCTGAGATGCTGCAGCGCAGAAATAGACTACGGCCAGCTCTTTGCACAGGCAAAGAGCGATGGGAACTATGCCAAAGTACTAATTGCGCTGACAATTGTCTATGACTTGTTTCCCGAGCTGGATGAAATCAAACCGCTAAACGTACGGAGACGCTGGCCGCTTTGGAATATCGAACTGATGCGAAATGCCCAATTCGGGATCAGAAACTGGCGATTTTATGGCTTCCATCTGTTTTCTGCCTTCGTCGCCTATGATTCGGTTAAACAACAGTGGGCGCATCTGCGTTATTTACTGCTGCCGCCAAGAGATTATGCCTTGGACCTATTAAAGTATGCCAATAGATCAGATGTCCCGGATTCGAATGCGCCGATGGGCAAAATCTATGCCAAAATCTATAAGAGAAGACTACATTTTTGGATTCGAACCATTCGTGCCAAACAAAAGAAGAATTAAATCAAATATTCTCGTTTTATATATACAAAAAGCAGGTATTAATACATTTTATCGTAGTATTATTTTACTAAATTTCATAAATATCATTGACTATAACTATAATATGACATAAATTCCTTGAAAGGAGGTGAACGAAATGAAAAAATATGAAGCTCCTAAAGTACTTACGCAGCATACTGTCGAATTTGGAACAGCAAGACCAAGCGATAAAGTCGGTGGCTACGAATGGTGCCAAAAACGTAATTTTAAACCTATGTTTTGCAGGCATTTTATCGGAGGTTAACTAGAAAGCAATGATAGATTTTATCTGAGAAGCGGAGCTAACGATCGAGTTTGCTCCCTTTTTATTCTCAGGTATAACTTCTGAAGAACGGGCGGTGCATAATGACGTACACATTGCATACACAGGTCGGCAGGAGTTCGATCGATTTTCAAATTCAAACTACCTTTTTATATGATGAATTGACCGCGCGTTTTCGTTCCTTTGAAGCAAGCAGAAATCTTGAAGCGCCTGACATTCAGGTGGAGGTCTATGACTTTTACGGGAAACCTTTCGACGACGGTCCTGTCGAGATTCAAGAGAACGGCGGCGAATATGTCTATATCCGTGCGGACTATAAGCTGGTGACAACACCTGATTACAGCCAGGCAAAAATTTATGTTCACGATGACCTTGCACTCAAGCACGCCTTAATCAATCTCTACAGCGCCTGGCTGATCCATCGGCGTGCAGGGCTGCTCATCCATTCGTCATGCGTGGTGGAGGATGACCGCGCTTGGATGTTCGCCGGGCCATCAGGAGCAGGCAAGTCGACGGTAGCTGATCTTTCCGTTCCCCGTCCTATTCTTTCCGATGAGGCTACGCTCCTATTGTTTGAGCCGGATGGTTCGATTACAATCCACGATTCCCCATTTCGGAGTGAAATGGAAGAAGCATGCGAGCTACCAAGCAGTCCCTTGGCAGGCATTCATTTTCTGATCCAATCGCAGGATGTAAGGCGGGTAGGTATCCGCAAAGGCGACGCGCTGATTTCACTTCTGGATAAGGTTTTTTATTGGGAGCATAACAAGCAGGAAACGGCAAAGATGATTGCGCTTTGCAAGCAGGCGGTAGAAGGCGTACCGGCTTATGAACTATATTTTCAGAAAAACGATACCTTTTGGGGAGTGATATCATGACGATACTGGCAGACCAAACACTGCTGAGACGGGAAAATATCGAGACGGCTGAGCTGGATGGCGAGTGGCTGCTGCTGAACATCGACACCCACGCCATCACGAAAGTGAACGAGCTTGGAGGTTATATTTGGTCGATTCTTCCCGAATTTCCAACTGTCGCGGAGCTGGCCAAAAAAGTACATACCGAATACGGCGTTGAGATGGAAGTTGTCCTCGATGACGTTCAGGCGTTTGTTGAAATGCTGATTGAGGCCGGACTGCTAATAAATGCATGATTTGACGCAAGTTATGTCAGCAGTAATCCAGCGAACCGGAAAGATCGAGCTGCCCTCTGCGGGTATCAGCATGTATCCCTTGATCAAGGAAGGAAACGTAAGCACTTTCTTGTCCATGCAACGGGAAGAATTGAAACTTGGCGATATATGTTTATTTGTTACGGACCAAGGTGCGTTGATCGGACACCGGCTGTACGCCGTAAAGCAGGACGGCTCAAAGGAATTATTTATCTTCAAGGGAGATACATGCTATGAGCCGGATGATCCCGTACCGTTCACAAGCATTCTGGGACGATGGTCCGGCGTTCGCCGTAACAACCATTTTCAAGCTGCGAATCATTGGAGATCCATGCTGCTTGCTGTACTGGCTTTGCGTGTACCTAAATGGCACAAAGTGATTCGATGGTGCGCAGTAAAAAACGAGCGTTCTATGTAACTGCCGGAGAGTGGCATTGACAAAGGAGTATTTTAAATTGAAAACGGAGAATGCGAAGCGGGAAGCTGGTAAACTTGTTAACGGCGTCGCAGTCGAACAACAGGATACGGAGAATCCATGGCTCCGTTTAAGGGCGGATGTGGATTTCACCCTACGACGATTTAGGCATTACGAGGTTTTTTTCAAGACTTTAACCATGGAAATGGTGGACGGGCAAGGGAAAACCATCATGACCTTCCATAAGAATAACATGATCGATGTATCCGTTCGCGAGGCTTTCGGCGGAGCATCGTTTTTTATTATAACCGGTGATGGCGAGATAGAAGCTGCGAGATTCTCACTTCCGTACATCGAGCCTTTCCGACAGGCTATTCCCGCGATAAGGAACTGGTTGGCGGAAGGGGACGAAACTGGAGGTCTTACCCTCCCAGCTCTAGAAGAAAGTACGGAAACGTATAGATGCTCAAAATGCGACAAAACCGTCTCTCCCGGAACAAGCAAGTGTTTAAATTGCAGCAGCAAATGGTCCATGCTGCGCAGGTTGGCGGCTTATTGTACCCCGTACCGAAGCCCCATGCTGGTAAGTGCGCTGCTGCTTGTTTTATCCGTATTTATTGAAGTGATCCCACCCTATTTGATCAAAATGATTGTGGATGAAGTGGCCAAACCGTCTGGAAGCTTGAATATGCTTTTTGCCTTGGCAAGCGGTTTGGCCCTTGTACAGGTGTTATCTGCGGCGATGCAAGTCATTCGAAGCTACCTTGGCGTTCGAATAGGCGGGAAACTGGTAGGGGAGATCCGCCGGGATATGTTCGGCGCTTTGATGAAGCTTTCGATGCGCTTCTTCGATCACCGCCAGGTCTCTCAATTTATCGGCCGCATCCAGGATGATACCGATGAATTAAAAGAGTTTTTGACGAACGGCATGGTGTATCTAATCACGCAGATGCTGCTGGCCGTAGGCATCTTGTTTATGCTATTCCATCTGAATTGGCAGCTGGCAGCGATGATTCTGATCCCGACTCCATTCTTGTTTGCCGGATTCTATTGGCTGTGGAAGAGGCTGAGCTCACTTTGGTATTCGCAATGGCAATCCGCTTTGCATGTCAACAATGTGATTGGCGAAGCGCTACAAGGCATTCGAGTCATTAAAGCCTTTGCGCAGGAAAATGCCGAGAAAAACCGTTTTGACAAGGTGAATAATCAATGGATCAATCGCACGATTTCCTTAGGCAATCTTTGGCTTGGCGTATCTCCGATTTTTACGGTACTGACGGCTGTGTTCGGCATCGCTGTTTGGTATTTGGGAGGACGTTCGGTCATGTCCGGCACCATGTCTATTGGAACATTGACCGCCTTTACGACCTATTTGCTCATGTTCTTCGGGCCTGTTCAAGCCTCCGGGCAGCTATTAAGCTGGCTTAACCGCTCGCTTGGCTCGGCCGAACGGATTCTCGAAATCATCGATGCCAAGGTTGATGTCCCTGATAAACGGGATGCGGTGGAGCTTTCTTCCGTTTCTGGCGAGATCCGCTTTCATGGTGTACGATACGGGTATGAAGTAAAACGACCGGTGCTAAAAGATATTAACCTCACCATACGTCCCGGTGAAATGATCGGGCTGGTTGGCCGCTCCGGTGCAGGGAAAACGACTCTCATAAACATGATTTGTCGATTTTATGACCCGAATGCCGGAAGCGTTGCGCTTGACGGGCACGACTTGAGAGATATCCGGCAGGAGAGTCTCCGGAAGCATATTGGCGTCGTGCTTCAGGAAACGTTTTTGTTCGATGGTACGATTGCTGAGAACATAGCCTACGGCCGTCCGGATAGTCCGCCGGAGACCATTATCGCAGCTGCCCATGCCGCGAATGCCCATGATTTTATTTGTCGTCTGCCGGAAGGCTACGATACGCGCGTCGGGGAACGCGGACACCGCTTATCTGGCGGGGAGAAACAGCGTATCGCAATTGCGAGAGCGCTGCTGCTTGATCCGGAGATTTTGATCTTAGATGAAGCGACGGCATCTGTTGATACGGAGACGGAACGGCTCATTCAAGAAGCGTTAAGCCGCTTAATCCGGGGAAGAACCACCATCGCGATTGCCCATCGCTTATCCACTTTACGTCATGCAGACAGGCTTGTAGTCCTCGACCAAGGCCGCATTATTGAAATGGGGACGCATGAAGAGCTTTACGCGAAACAAATGCATTATTATCGTTTGGTCGAATCGCAAAAACAAACAGCGAAAATACCATCGGAGGTCGGATAAGATGAACCCGTTATTCTTTTTAAGCCGCTCTGAGCCGAGTCAAATCCGTTTGTTCCGATCTTCTGACGGTATTTTGCATTTGGAGCAGGAAGGTAAAGGTTTTGCCCGCGTAACACTTATTCGCAGTTTTCCATATACACTGCCCGACAGGTTCATCTCGGTTCGCTCGGCGGAAGGGCGTGAAATTGCAATGATACAGGATGTGAAGCTTCTCGCGGAAGATAGCTTTCAGGCGGTACAAGAAGAGCTTGACCGAAGTTATATGATTCCTGTCATTACACAAATCCTGACCGTTAGAAAAAGAGGCAGCGAGTGGTATTTGCAGGTCGATACGAATTATGGCCCGGCAGCATTGGTCATGGATAACCTTCATGAAAATATCCAACCCGTAACGGAAAGCCGCTGGATGGTAACGGACAATGAAGGACGCCGCTTCGAGCTGTCCGATCCGGAGCTGATGGATGCCCGAAGCCGTGAATATTGGAAGAAGCTGATCTGATTAACGGTTTGTAAAAGTCAGGAGGTATTCGTTTGGAATACAAAGGGTCATCCGCTTATGAAAACACTGATTTTTTTGTTAACTACCTTATCAAATAACAATAAATATGAAAAACATACTTTTAGATTTGAGAATTGGTCGTAGTTGTCAGAGCAAGAGTGGGGTTCAGTCGGATGCTGAAGGTATTTCTTTGGAATTCCTGCAGCGATTGGTTTGAACAGTTGAATCGGCCATTCTTTATATGAATTGCAACTATCGTTAATGATTATAAATACATAAAGTAGCTTCTTTTCGAATCGGTGCTGCTTATGTTAAGTAAATAGCAACATTCTCCGGTGTACGTCCCTCAGGCTCATGCTTAGGCTGCTCTGACAGCACCGTTCCATCCTCTAAGTGCAGCCAAGTATCGAAGCTTCGTTCTCCTTCTTTCAAGGAAATGACCCTCGCTCCTGTTAAAAAGGGCCGATCCAGGTATGCGTTTCGGGTCGTGCGGCCATAGCAAAGACGGATGCCATGCCAATCGCCCCAGAAATCGTGGCCGTGGTCATGGCCAGCGAAGGTGCCCATGACATCGCCCATCTCGATCATAGCTGCGAAGAAGCCGGAATTCACCCAAGGCGCGCAGCAGAAGGGAGCATTACGCTCTCCGTAGCAGACACCGAAGTCCCATACATCGTTATATTCAGGAAGCGGTATGTGAAAAAAGGCGAGGGAGGGCAGTGGCGTTCCGCCATTGCTTCCGGTAAGGCGATAGGACTCGCGTGTGTACCAATCAATCTGATCACGGCGAATCCAATCATAATAGCCCATTCTGCTATATTCCAGCGGAGAGTAGCTGCCTGAATCCAGAAAATAAAGGGCTGCGGCCGTTTCGCGCTCTTTACCTTCTACAGTAAGGACATAATTACCGGAGCCATGAACGCCAGGTGGGTCAGGCTTAGCATAATTATGCGGGTAGGTTAGCTGCAGCGCATGAAGCTGCTCCCGCGTGACGGTTCCTTCCGTATCGTGGTTGCCGAACACAGCAGCCCAAGGGATGTTCAAGCTCTCAGGCACGGAGCAAGCGCGTCGAAATGCGACTACCGGGTTAGGGTGACCAGCTGAAGCAATGATATCTCCTGTGTAGACGACCAGATCAGGCTGCTCGTCTTTCAGGATACCTAGCATCATAGCTTCCATCCTTTGTTCTTCCGCTTCGTATGAAGAAAATTCGGGATCTGTGAATTGCACAATTTTGAAGCTCCCATCTTCTCGAAACCGCAGCGACTTAGCCATTGTGGGACTCCTCGGCGGCAGCTGTTTTGCTATCGACGATAGTAATGCTCTTGGATGCCCATGTGTCATCAAGCAATCCCTCTGGTAAGCGAGCATCCCATTGCTGAGTCAAGGTTAATCCTAGCGCAAGTGCAGCAATTGCAGCTGTATCTGTTATGGATACAGGTCCTTTTAGAAGACCGCTATTAATCCCAGGTCCGATACACCCCCAGAATACGTCACGGTCCATTGGATGGGCGCTGCCATGGCTGTATTTGTTATCACCGCCTCCGCCATGGTCAGTGAGAAGCACAACTAAGCTGTCTTCCATAAGACCTAACTTCTCTAATCGCTTCAACACACTGCCGATTAGTTCGTCACAAGTAGTTATCGCAGCTAAATACTCCGGACAATCATCTCCGTAGCCGTAACGGTGTCCAGAGCCATCCGGTTCATCCAGTTGTAAAAATAACAGACGAACGTCCTGATTCTCTTCCATGTATACGAGAAGAGAAGAGACAAGCTCCGCATCCGGCAAAGAAACTTTATGTACGCCGAGATTATCTTCAATAATACCGGAGTTAATCGGACTCCAGCTGCTAAAGGAAGCAAGCTTAGCCTCAGGCTGTTGTTCTCTTGCTAGTCGAAAGAGGGAAGGAAAGGGAGAATCACTCGGATAGGATAGTGTTGCCGCCTTCTCATTATTTAATTTATGCTTGTCAGGCTGTACCCCATGAAGCACAGATCCCCAACATTCTGCACTTATCGTCGGCATTTCCGCCTTCGCATCAAAGGTGTAGGCTCCACGTGGAAGCCAAGCATCTAGATTCGGTGTGTCTGCTTGCTGTACGAAATTACCCGCACCATCCATTCCAAGAATAAGTACCCGCTGTACAGCCTTAGTTTGCTTCATCATCTTTCACTCCCTCATATTAAATCTCTCGTGAAGGACGTGTCTTCCATTAATAGGAAACGACACGACCAGTTCACGCTTTTAGCATAAGAGCCCCCGTTATAACCGTCAATATCCTAATTCATGCTCTGAGACAACTAGTCATTAGCGTGATAAAGATATGTCATTATTGTAGTAGTTCACATGATTAACAGCCCACTATAATGAGAGACAGAGAACGACAACATGAAAGGGTGAGCCTTATGACGGCGTTTGCATCAAACGATACATCCACAACGATGAGTAGCCGAATGCGAACATTCAAAAAAAAGATAAAGAAATACAGGGCTTTACTCATTATGATGGTCCCCGGGCTAGCGTACTTGATTTTAAACAATTATATTCCTATGTACGGAGTCATCTTAGCTTTCAAGGAACTGAACTATGTAGATGGCATTTGGGGCAGTCCTTGGGCTGGAATGTACAACTTTAAGTTTTTGTTTAGTTCTCCCGATGCTTTTCTGATAACGAGAAATACGATTATGTATAACGTCTTTTTCATCGTTGTGAATACCACTTTTGCGCTTCTTGCCGCACTGTTGGTCAACGAGATCAAAGATAAAGTCATCACCCGTTTTTACCAGAGTACGTTTTTGCTGCCACATATCATTTCAATGGTAGTTGTCGCTTATCTTGTATACAGTTTTCTAAATACCGATAGCGGACTTATCAATAGACAGTTAGACAAATGGTTTAGCGCCGAGTCGATCTCTTGGTACAATGAGCCGGATTATTGGCCGTATATTTTGGTTATTGTGAATGCGTGGAAAAATGTCGGCTATTTGGCAATTATTTATTTTGCGGCCATTATCGGTATTGATAAGGAATTTTACGAAGCGGCAACCATCGACGGCGCTAACAAATGGAAACAGATGACTCGGATTACGATTCCACTCATCTCGCCAATGATTATCATCATGACGCTGCTAGCGATCAGTTCGATTATGCGTTCAGACTTCGGTCTATTCTATCAAGTACCGATGAACTCAGGTCCGTTAATGCCTACTACTAATACGATCGATACATTTGTTTACCGAGCAATGATTGAGCGTGGAGACATTGGAATGTCGACTGCCGCCGGTATTTATCAATCTGTTGTCTGCTTCTTCTTGATCTTAGGGGCAAACTTCGCAGTTCGCCGAATAAGCAAGGATGACGCGTTATTCTAATCGATAAAAATTCATAAAGAGAGGAGGCATCAAGCAGATGCCAGTTACATCACGTTTGCGATCTCCACTTATCCATCTGTTCTTTGTGCTCTTCAGCATAGCGTCACTATTCCCGTTCATTTTAGTATTCATGGTTTCCATTTCAGATGAGAGTTCTATTGCCCAGAACGGATACAGCTTAATTCCAAGCAAAATTAATTTCGCCTCTTATCAGTTCTTATTTAATGACTTTGGTCAGATTGCGAGATCTTATGGAGTAACCATTCTCGTAACTCTTATTGGAACAACAGTCAGCTTGTTTATAACGGCGCTCTTCGCTTATCCGTTATCACGCAAAGACTTGCCGCTGCGCCGCACGATGTCATTTCTTCTATTTTTCACGATGTTGTTTAGTGGAGGCATGGTGCCCTGGTATATCACCTATGTGACAATGATTGGGCTCAAAAACACACTGTTTGGCATGATTATACCCAATCTATTACTGAGTGCCTTTAACGTTTTGCTGATGCGTAGTTTTTTTGCCAACACGATACCAGAATCTATCGTTGAGTCAGGCACGATCGACGGGGCGAGCGAGCTGACAATCTTCATGAAGCTAGTGGTGCCGCTTTCAGCGCCAATTATGGCGACAGTCGCCCTCTTCAATTTGTTAGCTTATTGGAATGACTGGTACAACTGTATGCTGTTTATCGATAAACCAGATTTGATGAATATCCAGTACCTGATGACCAAGACGCTAAATAATGTACAGTTTCTAATTATGAAGGCGGATACATCCAGTCAGGTAGGCGAACTTCTCTCCAAAATGCCAACCGAAGGTGTTCGAATGGCACTCGCCATTATCGGCGTCGCGCCGCTCCTGGTCGCTTATCCATTCTTTCAAAAATTTTACATCAGCGGTATCACCAGCGGTGCGGTTAAAGGTTAAGAATACGCATCTAGGTTTCCGATAAAAACAAAGAGAAGAAGGGATTGGTTACGTTGAAGAAAAAGCTGCAAATCGGATTAACCCTGATCATCATTGTTATGCTTGTTCTGTCCGGATGCGCACAGAACAAAACAGGAGGTTCCAACACTCCAAAAGAGGATACGAATAACACACCATCCAATGAGACCGGTGGTGCTGCAAGTCTCAAGCCTTACAAAATTACATTGATTTATCCTGGTGCTGTGCCTAAGGATCTAAAGCTTGTTCAAGATGAAATGAGCAAATACTTAACAGAAAAAATCAACGCAACTATCGAATTGAAACCGATTGATTGGGGCTCTTGGACAGACAAGACTAACCTGATGAAAATTTCCGGCGAATCCTTTGATCTCATCTTTACTGCCGGATGGTTTGGTTATGGATTAGACGTATCCAAAGGACAATTTGTAGAACTGACAGATCTCATTGCAAAACACGGTAAAGATATCCCTGCCATTTTGGGCGATGATTTTATGAAAGGCGCACAAATTAGCAACAAGACTTATGGCGTTCCTACCAAAAAGGAATTCGCACAAGGTTTTGGTTTCCTTCTAAACAAAGAATTGGTTGATAAATATAAATTCAATACTGAAGGAGTTAAAACTCTGGAGGAAATGGAAGAAATGTTTAAAGTGATTAAAGAAAAAGAACAAGGTATAGTACCCGTTGTTAGTAATAAATTTGCAAACACTTGGGGAGCAGCTAATTACGATAGCAGTATAATTTCACGTGACAGCAAAGAGCTGAAAGCTATTGATATCCTAGAAGACCCTAAATTTATTGATTTTCTTAAGCGTATGAGACAATGGAATCTTAATGGTTGGTTCGATAAGGATGTTATGACTTCAGATTCAAGCGGTCAAGCAGAGAACATGATGAAAGCCGGCAAAGCCTTTGCAATCGGTTCATCATTGAAGCCTGGTAAAGATAAAGAAATGTCTGTAACAATGGGATTGCCGCTCGTACAAGTTGAGACAGCTCTACCTTATACAACAACAGGTGAAGCAAATGGAGCATTGCTATCGATTTCCCGTACTTCCAAGGATCCTGAGAGAGCAATGATGTTTCTTAATATGCTGTATACGGATGCTAAGCTTCTTAATATGCTGGATTGGGGAATTGAAGGTACGCACTATGTTAAAAAAGCAGACAACGTCATTGATTATCCAGAAGGCGTAACAGCTGAGACACAAGGATACCCGAGCCCAGGCGGTTGGATGTTCGGAAATCAGTTCATCTCATACCTGTGGGCAAACGAAGACGCTGACAAGTGGGAACAATTCGAGAAGTTCAACGAAAGTTCCGAACGCTCTATCGCTCTTGGCTTTACCTTCGATGAGGCACCAGTTAAGGCTGAGAAGGCTGCAGTCGGTAACGTAGATAAAGAGTTCCAGATGGTTTTGAACTCAGGCGCTGTCGATGATGTGGAAGGAACGATTGCCAAGTATAAAGCTAAGCGTAATGCTGCGGGATACCAGAAGATTTTGGAAGAACAGCAGCGACAGCTAGACGAGTGGGCCAAAGCGAATACGAAATAAGTTATATGCAGGAGTTGGAGAGTAAACCTCCAACTCCTCCTTCTTTTCCTACCTGATGAGATATGCCATAATAAAATGCAAAAGGTATACCGACATAAAGGAATAGGGGAAGAACTGCGATGAATCCTAAAGGCTCTTTGCGTTTCAAGTTAACGGTCGGCTTTATTACCATTACGTTGCCTCTAGTCTGTCTGCTGCTTTACAGTAATTACACGGCCTCCAATTCCGTACGAGAACAAGCGGCGGAGTCGAGCAAAAGTATGATCACACTATATTCTAACCAGATCCAGACTGCGCTTGGCATAGAAACTAATTTTCTATACGATTTAGCAACCGCGGATGTGGATATTCTGTCATTGAACAAGATGGTCTACAACTCTAATGAATATACATTGACCAAGATGCGAATCCTGAACAGCTTAAGCCGATATAATCGGTTTGACAGCACGGTAGATATTCAGTTCGCCTATTCTAACGCATATCTTGATCTGATTCATACCAATATCAAAACAGCTTCTTACGATGAAAATCTGGCCATCAAGCAAGGCCTTCAGGACTTGCTTGACACAGTAAAGCCTGGCAGCCCATTATTTTCAGGGTGGAGGGTAGTTAGCTCTGGTAACATACATGGCTTGGTACGCATTGTGGATTCGGGCACTGGTGTATACTTGGGAGCATGGGTTCGCCTTGAAAAGCTGATGATTCCTCTGGATCTGATTCAGCTTGGAAGAGAAGGCTTTGCTGCTCTTGCGGATAGTGAGGGGAAACTGATCACCGGAAGCTTTGATGTTGGCGGTTTCGCCGATCCTCCTCATATTGATTTCTACGAGAAATACCAGAGGATTATGGGAGAGAAAGATACCTACATTGTCGTCAGTAATCCAATTATCTCAACAGATGTTACGCTGGCTGCGTTCATTCCGGAAAAGCGAATGCTTCATAATCTTGCTCGTTTTCGTATGATTATTGCTTGGATTCCGGTATTTGCCGTTGTGCTGCTCTCTCTCTATTTGATTTATCTTAACGGTATTATTCTCAGGCCGATGAATGAATTAATAAAAGGCATGCGCACTCTCAAAAGAGGGGACTGGGCATATAGGCTGAACAATTCTCCTTCTAGGGAATTTTATATGGTCAATGAAACCTTCAATGACATGGCGCATCAAATTCAAAAACTGAAAATTAACGTTTATGAAGAACATATTCGAGCTCATAAGGCGGAGCTTAAGCATTTACAGCTGCAAATTAATCCGCATTTCCTGCTCAACAGCATTAATGTGGTCTATAACCTTGCTCAGCTCAAAAATTATTCCGTCATTCAAGCGATGTGCCTTAATCTAGTGAAATACTTTCGCTTTACGACCAAAACGAGCAAGCAGTTTGTTACTCTCTCCGAAGAGATGGAACATATGGACAGTTATTTGCGTATTCAGCAGCTCCGCTTTCCCGAAAGGATAACCTATCGGTTTGTGATGGATGAGGACTCGAAGAAGGTACAGATTCCTCCCCTGATCGTGCAGCCTTTTATCGAGAATGCAATCAAATACGGTTTCGACTTCATGGATGATCCTTTTCATATTGAGATTCATTCCATAATAGATACCGATCAAAAACGTTGCCGCATTCGGATTGTTGACAACGGCAGTGGATTCTCGCAAGAGCTGCTGGACTCCTTACGGAGTGGTCGCTATTTCCATCAAACAAATGACCAGCATTTGGGCATCTGGAATAGCTATCATCGCTTGCAGCTTCTTTACGGCAACACCTTTCGCTTGGAATTCGATAATTGCGCTGACTCCGGCGCTCTAATAGAGCTTGAGATTCCTGTCGAGGCTCCAGTAGATTAGGGTATAGCTTTGGCTCGGATTATAATAGCCATGTTTTTGATTCCAATAGATTTATCATGATAGCAGGAGGCGAAGAGCTTGCAGGTTCTGATTGTTGATGATGAGATGTACTCCGTCATGGGGATAAAGGATGCAATCAACTGGGATGCACTAGGTGTCTCTGCGGTATTCGATGCCTATAACATGAGGGAAGCTGTTAAGATCTTTCAGGAGCAAGAAATTCAAATCATGATTAGTGATATCGAAATGCCGAAAAACACAGGAATCGAATTGCTAGAGTGGGTAAACGAGAATTCCCCGAATACGGAGACGATCTTCTTGACGGCTCACGACGATTTTAGGTTTATGCAGCGGGCCGTTCAGCTCAGCAGCTTTGACTATATGATGAAGCCTGTGGAATATGAAGTCTTGGAAGAAGCGATCCGGAAAGCTATTCTTAGTGTGAATAAGAAGAGTGCAGAACTGGTACAGAGCGAACAATACAAGCCATATTATGAGTTGTGGAACAAAAAAAAGACGCTGCTTAGCGAACGCTTCTGGTACGATCTGCTGTCAGAACGTATTGTGGCTAGAGAGAATGACAACTGCAGCCTGCCAGCTGAGTACGGCATAACATTGAAGCCGGATGATCGACTGCTTCCAGTCATAGTCAGCGTAGAAAATTGGAAGCGGGAACTCAGCACGCGGGATGAGGAAGTGATGGAGTACGCCATTCGTCAATCCTCCTCCGAGCTGTTGATTGCCGACTCACGAGGAGAGGTCGTTCAGACCAAGAACGGTGTCACGTTGGCTATCCTCTACTTCTCACCGGAAGAGGAGTCCACGCTTCGTGATCGTATTGGTGATAGATGCAATATGTATATTGATGCTTGCAGTCAATACTTAAACTGTACGGTATCCTGCTACATCGGTGAGCCTGTGAGACTGCATGAGCTAACGGTGATGTATAAGACGCTGTTGTCCATGGAGTACAATAATCTCAGTGAGTCCAATCAGCTGAACTGGCTTAGCAAGCAGAGTCCAGATCCTTTTCCAGATCCTTGCTTGCCTGACTTTACGGCTTGGGCGCTGCTGCTCGAAAACGGCAAAGAAAAAGAGCTGGTTCAGCAGCTGAGGAATAGTCTTCAGGAGCTGGCTTCGGATCGACGATTTGGAGCAAACGCGCTGCAAGCCTATTATCAGGGATTTCTGCAGATGATTCACTACCTGCTGCAGAAGAAAGGTCTCTCTGCCCATCAACTGCTTCAAGACACTAGCGTCCCTCAAATGAAAGCGCCTCCGCGTACGCTAGAGCAGATGGAAGAGTGGGGTATAAATCTGATTCAAAAGGTATATTGCTATCTCTTTCAGGAAGAGTCAGTCATTCCGCGTCTTAAAGCATATATTGCTGATCATCTCAGGGAGAATATCACCCGGGAAATGCTCGCGGAATACGTTCATCTCAATCCTGCTTATCTCTCCCGTTTGTTTAAAAAGGAGGTAGGGATGAGTATTACAGATTATTTGCTTAACGAGAGGATGCGGATTGCCAAAGCGTTGATTGCCAGCTCGACAATGCCGATTTCAGAGATCGCTCAATCGATTGGATATAGTAACTTTTCCTACTTCTCTAAAATGTTCAAGCGTGTCTATCAAGCGAACCCCCAGCAGTTTAGGAAGCTTTCAGGCAGCTCGAATAGCTGAATTTTTTCGTTGTTTTTCATCGCCGCCCGATTAATTGGGCGGCTTTTTTTTGCCGCAGCTTATAGAAAGCAATGAAGTCACCAGTCTGTTAGTAGATAGTCACTATTCTGGTAGAGTGAAATGGGCTGTGTTCATACAATTCAAGTACAGCATTCTTTACAGTGAAAGGAGCTCAGCCGGATGAGCAATAAAATGAAATTTCGTGAGGATGGTACCTTCGTCATTGTCCAATTCTCCGATGTGGAGTTTATAGACGCGGGAGATTATGACCCGGATACACCGGAATTTAATCGCATGACGAGGGAGACAATGGAAAGCGTTATCAAACAAGAGAAGCCGGATCTAATCGTATTTGCCGGTGATGTTACAGCTAGCGCCAGAGGAAATGATCCGATTCAATCCTTACGCGATGCTGTCGCGGTAGCGGAGGAGAGCGGCATTCCATGGGCAGCTGTATTCGGCAATCATGATTCAGAAGGAGCCGTTTCTCGTGAGCAAATGCATGAAGAACAGCTAGCCCACAGCTACTGTGTCGCTGAGGCCGATCCTCCGAATGTAAGCGGGTCTGGTAATTATATCATTACTCTTCTTGACCAAAATGATGAAACGGCCGCTGCTTTGTATTTCCTCGACAGCGGTGATTATTCTTCTAACCCGTCGGTTGGCGGCTATGACTGGATTCGAAGAGATCAAATTGAATGGTATGTCTCTGAATCGCAGAAATTGTCGTCCATTAACAACGATTCGCCCTTACCAGCATTGGCGTTCTTTCATATTCCTCTGCCGGAGTATCAAGAGGTATGGAATAATCAGACTTGTCTGGGACACTGCTTTGATGGAGTAAGCGCACCTGTTATAAATTCCGGTTTCTTCTCGGCGATGGTGGAGATGGGAGATGTTATGGGGACGTTTGTTGGCCATGATCATGCGAATGACTTTAGCGGAACGATGCATGGTATCCGTCTTTGTTACGGCCGATCTACGCGATATGTGAGTTATGTGGATAATGTCCGCAAGGATCATTTTCAAACGGGGGCAAGAGTTATCCGATTAAAGGCAGGCGAGCGGAATTTCGATACATGGATTCGCCAAAATGACGGAACGATTGCGGTTTTGCCTGAGCATCATCCGAACCAGTCCGACTAATTATAAAAGCTTGAGCGAGGAGGCTTGTTGATGAATTGGCAAATATTCGATGTGAATGAGTGGGTTTATCCGGATACTGAATTATCAAATGCAGGGGCGAGAAGCATTAATCTAGAGACGGCGCGAGGCACCTATATTGGCTGCCAAATCTTGTTGGAGGGACTCCCTTCTAATACGGAAATAACATGGGAATATGTCTCGGCCGATTCTGAATTTGTGAAAAATACGTCTATGTATCAGCTCATTGATGTTCAGGTGAATGAGAATACAGGGCCTGATTATTCCACCGTACCTGTAGGCACTCCAGCCGATTATGTAACACGACTTGCGCCGTTCCGTGTATACGATGCTCTAAAGCCGGTCGGCGAGGAATTCCAAGCGCGTGCTGAAAAAGATGCCCTATATGTTTGCTGGAAAGTGGACGAATCCGCAAATCCACATCAGCATGTCGGGGAGCTGCGTTTCCATATTGATGGCAATAGCTATGTCGTTCCTGTTGAAATAGAGGTGTTTAAAGCTAAAGTTGCCAAAGAGGAAACGCTGTCGATTACGAATTGGTTCTCATTTGGCAATATAGCAAAGTGGCATAACCTCGAAAAATGGTCGGAGCCCTTCTGGAACATGGTTTACCAATACGGAGAAGCGATGCGCCGGACTCGTCAAACTCATTTCTTAGTCGGCATGGAATTGGTTGATATCAAGGAAACGGGAAAAGGCAGCTATGAATTTGACTTCTCGCGTGTCGAGACGTTAATCAAAATGTTTCTAGGTCTGGGCTTCACCCGTATAGAAGGCGGGCATATAGCTGGTCGAAGAGGCTGGGACGATTCGTTTTTCGTTTTAAACTATGATACCAACATAAAAGCAACAAGCCCGGAAGGCTATACATTTATATCGCAATACCTATCTTCCTGGAACAAGTTCCTTGCCACTAACGGCTGGATGAGCTTAACTGTACAGCATATTGCTGATGAACCGCTTGAAGAGTCGGCTCAAGATTATCGGGTCTTGGCAGGCATAGTTAGAAAGTTCATGCCGGGGGTTCCACTTATTGACGCAATCATTCATACGGAACTGGAAGGAGCATTAGATATTTGGGTGCCAACGAATAGGGACTATGATCGCAACAAATCGGCTTACGAAAGAATCCAGGCTGGCGGCGATACATTATGGTTTTATACATGCTGGAACCCAGGCGGTCATTATATGAATCGCTTTCTAGATATTCCGCTTCTCAAAACAAGATTTCTGCACTGGGGCAATTACTTATACAAAATGGATGGCTATCTCCACTGGGGATTGAATTATTACCTGGAAGGCCAAGATCCATTTGAATTGACGAATCCCATGCTTGCTCCAATCGTTCATACCAAAAGGGTGCCTGCCGGCGATACCCATATCGTCTATCCGGGTACGAATGGACCTTGGCTAAGCATGAGGCTGGAGTCGATGAGGATGGGCATTGAGGATTATGAATTGCTTCAACAGATAGCTCAAGCTGACCGTAAAATAGCGGATGAGCTAGTAAACTCCTGCATGAGAAGCTTTACAGAAGCAAATACCGATGCAGCAGCATTTCAGCAAGTACATCGACGATTGCTCGAAGCCGCATCCATCTGAATGGCACCTACTAACACCATAACTTCCTGCTAAGCGCTTGATATTTTTATTTATCAGTTTCTTAGTAGGGAGTCCCCACATCATTTTCATCAACCTACGCATGAGAATGGAGCGATAGACGTGTCCTTGCTGCGTAAGCTTTCGATTCGTTCACAGTTATCCATAATCGCGTTATCCATCACCTTTGTCTTACTTTTCATCTTATGCACCAGCTATTTGCAAATGGCTAAGATCATTAGCTCAAACAGTGAAAAATATTCGAGCGAGATTGTAGATATGGTCCCTAAAGACGCACTGATGCGCGACATGAACGCGATTCACTTTTCTTTTATTTGGATATTTGTGTTTGGAGCTGTTATCGCAGCAGCTATGTTCACTATTATTACAAGCAACATTTTGCTTAACAAGAACGATTCCTTAGCCAAAGAGCTTCTGGATACAAATGCGGTGCTTTCCTTCATGCAGCTAGAGAAGAAGAAAGCTGAGCTTGCATACCTGCGCTGCCAAATTAATCCTCATTTTCTCTATAATACGCTGGAAATGATCAAAGGAATGGCTGCAGTAAAAGGGGTTCTTGAAATTAGAGAGGCTGCCGCTTTGCTTGGAAGTATATTTCATTACAGCGTTAAGGGGGCAGGAAATGTTCCCTTGGACACGGAGCTTTCTATCATCGAGTCATATTTACAAATTCAAAAGCTGCGTTTTGGTACCCGCTTTAGTGTGAAATTTGATATCGATGGTCTTGCCCGCAACTGCCATGTGCCGAAGATGATTTTGCAGCCAATTGTCGAAAATGCGGTTTATCACGGACTAGAGTTAAATGAAAAGCAAGGTTTATTAAGGATAAGCGCTTATCTGGATGTGTACAGAGACTTGATTATCGTCATTGAGGACGATGGGGTAGGGATGAATCAAGCTCAACTGGAGCGGGTCCAATCTACATTGTCGGACTCGGAGCCGAGTGGATTGCTGATAGGCGAGAGAGATAACAGCATCGGTTTTGCCAATGTGAATGTAAGGATCAAGCTGATCTGTGGTTCAGAGTATGGACTTGATATTGCTAGCAAGGAAGGTGAAGGAACTCGGGTAACGGTGAAGCTGTCGACGAAGGGGGAATTTTCGAATGTATTATAAGGTTCTGCTAGTTGATGATGAAGCATGGGTTGCTGAGAGTCTTAAGGCGAGTGTTAATTGGCATGCTTATGGGTTTGAGGTTGTAGGAATGGCTCATAACGGGACAGAGGCACTGACCATGTTTGAAGCTATACTTCCCGATATCGTATTCACCGATATCCGTATGCCAGGTATGAATGGTCTGGAGCTTATTAAAAAAGCACGTGAGCTTCCGCATAAAGCGCAATTTATTGTCGTAAGCGGCTATGCAGAATTTGCTTATGCGCAGAAGGCGCTCTCTTATGGTGCGCTTGCTTATTGCCTTAAGCCGTTCGATGAAGAGGATATTATATCGATCCTAAGCAAATTCAAGAAAAATAATGAAGCACAACATGAGACAGCTGAAAATCCACTTCAATTATTTTTGGAAGAACCAAACGAAACAAATCGCAATAGGCTTACACACAAGCTCGAACAATATGGCTTAATGGATGGCTTTAATGATGGAGTTGGCCTAATCGTCTGTTCCACTATCGGTAATGAGTCATTACAGGCTTCAGAGAACTATTTGCAGGTTAAGATCGGAAGATCAAAGTCACTGTATCTCGTGGCCTGGGCTCAATTGGAGAAGACAATTAATGAAATAAGCAAAGGGATGCCTGATCGGATCCGTGGAATTGGCGTAAGTGAAAAAATAACAGAAATAGAGAAACTAAAGGAATCGGTTGAAATCGCGAATTCATTAGCTGATCATTATTTTATTACTGGTAAAGCAGCGATATTTCGCAAAAAAACCCCGATACGCAAACCTTTTAACGAAATGCTGAAGAGAATTGATGATGCTATTCGAATAGGTGATATAGCTGCTGCGAATGTTGCTTTTGACCAAGTACTCGTCCTGTTCAGAGAAGGAAGTCTGACAATTAGCCATGCACTCCAGCTTTATAATATCGTACTTTCATTCATGTACCAGTTTGGAATTGAGCTGTCCGATAAGATGTTATATAGCAATGAACTGCTGCTTGCTTCTTTTGGCTCTCTATCTGAAATGATTCATTGTTTACGTCAATATGTAAGCAGATATATTCTTGAAGCGACTGAAAACGTCTCACAAGAAATTAGCAATGAAACCTTTAGAGCTATTCTGAACTATGTGAATCAAAATTACATTCAAGATATATCGATACAGAGCTTATCGATCAAGTTTTATACAAACCCTAGTTATATCAGTCAATTATTCAAAAAGGAAGTAGGTGAGACGTTTACAGCATATATCGCCAAATTACGCATTACCTATGCCTGCAAGCTGCTTGGCAATACTAATTTAATGGTGGGTGAAATTGCAGAAAAGGCGGGATATCAGGATTATTTCTACTTCACAAAAATTTTCAAAAAAGTTGTTGGTACCACGCCATCAAGGTTCCGTGCGGAGATGAAGCTCGCGTAGGCGCTTCTTTTATTAGAGGGTATACCTGCTCACGGTGTATTAGTATGTAAAATTTTTAGATAATCTATCGTTATTTATTATGAGATTTGATGGACCTTATCGTTTAGGTTATTTATGTAGAAAAAGTATGAATTTGTACAGATACCTCGCTCTAAACCAAACTCTTATAATTAGGATTACAACCAAATGTAACCGCTTTCAAATATGCTCCAATCCTTATACATTAGGCGATCATTCATTTGGGTTTAGTAAGGAATGTATCTAAAAAATGATATTAAGGGGGAAAGAAGAATGAAGCTAAAATTATTAACGATGATGCTGGTTTTTGCAATGTTTGTATTTACTGGCTGCTCGCAAAATTCCGGATCTAATGCGCCTAAGGATGAGCCAACCCCGGCTCCTACAACGGAGACCGTCGAAGAGACGGCAACTGAAGCGCCACCATCAACTGCGCCAGTCGATGAGAAGATTGACTTCAAAGGCGGAACGATCCGCATCGGGCAATGGTGGGGAATGGAAAACTATTTGAATGAGGAAGAGAAGGAAATGCAGCGCAAAGCAGAGGAAAAATACAATGTGAAAATTGAGTATGTAACTGTACCTTTCGCTGAGATTCAATCAAGAATAGTAACAACTTCCGTAGCAGGGCAGCCTTTTGCCGACATTATTATGATTCCGACGGAATGGGCGATTCCAAAGATGGTTAGTGAGGGGTATCTTCGCAATATTGACGACCTAGTGGATATGAAAGACCCTAACTGGAATCAAGTTATGTTGAAGAATGGCAGCTACGGCGGGAAGCAGTACAGCTTCACTGACAAGGACAATAACGGCAATGGATTCTACTATAACAAAACGTTAATTCAAAAATTCGGTTTAGAAGATCCTTATGAATTGCAGGAAAAGGGGGAATGGACTTGGGATAAGTTTCTAGCGATGGCCAAAGCCGCTACGAAGGATGGCGTATTCGGCGTAACTCCTTACGATACAGCTTCGAGCCTAACGCTTCCTTTCATTTACTCCAATAACGGATCTGTAACGAAAGATGACCAAATTACATTTGAGGGACCGGAAGCATTAGAAGCTATACAGTTTGTCTCCGATTTATACAATGTTCATAAAGTTGTGGGCGGATCTTTTGTGGAAGGTAAAGCGCTATTCTATCCTGGAGCTCGTTGGGTTTCAGCAGATTTCAATGGCAGCCTGGCCGATGACTGGGGTTATGTATTCTTTCCTAAGGGTCCTAAAGCAACCGAATATGTTGTTCCAATAACTGTAAACATGTGGCATCTGATGGCGGATGTAGAAAACCCTAAAGCAGTTATGACAGTTTGGCAGGAGCTTTATGAGAGAAACCCTGAAAAAGGCTATGATGGCGTAATTCGTGGAGAAGAAGCTAACTTTAGAAGTGAAGAGGGTCTCAATACACTACGTAAAATGCTTGGTAACGGAACGGTGATGCAGTTCTTTGCCTATGATGGCTTCCAGGGTTATTTCGATGAAGCGATTAATAATATCATGACAGGAAAAGCGACACCCGCAAGTGAACTTGCGAGAATTAAACCGCTTGCTCAGGCTGCAATTGATGTGACTTTGAAGAAATAGGATTTGGTTGCATAAAACGCTGCGCGCACCCCAATTCATTTCTATGGTTGGGGTGCTGCTCATAAGCGGGAAGGGGGATTCCATATGGCCAACGTCAATAAATATGGAATAGTCAAGGTAGTACTTTTAGTCACGCTCTCTGCTGTGTGTATCCTGCCCCAGAGCTTTCAATCAAAGGGGATGTCCACGGTAAAGGCAGCCTCAAATGCTGCTGATACATCTGAAACTATCTCGGAGCAGATGCTCGGTAGTAAGAGTGAGAACGGATACGACCAATATTTGGTGAAGCATCAGAATGCACCTAGGCCTGATCAAGAGATTATCATCCCAGGAGATACCTTCTCTAAAGTGGTAGACATGAAGGCTAACGTCGTTAACGACATGGCTGGATTGGCGGGCAATGCGGTTGAATCGGATGAAACGGGAAGTATCTCATGGGAGTTCGATGTAACGAATGAAGGTTTATATAATATTGCAATAAATTTTCACCCAATGGAGGGTAAAGGTGCGGATATTGACCGCGAGCTGCTGGTTGATGGAGAAGCGCCGTTTGCTGAGAGCAGAAACTTAGTGTTCGGAAGAGTGTGGACGAGCAAAGCGGAAATTGCACGTGATAAGCGTGGGAATGACACCCATGTCCAGCAGGTAGAGCTGCCGATGTGGCAGGAGACGTACGCACAAAGTGCGGATGGTCGCCACAATGAACCCTATTTATATTATTTTTCTCAAGGGAAGCACAGCATCACTTTAGTTTCCGCAAAGGAAAAGATGCTGATTCGTTCTATCAAGCTGAACCAAGTTGAACAAGCGAAGGGTTACGAAGCGGTTGCCGCTGAATATGAATCGAATGGTTATAAAGATGCTTCTGATGTCATGATCAAGGTTCAAGGGGAATTAGCGTCCTTGAAGTCAAGTCAAGTACTTTATCCGATGATGGATCGCAGTAGCCCGTCTACCGAGCCTTATCATATGTCTCAAATCCGACTTAATACGATTGGCGGCTTCAACTGGTCGGAATCCGGTCAGTGGATGACTTGGGATATAGAAGTGCCGGAAGATGGACTTTATCATATCGGCATTAAATATAAACAAAGCTTTCAACGAGGTATGATTTCTTATCGCAAAATGTATATTGACGGCAAGCTGCCGTTTCAGGAGGCTGATGGCATTGCCTTTGGTTTCTCAACGAACTGGGAAATGAATGAGCTTGGAGACGGGAAGAGTCCGTACCAATATTATTTAACGAAAGGCAAGCACGAGATTAAGCTTGAAGTGACACTCGGAGAAATGGCATTGCTGCTGCGAACAGTGGAGTCCAGCGTGCTGGATCTAAATTATATTTTCCGGCGCATTATTATGGTGACGGGCACGGTACCGGATGAATATCGGGATTATCAGCTTGATAAAAAAATTCCAGAGATGATTGAAGTTTTCACCAAACAAATTGAAGTGTTGAAATCTATAGTTGAGCGTGTAGAGAAAATATCTGGCGGCAGCAGTGATCGCACAGCTTCATTGAATCGGCTCATTTTTCAGCTGCAAGACATGGTAGATGCTCCAGAGACAATAGCACGCCGGTTAGAGACGTTCAAATCCAATACAAGCTCATTAGGAGATTGGATTTATTCTATCAATTATATGCCTTTATCGATTGATTATCTTGTCATCGCCTCTCCTGATAAGAAAATGCCTGCTGTCAAAGCGAAGTTTTTCAAAAGAATGAAGCATCAAGTGGGTACGTTCATGCTCTCTTTCTTCACCGATTACAATCTGCTCAGTTCGACGGAGAAAGGCAGTAAAAAAATCACGGTGTGGATGACGCAGGGTATTGATCAGGCAAAAATTGCGAAGCGGCTTATTGATGAGTCATTTACTCCTGAAACCGGAGTTGCCGTCGACATAAAAGTGGTCAGTGAAGGCGTGCTCATGCAAGCCATGCTGGCAGGACGCGGTCCTGATGTTTCCTTCGCTCTGCCGGAAGATAAGCCAGTCAATTATGCCTTGCGGAATGCAGTGGAGGATTTATCCAAATATCCTGGGTTCGACAAGGTGAAGCAGCGCTTCCATGAGAGCGCATTAGTTCCTTATGAATTTAATAAGGGAACATTCGCGCTGCCTATTGAGCAGCAATTTCCGGTTTTATTTTATCGGAAGGATATTCTCGAGGAAATGAATCTGGAGGTTCCGCAAACATGGGAGGATGTCTTTGAGATCATTCCTGAGCTGCAGAAGCAAAATCTGTTATTCGGCTTCCCTATTCAGGTTTTGGTGAAAACGGGGGCGAACGTACAAGATAACGCTACATTGCCGGTTAACTTTACCTTTGGCACGATGCTGTTCCAAAACGGCGGGGAAATTTATCGCAAAGGTGATAAAGCCAGCGCACTAGATACTGAGGTGTCTGTAAAATCATTTATCGATTGGACGGAATTATATACGACCTATAAGCTGCCGTTAACGACCGACTTCGTCAACCGTTTCCGCAGTGGAGAGATGCCAATCGCGATTGCTGACTATACGAGATTCAATCTCATCAACGTCGTTGCACCGGAGCTGAAAGGACTATGGAATTTTACTCTTGTGCCAGGACTTGAGCAGGCTGACGGCACTATTCACCGGGAAGTTCCTGCAACTGGAACCGCTGCTATTATGCTGAAGGACAGTAAGCATAAGGAGGAAGCATGGTCCTTCCTAGATTGGTGGACCAGCACGGACGTACAGGCGAAGTACAGTCTTGAAATTGAAGCCATTTTCGGGCCGGCTGGAAGAACTTCCACAGCTAATCTGGAAGCGGTGGCTCGGATTCCTTGGCAGGTGAAGGATTACAACGTATTAATGGAGCAGTGGAAATGGGCAAAGGGATTGCCAGAGGTTGCTGGCGGATATTTCACTGGCCGTCATCTTGACAATGCGTTCCGCAGCGTCGTTATCTCTAACGAGGATCCACGTGAAGCGATAGACCATTATACGAAATTTATTAATGAGGAAATTGTGAAAAAACGAAAAGAGTTCGGCTTGCCAAACTAGAGAGAGGGGGCGGTTGTATTGTCAGGCCCAAATCAAGCAAGCATTGAATTGCAGGGTACAAGCAGATTGGAGAAGCAGCCTAGCGAGAGGCGGAAGAGGCTTGCTCATCTACGAGGCGAGATTAGTATGAAACGGCATGGCTATGTACTCCTTGCTCCATATTTCATACTCTTCTTTATCTTCACCGCCTTCCCAGTCCTTATGGCATTCGGACTTAGCTTCACGGATTTTAATGTACTTGAAGCGCCAGGGT
>NZ_MRTD01000060.1 GCF_001956295.1 Paenibacillus sp. FSL A5-0031
GCGTAGAGGGACTTGAACCCCCACGGTCGCCCGCTAGATCCTAAGTCTAGTGCGTCTGCCAATTCCGCCATACGCGCATATGTGATTCTTTGAAGCTTAACCATGTTTTGCAGGGCTTCCACCTACATTACTCTGTAGACATACAGAGTGCTTCCCTATGAAGGGTGTTAAAGATGGTGCGCGTAGAGGGACTTGAACCCCCACGGTCGCCCGCTAGATCCTAAGTCTAGTGCGTCTGCCAATTCCGCCATACGCGACCCTGATTAAAAGTCAGGTGCTCTACCAACTGAGCTAATGACTCATAGTATAAGTGGCTGGGGATTCAGGGATCGAACCTGAGAATGACGGAGTCAAAGTCCGTTGCCTTACCGCTTGGCTAATCCCCAATAGCGATATGGTGGACGCTGACGGGATCGAACCGCCGACCCTCTGCTTGTAAGGCAGATGCTCTCCCAGCTGAGCTAAGCGTCCAAGGATAAAGGCGCCATTTGTGAAAATAATTTGGTGACCCGTAGGGGACTCGAACCCCTGTTACCTCCGTGAAAGGGAGGTGTCTTAACCACTTGACCAACGGGCCATGCTAAAATTGATGCTTGTCCTTACAGTTGAAAGTTTTCTGGAGCTCTCAACCGGATTCGAACCGGTGACCTCATCCTTACCATGGATGCACTCTACCTACTGAGCTATGAGAGCATAATGGCTCCCCGAACAGGACTCGAACCTGTGACAACTCGATTAACAGTCGAGTGCTCTACCAACTGAGCTATCAGGGAACATTGTATTTTGAGTTGAATGTTATTAAAGCTTCAACTTCAAAATAGGCACGGTTGAATATCAAGGCGTATTGCGCCTTGAAAACTGGATACGAAAGATTAGGCTTGCTGAAGCCTTTATGCTGCTGTCTACTGGATGTATGGGTCACAGTAAACGTGTTTAGGATAA
>NZ_MRTD01000061.1 GCF_001956295.1 Paenibacillus sp. FSL A5-0031
GTTGCCCCAGCAGTTCCTGTCGCGCCTGTTACACCGTCGGCTCCTGTTGCTCCGGTGGAGCCCGTTACACCTGTTGCTCCAGCAGTTCCTGTTGCTCCTGTGGAGCCCGTTGCACCCGTTGCTCCTGCTACTCCTGTCGCTCCAGTTACACCTTCAGCTCCTGTTGCTCCTGTGGAGCCCGTTACTCCCGTTGCTCCTGCTACTCCTGTCGCTCCAGTTACACCGTCGGCTCCTGTTGCTCCGGTGGAGCCCGTTGCACCCGTTGCTCCTGCTACTCCCGTCGCACCAGTTACACCTTCAGCTCCTGTTGCTCCTGTGGAGCCCGTTACTCCCGTTGCTCCTGCTACTCCTGTCGCACCTGTTGCCCCAGCAGTTCCTGTTGCTCCTGTGGAGCCTGTTACACCCGTTGCTCCTGCTACTCCTGTAGAGCCCGTTGCACCAGTTGCTCCTGCTACTCCTGTTGCTCCTGTGGAGCCCGTTACACCTGTTGCTCCTGCTACTCCTGTCGCACCAGTTACACCTTCAGCTCCTGTTGCTCCTGTGGAGCCCGTTGCACCTGTTGCCCCAGCAGTTCCTGTCGCACCAGTTACGCCGTCAGCTCCTGTTGCTCCTGTGGAGCCCGTTAAACCCGTTGCTCCTGCTACTCCAGTCGCACCGGTCGCTCCTGTTTCTCCCGCTCCCGTTGCACCAGTTGCTCCTGTAGCACCACTCGCTGCAATCAGCGTATAATCCGTCGAAGTTCCCGGTGTGCCTGTTGGCGGCGCCGTATTCACGATATACGTGCTTCCATTAAACGTTACGACCTGACCTACTGGATAGCCTGG
>NZ_MRTD01000062.1 GCF_001956295.1 Paenibacillus sp. FSL A5-0031
AAGCACAGCAATGTGTGTAGCTGACGAATACTAATCGGTCGAGGGCTTATCCTAAACACGTTTACTGTGACCCATACATCCAGTAGACAGCAGCAAAAAGGCTTCAGCAAGCCTAACCTTTCGTATCCAGTTTTCAGGGCGCAACTTGATTACCTGATTATAAACAATTGATCTTACATAAGATTTATGTTTATGTTTAGGGCCTTTAGCTCAGCTGGTTAGAGCGCACCCCTGATAAGGGTGAGGTCGGTGGTTCGAGTCCACTAAGGCCCACCATATTTTCCCTGATAGCTCAGTTGGTAGAGCACTCGACTGTTAATCGAGTTGTCACAGGTTCGAGTCCTGTTCGGGGACCCTCTGCTAAGGGGTTAGACTGCGTAAGTGGTGCGAGGGTTCGAATCCCTCTCTCTCCGTTCCAATTTATCTAGGCCCGTTGGTCAAGTGGTTAAGACACCTCCCTTTCACGGAGGTAACAGGGGTTCGAGTCCCCTACGGGTCACCATATTTTTTCTTTCAAGATGACGCGGGGTGGAGCAGCCCGGTAGCTCGTCGGGCTCATAACCCGAAGGCCGCAGGTTCAAATCCTGCCCCCGCAACCAAAACACCTTTACATGG
>NZ_MRTD01000063.1 GCF_001956295.1 Paenibacillus sp. FSL A5-0031
GTGACGTTTAACGGCAGCACTTATATCGTGAATACAGTTCCGCCAACAGGCACACCGGGAACTTCACCGGATTATACACTTCTTGCGGCGAGTGGTGCTACAGGTGCAACTGGCGCGACTGGAGCGGGAGTGACCGGTGCAACGGGAACAGATGGAGCAACAGGTGTAACAGGTTTCACAGGAGCAACTGGAGCTGTCGGTGCAACAGGTGCGACAGGAGTTGGAGTAACAGGAGCGACAGGAACGACGGGATCTACCGGTGCGACAGGAGTCGGTCTAAGTGGAATTGTAGTATTTGATCCACTCGCAGCGCCAGGCTATCCAGTAGGCCAGGTCGTAACGTTTAATGGAAGCACGTATATCGTGAATACGTCGCCACCAACAGGCACACCGGGAACATCGCCGGATTATACGCTGATTGCAGCGAGTGGTGCTACAGGAGCAACGGGCGCGACTGGAACCGGGGTAACGGGTGCTACGGGATCTACCGGTGCAACAGGAGTCGGACTGAGTGGAATTGTAGTATTTGATCCACTCGCAGCGCCAGGCTATCCAGTAGGTCAGGTCGTAACGTTTAATGGAAGCACGTATATCGTGAATAC
>NZ_MRTD01000064.1 GCF_001956295.1 Paenibacillus sp. FSL A5-0031
TAATAAATGGTGGAGGATGACGGGATCGAACCGCCGACCCTCTGCTTGTAAGGCAGATGCTCTCCCAGCTGAGCTAATCCTCCATGTTGAGCGACCTTTATATCATATCATAGGTCATTCTTTTTTGTCAATCTTTTTTTATAGAAAAGTTGGTGACCCGTAGGGGACTCGAACCCCTGTTACCTCCGTGAAAGGGAGGTGTCTTAACCACTTGACCAACGGGCCTTGCTGGCAGAGAGGAAGGGATTCGAACCCTCGAGACCCGGTTAGAGCCTACACGATTTCCAATCGTGCTCCTTCGACCACTCGGACACCTCTCTACAATGGCTCCCCGAACAGGACTCGAACCTGTGACAACTCGATTAACAGTCGAGTGCTCTACCAACTGAGCTATCAGGGAATATTAAGCATTCAAAGCAAATTGCGCCCTGAAAACTGGATACGAAAGATTAGGCTTGCTGAAGCCTTTTATGCTGCTGTCTACCGGATGTATGGGTCACAGTAAACATGTTTAGGATAAGCCCTCGACCGATTAGTATTCGTCAGCTACACACATTGCTGTGCTTCCACCCCGAACCTATCAACCTCGTCG
>NZ_MRTD01000065.1 GCF_001956295.1 Paenibacillus sp. FSL A5-0031
AAATAACATTGATTAAGGTTATTGCTGACACAAATTCACAAGGAACTGTTTTAGAAGAGCTTCCTGCAGAATACCTAAGCGATCAAAAATTCAAATTATGTGCATCGCCAGGGCTAGCTCTAGGCCTTGCGAAAGGAGATACAATAAAACTCCATCCGAGCGGAGATTTTGAATTAATAAAACATGGTGGAAATTTCTGCATTCAAATTTACAACGAACAGCCTATCAAAGAAAAATATAAAAGCAGCTGAATCTATAGTCAAGCGAGAGCTTTCGGGTTCTTTAGATGGATTTCATAATGGTTCACTTGCCTTCACCGCTCCCATCAGCAATGGATTTCATGCCACCAATAATGTTTTCAATAAAATTAGAAATTTATTGAATTCTGAATACTATTACTCTAATATTTACAAAAATCCATATAATTTTGAAGATGAAGAGTTAGTTAGTTGGGCTAGAGATCTGGATTAATTGGTTCGA
>NZ_MRTD01000066.1 GCF_001956295.1 Paenibacillus sp. FSL A5-0031
ACTCCAGTTACTACTGGTGCTACTTTATCAATCACAAAGTTCACCGTTGTTACATTTCCAGCTGCATCCGTCACGACGAGCTTATACGTGCCGTCTTGAATGACTTCAGTCCCACTTATAAAAGCAGTTCCATTCAATGTTGCCGTTCCTTCATTATAGCTAACTGTCACTTTTTCCTTGTAGATTTCACCATCCGCAACACCTGTTACGATTGGTGCTACTTTATCAATTACAAAAATCACCGTTGTTACATTTCCTGCTGCATCCGTTACGATGAGCTTATACGTTCCATCCTGAATAACATCCGTACCGCTTGTAAAAGTAGCTCCATTCAATTTTGCTGTTCCTTCGTTAAAACTAACTGTCACTTTTTCCTTGTACATTCCACCTTCGGTTACTCCAGTTACTACTGGTGCTACTTTATCAATCACAAAGTTCACCGTTGTTACATTTCCAGCTGCATCCGTCA
>NZ_MRTD01000067.1 GCF_001956295.1 Paenibacillus sp. FSL A5-0031
CACGCGTTCCCATACCGAACACGACCGTTAAGCCCTTCAGCGCCGATGGTACTTAGACCGCAGGGTCTTGGGAGAGTAGGACGTCGCCAAGCGGATTAAATCATACAAGCGAGTTACCAACTTTTAGTGGTTGATTGTAACAAGCGAATATGTTAATCTAACACTCCTGCTGCGAAAGCAGTATGGACACAATTGCACCTTGAAAACTGGATAACGAAAGAAAAGAATTGCTGAAACATCCTTTAGTTGTTTTTACGTAAGCGAGAGGTGTTTCGAATTGAAGACGGCTTTTGAAGACGTTATTTCTACCTCTAAAGAGGTTATTAATCAAAGAAATAAGGCTTCAACGACGGATCAATCGAAATCACCACGAGCATTTGGTTAAGCTAGTAAGAGCGCACGGAGGATGCCTAGGCACCAGGAGCCGAAGAAGGACGTGGCGAACAACGATACC
>NZ_MRTD01000068.1 GCF_001956295.1 Paenibacillus sp. FSL A5-0031
GGTCACCAGGGAGTATTTAGCCTTGGCAGATGGTCCTGCCGGATTCCGACGGGGTTTCTCGTGTCCCGCCGTACTCAGGATCCGTCTCGGAGGGTGCTTGCTTTCGGTTACAGGGCTTTTACCTGCTCTGGCGGGCCTTTCCAGACCTCTTCGCCTACCAAACACTTTTGTAACTCCATGTGAGACGTCCTACAACCCCAAGAAGCAAGCTCCTTGGTTTGGGCTAATCCGCGTTCGCTCGCCGCTACTGACGGAATCACTATTGTTTTCTCTTCCTCAGGGTACTTAGATGTTTCAGTTCCCCTGGTATGCCTCTTACTAACCTATGTATTCAGTTAGTAGTAACTATCCATTACGATAGCTGGGTTTCCCCATTCGGAAATCCTCGGATCAATGCCTGCTTACGGCTCCCCGGGGCGGTATCGTTGTTC
>NZ_MRTD01000069.1 GCF_001956295.1 Paenibacillus sp. FSL A5-0031
ACGCTAAACTGACCCCTTAGTCAAGGACACTTTGAAAAAAAGAGCACTAAGCCACACTTAAGAGATGATTCCTGTACTGAACAGGAGTCATCCTTTTTTGTTTCCACTGATATCTATGATGATTGTAATAACGAATATAGCGATTAATTTCTCGTTCTAATTCAGCCAAGGTTGTACAGTCATGACTCTTCACATGATCTTTCATATGACCGAAGAAGGACTCCTGAGGTGCATTATCCCAACAGTTTCCACGATGTGACATCGATTGTCCAAGGCCCTTACCCTTCAATAATTTCTGGTAGGTAGGGCTCGTGTAATGGCTCCCTTGATCGGAATGGATAAAGACCTTCTTATGAAGTTTTACGCGCTTCTGCTTCATTAACGATTCAATGGTATTTGTGACTAAAGGCAGTTGGAGGG
>NZ_MRTD01000006.1 GCF_001956295.1 Paenibacillus sp. FSL A5-0031
GGTTATAGTGGTTAGACTAGTTAAGCCCTCTCGCAGCACTAACGGACATAGGTTCCGCTATTATGGTAAATATAGCTCAAATACAATTCTATCGGACATCAGATACGTTATTTATGCGAATTGAAGCGTAAACAGGGCTTTTGAGACCAAATAAGAGACTGTATGTCCGTTAGCTCTTTAAAAACGGGGATTTCAAGCAAATAACGGATCTGATGTCCGTTAATTCCTAAGAAGATTTGTATTCGTAGTAAAGGTTAGTAGCAGCGTTTCCAGCACGAAATCAATATTAGTTTTAGGTGGGGGTTCGGGGGGCGTTGGGGTTGGCGAGGTTAGACCAAGTTTGACAGGTTAAGCTCAAGCGAAGCTCTAACGGACATAGGTTCCACTATTATGGTAAATATAGCTCAAATACAATTCTAATGGACATCAGATACGCTATTTATGCAAATTGAAGCATAATCATGGCTTTTGAGGCCAAATAAGAGACTGTATGTCCGTTAGCTCTTTAAAAACGAGGATTTCAAGCAAATAACGGATCTGATGTCCGTTAATTTCCAATCAGCTGAGTTATATTCTTTCTGCTCATTGGATTATTAGCATGTTATTTCTGTAGTGGTCGGCCTAGCGGCCGACCACACCATTCCTAGTTATTTATCATTATTTAAGAATGTTTTATTCGGCAAATAGTGCATAGCACGTACGAATCGGATCGTTTTGGTCTTAGCGCGCATTACGATGGAATGCGTTTCTGCCCTCTCGTCAGGAAAATACTGTACTCCGCCCAAAAACTCGCCTGGCGTAACGCCTGTTGCTGCAAAATAAACATCGCCCGTTCCAATCATATCCTCCATCGTAAGCACCCGATACGGATCTGCAATGCCCATTTGAACACAGCGATTGTACTCATTGCTATCCGCCGGCATCAGCCTTGCTTGCAGCTCGCCGCCTAAACACTTCAGCGCTGCCGCAGCCAGTACACCCTCTGGTGCACCTCCCGAACCAACATACAAATCAATGCCTGCCTCCGGAAATGCAGGTGCCATCGCGCCTGCAACGTCACCATCCGACAAAAACTTTATACGCACACCCACTCGGCGCAGCACCTTGACGATCGCTTCATGGCGCGTTCTGTCCAAAATCATAACCGTTAAATCCGAAACCTTCTTGTTTAAAGCGTCAGCCGCTTTACGGAGCGTGACATCCATCGGATCAGTTATCGACAGCTTGCCAACAAGAGCAGGACCGAAAGCGAGCTTCTCCATGTACATATCAGGAGCGTGCAAGAGCTGACCTTTCCCTGCCACTGCAAGCACGGACATTGCATTGTTAAGTCCTTTGGCTACAATTTCGGTACCTTCCAGCGGATCAACCGCTACGTCAACCTCGGGGCCATTCAAGCTTCCTACTTCCTCCCCAATGTACAACATCGGCGCTTCATCCATTTCCCCTTCGCCTATAACGACAGTACCGCGTATGGACACTGAATCAAACATGGAGCGCATCGCAGATGTTGCTGCTCCATCAGCGCTATTCTTATCGCCTCTTCCCATCCAAGGCGCCGATGCGAGCGCAGCCAGTTCCGTTACACGTACAAGCTCTAATGCTAATTCTCTCTCCATGATCCAGTCTCCCTTTGCTTTCATATGACGGAATAAATAATTAGAACACATTTTGAGGTCATTTCCGTTATTTAATATGTATCATATATTTATATATGTCGCAATATATATTTACCATTCTTCATTAAATCATCATTAATAAACAAACGTTTACCTTAAGAGCAACCATCGTTCGTCAAAAAGAAAAGAGAGCATACTTCACAGGATTCCCTGTAAAAGCATGCTCTCTTTATCACTCTAAATAAAACAGTTATTCATAAATCTCAATTTCATAAAGCGATGGACCATATGGAGGAAGACCTTTTTCTGTCACTAAAATACGAACATATCTAGCCTCCGCACTGTCTGCAAGGGTGATTGTTTCAACAAAGTCTTCCGCTCTCAATTCTCTGTTCAAGGAATGTACCGTCTTCCAATCTGTGCTTGCTGCCGATAAATCGCTTCCTGCTGCAGCAACTTGAATATCAATCGCTTTTCCATAAGCAGCTTCCCAAGTCAAAATGATTTTATTAATGGAATGAACTTTTTCCAAATCAATATAGAACCATTCTGCCTGATAAGGAGCTGTATTATTGTCACTCCATTTTGCTTCCCATCTTGTACCCTTATCGCCATCTGTTAGCAAATGAGCAGGAAAAACGGCATTAAAGCTTGATGCAACAGCTTGCTTGTTAAGCGCCAGGTTCACTAGCACTGGATTCGGAGTGGTTCCAGGATCCGGATTGCCTCCGTTTCCTCCTCCTTCGCCGCCGCTTACCCATGTGCCATACACCTCAAACTCCCACAGGGAATAACCGTAAATGGTGCCCCTAGCAGATCCAACCATTCGAATATGCCTTGCTTCTTGCCCGTTTAATGTAATGTTGTCGAGCCCGCCATTGCCTGCGGCTTCTGTGAATACATCCGTCCAGTCGCTTTCTCCTGGCGCTGCCGCCGAGGATACTTGCAGCTTATAGGCTTTTCCATATGCTCCCTCCCAGCTCAGGACAGCACTTTCCAGCTTATAGACTGCGCCAAAATCAATAGAAATCCACTGAGGATCTGATGACTCCGACTCCCATCTCGTATTGCCCGCTCCATCTACAGCGTTAGCTGCTGGTTGATTGCCTGATGATGCAGCAGCAGCTTTATGAAGAGCAATGTTTGCGGCAGCCGTCTTCACCTGCTGCTGCACCTCGCTGATGCCGTATCCTGCTGCGGCAACGGTGATGAGATACGTTTTGACACTTGTAAATAAATCTGCATTAAGCTTGATTTTTCCTGCCTCAACCGTATAGCTGCTGCTCTGGACAGCTGCACCGTCAATCGTAAGCTGCGTAATTGCGGCACGCCAAGCAGGAGAGTCTGCAAATGTCAGCTCAATTGTCTGTCCGACTTTGTTTTCAGTCGAATCGGCCACTAATACCGGTGGTGCTGCTACTTCACGAATAGCGACATTATCAATGTAAATCGTATGCTCGCCATCAGGCGTAACAAAAGCACCATTTACGACGTTGCCAAGCAAAAACTTTAGAGTCAAATCCACGTTGCTATTTGGCCGCAAACTTTTCTTATAAGTGGCAGCTGAATCACTAGTCAAATTAAAATGTACGCTTTCAGTGTTGTTGTATCCACCCAGCTCCACTGCAATCGGACGATTAACCGTTGACCATGCGTTAAAGGAAAGCTCATAGGATTTGCCTGCCTCTAGCTTGATTCCGCTTTGGTTAAACTGTGTGGACCAGCCTACAGGAACATTCCATTCTGGGTGCATGCCCCCATGGTAATAGATGTCGATTTGGGCAACACCATCTTTAGGTGTATATTTCGAATCTCCCCCATCACCAAACCAATGAACCCAGTTAGCTGACCCATTCGTCATTCCACCGTTTAGTACAAGGTTTCCATCTGCTGCAAGCATTAATTGATTAACACTTGTATCCGCAAAGCCCGTCGATTTGACATTAATCGTATATAATTGATCGCTTGCAAAAACAGATTGATCAATCATAATGCTGCCAGGCTGAAGCGTATACTTTGCACCAGCAAGTACAGCTCCATTCACTTCAATTGCACTAATCGCCGTTCTCCACGCTTCGTTATCTACAAAACGGATTTCTACCGCGCTCCCTACTAGGTTATCCGTTTTATCTGGTATTAAGGTTGGCGGGCGCAGCATTGGCGCATCCTTCACCTCAAGCACAACATTATCAAAGAAAATTTCGTGCGGTGCAGCTGCACTTTTTGGAGTTTTGCCAAGTAAAAACTTAAGCGCAACATTATCATCGGTCATCATCTTAAATGTAAATTCAAAATGCTGCATCGAAGGTGTCAGCATCAAAGGTCCCGTATAAAAACGCCTTGTATAACCAGCATTTTCGAGAGCCGCTTCGATGTCCCGTGCTACCGTCGAACTCGCATCAAAAGAGAGCACATACGTCATCCCCTTGGAAAGCTTAAGGTTCGACTGGTTAAACATTACGTTCCAAGCTTCCCCTCCTACGTTTGTTACCGCTATTTTTGCAGCTCCATTCGATTCCGTGAATGCTGCTGTACCTCCTTGCGTAAACGGCTCCCAGCCGCTTAGCCCATTGGAGAAATCTCCATTCTTAAGCGGAAACAAATCGACGCCTGTAAAATCAACATTCAAATTTGTTGTGCGAATAAGCTTAATGTTATCCAGCTGAACCCCAGCGTTGCTGCCGCCTAGCAAAAACTCAAGCTGCGCTTCCTCGTCTGTTACGTTAGGTGGCATCGTAAATGAGAGCTTATGCGAACTATTCGATGGATCTAGCTGAATCGCATGTGGACCTGAATAAATCGTTGAGCCGTCTTTGCTCTTAAGCTGTACGGTGATGGTCCGAGCGGCCGAAGCTTCTGCATCAAAGGTCAGCTCATACGAATCCTTTTGCAGCAGATTAATGCCCTGTTGGGTTAGTTTTATAGACGAAGCATTAGTACCACCATCTGAAATATTAACGTTTAACCTGCGCAATACTGGATCTACACTGATGTCAGCAGCAGCCGAATCCGTTGTTTTTGTATTCCAATAGAGCAAACGATCCATCGTCCCTAGATCAAAACCTCCATTATAAATGTGATTGCCGTTATTCAGTGGAGCTTTTGCAGCGCCTGGTTCAATTAACTCATCGATTTCCTCTAAATAAACATTTCCGATCCACACATCATTTACGTTTTGACCTAAATTGAATTCCAACCTTGCAGCAGCATTTGTTTTGTCTGTCATGAGGAAGCGATACTCATAATGACCGACCTGATCTTTCAAGGATGCTTCAAAGTTGTCAGAATAAATTCCCCAGCCGCTGTTCGCATCGCCGCCAAACTTCAAGCTCATGCTGCGCGGCGCTGATGCTTTTGCATCAAAGCTAATTTTGTAAGCCTGACCTTTAACAAGGGTCACATACTGGACAAGCTGCAAGGAATAGGGCACATTCCCGCCATTCGAAATGTCTACTTTGGCAAATGGTGTCCCGTCTACCGTATCCACCGAAACCTCACCCGCTCCGCCAAATTCAGCGCCATGAAGGAAATTCCAGTAATTCATATCTATCACCGGATTTTCTGCTGTGATGTTCTTAACGCCATGAGTATAAGCAGGATCATAAATAAAATTGCCATCTACAGCCGCTTTCCCATTTTGCGGGAACGAATCCTTTACAAGCATCGGTTCAACAGGCACCTTGTAAGGTCTGCCAGTAAGCTCATAAGCACGCACATAGTCAATCTCCATCTGAGCTGACAACAAGGAAGGATCAGGCTTCAACCCGCCGTCATAATTGCCTCCTACAGCTAGATTGAGAATAATGTAAAACTCCTTATCAAATGGTGCAGGAAAAGCATATTTTTCTGGTTGATCTGCTCCCCAGCTATTCCAATCATTAAGCGTTTGAAACAAATTCCCATCCACATACCAGCGCAGCTCACCTGGTTCCCACTCTAAAGAATAAGTATGGTAACCCGTGATGTCCTCACCTTGCGGAAATTCGTACTGCGCACCGGTAATTTTGTTATTTGGAGCATTTTTGCCAAAATGAATAGTGCCGTCAACTTCGCCTGGCACACGTCCTCTAGCTTCCATAATGTCAATTTCACCAGAGGAAGCCCATCCGCCGTACTCGCTATCCTTCGGCATCATCCAAAACGCCGGCCATAAGCCTTGACCCGCAGGGAGCTTAATCCGCGCTTCGAATTTGCCATAAGCTTTGCTGAAGGTTGGACTGGTCCAAAGCCGGCCTGACGTATATTGTTTACCGCCAAAATTCTCTTTTTTGGCTTCGATAATCATTTGGCCATTCTCGACCTTTATATTTTCTTTCTTATAAAACTGCAGCTCGTTATTGCCCCAGTCGCCTACGCCATACTCACTGCCGTTGCCAAGCTGATACGCCCACTTGTCAAGATCGACACCGTTTGTATCCAGATTATCTCCCACGCTGTCAAACTCATCATTCCATACGAGACTCCATATGTTTTTCTCTTGAATACTTTGAATCACTTGAGCAAGCTCATAACCAGTTGACCTAATCGTGATCGTGTATGATTTAACTGCACTGAATTGGGTCTTATCGATTGTTAACTTTCCTGAGGCAAGCTGATACGCTTCTTTAGGAAGCTTCACTTCATCGACAAATACATCGGTTATCGCATTTCTCCAAGCCTCATTATCATTAAAGGTAATGTCGATATTTTGACCCATTTCATTATCGGATACATCTTTTGAAAGCACGGGAGGAAGCAGCAGCATAATATCATTTGAGCTGCGAGCCTTCTCGCCTGCTGCTTCATTAGCTCCTTTCAGTTCAAGATGCACATTGTCGATAAATACGTCATGTGCCGCAGCAGGAGCATCAGGCTGCACTCCAAAAAGCAGTTTAAAGGTTGCGTTGTCATCCTTGGCCATAGTGAACTCGTAGCTGTACATTTTAGTAACCGTATCAAGCTTCACTTTTTCATTTAAGAAACGATTATAAGCGCTGTTCTCAACAACCGCTTCAATGGTTCGTGGCGAAGTTGCTCTGGCCAAAAAGGTAACGACATACGTTTTGCCTTTAACTAGCGCCAATGAGCCCTGCTGCAAAACAATATCCCACGCATTCAAGCCAGCGTTCGCTATCGCGACTTTCACCGCACCATTGTCATCTTTAATGGCTGCTCTCGAGGGGCCATCATAAATGCCCTGAATATGCGTGCTCCAATCCTGCATTCCTGCATCAAAATATCCATTTTTGATCAAGAAGGCTTTACTTCGTGCATCCTGCTGCTCCACATGTATGTTGTCAACTAATACATCATGCTCGCCTATGACAGCTGCACCGTCCAGTTTACCTAGCAGCAGCTTAAACGTCGGCGTAATGTCGCTTTGAACAAGCAGCTCGTAGCTGAACGTTTGTTTCGTCTGCGTCAATTGCACCTTTTTGGACAAATAACGCGTGCTGCCTACTTCAATAACAATTTCCATTTCACGGTTTTTGGATGAACTTGCATCTAAAGTCACCGTATACGTATTGCCTTTAAATAGATTAATATTATTTTGCATCAGCATGACGTCCCAAGGATTAACACCTTCGCTCGCAATCGCAATCTTCATCTCTTCATTCTGAGCGTTAAAGTCCGCGCTTGAGCCCCATCCGTCATAACGTCCCTGCACATGCTCGCTCCAACTCACCTTGCCACTCGAGAAGTCGCCATTTTTCACTGGAAATTGATCTGCCAGCGCCAATTCGCCCGTGTTGTTGTTAGTCAATCGAATCATCTTAATATCGTCTAAATAAATGTCAGCCTGATGGCCGCCTAATAAAAATACCAACTGTCCATTAACGTCATTAGACTGCTCCATCGCAAACTGAAATGTATACTCCTTCATCTCGGAGGCAAGCGAGATCGTCTCTGGAGCGGCATAAGCCGTACCATCTGATTTGTACACACCAATCTGAATGGTGCGTGCAGTAGCTGCTCTAGCCTTAAATGTTACCTTATAATCGTTTTCTTTCAGTAGATTGATACCCGACTGCGTAAGCGAGATCGACTTCGGCTCTGTTTCGCCATCAAGATTCGATATTTTAAGTTCTCTAGTGTCAGCATTCACCGATGCTGCAGCGTTGCCTCCAGCCTTATTGAAATTCCAATAAGTCAGACGATCGATTCGACCTAGGTCGAAGCTGCCGTTATACACATGATTGCCGTTCAACGGCTCTTTAGGGTCGTTATCATGAAACGGATCTGGGGAGGCGGTTTCTTCAACCTTCACATTGCCGATCCAGACCGGATTCGTGCTTAGTCCAAGGTTGAATTCGAGTCTAGCCAGCGTATCCGTCTCGGCTCCCATTTGAAATATCATTTCATAAGATTGGATATTATTTGTCAGCTTTACATCCATAATATCGGAGTACGTCGTCCAGCCGCGTGTTTCCCCGCCGCCAAATTTGACTGTGGCATTTCGATTTGCATTCGATTTGGCGTCAAAAGTAAGCTTATACCATCTGCCTTTACCAAGCGTTACATTCTGAATGAGTTGAACCGCATGTATGGCATTCCCGCTGCTCGTAATATCCGCCTTGGCATAATTTACACCATTTAAAGCTTCAACAGAAATCGAGCCGTTACCTTGGAATGTGCTTACATGTACAAAATTCCAATAATTCGTATCTAAAGCTTGATTCGCCTCAGCAATGGTTGTGAACGGCTTGCTGTAGCTATTATCATGAATAAAATTACCTGCAATCGGTTCTTTATATTGATCTGGATATGGCTCTGAGTCGACGCTAGGCTCTACAGGCGTCTTATACGGTCTGCCAGTTAGCTCATAGACACGAACATAGTCGACTTCCATTTTCACTGGCAGCAGTGATGGGTCGGGTGTTATCCCACCGTCAAAATTACCGCCAACAGCCAAGTTCAAAATCATGTAAAACGGCTTATCAAACGGAGCGGGAAACGCATATTTTGCAGGTTGATCTGCTCCCCAGCTATCCCAATTATTAAGCTTCTGGAATAATTGTCCGTCAACATACCAGCGAATTTCACCAGGCTCCCACTCTACACCGTAAGTATGATAGTCCGTAATATCCGTTTCTTCTCCAAAAATGTAATCTGCACTTTTTGACTTGTTTGCCGGCCAGTTTTTACCGTAATGAATGGCACCGCCGACTTTGTTCGGTAAGCGGCCGCGCGCTTCCATAATATCGAGTTCTCCAGATGAAGCCCAAACCCCATACTCGCTATCCTTCGGCATCATCCAGAAGGCAGGCCAAATGCCATTGCCTACCGGCAGCTTCATGCGAGCTTCAAATTTTCCATACGTTTTATTAAAGGTAGGCTCTGTATATAATCTGCCTGATGTATATTTCTTGCCGCCAAAACCATCATCGTCAGCGGTGATCGTTAATTTCCCGTCCGCTACCTTAATATTTTCGGAGCGATAATACTGTTCTTCATTGTTCCCCCAGCCATCAAGACCATATTGAGAGCCCGTGCCTAACTGATAAGCCCATTTGTCGAGGTTAACGCCGTTAGTATCAACGTTGTCGCCGCTTCCATCAAATTCATCATTCCATACAAGCTCCCATTCATCCACAGGTGCTGTTGTTGGTGTCGTCGTCGGTTCTGTCGTAGGCGTAGGTGTCGGGGAGTTTGTCGGTGTTGCTGTTGGAGTTGGTTGCGGAGTCGTTTGACCGCCACCACCGCTTGGACCTGAGCCAGTCGGTTGTCCTGTTTTTACAACTCCGTTCTGAACACTCACATCACTGCTTTTGCCTAAGCTATTGCCATTTAATGTCGTACTTGAACCTGTATTAACTATTTGATTTACAGTACCATTTACCTGAATTGCGGTTCCGCCCGCTGTATCCGAAATCGTAAGTAATTGACTGCTTGCTCCAGCATCAATTTGAATGTCAGATCCCGATTCCACGATAAGCTGCTGCACCTGCGAAGAGCCTGTAAGTACGACGCGTACTTTTCCATAAGGCTTATTCACAATAAGCTTATTCAGCTTCGAATTTATAAAATGAATGCTGTTGATTCCGCCCCCATTGATGTAGACCGTTCCTTTCACATCCACATCCGTTAAAAAGACATCGCCTTCGCCAATTCCCTGCGTTAAGAACAAATCCTTATCGATAGCAGTTTTGTTGATCTTTACTCCCGCTGTATTTACGACAGCATTTCCGGCTATTTTCAAATCTTCATAGGTGCCGGCTGTATTAATGATTTCACCAGCAATTCGGTCAAGCAATGTGATGGCTTCTGCACGAGTAATCGGTTTTTTCGGCCGAATGGTTTGATCCGGATAACCCGTTATGTATCCTCCTGCCAGCAGCTGCTCTAACGGTGCTTTTGCATAAGCTTGTACTAGATTATAATCCGTAAAGCTGGAGAGCTTATTCCCATCTACCGCAGCCTGCTTAAACAGTTCGGCTGTTATTTTCGCAGCTTCCTGCCTCGTAAGTGGTGCGTCAGGCTTAAAGCTGCCATCCGGGTAACCAGTAATCACTCCAGCTTCCAACGCAGCAGCAACCTGCTTGCTGTACCATGCGTCAGCGGCTACATCTGTAAAAGTATTCGAGCCTTTAGCTTCAAACTGAAAGATAGCATGAACCAGCTTTGTAAATTCAGCTCTCGTTACTTGACGATCAGGCTGCAAGCTGCCATCCGGATATCCGCTAAGCATCCCCTTTGAAATCCATTTTTCCAGCACTTTCTCGCCCCAATGTGCCGTTCCCTTCTCATCTGTGGCTGTCGCCGCACTGACAGCCGGCAAGCTGCTCGTGAGCATCATGAACACCAATATCATCGAAATAAACCGTTTATTCATGCTTCTCCTACATCCTTTCAGGATCATGAAATAAAATGATAACGCTTACTTGTCTTTTCAAGGAAACAGCCTGCCCCTTACAGCTAAATGATAAACTGCAACGTGACAGACTGTTTGCTCGATCTATTAAACTTTTACATGATGCCTCAGCTGAAAATATCTCCTTATTTTACGCTGTTGTACCAATCGTTAACTTCTTTCGTAATTTGTTCGCCGCCTGATTTTTTCCAGTTTTCAACCATCGTATCGAACGAATCAACTGGTTGTTGTCCGTATACGATTTTGCTGAACGTTTCATTAAGCAGCTTGTTCAGAAGCTCGTTTTTACTTTGCATCGTTTCCGTCAAAGGACCCATATAGTAGTTTTTCATACGGATCGAATTTTGGTCCATAACTACTTTCATCGCATCTGTATTCTCTTTTAGACGTGTATTAAACTCTTGTTTCTCGTATGGCGTTACCGGCTCTGCGCCGCCAGCAAGCTTAACATGCGTTTCTGCATAAAGAGTAGGAATACGAGCGCCTTCAAAAGTGAGCGTGTAGTATAGCGGTGGTGCTGTTTGATCCTTCAAACCAGGGAATAGGTCTGGGTATTTTGCAATATCAGCAGTAATAGAGCCGTCTGGAAGTGTTGCATAATCATAACCTTCTGCGAAGCCCTTCTCGAACTCGCTGCCCGGCTGCGGGTTAGCCATATTATCGAAGAACCAGTTATAGTAGTGCAAAATAGCTTCAGGATTTTTAGCTTTTTTGTTTACGAATACATAACCGTTTGCTGGCGGGTTGCCGCCTGCGGAACCAATTTTACCATCTGGACCAGCAGGAATTGGATACGCTTTATATTTTGCGCCAGGAACGTTGTTCAGAAGATCTGGGAAAGGCCATGCTGGAAGCCAGTTTGGTCCAAAAATAATTCCCGCTTCGCCTTTAGTAAACAATTCCGAGCCCGTTGATTCATCAAGCAATGCTGAATCTTGTGAAATGTAGCCTTTGTCTAACCATTCTTTTAATTTTGTTAATGCATCTTTAGCTGCTGGATTGATCGAACCATGCGCCAAAGATCCATCCGCTGCTTGATTCCATTGACCAGGCATTGTGCCATAAGCGCCAAACACGAAGCCGATATCAGTCATCCAGTTAGCGAAGCCATTTTTGAAGCCTGTTGCAAGACCAATTGTATCCGCTTTGCTGTCTCCGTCTGGATCATTCTTAACGAATGCTTCCATAACCGTTTCCATTTCTGCAAGCGTTGTTGGAGCTTTAAGGTTAAGCTTTGTCAGCCAATCCTCACGAATCCACATGACATGATCTGCGTTGTAGGCATAATCTAGAATAGGCAAGGCCATTTTGTCAGCGCCCCGGCTAATTGGCAGCCAGATGGTTGGATCAAGATCAAGGCCTGCTTTGTAAGTATCATTTGCGTATTTGTCGACCAAATCGCCTACCGGCATAAATTGACCGGAGTCGATCAACATATTAACCGTTTCCATATCTCCGCGGTAAGTGACAACATCCGGCATTTCCTCACCTGATGACAGCATAAGGCGAAGCTTTGTTTTGTAAGCATCATTCGTATTCGTTACAACCCAGTTGTATTTAATGTCAATGCCAAGTCTTTCTTTGATAAGACGAGTATGAACATTATCCTCAATGGACTCGCCTTCTTTGAAGATTGAACCATTTTGGTTAAGACCCCAAACTGTCGTTAACGTAATAGGTGTCGTATACTTGCCATCCGCAAAGCCTTCAGTGCTTCCTTCTTCAACCTTGGCTGGTTCGTTGCTCGCTTTGTTTGTTGCTGCCGGACTGTTAGTCCCCTTGTTCGTGTTGTTTCCAGAACAAGCTGCGATTGCGAGCATAAATGATAGTACCAATAAGACCGAAAGCCACTTCTTCATGCCTTTACCCCCGTAAGTTAATTTTTGTTATTATTAACGATATTTGTAATATCGTTTGTTACCAATATACAGCTCGCTTTACAGCTCCGAAAGACCACAATTTTGTTATTGATGCCTTTTTCTTGCACTATTCTTTGACAGCCCCCATGATGATCCCTTTCACGAAATATCGCTGTAAAAAGGGGTATACAAGCAATATCGGCAATGTACCAATGAAGATTTGCGCGGATTTAACGGTACGCTGCGAGATATGCTTAAGCTCGTTGACATCGGGATTTATTTTATTAAAATCCTGCTGTACAATGATCGTTTGCAAAAAGGTTGCTAATGGATATTTTCTATAATCTGTAATATATAACAATCCATCAAACCATGAATTCCAATGTGTAACCATGGTAAACAATGAAATCGTAGCTAAAGCCGGCATTGAAATGGGTAAAAATATACTCCAAAGCGTTCGGAACTGTCCTGCTCCATCCATGACCGAAGCTTCCTCCAGCTCCTTCGGTACTGCCCGGAAAAAGTTCATTAGAAGCACCATATTAAATACGTTGATCGCCCCTGGCAGAACAAGCGCCCAAATCGAGTTCATTAAATCCAAGTTGCGAATAAGCATGTACGAAGGAACAATACCACCACTGAACAACATCGTAAAGAGAAAATACCACGTATAGACCGAACGGCTCTTAAATGTCCGTCCATCTTTGGATAATGCATAACCCGCTAGAATCATCAAAGTCATGCCGACGAGCGTGCCGAGCGCCGTACGCTTAAAACCTACAAAAAGAGCATTGTGAAAATTATCGTTATTCAGCGTTTTGGAATAGGCTTCAAGGTTGAAGCCTATCGGCCATAGCTTGACCAGATTCGCGTTGGCTGGGGAGCTTGCGCTTAAGCTTACAGCTAGAATATGAACGAGCGGAATAATACAAGAAATACAAATGACCGCGAGCAAAATATAGTTAAATACTGAAAAAGCTTTATAACCTGTTGTTTTGTGATACATGCTTTTTCTCGCCCCTCTCTTTCCTAGAAAATTCGATAACCTGCGTATTTGTATGCCATTCGGTAAGAGAAGACGATCATGATCAAACCGATTAGAGATTTAAACAAACCAACAGCTGTTCCAAAGCTGTATTGACCATTCAATATCGCTGTCCGATAGACGAACGTATCGATAATGTCTCCCTTATCGTATACAAGCGAATTGTATAGATTGAAAATTTGATCGAAGCCCCCGTTCAAAATATTGCCGAGGGACAACGTGCCTACGACAACCGCGATTGGAATCATCGACGGAACCGTGATGTGCAGCGTCTGCTTCCAGCGCGTGGCGCCATCCACCTCAGCCGCTTCGTACAATGAAGGATTTACTCCCGCCAGTGCCGCAAGAAATACGATGGTGTTAAAACCGAAGTTTTGCCAAATATCGCTTACGATAACGGTAAAACGGAACCAATCCCCGTTCCCAAGCCAGAACACAGAATCTATACCGAGACTGTTGAGCGTCTGATTCACGATTCCTTTACTGCCCAGCATGTCAGTAAGGATCGCACCTAAAATTACCCATGATATAAAATGCGGCAAGTACACCAAAGTTTGTACCACTCGCTTAAACAGCATTTTTCGAACCTCATTAAGCAGAATCGCGAACGTAAACGGCACGATTAAGCCAAAAACGATCTTTAAGCCCGAAATGATTAAAGTGTTCCAAATGACCTGTTTGCTGTCTGGATACTCAAACATAAAGCGGAAGTGCTCCAGTCCAACAAGCTTCGAATGAAACATGCCGTTATAAGGTTTAAAATCCTGAAAGGCCATAATTAGCCCGCTCATTGGTACATAAGCAAATATAAAGGTAACAATAGCCGCCGGAAGCAGCATGAGATGCAAGGGCCAAGTACGACTAAATAGTTCTCTCGCTCTTTTATCCTTTTGTTGTCTTGGTTTTTTTTCTTGCTGCAGCGGTTTGTTTAGCGCACTTTCCACTGTTCTGCCCCTTTCCAAACAAAATTTGATTTGAGTTTTTTCATCTCTCCTGTATGATTAATTTTACCAGCAGTCTCTCCTGTTCTATAGACCACGATCTTTGGAAGCATGCCATTTTGTTTACTTATGTATCATTATTTTCATAAAAAGAGAGGACTCCAGCATGCGTTTAAGAGAAAACACATTTGCCAAAATGATTACATTGATCGTCCTTTTGCTTATCCCGATCATTATTTTGTATACGCTTTCTATACGGACAAGCATCGGAGTTATCACGGAAGAAATGAAATCGTTGAAGCAGAAGGACATTACCTTTCTAGCGAGCGAGGTTGATAAAAGCGTAACAACGCTATCGACGCTTGGCTTTCTGCTCAGCGAAGATATCCATATCCAGCAGCTGCAAAATTTACATTTAATTGAGAGCACATACCAGCGAAACGATGAGAAGCTGCGCATTCTCGAGAGGCTTCGCCTGCTCAATGTCGCACAGCGCTGGGATACGCAATACAGCATTACAGCGCCGGCAAGCAAGCAGCTCGTATCAACAAATACGTATCTCTCATATGACCTCGAATCGATCAAAAAAATATTGACCCCGACCTGGAAGTACGAGGAAATGACGATTCAAAACATAAAGCAAAATCGTTTCGTACGCCATATCGTCAAGCCAAAAAGCAAAATCACCGATATAGAGAAAGCCGGTATTATCGTTGAGATTTCTTTTCCAGAGGAGCATCTCATAAAGGATTTGGATACTTTCAAGCTGGCAGGCAAAGGCGATCCGTTTCTCGTCCATTCCGATGGGCGCATGATAAAAAATAAAACAGCCGATAAAGAAATGACCAAGAGCATTCAAGCGCTGCTCAAAAAAATGACCGTCCCAGAAGCGTCCAATCAAATTATGACGATAAATGGGGATGATTTTCTCGTCACCTCTGCGCATGTAAAAACGTTGGATTGGTATTTGATTGACTACGTACCGATTGCAAATGTTTTGAAACCAATCGTCAAAAGCCAAAATTTGTTTTACGGCTCCGTCGGTTTGCTGCTCATTATGAGCTTGCTCGCAGGTTATTTGCTTTATCGAAATGTACAGCGCCCAATCGGTTTGCTTATTCGAAGTGTGAAACGGCTGCAGGAAGGCAACTATTCCGCAAGAATAACGGTAAACCCCAAAAATGAATTTACTTATTTATTTCAAAGATTTAACGATATGGCTGCGAATACGGAACAGCTCATTCAGAAGGTTTATGTGGAGGAGCTTCGAAGACGTGAAGCCAATGTGAAACAGCTGCAATCCCAGATTAATCCGCATTTTTTATACAATTGTTTCGCGCTCATACGCAGCCTTGCTAGGCTGGATAAGAAGGAATCTGTCATGCGGCTTGCCATGCACTTGTCTACTTATTATCGCTATACGACACGGGTCGAGAAGCTGACCGCAACGCTGAGGGAAGAGCTGCAGCTTGTTGAGAGCTATTTGGAAATTCAACAATTTCATATCCAGCACCTGTCCTATAACATTGAGGTGCCTGATTCGATGCTTGGTGCTCAGATTCCGCGTTTGCTCCTGCAGCCTGTCGTTGAAAACGCGGTGCTGCACGGGATTGAACGATTTGACGGTGATGGGCTCATCACCATTTCAGGTGTTAGCAATGATCGCTATCACACGATTATTGTGGAAGATAACGGGTTGGGGATGACGGACGAAGCCCTTCGAAAGCTGGAGAAAAAAATTATCAATCCGCCTGATGATACGAGCGGCTGCGCACTGTGGAATATTAGGCAGCGGATGCTGTTCCAATTTGGATCTGAGGCTTCAATCAGCTTCCGAATTCGCGAAGAAGGCGGCGTAGCTGTGTACCTGTCTTGGCCGCATGAAAACTATGCCAACTAGGGCGTGTCTGAAAACCCGTTCAGTGGCACCTTTCACCGCCTTTTCGCCCCCTGCTTCGTTCCGTTTGCTTGACGTACCCCCGGTACGCCTTCACAAACGCGCCTTGCATGGAACGAAAATTCGGCAAAATTTGCTCTCCTCAGAGCTCTCAAACACGCCTTAGATGAATGAATAGGAGCTGTTCACATGTATCAACTTTTAATAGTGGATGACCAACCGGATCTCGTAGAGGATTTAGCCAGTAATTTGCCATGGAGCTCCGTTGGCATTGATTCCGTCTACCTTGCACACTCTGGGCGGGAAGCGCTTGATATTATGCAGGCTACGCCTATTGATATCGTCATTACAGATATTCATATGCCCGGCCTCTCCGGCCTTGATTTAATCGAGCAAATCAAAGCTTCTTGGAGCAATGTGAAATGTATTTTATTGTCCGGCTATAATGATTTTGAGTATGCCCAAAAAGCGCTTCAGTTCCAAGCAAGCGACTATTTGCTCAAGCCCGCTGAAGACGAAGAGCTGCTGCAAGCTGTTCGGAAAGCCGCTTCCCAGCTGGAAGAACATTGGAAGGAGGTCAGCTCGCATCAAAGCGCGCTAACCTCTTTGAAAGAAAACGTCCCTATTTTACGAAATCATCTTCTGCTCTCTCTTCTGAAGGGACAGGCCTACAGCGATGAAAAGTTAAAAGAAAAGCTCGACATTCTGAATCTATCTTTTCATCCAAAAGAGCCATATTGTATGATGCTTATGCGGATGGAGGACTACTTCTATGAGCAAAGCGAACGTGACAGCTCGCTGCTTGAATACGCCGTGTGCAACATCGCAGAGGAAATATTTATAGAGGAATATAGGCTATGGCATACGAAGGACGAGCATGGCTACTTTGTATTTCTCATTATGGGCAAAGAAAAGCAACGCCAAGAACAAGCTTCCATGCTGCATCTCATTGAGCAAAAAGCAGCGCAGCTTCAGCATTATGTGAAATTGTATTTAAAGGGGACCGTATCGTTAGTCATTAAGAAGCAGGATGTATTTCCGCTTGAGCTGCGCGAAACCTATGATTTCTCGCTTATCAACTTTAGACAGCGCATTGGCAGTGAACGCGGATTTCTCCTCACACTGACAGAAGAATCACAGCAAGGAGAAGCAAATTCTCTCTCTCATTTATACAATCCGCCGCTGCTTATTCATTTGCTTGAGGCAGGACAATGGGACGCGATCGAGGAGAAACTAAATCTTGCGTTTGAGGAGCTGGAGCTTAAATGGGGCGAGTCGCATGAGCATATTTTGGAAACCTATTTCATGATTGCCAGCTCGTTAAGTTTCTCCATTCATAAAAACAAGCTGTGGATGTCCGACATTATGGGATCTGAGTTCAATCAACTGCTTAGCGGTCCCCACTTTCATACGATTAAACAGCTTCGCACTTGGACGGCTGGCATACTTGATAACTATAGAAACCATATGACTAGCAAAGTACAGCATTCTCGTTCCAGTACGATTCAGAAGGTTCAAGAATATGTTTCAAGCCATTTAGAAGACGCTTCACTGCAATCGATTGCTTCCCATGTATTTCTGAATCCGTCCTACTTGTCAAAAATATATAAGCTGGAAACCGGCGAAGGCATAAGCGACTACTTATCCAGATTAAAAATGGAAACGGCAGCGCATATGCTTCGCACGACAACAGACAAAATTTACGAGATAGCAGCTAAAGTCGGTTATTTGAAAACGAGTTATTTCATAAAGGTGTTCAAAGATCGATACGGCATTACCCCGCAGGAATTCCGTGATCGTTAAGCGGTGATCGCAAAATAATTATAAATGCCATCTTTTTCAGTAGAAGAGATTCGAGCTTGACGCTCCAAATATACCAAATGCGCAAGTGTCTCAGACATTGCAAATCTGAGCTGATGCGCATTCCCGTTCAGACGATTGCCGAATAGAGCCTCGCACATGCCATAGGCGGTGCGGGGCTCTTCTTCGAGCATCCGAACCATTTTGTCTAGCCTCCGCATATGATGCTGCTGCAGCTCCAATATCCTGTCATGGAAATTGGTAAAAGGATCCCGATGTCCTGGAAAAGCCAATTGAACCTCATAATGAGCAAGCTCCTGCAAGCTGCCTAGAAATGCTTCCAATGGATCGCCATCCTCGCCGGGCACTATGCTCACATTCGGGGTAATATGAGGCATAACCTGATCCCCGCATACCATCCATTTGCGTTCTTGCTGATAGAAACATAGCTGTCCGTTTGCATGACCAGGCGCGTCAATTAAGACCCAGCTCATTCCACCAATTATGATTTGATCTCCCGCTTCGATATAGGTTACCTCCGGCTGAGGGGATACCATCTCCACAAAGGTTTCAAGATTTTGCGCAATAGCCTCTCTATGATGAATCGGCATTCCGTGCTTCGCATACAGAGCCTGCAGCTGCCCGCCGAACTCACTTTCTTCTCCCCACAGCCTAATTGCATAGTCATGTGCCCTGCGTGAAATAAAAACGGGCGCCCCGCTTCTCTCTTGCACATAACCAGCGAGTCCATAATGATCGGGATGCTGATGCGTCAAAATGATTCTTGTAACATTGCGCCACTCCAAGTTATGATGCTGCAAGACTTTGTCCCATACTTGAATGGCTTCGTCCGTTCGCAGTCCCGGATCAATAAGCGTATATCCCTGTTCTTCGGGTATAAGATAGCTGTTAACCCACTTGAGGGAAAAGGGAACCGGGACCTTTACCTGCAGCCATCCTTCCTGCCACGAAACCGTATGTAAAAACTCCTGTTCATTTGAAGACGGCATGCTGCTTGAATCCTTGTTTTCAAATATCATCTTTTAGCTCTCCCTGTCATAATCATTCGCGGAGAAGCCTCTGGATCGTATTTCGAACCATCGTAATTGCCGTACAGCTTGTCTATTCTAAGACTGCAAGCATCTAGATTATTTTCAAACCAGTCTAGGTTGTACAGCCTTACCTGTTCTAAATACTGTCTTGGCTTCTCTTCTTTGTCCGGATTGAAAATTGAAATGCCCTTCTGCACCCAGCCATTTGCAATGGATCTTGCCTCTTGTATAAGCAGACCTGTCTCCTCATCGATACGTTCCGATTGGGGCACTAAGGTTTGAGCCACATAAATAGGATTAAGGAAATCGATTAAAAAACAACCGTCTATACGCAGCACTCTACGTATATGCCGAAGCACGCTCACATTATCTTCCTCTGCTGTGAAATAGCCAAATGAGGTAAATAAATTGACAGTCGCATCAAAACGTTCCGCTTCAAACGGCAGCTCACGCATATCCCCTTTAACCCATTCGACAAGTCCATCTTCATCATGACGATGAGCTTCATCAAGCAATGTAGTCGATAAATCCATACCTGTAACGGTGTAGCCAAGGTTTGCTAAAGCGAGTGAATGCCTTCCCATCCCACAGCCTATATCAAGTACATGAGAACCTTCCGCCAGCTCTAGCCAAGCGATCATTTTGGAAGCTTCCTTATTTGCATTTTCCCAATCGCGATGTTTGTAGACAAGCATATAATCGGAGCCGAAGCTCTGTTCGTACCATGGTTTCATATTAATGCTCTCCTTCATCATGGTCATGCGAATTGCTTGCGAATGATGATCACTTTATTGTACTTGAATTCCAACATACTGGCAAAATCGAATCAAATAAGCATAGTTTTCAAATTATACGTGCAAACTATGGAAGCTTATCCAGATTTTTTTGCAGCTCAGCATCATTTGAAGGGGGGAACCAGCATGAATGAACGTATTCGTTTATTATTTGCAGAAGCAATCGATATCAAATTGGAAAATTTGAAAAATAGCGAAATGAGTATCGAAGTCGCCTATATCGAACCGTTATGCGAAGAGAAAAAAATAAGCGATTTCATTATCGTCCCTTTTATAAAAGAGGAATATTCGTTTCAAGCTCAGCTGGATACAAATCCCGATTATGAAATACTGGAAGATGTCGCTATGTGGCAAAGTCTTCTTTTGCGCGGCCATGTCCTGATTCAAGCAAATGGCGTCGTCTATTCATTCAAAGCTGAACGGGTCATCTGTATTGAGAATTCACAAACTCAAGTGGAAAGTGCTATTCAGGGCCCTCAGATCGCATTAAGCGAAAATATAAATATATCACTCAATCTGATCCGCGGCATGTACCCTTCCCCCGATCTTTCGGTGGAAGAGCATACAATTGGAACATTGTCCCAAACCCCCGTGTTCGCCTTATTTGATCAGAGACGTGTAGATCCTACCGTGCTTGATAATGTACGTACAAAGTTAACAACGATTAACGTGGAAATGCTACATTCCGCTGGTGAGCTTGAGAAGCTGTTAGTCGGCAATCGCAAGCATTTGTTTCCAACTATTCTGATTACAGAACGTCCTGACCGCATTACCAGTGCGATTTCCAAAGGGAAAATAATCATTCTCTTAAAGGGAAACATGTTTGCTCTTATTTTGCCGTCTACATTTTTTGATTTCATGCACGCCGTAGAGGATGATTACGACTCCTATTGGATGACTCGTTTTCTAATCTTCCTACGTTACACATCAACTTTGCTTACAATCACTTTGCCTGCTCTCTATATTTCCGTCGTCTCCTATAATCCAGAGCTGTTTCGCGTGCAGCTTGCTTTCTCTATTGCAGGCAGCCGTTCTGCTGTTCCTTATCCATCGTTCATAGAAGTATTTATTATGCTCTTTATGATCGAAACACTAATCGAGGCGAGCATTCGCTTGCCCAGGTACATCGGCTCCACGGCAACAACCGTTGGAGGACTTATTCTTGGACAAGCCGCTCAGCAAGCCGGTCTCGTAAGCAGCATTATGATTATCGTAACGTCAGTCGTAGCTATTTCAAATTTCGTAATCCCCGTTAATTCATTGTCATTTGCTGTTCGCTTCTTGAAATACCCGTTAATCGTCATCTCTATTTTCTTCGGTATCACCGGTGTAGCCGTTGGTTTGTTTATCTATATCACTTATTTATGCAGCCTAAGAAGCTTTGGCAAGCCATATATGCGTATTTTCGGAAAACTAAGGCCGTTAGAAGGCGATGTGGGGCAGGTGAAGATTAAATGAACCGTTATTTCTATTACAACTTTATTCTCGTAAGTTTTATTAATCTTTTGCTTTATGTCCCACATATCCTTATTCAATATCGCTATACCGGTGCTGTATCTTCAATTGTGGTCGGGATTGTTATTGGTACGATACTCGTCTATATGTATACAAGTGCAATGGCTCGTTATCCCGGAAAAGGATTGCCTGAGATATTAAAGCTGCATTCACCGCAATGGCTCGTTACGATCTCCATGTTATTTTTTTCAGTTATGTGGTGGTTTGCAACGACTATCGTTGTTGTTGCCTACGCCATTCTTATTAATCGTTTTTTCAATCCAGATGCGGATGCGAATGTTATTCTAGCCATGCTCGTTATTGCATGCGGTTATGCTGCCACACGTTCAACCCTCTCCGTTATGTTCATCGTTGAAATCGGCATGATCGTAAATGCTCCAATCATAATCTTTATATTGTTTAAAGCTGTACGAAGCAACCAGCTTAATTGGGATGCGATTCATGTCGTAGCCAACTACATAACGGAAATGCCAACATTGACCTGCATTGCAGCCTCTACTTTCATTTTTACCGGTTATATTAATCTTTCATTGTTCAATCGGCTATTTCCACCAAATTTCCGTTTTAAATTCCGCTTTATTTATCCGATAGCCGGCGCTGTTATTTTATTGATTACATTTTTTGTACCCATTGGTTTTCATGGAACGGAAGGCGTAAACCAATACATTTACATATGGAGCCAGACTGCTGATTCCCTGCTAATGCAATACGGCTTTATTGAACGAGTGTTGTTTCTTTTTCTAATCGTTTTTTTGAACCTGACTCTCGTTTATACGATGTCCGGCTGGCATCAGGCGATGGAGTTTGTGAAATCTTGTTTTCCAAGCTATAGGCCGGAGTTTGATAGTCTCAAAACACCGATGTCCAACTATGTCATCGTCGGTATTTTTGTATTGCTCTCCATCCTGTATCTCATGCTGACGAATGAAAAGATGAACATGATCATTACTTCCTATTGGCTCATTGTCCGATTTTTCGTGGAGATATTAATCGTCGTTTGGGTGTTCGTGCTTAGCAAAAGGAGGTCCAAAGCCGTATGAGCATCACCCTTCGAGTCTTTTTGTTAATCCTCTCTCTTGGTTTGCTTGGCGGCTGCGGGTTCAAGGATATCGACAAACGATTCTTCGTGGTCGCTCTTGGCATAGATGCATCAGATAATGAGAAAAAACCGTATCGTCTTTCCCTGCTGCTTGCTGTTCCGTCTCCAAAGATCGAGCCTGGCGCATCGAAAACGCAAATCGAGACTATCGATACAGAAACCGTCGCAGAAGGCATTCGAATGTTGAAATCCTACGTCGACAAGGAGCTGGATTTCGGGCATTGCAAAGTGTTTCTCATTGGTGAGAAGATCGCCCGCCAAAGCTATACGGAAATATTGCAATGGATGTCGCGCAGAAGAGATATCCAAAGTGTCGCCGATATTGCTATCGGGAAACCGGATGCGGAATCACTGCTGAAAATAAAGCCTGTGTCAGAGCGTTATCCAGGCAACACGCTTTTTTTAAGCTTTGGAGCTGACGGAACCGAGTCATCTTATACTTACGTAGAAACTTTATCAGACTTCGCTAGGCGTGCTTCCGAGGAAGGACTTGATCCGCTGATGCCTGTTATTACAAAGGATGGTAAAAAGAGCTTCGTCATCAACCGAACAGCGCTGCTGGACAAAACAAAGGTCAAGCTTATGTTGTCTCCAGCTGAATCGCAGCTTTATAATCAGCTCGCTGAAGATTTCACCAAATCCTCGATGCATGGCATGTTTGAAGGCTTGGATTTAGTCGTAGCGATTACCGATATGCACTCAAGCTTCCGACTCGGCAAGCAAAACGGCCAAGACACGATCACACTGGATGTTAAGATCAGGGTCGTATTTGAGGAAGCGCCAAAAGGCATATATGAAGATCAGTGGCAGCCGATTGAGCAAAATTTAAATAAGGAATATACTAAATCTTGTCTTGCTCTTCTCCAAAAAATCCAAAAAGCAAATGTAGACCCCATAGGTTTCGGACTGCGCTATCGGGCTACCCATCCTGGCAAGGAGGCTTGGCAGCGGTGGCAATCCATCTACCCTAACGTTAAATTTATCGTAAATACCAATATCAAAATTGAAGGCACAGGTATTATCAAATAGAGTTAGCACCACAAACAAAAGAGGTGAGCCAGAAGCTTGTTGCTTCTGGCTCACCTTAAATGATAGTTAAATATTATTTTAGGATTAATCGGTTTGTTTGACGCAGCTCATTAATCGTACCGACGCCAATGCCAAACATCGCCGTACGCATTTCAAACTCAATGCGTTCGAATTGCTGCAGCAATTGCTCCTGCGAAATTTCCTTGCTGCTGCTAGCCGCCTGAGGCAGCAATACGCGTCCAAAGCCAGCAAGATTTGCGCCTAGCGCGATGGCTTTTGCAGCATCAACACCTGTACGTAAACCGCCGCTTGCAATAATATTAGCCTCGGGAAGCGCAGCGCGAATTTCTGTCACACTCTCAGCAGTCGGTATGCCCCAATCCGCGAATGCTTCAGCAGCTTGCCTTCTTAGATCGTCGGTGGAGCGAAACTTCTCGACCTGACTCCATGAAGTTCCACCCGCTCCAGCAGCGTCGATAAAGGAAACGCCTACACCCACAAGCGCTGCTGCCGTCTCCGCATCAATGCCCCAGCCCACTTCTTTTACCCCAACCGGTACATTAAGCGACCTGCAAACCTGCTCAATCGAAACCAATAAATTGCGGAAATCGGTATCACCTTCGGGTTGAAACACCTCTTGCATGCTGTTGAGATGCAGGACTAACGCATCCGCTTCAGCAATATCTACAGCTCTGCGACATGATTCTACTCCAAAACCATAATTCAACTGAACCGCACCAATGTTAGCAATAACAGGCACGGTAGGCGCATCTTTCCGTATGGAGAACGAAGCTGCGAGCTGTTCGTTTTCTATTGCGGCGCGCATGGAGCCTAGTCCAATCGCCCAGCCCCTCGTTTCTGCCACTACCGCCAATCGACGATTAATAGCCCCTGCTTCATCCGTTCCTCCAGTCATGGAGCTTACGAGCAGTGGGGCTCCAAGCTTTTTGCCGAACCAATCTGTATTTAGGCTTACTTCAGCGAAGGAAAGCTCAGGCAGTGCATTATGCTTAAAGCGGTACCGCCCCAAGCCCGTTTCAATGCCAACGCTGTTTACTTGCTCCTGCAAGCAAATACGTATATGTTCTCCTTTACGCTTTGCAGTTGCTGCTTGCTGATCTACTGACATGCTTGTTCCTCCCAAGCTTAAACGGCCAGCGCCTTTTATAGCAGCGCCGCTCTCGTTTCGCTTCTCTATCTTCTATTCCTGCGTATACAACTTGTAAATTTCCTCATCAATAAGCTGAACATATATGTATCCATTAGGTCTGCTTGCACTTTACAATTCATAACCTTTTCAGCGTAGTAACTATGTACTAGTTTAGCACATTTTTTTGATTCACGCTCTCAACTCCACGACATTGACACATAAGCTGATCCATCCATTCTGATGCATGCGCTCTGGCGTCTAGAATAGTTCTTCTAATAAATGTGGCATTATAAAGAGACTATCCCAATCCTAAAAATATGAGCCTGACCGCTGAGTTAGAAGCGACGGCTAGTTCAGTAGACAAATGATTTTTACAATCATTTATTTGAATTTTACAATCATTTTATCTTGTTAAACCGTCGAAATTCATATAAAATATAACTAACAAAAGCCTTATAGGGGGACTAAACATGGAAATGATTATATTTGATACACAACAGGAATTAGATGCTTATGCTGCGGAATTATTTGTAGGTATCGTAAAAGAGAAACCAGATGCAGTACTAGGCCTTGCAACAGGATCGACACCCATCGGAATTTATGACAAAATAGTAGAACTGCATAAACAAAACAACGTTAGCTTTAAAGATGTGACAACGTTCAATTTGGATGAATATGTCGGAATCAAGCCTGATAACGACCAAAGCTACGCCTACTACATGAAGCAGCATCTGTTCTCGCACATCGATATTCCCGAGAACCAAATCCATTTGCCAAATGGCATGGCTTCGGATGTTGAGCTGGAATCGAATGCTTACGATGCAATGTTAGAAGCAAGACCAGTAGATATTCAATTGCTTGGTCTAGGCCACAACGGTCATATTGGATTCAATGAGCCTGATGTTAATCTTTCTGGCGGCACTCACGTTGTTAAATTAAAAGAGGAAACGCGTGAAGCAAATGCTCGTTTCTTCGATTCAATGGATGAAGTACCTGAGTATGCAATAACGATGGGTGTTGGCTCTATTTTGAAAGCTAATACGATCGTGCTTGCTGTTCGTGGTGCTGACAAAGCAGAAATTGTAAAAGAAGCATTGACTGGTCCAATTACGACTAACGTACCGGCTTCATTGCTGCAAACTCATGCGCGCGTCATTGTTCTACTAGACCGCGAGGCGGGAAGGATGTTAAGTTAAATGACCCTAAACTCTGCAAACTGGTTCATCCACAACGTAAATATCGTGCTTGAAGATGGGATAGTTAACGGCAGTGTTTTTGTACAAGATGGGAAGATTGCAAAAATTGTTGCCCAAGATGACAACGAAGCAGCAAACGAGGCTTCAGATGCACAATTGTCTATCGACGGAAAGGGAGGCTGGCTGCTTCCTGGTTTTATTGATGTGCATGTTCACGGTGGATTTGGCGCTGATTTTATGGATGCCAGCCGTGAAAGCTTCGACACCATTACTAAATTCCATGCCTCGCAAGGTACGACAGGCATGCTTGCTACAACGATGACTGCTCCTAAGGAAGCAATTGAAGACGTATTGCATGCCGTTGCAGATTACCGCAGCAGTGAAATGCCTTACGCAGCCTTGTACGGCGTACATCTAGAGGGTCCATTCATAAGCGAGGTATGGCCAGGCGCTCAAAACCCAGCTTATATTAAAACACCTCAGCTGGAATGGATGCAGCAATGGCATGCCAAGTGGCCCGATCTTCTCCGTCAGCTTACACTGGCTCCTGAGAAAAGCGGTGCGATTGAGACCATCGCTTGGCTTGCTGAGCAAGGGATCGTCACAGCCTGCGGGCATACGGATGCTGTCTATGCTGAAGTGATCGCTGCTGCTGATGCTGGCCTTACGCAGGCTGTTCATACCTATAATGCAATGCGTGGTCTGCATCACCGTGAACCCGGAACGCTAGGAGCTGTATTGACCGATGACCGTATTGTGGCCGAGCTCATAGCCGATGGTATTCACGTGCATCCAGCTGCAATTCGTTTGGTGCTCGCTGCTAAACCTTCAGATAAGGTGATACTGATCACAGATGCGATGGCCGCAGCAGGCATGCCGGAAGGCGAATATAGTCTTGGAGGCTTAGCCGTCATCGTAAAAAACGGCGAAGCAAGGTTAAAAGATGGCAACGCCCTAGCAGGCAGCTGTTTAACGATGATTGGTGCCGTACGCTTTATCCATGAGCATACTAACCTATCGCTTTCTGAAATTAGTCGATTGGCTAGCGGCAATGCAGCAAAACAGCTTGGCATCAGCGACCGTACCGGTACAATTACAAGCGGTAAACAAGCTGATCTTGTATGGATTGACTCGCAAATGCAGGTTCAACAGACTTGGGCGCAAGGCCGTTCCATATACGAAGCTAAGCAAGCGTAAAAAAGCAAGAGGTTCCGTGCTCAAAGGTTAGATAACCTTTGAGCACGGAACCTCTTTTTTAATAACTGTTAATCTGTCACGTATACGGAAATACCGTGCTGCTTCATTTCAGCTGCAAGCTCTTCAGTGAGCGGAACATCCGTAATGACGCCTTTCAGCTCGGATAAGGATGCAATGGAAAATAATGAGGTGCGATCTGTCTTCGTATGATCGAATACGGCATATGCCGCTTGCGAACGCTTAATGAGTGCTTTAGCAATTTGCGCTTCTTGCTCGGAGTAGGTCGTGATGCCGCCAGCAGCAGATATACCATCAACACCGATAAACATCTTTCCGATATGCAAATGAGCGACCATACCCTCACCTAGAGGGCCGCACAGCTCAAAGCTGTTATGGCGCATAATGCCGCCGGTAACGACAACCTGAATATCGCTGCCTGCCAGCTCCATTGCGATATTAACCGCATTGGTTACTACCGTGATGCCCCGCCTCGATTTGATCATCTTTGCAATTAGGAAATTAGTTGTACCGCCAGAGAGACCAATCACATCGCCTTCCAAAATTAAAGAAGCAGCTAATTCCGCGATATGCTCTTTCTCCAGAATCGACAAACCTTCCTTCTCCGCAAAAGGCAAATCCCTTACTGAATTCATTCCATCGTACATCGCACCGCCAATTGTCCGAATAACCGGATAATCAGCTTCCATTTGCTCAAGATCTCTTCGAGCCGTCGCTTCAGAGCAGCCGAAGCGCTCAACCATTTCCAAAATCGTCACCCTGCCCTGCTGCTTCAACAGCTGCAGAATAGCTTCACGGCGACGCTGACCCTTGTTACCGATCAATTCAGCCATTATCAGCGCTCCACCCAAGCCTTGGCGGACATCCGCTGTTGGACGACACTCCATTCCGGCAAAGCTTCCCAGTCGCCACGCATTTGAACGACTAAAGATCCATTAATACTTGCAAGGCGTACTGCTTCTACTGGGGATAAGCCCTTCATAATACCTGCTAAGAAACCAGCGCAAAAGCCGTCACCCGCGCCTACAGTATCAACAACCTGCTCAGCCGGATAGAAAGGCAAGCTTTCTTCCTGCCCTTTGTTTAGAACAATCGTCGTGTCGCCTCTGCCTTTAATGATCGACACCGCTTTTAACTGATTTAGCTGGCCTTTAATATGCTCATAATCGTCTGTTTCGTACAGCAGCTTAAGCTCGTCCCATCCTGGCAAAAAGTAATCCGCATCTGCTGCAAGCGGCAGCAGTGCTGCACGAGCTTCTTCGATTGACCACAGCTTAAGCCGCAGGTTCGGGTCAAAGCTGACAAGCACCCCAGCTTCCTTCGCAATATCGATAGCGCGGCGAACCGTCTTGCGGCAATCCTCGCTAAGCGCAGCTGTGATACCGGTTACATGAAGCAGTTTAGCACCGCGAATATAATTCTCGTCAAGATGCTCAGGCAGCATCCGACTAGCTGCCGAATGCTTTCTGAAATAATGAACGGCTGTTCTACCCGCTACATGCTCACGAAACATCATGCCCGTAGGAGCTTCCGAGCTAAGCTGCGCACGAGATACGTCTACACCCTCGCCCCGCAGCGTCTTCAAAATAATTTTGCCAAACGGATCGTCGCCGAGAGCGCCAAACCATCCAACAGAGGAGCCTAGACGTGCAAGTCCTATTGCGACATTGCTTTCCGCTCCGCCAAAGCTTTGTTCCAGCGTAGCGGCGCGTTCGATTGACTTATGCTCCTCTGGCATAAACAAAGCCATTGATTCGCCAAACGTTACAATTTGCGGCGATGATTCTAACACGTAAAAATCCCCCTATAGCGTTATATAATCGGCGTTATCCATATTAGCTTTAGATCATCGGAAACTTCATGAAGTAAATAATAGCGATGTATAGCACCAATACGATGATGCTCATCACGCGTGCTTTGTTAATGTGTGCAGTTGCGCTTTTGCCTTCTTGAATGGATGCAACTACAAGCTTAAGCGGCTTGGAAATAATTCCGCCTAGTGCCGCAATTGCCAGGAACAGCAAAATAATAATGACCATCCATGCCACCTTGTAATCCGCTTGCGACATCAAATACCCACCTGTTAGCAGCTGCAAAACTAGAAAATATTGCGCAATTCGGTTTGCCGAACGCAGGCCGTCAGCTAATCCGCCTTGTCCAACTCCGGCAAGCTTAGTAGCTCTACCCAGCATGATTGGAAGAACGATATAGAAGCCCATTCCTACTGCACCAATCACGTGCAAAAATAACATTACTTTAAACATTTTAACTCCTCCTGTTTTGGTAAAACGTAATCATCCATTCATCGATTCGCAATTGCCAAAATTAATTCTATAAATAGTTTATCAGAAACGAGATTTTTTTCAAATGACTATGCTCCTGAACCGAGGTTTTATACCCTTTTTTGTTGATTTAGCTCCGAATTCGTTCCCTAAATTTTCACACTTTAACTAGAAAGCTCATTTTAATCGATTTTCGGTTGGCTTTAAGCTTTAAAGCCGTATTTACTCATAACCCCATGAATTGCAAAATAAGTAACTTCCTCAGGCAAGGCATCCTTTATGGGACGCAGCTTATCGATTCCTTGCTCGCCAATGGCATGGACGATCAATTGCTCATATTCTGCTGGAATGATTCTGCTCCAATCGATTTCTTCACCTTCATCTGCGCACCGTATGATATGTCCTTCAACGGTTACTTTCGTTAATCCTCGTTCCTTCGCTATTTCATCAGGTTCCAGCCCACTTTGAAATAGCTTGAGCGTAGCATAATGACTTGGCTGCTCATCATTCGTTGCGGCCTTCTTGACAACTGACGGCTCTCTAGCCGCAATAGTAATCATTCCTTCGGCTTGACCTTCGCCTCCGAACGATTGAATAATCGAAAGCAGATCTTCTCCATATTTCTCTGCCTTCGCGGCACCAATCCCCTTCACGCTAAGCAGTTGATTCTCGTTTTGCGGCCGAGCCATAGCGATTTCTCGCAGCGTTGCGTCAAAGAACAGCATAAATGGAGGCACACCCTCTGTAGCTGCCTTTTCTTTGCGCCATTGCTTGAGCGCATCGAATAGAGGTGAGGCAGCTGCTGAATCGGAAGAGGCTGCTTGTCGAACCGTTGCTCTAACTCTTTGCATAATTGATTCGCGGCCTTCCAGTACCGGCAGTGCGCTCGCAGTTAGCGAGACGACTGGATATTGCCCTTCACTTAGCTTTAAGTATCCTTCAGCCACGAGCCAATATAGCCAGTCCGCTATCTCTTTCTCGGGCAAATGCCGCATTAAACCATAGGTAGTCAAACGATCGAGCCCAAATTCAAGCAGCCGTTTATCACGCGATCCCTTTAGTACCTTGGCTGCCATCGTTACACCGAAACGCCCTCTCATTCGACCAACGCAGGAGAGCGCCATCTTCGCTTCCTCCGTCCGGTTAACCGGCTCGCTCTTATCGAGACAGCTGCTGCATTTCCCGCATGCCACAACATCCGTCTCTCCGAAATAATCAACGATAAATTGCTGCAAACAACGCTGTGTACGACTATAGTTCATCATGGTATGGAGCTTTGCGAGCTGAATCGATTTACGATCTGAATCCCCAGTGCCCTGTTCAATCAGAAAGCGTTGCACCTGCATATCAGCCGGTTCAAACAAGAGAATGCATTCGCTCTCCTCTCCATCACGCCCGGCACGGCCCGCTTCTTGGTAATAGGATTCAATATCGCTAGTCATTTGCCAATGCAGCACATAACGTACGTTAGGTTTATCAATGCCCATTCCAAAAGCATTCGTTGCAACCATTACACGAATCTCATCGAATCGAAACTTCTCCTGCGTGTCAGCGCGCTCAACATCCGACAACCCACCGTGGTATTTGCCTGCTTGAATGCCTCTGCGTGTTAATTGCTCATATACATTCTCGACTTCTTTTCTAGTTGCTGCATAGATAATGCCTGATTGATCCTTACGCCCTGATATGAAGCTCTCAAGAAACTTTTTCTTATCCACGCCTGTAACGACGGATAGAGACAAATTTGGTCTCGCAAATCCCGTTACAAAAATGCTAGGTTCACGCAGCTTGAGCATTTCTGAAATATCAAGCGCTACCTCGTTTGTTGCCGTAGCCGTAAACGCCGCAACGAGCGGTCGATCTTTCATTCGAGCAATCCAGCCTGCTAGCTGACGATAGCTGGGACGGAAGTCATGCCCCCATTGTGATACGCAGTGAGCCTCGTCTATCGCAATGAGCGGTATAGTCAGCTTCTCAGATAACGATTGGAACATCGGCGCATCAAGTCGTTCAGGCGCAACGTACAGCAGCTTATATTCTCCCATCATCGCGTTTCGCATCACATCTCGATATTCAGCTGCTCCTAACGAGCTGTTAAGAAACGCTGCTGATACCCCGACTCGCCTTAGCGCATCAACCTGATCCTTCATGAGCGAGATGAGCGGCGAAATAACAAGAGACGTTCCCGGCAAAAGCATGGATGGAATTTGATAACAAATCGATTTTCCGCCGCCGGTCGGCAAAATAGCTAGTGTATCGCGTCCATTCATAATCCCCGATATAATGTCTTCCTGTCCTTTACGGAAAGAGTCATAGCCATATACCTGTTTCAAGGCTTGTCTTGCTTGTTCGATCAACCTGTACCCCTCCCATAGTAAACCTTTTCTTTTGTACCTTGAAAATAAACAAGAGGACCCTGGCAGCATACTGTCAGGGTCCTCCCAAACGCATTCATTTATAAAAGCAGCAATTGAGCTTGCTTGCTAGCCTGTTACTACTTGGATAACGTTGCGTACGGATTGAGCAGATTTATCAAGAGCAGCCTTCTCTTCAGCAGTCAAATCAAGCTCAAGCACCTTTTCAATGCCGTCACCGCCAATGATTGTTGGCACACCCATGAACAAGTTATTATAACCGTATTCGCCTTCAAGCAAAGCGATAACTGGAATAATACGTTTTTTGTCTTTAAGAATGGCTTCTGTCATTTGAACCAGCGAAGCTGCAGGCGCATAATACGCGCTGCCGTTGCCGAGCAGGTTTACGATTTCGCCGCCGCCAACGCGAGCGCGTTGTACGATTGCTTCAATTCGTTCTGCTGATATAAGCTTCTCGATTGGGATGCCGCCAACATTTGAGTAGCGAACGAGTGGGACCATATCGTCGCCATGTCCGCCAAGCACAAATCCGCGAACATCTTCAACGGATACGTTAAGCTCTTGCGCAATAAATGTGCAATAACGAGCTGTATCAAGGACCCCTGATTGACCGATTACACGGTTTTTAGGGAATCCAAGCGTTTGGAATGCTGCATAAGTCATCGCATCCACCGGGTTGCTTAAAATAATAACATAAGCGTTAGGGCTAGTTTCTTTAATGTTTTCGCAAACGGATCTTACGATTCCAGCGTTCGTGCTAACAAGGTCGTCACGGCTCATACCTGGTTTACGAGCGATACCTGCAGTGATGATCACAACATCAGAGTCTTTTGTATCTTCGTAGTTGGCAGTACCGATAATGTTTGCATCTACTCCAAGCACCGGTGTCGCTTCAAGCATATCAAGTGCTTTACCTTTAGTTGGGTTTTCAAGCGGTGCGATATCAACAAGAACAACATCGCCTAGTTCTTTTTGAGCTAGCATAAGTGCAGTAGTAGCGCCAGTGAAGCCAGCTCCTACTACAGTAATTTTTTTACGCTTAATCGCCATTTGTAAAACCTCCAGTAAAACATATTTTGAAGGGGAGACCCCTTTGACCCCCATTTTCACTTTACAACCACTTAAGTACGTTTTCGAACCCACCTAAATCCTCCCTTCCAAGGGAGGACCTAAGGGGCGCTGCGCCCTCTGGACACCTGCGAATTGGACTAACGTAGGAGAGCCAGAGGGCGCACCTTAGCAACTGTTGAGCGTGGCTCGCTTTCGTCCCTGCGGGACACGCTCAACAGTTGCTCGCATGGGGAATGTGTCCTTGCGGGACGCCATTTCCAGTACGAAGTACAAAGGAATGTGCCCCTGCGGGACATCATTCACGGTGCGAGAACAAAGGAATATAAGATGAGGGGGGCATCTGCCCCCCTACTTTTTATAAAACTACATGTTTTTGATGATTTCGTCTGCGAATGCGGAACATTTTACTTCTGTTGCGCCTTCCATCAAACGAGCGAAGTCATAAGTTACTGTTTTGTTGTTGATCGAAGCTTCCATACCTTTATAGATAAGGTCAGCCGCTTCTTGCCAGCCTAGGTGCTCAAGAAGCATTACGCCGGAAAGGATTACGGAACCTGGGTTAACTACGTCAAGGTCAGCATATTTCGGAGCTGTACCGTGAGTAGCTTCGAAGATTGCGTGTCCAGTCAAGTAGTTGATGTTCGCGCCCGGAGCAATACCGATACCGCCAACTTGTGCTGCAAGAGCATCGGACAAGTAGTCGCCGTTCAAGTTCAATGTAGCGATAACATCAAAGTCAGTTGGACGAGTAAGTACTTGTTGCAATGCGATATCCGCAATTGCGTCTTTAACGATTAGCTTGCCAGCTGCTTCTGCATCTTTTTGTGCTTTGTTAGCTGCGTCAGTGCCTTCTGCTTCTTTAATGCGGTCGTATTGACCCCATGTGAAAGTCTCGTTAGCGAATTCTTCTTCAGCCACTTCGTAGCCCCAGTTTTTGAACGCGCCTTCTGTGTATTTCATGATGTTGCCTTTGTGTACAAGTGTAACTGATTTTTTGCTGTGTTTGATTGCGTACTCGATCGCTGCGCGAACAAGACGTTTCGAACCTTCTTTCGATACTGGCTTAATGCCGATACCGGAAGTTTCTGGGAAGCGGATTTTGTTAGCTCCCATTTCGTTTTGCAAGAACTCGATTACTTTCTTCACTTCTGCAGAACCTTCTTGGTACTCGATGCCCGCATAGATATCTTCTGTATTTTCACGGAAAATAACCATGTCAACAAGCTCAGGACGTTTTACTGGGGAAGGTACACCAGTGAAGTAACGAACAGGACGCAAGCAAGTGTAAAGATCAAGTTCTTGACGAAGTGCAACGTTCAATGAACGAATGCCGCCGCCGATAGGCGTAGTCAAAGGTCCTTTAATTGCAACGATATATTCACGGATTGCTGTCAATGTATCAGCAGGCAGCCACTCGCCGTATGTGTTGAAAGCTTTTTCGCCGGCAAATACTTCGTACCAAGCGATTTTTTTCTCGCCGTTATAAGCTTTTTCTACCGCTGCATCAAGTGCGCGTTTCGAAGCTTTCCAAATGTCGCGGCCAGTGCCGTCGCCTTCGATAAAAGGAATAATTGGGTTGTTAGGTACTTGAAGAACACCGTTGTCAATTGTAATTTGTTCGCCTTCAGTTGGAAGCGCGAATTTTTCGAACTTAGCCATGAATAAAATCCTCCTTAGAATTGTACCTGCTTTATAGCAAGTATAAATGAAATATAATGTCTTTTTTTAAAGAACAGAGAGCGTAGAGCTTATCCGCTCTCTCTATTGTAACTTAAATCACGAATTAACGCTGTTCAATCGGAATGTACTTCGCATTAACCGGACCAACATAGTCGGCACGCGGACGGATCAAGCGGTTATCTTGGTATTGCTCAAGAATATGCGCGCTCCAACCAGATACCCGGCTGATTGCAAAAATAGGCGTGAACAAGTCACGTGGAATTTCAAGCGTTGTATATACAGACGCTGAGTAGAAGTCCACATTAGGCTTCAAGCCTTTTTGTCCAGTTACCAGCTCTTCAATTTTAACAGACATTTCGTAAAGCTCCATATTGCCTGTCAGCTTGCCAAGCTCGCGGGACATTTTTTGCAGATGCTTCGCGCGGGGATCGCCGTTTTTGTATACGCGGTGACCAAAGCCCATAATTTTCACTTTGTTTGCAAGCGCGTTGTTAATAAAGCTTTCAACGTTAGCGGTAGAACCGATTTCTTCAAGCATAACCATTACAGCTTCGTTTGCACCGCCATGAAGTGGGCCTTTCAAAGCGCCAATCGCGGACGTTACACCGGAATAAATGTCCGACAACGTTGCTACGGTTACACGAGCAGCAAATGTCGACGCATTCAACTCGTGGTCAGCATGAAGAACGAGCGCTTGATCAAGTGCTTTAACAGCAACTTCAGCCGGCTCGCTGCCAGTGAGCATATACAAGAAATTATAGGCGATGGATACGCCTTTCTTTGGAGCTACAGGCTCTTGTCCTAGGCGAATGCGTGAAAAAGCAGCAATAATTGTTGGCAGCTGCGCCTGCAATTTAATTGCTTTCAATTGATTCGCTTCAGGAGACATATCGTTTGCAGATTCATCGTACAATGCTAAGCTGGATACTGCCGTACGAAGCGCAGCCATAGAATTTGTATTTTTTGGATATAGCTTGATTTGATCAATTACGCCTTCTGGAAGCGCTGCAAATTGATCCAATTGCTTTTGCAGTCCATCAAGCTCAGAACGATTCGGTAGTTTACCGTACCATAGCAGGTAGGCAACCTCTTCAAAAGTAGCGTTTTCCGCAAGATCATCAATATCAATACCGCGGTATGTCAATACGCCATCAATAATGGAGCTGATGGAGGACGTCGCTGCGACAATTCCTTCCAGACCTTTAGTTGCTGTCATCGTTCTCTCTCCTTTAACATGGTTATCGTAAACAATAAAAAGGGGTCGTTTTTGTACCATCGCCTTTAATCATAAATGATTTCGGCAATTATGTGAACAAATACAGACATAAAAATGCTTTATCAGCGTCATCAATATTTTTTTCGCTTATTATTTCTCCGCTTCACTTCGTATGCTCAAACTGCATTTTTCCCTATTCGCTCCAATTTTAGCCGCAGCATAAACTATTTTTACAGAAACGGATAAAGTGGTAAAATGTCAAAAAGAGAACTTACAGAGCAAATTTTGCCGTATTGGAGGCGCAACATGACAGGACAACGCATCGGAATTATTGACATAGGCTCCAACTCCGTCCGTCTCGTCGTTTACGAGAAGACAGCAAATGGTGCTCATCGTGTGGCGGATAGCAGTAAACGGCCTGCCAGACTAAGCGAACGTATTGATGAAAACGGATGTCTGCCAGGTGCAGCGATCGATGATCTGATCGACACACTGAATCATTTTACCATGATTTGCACACATAATCATACAAGCCATATTCGAGCAGTCGCAACGGCTGCTATTCGAAATGCAAATAATCGTTCAGAAATCCTTGCTCGTATTCATTCGGCCACAGGCTTATCCATCGAATTGCTCACCGGTGAGGATGAAGCTTCGTACGGCTTTCTCGGGATGATTAACTCACTCCATATACGTGACGGCCTTCTCATTGATATCGGCGGCGGAAGCACCGAGCTTTCATTATTTCGCAACCGCGTACTCGTTCATTCGGTATCCTTTCCGTTTGGTTGCGTAAGCTTCAACAAACGTTTCGGCACAAAAGGCACGCTTCAAGATGAAGACCTGAAGGCGCTTGAAGCTATCGTTGCAGAAGCGGCTCGAAACGAGACCTGGATTGGAGAAACAGCAGGACTGCCTCTCGTCGGTGTCGGTGGCACGGTGCGTGCATTAGGAAAAATGCATCAAGCCGCATACAAATACCCTTTTCCGCAAACGCATAATTATCCGATTACGAGCGAGCACGTTGATGAGCTCTTCCATCAAATGCGCAAGCTTCCGCTTGATAAAAGACGTAAGCTTCCGGGCTTGTCCAAGGATCGTGCTGATGTAGTTGTACCCGGTGTCGCTATTTTACGCGTATTATTCCGTGCAACCAAAGCAACTTATTACCGAATTTGCGGTGCTGGACTGCGCGATGGCTTGTTCCATGCAACCAGATTCCCAAATCGTCCAAAACTAGATGATGTGCTCAAATATAGCCTGACAAATTTAAGTGCCCTGCATCCGGAAGCACCAAAGCAGCACGTGCTGCAGGTCAATCGAATCTCTCTAGAGATTTATGATGTCCTGAACTATGTTCAACCATTGACACCTCAATCGAGAGTGCTGCTTGACACAGCGTCACAGTTGTTCCGAATCGGTGCATCCATCGATTATTACGAATATGCAAGGCATTCCTTCTACCTTATTGTTAATTCCCAGTTGAATGGGCTAACGCATCGCGAGATGATTATGACAGCAGCTATCGCTTCTTACAAAAGCAAAGGCCGGGCTCGTCAGCACATTTCCGAATATAAGGAACTGCTCAACGAATCCGACCTTGAAGTCATTTATAAGCTTGGCTCACTGCTTCAGCTGTCGACAGCGCTTGATCGGGGGGAAACACAAGCCATTGCTCAACTAAATGTCCAATTATCTGGTTATCAGCTGCTGCTTCGCCCGGTTCAGCCGCGAGGAACGCTTGCAGTTGAGCGCCGAGAAGTGGAGGAGCTCGCCAGCGAATTCAAGAAACTTTGGGGATTCACGCCGAGCCTCGACTTTTCGTCTACGCACGTCCCTTCCAAGACGCTATAACCTTTGCCTCGAATTGACTGCGGAACGGCTCTTTATCAGCACTAGAAAGATGCTCATAAGTACCGTTCGGCTGCAATTCACGGGCTTTTACATTATCATCGATATTAAGCTGAAGCATCTTAATCAATATTTGTCTCAAAATTGGATCAAATACTGGACACATAAGCTCGATCCTTCTTGTAAGATTACGAGTCATCCAATCCGCGCTCGACAAATACACCTCTTCTTCCCCGCCATTGTGGAAGTACATAATCCGTGCATGCTCCAGAAAACGGTCGACGATACTTATTACCTGAATATTTTCACTGCGCCCAGGAACACCCGGCCGCAAGCAGCAAACGCCGCGAACGATTAATACGATTTTCACTCCCGCTTGAGAGGCTTCATAAAGCTTATCGATCATCTCTTGATTCGATAAAGAATTCATTTTGGCAATAATGCGAGCTGGCTTGCCGGCTGCTGCATTCAATCTTTCCCTATCGATTAACCGATATAGCTTTTCCTTCAAATCAGAAGGCGCAACGCCAAAAGCTTTCCACTCATAAGGCGATGAATAACCCGTAACCTCGTTGAACAAAGCCGAAGCATCGCCGCCGATTATTGGATGTGACGTAAAAAGTCCAATATCCGTATATAATGTTGCCGTACTGTCATTATAATTCCCTGTCCCTACATGAACGTAGCGGCGCAGCGTGCCCTGCTCTCGTCTTACAACCAACAAGATTTTCGCATGTGTCTTCAGACCAACTAGGCCGTAAACGACATGGCAACCAGCCTTCTCCAGCTGGCGCGCCCAAGCGATGTTCCTTTCCTCGTCAAACCTCGCCTTTAGCTCTACAACGACCGTTACCTGCTTACCGGCTTCGCCTGCCTTAGCAAGCGCTTGAACGAGCGCAGACTGGCCGCTCACGCGGTATAACGTCATTTTTATCGCTAGCACGTCGGGATCATAAGCAGCCTGCATGACAAAGTCATTAACCGCATCAAATGATTCATATGGATGGTACATCAAAACATCGCGCTGGCGGATGACCTCAAACATATCGTCCGTGTGGTCAAATTCTCTTGGATAAATTGGCTCAAGCTTCTCATACCGCAAATTATCATTGCCCGGTACCGCTCCTGCAAACTTCATCAAAAAGCTTAAATCAAGCGGTCCATCTATTTCAAATAAATTATCTTCGATTTCGAGCTCTTCGGTAAGCATTTCGAGCGCATAAGGGTGCATACCCTTGGAAACCTCCAGCCTTACAGGAATTCCCCAGCGGCGGCGACGCAGCTCTTTCTCGATCTCCTCAAGCAAATCCTCGGCATCTTCTTCATTCAATGTAATATCCGCATCCCTTGTTAAGCGGAACGGGTTCACTGAGAATGGAATATAACCGTTGAATAACGTATCGATGAACTTTTCAATTAAATCTTCAAGAAGCACAAACTCCGTTTTCTTGCTGTTAATTCGTCCAGGAACAGGTACAAATCTCGGTAAAATAGAAGGTACTTGAACAATCGCAAATAACGGCTCCTCTTCAGACGGATCACTCTCTTGTCTAAGAAGTACTGCTAAATACAGCTCTTTCGTATGAACAAGCGGGAATGGTCTGCTCTGATCGACAGCCATCGGCGTAAGTACTGGAAATACGATTTCATGAAAATAATCCGAGACTGCTTTCGTTTGCGTTATATTAAGCTCATCCAGCGAACGAATAAAAATGCCCTCACGACTGAGGCTTCGGAACACTTCTCTGTATGTACGATATTGATCATGGACCATTTGGGTTGCTCGCTTAATCAGCCGCTTCCAAAGTCCAGAGGGCGTATAGCCCGTAAAATCAGTTTTGGATAAGCCGGCTCTCATCTGCATCTGGATGCCAGCAACTCGCACGCTCATAAATTCATCCAAATTGCTTGAGACAATTGCCAAAAACTTTGCTCTCTCAAGCAGCGGATTGCTTAGATCCTGCGCCTCTTGAAGAACTCTTCGGTTGAATTCGATCCAACTTAAGTCACGATTTACATAGTTGGACAAAAGCTTGGTCATTTCTCACGCCTCCTGAGTAATTTTGCGAAATAAACCTGCTTTTCTAACATACGCGTCTAGCCTCATATCAAGAATGCTAATATGACGACAAGAAACGACTTATATCTATCTCATTATGAAGCATGACTATTATTGCCATGTTAACCTTTTGTAAATGTCACGTAAATATTAGAATCTTCCGATCTTAAAATTGCCGTTTCGTATTCTTTTCTCTAATTCACGCAGCATGATTAGTCTATAAAAGGTTCTTGTAAATGGAATAAGCAGCGTAATGCCTATGATGTCAGACAGAAAACCTGGCAGCAGCAGCAAAATGCCTCCTGCTAGCACACATAATCCATCTAATAGCGACTGGCCAGGAATTTGTCCAGCTTGCATTTGACGCTGAGCCTCTCCCCATACTTTTCGCCCTTCCATTCGAGCCAAATAAGCGCCTGCCAAACCCATGAGGATCAGTATAAAAAAAGTGTTCCAGCCCCCGATCCAGCCGCTAACTTGAAAAATTCCCCAAAGCTCAACTAGTGGAACAACAATTAAAACTGCCAACAGCCATTTATACATGATTGGACCTCCTAAAAGTTTGCGTAGCAAACTTACTTCGTAAGCATATGCTTGGTTTACGCAGTAAACTTACTTCGTACGCAGCAAATCATACAATTCAGGCATGACTTTGTTTAAGCGCGCTGGTTGCCATGACTCGTTGACCCACACATGCTTGGTTCCACCCTCCACGAGCAGCTCTCCAGGCAGTGATTCGCTTTCTGATACTACTGACGCATGGAAATCATCCAATGATACCTTTCTTACCTGTGATTCAAAGGATACGCGCAGCGGGCTGCAATCAGCAATTCGAGTACAAACGACTACAGTATCGTCATAACGAGCGGGTTGCACATAACGGCAATGCAAATCTATAACCGGCAGCAGCAATCCTTGCTCTTCAATCGTTTTATAGTCATAACCAGCATTTCTTATCCATTCAGTACGTCCAATTTCGAACCAAGTTACATAATTCCCGTGAAAAACGACACCCATTTGATCGGTTTCCTGATAACGAACGCGCAGCGGGTGCAGAACCCAAGTGGAAGCTGACAGCATAAATGTCCCCCCATTTTTATCAAAACGAACATGCTTTGACGAAATGATTAGCAAAAAGCGACGGTGAGATCACCATCGCTTTTTGTTTTTGTACTATATTGTTGTTAACAAAGGCACTGTTTTATTACAGTACTTTTGATTGGCCGTGATAGATAACGCCTGTTTCGCCATAGATGGTAACTTCCATGCCATCTTGCAGCAATTCAGTTGCATTTTGAATACCAAGAATAACCGGGATTCCAAGATTCAGGCCAACTACAGCGGCATGGCTAGTAATTCCGCCTTGCTCTGTAATAACTGCGCCAGCTTTTTCAAATGCAGGCATATATTCTTTATCTGTGGAGATCGTTACCAAGATTGAACCTTGAGTTGTTTTTGCAATAGCTTCCTCAGGTGTACGAGCTACTACAATTTTACCGATAGCTGTTTGGCTGCCGATACCTTGTCCTTGTGCCAAAAGCTCACCAATATGGTGAATTTTGATAAGGTTAGTAGTGCCAGCGCGGCCAACTGGAACGCCAGCTGTAATAACAACTGTATCTCCCAAGCTTAGGAATCCAGTGCTCATTCCGCCTTTTACAGCATTTTCGAACATTTCATCCGTTGTATCCGCATCTGGACCAAGCACTGCAAATACGCCCCAAATGAGAGATAGACGACGCAATACCTTCTCATCAGTCGTTACAGCAATGATTGGAGCTTTAGGCTTGTACTTGGATACCATGCGAGCTGTAAAGCCGCTTTGTGTCGATGTGATGATCGCTTTTGCACCAAGGTCAAGAGCCGAGTTAGCAACAGCTTGGCTGATTGCTTCCGTAACGGATACTTGTTGTGCATTGGCTTGTTTTGTGAAAATTTCACGGTATTCCAAAGCGGCTTCCGCACGCTCAGCAATACGAGCCATTGTTTGTACGGATTCAGTTGGATATCTTCCCGCAGCTGTTTCGCCGGAAAGCATGATCGCATCAGTACCGTCAAAAATCGCATTTGCAACGTCACTCGCTTCTGCGCGAGTTGGACGCGGGTTGCGCTGCATGGAATCAAGCATTTGTGTTGCTGTAATGACAGGTTTACCTACACGGTTACCTTTTTTGATCATATTTTTTTGAACGAGCGGCACTTCTTCAGCTGGAATTTCAACGCCGAGGTCGCCACGCGCTACCATAAGACCGTCAGAAACCTCAAGAATTTCATCAAGGTTGTCTACGCCTTCTTGGTTCTCAATTTTGGAGATGATTTGAATGTGACCTGCATTATGACGCTCAAGCAATTCACGAATTTCAAGCACGTCGCTCGCTTTACGTACAAAAGATGCTGCGATGAAGTCTACGCCTTGCTCGATACCAAATACGATATCGTTAGCATCCTTTTCCGTAATACCAGGCAATGAAATTTTCACGCCAGGAACGTTAACGCCTTTTTTGCTTTTAATTGGACCGCTGTTTACGATACGGCAAACGATCTCAGTACCTTTAACCTCTTCAACTGTCAATCCGATCAAGCCATCATCAATGAGGATAGTTGAACCAATTGTTACATCGTTTGGAAGGTTGTTGTAAGTAATAGGAACACGGTTGCGGTCACCCAAAATTTCTTCTGTAGTAAGCGTAACGATTTCACCTTGATTAAGCTCAATAGGCTCTTCTTTAAGCTTGCCAAGACGAATTTCAGGACCTTTCGTATCAAGCAAAACCGCTACCGAAGTACCAAGTTCTGCATTTGCAATGCGGATGTTTTTAATACGGTTGCCGTGCTCTTCAAAATCTCCGTGTGAGAAGTTAAGACGGGCAACGTTCATACCTGCATTGATTAGCTTTTTTGTGTTTTCCAGTGATTCGCTGGATGGACCGATAGTACAAACAATTTTCGTTTTACGCATGTTAAGTTTCCTCCGTATACTGCCTGATATTCTTTACTATACTGACATGACAACCCACTGCTTGTACAGTGAAATAATCATTTTTACATATTATTCACTATTGAACGGTCGGAGTTGCTTCCGGCGCCTGTTCCTGAGAAACATTTACCGCGTCCGCTTTTATACCGATATTTGTATCAGCAACTGCTCCGTCCGCCACATCTCCGGGCTCTTCAACGATCTTGAATTGACCCACTTTACGGAATTTATTATACCGATCTTCGATAAGCTGCTCAGCACTCATTTTCATAAGTTCTTGTAAATGCTGCCACAGCTTTTCCTTAATTTGCTCCGCTTGAAATGCCAAGTCCTTATGTGCGCCGCCCTGCGGCTCTGGAACAATATCCTCAATTACACCAAATTCTAACAAGTCTTTGGCTGTAATCTTCATGGCTTCAGCTGCTTGATCTGCCCTGGAAGCATCTTTCCATAAGATGGATGCCGCTCCATTTGGCGAGATTGCACTATAAATCGCATTTTCCAACATTAATACACGGTTTCCGACGCCTAAAGCGAGTGCTCCCCCACTGCCGCCTTCACCAATAACGATACAAATAATAGGCACGCCGAAGCCGGCCATTTCCCGCAGGTTGCGCGCAATCGCTTCCGATTGACCTCGCTCCTCGGCGGTTTTGCCCGGATAAGCACCCTTCGTATCAATAAACGTGATGATTGGCCGCTTGAATTTGTTCGCTTGCTCCATTAGACGAAGCGCCTTACGGAAGCCCTCAGGATGAGGACTGCCGAAGAAACGAGCAATATTCTCACGAGTGTCCTTGCCGCGCTGGTGTCCAATAACAGTAACTGGAACACCGTTTATCTTAGCAAGGCCACCAACGATGGCAAGATCATCTGCAAACAGACGATCTCCATGAAGCTCCATATAATCGGTAAATACCGTTTGAATGAAGTCTAACGATGTCGGACGCTGATGATGACGCGCCATATGCATCTTTTGAGCCGGAGTCAGCTCACTATACAATTCTTCTTCCAGCTGCTTGCACTTAAGCTCAAGACCTCGAATTTCTTCCGTGAAGTCGATACCCTTCTCCACGCTTAAGGTCTTAAGCTCAGTTACCTTCTGCCGCAAGTCGTTCAACGGTTTTTCAAAAGGCAGCTCACCCGCCATAGGATGTTTCCTCCCTTACGCAATGCATATCAAGCAGCTTTGCTAACGTAGGTTTCATATCTTTGCGGTGTACGACTTTATCCAATTGGCCATGCTGCAAGTTAAACTCAGCCGTCTGGAAGTCGTCAGGCAGCTTCTGGCGAATCGTTTGTTCGATAACAATTCGTCCGGCAAAACCGATCAACGCGCCAGGCTCGGCCAAATTGTAATCGCCCAAGCTCGCAAAGCTTGCCGAAACCCCGCCCGTAGTAGGATCGGTAAAAATCGAAATAAACAAACCCCCGGCACCTTGAAACTTTGAAAGTGCCGCGCTCGTTTTGGCCATTTGCATTAAGCTAAGAATACTTTCCTGCATCCGGGCGCCGCCCGATGTTGAGAAAATAAGAAGCGGCAGTTTCTTCTCATGAGCCGCTTCGATCGCTCTTGTAATTTTCTCTCCAACTACGGATCCCATACTGCCAGTGAAAAAATCAAAGCTCATGACTGCTACTACGACAGGAAAACCACCAATCGTACCTTCTCCTGTTACGACAGCTTCGCGAAGACTCGACTTGCTCTTCTGCTGCTCTAGCTTGCTCGCGTAACCTGGGAAGTTTAGAGGATCGATGGATTCCATATTGGCATCGTATTCTACCAGATGCCCATCATCAAGCGTTAATGCAATACGCTCCAACGCGCTTAGACGGTAATGATAACCGCAGGATGAGCATACCTTCAAATTCTTTTCCAACTCTTTGCTATACTGAATCGTGCCGCATTTGGAGCACTTATTCATCAAGCCCTCAGGAACTTCACGCTTGCGTGGTTCCGAAGGTATCGTTGCATATTTTTTCTTAGTAAATAAATCTTTTATTTGCACGTGTGACACCTCTCAAGGCGCAATAGTATAGAGCAGTCCATCATAATGGCCGCATAATGGAGTTGAATACTTCTTGAACTTCCTCCAACTCGCCTGACGGAACTAGTATCTCGTATTGCTGTTTGGACAGATTGACGGAGCGGATTTTCACCAGAAACCCTTCATCCGTTAGCCGCTTCTTGATGTTATCTGCAATTTTTGCTGTTGGTGCGATATAAATGACCGTCCACATCATGGTACCTCCTGAAAACTTTGCTTCCACAAAGCTCACTTACTAAGCACAGCTATCCCGGTAACAGGCCATATGATCTCACAATGATACCATAGTTAAGGCGAATCCGGCAAATCATATTGGATCGCTTTCGGGTCCTGATGTGCAATTCGAGCAGACGCGGCAGCGGCTAATCCAGCAACCAGGTCATCTAAAAAAACATGAATTCGTTCACCTTTTATATTTAGTTGACGAATAATACCGGGTTTTACTTTATCTAAATATCCGAAGCTCGTCAATCCAATCATGCCGTAAACATTCGTAATGCCGAGCGCAAGCGTCTCATCCACACCGTAAAGCGACTCATCATTTTCCATAATCGATTGCAAAGGCTCTGGCAATAACTTCCGCTCAGCTAACTCATCAAGGGCCATACCCGTATACATGACATATTGGACCTCTCGTTTGCCAAGCACTGCCCTTACGCTTTCCTCACACTCTTCCATCGTCAAATCACCGTTATAGGGACGCTGCAGCGTATAAACGATTTCTGTTACATCATCGATGGATACCCCTCGTTTTAAGAGCCATTTCTCGATTCCTGTCATAGGACTCATCCCTCCCGTAACTGCTTGTACGTTTATCTTGGAAACATAGGCGTGAGCAGATGACATTGTCCTCAGGCGGCGCTCGCACTCTCCGAGCCCCATAGCCATCTTCACATGTATCTCTAAACATATGCACAGATAGGCTCTGATGTGCATACGAAATGCCTTTGCTTGCAAGATAAAGCAGGAGGGTAGAAACCCTATTGCATCAATACCAAATATTCATGGTAAAAGAATAATTTCTCTTCTTGTTTTTTTTGCATAATCTCACTATCGAAATAATTACAAACCACGGTTTGCTCAGCTCAAACCTATTCTCGCCATTGCATATTTTCAAGCACAAGATCAGCATCTAATTTCTGATTTGCCAGAAGCGAGAAATCAATTGCAGAAGGTTTCGCATCAGCTTATTTATGTTGTTGTCATTTGACGATGATCGAACCTTCACCCAAGAGCTGCTCAACGGCTGAGATAAGCTCAGCAGATGGTTTAACGCGATAACTATCGCTGAGAGCAATCGATTTTTGTCCTTGTACATAAAATAACACGGTAGCGAGTTGTCCGGAATGACCGGCCAAAACACTTTTCAGCTGTTCAAGGACGGCAGGCTGTTCATTTTCCGCCACAATTTTTATATATACGCGCTGCGGCTTGCGCTCATCGGATGCAGGTGTAGTACGGTTATTTCCGGACTGAGGGCCGGGTTTGACGTTATTATTATCAGCAGCCTTAGTCTGGAAAGCTGGCCGATTGCTAGGTGACGTCGTTCGGTTAGCTTGGCCTTGCGTTTTCTGAGTACTGCCCTGAGAAGTATAGCTGCTCCCGCCCGTTCTTGCCGCACGAGCCTTCGCCTGCTTCTGCAGCCTTCCTACGTGATCCGCAAGCTCCATCTCCGCATGTTCAATCGGTACACAATCCTCAACGATGAGCTTATAATCATCATCCTGCTGCTGAACCGTTGCTTGTATAATGGCTAAGCCGCCCTTTTTGAGCTTGCTTTCGATTCGCTTCCAGATCGTTGGAAATACGACAGCTTCCACACGCATTATGCGATCTTCAAGCTCGAGGAAACCCATGGACAGGCCTTTCTTATTCGTGAAAGGTTTGATGGATACGACCATAATGCCGACAATAGCAATCGCCCCGTCCTTTGCATCAGACAGCTCAACCAACCGATCAAGACCTAACGCCGACAGCTGCTGCTCGGCAGCATCCAGCGGATGGCCGGATAAATAAAGCCCCAACAGGTCCCTTTCAAAATCAAGCTGTTGCCCTGTCGTGTACGGACGGATATCGGGCAGCTCGACATCCCAGTTCTGCACCTCATCTAAACCAAACATTTCAATTTGCAGCTCTTCACGGTCTTTGCGCCATTTGATTGCTGTCTCCACCGTCTCCTCCAATGCAGCTAGTAGCTGAGCACGATGTCCTGGCAACGAATTAAGAGCTCCCGCCTGAATGAGCGACTCCAGCACCCGCTTGTTCACAACCCGCAGGTCTACACGTTGGCAAAGATCCAGAAGACTATCGAAGAGCCGATCCTTTCGCTCTTTTAAGATCGCTTCAATGGCTTGTGTGCCGACATTTTTAATAGCTGCCAACCCGAATCGAACCGCTTTCTCAACAGGTGTAAACGATACGCTGCTTTCATTAACGTCAGGCGGCAGCACGGCAATGCCCATTCGCCGGCATTCATCCACATATTCAGCGGTCTTCCGCTGATTTCCTGTAACTGAAGCGAGCATCGATGCCATAAACGGCACAGGATAGTTAGCTTTAAGCCATGCTGTCTGAAAGGCCAGTACTCCATATGCTGCTGCATGCGCCCGAGGGAACCCGTAATCGGCAAATCGAACAATCATGTCATATACATGATTGGCATCCGTTTCTGAATACCCTTGTGCAAGACTACCTTTCACAAAGTGAGCCCGCTCTTCGTCAAGCACCTCACGCTTCTTCTTGGATACTGCTCGGCGCAGCAAATCCGCTTCGCCAAGAGAAAAGCCAGCCATCAAGGAGGCAATTTGCATGATCTGCTCTTGATAAACAATAATGCCATATGTATCAGAGAGAATAGGCTCTAGCGACGGATGCGGATATTCAACCGTTACGAGCCCGTGTTTGCCTTGAATGTATTTAGGAATAAACTCCATCGGGCCGGGACGGTAGAGTGCAAGGACGGAGACGATATCCTCGAATTCCGTTGGCTTCATTTCCTTCAGCACTCGCCGCACACCGGCAGACTCGAGCTGAAAAATTCCTGTCGTGTCGCCGCGGCTCAGCATGGCATAGGTTGCCGGATCACTATCGCTAATGGTGTGGAAATCGATCACTCTGCCGTGCTGCTCCTTAACCGCGTGCAGCGCACGCTCTAGAATGGAGAGTGTACGCAGGCCGAGAAAATCCATTTTCAGAAGCCCGATAGCTTCTAAATGCTCCATTGAATATTGGGTGAGCGGAATTCTCTCGCTTCCTGTCTGTATAGGCGTATAGTGTGTAAGCGGCTCCTGTGAAATCACAACACCCGCAGCATGAGTGGAGGCATGCCTTGGCATGCCCTCAACCTTCAAGGCCATCTTCAGCATAGCCGCCGTCTTCGGCTGACGCTCGCTTGCTTCACGCAGCTCGTTGCTCATGCGAAGCGCTTCCTCAATCGTAATGCCCAGCTGGTTTGGAATAAGCTTAGCTGCTCGGTCCACCTCTTGAAACGGAACGTTCATAGCTCTGCCTACATCCCGAACTGCTGCTTTGGCCGCCATCGTTCCGAATGTAATGATTTGAGCAACATGCTCTTCGCCGTATTTGGCTGCCACGTAAGCAATGACCTCGTCACGGCGTTCATCATTGAAGTCAATATCAATATCGGGCATGGAAATTCGCTCAGGATTAAGAAAACGCTCGAACAAAAGCTTATATTTCAGCGGATCAACATCCGTTATTCGAAGCGTATACGCAACAAGGCTGCCCGCGGACGAGCCCCTTCCAGGTCCCGTTCTAATGCCTGAATCATGAGCGAAGCGAATAAAATCCCAAACGATCAGAAAGTAATCGCTGAAGCCCATCTTCTCGATGACAGACAGCTCATATTCGAGCCGCTGCTCCGCCTTTTGTCTATAATCAGTATCTTGAACCCACTCTGGATTTCCGCCATATCTAGCAACTAAACCGTCGCGACATAAAGTAATTAAGTAATCGGATGAGCTCATACCCGATGGTACCGGCCGAAATACAGGAAGCGCAGCGCGTCCAAGCGTCAGCTCAAGCTCACATTTATCCGCGATCTCAACTGTATTCGCAATCGCTTCAGGTACATGTCTGTAAAGCAGCGCCATTTCGTCCGCACTCTTCAGATACATCTGATCTGTCAGCATTCGCAATCGATCAGTATCCTCTGTCGTTTTGCCCGTACCGATGCAAATAAGCACATCCTGCATAGCAGCGTCCTCAGCCTGCAAGTAATGTACGTCATTTGTAGCAACCAGCTTAATACCTGTTTCCTCTGCAAGCTTTATCATATCAACAGCTACTTTTTTCTGATCCAGAAGACCATGATCCTGCAGCTCTAAATAAAAGTCGTCTCCGAAAATATCTTTATAACGCAAAGCGCTGCTTCGCGCCTGCTCCAAGCGGTCATGCAGCAGATGCTGAGAGATCTCGCTCCCCAAACAAGAGCTTAAACAAATCAGCCCTTCAGAGTACTCACGAAGCATCTCCAAATCAACGCGGGGTTTATAGTGAAAACCTTCTAAATGTGCTATGGAGCAAAGCCTCATTAAGTTTCGATAACCCGCTTCGTTTTTGGCAAGCACAATCAAATGATAGATTGGATTTTCCTTGCGCGACCCTTTCTCAAAGCGAGAACCAGTCGTCATATATAGCTCGCACCCAATAATCGGTTTTATTCCTTGTGCACGGCATGCCCGGTAAAAAGGAATAGCTCCGTACATGACTCCATGATCGGTGAGCGCAAGTGCCTTCATGCCGAGGTCCGCAGCTTTAGCTGTCAAATCTTTAATTCTGGCGGCGCCGTCGAGCAGGCTATATTCGCTGTGGACGTGCAAATGCACGAAAGATTGTTCATTATGGCCGCTCATCGCATCGGTTCCTTTCCGCTTCGTCCAAAAATAAGATAATTCTATTTTATCATAATAGCGATGGACACGCCCATAGAATGGTAGCAGAGCATACAAGCATGCGATGTTAATCTATAAGACTATATTTTTGGAGGGATACGGGTGAGCTATTTTTTGTCCAAAGCAGGACTTGATTTCTTTATCGCATTTGGCGTTGTGTTAGGTGGATCTACGCTTGCAGCAGTGGGATCAGTGTTTATGCTGATGCCGCCAGCCCATACAATGCTCGATACAGCCATAAAACTGAAAATATGGGCAATCGTCGCAGCAATCGGGGGGTCGATTGATCCCGTTCGAGTCATTGAAAGCAACATTATGGATGGTCAGTTATCGCCGGCAGCCCAGCAAATTTGTTTTATTATTATCGCTTTTCTAGGTGCGCATTTAGGCACAGAGCTGGTGCGGCTTATTTGCAAGGGGGCCACCTAAGCGATGCGCGTGCCTCCGTTTAGCCGTTTCACGAGAGGACTGCAAATGGTAGGAGTATTCACACTCGGGATGATCATTGGCGCAATTGTGTACAATTCGCTTTATTTGGCGCAATTTGAGGCTTTAATCACATTGAAGAGTGAGCTGGAGGTTAAGCTGGAGCAATACGAAACGGATTTAAAGCATTTAAATGAATTCAAGAATCAACATACCGTTATAAAAAGCATCCTGCCTCGTGTAGAGAAAGAAGCCGGCCAAAATACGGGAAGACCCCATCTCGATCAAGTTACCGAGGCGTTGATTATTAAGCGGATAAAAGGGGATTTGAGCGTCTTCCTTGGACAAAGCATTTATGAAATTGACTCTGACGCAAAATTCGCACGCAACCTCCTTGAGAAGAAGGTCTATATGGATGTGAACAGCAAGGACTATACCATTGAGGTTAAGACTATTCTTGTCGTTGATAATGTGCTGCATGTCTGGATTAAGGTGCGTGATTATGCAAAGCCTCCTTCTTAAGCATACAGCTGCGATTCGTGATACAATAGAGCCTGTCTATTCACAAGATCGAAGCTGTACATACGTAACTTAAAAGGAGTTGCTTTTCCATGGATCAACTGATGCAATGGCTGCTTGTGCCGGGCATCCTAATTACACTCGTGCTCTCGGCTGTATTCAGCTTTAAATCACGCCGCTCCACTGATGCGAGAACCCGGGGCCTCTTCACAGCTAGAATGAATATTAGCATGGGAGCCATGCTGCTTTTTATCGCTCTCGTTCAGTTGTTCTTGTCCGGAGAATCTACGCTTCGCATCGTAATTGGCGCTATATTCCTTGTGATCGGCGTATTTAATGTGTTTGCCGGTCTTCGCAATCTCAGCGCGTACAGCTCGACAAGAAATTAAATGTGCAATTAATACGGATCAATCATTTGGGCCGTCAGCATCGCTTTGGCGGCCAAGCCTTGTTTGTCCTTCACTTCGATTTCTAGCTTCGTAAACTTCCGACTCATCTCAAGCGCTTTAGGAAAGATCGTAACCTCACTGTCAATTTGAACCGGCCTAACAAAAAAAGTCGTCATACTCTCCAGCAAATAGTCACGCTTCGCCGTTTCTCGAATCATTTTGCGAGCTGCTTGCGTCATCAGCGTAGAGAGAAGCCCTTCCGACACCATCCCAAGCGCGCCTGACATTTGCGGTGTAATGATTCCCTTATAAGCAATGCCCAGCTCGTCCTGGCCAATGACATTATCATTTGTTGTAGCCATAAAGCCCGTCCACATTAAATCTTCAAATGTCTCTCCGGATTCCGGCTGTTTTCCTGCAAATCGCATCGCATCAAGCACTTCTTGCCTCGTCACAACGCCTAACAGCTTGCGATGCCTGTCAACGATAGGCAACAAGTCAATACCTTCCGCAGCCATCGTATGAGCAGCCGAAGTGACCGTTATATTTGGTGCCGCTGTAATCGGATTTTTTGTCATCACTTTATCTACCGCGCTATCCTCAGGCGATCCCACAGCATCCTTAGCCGTCATCATGCCAACAACCTTGCCCCTTACATCGACTACTGGAAATCTGGAATAACCCGTTTCCCGCGATATCTTATGGAAGTCCAAAACCGTTTGCCCGATTCGCATCACATCAGCGGGTCTGCTAAAGGTTACGATGTCTTCGATCAGCATGATCTTTCGCTTAATAAGCCGGTCGTACATCGCACGGTTGATCATGGAGGCGACTGTAAACGTATCATGCCGCGATGAAATAATTGGGAGAACGCGCTCGTCAGCAAGCTTGATTACTTCCGCACTCGGCTCAAATCCGCCTGTAATCAATACGCCTGCTCCCTCCTCAAGCGCGCAGCGATGCGCCCCGATACGGTTGCCGACTATTAGCAAGCTGCCCTCGTCAATGTAGCGCAGCATCGCATCCAGCTCCATTGCACCAATGACAAATTTGTGCAGCGTTTTATCAAGGCCGGCTGCTCCGCCAAACAGCTTGCCTTCCACGATTTCGGCAACCTCGCCAAATGTAAGCTGGTCCAGCGCTTCCCGCCGTTTCCGATCAATTCGCACCGTTCCGATGCGTTCCTTCGTGCTAACAAGCCCTGAGCTCTCCGCTTCTTTAAATGCTTTATAAGCCGTTCCTTCGCTGACGCCTAATTCCTTGGCAATCGCGCGTACGGATATTTTTGTTCCAATCTTCAAGCTTTGTATATAAATCAAAATTTGTTCATGCTTCGTGCTAGTCTCGTTGCCTGGTCCGATTGAAGCCACCTTATATCCTCCGTCCACTTGCCTTTGTTTCTCCCTATTATAGGAGAAAGCGAGGAACAAGTCATGCTTACCCTCGATTCGGGCCTAATCTAGAGCTGCCATTGAAGCAGAACTTGATTCGTACGCAGCCTGCCATCGATCAGTTGACCCTCCAAGCCTTTAAACCGCCATTTCTTGAACAGCTGCTGTACCGTTTGAACGTTGATGGCATCTTCAGCGCCTGACATGATAAACGCTTGCCAATCATATTCAATCGGAATCGGATATCGCAGTGATTGGATAAGGAATTGATTCATTTCTATCACTTGTGATGGAATTTCATCGTATATGCTAGAGAACAAAAAAGAGCTTTGCTCGCTGTGCGGCCGAGAAATAGGATCAGATTTTAAGTCAAGCACATATTCAACGATTTGGGTATGCGGGTTAACACGACAGCTGAATGAGCCACGAGCAGCCAAAGCCTTATCGACACGGTGAGACAAGCGGTATGTGAACTGAACAAGGAATGGAACATTGTTATAATATGCGCGAACTTTTCTGAAAAATTCGAATTCGTCAACCACTTTGCATCCTCCTCGTGTCCACTGATTTTGCCCTTATATATCCTACCACTTTTATTTAAAATGGTAAATTGATCCTTTAAAGGCAATGATATTATTAGAATGATACTTTTTTACACAATTATAGTAAAGAGACCATCTATTAGTCAATGACTATAGTCACTCTTTTTAATATGCTCTATAGAATGTTGTTGATAGACTAGTAAAGTTTTATCGTTAGGCTGAGGTGAATCAATGAGTGGGATTGCAGGACTTGTAGGAGAGAACATTCGACTGCTGCGCAAAAAAAGAGGGCTTAGTCAAGAACAGCTTGCTCTTCGCGCTGATATAAATGCTTCCTATATGGGACAGGTTGAGCGGGGAGAAAAAAATCCAACGATTGATGTGCTAAGCAAAATCGCGTTTGCGCTTCAAACGCCGCTCGAGAGAATCGTGAACGTTGTTCCAAGCCCCGATGCTGCAGAGGATACTGACGATGAAGGATATGCCACGAAGGTTGCCCACCAAATGAACGGCTTAAGCTTAAAGGAGCAGGAAGCGGTATATAAATTCGTTAAGCAGCTTGTTCAATTTAAAGAAATTCAATAAGAAGGTTTCGTCAAATATGGTTATAAACAAGAAAAAGATCCGTCGGTATAATACCGACGGATCTTTTTTTTGTTGTATGCTAACCTCGGGCTCTGCGGGCAGTTGTCGCCTTCTGAACAAGCTTCTGCTCCCATAACAGCGCCTTCGCTCTCTTAATGCGCGCGAGCTCCTTCCGTCTCTCATCAGTCATAACCAGCGCATTGACATGTGACGTTATGATGATTAAAGAGAACAAAATCCATACTAATCCGAATACACTCATCAAGCTCCAAGGCGCATTCAGCTCGAGACGCGGAATCGCATATACAAGCATCGCCAGCGCAATAAGCAAATACAATACATGACGGCCTTTTCCGGCTAACATTCCCTTCAGCTCCTTCATACGGTCATAAGCGGCTTATATTCTTGTCCGCATAATCATTCTATGAAGGAGGGACAGGGTATATGTCTACTATTAGTCTACAATGGACTTCAGCACATCGGACATAATGCGGTTAACATCCTCAAACACAACGGCAAACCGGCGCTCCGCATCCATCAATTTGCCTATCAACGGATTAAGCGTAATTACTTCATAGAGCTTGCTCATCTTCTCCATATCTTCGGCAGAAGGCTCTTCACCAGCCATCATTTTTTGCTGTAAAAAGTTTTGCCGGTCGCGAAAATCATCCAGCATTGCCTTTGCATCTGCATCAGCTTCCGCTTCCAGCTTCGCAGCCTTTAATAGCAATGCCTCTTCGCTTTCCTTAAGCGCCTTCGCTAATTCATAAGCTTTGTCATAAATGTTCATTCGTCTCTCTCCCATTCTTATCGCTCTCATTTGGTATTCAATACGTCCAATCATACCCGTTATTCTATACAAGAACCAAATCCTTGATGGAAAAGCATGCTAAAACAACACAAGCTTCAGAACCGTTTCTGATTCACAAAGGAATAGATGTCCTCATATGCTGAAGTAATTCGTGTAAAACACCTATAGGCCGCTAACCTCTTATCGTCATCCTCCTGCTTGGAAGGAGATTTATGATGCTCAAATCGAAAGTAGCCGTACAGGTGATCAGCTCCGGTATGCTTCCGGAGGATACGCTCATGCTTGGCGAAGCACAAGTAAAGCAGTGGAAAATCCCTCAAGGCCAACACATTCTCGTAAAGTTTGGTGCTTTTCGGCAGCATGTAAAGGTTATTCCTGTCGCAAAGTACGACGGAATGAGGATCAGTCAAAGTTTAGCCAGACAGATGGGATTAACAAATGGCACATCGATCCGACTGCAATACAAAGCCAGCACTGCCACACTCGTTTTTGGGCCTTTAATCGGCGTTCTCATTAGTCGAGATTATCCGCATATGCCGGATAAACCCTTTGGTTCCATTACTATGTTTTGCAGGGAGCTTGTTGAAGCCTGTACAGCGCAAGGCGCGTACGTTTATTTTTTCACACCTAATCAGATCGGCACAAGTATCGACAACATTGATGGCTGGATCTATTCCGACGGCTGGCGGAAGCTCTCGATGCCCGTTCCTGACGTCGTTAATAACCGTCTTACCTCACGAAAATTGGAGAACAGACCCAGCGTACAACATTTCATGAAAGAAGTAAAACAGCACCATCAGACTACCGTTTTCAATGAAAAGTTTTTGGATAAAACCGAGGTTTTCGATGCGCTTAAGAAAGATGAAAGCTTGGTTCGCTATTTGCCTGAGTCGCATCTGCTGCGCAACTATACGATGCTGAAATCAATGTGCTCTCGGTACAGCAGCGTTTTTCTCAAACCTGTTCGCGGCAGCTTAGGGAAAGGAATCATTCGGATCACTCATCTTGATTCGAGCAATTACCAAGTGATGTATGCGACTTCGGCCGGTACTCGAAGGCAGCAGTATACGAGCTTAGTTAAGCTCTTCTCGACGATTTCCGTGAAGATGAAAACCGTGAGATACCAAATTCAACAGGGATTGCAGCTCATTGAAATCCAGAAGCGGCCAGTCGACTTCCGCGCACTCGTCCAAAAAAATTCAAGCGGTAAATGGACGATCACATCCATTGTAGCCCGTACAGCCGGAACTCATCATTTTGTCTCAAACTTAGCGCGCGGCGGCACGCTCAGCACGGTTGGAGAAGCTGTTGCAAAATCAAATCTGCAGGCAGGGGTTAGCAGGCAGGAAGCAGCGCAGCGGCTCCAACAGGCAGCGCTAAATATCGCGCGCGGCGTTGATGCGCAAATACCAGCACATTTCGGTGAGCTCGGCATCGATCTTGCAATGGATACGGCAGGCCGCGTCTGGCTGCTGGAAGTCAATTCCAAACCGTCAAAAAATGATAACACACCGCTAAATGACAATAAAATTCGTCCATCCGTCCGCATGATGATTCAATACTCCCGTTTTTTAGCGGGCTTTTAACGGAGGCTTCTATGCAGAATCGAAAGGTCAAACTTGCCATTCTCGTGGCCTCAATCAACGATAATGCCTCAGAGCATGCATTTATTCCGGTAATGCCAGAGCCTTCTTTCTATCGTGCGCTCAGCATTGCCGGCGAGCAGCTTGGCATGGACGTTTATGTAGTTACAGCAGAAGACTTTCAGCAGCATACAGAATCTCTCGTTGGCTATCGATTGGAGAACGAACATTTTGCTAAACAGAACGTCCCATTTCCTGACATTATCTATGACCGCTGTTTCTTTACTCAAGCCAATCAGCGAATAAACTGCCGCCGCATGCTCAGTTCTCTTGCTCAAGTTAAGCCTTACCAGCTTCTAAACGGAAAACTTCCTGGGAAGCTCGATGTGTATGAAGCACTCAAAGAAGACCGTATGCTGAGCAGGCATTTGCCGCTTACTCTTCCCATGCAAAGGACACAGCAGCTTCTTGAGCTCGCTGATCGTTTCCGAGGAGGCATCATTCTTAAGCCTTCCTCAGGGATGCAAGGCAGAGGCATCATCCTTGTGAAGCGCAGCCCGTTTGAGCAATCACTGCTCATAAAAGGTCGAAACCGAAGAAACCATTCCTTCTCGCTCTCCTTTAAGGAGGATTTGGCTTTTGAGCGATGGATTCATCGTTTCATCAGTGGAACCTCCTATTTGATTCAGCCCTATTTGGAGCTTAGCGGCAATGACAACAAACCATTTGATTTACGAGTGCTCATTCAAAAGGATGAGAAGAGCAGATGGTCGATCTCGGGAGCCGCTGTGCGCACAGGGCAAGCGGGCTCCTTAACATCCAATCTTCATGGCGGGGGCGGCGCGGTCCCGGCGGCAAAGCTGCTGTCAGCCAAATTTGGAGAGTCAAAATCCGAACGTTTGCTAGAGATGATCCATACAATAAGCAAGCAAACGGCAGAACGACTGGAAAGCAAATTCGGCAGATTTGCCGAGCTCGGGTTAGATTATGGCATTGATCAGAGCGGCCGAATATGGCTGCTCGAAGCGAACTCGAAGCCTGGCCGCTCTTCCTTTCGAATCATAAGCGATCATGAGGCCGAGCGGCTTTCCATTGAAAGACCGCTTCTATATGCACGAATGCTGTCTAGGCGACTATCACCGTCCTTTGTAGCCAATGAATTCGCAAATGGCCGTCGTCATCATTCAAGTTCTGACAACCAATTACGGCCTTTCAACGTTCAGGAGGTTCATCGATGAGTTTGACAACTTGTAACGTACATTTCTCACAGCAATCGAATAAAATTGTCTATTTATCCAGCCCACTGCTCAAACAGCTCAAGCTCTCAGGCAAAAAATCGGTTCACCTCAAGCTGGGCAAAGAGGTAATCGTAGCTGAAATCAAGCCATTGAAGCGGCCGGGCAATCATCTGTATTTATCAACTGCCATCCGTCAATCAATTAAAGTGCCGAAGTCAGGCAACGTTTACGTGCTCAATTCAGGCGATAATGAGGTTCAGCTCGGACCGCTGGTCGGCATACTGAGCGACAATTCGACACGCTCTGAGAGCAATCCTTTTGGTGCGCGTACCGGATTTATCAAGCAAGTCATTAAAACAGGTGAACATAAAGCTTATCTTTTCGGCTTTACACCAAGCGACATCAACTGGCAGCAAGAAACGGTCAACGGCTATTTTCTTAATCCGCAGGGCGGTTGGTATCGCAAAATCGTTCCGCTCCCGGACGTTGTGTACAATCGTCTTCCGAGCCGCAAAGCGGAGACATCCGCATCCATTAATTCACTGCGCGAACGCTTCGTGCGCCGCAAAATCCCATTTTTTAATTGGAGCTTCTTCAATAAGGCCGATGTCTACAAGCTGCTTGATAATGATCCTGAAGCGCTGACTCATTTGCCTGAATCGGTCTCTGGTCCATCTTCCGAAAAAATTAAGGAAATGCTGGAGAAACATCAATTTCTATATTACAAACCTACGGCAGGCAGCCTTGGAGTAGGAATCTACCGACTGACCTATCACCCCAAGCGCGGGTATTTCGCCCGCTATCGCAAGGGCAGCCAAAATGTGCTGCTTCGATTCACGCAATTCAGCAGCTTAATGCGGATGCTTCAGGCGAAACATGGCAGCAGCTTGAATCATTATGTCGTTCAGCAAGGCATTCGCTTAGTTGAGATTGACAGCTGCCCGCTCGATTTCCGCTTCCACATGCATAAGAACGGCAGCAACGAGTGGGTTCCTGCTGGAATTGGTGCCAAAAAAGCAGGCCGAGGAAGTGTAACGACACATGTGAAAAATGGCGGCTCGCTCATGACGCCTGAGCAAGCGCTTGGCAAAACATTCGGCACGCAAGCAGATGCCGTTCTTGAGAAGGCAAAGCTGGCTGCCATTAAACTATCAGAAGCGATCGAACGCAACTACCCTCATAGACTTGGTGAGCTGGGACTGGATCTCGGCATTGATAAGGATGGAGAAGTATGGATGTTCGAAGCGAACGCCAAGCCTGGACGATCAATCTTCAAGCATCCAGCGCTTCGCTCTGAGGGCCGCGCTTCGCTATCTTACATCTTAGAGCATTGCTTATATCTCAGTCGCTTCAAAGATGAGGGAGGTACCAGCTGATGGATAGCTTACTTCCCGATGATGCAGACGTTAGAGAGCAGCGTGCCGGCCGAACCGTATTGGCGATTTTGACGATCGATGATGATGTTCAGCTCTTTCGCGGCAATCGAAGCAATTTTGTCGATTTGATTAGAACGGGTCAATCGATGGGTTTCATCGTTTATGTCCTCACCGTAAAAAACCTGCTTCTGACCAGAAGCAGCTTAAAGGGATATGTCTTCAATGAAGCTGAGGACAGCTGGCAGCAAAGATTGCTGCCCTTTCCCGACGTAATTTACAACCGAATTCCGCTGCGCGAAGATGAGATCCAACCGTCTGTAAGGCAAAAGATCAACGCCTGTCGCAAGCATCCGCGAGTCACGTTGTTTAATCCGGCTTTTTTCAACAAATGGGATTTATTCGAATGGCTTCGTTTATCAAAATTGACTAAACCTTATATCCCATTAACACGAAAACTCGTTTCGGTTACGAGTCTGGAACGCATGATGCGAAAACATTCCTATCTTTATTTAAAGCCAGAAAGCGGAAAAGCAGGAAAAGGCATAATGACGATCAAGGTTCACGCTGAGAAGCAGCTCCCATATCGGCTAAGAATACAAGAAAACAAAAAGAGCACGACTTACAACTGCTCCACCCTTCATAAACTTTGGAGTCGTATTCAGAAACAAAGCGGCAATGAGGCCTATATCGCTCAACAAGGCATCAAGCTCGCCTCCTTCCAGGACCGAAGATTTGACCTTCGCGCGCTTGTTCAAAAAAACCAACGAGGGCAATGGGATATTACTGGAATAGGTGCCCGAATTGCAGGCGCATCCAGCATTACGACCCATGTTCCTCGCGGCGGTATGATTGAAGACCCTGAGAAGCTGCTCATTAATTCATTTAATGAAGAGCAGGCGCGTAAACTGCTTATAAAAGCAAAAAATGCAGCCGTTCTTATCGCTAAGCAGATTGAACGCGCCTCAGGCCAGCAGCTCGGCGAAATGTCGTTGGATTTAGGCGTGGACAGCGTAGGGAATATGTGGTTTTTCGAAGCTAATTCTAAGCCTATGAAATTCGACGAGCCTCATATTCGTCAAAAATCGTTAGAGCGCGTATTTCATTATGGAGCTTATTTAGCTAGAACGAAATTAGAAAAAGCAGGAGGCGCATAACGTGGATCTAGAGCTGCTTACACCGGAAGCATGGTTAGCGGAACAAAAAAGACTCATTGGCTTTGCCATTCGCTTCGGAGATAAGCGGCTTGCAGTTTCGACTATTCATGCGCTCCGAAAGCTTGATCCTTCATTGCTACAAGATGGAGTGAGCCGTCCATGCGGCGCGGTTGCTGCTGTTGCTAAGCAGGGCAACCGCGTCGTCGGCTTCGGTTTTGCAGAGGACGGCGGCGAGTCTGCGTGCATGGTCGTCGTTCATCCCGAAGCTCGAAGCCTTGGGATTGGCAGTTCACTCGTTCAAGCCATGATTCAACGTTTAGGGAAACTCACTTGCAATGTGGCAACGGACAATACGGCAAGCATGGCTTTATGTTTTCGTTTAGGCATGACAGCCGTTTCCATGCATAGAGGTCCAACAGGCAAACCGACGCTTCGCTTTGAAAGGGGAACCACGAATGAAACAGCCCGTCCTAGGCATCCTGACTCTATATCTCAATGAAGCCGGACATCTGGAGGAACGTTCCATCTATCAGAAAATGACTTCCGCAGGACGAAAGCTGGGACTAAGCGTCTTCGTGTTTACGCCAAAGGACGTCAATTACATTAACAACAAAATTCACGCGCAGTTCTACAATCTTGACACACAAACATGGTCACGAAGGTGGACCTCGTTTCCAAATATGATTTATGATCGATGCCGAATCCAACGTACCTACCGCTTTGATCAGCTCAAAAAGTTTCGTGAACGCTATGGACATCTTACATTCCTTAATCGCCCGCTTCGCAACAAATGGACCATCCATCGTATTCTCTCGAAAGATTCTCGATATAAAAGCTATCTGCCTGCCACGAAGTATGTCACCGATAATCAAGATATTACCGATATGATCCGAAAACATCAGCTTGTGTATCTCAAACCGATTAACGGAACCGGCGGCAGAGGAATTTTGCGAATCGAACGGCGCAAGGATGGTCAGCTTCACATCCAAGGCCGGGATCAATCAAGGAAAATTATACGACCGCAATATATTTCCACTGCAGGTTTAAACAGCTATTTGACTCCTTGGAATTTAAAAGGCAATCGCTACATCGCCCAGCAGGGCATTCAAATAAAGCTTGCTAGCGGACGTGTGCACGATTATCGGATGCTTGTTCAAAAAAACGGAGAAGGCAATTGGGAAGTTACCGGATGCGCTGGAAGAATCGGGGCATCTGGCAGCATTACCTCTAATTTACACGGCGGCGGCAATGCCGCTACGATGAGCAGCTTGCTCAAGGAATGGCTTCGCGATGATGCGAAGGTCGCGCAGGTTAAGGAAGAGACAGAGAAGCTTGGGGTCGGCATTGCCGCTTACTTAGAGCAAAATTACGGCAGACTTTGTGAGCTTGCTCTCGATTTGGCAATTGATCGAAAAGGCGGGATATGGCTGCTGGAGGTAAATCCGAAGCCAGCTAGGGAAGTATTTGCACAGGCAGGAGAGAAAGAGGTTTATCGCAATGCGATTATTAGACCTCTGGAATATGCCATCTGGCTTTATAATCAGAAGAAGCGAAGGAAAGGTAAAGAGAAGCAGGCTGCTGTATCAGATACTACCCGTGTGGATGAGAGCTTCATTTCTGATAAGGAGCTGTGATGTCTCTGAACACTTAAAATCCATAGCTAAAAAATACACCTGCAAGGAGCGGCCTCATCATAAGGCCTCCCTAACAGGTGTTTTTTGCGCTTCGCACTATATTCAAGCTGCTTATTATTGTTCCAATAAAGGCAGGAGCTCGCGGAAATCGTTAATCAGCACATCCGCTCCCTCAATTTCTGAAGCACGGCCATATGTAGCATACGCACAGCCGATCGTTTGAAGACCGTTGCCATTGCCCGCTTCCACATCCGAAGAGCGGTCTCCTACCATCCAAGCCGATTGGATATTGTGATCCTTAAGCAGGCGAGCAACTAAGTCGACTTTGGTTGAAGTCTCATATTCTCCTGCACTGTATAAGCCGTCAAAGAGAGGCGCAATGCCTTTGAATTCAGCAACGCCCTTCACATATTCCTCAAGCCCATTGCTGGCTACAAACAGCTTAATCCCGCGTGAATGCAGCTCACGCAGCGTTTCCTCGACAAATGGGTACAGCTCGCCTTCGCCTCTTTCCAAGCCTTCGCGCTCGTACTGAAGCAGCAAGACATCAGCCCGCTTCCGAGCAGCCTCAGTACTATCTGGCATAACCTGCCGCCAAATATCCTCCAGCAGCATGCCTAAGCAGCTTAGCAGCCGTTCAACAGGCGGCGTTTCACGCTCGTAAAGCCCCTCTTCCCGAAGCGTCTCAAAAACGCGGTGGTGAACAGGCACCAGCAATTTATCCGTTTCAAACAACGTTCCATCCATATCAAATATAACAGCCTCAGGCTTTCGCAGCTTATGTACGCTCATAGTTGAAACCTCCTTCAAAGTCTGCTCTTATCATAACGGAATATAGGAAATGATCGCAAGGCTTGATGAAGGTTAATCGTTAATCATATGCTTCGTGAACGACAGAGATTCTTTAGTCAATTTCGCCTATGCATAGCGGAAGACTGCATCGCTATTCTTGCCAATGCATAAGGGCCAAGATAAGCGCCGCTTATTAAAAAAACGATATTTTTGAGTACACGATGCACTTCCGTCATAAACACCGTATCATTCATGAGAGTCTGTGCTATGGCATCCGCTGCAGCTACAAAAAATAAAAAGATCGCCGTAACCGCAAGCCCATCCAAAACTCGACTGACTGTGGCGCTCATCCGACTCAACCAGCCCATGAGAACTGCGCCAACGGCTAATGCCGCACCAATTAATATCATCATTTGCCATCACCTCTTGTGATAGGTTCGGTCATTTGCTGTACACTTAAACCTCACATTTTTGGATGGAATGAGTATATAGCGAATAAAAGCGACCAAGCTTGTTTACATATGATAAAGAAGTCCAATAAAAGTAACATTTTGGAGGGATGTTTTATGAAAACTCTTATTCGCTGGTTAAATGCTGCCGGTCTCGCTGCCGTGCTTGCAGTTAATGGACTTGCACAGTGGCTTCCTATCAACGGGAAAACGACTGGAGAAATATCCGCCAAGTACCCTGTGCTTATCACTCCTGCGCCATATGCCTTCTCCATTTGGTCTATTATTTATTTGCTGCTGATTGGTTTCGTCATTTATCAGTTCAAACCACGTGCTGGCAAGAGCAAAACCGTACAGAACATCGGCCCATGGTTCATCATAAGCTGCCTGTTCAACGTCGCTTGGATTCTCCTGTGGCACTATGAGAAACTAACCAGCAGCGTATTCATTATGTTCGCTCTGCTGATCTCGCTAATCGTTATTTATACTGCCATTCGAAAGAATAATCAGCCTCCTGCTCCTATGGAACAATGGCTTGTACGGCTGCCTTTCAGCATTTACTTAGGTTGGATTTGCGTAGCTTCTATTGTAAATGCAGCTGTCGTTTTGTACGCCGCCGAGTGGAATGGCTTTGGTTTGTCTGATGCTGCTTGGACCATTATTTTACTCATTGCAGCCAGTTTACTTGCTGTTGTCATCGGTTTTAGGTTTGGGGACCCGGCCTTTGTTCTTGTGTTTGTTTGGTCGTTTATAGCTATTGCCGTAAAGCAGGACCAGCAGCCCGAGGTTAGTCTCTCCGCCAGCATCGCTGCTGCTATCTTAATGATTGCGGCCATTGTTATTTGGGTTCAGGCAAGGAAAGGAAAGCAGTTGCATATTGAAAAATAGAACCGGATATGTCACACTGTTTGATGTGTGTGAGGACGAATGCCTCCTTGCAGGAAAGGACGTGACGGTTCACGTATGATAAAATGGCTGCTTCGTTCCATGACAGAATTAAGCTCGCGCAAATGGATATCTCGCATAACCGGAAAATTCGCTCAATCGGCTGCCAGCCGTCGATTTATTTCCCGTTTTGCTGCGACATATGGCATTAAAACTGAGGAAGCTGAGAAACCTCTAGCCCAATATAAAACGTTAAACGAGTTTTTTACACGGCGATTAAAACCCGGGCTGCGTGATGTGCATGCAGATGAGGACTCGCTTGTCAGTCCAGTTGATGCTCTCATAACCGGAGCTGGTCCAATAAGCAGCGGAACGATTGTTAACGTAAAGGGGCAGGACTACACGATTGAGGAGCTTCTTAATCGGTCTCCGCGAACTTCCAATTATATGAACGGCTATTATTTCGTTCTTTATTTGAGCCCAACCGATTACCATCGTATACATACGCCAGTCAGCGGTCGTGTTGTAGAGCGTGAGCATATTGAAGGCAAAGTTTATCCGGTTAATGACTTTGGTCTTCGCCATATGCGCAGAGTGCTTAGCCGCAACGAGCGGCTGATTACCTATATGCAGCATCATGCAGGAGAAACGGCCGTTGTCAAAGTTGGCGCAATGAACGTAAGCAGTATTCAGTACGTACAGCCCCTAAAGGAAGAAATGTTCAAGGGTGAAGAGCTCGCCTACTTTGAATTCGGTTCTACTGTAGTGCTGCTGCTTGAAGATGGAACCTTTACTCCGCGTGACAACGACATGCTTGGATCGAAGGTGCGTATGGGTGAGAAGCTCGGATCGCTTCACGAAAACTAACTGAAGCAGACTTAGCTCAAAACGAAAAACCCCGAATTTCTCAGCGATGAGTGAATTCGGGGTTTTTCGTTTGTTAGCCTATCTGATCTCCGAGGGGCTTCGCCCCGTATACTGCTTAAATTGCCTGCTGAAAAAAAAGATATCCCGATAGCCCAGCGCATCCGCTACCTCGGTCACATTCATCCCGGCGTGCATGAGCAAATGCTGCGCCCGTTCAATTCTTGTGCGAATCATGTAGGTTTGCACCGACATGCCGATCAGCTCTTTGAATTTCATTGAAAAATATCGGGGCGACAGCTGCGCCCGCATCGCTAGATCCTCTACACGGTGCGCAATGCTTGGATTTTGCCGAACAAAGTTTGCCACCTCATGAATGGCCTCCGTCAATTGATTGCTTGCCTTCTTCTCAACTGGCAGCTGCTTGTCCTCTCTAAGCAAATGAATCATCAGCTGTTTAAGAACAAGCTGCGCCTCCTCTTCCGCTGCATACGTTTTTACAAGAAACAGCCTTACATAGCGTGAGAGCATATATTCAAAGTCGACCGTGTCATTCAATTGCCTATACCGACTCGGCACAGCATCTATCGTTTCATTAATGGCAAAGTGAATATAGGATAATACGAGCGGACGCTGCGGGTTATGAGTGGAGCTTGTGTAGTCGCCTGGACGAAACAAGAAGCAGCTTCCCGGACCAACCTCATAGTGAGTACCGTTGACTTCGACTTCCCCTTCTCCGCTCCAAACATAAAATAAATCAAAATTGGCCATCGGCTTCTCGCGTCTAGCCCATCTCCAACCCGGCTCGCATACGATTTTGGCAAACGCAGGTAACAGGATGAACGAATTAGGCGAAATGTGCAGCATAAGGAAACCTCCTGTACAAATCTATGCCGTCATCATACAACAGGGAGAAACTATTGCGCAAGCCACATGAAGTTACGAAAAAATTTGCTTTGTGAATGGTTTCCATCTCAAAAAAAATGTTATAATAGCACCCGACAAGAATAAACGGCTAACGCCTAATTATACTAAATTCAAATGAATGATTTCGGAAGGATGGAATAAAGTCCATGAACCCACTTGCTCAGCAATTAAACGAGACGTTACAAGCAGAAAGCCCTAACGTTTATGCGATGTTGTCAGACTTAGGCAAAGCGATTTATTTCCCGAAGGAGGGCATTCTCAGTCAGTCCGCCGAAGCGAAAACGAAAGCAACTAAATTTAATGCTACTATTGGAATTGCAACAGAAGGCGGACAACCGATGCACCTTAAGGTCATCCAAGATACCCTCTCTGCTTACAATCCGAAAGATATATATGAATATGCGCCTCCTGCAGGAAAGCCTGAGCTTCGTGCTGCTTGGCGTACAAAAATGATCAAAGACAACCCTTCCCTTGAATCAAAGGGCTTTGGTACGCCAGTCGTTACAAATGCATTGACCCACGGTCTTAGCATCGTAGCTGACCTATTCGCTAATGCGGGTGACGCTGTAATCATCCCTAATAAAAACTGGGAAAACTACGAATTGACATTCGGTATCCGCCGCGGTGCTGAAATTGTAGAATACCCGCTGTATAACGACCAAACTCGCTTCAACAGCGCTGGCCTTCGCGAAGCCTTGCTGGCTCAGAAGGACAAAGGGAAAGCCATCGTTGTGCTGAACTTTCCGAACAACCCTACTGGCTACACGCCTGGTCCACAGGAAGGCGATGAAATCATCGCTGCCATTCACGACGCAGCGGAAGCTGGCATTAATGTCGTTGTTGTAACAGACGATGCTTATTTTGGTTTATTTTTCGAAGATTCCATGCAAGAATCACTGTTCTCCAAGCTTGCTGATCTGCATCCGCGCGTGCTTGCCGTTAAAGTTGACGGTGCGACCAAAGAAGAGTACGTATGGGGCTTCCGCGTAGGCTTCATTACGTATGGTTCAACTTCTGCGGCTACTCTGAATGCGTTGGAGCAAAAAACAATAGGTATCATTCGTGCCACGATTTCCAGCGGCCCGCATCCATCACAAACATTCGTATTGCGCGCTTTGACTTCACCTGAGTTCGAAGCTCAAAAAGCGGAAAAATACGATATTATGAAACGCCGCGCCAATCGCGTGAAATCGTTGCTCGACAGCGGCCGTTATGGCGATGTATGGGGCTATTACCCATTCAACTCCGGCTACTTTATGTGTCTAACACTAAGCGGCGTTACAGCTGAGTCCGTACGTGCACATCTGTTGAACCAATACGGAATCGGAACGATTGCTCTAGGTGAAACAGATCTTCGCGTTGCTTTCTCTTGCATCGAGGAAGAAAATCTTGAAGAGCTGTTCGATACGATTTTCAAAGCGGTTAACGATTTGATTGCTCAAAAAGTATAATAAACACTCGCACTTCATTCGCGAATAATTGCAAAGAACCCCTGAGTCAGCATTTCTTTACGAATGCTTCTCTCAGGGGTTCTTTTTTGTATTCCGTCTGCCCTTCTTAGTCTTCATCTTCATCTTTCGCAAGCTTCTTGCGCAGACGCGCTGGACGAATGCCGATATACATGACGGCAAGAACAATAGCTATGAGCGAAGGGACGTACACGCCGCCCGCCAAAGCCAGCGGCAAAGCAACAAACAGCCAAAGCAGCAGCGTGCACAGCACCATCGCCAAACGATCGATTTTCAAATATTGCTCGATTCGCTGCTTTTCCGGCAACGGGTACACATGCTTCCAAACCGAATATCGATGGATATGACGCAAGCCGCCTAATTGAACAGCAATGAGTCCCATAAAAATAAAAAATACGAGAACACTGCCATAGCCAGATAGCGATACGGCTTCAGCAAACCAATAGGTGATGAGGCAGCCGAGAACAAGCAGCCTTAGTATAATTCCGCCCATCTCGGTTCTAAGCATAGATGCCGTATAGAGATAAACGAATGTATTGCGATTCGAATACGGTATCGTACGCAGAATCCAGCTTAAATAAGATCTTCTTGCAATACTCGATGGGAGTGTAGGTACATCGATAAACAATCCAAAAAAAACATAATACCGTTTACGTGTCCTTGCTTCCTCATCAATCAGCCTCTCCCAAGGAAAAGGATGTTTTGTTGGAAGACGATAAAGCAGCATAGACAGTATACCGATGAGCAGCGTAAACCCCGCTGCTTGCCAAGCGGTACAAGTAAGCCAAGCAACCAGCGTCAATGCTGTCATTGCCCAGCGCAGCACACGCATGAGACGTCGCATGCCCGCCCAAGTCATTCGGCGCTCTTTCCATGCTCCCCATACATTGCCCGCCTTCAGAGCGGCAGCCACGACTGCAAGAAGCAATGCGCCGTTAATGGCTGGGCCTTGGTTATAGATCGGCAAATAAAGAAGAAACACAATAGCAGCTAGTATCGAACAAGCAATTGAAGTATGACGGAACGATAAGCGCAAATAACCGGCCATCTCTGCCTCACGCGGCATCATAAAGACGACGTCTCCGGCTGCAAGCCACGTACGAAGCGGACTCCAACACAACACCAACGTTAATGCAATCACACCAACAGTCGCAAAGGGAAAGCTCGCTGGCATATGTCGAATTAAATTTATGTATCCAATCGTGGAGGAGATCAAGATTAAAGACATAAAAGCTGGGAAGCCGCTTTGCCCCATATACCGAAAATAAGGCAAGGTTTCCCCGCGGAATGCCTTTGCTCTTTGCTGCCACATCAGCTCCAGCTTACTTATATTGCTCATCAAACATTGCCCCCAGTAACGAGCTTATAGAAGGCATCCTCCAGAGAACCGCTGCGCATGTCCATGCCTGCTGCTTGTCTAATATCATCGAGCGTGCCGATCGCAACGATTTTACCGTGGTGCATGACGATAAAACGATCGCAATACGCTTCCACAGTTGAGAGGATATGCGAGCTCATAAGGATGGCTGCTCCCTTTTGTTTTACTTCAACCAGCCGCTCCAGCAAGGAACGAATGCCAAGCGGGTCAAGCCCTAGAAAAGGCTCATCGATGATGTACAGCGGCGGCTCAGCGAGCAGCGCGTTCATAATCATGACCTTTTGTTTCATGCCTTTGGATAAGTGGGCTGCAAAGGCTTTACGCTTTGGCGTCATTTGGAACTGCTTCAGCAGCTCGTCCTCACGATCACTATACTGCTTGTCCTTTACGCTATAGGCCATCCCCGTTAAGCGCAAATGCTCTTCAACGGTCAGCTCATCAAATAGAACCGGCGTCTCCGGCACATAAGCAAATGCGCTTCTGTACCGCTCGGTTTCTTCCTCCAGCGTAACGCCATCAACCTTTACTTCCCCCGCCTGCGGCTTCATTAAACCTAAAATATGCTTAATGGTCGTGCTTTTTCCAGCGCCATTCAGACCGATTAATCCTACCATCTCGCCCGCTTTTACCTCAAAGGAGATATCATGCAGTACTGGTCTTCGTGGGCTGTAACCGCCGATTAGACCACTCACCTGTAAAATAGAATCCATCCTATCACCTTCAACTATGTAAATTAGTTTATCTAGTAAACAGCATACCGAATTATCGGACTAATATCAAAGAAAGCAATGATTTGTGTACAAAAGCAAGAAGCATGCACAAAAACGAAAAAATGGGCAGCCATTGGCCACCCATTTTTTAAACACTAGCGTTCTTATCGTATTACTTTGAAAGCAGATTATAAAGCACTTGTGCCACTTGAGCTCTCGTAGAAACATCTTTAGGGCTCAGCTTTGAATTGTTCCCCGTAATGATGCCGCCCTCAACTAGCACCTTGAAAGCGTCGCTTGCATAGCTCGCAATTTGAGCGGAATCACTGAAGCTGGACACCGCAACATTTGTCTCTGCTTTAGGCAATTCACCAAACACTTCAAGTGCACGATACAAAAGCGTAAATAGATCTTGACGTGTAATTTTGCTATTAGGGTCAAACGTATTGCCTTCTACACCTTTCGTAATACCCAGGCGCTTAGCAGCTCCCAAGTAATTCGTATAGTAGGTATTCCCTGCATCATCAAAATTAGCTGTCTCTTTCTCATTAGGCTCGATGCCGTATGCTTTCAATAACAAGACGATGAATTGACCTCTCGTCACTGTCGCATTCGGGCTGTAATGGTCCTCGTCTGTACCTGTTGTAATGCTTCTTGCCGCAAGGAATAAAACGGCATCCTTATACCAAGCTGCATCCGATACATCTTTAAAGCTTACTTTATTGTATCCTACAATGTACTGGGAGAAATGTGTCGTAACAAAGTTTACCGTTCCTGTACCCGCGTTGTATTTCCCGCGGATCGTTTCCAAGCTGCCGGCATCCGTTACATAGTAGACCACTACAGCATTTGGATCTTCTCCGGCTTTTAAAGAATAAGGCACACTAACTTGCACATTGCTGCCGCCAAAGCTTGTAAGCTGGGTAGTTCCTGCGAATACGGAGAAATCATAAACCGGTCTGTCACCCAAAGCTTCCTTGCCCTCGTCAGTCAGCTCTACTTTCGTAATAATAATGCTGATGTCACCCGCTTCAGCCGAATTGCTGATGCTTTCAATTGCTTTTGCGTCAAAAACGACAGTGCCAACGCCAAGATTGGCCTTCACACCCGCATTTGTGCTTGAAGCTACTTCATTAAACGACTTTCTAGGAATACTCAGCTCTACAGATTTAGTTTGAGCTGTAGCTTCAACCTTAAGCTCAACGACAGAGGTTTTGCCTGCTGCTTCCGCTTTCTTAGCAAGCTCAACTAGGCTTGTAATAGAAGCTGCGGTTGCTTTCGCTACGGTTGCTCCTGTCGCAGCATCAGTTGTTGCTGTTATCGTTGCTGTTGGTGCTGTACCATCATCGTCTCCACCTGCTGGAGGTGTAGGTGTAGGCGTTGGATTTGGGCCATTGTTTCCACCAGCTGGAGGGGATACATAATTAGGTACAATGACATCTAGCACTGCTCCGGCATTATAGCCTTCCTTAGCCGCAAACCTCACGTTGTAAGTTCCAGATGATAAACCAGTAATAGATGGCGCTGTTGCCGCTTGATAGGACTCAGCTCCTGACAGCTTGTATTCAAGTGCTGTCGTTGTTCCTGTAATTTGTCCATCATCATTAGCTGAAGAGGTTGGAGCTACACCCGACAAGCCTGATGGTTCCGGCTGCTCTTGTAGCGCAAACGCTTTGATAACGATATCAATTGCTGGGCTTGCACTGAATCCAGGTTTAGCTGCAAATCTGATATTATAAGTGCCTGCTGCGAGACCAGTGATCGCTGGTTCTGTTGCCGCTTGGTAAGCATCCGTTCCATCTAATCTGTATTCTAGAGCTGCAGTCGTTCCTGTAATTTGTCCATCGTTATTAGCAATCGTTGTCGGTGATACGCCTGTTAAGCCAGTCGGCGCTTCTTGCGCTTCCTCGCCGTAAGCCGGAATTACAACCTCTACTTTAGGGCTTGGGCGATATCCTTCTTTGGCCGCGTAACGAACATCATAAGTACCGTAAACAAGATCTGTAACAGACGGTTCTGTTGCACGAATATAATCGGATAACGAATTAGACAGCTTGTATTCAAGCGCTGTTGTCGTTCCTGTAATTTTACCGTCATTGTTAGCTGATGTCGTTGGTGCAACGCCTGCCAGCCCTGTTGGTGCAGCTTGATCTTGAATAAAGGATGGCACCACTACGTTTACAGCATCGCCCGCTTTGTACGAAACAGCTGCAGGAATTCCTGCTGTATGAGGACCATTGTATCCAAGCTTGGATGCATATCTAACATTGTAAGTACCTGGCACTAAGTTAGTTATTGCATCACCAGTTACAGCCTTGTAATCCGTTTCACTTTCAAGCTTGTATTCAAGCGCTTTACCTTTCGTTCCTGTTATTTGACCATCATTTTCATCGGATGAGGTTGGTTTAACCGCTGTCAGCCCTGTTGGTGTAGCCTCAACTCTTGCAAATAAGCTTTTCAAAGCATTCGTATAGTTATTGTAATTCACACCAGTAAGCCCGCTGCTTACATAATCAGGTTGAATATTGGTCCAAGAATACATTAATTCAATATGCCCAAGAATTGGAGCTCTGTTGCCATCAGCATCCTTGTTGTCTTTGTTATATTGAAAGAGGTAAGGAACCTGAGCTTTGCTTGCGATTACTTCTACACCGTTCTCATTCGTATACTTTACATTGTTGCTTGCTTTTACATATTGTGTTTTGATATCAGGCAAATATTTGTTAATCAAATCTACATACAGATTGGCATTTGGATGATTCGTATCTCTCGTTTGAAAGAATATGCCGTTATGCGGGTCAGCGTTCGGGTCTTTATTAAGATCCAGGATCGAAATTCCCGAATCCAGCTTGGTGTCCCAGAAATAAACTTTATCAATGTTATTTTTTTTCGCATATTCGTTAATAAACTTAATGGCTGCTTGTGTATTCGGGCACCAAGAGCCGCCAAACAAGATCGTATAATTCCCTTCGCTCTCGAGAATCTTCGTCAATTGGTGATAGGTTACATGCTCAAATACGAGCTCGCCGTCCGATTCGTCAAAAATAACCGTTTCTTTTTTGTTAATGATTGATCCATTTCTATTGAAAGCTGCTTTGATAGAATTCGAACGATTAATCGTATCAAATGAAGTGGTTCCTTCAAATACTTGACTCACTTTTGCTTTGTAAGCATCTACTTTGCTCGCGTCCAAAACGCCATTAGTTATGTAATCACTCCACACATTTGTTGAAGCCAAAGAGGAAACAATTTTCTTTTTGTTATACACAAACAGGAATGGCGCTTCAATTTTTTTCGCTGAGCCTTCTGAAATTACTGCGCCCTTGCTGTCTTTTTTCGTATAGCTAACGATATCTCCTGCAGGAAGTACTTCATCGAGGTTCGTTAAATATTTTTTGACCAGCTCGACATACGCTTCTGCAAAATCAAAAGTGTTGTTGCCGACTTTGATTTCTTTCGTTTGCGTTTCCGCAATTTCTAGTGATTTGCCATCTAACCTTGTATCAAAGTTATAGATGGTTTTTACACCATATTGCTTTGCCACCTGATTAATAAAGCCAATATTCGCTTGTGTTTTATCGCTCCAAGCTCCGCCAAACAACACAACATATGTGCCTTCGCTGTCAAAGAGATTAATAATATCTTCATACGTTACCGTTTGAAGAATATGGTTCTCATCATCCAAATGATCATACACATTATTAAAATAGTTATAATGGCTGGCGCCGCTATTTACTAGAGTTTCCGAAGCTGGATTGGCATTAACGATATTGGCAGCTGGCAAAATTAATAATGCAGCCAATATAAGAGCTAACCATCTTTTGGATGTATTAAATTGTAATTTCATGTTCATTCCTCGTTTTCATCAAATTTTGTCGATGTGCCAAGTGTGAAATATGTATTCTCCACTAGTCGCTTCAAGATTTCGTGCAGGGAGCCGGCCATAAGAGGCTGATCTGCCTCTTATGACCCCCCCATTTCATAACTCATGAATACGTATTTCTTGTTTCTAGCAGATTTCTTCTTCCGTCGTCGATGGTGCTGGCTGTTGACCTTCGGAAGACGAAGAAGATGATGAGGATGAGGATGAAGCAGGAGCCTCTGAGGATGATGGTGCTTTCGGCTGTACCGTATCTTTTTTCACGAATGAGACCGATTTAGATGGTTTCTTTTCTTCTTTCGCTGCTGGCTCCGCTGGTTTTTGTGTTTCTTCTTTCGCAGCAGGTGCCGCTGCTTTGGGCTCTTCTTTTACAACGGATGCAGCTTTAGGCTGGCTTTCTTCTTTCACTGTCGTTGCTGCTTTAGGCTGGACAGCTTCTTTCGGCTGTGTCGCTGTTTTTTCAACCGATGTATTTGCTTTAGCCGCAGGCTCTTCCTTTGCTGCTGCCGCTTTAGCTGCAGGCGCCTCTTCCTTCTTATCAACAGCAAGAGTAACTTTGGATTTATCTTCTTGTTTCGCATCTGCTTTTTCTGCTTCAGGTTTATTTGCCTCTATCGTGTCCGCCGTTTTTGGTTGCGGTTGTTTTTCGCCTTCTGCTGCAGCTGTGTTTACTTCTGATTTTTTCTCTGTGTCAGAAACGGTAATGATTTTGGATTGATTCTCTTCTTTTGCTTCGGTAACAATTGCAGCGTTGTCCTTCACTGCAGGCGCACCTTGTGCCTGTTTGGCAGATACGACAACATAGGTTAGGGCTGAGAAGGCTACTGTTGCAGAAATTAATGTTAGTGTTAGTTTTTTCATGATTGTAAACATCCCTTTCGCTTCGCTCTTTGAGCTTTTTTGTTTTTTTTTGGATAAAAAAAGGAGACCCAACAAGGCGCAGAACTGCGCTCCTATTGAATCTCTGGTGGTCCAGTAGATTATCTTCTTTTGTCATCCTACAAAATGGTTTTTCAACTCACTTTGAATATATTCCTATATTATTCCTCAAAAACGACCCTGTCAACGATTATTTAAATTTTTCCCATCGTTTTTGTCGGAATTAATTACAGTGACACTAAAACGTCTGATTTTTATTTATTATTTTAAATTCCACCTTATGATCATCGGTATGAATAAACTTCACAAGCAATGAAATTTTATGATCTGCGTTTATGCTGCTCCAGTAAAATTGAGCCGTTTCATCCATTGAATCAAATAAAGGAACCTCCAGCGGTTCACCTTCAAAAGATTTCAAAATACCATTTTCTTCACCTTTATAAGTGTGAATGCAATGACCTATCCCATTTGTAAAAGAGTCGTAATGAAAGAAATGACGGATGCAAAATGACGGATCGTTTTGCCTTGTTTTCAAAATGGACAAGCTGTACGCAGCTGATTCAGTATCAATAATACCGGAAATACGAGGTGTATAATGGGGAGCATCCGGTTCAAACTTTCTGCTTTTTAATGCAGCTTCAAACGTTTCTTTTTTGCCATAAGCTTCATAGATGGTTTCCGTCTGATCTCCATTGGAAATGATATGCATCCCATTTATACTCTTTATCGGATCATAAATAATCAATGAAGGGTCCTCCATTTTTGCCGCATCATATGCTACGTTTCTTACAAACTGCTCATTACGCTCAAAGATTCGGTTGCGACTGTTCGCGCTTCTGCCCATTATCCAATACACTTGAACAAATTGTTTTCCTGACGGGCTCATCCCCAAGATTATTGTTCTGCCAGGATACGGATTATTAAATAACTGATCTTCATAGGATTGCAACATGCTCACCTCAACCTTTTTATTTTATCTGAAAATAAAAAAAGCATTTGATCATCGATCAAATACTTTGCCCAGGCGTACGACATATGAAATAGGTGCTCCCTCGTGGTCATCCACGTTTACGCCAGTTGCACCTACCTAAAATTTACATTTATTATAGTTCGATATCGCAAATGAAATCAAGCTCTTTTACAGACTAGCTATGAAAGTTAAACGTATATTTTCTAACGAACTGTATCGTGCTTATTATGCAGAAAACTAAGCGCTGCTGTATTCGCAAGCTATTATTTTAATTGTTGAACAATGAAAAAAGGGCTGTTCCAAAAGTAGAAAAATCTACTTTCAGGACAGCCCTTCTCTTATTTAAACCTTATTTCACTTCAATTGATTTAACTGTGCCATTGTCGCCTTTTACTTGTACATATTGACCAACCTTCAGCTGCGAGGAGTCACCTGTGATGACTACACTTGGGTCAATGCTGAATGTAGTGACAACTGCCTGTGAGTTTTCATATCGAGTAATGAGAGAAACCGTCGTCAATTTCGCCTGATTGTTGAACGTTAATGTATTAATAATTCCGTTCTCCGAGAAAGCTGTACTAACAGGAGCCGACTTCGTTACTTCAATAAATACGATACGATTGAGATAAGTACGAACGAGTACCTCATCACCTGCTCGGAGTGAGCTCACTGGCGATTTTTTATCTTCTCGGAAAATAAACACATTCGAGTCTAATGCTAGTGAAACCTCCGTGTTATCTCCTTTAACAACCGTCAGCTTGCCATCAGCAGGAGCTGCTTTTAGCTTGCCGGTAATGGCTTGTGCGTCATGATTAGGCATTTCCGTATCTGTACGATCGAGAAGCGCTGCCAGCTCTGCACGGGTTACTGGTTGATTAGGACGGAACGTTTTTCCATTCTTATCATTGTAGCCGGTAATAATGCCTTTCTTCAAAGCAAGAGCAACATAACCTACAGATCCAGCAGGGATCTCTTTTGCATCCTTAAAGTCAAGCTTCGTATTGTTGAGCGCCTTCGCTTCGTCTTCCAGTTTAAGCGCTTTTACGAGAAGAATCGTAGACCATAGTCTTGTCGCGTTTGCTTCCGGTTTCACTTCCGATTCAGTCTCAGAGAATAGATCATTCTCCAGCGCTACTGCAACGTAACCAACAGCCCATGGGTATTTTTTTGCGATTTTATCCCCGTCATTAAATTGCAAATCCGTTTTCATTTTATCTGCTGATTCCGCTTGTGAGCGAAGACCCATCAATCTGACAGCAGCAGTCAAGGTTTCAATACGGTTGATTTTCTGATTAGGCTTAAATGTACCATCCTCGTAGCCAGTAAATACGCCCTTCGACGCTAGCCGCATAATGTATTCCATAGCCCACTTCAGATCGTCCTCATCTTGGAATTGCCATGTTACTTTATGTTTATCGTCCTTGTCATACTTGTCATCCTTGTCCTCATGGCGGCCTTTATCATCATTACGATCCCCACCATGCCCTTTGCCTTTACCGCCATCTGCAAAAGCTGACGTCGCACCGCCTGCAAGCATTAGCAGCGCAAGCGAAGAAATTGCTGTCTTTTTCCACATTGTTTGTTTCATCAAGAAAGCCACACTCCTTTTTCGATTGCGGGTTTTGCCGCATTTTTTACCTTCGCCCATACGTTTCGGGAGAGGCAGATCGATTTAAGAGGGTGGCTTTCAAAATAAATTTTTATGATTGTTCCTTATCGGCCTCGCGTTTCGCTTTCAACCACTTAGGAGCACCTTTGTTTTTACCTTCGCGCTTTCGCTCCACTTTCTTAGGAGCAGGCTTCGCTGCCGGCTTTGGTTTCGGCGGAGCAGTTACTGCTTTCGTCTCTACAAGCTTCGTTTGTTTCGGAGCAGCAATTGCACTTTTATTCTCTACAGCTCGCTTCGTTTGCAACGCTTCTGAGCGATCTGCAAGCTTGGCTTCATGACGAGCAGCAAACGGTTTTGTTGCTTCTCGCAGCTCTTCCTCGCTAAGAAGCTTTCCTCTAAACATCGTCCGTTCTGTCAATTCGATGCCCAGCTGCTTACGGAATTTCTCCATAATAAACAGCTCCTGCGGCGTGACAATGGAAACGACTGTACCGGGACGCCCCATACGGCCCGTGCGTCCTGCACGATGCACATAATGATCCGCATCCGATGCAGGATCAAGCTGAATGACGAGCGGCAGACCTTCAATATCAAGGCCTCTAGCCGCAACATCCGTAGCTAGCAGCAGCTGGCAGCGACCCTCGCGAAAACGTGTCAATGTTGCTGCACGGCGCTGTTTATCCGCATCCCCATACAAAGCCTCAACAGTAAAGCCTTCATAACTTAGCTTCGATTCCCAGTTGGAAATGTTGTCGGTATCATTTAGGAAAAGCAGCGCAGAGGCTGGGTTCAGCAATCGAACAAGTCTTCTTGCCGTATCGGTTTTATCACGCTTATCGCTAACGATAAAATAATTATCGATCGTTTGTGATACGGTATGCTCCGGCGTAACCTGAATACGTTCCGGATTTTTCATCCAGCGTCCTTCAAAACGAGCCATTTGATCCGGATATGTCGCGGAGAAAAAAGCAATTTGGTGCTCTTTACCGACACTATGCAAAATGATCTCTACCTCTTTTGTCGAGCCGAGCTGAAATACTTGATCTGCTTCATCAACTACAACATTTTTCACATCATTCAGCTTGAGCTTGCGCAGCTTAAGCAATTCGTGAATTCGCCCTGGTGTTCCAATAACCAGCTGCGGGCGCAGCTTCAATTTCTCTACCTGCCGCTTTAATGCAGCTCCGCCAATCAATTGCTGAACGCGAATGTTCAGCGGCTCCGCGTACACTTCTGCTACACGAACAATTTGCATCGCAAGCTCCTGTGTTGGAGCCAAAATAATCGCTTGAATCGCGCTTGAATGCGAATTCAGCTTCTGAAGAAGCGGCAACAAATACGCAAGCGTTTTACCTGTGCCCGTCTGCGACCTCGCTGAAACGTCGCTTCCTCCAAGCAATATCGGAATCGTATTTGCCTGTACATCCGTTGGTTCAATAATTCCATTTGCTGTGAGCTTATCCGACAGCAGTTCATTAATTCCAATTTCATACCATGTGTGCTTACTCATTTTTAATCCTCTCTCATTTAAACCTTTATTTTCGATTTAACATACCGCCGAATAGCCGATCAATGGTTCGCGGCAGCAATTGATATAGTTTAATACCAAAAGCTGCGGTTTTCGGCAGGTCAAGCTCGGCTTTTCTCCGCTCGATTAAACGAATGATTTTTTTGACTACATATTCTGGCTTCATCATAAACCAATTAACATTTTTCACGTAAGAGCCGGAAGGATCAGCCAGCGAGAAAAAAGGCGTATCAATTGGACCTGGATTAACCGCAGATACCTGAATTCCCTGCTCCCGAAGCTCCATGCGAAGCGCATTAGTAAAGCCAAGCACAGCATGCTTTGTGGCTGTGTAGCTGGTTGATTTGGCAGTGCCTATTTTGCCTGCTAAAGATGCTATGTTTACAATATGTCCGCTTCCTTGCTTCACCATATGAGGAACAACTGCCTTCGTGCAGCGTACGATGCCTAGGTAGTTCGTGTCCATCATTTGCTCAAAGCTTTCCACATTCATGCTCATAAAATTCTCGAATTTGCCGTAGCCAGCGTTGTTCAGCAATACATCTATTTTACCATATTCCGCAATGACAGCTTCTACTGTTCGCTTCACCTGTTCATTATCGGTCACGTCCATCTGATAGAACGAGCTTTTCCCCTTTATGGCAGCGGAAATCTCCTTTAGCTTTGAGATGTTGCGTCCAGTCAAAACGGGGATCGCCCCCCGCTCAGCCAGCATTTTAGCCATTAACGCTCCGATTCCGCTTGATGCACCGGAGATGAAAATCACTTTGCCTCTTAACATCCATCATCACCCATTTACAATTTTACTTGATTGGTATTGCAGACGCAAAAAAAGCTCCCTAAGGAGCCATTTCTATGCTAAGATGCGATTAAAACTTGGATGTCGAGTTCTCCTATGCCTTCCATTATCAGTGGAATCGTCAACGCTTTTTGTGCGGTGAAGCCAGCTGATTGAGCAGACTGGATAACCTTCGGCGGTGTAATATCTACTCTCACCCCTTGATTAAACAGCATCGTACTCGCATTTCCGCTAATCATATTGCCAAGCTCAGAAATAGCACTCTTCACGATTTCGTCGATTTCAGAAATTACGTATCCGCCCATCATCGCAGAAACCATTTTCATAGCTACCTCTTCGCTAAGCCCGAATACAATGTCACCGTTCATCTGTCCGTTGAGCCCAATTTGAATCCAAATATAGTTCTCTACAAACTTGATATCCTTGAGACCTAGTTCTCCAGTCGCTGGACGTATTTGAACGACTTGCTCAATCACGATTTTTGCAGATTCAAGAAACGGGTTAATGTACTCTGCCTTCATAATGAAGATACGCTCCTTTTCGACAAAATTCGCGCTTTGTCTTGTTTAATTTATATTATACTTAATTCACTAGGACAAGTATACTATAAATAAAATATATGTATCTTTAGAACTATATTTTAAAACGAAATCTGTAGAATATTGATAGGAATGGAGGTCCTCTTCTATGCCAAACGTATGGGCTCACTTCATTTTTGGACAACTTGTATTCGAGCGGCTTGGCGAATGCGCATTAATTGAATCAGACGAGAAAAAAAATATATTTAATATGGGATGCCAAGGACCTGACTTTTTGTTCTATCATCGTTTTTTCCCTTGGCAGCGCAGCCTAGCCTTAAATCGTTTAGGAACGGAAATGCATAATCGCAATTGCGGACCGGTACTTGTCGAAATGCTGGATAGTGTCGTCGGCAGACCCGCCTGCCCTAAACGTCCTGATTCTTCTATCCTATACACACTAGGATTCGTATTGCATCACATACTTGATCGTAATCTTCATCCTTATGTATTTAGCAAATCAGGCTTTCGCAAATGGGATCATCAACGTTTTGAAATTATGATGGATACGATAATAGCGCGTGAGCTTTGGGGTATTGAAACGTGGAAAACTCCAGTCTGGAAGCATATCGATACAAAGGGAGCATTTCCAGCAACCGTAGTGGACGCTTTCGAGTCGATTGCTGCCCTTTATTATGGAGAGCTGGCCCCGCTCATTAAACGTGAGGATTGGAACCAAGCGAATCGTGATTTCACTGCCGCGCAGCGTTTATTTCATGATCCGACTGGCATGCGAAAAATATTAACATTTGGGCAAATCGAGCCTTTTACTTATAAAAGAGGGGTTATGCCCTTTGACGTATTAAATGTAGAGGAGCAGCCTTGGCTTGATCCAGTGGACGGCGCCACCTATCACAATGAGAGCGTTTGGCAGCTATGGAATCAAGCTTTAGATGATGCGGCCGAGGTTGTAAGCGCTATCCTCATTTGGCTAAGAGCCTATGAGCAGCCGCTGTTTACAAAAGAGGAGCGTTATCATGTACGTCTACTGCGAGAAGACGCCATCGCCCTTATAGACAATCGTTCCTATGAAACAGGACTTCATTGCGACTTTAATAGTACGATCCGTTTTGCAGACACGGTTTGGACTGACCAAATCGGAATTATGAAGGCTCCTTGAGTAATGAAGGAGCCTTCTCCTGTCTCTCTTTTTCCAAAAAAAACTATACAGCCTTGCTTGTCAGGCTTCTTCTAAAACGCAGCCTTATGAGCCTCAAGCGCTCATAAAGGACATCAACAGGCTTATTCAATTGCGAAGCTTCCAAAGTGCCATATACTTGCTGCAATACCGGCTTCAAATATTTATCGCCGACCAGCGAGAGAGCATCCCATACGAGCTGCTGCTCATCATCTGGCATCTCTACGAGCTCCCGCGTAATCAGTGATTCCATATCGTAACCCTCTTGTTCTAATTGCTCGATTCGATCCATTAATTCGCGCCTTGACAGCTCTAGCTCCACGCCAAGCTGTTCAAGTGATCCACCCTGCTGTACCGCCGTCAAAATATGTTTTTTTGCCTGCTGGCGATCCATCTGAGATTTATATTTTGTTTCCTTTTGTTTATAAAGCCACTGCGTATAGGCGATTGAATCTAATTTGTCACTTACCCATTGCAGCGGAAACTCGGTATCACGGTTAGCCTCACTTGTAATCTCCAGCACTTCTAATCCATAGGATGCATGCTTGGCGCTTCCCCAACCGGGAATTTGTGCTAATTCATCTGCCGTCTTCGGAACGAAGGCGCTGATCATCCACAACATGCGATTAGTAGCGACAAGATAAGCCGAACGCTTCTCAGCAATCGCTTTCGTACGCCGCCACTCACGAAGCTTCTGAAAAAGTTCTTGATTGGCATGAAGCTCACCGTAGCATTGAAGCATAGTTACAAAGCTGCCAGTTGTAGAACGGCGATCGTCCAGCATGCCATCGATAATAGGCGCGTACCCTTCCCCCATGACCCTTGCAATGCCATGACGGAATGCTACAATCATTTCCTCCCATGATGTTCCTTCAAACCAAGTGATCGGATCTTCGCTCTCCTCATTCAGCTCCACCCACAGCACTGCCCAAATGCCTTGATTCTCACAGATAGATAGCTGCGCGCTTTCAATGCGCTGGCCTTCTCCAAGCTTCTCGAACGTGTTCAAAAATACGATTTGCATGTTTCTCATTCCTCCAATAAATAGATGTGGTCGCGAATCGGTTGAAGGCAAGGAAAGCGTCCGAACAATTAGGGAGAATGTCGGAAAACAACAAAAAGCACCTCCTCTGCCTGCGGCAAAGGAGGTGCTTCCTCACGTTTAATGATTCGATTGCTTTCATGCTATCATATTGATTTCTTTATTACAAGCATTTTGTTGCTGCAAAATCATGCTCTCAAACTTCCTAAATAAGACCAAACCTTTAATAATTACAGTACTCTATAAACTTTATAGGGTAGGAACTCTGAACGATAAGAGGTAAAGTTTTGGTGAAGTCAATTTCTCAGTCATTTCCATGCTGTAAAATTTAATATAAAGGGAGTAATACACGATGTCGACGAAGCTGGGAACGGGTGCTTTTTTCACAGGGAACTACCGAAATTTGTTTAAGCTGTACGGTTACAGCCAAGAAGAAATTGAGAGACGCGTCGAGGATACTTGGGACAACCTGTTCGGCGGTAATGAAGATACACGAATCTATTACGAGGCTGGCAGTGATATGGGCTATCTATTAGATACCGGAAATATCGACGTGCGCACCGAAGGCATGTCCTATGGCATGATGATGGCTGTGCAGATGAACCGCAAAGATATCTTTGACCGCATATGGAAATGGACGATGACTTACATGTATATGAGCGAAGGTGAAAATGCCGGATATTTCGCTTGGTCATGCAATACCGATGGGACCAAAAGATCATACGGTCCAGCGCCAGACGGCGAGGAATATTTTGCGCTTGCTCTCTTCTTCGCATCACACCGATGGGGCGATGGCTCTGTACCCTTTAATTACGGAGCGCAAGCTCGGAACCTGCTTCACAGCTGTGTGCATAAGGGTGAAAATAACGACGGTTACCCAATGTGGGAGCCCGCTAATAAATTAATCAAATTTATTCCTAATTGCGACTATTCCGATCCATCCTACCATTTGCCGCACTTTTATGAGCTGTTTGCGCTGTGGGCTAATCCAGAAGACCGCAAGTTCTGGAAAGAAGCTGCAACTGCGAGCAGAGATTATTTGAAGCTGTCATGCCATCCTGTTACTGGACTAGCACCCGAGTACGCCTATTACGACGGAACACCAAACAACGAGCGCGGATATGGCCATTTTTACAGCGACTCGTACCGTGTGGCCGCCAATATCGGTCTTGATACGGAATGGTTCGGCGTCGATCCATGGCAGTATGATGAGGCGAACCGGATTCAAACGTTTTTCTCAGGCATTGATCCATCTGATTATAGACGTTATACGATAGCTGGCGAACCATTTGAGGAAAAATCACTCCATCCCGTCGGGCTGCTTGCCACAAACGCGATGGCTTCGCTTGCCAGTTTCGAAGGACCGCACGCCAAAGCTTGCGTTGATTTATTTTGGAACACGCCGCTTCGCACAGGCGACCGCCGCTATTACGACAACTGCCTCTATCTGTTTGCCATGTTAGCGCTTAGCGGCAGCTTTAAAATTTATATGCCTGCTGTATAGCGTTTTGTCTCATCGTAATTGAAAAAAGAACGGCCACCACTCCTTGATGGAGGGTGGACGTTCTTTTTTCTCCTTACGGATTCTCAGCTTTAAACGTTGCTCGCTTCTCTTCCATTACTTCCTTGCCGCCAATTTTCATATAATCCGCTACTTCCTTATCGTAAACCTTGTCAAAATCCGCTGGCTTCGCAGTTAACACTTTAACAAATATTTCGTCGTCCTTTTCCTTCAGCGTTGTAGCGTACTTGATCTCCGATTGAATCGGCGTCACCACACGAGGTTTAATGATTCCATCCTTCGTTCCAGTCGCGATGCTTTCCACCGTAAAATCCTTGAAATTCGGATCGGACGCATTTGCCGTAATGTTCAGCAGCTCATCGGTTGTACTGACATATTTCCCGTTAAGAATGATACAGTAATCAAAATAGTTATATAACGTCTGCTTTGCTTGATCGTTATCAAGCGTGATCGGCACGCCATCCTTCATCTCATAAGTTACGCCTTCCGTACCGTTCTGAAGGGCAATAATATTGTCCGTTTCAGCCATCCAATTCAAATATTTAATGGCCGCTTCAGCATTTTTACTTGCTTTTGGTACCATGATGTATATGCCGTTAGGCGAATAAATAGGCTTTGGTGTCTTGCCGTCCGCGCTTGTGAACGGATCGATTAACGCCAGCTTTGCATTCGGATCATTCTTTTGCAGCTCAGCATAATAGCCCATATAGACCGGCTCGTTGGTATTTGTTGTTGCCGAACCAATATACCCGTTCAGCAGGTTCTTCTGAAACTGCTGCGTATCCTTGCCCATATGGAGCGGAAAATCCGGATCCATAAGTCCCTCGTTGTACATCTTATTCAAGAAGCGATACGCTTCCTTATTGCCCGGAATGAGCCACTCCGCTGATGCATAAAGATCCTCATCTGCGATTTTGTCCCATTCCCAGAACGAATATTGAATCGGATGCATATGGAAATAGTCGATCTGCCCATACGGAATCGCTTTATCACCGGATTTGCCAGGCTTTTTCTCTTTAAAAGCCTTCATCGTCTCATAGAACTGCTCCGTTGTTTGCGGCAGCGGCAATCCGAGCTCATCCAACCAATCCTGCCGGATAAATGTCGAGCTCTGAGGCTGCAGAACGCGCTTAGCTGGAATTGTATACTGCTTGCCATCGAATACTCCGTAGCTGAGCAGCTCCTCACCCAATACTTCCTTCAACTTTTGGCCATGCGCATCCAGCAGCGGACCAAGATCTGTCAGACCGCCGTTTTTTACGTATTGCTGTACCGTCGGCTGGTCATATGTAAATACGATGTCAGGAGCCTGATTCGCAGCCATAAGCACGTTCAGCTTGTCTACCTCCTCTGAGCGAGGAACCGTAACGAATTCGACAGTAATATTATTCGGTTCACCAAAATTTTTCTGAATGTATTTTGTCATGTCGTTGTCGGTAATTTTCGGAGCGCCTGCCGGTGTATTGTTTCGGTCAAACAGCTCGATTCGGAGCTTAATTGGATCTCCCTTCGGCTTCTCGGTTGCTTCAGAGCCTGAATTGCTCGGTTTATTGCTTGCAGCTTCCTTTTCTTTGACAGGCTCCTTATTTCCGTTTCCGCTGCTGCACGCAGACAACATGGATGTGATCAACAGCACTGCCATAAAGATAATCGTGAATTTACGCCTCGTTCTACTCAATGCATTCAACTCCCTTTTATCATTTTTTTAATCTATAGCAACTCCATGAAACGGGAGCTTTCGGCTCCAGCCTGTCCGGGAGTGACTATCAACCTTTGACGGCACCGATCATCATACCCGAAATAAAGTAACGCTGAAGCGCTGGATATACGAGCAAAATGGGGATGGTTGCGAACATGATCGAAGCAGCTTTAAGACTTTCCGGTATCGGTACCGAGGCATTAAGTCCCTCTGCTATCGCCATATCGTTAACCTGGCTGTTGATAACCATTTCGTACAGCTTTAATTGAAGAGGATAAAGCTCCGATTTGGTAATGTACAACAGGGCATCCATAAATCCGTTCCACCTGCCCACTGCGTAAAACAAGCTAAGTGTGGCCATGACCGGAAGCGATAGCGGCAGGACGACATGCCACAATATTTTAAAATGGTTGGCTCCGTCCATCCGCGCCGACTCTTCCAGCTCTACTGGAATGGAGGAGAAAAAGGTCTTGATGATGAGCAAATAAAAGGCATTAACCATCCCCGGCAAAATGAGCGCCCAGATCGAATCAAGCAAATGCAAATTTTTCACGAGCAAATATTCCGGTATCATGCCTCCGCTGAAAAACATCGTCAGGACGATAAGGAGAAGAAAAAAGTTTCTTCCCTTTAGGTTAGGCTTCGTCAAGGGATAGGCTGCCATAATCGTCATCAGCATCGATATAGCCGTGAACAAAACAACTAGTCCAATAGTAAAAAGCAAGGAATGGATCATCGCTGCATTGCCGAAAACAGCCTTGTAAGCGGAAAAATCGATTTCTACGGGGAGTATCGTAACTTTTCCTGATAGAATCGGCCCGTTGGCGCTTAACGATAAGGCAAAAATATGAAGCAGCGGCAGCAGGCAGAAGAGCCCCGCCGTTATGATTACGACCATGATCATTGCATCTACGATTTTGTCATTTCCATACGCTCTCATATCTGCCCTCCTACCAAATGCCTTGATCGTTAACTTTTCTCGAAATATAATCGGCCGACAGCAGGAAAATAAGACCTACAACCGCTTGGAAAAGACCGATAGCCGTTGCTATTGTATACCGTGCGGACTGAATTCCGATTTTGTATACATACGTGCTGATAACCTCAGACACATCGGTGACGAGAGGATTGCTGAGTACAAACGGTCTATCAAATCCAATGCTGGCCATATGTCCAATATTAATAATGAGTAGAATGATAATTGTCGGCTTGATGCCCGGCAGCGTGATGTGCCAGATTTTACGCATTCGGCTTGCACCATCTACATCTGCAGCTTCGTAAAGATCCTTGTTAATTCCCGTTAAAGCAGCGAGATAAATGATCGTTCCCCACCCAGCACTCTGCCAAATACCTATTCCTAAATATGTCAGCACCCAGTAAACAGGCTCCGTAAGGAAAGGAATGACCTTCATCCCTAACGACTTCAGCAGATTGTTGACAATCCCGTTATTGGTCGCCAGCAGCTGAATAGCCATCCCGCCGATGATGACCCATGATATAAAATGAGGCAAATAAAGAATCGTCTGCGCGCCTTTTTTGAACCATTTTATACGAAGCTCATTTAACAGTATCGCTAGTGCGATTGGAATCGGAAAACTTACGACAAGATCCAAGAAATTGAGTAGAAAGGTGTTGCGGAGCGCATTGTAAAAACCATCCATCTGAAATACTTCCCGGAACGTTTCGAAACCGACCCAGGGGCTTGCTAAAATGCCTTGAAACATGTTGTAGTCCTTAAATGCAATGACGACGCCCAGCATTGGTGTGTACTTAAAAATAATAAAATACGCCAAGGGCAGAAGCAGCAGCAGGTATAACTGCCAATCCTTGTACAGCGCTTTCATACGAACGCGCGGCACGGTTTTGACCTTCCTCTGGCGTTCCGTTGCAATCTGCATGGATGACCTCCTGACTCTTATTGGAAGCAAATATTTCGGCTTGGTTCCAAATGTAACACGCGATTAAGAAATCGGATATTAACAAGAATCAGAGGCTTAACATAATCGGAAATCCCGCTATTCACGCGGACTTTACCATTTTCCGACGATTAACCTTTACGGAAGTAAAAAGAAAATCTGCCGATTAATTCGGCAGATTTGTTGCCATTCATTCGTTTAACCGATAAATGGTTCGATATTCACCTGGCGGTAGATTGAACAATTTTTTGAAAGCGCGGTGGAAGGAAATGACGTGTGTGTAGCCCACCTGTTCTGCAATCCATTGGATAGGCTCATCTGTTTCAAGCAGCATGTTCTTCGCATGTGCGAATCTTACCTTTAGCAAATAATCGATAAAGTTTTCGCCATGCTCCTCTTTAAACAAATGACTAACGCTTCTCGCGCTTAAACCAAACTTCTCGCTGACTTGAACGAGAGACAAGCTCGGATCAGTGTAATGCTGGTCGATGTATTCCTTTGTTTGGATGGCGATCGTATGATTTTTGCCATTCAGCCTTTTCTTATCCCTATCGCCCGCAAGTTCAGTCAAAACAGCCGCAAGCTGAATCTCAAGCTCGTCGATCGTTTCAGCATGCTGGGCGATTTGCCTGAACCTGCTTCGGTATTCGCTGCTCCATATCGTCTCGATATCACTTGGCATGGCTTCCATATCTTTCTCTAGCTGGCGGATTAGATTATGAATGAACGCTTCAATATCCGCGCGCGAGATTAACATGCCTTTTAACTTAAGAAAAATTCGGCTCAGCTTAACCTCCCATTGCCCGTCGTCCATCCGGCAAGAGCGTGACAGCTCCAATATGGATTGAAAACAAAGAAGTGTCTCTCCCGTTTGTTTTGTACATCTTAACCGGTTATCAATTACGCTGTTTGTCCCAAAAACAGCTTTGTAGGATACATTCTCAGCAGCGCTGCGGTAAGCGGCAGCAATATCATGAATCGAATGGACGAAGTCTCCAATTCCGCAAGATACGGTTAACTCCAAATGCTCGTTCATCCACTTGCGGAATTCCTCGCATACTTGTACCAGCCTATCTTGAATAGACTCTGAGCTTTGCTGTAGAAGGACAACAAAAGCCATTCGCTGAGGCTCTGTCCATACATGTTGGATCTGCAATTCCTTCTGCTGCATAAGCTCACGAAAAGCGGATTCAATAAGAAATTTCAGCAGGTTTTGATCACTGGCTTTATATTTGTCAGTAAATGCGGCAAAATGGTCAATTTCAAGAGCAATGACGCCAAGCCATTCATATAAATGCGGCAAGCCAAGTGCCGATGCCTGCTTTTTCCATTCCTGATCGGTCAGCATGGATCGTCCAACAAGCTGCTCCTGAAGGAGATTCCGTTGACGGAGCAGCAAATCCTCTTTATGCAGATGCTCATAATCAATCGATTTCTTTAATAAATGATCAATGGCGGTTTCGATGAATTTGAACTCGTTTCGGGGCATCTTAATGCCAAGCTCTTGGCTTTTGCGAGCCGCATATCCGTCGATTTTACCCATAATGGTCTGGATCGGCTTGTAAGAGACATGCGTAATAAAGGTAAACCATACTAAGGCGAGTATGATGATGATAAATACGATAATAAACCACATGTTGGAAAACAAAGAGAGGGCGGAAAATTCGTTGGCATGCACGCTGTCTGCATAGAATTGCCAACCGGTGTATGGGGAGCTGGCATAAATACCGCCTTCCTTGGCAGAAGGCAGAGTGGACTCAAACGGCTTCTTCTCCCAATCTAGAAGTTGAATCGTGCCGCCGTATCCATTGAATTGATTCATAAAATCGATGATGGAGCTTACGTTAAGATTGACGACCACCGCTCCCTGCTTATCAGACGCGAAAGGGTAAGTCTTTACCAGTGAAACAACCTTGCGAGTGGAATCGTCAAGAATAGATTGACTATACTCTCTTGGGCTCGTCCAGCCCATTGCTGCCGATCTTGATTGATGCGAATCGAAAAAAGGTTTGTCCTTAAACGCCTCGAGCTTGACCATCCCTGCTTCGGATAATACTTTTCCAGTATGATCACTGTAAATATAAATGGAATTAACGAACGGCAAAGATGAGGATATTTCAACTAATTTTTTTTGAATTACGAAGTAATCGTACAGTGACTTGGGCTTTTCATTAAAAAAGGCTTACAACGTTTTGTCCGTCTGCATTTCCCTTACCACATTGCGCTCAATCAGTTGCAAGCTCGCGTCCACATTTTGCATCGTCTGCTCCACGATCGCTTGATTCGTTTCCAAATACTTCTTCTCAGACGAATTATTTAACGTTGAAAAAAATAAAAAGATAACTGATGAAATAACAAAGAAAAATATCGGTGTATACGACAGCATCATCCGGTAATACCAGTTCATCTTCAAATGAACTAACCTCCCGTCCATTTATGAAGCGCTTACAATTAGAAAGATGTTTCTAGTTTCTGCTTCTAGCCAACCTCTTCCTGCAAAGGAAAGAAACCGCGAATACGCGGCCTCCTCCATGCAGTTGTTGATTATGCCTTAGACCATGAAGCTAGCTGCCAGTCATGTTCGGCGTATTCACTGTATCTGTCCTTTACTCCGCCTTTTTCTGTGTTCCCCTCATGAATGTAAATACGGTGCTTCATCGTTATTGCATCTCCACCTGGCAAAAGCTTTCCGCCGCAGAAATGGAAATTCGCAGGTGTGAAAGGGCCATAATCACGGACAAACCATTGCGAAGCAAAAGTTTCATTTTCCGGATGGGAGAAAACCGCAATGCCTGCCTCGGTGTACTGCTTGACCACTTCATCTCCGTCTCGCTGCATGCTGAGAAACAGTTCACCGCTGTAGTCGACCCATTCCGTCACAGAACCAAAAATGTCCGCCTCACCTTTTTTCCCTTCGGCAGACGTGAGGCCACCTCGATGATGTCCGCTAATTTGCTCGTTAACGCGAATAAATGGAAATCCGCCTTCTTTCGTATCTCCGAACCGGACATCGCCGTTCACGGCATACAACTGTGTCGTAAGATCCATATACCTCGATTCTGGAGGCAGATTATAAATGCGGACACTTCGAGCTTCCGTTAGAAGAAGGCGTCCATTCTCGTCCAACCAGTCGATCAATGCCGTCATTTGCCCAAAAACAGGACCGCTTGCAAGCACAACAAATGTCCGGTGCACCTGCCTGCCTTCACCGCGAAACTCGTGATACAGCTTATGACTGTTCACATCATCGTGTCCCCACCATAACCCGTGATGATGAAGATGATCGTCCGGCCCATCATGGATCAGTGTCTTTCCATGCGGCCCAATTATGGGGTAAAAGTAAGGTTTTGCACTCGTAACCGCATAGAGGTACCGAGTAAAAAGTTTACCCTCAATGCTTACAACAACTCTTGCATTATCTTCCTGATGATCGAGATACACTCCAGGCAGCTCGCTCCAAGGATTATGCTTCCGATCTGCTGGAGCAGCAGTTGAAGCAGCTTTTAAATCAAAAAACAAATGGGTCTCCAGCGGCAATGAAACGTCCTGTACCAGTATATAAAGCGCACATTCAGCAATTGCACCTTGCGGTCCTGCTGACATGGCGTACGGGCTTAACTGACATGCAAACGAAAGACCTGCCGAATGATTAACTGCGAATAGGTTACAATTTCCTGACCATTCCAAAAGCCGCTTAAACGTCTTTTCTTCCATTTCTATTCGGACAACGGCTGGGAGCGGAGTGCCTGCATGAATGGAAAGCTGCAGCGATTCGTCGAACGTCATATCGGATCCCCTCCTATTTGCTTTCTCCGCTTACCGTAATTTGATTGCTGCTAAACGCTGCAACGGAGTTTTTCTTCTCATAGAAGTGGGTCGCTGACGCCATAATCCCTTCCCGTGTATAAAAAGGGCTGTCTGGTCGAATTGGCAGCTCAACAGTTGTCCCTGTGCTGGAAGCTTGATAAATAGCAGTAATAAGCTCAAGCGTTTTTCTTCCTTCCACTCCCGTTACGAGTACTTCACCGCTGCCGTTTTCAATCGCGGATATAACATTATCCAGCTGACCTTTGTGCCCTACATAGGTTAAGGAAGCTGTACCATCTGCAACAGCTGCAATTTGCCGCTCCAATTCCGGGTTTTCTATAGGAAAACCGTTTTCCTGTGCAGATGAAGCGGTCACCTGCCATGGCATCGATACACGCGCTTTCTCACCTTGGAAAATAAGCTTTTGCTCTTGTCCGTGATGAACGACGGAGCTTGTAATTTGAGCAATCGCTCGCGGATAGGACAAAATCGCTACCGACAAATCCTCAACTTCCGCATTATCATGGGAAGTATTAGCCATAATGGCCGTCACTTTATCCGGCATTCCCATCATCCATTGGAACATATCGATGTGATGAACGGCATGGTTCAGCGTACAGCCTCCGCCTTCCTTCTCCCAAGTTCCGCGCCACCACAAATCGTAATATGTATACCCTCGCCACCAAAAGGAATCAACCTGCGCATGCACGATTCGTCCTGCAAGCCCAGAATCAAGCACGCTCTTAAGCTTCATGACCGCATCGCCAAATCGATTCTGGCTTATGACGGAAAGAATTTTTCCTGATGCGGCAGCGGCTTCGTTCATTCTATCGCATTCAGCCAGCGAAGAAGCCATTGGCTTCTCGACAATGACATGTTTTCCTGCTTGCAGGAAGTCTACGGAAAGATCAGCGTGTGTATAGGGCGGTGTGCAAATCGAAACCAAATCGATATCATCACGCGACAGCAAATTTTTGTAATCGTTTACAATTTCACAATTCAATTGAAACTTCTTTTTTTTGTCCTGCGCGCTTGCATCATTAATATCGTATAAAGCAACAATACTGCAGCGGTTCCCAAGTGCCAGATAAGCTTCGATATGAGCAGACGATATAGAGCCGGTTCCAATAATCGCAACGCGAATCATATAATTCCATCTCCTTAGTCATTTTTCTTAACTGATAATACTAGTATACAATTAATTCAGACAAGTGCATATGCCTTTTTTATATGAGTATATATTGCAAAATCAAAAAAACAGCCGACATCTCCTATGAGGCTGCCTGCCGTTTCATTGTACATGATTACTTAAAATACGCGGGGTGTTTCTCTTTCAGCTCATCCTTCTCCAGTTGAAAACGATTCAAATGCTCATGCATCACTTTTTCCGCCGCATCTGCGTCCTTGTCCTTAATTGCCGCTACGATTGCACGGTGCTGGCTCAAAATAATATGCCAATCATCGTTTGCAGCAAGGCGCAGCATCCTCACCCTCTGGTAATGGGCGCTAAGCTCTTGAAGCAGCTTCCAAGTGCGGAGCTTCCCACATCCGATGATAATCGTTTTGTGAAACTCATCGTCGAGCTCAAACAATCGCTTATAGTTTTTTTCTTCGATACAGAGCTCTTGCAGGGCAATCAAATTTAGCAGCTGCAGCACTTGTTCAGCCTTAAGCTGCTCGCATGCCAGCCTGACGATCGTACTTTCCAGCGTTTCCCGCACGAAACGCGACTCTTCCACCATATCCAGATCAATAAGAGAAATAAATGAACCTCGCTGTGGTATCGTTTCAATAAGTCCCTCTTGCGAAAGCTTAACGAATGCCTCTCTGATGGGTGTTCTGCTCACCTTCAGCATTTCGATTATATCTTTTTCTGAAATAAAACGGCCCGGCTCCAGTTTCAAATCCAATATATCTGATTTCAGCTTATCGTATACATAGTCACGAATAGATCCTTTTGTATCACGCGACGATTCGGAATTGTAGTTCATATCATTGCATCCCTCCTGATGGCACTGCTATTACTAATGTACCATAGCTTGTATAAACTGCAATAAGCCAAAGCAGAACATAATATTGTATAATGAGTGTATTAATGAATTGGAGGCTATACTTTATGCTGTTGCCTGATTTTGATTTTATGTCCGATTCCACGGAAGAAACGTCTACAAGATACGTCACTTTTATTGGACCTAGCTTGAAGCGATTTGACCTTGCTATTACTTCAACTAGCCGTTTTTACGGCAAAAAACTAATTACTGACCTTCAATTTGGCAAAACAGCGATTATCGGTCCTGATGACCTTGAAGAGGAAGGGTATCTTGAACATACGTTTAAGCTGACAGAAGAAGAAGCGGCTGAGCTCGCTCAATTCTTATACTTTGTTGTTGGAACGGTGCATTTTACCGATTAATCAGGGTACACTGAAATGGTAAACTAATACCATTTGAGAGGAGTCTGCTGATGGATCGATTTGTTCCTGAAAATCGCCAGCCCTATACAGATGTATCAACAGTAGAATCGCAGCGCAACGATCTCATTCCGGAGGAGTTTCCGGATGGACCGTATGGCTCTGATCTGCTGATGGAATCGCTAGGAAAAAGTACGCCTTGGAGAGTGGATCAGCGACCATCCAATCGCTTCGCTTATGAGAATCGAGCGCTTCATGCAGGATTGCCTCGTGACTATCCGGGTGAAGATGAATACGACCATGATTTTCCTGAAGTACATGATGAACCTTAAACCAAGCAAAAACGCCTTCGGCGTCCTTAGACGCTGAAGTAGCTTTGACGGTGAAATATAAGATAAGTATGAGAAAATTATATACTTTCTTATATTTAAACAAAGCCCTTGGATAACACGTCATATCACGTGTTTCCAAGGGCTTTTTTCCAAGCTTATTTATACTTTGGTTTATGCAGGATTAAGCTCTAGGTCATCTTCGTCACCGCGGTTGAATGCTTCACGATCGAATTCGCCTTCGGAATCTGCTACAAGCAATGCAGTAACCGTAGTACCCGTAGCATTAACAGCCGTACGACCCATATCAATTAGAGATTCAACAGCAACAACAAGTGCAATACCTTCTAGCGGTAAGCCAACTGCTGTCAATACAACTGTTGTCGAAATGGAAGCTGGACCTGGTACGCCTGCTACACCGATTGATGAGATTACGCTAACAAGTACGATAAGTACATAATCTGTTGCAGTAAGCGATACACCGTAAACTTGTGAGATGAATACCGCTACAACAGCCGGCCAAACCCCGCCGCAGCCGTTAAAGTTCATTGTAGCGCCAAGCGGTGCTACAAAGCTCGCGATTTTTGGTGAAATGCGAAGGCGCTTCGTAATAACTTCAAGATTGACCGGAAGCGTTGCAAAGCTGCTGCGTGTTGTGAACGCTACCGCAACCGTAGGATATGCTTTTTTGAAAAATTTCAAAGGATTAACCTTAGCGACAAAAGATACAAGGCCGCCAAAGACGAATACAAAATGCAAGAGCAATGCGATATAAGTTACAAGAATTAACATGGCAAGCGGTTCGAGTGTTTCCCAACCATATCTAGCAGCCATAACTGCAATCAAGGCATACACACCATACGGTGTAAAGCGAAGAACGAACTTAACAACCTGGTGCATAATTACGGTTGCCGATTGAATGAACGCTTTGAACGGTTGAACGGAATCTGGATTTTTTGCTCCTACCTTAACGATTGCGATAGCAATGAATAGTGCGAAAATAAGAATTGGCACTACTTTACCCTCTGCAGCATCGTTAATCGGATTCGAAGGCACTTGATCCAATATCACTTTGAAAAAGCTTGGAACTTCACGCGCTTCAAAATTTTCAGGTGTTTTAAGCTCAAAGCCTGCACCCGGATTAATAGCAGATGCTACTAGAAGTCCGATAATTGCCGCTACACCTGTCGTTGCAAGAAACCAACTAATTGTCTTAACGCTAAGCTTGCGTAGAAACTCAAGATTCGTAATCGAGATAATACTGTTAATAACGAGAACAAATACGAGTGGAATAACGATCATCTTAATTAAATTAATGTAGATGGAGCCAATCGTACCTACGCCTTCAGTATCTAGTTTAAAGTTGTTAAAAATGATACCTGCCACAAGGCCAAGGCCAAGTGCGACCAATACCCTCGTTCCGAAGCTTACTCGTTTTTTGGCCATAAAATAAAGACCGCCAAGTATTATTGCTGATACAACTAAACTGATCCAGTTTGTTTCAATTGCTGTCAATAAATTATTTTCCATAATACAACAATCATCCTTTCTGTCTACACATTATGATTAATAGCAAAAATTAACTCTTAAAATCAATTTCGTTTTAATTCCGATAAGAATACTCTACTTTGCAGAAACAAATATATCATCGTTCTCAAACTTATGTCAATATGATTTTTCCACAGCTTCCAGAGAAATATTCGTTTAGCTTTTTGGAGTTTCGATACTATAAATATGTAGAGCTCTTTCAAGTATTACTTCGCACAAAAAAGAGACGTATAACAACCTTTTGCATCCGGTTGTATACGTCTCTTTGTGGCGTAACTTCAGTATAATTAGTTACTCCGTAATTTCAAATTTTGGTTTAACATTGTTGAAATCAAGATTTTCTCCGCTAACCATAAGGCCCATGCCCCAATCAAAATGAGTATTTACAGAAGGCTTGTCGGCTGCATCACGATATTGGAACAAAACGTTTCTTCTCGTTCTGTCACTGCGGTTAACATCCGATCCATGAATCGTCAAATAGTTGAAGAACAGCACATCCCCTGCTTTCGCCGGGCAAAGCGTTCCAGATGAAATTGGATATTCCTTATGGTTGAGATAATGTCTTCCCACATGATTCAGCGGACCTTCCAAATGAGAACCAGGGATAACCGCTAAGCAGCCATTTTCTGAATCGGCATCATCAAGATGAACGCTTGCAGCAAGCATCGAATGGTCGTTATGAGGGAAATATGGATAATCTTGATGCATAGGAAATGCTGCTCCGTTTGCAGGCGGCTTCACAAGCATTTTGGAGTGATGAAGCTGTACATTGGGACCGATGATTCCGTTCAGTACGGATACCATATTCGGATGAATGACTGCCTTAGTAAAGGAAGCATCATGATAATGCACATCATGGAAGCCTTTCAGAACAAGCTTCTTAAGCTGCTCTGGCGGGAGGAAATCTCCTTGCCATGCGTGGTTATGATCTGCCTGAGCGAGCGCCGCTCGTTGAATAACCCGCTCAACAGCTGCTCTCATCTCAACTACCTCATCATTGTTAAACACGCCTCTAACTAGCAAGTAACCATTTTCTTTATAAAATTGCACATCTTCATTAGTGATCATGTTCATTCCCCTTATCGTATAATTAATGTGAATATGGTTTAATTATAGATAGGATATAGTGCAATCGTATTTACCTGTTAACGACATAATTTTGCATTATTACGCCATAGGAGCTGATCGTTCATATGTACGTTTGGTCAAAAAGCGAAGAACGCTTAAATCGATATGCAAGATTGCTGCAAGGTGAGAGCGTGACCATCCATGTTTATTATTGGGGAGCGGTACCAAAGCTAGTTGCAAATGCTGTTCATAAGCATTCTTTTTTTGAGGTTTGTTACGTGGCTGGAGGTACGGGAATTTATGAGGAGGGTGGAACGGCTTATCCTCTGCATGAAGGCGTGCTTTTTTGCTCGCGGCCAAATATCCGTCATCAAATAAGAGATGTAGATCAATTGGATTTATTATATGTTGCCTACGAGCTCGATGAGAAGCTTTCTAAGCCGGATGAATTCGAATATTACAATCAGTCTTTAAACAGCGGCACGATTTGGATTGAAAACCAGCAGCATTCTCCCACAGCTCAAATTTGGAAATCGCTGCTCATTCCAAGCGAAGAAATGTTCGCTGTGCCAATCGCCTTGCTGAATCAGCTGGCACATGCCTTGATCCTAACGTTTCCTACAATTGTAGGCGGGAGGAACAAAAGTACAGAAATCATTTTGCCCGCTTCAAATGCAGCTATCCTCATTAGCCGCGCAAAGCTGTACATACGCGATAATTTAGGCGCTAATTTGAGCTTATCGGAGGTTGCCCGCTACATTAATGTGTCGGAGCGCCATCTATCTAGACTTTTTTCGCAAAGCGTTCATGAATCGTTCTCCATGCTTGTTAGACATGAGCGAGTCCGCGTGGCGGAGCAGCTGCTATCACAAACAGCAACGCCGATTAAAACCATCGCTGAGCGCTGCGGCTTCTCATCCGTACATTATTTCTCCCGAACGTTTGCCGAAGCAAAGGGCATTCCTCCAGCTGCCTTTCGTGAGGCCAGCCGCAGAAATACCGATGATGACTAGTTGCATCTCTGATTCATTGATTATAGGTCATGAATCGTAATCTCGCTTCTGACCATAAACCTTGCGTTAACGCCTGCTTGACCGATGCCTTTGGAAATGTAAAAGGAGCCGTCCTTATTGTGATGAAGGCCTTTGTAGATCCCTTTCACGGACAACGGACCCTTTGGCTTTAATGCAAAAAAGAACGGCACGTTCAGCTGCTTCCCATGCAGATGACCGGCCATTAAATATTGAAAAGGGCGATTAATTTTTAGAACGACATTAGGATCATGCGTCATAATGACGACAGGCTTGCTGTCATCAATACCTCTAAATGAAGGTAAGATTCGGCTATGATGAGAGCTGTCATCGTCAATTCCGACAAGCTGAAAATCATCAAGCATGACATTCTCGTTACGCAACACCTTAATCCCATAAACGCCAAATAGATCGAGCAATTTCTTTAAACGCGGAAGCTCATAATCATGGTTTCCGAGCACTGCATAGACAGGTATTCCGCTGTCTGCTATAGCTTTAAGATAATAGCCTACCCGCGTCAAATAGTGTTCTTTATACGTATAATCGCCGGTCAGAAAAATGTAGTCAGGCTGCACAGAGGCAATGACATGCTGAATTCGCTTTGCGCTTATGCGCAGCCTGTCTACATGCAGATCGCTTATTTGCAATATGCGTTTGTTAATGCCAATGGGATGTGTAATTTTTTCGATTTTCAACCACTGGGTTGGGAGGATAAAGAGCAGGTACAAGAGAAGCACGGTTATTCCGAGCGTTAGTATAATAGCCAAATGTGTCCTCCTAATCATTGAAACTAATTCTGAGTTAATCTATCCCAAGGAGTAAATGCCTGTCCTTGTCATGAACTTCACTACTCTAATTAGTATAGTAAAGTTACGCCTATAAAGCTACTTGCAGCTGGTTGCCTAATAAACGGCTGAACAGTCCTTTTTTATCCTCAGCGAGCATGATGAAATGGCCGGTTTGCACGATTTTCCCATTTTCCAACACGATAACCTGATCTGCATTCCGAATGGTCGATAGGCGATGAGCAACGACGATAACGGTCATTTTTCCCTTAAGCCGCTCTATAGCTTCTTGAATTTTTGTCTCGTTCAAGCTGTCTAGTGCACTTGTAGCCTCATCCAAAATAAGGATAGATGGCTTTCTTAATATGGCTCTAGCCAAAACGAGTCTCTGACGCTCCCCGCCTGATAAACGTATTCCACGATCCCCAATAATCGTATCGATGCCATCCGGAAGCTTGCGAACAAATTCAGCTGCAGAAGAGAACTCCATCGCTTCCCATATTTGATCTTCCGTCGCATTCGGATCGATTAATATCAAGTTATCTCTAATCGTCCCATGGAACAGAAACGGCTCCTGCGGGACATAACTGATTGATCTTCTTAACGACAACAGATCCTCATCTGTAAGCGTCTTGCCGTCAATAAGCACATGACCAAGTTCTGGCTTCATGAGTCCCATCATTAGATCGATTAAAGTGCTTTTCCCCGCACCTGACTGTCCAACAATGGCAGTCATGCCATTAGCAGGGATGCTCAGATTAATAGCTTCCAGCGTGTACTCCGGCTGCTCCTCGTCATAACGAAAATAGACATGGCGGCATTCGAGCTGGTGTTTGAGTCTAAGCGGGCGAATATGTTCTCCACCTAAAAGTTCCTTATCATTAAATTCTCTATTTTTAATACTTTCCTCCTGCAGCTCCATTAAAGCTTTAAAAGCCGGCAACGATGATGCAATTTGTTCCATATTGGCTTGAATACTTGTAAACCGAGGCCACAAACGTGAAAAGATGACCATGATGAGCAATAAATAGCCACCTTGGCTCTGAAAGAGCATAATGGATCCAAAAACAAAAACAGCAATCATTATAGCTGAAAACAGCTTGTAAAAGAGTTGCGAATTGCTCCGCACCTTCGAGTTTTCATATCTTTCTCGAGCAATGTCACTCGACCAATTCAACAACCAGCGATATCGGGATGATTCAAGCAGGTTGCTTTTAATATCTTTCATTCCATTAAAATGATCCGTAATACCAGCTAAGTAGTTTTGCGACAGTTCCATTGTTACACTGCCAATTACTCTTGATTGCTTAATAAATCTTCTAGAGAGAAAAGCAATAACAAGTCCGCAGCATAAAACAAATAAGGTCATCTTTACTGACAAAAACAAGGCTATTCCAATCTGAATAAACGTAAAGGTCATTGAAGCAATTAATTGTAAAGATAAGAAAGCACCATTTGTCACACGAGAAAGTTCACTCGTAAAAGAATTTATGAGATCAGTTTTCCTTTTTCTCATGAAAAAGCCCCAATTTGCTTGCAACAATGCGAGATAAAGCTCTAAACGAATTTGATTAACAAAGCCCGTATGTATTCTTATTTCTCTTAAGCTTAAATTACGTCCAATAATACCCTGTACGGCAACAATTAAAATATAAAACGATAAAATAATAAATAGTGCTCTTTCTTTTGGAAGCTCTTGCAGCGATTCTAGTAAAGATAGACCAGGGAACGATGCCAGTGGGATGTCAACAATCCCGATCACGCTAAGCAGTGGAGCTAACAATAGAATGCTTGCGCCATCAAGCAGTCCCACGAGCATCATACCAAATAGATTCAAATATAGAATCTTACCCCCATATGCATGCAGCTTTTTGGAAAAATATATTAGATGATTCATCGCTTCATCACTTTCCATCTTTAGGAATAGGTTACATTAGCAAACATACCGGTGACCGTAAATCGATGCATTTCCTCTGATCCCGTAATAAAGATGGATCCACTTCGCAGCCAGGCATGAGCAATCAGCTTGCCAGCTTCATCCTTTGTTGTACCCAAATAAAGTGTACTGCTTATATTACGTCTCTCCAGCATTTGCATGCCGGCTATTGCTCGAGCTAAACATTTACTATCCCAAGGCGTATTCCTGCTTGCAACTTGAAGAATATAACGTATTTGAACTAACATTTTTCTGTGTTCATCTGTAGCATGAATTTCAGTCTCTTTCATGTATTCGCCTAGAGTAGGCGCTATCTTGGAAAATGGTTGATTAAAGATTCGAATCCGGGCAGTACCTAGAAACCAGGTTGCTTCTACTAATAGAAAAAGAGTTTTAAAATCTAATGAAAACAATGTTCTCAATTTCATTAACTTTCCCATATCATCACCATATATTTATTCCTTTATATAAATAAGACGTTCTTCTAGTAGATGCGACAAAAAAGAGAGTACTTGCTCCTCACAAACTTCTCTAGCAACTTCAAATTCTTGCAGCAACGCATCAATTACATTTGTGATGGTTACAGGCTCTTTAATCAGAACCCATATTTGGCTGCCCATTAATCCTAAATTGTAATATTTCCCATTGTTAATGCTTAATATAACCTTTTCTCCACCCATATCGCTTACGATGTTGTTAGTATCTTGCACTATCAGTTGTTCTAGCATTAATGCTTGAATGGCAGTCGTTTGACTTTTAATCATCTTCTATTCCCCCATAGATATCGTTTGTAAAATAAGTTCGACAAGCTCAGGAGCTGTAAACCCATTTATTGGTCTTTGAAGCGTATAAATAGGCAACGCCTCACCTATGGAAGCAGATAAGGTAAAATGCCAACGCGTCAAACCTAACTTTTCCACTAAAAATTGTCGGTAAGTATGCTGAAATAAAACATCTAGGCGAGCAAGCTTTTGGACAGGAAGCACTGCCACCTGTTCGGACTCTGTTGTTATAAGCTCGAACACACCTCCGAGCGGCAAAGCCGTTGAACAAAAACTCGATTCGACTGGAAGACAAAATTTGTTCTCTCTACCAAAAATGGAACGAAGCTCTTCGTTGTTTACACCAAATGCGTCCAAACTTTGTTGCCATAGCTTTTGCTGTGGATAGGCTGGTATAACGAGTGTCGCTTGTTCTGGTGATGCTTGTGAAACAGCAATGATATCATCACTCAACAGCGAATAACCTCTTTGGATAAATGCTGACGCTAATGTCGACTTCCCAGCGCCTGAGCGACCAACAAATGCATATGCTTTGCCATCGATAGCTATTGCACTGCCATGCAATGGGTATATGCTGCGTTGCAGCAATAATGCACCTATACAGGTCCCAAGGACGTAGAGCCGAACGAGATCCTCATCAGCTCCAGCATGAGGAGATACGATGATCTTATTCCCATTTTCAATCCGAAAAATCCCTGAATCAGGCATATTTACGGTTACGACTTGTCGATCAACAACAAAATCATATGGCTCCTGTTTAAAGAAATCTGCTAAGGAGTAATCAATTGTGATCTCCATGTCGATTTGCTCGCTGCTTTCTAAAATAGGAGTGAGCTCAGGTAATGAAATCTCACTTTCAATCGTTAGTCCAAATGCTCTATACACCTTTTTAGTTTCCGTTAGCAACAATGTTCTCACTCCGTCAGTTCATTGATAATAATTAGAAAGTCCTTATACACCAACTGTATAAGGACTTTCCTCTCCATAAAATGCATAATTTCTTAGCTTGTAAAGCGTGGTTTTTCATCATGTTTTCCTGGTACATACGCCTCGTCCGTTAGAGGACCGTTGTGAGTAGAAGCCGCTGTCATATGTACTTGAAGAATTTCTAGCTCAGGTCTATTCCATTGTTTCTTCGCTTGCATAATTTGTCACCTCCCTTCAATTCAATTTTTTAAGAAAACGATACACGATTAAGCTCCGCATCAATAATCTATAATTCGGATCGATCGCAAGTTTGGATTGAGCCCCTTCCTCAAATCCTGCTAGCGCTGATCGGACTACCTTACCGTCAACAAATTGCATAAACGCTCGATCCTGACTCATTTGTCTCAGTTCTTCCTTAAATTCTTGCCACTTTGGTCTCATACGATGGACCCAATCCGCTCCTTGAACGCCTCTAGTCCGCTGATTTAACCTCACCTTGTCGGGAAGCAGCGTATCGGTAGCACGCCTGATCAGTGCACGATCCATTCCATTCTGAACGTACTGATCCTCTGGCAGAGACAAACAAAATCGAATGACTCGGACATCGTTGGTTGGGTCTCTCTTCCATAAAGAGTATCTTAACGAAAGTTTCGTCGAAACCGTATTTCCAGCATTCCAATGATAAACTTCGTCAAAATGGCTTTTTCTTTCATCGTACACATTTTTCGCTGCAAACCAGCCTGATTCATCAATTCCATATTTGCCCAGCCGGTTAAATACATCTGTCCTCTTGGCGAATTCAGGAGATATGATCATAGGATAATGATAAGATTCTCCTACTGATCGTAAATGTTCAATAAACGGAAAAGCAGCACGGCTGACATTTGAAAATACATGAGCACGACCAGAGCCAATGTTCAAACTATACTGCCGCATTTCGCGAAGCAGTTTGATCCATCTCATTTTTTTCAACAACGTAGCGTAATATGGAATGGCAGCTCCCCACGAAATTGACAAATTGCCTCTGCCTCCATTAAGCAGCACACCTACACCTTGCTCCTCTGCTTTCTCGAACATCCCTTTTATCCAAAAAGAGTTCTCAAAAAACTTATATGGCATTTCGTTTATATCTAGAAAGCCATCGATTTCAGAGTAAGAGTCACGCCCACGGAAATCCAAGTAGTGCTCCTCAATACCTCCAACATGCTCCACGGTGGATTCAATAAGAGGTCTCTCATTAGTAATCATTGATTTGTGTGTATAATCAACAAAGTCGCTTGTCGGTACGTAGCTGAACGTGTGCAGACTTTTATTTTGCGGTCGCAGTGTCTTTGAAGCAAAGCCAACAATAGAGCCTGAATCCAAACCGCCGCTAAGCTGTGCTCCAACATTACGATGTGTCCGCAGCCTTGAAGTAACTGCTTGTTGAAACACATCCTGAAACGCCTCAACGTATTCATCATTTGATTTAAATCGTACGACTTCATCTGATCTGAGTTGATGATATCTTGCAAGAGTAACTCGCCCTGCAGTTATCGTTATCGTATGAGATGGAGGGATCTGCTCAATATTCCGATAGGCCGTCTTGGATGCATCCGCAACGTCAACCATGCCAGAAATAGCTAGAAACTCAGCAAGCCATTGTTCATTTAACAACCTCTCCTTGCCCAATAACGTAAGTAAGGGTTCAATTGTTGTACAAAAGGCAACACGCTCATTATTTCGATGATAATAGAGCGTACGACCTCCGGAGAAGTCTCTTGCACCAAACAGCTTCTGTCTTCTACAATCCCAGATTAGGAAGGCGTAATCACCAGCTAAATAAATAGGTGTTCTATCCCCCCATTTATCATAAGCTAATAAAATTAGCTCGCTATCGGTCATATTTCTTCTTAATTGCTGCTCTACTTCGAGTCGGTTGAATAATTCTATGCGGTTATCAATAATTGCATCCGCAGTTATAACAAGCCCTCGTTCATCATCCAAAAAAGGATTACGTTCATTGATCGACTCTGGTGTAATCCATTGATTATGACAACCTAAAAATATATTATCGGCATGCCAAGCTTGAGCTGTATTGCATGGAAACTGAGATAATGCCTCCATTAAAGCATCGCCCTGCTGCCATGCCAAACTTTGCTTGCCGGTATGAAACACTCCTGCGATGGCGCTCATCGTGGCCTCCGGGTGGATATAGAATTTGTTTTATTTACGTACTTATTTCAAAAACAAAACCTTTACTTTGCAGTTCTTTATAAAGAACATATTTGAATATTACACCTGAAATAAACCTTTGTCAATGACTTTTCTACGATAAATTGCAAAAAATTCATAGTTTTTGTTCTTTATTAAAAACAAATTGTCGATTACTTTCTTACATTAGTAACTTACATTAAAAACATTTTCTGAAAGTCAATATCGTGGTTTAATAAATAAAAAAATAACCACTCATTATTAAAATAAGTGGTTTTAATGTTTAAATAAAAAAATAAGTGCGTTATAGCTAACAACCTTTCGTAATTAAGAATAATTCGTTATAATAGAAATAGTCTACAACGATGTGATAACGGAGGAATTTGTTATGATTGGAGAACGCATTCAACTGCTGCGCAAGAGAAAGGGCCTATCCCTTACAGAGTTATCCCAACGGGCGGGCGTCGCTAAATCTTATTTAAGCTCCATTGAACGAGGGCTCCAGCAAAATCCTTCGATTCAATTCCTCGAAAAGGTAGGCGCCGTATTGAATGTGACGGTTGAAGATTTTTTGAATACCGATGAAAAAAATGATCGCAAACCCGACAATTTAGACAACGAGTGGGCTGATTTAGTAAGAGAAGCTATGGCTTCTGGTGTGAGCAAAGATCAATTTAAAGAGTTTCTAGAATTTAATAAATGGAAAATTAAGCGCGAATAGCGCTTTTTCCACTTTTATACAGCTGTTACTTGTACATCATTATCCTTACTTTCTTCAAGACAAAGCAATACTTTCCTTACTTCATCCTTGCTGAATCCCAAAGAACGTGCTTTCATGATTAATGTTACCCATTCCATATCCAATTCCTGAATATCTTCTGCTTTAGCTAGTACCATTTTCCCATGTCCCCCATTCATTTCAGGACGGTTGCACCACTGACTCCATGCGTTTAAGGTGCCCAGATACTAAACGCATTTCAACGTCTCCCATGCTTGTCATTCGTTTATAGATGTATTATAAATCACCACAAGTGCGCATACTGTCGCTTCATGTCTCACAAAAATGATAGATAATTACATTTTTTGTCGAATTTATTTAAGTAATGTTAAATGGAGCGATAAATAGGAAAGAGCTACCAACCGATATAGAAAACAGACCTAATTGTGTTTAATTATTTCACAGCTTTAAATTAAGATGTCAATTCTTTAATGGAATCTCTAGTGGTCTCTTCCTCATAACCATTTGGATTTAAATATTGCCAGCGCCATGAGTCTGCACACATCTCCTCTATCCCAAGTGTCGCAACCCAATTCAACTCCGCGTTTGCAAGCATCGTATTAGCATAACAAATGGCAATATCTCCTGGTCTACGATCTGTAAATGAATATGGAATACTTCGTCCCGATACCTTCTCGAATGCAGTAATCATCTCTAATACACTATACCCACGCCCAGTTCCGAGATTAAATATATCCACACCTGATTTGTTCATGATTTTTTCTAGTGCACATAAATGTCCTCTCGCAAGATCCACGACATGAATATAATCCCTTACGCCTGTGCCGTCTATGGTTGGATAATCATCTCCAAAAATATTAACTTTTTTAAGCCTGCCTACAGCTACCTGAGATATGTATGGCATAAGGTTATTTGGAATACCATTAGGATTCTCGCCAATTCTTCCACTTTTATGTGCACCAATTGGGTTAAAGTATCGTAAAATTGAAATCCCCCATTGCTCGTTAGACTCCGCTAAATCCTGCAAAATTTGTTCTAGCATGAGCTTTGTTCTTCCGTAAGGATTCGTTGCTCCAAGCGAAGAACTTTCTTCAATCGGCACATGTTCCGGTCGACCATATACCGTTGCAGAGGAGCTGAATACAAGCTTATGAACACCATACTTCTTCATAACCTCACACAGGATTAAGGTGCTAGTAATATTAGTGTGATAATAAGACAGTGGCAATTGCACAGATTCACCTACCGCCTTCAATCCTGCAAAGTGAATAACTGCATCAATAGTATGTCTGGTGAAAACACCTTCAAGACCGATTTGATCCATTAGATCCATTTGGTAAAATGTAAAGGCTTTGTTTGTAATTTCTGCAACTCTGTTTAATGAGATGTAGCTGCTATTAGACAAATTATCAACAATAACTACCTCATACCCTGCTTCAAGAAGTTCCACACATGTATGACTTCCAATATAACCTGCTCCACCCGTAATTAAGATAGCCATTTCATTGACCCCTCTCAGCCTTCATTATAAAAAACATATTTATTCTTTATTAAGAACATTATATGAAATAAAATCCCTGTATCTTGAAAAACTACAGGGATATATTTTCTTCTTTCACTTACGTTACACAGTACTTCCCAAATCCGAGATATCATCTAGCGAGATATATGGCGCAGTACCTGTCACGGTTACTCCTCTAAATACAGATTTCGTAATAATTGCAGATTTATTTTGTCTCAACCAATTAAAGTTGATTTTGCTATTATCAAAAAACGAATGAGAAATGACTGCTTTTTTGTTATTATCTGCTTTTCCAACTACAGCATTAATAAAAGTAGTTCCTGTTACAAGCGAATTTCCATCCATGACGAGTCCAAGATTTTGAAATAATCCATTTCTTAGTGTATTCTGTCTCATATATTTAGTATCACTTGAACCTAGCTGAATATCAGTACTACCTAAAAGAGGAGTTTTTGCACGAATAAATTCACTATTGCTGATATGGCAACCCTCAAACCTTGCAGAGCCTTCAATAAGAGTTAAGCCCTCTACAACTATTGGACGTCCTGCATAATCTTGTGGAACTAAAATAGATACATCGTAATTTTTCACTGTTACATCCTTGATAACAGCTCCAGCTGCTAGCAAATTAAAGTTCGGAGTTAACGAATTATCAGAACGCCAATCTCGTTCAACGGTTATATTGGATAGATAACATCTGCCATAATTGTATCTCCCCAAGTTAAAACCCGTAACACCGGCATCCTTAATAATTACTGGCACACCACCTAGCGATTCAGATACCTGAAACCCTAGTGATGTAACGTTAACGGTATAATACAGCTTATCAGTACTTATGCCTGTCGGAACCTTACCGGACCATTGCTCAAACGATACTTGTGCTCCGTTACCCATAAGATGCGGTGATTTAAACGTGAATGTGCCTGTAGCAACATCAACAGCAGGTGATCCAAAATAACCATACACGCTTGAACCATAAACTAAGCCGTTTTTTACCTGACAATTTTGAGCGACTGCTCCCCTTACATCCAGCAGTCTTAAATTTCCGTTTCGAATAACAGCTCCGTTAACAAAATTATCTCCCTGTACCCATAATTCACACCCATCAAATGAATTATTAATGTATTTGACATTTGCGAAATTCGGATTTGAGCTAACACCTCCAATATTAACGCCTTCAAAGGTATTTCCCTCTATCAAGAGATTTGTACCATCGGCATTAACTAGATGTCCACGTGCATTATTATAAATATAATTATCTTGTATAAATATGCGATAATTAAGCTCAAACCCATTAGGACGATCTGCTGTTTTATACGGAATATTGGTTTCACTATACATTGATTCGATATCGATTCCGAACATAGGCGGTGTACCGTTTCTAAAATTAGTTGTTACACCATCGTCATCAAAGCCAATATGATGAATCTTATTTCTGTAAATATGAGTATCATTTGAAGCACAGATAGAAATTCCTTGTCTTCTGCAATGATGGATATGACAGTCATGAATAAGAACATTTTGACCCATCTGTTCCTGGGTATATAAGGTAGGATCAAGCTGATATTTCTCATAACCCGTTAAAATTCCATCGCCTGTACAATTTGAAATCTCCATATTGCTTATTTCTATATTATTAGATCCAAACGACCCGATTCCGTACCCGCTTTCATGCGTATAAAATGAATTATCAACCTTAGCCCGAATATCCGCAATTTGACTATCGGTTAGAGGAGCTGTAATGGGGATCGCAAAAATCATTTTATTATTTTTACTTAAATCCTTATCCTCATTAAGAAACCAGCCTCTTCCTCCTGAGCTGGCCGGTGCAAAAACACCATTCGTTCGTGAGCCAGTAAGTGTTATTTTAGATACGGTATCTTTATATTGATAGAATTGATAGCCTGTAGCATTTACACCCGCAATGCTCCATAGTCTAAAGCTTGCAAGAAGTCCGGGGTTTGCATAACGGTCAATCACCTCGCTGCGAATCCAGTTGGGGTCATTGTTTAGCGTTCCGTCAGCGTTTATACCTCCCCTAACAAACTTTACAAAAATCTCATATACGTGGTTTTTCTTATCGCCTACTAGTTTACCACCTGAAATCTTTGCATTATTAATTCCTCTCATTTCGACAATCGTATAACTTGGAGAAGAATTTCCCTCGAGCATTATTACACAGCCTTGCTCAAGCTCTAAATGAATACCGCTCAACATGTTAATAGCTACGAGAGTACTTGGATCCATTCTTACAATATAATTTCCACTTGGTAGAATAACATGTACAAATCCTTGAGATTTAGCCCAACTAATAGCATCATTTATTCCTTTTGTAGTCTCAACTGCATTTATGCCTAAGTTGCTAATAGCAAAACGGTCTAGTTCTATTCGATAAGAGCCTTGTTGACTCATAGAACTCACCTTCCTTTTACACTATCTTATGTAGCTTATTCGTAAAAGGTTACTTATTTCCACCAGCCTCTATACCATGACGTCGCTTTTCTGCCCTTCTGAATATTGCACTTATGTTTGGTAGTTTGATTAATAGATTTTTAAAAATACCGAGTAAATATTTGAATTGCTCTGTTCTATGGAATACGATAATATAAATCCCGTTTACTAGAATGAGGCAGATTATGCCTTTAAGCAGTAACCATAGTACGTTGGATGTCGGAAGAAAATAATTGATTCCACCAACAATGATACATGCAACAATTCCAATAGCAGTGTAGAGCATGTAACTCATAAAATAGTGCGCTACAGGCTGACGAAATACCTTACGATAAACAAGCAATGGTGTATACCAAAAAGGAACCGCTAATCCGCTAACCAATGTCCCAATGAATATACCGGCAATACCCAAATATTGTACAAGAATCAGTGATAAACCAAGATTGACCGCAGCCTGAAATAACGGAGCAAATCGGTCCTCATGAAAAATACCGGCTGTCGTTTTCACTGCGCTTAAAGAGTTCCGCATGCCTCTTTCATAAAATGATAGGACCAATATCAGCAGTACTACATTCGTCATTTTATACTCTTCGCCTATCCAAATGTCGATCAGCGGCTCAATTAATAAATATAAACCAATTGATAAGAGTGAATATAACCAAAAGTTAAGAAGATATGTAACCTTGAATATTCGAAAAACAGCATCGGGACTTTCTTTCGCAACCAAATTACCTAAACTATGATACATATTAGCAAATATCTGATTAAGGAATGTTCGACAAATATCAATAAGCATTTTGTAATTTGAATACAGACCTACCGCTGCGATACTGACAAAAGAAGAGATAAGAATGCTGTCTACTCCAAAAATAAAGTAGTTCCCGACATTTTGGAGAATGATCGCTTTCATATTTTTAATGAAATTGGCTTTCGTTTCGGGATCCAGCTTGCTCTTTACCTTTTCCTTTAAGTATGGATATAATTTATCTACAATTAAGACCAGAATAATGGATGTTATAATGGAAAGAGCGCTCTCTACAGCAAGATATAAAATATAATTCTCCGTGTAGTATAAAATTGCTATTTTCATGCAGGTAGAGATAATCGCCGAAATTGAAAATACAGCTGTTACGATGTAGTTTTTCTGATTTACATTAAGAAAAGAGTGTTTATAAACAAACAAATAGGGAGCAGCTGTATTGATAAGAAAAAGTATATATATCAAATTGAGGTTTTCAACACTCGTTTCTTTGATGAAGAGATCCAAGAAAGGCATAACCCCTAAACCGAGAACTAGTACTACACCTGCTATGACCAGATATGCTTTTTTGTATAACTCCATTAAGGCTAATATTTTGGGCCTATCATTATCGGCAACAGGTTTATAGAGATTATATATAATACTTGAGCCGATTCCAGCCTCTGCCAATGTAAGCATGGCAAGAATGCTGGTAAATAACCCATTAATTCCTAGGTATTCCATACCTAAGCTGTTAATGAAAACCGTCCTGGATATAAAACTCAATACCGTTATAATGAGCTGGTTGCCTAGCCCGACTGAAATATTCAATAATGAACTTTTTACCCTCATGCGAAGCTCCTATCTGACAAATCCCATTGTTACTGTTCTCATTGCTCTTCAGTCTATATTACTCTCTTGTTATAATTTACAATTCGAATACAGAAACCTTGAGTAAAAGGCAAAATATTAAATAACATAGAGTACACGCCAATATCCTTTGTGTCCCCTTGTGAGAAATCAACTGCACCGTTTCTTCTTGTTACCTTCATTAAGTATTGGATTGCTCTCTCTGCTCCTGCTGAGCATTCTTCAGAAAGTTCTTCAATCTGAGATGCCTGAAGCAAAAACCAGCCTAATGTTGCTGTAGTAGATGAATCTGCTCTTGTTTCATTCCGTGTTACCGTCCAGTTCCAATTTCCTTCCGGCCTTTGAAAAACAAGAATGGCCCGCGCGAATTTTTTTACAAACCGTTCTAGCTTCGCCTTTGAATCATGTGCTTCCGGTAATTCACTCCAAGCATCACAAAGACCAATTGCTAGCCACCCTAGCCCGCGTCCCCAGCCAAATAAACCGAGTGGTAATGCATTTCCCATGTGGTATGCATGACTTGGAATAAAATGATCGTCAAGCATACCGTACCTTTCATATTGCTCCAACTGCTTGACTGCTAACTGTACACATTCCTGTTTGTTGTACCTTATTCCATAGGTAACAAGAAACGGACAGATAAAACCTATCGTATCGACATATCGATAATTTTTCATAAATTTCCGATATTGAACCGTTCCATCTTCTCCGATATGTGATTGTATAAGTTCCCAAGTACTGTCAAAAGCCGGCTTGAATTTTTGGGTGTCTATACCTTCTAGCTTCATAACTCCGTAAGCAAGAATGGCAGAGTCGATGTAGGAAGGAGGTTCCCTCCATTGACCATTCTCGTCGAATTTTGTCTTTAGAAATTGTTTGATATTTGTTTCAAGCTCTTTATCTGTACCATTCTTCAAGCACTCGGATAATCCTAATAACAAAGATGCTTCCTGCCAATGCTGAATAACACTCTTAGAATAATTACCTTTCAACATGTCGATTGCTACCAATCTAACATTATCAGTTACTTTAATTTTTGGTGTATGATTAAGCCAATTAACGCCAATATGCGTAATGGATTGATTCCATTCTTGTTTATTTCTATATCTTCCGATATGTATTCTGCTCAACCAATCCCTGCTAATTGGCATAATATCAATAAATATTATAATACCGATTAGCCCCAATAAAATAACAGCTAGAATCTCTAGCATCTTATTCGCTCCTTCACAAACAATTATATCAACGCATATAGCTTTTCAATTTCCAGCTCTGTTCCGAAATTTTCCTTTGAAAGCTGGTTTGAGAAGAATTGTCTTAGACTTTCATTTTCTATCAGCTGCTGAATCCCTTCAGATAGCGCTTCTGAATTCATGTCAACAATTAATCCATTTTGGTTATGTACAATTTGATCTTTTGCTGTACTGAAATTAGTAAGAATAATCGGTTTATGCAAAATCTTTGCTTCGTCAATAGCTATCGATTTCCCCTCAAACCGTGATGGTTGAACATAAATATCTGCCTCTTTGATATAAGGATATGGATTTTCTTTAATCCCTACTAAATGGAAGTGGTCAGTGAGCTGATGCATATTTATCAGTTGCTCCAACTTACCCCGTTCTTCCCCTTCCCCTATTACATACCAGTTTACGTTATACCCTTTAGCCACTAAGATCCTACATGCATCTATTGCCATTTCAAAACCCTTCTGGTAATTCAATCGTCCGATTGAAACTATAGAAATTCCTTTGTTTAGATTTAATTCGGTCATTTCCTCTGACATTTCATGAATCAGTGTAGGCGATACGATGTTATGAACGACTCTAATTTTTTCTATAAACTGTGGAAAGCGTTGTATCAATACTTCTCCACATCCTTCCGAGACCGTGATTAGATGATCTAATTGCTCAAAGTATGGGGCATCTAAAGACGGATCCATCCGCAGCTTGTCGTAATCATTATGAATAAATCCAATTTTTTTTGTTGCGTTTGCTTTCTCAATACTGAAATAAATAGGATCCTTCTCAAGAAAACCTATTGCAGCATCATACCTTTTATGGAGCACCGGCAGCGCTTTAGATAAATATTTCCAAACTCTTTGCTCAAGTTTTGCTGGATTCTTTTCTGTATAAAAAATGTATCCTGCTTTCAATCTTGCTATCGCTAACCCGATTTTTCCGTTCTTCAAACAATCAATGACTGCCAGTTTCATAGACATATCAAAATATCGGTACTGAACAGGCTCTTCTAACAATTTCACAGAGCTTGGAATCTTATTTAAAAATATTCCTTCGTGCTTGAACAAATAGAGATCCACATCAAATCTCGAATAATCGATTGTTTGTAATAACGAGAGAAGCGACTTCTCGGCACCGCCGCAATTTAAATTATTCATTACAAATAGAATTTTAATTTTCAAGGCATATCCACCTATTCGAGAATTTTATACAATTTATGAATTTCATCTTCCGTCCCTAAATGAAGACTCGATAAATATTTTGTCATCCTAGTACGAGTCTCTTGATCCTCTATCAACTTAGAAATCCCAACTGCTATGGCATCGACATCCAAATCAACGATTAATCCCTCAACGCCATCTTTAATTTGGTCCTTAGCTGTACTGAAATTAGTTATGACGATAGGTTTATTCAATATTTTCGCCTCATCGATTGCAATTGCTTTTCCTTCAAACCATGAGGTTTGTACATATATATCCGCCTGTTTAATATAAGGGTATGGGTTTACCTTCAGACCAAGCAGTTTAATATTATTATCCAATCCTTCACTTGTAATAAGGGCGGATAATTTTTCCCTTTCTTCACCTTCGCCGATTATATTCCACTGGAATTTGTAACCCTTGTCCAATAGAATCCTGCAGGCTTTAATCGACAACTCAAATCCTTTCTGAGCATGCAATCGACCAATAGATAAAATAACTAGCTCATCACTCTTACGATCATAAACATCCTTCTCAACCAAATCAGCGAGCTGATTAATGATCTTCGGAGAGACAATATTATGAATAACTTCAATTTTTGAATGTTGATCGGGAAATCTTTGTTTTAAAATATGGCCGCATTCTTCAGAAACGGTTACAATATGATCCATCTTTGCGAAATACCCCTGATCAAAATAAGGATTCATCCCCAGCTTGTCGTAATCATTATGAACCCATCCTATCTTTTTGGCGGCATTAACCTTCTCCGCACAAAAATAAATAGAGGTTTTTTCTAAAAACCCAATAGCTACATCATATTTCTTCTCTACTAAATCAATGGAACGAGCAATATACTTCCATCCTTCTTGCTCGTTAATACTAACGCTTTTAGACATCCTACTTTTGTAACTGAACATGAATCGACTATAGGCCAGCTTTGCATTTCTTCTAACCAAAAACTGGGATACCGAAGGTAAAAGAGGCTTAATAAAACGATAATAACTTTCAGACAAAGGCAGAACCTGAACATTCTCGGGCACTAAATCCATAAATATGCCTTTATGACTAAACAAAAATAAATCGACGTTATATTGATTGAAGTCAATTTGAGTAATTAAATTAATTAAGCTTCGTTCCGCACCACCAGCTGAAAGACTTGGAATGACAAACAATATATTTTTTTTCATACCCACCTCATGTTAGACCACATAAATAATCTACCGCTTTATAAGACATTTTCTGAATGTTTGGAATTACCTGTTTGAGCTTCTGTATCAGCTCTGCCTCTTCTTGGACCATTTCATCGAATTTCTCAATTAATAGAACACTATTTGATAATTCTTCGATACCAAGCACCAGCTTTTCTTCGCCAAAAATATCTCTTGCTATTCCTTTGGACTTCACGCTGTATCCAAGTACCATCGTCGGAACGTAGTTGGAGTAGGCAGCAATGGTAGCGTGTGTACGTGCACCAACAAAAAATCTCATTCTAGCGATATAACCTTTATATTGAATTGCTGTTAAATGATCTGGCAAAAGAATAATTCTACCTGTATGCTTGTAAGTTTCATAATAGCCTTTTAACACCTCATAATCATTGTTCCCATTTATAATAACGTGCGGAGTTAAGGCAATCGTCATATCGGTTTTACTCAATATATGCCGTATCAGCTCGTCGATCGCAGCCTGCGATTGTTTATTCCGTTTCCATACCAACGGACTAAAATTAATTCCAACTGTGTTTCCTTCCTGCCACCCTTTTGGCAAATCCAACTCTTCTTTTTCCATAGTGAATGCAGGATCTGCACACAGCTTTACGTTCTTAAGGCCTTTACCGATTAGCATATTGTAGGTCAATGACTCACGAGATAAAATTAGATCAAAGAGCTTTAAATCCTCCAACTTTCTTTCCGTCATATCTTCTTCTCCGATCGAACATCCCCACAATACAAGTTTTTTCCCTTGTTGTTTTACTCTCCTGTCAATTTCATACCATCCTGGCTGCTCACCATAGCAATAATTGTCTCCACCTATAGACATGCAAACATCCATATTTTCAATATTTTTTATAATATTGTTATGGATTTTCCCGAGCGCATAAGATTCATCCTGATAAAGTTTTACCTTTAGTGAAGATAGGAACCAATCATACGAGTATTTTTTTATTTCAAGTTTAGAACCATCATAAATACCATCCAACTTGGCTATAATTTGATCGGTTTCCGGATTATTAGATGCTAGATACACCTTAGCGTCCTTTATCCTCTCCTTTAAAATAGCTGTTGAAGATCGAACGATCGCTTCACATCCTCGATTAAGACTGCCATCATGAGCAAACATCATTATTTTCATATTGTTATCCCCCTTACTTTTCTATTTCGGTATCTGCTGTACGCCGTTATTAAATAAATGCCTAGCAATGACTTTTGATCAATAAGATACAATAATGCTTTTTGATATTTCCCTAATTCTTCGTTCATTTCTTTGGAATAGATCGGCAAAGCTTCCCTGACATCATGGTGCAATATCATCCTTTTAACATAATGTGTCTTGTCTTTAAATGGCATATTTGCCGAGGGTTCAAGATAAATATGTATGTAAGCCAATACGCTATGGATTAGTTTAATGGCTTTAAATTGTTGAATATTTACTTCACTAATTAAATTCGAATAACATAAAGGAAGCTCAGATTTATATACCTCAATAGCACGTTGAAAATAATCCTTTTTGGATACATTTCTGGTTGCACTCTCTTTTGTCTCACGATAATGGTATCCGGTGTAATCAATATATTTCAGTTTCTTTGCATGACTAAAGAAAAAAATATTAAACATTCCGTCCTCTCCAAGAGCAACGTTGGCAGGGAAAACAATTTCATGCTCCTGAATGAGCAATTTTCGATAAATTTTGTTGCATGCTGTATTTAATTGATCACTCTTCAAGAAGAAGGGTAATATTTGTTTTTGAATCTCGCCCTCGGTTAGGACAACTTCACTAGGGAAAGGATAGCTCGTAATAATATAATGACCATCAAGCTCACTTTCATAGTTTGAAATTACAACATCACAATCCCCTGATACTGCTGCTGCATAAAGAATCTGATACATTTCCGGCTCAACATCATCGTCTGCATCAACAAAACCAACATATTCCCCTACTGCAGCAGCTAGCCCTTCATTTCTAGCAATGCTGACACCCTTATTATCCTGATTAATAAGAATAATCTGTCGATTATGTTTCTGATACTCTTCAATGATTTCCTTGCTATTATCCGTAGAGCCATCATTTACAAAAATAAGCTCATAATCTTGTATAGTCTGGTTTAAAAGAGACTCCATGCAGCGTTTAATATAAGGCTCAGCATTATAGACTGGAATGATCACACTTAGCTTTATACTCACCTCGCGATACTCCTCTCTTTCGGTTGAAACAAGCTATAAAGCTTATCAAGCTCATGACGATTTCCATAGTCGACTTCTGCACATTTCTTTGACAAGCGCTCCCTAAGCTCTTGATCTCGATAAAGTTTTAGTATTCCATTCGCAATCCCATCGACGGATAATTCGGAAATAACTCCATCAACCTCATGGCTTACTTGGCTGTTTGCGGTAGCGTAATTCGTTATGATGATTGGTTTTCCCAATATCTTTGCTTCCGTAACAGTGACTGCTTTCCCTTCGTATCTGGAAGGCTGAACATATATGTCGCAAGCTTCGATAAAAGGGTATGGATTTATTTGCTTACCTAGCAAAATAAACCGATCTTCCAGTTTATATTCCGCTATCAAGTTTTGAATAATCACTTCATCTCCGCCGTAGCCAACAATATACCAGACAATATCATCATATCCTTGGTCGGTAAGAAGCTTGAAGGCTTTAACTGCATTATCAATTCCTTTGGCGTGAGACAATCTGCCTACTGTGAGAAGCTTAAATCGTTTATCCGAAATCATTGGATTACTTGGCAGTTTCTCTAATGCCATGCTTCTGATGAATTCAGGCGACATAATATTCTCGATTACTATCGTTTTATTTTTTAAAGTAGGATACTTCTCTAAAAATGAATCTCTGCAGGCATCGGAAACTGCGATAATGTGGTCAAATTTATTCCACATTTTCAAATCCATATTGCTTATGGTATGGACAGTAGAAAAGTCAGTATGTATCCATGCAAATTTTCTGTTGGCTTTAACTTTTTCTGCTACAAAATAGTGCGGCCATAAATAGCTAATCGCTATATCATATTCAGGTGTCAGCTTAGGAAGAAACGGCAGGGCATACTTCCACATTAGCTGTTGCTGAATATATCCCGATTCGGGTATTCTCTTTATAATTCCAATTATGCGCGCATGAATTTTTGATAGGAGGCGAGCAATTCCTAAATGCAGCTGCTTCGATTTCAATAGGCTCCCAATACCTTTTCGGAAAGAAGCATATTGCGGAATCTCTTCAAGAAGATTTGCTCTATCATTTAGAAGCGACATAAAATCTCCCTTATGCCGATACAGCATCAATTCGACATTAAAATAGTCATATTGAAACTCATCCAGCATACCGGCAAGGCTTCGTTCTACCCCCCCAACCTCCATATCATAGGAAGCAATTAGCACGTTTTTCATCGTTATCCCCTAACTTAAAAAATCACATTTTATACGTTGTAGATTTTTTTTTGGTTTTCCTCCATACCCACAAAAATGGACGAAGAGGAAAGTACAAGAAATGAAGTTTCTTAGGAAGAGGTAACGTTTCGACGTCTTCCGGATAAGGAAATAGAAAACTTGCAATAAACTGTATTTTTTGTGGAATTGTCAGTATGGCAAAAAGATATCGTTCATGATAGCTTCTAATTTCTTCTGGAATCGGCGGGGAATGTAGATTAACCAGCCGATTAATATAAAACATAGCATCCTCCGCGAGCCAATATGCCTTCCTTCCTGCAAGAAGAGGCTTCATTTCATCGCGAAGAGGCGAAGATAATAAACGTGCTGCGAGTAATATTGCCTGCCCACCAATATGGGAATAGTTATGCTTGGAAAGCAGCCGGTTCAACTTTGGCCAATCAAGCTTCTGATTAACTAGCTGTTTAATATCTAGCAGCCAGCGAAGTCTAGACCAACCATGACGAGCACCATGAGAAACAAGAAACATAAAGAGGTCTTCTCTTCCTAAATAATAAATCGGACGGCTAATTAAAGCGCTTTTTCGCTTACGGCTCCATAGATCATTAAAACTTGGCTCCTTAGAAGGAGCTGGGTTCAATCTCCAGTGCAATTCTACCTTTATACCTTTTTCGGGATGCACGAAAGTAGTATGATGATGTCTCCATTTCCAATCATTTAACACCGAAACAATATATTCATCCTTCTCATACCCAAGGAACACCAGAAGTGCTTCTGCCTGATCAAGTTCTTTGAGTGGTATAAGGAGATCGAGGTCACAAGAGGTACGCAGCGATACGTCTCCATATAAATCCGCAGCAATAACCGGCCCCTTTAAAAACAGCGAACGTAGGCCACGTTCAGAAAATTCCTTTGCAAGTTGTTCCATCTCTCCACTGAGCGTAAGCATCTGCAAGGTATTCCGATAATAGTCACGCTGAAACATTTGGGTAACAAACACCGGGATTTCTGCTGATTTCAGATGCTGAAGCTTGCGATTGATAGTTGGAAACACCCGATGATGCCTAACAAGCTCGATAAACCGGTCCCAATCCGCATTTCGCAGCAGCTCCTGATAATCGAAGGACTGATCCGCTTCATCGTCTGACGAAAGAAAAGCGAGCATTAATCGTAATTCGTCAGACAGTTCTTCATTATGGAGAGTAACGTTGTTATTCATGAATATCTCCTTCTAACTGATTAGCCAATAACGAACAATAATTTAAATATTGTTCTATAAAACGAACATAGATACAGATTATCACCTAGCCTAATATCTGTCAATAAACATTCCATACATTCACTAATCTTTTAGAAAATAACGACTTAATCTGCTAGAATGGAAGAGTTAAATGTTTAGACTTAACAAATAGGGAGGTTGAAAGCTAGTGCAAAATATTATCGTGTATGGTGCTGGCGGTCATGCAAAAGCCGTAATCGATACAATTGAGAGAGAAGGTCTGTATCAAATTGTTGGCTTATTGGATGGATTCAAGCCAGTTGGTTCAATTGTTTACGGTTATGAAGTTTTAGGAGATGAAAACTGGCTAGCAGCAAACCTTGATATCATAAGCTATGGTTTCGTTGCTATTGGAGATAGTTGGCGGCGTTCTACTATTGCAAAGAACATCTCACATATTCATCCTCAATTTAAATTTATTAAAGCTATTCACCCGACTGCCTCTATTGCAAGAGGCGTTAAGATCGGAGATGGAACAATCGTTATGGCTGGCTGCGTTGTTAATAGCGATACAACAATAGGCGAACATTGCGTATTATATTCTCAATCGACGGTAGACCATGATTCCACTCTCGGGAACTGCGTGACCTTAGCCCCTAAAGCAGGTACTGGTGGAAATGTAACCATTGGCGATTACTCCGTCATTTCTTTAGGTGCAAATATTGTGCATAGTATTACGATCGGTGAGCATACCGTTATTGGAGCCGGGTCGACCGTATTAACCGATATCCCTTCCTATAAGGTCGCATACGGAACACCTGCCAAATCGATCCGATCAAGAGAAACTGGTGAACGTTATCTTTAATCATTTGTTTAAGCCGATTGAATGCTCTTTTCCTCTGCTCTATCGAAAACATCATTCATACAATCAATTACTCTTACTTGATCAATTAGTGTCATGCTTGAACCGGAGGGCAAACAAATACCACGCATAAATAACTGCTCACAAATAGATTCATCGCCTGCGTGAGCATAAAATCGGCAGTTTTCAAACAGCGGTTGCAAATGCAGAGGTTTCCATAGCGGACGCGCTTCTATATTAGCTGCTGTAAGTGCATACAGAAGCTCAGAAATTGTCGTGTTTGTCTCCATTTCATCCAGTACTAAAGTAGTAAGCCAGCGATTGGATTTGGTATTCATTAATTCAGGCATAAAGCTAATGCCGCTACGGTCCGAGAATGCACCCACGTAGTTCTCGAATACCGTTCTTCTCGCTGCTACTCGATCATCCAGTACCTCTAATTGAGCTCTGCCTACACCTGCTAATAAATTACTCATTCGATAGTTAAAACCCATGCTGCTATGTTGATAATGTGCGGCAGTATCCCTTGCTTGCGTAGCTAAAAAACGAGCCTTTTTTAAAAGCTCCACATCGTCTGATACGAGCATGCCGCCTCCCGATGTCGTTATAATTTTATTTCCATTAAATGAATAGATGCCAAACTTTCCAAAGGAACCGCTTTGCTTGCCTTTATATGTGGAGCCTAGCGATTCCGCAGCGTCCTCAACTAGAGGAACTTCATACTGTTCACATAATGAAATAATCTCATCCATCTTTGATACTTGACCGTATAAGTGAACAACAATAACTGCTTTCGGCAGCTTGCCTTTATGATTCGCATCTTCAAGTGCCTGCTGCAACGCTATTGGTGACATGTTCCATGTATCTGGCTCAGAATCAATGAATACGGGCTCAGCTCCGCAATAGCGAATCGGATTAGCACTTGCGACAAACGTGAAGCTTGAACAAAATACAATGTCTCCTGCACCTACACCAAGCAGTTGTAATGATAGATGTATTGCCGCCGTGCCCGAACTCACTGCTACCGCGTCTGCAGTACCTGCGTAAGCTGCTAACTGCTTCTCAAAAGCATCAATATTGGGGCCAAGCGGAGCAATCCAATTCGACTCAAATGCATCATCGATATAACTTTTCTCCTTCCCGCTCATATGAGGAGGGGATAAATAAATCTTTTTCAATTCATTCGCTGACACGTTGCCACACATCCTTTTTTAGTATTTCAAAATAAAAAACCACCTCTCGAGCGTATAAAGCTTGAGAAATGGTTTTATCCTTCACTATTTGTTGTCGTTCCTTGAAAAACAGGCATGGTTACATAATTACCATTTGATACACCTTCGGATTTAATGACCTTCTTAACTGTAAGCAGCAATATCTTTAAGTCTAATTTAAAACTTTGATTTTCCACATACCACACATCATACTCAAATCTTTCTTCCCACGAGACTGCATTTCTACCATGAATTTGAGCCCAGCCTGTAATTCCAGGCCTAACAAGATGGCGCTTAGCTTGTTTTTCGTTATAAAGAGGCAAGTACTCCATAAGAAGCGGACGCGGACCAATCAAGCTTAAATCTCCTTTGATTACATTGATAAGCTGCAGAAGCTCGTCAAGACTAAATTTGCGCATAAATACCCCAAAAGCCGTCAGCCTTAAATGATCAGGCAACAGCTGGCCTAAACTGTCTTTCTCCGATGTCATTGTTCGAAATTTATATACTAAAAAAGGAACGCCATGCAAACCTGGACGCTGCTGCTTGAATAAAATTGGTGAACCAAGCTTAAATCGTACCAACACCGCAGTAATAGCGATTATAGGTGATAAAGCAATTAATAAAAGACAAGAAATAATAAAATCAAACAATCGTTTTGGCATATGTATGGACTCCTGTATTTCATTCTAAATACTCGTTACCGCGAAGATAGCAGCTGTCTCATTTTTGAAATCATTTTTGGGCCAACAAATCGGCTCACAATTCTTTTAACTTCTCCTCTCATACGAACATGAGCAGGAAGCCATGATTGTGCAAAGTGATGAATGGTATGACTGTCATTTGTTATGTAGTTCCCACCGTTAATATAATCATAAGGGCTAAAGTATGTACGGGGATAAAAGGTAACGCCGTTGCTCAACACCTGATACTCACCATTTAACTTCAAATCATGTTTCCTGCAAATTTCAGAAATGACTGCTGTATTGGTAGTCAAATCTAACGAACCATCTGGAAGCAAAAAGCTTCGACTATCGTAATTTTTCAGCAGCTCACGAATCCAAATATGTCCTTTCTCAGCACCCATCGTACCGGATTGTAGAAATTTCTCATCTTCGAATCCAGAGAAGGCCTCGTGATATAGAAAAGTATTTAAGGGTTTTATAACTTCCACATCCGTATCCAAGTAAATACCGCCGTACTTATGAAGAGCATACAGGCGAACATAGTCACTTACAAAAGCATATTTTTTAGCCTCGTATGCTTCTTTTACATATCGATTAGTAGAAATATCAAAATTGTCTTCATTCCATTCCATTACTTGATAATCACCTAAATGTTTCTGCCAGCTTCTCATGCACTTGACAATCTTCTTTGGCTTCTCTCCTCGCCCGAACCAGCAATAATGGACAATTCGTGGTATCTTAATTATTTCGTTCATTTAATTCCCTCCTAAAGCGGCCATTTCAAATAGTCACTTTTGTAAACCAAATCCAGCGCAATAACGCATTCATAAAAATAAAATAAAAAATAAAAAACTAAAATGACAATATATATAAGCTTTTGATCCTTCTCACGGAAAACTTTAATTAACCAAGGAATTAGAATGAGCTGATATAAATTAAAATAAATCGCCAATCTTGCAAAAAGCCAGTTTTGGGTCGAAATAATCATTAATACAACGCCAACCAGTGAGATATTAACCAAAATATCTGATTTAGGAAATAAGTATTTTAATTTTTCTCTTCCAAAAAAAGCGATAACAAGTGGAATAATCCATACGATTGCTCTAAGTACATTAGCTCCACCTTCTTTGAAACTATCATAATGACCATACTGGGTATCTTTAATCGCCGAAAATAATAGCTCAGAGAAAGCATTAAAGCCTACAACGATAAGAACAGCTACAGATAAAAGCAAGAAGGTTGTTTTTGTCCATGCTTTTCTACGCACAATAAAATACATCGGGATCATTATTAGAGCACTTTGATGAAAGAAAGAGGCGAATATTACAATCGAAATATAAGGTTTCCATTTGCCTTCTAGTAAATATTTAGTTGCAGCAAAAACGATAGCAGCTGCAAAGAACTGCCTTATTCCGTTCATAGAAATTGTAAACGTACCTGTCGTTATATATAGATATACGCTTAACTCAAATAATCTCGTATATTTATACAAGACGATTACTATCAGTACGTTTGTTAGCACTCCGGTCGTTAAAACAAGAATTTGCGGATCATCCGATATTTGCTTTAGCAGCATTTGGAATATATTAAAACCTTTGTCTTGGCTTCGGAGAACAGTGGTCCAACTAAAATCACCTATTGAATAGCTATGCATATAAAGAAATGTATCCCCAATGTTTATCCGCAAACCCGATACCGTAGCAAGTGCAAGTGCTGCTATTATAGCTAAAAATTTATTTGGTTTAATTAAAGCAGGGGCTAGCCCTGCTGGAACCGAAAAATATCTAGCAGTAAGAGCAACTGTGAATACAATAACCAGGGTGAACCACAGTATCGTCATATTATATAATCCCTCCTTTACAATCATTTTCGCACTTGCTAACCGTGACTTTTCTTAATAGTAACCGTTGTTTTACTCGTATTTTGAATATAAATGTAAAGCAGTACCCCTAAAGGAATTGCTAACATTGTGATACCTTTACGAGGCGACTCTTTAAGAAAGTTTTTATTTCGAATAATGATACTGCTGGAAACATAATGAATTGCCTCGCGAATTCTCTCTTTCAAGGATGGAGCATATAACATCGCAACCTTTCGAAAGAATGAGAACCCATGTGGATTTTTCTTATACTGATTAATGATATTTAAGCTAGATCCGTCTTGCATATATTCAACGACACACAGTACCTCATTCATGATTAGTAATTGATAATCCTGATCGATCAAAATGTATTTGTATGATAAGGGACAATATTTCTCACCTACGAATAAAGGGTATGGCGGATATTTTTTCATAATATCAGTACGATATACCAGCTTTTTATCACCTTTTACTGAATGCAAAGCATATAAATCGCTAAGGGTTGATTGTTTCACATGTTCAGGAAGCCTAGTACCAATTATCTCGTTATCCTGAGAGACGTCTAAGCCTACTATACCCGCGTATTGCTTGCTGCCAGATGTCTTCCAAAATTCAGTTATTTTCTCCACAGCATCATCTGCTAAATAATCATCCGAATCTATACAAACATTAAGCTCTGTTTCAATACGTTCATAAGCAGCATTATGAGCGCCGTGCATTCCTTGGTTGTTTTGATAATGATATTGAATCGGTATTTGATTTTCCTGAACCCAACTCTCGATTAGCTCCTTTGTATTATCCGTAGATCCATCATCAACAATGAGCCATATAAAATCTTTGCAGCTTTGACGTTTCAGACTCTCATAGCAAAGATGCAGTGTATATGCCCGGTTATAGGTCGGTGTAAAAACAGTCAATATCGGTTTCAAAATACTTTCCCCCCCTCTTACCTTAAAACAGCCGTGGGCATCTGATTCATATAATAGTCAGATAACCATTTTGCCATTGTAGAAGTATCGTATCCTTTTTCTCTCAAAGAGTCCGATGTGTCCACATGCCCAGGGGAAGTATTAATAATTTGCTCAGCCCAATAATCAGCCGTTTGCTTTAAGCTAATAAATTGAAGCCTACCTGTTACATCTGTCTCCGCAGTAATCGTATCTGAGATAATACTTTGTATTCCTGAAGCTTGTGCTTCTACTAGAACAACGGGCAATCCTTCAAATAAAGAAGGGAACAAAAAGATATCCATTCCCTGCAAGAGATTGGAGACATCCTTTCGTACACCGAGTATCTTCACACAATTTGTTAAACCTAATTTCTCTATTTTTTTCTCAATCGCATTTCTCAAATGACCCTCACCAACTAATACCAACATTGAATTAGGTTTTTTGTCATGAACGGCTTTAAAGACGTCTATCAAAAAATCATGGTTTTTTTGTTCAGTGAACCTTCCAATATGACCAATAACTAATCGATCTCCTGCCGAGAGCTCCGCTCTTATTTCATCACGAATAGTTTGATTAAATGAAAACTGGCTAACATCAACAGCGTTATTTAATACAACTACTTTACCGGAATCAGCTATTTTTTTGCCGAAAAGCCATTTACCTGCTTTTTGTGAGCATGCAAAGTAGCTGCTAGGATTATCCTTCATCGTTAGTCTTGCATACAGACGGAATGGCAGCTTAATATCAATTCCCAGGTCACTTAAGTGACTATGAGTGATTCGGCAAGGAACACCTGCCTTTTTTGCTGCTTTTAGAATAAAACTACTATTCTCATTAATATGAGCATGAACGACCTTATAATAAGGATGATCTATAAAAAATTGATCAAGACTTTTAAAATATTGAGAATAATTCCCAGGCCTAATCTGCGGCATTCGATAAATTTTACCACCTAATGCTAAAATCTCTTGATCGTAATGCCCTTCAGCTTGTCGATGAACGATAAAGTCAAACTGAATTTTGCTTCGATCCATCTGACGGTAATAATTTATTAGCATCGTTTCTAAACCGCCACGATTCATGATCATTACCACTTGTAAGATTCTTACTGGTTGCAACTTTAGCCCTCCCCACATTTTTTATACGCATCCAATTTACAGCCGTCAGCATCAAATAAATACCTAAAGAGAATTTATTTTTTGCACATAAAAAAAACACCCTCCACACTAGAGGGCAATAAACTTCATCAAATTGCATGAAAGAGTTTCTTATCCGATTCCCATTCAACATCATTTGCAAAGCTTTAACCTTTGTGAGCATTGAGGATGATTTTTTATTACTCATGATGTTAAGACCAAGTCCTATTACATTCATACAAATTCGATTGTTAAAAGCTATTTTATATTCATTCTGAAGCTGCTTTTCTTCCATAAAAGACTCAATTGAACAGTAGAGCTTTTCGAACTTCTCTGCGAGCATCGGGTTATAAGTGGATGTAATTGAATTAGTATTTGCCCGCCAATAATGATAAAAAGGACGATTCAGAAACAAAAAAGATTCAGCATTATAAAAGACATGAATGTTGAAGAGTGTATCCTCATTACTGCCTATGATGCTGAGATCTTTAAATTTCACCTTATTGTCTTTCAGCAATGACGTACGATAAAGTTTTGACCATACCGTCCCCCAAGCATCCAGATATTCGGGATTTGCTACCTCTTCCTTTAATGGACCAACAAGTCGCCTTAGCATGGTCGTTTGTACCTCATCCATAAGATACAATTGCTTGTCAGGCGTGTTGAAGCGCTTTTCCTTCGAATGTGTCCCAAACTCCCGAATGTACGTACACATCACAATATCAACGTTTTGTTCCACAGCGCACTCGTACATTTCTTCATACATTTTCAAATTTACCCAATCATCTGGATCAACGAATCCGATGTACTCCCCATTTGCTGCCAGCACACCATCGTTTCGTGCAGCGGACACACCTTCATTTTCTTTATTAATAACAATGATTCGTGAATCCCGTTCCGTATATTCCTGAAGAATGCTTAAGCTGGAATCCGTAGATCCATCGTTTACTGCAATAATTTCTATGTCTGATAAGCTTTGCTCTAGCAAGCTATTCAAGCATCTATCCAAATACAGCTCCATATTAAATATAGGCACGATGATACTGACTTTGGGATTCATTTTGTTCCCCCAACATAAAGGACTTGTATATTTCATTAAGCTCTAGCTTCACCTGAAGCAAACCATATTTCTGTACCATTTGAAGGCTAAACGCCCCCATCCGCTGCCTCATTTCCAGCGATTCACTCAGCTTCCTAAGCCGGTCAGCAAATAATGCCATATCGGTCGGCTCCAGTACGAATCCATTCTCGCCATCTATAACGAGCTCAGAATGCCCTCTATTCCGCGTAGCAACAATGGGCAGCCCGCAGGCCATAGCTTCCATTAAATTGACGGGCAAACCCTCACGCAGACTGGATGCTACTGCGACATCGCACATGGGCAGCAGCCGGTCGATATCTGTCCGATAACCAAGAAAATGGACCATCGATCCAACACCTAAACGCTCTGCCAGAGCCTGACTTTCCTCTAGCAAAGGCCCTTTACCAGCCAGCAGCAGCCGCCCATGCGGTACCGCCTCTTTAATAGCGGCCAACGCGTGAATGAGCAGCTGATGGTTTTTGTTTCGGTTAAATTCAGCAGCATAAAACATAAGGAAGTCGTCTGTGCGATAATCGAGCTCCTGACGCAATCGCCATTTATCAAGCTTTTGCAAAGGCTTAAAATGTGTTGTATTTACGCCAACACCATGAACATGAGCGATCCGCTTTGCTTTAAATTTTTTGGTGACAGCGAGCTGATAATCCTCTGTATTGATTGTGATTAAACAGTCCGTCATGCTGGACAGCCTCTTCTCAATTGGATAATAAAGCATCCAGTTCAGGAGCGAGCCACCTTTGCAGAAATGAAAACCATGCGCGGTATAAATAACTTTTGTTCCTTGTTTTCTTGCCGGCTGTGCCGCGAGTCTTGCAAGCACGCCGCCCATTGGCGTATGGCAATGAATGATATTATAATCCTGCTGCTGAATAATTGCCTTCAGCTCTCGGTATGCTTTGATATTGTTAGAATGGAACGGTGAGCGCTCAATCGAAATATTAAATTTCCGGTCAACAAAAGGGAGCTCCAGCTCGCCCTTTGCGGCGATATGGACCTCCCACCCTTGCTGCTTAAACCATTCGAGAACAGGCATATGAAATGCCTTGAAATGATAATCAACCGTTGCGCAAAATAAAATTTTATTTGGCATGCTTCTACCATCCTATACTAGAATTATTTTCTAGCAGATTCTCTTTCAACCATTTGCGATAAATAGTTTAATAGCTCATAACGCAAATCCTCACGCTGAAGAGCAAATTCAATCGTCGTCTGGATAAAGCCCATTTTCTCACCAACATCATGACGCTTGCCTTCGAATTCATAAGCGTATACGGCTTCCATTAGGTTTAAAGCAGCGATCGCATCGGTCAGTTGTATTTCTCCGCCCGCTCCAGGCGATTGATTGCCGAGAATGTCGAAGATCGCCGGGTTCAAAATATACCTGCCCATAATCGCCATATTCGATGGCGCGAGCTCCTTGGACGGCTTCTCGACCAAATGTCTAACCCGGTGGAAGGATTCTTCCATAAGAGTGCCATCTACAATTCCGTAGCGAGATACAGCTTCGTCCGCCACACGCTGCACGCCGATAATCGATGTATGATACTCATCATATTTTTCGATCATCTGCTTTATACAAGGCTTCTCCGCTGAGATAATATCATCCCCAAGCAGTACGGCAAACGGCTCATCGCCAATAAATTTGCGAGCGCACCATATGGCGTGCCCAAGCCCCTTCGGCTCCTTTTGACGAATATAATGAATGTCCACCATATCCGCTGATTTGCGCACTTCACTTAATAAATCGTATTTATGTTTGGCAGTCAAAATTTGCTCCAGCTCAAGTGAGTTATCAAAATGATCCTCGATTGCCCGTTTTCCTTTACCCGTTACAATAATAATGTCCTCGATGCCTGATTCAATCGCTTCTTCCACAATATATTGAATAGTTGGCTTATCGACGATTGGCAGCATTTCTTTTGGCATCGCTTTTGTTGCTGGGAGAAACCTTGTACCCAGACCAGCAGCTGGTATTATCGCTTTTCTAACCTTCATAACTTTTATGCAACTCCTTCGTTTTTTAACCTGTTACAGATGCAAATCCAGGAAGCTCTACGACATTATTCGCTAGATCCAGCAGCCTTGTACGCAATTCTGCTTTGCTCATTCCCCCGTGCAGGGCAATAATTTCTTCAATATGTTCAAAATAAATCTCGGATGATTTGCCTATGTAGATTTTTGGATAAACCTGCTTTTCATTGATTTCATCATCCTTAAGCATTTCTTCGAATAGCTTCTCGCCTGGTCGAATTCCTGTGTACTCAATGCCGATTTCCTCGACCGAGTAGCCTGACATCCGAATGACATTTTGTGCAAGATCGGTAATATTAACGGGATCACCCATATCGAGGACAAAGATTTCACCGCCTCTGGCAAGTGCACCAGCTTGAATGACTAACCTTGAAGCTTCAGGAATGGTCATAAAATAGCGAACCATGTCCGGATGAGTAACCGTTACGGGTCCCCCCTTCGCTATTTGCTTCTTGAACAGCGGAATAACGCTGCCGCGGCTGCCCAAAACATTGCCGAATCTTACCGCTACAAATTTGGTATTGCTGAACCGGTCCATATGCTGAATGACCATCTCTGCAATCCTTTTTGTCGCGCCCATAACGCTGGTTGGATTAACCGCCTTATCGGTCGATACCATGACAAACGTATCCACGCGAGCTTGGCTGGCTGCTCTTGCCGCATTCAAGGTTCCCATTACGTTATTTTTGAACGCTTCCTCTGGATTTCTCTCCATCAGTGGAACATGCTTATGTGCTGCTGCATGATAAACGACCTGCGGACGATGAGCTTGCATAACGGCCAGCATTTTATTTGCGTCTTGCATATCGGCGATTTCTGTCACAAATTCTATTTTCGTATGTCCGTAAAGCTCTTTCAGCTCCATCTCAATGGAGTAGATGCTGTTCTCTCCATGTCCAAGCAAAATAAGCTTCTCCGGTAAAAACCTCGAAACCTGCCTGCACACCTCAGATCCAATCGAGCCCCCAGCGCCTGTTACCATAACGACTTTTTGGGTAACGTAACCTGAAATACTCTCAATATCGAGCTCTACAGGCTCACGCCCTAATAAATCCTCAACCTGAACATCACGAAATTGACTAACCGACACTCTGCCCGTAGCCAAATCCTCAAGCATAGGAATGATTTGTGTTTTTGCTTTCGTTTTAGCGCATTCGCTAAAAATCGTGTTGAGCTGTTTTTTGCTCAGTGAGGGTATCGCAATAACGATATTGTTAATCTCATAATCAAGCGCCACCTTCGCAATGCTTTCAACTCCGCCCAACACCGGAATGCCCATAATATCTAGATTATGTTTGTTTACATCGTCATCTATGAACGCCGTTGGCAATAGCTCCATATCATTGTTGCTAAGGAGCTGACGGGCAAGCATCGTACCCGCAGAGCCAGCACCAACAATTAACGTGCTTTTACGCAATCCAGCATTTTTCTGGTAGCTGCCACGGAAAATTCTCCAGCATAACCTCGACCCTCCGATTAACAGCATATGAATCATCCACGTCACGGCAAGCAGCCTGAAAAACACATCCTGCATCACAATTTGCTGAATAATCGCTGCTGCAAAGATCGAGAAGGAAACGGCCTTTGTAATAATCAATAGCTCCCCTACACTCGCATATTCCCATGCCTTCTTATACAAATTGTAGTAGAAGGAAAAGAAATGATGGCTTAACAGCAAAGTAATCGAGCTGATTACAATGGGTGCAGTCACCACATCAAGTGAAGCACTTAGCAATAACCTGCTAAAAAAAATGGCGGTAAAAACGATAATGGAGTCGATTAAAATCAATAAAGACAATCTTTGTCGATACGTCAAAGAACATTCACCCTTTCTTCAGATATAGAAAAAACAAACGAAATTATTGGCTTAAGAGAATCAAGCTTCATATCTCTGCTACACTCTTAGAGTGTTTAACTAAAAGGCTTTATTCAAAACCATTTAGTTAAAGACTCTAACATAGAGTCCAGGGGCATCGAACCCCGCCTCACACCACACTCTTGACGACTCGCGTCTAAGGTTTTTTTGCAACCCACAGTATGGCCGAGTGCCTCCATTGATAACGGTGAGGAGACATTACCGAATGAAATTGCCTTTACAAACACTTAATGTGCTTTATAAAGAACAATAGTCCGTAAAAAAAGCGCTATCCGATTGATATCATCAAACGCTCTACTTATTTAGTATGACACCCAATATATTAGCTTTTGCAAACAACAATGCACGTTTCGCTTCCAGTGCATGCTCCTGCTGTGTTTTCCCATGTTTTAAAAGCAAGAGTACGCCGTCACATTTACTTACCAGCGCATTCGTATCCGGAACGCCAAGAACCGGCGGGCAATCCAGCAGGACCATGTCATAATGCTCATCTGCAAATGCCATTACATCTATCATGAGCTGTGAATCGAGCAGTTCTGTCGAATTATAGAGGCGCTGCCCGCTTGGCAAAATATCGAGTCCTTCGACCTCCGTATTATAGATCGCTTCACGAATTTCGAGCTGCTGCCCTAAAACATTCGACAAACCTGGCGAGGTTTGTACATTAAAGATTTTGTTTATGATTGGATTGCGAAAATTTGCGTCGATGATCAGCACTCTATCGCCACGTTGTGCCATACAGACAGCTAAGTTGACTGCCGCTGTCGATTTCCCTTCGCCCTCTGAGGGCGAAGTGACCAGTAAAGAACGCACCTTGCTGCCGCTCGCTGCATAATGAATATTGTTGCGAATGGTTCGATATTGCTCCGAAACGATGCCATGCGGATTAATATAAGCGAGTAAGCTTTTGTTTACATAAGACTTTGATACCTTTTGCCGTTCACGAACCAATCGTCTCACCTCTTACAGAAATGCTTTTTTGTTTTTTCAAACGACTGCTAGCATAATCTTTTCGTTTAATTTTATTAACTTGACCAAGCATCGTTAGGCCGAGCAGCTCTTCCACTTCTCGTTCTGATTTGATAGAATCATCGAGTGAATCTAGCAGGAATACTAATCCTACGCTCAAAATCATGCCAAGCAAAAAGGCAATGTACACGATACGATTGCTTTTTTCATTAATCGGGAAAGGATTTTCTTCTGCCTTCGTCAACAATCTGATGCTCGTAATTCCAAGCACTTCCGATGCTACTTGCCTGTAGGTTTCCACTGCTGTATTCGCGATCTCAGCTGCAAGCCTTGGATCGGTATCCATAACAGAAACTACGGTAACAAGCGAGGCATCTACACTGTCTACTCTAATTTGGCTTCGCAGCGCTGCTGCCGAAAGATTAAGACCGAGCTTTTCAATTACCTGATCCAAAACGATTGGCTCTCTGAACAATACCCTCACTGTGCCCATCATATCCGAGGAAGCAGCCACGATCATCCGCGTGTTTGATACATACATTGGCGTTTCAGGCTTTGAGTTAAAGAAGCCCGCAGCGACTGTAAAGAGAATAGTAATGACCACGACTATCCACAGTCGTTTTTTTACCGTGAGAAATAACGCTTTAAGATTTATTTCTTTAATCTTCACTCTGTCTTGATCATGATGCGATGCTTGTGAATCCTCCAGCCGTTTACCTTCCATTTGCACACCTGCTTACTATGTTTGTTATAAAGAACAATAACACAATATTAGTTCTTTATATAGAACATGTCAATACACTTTCCCGACTTTTTATTCAACGTCAGTTATCGATATGAAGAATAATAATATTTGATGATTTCTTTTTGTCAGCAGAGTAGACGTTCGTCTCCGTTCTGCTTTCCTTCCACATATTTGAACGGATCAAGTCTTTTAGTGCTTGGAAATCACCCTTGCTCATACCTTCATCAACCGCATTTTTAATAATGACTCGCCATTCCTCATCCAACGTTTCATCCATATGAATCTTTGGTAAATGCTCTTCTCCGAGTAAATATTCAATGTTTGAGTCTAATGGAGCTGCTATTTTTGCCATTACCTGAAGAGATGGGTTATTCTGCATATTGCGTTCAATGTAGCTCAAGTAGGACTTGGATACGCCCGCTAGGTCAGCAAGCTTCGTGATCGAGTAGCCCTTTTTTTCCCGTAGACTTTTAATCCGTTCCCCTATCATAATATTCTCCTTCGGCCAGTTTAGATCTAAACGTAAAGCTCAACAAAAACAACACAAACTAACACTTTATAACAGACAATATGTATATTTTAGTTCTTTAATGAGAACAGGTCAATAGCATTCCATTTTTTTATATGCAAAGAAGCAGCAAAGATGTACAATTTTTGCTAACAAAGTGACTCTAATAATTTGCTGAAAGGACAATTATTTATGAAAAATGCGATTAAATCAATGGATATAGAATAAAACGTTTAATTTCGAGCAATTCGTATTTGAAAGAGCTGGGATTGAATGATTACTCCATATAGAAACTCAAATAGAGGTTGAACACAGCTAAGCCATGTCCAACCTTTTTTGTTGTCCATCTTGATTCGCACATAATTCCAACAGCATGTCCATAATGGAATGCCGGCCTATAGGCGTCCAGCTCATTACAAACCAATTTTGAATCAGCCTAGTATTGCCGGTTTTCACAGCAGGAATTTGATCCCATACATTTGTCTCGAGCATCCGCTGAAACATCTTTCCGCTTCCAGCAAGCACATGATGCTTATGTATAAATAAATGCTCCGTTTCGAGGAGCGGCATCGACTCAGGCAGCATCTCTTGTCTCCAAATGTCTCCACATCCCGGAGCACCGGGCTTCAAGGCGAGTTCGCCATAAATCAGTTCATTTAATGGATGACCCGTAGTACCTTGAATGCCTATCGTCCGATGATTGACTTGCATAATTGTAATACGACTCTCACCCAAGGCTTGCTGCAGCGTCTGCTTCACTTCCAGCGTCCGCATTTCCAAACGGGTTAATGTTTGAGCAGCTTCGCTTTCCCGGCCGAGAAGCTCCGCAATTTTCAAAAAGTTCCGTTTCCAGTCCCATACCGACAAATCGTGAAAAACGGGAAATGCAATTTCCTTCAATGACTCACGAAATTCGCTCTGATAATGGTCAGCAATAATAAGATCGGGAGCAGACCGCTTCAATTCCTCCAATTGGCTGTGGAACCGCGCTGCATACTCTTTCTCGCTTAATCCCGGGTAATGAAATAAATCGAGCACACATACTGGCTCAATCCCTAAAGATTGCAAATAGTGCTGATACCCAAGCGAAGAGGCTACCGCTACTCTTACGGTATCCCGCTTCATAAATATCGTTGGGGAAACGCCGACCATACGCTGAAACATTCGACTGAAATAAAATTCGCTGCGAAATCCGACAGCAGCAGCAACCTCCTTGACCCGATTATTTTTTTTGCTCAGAAGCTGCTTTGCTTTATTCATTCGAATTGTACCCAAATACTCAATAGGGGAGAGCTCCGTTATTTTTACAAATAGACGTGAATAAGCGACTGGTGACATCCCTGCCATTTCGGCGAGCTTCCCCATGCTTATTTTATCCGTATAATGCTCCTCCATATAAGAAATGCTTCGATTGATGCGATCATCGTTTTGTTCAGTCGGCTCTGGAACGCTCTTGATTAAAAATTGAATAAATTGTTCCAGCTGCAGCCGAAGCGACAAGCTATCTTTTGCCCGCTCGTCCTTGCTGCTCTTATCCATTTCAACAATTCGTTGCAGGATATGCTGAGGCTGAGAGACTGGTATCCGGCCGGGCAACAGCGAGCCAGACAGCGATATTGAGCTGGATAGTATCATGCCGCCTTTCGTCTTAACTAATGTTTGCGGCTGAAAAAACACGCCATAATATTCAAAGCCCCCGGACTGCTCAGATATTTCTACAACCATGCCCGGCACAAGCAAAAACAGCTCAAACGGACGAATTCTACATAGTGTACCATCCAATAGAATAACGCCTTCGCCTTCTGTAATAAAGCATAATAAATATACTGGAATCCGATAGGTGCGTATTCCTCTCTTGCCTGTGAAGCGTCTCTTGCGCACCGATGAGAATAGATAGAGCGAATGAGTCACTGTGGAATGAGGCATCATTTAGCAACAACCGCCTGCCTTTCGTAAAACATTGGCTAATTCCATTTCTTATAAGCTTCTGCGACGAATCAGCAAATTGATCATATAGGGCGCCCCGATCAGCGCAGTAATTAATCCTACAGGTATTTCAAATGGCGAAAAAAGGACTCTCCCTAGTAAATCCGCCAACATAACGATTAACCCTCCAAGAAGTGCAGCAACCGGCAGTCTTTTTACACTCTGTGTACCTACGAGATTTGAAGCAATATGCGGAGCCATCAGTCCCACAAATGCTATCGTTCCAGCCATCGAGACAGCTGAGCCCGCTAAACCAACGCTAAATAAGAGAAGTAAAAATCTGACGCGTTCCAGTCGTATGCCCATCCCAATTGCTGAACTATCGCTGAGCTGAAGCAAATCAAGGGAGCGTGTATACAGCATTAGCAGCACAAATAAAATGATAATCCACGGGAGCAGCGGCCAGAAATGTTCCCACGTTCGGCCATATAAACTGCCTGCCATCCATACAAATGCTTGAGAAACGCGGAATATTTTGCCTACTGTCAGTAAATACGTTATTAATGCGCCAGCCATTGCAGATATGCCAACTCCAACTAGAAGCATACGCTCGGTAGAGCTGCCTTTTTTCCAAGAGAGCTTATAGATCGTTAATGCGACCAACAGCGCTCCCCCAAATGCAACCAATGGAAGACGGCTCATTGGAAAGGAAGGGACAAGCACCAGAAAAGCAACTACAGCAGCTGCCGCTCCTGCATTTAGTCCAATGACGCCCGGTGAAGCCAGCGGGTTGCGGGTAATCATTTGCAGGATCGTCCCCGATAATGCCAAGCCGCATCCAGCCAAAAATCCAGTCAGTACCCTTGGCAGCCGCACTTGACGAATCGTAAACGCATATTCGTCACTGCCTATTCCAAGCGCCGTCTGGATTGCAGCCATCACAGGTATATTTCTCTCGCCAATAATAATGTTCAGCAGCAATACAAGTACATTCATCAATAACAACAAAATAATAATTCGGTGCCAACGTCCTTTTATAAAAGAAGTTATGTCGCTCCACCCCTTCGCTGAGCCAAATAAATTAAAAATGGCGCCCCGAAGAAGGCCGTTACAACACCTACGGGAATTTCCTGATCAGGCAGTACAAATCGTGCGCCAATGTCCGCAATCAGCAGCAGCAGGGCACCGATTAATGCGGAATAAGGAATGATCCATCGGTAATTAAGTCCTACAATAGATCGAGCAATATGCGGAATTGCAAGTCCGATGAACCCAATGGGACCAGCGATAGCAACCGCACTGCCTGCAAGCAGCACAATAGCGATGATACAGAGTGTCTTGATAAAGAACACATGTTGGCCTAGTCCTTGTGCCGCATCCTCTCCTAGACCGATAACATTCATATGATTGCTTAGACCAAACGCACAAATTAATCCAACTAGCATATAAGGGGACACCTGTATAAACAATTGCAGATCCCTTCCTGTAAGCGAACCAGCTAGCCAAAATCGCATCGTATCCAAAGACTGCTCATTCAAAATAAGTATCCCTTGCGTAAGGGAGGTAAGCAGAAGGTTGATCGTAGCTCCTGCGAGTACAAGCCTGACTGAGGTCAATGTGCCTCTGCCTAATGAACCAAGCAGAAATACAGCTGTTCCTGCAGCTGCTGCACCGAGTAAAGCCGACCAAGAGAACACAGTAAGCGAGGTGGAATTTAATGCTATTGAAGCGATAACTACAGCGAGTGCAGCCCCGTAATTCACCCCAAATAACTCAGGACCTGCTAACGCATTTCGGCTGAGCGCCTGCATCAAGCAGCCCGCTACAGCGAGCGAGCCTCCCACAGCTGCTGCGATCAGTGCTCTTGGTAGCCTGACGGAACGGATAATGATGTGAGCTTCCTGTGAAGCATCATATGACCAAAATGCATTGAGGGCGGCATGGAATGGAATTTGTACAATCCCAAACATAATGCTCGATAATAAAGCAGCGCAAACAAAAATAACAAGTACAGCCAATCCCATTAATCTGGGCTTCACTTCGCCTACCTCCAGCTCGTCATTGTCAAATAAACGAAGAAAGATTGGGGCGCCGCTTGGCGACCCAATCTTTAATTATTTTACAAGAAATGATTGCAGATCATCGACAACCTTGTTTACGGCTTGAATGCCAAGTCCGCTCATCCAATATTCCCAATCAACGGAATGAACACTATTGCTTTTGACTCCGTTTAAGGAAGCCCATAACGCACTTTTCTCAACCTTGGCAAAGGCATCTGGCTCCCGGTTGAACCAAAGGATTATATCTCCATCCAGGCTGCTCATTTGCTCCTCGGTCACATCCTTGGAAAATCCTTCAATGTTCTGTGATTCGGGACGATTGATCCCAGCGTCTGTCATAATGGTTCCAGCGAACGTATCCTTCAAATAAATTTGTATTTTATCGGCACGCGGACGAAATAGTGAGACACTTTTTCCTTTGTCCGCTAATTTAGATTTTAGATCCGTTATTTTCCCATTGTAGGCGTCCAGCAGTTTTTGACCTTCTGCTTGTTTGTTCACTGCTTCAGCATGCAGCTGCAAATTCGCTTTCCATGTAACGCCTAATGTTTCTACGAATACAGTCGGTGCGATTTTCGTAAGCTGGTCATGGATCGCATCATGTGTATCTTTGTTGCCGATAATCAGATCCGGCTTTAAAGCATCTATCGCTTCCAAGTTGGGCTCATTTACAGATCCAATATTCGAAATCCCTTCTGTTCCTTTCAGATAAGCCGGATATGGATCTCCCGCAGCAAGAATTGAAGGTGCTCCAATTGGCGTAATGCCAAGCTCCAACAAATTATCAAGCGCTCCGATATCCAGCACGACAATTTTTGCCGGGTTAGCTGGCACCAACACGTCTCCATATGCATCTTTGACCGTCCGGTCAACCGCTGGCTCTGACGTTGTTTCCGATGGTTTTTCGGTGCTTTTCACTCCATTGTTTTCTGTACTCGATTCAGCACTGCTGCATGCGGAAAGCACCAAAATCATTAACCCAATAAGGGAGAGCAATACCCCTAATTTAAGATGACGAACTTGATTGCGTGAAAACATTCCTTTATTCCTCCTGCGTCTAATTAAGAATGATAACCATTATTAATAAAATAGCGTACATCCTATGACACTGTCCATGCACAAACCTTTTTATTTCATGTACTATTTTTAAATCTGGTAATAATCACCCAAAATTACCCATTTTTAAGCTATGTTACTGCAATATTAGAATTGGCAATCTGTCATCAATACGCTGCCTGACCATTCCATATTTAAATCTAATCGAAAAAAAAAAAAGATCTCCTCACTACGGGATATAACCGTAAGAGGAGATCCTTTTCATTTATCCAATAAGCGATATCAAGCTTTTAAATTCCAGCTCTTCAAATTTGAGCAATACGGTTTCGCGTTCATAGGCCCAGCAGCAACCATTGAGCTCTGCCGATACTGGCACATCACAGCGAATTGTCGCTAAATCACGGGATAGATGAAGCATATCAAGATCCGCTTCAATTTTCACTCGGATTGTTTTGGATACTGCCTCCAAATTAGCGAGCAAGCCCTCGATAGAACCATGTTCTTGAATAAGCTTATGCGCTGTTTTTTCTCCGATACCTTTCACGCCTGGGTAATTGTCCGCTGTATCTCCCATTAACCCTTTGATGTCGATAATTTGAATAGGCGTAAGTTGGCGTTCTTCCATTAGCGTTTCTGGCGTATACACCATGTAGTTCCCGATGCCCTTCTTCATGATCGCAACCGATACCCGGTCGTCCACCAGCTGAAGCATATCATGGTCACCCGTCACAACAAAAATTTGCGCTTGATCCTTAAGTGCAGCAGCAAGTGTTCCAATGCAATCATCCGCCTCATATCCTGCAATCCCAATATTCGGTACACCGAAGCTGGCAACGACTTCTTTCACCAGATCAAACTGAGGAATTAGATCCTCTGGCGCAGACGGACGATTGGATTTGTAACCATCATATTGCTCCGTACGAAATGTCGTACTTCCCATATCCCAGCAGCATACGACATGTGTTGGATTAAACGTATTGATTGCATCCATGAAATACCGAACAAAACCATGTACTGCATTAACAGGTACGCCTGCACTTGTTTTACGAACGCTTCCTCCGAATGAAGTAGCGAAATAAGCCCGAAATAAGATTGCCATCCCATCAACCAAAAGTAAACGTTGTTCACTCATCGTTATAAAACCCCTCTCAAACATATCAAACTATTATTTATATTTATTGCCCACGAATAAATTTTCCAATCCGCCCGGCAGCTTCCTTCAACCGTTCTTCGCTTTCAACCAGTGCTATTCTTACATAACTTTCACCCTCGGAGCCAAAAGCTTCCCCAGGCACTACGACGACGCCCGTTTGACGAAGCATTTCCTGGGAAATTCGCCTGGACGTCCACGGCTCGCTAAGCGACCACTGCATAGGAGGAAGCTGCGCCCAAACGAACATTGTTGCCCGAGGTGCGGCAACATCCCATCCTTCTGCACGAAGCGCTTCAAGGAACGTATTGCGCCGCTGCTCATAAAGCTTTCCTGCCTTTGGCTTCTCTACATTTGCTATCGCTTCCTGAAGTGCAACAATTCCTGCCTCTTGAATAGGATCAAACACGCCGTAGTCAATATTCGCTTTCAGCTCGCGGAGAGCGGCGACTGCTGCCCTATTTCCAGCCAAAAAACCAATTCTGCAGCCAGCCATGTTGAAGCTTTTGGACAATGAATGGAATTCAACCGCATGATCGATTGCACCCGGTACCTCAAGAATGCTTGGCGGCTCACAGCCTTCAAATCCCATCTCGGAGTATGCAAGATCATGAACGACCAACACGTTATGACGCTTTGCTTTATCAATCAATCGCTCAAAAAAGGAAATGTCCGCTATAGCAGAAATCGGGTTGTTCGGGTAATTGAGCAAAATAAACGTTGCCTGGTCCCACTCCGAATCCGGTATTGCCTCCAGATCGGGCATAAAGCCATTCTCCTCGCGCAGCGGCATCAATACAGATTCGACTCCTGCGAGCGCTAATGATGCAGCATAGATTGGATACCCAGGATTAGGCAGCAAAACGATATCGCCAGGATCACAAAGCGCCATGGCAAGATGGGCAAGACCGTCTTGTGAGCCAAGCAGTGTTACGATCTCATCTCCAGCATCCAGCTCCACGTGAAATCGATGCTTCATCCATTTCGCTGCATACTCTCGAAACGGCAAGCCGCTTTTGATTGCTGGATACGAGTACATATCGCTGCGCAATGCCGCTTCGCTAAGCGCCTGTCTAACGGCGGGCGAAGGCGGCTGATCCGGATTTCCGATTCCCAGATCAATAATATCAAGACCGCTTTCCACAGCTGAGCGCTTCCACGCTGCAACTTCTGCAAATATGGATGATCCTAGCTGCGACAGCCTCTTGGAACGCCATTTGGTTTGTGACATACGTCCATTCACCCTTTTCCATTGTTCCAAACTTGTTCGTATTGTTCTTCCTTATATCCAACAGTAACCGTCTTGCCATCCGTCACGATAGGCCGTTTAATCAGCATGCCGTTTGAAGCTAGCAAGTCATATTTCTCATCTTCAGACATGTCAGCCAGCTTGTCCTTCAAACCAAGCTCCCTGTAAACATCTCCAGATGTGTTAAAAAACTTTTTCAGCTCTAGACCGCTGTTTTTTACAATCTCCTTCAGCTCCGCAGCTGTAGGTGTTTGCTCTACAATATTTCTGGATACAACATCGTTGCCCTTATTTTGCAGCGATTTAAGCGCTGAGCGGCATGTACCGCATTTTGGATATTGAATGATAGTTAGTTCCTTTTGTTTCGTCATCCTCTTGTTTCCTCCAGCATTGGGCTGACTAGTCCCATTTTATTTTGATAGACTCCGTTCTAATCGTTCAAGCTCAGGCGGCAAATCCGCACGCCATTCCATCCATTTTTTTGTAATGGGATGGGTAAATCCCAGTATCTCGGCATGGAGTGCTTGACGACCGACTGCATCTTCCCACTCCTCCTCCACACCTTGCTGAGTACCATACATTTTATCTCCGATAAGCGGGCAGCCGATATGCTTCATATGAACGCGAATTTGATGCGTCCGTCCCGTTTCGAGCTTTAAGCGCACAGCCGCTGCGGCAGGCTTGTCCGAACTAGATTCATAATGTGCAATCGTCTCATAATGCGTAATAGACGGATAACCCTCCGGCGTGACGATGCGAACATGCGGCTGGTCTGGGTCACGGTCAATCGGCGCATCCACCGTTCCCGCAGCTGGCTCAGGGCAGCCATAAACATATGCGCGGTACAGCTTTAAAATACCGTTTGCCTGCATTTGCTCCGAAAGCTGTTGATGTACATAGGAGGTTTTGGCGATCGCGACAAGTCCGGATGTTTCTTCATCAAGGCGGTGGACGGGACGGAAACGTACCCTCTCTCCCGTTTCTTGCCAATGGTAGACGATACCATTAGCAAGCGTCCCCGTGTAATGTCCATGGGTCGGATGAACGATCATCCCGGCTGGTTTATTTACGATAAGCAGATCCTCATCCTCGAATACGATTTGTACCGGAATTGGCTGCGGCAAAATATCTTCGGAAATTTCCCGCTCCATGCGTACGCGAATGATATCGCCCGCTGCAACAGGAGCTGTCGTATAGGCACGAATCTCGTTAACAGTCAGTCCATGCTCCGTTTGCTTTACTTGAGAGAGCAGCTTGCGCGATACGCCCAGTTGACGCTCCAGCACCCGCCGGACGGTCATTCCATGCTCTGCCTCGCTAACCGCAGCCACTAGCGGGCGATAATATAATAATTCAAGTCTATCCATCATTTTTTCGGCTTCCGAAATACTTCTGCGCTGCGTACATATTCCGTATCTGATATGCCAAGCTTCGCATTTGCAACTCTAGCAGCGGCGAAGAAAAAATCGGACAGTCGATTCAAATACGTTTGTACATCGGCATTAATCGAATGCTCCGCTGCAAGCGTTACAACGCGGCGCTCTGCCCGGCGGCATACCGTTCGGCATACATGCAGAACTGCAGAAACAGGGCTTCCTCCCGGCAAAATAAACCTCGTGATTTCCGGTGCCTCTGCTGTATATTGGTCAATCCATTCTTCCAGACGTTTAGACGGCTCTGCCGATAATTTTAGAGGCGCGCCTTCAACGGCGTAAGCAAGATCTGAGCCGCAGTCAAACAACTCCTGCTGAATATCAACGAGCCAAGCTGCCATCTCTGCCAGCTCTTCATGTTTGGCAGCTTCCGCCGCTGCCTGCCCTACAAAACAATTCAATTCGTCTATAGTGCCATATGCCTCAACACGAACATCATCCTTGCGCACGCGGCCGCCAATTAAAGATGTCTGACCGCTATCGCCCGTTCTTGTGTATAGTTTCATCGCCTTGCCTCCTTTTTTTCACCCATTACTCTCTATTCATGCAAACAGCAGGCCGGATAAGCTCCTGACCTGCTGTTTATTAAAGGCGTTAGATTAGCCTTCTTGCTTCAAGCGATGTACAAAGCCGCCTATTCGATCAAGCGCTTCGGTCAGATTCGTGACAGAAGTTGCATAGGAGCAGCGAAGATGGCCTTCGCCTCCGAGACCGAACACATCTCCCGGAACAGCTGCAACATTCGCTTCATCGAGCAGACGCTGCGCAAACTCCTCACTTGATAAGCCCGTCGATACGATCGATGGAAATGCATAAAATGCACCCTGCGGCTCATGGCAATCGAGTCCGATTTCCCTGAATCCTTTTACGACAAGACGCCGGCGCTGATTATAAGCCTCCACCATGCGGTCCTTCTCTTCTAAGCCATGTTGAAGTGCTTCAAGCGCTGCATACTGTGCCATAATCGGCGCGCACATAACGGTATACTGGTGAATTTTCAGCATAGCTGCAATAAGATCGGGATGGCCGCAGGCATAACCCATCCGCCAGCCTGTCATCGCGAAAGCTTTCGAGAAGCCGCTCACAAGAATGGTACGATCCTTCATCCCCGGCATTGCAGCAAAGCTTACATGCTTCGAGCCGTAAGTAAGCTCCGCATAAATCTCATCGGAAATAACAATAAGATCATTTTCTTCCACTAGCTTTGCAATAGGCAGCCAGTCCTCATAGGTCATAGTGCCGCCAGTAGGGTTGCTTGGATAACATAAAATAAGTACTTTTGATTTCGGCGTTATAACGGCTTGAAGCGACTCAGCCTTCAGCTTAAATTCATCCTTGGCAAACGTTTCAATACCGACAGGTTTTCCTCCGGTAAGCGCGGTTATTGGTGAATAGGAAATATAACATGGCTCAGGAATCAAAATTTCATCGCCAGGCGCAATAAACGCACGAAGTGCAAGATCGATGGCTTCACTGCCGCCAACGGTTACTAATATTTCGTCCGCAGGGTTGTAAGGCACGGCAAATTGATCGTTTAAGTACTGCCCGATTGCTTCCCGCAGCTCTGGCATTCCCGCATTTGACGTGTATTGCGTTTTCCCCATTTCAAGCGCATATACAGCAGCTTCCCGAACATGCCATGGCGTCACAAAGTCGGGTTCCCCTACTCCTAATGTAATAACATCCTTGCGCGTACTGACCAAATCAAAAAACCGACGGATTCCCGACGGTTTGATGCCCCGAACGAGCGGTGACAAATAATCAGCCATCGATTGACGCTGCAAAGGTGTGGAGGGTTGTTTCTCTTCATCTTTAATCATTGCCATCACCCTTTTTTCACGGCGAAACCATCAACCGATGATCACCTTCATGCTCCTCGAAGATAATGCCGTCTTGTTTGTATTTTTTCAAAATAAAAAATGTTTTTGTCGATAATACCGCGTCAATAGGCGATAGTTTATTCGATACAAAAGAGGCGACCTCTTTCAACGTTTTTCCTTCAACCTCAACGAGCAAATCGTATGCTCCCGACATCAGGTAGACGGATTTTACTTCTGGATATAAATAAATGCGCTCAGCGATTCCTTCGAAACCGCGACCGCGTTCTGGTGTAATTTGTACCTCAATAAGTGCAGTTACCTTCTGGTCGTCAATCTTGCTCCAGTTTACGACTGTCGCATACTTCACGATAATATGGTCTTTCTCTAGCTCGGCGATGGCTTGCTTTACTTCCTCTGTTGTTACGGCTAACATGGTTGCGATCAAATCTGCATCCCTGCGCGCATCCTCCTGGAGCAGTTCAAGCACTTTCAACTGTAATTCGGTCATTGTATAACTCCTTCCAGTACAACTGCAATTATAAAGAATATTTTACAACGTTTTTGTTTCTCGCGCAATCAAAGCATAAAAGGCTGAAGCCTTTATTTTGGCGGCTTCAGCACTTCTCGCGGAGAAATATTAGCATCCTATGTAAAAGCTGCTTCTGCTTCCTAATCCTTATAAAAAGGAAAGACCCCAAAGGGGTCTTTACATGTAATGCGTTTGTGAGCCTTGTTGATATTGGCCGGACTGATGCATTTGCGGCGTATACATCGTTTGGTTCTGCTGTTGCCCTAGGTTTTGCTGTAAAAACTGGCTCGTTTTTTGTTTGGTTTGCTGATATTGCTTTGCTTGCTTGTCCAGCTCCTGACGCAACGCAGGCGAGGATGTATTATACATATTCGCTTGCTGCATCGCCGTGAACAGCTGGCCTTGCAGTGCCAACGTGCTGTCTGTCAATTTCGTAAACAGCTGGCGAATATCAGGACAAGTAGATTCTGTTGCTGCTGTTGCATATTCACGAACAACTCTTTTCAAATCGCTAAGGATCGTGCCTGCCAAATCTTCCTCAGTCAAAATCGATTGCTTTTGTTGTTGCTGCATTATGATTGACCTCCTAATCTTCTTTTAAAATCCTTCTTATTGTTGAGGCTGTGTTGGAGCGATTTGCTGATGGTGCGAGATCGCAGACAGCAAAGAATCATAGTGCTGCTGATGGGTTTGAATCATTTGTGAGCATAAATTTCTAAGCGCTGGTGTAGTACCCGTAGCAACAAGCGTTGCACATTGCTTAATTAATAAATCCTCGTTAGACATAGAGTCTGCAATGTACTCCAGCTCTTTTGCCGTCATTTGCTGCAACATTTGGTTTTCCTCCTCTAGACTTGGTTCAAAATTACGATTTGATCCATTTATTTCGTGCCAAACGTATTATGAGCTAAATTTCCTTTATTTATGTGTCAATATTTAAATCGAAATTACCGGTGTGAATTAATTGGAAATCCACCTCTATGATTAACTGATCGGGCTTTGGCAGCCACTCCTTGCCTTTGCATGCTTGCTGCCAATATGCTTGATGGTAACGGTACAGATGATGCTCCAGTTGAAAGAAGCTAACTTTCTTCTCCAGCCCCTTGCGGAACGTATCCTCCATCTCCTGCTTAATCCGCGCTTTAACTGACGAAACAATTTCATGTTCCTGTATAACGCCATCCATTTCTGCGACATTCCCGTCTACTCGCATCTTTAATGTGAAAATGGGCTTGTCACCTTTAAAACTCACATCCACACTCCCTTTGGATGACACAACAGCGATTGCCGCTTTCCCTTTTTCCCCTTGCGCTTTGAGCAGAAAATGCTTGAATTCAGGATCTGCCCACCTTAGCCCAGTGACTTCTGGCTCCGTAAGATACCCGAGATATTTAAGATCCTTGAATATAAATATCCCTTCTATTAACTGGATTTGAAGCGGCTGTTTCTTTCTTCTCCAGTATTCTTCATTTGCATTCAATGCGGGAAGAGTGGTTACCATCGAGGGTTCATTCAGCGTCTGTACCGCTAGCTGCAAGGAATAAGGACGAATGAAGCTCCTCTGACTGTCGAGAGGGCCTGGCATATACATAATGCTGTTAAGCGGTGATTGATCAAAAAAAGTATCGCTAGTAAAAATCTTATCAATCGGTGCTTTAGTTCCAAATAGCAGCGAGGTGTACCGCGATGCCCGCTGTCGATTCACCCCGTCCATGATGTCAGCGATTTTGCTCATCGCTCTCTCCTGTACGATAACGGTTTTTAAATGCTCCAAGCTCAAAATCGTTTGGCCAGAGCGAGCCAGGTCATTTAGAGCAAGCAGTACGGTATCTCCCGATCCTTTTCCGATCCAAACCGGGTTTGGATCAGGCTGAAGCGATTCTGTTTTTGCAATTAATCCAAATTTAATCGTTTGGGCATAAATATCAAATTGTCCGTCCTTATAATCGATGCCAAATGCGGATATATAGCTCACATCCGCCAAATTAACCTCATCCCAGCAGCCTTGCAGCAGCAACGACATAAACACAATGCCTGCCAGTGCAGCACACTTTCTAAGGTGTGTTGCCTGCTTTTTAATCCATGCAAAGAGCATCATTTATTCCTCCTAGTACTCTTAAGCTTCCATGGCATTTGTATAAGCGCTGGTAGCAGCTCCTTTAAGCGCATGGGTGCAACCGGGTATAAGTAAGAGCGTCCAAATGATTCTAATGTGCACATGTAGATAAGAACGGCAAAGGAGCCGATAAAAAAACCGAAAATACCCAGCACAGAGGAGCAGATAAGGACAAGGTAACGGATGATGCTTACCGAGCCGCTTAATGACTGATTCACGAGAGTAAAGGTTGATACCGCCGTTACCGCGGCCATTACGAGCATCGTTGGCGATGTCATGCCCGCACGGATGGCTGCATCTCCAACAATCAATCCGCCGACAACAGAAACGGTTTGACCTACTGCCCTTGGAAGTCTTACACCAGCTTCCCTGAACAGCTCGAACATGGTCAGCATCAGAAACATCTCCATCGTAGCCGATAGCGGCAATCCGATTCGCGACATCGTAATGGTTGCAAGCAGCGTAAAGGGAATCTGATCCGTGTTGAATGCAGACAGCGCTATCCAGAAACCAGGCAAACAAATAGATAATACGAGTCCAACAAGCCTTAACAAACGTTCTAATGAAACATAATAAAAGGGTAAATGTGCATCCTCTGGCGATTTGATAAGCAGCAATAAGTTTCCAGGTGCTATAAGTGCTGATGGCGACCCATGAAGCAATATCGCTACCTTGCCTTGCAGCAACGATTGAACGACATAATCAGGCCGTCCTACAAATTCAACGAGTGGAAATAAAGAAAAGCGGCGGTCGGATAAAAGCTCCTCCAGTTGACTTCCACCTACTAGAGCCGGAATATCAATATTGTCCAGTCTCCTTCTTGCTTCTATAACAAGCTTAGGATCAGCCTTTCCCTCCATATAAAGCAAAGCGACCTCCGTCAATGACTCGGTGCCGATTTTTCGATACTCTACATGCATATCTGGTGTTTTCAGCCTCATGCGCACTAAAGCAACATTCGTTGAAAGCTGTTCGACGAACCCGTCGCGCGGTCCTCGAATCGATACTTCAAGCACCGACTCCTCTGGCGTCCTTCCTGGCTGATTAGCGATGTCAAATTCAAACAAACCTTCAAATTTAGCAAAGGACAATATGACGCTGCCTGCAAATAGGCGCGCAAATATGTTGCTGCCAAGATCCCCAGATTGAATTTGACTAAATAACATGCTGGGCTTATGTTTTTCACCCGTATCCACGGCTGGAACCGTTCTTAATTGCTCCGCCCATTTCTCTAGTAGCGGAAGTAAGCCGAGCTGCAATTGTTGATTGTCGATTAATCCATCGCAATACAACAAAGTCACTTCCATTGGACCGTCTACGTCGAGTGTCAGCTTATATTCAATAACATCATGACAATCCTTCAATATGTGTTTTAACTGATCCAACGAAATATCGTTGTGATCGATCTCACTATTATGCTCGTCATGAATCATGACTGCTCTGCCTCCTCCGAACCGATAATGGCTGTTCTTTTTTTATCACCTTGTTTTTTTCTAAACACAGACACGATCCAAATCACGATCGTTAAGAACATCACGATAATGCCGGTATATTGAAATGCAGCATGTAATGCGCTCCTTACCTGAACCATATTTTTGATGCCAACGCCCGAAATGACTAAAATGATCACGCCAAGCGCAGTAGGGGAAATCCATTTCTGTTTTAAACGCCGCAACGGCCAAAACTCTGACAAAATGTGAATGGATATCGCTAACCGAATAAGTGCTCCTGACATCCACTGAAAAATCGCAAAAAAATCAACATGCTCAAAATATTTACCGATGGAAACCAGTCTCCATTGCGAAAAAGCAGGGTACCGCATTTTATCAGCTTCAACAGGCCCGAATTCTACAATCGCGCCTATGACCGGACCAAGCGTCAGGAGCGATAAAAATAGAACAAGCACGATAAAATGCCACCTTTTAAATTTCCCATGAATATGATGCTGGATAAACATGAACCCAAAAAACTCGCAAGATGAAGTCAACACATAATAAATGCCTTTCATGACCGGGCTCATCCCATTCTCTAGCATAGGGAGCAAATAGTGATAATCTTTGTGAGGCATGTTCGCAGACATGACAAAATCGCCTAACAATACAACGATTGGCAATAATATGCAGCTAACATAAGCGATGGTCCGCAGCCCTGAGACTGATGCAAACATACAAAGGCCTAAAAAAACAGTACAAACTACCATGGAGGGCGTATTGGGCAAATAGGTTGTCGCAGTCCACGAAGCGGTTATAATTAGCGTTTCAAAAGCAATGCTCAGCTGTACCAGCAGAAATATACTAATAATTATCCACGCCAAAAACCGCGGCATAAGCTGTTTCAGCCATTGATCAAGCGGGGTTCCATCCATCCGCTTTAATATTCCATAAACAGGAAATAAAACCCATGGAAGGACGATAACAAGTCCAAAAATAACAGAAATCCATGCATCGCGCTTAGCGGCATCAAGCAGCAGCGGTACAACCAGAACATGATTTACAAGTCCAACTGATAAAACCATCATTAACATAGAGGGCAAAATCCCAAATGGTTTCACTTTCATAATCTTGTCACTTCCTTCCAAAGATAATGTTTCCAGATCCGCGTATCTAAATGCATCCTGTTAATCTTTTATTAAAAGGGACCAAAAAAAACTATGCTTAAGCCGTTTACTGGCTAAAAGCATAGTCTTCTTTCCTACGGAATATGAACCGTCTTCACATGATCAAAATGTAAAAAAACGGGGTTTCCACTTACAGTCGCAAGTTCAATCATACTTTGATCGACATTTTTCAGAACGCCGATTTTATTTGAATTCTCGCCGAGATCAAGCACGACGAATTCGCCGATTAATTTACGAAGCTGTTGATCAAAAGTTCTTGCAAGGGTTAGCGGGGATGGCTTTAGAGGGAATTGTTCCGGTGTTAACGTGTATGGTGTTACGTTAGGACTATACGGAATTAAATACTTCATATGGTGAAGAGAGATGATCACCGTATGATAAACAGGAGAATAGAAGACGAAAAAATCATTCATAACGGTGGTCAAATAACCATGAATAGACTGATTACCTGTAATATAAATTTCAGAGAACATACCTTTCGCGTTCATCAATATTTTTCGGTACGAGACGGGTTCATTATAAGGCTCGAAAGGCATTTCCGGTACTTCATATATTTCTTCTGCTTCTTCTTTATGAGTTGAAAGACGAAGCTGCTGCAGATGAATAAGCGGGATATACAAAAATTGTGTTCCATTATGCAGCACTAATATATCCTGACCAAACTCGATCAATTTACCTCGTATAGGCGCTACTTTCCCTGAAATCTCCAATTCGACCTGCTTATCCAACAGCGGATGACGGTTTTTCATGCAATTAACCTCCTTTCATCCGGATAGATCGCGTAATCGGGCAAAAGCTCTACCTTTTGCCCGACAGGCCATTATGATTTTTTTATTGAACTGCGAGTTGTTTTTACGGCAGCCGCATTTGCATTACTTTTTCCACCGCTGCGATTGCCTTGTGTTTTGTTTTTATTGTTGTTTTTGCTGTCGCTTTTGTTGTTGTTTTTGCTGTCGCTTTTGTTGTTGTTTTTGCTGTCGCTTTTGTTTTCATTTTTGTTGTTATTGTTGTTTTTGTTATTGTTGTTTCCGCCAGATTTGTTGCTTCCCGCTGCTTTAATTGATTTGATGTGGAAGTTCTGGATTTGCATAGCTTCTTTACCGGAAACGAGCAGGATTGAGTTGCTGCCTGCTTGAGCAATGAAACCTTCAACTTTCTCAGGTCCGCCGGAATTAAGCTGTACAAAGGTTTGATTCATTGCACGAATAACACCATTGAAATTGTTTGCACGAATAACTTCTGTGCTGCGACTTCCGCTTCTGTTGCCAGATCCACTTTTGTTGCCTCCGCTTGAATTGCTGGCACCTCCCTCAGTAACACTCTTAACATGGCTGTCTGCGATATAAACGACACCTTCATTTGTGTTTAAAACAAGATAGTCGCTTTTTACAGAGTGGAGCTTGCCTTGAAGTGAGTCCGGTCCGCCGCGATTAACTTTTACGTTTTTTCCTACCAAGCTTTGAAGAAAGTTATGATCCTTGTTTCCACTCTTGTTGCTTTTGTGGCTATTGTTATTACTAGCAACCGATTGACCAGCTGAATAACCATTGTTATACCATAGACTCATAAAAAAATCCCTCCGATAATTTCATTGTTTGTTGTTCAAAGCCTGTCTTCAAATACGCCCTTACGACCTATTCACTTCCCATTCATTACTCTGCTGCTTTGCATCCTCCTTCTCTCATTCACACCATCTAACATGAGATACGAAATGTAATATATTAATATGTATACCGTATGGAAGTGGTACTAGATTGCTATCTATTTATGAGAGATTGAGCAATTCCCCTATAAATAATAGAGTAGTATAATTATAGATTTTGAACTCTACTGGTTCAGATAGGGAAGCTTTCCACTCTGATCATTAGGATTGAAAACATTGATGACCAAATAATCGTGACCATCTGGGCATTAGCTGAATAGAGTATTAAGATCAAAACGCCTATCGTGCAACGGTAGGCTTTATCTTTTGCTTTTAGGAGATGGTTAGATGGTTGCTGAAGTCTTGCCGACACGTTCCATACGCATGAATTCATCTGATTTCCAAGAGATACAAAGCGATGCTTGGGGGCGTTCCTTCAAACCGGCACAGCTCGAGATGGAGGGACAAACCTATACTGCGGAGTTTGGCCTGCGGGGTGGACATACGCGAAATTATTCCAAAAAATCTTATGAGGTTCGGCTTGAAAATGGCAAAACATTTCATTGGAATGCGGAATATGACGATCCATCCATGATGCGGAACGCACTTTCCTTTTACTTTTTCAATAAAATTGGCGTGCCATCCCCTCAAACCAACCACTTCTGGCTCATAATAAATGACGTGCCTCAAGGCGTTTATTTGGAAATCGAAGCGGTAGATCAACTTTTTTTCAAAAAAAGGGGCATTGGCTGCCGTTCTCTTCTCTATGCCGTCAATGACAGTGCCGACTTCAGCTTAACGGACCCTGTCTCTAAAGGTACGAAAGCTTCGTTATTTGATGGTTATGAATTGAAGCTGGGAAAGACGGGGACAAAAAAGAGGCTCGTATCGTTCGTTCAAAATATCAATCGTTTGTCTGGCAGTAAACTGAATGAACATCATGCCAAACGCCTTGATGTATCACAATATTTATTATGGCTTGCCGGAGCTGTATTGACTGGAAATTACGATGGATTTGATCAAAACTATGCGCTTTATGAGCATAGCAAAAGTGGGAAATATCGAATCATTCCATGGGATTACGAGGGAACCTGGGGGAGAAACTGTTACGGTAAGCCTTGCGGCAGCGATCTCGTCCGTCTTCAGGGCTACAATACGCTGACAGAGAAGCTATTTACATTCCCATCGTGCAGACGAAAATATAGAGCGATCATAAAGAAACTGCTGTTATCCGCATTTACTGCCGAGAAGCTGGAACCCGTCATTTCGCAGATGCATGCACAGTTATCTCCGGCTATTCGCAGCGATTATACGCGAAAGGCGAGCTATGACACCTTTTTAGCAGAACCAGCGTTTATTTATAACTACATTGATGAAAGACGCAATATATTGCAGCAATCATTACGGGAATGGTTATAAACCACTCCCGTATGCTGATCAAAAAATATCCATACTCATATATCGCTCTCCAGTATCTGGAGCAATGCACAGCACTCGCTTCCCAGCACCAAGACGTTTTGCAATTTGCATCGCTGCCCATACCGAAGCACCTGAGGAAGGGCCTAGCAGCAAACCCTCTTGCGTCGCTAACGCTCTCATTGTCGTTAGAGCATGCTCATCTGATACTTGAATGATTTCATCATAAATCGATGTATTAAGAATAGCGGGCACGAAACCAGGACTAGTACCGACAAGCTTATGCGGACCTGGCTTTCCTCCTGACAACACCGGTGATCCTTGCGGCTCTACTACTGCTACATACAAATGAGGGAGTACTTCCTTTAGCGCTTCGCCTGTTCCTGTGATCGTGCCGCCTGTACCTGCGGTAGCTACGAAAGCATCTAGGTTGCCGCCAGTTTGCTCGATAATTTCTATCGCAGTCGTTGTTCGGTGAATCTGCGGATTCGCATGATTCTCGAATTGATTCGGTATGTAGCTGCCCGGGCGCTCAGCCCGAAGCTCCTCCGCTTTTCGAATGGCTCCCGGCATGCGTTCAGCAGCAGGTGTAAGCACAACCTCCGCTCCGTATGCTTGCAGCAGTTTAATCCGCTCAGCAGTCATGTTGTCCGGCATAACTAATATTATGTTGTAACCTCTAGCTGCTGCGTTCATGGCTAGGCCTATGCCTGTATTGCCGCTAGTTGGTTCAATAATGGTATCACCAGGCTTAATCAAACCGCGCTTCTCGGCATCATTAATAAGAGAGAAGGCTGCGCGATCCTTTACACTGCCGCTTGGGTTGAAGCGTTCCAGCTTAACGCATACTTCGGCGCTGCCTTCCTCTGGAAGACGGTTTAACCTTACGACAGGCGTATTGCCAATTAATTGCGTAATGTCTGTAACTACTTTCGGCATTCCTTCACTTCCTTTCTATTTAGGTTTGTGCTTGCTGCTCTGTAAGAAACGGCTTCATGAACCACCAACCAGCAATCGGCACGATGCCTACCGCAAACAAGAGCCAAGTAATGGCGATAGCAGAATGATTCAGCGGCAAAACGATTAAATATGACGATAAGCCGATAATCCTGCCTAAAACCAAACCTGCTTCACGAAGGACGATAAACTCCTCTCGTTCCCGCGCACTTTCCTCGGACTGGCCAATGAGGTCAAATACTCTTGAGGTCATAGGAATAATATAAAGCGGCATAAATAGTGATGTTCCGATTCCGAACATAAGCAGTGTAGCATAAGAGACCTTCCAGAACAGCGGCAATATAACGATTCCAATCATGATAACGCCTATGAGCATCGCCCATTTGCGATTGTTTTTTTTGAGCATTTTGCCAACAATCCAGAAGCTGATTAAAGCAACTAAGGATGTAATGAGTGAATACGTTCCTAGCTTGCTTTCGTTTTGCGTAGCTACGTATACCGTAAGGCCAACAAGAAACATAAATACGCCTTCTCGCACGCCCTGCGCTGCAATAGCTGGAAACATGCGACGCCACGGGTTTCCTTTTTGCATTAGCTGCTGGAAACCATGCTTCCAATTATAGCGGCCTTGACCATGGCGTTTCTTAAGCCAAAAGCTGAGCACTACACTTATAGAAAATATGATTAATGAAAGGGTAAAAATAAGCCTATATCCCTTTTCTCCTTGCATCGACGTGATTAGCAAGCCTGATACCCACGGCGCCACGATACCTGCCGCAGAACCAAGCAGCCCCGACCAGCCATTGAATCGATCCCGATTATCTGGATCTGTCACTTCGAAATAAACTACATTAAATGCGACCCAAAAAAAACCGAGCGCCATCCCATTTAAAACGCCAAGCGGCAAATAATATACCTTCGCTTGTGTGCCCAGCAGCAGTACTGAACAATAAAACACGCCTGACAAAATAATGCCTATGCGCAAACTATTCATTTTGTTATGCTCTTTTACCCATTTCCCAACAACCCAAAAGGTTAATCCACTCATTACATATTGACCCATAGTGAACCAACCGATCAACATATAAGATTGGCTTGCTTTCCATAAGTATACGGGAACAAACGTCCCGGACAGCGCGTTCGCAATCCCGTAAAGCGCCTGCACAATAAGTAAAAGGGCTGCTTGTCCATTTAAGGTTTTTGCCAAAACGATTCCTCCTGCCGCAGGCTAGTTCATGCATTCATATGTCTAGCCCTTTACGTTTCAGAATTACGTTTTGTAAGATTCCCTTATTGGATGCAGCCCATGCCCGTCCATTATTGCCAGTTGTCTGTTACTCTTCCGGTGTTAGACGATTGATCATTTGCTCGCGATCGCCGGAACTCAGCAAGGACGAGGTTTGATAGCAAACGGGACAAACGTACAAGGTCAATTGAAAAGGAGTTTCAAGCACCGCTTTTCCTAAAGATGGAGCGATTCTCGACTCGAATTGCTGCCCGTCAATTGTCTGTACGCCTGCTTCGATCATATACGCCCGACATGCCGGGCATTCAGGTACTTCATCCTGATCATCAAGCACACGCTGAACCGTTTCTTCCACAGCAAATCGTGCACTGTCAGCATTGCGGAAACCATCACCCTGAGCTAGCCAACGTTTATGGTTTGGATCATCGGAATCGTCTTCTTCCGCTTCTTCCTCCAGTTCATCGTCTGACCAATCGTCTTCAGGTTCCTCGCCATTTTGCTTTGCTGCTCTGCGAGCATCATTGATTTTTAGCGCCTGAACTGCTTTTTCATGTTCATCAGCTTCCACTTCATCCTCATCATAACCAAGCTCTATCGTACGATATGCGCTTAATTCATTGTCGCAATGCGGACAATGCGATTCCGGACCAATTTCTTCATCCCATACAATTTCCGTTAAACACCAAGGACATATCAAATGCTCATCCATGCTCATAACTTCCCCTCTAATGATTCATTAAATATACGATACCGAAAACAAAAAACAAAACAGCGACAACCGCTAGTATTCTCCATAAATATTTCATATGGTTCACCCCGTTTATATAATGACAGTTGCACCAATCACGTAAGATAAAGATACAGAAATGATCATTGCAATAAGCCCTACCGCACGGTTATCACGAGCGATTTCGTCATCGATTCGAAAAACAGGCGTTAGAAATTCGAATAAAAAATATGCTGCCATAAGTATGACGAAACCGAACGCACCCCAAATAAGGCTTTGATACACCGAATCGTTGGACTCGATGGAAAACCTGAAAATATTACAAATACCGAATATTTTACCGCTTGTCGCCATAGCAACAGCAACGTTTCCCTTTTTTATCTCCGTCCAGCATTTATATTTGGTTACGAGCTCAAAGCAAGATAAAAAAACGATGAGAGACAGCACCGCAACCGATACATAAACAAGTGAAGCAGCATACGGATTGCTCAGCAACTGATCGACTTCATTACTCATTTACAAGACCCCTCCATCATCTGCCGTATTCGATTGCGCGGCTAGGAGCTATTTAAGCTCCACAACCGTCACGCCAACGCCGCCCTCGCCATAATTACCGAGTCGAAAGCTCTTCGCATGGCTGTGTCTACGCAAATATTGCTGTATTCCTGTACGAAGCACACCAGTGCCTTTACCATGAATAATAGCAACCTGAGCTAAGCCTGATAAAAAGGCCTCATCAAGAAAGCGGTCAACCTCAAGGATTGCTTCTTCCAGATTTTCTCCACGAAGATCGAGCTCCATCTTAATATTTTCTTCTCTGGTGCGCTGCAAGCTGGCTGCTTGCTTTGGCTGTTGTGTCTTACTTGCGGCAGCTCCAGAGCTTCGCAGCTCCAAATCATCCAGCGCAACCTTCATCTTCATAATGCCAAGCTGCACCGTGGCGTCAGAACCGTGAACTTCCACGACCGTGCCCTTCTGATTTAAGCTGTATACAGTTACTTCGTCGCCAGCTTCAATCTTAACCTGCTTCGTTGCTGTCTTGGAAGCTCCCCGCTTCGATTTCTGAAGCTCGGGAGCCGCTTCATCCAGCTTGCGGCGTGCCTCAATGAGCTTATGCTCCTTGACAGAGGCACCTTCTTCCATTGCAAGCTTCCGCAAATCTGCAATAATTTGTTCTGCCTCGCGTTTGGCTTTGAGGACAGTCTCGCGAGCCTCATCTTGCGCCTTCTGCATCAGCTTTTCTTTCTGCTCTTCTAAGCGCAGACTCTCTGCCTCATGGCGCGCGCGCAGCGTCTCCATCTCACGGCGGAGCGACTCTGCCGTTTGACGTTCCGTTTCAGCGCCTAACCGGTTTTCTTCAAGGGAGGCGATCATATTTTCAACCCGTTGATCCTCTTCGCTTACTTCTCCTCTTGCATGCTCAATAATCGAACGAGCAAGTCCTAAACGCTCAGCGATAGCAAATGCATTGCTTCGTCCAGGAACACCAACAAGCAGACGGTATGTAGGACTTAAGGTAGCAACATCAAACTCCATGCTGGCGTTAATGACTCCCTTGCGATTGTAAGCATAAGCTTTCAGCTCGCTGTAGTGCGTAGTTGCTACAATACGGCTTTCCATAGCATGAACATGCTCCAATATGGCAATCGCAAGCGCCGAGCCTTCAGCTGGATCTGTTCCTGCACCAAGCTCATCAAGCAGCACTAAGCTCTTTGATGTCATGGAGCCTAAAATGCGAATGATGTTTTTGAGATGGCTGGAAAACGTACTGAGGCTTTGCTCAATGCTTTGCTCATCCCCGATATCAGCATAGATAGCATCAAATACACATAGCTGGCTGCCATCCTCAGCAGGTACAAACAATCCTGACATGGCCATAAGGCTAAGCAGTCCGATGGTTTTTAAGGAAACGGTTTTACCGCCTGTATTCGGTCCCGTTACAATGATGGAAGTGTATTGATTGCCAAGCTCCACATCGAGTGGAACAACTTGCTCAGGAGCAATAAGCGGATGGCGTCCACGTTTTATTTTCAGAAAACCTCGGTCATTCATCCGCGGCTGTGTAGCCTTCATGAGATGAGCAAGCCGAGCCTTTGCAAAAGCAAAATCGATTTGGCCAAGCAAATCCAAGTTATAAATAAGATCTTCTACATAATCGGATGCCAAAGCAGTTAGCTTTTGCAAAATTTTCTCAATTTCCCGCAGCTCGCCTGCCTTTAGCTCTCGAAGCTTATTGTTCATCGCAACAATGGCTTCCGGTTCGATAAACAATGTTGCGCCAGAACCAGACTGATCGTGCACGATTCCGCCAAAGTGAGAACGGTATTCCTGTTTCACTGGAATGACATATCTATCGTTGCGAAGTGTTACGATGGCGTCCTGCAGCATTTTTTGAACGGACGAGGAACGAACCATTTGATCCATTTTCTCACGAATCCGTGATTCGCCATTTCTAAGCTCGCGCCGGATAGATGCCAGTTCAGCACTAGCGCTGTCCATCACTTCCGCTTGGTCATCGATGCAATCAAAAATCGCATCCTCAAGCGACTTATGCTCACTTATTTGATCTGCAATATGGTGCAGCATTGGAATCGAATTATCTTCATGCAAGACGCTGATATGCCGTTTTACACGTCTACCGCCCCGTGCGGTATTCGCAATATCCAGAAGCTCAGCCGGATTTAGGGTACCGCCTATACGGGCACGGTGAAGCGGCGCCGAGATGTCCACAATTCCCCCAAATGGCGCACTGCCTTTAAGACGATCAGCTGTATAGGCCTCGTCGGTAATTTGCAATATCTGCTTTACCGATTCCAGATCCGAAACCGGCTGCAGCGACTCAGCAATGGTTTTCCCAAGCGATGTTGCTGCATGCTGAGACAATCTATGTATGATTTTAGGATATTCAAGTGTCTTCAAAATTTTAGTGTCCAACAATTAACACTCCTCTCGCCTTCCTATTATAGCCGAATCACGACTTTGATGCACGAACTGAACCGTTGTTTCATACATAAATGATGCTCAATTGGTCACAATATAAACGAACGAGCCGTCTAACGACGCAACTTTAGCAATACTGTACGGAAGGAAATAACAAAGAACTGCGAACGTGGGCGACTATAAGCTACACAAGTACCAAAACAGCTCCAGTTATGTTTTCCATTTGTAAAACTTAAGGAGGGTTATAAAATGTCTTTTTTGGGACATGTCGTCCGGTTTATCGTAGCCGCGCTGGTATTAATGCTTGTTGGGTTTATCGTTCCACAATTTAGCGTAGGCGGATTTTGGAGCGCCTTTTTCTTAGCGCTTGTCATTGCTGCACTAGGCTGGGTAATTGAAGGCATATTCGGCAAGCGGGTTACACCCTTTGGCCGAGGAATCGTCGGCTTCATCGCAAGCGCAGCCGTTATCTGGATTGCTCAGTTTATCGTAGGCGGCGTAACTGTAACCTTGCTTGGCGCCATCTTAGCTGCTCTTGTTATCGGGATCATCGACTTGTTTATACCGGTCAGCACTCCCTATGAAGCAGGCAGACGCGATCGCGATTAATGCAGGCTATATTTGAGACCAGCCCTTGATTGCCTTAATGGCGGTCAAGGGCTGATTGCTGCGTCCAACCCCATTTTCGCGTTTCCCCTAATCATTTCACAAGAAATTCATGAGTTTGTCATCACGCCGTCACTGCAATTGAAAGCTGGTTAAGGTACAATAGATACAATCCAAAACTTACCTATTACATTGGATAATCGAAAGGGGACGCTTTACGAATGAAAAAATGGTTATTATTTGCAAGCGCAATGTGTTTAGTCGTTGTCATTGCTGCATGCGGCACAAACACAGCCAAACCCGAAAATAAAGAAACGAATACAACAGTAGCAGATAGCGGAGCATCTTCATCTGACCTTGTCGTGACAGCAGCTAACTGGAAATTTGACAAAAAGGAATATAAAATCAAAGCCGGCGAGACGGTTAATCTCAAGCTTGATTCCGTTGACGGCATTCATGGCGTTCAGATCCAAAAAACCGACTACAAACTTTCAAATGGCGACACGATCGCTGTAAACATTAGTGAGCCGGGAAGTTATCAAATGATTTGTTCCGTTCCATGCGGAGCAGGGCATAGAGAAATGAAAGCTGTTTTGGTCGTAGAATAAACGATTCTGAAAATAAACAAAACTTAAAAACAGCCGAGCTGGATGGAATGAATCTGCTCTGCTTTTTTTTTGTTGTATCCTGTTCTATTTTACTCGGAGATGAGAGGTTAAAGCAGGAGAAACTTCCGCTATATTCATTTTTTACCTAAGCAGTGAGCATTTTGGGGATCATATCACTTTTTTGATCTATTCACGCAGCCAAACTACATATATTTTTCTTTTATCGCATATATCATTTTTATTTAACAATCGAGTAAGAAAGTTTGATGACCTTCCTCTTTCCCCTCCTTGTCCCCTCTGATAAAATATTAACAATATGCAAAGCGAAAGGAGAAATGGTGATGGGAATTTTACAAAATCGAGTCGCCATTGTTAGTGGAGCTGGTACGGGGCTTGGACGTGCAGCTTCAATCTCGTTTGCAGCAGAAGGCGCAGATGTTGTGCTGCTTGGGAGAAGACTTGCGAAGCTTGAGGAAACAGCTTCGATCGTAAAAGCAAAGACGGGAAAAGATGCAGTAGTGCTGCAGACGGATGTATCCGATGAGCAGCAAGTCCAAGACACCATTTCAGCGGTCGTCCAGCAATTTGGGCATATCGATATTATTTTGAACAATGCTGCTGTTCTTGAATCAGGCAGCGTGCTCGAACTAACCTCAGAAGAATGGCAAAACCAAATTGCGATCAACCTGACAGGACCATTTCTGCTGACTAAGGCTGTTTTACCAACTATGCGCAGAGCAAGATATGGACGAATTATTAATATTACCTCCGGCCTGTCATGGAACGGCGCAGGCGGCTATGCAGCATATAGCGCAGCCAAGGCAGGATTAGAGTCGTTAACACGCACCTTAGCCGATGAGGAGTACGAGCATGGCATTCTTGCAAACCTCTATAATCCCGGCATGCTTCGTACAGAAATGCACGCGACTGGCAAAGATCCTGCAATCGTTACACCGGACTTGATTCGTCTAGCAAGCTTGTCCGCCGGCGGTCCAACTGGCACAATCGTATCTTATGGTTAATCTCTAAAAAGAAACCGCAGAAACAAACGTCGGCAATAGCCTTTGTTTGTTTCTGCGGTTTCTTGGTTCTAGGCGCTGGATCAGCTGTGCTCGATGAGCTCGATCCATTCGTTGTATTCGGTTTGCAGCTTCGAATATTCATTTTTCAGCTTATGATGCTGCTCCTGCAGATCAGCGTGATCCTCAGCTAGCCTCTCTGCAGAACGAGCTGCTTCATCGCGTTCATAGACAAGAGACTCAAGTGCGCTTGCCGCCTCATCACGCTCACTGGCTAATCGCGCAGCCTGACGAGCTGCTTCATCTCTTTCTGCTGCAAGCTTAGACGTATGCTCGCTCAGCTCTTCCTTCAAATCGGATGCGGCAGCTGCTTCCTGCATTGCTCGCTCCAGCCGCTCTCTCAGCTCCTCTTCCGCTGATTCGCGCGACTTCTTCTCAAGCTCATACTGCTTCACCTCAGCAGCCACCTGTTCCGCATATTGCTGCTGTGCCTGCAATCGCTCACTGAGCTCACGTTCACGTGCAGAAGCCGCTTCTAGCTGCTGAGCTGCAATGCGCTCTCGAGCTGCTGTCCATTCCAACTGCTCCGTTAGCTCTTGTTCTCTAATTTGCAGTTGCTCCAAATCAGCCTTATAAACCTGCTCACCGTTTGCCGCAGAAGCCGCAATTTGCTCAATTTTGTCCAGCTGCGCTTGCAGCTTCTGGGTGGCAGTCTCGTAATCGTGCTGCTGAAGCAGCAGCAGCTCCTCTTGATCCGCAGATAACTGCTTCAATTGCTCGTCATGTTCTGCAGCCAATTGCTGCAAGCGAGCTTCCCGTTCATTCTCTAGCTGCTTGCGAACCTCATCCTGCTTGGCAGCAAGCTCATTATATCTCTCTTCATACTGGTCAACGAGCTGCTCCGCAATAGCGGCTTGCTCAACAGCCGCTGCTTTAGACTTGGCTTCAAAATCATTTGTCAGCTGCTTCTGAGCATCTTCAAATTGAATCGCTTGTTCAAGCAGCTTCTCTTCGTATTTCTGAACGAGTTCATTCTGCCTAGCTTCATACTCGGCTGCCTTTTGCTTTGCCTGCTCATTATAATCGTGAGCCAGCTGCTTATTTTGCTCCTCGTACTGCACAGCCTGCTCTAGCAGCTGTTCTTCATGAAGCGAAGCCATTGTTCTATTATTTGCTTCATGCTCAGCTGCTTTTTGCTTGCTCCGCTCCTCGTATTCAAGGACAAGCTGTTTACTTTGCTCCTCATATAGCAGAGCCTGCTCTAGAAGCTGCTCTTCATGTTGATCTGCTTGCTGCTGCAGCTGCTCTTCATATTGTCTAGCAAGCTTCCTATTCAGTTCATCATGGCTTGCTGCGAGCTCCTTGTACCTAGCATCCTTCTCTTCTGCCAACTGCTCGTAGCGCTCATTGCTTTCTGCGGTCATTTGCTTAAACAGCTCGTCATTGTCGGCTTCGACTATTCGCAGCTGCCCTTCATGCTCCTCGCGCAGCGTCCTAGCAAGCTCACGCTTCTCATCCTCAAGCTTTTGCAGTTTCAGCTCATGCTCTTCTTCCAGCAATTCCTTCTGATTTTCAAGCTCAATCCGAAGCAAGTTGTTATGCTCTTCTGTCTGCTTCTGACTCATCAATTCTTGCTCTTCCAGCTCAAGCTGCAGCTTTAATAACTCCTCTTCAAGCTCAAGCTGCTTCTGTTCCTGCTGCTGCTCACGATCTGCTGCTTCTTTCAATCGCGTTTGCAAATCTGTTGCCCGCTTATCCGCAGCGGATACATGACTGCGTTCATGAACAAGCTTCTGTTCCAGCTCTTGAATTTGCGCTAAGGACTGGCTGCTCTGTTCCTGCAGCTCCTCGATCTTGCTGCGTGTTTCATTCAGCTCGCTTTGCAGCAGCTCCCATTCATTTTCTTTTTCACGGAGCTCCTGTTCCAGCTGAGCATATGATGTGCGGAAGGATTCCTCCTGCTCCATTGCCTGAACGAGCTGCTCATCTGCTGAATTTATACGATGTTCAAATAATTCCTTTTCCTTCTTCCAGCCTTCTTGAAGCTCAGCAATCTGGGTTTGCAGCTTGCCTCGCTCCTCCAGCCAGCCGTTTCTACGCCGCTCAAGATCAGCACGAAAAGCTTGTTCCGCTTTAACGGCTTCTGCCTTCCAAGCCTGCTCACGCTCTTCACTCTGGCGGGCAATTTCTAGCTGCGAGGATTCTGCATGAGCTAACCAGCTGAGTTCTCGCTCATCCCATTTACTCTGCCAGCTTCCTTCAAGCTCAGTCAGCTGCGCCTCTTTCTCTGCCTTTAATGCTGTAAGCAGTGCTTCTTGCTCCGAGGCTAAAGCATTTAATTGGGCTTCTTTTTCTTGTCTAAGTGAAGCCAGTTCATCTGCCTTCACTTGTTCAAGCTCCAATCGCAGTTCTTCCTTCTCCAGCTCCATTTCAAGCTGCTGATTGTCCTTGGACAATCGCAATTCAGCCAGTTCTGCTTCCTTTTGTTTTCTCAGCATGGCAAACTCTGCTTGCTCTGCTTCCTTCTGACTTGCAAGCGCTGCAAGTTCTGTTTCCTTCAGACTTGCAAGTTCTGCAAGTTCTGTTTCCTTCAAACTTGCGAGCTCTGCAAGTTCTGTTTCCTTCTGACACGCAAGCTCTGCAAGTTCTGTTTCCTTCTGGCCTGCGAGCTCTGCTAGTTCAGCAGTCTTCTTGCTGCTAAGCTCTTCTATTTTTGTTTCCATCACACGCTTTAACTCATTCAGCTCCGAATCCTTCCGAGCTTGGAGCTGTGCAAATTGCTCATCCTTTTTCGTTCTGAGCGCTGTAATCCGTTCCACATTTTCTTGTGTAAGACGGATAATCGTCTCCTCTTGCACCTTCATTGCCTCGGCTGCTGCTGCTTGCTGAGCCGAAGCTTGCTCTGCGGCAAGCGCCAGCATTTCGTTCAGCTCTGCTTCTGCCGCCGCTTTAGCCTTTTGCAATTGCTCGCTTGCCATACGCTTTGTCTCAGCAAGCTCAGCTTTAAGCGAGACCGCTTGCTCACTCATTTGCTCCAGCTCTCTGATCAGGAGATTAAGCTTCGCTTCTTCCTCCAGAAGTCTTGTATTGTCGCGGCGCAATCGAAATACTTCCTCTGTTATTTGCACAGCAGAGAGGACTGCCAGCTTCGGCATATCAAGACGCGGATACCCTTTCGCCAGCTTCTTCATGCTCTCGTCAATCGCCGCAGCAACCCTTTTCATATATTCAACGTTGGTATGACCCTTTAACTTATATTGAATTCCATATATATCAACCGTAACTACCGTTTGTTCAGCATCCATTAAGGCGAATCCTCCTAATATACAAGTAGAGCTAGCTTAAACGGCTGACATCATCCTTCAGGGGCATACGTTGTTTACGTTCTCAACCGTTGCCGTCCAGAGAGGAACTGCTTTCGTTTCTCTAGCAAATATAAATTCATGATCGTTATGAAAAAGCAATCATTCCTTATATTTACAAGGAAAAAAGCCGCATCAATAGCTCACTAGGAACTATTTCGATGCGGCTTTGAAGGTTTCCTGCCTACTTGCGTAATTCTGCTGCAAAAGATTGTTCTAATTGTAAAACAACCTTGCCATGCAGCTCTGTTACCTCTTCATCCGTCAATGTACGCTCGCCATGACGGTAAACAAGCGATATGGCCACGCTCTTCTTGCCAGCTCCCAGCTTCTCTCCTGTATATACATCAAAAACGCGTACAGATTCAAGCAGCTCGCTAGCAATGTCCCATGCCACGCCAGTTAGCTTGGCAGCAGCAACCTCTTGATCCACAACTACTGCAATATCACGCTGCATAGCCGGGTAGCGAGGCAATACTTTATATTCGATTGCCGCATCTGCTTGCTCATAGATGAGGTCAAGTCCAATTTCCAGCACGTACGTATCAGCTAGATCCTCCTCAAGTTGAAGAGCAGGGTGCAGTTGGCCTACATAACCAATTACTTCATTGCCTTTAGGCGTGTGAAGAAGAACGGCAGCCGTTCTGCCTAGATGGAAATGCTCAGGCTGAGCCGCTTCAAATGATACGCTGGCTGTTAAGCCAAGTACAGCAAATACCGTTTCCAAAATGCCCTTCGCATCATAGAAATCAACTTGAGCCGCTTTTGTATTCCACTCAGCTTCTGAACGATTGCCAGTCAGAAGAGCTGCAAAACGATGCTTCTCATGAGGCAGGCGAGTCAATTGCTCTTCATCGGTATGGAATACGCTGCCGATCTCAAAGATCGCTGCGGATTCATTTTTGCGATTGCGGTTATAAGCCGCAGTCTCCAGAAGCTGTGCGATAAGCGTCGTACGAAGTACACTGCGATCCTCGCTCATAGGCATGGCTAGGCGAATTGGATTCGTATGCTCCGCTAGTGCAGGGAATAACTTCGTCCGCTCAGGTCCTGTGAAGGAATAGCTGACAACCTCATGCAAACCTGCATCTGACAGGCGCTTGCGCAGCTCGCGGCGAATAGCTTGCGGCTTCGTTAGCGAACCTGGCACAACATCGCCGTGAATGAGCGTAGTAGGAATTTCATCATAGCCGTGCAAACGAGCTACTTCTTCGATTAAGTCTACTGCACGCGTAATGTCACCGCGGCGTGTAGGAACAATTACAGTAAATACATTGTCGCCTGACAGCTCATATTCAAAGTGCAAACGACCAAATATCGTCTGAACTTCAAGTCTGGACAGCTCTGTACCCAGATAGCCATTAATTTTATCCAATGAAACGGACACTTTGGCTGGTTTCACTTCACCTGCATGCACTTCTACTATACCCTCAGCAACTAAACCTTCAGCAAGCTCTGCGATAAGGGAAGCTGCACGATCTAGCGCAGGAATAACTCTCGCCGGATCTACTTCTTTCTCAAAGCGAATGCTTGATTCCGAGCGAAGTCCAAGTTGACGTGAAGTTTTACGCACGGTGCCGCCATCGAATTTTGCTGACTCGAGCAAAATGTTGACCGTCTCGCCTGTAACTTCTGTGCTTGCTCCACCCATTACGCCGGCAAGGGCAATTGGCTGCTCGCCATCAGTAATAACGAGCATATGCGGCTCTAGCTTGCGCTCTTGATCATCCAAGGTAACAAGCGTTTCGCCAGCTTTTGCAAGGCGGACATCAATGCGGCCGCCAGGCAAGCGATCTGCATCAAAAGCATGAAGCGGTTGGCCGTATTCAAGCATAACAAAGTTTGTAACGTCAACAACGTTGTTGATTGGACGAACGCCGGCAGCGATCAAACGGTTTTGCAGCCACAATGGGGACTCACCGATTTTTACGCCTTTAATATAACGAGCCGAATAATGCGAGCAATGCTCAGGCGCACTAATGCTGACCGTTGCAAGGCTATCCGCACGTACGTTTGTATGATTTATAACAGCCTTTGGCAGACGAACTTCACGGCCAGTTAAAGCTCCAATCTCATAAGCAACGCCAATCATGCTGAGGCAGTCTGAACGGTTGGGCGTCAAATCAAGCTCGAGCACCTCATCGTTAATGCCAAGCACATCGCCAATTGGCGCACCGATCTTCGTTGTAGCTGGAAGAACAAGAATGCCTTCTTGCTGTTCTTTTGGCAGAAGCTTTTCATTCAAGCCGAGCTCCTTCGCCGAGCAAATCATCCCTTGGGATTCAACGCCGCGAAGCTTCGCACGCTTAATTTTGAAATCGCCAGGCAGTACAGCACCGATTACTGCAACTGGAACAAGCTGGCCTGCATCAACATTTTTGGCTCCGCAAACGATTTGCAGCTCTTCGCCAGTGCCAACGTCAACCTTGCACACGTTCAGCTTATCCGCATCCGGGTGCTTTTCCTTCGATTTCACATAACCAACTACGACGCCGGTCACGCCTTTATTGCGGGATTCCACAACGTCGATTTCAATGCCGCCGAGTGTCATTTTCTCCGCAAGCTCCTGTCCTGTGAAGCCGGACAAATCGATATATTCATTTAACCATTTATAGGATACATTCATCTCTTTTCTTCCCTTCTCTCATTGCTACATTCTTGCGAATTGGCTTAAGAACCTCAGATCGTTCGTATAGAAATGACGAATATCGTCAATGCCGTATTTCAACAACGCGATACGCTCAACGCCCATGCCGAATGCAAAGCCGCTGACCTCTTCCGGATCGTAACCGCCCATTTCAAGAACGCGTGGATGCACCATGCCGCAGCCAAGAATTTCAAGCCAGCCCGTATGCTTGCACATGCGGCAGCCTTTGCCGCCACACTGAACGCAAGTAACGTCAACCTCAGCACTTGGCTCCGTGAATGGGAAGAAGCTTGGACGAAGTCTAATTTGCGCTTGTGAGCCGAACATTTGCTGAACGAATTGCAGCAATGCTCCTTTCAAATCGCTCATCCGAATATTTTTGCCGATGACAAGACCTTCGATTTGATTGAACTGGAATGAATGTGTCGCATCGTCATCATCGCGGCGGTAAACTTTACCCGGACAAATGACCTTAACAGGCGTTTGGCCCTTCATTGCTTTCATTGTACGAACCTGAACCGGGGAAGTCTGCGTACGCATCAAGATATCATCCGTAATATAGAACGAATCCTGCATGTCGCGGGCTGGATGGTTCTTAGGCAAGTTCAATGCCTCGAAGTTGTAATAATCCTCTTCAACCTCTGGACCCTCGGCAATTGTATAACCAAGACCGATAAAAATATCTTCAATTTCTTGGGCTACCTTGTTTAAAGGATGCACTGCGCCGGTAGGCAATTGCTTGCCTGGCAGCGTAACATCCAGCGTCTCTGCAAGGAGTCTATTGTTCGTCTCAGCTTGCTGGAATGCATCCTGCTTCTCATCGATAACCGTTTCAATAGCTGCTCGAACATCATTCGCTACTTGACCAATTACTGGACGTTCTTCAGCGCTTAGTCCACCCATGCCACGCAAAATTTCAGTCAAAGCGCCTTTTTTACCTAAATATTTAACGCGCAAATCATTTAGCTGCTGTGGCGTATCCACATGCTGAAGCTCCTGCAATGCTTCAACGCGCAGTCCTTCCAATCTTTCCTTCATTTTTCTTCGCCTCCATATCATCATCCCTAAATCATGCAAGCGTAACGGCTAAAGCCATCCTTAGAAGGCTTAGCTAACGTTTCGCGGTAAAATATAAGCTCTTTATAAGCTAACAAACTTATAAATGGTTATATTTACACAAAAAAAGGCCCTCTCTCCCTAAAGGGACGAAAGAACCGTGGTACCACCCTAATTCGGATTGAGCATCAGCCTGTACGCATAACCAAGTGTGGCTAACGTCGCCTAGAGGCGCTGAATGACAATCCCTTAGCCCCATAACGGCGGGAACCGGACCTTCCCTACACGCGCCGTATATCATGGCGTTTCAGGTGTCTGCTCAGGAGTGAACTTGGGCAGCCTATTTCACAAAAACGCTCTCAGTCTACGGCGTCTTCTTCCTGTGCGAAAGTACTGCTTACTCTTCTCCATCATCGCTTTACTTCGAATATGAAATAATAATCTATATTATATGCAATCTGAAGTACCGTTGCAACCGCTAAGCTTGCTTTATTGCTACGAATCAATTCGCATCATCATTTCTTCCAGCAATCGGATGCGTGCGAACGATGCTCGGAGCAGCCCGATTCCTATTTCCGGGTACAGACGAATGAGCCTTGACACATTATCGCCGAGCAGCTTCAGCACTCTCACATCGCCAAGCAAGGATTGCGCCGTTACTGTAGATGAGGTGCTGTCGAGCGCTGAAGTTACGCCGCACACATCCCCTGCACCGAGTACGCCGATCGTTCCTTCCCAGCCTGCCGCGGAAATGCTAGTGAGCTCGATATTGCCGTCAACGATGACATACATCGCGGGGTTAGGCTCTCCTCTTTGCAGAAGATTCTCTCCATCCGGGCATACATACTCCTCGGCTATATTAGCGATTAAGCCTAGCTCCTCAAGCGATAAATCAGCGAAATAGGGAACCTGTCTTAAAAAGACTACTTTGTTTAAACGGCTCATCATCTGCTGGTCTTTGGACATTTGTTCCCCCTCCTCCACTAACGCCGCTGCAGCGATCTCCCGCCACCAATCATCATTTCCGTTTAGCGCTGCCTCCAATAGGACAGTCGCTTCCTCATCGGAAGTTACTTCTCTTCCAGCTTCGCCGCGTTCTAGAACGGTCAGCAAAAACTGCGATAATCTGCGCTCACCCATGCCCTCCGCGAGCACTTCCCAAGCATTGCTGCGAATTTCTTCGTCTTCATCAGCAGCTGCCCTTCTGATCGCATCAACTACCTGCTCATCCGCAAGTTTGGTCAGCACCGCCCATACACCTGTAAAAATAAAGTCGCGAACCTCTCGCCAGCGCAGCAAAGCAAGTTCTGCAAGCTCCGTCTTCCCTAGCTGTTTAAGCGACAAGGAATAACCTGACGCTGCCTCAAGCTCACTTAAACGGCTTAACGCTTCATCCGTTAGCTTAGAACGTACTTGCTCATCTGGCAAAAGTGCCGAGAGCGCAATCATCACAGCTGTCCATCGCTTCGGCGGCGCGCCATTCAAGCTATCAATCAGCAGATCGACCGCTCCATCGCCCATCTGAATAAAGCTTTCTGTCGTCGTGCGGAACATTTCTTGGTCCATAAGCGGGAGACGCTCCAACAGAATGGGAATAATGGATGTAACCTTAAGCCTTCCCAAACAAGCGATTGCTGCCACTCTTGCAGCTGGATGCACATCATCAACAAGCTTCTCAACCTTCGGCACAAAAGAATACAGCTCAAGCTCCGCGATAACTCGGCAAATATAAACCGAGGATTCGCCTCCTGCATCAAGAATACGATCAATCACTTCCGCACATGCCTCGAGACTTGCTGCATTGTTAAAGGAGTACATCGCTTTGACTGCCTCTGCAATGACGCTCGGATGCCGATCAAGCAGCTTTTGCCGCAGGAAATAAAACGCCTGATGCTCCATATGCTTCATTCTGCCAATCTGTCTTACTCCTTCGGCACGCATCTCATCGTCTTGATCCTCAAGAAATGCTGCTACCTTCACCATCGCATGCAGGTCTGCACGCTCGAGATTCATCGCTCTAACGGCAGCAACGCGAATGCGTGGATTCGGATCATCAATCAACGCCAGCAAATCGGCAACATCATTCGGATTTTGTTGCCTGCCGATAATTTGCAAGGCAATTTCTTTTGCAGAATCTATCGGCTGTTTCAACATAGCCCTGAGCTCTGCCATCGCAGCTTCGTTGCGACTGAATTCATCGAACTGCTCCGCTAAATCCTGCTCGCCAATGGTCTGTATGCTGCCTACAAGCTCGCGCATATAGAACCTTCTGCCGAACCAAGCAAGCACAAACAGCAGCACGGCGCCTGCAAATCCTACAAACGACAAGGCTGTCCAGGATACCCCAAAGCCTGAATGCAAAAACTGCAAGCCAGCACCGATCAAAATGCCCGCCGTAGCCGCAATTCCTTGCGCTGCATATCTGTAGCTGTCGCGCTGCGCAAGCGGAAGCGTCTTGAAGAACAGCTGATAAGAAGGCTCGGCTGAATAATAAAGCAGCAAATATAACAGCATGTAGCCGATAGATATCATTGGAAGCGCCGCTGGACCGCCAACAAAAAATAAAGCGCCGGCAAATGCGAGAACATACACGCCCGATATGGCCGTAAGCATTTGGCTTGCACCAAGGCGTGCCATCAGCTTGCCTGAGACGGTTTGCAGCAAAAAGGCGAGAACAAACAGCACCATCGTAATCATTCCAAAAAACCGGCTGAAAGCCTGTTCGCTTGGGAATGACATTTTTGTTACATTCAGAAATTCATATTCCATTAGAAAATAAAGAGCTGGCATCAGTGTCATAAGCAAAATAACGGTTAGCAAAAAAGGAGATCGAAGCGCGTGCTTAAACACCGCTCCCGTTGACACCGGCTCCTCCTCCAGAGCATTTGCTTCAATTTTGATCGACAATGGCACCAAATAACGGGTAATCACTTTACGGTAATTCGGCAATGCAGCCAGAAGCAGCAAACCGGAAGCGGCATAAATAACCTCGGGTCCAAAAAATAGGCTTAAAAGCTGTGCAAGCAAACCTGCCGCTACTCCGCCAAGCGTTGCAGAGCCAACGAACACGGGCATGAGACGCTTCGCTTGCTGCGTCGAGCACAAATCAACGGCCAAGCTCCAAAGCAATAGAGTCTGCTGCCTTACGACAAAGCTGGACGCTATGAACAAGACGGGATAATACCCTCTCAGATCTAGATCGAAGCTCTGCAATACTAGCAGCACCAATGCATTTACGGCAACGATGCCTAGCATTATTCCATATAAGACGCGCATCAGCTTCGGCTTTGGCAGCCTAGCAGCAAGCCAGGACAAGAGCCACGCCTCCAGCGGCAAAATGATAGCCTCCGCCGCATATACATAGGGAAGGTATTCACTTCCGAACCGCTGATTGAACAACGTCATAAAGCCATTGTAATTAAGCATTTCAGATATGCCGCAAATAAAAAAAACAGGTGCCATCATAAGCAGCTTTCGCTGATCCTCTGGACGGGCACCGATTGCGCGCAATATGGTATCTTTAGTCATATCTTTTTAAACCAGCTTTCGATGATAGATTAAGCGGTCTTCCCCTTCGTAGTAATAATCTGGGCATCTACCAACCAGTGTAAAGCCGCTGCTCTCAAACAATTGACGAATGCGGTTGTACTCTGGCAGATCGCAAGTATAGGTTACTAGATATCTGGCGTTTACTTCTCCTAAAAAGTCATACATCTGCTCCATCAGCAGCGCCGCCACGCCTACTTTGCGATAATCATGATGAACAACCATGTAGTCCCAATTGAAACCTCCGGTTTTTTGCTCATTTTCGGCGATGCAATTTATGCCTATGACATTTCCATCCTCATCCTCGGCATACCAGAAATAAATTTCATTATTTACCGCGCGAAATGGAAGCTCTCGGAAATGCGTCAGCTCGCCTGGCGTGTAACGAGTATCATCAAATGAAAAGCCTGATAATAAAAATGCGACGACTTTTTCCGCCTCATCTATTGTGGAGATGCGACTAATCCGAAACTGTCCAACAAGCATTCGACCTTCCTCCTAACTTCAATTTTTAAACCGCGAGTGTGCCATTCCAGCCCTCAGTTGATCCCTTCTGGTAATACTCATCACAAAGGTAAAAATATAACTTTGCAGCTTTGTCGAAACGATTTATTTTGATCACTTCTATAAAGGTTTCTCTCGCATCGAAGAAACGCCCCTCTTGGCAAAGCATAATCCCCTTCTCAAACAGCGGCTTTGTACGATCCTTTAAAGCGCGCTCTGTATCTGAATCTCCCTCATATACGTCAATAAGCTCAATCGGATCATCCTTGCCGTCAATTCGCACACGACCAAGCAGACGGAAGCGGAAGCGTTCAGGTGAACGCAGCTGCTCATAGAACGTACGAGTGACAAGTATTGATGCGCCCATCGTATCGGACATCCGCTCTAATGTTGCTGTAATATTCACGTCATCGGAGATCACATTGCCTTCCATCCGCTGCTCTTCACCCACGATCCCAAGCATAAGCGGCCCTTTATGAATGGCCATCCCTAGATCAACCGGAGCAAAGCCGGAAGCCTTCAAGCTTTCATTATAGGAAACGAGCTCTCTGCGTATCGCAACAGCCGCGCGCAGCGCATCTTCATTTCGTGAAGGGAACAGAGCCATAAAACCTGCGCCCAAATATTTGCTTATTAGTCCTTCCTCTGTCCGAACAAATGGACTAAACCGTTTTAGAAAGGTGTTCATAAAATCAAAATTTTGCTTTGGAGTCAACTGCTTCGATAAATGATGGAATGAGCGAATATTCGCGACCATAACCGTCATATTTTGCTGAACCTGATCTCCAAGGTGAATATCGGTAATTCCCTTTTTGCCTAAATATTTAAAAATCTGCTGCGGTACAAAACGATGCGAAGCTTCGCTGAACGAAGTAATGTCCTTTATGTACGTTCGAATATGAAGCGCCATGCGATTGAACTGCTCTCCCAAATCGCCGACCTCATCCTGTGATCGTATGTTGACCTTCACATCCCAGTTGCCATTTGCCATCTCCATTACGCTTTTGCGAAGCTTGCGCAGCGATGAGAGCAAATAATACGTTACAGCGAGTACGAGAACGATTAATACTAAGCTTATAAGCCCAATGTTTCGCATAATGCTTTTGTAAATGGTTTGGTTGGATTGATACAATACATTCAAATCCCGGCCTGTTTCATAAACGCCTACAATTTTGTTAGTAGAATCATAGATAGGTCCAATTGCATATAGCCATTTGCCTGTAGCATCTTCCCATCGGTCCGTTACAACCTCGCCCTTCTCAACCACAAGCCGGTTCAGCTCGTTCTTAGGAAAAGGCTTGTACATATTAACGCCGTCATCATCATCCATAATGATGAAGATTTCACCATTTTCATATCTGTATAATGTGCTGTACAGACCTTTGCGATTTGCAGGATCCTCGCTTTCGAACAAGAAGTTCATTTTGCTCCGAATCGATTCATAATCCTTGCTCATATAATCGTTTGGCGAAGTCAATCGATTCAGCTGGTCGCCGTTAATCATATTTTGACCATTGCGCGCAAGCAAAGACAGCTGCTTCTGCATCTCATCTTCCATTTTGCTGGAGAAACTATCATAAATAAAATTGGATAACATAATCATCGCTATTATCAATATCGGTACAATTGCAAAAACTTGTTTGAAAAACAATGAGATTCTGCGATTAAGCACATGTACATAAAACAGTCTGATTATGATTACTAAAATCACGAGCATTAAGGCAGCGGCCAGCCACGTCATCCAACCCTGTACCGCCGAACCGCGATCATAAGTTAGCTTCGCAAGGACACTCGTGTTGCTGCCAGCCTCATCCATACTGACGATGCTGTCACCTAAAGCAAGCTCCATCTGCCCTGCTGCGTTCATTGTCAAATCCATAATATCAAGGCTTTCCGCATGCGGAGCTATTGTCTTTAACGATGCCTCATCTATGACCGTTCTTAAATTACTGGAATCCTTCGCATTCATACTCGTAACTGCATTTACTAGGCGATCAATAAAATATAACTTTCCATTCTCGTGCAGTAGCAGTCCCTCTGGGAAGTTTTTGCGAGTGCGGTCCATGCCTTCCAGCGGATAGGACAGCTCGCTTTCGCCGCCTGCATTCACTCTGAAAATAGCGCCACGCTTCGTAGAGTAATAGATTTGATCCGGCGCATAACCTACGATTTCTGATAGGTAACGATCTGCAGGCAATTTGAATGTTAGCAGCTCCTCTGCCTTGCCGCCCGCAGCAGATAATCGATTTAATTGTACGTTCGTCTCTTCGTTTATGTAGAAATAAATATCTTCCTTTACAACTTGAAGACCCTTGATCAGCCCTACCCGTTTGTTGGTACCGCTTCCCTCGAACGTAAACAGGACCGTTCCTTTTGTATCGCCGATCGCGTAGCGAACAATCCTTTCTTCGCGTACATAAAGCCCATATCCGTCCAAAATTGTATCAAGAACATAGATTGTGCCGTCAGCCGCCACCGCTATATCTGTAAAATCATGTCTAATGGTAGCATCATCCTGCCGGATGACCTCTTCAATAGATCCTTTGCTGCCGATTCGTATAATCTCTTGACGTGAATCTCCGATAACGATCATGCTTCCATCCGGCCCTGCCGAAGCCTTGGATAAATAAGTGAGGGGTTTCTCTGTTTTATACGGAGGGGTTTGAAAGTGATTTAAGTTTGGATAAAGCCAGAAGCCGAGGCAAATTGCTATTATACTCAGAAGAGTCATACCCATAGTGGACCTTCGCATGTGCACCATCGCTTTCATTTTTCAAAATATTTCTATTTCCATATTACTACATGTTTAGTCATTTAGCATCAGCATTGTTGTAAGTATTCATCGAATGTTAGCTATTTTAGTAGGTTTATGTTGATGGCTTTTAGGGCTTATAGTACTATTAAAATAGTAGAATATAGCAAAAAAACAGGAGAGGCATTAAGTAAGGCCTACTCTCAGGAAGGAATTATATGGGACAACTTATATGCGGAGGGGCTACCATGCAATGCTCTTTTGGAGCAGCTCCCGGCACGTTTAATGTGTTGCCTGCCAATCGCGTTTTGACGGCTATGCCGATCGCGAACATTATGGATAATAAACCGATGGTTAATATATTGCCCTTTGGGGTTTGTAATTCGCTGGCCAATCCGATGGTCGCAGCCGCAACTGCTGCTGCCTTAGGCGTACTTACCCCTCAGCCCTGTATTCCCGTTACAGCCGCTCCATGGGTGCCCGGCTCGCCAACCGTGTTAGTTGCGAACATGCCCGCTTTAAATAATTCGTCCAAATGCATGTGCAACTGGGGAGGCGTCATTCAGTTCGTGAATCCGGGACAAATGACGATACAGGTGCCATGATATGATAGCGCAAATTCTAAATCCCATAATCAAGCCCATTAAGCGAAAAATTATTGCGCCTCTTAAACGGGCGAAAACGCTGCCAAAGCGTATGATTGCCGTGCTCCGCAAATGGCTGGTCACTGCTATTTTTGGCCCGCTTCGATCGCTCAACAATTATTTGCGCATTGGCAGCTACTACATAGCAAAGAAGCTTATCGCTCTTGTTCTCGTCATTACTCTAATCATCGTTTATTTTGGATTTATAAGCCCGCCAGCCTTCATTAACAAATGGTTCGGACGAACGCCTCAGCTGGAAGCTGCTGCTGCTGCGAATGGCAGCTTCACAGGCGCTGCATCCGTCCTTGACGCAGAAGGTAATCTGCTATTTAAAGGGGAACTTGTCGATGGTCAATACAGTGGTCCAGGGAAGCTATATTATCCAAACGGCAAGCTTCGTTACCAAGGAGATTTCGCTAAAGGAATGATGGCGGGCTCAGGCGAGTTGTTTAATGAAGAGGGAGAGCTTCTCTACCGCGGACAGTTTGCTGACGATCAATATGCGGGTGCTGGAACTTTATTTTATCCAGGCGGAAAACCTCAATATGTGGGCGAGTTTGCAGCCGGAGCGTACGATGGAGCTGGTACAGCATATGATGCTGGCGGCGGAATCATCTATGCAGGCGCCTTTCTGAAGGGTTCATACAGCGGCGATGGCAAACTTTACAATGAATCAGGCAAGCTGATCTATGAAGGCCAATTTAATACTGGTGTTTATGAGGGTACAGGCAAGCAGTTTGACAATAATGGCGTTTTATTATTCGAAGGCAGCTTCCTTGCTGGCAAGCTGTCTGGCCCGGGGAAACAATATTACCCATCAGGTTTCGTAAAATATGACGGCGCCTTTCTGCTCGGCAGCTATCACGGGGTTGGCAGCTTATTTAATGAGACAGGCTCTGTTGTTTATACAGGGTCGTTCGCTAGCGGACAGCAGAATGGCAGTGGACAAATGTTTAATGCCTCGGGCGGTATTGTCTATGACGGCAAATTCGTCAATAACAAATATGAAGGCATAGGAGCACTGTACGATATGGACGGCGCGCCTCTCTATAAAGGTTTTTTCAGAGACGGCAGCTTGTACGCTGAAGGCTTCATGAATCTGTCGCTCGTAAAGCTGCAAGAAACGTTGGGTGTTCCTGATGCTCCTGTAACTGTTCCTGAGGAAGAGCTTACTGAAGAAATTATTGTAGACGAACCTACTGAACCTATAACGGCCGACGAAGCTGATGCTTCAGCAGATTCTTCATCACCTGAACCGAAAGCGACAGACCAAGCAGCGATAGCACCTTCGGCGACGCCGGAGGGCAGCAGTAATTCAGCCGCAATGCCAACAGCAACACCGCAAAGCATTCAGACGAAGACAATGGCTGCTGGCAGCTCCACTGCTCTACCTGCTGCACTAGGCAGCACCAAGGAATCGGCGGCGAACACAGAGAAGGATACAACGAAAAGCGAAGACTCTGTATTTGTTGATCCCGACCTAGCACTCGATCCAATACTGCCGCAAACGCTGACGTTCAGCGCAATGCAAATGTCCTTTGTACTGGAAGTCGATGAAGACAATCCAGAAGCTTTTTTTGTAAGTCAACTGACGACATGGAATCCAGTTGTCATGGAACAAACGTACAGCAGATTATTAGCTGCCAAAACGGTATCCACCAAGGAAAAGCTCGACAATGGCCGAGTACGGGTTCTGTTCAAGTCAGGCAGTACGCTTCTCAGTTTTTTATTAAATAAAGATAAGCCTGTACGACTTGAAATGTCCTATATCATTCCTGAGGAATAACAATAACAGTGAACTGCCCCCCGTCAAGTAGAAAAAAACGTTAAACGGCCTTAGTCCTAAACTCCATTGGACTGAGGCCGTTTAGTTTTGCCTGTTACCGTTAGTAATTGTAAAAGTGAATGTAGGCTTCAATGTCCTGCTCAAGCTCATCAAAAGTTCGGTATGCTTGCAAATTATATTTTTCACACTTCAGGGTTCCCCAGAAGAATACTATGGGACTGTTGTAGACAGCGGCCATAGGGTCAGTTTACCACTTTCGATCTCTTTGATAATGGTAAGTTTCTTTAATGAATTTAGACATGAAAATGCTCCACTCATAGCAAAGGTTTTTTTATTACTTCACCTGTCTACTATTTGGGGAGCATATTATAACGGACATACATTCCGCTATTTACTGATTTAAAGCCCATTTCGAATTCTAACGGACATCAGATGCATTATTGATCCAAATTGAAGGATAATCATTGCTCTTGAAGCCAAATAAGAGACTGCATGTCCGCTAGCTCCTTAAAAATGGAGATTCCGAGCAAATAACGGATCTGATGTCCGTTTGCTCCTTAAAAATGGAGATTCCGAAGCAAATAACGGATCTGATGTCCGTTTGCTCTTTATAAATGGAGATTCCAAGCAATAACGGCTCCAATGTCCGTTAGCCCCTTAAAAATGGAGATTCCGAGCAAATAACGGATCTGATGTCCGTTAGACTATAAAAATCGAGTCACCACGCTAATATCGGCTCCGATGTCCGTTAGCTCCACACACCAAAGTTGAAGACTATCATTTTCGTGCATTTCCCATCGCCCGTTCTTTATGGTTATCATTCTCTCACTAGCAATACTGCTGAATAAAAGATAAAATCGGCTCTGGCTGCTCCAAGCTATGCGGGTGATGACCGACTCCCGGCTTCACAATGACTTTAATGGTTCCGCCAAGCTCCCGGTAACGTTTCTCGAATGGCAGCGTGTTCTCTTCAATAGGCAGCGGAATATCAGCATCTCCTGCAACGATCAAAACGGGAATACCACCTGCTGCCAGCTCTTCTACTCTGTCCAGAGGAGAGCAGCCCTTTAGTGACGATTCCGTTTCTTCTAGCTCGCCGTAAACAGCCTGACACTCCTCCCACTCAGCCGCACCACCTGAAGCTGCGCCTTTCCCGCCTGGCCAGCTGCGCATATCGAGTACAGGGGCATCTAAGTACAGCAGCTTCACTTGGTCTGGATACTTAGCTGCATAGTTAAACGCATATAACCCGCCGCGGCTGAAGCCAAAAAGCACCGTTTTCGGAGCGAGCTCATAAGCTCCTGTCACGTAGGTTTGGAACGTTCGCATCCGCTCTACCGCGCCCGGGCATCCATACATGTCGCTTAGTCGATAATAAGCAATTGCCCAGCCCTGCTCGAGCAAAGCCATATCGGCATAGGAGAACGCGTCAAAAAACTCAGCGCGCCATATCCATGGCCTGCCTTCGGCAAATGCTTTAGGAAAAACGATTAGTCCTTCTCTTCCCTCCAGCATAAAATCGATACGCTCATAGCCCTTCCAGCTCGAAGCGCGGCTATTATTTTTGTTCTCTGGCCGATCAGCCAAGGAGAGAATGAGATTTTTAAGTGATTCGCCCTCCTTCAATGCCAGCTCCAGCGGCAGCGCTTCCGCTTTATTCGGGTTCGTATGTCCAACATGCTCCTTCCATGCCGAGCTAAGCAAACGATGGCGCTGCTGTACAGCTGAGAATAGCGATGAAGAGTCTGGTTGGAGCACATATTCGGGCATTTGCTCCAGTGATATATTAAACAACACACGAAGAAGAGCCGCGGCGATCAGCCAGTGCCCCTCAGCATTCGGATGAATACCGTCCCCCGTTATATAATTGTGAGTCTCCTTACGCTTATGCTCCCACATGCGAAGCATTGGATCATGGATAGAAACGAGCGCATCTGCGACATCGTCCAAAGTCAGCACCCAGTCTGCGTATCGCTTCAATACATCCTCATAGTCAGCAAATGGTTGAGAATAGCTGTATGCTGGTTGCCCCGAAGGAAGCAGGCTGCCGCCGGTAAACGATGCAGCATCAAATGGAGGCGGCGTCATAAGAATTACTTTGGCTCCCGCAGCCTTAATCTGAGTAACAGCCCGTAATAGACCCTGTTGATACGCTTGGAATCTATCAGAAGAATAAGGATAATAGATGCCGTCATTCATCCCATAACATACAACGACCCAGTCTGGTTTGCTTTCCGCTAGAGCCTTGCCAAGCCGATCATGCACGCAGGGACGAGGAAAAGGATGCTCCGGTTCGCTTAAGCCAGATGCTGTCTCGCTGCTTACGCCAAGGTTAATGAGTGTCATTTGATTGGCTTGCATATGCTGCAGGAAATAAGCATCCATGAAGGCAATAAACGTGCCCTCATCCGTGATGCTGTCTCCTAGAAAAACGATCTTTTTCTTATCTGGTATAGCAGAATCCTTCCCAAATAACGGCTTCATCAAATGGTCCTCCCTTTGTTATTTCGCACGGAATATTGATGCATCGCATTCGGCAGTCCTCTAAACGCCAAGCAGCCGTCGCTAATTAGCGTCCACAGCCGATATTCAGTGAAACGAAAGTCAATTAGCTGGAAATAGTGGTCCTGTAATTCTCCGATAACAGCTCCTGCCTTTACAAAACCATCCTCGCTTTCGATTGCAAGCTTATCAATAATAGCTATAAGCCTCCTATCAAGCTCCTCTTCAGCAGCAAGCTTAATCTTGCCATCTTCCCATATACGCAGTGTACACTCTTCCAGAGACAGCTCCATCCACTCTGCTTCATAGCGTCGTCTCTCACTATCTATTATTTTCTCTGCTTGCTCATATCCGATTACGATATTTAAGTAAACATCCCTCTCTAGCAGCCCTTGCGCATAGTGAGGCAGGTTAGTCTGCATGCTTGCCGCGTTAAGCCGAAAAAGCTCAGAAACATTCATCATATGTACGCTATTGGTACGATTCTTTAGCAAATGCATGATGAAGCGCAGTCCTACCTGATCGTGCGCGTTATCGGCACACCAGATGATGATAGAGTTATGCTCAGCTATGGCTGTTATTTTCTCGATCATTCTCTGAATCTGATGCTCACGATTCATGTGGTGATTAAACATAAAACCAGACAGCTTTTCCATTTGCCAAAATTCTCGTGACCGCTGTCCTTCTGCACGATCAATATCCTTAATTGGACCTACTGAAAAGCAATCATTAAACGACAATACCTCATTGTCTGCTCGGTTTCCTAAATTGCTTAGGGCTACTTTCAAAGATCCTGCATCCGACATGCTGCATACGAGATGAACCATGCTTTTCCTCTGCTCAGCTTCAACTCGCAAGGAATGTGAGTGCTGCACGCTTTTTTCATACATTTGTACAATGGAGTCAGCCAAAGCCTTCTGTTCCCCATTTCCTTGTTCAGTAAACGGTACAGTCAGATTTAGAAGGTCGTTTAGAAGGCTTCTAGCCTCATCCTCGCTCAGCTCCCTTAAACGCTCATAAAGGTCTTTCAAATCAAAGCCTCCTTCTTGTACACCTACACAATTTTACGCCATATATAAAAAAAGCTGCTCAGCAAGATCATCGTTCTTATCGACCTTCTGAACAGCTTATAATGGCTTACTCCTGCTGCGATGCAGCCGCTTCTGCAAACCCTTGATCTATCTCATCATTTACTTGATCAGCCGCTTTCACCGCGCCTAAACTTTTGAATGCCCACCAGCGAACGGCGATTACAGACGCAGCCGACTCGGTTTCACCTTGAAGCTTCATTCCGATGCGGAATGTGCCCTTCTCCGGATACACAATTGTTCCAAGCGATACATTCGGTATATCAGGCTCAAACTCTGTGCCTTTAAATACGTCGCTTTGTCCATAATATACTTTTTTCATCGTGCTTGTTTGGTCAGCCAAAATCGTCTTATCGATCTCTTCCAAGCCGACTACAACCGATACTTGACCCTCGCCAAGACCATGCTGAATTTCATCAGACACATAGTTTTTTTTGCCGCGCGAGAAGAAGAAGCCGCCTGTCTTTCCGATAGACTCCAGCGCTACTTCCATTGTACCCGTAGAAATCTCATCATACAAATGCTGAGGCCGCGGAATACCAAGCTTGAAATCAAATTCATTGCGTTCGGGATGATACTGTACATCAAGAGATGGCTTCTCATCATATTCCAGATCATGCGTCTCCGCGCTCGCATAAAACTTATGAAGCGATGAGGATTGCGACGTTTGCGTTAAACGCTGCAGCAGTGCGGTGCTCTCGATATATTCATCAAAAGGTACACGATCCACCTTCTCAATCATGTAGGTCGGTCCCATTTGGAGCAAGCTGATTTTGGCTAGGCAGATGCTTTGATCAGCAGAACCCTCTACTGCCTGCTCTAAGCTGCGTTCATGCCAATCCTTCAATATTCGATTCGCTACTGGCTCGTCCAGCACCTCAATGATGTGCTTCGCATTCGTATCCAGTGGAATAGCCGAGTCGCCAATGGTTAACTTCGCAGCATGATTAGGTACAGCAAGCTGTGCTTTGACGCCAGCAGTCTGCGGCGCTTTCAAATGAAAGCTAACGGAGTACTCTGTTTCCTGCGCATCGCCCGGCTCAACAAACATAACGGTATTCCCATCATGGCCAACAGAGGTGAAGCCCATCGCTTCATAATCATATTGGAATGCAATTCGCGGCGTTTGCAGTGTCTTCTCAACCACCAGCTTAACCTCAACAACCTCGCCGACATTCACATACTTTGGCATACGCTGCGTAATCCGTACATTCGCATCTTCATAAATCGTAGCTACATTTTCAAGCAATCTAACGAATTCAAATGAGGACGGTGCAGGCGCTTCTTCATTAATGAATAAACGATAGGATTCAAGCACACGGTTGTATTCGCTCACTTCATCGTTGCGAATTGCTGAATTGCCTACCGAGTGAACGGGCTCCTTGCCTTTCTCATCATAAGCGACGCACAAGTATACGTTTTTCTTATATTCATTGTTTGTAAAGCCCTCGATCATCGACAGCTTTAACGTTACAGGAGAAGGAATTACGAGTTCTCGTCCAATATAATCGATCGCTACGCCCATTTCGACCGAAATTGTTTTGTCATCTACCGCTACAACCTGCATGCCGGACAACACGCCGCTGCCATAGAGCAGACGGTTCAACAGCCTTCTTTTATCGTTAAAATATTTTTGCTCCGACTCGAAATCGCGTACCGTCAACAGCTTCCCGTAAAAATAACGATTTCTCTCAAATGGATACAGCCTCGATTTTTTCACTTGTACCGCTCCTTCGCGTAATTATACTATTCCAGCTCTGAATCCATTTCTAAACGGGTATGGATATCCATGCGCTTCTCCATGCCAACGTCAACGATCAGCGTATCATTTGGCATCGAACGATCAGGGTTCAACTTGAGCAGGGAAGGCTCAGTCAGCACCGTATTTATGCCTAAGTACGTATGTAAATCCAAATACATCCATGGCTGCAGCAGCACCAGCTTCGCTTCCGTATAGGCCGGCTTTTGCTCATCCAGCAGCTGTTCGATAACGACTCGCTGCTTCTCAGTTGGAGCCTGTTCCGGACGCAGCAGCACGGTAAACGTATACGGATCACCGCTATAAAGCTGATCTGTCAGATGCCGCAGCTCTCCGTTGTCGCGCATCGCCTTTGTTTGAAAATATTCCACGATCAGCGGTGCAACACCCGTATAAATCTCGATCGTTTTCATTAAGCCTTGACGCGTGCCGCGGTAACGATAAAGCTCTGGTGCGGCCTGAATGAACGCCTGCACCTGCTCATCCGTCCAATAATCATCCGTTTCTAGGCCAACCCAAGTCGCCAGCCAGCGTAAATGCTCGCCCGTTGCCCGTTCAGGATCGATGTATTCCGATAAATCCTCAATTTCTTCCTCAATCTCGGAAAACAACGTGCCGAATAATGATAAATAACGCTCAAGAAAATCACGGCTTGCCGGGTCCTCTTGATAGACAGCAGGCAAATAATTTAAGTACGTGTCTCTCGGAAAATAAATTCGCATGGACTCCAAGAGCGGCGTATACCGCTCCGAAGCGATCCACTCGATTTTTAGCCACAAGTAACGTCCTTTTGCTCCAAAAAACAATGCGTCACTCGGATTAATAACCGGCGGTGACCAAAATTCGGCTAGTGCATTCAGCTTTTCGCGGTAGGGGATCGTCGCATCTTCTAGCCAATCGTCTACTTTTCGATAGCTTCCGGCGATAATGCAGCTGTCGTCATTTTGACTGAAATAGGATATATGAATCTGTGTGCCATCTGGAATAAAGGAGTTAAGCGCCATCTTGTGCCAGACGGTTTCGGCTTCTGCGCTATCGAACGCCCGTGAAAGCCAGACCCCTTCAGGAACACCCGTTTCCTCCATCAACAGCGTCTGCGGCTGTAAGTTCAAGATCGTAATCGTTCCGTCTTCGCTGTTCAAAATGTACATGCGGTCCTTCTCATCAATCAACAGCTGATCCGCTTTGCCTCGAAAACCTGTAATGCGTCCAGCTGTCTCGCCAGCAGCATTCAACTGGACGATAAAGCGGTCATCCTCGCTCACTTGATCCATTTGCCTCGTGTCGCCAATATAAATCATGCCGCTGCTGTCAGCACATAATCCTGCATAAGGAAGAGCAGGGAGTTCACGTTTCGCACTCAATGTTCCAGTAGGCCCAAATGAAAATAGCTTTGCGTATAACGTATCAAATATATAAAGCTCACCCGATGCCGCGACGGTCATGAAGTACGTTCGGTTCAAATGCCTTAGCTTCGCTCGTACATGCTGTGTAAACTTTGGATCACTCCATACACTGACGAGTGCGCCGCCTAACGTAAACTGGATAATACCCAGCTTAGCGCCTTCTGCTATTGACGGCTCATCGCCTCCCGTATCCAGTTCAAGCGGTGTCAGCACGTATACATACCGGTTATCCGCTGCTATCGCAAGCGGATGCAGCAGAACTCCATCTGCTTCATTGCCTCCGCGCGACCAGAGCGTTTGTCCATTGCCGGTATGGTAAGCAGCGACTGTCCTCTCACCCATGCGATCTGCGGCAATTAAAAGCTCGCCGGAGGCAGCAAGTCTTGCATGGGAGCTAAACAGACCATGCCCTTGTGTAAACAAGCGCTTATGATCAGCATTACGGCGGTCGTAAATCCACAGATCCGCGCGCTCATCCAGCAAAAACATATGCTCATGCTGGGAAACAGCCAGCTCTTGAATGGCAGCTGTACCTGCGAGGTCACCCAGTTGAATCGTTCCCGCTATTCCATATTTGTTATCGCGGCGAACGCCGAAGCCTGCTAAATGAAAATCAAGATTATACCCGGTGCCGCGCAGCCAATCCTGCTCGCGGTTAATCGAGAAAAACTGGTCTTTTCCGTTCATGCTGTACCTCCTTTGCAGCCGATTGCCACGATGCTATAGATGGGTGCGACTAATGAGCTCAATTTCATGCTGCCCTGAGTAAACAAGACCCTGCGGCGGAAGAATGATGTCCCCTCCTGCACTTTTCCTAACATGCGCACCTTCCGCATCAATCCACAAATCCTGCACGTATACTACGCCGCTCGCCTTGCTTAGCGCATTATAAATGTCACCCTTATAGACAGACCGGCCAAATTTCCAGCCTTTGGTTCCATGCTCACCATCAAGCGGTCTTAGCAGCTTTTTCAATTGCTCTACTAAACGTTGTCCTTCATCTACGAATTGAGGCTCGACAACAACAACGGCATTGACGGTTACTTTAATATAAATGGGGGGAATGACATGTACTTCTGTCGTTATTAATCTTCTTGTATCCAATTGACGTTTTACAGTTTGAAGGAAACCAGCGCTTGGCGTTGGTGTATCGCTTAAACCGTATGGTACGACTACAACCGAAACTTGACCATTTGCCTTCTCTCTTGGATAATCATCAAGTCCTGGCTTATAGAGAGGAATTGCATGCACTCTAGCTACGGCAGCGCCTGGTGTTGCTAAAGCCAACGTTTCGTAATCCTCATTGGTGACGGCACGGAATGTATGCTTCAGCTCTGACTGCGCCCGCTGCAGCGTTACCTGCAGCGTTTCCGCTTCCGAGCCTCCAGCTGCAAAACTTGGATTATTCACTTCGATTTGCAATGCTTTATGTGCTTCGTTCACCCACTCAGATATGAGATAAGGCTTAACGTTTCCACGATCACCACCGCCTAATTCGCAACCGGTTAGAACAATATTGGTATCCATACTGACTGGCGGAATAGCACCTTTTTCGCCATTGCCGAAGTAGATGAGTCTTTTGACGGGATCATAAATATAATGACGATCGCCTGGCTTAGAGCGGTCAAACTCATCTACACGCTTCCAATCCTGCCATTTGAAATGGCCATCCGGTTCTTGTTCACCTACCTGCAGCTTTAGTGCCTCGCGTTTCTTGCAGGATAGATTGTACAGCTCAAAGCTTTGGCTCGGCAGCCCATTGCTTCGTCCAATGAATCGGTAAAGATCAAATTTAGGTTCACTAGCAATGATACGAACCGTTTGTCCAGGCGGCGGAACAGCTCCGGTAGAGCCATCGCTAAACTGTACTGTGACATGTTCCATCGAAGCATGTCTTAAAACGCTATAAAACGCAGGCGGGCGATCAGAGTGAGGCAGCTCCTCAAAGGAAGCAATCTCCTGCCAGTAACGCCATGCGCCATCAGCATCTTGCACTTGAACACGTATTTGTCCAAAAACAGCTAAGTAGGTAGCAATATGTATTTCTTCATGGGGCTCCCCTGATACCGTAAAATCAATCACTTCGCTTAATGTATCCTTCTGCTCAGCTTTGACCGTATGCAGCATTAGCTGACGAATGCGAGGCGGCATTTCATAACCAGACTCCTCAACTGTTGCACATATCCAATATCGCGGCTGCTCGCTTGCAGGATGCACAGTTACCGTACGCATCGGCGCCCTTAGGCAAAATGATATTTTGCCGCTAAGCGTCAAATGTAGCGTCTCATCCTCTACCACTTCAACGGGCATCCACCCTGCTGTCCCTGCTGCTTCATCCCAGCAATAAGATTTCCACGAGAGCCTTGCAGATGGAGAAATGGCTTCGCGATTGATTACCAGATGCTGCACCTCGTCATTGCCAACGCCTTTATCCGCTTCCAAAAGATTGATGTTTATCGTGACCTGTTCCTGCGCACTCAGCTCACGATCGAAGGAAAGATAAAGCTTCGAGGCTGTCCTTGCATCCTTCCCAAACGCATAAAAGGCAACATTGGCATGATCATTTGTAGCTGTGACGTCATTGGCTTCCCGTTCCGTTCGCGTAACGATTCTATCCAGCGCAAGCGGCACAAGGGAAATGGAGGCTTCCGTCTCAAACATCTGATCCTCAGCCATCAGCTTTGTTCCGCGAGGTAGCGTCACCGGAGCTTTAATATTTGAGAACTGTACGGTAGCTCTCGCCGAACTTGCGTCTGCAGGCTGAATACCAAGCAGATCAAGAAACCTACGCCTATTCTTGTCCGGGACACGGCCAATGAAATAACGCTGCATCTCTGTCAGCCAAGCGAATAGCTCAATAAACGTAATGCCCGGGTCATGCGCATTCTCATCCGTCCATTCCGGAACCCGCTTTGGGATGAGCCTTCTTGCTTGTTGAACGATTTCCGCATACGTGCGGTCGTCTAGCGGCAGCCTCGGCAGCATTTGATCTCTCCTTCCTTTTCTTTTTTTGATCGTACTACCCTCATTCGGAACTCTTATTTCGGACCAGGGAAAGCCGTTATGCTATGACTGCCATTAACGACGATGCCATGAATAACCTCATTCATCCGGCCAGGATCCCATTCGGTACGATTTCCATTTTCTATTTTGACAATATGTAAATAAAGACGTTCGATATATAAAAGCGAGTGGACAGCATGCAAAAGGGAGTGAAGCACTGACACATGCAGCGTTTCTCCAATATTCCAGCCGTTGCCGTCAACATTTCCAGTTACCGAATGTAAGAACGCATTCAGCTTGGCTGTACAAGCCATCTCTAGTGGAAGCAGATCATCCACGGACTGGGATGCCACCGTTGCATGCACGGACACTTCCAAATAGGCCGGCTCGATAACCCGTATGGCACCGCCCAAGGAAACCAGATTCGATGCTGTCAGCATGAGCTCACGCTCCACCGCTTTGCGCAGCTCTGGAAACTGAGCAGCGCTTTCCAAGCCGCCCGCTGGGAAAGCAACCACAACCATGGAGCCAGGAGAGCGCTCCAGCCTTGCATTTCGATTGCTTAAGCATTTCACCTTAGCGATCTGCGGATATGCCTCTCTAGCAATCCATTCTACGTCGCTTGCGGTAACGGCCCGTCCGCGGTGCTTAAGCCGCTGCGGTCCTCTTACGAGCACTTGCTCAACCCGTTCCGCATCACCGCCGCCAATTGAAGGAGCCGGATTGCTGATGCTGCTGACGAATGCAAATGGAAGCACCATCCCCGTTATTTGCCCGGCATCGACATGCCCGTTTGCGCCCGCGGTAGTTTTAAAGCGAACGCGCACCGTTTCCGCCGTGTCAGAGGAAGGAAGCTTACCGCGTATGCCATCTCCGAATTGCAGCATTCCGCCTGCATGATCCGGTGAATAATGACGGTCAATTGGGCCAGACTCTGCAAGCGAAACGACCGGCTGCCATCTCACCCAGAAGCGTTGGTCATTACCGTCACCGTCTCTTTGCAGCATATAATATTCAGGCGCGGAGTCAGACCATTTCACACGATCCATTGGCGTGAAATGTGCGAGCTCATCTACCCACACCTCTTCTTCAATAAAAGCCGTAGGCGCTAGCTGTACAAAGCCGTCCGCAGGAATCGTAAGCTCCTTCTCCTGACTAACCTGCTGCCTGACCGAAACAGCATTCAGATGCATGCTTGAGGCTACTGGATTGCTTGGAAAGGAATCTCCTAACGAGCCATCACGATTGACTGCGCGTATCCAATAACGCTCATGCCCGAACAAGCGAGCCGGCGCCATCGTAGATGGCCCTACAAATTGCAGCTCTCCGCTTATCGTAAACGCCTCAGTGTTGTCCGCCACCTTCAGCGGCTGCCAAATGTAGCGGCTTGCTTCCAAGCAAAGCGCTTCCCACTCCACCCACGGCGGTTGATTGCTGGCTGTAAACCTGCGTTCCAGTTCAATATGCAGGCGAATGGGACCTTTTAACGGCGCAGCATTAAAGGAAGCATACATCGCTGGATGACTTGCTGGAATTTGCTCAAACAGCTTAAAGGACTGACCGCCATGTTGTGCAGAAGGCGTTCGATCACGATTGTCAATATTGCTTCTTGTATAGACATGCTCCGGCATAAATAAGCTTTGCGAGGCATGAGCATAGGACAGAACAGGTTGTGCGAGCCAAGGGGACATATATTCCACGACAGGCGCGATAATGGGATCAGTCTGCAGCACACGTGCCCGAATCCAATAATCAGACGTACCATTTACGAACGTTTCCGCCATATCGTCTGGACAGTTGAACGTCAAAGTAAAGCTTCGTTCACTCTGCTCCGGCAGCTCGGCAAACAATGCTCCGAATTGCTCGCTGCCGGGCAGCCTGCCCCAATTGCTGCCATCCCAATACTCCCATTGAACACTTCTGATGCATACGCGCGGCGGATCCTTCTCGTCAAAATCAGAGGTCCGCATGACCATTTTCCACTTTACTTCGGGATCCTGCGCCATTCTGAGCCTACTCGGAATCGCTCTCGCAGAGAAGGTCAGCTTGATTTTGCTTTGACGCTTGCTAAACGCCTCTTCACACGATAAATAAAAAACGGAATAAGGAACAAAATGTTCTCCAAACGGGTAAAACCCATCCTTCAAGAGCTCCGTATCATTAAAATATAATGCGCCTGGCTCAATGCCAACATTGTCGCCGGCCGCATCATGCGCCGCACGAAGCCTTATTTTATCCATCTCCAAATGCTTGTTAAGCAGAGGGGAGGCAGCGCCTTGCAGCTGTTTCACGGTACACCTGATCCAGCGGCCAGTTATTCCTTCATGCTCAGTGAGCTCCAGCTTTCCAGCTCGCTGTTTATATAAAACGACCATGCTGCCTGCAGCCGTTGCGGAATCGAATTTCACCCATTCCCCGTTGCATGGATACGTCCATTCCACCCACTCTGATGCGAGCGAGGAAGCAAGCTCCGGCTCAGAGTAACGTTTTTCGGTGTGGTGAACATTTATGTAAAATCGGCTTGGCCGATCTACTAGAAAGATATCGTCATGCCGAATATAAAGCGTATGCTCCTGCTCATTTGGCATAGAGCTGGTATCGAACAAGCTGATTGGCTCAGCTAGGCCGCTCTTCAATCGATCTCCATAGTCCAGTGCTGCAGTAGCGATATGATCCTTTTGTGGATTTACACTAATCCACTCCATCAGCTTCGCCGGTGTAGCGAGCAGCACCTTCTCCGTCTCAAATACGAGCGGCTCGCCGCCGTCAGGATGAGGGGCTGTCAATGCAATGCCTGCCGGCAAATAAACGGGGTCGACCGTTCCTTCACTCAGCTGAAACACAACGGTCGCCCGGGCTGGACGAGGCGGCTGCAGCTTGACCTCGATAAGATCGAGGAAAGCAAGGAAATGATTGAGCGGCGCTTGATTAAGCCGATTAACCGTGTCCTCCAGCATCTCAGCGGTCAAATAGGCGAGTCCCGTCCCCGCATCAGGCTCCTCCTGCGAGAAGCGCCACTCCGGCGTATAATGAGGTGCCATCTCCTTTAACTGAGCCATAAAAGAGGATAAGTTATTATGATTGATTTTTGGCGGACGGTTGTCACCGCCATTTCTTCCCCCGTGCTTCATCACGTTGCTCGCTCCCGTTATTTGCTTCCTTCCTCTAAATAGAAAGGAAACACCTGATTAAAAAGATTGTTTGTGGATCTTACCGCATAGGAGACGCTCATAAGCACACGGCCGTTATTTTGCCGATCAGGCTTTACCTCTACCTCTACGTCCTTTACTCTCGGCTCCCAAATTCGAATGGCTTCCTGCACATCACTGGCAATGAGTCTAAGCGATGTCTCATCCGTTGTGCCAAATACAAAATCCCGCAAGCCGCAGCCAAAATCAGGACGCATTAATCGCTCGCCCTTCGACGTTCGAATAATAATTCGGATAGACTCTTCGATGTCATCCTCGCCTTCCGCCATGCGAATACGGCCGGTTGTTGCGTCTACCTGAACGGGAAATTTCCATCCTTTCCCCAAAAACGATGCCGACATCTGCTGCAGCCTCCCTCAGCCATCAATTGATCTTAACCATCGCGCCCTTCAGCGACAAAATGCCGTTAGCCTTTACCTCAAGCATGCCATTGGATTGAAGCGTGAGCGCTGCATCCGCCTCCACCTTCACCTGAGCGCCTTTTACGGTAACCGATTTTGAGCCCGTCACTTTTACATCGCCTTGCGCGCTCATCTCAATCGTAGACGCTGAACCGCATTGGATGGTGACCTTCTTTCCCATCTCATCCAGCTTGATCGATTGCTGCTTGTCTTGCGTTTCAACCGTAACCGTCTTATCCTTATCGGCAAACGTAATATGATGGCCTTTTGACGTTTTTATCGTAACCGTGCCTGCGCTGCTCGTATCATCAAACGTAATCTCATGCCCGGTTTTCGTCTTGATTTTGCGAATATCGTTTTTGTCGTTCGGCGCAGGCGGCTTCTGTTTCTTGCTCCACAAAGAGCCAATGACGATCGGCTGATCCAGCCGCCCCATTAAGAAGGCGACAAGCACCTCATCATTCACCTCCGGCAAAAAGAGAGAGCCCATGTCGTTCCCGCCCATTAAAGTGGCAACACGCACCCAATCGGTCTGGAGCTCGCCTTCGCGCAGTGGAAACTTTACCTTTACGCGGCCAAGCTTATCCGGGTCCTTGTTGTCGGTAACGATTGCATTCCACACTCCGGACAGCTGCTCGGATTGCATGGAGCGCTGATGCTGGTCAAAAAAACCGGGATACATCGTGCTCATATCGCATTCCCCTCCGTCTCAAAATAAATCATGTAGCCATCCGTTGCGTCGAGTCGATGCGTAACCTTCGTCAATCGCAGCAGTTGATTTAGCTTGTCGCTGCCGAGACCCTCAATCTTGATTAATTCACCTGGCTTCAGCTCTGGAAAACCAATCGAAGTGCCATGTCCGCTCACGAGCTCGCGGGAAATACGATCCAGCATCGCCTTCGCAAGCGATTGCGCCTCGTCCTGCGATGCTGCCTGCGTGTATACGACCTCCATCTTTTGATTAGAGAGCATGCTCGCTACACTTGGGCCGCTTTTGGTGTTCGTACCAATAATCGTAACCGAGCTGGCAACGGATTCTATCGCTTGCATCTTATCGACGTCATAGCCGCGAACTTTGACTTGTGAAGTCTGGCTGGAAGCATCCACCGTCAGTGTGAACTGAACGAGGTTTTTCCCATATTTCAGCGTAATAAGCGGCGCTCCCGATGTTTTCGGTTTTTTGAAAATAAGCTTGGATGCTTCTACATAGAAATGCCTGTCGTTATCCATCGCAAGCGAGCGGACAAAATGATAATCGCTCACCCCGATTTGCTCAATCGTTTTTTTGGTGACGCCCGTATCGTCCAAATCGACAGACAAACCATAATTTCCGGCAATTTGCCGAACAACGTCGCTGTCCTTCATTTGGTTCCACACCTTGGAGTGTGACGTCTTCATCATGAGAAAAGAGCGATCCATCGCCGTTACGACAATGCTTGGGCTGCCGTTTGAAGGATAATCAATGGTATAACCTGTCATGATTCCATCAAATACAAGCGATTTTTTATCTGCGTAACCAAGCTTGATTTGCACCTTCTTGCCTACCGCAATCGTTGTGCCTACCCATTGCATACGGGATTCGCTCCAAATATAGCCATTAGAAATTGAAAACCTGGCGATATCCGCCTGTGCATCCGTCGTTTGCTCGACATCAACCCATTCTACAGCCATGTTTGAAAGCTTGATCAATTGACCCTCTATTAAAATATCAACCTCAGGTGCGCTAAAATCACCATATTTGGATTCCAAATCCTCAAAGGAGTTTGCAGCCACGTTTTCACTCCAATCTCGGAATCGTCAAGCTTCTTCCGGATAACAGCATACGGGGGTTATCAATCCCATTCGCTTCGGCGATATGGCGCCATGCTCCCGGGTCCTCGTATTCCTCAGCCGCTATTGACCACAGCTGATCCCCTTGCTTGACCGTCTTTTGCTTCGTACGATCGGCAGATTGACGCGGTATTTCTTGGTATTGTTCCTTCATCGTTTGCGAGCTCAGCATATCGACCGTTAAGGATGCCCTAACAGGGACGCCGGTTTCCAGAAACATCGTGTATTTCTGCGTAATGCTCGTAATAACTCCTTTAAAATCAAGCGAGCCCCAAATGAATTTACAGGTCGGCGGCGTATGCAAATCCGAGTCAACATCGAGAATGCCCACGATTTTGGAAGTATAGGTACGAACGTCAATGCCCGCTTCATACGTATCAAAAAACAAATTCAGCTTCAATGTTGTCCGCTCACCGCTCGTAAATTGGGAGAGCGGGGTTTGCAGCCCCGCAATCTCCTTCTCCGCATATTGATTTCCGGATTCCATCTCATAATCAGTCGGGTTAAAAAGCACGTCTACCTTCTCGGTTTCTTTCGCTCGAAAGATCCAAAACTGCGCTTTGCTTAATGCCATTCGATGTCCCCTCCAAATCTGTTCATTCTAGAAGCCTCTTCTTCGCTGCTCCAGCTTCATCTTTCGCTCCAACGCCTTATATACTTGATCAGCAATCGCTTCTGGATGCAGCTGCGGCATTTTCATAATCATCTTCTGCAGCTGCACAGGGTCCAGCTCGCGAGGCGCTTCCACCTTCACCTGACGCGGCGGCTCCTGTGCAGCGGGCCCACTTGGTTTATGATGCGAAAGTGTGGGCATCTCGCCTCGTTCACCAAATGAAGCAGCGTTCGTCTCTGCTCCGCTAGGTGCAGCTTGGCCAGCTGTATTTCGATGACGGGCAGCTGCTGTATAACTAAGCCTTACTTGATCGCCTATTGCGCTGCTAGATTGAACGGAACTAGGCTCGAAGCCTGCTTGGACAACCGATGTTAGTCCGCTAAGCATCGGCTTGTTTTCTTTGGATGCTTTTGCAGCAAGATTGGCGAAGCCAGAATGTCTTTGAATCGTTCGGAATGGAGTCACTCCTGCTCTGGATCCGCTATTCAAGAAAGATGACATTACCGTTTGAAGATGCACAGGATTGGTTTGTGCGCTGCGGTTATTTCTCTCGCCAATAGGGAGAGCAGGAGCTGCCAGCTTCATGTCTCCTGATTCTGTCTGCTTGTGCACGCTTAGTGTTGGATACGCGCGCATGGATGCGAAAGCTTTCGCTGATTCCGATGCTTCGGCTGACATTTCAAAGCGGTTAGACAATGGTTGCGATGCTTTACTCGCCACATCATTTAATGATTCAGCGCCATATGTTTTTTCTATTTTATTTACCGAGGTGCTGCTATTTTTACGGACTTGCCGCTGAACTAGTCTTGATTCGACCGGCTTTTGTTTCGCTTCCGCGCTAGTGCTTGGCTTTGTGTTTGGAGAAGTCTGCTGCTCCGCTAGCCTTCGCACTAATGAAGTGGATGCTTGCCTAATATTATTGTTTTCAACCCCATATGCTGAGGTTTTAATCGCTTCAGATGGGAGCCATTCAGCAGCAAAACGATGAACCGTTCTTCCAACTAAAGGAGAAGCTGAATCAACTTTTGCTCCAGTATTAGCAGGAGAAAAAGGACTAATCATTGTTGTCCCTTTTCTTTTCCCTTGTATTGCATTCTGAAGTATAGCGCTGATGCTCGCTTCATGATTTGCCGCTATCATTCGCCGCTTATGCGACAGTGATGCTCCGTTTTTCAATAACGTCTTCTTATTATTCGCAGCTCTCGCAATTAATTGTCCGCGAACGGTAACAGGTGCCAAGCCCGTATTTAAACCAGCCTCTTTGCTTGGCTTCAATTCTGCCATTTTAGACAAATTCTCGGCTCTCGCACTCGCGTCTGTTCGACTGGCAGTAGCAGAAGCGCCTTGAATGAAATTCGCATCATGAGATAAGGTTTGCGATTCTGGTACGATTGTTCGTTTATGTAAAATAGCACGGCGGCTTTGAGCACGTATAATCCCTTCCGGATTATGATCCGTTGCAGCTTTATGCTTATAGTTGAGCTGAGTTGACGGCTTCTTCAGGGCGGTAGCTTCGGATGCCTTGCTTGCATCCTGCCTTAGCACTGATTCTGCGCTCTGCGCAGGCTGTCGCTGTTCAAAACGTCGCAAAACCATCGGGGCAGGCCTCGAAGCCATATTCCGATTCCTTATTCTTGCTGCTTCAGCTAGAGCATTTGAGAATGTCCTTGACGGTATAAATCGTTGAGACCCAACAGCTGATATCCCTGCTTTTGCTGCATGTGTTGCTTGTGCTGCATGTGCTACATGTATGGAAGTAGCAGCATTGCTAGGTTTTGTTTCATTTCGCTTCCGGCTGCTTACATTCGATGAAATACCATCTGCAGTAGCTTTAATCTCTTTTTTATGGGAAGGCACGACTGGAATAATCATGCTGCTATTATTCAGATTTACAGTTGAATCATTATCGGCCTCTCGTGGCTGATCCGACTGTGAACGATCCGCTCGATGAATGAGACGTTTGGCAGCAATCGCTGATTGGCTGCTCCGTTCAGTTAGTTCGTTCAAAAGCTGTGGCTTACGCTGCAATACTAGAAGCTGAAGCCTATTTCGATTAACATCTGTTATCTTGCTAGCGGTTACCTTGATACTTGAATGGATAGCTGCAGCTTCTGTTTCTGATTCTGCGTTTGGCATTGCCAAACGATTCGGTTGATTCTTTTTTTTCGCGGAGACATTTGATTGTACATCCGCTTCCTTGCCATTTGGTGCTGCTTCTTGCGACATCTCCGTTTGCTCGGAAATATGTTTTGGATGATTACGATGCTTTAGCTCTAGCTGTTTTTTTCCTTTTGCACGATCTTCTTGCGGTAACACATCATCGTCCTGTCTACTCGAGAGGGTACGGAACGTGTGTGTTGCTGTCTCTAGCTGCTCCAGCTTCACCGCTTCGGCTCTCTTACCTGCCTCGCTCATAACCTTACCCGCAGCGGCGCTCTGCTTTTCCGCTTCCCGCTGCTCCAGCTTCTCCGCTTCGGCTCTCTTCCCTGCCTCGCTCATAACCTTACTCGCAGCGGCGCTCTGCTTTTCCGCCTCCCGCTGCTCCAGCTTCTCCGCTTCGGCTCTCTTCCCAGCCTCGCTTAGAACCTTGCCCGCAGCAGCGCTCTGCTTTTCCGCTTCCCGCTGCTCCAGCTTCTCCGCTTCGGCTCTCTTCCCTGCCTCGCTCATAACCTTACCCGCAGCGCCGCTCTGCTTTTCCGCTTCCCGCTGCTCCAGCTTCACCGCTTCGGCTCTCATCCCTGCCTCGCTCATAACCTTGCCCGCAGCGGCGCTCCGCTTATCCGCCTCCCGCTGCTCCAACTTCAACGCTTCGGCTCTCTTCCCTGCCTCGCTTAAAACCTTGCCCGCAGCGGCGCTCCGCTTTTCCGCCTCCCGCTGCTCAAGCTTCACCGCTTCGGCTCTCTTCCCTGCCTCGCTTAAAACCTTGCCCGCAGCGGCGCTCTGCTTTTCCGCCTCCCGCTGCTCCTGTGAAACGACTGCTCTGCGCGCATTCGTAAGCTGCAAAGGCGCCTTGCTCAATGATGCGCCAGAATCGTTAGCCTGCTTGAGATTAGACTTAAGCTGAGCTCGATCCTTCGCAAGCGGCTTATTAAGGTTATCCAGCTTGCGAAGCGATTGAATGACAATACCGGGTTGAAGCTTGGCTTGCAGCCATTTATAGTAATCCGCCCGCTGCTCTGCCTTCAATGGTTGAGTAGGCATCTGCGAAACATGCGGTATTATTCGTTTGGAATGGTCATGCTTGACTCTGTTCGTTATTATACTGCTGTTAACAATCTCATCTAACTGCTTCGAAATGCCTGTTTTGTGGAGTGCTCCATCATTCGTTTCTTTCCCTTGAACAGGCTGTGCTATTGCTATTTCTCTTATCGTTCTTAGTTCTTTGATAATATGTGTCACATCTCTGAATACGATCGTTTCACGCTCTACCGTTACTCGCTCGCGCGTCATGATGCGCTCAGGCTTGCGCTCTGGACTTGGAAGGGCCTTTTTATTGTTGCCGACATTCGGTGCTGCTGCTTTAGGTGCTACGACTTGCACATGCAGCGTTTGCTGAGTAATGGTCGGCTCATTTTTGATCACATGCGACAAAGCCAACCGCTCAAATGTTTTGCGTCCTGTGCCTGTCTTATATTTATTTAAGATGCCTCCGGCAAACGGCTGAACCGACGTTGATTGCTTTGTCGCAGCTTTGCCCATACGGTCCAATATTCGTTTCATACCGGTGCATCCTCCTTTTCCCGTTCAACTTGCAATTTATGATTCATTAACGTTTAACTACTTGCACAACCCTACTTCTGAAAATCACCATATAAACCGCTATGAATAATTTCTATCGTTTCAACCGCAATGTCACTCGTGCTCGCATTCAGATGCGGCCCGGTCCACCTCACCGGATAAGCATCAAAGAAGCTCCAGCGCCCAAATTCTGTTCCGTCAGCAGATTGCAGCACAATCGCACCTGTTTTGCGGTCAATCGTTCCATCTATTGTGCTTTCGTACCAGCTCCAAAGAGCAGGCGATTTGGTCATACCCTTGCGCAGCACGAGATTTGGGAACCGAACACCCATTGGCAGCTTATGAACATAACCATTCACTCCGCCTTCACGGTATTCCTCAATTTCTGTTTCTGCCTCAAGTCCCGAAACCTCAGAGAAGCCTGCAACAAAAATGTCATCGAGCTCCACCCAAAACTTGAATGTTGTAGCTACATCGTGAAAGCGACCTTTCTCTTGCCCCTTCATGACTGCCATAGCGCCGCGTCACCTCTTTCCAAAAACGTCGAAAATGTTTTTCTTACCGCTATCTGATTCATCGTTCATCTTGCGATTAATTTTGGAAATTTCATCGCACCAGCGCCTGCGTTCTGCATGCTCCATGCTCATAATTTCGTCATGCGACCAATGAAAATAATACGCGACGAAGCCTACCTCCTCGTACAGCCGGTCAACCGGATAACCTAAGAGAGAGCTTCCGTTAAGGACAAAAAATCGACAGCCACCTCGAACTCGTGGTCACATTTCGGACAAGCCGTAAGCACCTTAGGCGCTTCTAAGTCATTAATCTGACGATATAAATTTTGCAAATAAGCAAGATCTGCCGTAAACAGCTTCTCGATCAGCTTCGTATCAATATGCCTAACATCCCCCAGCTTTGTTACCACTCTAGCCATCAAAATAACGGTCAAATAACTAGGGTTGGATTGTACGCGCGGGTCCTTCATCGGTAAAATTTCATCAGCTGCTGTAGCAAGCCGCATAACACCCCGCCGGTGGAGATTGCCTTGATCATCCACGTAGCCGCGAGGCAATTCAAATTCATATTCCGTTTGAAACGCCATCCGGTTATCACTCCAATATGTAAAATAGAATCGATTTCTAAAAAAGCGGAAAACAAGAGAGGAGCAAACGATTTCTCGCCTGCTGACCTCCCTTGTTCGCCATAAACCAGCTTTAATTACTCATTTCTATGCGGTGCGCGTTAAACCCTCATGAGCGAATTCAATCAGCTCTAGCGCAATATCATTGCCGGTACCATTGAAGGTAGGCGCAGTATATTTAACAGGCCAAGCTTCGATAACCTGCCAAGTAGCCACGTCTTCGCCTTCTTCGTCAAGCGCGATGATCGTAATCGTTTTGCGCTCAATCGTTCCTTCGGCGCATTCTTGAAGCCAATCATACAGCTCCATCGATTCAGTCGTGCCCCATTTCAGTGAAATGTTGCCGTACTTGATTAAGCCTGGAAGCTTGCGAGGTGTAATAACCTCGTTGCCCTCGCGGTATTCGACCACATCAAAGGTTGCCTCAAAACCGGAAACCTCGCTAAATCCTGCTTGCTCAAGACCTTCTACTTCTACACGAAATCTAAAATTGCGATATGGATCAATACGATCTCCTGGCATGTGGATCCCCTTCCGTTATTCGATATGGAAGCTAATGACTATTCCGAACCTGTTTTTTGCGTGATACGGAATACGACGAATTCAGCTGGTTTCACCGGCGCTACGCCGATTACACAAATCAATCGTCCATTGTCGATGTCATCCTGTGTCATCGTTGAACGTCCAATTTCAATATAAAATGCTTCAGACGGGCTTGTACCGGACAATGCTCCGTCACGCCATACACGAGTTAAGAATGCATCAATCGTGCGCTGAACCCGGGCCCATAGCTGCTCGGTATTGGGTTCAAATACAACCCAGCTTGATCCATTCATGATTGAACCTTCAATGAAAATGAATAAGCGGCGTACGTTGATATATTTCCAAAGTGTATTGGATGAGCATGTACGAGCGCCCCATACGCGAATGCCTTGACCTGTAAAAGCACGAATCAAGTTGACGCCTGCTGGGTTAAGAATATCCTGCTCCCCATTGTTATACTGAACATCTAGGCCTACTACGCCGCGAAGCGTTTCGTTGGCAGGTGCCTTTTGAACGCCGCGTGTTGTATCAGAACGAGCATATACCCCAGCGATTGTACCAGACGGCGGGATGAAAATATTGCGTTTGTCAAGCGGATCAAACACTTGCAGCCATGGATTATACAGTGCACAATAGCTTGAATCGAACAAATCACGATGAGCAAGCACATCCTGTACCTTCGTTACTTCGCGAGGAAGATCAAGAATCGCAAAGCGGCTTCCCAAGCTTTCACAATGAGCAACCAGCGACAGCTGTACATTAGGATCGGTTACACCTGGAATCGCCATGATGCTGACAACATCGTTGTCGATAAACGACTGGATGCCAGTTCTTCTGCCTGGACCAAAGTCTTCGCCGATAAAATCAGCAGCCGACAAGCTTGCAGCAGAACCATCACTGCCGCCCGCAAGCAAAATTTCAAATACGGCAAGCTCAGAACCAGCAATTTGCTCCAGCGGAGCAACGCTCTCTTCCGATGTCTTCAGTACTTGTACGCTTACGATATTCGAGCGGGATACCAGCTTCTCCACATAGTTTGGAGCCTCTGGATTGAGCGATGCTTTCTCGTAGGTTTCCGACTCTGTTCCATAAAGCACATTAATCGTAAACTCCGAGGAGCTCAGTACTTTAGTAGGAACTAGAGCCGTATCCACGACATCGCCGCTAAGTGCTTCTGCAAGCTCAATCACTTGATCATGAACAGAGATGATGCGGTTGTATTGCTTGTCTGTACCATTTGTAAAAACGACCACATCCCCAGCATAAAAGCCAGCAGCGTTTTTCACGCGGTAACGATTGCCTTCGCTTGCTTCAAAGATCGGTGTTTTTGCTTTGCTTGCAGGTACAACAACAGCACGAATTTGATTGCCCCAAGCGCCTGGATTTTTGGCGGTAATGGAGAGAACCGCATCCTTCTGAGCTTCGTTAGAGGCTGTTTTGGCATCTGACGGCGCTACCCGAGTAATGAAGCAGCGGGAGCCTCCGTTTGTGAAAAACTGATTGACCGCATGCGCAAGAAAACGGTATGAGCCAAAAGCATTTTCAGATAAATAGGAACCATATACACGTCCAAAATCAGCTGGACTTGTAATAAGCTGCGGTAAACCCTCGACTGGTCCGCGAGCAGCAAGCCCAATAAAGCCTGCTGTGCTCGTACTAACACCTTCCAGTGGTTTGGCGCCGCTCTCAAATTCCTCCACATAGACGCCTGGCGATAAATACTCAGCCATGTGTGATCTCCTCTCTGAATCTATTTATGTATTAGGTAATGGCAGGCATATTTCTCCCGCGTCAACCCCAAGACCAATTGGAATGCGTCAGAATATCTTCATCCTACTGAAGGATTAAGGTCTGCGCTGATACTACTTCACCCGCTTGCGCCGTCAATTCGGCCGCAGCGCTGCCATGCTCGTTATTTGCAAACACTTTAATAGGAAAGCTGTTCGGCAGTATGCCGCGGAATGGCAGGATAACAATACCATTGTTTGCACTGCTCGTTTGAACAGCAGGCAATAATAACGCGCCTCTTCGATAGTTTTCCTTCAATGGCTGCTCGAATCGCAGACCATTACCGGGCAAAATCTCGGCTACACGCACAAGCTCCTCATTGCCTTGGCCGCGAAGCAGCAAGCTCTCGCCTGCAACCGTCTGGCCCTGCAGCTGACCCACTGCTGCTGTATCTGCACCAGCAAGCAGCGAATCTTGCATAATTCTACCTCGTGCTGCGGCATCCTCGCATATGTAAGCCCAAACCTCAGCATCAGCACAAGGTCTGCTAGCAGCATCACATAACTCAAAGGTGACAGCTGTCGCATTTGCAGGATAAGCATATTTGGGACCAGGCAAAAGCGGTACTGTAATCATTGGGTATAATTTTGAAATAGAAGCGGTTTCAATCTTTTTCCTGTAGGGTATAAATACAGATGAGGTAACGGAGAGCACATAGCTGCCAGAGGGAAGGTCAAGAAACAGAAAGGTCCCGTCAGGCTTCCGAATGGGTTTCTTATGAATGCCCTCAAGTGAAACGGATAACGCTGAAGGTGCAAGCAGCCTTCTTGTCCATACGTCAACTGGCGATACAACAAGCGAGCAGCGAGTTACCCTCGTTGAACGATGGTGTGACATATTAGCCACCGTCCTTTTCCTCAAGCACAATATGACGCTCGACAACTCGCGAAACCGGCTTCACACGATTCGAATCGAGCATGACTGGGCCTACGCGATAGACGACAGAAAGCTTGTACGGCGTATCGCCGAACTGCCAAAGCTTCAGTAAATCTTCGCCTTCCATGCTGACTAGATTTATCCTTATCGCACCGTTTCCTTCAGCAAGCGTGCCTTCAAGATATGTACCGCTGAGTACGGCGTTATCATAAAAGACCTGCATAGCACGACCTAATATCCGATGCTCGTCCAATGCACGCGTTAATCGATTCGCACTCGAATGCGCTGTCATCAAAAAATAAAAATCAAGCGCCTGCGGCGGGTACTGAAGCACGCCTCCACGATCCACCATGCCCGTCCGACGAGATTCGCCATTTTCCTTAACGTTGAACAAAAACAAGGAAAGAGCTAGATCGCCTGCATCCCGGGGCGAAGCCATTCCGATCAACTCGGGACGCGGCACTGGGTCAGGCGTAAGATGATCACGTAGCAAGCGCAGCATGCTGGCTTCCAAATCCGCAATAACCGTATATCCACCCATCAGCCTATCACTCCCAAAAAAATCAAAATGGTATTCGATTTCTATTATAGCTTCTCTACTACCAATTGACTACGCAAAATTACTCAATTTATGTCAATTTTCCTGACTCCGCGAACCAAATTCAGTAAAATTACTACATTTTACAACAAATTATTGAGAAAAACTTGCTAGTTATACGGTTCGAACGATTCTTTCACGACAATTTTCCCCATCTTATGGAGCTCTTGGCGTGTCGCACGGACCATATGTCTCATGCCTATTGTAGCTTGCTCCGAGGCAGCCATAAATGCGGCAGACAGGACAATATTTTTAATATGACCACCTGATGCATCGATGCGCGCTGCTAGAAATGACAGATCAAGGTCAGGATCAAGCGGCGCATCCTTAGGCAGCAGCGAGCGGAAAATTTGCTCCCGATGGGCTGCATCCGGGAATGGAAAGTTAACGATCACCTGCATTCTTCGCAAAAAGGCTTCGTCCATATTTTGCAGCAAATTGGTTGCTAGAATCGAGATACCCTCGAAACTTTCAATACGCTGCAGAAGATAGGATGCCTCCATATTAGCGAATCTATCATTTGAATCTTTTACTTCCGTTCGTTTGCCGAACAAGGAGTCTCCTTCGTCAAAAAACAGGACAGCGCCGCTGCTTTCCGCTTCAGCGAACAGCTCTCTCAAGTTTTTTTCCGTTTCCCCGATATATTTGCTCACAACGCGCGACAGATCAATACGGTAAAGCTCTAGACCCATCTCTCCCGCAACGACCTCGGCTGCCATCGTTTTGCCCGTGCCAGGAGGCCCAGCAAACAACATGCTTAAGCCTCGCCCATAAGGCAGCTTATGACCAAAGCCCCATCGATTAAACACCGTTTCGCTATGCTTATGCCTGCTGCACGCATCCTTAAGAAGCTCCAGCGGCTCCTCTGGCAATATCAGATCATCCCATCGCCGAACTAGCCGTTGCTTCTCCGCAAGCTCGGACAAACGATGCTGAACCTGTGTTCGCGAGGCATGGGCGTAATCATCAAGTGTAGGGAACTCGTGCTTGTTATGGTAAGCTAGGCGATCTGCTTGTTTGCTCATTCCCTCGATCTGCCCAGCTGTAAAAGCATACTTATCGGCTAAATGACTAAGCAGACTACGATCAGCTCTTTCATCGCTGCAGCGCTGCCAAAGCTGCAATCGCACTTCTGCGTTAGGAACATGCACAGTATGGCTCGTTAATGCAGAAAACGCTGGAAGCGGCAGCTGTGAGGCGCGTCTTTCTACACGCGTCAGCCATAACACGACAGGGAGCCTTGCTAATTCTATATAGTTAGCAAGCGCCTTGCGAACCCGTTCCTGCTGATGAGGCCAGCCCTCCGATGCGCTTCTTTCTCCCTCCCCCTCATCGAAGCATAAGACAGCTACAGATAAGAGCGATTCACGTACAATATTGATCAACTGTTCCGCCATCGCATCTTCATCCTTAGCAAGCTTGTCTAGCTTGACAAGCAGCAGCGGCTGCTCCAAAGACTGAGCCAGATGTCTGGCATGCAGCTTTTTGCCGGCGCCCGAAGGTCCGCTCAACTGAATAAACGGTATTTCATACTGCTCATTCTCATCATCTTGAGTGAATGATTTGTCTCCCTTGAAGGATCGTTCCCTTTGCACAATTTGCAGCAGCATGTCTTGAAGCTCGCAATTGAACGCCAGCTCTGGAGCTGACCTCGCCCCATCGTATAAGGTACAAACGTCTTCAATTCTGGAATCCAGCTTTTCAGTATCCAGCAGAAACGAGATAATACGAGCGTCCATGCGCAGCGGCTGCTTCAGCATGCTTCTCTCAGCGGGTACTGCCGCTCTGCCTGATCTCAGCACAAATCTGCCAAGGGTCGAATAACCTGCAAGCAGCGAACGAGCATGATAAAACTCTTCTTTCGAATCCCCTAACAATCGCAGCGCAAGCTCCGCAGTAGGCACCCGCAGCGTAACGTCGTCATTCAAATAGCCAAACCAGCTTTCATAACGTGAATCGAGCTCAGCTGCAAGGCATAACATAACGCAGCGTTTTTCCCATGTCGAAAGACGAAGAGTCCATGACAAATAAGCGAACGGGAGCCTTGCTCCCTCGCTTACGCTGTCATGGATCTGATGTGAAAATTGTCGTTCCGCTTCTAAGCGAAATTGTCTAAACGAAGCGAGTGCATCTTCTTCCTGTAAAGACTCGTTTCCTAGAAACGAACGTTCTATATCGATAGCGTTAACGACGAGGCCGCGCATTGACATTGGCGTTTGACCATCGATTTCCTTACTCTCAAAGTCTGCAAGAAGAACTCGCAGCCCTTGTTCGAGCAAAGCGAGCTCGTCACGTAAATAATCGAATCCTGTTTCATAAAATCGCATGATGGTTCACCCTTATATGAATGCATTACGCTTATCGGCGCATGAGGCAAAGTACCGCAATATCGTCGGATTGTGGAGCTCCGTCCGCGAACATGAACACGTCCATCAGCAGCGCATCGATGATTTCAGCGCTAGAATAACCGGACGTTTGAGATAAGAAATTTTGTAAACGACTAGTGGAATACTGCTCTTGCCGTTCGTTCTCGGCCTCGGTAATACCATCGGTGTAGAGGACAAAACGATCACCATGCTCAAGTTCGATGGTCTGATTCCGATAAGTGAATTCCGGGAAAGAACCAAGCGGGATGCCTTTGGGGAGCTTAATCGGCAGAACGGAACCGTCCGCTTTGACAATGTAAGGAGTACAATGTCCGCCATCGCTAAGCACAACCTCGCCAGTCGAAATGTTCAGCACGCCGCATATGATCGTTGCGAATAGCTGAGCATTGTCCGTACAAAGCTCATCGTTGACCATTTCCAGCAGCTCACCTGGCGACAGCTTCGCATTCATTTTCCCTTTAATTAACGAAAGCGTCATCGCCATGAACAGCGCAGCCGGTATTCCTTTATCCGACACATCACCCAATGTGAAAAACAGATGCTCCTCGTCTATTTTGAAAAAGTTGTAGAAGTCGCCTCCTACCTCTTTCGCTGACTTCAACAGTGCACAAACGTCAAAAGGTTCATTTGCGGAAGGCATTGTCGTAGGAAGAAAGCTGAGCTGAATGCTGCCGGCAATTTGCAGTTCATTCTCAAGGCGATCCTTGAGTGCTGTTGCCATTTGCAGCTCCCCCACCGACTCCTCAAGCGCTTCATAAAGTCTAGCATTATCCAGTGCCAATGCCAGCGGCCTTGCGAACTGAGTAAGCGTCTCATGATCTGCCCTACTAAATCGAGCTCCGCCAATCTTAGCGGTTGCTTCCAGAACACCCACCTTGCGGCCTCTCGCCAGCATCGGCACGCTTACCTTGTCACCGACGCTATGAGCCATAGTTTTTGTAAGCTCATTATCTTGCGAATCCCAGTCATCGACCAGACCAACAGCTGCCTCTTCTGCGAATATAAGCTGCTTCGCTGCTGCATTTACCGAATTTATTAGCTCCGGCTTATGCAGCGAGGAATGAACCTGCGTGCTTAAATCAAACAGCATTTCCGCACGCCTCAGCTTTGCGGTAAGACGACGATTGCAAACGAATAAATATGCCGCAGCGCCAAGGCCCGCAGCTCCGAATATTAAATAGAGTACTGACAAGACCGTTACCGCCTCTCTAGCTTCAGCTGAACCATCATTAAGCCCCTGCTCCCAGTTTGACTAGCGCTTCTTCCCGTGTCTTCGCCATATCCAATATCGTTGTAAAACCCGACATTTCAAATACATCATAGACTTGCTCTCCGAGACATGCGCAAACCATCTGTCCTTTAGAGGCTCTAAGCTTCTTAGCCGCCACCAGTATAACGCGCAGTCCCGCACTGCTTATGTATTGCAGATTCGTAAAATCAAAAATAAATTGCTGCTTGCCTTCTGCAAATAGCTTCAAGAAAGCTTGCTCTGCTATCGTCGCATTATTTCCATCCAATCTTCCCTCTAGTGGAATAATCGTAATGCCATTTAACTCCGTTGCTTGAATGTTCATATGTCTGCTTCCTCCCGCTTATCGCCATTGCTATTAAGTACGAATTGCTTGCGCATGCGGAAGCGATTCAAACCGCCCGCATATTCATAATGAATGTCATCCATTAACCTTTTCACAAAAAAAATACCCAAGCCGCCAATCGGACGATCCTCCAGCTCGAGCTCTAATAGTGCTCTAGGATCAGCCTCCTGCAGCGGATTAAAGGGAACGCCCCCGTCTTCTATTTTTACTTCAACGCTGGTTGGAGAAGCTTGAATAATGACGTCAATATGATGCTCTCCCCCAGATGGGAAGCCGTAGTTTACAATGTTGATGACAAGCTCCTCGCATGCTAGAGACAAGTCGAGAACTGCGCGTTCAGACCAACCCGCCTCGGCACCAATTTGCTCAAGCCCTTCATTCAGACGCTGGAGCTCCTCCAGCCGATTGTACAGCTTAATTTCACGATCGATGGGAAATTGCCAATCGTTCGACATTTACTACCCCCCAAATTGAATCTGACCTATCCGAGCAGAAACTAAGCAAGATATGAATCTAGTAGTTCTACGAATATTGTTGGAATCCTGCTATTTTTGTCGAATAGTTTGAAGTACATCTTCAGCAAAAGTTTTAACGTTCAACAAGCCCCTGCTCAAAGGCGTAAATCGTCAACTGTACGCGATTAGCGAGATGAAGCTTTTGCAAAATATTTTTCAGATGGTTTTTTACTGTATGCTCCGACAAGCACAGCTCGCCTGCAATCTCACGATTGGAAGCGCCTGTAGCCACCCGCTCAAGCACTTCTTTCTCCCGATCGGTAAGCGGAGTCGTAATAATAGACGCATTTTTATCCAGCGTTTGAGGTTTATTCACAAGATGCTTGGTCTCCTGCGGCTTCATTTTTGAAAATTCCTGCAGCATGCGAAAGGCAAGCTCCTTCGACATCGGTGCTTCATCTAAAGATATCGCTCGCAAATATTCCATCCATGAGGACGGGGCAAGATTTTTGAGCAAATAACCTTGCGCTCCTCGCTTTATCGCCTCGAATAAATTAGTAATGTCATCGGAGACCGTAACCATGACAATTTTTAAAGAGGGCATGAGCAGCTTCAGCCGCTGCGTCGCTTCGAGTCCGCCAATGCCAGGCATATTAATGTCCATAAGCACCAAATCGGGCTGTAATTCTTCGATTGCAGCGATTGCCTCCTCGCCGCTTGCCGCTTCCCCTATTACTTCAAATGAGTTATCGCTTAATACTATATCGCGTATGCCTTCCCGGCCGTGGGGATGGTCATCTACTAAAAAAACGCGTACCTTAGCCGTTTTATCTGTCATTTGGCATCACTCCTTCCGATGATTTCGACTTCTGTGCCCTGCGGTTTCGTCTGCTGTACCGTCATCGTCCAGCCCATCGCAGCTGCTCGCTCCTGCATCATTTTGACCCCATACTTGCCTTTGCCGTGAAGCTTCTCCTTCTCAGCCCCTATACCATCATCGAGAATGGAGCAGCGGAAAGTATTTGGCGTCTTATCGGAGCTTCCGATTCCTTCACCTTGAATGACAATTTGTTTTGCTTTCGCATGCTTCTGTACGTTCATAAGAGCCTCACGCATAATGGCCAGTAATTCGACCTTCTGCTTATAGGACAACAAGCCGTCCTGTACATGCCATTCCACTGTTGTTTGAATGCCGGAGGTCTGTTCCATTTCAACGGTTAGATGGTGGATGCTTTGCATCCATGACATATCGGCTGGTAAAGGCGCATCGTGCAAATTGGCAATAGATTGCCTGACGTCATCATATACATGCCTCACGGTTTTTCTAATCTGATCCGTCGTTTGCTGCGCATCTGAAGCGGACTCCGCCCGCTCCAGCTTGTCCAGCTTAACCGATAGCATAAACAACGATTGTGAAATGCCATCATGAAGCTCGCGAGCGAGCTGCTCACGTTCCTCAAGAGCCGCCTTAACAATACGCTCGCGCTGCAGCGTCTCTTGCGTTTGCTCCAGCTTAGCGAATAACGCACGGAGCAGCGTCAGCGTAATAATAAAAACAAAAACAGGCGCGAGCAAATTGCCGAGATCCATCGAAATGAACGGGAGCAGCAGTGCGTGGCGCAAATATTCCCATAGCCCGATAGCGACCGTCGGAATCCATAAAATTAGCCATTTCAGCCATTTGTACGACATCTGCTCAGCTCCCTTTCTCCCCATTAGTCATTCCGAAACGGAATCAACTGCTTCGTTACTGCGCCGGTCTGATCCGTAATGATCAGTTCTGCTTCCCATGCCCCGCGTGTAGGCAGCTCGAACTTATCGGATTCATAATCCGTTTCTAAAAATCCAGGGAAAGCTAAATAATTTTCCCCGCTGGCACCGCGCACTGGAACATTGATATCCGCTTTCTTCGGATTATCCGGCGTACGAAGCAGAAATTGTACAGATGCCGGCGAGCCAAGCGTCTTAGGCAGCCAAATTTTTAGTTTCACGTCATTTGGACCAGGCCCATTTGGGGTTATGATTACCGTGTAATGGAGCGTTTCACCCATTTTATGATAGGATAACGGCTCTGTATCGGGAACCGGACTTACGTAAGTGAAGATGCTTGCAAGGATCAGCACCAAAGCCATCAAAAGTCCATCCAGCTTCAGCAGCTTGCCGCTCGGCAGCTTCTGCTGTTTGGCGCGCCGATGCAGCAGAAATCCAACGCAAGCAACAATCAGTACCAATCCTGATTTGGCAAGCAGCATGAACCCCCAGCTTGTATAAAACAAATAGCGCCAGCTTGGCAGAAGAAGTGCCGTCATGCCAATTCCACTAATCGTTAGCAGCACGATTGTCAGCCATGCGACCTTCGTAAATCGCTCAGCGAATCTCCCTGCCTCCTTGCGATCTGTCCGCCACAATAACAATAGCAGCATTAATCCGCCAGCCCACAAAGCAGAGCAGACGATATGTATGAAGTCGAACACAATAGCAAACGTATTGCTTGGAAGTGCATTAACATGCCCGTTAAAGCTTTCAACCGCAATAAGCAGCAGAGCCCAAATCATTTTGAATGAATCATGCAATCGCAGAACCGTAAATCCAAGCAGCGAAAGTACGATCAGTGCAAGCCATGATTGGCCGGTGGACGTCTCCGTCAGCAAGCGGACCCATTCATTCGAATTACCTCCGTCATATCCCTTCATTAATTGACTCGCATGAACAAAAACGAACAGTAAAACCGCAAGCAGCAATCCTCTAAGCGAATAGATGCTCCATTTTTGCACGAGCTTGCTCAGACCGGATTCCGCATCCTTTGGCAGCGTTATGGACCAAAGCATTAATCCAGCAGCGAACATAAATGCAGCATAATAAATCGCTCTAACCGTATAAAATAAAGCTTGCGAAACGGTAATTCCAGCTTCTGATTGTGTCCCGTCCGAATGATCATGGCCAACCTGCTTGTGAGGATCAAAATTTGTTTCTTCCATTCCCGAATACAGCTGTGCAAAAGCCTGCGGCGGCGATACCCACAAAGAAGCAGCAGCGGCGATCAGAAGAAACAATAGTACCATTGCCATATATTTCGCCCACCTGCCGGACGCCATTTGTTTTAGTTGGAGCAAATATTTTCCCATAGATGTCACATCCCTTTATGTCATACTGTTTCAGTGTACTCGACCGCTCTAAAAAGAACAATTGCAGTTCGGTCAAGCAAATACGTATAGCAACCTACTTTTAAGCCCATTCTACTATTAAAACCATGAATCTAAGGACGTGAACCCTAATGATGGAGAAAGACTATCATCTCGCTGAATTAAACAATCAAAGCGATGCGCTCGATGCCATTCGCAAGCTGGAGCAGCAATTGACTAAAACTTATGGCTCAGAAGTCGCATTAATTGCTTATGCCGCAGACGCAGATAATGAAAAAGATAAAGCCTAAACAGCATATTAAGGCGTAATCAATGGCATGGCTCCTGTGCAATTCACAGAGGCTATGTCTTTTTTTTATAAAATGCCCCTCATTTTACGAGCGAAGAATAGCGGCCAGTATTCATCCGCGATTGCCGGGCAGCCTCTATCGGATTCCCAAACGTACACCCAGCCTGAAACAAGCTTATCCTTTGCGTCGGCAACCCATACCCTTTCATAATCATTTTGCTCCTCGTGACCATAAAATTGCTCGAGCGCATCCATGGATGCAAGTCCTTCTCTATCGACGACTATCCATTGACCGCTTATAATACTATTGCACTCTTTAGCAATAGCATCTCGAACGGCGGCTGGATAATCTCCGCAATCCACCAGTCTCCCTGCGATCTTGCCAGGTCGAATCGATTGCACATAGGATGAAACAAAATGATGATTGCTCTGACCAGGCAATAACGAACCGTAAATAAAAACAGGTATTTGCAGCATCTCTTCTCGAGCACCTTCCATCATGAAATAATAGATTGAAAATCCGTCTTCCTTCGAGGTGATTGTTCCAAGTGATGATGAATCAACCCTATGGTGTATATGGATATCGGTTTCAAGATCCGCCGCAGCTTCCCATCTATCAGTTATTTGCAACCGGCTATCAAGAGGTAACAGAGACTGACTACTACTGGGACGGGATGAAACGAATCGACGGCCCGCTCTACTTATTTCAATATACCGTCTCCGGCTTCGGTCAATTCAGACTCGGAGATGAAACACATGATCTCTATGCAGGCAATGCTTTCCTTGTAGAAATACCCGGAGATCATCACTATTGCTTGCCGCAGTCGAGCGACCACTGGACTTTTTATTTTGTACTATTTCGCCAGCAGCATATGCAAGCGCTGTGGTCTGAGCTGCTGCATGCCGTCGGCGCCACACCAACATTTGGACCTGTAAGCGCTGTCGTTCGCAGCCTTCAACATTTATATGCAGAGGCTCGCAGCAATCGTATTCAGAACAGCTACCAAGCATCATCTCTTATTTATCGTCTTATGATGGAACTGCTCCAATCAAGCACGCTGCAGCAGCAGGAGAAAATGAATTGGCCGCAGCAAATTAAGCAGGCAACTACTTATATGGAAGCTGAATTTCATCGTTTGCAAAGCTTAGATGATGTCGCAGCTGCAGCTGGATTGTCTAAATATTATTTTACGCGAATGTTCACGAAGACGACAGGCATGTCACCAATGGACTTTGTAACGAAGCTCCGAATCGAGAAGGCTGTTCAGCTGCTTAGGAGCAGCAGCCTCACAGTCGAAGAAATCGCTCATACGGTTGGTTATTCGAGCGGCAGCTACTTTAGTAAAGTATTTCGAAGCCGCGTCGGCTTTCCTCCTGCTGATTTCCGATTAGCCAAGGAGCTTCCTTCAATCGATCGTTTACAGTTCAATTGAAGAGCAATATTTTACATATCAACGCAATAAATTACGCTAGTCATCGACTAACGTTTCGTTTTACGATTATCGTATAGAGCAATATTACGATAAGAGAGGACGAAATCAAATGTATACAACTTCCAAACATCATCAATATGCCGCAACTCCGCCTATGGGCTGGAACAGCTGGGACTGCTATGGCGCAAGTGTGAGAGAAGACGAGGTTCGCGGAAATGCAGCATATATGGCCGAACATCTGCGAGATTATGGCTGGGAATATGTCATTGTTGATATTCAGTGGTATGAGCCAGGAGCAAATTCATCCCAATATCGTCCTTTCGTTCCGCTTGAGATGGATGAGTATTCCCGCTTGCAGCCCGCAGTTAACCGATTTCCATCCGCTGCGAACGGTCAAGGCTTCAAACCTCTAGCAGATTATGTTCATTCACTCGGGCTAAAATTCGGTATCCATATGATGAGGGGCATTCCTCGTCAAGCCGTTCATGCAGACACCAGCCTGCTTGGAACAAACATAACCGCTCGCCAGATTGCACATCCGAATTCGATCTGCCCGTGGAACACAGACATGTATGGCGTTGATGCTTCCAAAGACGGCGCACAGCAATATTACAATTCGTTATTTGATTTATACGCATCATGGGGAGTCGATTTCGTTAAAGTGGATGATATTGCCGCTTCCAGAATTTACGGCATTCATTTGGATGAAATCAAGCTTATTCATCACGCAATAGAACAATGCGGCAGGCCGATGGTGCTTAGCCTATCGCCTGGTCCTGCTCCGCTCGAGGATGCGGGTCCGCTTGCAGAGCATGCGAATATGTGGCGAATGACAGATGATTACTGGGATTTGTGGCACCTGCTTTATGAGATGTTTGAGCGCTGCGAGAAGTGGGCGCCGCATGCTCGGGATGGAGCATGGCCGGATTGTGATATGCTGCCGCTGGGGCATTTGGGCATTCGTTCTGTGGATGGCGGAGGCAGCGATCGCTGGACAAGATTTACACGGGACGAGCAGGTAACGATGATGTCGCTATGGGCTATTTTCCGATCGCCGCTTATGTTTGGCGGTGAAATGCGGGACAACGACGAATGGACGCTATCATTGCTCACAAATGAGGAAGTATTATCCCTTCATCGGAATGGACGCGGCGCACGCCAGCTTTATCGCGAACAGGACCGTATTGCATGGACAGCACAGGGCGATGATGCATTGTACGTTGCTTTGTTTAATGCGAGTGATCAAGAGGATACGGTTGCCGTGACGCTTGCGCAGCTTGGTTTAGCCAATGCTCCGCTCGTACGCAATCTTTGGACACGCGAGAATCTCGGCAGCTTGAACGAGCTGTCATTCTCTCTGCCTCCACACGGATCGTTATTGCTCAAATTAACATAGCTTTTTGGACCATGCACGGCCGCCAATTGTTTTTTCTAACAGGAATATCTCCTGTTAAACTCACTCAAACGATACTTCTACCATGTTTGAAATGGAAAAACTCCTGTTAATTTCTGCAAAAGACCACTGATAAGTCATTTGCATCGAAATAAGCTGGAGTTTTTCCTGTTATTTGTGTTGTAAAGCGTTTAATCGCTAATATAACGGGAAGTTTTCCTGTTACCCAGCTTAATAAGAGTGGATTCGAAGCTGAATCCCTATCATTTGGTAACCATTCGCACATCAAGCTTTCCCTAGTTTTGGCTTATAACGTTCCAATATGTTACAGTTAGAGTTCAAGTGCTAGCGTATCTGCCTCATATCCTTTGGCAATTATACGCTGCAGCTTGAAAAAATCTCATTCCTGAATACATAGGAGGTCGTTTAGTTATGGCAAGCCAAACAGGAGCCATCGTACAGCAATCCTTAAACGCACTAATGGGAGACCCTGCTTTTTTACCAAATTTACAAGCTCAAGCACGTGAGCAAGCTTTCTTATCACTTGCTGCTATTCTTTCCACGCCAAATAAAGTTCATAAAGCTTTTTTGCGCATTACGGTAGATAACGGCAATGTCGTTCGAATTCCGGCCTATCGCATACAGCATAACGATACACTCGGGCCTTATAAAGGCGGAATTCGGTTTCACGAATCCGTAAGCGAAGATGAAGTAACAAATCTAGCTGCGCTAATGACGCTCAAAAACGCGCTTCACGAGGTGCCTTTCGGCGGAGGTAAAGGTGGAGTCGTTATTAATCCACGCTCCTATTCCGCTAGAGAGCTTTATCTCATTTGCAAAAAATACGTGCAATATTTCAGTGACGTGCTCGGGCCTGACAAAGATATTCCGGCACCTGATATGGGAACCGGCGAGCGTGAAATGGACTGGATGATGGCCGAGTACAAAAGCATTCATCCCGGTCATCCTTACCTCGGCAGCTTCACCGGCAAAAGCGTCATTAACGGCGGATCTTTAGGCCGCAGAGAAGCAACCGGAAAAGGCGTTTATTTCACTTTCCGTTACATGCTTTATGATTTTCTTAAAGAGCAAAGCAGCTGGCTAGCCGGCAGCACAAACCCGTTTGTGCAAACCGCGTTAGCGCATGCGGACAAGCCGCTGTCGATCGCCGTTCAAGGCTTCGGCAACGTTGGTTCAGTCGCTGCAATGGAAGCATATAAATGCTCTTATTTAAACAATAAAGTAGTAGCTGTAAGCGATCGCAACGTCACGTTGTACAATCCGGACGGTCTCTCTATCCCTTCATTGCTTGAATACGCATCGCTTCACCAAGGTGATTTGCCTTCGGACGAAGCTGCACTGTCTGAGCTTGATATGAAAGCCCAAATTCTTGGCCGCGAAGAGGTCCTTTATTTAGATGTAGATGTGCTTATTCTTGCCGCACTTGAGGAACAAGTTCGCAAAGACAACGTCGATCAAGTAAAAGCTCGCATCATTGTAGAAGGTGCGAATGCCCCTGTCACAGGTGAGGCTGATGAGGTGCTGACTGCAAAGGGCACCATCATTATTCCCGACATTCTTGCAAACGCCGGCGGTGTTATCGTCTCCTATTTCGAATGGCTGCAAGGAAGAGAAACACAATTTTTCACCGAGGAACAGGTGTATAAGATGTTGTATGAGAAAATGCAAACAACGTTAAACGGCATCCTGCCCGCTTTCTTCGGCGATCCGTTCCCGCTCCGTCAAAATTGTTATAATCATGCGGTTATGAAGCTGTCAACCGTGCTGTATCGTCAAGGCAAGCTTTATTAACATGCCTTCCTGACTAGGTATCTGCATGCTCCTTTAATGGCTTCACAGATAAAGGGCAATTCCTCAACCAGCTTTGGCTGCTAAGGAATTGCCCTTTTTATAATGAAGAAAACTACTGCTGAACATAACGATTAATGACTTCAACAAGCAAATCATTGAGCAGCTTAACCTCATATTCGCCTACTGCCGGCTCTAGGTGATCACTGCCGATACCGCTGTCATCGGTTAAAAACAAATAGGTGCCGCCCGTCGCTGTTGCCATGAAACGCATCAAATATTCCGTCTCTGCACTCACTCCGCTAGAAGCTACAGGTATAATTCTAACCCCTTGCTCAGCCGCATCCTCTGTAAGCTGCTTTATCTCGTCGATAACCTGTGGTTCATCATGAGGCGGTGCGTCTAGAACGAGAAACAGCAGACGCGCTCTAGCATCCTTGCTCCACTCATGCTCATGAAGCGCATCGCGCAGCGCCTGATCAACAGCCTCGGGATAATCTCCGCCCCCATCCGCCTTTTGCTTGCTAAATTGATCTATCACTTTATTTATGTCCGTAGTGAATGGATACGGCTTGACGATATAATCATCATGCTTATCTTTGTAAAAGTTTGCGCTGATACGAATGCCAAGCTGATTTGCATGCTCATCGGACACTCGCTTCACAACATCCTTAAGCTCCGCTTCCAAATAATTCAGCTCATCCTCCATGGAGCCTGTCGTATCCACAACAAACATAATGTCTACCTGATCTGACAGCGCTGTACCTTTACTTAAATCAACTTTAATGCTGCCTTGCTGTGGGATGTCCATCTCCTGCGTCGTCTTGCTTTCTTGACCCGATTGCACTTTAACGGTATAACGGCCTAAGTTCGTCGTATCACTTTCAAATAGACCTGCGTACACATAGGCTCTGCCCTCCGTGTTTGTACGCGCCTTCCATATCGCCTTCTTGCCTGCGTACAGTTCTACCCGTGCATCAGACACTGCTTTGCCTCCAGCTGTGACGATAACCTCAAGGCGGTTAAAATTCCAGAACTGCCATACCCGCTTGCTGCTATCCCCTTCTTGCGAGTTGAGTAAATTGCCAAAGCGATCCCAAGCAGCTATATCATCCCATTCACCAGCAGTTAGTTGCCCGGCCTGCTCTATTTTGTCTGGATTTGAATACCCGCGTTTGCCCCCCTCTTTTTGTCTTAGAGGCTCCACACTAATGGATTTTCGATCCCCACCACTTGTAGTTTCTTCTCCTTTGCTCGGAGCTCCGCTCTCCGAATTGCTTCTGTATTCCATGTCTCGGTTACCACTGTTCGAGGCATCATTCTTAGAGGAAGAGCATGCGCTTAATACAAGAAACAGGGAAAGCAACACAACGGTAATCGAGAAGATCCAACTTTTTCTTTGTCTAATTGCCTTGTTGAGAGAATGACCCGCTTTCATTCTTTCAGCCCCTTTTTTAATTATATTTACGTTTCCTAATCTGACGATTATTGGAAGTGTAATGTTGCATTAATAAGCCAGTAACATTACAATCGTTAACAGACATGCTGCGAGTCCCATGATCGACTGCATGAAGCAATTATTCAGGAGGACTTCACCTTGGAAACATTCGAATTAATCGCATTTGAAATGACTTATCAGCAAAAGACGATTCAGCTTTCCTTTACTTCCGCTGAGCTCGTTCGAGTTACGGAGTATGGGGATCGATTATGGTACGTAGATATAAATGGCGTTGACGATCGTGAGCTATTAGCATGGTTTGGCAGAAATGAGGATATCGGAATTGAGCTTACTGCTGTCGCCAGCAGTGGGCAAACCTTCCGAGGCAAAGGCTATTTTCATCCGAATGAGCCTCATCAAGCTGCTGCTGTTCGGGGCGATGGCGAGCTGCTTGAAACATAATTCACACAAAAAAAGAAGCTAAGATAAGTCATGTTCATGACTTGCCTTAGCTTCTTTTGATTTATTATTATTTGCCGTGAGCAATTTCAGGCGTTGTAAGGCGATCATAAAACTCTACGCCTTTATCTTTGTCCGCAGAATCACGAAGCGCCATAGCGGAACGTGGATGCTCATCCAAAATACCTGTAATCATGTAAGGAATGATGTAACCCCATTCTTCCTTCTCGCGAAGCGGAACCATGTACTTCTCGATCATATCAAGGACAGGACGGATGTTGTATTTCGTGTTTTGAAGCTCAGATACCAATAGCTCCGTGTTGCAGTTGCCCGCTGCGCGGCCCATGCCATAAACAGATGCATCAAGCAGCTCAACGCCATGTTCTGCTGCTAGCAGCGTGTTGGCAAATGCAAGCTGCAAATTGTTATGTGCGTGAACGCCTAGACGTTTGTTAGGCAAATGCTGACGGAACTTGTCAACGAGGTAGCTCATATCGCTTGGCTTCAAGCTGCCATAGGAGTCAACGACGTAAACAACGTCAACAACGCTCTCATTGATAAGCTGGAAAGCTTCAATAAGCTGATTCTCCATTACGTTAGAGAGAGCCATAATGTTAATTGTCGTTTCATATCCGCGATCATGGAATACTTTAACCAGCTCAAGCGCTTTATCTACATCTTGGATGTAGCAAGCAACGCGAATCAGATCAAGCAAGCTCTCGCTGCGCGGCAAAATGTCGTTCTCGTCAACTCGACCGATATCAACAAGTGCGGAAAGCTTCGTATTTCCTTTGTTAGGGATAACTTTTTTCAAGAAATCATCATTTAGAAAACGCCAAGGTCCTGCACTTTCAGCACCCTTAAGCAGTTTCGGAGAGTTTTTGTAGCCGATTTCCATATAATCGACGCCGGCTTCGTTCAAGCTTTGGTACAAATGCTGAACGAACTCGACACTAAAATCCCAATTATTTACGAGTCCGCCATCACGGATCGTGCAGTCAACAATTTTACAGTGGCTTGTTTTTGAATGCATGCTTTGTTACTCCTTTGATGTGAACATGAGTTCATTTTATCTCATCATACTTGAAAAGAATGAGGAACGCAAAATAATTTTGTCGTTTTATGGTTAATTTAGAAGCAGTTTTGTCTAGTCTGCAAACACCTTCGAGGTCAGCGATAGGACATCTACTTTGACTATTATGACCAATGTTCAGACAAAAAAGCCGTCTCAACGATTTAACGTAGAAACCGGCTTCTTTGGCTGCTTTTACAAAAAATTATTTAACAAGCGTATGAGGCTCTTGTCCATAATGGCCCGATCGCTTCATTTTCGTTTGGATATATTTTTCATTATAAGTAGAGGAATTGCCCCATAATGGCACTCTACCCGCCACGTTCATGCCCGATTTGCGCAGTGCATCCACTTTCCGCGGATTGTTGGTAATAATCGATACCGGGTGCTTCCTCAGCAGCTTCAGTACAGCAATGGCATCACTATAATCGCGTGAATCATCTGCGAAACCAAGCTCTGTATTTGCATCAACCGTATCGAGCCCATCCTCTTGAAGCAAGTAGGCAATCGCTTTACTGAACAAACCGATTCCACGGCCCTCGTGATTGGCTAAATAAAAGAGCGCCCCCGTGCCATGCTCTATTATGATCCGCATCGATTGCTTTAACTGAAAGCCGCAATCACATCTTGCGCTTCCGAAGATATCGCCTGTGTGACAGATGCTGTGCATCCGAATGAGCGCGTCTTCATTATTTTCAAAATCGCCATATACGAGAACACTCGATTGCTGCAGATCCGCATAAGAGAATCGATTTAAATCATCAACGAGCTGCTCGGGAGACAGCTCCTTGCCTGCTTCCTTGCGGAGCCAGCTATACCAATGAAAAATCTTAGTTTCTCCGTCAAGGTCGACGGGAAGCTTCACAGGACCGATCACATAAATGTCATCATTGCCGCTTTGCGTACGTTTTAGTTTATTTTTAATAAGTGCTGCTATATTAGGTTTAATCATGCTAGTTCACCTTCTCTAAAAGAATACGCAATTAAAATTGCATGCATAAGTAGCTGAGCGTACCAAATTCATAACTTCGATATATGACCTTTGGAGCTGACTCTGGACTGCCGCTGCCTAAAGCTATATATAATGGAACAAAATGTTCTGCACGGGGTACTGCCATTTTAGCATGCGGAGCAAGCTGTTCATACTGAAATAGCGAATTTGTATCGTGCTTATTCATTTTTTCTATTAGCCAATCATCAAACTGGACAGCCCAGCTCTCCGGCTCCTTCTGTCCCCAGTTTACAGCACGAAGATTATGAACGGTCACGCCGCTGCCAATGAGCAAAATATTTTGTGAGCTCAAGCTGCGCAGCGCCTCGCCAATTAGGAACTGCTCCTGTGGAGCACGATATGGATTTACAGAAATCTGCACGACAGGAATATCTGCCTTCGGGAACATATGCTTCAGCATCGTCCATGAGCCATGATCCAGTCCTCTTTCATTATCATATGCTACCTGAATATTATTTTCGCTCAGCAAATGGCCAACATGCTCAGCGACTCTTACTGAGCCTTTAGCAGCATATTTGATCTGGTAGAGCTCATCAGGAAAACCATAAAAGTCATAAATCGTTTCATATTCATCATCCTTGGATGAAATCGTAACGATGTCCGTCTCCCAATGCGCCGTGAAAATAACGATCGCATCCGGCTTTAGACTCGCACCTGTTTGTTTCAGAAATTCGCTATATTCATTTTGCTCGACAGCGAGCATCGGTGATCCATGCGCTAGAAATAAAGGATTCATTGCGGTACCTCCTCAAATTCACTTACTAATTGTAACTAATTATAATTTTATAACTAAAGATAGTCAAGTAATTAACAATATCCAAGTGTGCTTGTATAAATAAGATATTGGAGTTATACTTATTAGAAGTAAAAAGAGGTGATGCGCATGGATCAATCTAACCTTTGTCCCCGTTTTCAGAAGGGAATGGAACTTATAAGCAAGCGTTGGACCGGCCTTATCATATTCCAGCTTTTGTCCGGCCCGCAGCGCTTCTGCGCCGTTCAGTCCGCCCTTCCGATCAGCGGCAGATTGCTGTCAGAACGTTTCAAAGAGCTTGAGAATGAAGGTATTGTCGATAGACATGTTTACCCTGAAATACCTGTACGCATAGAATATTCATTAACGGAAAAAGGCCTTGCTCTTGAGCCGATTATCCGTGAAATACAAGTGTGGTCTCAAGATTGGATTGAACCGATAACCAAAGTCTAATCCATCCTACACAGCATAAAAGGGAATATCTGCTCAGCGGGGTTTAAGCGCTGAGCAGATATTCCCTTTTTTTAACATTTATCCGTAATCCGGTTCGCCACAATGAGCATATCCATATGACGGCCGGCTTGCAGCAATTCACGGACGATATTGCCGCGAAAGCTTGCATACCACGCCTTTTTGCTAGGCTGCCCGACGATAAGCTGCGTTGCTTTGATGCGATTGGCTGCCGTTAGAAGCGTACCCGCAATATGCTCCCTGCTCTCCGCTTTGGACATTTCAAATACTCCGCCAAGCCTCTCGGTCAGCTTCATCAACAGATCACGCTTATTGATCGCCTCGTCTGTCCAAGGTGCGCCATCCTGCACATGATGCACATGCCACTGCGCCTTCAGCCGATACGCAATGCGGAAGCCCCGCCGAATAAGACGCTCTGCGTCCGCGAGAATATCAATGCCGACAAAGATGACCTCTCTTCGGCGCAGCGTTCCACGCAGCGTCTGATTGCGATCCCATGCTTCAAGCCGTTCATCTACATCATCAGCAAGCTCGCGAAGGGCAAGCTCTCGCAGCGCAATTAAATTGCCCGTCGTGAAAAAAGCACCAAGCGCTTGTTCCACTTTGGCTTTGGCATATATTTTCCCATCTCTCATACGCTGCTGCAGCATTTGCGGTGTCACATCGATCAGCTCTACTTGATCTGCCAGCCTTATAATCGCATCGGGTACCGTTTCTCTAACACGAACGCCAGTAACCTGTTCAATGGCATCATTCAAGCTTTCAATATGCTGCACATTCATCGTCGAAACAACCGATATTCCCTTCTGCAGCAAATAAATGACATCCTCATAACGCTTCTTCCTCAAGCTGCCCGGCACATTCGTATGAGCTAGCTCATCCACCAGCACAACATCGGGATTTCTGCTAACTATCGCTTCAACATCCATTTCTTCGAGCTGAGTACCTCGATATTGAATCGTTTGCCTAGCGATAATCGGCAGCTCTCCAATCTGCTTCAATGTATCCTCGCGCCCATGTGTTTCCACGATGCCAATAACGACATCTATACCTTTCTGATACATCATGTTCGCTTCAGCAAGCATCCGATACGTTTTCCCGACGCCTGGCGCCGCCCCGATATACAGATTGAAGCTGCCTCTTCTCATGGATTCCATTTGCTGCTCGCGCTCATCTGGGCTGAACCTTCGAAACAACGCTTTTCGCGAATCACTTCTTTGCTTAACAGGCAAAATCCGCTCGCCTTCTTGCTCTGAGCGGTCTGCCATAAGAAATAAATCGATCTGCTTCAGCCTGCGCAGCACGCTGTCAACAATTGAGCCCTGTTTCAGCTGCTGCCATCTGCTCTGCTTGGAATGGCCCATAACGATACGAGTAACCTGATGCTCCTCCGCGTACCTTACTAGAGCGGACGGCAAACGACGGCGGCTTTGCAACGGCAGCTCCTCAAATGTGCCCCCTACTTTAACGGTAAGCTTCTTTATTGAAGCTTTAAAAGCCTGCTCTTCCTTGGACAGTTTTTTTTGCGGCTCTTTAAAGGAAACGACTATGACATCTCCATTAAGCCTGCGGGCAATTTGCTGTCCTCTTCTTACATATAAAGAGCCGTTCCAATGATATTGTGCGGTTACCAGAATACGCTCGGAAGCACCCGACGGACCCGTGAGCCCCATCTCCTCCCGATGCTTCTCCAGCGACTCATTGACTCCCTCTGCGACTAGCCGCAGCGACAGCTCTCGCAGCACCGCAAGATTTCCCCGCAGGGAAATTGCAGGATCGGGCTTTACGCCGAGCGTTCCATCCTCAAACCGCTTAAGCATCGTTTCAGGCGATACATCAATCAGCCTAACCTCATCAGCAAGCTCAAGCGTATGAGCAGGAACGGTGCAGCTCGGACGAATCCCCGTCCATTTGAGAACAGCCTGATCTACACCCTCGAGCTCATACACATTGATTGTTGTAATAACGCTTATGCCCTTGCCAAGCAAAAAAATAATATCTTCTAGCCGCGTTTGAAACTTTGCATCAGTTCGATTGCGATGGGCTAGCCCATCTATGAGCAGCACCTCAGCGTCCCTCTCTACCAAAGCATCCAGATCAAGATCCTTTTGCTCTGCACCATCCTTCTGCCAATGGATGCTTGGCACACGCTCGAAAGGTTCAATCAATTCGAGCGTCTCCGGACTCTGCGGCCTAAGAACCGCGCAAAGGACAACATCAATGCCATCTCGCTTCAGCTCTGTTCCTTCTCGCAGCATATGATACGTTTTGCCTGAACCGCTCACCGCTCCAATGAGTATTTTTAGACGTCCTTGATGCAGCTTTGCGATGGAGAGCAGCAGCTCCTCTGGCGTTTTCTTTTTCAGCGGAGCCATATGGCTATTCCCCCAACATTTTTGACAATGCGATATTCAGCTTCAACACATTAACCCGTTCGTCACCGAAAACGCCTAAATCGCGGCCTTCCGTATTTGCTTTAACCAATTGCTCTAGCTCTGCTGGTGATACGCCGGTCAGCTTGCTGATTCTTGCGATCTGTACATCAGCCGACTGTGGCGTGATATGCGGATCAAGACCAGAGCCTGAGTTCGTAATTAAAGCGATCGGCAGCTGGGAAACCGGTACATCTGGATTTTGTGCCTTCCAAGCTTCAATCGAAGCTTTGGTTCTTTCGATTAAAGCTGGATTGGATGGTCCAAAATTGTTTGATCCAGAACCGGCAGCATTATAGTCAATGCTTGATACACGACCTTGAAACCATTTCGGATCAACAAAGCTTTGGCCGATCAGCTCTGATCCAACAACTTGGCCGGAGCTATCCTTTATAAGGCTTCCATTCGCTTGCTTAGGGAACAGCAGCTGAGCTGCTCCCGTGCTTGCAAGCGGGTAAATAATGCCGCAAATGATCATAAATATGATGCTGATTCGCAAAGGTATCATTAACGATGACAACTGGAATCGTGATGCGTTTTTCGCTTGTTCGTTCATATAGATAAGCCTTCTTTCGTGTATGGTTATATTAAATCCATAAATGCACTGCAAAGTCGATGAGTTTAATGCCAACGAACGGAACGATGACACCGCCCAGACCATAAATAAATACGTTGCGGCTAAGCAATTTGGCTCCGCTCATCGGTTTGTATGCTACGCCTTTAATGGCAAGCGGGATGAGCAGCGGAATAATAATGGCGTTAAAAATAAGCGCCGACAGTATAGCAGACAATGGAGAGCCTAAATTCATAATATTTAGAACGCCCATCTCGGGAATGGCAAGCATGAACATCGCTGGAATGATTGCAAAATATTTGGCGATATCATTAGCGATACTAAAAGTCGTCAGTGCCCCTCTTGTCATAAGCAGCTGCTTGCCGATAGCAATGACTTCGATAATTTTGGAAGGGTCCGAATCCAAATCAACCATATTGGCAGCTTCTTTAGCAGCAATCGTCCCGCTGTTCATAGCAAGACCCACATCCGCTTGGGCAAGTGCAGGAGCATCGTTCGTACCGTCACCAGTCATCGCAACCATTTTTCCTTCGGCTTGTTCACGGCGGATAACAGCTATTTTATCTTCAGGCCTGCTCTCCGCAATAAAATCGTCGACTCCCGCTTCATGTGCGATGGTTGCTGCTGTAAGCGGATTGTCTCCCGTACACATAATCGTTTTGATGCCCATCTCACGCAGCTGATCGAATCTTTCCTTCATTCCTGGCTTAACGGTATCCTTCAAATAAATAACACCAAAGATTTGGTTATCAACAGCTACTGCGAGCGGCGTACCGCCTAATGTAGCAATCGTATTCGAAATATTATCCAAATCGGATGGGATGGTTCCCCCCTGAGAAGCTACCCACTTCCGAACCGCATCAACAGAGCCCTTCCGAACTCGGCGGCCGTTTGCCAGATCAATGCCGCTCATTCGCGTCTCTGCTTTGAATTCAATAAATTCGCCGCCTTCCGCAAGTGAGGCATCATAGCTTAAGCCCTGCTTCTTCATCCATTCAAGCACAGAACGGCCTTCAGGCGTTTCATCCTTAAGCGAGCTAATCGCCGCCCAACCCGATAAAGTTTGAAGATTGCTGCCTCCGACAGGCACAAGCTCGCTTGCCATCCGGTTGCCGAACGTGATCGTTCCTGTTTTATCCAAAATCATCGTATTAATGTCGCCTGCTGCTTCAACAGCCTTACCTGACATAGCCAGCACATTAAACTGAGTTACTCTATCCATCCCAGCAATACCGATTGCTGACAATAGTCCGCCGATGGTCGTCGGAATCAAACATACGAGCAGCGCGATTAATACCGGAATTTCTAAGTGGATACCCAAATAATCAGCGATTGGTGCCAACGTAACAACTACAATTAAGAAAATAATCGTTAAGCTAGTCAAAAGTGTATTGAGCGCAATTTCATTAGGCGTCTTCTGACGTTTCGCTCCTTCAACAAGGGCAATCATCCGATCGATGAATGACTCCCCGGGGTCACTCGTCATGCGCACTTTAATTTTGTCACTCACAACCCTTGTACCGCCTGTAACCGAGCTGAAATCTCCTCCAGCTTCTTTAATGACTGGCGCTGATTCACCTGTAATCGCTGATTCATCTACGGAAGCCAGCCCTTCAATGACCTCGCCATCACCAGGAATCATCTCGCCTTGGGAGACGATGAAAATATCGCCTTTGCGAAGCTCCATTGATGATACGACTACAATAGAGCTGCCGACGAGCTTATTGGCGCTCATTTCCTGCTTAGATTTTTTTAGCGAATTGGCCTGTGCCTTGCCTCGTCCCTCTGCAATGGCTTCAGCAAAGTTTGCGAACAGCAGCGTGAAAAGCAGGATGAAAAACACGGTAATATTAAAGCCTATGCGTTCTTGAGAATTAAAGTAATTTGGAAAAATAGTCATCAGCAGAACGATAACCGTCCCTACCTCGACAACAAACATAACTGGATTTTTCATCATCGTAACTGGATTTAGTTTCACAAAGCTATCGACAACGGCATGTTTAACCGCGTCTCTCGACAGCAAATTATTCTTCTTATTTTTATTCATTATCGTTCACCTCATCCGTTAGCGGAGTGTCAAATATTCTGCAACCGGCCCAAGCACGATGACCGGCAAGAAGGTTAAAGCACCAATTAAAAGAACAGTACCAATCAGTAATACAGTGAAAAGTCCATTATCTGTACGGAACGTACCGATTGTTTCTGGAACAGGCTGCTTGCGAACAAGAGATCCAGCAACCGCCAGCATCGCAATCATCGAAATATAACGGCCGGTCAGCATGACAAGTCCAGTGCTAATATTCCAGAAAGGCGTATTATCGCCTAGACCCTCAAAGCCTGAGCCATTATTCGCTGCCGATGACGTATATTCGTAAAGCACCTGGCTAATGCCGTGGAACCCGGGATTCGTTATCGCCCCGTGACCCAAATCCGTCATAAAAGCGATGGCGGTGGGCACCAATATAATGAAGGGATGAACTAGAATCGCTATCGCTATCAGTTTCATTTCTCGCGGCTCTACTTTTCGACCCAGAAACTCCGGCGTTCGCCCAACCATCAGCCCGCATATAAACACAGCTAGTATGGCGTACATGAGCATATTGATAAGCCCTACTCCCTTGCCTCCAAAGACGACATTAAGCATCATTTCAGCAAGTGGAACCAAGCCGCCAAGCGGTGTAAGCGTGTCATGCATATTGTTGACGGTACCCGTTGTCGCAGCGGCTGTTACCGTTGTGAACAGTGCCGATTGCGCGATACCGAACCTTACTTCCTTGCCTTCCATGCTTCCTTGAGTAGCATCGATACCTAGTGCGCTCATTGCAGGATTGCCTGTTTTCTCCGATGTGTAAGCAAGGCTTAGAAACACTAGAAACAGACACATCATGGCGGAGAATACAACCCAGCCCTGCTTTTTGTTTTTTGCAAAAAGCCCAAATGCATAAGGAAGCGAAGCAGGCAGCGCCCACATCGACAAGATTTGAATCACATTCGTTAATGGATTTGGGTTTTCAAATGGATGAGCCGAGTTCACTCCAAAAAAACCGCCGCCGTTTGTGCCCAAATGTTTGATGGATTCAAGCGAAGCTACAGGACCAATTGCAATTTGCTGCATGGCTCCCTCTAGCGTTTTAATTGTAAATGTCGGATCAAGCGTTTGCGGCACCTGTAGAGCGACAAGCACAAGCGTGATAATAAAGGAAATCGGAAGAAAAATTCTTGTGTGTGCTTTTACAAAATCCTCGAAAAAGTTGCCGATCGTCGTTCCTTTACTCGTAATCCCACGAACAAACGCGATGGCAACCGAGAAGCCCGTCGCCGCTGACGTGAACATCATCATCATGATGACCGCCATTTGAGAGAAATAAGATAAGGCGCTTTCCCCGCTGTAATGCTGAAGATTCGTATTGGTAATAAAGCTGATGACTGTATTGAAAGTCAGTGTAGGCTCCATGGCTGCCATGCCATTTGGATTAAACGGCAGCGCATTTTGGAACCGCAATATCAGATAGCTGAAAGCAACTAAAATTAAATTGGTTGCAACAAAGCTGAGTGCGTATATCTTCCAGCTCATGCCCTCTCTTTTTTTGAGACCAATAAGCTTAAATATAAATCGCTCCGTCCCTCCGAATACTTTGTCTAACCGATTGTGTTCATTGGAGAACACATGATAGACGTAAGTACCAAGCGGCTTAACTAACAATACAAGAACAGCAATGACGATAAGCAATTGTAAAATATCCATCTTGTAAATCCCCCTCTATTAAAACTTCTCCGGATGAATTAACGCATAAATCAGATAAACGAAAACAAATACAGCCGCTATCGCTATGACAGTCATTGGCCTTCGCCCCCTGTTTTCTCAATAACACCGGAGCACCAAGTTAAAAATCCATAAAATAAACCGAAGCTAGCCAACAAAGCCCCGAACATATAAAAATCCTGCATGTAAACCCCTCCTGCATTATTTGTTGCTTAATAGAAAACCGACTTCACCGGTATGAGAGAATACGATATGATCCGCTCCTAGCCCCTTGTAAATAGCCCTTGGATTCCACTGCTGTGTGATGACGTAAATGGACTTTGAGGTCCAAGCTCTGCAGCACTGTACAAAGCGGCAGCTAAGCGCCAAGCTGCTCTCGAATATAAATACCTCGCTAATGGTCATCGAAGGAACATTCCAGCTTTGACGATCATTCGTATTGATGTACAAAACATTGCTGATACCCTGCTTGCGAAGCTGTTTTTCTTCCTGTTTGCTATTGGTCAAAACGATAAATTTTAATTGATGAAACTGCAAAGTTCGTATGAATGATTGGCCAGCCTCGTTTAGACCAGCAACAATAATATGCTCTTCCTGCAACCGAATTCTCCTCCATATGGTAAAAAAGGCAACAAAAAAGAAGCCTTGGGATAAGAGGAACTTTTCCCGCGGCTTCTTTGCCCGCAGCAGAATAAGCCGCGGGAAGCACGATGGCTGTTGCCTCTCTCGAGTACACTTACGAGGTTAGCTGTCGGATTCGGGCCTTGAGAGTTGCCCTACGCTTGATCATTTTCAAGCGATTCACCCCATGAAGCGAAGTCGTGATGACACACGAATCGTTCGTTGGTTCCCCCGTTCCTGCTGCTGCAGGACTCAGCGTTTTCTTACATTTTGTAGCAAATAAAGCTTTTTTGGGCACAAAAAACCACAGAGGTCTATGACACTCTGCGGTCGAAGTTAATCGATCACAAGCTTCATCATTCCTCTCTCGGTCCACGCTTACGAGGTTAGCTGTCGGATTCGGGCGGTGAGAGTCGCCCTACTTTGACCGGTATCCATGGCACCTGTCAAAGATTCACCCCTGCTCTGCGTTTGTTCGACTCTCACATCGAACAGGCGCATCGCGTCATTATTGGTTCCCCCGCTTCCGCTTTCACGGAAACTCAGCGATCAGTAAATCGAAACTTATTTATAAATCCTGTATCGAATATTACTCCTCGCTATAAATACTGTAAAGGCAGCCTGCTGCCTAATTTAGCCAGTTTCAGCCTTGCAGAGCGATTCGCAACGCTTACATTCATTTCGATCTCTCGATATCTCACTATTTCTCAGTTTTACTCTTGTTTTCAAAAATAGTGTTCAATCCCTTTCTAACGATTTTATGCGTGAATAATCAGATTTCTCTATAATCGAGAATGGAAGAGAATAAACGAGTATTTCGAAGAATAAATATCTTTTTACTGCCATAACGAATGGATTTCTTTTAAAATGGCATATGGCTGCCTTTTCACGATATACCACAGTTTTACAATATTGCATTTCGGGTTTACCATAGACGGCAAGCCAATATGGCTGAGTATTATCGGTGAATTATTCAAATCGAGGAGAGATCTCATTGATGTCTACACCAGTTGAAGTACCCTTGCCAAGCTTGGAAAATCATCCTGCTGCCATGTTTGAAATTAAACGAATTCAAATGTTTGTGCTGCCGGCTTCCATGCTTGAATCGAATGGTTACCGTGTTTGTCTAAGGCTCTCCACTGCTAATGGTCACGGCTGGAGCGAGCTGTTTATTAAAAAATCCGAGAAGCCTCGCGACTGGATCAGATGGAGCAGTATGCTGCTAAGGTTCATCGGCACACTTCCTCTTGCGTCTCCTTTTGTTTTTCAAACAGATCCAATGATGAAGGACGAGCGTATATATCATTTATTTGCAGCCGCTGCTTTGCATATAGAATCCAATCCTTACTCTTTTCCAAACTGTGAATATGACCGTGAAGAGCATACTTTATTTAAACAAGCTATCTCCTATGTATCGTTATTTTAGGCACTTCTGATTTACAGATGCGCTAATGAAGGGTATAATTAAGAGTAAACTATTTACGCTGAATTTTTCGAATGAAAAAGCGGGGGAACCATCGCGATCGATCGAAATCGATTCGCAAGGGGTGAATCCAGGGATTTGTAACCCTGGTAGGGCTTTCTCTCTAGCCCGAATCCGACAGCTAACCTCGTAAGCGAATAAAGGAGAGATGTATATGTTGACAAATTGTGCACGAAATCTGCATCTTTTTACGGAACAGACCCCTTATTTATCTGTCACACGAATCGAGCTATTCGTCATTCCTGCTCTTGCCGTCGATTCTGCAGGCCATCGCGTATGTCTTCGTTTAACAAGCAATCAAGGCTTCGGCTGGAGTGAACTATTTGCCAGCGACACAGAAGAGCTCATTGACTTAGAACGATGGAGCGACCTGCTTCAGTCTTTTATCGGCAGCATTCCTCTACCACCTCTTAACCAGTATCACTATGACAAAACGGATCAGGATGGGCGCGTTCTCGACTTATTCGTCTCCGCCGTCAAGCATGTCCTAGCACAATCCGCCGATGCAGCCCCGTACAGCAACGACCATGAAGAGTCTGTTTTGCGTCAACGTTCCGTCTCCTACATCTCTTTGGATTAATTTCGTTCATAAGAAAAAAAAAGGCAGTCCAGAACAGATAACCTAGTTCTGGACTGTCTTATTGTATTTAGAATTTAAACCTTCGCTAATGCAGCACGCTGCTCCCTGACTTGGTAAGTAGCCAGCATCATGTTGCGCAGTGAAGCAACCGTTTCTTCCATTCCGCGTGTTTTCAAGCCGCAGTCCGGATTAATCCAGAAGAGCGTAGGATCGAGCACTTTAATGGCGCGCTCGATCATACTGACCATTTCTTCCACGGACGGTACACGCGGGCTGTGAATATCGTAAACGCCCAAGCCGATGCCTTGGTCATAGGTGTTCTCCTCAAAGCTATGAATCAGCTCGCCATGGCTGCGCGAGGTTTCAATGGAGATGACATCCGCATCCAGCGCAAGAATGGAATCGATAATATCATGGAACTCACAATAACACATATGTGTATGAATTTGTGTGGTGTCACGCACATCTGAAGTCGATAGACGGAAGGCATGCACGCCCCATTTTAAATAAGCATCCCAATCACTGCGTTTAAGCGGCAAGCCTTCTCGCAAAGCTGGCTCATCAACCTGAATCATTTCGATGCCTGCGGTCTCAAGCGCCTTTACTTCCTCTGAGAGTGCGAGCGCAATTTGGTATGCAACCTGCTCGCGTGTGATATCGTTGCGGACAAATGACCAGTTCAAAATCGTAATCGGACCCGTCAACATCCCTTTTACCGGACGACTTGTCAGCGACTGCGCGTACACGCTTTCGGTTACTGTCATTGGCTCAGTAAATACAACATCGCCATAAATGACCGGCGGCTTTACGCAACGGGAACCATACGATTGAACCCAGCCGCCTTTTGTAAATGCGAACCCATCCAGCTTCTCTCCGAAAAATTCGACCATGTCCGTACGCTCAAATTCACCGTGAACGAGGACGTCAATATTAAGCTCTTCTTGGATTTCAATCCAGTTTTTAATTTTATCGTTGATAAAGGAAGCGTAGTCCTGTGAGCTGAGCTCGTTTTTTCTCCATTTTTGCCTTGCTTGACGTACATCCAGCGTTTGCGGGAAGCTGCCGATTGTCGTTGTTGGAAGGAACGGCAAATTCCACTTTTGCTGCTGCAGCTTTTGTCTCTCCGCAAATGGCTTCTGCCTCGTTGAAGGATGCGCCGCTACCGCTGCTGCATCAGCAGCTTGACGATTGCGGGCAGGAGAAATGGATAAATGATGGATCCGCTCGCCGTTAAGCTTAAGCTCAAGCTTGCGAAGTTCTGAGATGTCCGCCTCATTTACAGTCGCTGTTTCACTTAGCCACACGATTTCATCCAGTTTTTCTTCCGCGAATGCAAGCGCCTCACGCAGCTCTACTGGCAGATTGGTTTCGTTTTTTGCTGTTACCGGCACATGCAGCAGGCTGCATGACGATTGAATGATCGTGCGCTCAGCTGGAATGTATGCCGAAATATTTTGCAGCAATTCAAGCTTTTGCTTATAGTCTGAGCGCCAAATGTTGCGTCCGTCTACAAGTCCAATACCAGCGAGCTTATCCTTCGGATAACCAAATTGCTCCAGCGACTTCAAGTTTTGCTCCAAACCATGAACGAAATCCAAACCGATCGCTTGTACCGGGAGAGCAACTACAGCTTCATAATGCTCAACTGCCTCAAAATACGTTTGAAGCATGATGTTAAGCGCTGGCGCTGCTTGGTTCAGCCTTGCATAAATCGATTCAACCCATTGCATCTCTTCCTCAGATATAGAGGTAACAAGGATTGGCTCATCGATTTGCACCCATTGTACGCCTTCTTCCTCAAGCTCCTTAAGCAGCTGAGCATAAAGCGGTATAAACTGCTCAATGAGCTGCGGAAGCTGCTTCGCATCGTAGCCCTTCGACAGCTTGAGGAAGGTATATAGGCCAATAATGACAGGTTTACCTTCAATGCCAAGCTTTTCTTTGGCTTCCCGGTACGCAATCAGCGGACGGTTTTCCGTCAGTACCGGAGCAGCACCCGCAAGTTCTGGCACGATATAGTGATAGTTGGTATTAAACCATTTGGTCATCTCGCAGGCTTGTGCTTCCTGTGTCCCTCTCGCCATTGCGTAGTAGGTCTGTACGGGAACAGGACCTCCATCGTAGGAAAAACGCTCTGGCACAAGGCCAAACATCGCTGCAGTATCCAGCATTTGATCATACAACGTAAAATCATTAACAGGGATTAAAGAAATTCCTTTATCCTTTTGCAGCTTCAGGTTGTTTAGACGAATGCTTTCAAGCGTTTGAAGGAATATCGTTTCGTCCAAATCACCTTTCCAAAAAGCTTCAAGCGCTTTTTTCCATTCCCGATTTTCGCCGATACGCGGATATCCAAGTACACTGTTTTGCAGTTTGCTCACGTTCATATTTCCTCCTAATAAATGTAATTATTATGAAATAAAAGCACAAAAAAGAGCGTCGTTACCTTAAAGAAGCAAAGGTAAAGACGCCCGTCGTTTTAATAAACAGCGGTTCTGTCTTAACACCTCCCTATCTCCCGTAGGTAAAATCAGTGTCGTTCAAATAGGCAGGTCTCCTGGCTCCAGAATCATCATCGTAAGCTTGCCTTCCCAACCTTTAAAGATCAGTGGCGTTAGCGCTTAGACTCCTCTGTTACAGTGGCGGGACCGCGTCGGTTTTACACCGGACTTCCCTTTTAAGCTCAAGCTATACCGCAAGAGCACCTATTTCCACTTATTTCAGTTGTTGATCGCATTTTTTAGGATCACGAATAACTATACACGCAAAATAATAACCATACAATGGAAATCATTATAATATCAAAAAAAGACTCTCCTCTAAACAGCCTGCGCTGCAAAAGGAAAGCCTTATTGGTTTTTTATACAATTACCTAACCAGCCAACCGCCATCAACAGCCAAGATATGGCCGTTCATATAATCAGAAGCTGAAGAGGCTAGGAACACCGCTGGTCCAATCAAATCCTGCGATGTACCCCAGCGTCCCGCTGGTATGCGCTGCAAAATTTGAGCACTGCGAACAGGATCCTCGCGAAGCGCTTCGGTGTTGTCTGTACTCATGTAGCCTGGGGCTATCGCATTTACTTGCAAGCCTTTAGCTGCCCATTCGCTGGCAAGCGCTTTGGTAAGTCCGGCAACGGCATGTTTGCTGGACGTATAACCCGGAACATTAATGCCGCCTTGGAAGGTTAACATCGACGCAATGTTTATAATTTTCCCTGAGCCCTGTTCGATCATATGTTTCCCAGCCAGCTGGGAAAGGAGAAATACAGAATTCAAGTTAACGTCCAGTACATCCTGCCAGTCCTCGTAGCTATGCTCTGCAGCTGGCGTGCGGCGAATGATACCCGCGTTGTTGACCAAAATATCGATGCGTCCCAGTTCTTCAACTGTACGATCAACAATGCCAGCAAGCTTCGTTCGGTCAGCAATATCAGTCTGAATTGTAATCGCTTTGCGACCAAGCTCTCTTATCGCCGCTGCCGTTTTGTCAGCAGGCGTTTGGTTCGTGACAAGCGCAATATCCGCACCCGCTTGTGCTAATCCAAGCGCAATCGCTTCTCCAAGCCCGCGCCCTGCACCTGTGACGACAGCTGTTTTACCCGTCAAATCAAACAAACTCATCGGCTCAGCTCCTACCTTTAGTACGCTTCCCGTTTTCCGAAAGCGCTGCTTTCATCATTTTTATATTTTGCGACTCATACCTCGCCGCAACGTCCGCATCTATACCTTCGTCTGTGATGATATAGTCAATTTCATGCAAACCGGCAAACGTTATTAGTGCACCCTTATCGAATTTGTTATGATCGGCAAGGCAGTAGACGACCTTGGCATTTTCCATATACAGCTTCTTCAGCTTCGTCAATTCTTCTGTGAATATGGTAAGCCCATATTCCATATGAATGCCGGTTGTAGAAAGAAACAGCTTGTGTACATTCAGTCGTTTAATCCATTCCTGCGATTCTGCGCCGATAAGCAAATTGTTATGCCGGTAGCCCCCGGGAATAACAAGCCTTACTTGGTCCTTCGCAGTCAGCTCCCGAATGATAAGCAGATCGTTCGTAAGCACCGTAACCGGGATATTGGGCAGACGCTTTGCCATTTCGAGCGTAGTACTGCCAGCATCCAGCGCAATAATATCATTAGGCTCGATGCAGGAAAGAGCTAGCTCCGCAATCGCCGCCTTCTCCTGCTGATGCTTGCTGTTTGGGAACTGCAGCGGATAAAGGCTGTCTTCGCCTCTATGCTGGGGCACAGCTCCGCCATGAGTCCGTTTCAGCAATCCCTTCTCTTCCAGCTTCTCTAAATCTTCACGAACCGTTTTCTCCGTGACTTGAAACAGCTCGCTTAGCTCGGAAACTTTAACCGCGCCAAGCTGCTCCAATTTATCTATAATCTTACGATGCCGTTCGGCAGCAAGCATAGTGCACCCCCTGTAGCGAATGTTTCTATTTTAGCTCGCTTGCAGGTACGGCGTCCATATCTGTAAATGTGTAGTTCTCTCCAGCCATCGACCAGCAGAATGTATAATTGCTTGTGCCCACTCCTGAGTGGATCGACCATGGCGGTGAAAGAATCGCTTGGTCGTTGGCAACAACAAGATGTCTCGTCTGCGAAGGCTCGCCCATCATATGGAATACGCGAGCATCATCATTCATGTCGAAGTACAAGTATGCTTCCATGCGGCGGTCATGGACATGCGAAGGCATCGTATTCCAGACGCTTCCCGTTTTCAAGCTCGTTACACCAAGCATAAGCTGGCAGCTTTGGATGCCGTCTGCGTGAATATATTTATAAAGAATACGTTCATTGGAAGTCTCTTGCGAACCAAGATGAGTCGGATTCGCTTCCTCCATCGTCATCTTGCGTGTTGCAATTTCAGCATGCGCAAGCGCGGAACAGAAATAAAGCTTCGCAGGGTTCGCTTTATCGACACTTGAAAGCAGCACTTGACGTTTGCCCTTGCCAACATAAAGCACGTCGAGCTTATTCAGCTCGTATACTTCCCCATCAACGGAAATCGAAGCAGGTCCACCAATATTCAAGAAACCAACCTCGCGGCGCTCCAAGAAATATTCGGTTTTTAGCGTTGCAGCATCCTCCAGCTCAAGCGTCTCGTTCACAGGCAATGCTCCGCCTACAACCATTCTGTCATAATGCGTATATGTCATTTTTAATTGATCTTGCTCAAACAAGCTTTCGATCAAAAACTCGCTGCGCAGACGTTCCGTATCATATTGCTTCACATCGGTAGGATTCGTAGTATGGCGTACTTCCATTGGATAAAAGCCTCCTAAAAGTTATTTGCGTTAGACTCGCATCGCAAGCCACGCTAATGTTTGTTATTGTTCGTTTTTATAATAACACACATTTACGAACATAAAAAGAACATTTTAAACATTCAAGATTAGCAGGAGCATTTTATTTCCGAGAAGATTGTACAACAAAAAAACGGCCTCCGCGCGCATCATTTGCGAAGAGGCCGTTTGTTGTTTTAGAGGAAATCTACTGAAGCTTCCACTTTCGATAAACATAAAGAGATACCGCCATAAACATGCCGTATACTAAAACGGTAACGAATACGTTTCTTGGGTCCGTCATAAGCGTATCACCGATCGTGGCGAACAACAGCATCGCTGGGATTTTGCCAATCGATGAGGCGACGGCATAAACGGTAAAGGAAACACGGCTTAGCGCCGAGTACACATTAACTGCAATGGATGGAATGAACGGAATGAGCCGAGCAAACATAATCGTCAGAAAAGCATACTGCTCAAACATCACTGTAAGTTTTCCGATGCTTGGATAACGGTAGAGAAAATTCTTCCCCCACTCTTGATAACCATAGCGGATAAACAGAAACATCACAATGGATGCTGCCGCTGAGCCCGTCCAAGTTACTGCCGCGCCTAACACTGGGCCAAGAGCAGCACCAATGAGCCCGCCGATTACGGGATACGGGATGACAGGAAATAGTGCGACGAGCGTTGCCATAATAACGACGAGCGGAACATTATCCGCTTGCTGAAACCACGTCAAAATCACATCGCCATAAAGATAAATAAGAAAAGCAATACTGGCATACAAAGCAGCTAAACCTGTTTTTTTGAGCATCGTTGTACCCCTGAATAGTAGATATCTCCAGCTTATCATTATTGAAGATAAATACGAGCAATGCATTGTGTCAAATTTAAGATAGCCGGTGATCAGTCGTTCAGTTCTTGTGTAAAGGATCGCCGTTGTCGCTGCTTATTTACCTTCATCTCACTGTAAAAAAGGTAAACAGCCGCTACTCCTGTTGTAGCTACTCCAACACCGAGGAATACACTGCCGACACTCCACCACGAAGCCATCATCGCCCCAATTACCGGCGCAATGAGCATAGAGCTCGTCTGGAAAGCATTCGCTAACGCAAACACAGGACCAACCGTTTCATCCGTCGTCTCTATTTGCAGCACGTAGCCAAACGGCACCGCGCTTTGTGCGCTGCAAAAGCCAAGCGCCGCACATAACGGCAGCCACAAATCAAGCTCCGCTTGGAATATGCCCATGCCGCTAATTCCGACCGCAATAACGAGAATTCCCGTTGCGATACCCGCTTTCGTCATATGAGTAAGCGGCCGCCGCTTCCACCCGCTCCATTGTCCTGCCAGTAAAGCGCCGGCAACACTGCCTGCACCAACCGCGCCAATGAGCAGTCCGAATAAATTCTCAGCCATTCCCGATTCCTTCGCCAGTAAAACGAACAAACCATCATACAAAAAGATAAGGAAAAACAAAGAAGCAGCATACATAATGACCGCCTTCAGGAGCGGCCTGCGCATCATATGCTCCCAGGCAACCCTTAATCCGCCGGATGGCTTTGCCGCTTGCTCCTTCTGTCCTCTCCAAGACGGGATAAAACCGAGCATGAGAGCAGACAGTGCATACAGTAGGGCGCTTATAAAAAATGGAACCGCTGCTCCGAGCCATGCCGTTATTGCTCCGCCGATCATAGGTCCCAACACCTTCGTCATATTAACCGACATTTGGCTGAGTGAAGAGGCCTGCGCCAGCAAATGTCGGTCAACGATTCTTTTCACAGCGCTTTGCCTAACCGGGTCAAATATAGCGCTCATGCTGTGCTTAAGCAATACCAATAACAGGAGAATAGGAAGCGACGGCGACCAAGCCATGGCCAGCACGAATACAAATCGCAATAGATCGCATCCGATTAACAAGCTTTTTCCAGAAAAACAACGTAGACGCACACTCATCAACGGTCCCACAATGACATAAGGCAAACCGACACAGATCGATAATGCGGCAACTGCCATAGAGCCGTGATTCCATGCATAAACAATTAATGCGCTAAGCGCTATAAAATCAAGCCAATTCGCAAGGTCGGACAACAGCTGGCCAATAAACAGCTGGCGGAAGCTTTTCGCCCGAAGCGGGCGCCAAATCGGATCATTCGTTTTTGCATTTTCCATCTTGATAACCTCCGGTATGAGTTGATAGATCCAACAATACCGGACAATTATCAGAGCATTATCAGAGCATGAATAAAGATTTAATAGAAATTTAACAGAAAATTATTGGTAGGATTTCAGCTCTGCTTGAAGCTGCTCCTTTACCTGTTTTGCAATGTCATCCAGCCCAATCTGTGCCGTTAACCGGCTCCATTCCTTCACAAAGTAATCCCGGTCTGCTCCCCAGCCATGCACCTTGGTTATGATCAGAAGGGTGTGATAGCTGTTTAACAGATTGGCTAAAAAATGCGACTGCTTCAGCAGCGAGAATCCTTGTTCAATAAAGGACAAGCCGGATTTTCTGTTTGAACGATAAAGCGCTATCCCCTTCAAAACAAGGTAATGCCCCTCCTCGCGTTGATAAGGAAACTGTTTGAGCTTCGCCTCAACAACCTCTGCAGCCGAATCGACTTCTGACCACAGCTCAGCGCGCAGCACAAATTCCAGCTCTAGATTAGCTGTGTAGGGGATGAGCCCTTCCCAATTATTTCGCTTCACTTCTGCTTTAAGCAAATCCAGCTTTTCCTTGGCAGCCTCGAACTCTCCCCAATCCATCAGCATGCTGATGATCGACATCGTTTCGAGCTCGTTTTGCCATATCTGCGCAAGCACCTGTTGCCTACGAACGATCGCCACATACTCACGGTTGTCCTGCGGGTCAATAAACTGATATAAGTACAGCAAAAGGAAGGCACGATCTGCAAATGAGCCCGCCTCCTCCCGCACAATAAAACGTACATCGCCTTCCATTACGCGAAATAAAAGCTTTAAGGTCAGGTCCACCTTAAAGCCTAATACCTGCTCATTCCGTGTCAGCATGAGGAGCGCATCCCCTCTTCCATAGCGCAAATATGTGCTGACAATTCCGCTTAGCTCCTCCGTGAACGAAGGCAGTTCGATTAGAGGGTTATCATTCAGACCTTCCTGCTTCAGCAGCAGTCGATAACCGTGTCCACGTACCGTATCGATCTGAATAGTCGGCGACCATTGTGCAAGCTTGCGCCGCAGCCGGTAAATGTGATCATCTACCGTACGATCTACCGGCGCCTCCATTGCCCAGACGTTGTCCAGCAGCTGTTCGCGCGACAGCGTTTGCCCTGCATGGCTGTGCATGAAATGCAGCAGCGCATATTCCTTCGGAAGCAGTACAATCTTTTGTGCTTTCCATGCAATGGTGTAAGCACCAGCATCCCATTCCATAAATCTCTCGACCTCTATCCCTGCGCGCTGAAATTATGCTCTTTCGTTAAATCCACAATGAACGGTGTAGGATCAAAGCATCCACCGAAACCAACGGCCATGACCATCTGTTTCCGCTAACGTTTCCTTTTGCTCCTTGCCCTCCAAATAATAATCAAGATGAAGATATGGGTCCCACATATTATTGTAGAGGTGAAATATATCTCTTTGTTGCCCTATTCTCCTAATGCTGTCTGTTAATTCAACTTTGTCATCATGAGTCATTTGGTTGGCTACATGGGTGTGAAACACACCAATAACACAATCCTCCGTTATTTTAGCAGCCATTTCAGCAAGTCGTTTCGCACCATTCCCTTGAAACAACTCCATCTGCTGCCCTTTTAATAAAGAAGCCGCTTTGTCAAAATTCACAATCCGCTCGTTATGCTCAGGCCATATCAACGACTTTAACCAAAGATAATCGTCTGCCTCTTCCAGATTATTAATGTGCAAATCTATTCCTATCCTTGCTATCACTGGCGGACTTTGTTTTAGGAGATGCGGAATAACATCTCCACGAACTTCCGAGCGCAGTACCAGTTCAGCATCTGTATTTCCATAAGTTTCACTATCGTTATATTGATAACTATACTTATCCCAAAAAAGCTGCAGCCCCGCACTTGTTCCAATTTCAATGATTGCTAATGGTTTTTTCGTTTTTTGGTACATGTAACAAAATGCAGGATACAAGTAAGCACAGCGTCTAACCTCATTCGTTTGTACAAGCTTGTTTTGGAGCAGTTGAACAATTTCGTTTTTATGCTGAAGGCAAAAGTGTTTAAAGAAAGGGAATGCCTCCGCCGCATCTCTCGGATGATTAACTATGCTGCCGTAAAACTTTTGCAGTTCGTGGCTGGTCTCTTTGCGCAGCAAGTACTGAACCGCAGCAAAAAAAAGATTGGGAACTGGCTGGCCTTCTCTGCAATAAGAAGCCATCTGAAGCATTTCTTCATCATCTGCAATGGCTAATGATAACTGTTCATATAAACGGCTTGAGCCATTGCATTCCCTCGTCGCGAACACCATAAATTGCTCAGTCAAAATAGGTTTGTTCAACAATGCCATCCCTCCATTTTCCCGCTTAACGGCATTGTATCATGGCTATCGATAAATTATATTTCAATGATTTTATAAACTATATAGATTTCTTTTATCACGTGTGTGTAGGATAATAAAGGACAAAATCAGCTATTTACCCAAAAAACCGCCTTCAGATTTTATGACTTGCCCGGTTATCCACTGTGAATCGTCACTCGCCAAGAAGTTGATTGCTTTAGCTGCATCCTCCGGCAAACCGATGCGTCCCATAGGAAACATTGGCAAAAAGCCTGCTTTCATCTGCTCATCCATCCAGCCAGAATCGGTGGGACCTGGATCAAACCCATTCACTGTAATTTGAAGCGGAGCCAACCCTACAGATAGCGGCTCGATTAACCCAATCAATGCGCCTTTTGTTGCAATGTAAGCCAAATTATTAGGATCGGGCCCTTTTGAAACCATAAAGATAATTCTGCCCGATGTCCCTTTAATTTGGTTTTTCTCAAATCTGCTCGCAAACTCTGTGCTTAACAATATCGGCCCGCGGTTATTCACAGCATAATGTTGGTCCAATATATTGATATTCAAGCTTTTGTAATTGGAAGGTACGCAATAGGTGGCGTTGTTAATTAAAATCGTCGCGTGGCCTAACGACCTTTCTACTTGTTCCATTATAAGGGCAGGAGTTTCCACATCGGCAAAATCCGCTTCCATATGACTTGCCCTCACGCCTAAGTCTTCTAGTTCCTTACGCAGCTGCTCAGGCCAATCCTTCTCTCCCCCATTGCCTTCCGCTTCATCAAAGGCATACCAATGCGTAAAGAAAATGTCTGCACCTAAGCGTGCAAGCGAACGGCAAATCGCTGTTCCAATTCCCGTTGCTCTGCTCGCTCCTGTAACGATCGCTATCTTATTTTTTAATGAGATCATTTGCAATTCCTCCATATTCGTTTGTCCTAAGCTTATAAACTATCTATAAAATTTAACACATGTTGTTTAATCTGTTTTTTCTCGTCGTCTGATAGAGCACTGGATCGAAAATTTTGTAAATTGTCATCAGGTATGATAATGGTTGATGGCTCCTGAAGCTCTTTTTTTCGATTATCTCCATCTTCAACCATCGTGATATGAGACTTGCTGAATTTGGTATGTACGATTTCTGATTTAACGTATTTTCCATCCAGATCATAATAATCCACGACCATTTTGATGTCAGAGCTTAAATAATTTTTATTTTCTGCAAAAGCAGTAATAGAGTTCACCTTCTTAAAGCCTGTTTGTTCATAAAAGCCATCTTTATTTTCCTCTGAAAAAATTTCTATGCTAAATGCCTCGATATGCTCGACTTTAATTGTATTGCTGCAAGCGCTTAACAAAACAACAAAAGCAGATATTACGCTTAACTTCATTGCAGCAGCTAACCAATCTGATCCTCTCATGACATTCATAGCTTCACTCCTCATCGCAATTTCCAATAAAATACCATTACTTAATGATTGCAAAGCTTTCCTCATTTGTAAAGGTTTTATCTATAGACAAAAACAGCCCTCTACCAACGCGGTAAAGGACTGCTTTGTGGAGCATATAGGAGCATATGCGTTCTTATAGCCAGCAAACCAAGCCTGACACGTCACTTTAAGAACCTATATGCTCTTAAACGCTCCCATCGATGAGTTACTCCCCCACTTTTGGAGCATATAAGAACATATGCGTTCTTACAGGTTGCCTTCCAAGGCTGCCACGCCGCTTTAAGAACCTATAAGCTCTTAAACGCTCCTATCGATGAGTTACTCCTCCACCATTGGGCCGCCCCTCTACTCTCTATTCCACCGTCAAACAAAAAACGAGGTGGACAAATCTCCACCTCGCATCCAAACCCATTAAAATATTTTCCGACCAGCCGCATCGGCAATGCCCGATTTACGATAGAAATACGTATTGATCACGTCGCGCCAATGCTTCGCATGATCAGCTTGAAAGGCCAATCGCTCAGCGACATGCGCAAACCTTGCTTCATCGATTTTGCCGGCCAAACCAGCCCAATCCCGCAACATCTGATCAGCTTCCTCCGCACCCGCAAAATGGGTATCGTAGATATGCTGAATGACCGTCTTGCCAGAATGGAGTAAATGGGTATAAGGCACATGATGGAAAAATAACAGCAGCTCGTCTGGACAAGTGTCCAAACTATCATACTGCGAACGGTTTGGTTCATTATACTGTGCCGTATATCCTGTTCCACTCGCCTGCGTCCGGTCAACTCCGATACCGTCACGATCTGCAAAATGGTAGGTTCCCCATCTTGAATACTCGTAGCCATCGACATCCGGACCAAAATGATGGTTAGGCGTGATCATCCAGCCTACGCCAAGCGGCGCCGTATAGCTTTCATATAACAGCCACGACTTCATCAGCATGTCACCGATTGCTAAAGCTATCTCAGGATCATTGCCAAACGTTGCGGCTATCCACTCGTGCGAAATCTCCTCGGCTGTTAAAGCCGGGTTCCACACTAGCCGGCCATATCCGTAAAGATTGGCTTGTGCGAGAATATGCCCTGTCCAGCTCTCTTCATTCCCAATATTGCTTACTGCTGCAATTCCGCTATATTTCATGCCGTATAATGTACCATCCACCACTCGCTTAACTTCAGTCGATGCACCTTCCGCATAAGTATCGAAATCCATTACCTGCTTCCACTGCGGGACGAGATAGCAAAGATGCTTCTGTTGACCGGTATATTCTTGCGTGATCTGGAACTCCATCATCTGGTTCGTTTTCTTCATCGCGCCAAACAACGGGGATACGGGCTCGCGAACCTGAAAGTCCATCGGTCCATTCTTAATTTGTAGAATGACATTACTCCGAAAACGACCATCGAGCGGTTTAAAATGGTCAAATGCCGCACGCGCTCGATCGATCTTCCGATCACGCCAATCCTGCATGCAGTCATAAACAAAGCAGCGCCATATGACGATGCCATCGTGAGCTTCCAGCGCTTCAGCCAGCATATTCGCTCCATCTGCATGGTCGCGTCCATAAGCAAATGGCCCCGGCCGATGCTCAGAATCTGCCTTCACCACGAAACCACCGAAGTCAGGAATAAACGCGTAAATCCGTTCAGCCATTTCCTTCCACCACTGCTTCACACCAGCATCCAGCGGATCCGCAGTGGCCAGACCTCCGATTTGCAGAGGCGCAGCAAAGTTAACGCTTAGAAACAGCGTAATTCCGTACCTGCGGAAAATGTCTGCAATAACCGCAACAGCAGGAAGCTTTTCCTCTGTGATGAACATCGTTTCAATCGCATGAACATTCACATTATTGATAGAAATCGCATTGAGGCCAACGGATGCGAGCATTCTTGCATAATCGTTTATTCGATTAAATTCACTCGTTATTTCTCCATTTTGATAAAAAATAGACTGTCCTGCATACCCTCGCTCTACCGAACCATCAGCATTATCCCACTGATTAATCATTCGAAGCGACATGGCTGGAGACTCCTCGGCATTCAGTTCTTTCACTGGCTTACCGGCGCCTAATAGACGCAGTAAATGAAATACACCATATAATACGGCTGTATCTGATCCGCCGACAAGAGATAAATTGCCATGGCCTTGCTGAGAGCTGTACCGCAGCATATATCCCGCTTTGGACGGCTCCCATCTATCAGAATCCATCAATACGGAGTCCACCATAATATGAAGAAAGCCAGCCGTCGCAGGCTCAGCCCGCTCCTTTACTGCCGGGATTATGCCGATTAAGGCATGAATACCATGCTGCAGCTCTTTGATTGCCGTTTCCAAAACGCCAGTCGCCACGCCACTAAAGACGATCTGACCAAAAAGAGCCAAATACTCTTTTTTCAAATACAAATCCTCTATTCGCTGAGGATTTAGCCAAGCCTTATACGTGTGACTGTCCATTAATTTGCGTGCCTCCTTGTAAGCTGGCTCAGAGAGATGAGTGCTGCTTCATGACGCGCCAGAACGAACCTTTTGGCTCATGGTTCTCATCAAATAGCATTGGCCAATTTTTCCGTCCACGTACAGGAAAATCACTGAGCCACGTATAATCATCCGCCGCTCCCCAGAACGTAACCGCATCAATATGATTGCGATATTCCGTCAGCAATTGAAAGACAACCTCATATCGTTTCTCCTGCAGCTCCAGCATTTCTTCAGTAGGCTTTGCTAAGTCGGTTCGTACATCATCATGGCGGAACATCGATATATCAAGCTCTGTTAATTGCAGTCTTAGGCCAAGTGAAGCGTACTTCTCGATAGCAGCCCGTATTTCATCTAAATGAGGATGATATAAGCTCCAATGCGCTTGAAGGCCTACGCCATGAATCGGGACATCCTGCTCGAGCAGCGATTTAACCAATTGATAGATTTTATCGCGTTTCAGAGGGTTCGACTCATTATAATCATTGTAGAAAAGCTGAGCTTTAGGATCTGCTTCATGTGTGAATTCAAACGCTTTGGCAATATAGTCCACTCCGGCGATATCCAGCCATTTGGTTGGACGCAGCATAGCTGCGCCTTCGTCAGAGATGACTTCATTTACGACGTCCCATGCATAAATATCATCTTTATAACGGCCAACAACAGTATGAATATGCGATTTCAATCGATCCAAAAGCTTCTCGCGGCTAACCGAGCTGCCATTCGTTTCTTCAAACAGCCAATCGGATGTCTGATTATGCCAAACCAGTGTATGCCCTCTCATTTTTTTCCCATGCTCTCTTGCAAATGCGACGATTTTGTCTGCCTCTTCGAACGTATAGGTATCTTCGGAAGGGTGCAAGCTAACAAATTTCATTTCATTCTCAGCAGTCAAGCTGTTAAAATGGGTGGCTATGAGATCGCGAGCCTGAACAATCGTACGCGGATTAACTGCTGCGCCTATATCAAATGAATCTTTAAATGCTTCGTATAACTTAGGAATAGAACTGGCTGCATGGCTGCTCATCTTATTTCCCCCTGTCTATTAACCTTTCACGCCGCCTACGGTCATACCTTTTACAAAGTATTTCTGTAGAAACGGATATACCATAATGATCGGCAAGGAAGCCACAATCGTCATCGTTGCCCGGATGGCGAACGGCGTTACTGTATTGGCTCCTGAATTGCCGGCATTGGCGAACGCATCGCCCGCCGTCTTCGTCGTCAAGGAAGCATTGGAGTTTTGCAGAATTTTTTGCAGCTCATACTGCAGCGTACTGAGATCGATATTCGAGGAATTGTACAAGAACACGTCAAACCACTGGTTCCACTGATACACTGCCGAGAAAAGCGCAACAGTCGCGAGCACAGGAACGCAAAGCGGCAGGACGATGCTGTAAAACATTTTAAAATCGCCAGCTCCGTCTATTCTCGCAGACTCCAAAATGCTCTCAGGCAGCCCTTCAATAAAGGAACGAATAATGATTAAGTTGAATACACCGATCAAACCTGGGAAGATGTATACCCAGAAGTTGTTAAGCAAACCCAAATCACGGATCAATAGAAAGTTTGGAATGAGCCCGCCGTTAAAATACATCGTCAAAATGAACGCAATCGTCACGAATTTCCTAAGCACATACTCTTGTCGAGTAATCGTGTAAGCCACCATCGCTGAACAAAAGACAGTAGCTATCGTTCCAATCACCGTTCGAAGGATGGAAATTAGCGTCGCATGAAAAATCGTTGCTTCCCTAAGTACGTAGCTATAATTGTCCAGTGTCCATATCCTCGGCAGCAAATAAATACCGCCCTTAATCGAATCCGTCGCATTGTTGAGCGATACGGCGGCTGTATTCAAGAAAGGATATAAGGTCACAACCATCAGTAAAGTAAGAAATATATAATTGCAAATATCAAATATGAGATCGCCGCGTGATGAGCGGATGCGGCTTGGTTTGTTTGATACAGCTTCCGATGCCGAATGACTCATGTTGTACCCCTCCCTCTAAAACAGTCTGGACTCGCCCATACGTTTTGCAAGATTGTTCGCTGCGAACAATAAAATAAAGCTGATAATGGTTTTAAACATGCCCGCTGCAATTGATAGCGAGTAGTTGCCTTGCGCAATCCCGTATTTAAGAACAAATATGTCAAGGTTTTCGGAAAAATCGACGTTCATGCCGTTCCCCAGCAAATACTGCGGCTCGAAGCCCGATTCCAGCAAATACCCGATATTCATAATGAGCAATACGATAATAACCGGTTTGATACCCGGAAGCGTTACATACCACATCCGTTTAATTCGGCCTGCTCCATCCATCTCTGCTGCTTCATATTGCGCAGGGTCAATCATCGTCATTGCCGCTAGGTAGACGATTGTATTCCAGCCTACATCTTTCCATACAGAGCTTGCTCCAAAAATGGTCCAAAATTGCTCGGGTATACCGAGAAATAATATTTCCTCGCCTTTTTCCACAAAGCCGGTCCAAAGCAGCATTTGATTGATGATGCCATCTGGAGATAACGTTGTTTGAATAATGCTTGCCGCAACTACCCAAGAAATGAAATGGGGCAAATAACTGACCGTTTGAACAATGCGTTTAAAAGCAACCTTCCTGACCTCATTTAACAACAAAGCGAGTGTGATTGCCGTAACGAAGCCGAGAACCAGATTGATTCCGCTCATCGCCACCGTATTTCTCAAGACACGAATAAACCGTTCGTCTTCGAACAAAAATTTAAAATGATCAAACCCGATCCATTTCTGCTCACTGAAGCTTTTCGCTGGCTTATAGGCTTGAAAGGCGATCGTCCACCCCCATAGAGGCATATATTTAAAAATAAACAACCACGCTAGAAACGGTACAGACATAAGAACAAGCACTCGTTGCTCAATGAGCTTTTTTGCAAAATTCTTCAGTCCCGACGGCTTCTTAGGCAGCACCAGGTTTGACGATGACATATCGGGCTTATGTTCCATCTTGAATCTCTCCTTCCGGACTGAATGATGCTGGATAGCAAGCAAAACGTTTTCGGCGACCTCTGGACGCTGAAGCAGCTTTGACGGAGAAATATAAGCCTTTTATAAGCTAACAAACTTATAAATTCTTATATTTAAAGAAAGGCCGGCATTTTGCATCCGCAAACCGGCCTTTCACCGTTCCTTCTATATTATTGCTTGGATGCTTCGATCAATTTTTTTACTTCATCTGTTGTCCATTTCTCGTAAGCAGCCGTATCGAGCTTGCCGAATGCATTTGTGTACTCTGTCCATACTTTTTCAAAGTCTGCTGACTTTGCAAGGACAAGCTTAGGGAAATATTTTTTCGTAAGCTCATCTTTTTTCGTTTCCCAAATTTGCTGCGGAGAACCTTGCTCTTTCGCGATGCCCCAAGCCGGGTACCATGGACGATCATCTGGAGCAGCGAACAACTCGGCATATGTTTTAACGCCGTATTTATCAAGAATGAGTTTATCGCCTTCCGTCAAGCCCATTTGGAATACTTCAGGCTGTGTACCAGGAGCAACCGAATTTCCGTCTGGAAGCGAGGAACCATTTCCATACAAAGGCCAGTTCCATGAATAATATTTAAAGCCGAATGATACGTTGAAATCTTCGTTAATTTTCGCGATTTGTTCAGCTGTACGATACATACGGCCCTTATCGTCTACTTCATACGTTTCGCCTTTAATGCCCCATCTTTGAAGAATTTGGTTCTCGTCTGTCAACAAATTATCCAAGTATTGAATAATGCGAACCGAATCTTTCGCGCTTACAGTAATACCCAAACCACGGTTTTTAACAAAACCTGGAGGATCTAAATATTGATCCTTCTGTCCGTCGAATGTAACTGGAAGTGGGAAATAAACAAAATCGTCCTGTGCTGGATCTACCTTAGCAGCGTCCCTAAGTGCAGCTTGCGCATTGTTAAACTGCCATCCATAGTCGAAGAAACCTACTACCTTATGCGAAGTCAATTTCGCCAAATATTGATCGTAATTGTCTACGAAAGATGCTTTATCGAAATAACCGCCAGCATTCATATCATTCAGCTTCTGCAACCAACGTTTTGTGTTGTCATCTGCTGCATAGGTTTTTGCTTCAAACGTGTTCATATCCACGATGACGTTTCCGTCATTCGGGTAACCTGCCAAATGGTTTGGAGGGTTGGAAGTTGCGAAAAATCTCCAGTCATGTGTTAAAGAAACGATACCTGTCAAATCTTCATCTTTATGCTTGTCTACGAAGTTTTTAATTAAATCCATGTAAGCATCAAGAGTTGTAACTTTTGGATACCCTGCTTCTTTCAAAACACGTCTTTGAACCCAGAAAGCACCTTGGTTAATATTCGGATCTGGAATATATTCACCTACTGTGTTGGAAAACGGCAGGAAGTAGATTTTTCCATCTGCAGCTCTCATTTGGTTGAAATATTTACCGTATACACGTTTGATGTTCGGACCATGTTCTTCAATCAGGTCGTCCAATGGAATAAACGCACCCGCTTCAAGAATTTTGTCTATTGCTGCATCCGGAATCATAACATCTGGATAAGCGTTGGATGCGATCATCGTTCCGACCTTCGTGTTCAGATCGCCAACCAAATGCTCGATTTTAAAGTTAACACCCGTTTGATCCTCCAAAATTTTACCAATCGTCGTCTCGTTGCTGTTAATGTCCTTAGCTGCTGCAACACCATTGAAATAAGAAAAAGTAACTTTTTCAACCGGCTTATCTGTTTCTTTCCCTTCACTTGCAGTATTTGCAGGAGTGTTCGTGCTGTTAGTTGGCTTTGCTTCTCCGCCATTGCCGCTGTTCGAGCATGCAGCAGTAAAGATCATAAAGGCAGTCATACAAGTCAATAATATTTTCTTTTTCACTTTCCCCAGCCCCTTTCGAGTGCAACTTATTTTGTAAGCACTTTCATTATAAGTAATTCAAAATACTTTGTTTACCCAATAAACTATAGTTCAAACTTTAAAAAACATATACGATATTCGTTTTATGGGCATCTCATATTTCAACAGGAACTGCAACCCGAATAAATGTACCTTGTCCAGGCTCACTCTCAATTAATAGTTGAAAACGATCACCATAAATCAGTTTCAAGCGATAAATAACGTTTTGAACGCCAATTCTTTCGCCCAGCTCTTCGTCGCTTTCCAAATAGCCATAAAACTGTTTTACTTTTTGTTCATCCATGCCAATCCCATTATCTCTGATCGAGAAAATTAACGTGTCCGCCTCGCGTTCAACTTGGACCTGAATGCTGCCTCCATGTCTTAGCGGCTCAATACCATGGATGCTGGCATTTTCTACGAAAGGCAAAAACATCATTTTGGGCACCATGCACTCTTTAGCAGCAGGATCTATGTGGATGTCGTAATTCATCCGATCTTCAAATCGATATTTCTGAATTTCGAGGAAACACAAAATAAATTCAATTTCCTCACTAACCATAACGCGGTCTTTGCCCCAAGTGAGCGAGGTTCTAAATATTTTCGCCATATTATGAATGATCTTGGCCGTCTCCATCTCGTCCTTAATCAAGCTTCGCATTCGAATCGTTTCCAGCGCATTAAATAGAAAATGAGGATTGATTTGGCTTTGCAGCGCATTCAGCTGCGCTTTCCTCCGTTCGAGCTCTAATGTTTTGGTCTGAATGTCCGCGATATACACATCATCAATCAAGCTTTTCACTTGTATCGTCATCCGATTGAATTCGCTCGTTAATTGTCCGATTTCATCCAGGGATTCACCCTGCTTAATCGTATCGAAGTTCTGGTTTTTCACTTTTTTCATATGCTGCAAAATGCGAACCAACCGCTCGTGCAGTGAACGTGAAATCCATAATATAATCAGCGTTGGGATGAAAAAATTTAAACAGGCCAGCACAAAAACAAATTCTCTAGACTGCCTTACGTCCTTCAGCACCTCTTCCTCCGAAATCGTCCCTACAATGCGCCAATTTTCCAAATAACTCACATAGGAATTCGTTGAAGGAAATTGGATGGAATCCTTTGGAAAAACCAATTCATCAAACGATACTGGTTTTCCGCTCCAGTCCACCTCAGGGTCTGTCGTATACTCCACATGACCTTTATCATCAATTAAATAAATGTTGCCTTGCAGGTTCTGATTTCGAAATATTTGGTCAATCGTGCTCGTTTTCAAGTCGATTTTCAAATACTTTTGCCATTTATTTTTAGATTCAAAATAATTCATTTCACGGATAATGCTGAATGTATTCCGCTTGTCCGCGCCATCGCTTTTTAGATATAAATCCTCCTGCTGCGTTCGGATGAAGATTGGGTAAGAATTGTTTCTTTCCTTCAACAATTGATACCAGTCAGACTGCTTAATTTCGTTTGATAAATAACCAACGCCGCCTGAATGCAGCATTGTTGGATTTTCCACGAAAATTTTTATGCTTTGAATGGAGGCATAAACAGGAGTATAGCTATTCAAAATTCTCCGGAAATACGTATCATAAGCTTCAACATAAGCAGCCGGCTCTTGATAGTCCGTCTCTAAAATTTCGTTTAAATTGTAATCCGTATAAAACACAGCGGAAATGGTCACGGCATCCTCGACTTCGGCGCGGAATTCGTTGTTGATCTGTTCTACTGCTCGTGTAATATCTTTCATCCGTTGATTTCTCACATTATCCGTCGTCACATTATAAAAAATAACGTTGGTTAACACGATTGGAAGAAACACCGAAAAGATATAAAGGATGAGCAGCTTATTCCGCAGACGAACATTGTTGAGACTTAGGCTCAGCTTCACGGATATTCTCCTTTTCTTGTGATAACGGATGGTTTAAGAAACTACGCCTACAAGAGCTTATTTCGGTATTCTGTAGGAGTCATATGCTCGATCTTCTCGAATTGCGTAACAAAATAATCTGCATTGCTGAAGCCAATTTTCTCCGCAATCTCATATATGCGCATCGTGCGCGATTGTCTCAGCAGCTTTTTGGCCTCATTTACCCTAAGCTGAAGTAAAAATTCATTAAAATAGACGCGGTATGTCTTTTTAAATAATTGGCCTAAATAGACCGGATTGACATAAAATAACGCAGCAATGCTCTTCAAGCTAATGTTTTGCGAATAATTGGCTTCAATGTAGCTTTTAATTTTTTGAATATCGCTTTTCAGCTGTTCCTTCCTAAGCTCAGCAATACTTTGCTGACTCTCTTCGATAAATGCATGAAACAGTTTTTTTAGTTCACCGAGCGATAAATTAGAATCATGCCAGTTAAGCAGCGGTCCCAATGTATGCAAGGAGTTTTCATCCCCCTCCATATTGCGGATCGTTTTCAAAATCCCCATCAAGCATAGCTGGATATTCATCTTAACCGCTTCTGGAGCATATCGTTTCTCGCGAAAATCTATAAACCATTTATCAACAATTGTTTTCACTGCCTCCAGCTGCAGCTCTTCCATTTGCTCCATAAATAAATTAAATTCAGCAGGATCAAACCCGATATAATTGAGCCTCTCCAGCTTTTTTTGATCGAAGCTAACGATGCGATTGTCCTCGTTTATATATTTGTATAAGCTGGCTTCCTTGGCGGTCTTGTACGATTCTCGGATCTCCGACAAATGTTGAACAGCAGAACCTGCGTAAAGAAATACGCCTTTTCCCAAATGTGCATCCAGCGCATCTCGAAAGGCCGTTAACAATCGCTCGAGATCTCCGCCCCATCTTGCCAGCAAATAACTAGGCAGCAAAATCCCGATACGATTGCGATGCTCATTTAAGCAAATGGGCTGATCTGCAGAAGTTATACGCGTAAGCTCTTGTTGAACGAGCTCCTTGAAGCGCGCGTAGGGAACTTTCTCCTCATATGGATGCCAGTTGTAGTTGTCGTTCAGCTCAGCAAGCAAATAATATAAACGATCAGCTTCTCTCAGGTTCAAACGCTGCTCCCAGCCTGCAATGGACGCCTCGCTCGCTTCACCGAGAATGAGTGATTTAATCATTTCACCGCCCAGCAGCCGTTCATTTCTAGCCTGTTCCTCTTGCTGCAGTATTAATTTATCTTTTAATTTGGTCAACGTAGCGGTGAATTCAACGTCATCGACCGGTTTAACAACAAAGTCATGAACGCCATAACGCATCGCTTGCTGGGCATAATTGAAGTCATTGTAACCGCTAATGATAATAAAATAAGGTACTGCTATATTTTCCAGCATGACGCATCGAATCAGCTCAAGCCCATCTATGACCGGCATGCGAATGTCCGTTATGACCAGCTCAGGCTGCACACGCTTGATCAGTTCAAGCGCATCCTCGCCATTATCAGCTTCCCCTACGATTTGAAAGCCGCAGGTTTCCCAATCGATTAGCTTCATTAAGCCTTTGCGGGTAAATGGTTCATCGTCAACCAGAATTGCACGATGTAAATGCATCAAATTCCTCCTCTTATTAGGGGTTAGACCACTTTAAAAACGGGATCTACAGGCAAGTAATGAACAGGAATAGTAGAATATTTATGGCGAAGCCGATCAGCCAGCAGTTTCATACCCGGCTGCTCGCTTTCGGAATGACCTAGAACAACTAGCGCTTGGTGCCTGCCCAGGTGGACGGCATCCCTTACATACTCTGGCGTCTCCCACTCCGGGCCTTCGCCGTATATGATCAAGTCCAGCTTATAGTTTGCAAATAAAGGAATTGCGTTGTCCCCCCCGCCTCTGTAGCCGGCCAACAATCCAATCCGGCTGCAACTCGTGGATAAATCCCCTACTGTACGCACATAACGGATTCCCAGCTTTTTTTTGATATGCTCGATTACTTGCTCGAGCTTCATCGGTTGAACAGCTACGATTGATGCGGCGGGCAAATGCTCCGTCACATGATCATTCCAATCCAAGGCGTGAATAAGCCCCTCCATAATGCCGTCTGGCTCGTACCGATGCCAATAATCGTGGAAGCGATAAATCGCTAAACCTGATTCTTCAATAAATCGGCTTTTAGCCTTATAAATAGGATCATTCACATAAGTAGATTCCTTGGCATCATGGTGGCTGAAGAAGGTTCCTTCATGCGTAATGATGAGGTTCGCCCCCATTGCGACAGACCATTCGAGCACCTGCTGCGAGGCCATAAACGCAACGACAATGCCCTTGACTTCCGTTTGTGGATTTCCGAACTTTAACGTATCCACGCTGCCTGCAATTGGAGTAACAGGGGCCAATAAATCATCCACAACATTTTGTATTTTTATCATTTTATAGGTGCACCCCTTCAGATTTATTATGACATGTAATTGAATAAAAAGATGAAATAAAGCGTATTCATGTTTAATTAAATTGTAATTTCAAAAAATAAACTGCACAATGTAAAAAGTATAGTGTCAACCCTATAAACTATATATTTTGCAATACAAAAAAGGCGATTACTTCCGAATTATTTTCGGTAAGCAATCGCCAAATTATGTTGATCGTTTCAGTTCAAAAATGATGGAATGCTAACGGCCTATAGTCTTTCCTTCACCCATACCGCCATCTCGCCTTTGCCGCGATTCGCCCATGCGTAATAGGGAATAAACGTAACATCCGTCGGCTCAAGAGCTGCGTCTGCGTTGGTGCGGTAAAGCTGAGTGCCCCAATCCTCGAATTGAAGCTTCAGCGCCTGCGCCTTAATCACTTGGATGCCGCCAATCAGATGTTGTTCAAACGTTTCCTCCAGCTTGGCATCCTGCGGCAGAAGCAGCTGCTGAAGCTGCTTGCCGTTGTCCGCCTCCTCTAGGCAATAGACGAGCGGCCCGCGCTGCAGTGCTACTTTACCAGCATTTTGCTTCACTAGCGGATGGCTTCTTACTCGTAATATAGGCATATCGAGTGCAAGCTCCACAATATCGCCGGACGTCCACTCCCGGTAAATTCGCGCATAGCCGTCCACGATTTGATTCGCAAGGGAATACACTTCTCCGTTTATGAGTATCGCTGCATTGGAAGACCAGTCCGGTATACGCAGCGCCAAAGTGAATACTGCCGGCTCGCCGAGTGTCACCTCAAAACGTGCTGACCCTGCCCAAGGCATATTGGATTGCTGATGAAGCTTGATTTTTGTATCTCCTAATGAAAGCTCTATTTCTCCGCCGATATACAGATGCGCATAAATGGTATTTCCTTTTGTGGAATATAAATACTCGCCCAGCGAAGCAAGCAACCGAGCAATATTCGGCGGACAGCAGGCGCAGCCGAACCATTCTTGGCGAACAGGCTTCACATGGTTAAAGTTTTTGTTTCTTCCTTCACATACATCCGGCGTTACCTCCAGCGGATTCACATAGAAGAAATGTCTGCCGTCACGCGACATGCCTGCAATAACGGTATTGTACAAAGCACGCTCCATTACATCTGCATAGCGGCTGTTAGGCTCGAGCTGAAGCATGCGATGAGCGAAGAATATAAGGCCAATCGATGCGCAGGTTTCTGAATATACCGTATCATTTGGCAGATCGTAATCGAATGAAAAAGCTTCGCCCTGCGCCATTGATCCAATTCCGCCAGTAATGTACATCTGCTTTGAGGCTATGTTGTCCCACAATCTGCGGCATGCTGCAAGCAATGACTCGTCGCCCGTTTCGCGTGCAACATCCGCCATACCCGCAAGCATATAAACGACACGCACTGCATGGCCAACCGCTGCTTCTTGCTCACGAACAGGCAAATGCGCCTGAAAATAATCCGCTTCGATATGAATCTTATTATTGCTCCAATGCGAAGTTCTGCCCCTGCGGTCAGCCTCTGCTTCGAAGAAGCTGGGCTGCTGGCCGCGTTTATCAATAAAGTAGCTGCTCAGCTCCAAATATTTGCGTTCACCCGTTGTCTCATATAGTTTCACAAGTGCCAGCTCAATCTCTTGATGACCGTCATATCCTGCAATTTGACCTGGTCCATCACCAAACACGACAGCAATATCATCTGCGATCCGGCATACAATTTCAAGCAGCTTCTTCTTGCCTGTTGCTTTATAGTAAGCTACGCCAGCCTCGATCATATGGCCTGCGGTATAAAGCTCATGGCACTCCGTCAAGTTTGTCCACTTCTTGCCCGGCTCTTTAATCGTATAGAAGGTATTCAAATAACCGTCAGGCTGCTGCGCCTTTTCAATAATGTCGATCATTTCGTCAGCAATTTGCTCTAGACCAGCATCTGGCTTTGTCTCAAGCAAATAAGCGACCGCCTCCAGCCATTTGGCTACATCGGTATCTTGAAATACGAAGCCGTAAAAATCCCCTTTTTCTAAACCTGCCGCAATTTTAAAATTACGAACCGCTCCGCTTCGTTCGGCTCCCTCTACTTGATCATTTATAGCATCCCATTGATAGGGTACAACAACATCCCTAACTAAATTAATATAATAATTCCAAAATGAATCTTGAATATTGATCTGCTTAAGTGATACGGGTTTGGCATGGTCCTTGCTTGCGATTTGCTCCATTTATTAAAACCCCTCTTCCGATATGAATAACTTTCATACTGCTGATCTCTATTTTATGGGTTAAAATAAAACTTAAATACAAATGAAAATAACTAAATACTTATAAAATTTCACACAAGCAGGGAGTGTAATTAATTATGATAGCAGCATCGGAGCATATTTATTTTGCAGCCCCTCCACTTCCTTATTACTTAGAGAGCGGCGTTACGAATCACGAACGGGGCGATCAGCATCCGAGCCGGAAGCAGCTAGGCGTATTTGATCTTCTTATCGTAGAACATGGCTGCTTATTTATAGGCGAGGATGAGCGGAAATGGCAATTAACAGACGGGCAAACCTTGCTTCTGCTGCCTGACCGCTATCACTATTCCGTAAAGCCTTCTGAGGAAAAAACACGCTTTTACTGGGTTCATTTTCAAGCGGTGGGGGAATGGCAGCAAACGGAGCTCGATCACTCAGGCATTAACCAAGAAGAGCATTACAATCGTTTTCTAACTTCTCCTTACTCCCTTCACCTGCAGAAAGCATGGACGCTCCCCTATCCAGAGCAAGCGTTTCGCTTAATGCGAACGCTGAACAAAGCTGGAGGAGAGCGTCAGTCGAGTGCATTCTGGACGCAGCAGCAGACATTCGAGGAGCTGCTGCGCATGATGGACCTGCGGCAAAATGACAGCTATACAAGCCCCATTGTCACTTTAGCTGAGAAAGCGGAGGCTTATATAAAAAATAATTATCGATTTGAAATTTCAAGCAAAACGATGGCTGAAGCTCTCAATTTTCACTATAACTACATTACCCGCTGCATGAAGCAGGTGTATGGCATGACGCCTATCGACTATTTATCCAAATATCGGCTTGAGCAAGCCAAGCTGCTACTGCTCAAAACAGAATGGCCGATCGCAGAAATCGCACAATATGTTGGATTTGAAAATGTTCCCTACTTCTCCAATTGCTTTACGCAGCAAATCGGGCTGCCGCCTACGAAATTTCGCAAGCAATATACGACGTAATTTAAGACGATAACGTTTGCTTCAACCAATCGTAAGCCAGTCGGCCGCTTATTTCATGCTTACCCGGAAATACGTCCGTTAAAAGCTTGTCACCAGCTCCATCCGCCTCATAAATGGCCTGAATCTCTGCTTCCGCCTTCCGAAAACCTGCCACCGGAAAAATCGGATCATTTTCTCCAGATTCAAGAAATAACGGACGCGGAGCAATTAATCCGATCAATTCCGGCAGCTCCGCGTGAACGAGTAAACTTGGCGTGTAATTATCAATGCAATGATGAACGGCAAAGATGCTGTCTTTGACTGTGTTCGCGAAGCCAGTCAATACCGTTGCCTTTATGCGCGCTTCCAGCACGGCCGTCACAAACCCAATTAAACCTCCGCCAGAAAAACCCATGAGGCCAATCCGATCAGCATCAACCTCTTTACGCGCAGACAAATAATGAAATGCTTTTAACGCTTCTGATACGCGCAGGCCGGTCAATGTCTTGCCAAGCATCATCAGCTGCGTTGACAGCCGGTAGCACGAGCTTGGCGTATCTGGATTAAGCGCAAGATCGGCATGGAGCCTGCGCTCGCCGAAGCCGATGACGTCTGGTGCGATCACGACCATGCCCCGTTTCACAAGCTGAATAGCAAAATGCTGATGGCTGCCCGGATCTTCATCATCTTGTGATCCATCCTGCCGCAAACCAACAATTTGTCTGCTTCCATAACCATGACCATGCAGTGCCAGCACACTCGGCTGCGGCCCCTGCACATCACTCGGAATAAGCACATACGCGGCAAACGTCAGCTCTGGCGTAGCCGACAGCTCCACCCGTTCGCGAACATATCCATCGCATTGAACGCGTTCCAGCACCTTCGGTATATGTGCGGGATTAGGCTCGAACTGGCCTACCAACTCTCGCAGCGCTGATTTCAGCTTCGGCCTGCGTTCATTTCGGAGCTGCAGAGTCCGAAGCTGTTGATGCCGAGCAATGGCTTCGTCATATAGCTTCGTTAAATAAGAATCACCATTCCACATCGTGATCTCTCCTCTTTGTCTGCGTTTTTGTTGTCCTCTTCCCTACATTCTGTTGTCTTTAAGAAAATTCAAGCAAAGCAGTTGAATCTTTATTCTTAATGTTGTATATTTATGCAATACAATGAATAACCGGGAGGCTCGTAAATGATTCAGATGGAAAAGTCAGCAACAAAGGCATTATTAGAAACGGCGGAGAAATCGGTTCTTTTTACGGCGCACCGTCCCAGCGTCGTGATGGAAAAAGGCAAGGGTATGTTTTTGTGGGATACGGATGGAAATCGTTACTTGGACTTTGTCGGCGGCTGGGCGGTTGCAAGCTTGGGGCATTCCCCTGCTGTATTGCAGGAGGCATTGTCACGTCAGGCTTCAACGCTTGTTCATGCAAGCCCCGGTTACTATAATAAACCAATGATTGAATTCGCCGAGATGCTGACCAGCGTCAGCGGTATGGATAAAGCTTTTTTTGTAAGCAGCGGTGCTGAGGCGAATGAAAGTGCAATTAAGCTCGCAAGAAAACATGGCTCTGTTAATTTGAATGGAGCATATGAGATTATTACGTTAACGAACAGCTTCCACGGACGCTCGCTAGCTATGATGTCTGCAACTGGGAAAGCAAAGTGGAAGGATCTATACGCTCCTAAGGTCGAGGGCTTTAAGCATGTACCTATTAATGACCTTGATGCTTGCTTTGCTGCGGTTACGAACAACACCTGTGCAATTATGGTCGAGCTCGTGCAAGGGGAAGGCGGCGTTCATTCCGTAGATGAAGCGTATTTGTTCGGATTGCGTAAAATATGCGATATGTACGGCATGTTGTTAATATTTGATGAAATACAGACGGGGATGGGCAGAACAGGCAAGCTGTTCGCTTATGAGCATTACGGTATTATGCCTGATGTCATCACCATAGGCAAAGGCATTGGTGCTGGCTTTCCGTTAGCGGCGATGCTGACAAAAAGCAAATATGATTTATTTGAGCCGGGAGATCAAGGCGGAACCTATACAGGAGCCCCGCTTGCCATGGCTGCAGGTTATGCCGTGCTTCAGGAACTGCTGGAGCAAAACTTGGCAAACAACGCTAAGGTGCAAGGCCAATTTCTAGAAGGCAGCCTTCGCGATCTTTCTCACGAATTTCCGATTGCGAATATTCGCGGCAAAGGGCTTCTGCTCGCATTTGACGTACCCGAGAACACCGCTGATGAGCTTGCTGCGATTTGTATGCGTGAGGGACTGCTTATCAATGCACTGAATTCATCTACCATTCGCCTCGTTCCTCCATTAATTGTAACGCAGAAGGATATCGATCTCATGATATTCATCCTGCGCCGCTCTTTCCGTCAGCTGCTTGCTGCCAAATAATGACTCATTCGTAACGAGCCAGCTGATCCAGCGAATGCTGAATCAGCTGGTTTATTGAAGTGAGCTCTTGCGCTAGCCTCAGCTGCACAATCGAATCCGCGTCTCAACCTTCTACCAATTCAGCGCATTGCCTGCATAATCCACGTATTCACAATCTGCTGCCGCAGCATCCAAGCTTATGCGAGCTTCAACTAGCTTTAGAATAGAGGAAGCCGATTGCTCAGGCGTAAGCGTTGCTGCAGCATCTAACTGGCCCTGCATATACGTCTGCACCCAGCCTGGGTGCACAACCAGTACACGGCCACCTAGCTGCTTGATGCCATTATGGATCAGCTTGGATTGCATGTTCAGCGCTGCCTTTGACATACAATACGCATACCAGCTGTCCCGGTAGCAATCACTTATGCTGCCCGCCTCCGACGATATATTGAGCAGAAACTTTGATTCTCCCTTGAGCAGGAGCGGCATAAAGGTCTGGCTCATCCGCAAGCTCCCAAGTGTATTCACATTAAAAACATCAAGCATTTCCGCATAATGAAGCGGATCTAGCACCGTTGCTGTAATGTCTCCCAATATCGCTCCGTTATTGATTAATAGATCCAGCTGATCCGTCCTTGCAGCTGTTGCTTCGAACGCCCTTGCCACACTCTCATCACTTGATATGTCCAGCTGCAGCACCTGCAGCCGATCTGCATGTGCTTCTTTTAACTCATTAAGCTGCGGTACATGGTCCGCATATCGTCCAGCAAAAACGTCATATTCTAGCTCAAGCAAGCATTTCACGAGGGCCAAGCCTACTCCTCGATCTGCTCCGGTGACGAAGGCTGTTTTTTTCAATACAATCACTCCTATTATACTTATTGAAATCATTGCGAATGATGGATAAGCTGCTCCGCATAATCTAGTTACGGTTGTAATGCGCCTAATTAGCAGGAGGGCTCCCATTTTGCGTACACGAGTTGCCAAAAAAGAAGAATTTGAAATATACATTGTTCCCGCCTGGAAATGGAAGGAGTTCATTGCCTTTGAGCTCATCGGCGGCGCGGCATTTTATTTGTTATGCCGAAAAGCAGTGCATTCCGAGCTATTCGGCATAGCCGCGAATATAGCTGGACCGCAGATGCTCAAATTTTTGATGGCTGCTTATCGCTTGGATACAAAAAAACGTCCCACAGCCCCCGCTGAGCTAGCGGAATTGTAGAACGTTTCAAGCATGCTAGAAGCCGAAGTAAGCTTTCGCGTTGCGATAAGAAATATTTTGAACCATTTGACCCAGCAGCTCCATATCTTCCGGCGCCTCTCCATTCTCGACCCATTCACCTAGCAGATTGCAGAGCAAACGCCGGAAATATTCATGTCTGGTGTACGAGAGGAAGCTGCGAGAATCGGTCAGCATGCCAACAAAGCGGCTAAGCAGTCCTTGATTGGCAAGCGTATTCATTTGATCAAGCATACCATTTTTTGTATCGTTGAACCACCATGCAGAGCCAAGTTGAATTTTCCCAGGCACCCCGCCCCCTTGGAAGCTTCCAATAATGGATCCCAGTACATCATTGTCCTTGGCATTCAGTGAATACACGATTGTTTTTGGAAGCGCGTCGTCCATATCCAGCGCATCAAGCAGCCTTGTGAGCGGGTAAGCTACGTCGCTATCATTGATCGAATCAAATCCTGTATCCGGTCCGAGCTTGCCAAACATGCGCGAGCTGTTGTTTCTAGCCGCATTGATATGGAACTGCATCGCCCAGCCGCGCTCGGCATACAAACGTCCCAAGAAGAGCAGCGTGAACGTCTTGTACTGTTTCTCTTCTTCTAGGGAGACCGTTTCCTTGTTCAAGGCTTTGGCAAAAATAGCAGCAGCATCAGCCTTCGTTGTCTCTGCATACGCAACATAGTCCAGCGCATGGTCAGATACTTTGCAGCCCGCCTCAGCGAAAAACTTTACTCTTGCCTCAAGCGCATCAAGCAGCGCATCATAGCTGTCGATCGTCGTTGCAGCCGCCTCTTCAAGCTTGCCAACCCATTCTAGAAAAGTAGGACGATTGATTTCCAGCGCTTTGTCAGGCCTGAAGGAAGGCAGCACCTGTACGTTAAAATCATCTAAAGCTTTGATCGCGATATGATACTCCAGCGAATCAACAGGATCATCTGTCGTGCAGATGACCTCAACCTTGGACATATTGACCAAATCACGCGCTTTAAATTGGCCTGTCGCGAGCTTTGCGTTAACCTGCTCCCATATGGACGGCGCATTTTTCTCATTAATAAGCTCATAAACGTCAAAATAACGACGAAGCTCCAAATGCGACCATTGGTATAGCGGATTGCCGATCGTTTGCGGAACGGTTTTGGCCCATGCTTCAAAACGCTCGTAATCGGTTACTCCCTCGCCGCCTGTTACAAAACGCTCTTCTACTCCATTCGCACGCATTGCCCGCCACTTGTAGTGATCACCGTACAGCCATGCCTCCGTAATGTTCTCAAAGCTTTTATTCTCAAAAATTTGCTGCGGACTCAAATGGCAATGGTAATCAATGATCGGCATGTCCTTTGCAAAATCATGATACAGCTTAATCGCCGTTTCGTTTGACAACAAAAAATGATCGTCCATAAATGGCTTCATTTAAGCTTCCTCCTCCGCAACCTAGTTATGAAATTTCACAAGCTCATCAATTTGTACTGCGAGTCCCGTCTGGATAGAACGGTTCGCTGCAATGCCCGTTAGAATCGATCTTGCTCCATCAATATGATTCGCCGCCCTATGGAATGGGTCCTCTACAGGCGTTCCAAACAGATCGTTCAGCAATACCGGATCACCGCCGCCATGACCGCCAACGCCTTCCTCTACCTCAACCTCGTAAGGAGCTGCAAACATTGGAAATACTTTAATCGACTGCTCTTTCAGCGCGCCCTCATCGGATTTCTCGCCGCCGGAATTCACATACGATTGTTCCACGATATTCATCTCGATGCGTCCCTTTGTTCCATTAAATGCAATGCGGTAGCCTTCCCATGGCAAATATGCGTTTAAGGAGTAGGTTAAGATCGCATTGTTTTTGTAGCGGACAAGCACGCCCATCGTATCTTCAATATTAATGCCGTCACCGAACACGCTTTGATCGCGGCGGTAGCCGTCCTCATGCTCCGCGTCCAAATACATCGCTTTCAAATGATCATTTTTGTCCAAATGCAGCGCAAATGGATCATTCTCAGCTAGCGGATTTCCCGTCGCGCGCTCATAAAATTGCGTCTCCCCGCGCTGCTCTGCATTTTCGCGACCATAGAACAAGAGATCACCAAAGGCAAATACCGACTCCGGCTGCGAGCCGATCCAGAAGTTCACGAGATCAAAGTGATGCGTCGATTTGTGCACCAGCAAACCGCCGCTGTTCTGCTTGTTGCGATGCCATCTGCGGAAATAATCTGCGCCATGCTGCGTATTCAGCAGCCATTCAAAGTGAACAGAGGTTACTTTGCCGATTGTACCATTAGCAATCAGTTCTCTTGCTTTCGTATGATGCGGCGCATACCGATAGTTGAACGTCACACGCACATTGCGGCCCGTCCGTTCAACCGCATCCAAAATTTGCTGGCATTTTTTCTCATCCACCGTCATGGGCTTCTCGGTTACAACATCACAGCCAAGCTCCAGCGCACGAATAATGTACGTATGATGCGTCCGATCCATGCTCGTAACGATGACCGCATCCGGCTTCTCCTGCTCAATCATTTGTTCAAATTCATTTGACTTGTACGTTTTTACAGCCTCATGGTTATATTTATCAACTAATATGCGATTCGCATAGTCCATCCGAGTTTGGTTAATATCACAAAAAGCGAGCAGCTGCGACGTTTCTTTGAAATCGGTTGCAAGAGCACCGTAGAAAAATTCTGCCCTGCCGCCGCTGCCTACCAATACATACCGTTTTTTTGTCATACTCATTATTCCTCCTCGATTCCAATTACCTTCATATTACTGCATGATAGTGATATAATTCTCTGCATATCCTGCTCTATTTCGATCAAACACCGCTTATTTTGCGATAAAATCAAAAGGAGTACATCCCTAATGAGCATCCAGCCCGACATCTACAGCTTTGGCTCTATATCCGACCTATATATTGAGTATACGAAGCGAACAGCACCCTACACGATGGAATACAATCACTACCACGACTATTATGAAATCTACTATATGCTGTCAGGGCAGCGGATTTATTTTATACGTGACCGTTCCTATTCCGTTGAGCAAGGCGACCTCGTCTTTATTTCGAAGCATGAGCTGCACAAAACGATGCAATCCGGCGATGCCGCTCATGAACGAATCATCATACACTTTGATGATGCCATGTTGAGCAAATTGGCAGGAGTCCATGCCAACTTCTTATTGACGCCATTTGAACAGCAATCCCATATTATTCGTATGCCTATGCAAGAGCAGCTGGCGACAGCACAATTAATGAGCAGAACGCTCTCAGAGATCAGACAGCAGCCTGCTGGCTTCGAGCTGTTTCCTGCATTTGCTGTAACGGAGCTTCTGCTGTCTGCAGCTAGACATATTCAGCAGCATGAGCCAGTGCCTCTGCACCACGCAACTCCCATGCATGCCAAAATTTCAGAGGTTATCCGCTACATTAACGCTCACTTTGGGGAGATGCTGCGGCTTGACGAGGTCGCAAAACATTTTTTCATCAGTCCTTATTATTTAAGCCGCATGTTCAAGGAGCTGACAGGTTTTACCTTCTCCGATTACATCATTCTGACCCGCATGAAAGAAGCCCAGCGTCTGCTTCGCGAGTCCGATAGTAGCATTACCGATATTGCCGCTGCGGTTGGCTTTGATAACTTCTCCCACTTCGGTAAAACCTTTAAAAAGATAACTCGCCTATCTCCGCGTCAATATCGGAAGCAATATAGGTAAGAGAATTTAAGTGAAACAAATTTTTGTCGTAATTTCATACAAATATGGTCATTAAATTACACTAAAAATAAGCATAAAACTGTGTTAAATTATAGCTGTTGTCATAAATTTATATATGCAATGCAAATTCGCTAATAGATGCCCAGGGAGAGATGAACCTATGATTCGAATCGGTAAAATTAGTTATTGGCATGTACACGCATGGGATTATACGAAGCAAGCTCAGGAGCACCCTGGTACGGAAATCGTTGCTGTATGGGACGAAATCGCGGAACGCGGTCAAGCAGCTGCCGAGAAGCTTGGCGTTACTTTTCATTCCGATCTTAATGAAATGTTGAGTCGCGATGATATTGACGCAGTTATTGTTGACGCTCCAACTTTCAGACACCAAGAGGTTATCGTAGCAGCGGCTAAAGCCGGCAAGCATATTTTCACAGAGAAAGTTATTGCCCCAACTCTTAAAGAAGTAAATGTTATACTAGATGAAGTAGCTAAAAATAATGTAAAATTAACTGTATCGCTGCCTCGTCTAAATGACGGCTATACACTGGCGATTCGCGATATTTTGTCACAAGGCGTACTTGGAAAAATCACACTGGTTCGTGCTCGTCTCTCACATAACGGAGCAACAGCGAACTGGCTGCCTGAACACTTCTACAACCTAGAGCAATGCGGCGGCGGTGCTTTAATCGATTTGGGCTGTCACCCTATGTATTTGACTAGACTTTTCTTGAATGAGATGCCAAAAGAGGTTTCTGCTCACTTTGGTTATGTGACTGGCAAAGAAGTAGAAGATAACGCAGTTGCGGTATTGAACGCGCCATCTGGAGCAATCGGAATCGTAGAAGCCGGCTTCGTTAACAATCATTCACCATTTACGCTTGAGGTGCATGGAACTGAAGGAACGCTATTGTATGGCAATCCTGAGAGCCAGCTGCTACTTCGCACTTCTACACCAGGAGCACAATCGTCTGAGCAATGGACGGCACAAGTGATTCCGCCGAACAGAGAAAGTGCATTTGACCAATGGGTGCAGCACATCGAGAACAACACGTCCGCTGACGAAAATGTAAGCCTTGCCATTGACTTAACAAAGCTGATGGAAGCTTCAAACCGTTCTGCTAATGAGCACCGTGCAATCCGCATCGATGAGCTGAGCGAGTAATACGACACACATAATTTGAACGACTCCAAGGAGTGATCGGCATGCCTAACTTCCCGTATGAGGTCATGCATGAACGCCAGGATGCGCTTGAACGCCTGGAGCTGTGCATCAGATGGGGACCCTACGACATCCATGTACTGCGCTTCCATCTGACGCAATTTCCTCCCGGCAGAATGATTGGATTTCATAAGCATGCGGAATATGAATTTCACTTCATACCGCAGGGCAAAGGAAAGGTCATTATTAGCGACCAGGAGTATGCGTTAAAACCTGGCATGCTTTATTTAACCGGACCTGAGATCATGCATTATCAAGAAGCAGACCCGCTTGAAGCGATGGATGAGCTTTGTCTGCATGTCGATATCATTGATCGCACCGAGCAGAATAACGGCGAGGATGTTCATTCCTATGACGACTGGGAAGCTGCTGAAGCGCGCAATTGTATCGAGAAGCTCAAGGCGCTTCCATTGTATCCAACAATGGATCTTCATCAAGCGATGCCTCGCTTTCTTGAAGCGTATCAAGCTTGCAACGATAATTTTGTCGGCAGCTATACTACCATTAAGCAGACAGTTATCCAGATTTTAATGCGAGCGGTCCGTGCTTATGAAACAGCAAGTGAACAGAAGCATTTTCCAACGCGGGATATGAAGGCTTATCGTTATCGACTCGCCTTGGAGTATATTTACGCTAACTATGACGGCTTCATCACGCTTGAGGACGTTGCGGACAAGCTTAATTTAAGCTCTCGGCAAATTCAGCGATTATTCAAAGAGCTTCATCACGGACATACATTCAGCCGTATTCTTGAAGACATTCGGCTAGCTGTCGTATGCCGTGAGCTGCTGGAGAGTTCGCATTCGGTGGAGAAAATAGCTAAGTTATCCGGTTTTGCCGGCGGCAACTATTTACACGCTGTATTTCGCAAGAAATTCGGCGTCACTCCTTCCGAATACCGCAGAAATGCTCGTCAAACCGTTTCTCAATAAAAAAATTCATTATACTACTAGGAGGCTTTATAACATGTCTAAAGTATACAAACTTGCTATTATTGGCTGTGGCGGAATTGCAAACGGTAAACATCTACCAAGCTTGAAGAAACTTAAAAACGTTGAAATCGTTGCATTTTGCGATATCGTTGAACAACGTGCGATTGACGCAGCTGCTCAATACGGTGCAGAAGGCGCGAAAGTATACACGGATTACACGGAGCTGTTGAACGATTCTTCCATTGAAGTCGTTCACGTATGTACGCCAAACGATTCACATGCGAACATTGCCATTGCTGCGCTTGAAGCTGGCAAACATGTTATGACTGAAAAACCTATGGCCAAAACAGCTCACGATGCACAACGTATGGTTGACGCTGCTCGCCGTACTGGCAAGAAACTTACTGTTGGCTACAACAACCGTTTCCGTCCAGACAGCCAACACTTGAAAAAATTGTGTGAAGCTGGTGAGCTTGGTGACATCTACTACGCGAAAGCGCATGCTGTTCGTCGCCGTGCAGTTCCAACTTGGGGCGTTTTCCTTGACGAAGAAAAACAAGGCGGCGGACCGCTTATCGATATCGGTACTCACGCACTTGATTTGACGCTTTGGATGCTTGACAACTACAAGCCAAAAGTAGTGCTTGGTACTTCTTACCACAAGCTTTCGCAACGTGAGAATGCTGCTAATGCATGGGGCCCTTGGGATCCTGCGAAGTTCACGGTTGAGGATTCCGCATTTGGTATGATCGTTATGGAAAACGGCGCTACAATCGTGCTTGAATCCAGCTGGGCACTTAATACACTTGAAGTTGACGAAGCAAAATGTACGTTGTCTGGTACTGAAGGCGGCGCGGACATGAAGGATGGCCTTCGCATTAATGGCGAGAAGCATAGCCGTCTATTTGCAACTAAGGTTGATCTGAATGCAGGCGGAGTTGCTTTCTACGATGGCAAAACAGAAAGCGATGCTGATCTCGAAATGAGAATGTGGCTGAAAGCTATTGAAGAGGACACTGAGCCTGTTGTTACACCAGAGCAAGCTTTTGTCGTTTCTCAAATTCTTGAAGCGATTTATGAATCATCCAAAACTGGCAAAGCCGTATATCTATAAGCTATACAAAAGGAACTGCCTCGCTTGGTCTATACAGACCTTGCAGGGCAGTTCCTTTTTTGTTCCCCTACTTAATTACTCATTAGCGAAAAAAGAGGCCAATAAAATGACAGGAGCATTATAATCAATCGCATATTCATTGCTCGAATAAGAGCCTCTTACATCCAAATAAGCCATGGCAGGAGCAAGACTATCCTTGACCGCATCCAAATCAGGATCTCCGCCGTAACGATTCGGACCTCCAACGACTAAACCTGGAATCAATACTCCAGTAGCTGCATTAATGCGGTGATGAGGCTCCAGCGGGTATTGACTGCCTATTCCCGTCACATAACTAAACCCCGTTGCGCTGCGGCCGAATACATGATGCAGCTGCTCAAGCGCTGTAGCTCTGAAGCTAGCTTCTTCAGGCTCCATTAGATTTGCAATTAGAAGGATACAGCCATAAGCAGCACCCGATTTCACCGATGCCCACGTGTATTCCTCTGCATTCAATAGGTTGAAATAGCCGTCTGCTTCTGATCTTGCAACAAGCTCCTTCGCTCGATCCGTCACCGCTTTACGAATAAGCTCCTTCCACCGCTCATCCGCTTTCTCCGCACGATAGTATGCCCATTGACCAAGCAGCTGGGCGTTCGCCCAGTTGACTGCCTGCGGGGAGCTCTTCAACAAATAATCAAACCGACTGGTCAGCACGTCGCTATAGCTGCTGTTTCCCGTAGTGCGAAACAGCTCAGCAAGTGCCCACATCCTCTCTTCTGCATCGGTTTGCTTGCCATATCCGCCAGAGCCATTATCCTGCATCGGATCCTGCCGAAAAGCAGCGGCTTCGTTTGCGCTCAAGTAGCTCTGTGCTTTCTCAGCTGCAGCTAACAAACGATTAGAAAATTTCTCGTCGAAGGTTTTATATATTCGAGACGCCAGCGCTGTTGCACCTGCCAATTGAGCGGTGCCATACGTCGATAAACCATATACATAACGAGTTTGTGTATCCGTATCTGGCGTAACAAATCCAGTCCAAGCGGAGCCGCTCACTTTATGATAAACAGCACCGTCTGCACGCTGCATGCGCAGCATCCATTCCAGCTCATAACGCACCTCTTCCAAAATATCAGGAAGCGAGGAATTCGCAGTCTTTAACCCTTCAGGGAACTTAAGCTGTCCCGCAGGAAATGCTTCTGGATTGAGGTCATAGGCGAGCAGCAGCTGAGCAACTGTAACAGCTGCTGGAGGTATGTATTTCCCATAATCACCAGCATCGTACCAGCCGCCGGATACATCTATGAGATCACCTTTATGTGAGACTCCATCATCAAAGAAGATCTCCGCTTGCGCATCTTGTAAATGTCCTGCTGCCTGCTTCAGCTTCGTAATCGGATCGTCGATCGTTACGCCCGAACGCTGCAATGTATAAGATCTGAGCAGCGTAGCGAGCGCATCATCATACGGAGCATCTCCAATGACAAAAGGATAAGAACTGCCCGCCCCAGCGACCAGCAGCTTATATTCTCCAACCGTTTGGAAGCTGGAGAAATCCGCTCTTCTTATTGTCTTTTGTGATGCTGCATCCGCAAGCGGCTCAGATAAGCTGCCCGTAAACATCGTGTTGCCAATGCTGTCTACTAACGAAAATTCCGTTCCGCTTGGCAATTCACCCTCCACGATGGCAAACTTCGCATGCGCTGTTCCATAGCCAACCTGATCCACCTTCACTTGCGTTCCTTGCTTAATTTCTGGCTGCGAGTCAGGTACCGTTGCAATTGGCAATTCAGCATTGTTTATTGGAGCATTTCCTTGTTCCTGCTGCTTATTCAATGTATTCCCGCCTTCTGACCCTGATAACAGTCGAAATGATATCGTCACGACTAACAAAAGAGTTATGATTCCGCCTATGACATACAAAGTACGTCTGCGTATGCGCATCAGCCACCGCCAATTTTATTTTGTTCTGGTTTACAGATTCATAGGAGCGCCATTATGATCAATAAAAAGTGCATCTGCTTCCGTTTTCCGCTCGACGATGTTCAAGATGCCAGCTGCAGATACTGTCGCATCTCCTGGCGCTTGCTCGCCTCCCATATCTGTTCTGATCCAGCCGGGATGAAGCGCATGAACAACAAATCCTTGCGGTGCAAGCTCGTTCCGCAGCTGAGCTGAGAACATGTTCAGAGCAGACTTAGACAGCGCATACGAATAGTCACCGCCATAAGCGCCTGTGAAGCTTCCTGCTTCCGAGCTAATATTAATGATGCTTTGCCGCTCTCCTTGACGAAGCATAGGCAAAAAATGCTTGAGCACGACGATCGGACCAAAAAGATTAGTCTGGAACGATTGCTCTACTTGCTCCAAGTCGAGCTGCTCCAGCTTCTGATCCCGTCCCAGCAATATCGCTGCACTGTTTATAACCGCATCCAGACTGCGAACTCGGTTTTGCGCTTGCTCGGAAGCGTAGCGAACCGAATTCTCATCCGTAACATCAAGCGGCAGGATCGTTACTTGATCCGGAAATTTTGTGAGCAGCTCTTGCAAGCCCTCTGCGGGTGATCCCGGGCTGCGAACCCCAGCTAACACATAATGCCCTCGTTCGCACGCTTCACTGGCAATCGCTAAGCCAAGACCTCGATTGGCGCCTGTAATTAATATGTTCATACTGCTCATTCCTCCTGTTCATTCATCACCTATATTGGGAAGCTCGTTATCGGATCATTTACTTTTTATCGTTTTCCAGCAGCTCCAGCATGATCTTCAAATTTTTAAAAGTATCCATATAAGCGTATCGTCCGCCGGTATACTCTCCCTTTTGAACCAATGCCATTCCGTTTTTCTCCATGGATGCTACAATTTCTTTCATGCCGTCAACGACGAACGCGATGTGATGCGGGCCTTCACCATGCTTATCGAGATGCTCTCTCCACGTACTTGGATGTTCATCTGGCTCGATAAGCTCAAGCTGCAAGGAACCCATATCAAAAAAAGCAAGCTTGGCGCGAGCCACTGACGATTCACCATTGTATTCCGTTTGTGCTTTATCTACCGTGTCAGTCCAAAACCAATTCGGCTTTTCAATTCCAAAAAAATCAGCATACGCCTGCGACGTTGTTTCAATATCATGAACTAATAGTCCAATTTGAGTTACTGTACGTGTTCCAATCAAGTTTTTATCCATGCCCGTTTCCCCCTGTAGGTTGATTTTATCGTTATAAGTGCTGTAAAAGCCGTGTAATCACTATTCAATATCCCGATACTCCAATTCATTGAAATTTCTTCACCTACATCCGCATTCCCCCTCTCACAAAGCTACAACGCGTGAACGCGTGTTCATTTGAAAGTAAAAAATAATGTGCAGTTCAAGCCTGACATTAGAAGCCATTATGCAAATCATAACGACCTCTAACTACGTAGGGCTAGGGCTTAACTATGAATCTTCCCTTGCCCTTTGACAGGAATCACGGACAACAAGCTCCGTGCTTGCCGCAACCGGCTGATAGTCGCCCGAACCATTCTCAATGCTGGAGATCAAGGTTTTCGTTAATTTGTCCATCATGTCTGCAAAATCAACCCGAATCGTTGTTAATGCCGGACTGGAATGTGCACTCAATATATGGTCATCAAAACCTACGATCGATACATCCTGCGGCACGCGAATACCGGATTCCTTCAATGCTCGAATAGCTCCGAATGCAACGCTGTCGTTTGCCGCGAATATCGCTGTCGGCAGCTCCATCTTGGATTTCATAAATTCCTTAATGGCCATGTAGCCGCTTGATTCGTTAAAATCTCCCGGCAGCATCCACTGCTGCACAAGCGGTAATTGATGCCTTGCCATTGCTGCTTGAAAGCCGCGCCACTTGGATGGTCCGGAGTATCTATTCATATCTCCGTTAATCATGCCGATTCGCTCATGGCCCAAGCTAACTAAATAATCAATCGCTTGCCCTACGCCCGTTTCGTTGTCAAAGTTGAACACAATACGATTAGATTCGGTCCGTCCTGGCAAGTGCTGATCCACGATTGCCACCATAAATCCTTCGGCTATAAGTTCTTCAATAAGCGGTTCATGATTAGCTGCTCCAATGAACACGCCTCCATCGATTCTGCGCTGATAGAAGCTCTCCTTAATCGTACGAGCCTCATTCTGATCTTTCATATCGTGAACGATATGAGTCAGCACATAATATCCATGCGAAGAAGCGTTTTCAATAACCCGGGCAAGCAGCAAGCTTGAAATGCTGTCGCCGGATACTCGGCCGGAATCGGCCATAAACAAACCAATCGTTCGCGTGCGTTTGCCTGCCAGCACCTGTGCAGAGAGATTTGGGTAATAATTGTATTGCTGAATGACCTTTAAAACCTTTTGCTTCGTCTTCTCAGGAACATTTGCATAATTGTTAATCACACGGCTGACCGTGCTTCTGGAAACACCCGCCAGCTTAGCTATTTCCGTACTGTTAATTTCCTTGCTCAATCCTAGTCCCTCTTTCTGTAAACGCGCGTTTATGAAAATATGGTACCAATGTTCCGGAGCGCTGTCAATTCATAATTGCAAGCTGCTTTAAAGATATTTAAATAGAAGCAGCCTCAAAGGTTTCCCTGAGGCTGCTTCTTATATAAAAACAACACTGACAGCCGAAATATCAGTACATCTGATCATTCATCGCATTCGGAAATTCATCAATAAACACATTCCAGTCAAGCGGCAGCTCCTCATCTCTCAGCAAGCAGTCATCGAGCGAATCGGTCAGCTGCTTACGATTCATCGCGATGCCGATAAGCACAAACTTATTAACACGATCACCATATTCCTCGTGCCATGCGTTTGCCAGCTCTGGGTCTTCGAGCAGTAATTCTTCTCGTTCCGCATCCGGCAATGCAGCAGCCCATAAACCAGCCGGTCCAAACTGTATGGAAGGCCCTGCTTGGCTCAAGCTTTGGGCATACGCGCTACGAGTCGCAAGCCATATGATACCTTTGGCTCGAACGACTTCCTCTGGCCAGCGCTCCATCCAAGCTTTAAGACGCTGCGGATGAAATGGCTTCGCACGTTCGTATACGAAAGAGGATATACCGTACTCTTCCGTTTCAGGTGTATGTGATGGTGCTTCCAATTCCTTTATCCACCCTGCTGAACGACTAGCTTCGTCAAAATTAAACAACGACGTATTCAAAATTTCTTTCGGATTAACTTCGCCTTTGGAAGTACGAATAAACTTGGCGCGCGGCTGCATGGTCCGGAGCACCCCTTCTAATTCCGCCAATTCCTCATCATCAACAAGATCACATTTGTTCAAAATAAGCACATCGCAAAACTCGATCTGATCAATCAACAAATCAACGACCTCGCGTGTATCGTCTTCGCCAACGGCTTGACTGCGATCAAGCAATGTCTCACCTGATGCGTAATCATGCCAGAAGCGATAAGCATCAACAACCGTCACCATACAATCAAGCCTGCAATATTGTGTTAAATCAATTCCTTGCTCTTCATCGATATAGGAGAAGGTCTGAGCTACGGGAACAGGCTCACCAACACCCGTTGATTCAATCAAAATATAATCAAATCGATTTTCTTTCGCCAAGCTCTCTACTTCCTTAAGCAAATCTTCCCTAAGCGTGCAGCAAATACAGCCATTGGACATTTCAACAAGCTTTTCTTCTGTCCGTGACAAGCCTCCCTCATCTTTAATAAGACTAGCGTCTATATTCAATTCACTTAAATCATTTACGATAACAGCGACTTTCAAGCCCTCGCGATTATGTAGGATATGATTCATAATCGTCGTCTTGCCAGCGCCCAAATATCCGCTCAATACAGTTACAGGCAGTTTTTTAACAGTCATCATTGGCACCTCCAATTAATTTAAGCTTTGAATTAAACGTAATAATTACGATTATACAACAAATAAAAAGCATATCGATTAATAGTAATCATTACGCTTAATGAGTATAACGATATCTCGCTCACTCGTCAAGATCGTATTCATTACAATTAAACAATCATGCTTTTTGTCCCTTTTATCGTTTTTCCATAAAAACCAAACTAAATTGAGCATTTATTTCCATCGCTGCCATTATTTTTTTAATAGAAAAGCTTTGTTTGTAATTCCCTTTTTCAAATCCAAGCTTCTGTACAACAAATTTTTTTTGCACGAATGCACACAAGCCAGAACCTCCACCTTATTCAAGTTTATTCTCTCTAATCTTCAGTCATATCCCCCTTCTGCTTCTGGCAGTTTCTGATAGGCTTCCTTCCCTGCAACGATTTGATGAATGAACTGCCGAAGTTCCAGCAATTGCTTTGCATCCTTTGTTAACTCGCAATATTTCTCGGACCAAGTAAATGTCTTGGATTCCCCATTTATACTAACTTCCCAGCTGTCTTCACCGTAAGGAACCTGTTCACATCCTATAGCAGCAGGCTTTAAGTTTTTTGTTCCCATTATATTTATTTCTCTCATTTTCTCATAAATGCTGCGCATCTCTTCTGTCGTAAACGCAATTTTTGCAGATGCAGTCCCATTCATCACTAAATCCTTTGTAGCCGTATCTAGGAAAGTATTAATTTCGTTTTTATTCACTTCGCTGTATCCGTAACGCACCATGAAATCAAAATCATTTGGCATTTCTTTCGGCATATTGTTTGATTCTATAACGATATCATTTGTTGGTTGATGCTGATCAACAGTGTCTATCTCTGCACCCGTTTCCTTGCTGCAACCACTTGCGATAACTGCAAATAGGAGTAAAACTGAGCATAAACGTTTCATTTTAATGCCCCCCAATTGAATTTATGCAATGTTAAAGACGTAATTGGGAGATATTAGTTGCATCTATCCCTCTCGTTCCTTTGTGAAATTATTCATATCCTCGCACCTCGCTACGTGTATGATTACTATACAAAAAAAGCCGATGACCCCTTTGCTTTGGATTCATCGACCTATTATCATTCGTCTATTTAAACAGCCGTTTGCCAATCTCCCAATGATAGCCAAACGGATCCGCTACACGACCAATACGCCAGCCATGTTCTTCATTTATAGGTGCAATTTCTGTTGCTCCCGCAGCGATAGCCAATTCGAATAAGGCATCGGGGTCGTTGACCGTGATAACCATCCGGAAGAAGCCACGACCTGCCATTGCGGGTATAGCGGCAGCCTCTTCTTGAATCCAAAAATTCGCTCCTCTAACGGAAAGCTCAGCAATAGCTATATTCCCGTCACCGTCCTCTAACCGATAAAGCTCGACTGCACTAAATGCCGCTTTATAAAACGTTATTGCCTCGGCCGCATTGTTGACCGACAGCCACGGTGCAATACTAGCCTCAGAAGAATCTAATCTACGCGCACTACACATTAACATTATAGGAGAGCTGCAGTTCATCCCCTGGCAGGCCGCGAATGCCCCAGTTATATTTTGGAGTTTCAAAAATTGTTATTTCGATATCTTCAGGAGAAATATGCAATTGTGCTTGAATGTGATCAAAGAGCGAACGAATAAGCTGTTTTTTGGAATCGATGGAACGACCTTCAAATACGCTTATTTCGATAATCGTATACGCTGCGGTCCGTCCAGGAGCGTAATAAAAATCTTCTTTCTCCATTGCGAAAAAACGATGAAATTTCTTATCGAGCGGCATTTTAAATACATCCACTACACAGGAATGAATAACTTCTGATAATTGTTGTTTTATCGGATTTAATTCATCCTTAAGTCCAAAAACCTTCACCTGAGCCATTCTACTAATCACACCTTTCTTATTTCAATGATTGTTAGTGTAATCTTGTATTTTTAGTAAAATTATAGCACATGCAATTAGAATAAATCTCCTATGGTGAGCCAAACCAAGCATGGCTTAGCAGACGAATGCCTTCTTCAATATCATCCTCACTCATTCCGCCAAAGCCAAGCCATACAAATGATGCCGGACAGCGCTCACTATCCATCCAATGTACATTCGGAGAATACACCTTAACCCCATTTTCTGCTGCCCGTTCGATCAGTTGGACGCTTTCTCTGTCCTTAACATCAAGCAGCAAATGCAGTCCTGATTTGCTTCCAATGATACTTACACGATCACCCATATACAGTGAAATCGCAGCAACTAAAGCTTTATGCTTCGCCTGATACAGTCTTCTCATTTTGCGTATATGTCCAGCAAAATGTCCGCGATTCATAAACAAAAACACGGCCTGCTGAATGATTGGTGATGCAGGCTGACTGTAAACGGAAAATATCTCATCCTGCTTTTCTAGCATGTTTGTTGGCAAGACGATATAGCTTAACCGGGCAGCAGGCAAAAACGATTTTGAAAATGTCCCCAAATAAACGACACGTTCTCCTGAGTCCAATGCTTTAAGAGAGGGAATCGGCTGGCCAACATATCGAAACTCACTATCGTAATCATCCTCGATAATGACAGCGTCGTTTTGGTTTGCCCACTGGAGCAGCTTCATTCGTTTCTGTACTGACATCACCATGCCTAATGGAAATTGATGTGACGGTGTCACATACACTGCGTTGACGCTGCTTGATTGCAACTCTTCTATGTTCAAGCCATCAGAATCGACCGAAATGGGCGTAATTTCGCAGCCATGATTTTTAAAAATCGTTCGAACGCCATTATAGCCGGGTTCTTCCATTGCTATGTTTTTCCCCCCTAGAGACAAAAACTGTAATAACATGCTAATGGCAGGTTGTGTTCCTGAACAAATGATAATTTGATTGGGGCTGCACGATACTCCGCGAGATTGAAATACGTATTTTGCAATTTCTTCCCTAAGCTCCTCTTCTCCTTGTGGATGTCCATAACCCAATATTCGATAAGGGTCTCCATTTAAACCATCCGACAAACATTTTTTCCATATCTTCATCGGGAAACGATGCCATTCAATATCACCATAGTTAAAATCATACCGATACCTTTTCCAATTAACATCTTTAGTGGAACTTACTTGAACTGAATCTCGATTTGTATTCACATCCTCTAACGGCAGCACTCTTATCCCATTACGACTTTTACTATCCACATACCCTTCTGCAAGCAGCTGCTGATAAGCAGCTTCTACAGTGTTTTTGCTAATTTTCAAATAGTGCGCCAACTCACGAATCGATGGAAGCTTAGTCCCTTCAGCTATTAATCCAGATTCAATTTGATCCTTAATATACGTATACAGCTGCGAGTATAAAGGATTTTTTCCCTGCTTATCGAGTAAAGGAGTAATCTCTATCATATGCAGCACCTGACCCCATGAAATATTCAGAATCTGCCCCTTTTCACAGGGACAAATGTTCATTATTATTACATTATCATAAAGACAAAGGGTGTGCCTAAATATGTTTCCTGTAAGATTACAGAAAAGAGAGTGTACTGATCAGGGCAAGATTCAATCCTTTTTGTTAAACGCAAAAACAGGATTCCTTGGCCTATCTGCCGATGGAATCCCTTACGTTGTTCCGTTAAACTTCACTTGGCTGAACGACACGGTTTATTTTCATGGTGCTGCTGAAGGGCGGAAAATCTCCTATATCGAGCAAAACCCAGAAGCATGTTTTACCATAAGCGAAGAATATGGAACATTAACTGACCCCGTGCCTGCTCATACAGATACCTCATATATGAGCGTTATGGTTTCTGGGAAAATACAGTTTGTTAATGAAATAGACGAGGCTGCAAAAGCTATGCAAAGCATGCTGGACAAATATGTGCCTGGCTACTATAAACAACCGTTGTCCAAATCGCATTTGGAAAAATATGAATCATCCTTGGGAAGTAAAACCAAAGTATTTAAATTAATAGCAGCTTCCATCTCTGCGAAAGAAAACGAGAAAGTAGAGAGCGCTATGTTTTATCCTGGTAAAACGGTACACAACGATTTGTAATAACGGTTAGTCAACTAAAGAAATCATCATTACCGATGAGCAATCGTCAATTGGAATTTTTGCCTTGAACCGCCTTCGGGACCGTTTGGAATCGATTCCTCCAAGGGAATGAAACCAAATCTCTCATAAAGGCGCCTTGCAGGCATCCCATCTGGAATATCATCGCCAAATGTTGTGACTGCTATTTCTGAAGGAATATCAACAAGCGTTAGAACATGATTCAGCAAGGCCGATGCTACGCCTTTATTTCTTGCTTCAGCGGAGACAGACAACCAGCCGATTTTGTAGCTTGGGGCATTTGATGTAGAAAGTAATAGTCCCCCTAACAGGCTGCACCCTGGCGAACCATCATATTCCCGCACGCAGAACGCGCGATTTTGATGTATATTTCTCTCTAGTGCCAGAACAAAGTTTGGATCATCCACCATTGGGCCAAAGAGGTACTCCACCTCAGCAGCCAGCTTTAACCATCCATTTAGATCTTCTAATGTTGCATTTACGACATTCATTTATTTTGGCTCCCTTTACCAGCTTCAAGAACAAAAAACCGAAAGATAGACACTTTATAAAATAGCGTCTTGTCTCTCGGATTTTTGCTTATCTATCTATTTCATTTTAAAGCATTCTGCTTATTAACGATATAAGTAGCGATCTTCCTTTTCACGAATCCATACCTGCATGAAGCCCGCATCTCTATTATCCCAAGCATAATAAGGAATAAATAAACAAGCGCTGCCTTCAGCCACTTTTCCTTTCAGAACAGTCACGCCGCCAAGCCATTCTGCTCGGTGCTCAATGAGTAGCGGTTCATGTGCTGCAATAGAAAATTCATCGTAGGATAACTCCATATTATCAGTCTGCTCCATGCAATACACAATAGGTCCGCGCTGCAGAGCAATTCTTCCAATGTTAGCCTCCACCTCCGGCCGTGACCGAATAACTTCAACTGGCATATCCAGCTCTAATACAATGGAGTCTCCCGGTGTCCAGCAGCGATTCAGTACGAGATAACCATTTTCGATTTTTCCTTCCGATGGCTGCGGCTGCTCCCCTAGAAGCGACAGCTTATATCCTCTGCACCAGCCAGGAACACGAAGCCGGATCTCGAACGTTTCCGCTTGCTCCAAGCTTACCGCAACTTCGATTTTTCCATCCCAAGGATACGCGGTTGTCTGCTTAAGCTTGACGGTTGTCCCACTCTTAATTTCCAAAGCAGTTTCCCCGTTCATGTATTGATTGACGACTATTCCAGCATCCGTAGCAGCATAAGCATATTGTCCAATGGATGGTAAAAATCTAACTAGGTTAGTCGGGCAGCAAGAAGTGCCAAACCAATCCACGCGGTGATGCTCGCCCTTTGATGCAAGCGGATTGACGTAGAAAAATTTGTCGCCAGACAACGAGATTCCGGCTAAAGCGCCATTGTACATTTCCCGCTCTACAACATCGGCATATTTTGCATCGCCAAACAACAAGTTCATCCGGTGATTCCAAAAAACCATAGCGATTGCCGCACAAGTCTCGCAATAAGCCGATTCATTCGGCAAATCGTAATCATGTGTAAAGCCTTCATTATGCTGAGACGGACCGATGCCGCCTGTCACATACATATTCCTTTCAACCGTATGCGACCAAACGCGGTGCAGCGCATCAATATACGTCGGATCACCGGAAGCATGCACGACATCAGCCATCGCGGTGTACAAATACATCGCTCGTACAGCATGTCCTGTTACCTTCTCGATATCTCGAACAGGCACATCATCCTGACAGTACGCAGGGCCCCATTCCTCTTTGTCCCAAATGGCACCTTTACCATGACCATGACCACGTTCTTCAAGCAGCCAAAGCGCCAGCTTCCAATAACGATCCTCGCTGGTCGTGCGGTAAAGCTTCACAAGCGCAAGCTCAATTTCCTCATGCCCCTCCACCCAGTGCCGCTTGCCAGGACCAAATACGCGATCATAATGATCAGCCATTTTGCATGCAACATCCAGCAGCTTCCGCTTGCCTGTCGCTTCAAAATATGCAACCGCTGCTTCAATCAGATGGCCGCCATTATACATCTCGTGTTTCTCCATATCCGACCATTTGAGATCAGGCGCTTCAAGCGTGTAATAAGTACTTAAATATCCATCCGCTTCCTGCGCCGCAGCTATGAGATCGATAATCCGATCAATCTCTGCTTCCAGCACTGGATCACGATCCGTCATAAGGGCATAAGCGGCACCTTCAAGCACCTTATACACATCGGAGTCGTTATAATACATCCCCTCAAATTTGCCTTCCAGCAGTCCGCCTGCTATTGCAAAATTGTCAATTCGGCCTGTTTCCTCGCATTTGACTAAACATGCCTTCATCGTAATATTTTTGAGAACTTCCAGCCGCGGCCTCCAGAAAGCATCATTGATCTCAACTTTCGTAAAGGGCACGTTTTGCCAGCCTTTTATCGCCTTCGTTTCTGTTAATGTCACGTCTAACCATCCTTTCATCGCTAATTCTTATCCTTTCAATCCCGTTAACGTAATGCCTTCCAGAAAATAACGCTGGCCAATTAAAAATACGAGCACGCAGGGCATAACGACAGTTGCTGAAGCCGCCATGAGCAAATCCCATTGCGCCGTATAGCTGCCTTGAAACATTTGCAAGCCAAGTGCTAACGTAAAGCGGCTGTCACTCTTTAAATAGATAAGCGGCCCCATGAAGTCATTCCATGATCCTAAAAAAGTAAATAGCGCAACGACGATAACAGCCGAACGGCTAAGCGGCATAAGAATACGCCAATAAATTTGAAAATAATTAGCCCCATCCACAAAAGCAGCCTCGTCAAAATCACGCGGAATCGTCATGTAGAATTGGCGAAGCAGGAAGATATTAAAGATACCTCCGCCAAAGAACGCCGGCACGATAAGCGGATAGAACGTATCATAGAAGCCCAGCGTTTTCCATCCGAGAAAGCTCGGAATTAACGTAACTGCAGCAGGCAGCATCATGCTGGTCATAAGGATTGCAAAAATGGTGTCTCTGCCTTTCCACTGAATACGAGAGAAACCAAAGGCTGCAATCGTACTCGTCAGCACAGTTCCGATAATAACGCTGAACACAATAATAAGTGTATTTTTGAAAAATTGTCCGAAAGGCAGCACGGTCAGTGCTCTCTCGTAGTTATCCCATTTAAAAGGATTTGGAATCCATTCCGGCGGCATAACGAAAATTTGCGATAGATCCATCACTGAGCTTCGAATCAGCCAAACGAACGGAATGATAAACATAACTGAAATAATAATAAGGGCCGCATAACCTGCTGTCAGCTTGAGTTTGGACTCTCTCATGATTTTTCCCCCTCGTAGTAAACCCAAGATTTCGAGGTTTTGAACACAATAAACGTAAAGAACAAAATAATGATAAATAGAATCCATGCCAGGGCAGATGCATAACCCATCTCTGTATCACGGAATGCTGTACTCCACAAATAAAACACGAAAAATAAACTTTTATTATTCGGCCCGCCCTGTGTCAAAATGTAGGCTTCGCTAAACACCTGGAAAGAACCGATAATCGTCATGATGGTATTAAAGAAGATTGTTGGCGTTACCATCGGGATCGTAATATGGCGCAGCTTATGCATCCATCCTCCGCCATCGACATCAATGGCTTCATAGTACTGCTTCGGAATACCCGAAAGCCCCGCTAGAAAAATAATGACTGTGCCGCCTATTCCCCAAAGCGTCGTTAAGACAACAGATGGAATAACACTGCTCTCGCCAAACAGCCAGTTGCTTGTCGGCAAATGAAGCCATGCGAGCACCGTATTAACTAAACCAAGGTCTGGATTAAGCAGCCACAGCCATATCATGGACGATGCAACCGCTGGAACGATACTTGGCAAATAAATAATGGTGCGGAACAACGATCTACCCTTTACATTCATATTAAGGAGCAGCGCCAGCAGAAAAGAGATGATGATGACAGCAGGTACCCGCAAAATAACAAAATAGAAGGTAACGCCTAGTGATTTATAAAATAAATCATCTTCACCTGAGAACAGCTTGGCGTAATTATCGAAACCAATAAATGAGGTTGTATCTTTGAACACGCTATAATCAGTTAAACTGAGCACCAAACTAGCAATCATAGGACCAAGCGTAAATATGATGAAGCCTAGTATGGCAGGAGCTGTAAATAGTAACCCGTAGAATAACGCCTTACGCTCTCTTATGCGACTTTTTTTACTGACTGCTGGAATGGTTTGCGCAGGAATATCCATGCCCATACTTGCCTCCTATCCTAAGAAGACGGCGGTCTTCAGGAAGAACGCCGTCAATCTGACTATAGTTCTTTCTTTAATTGGTTATTGTACGTCACGACGCCCTTGAACCTGTGCTTGTGCTTTCGCAGCGATAGAATCCATTGCCTCTTGAGCGGTTTGCTGGCCTAACCAAACTTTATCGAGTGCTGGATTAACGATATCCATAATTTTATTAAAGTTTTTCACATAAGCGGTTGGTGTTGCATGGCTGTTGCTCAATACCATCTCAACGACCGCATCCTTGTAGCCCGATGGGCGAGAAGGCAGGTTTTCAGTCCATCTGGTTAGGTAAGACTCATCCGTGTACCACTCTTTATGAGATGGCATCCAAGTGCCGGCAGTTAGCAGCTCGATTGAAGCTTCTGGATCAATCAGTGCCTTCAAGAGCTCCCATGCTTCCTCCGGATGTTTCGTTGATTTAAACATCGAGAACATGCCAGAAACGACAGTCGTCATCGGCTGTTTCATAACGGGGAGCACGCCAACATTAAAATTAAATTTGGATTGTGCCAAGCTTGTGCTTGCCCATTGACCATCAAATGCCATCGCTACTTTTTTGGTTTGCAGCGCAACGTTGGTGCCTGGTATATTTTTCGCTTGAACAGGTGACGGTGCTACATGATGAACATTAATAAGATCGGAAATCTTCTGAATAGCTTCAACAGCTTCAGGCTGGTTCAGAGCAAAGGTTTTGCCGTCCTCAGACAAGAAGTCTCCGCCATTCGAATAGATGAAGTTGCTGTATGCGCCCCACCAAGTTGGCACGTTGACTCCGAATTGTTTAATGTTTTTAGGATCAAAACCTTCTTCTGTCGCATTCTTGCCTTTGTTGTCAATTGTAAGTTTCTTAGAAACCTCTACGAACTGATCCCATGTCCACGCTTCAGAAGCTTTGGCTGGCGGAGGTGTTAAGCCTGCATCCTTAAATACATCTTCATTATAAAATAAAGCAAAAGATTCTGGGCCAGGCGCAATACCAACTACATTGCCAGGCTCCGAGGAATACATAATGTTAGGAACGAGCCTATCCACAGTCAACTCCGTATCCTTATCAAGGAAATCCTGAAGGTTAACGAACTTGCCTTCTTCCGCTAAAGGAAAAGCGATCGTGCTGGACTCCATCATGGCAATATCCGGCTCATCGTTGCCAGCTACCATGGTCGTTAATTTCGTATCGTAATCCGCTGAAATGGCTTGGAAATCAACCTTAATATTTGTATGCTTAGCCTCAAAACTAGCGACTGCTTTCTTAAATGCTGCGATCTCATCAGGTGCGCCCCAAGCTGTAAGACGCAGTTTGATCGGATCTTTGGATACATTTTCACCGCTACCTGTATTTTCGGTGTTGCTTGAGCCATTCGTCGCCCCAGCCTGAGAATTTTTGTTACCTGAATCAGACTTCGTACAAGCCGATAGTACGCTGATTGCCATAAGCAGCACAACTAAGAGAACGGAAACCGATTTCCATTGTCTTCTCATATTCGTAACGAGCCCCTTTCATTTATCCATCTCATTGGCTCATAGCTGCAGTCTATGATGGTTTTATTGTAATCGATAGATAACGCTTTCAAAACCCGAGTATTATTGGAATGGTGGACTATTATTAGGTATCGAGCGGAAGTTTTATCAGAATGCTGGTACCTGATCCTGGCACGGACCGAATCTCGATGCCGTATTCATCCCCATATGCCATCTGTAAACGGGAGATCGTATTTTTAATGCCGACCGAAGAAGATTGTTTGTACAAAATCACCTTGATCATCTCTTCGCTTATTCCTCGTCCATTATCTTTAATCTCAAAAAAACGTTTTCCCTCTTCTGCCCAGCCGCGAATGAGGATAACGCCTCCCTCTTCCATCTGATTAAACCCGTGCAAAATAGCATTCTCAACAAACGGCTGAAACAGCAGCCTAGGCAGCTTATGATCATAAAGGATCGGATCAATTTCATAGTTAACGGTAAACTTGCCTTCGAAACGCGCTGACATAATATAAAAGTAGTTTTTCATCCATTCGATTTCCTCTGACAGATGAACGGCGCCCCATTCCTTACGAGAAGTATAATGCAGCATATTGGACAAACAGACGAGCATCTTGCTTAGCTCCTTCTGATTATTTTCAATCGCTGTCCAATTCATAATATTGAGCGTGTTATACAGAAAATGAGGATTCATCTGCATATTGAGCGCGTGAATTTCTGCTTCCTTTTCCTTTAGCTTAATCTCATAATTTTCTTTGACGAGCAGGTGAATCCGATCATTCATCCGGTTAAATCGCTGCATTAAGATACCGAATTCGTCATTCGTGCTGACTTCCACACGGGTTTGAAAATCGCCTTCGCCAACGGATCTCATCGCTCCAAGCAGCTTCTTAATCGGACCTGTGATGCGGCTTAATATGAAATAGGCAAATAAAAATGCAATTCCGCTCAATATAGCAGCTAACACAATCGTTGAGGTTCGAATAACAGGCACGAGGTTGCTTACCAATGCAGACTCCGGCGTTATGACGATCGACAACCATCCGGTTACGGTTGAGCGGTCAAAGCATATGATCATATTCTCGCCGTTCAGCTTCATTCGCTGAGTCCCGCTTCCCGTCATGCGGAATGAATCCACCCAATTCTCGTTGAAGCTTTTTGTCACTTGTGATACATCACTGCCGGCAACTACCATGTCGTTCAAATCTAATACCATATAGCGGGAGCCGACTGGTATGCTCTTCTCAAACAGGGCATCCAGTACGGTCGATTTGAAGCTTATCGTAAGCACTGGACGCTCCACATTCGGATTCAGCTTAATTAATGTACTGTCTTCCATATGTGAGAAATTGAGCAAACGCGTGGCTGAATATAAATAGCGATAATCGATCAAGCTCTTGGAAAGATAAGACTGATCAAACATCTCCGTAAAATCATAGGTAGGATACCAAATCATTTTTCCACCCGCATGCACAGCTTGCTTGTAAATAGTTGAAAGTGTAGGATCTCCTTGCGGCATGTTTTGCGAATTGCCGAAGGTGAAGTAAGAAGTCCAAAGCTGGTAGGCGTAAACATCGTCGTTTTGTGAAAAGTATTTGCTTAGAATAGTAGATACGCGTCGATCAGCTGCCAGCAGCTCCTCAGCCTTTGCTGGATTCAGCTGACTGAAAATTTGAAATAGATCCTTGTCTACGAACAAGGCCAAACTGTTCTGATCAATAACTTTGAGTTTCGTATCGATGACTTCATTATTTTTTTTGACGATCTCATAAACATTTTTTTGCGCTTGCTCCGTCACAACCTTAAGGCTTGTACGATAAAATAAAGTGCTTAACACAAGGAACGGCAAAGCAATTAGGATGATATAGCTGATGAACAACCGTGATCGAAATGTCATATTCATATCTCGTCTCTATTCGTTGTAAGGGATTTGTGCTTATAAGCTTCCGGTGATAGACCATTCTGTTTCTTGAACACTCGGCAAAAATACTTCGTATCGCGGTAGCCGCATTGCGCAGCTATATCATAAATTTTCAAATGGCCATCTCTAAGCAATTGTTTTGCCCGCCGCATCCGAGCCTCGGTAATATGGTCAGAAAAAGACTTTCCGGTACGGCTTTTAATCAATGTGCTGAAATAAGACGGATTAAAGGCAAACTGTTCAGCTGCCATCTCTAGTGTCAAATCCTCCATATAATTCTCTTGTATCCAGCTCAAGCACTGTTCCATAATAATCTCGTTTTTTCCTTGCTTCATGTTCCGTAACGCTTGGTGCAGATCACGAATTTGAGACTCCAAGAGCGCCAGCAGCTCACTATAGCTATCGCATGCAGGTATTTCCGTTACGACCGTATTCGTGAGGACGCTTCCAAAATTTCTTTCGACAACATCTCTTGTTCGGCTTTTAAGCTTCATAAGTGTGAGTGAAGCACACTCTTTAATAAGCTGCGGTTCTGTGTGGCCCTCGCCTGCCAGTTCTTGAAAAGCAGATCGGCACAGTATGATGGCAGCCATTGGATCATTATCCTGCAACGCTTCAAAAAGCCGCTCCCCATCTAAATGAAAGGACTTGCTGGAGTGGTTCAGCTCATCATGAAATAGGACTCCATGCCAGCAATCATGGAAATTATACTCACATGCAGTTTGAGCTGTTCGGTAAGAATGCGGCAGCTGCTCTACTAAAGATAAACAGCTTGTCCCCATACCATGAACAAGCCGGCCATACGGCAGCCACTCCTTGTTTAGTTCGCTAAATGCCAATCGAATCTCATCGTGTCTAAGGGATGGGTTCGGCGTACGCAAAATGGTAATCGCTTGGAATACGTCTTCTCGAAGCGAATTAATTGAGAAGGTACTGGCTTGACCGTAGCAGGACCATAAATGCTCCAGCTGCTGCAGCAATGCAGGTGTGTAGAGGCTCTTATCCTCCTCAAGACGGATGGTGAGTTCAGAAAAGATAACTGTACCGCTTCCTTGCACAATATCGAGTGCTTCAAGCTCCACTTGCTCCGCTGCTGATAGATTGCCGCTTAACCATGACAAAAGCAGATTGTTCTGGTAGGCAGAGGAGGTGAGCTTAAGCCGATGCTGCAGTTTTTCGGAAGCTTCACTCTGCATGGACTCCGCCGCTAGTTGTGCATCAAGCCGTCCCAAAATATGCTCCACTTTATCTATATCAATCGGCTTCAACAAGTAGTCATAAGCGCCATGACGCAGAGCGGTTTGCGCATATTCAAATAGATTATACGCCGATACCATAACTACCTTCGGTCGATGTTCCTTATCCTCAAGCCATTTCAATAATGTCAATCCATCCATATTAGGCATCTGGATATCCGTCAGTACAATTTGCGGTTGATCCTGTTGAATGATAGCGATAGCAGCTGCCCCATCCTTCGCTACTAATATTTCAGCTTTTGGCCGCATCGCACTAACTAATTTAGCCATTCCTCTGAGATGCCTTGGCTCATCGTCTACAATTAGTATTTTCAATCCGCTCACGCTCCATCTTCATGCGGTCGCTTTCACTCATTTACTGATGAATTTCCGCATTAGTTGTTAATTTAATAGCGAGTATAACACTAAATATCTGGTCTGTTGCAAAAAAATAATACATGATCCTATATAGGTAATGAACGATTTCGTTGGAATGATAGCATACAAAAAGGCCATCCTTTGCAGGATGACCACTGGTTTCAATGGATTCTCGTCGCCTTACTTAAGTCCATATCCTTTCCACATGCTCAAGCTTATTCAGATTAAATGTTAATTTATAAATGTCTGGCTTCGAGGTCGTATTCCAAAAATCAAATCCAAACTTATCATCATAATGATTCATAATGATCGTCATAATATTGCCATGGGTACCCAAAACAATGTTTTTACCTCGGTGCTCCTCCAGTATTCTCTCTATGACGGGTATCGCTCTTTGTTGTGCGCTTCGAGTCGTTTCGCCGCCCTCCAAAGCAAAATCGATATCGATAAAAGACTTCCTTATCGCTTCATACAGAACGTCCCAAGTAGTCTTATAATCCAAACCCTTTATCGCTCTTTCCACCAGTTCTTCATACTCTACAATCGTCATCGCTTTCCGCTTTGCTAAATGCTCAATCGTCTGCACCGCTCTCGTGTAAGAGCTGGATGCCATAAAATGAATATCGACATCGCCCAGCACCTCTGCAACACGTTTTGCTTCTGAGAAACCCTCCTCCGAAAGCCCGCGCGTTCGTTCTTGTCCAAATTCAAAAGGCGATTCTGCGTGTCTAACCATATAAATGACCGTATTCATAGGTTTATCCTCCGTTAATGTTCAGATCATAAGCAGCTTTTATTTAATCGCTTGGCTAAGAAACAAGTCATGAATATCCGGATACGATTTGCTCGATGGTGTGGGTGTCGCTTGTATGACGGATACAAATTGATGCTCAGGAATGACATTCACCTCTTGCCCGCCAAATCCGCGACATCCATATCCAGCTGGAGACAGCCACCACAAAAAACCATAGGACGGATAGGATGGGGTTATCGCTTGCTTCACAAACGCTGGAGAAACAATCGGATTGCCATTAATACTGCCATCTCCTAAAAACAGGAAACCTACCTTAGCCATATCTCTAGCAGACAAATCCGATTGTTCTTCACCCTTCATTACCGTATAGGAGAAACCGCAAGGACTGCTCGGCCAAATTCCACTGGCGATATCGAGCGGTTTATACATTTCATGATAAATGAGATCGTAGGCTGTGCTTCCATAGGCTTTGCCTATGACCGCTGATAACAACATGACATCCCATTCCTTATACTGAAAATTCATGCCAGGAACACTGTGCATGTCAATATCAGCGATATGCGATAGCCAGTCATTCGTACGCATCATTTGCTGCATCATCGGACAATGGTAATGAACACCGCCATTCCAGTAAATTCCTGATGACATCGTTAGCAAATGCCGAATCGTAATCAGCTTATGATAATGATGGTTATGACCAGCAAAGGCGGGCAAATAATTGCCTATTGGTTCATCCAGATTATTAATCAAGCCTTTGTCCAAACAAATGCCTACAGCGATGGCTAAAATACTCTTCCATACTGATTTAATAGAATGCCTCGTATTTTCATTACACTTATTGAAGTAACGTTCATAAACCAGTTTTCCATTTTTCACAATGATCACGCTGTTTATGAGTCTATATCGCTTTTGCTTCACATAATCATCTATCTGCTCTAGAAGTTTAGCATCCATTCCCTCCGCCTCGGGAGTGGACAACTGCCATTCAAAGCTCATTTCAACACCTGCTTTATATATTTCCCGATGATGGAATGACTGTTCGACATTAGTTCAAGCGGCATGCCCTCCGCGATAATAGCTCCCCCGTCACTTCCGCCACCAGGTCCCATTTCGATAATATAATCACAATTGGCAAGCACAGCTGGATCATGCTCGGTAATGATAATCGTATTGCCAGCATCTGCGAGCTGCTGCAGCAATGTCATCAGCCGCTCCGTATCTGAGAAAGAAAGGCCTGTCGTCGGTTCATCCAAAATATATACATTATCTTTCCCGCTTTGCCTGCACAGCTCCTTGGCAAGCTTAATCCGCTGCGCTTCACCGCCTGAAATAGATGGCGTCTTTTGGCCGAGCGTAATATAACTCATCCCTACACTTTCGAGCGTACTGAGCGAGGCCGATATCATTTTGTCATAAGCCATAGATTGTTCATTTCCAAAAAAAATGCTGGCCTCCGCGACGCTCATCATCATAATTTCCTTAATGTTCTTTCCCTCAAGCCTTACACTTAGAGCCTCTTCAACAAATCCCGTTGCCCCGCACATATCGCACTCTACCTCTATGAAGTTGCCGAAGCCAACATAATGGTTTTTAAAACCTTCTCCCTTGCAGCCTCTACAGCCTCCTTCAGAATTAACGGTAAACAGACCGGCTGTATATCCTTTTTCCACCGCATCAGGTGTTTTGCTGAACAAAGTCCGGATTCGATCAAATATACCCGTATAGGTTGCTGGACAAGAGGTTTTGCTCCTTCCAATGGGCTTCTGGTCCACCACTATACATTTTTTAATCTGCTCGATTCCAAGTAACGTCACCTCGTCTTGCAGTAAAAGCTCTGTATCATCGTTATCATATATGAACTTGCTTTGGAGTGACTGCTTAAGCTTTGGTACAAGTGTGTGCTGGATTAGGCTGGATTTGCCGCTGCCCGATACTCCCGCTATTCCTACCATCAGTCCAAGAGGTAACGTCACGGAGACATCCTGAAGATTATGTAGGCTCGCATGCTCCAGCCTAAGTAGTTTGCTTGGATCGGCTAACTTATATTGTGTTTTGACATGCAAGGTTCTGGTGCCATTCAAATAAGGGGCTGTTCGCGATCGTTCACAAGCCATAAAATCAAGGTAGCTGCCTTGGAAAATAAGCTCTCCGCCTTGAACTCCCGCTTCGGGTCCAAGATCGACAATGTAATCGGCAGCTTGCATAAATTTATGATCATGCTCTACGGCAACGACTGTGTTACCTCGCTCCACTAAGCCTTGAATGATGCTTATCAGCATCTCCTTCTCTACTTCATGCAATCCGATTGTAGGCTCGTCGAATATAAAAATAATAGAATCCATATCCGCAATAATAAAAGACGCCAGAAACAAACGCTGAATTTCACCGCCTGAGAGAGTAGGAACTGCTCGCGATAGCGAAAGATGATGCAGCCCTACATCGACCATACACTGAAGCTTCATGACCATTTCATCCAGCAGATTTTTGCTAAATACATTGGCGTGCTGCTTTTGCAAAAACGCAAGCAGTTCATTGATGTACATATCCTCGAGCTCTTTAATCGTTTTCTCACCTATTGTGGTATGAATTGCCTGAAGACCAAGACCTGTGCCTTTACATTTGGGGCATGGGATGGAATCCGCATGAATCCCCCATAAATTCACTTCTTTGTCTTTGCTCCCATGCCTCTTCACTTTGCTAGCCATATGTTTCATCATATCTGTAAAAACAACAACTGCACCTACAAATCCACTCTTGCGGCAGCCATACTTGAAGGAATGAAAAACATCATCCGGCAAAAAAGCGATTTTATCATTTATATCAATCTTGTTTATTTCACAAAACTTTTTGAAGTTTCCTCTGTGAAAACGATGCTTGATCAAAAAACCATCAAACACGTTTTTGATTTGTGTTTCCGGATTAAGAATCGCTTCTTCTTGAATCATTTGATGGCTTCCCGTACCAAGACACTTCACACACATTCCCTTAGGCGAGTTCCTCTGAAACAACTCCATGGAGAGCGGCAGCCCGTCATTGTATGCAGGATCACGTTTGCCATACGTCGCAAACATAATGGCAAGTAAATTTCCGATTTTTGTCCGCGTGCCTACTGTACTTCTAGGATTGGATTGCCGGACGATACGCTGCTCAATGGCTACCGCAGGGGACAATCCCGTTATTTTATCAAAAGAAGACACCGCATCAACCATATATTGCGTACCCGAGAACAATAGATAGCGCCGCTTTCCTTCTTCATATAACGTATCGAAAGCAAGACTCGATTTGCCGCTTCCCGATACGCCTGTTATGACTGTCAGCTTATTTTTTGGAATACGAACATCGATATCCTTGAGGTTATGCAGCCTTGCTCCTTCTATCTCTATGAACGCTTTCATGCATGCACTCCATTCTGGCATTGATCTCATACCCATAATTTACCGCACATACGTTCTTGTGTAAATAGTTTACTAAAAAGGCTGCCTAATGGCAGCCTTCTCGTTTTAAAGTAATAATTATCAGCTCGCCGATTCCACCTGAATAGTAATACTGCTAAATAACTTATCTTGAATATATACGTTTAGCCGCCACATGCCGGCTTCGGGCAGTACCATCGATGATGGAATAACAGCGTCTGCCCCATTCAGCGGAGACCCTACACTGCGCGCAGAGAAAACTTCAATCTCCTGCGTGGTGCCTTCTTTTACGCCCATAACGTTAAAGCTGCCCGTGAGCTCCTGCTTGCTCCCCCAAAAATACCACATGTACTTATTTCCTTTCCCCGCTACAATCGGCTGCTCATCGAGGATCAATCCTTGCTCATTTTGATAGGGACCCACAAGAAATCCCACCTTGTCTTTCTCGCCGGCAAGCACATAGTTATGAGGCATTCCATCGTTGCCTGTATACGGCAAATTGAACGTAGATGTGCTTATCCATGGCGAAGGCTCCTGTACTGCCAAAATAAAGTCACCGTAAAATTGTTCATTCAGCTTGACCTCGAATGTCCATGTTCCGCCCAATGGCAGGCTAAAGCCGGTTGTAAAACGTTCCAACGTTTCATATCCTGAGCTCGGCTCTGTAATAGTCACAGGGGACATAACGGTCAACCGTTTTCCCGATTGCGCATGATAGCCTTCAATAGAAATGTTTTTGCCAAGAAAAACATCAATGGGCTGCGTGAAATGGAGAACATAGCCTTGCATGACACCTGCAACCACATTCTCCTCAGGAAATACTTGAAATATCATTTGGCCGTTCTTCCTGTATTCCGTTCGAGTTTCCTCTACTCTGCCGCTTCCATTTGTTCCAACTATTTGTGAAGGGCTCGTAAACAGCTTGCTCAAATCTGTAACAAACAGCATATAGACAAGGACGGCTGCAATTGCACTCAGTGCTCCCAGACGAGCAATATAAGACTTTTTCTTCGGTTTATCATTGGCCCTATAAACAATTTTCTCCCGCAATTGCTCAGTGAAGCGAGGATTCACAAATGGGGAGCGGCTAAGCGCTTCTTCCCACTGTTTTGGCTCCTTCATATGATGTTTCCTCCTTTTGAATCACTTTGCAGTAAACTTGTCATTTTTTTGCGTGCGCGGTGCAGCCTCGATTTAACCGTCCCTTCCGCTATTTGCAGCATACTTGCCATTTCTTGCATCGATAATTGATAATGAATTTCCAGTATGAGCACTTCTCGGTAGCGCAGCGGAAGCTTCATAACGGTGTTCCAAATATATTTGGTTTCCATAAGGTCAAAAACTTCTGCTTCCGCTGATCTGGATGTTTCCCTTCTTGTTACGAAATCCATCACAATGACCTTAGAAAAATAAGCGCTTCTTTTGTACTTATACGTTTTGTTTCGTGTAATGGTAAGCAGCCAGCTCTTCATGCTGGCTTCGCCTCGAAATGTATGCAGCTTCTCATATACTGTCAAAAAAACATCCTGACAAATGTCATCTGCCGCATCGGCATTCCGAATTAAAAAAAATGCAAAATTCCAAACGTCGTTGCCATATGCATTCATCAAATCAATCAATACGGCATCCGTTTCAAATCCTTTTGCCAAATACTTCACATATTCGAGCTCCACCTCATCACCTCTCTAATTAAGAAGACCCTTCTGCATTCCAAAAGTTCCCGAATAGATGAGGAAAGGACATCCATTTGTGATAGTCAAAATCAGGCCCCTTAATTTCGAGTAAGCAAAAGAAATATCGGTACAACTCTCGCACCTGCAATAAATCAGGGAAAGGCAGCACTTCGTTATAACCTTTGCGGAAATAATGAGCTCCCGCCTCATCCAACGAGCATTCAATCGCTATTAAATCCATTTCACGAGGGCCAAACACATACGCTTCTGTATCAACGATCGCGCTAACCCGTTCTCCATTTGATAGAAACTGCCTCGGATCCATATCGAGCATGATGCATGAGGCATACGTCGGTACCGGCATATTTTCAGCTAATGAACAGTAGTAATCAAGAGATTCATGGATTGCCGCATTTTCCTTGTAATAACGGGCAGCCATCACCCTTAATGCATCTGCTAGCTTCTGAGGGAAATCCGCTAATGCATGCCGAACTGAGCCATTTAGAGAACCCCATTCCTTACCTTTATCGGAATGGATCTCCGCAATCGACCGTCCGAAATCCTCCATCATCATCGCGGGTTTATTTTGAAATGACAATGGAATTCCATTTATTTTTTCAACCGAAATCACTTGTCTTCCATCGATCACGGCCTTGCCAAGTACACTGGGAATAGCGATATTGCTTGTCAATCGTGAGAGATATTGATTAATAGTCTCCATATCAAACGTCTGGCTTAATTGTTTCCCGAACAAATTACTGCATGCCCATACAAAAGGAGCATCAACGGTCTCATCTACGCCGGATGATCGAACAACGTATTCCCCTGCTTCCGTGATGACTAGAAACACGTCACTAGCAAAGCCACCCAGAGTGGACTGTGACATAATAGGTTCAGAAAATAATGATTGTAGGTTCATGCTGTACCTCCCATCCAAGATAATCAAATTTTTACATATTATCATACAAAAATATAGACTTATAATTACGGCTCTGTTATGATGTTGAATAAGGTCTTTACAAAATTCCCGACTCCTCAAAACATCAAAGGACTGCTTAAAAAGTACATTTCCCGGCTTTCATTAAACGGGAGTACCTTTATAAGCAGTCCTTTTTATTTCAACATTTATTAGTAGGCAAGAACAGATTCACCGCTAATGATGGTACCATTGTTTCCGCCTTCACAAATTTCTTTCATGGATCCGGGCTTGTCGAAGTTGAACACATGCATAGGCAAATGATAGTCTCTAGCCAATATAAAGGCTGACTGATCCATTACCTTCAAATTATATTGCAAAACATCATTGTAATGGAGGGATTTGAACCGCCTTGCATCAGCATCGTATTTAGGATCGGCATTATAAATGCCATCTACGCCTTGTTTTGCAACCAAAAGCGCCTCACTATTCACTTCAATGGCCCTTTGTACCGAAGGATAATCCGTTGTTACGTAGGGTTGACCGTTGCCTCCAGCAAATATGACGATATAACCTTGCTCCAAATGGTGGATTGCACGCAGTCTGATGTATGGCTCAGCGACCGAAGTAATCGGTATTGCTGTCATTACGCGAACTTCTTTGTCTGTTTTAGCTTTCAGCACCCCGCGTAGCATCAAACTATTAATGACGGTCGCAAGTGTACCGATGTTGTCTGCTTCCGCTCTTTCGATTCCCCAGCTTTCCGCCATATTGCCGCGAAATATGTTCCCCCCGCCAATAACGAGCGACACCTCAACACCTAAACGGACCACGGATATAATTTCATTCGCAATGTAATTTAACCGTTCAGGCTCAAAACCGAATTCAGCATTTCCTGCAACTGCCCCGCCGCTAAGCTTAATAAGAACTCTCTTGTACCTCATTCGCCGTTACACCTCCATAGGATAAAAAAAAACACTAAAGCAATAGATGCTTTAGTGTAAAAGTGAAATGGGAATATGAAAAACACAATTGGATAACGTAACCCTGCACTTGATCCTCATATTCCCACTCCTTCCATTTATTAATTCTCACCTATTTTATACTGAGTACGAGCAAAAAAGCAACAACCCATTAGCAGCAATCATTTCTACTCCACTTTTGTCGCATGCTTCTGAGCAAGAAGCGACAGCTCAGCAGCTTTGAAAGCATGCTCCTGCGTCATGGCAAGCTCAGTGCCGTTCAAGCAATCGAGAATGAGTTGGCCAAAATAAGGGAAGCCGACTTTGCCGCGAAGCTGAATATGCTGCTCGCCATCTGCATTTACCAAATAAAGCTGGTCCCCATCCTTATCTTTAGCGATATCAATGTACTTCCTCATCTCGATGTAGCCTTCCGTTCCGAGAATCATAGTACGACCGTCGCCCCATGTTCCAAGACCGCTTGGTGTTAGCCAATCGACACGGAAGTAGCCGGTTGCCCCATTCTCGCCAACAAGCGTCATATCACCAAAATCCTCAAGCTCAGGGTACTCCTTATTGGCATAGTTGGCCACCTTGCTGTTTACAACATTGGCATTCTGATTGCCTGTAAAATATAGAAATTGTTCAATTTGATGCGATCCGATATCACAAATGATGCCGCCATACTTTTCCTTCTCAAAAAACCATGACGGACGAGAGGCAGCGTTCAAACGATGCGGCCCTAGTCCAATGACTTGAACAACACGTCCAATGGCACCTTGTTCGATCAATTGGCCCGCATAAACCGCGCATTCCACATGCAATCTCTCGCTGTAATATACTGCGTATTTTTTACCTGTATTTGCGTATGCAGCGCGAGCGTCCGCGAGCTGTTCAAGCGTCGTAAATGGCGCTTTATCGGTAAAATAATGTTTGCCGCTGCGCATAACGCGAACGCCTAGCGGTCCGCGCTCCGATGTAACCGCTGCAGCTGCAACCAGCTGCACCTCATCATCGGAGAGCACCTGCTCTTCCGACTCTGCTGCTCGTACCTGCGGATATTGACGGATAAATGCTTCAACCTTAGCGGGGTCAGCGTCGTATACCCATTTTAAAATGGCGCCCGCTTCCACAAGTCCGTTGCACATGCCATAAATATGACCGTGATCAAGACTAACAGCGGCGATTACGAATTGCCCATCCTCAACTACTCTATTCGGCTTTCCCTTTGGCGCATATTTCATGCCATCTGCATTACTCATCGATCTAGTCCTCCTTCTGATAGGCTGAGCTTGCGATTTTCTCTTGCAGATGCTTATAAAATAACTCCTCATCAATCGGCAAATCTACCCAGCCATCCGTCCATGTTGATAGCAGCATCGCATTCGAGAGCATAAGCCCTTTGATGCCTTCCTCGCCAGGAGCAATCAATGGTTCATTAAACAGAATCGCATTCACCCAGTTTTGTGTAATGCCTTTATGGTCGGGGTTGCTGCCATGAATCGGAATTTCACATTTCCAACATTCCGGCTGACCGAAGCCGCCTTTGAACTGCTTGTTGAATTCCGGCTCAGGAACCGTTAGACGCCAGAACGTTAATTGGTTATTTTCAATTACAATTTTACCGCGATCACCGCTCACTTCCAGTCTGTTCGTTCCCGGCGCTTCGCCAGTCGTCGTCACGAACACGCCAGTAGCTCCGTTCTCGTACTCTACGAATGCAGTTACATCATCCTCAACCTCGATGTCACGATGCTTGCCGAAGTAGCAGAAAGCACGGACGCGCTTTGGCATCATACTGATTGTCCATTGCCACAAATCGAGCTGATGCGGATCTTGGTTCAGCAGTACTCCGCCGCCTTCACCAGCCCAAGTTGCACGCCAAGTACCGGAGTCATAATAACTTTGAGAGCGATACCAATTGGTTATAATCCAATTGGTTCTTCTTATTTCACCTAGCTCGCCGTTATCTATCAATTCTTTCAGCTTCACGTATATCGGGTTTGTGCGTTGGTTATACATCATGCTGAATTTCACATTTGTTTGGCTGGCTGCATCATTCATCTCGCGAACCTGCTTCGTATAAACACCTGCCGGCTTCTCGCAAAGCACATGCAGACCACGCTTAAAGCAAGCAATAGAGAGATCTGGATGGGAGAAATGCGGCGTTGCAATGAGCACTCCATCAACAAGTCCAGAGTCCATCATTTCATAAGGATCCTCATATAATCCGACTTGATCGCCAAGCTTTTCTTTTGCCCACGCAAGATTTGCTTGTACACAATCACTAACTGCGGTTATTTCAACTCCACTGACTTCACCTTTTACTAAGTAGCCAATATGACCCTTGCCCATATTTCCTAGTCCGATAATTCCCAAACGAACGATCTGCATCCGAATACCGCCCCTTTATTTACAATGTTATAATAGCAGCTGCTTTCACAATCGTTTTGCCTGCCTATATGGTAGCATTTTGGGATACAGTGGGCTTCATTCGCATTAACTTGTTTACGCTTTTATTTGACTGTGGTTGGTGTATAATGATGGTATTTATGAGTGGAGGCGAAATGATGAGCAAGCAGCAACAAATCCAATTACCGTTCACAATGGGAACCAGCTCTGATTTTAATGCTCATATTCCCTATCATAGTCACTTTCATTACGAAATCTATTATTTCCATGGCGGCAAAGTAAACTATCTTATTAATGACCGCATCTATGTTCTGGAGCCTGGTGACTTGCTGCTTATGCACGGGATGACACTGCACCGGGCGCATGTCGATCCAAGCGCAGTTTACCACCGGTCGATCCTACATTTTGATCCGTATTACTTCAAGCAATTTATTCAGCCTTCATTTGCAGCGGATCTGCTCGAGCCCTTCGAGAAGCTTCAAAATATACGTTTGCAGCTGAGGGGCAATGAGAAAGCGGAAATAGAAGCTAGTCTTCACAAGCTTGAACAGCTTTACGTCCTGCAGGACAGCTTCTCCATTCAGCGATTTCAAGCTTTAATGCTTGATTTTCTTATTCAGATCAATCAGCTTTGCCAGAAGCCGCTGAAGGATAAGCCATCCTTTCCAACCTCCAAGGAACGACATGTTCAAGCGATTATCTCCTATTTGGAGTGCCATTATCATAATGATATTACGCTAGAGGCGATTCAAGCAGAGCTGCACTTAAGCAAATACTATTTGGCTAAAACATTCAAAGAAGTTACTGGATTTACAATCTTCCAGTTTCTCATGCAGCGTAGAATCTATCAGGCCAAAATCGAACTTATCAACACCATTCACCCCATCACCGACATTGGTTATGATGTTGGTTTTAAGCATCCCTCTCATTTCAGCCGCGCTTTCAAGCTGCATACCGACCTTACACCCGAACAATATCGCAAGCAAAATCATGTCTATTCCGATCAATTGTAAACCGCTTCATTCCAAATTTGTGGATTGAAGCTCTTGACCCATTTAGTTGTTAAGCGTATTATTGTCATAACAAGTAAATGAAAACAGCAGGTGAAAGCAATGGAAATTATACAATCAGTAGGCTATATGCTCAGCAATACAGGCCGTAAACTAAACCTTCGGCTGCATCAGCTTTTTCAAGATTATGACGTTACGCCTGAACAATGGTCGCTGCTCATGTATCTTGATGAGCACGATGGCATGACTCATAAAGATTTGGCACAGCGCTCCGATAAGGACCCCGCCAACATTACACGGCTTGTTGACCAGCTTGAACGAAAAGCGCTTGTCCGACGTGTCGCCAATCCGAATGACCGCCGCTCGCAGCTGCTTTATTTAACCGCTAATGGCAGAACATGCTCTAATGAACTGGCACCTATCGAAGAAAAATTTGTTGCACAGCTGTTGACAGATATTTCCGAAGATGAAATTCAATCCTTCAAAAAATTTATGGCCAAAATAACTAAAAACGCAGAACTGAACCACGAATCAAACACAAAAACGAGTGAATGATCGGCGAACATCTGAGAGGGGAACCTATAATGAATACGAATAAACTATGGAGCGCCGACTTCATTAAAATATGTTTAAGCAGCTTTTTTCTATTTTTTGCTTTTTATACATTAGCAACAGCGTTGTCCGTTTATGTGACCAATGGACTTGGAGGATCTGACACGCAGGCCGGATTATCGATGACTGTTTTCGTTATCGCCTCAGTACTGCTTCGGCCCTTCGCCGGCCAATTGATGACCCGTTACGGGGAGCGGAAGATCGTTATTATTTCGTTGCTGCTGTTCCTATTGTTTTCGATCGCATACTTAGGTGTTTTTGGCTACGCGATGCTGCTGCTAGTTCGTTTTTTTCATGGCGGCACGTTCGCTATCGCAACTACCTCTACGAATACGACTGCAATCGGAATCATACCCGAGCATCGCAAAGGAGAGGGAATTAGTTACTTCAGCTTATTTATGAGCCTCGCGATGGTCATTGGTCCTTTCGTTGGCTTAACGATAACAACGCATGGCGGCTTTACAGCGATGTTCGCATTATGCGCTGTCTGCGCGCTCATCGCCTTCATCCTAGGCGCTTCAACAGCCAAAAAATCCGCCGCTGCCAAAGCTGAACAACCGATCATAAAAACGAAGAGCAAGCTGCATTGGCGCGATCTTGTAGAGAAGAAAGCTGTGCCCATTGCACTTAGCGGGTTTGTAGTCGCGTTCGCCTACAGCGGGCTCGTAACGTTTATGTCGGTTTATGCACATGAACAGGCTATTGATCAATATGCCAGCTATTTCTTTGTGTGCTTCGGCATTATGATAGTATTGCCTCGTCCGCTTGTCGGAAAATTGCTAGATCGTGTGGGAGAACATGTCATTGTATATCCCAGCATCGTTATTTTTGCCATCGGCATGCTGCTGCTTAGCCAAGCAAGCTCGCCAGTTATTCTGCTTGTTTCCGGAGCTGTCATTGGCCTCGGATACGGCGCCCTGCTGCCTTGCTTTCAGACCATAGCCGTGCTTGCTGCTCCGGCTCATCGCAGAGGGCTCGCTACAGCAACGTTTTATTTGCTGTTCGACCTTGGATATGGCATTGGATCCTACACGCTTGGCTCCTTGGCTTCAAGCTACGGATACAGTGTTATGTATGTACTTTGTGCCATTATAATTGCCTTATCTTCCGTCATTTATTTCACACTTCACCATAAACGCAAAAGATTGTTGGCCACATTAGATGATAACGCCTATAGCTCATCCTAGGCCTATCGTTAGCTGATCCTCAATAGGCAGCATAATTTCCACAACTGTTCCTTCGTTCATCACACTGCTAATTTGAAGCGTACCCTTGTGCGCTTCAATAATGCGGTTGCTGATCATTATGCCAAGCCCAGTCCCTTTTTCTTTCGTTGTTAGAAAAGGCTCTCCGATTTTCGAAATAAGCTCCTCCGGTATACCTGGACCGCCATCTATAATTCGGATATGAGCAAAGCCATCCTCCAAGCTTGCAACCGTCACAACAACTTCGCCACCCTGCGGCATTGCCTCTAACGCGTTTTTAATAATATTCAAAAAAACCTGCTTAAGCTGGTCCACATTACAAAATATACTCGGCCGGGTATGGTCAAAACAAACCTTCAACTCCACATTTATAAGAATAGCTTGTGTTTCAAGCAAAGATAATACACTTCGCAGTATCGGCTCTAGAGGCTCGCTGCGATAGTTCGCGAAATGCGGCTTCGCTAACGTCATAAACTCATTTACGATTAAAGTAATACGGTCAATTTCATTGGCCATAATTGAAAAATAATGCGGGTTCTCAGGGTATTTACTGCTCAAAAGCTGTGTAAAGCCCTTTAGCGCTGTTAACGGATTTCGAATTTCATGCGCTACTCCTGCGGCAAGCTGACCAATTGCCGACAGCTTCTCCGAACGAATAAGAACCTCCTCCGAGCGTTTACGGTCGGTCAAATCACGAATCACACTGAGCATGACATCCTTGCCCAAATAATTGTTAATTCGGATACTTGAAACTTCCACATCCAGTAATTTTCCGTCCATACGAATAAGAACACGTTCCTCAAAAGGTGTTGCCTCGTCCGTCGACATAATGAGATGCATTTTCTCAAGCGTTAATGCATGGTGGCTCTGATGAATAAATTCGAACACACTTGTTCCAATTATCTTTGCTTCCGATTCAATTCCTAGCACTTCCAAAGCTAGCTTGTTCGCGTAAAGCACGATCCCTTGATCACTCATAACGATCGGTTCGGGAACAAACTTTATAATTTTTTGATACAACTTGGCATTTTCCATTAACAATTTTTCTTTTTCACGTTTAGGTGTAACGTCTTGAACGGTTCCAAGCAAGGACAGTTCTCCATTGAACATAATAACTGTACTGTTTCCCTCCAAATAGATGCGGCTGCCGTCTTTTTTTATTCCTTTACTTTTGATAGGGAATTGACTTAATCCAATACCCATTCCACTTAAAATCTTGCTTTTGTGAAAATTGATTTCATCCTGATCCATCAAATCGTTGACCGAGATGGCGTACATCTCCTCAACCGTATAACCATACATCTCCGCTAGATACGGGTTGGCATAAACAATCTTATCCCTTAGCCCTACGAATACACCTGCTACAACGTTTTCCATCAAGCTTTTATATAAATATTCCTTCTCGAGCAAGGAGGCTTCCATTCGCTTCTGCTTGGTTATATCATGAATTATAAGCTGGACAGCATTTTTACCATCAAATTTCACAGCTACTGCTCTCATTTCAACCTCTATCGCTTCCTGATCCAGACGAAGCAGCTCGTAATAGGTAAACGTAGAAGGATTAGCCTCTAGAATCAAATAGTTGATCATAGCTGGAAACCGCTCCATAAACTCGGGATGTATGAATTTGTTTATGGGGTCTCCAATGATATCATCGAAATTACTAATGCCCAGCATAGTTAGCATTGCGTGATTAGCAAATACAATATTACCTTCTAACACAACAATAAGCCCGTCAGGAAGCATATGAACTAAATGCTGATATCTCTCTTCGCTTTCCCTCAATTGTTCATTAACCTCGACGATTTTAATCCCCTCATCTCATCTCATTTCATCAAGCAGCTTCATCCTGTTGATTACTTTCAACATCTCCAGCCTTCTTCCTGCTCCGCTTCGATTTTAAAATACAAAAAAACATTGCCGCCAGCAAGTGTATCGATTAGCGGCAATGTCTATAAGAGAGTCATTTAATCCGTTTTACTACTCATTCATAAAGCCGTGCCACTAAACTCTAGCTGATAAAATGCTAACCTTTCACCCCAGCTACATTAAGTCCACCCATAATGTAACGCTGGAAAATAAGGAAAAATATTAGCGGCGGAACCATTGTAATGGAGAGCACCGCAAACTTCACATTCCACTGAATCGTGGAGCCGGAATACACCACATATCTGAAAATACCTGTTGCAAGTGGATACATATCCTTCTCCAGCATAACAAGTGACGGCCAATAAAAATCATTCCATGTGCTGGAGAAATAGAAAATGATAAGCGTCATTAGGATAGGTACCGACAAAGGAATCGCGATCCGAATGAAGCATAGAAACTCACTAGCTCCGTCGATTCTGCCTGCTTCAAACAGTTCCTTATGCAGTCCATCGAAGAAGTTTTTCATGAGCAGCAAATAAAAAGCATTCGCGCCTGCTGGAAGCCAAAAGGCCCAGTAGCTGTTTAGCAAACCTAAGCTTTGCAAGTTAAGGAAGTTTGGAATTAAATAAGTAGCAGATGGAATCATCAGGGTAGACAAGAAAAACAGCATGACCACTTTCTTGAAAGGTACCCTCATATGAGACAACGCGAATGACGTCATGCCAATAAAGACAAGGGCGAAAACAACTGTTCCAATAAAAATCATCAGCGTGTTTTTCAAAAACTTAAGCATTGGAATAACATGCCATGCATCAATATAGTTATGCCACAGCCAATCTTTTGGGAAAAACGGCGCAGGGAAAGCAAAAAATTCCCCAGTCGTCTTCAGAGAGCTAAGCAGCGTATTCAGAAAGGGATACAGCATGGATACAATGATTATGCCAATAAAAAGCACCATCACAGCGTAACCAAGCTTTACTTGCCAACGTTTGAAATCAAATGATGAGATTATGGAACGCTCGGTATTTTTCATCCTTTTTCACTCCTATTCTGCACTTTCAGGTAGAAGAAGGAGAGCACCATCATAACGGCGAACATCATCGTACCCATTGCTGTTGCTTTGCCAAAATCCAAATAAGTAAATGCATTTCTGTTCATAAGCAGCATATAAGTTAAAGTCGCGTTGTCCGGACCTCCGGCAGTCATAGCCAGTTGTGCTTGGAAGCTTTGCGAGGTGTTAATGATTTGCAGTAAAAACATTAGAAAAAGCAATGAACGCAAATTAGGCAATGTAATAAATTTAATCCGCTGCCACACGCTTGCACCGTCAATTTCCGCAGCTTCATACAGATCCCGCGGTATGCCAACGATTGAGGCTAAATATATGAGCACCGCACCGCCAAAGTTTTGCCATGTTTCCATAATAACGATCGAGATCATGGACATGCCTTTTGTGAAAAAATCAATTGCCGGCAATCCGATGCCCATAAGGAATGCATTAATTGGTCCGATTGGATCATAAAACCAAACCCACATGCCGTATAGCACGATAGCTGGTATTACACTTGGCAAATAACCCGCAACGCGAGCTAGCCCTTGAAATCTTCTGAGCTCCGATACAGCAATAGCAACCGCAGCAGGCACCCAAAAACCAATGACTACGCAAAGCCCCATATAATACAGCGTATTTTTTATTGCGATATAAAAGTCACTTGAACTCGTAATATCGATGTAGTTTTGCAGTCCAACAAAAACATTCCCTTTAACGAAATCCACCTCTTGAAAGCTGTACAGAACTCCCTTAATAATAGGAATCCAGAGAAAAAGCAAGAAAACGATAATTTCGGGAAGTACAAACAAGGCCCCCCACATATAGAGGTTCCACTTTCGCTTTTTCTTCGTGCTTATCGTTGATGTAATCGTTTGTGTTGCCATGGTTCTCCCCCTCCCAAGGTGCAGCGATACTTATGATCACTTCTAATTTGAAAAAAAACGGGCCAATACCGAGGTTATTGGTATTGGCCCTTGGTGTCGCGGCTTATTATTGGATCGTAATTTTGTCGTAGAATTCCGATTGGACTTTAGCTGCTGCTTCATCCAACACTTTTTTCAAATCAACATCTTTTGTCGTGAACACTTTTTGAATAACGTTAGCCATTTCAGCATAGAAAGCTTGTGTTTCATACTGCGGCTCTGGCTTACCATCAAGCAAAGCCATCAAAGCAGGGTCATATGTGAACACGTTGTCGTGTTTAGCTAACATTGTATCCCATTTTTTACCAAACTCAGATTCTGGTGTCCAGTAGAAAATCGTTTGTGGAATATATACTTTGTTTTCTGCTTTACGTGTAGTGACTTCACCGTCGATTGCATTTATGAATTCGTCAGTGAAGTATTCCGAAGTCAACCAGTCAAATGCTGTTTTTTGCTGTGCAGCATCTGCTTTAGGGTTGATGACTTTGAAGCTGCCGCCTAGTACGCCAGTGTGCTTGCCGCCTTTAGTTACGGATGGGATCGGATAAATAACGACATCGTCTTTGCTGATACCGCCTGTGTTGATGGCTGCATCCGCTGCGTTGCCGCTTCCGCACATAACCATTGCACCGCGTCCTTGGTTAAACAGGTTAAGTGCATCGCCGTAGCCTAGAGCCCAGTTTTTCGGAAGAACGTCAGCATCTTTTAGCTGCTTGTAAAACTCCAACGCTTTCAAACCTTGTTCGCTGTTAAATGTTGCTTTTACTTTGCCGTTCTCAACTGTTTGAATGTCGCCGCCCGCTGCAAACAAGAAGTTCGTCCAGTTCCAGCCCGCTTCTGTGCCTTTGCCCATTGGGATAAAGCCAGCAATCCCTTTAGCCGGATCGTTTACTTTTTTCGCCGTTTCAATCAGCTCTTCCCAAGTCCAGTCAAGCGATGGAAGCGGAACGCCTTTTTCTTCGAAAATTTTCTTGTTAAGCGTAATTGTCATAACATAAGCATCTACTGGAATACCGTAAATTTTACCGTCAACAGAGAACGGACCCGTCATAATTGGATTTAAATCATCTTTGTTTTTCCAATTTTCAATAAGGCTCGTAACATCAGCTGCCCAGCCTTTTTCAGCTAGAACACGTCCTTCTGTCAAATAAGCATTAAATTCTGTTGGCGCATTGTTAGCAGCCATTTTAATTCCGATTTCAGATGGATTGTACTGCCAATCATCTGTTTTGATCGTAACGTTAGGGTTTGCTTTTTTGAAACGCTCAATTTTTAGGTTCAATTGCTCGATTGCTTCTGTTCTATCCGGCGGTTGGCCTTGAACCGTAATTTCAACAGGCTCTGCTGGTTTCTCAGTTGCCGGCTGCTCCTCTGTTTTATTTACAGCTGCATTCGTTGCTTTTCCAGCATTCTCTTCTTTTCCTTTATTCCCGCCATTGTTACTGCCGCCGCTGCAGCCTGCTAATACAATCATCAATACGAGCATGCTGATTACGATTCCCCTGATCTTCATCGTGTTAGTTCCCCTCTCAATTAGGTCTTTTGTTGCTTGCATCCTCATTATAAGTCAGCTTCTTCTCTCTACACGATGGTCGCTGTTACGGTTAAGGTGTGCGCTGTTATGATTTCGACATATGGTTCGACATATAAAAACTGCTCGCGCAGCAGCACGAGCAGAAATGTTATTTTTTTAAATCTGATAGATTATAGCCAAAGTACTTTTTAAACATTTTGCTAAAATGCTCCGGCGACTCATAACCAATCTCATCCGCAATCTCGTATCTCCGCATATCAGTCGTAAGCAGCAGCCTTCTTCCCGCTTCCATTCTCTGCTTCGTCAAGTAGTCCCATATCGTAATATTAAGCACCTTTTTAAATAAATAGCTCAAATAATTGGGACTTAGATGAACAGCGTCAGCAATATCTTGCAGCTTCATTCCTTTTTTACTAAAATGTTTGTCTATGTAGCCTCTCGCTTCCTGAATATCCCCATTATGATCCTCAGTAGATTTTTTGTCTGACATATCCTCGGCCAAAAACACATGATGATCAGGATGAACCTCTGTCATTTTTAACGCGGATATCGCTTCCTTATAAAGCTCTGCCCAACTGAAAAGCCCTTCCTTAATCGTACTAATCCCAATCGTGCATTGGACATTTAAATATTCCAGCAAATGCGCATGAAGCTGTTGTCCGATCGTCGTCAGCAAGCTGCTTCGCATCGAATGGTCCAGCTCCTTCGCTGAAAGCTGCAGCACGACAGTCAGAGCTCCATTCGGTGAATAAAACAATAACTTATCCCAGCTGCTGATCGTTTCCTCTACCACGTTGTAGCAGGCATACTTAAGCAAATTCCGATCACGCAAGGACTGAATGTCTTTATCCGTTTTACCAGCGTTTTTCAAATGCAGCTGGATCGTAAATAAACTGAAGTAGGGGCCATCCATCTTTAATCCTAATGATTGAAATAAAGCTTCAACCTCCGACTCGCCAAGCCCTTCCGTAATTAATTCGTTAAGCAGCATATGCTGCTTTGGATTCGTTTCCTCCAAATAAAACTTGCGATTGAACGCAGCATCGGATGCCGTACGAAGCTCACTTTCTTTATGTCTTAGCAAACCTCCAACTATTTGAATAAGCTGCTTCGGCATGACTGGCTTCACGATATACTCTTTGGCGCCGAACTTCATTGCTTTTTGTGCATAAGCAAATTCTCCATGCGCTGAAAGCACGATAATCGGGACCGCACTATTTTCTACAAATATCGTTTCCATAAGCTCAATGCCGTTCATATGCTCCATCTGAATATCTGTAATGATCAAATCTATTTTTTCCAGTCGAAAATAATCCAAAGCTTCAAAGCCATTGCCAGCCGTAAACAGCTCGCCGATTTGAATATCCGACTGCCTTAATATTGAGCTGATCCCTTTACAAATCATTGGTTCATCATCAACAATCAGTATATTATACATGCTCTTCCTCCCTCATGAGGTCATCTATGGTATGTGAGATTGGTATCGTAAGCTGAGCCCGAAGCCCGCCTTCCGCACGCAAAGCATATTCCAAACCGAATAACTCGCCAAAATGCAATTGGATTCGTTTATTGACGTTTCGAATGCCGTATCCCGCATCCGGATTTCGGCCTTCCAAAATATCATAAATGTGCGCAACATCCTTCAAGCGATATCCGTTGTCTTCTATTGCAATGACGATGTAATCCAGCTCCAGCTTGATCGTTATCCATAGCTCGCCATCACTATCCATTCGCTTGATACCATGTACGATTGCATTTTCGATAAGCGGCTGCAGTACAACCTTCGGAATTAGACAGCTCTTCGCTTCCTCTTGAATGATCCAATTGACATTAAAATTATAGTCATAACGTTTTAGCTGCAGCCTTACATAAGCCTCTGCATGCTGCAGTTCTTCTTCAATCGTAATTAATGATTTGCCGCGGCTAAGACCAATTCGCATAACAAGAGACAGATCACGAACCATTTCCGCTGACTCGTCCGTTCCCTCAAGCGTCATCCGCCAATAAATTGACTCCAGCGTATTGTACAGCAGATGCGGATTGATTTGTGAGTGAAGGATCGACAGCTCCGCTTCCTTTTGCTTCAGCTCAAGCACATATTTATCGTTGATCGTTTCATTTAATCGCTCTGTCATATCCATAAAATTGTTGTTTAAAATTTCGATTTCATCTTTAGTACGCTGCGGATACTGTGTTAATCCTAGCGGTTTGCCTGGCTCATAAGAGCGTGTATGTCTAGCGAGTCTAGAAATTGGACGAACAATGGAACGAATAAAGTAAACGCCTAATAGGAGCAAGAGCAGGAAATAACCCATCATTGAATAATAAACGAGCTGCTCGATAACCTCATGATCACCAATAATGGATTGCAGCGGTGTTTTGTAGAGCAGCTTTGTTTTGCTTTCATCGCTTTGATGAATGGCATACAGCCACTTCTTGCCATCAACCTCCAGCGTATAATATCCACTCGGCGAACTCGATACATAGTCCGGCAAAGGGAGGATCTTTCCAATGGAGTAGTTGCTTGTTGTTGAGATGATCGTATTATCTTCATTTAAAATCAACAACTCGCCGTCCTTCGCCACATTATCAGGATCAAGATCACTTGCCAGCACACGTTCAAGTCCCGACGCGATCAAGTAACCCGCTTCTGGTGAGCGCCCATTCGTTATGCTGTTCATTTGTTTAACCATAACAAGCGTCTCCAGATCGGACGGATTATCTCCGAATTGATGCAGTACTTTCAGCACTCCCCTCCCCTGTGCACGATATGCCTCCTTATACCATGGAAGCGCATCCACATTAGTAGAGAAGTAGATGCCTCGCGTCTGAATATCCAAAGAAGGCACAAAAGAGTAAAGGCTTTCAGAATCCGGCATAAAAAAAGAATACGCTATTTTAGGAGATGTTTGTTTCAGCAGCATCTCATCCAGAGACGTGAATCGTCTAAAACGCTCGTAGGATGAAGACAACGGGATATTAAGCATTTCCTGAATTTCCTTGGTCATCATGATCGAATTCATGGTCTCTTCCATATGCATGATTGTTCGATCAATCGTTACGTGACTCGATTCCACCCACTTCACCAGCGTCGAACCCACTTGCCGCTCCGTAATTTCTGCGACATTGCGCGAGACAACCCAATCCATAAAAATAACAGGTATAACGACGAGTACAATAAACAACGCGATGAACCGCTGGAGCATCGTGAGATTAGTAAAGGATTCTCGCATCTATTATGCAGCCTCTCTCCATTGAATACTTCTTAAATCTTAATTGTAGCCGATAATACGCCCGCTTCCATGTTCAATATTATGTTTATTGTAATCGATATTCAGATCTTTTTTCGACATCTTTTTTCATAACATAATAAAATGGCCAACTTAATCGCAAAAAAAAGAGACTGTCCTTTGAGTAGATCACTCTACTTAAAGGACAGTCTCTAATGTAATGCTTTAAATTTAGCCTTCGAGAAGAAGTGCTTCTGGATCTTCTAGAAGCGCTTTGACGGTTACGAGGAAGCGAACAGCTTCGCTGCCATCTACGATACGGTGATCGTAAGACAATGCAAGATACATCATCGGACGGTTTTCCATACGAACGTCATCGATTGCTACAGGACGAATTTGAATTTTGTGCATGCCGAGAATACCAACTTGCGGTGCATTAAGAATTGGCGTGGACAGCAAGGAGCCAAATACGCCGCCATTCGTAATAGTGAAGCTTCCGCCTTGCAAATCAGAAATGGCAAGTGTGTTTGATCTTGCTTTGCCAGCAAGCTCAACGATATTTTTCTCGATTTCAGCGAAGCTTAGACGGTCCGCGTCACGAACGACCGGAACGACAAGACCTTCTTTTGCAGATACTGCAATGCCGATATCATAGAATTTTTTCGTAACAATATCTTCGCCGTCAATTTCAGCATTAAGCAGCGGGAATGCTTTAAGCGCACCAACTACAGCTTTCGTAAAGAATGACATAAAACCTAGGTTTACATCATTTTTCTCGAAGAAAGCTTGCTTGCGGCGTTTGCGCAAATCAAGAATCGCAGTCATATCCACTTCATTGAAAGTCGTCAGCATCGCTGCTGTGCGTTGTGCTTCAACTAGGCGGTTAGCAATCGTAACCCGGCGACGAGACATCCGTTTGCGTTCAGTCGGCTTCACATCTTTGCCTGCGTTAGCAGGTTCTGATTGTGTTAGCGGAGCAGATTTAACCGGAGTGGCAACCGCTGGTGCAGGTGCAGCAGCAGGAGCTTGTCCTTGCGCTGATAGATCAATGCCTTGCTCACGAGCACGTTTACGAGCAGCTGGCGATGCATTAATCGTTGCTGCACTTTCATTTGCAGAAGAGGCAACAGGCGCCGCTGGAGCAGCAGCTGGTGCCGCTACTGCGGCAGGAGCAGCAACAGGAGCTGACTCAGCTGCCGGAGCAGCAGGTGCGGCTGCGCCGCCCGCTGCTTCTCCAATCGAACCGATCGCTTCGCCTACAAGTACAACTTCTCCGTCTTGTTTAGCGATGCGAGATACAACACCGCTATTGTCAGCGCTAATTTCTATGTTAACCTTATCGGTTTCAAGCTCTAGTAGGACATCTCCCTGATTGACGGAGTCGCCTTCCTTCACGAACCATTTGGTAATTGTGCCCTCAGAAATGGACTCGCCTAGTTCCGGTACAATAATTTCAGCCATTAGTCACTACCCCCTAATCAAACTTGTTTCAACTGGTTTGCCGTTCAATGCTGTCGAAATAATCCATTTTTGTTCTGCGGCATGTACTTCTTGGTGTCCGCTTGCAGTACTTGAACGATCAGGTCTGCCAACGTAGCGAACAGCTGCCTTCTTAGGCGCTAACGCGCGAAGACGCGGTTCCATGAAGCTCCATGACCCCATGTTTTGCGGTTCTTCTTGTACCCATACGATTTCTTCAAGCTTGTCGAATTGCTTCACAATACGTTCAATTTCTGCATGAGGGAACGGATACAGCTGCTCTACTCTTGCAACGCGCAGCCATTCGTAATCTTCAGCATTTGTCGATGCAAGCGCCTCTTCAATATCGATAGCTACTTTACCTGTGCAAAGAAGCAAACGTTTTACTTTATCCTTCTGTTCCTTCGGCTCTGTCAGCTTGAATTGCGGAAGCACCGGCTTGAATGAGCCTTCGCTGAATGCAACACCATGCGACGCAACACGAGGGTTACGGATCAAGCTCTTAGGCGCCATTAGAACGAGCGGACGAACATGCTCCGTGCCAAGCGACGCTGCTTGCTTGCGCAGCAAGTGGAAATATTGAGCGGACGTTGAAAGGTTCGCAACGGTCCAGTTGTTATCAGCTGAAAGCTGAAGGAAACGTTCAAGTCTAGCGCTTGAATGCTCTGGTCCTTGGCCTTCATAGCCATGCGGCAGCAAAATCGTAATGCCTGATTTTTGCGACCATTTCGCACGGCCAGCTGAGATGAATTGGTCAAAAATAACTTGGGCAACGTTGGCAAAGTCACCATATTGCGCTTCCCAGATAACAAAGGTTTCAGGCGCAAAAACGTTGTAGCCATATTCAAAGCCGAGTACTGCCGTTTCCGACAATGGGCTGTTATGAACGGCAAAGGATGCTTTCGCTTGCGGCAAAATGTGCAGCGGCGAGAACTTAGCTGCCGTCGCATTATCATTAAGCATGATGTGACGATGTGCAAACGTTCCGCGCTCCGAATCCTGACCGCTTAGACGAATAGGTGTACCGTCTGCAAGAATCGTTGCGAATGCAAGCGTCTCGGCATGTGCCCAGTCAACCTTTTCCCCATCGTTCAAAGCTGAAGCTCTGCGCTGCAAAATACGTTGAAGCTTCGTATATTCGGTGAAGCCTTCTGGACGGTTAAGCAGCTCCAGGTTGATTTCACGAAGCGTTTCAAGCGGAACTGCAGTGCGTACTTCCTCGCCGGTAGGCAGCGTTGTTTTGTTTTGCTCACCGCGAAGCTTCGGCTCGCCTTCCTTCGCTTTCATTGCATCATAGGCTGCTTGCAGCTTGCCGTTCGTACGTTGACGCAATTCTTCAACCTGCGCTTCCGTAATCGCCTTCTCACCCTTCAACTGCTCGCTGTAAAGCACGCTAACGGTCGGATGATTGCGAACCTTTGCATACATCAGCGGTTGTGTTACTTCTGGATCGTCCATTTCATTATGACCGAAACGACGGTAACCAATCAAATCAATAACAAAACCTTTATTGTAGCGGAGACGGTATTCACAAGCGAGGCGTACTGCTGCCAAGCAAGCTTCCGGCTCATCCGCATTTACGTGTACGATAGGAATGTCGAAACCTTTCGCAAGATCACTTGCGTAATGCGTCGAGCGTGAATCTATGCTGTTCGTCGTAAAGCCAAGGCGATTATTCGCGATAATATGAATCGTACCGCCATTGTGATAACCTTGCAGCTTGTTGAAATTGAGCGTTTCCGCAACAATTCCTTCTCCAATGAAAGCCGCGTCGCCGTGAACGGCAATCGTCACTGCTTTCGCTGGATCTTGTGTAGGCATTCCCCGCTTGCTGCGATCTTCTTGAGCAGCGCGTGTGAAGCCTTCAACTACTGGATTAACAAATTCCAAGTGGCTCGGGTTGTTCGCAAGGGTAAGATTCGCACGAATCGTTTCGCCTTCCTTTACAGCTCTGTCAGCACCTAGATGATATTTTACGTCGCCGGTCCAGCCGTAATTAAGGCCCATTGATCCTTCAGACGGAATAAGCTCTTTATTCGGAGCATGGTGAAACTCAGAAAATATTTTCTCATAAGGCTTGCCAAGTACATGCGTCAGTACGTTGAGACGACCGCGATGCGCCATGCCCATAAGAATATGGTGTGCTCCATCGTGCGCAACGGAGCGGACGATTTCATCAAGCACTGGCACGAGCATGTCTACGCCCTCGATAGAGAAACGTTTTTGTCCAACGAATGTGCGGTGCAGGAAGTTCTCGAAATACTCAACTTCCATTAGACGCTCAAGCAGCGCTGAACGTTCTCTTGCTGACAGCGGTGCTGGGAAACTTCCCGACTCCGCCTGTTTGTTAAGCCAATTGCGTTCACTCTCATCATGAATATGTGTAAATTCATACGCCGCTGAACGGGTATAAATCTCTCTCAAGCGGTTGATTGCTTCCCAGCCATTCGAGATTGATGCTGGCGCATTATCCCAAATAAGCGATGCTGGAATAGAAGTTAAATCCGCTTGCGTAAGTCCGAAAGTTTCTGGCTCAAGCAGCTTTGTATCAGCAGCAGGGCTGAAGCCGAGCGGATCAATATCTGCAGCTAAATGGCCGTATCTGCGAATGTTCAGCATTAGCTGATGCGCAGCGACAACCTTTTTCAACATATTTGAATCAATCGGACCAGGTGCTGCTGCATGTGATGCAGCCTTTTGCTCGCTTGGCTTAGCCGTAATGCTCGGAGCTTCTCCTTGTAGTGTAGCCGGAGGTTCCCCGAAACGTACAAATAGCTCACGAACTGTAGACTCCACGGAGTCTGGATCAGTTAAGAACCGCTCGTATTGCTCCTGCACATACCCAAGGTTGGGGCCATAGTAGCTTTGCCAAGGCGAATAATTTCGCTCATCATGGTTGCTCATTGCAGAAAATTCCACCCTCTCTATTCATTGCCATCCTATTATTTTCTAAGGCGATGCTCGCCATACATGCTCGCCAACTTGCACTTGCCTAAATCGTTTTCAATAATAATCAAGCAAACACTAATCCCTTAACATATAAAGGGAAAAGTAAGAAAAATGAACATGTGTCAGGGACACCGTTTTATAGCTCATATATATTCTAGTACATAGTACGCTCTCCATCCATAACCATATTGGCATCGATATCATCCATTTGAAGCATTGATTGTCTCTTTTGGACAACTAATTGAGCATTAATTCTTATCTTGCTGCTCGATTGCATCAATTGAAGGCTTTAGGCCGTTTTTCAGCGCTTCCTGTAAAAACAAAATCGATTCTCGGTTCTGGTATTCGCTTACCTCATGCCCTGAAAATGGATAATCATTTAGCTGCTTAAGCGATCGTATCCGATTGTATACGGCGTAGATTGTCTCTGGCATACATACGGTATCTTTCCAGCCAACCGACATCAACACAGGCGCCTTAATGCGTTCAGCCAAATTCAACAGGTCAAAATGAGCAAGCGTAGACAGCACTGCGTTAAGCCGCTCAGGATACCTTTTAATGTACTGAGCAATTTCCGTAAGCGAGCTCGTCGAATTCATTAGGCCAAAATCCATATGGCACATGTTCGGAATATCGGCAACGACCGCGCTTACCTTGGAGTTCAGCGCTGCAGCAAGCAATGACAATCCGCCTCCTTGGCTAGCGCCAACAACCGCAATCCGCGACTCATCCACCTCATCCTGTAGGGCAGCTGTATCCACCGCTCTAACGGCATCCATTGTAATCGCCTGGTAGTAGCTGCGCTCGGTATTCGTTATTCCCTGTGAAACCCAGCCTTTGACGAAACCTTCATCAGAGGTTAGCAAGTTGCCTGTTTCGCCACCTTGCCCTCTAGCATCAACTGCAAATACGGCATAACCCAGCAGCAGCCATGCAGCATAACGCTCTGGTAGTCCCTTGTCGCCTGTATAACCCTGATAAATAACGACACAAGGCAGCTTCGCACCGTTTAATCCTTGCTGAGGCACGATGTATAACCCGTGAATAGGCGTATCATCTCCGCCTTTATAAGTTAAACGCTCCGTTCTCACCGTCGTGATTGGCGTTTCAACCGTTTGTCTCTTCACATCAAGCGGCCTCTCTGCATAGCTGTTTAATACATTTTCCCAGTATTGATTTAACTCTTCAACATCCATCGTTACGGATGGCCGATAAGCTAATAAATCATTTTTCCTTCTATTTATTGCATGCATATAAGTATACCCCTATTCCACTATGTATTTTCGTTCCGACACACAAAGAAATTGTTCTTTGAGGCATAAATAAAATAAGCTATCTCAAGTTTAACTCATTGAGCCAAACCAAAAATAGCCTTTTTTTGAAAATGAATTGTTCATTATATACCATAAGATATTAACAGTTAGCAGATACATGTTTTTTTCTTAACGCCTGCTTTGCCCAAAGAAACTGTTTTTTGGATATAATCACTAGCTAACGGGACCTTGCACGCTGTATTTCCGACATCTACATGCACCTTGCCGATGAATGCTGCAACGGCCTCTGCTTCTTCACGCAGCTCCGAGACATAAATACCGACAATCATAACGAAGGTGTTCATCGTATAACGAACACGATTTTTCTCCGTATGAATAGTTTCCTTTATTCTGTTTAACAAAAAGCGTATCTCATCAAAATTCAGCTGCTCGTCCGGTGTAATAGAAATGTAATTCGCATAAGTGCTCCAGCCGCACGTGGACACCATCTCTTCCGAGGAGTCTATCCATTCTACTGCCAGCTCATGGGCAAAAGGGCTTTCCGCTGCGACACCTGCTACCGTATATTCTGCTGCCATGTACCAATAAGCTTGTTTGACCCATTGCTGCAGCGTCTCTTTAGCAATGGTTTTTGGATTAACTGAAAGTCCCGCCAAATACATCGCATCGCTATTACTGGACGCAAACAGCTTTAGCGCTAGCTCTTCGTCTTTTTTCACATATTTAACAAGCTTCTTCAAATCACCGATTTTCACACCAAAGAGCGGCTCCATGGCTCCATGACGGATAAAGGTCATTTTCGTTTGCTCATTGCCAAGCCGCTCTAATTCCTTCATTATCTCTTCATAGGTCATATGTCAGCCCTCCATTTTAGTCCGCTTATTACTGCGCAAATAAAGGAGGTACGCCAGAAGCGGCGAACCTCCAAATCATCACATCTCAAAGCTTATTCTTGATGTACAATCAATTCAACTAAAGTTCTAACCATGACGCCGGTAGCTCCCTTGGGCTCCCAGCCTCTGCTCGAATCCAGCCATGCAGTTCCGGCAATATCGAGATGCACCCACGGCAATCCTTCGGCAAAATGTCCAATGAACAATCCGCCTGTAATCGTACCGCCATATCTTCCGCCGCTATTTTTCAAATCTGCTGCATCGCTTCTAATCTGCCGCTTATATTCCGGATAAGAAGGAAGCTGCCAGATTCGTTCGCCAGCTCTCTCTGACGCAAGCTGCACCTGTTTGTAGAGCTCTTCATTGTTTGTAATCGCGCCTGTTGCGTGCGTACCCAAGGCAACGGATACGGCACCAGTTAAAGTTGCCACATCTATCAGCTTCGTTGCTCCCCTTGTAATGGCGGTCGTAAGTCCGTCTGCCAGCACTAATCTGCCTTCAGCATCGGTATTCACAATCTCAACGGTATGGCCGCTCATCATGCGCAGCACATCTCCAGGTTTAATCGCTCGGTCCGAAGGCATATTCTCAGCTGTTGGAATGACTGCAATGACGTTGATTGCTGGTTTCAGCTCTCCAATGACGCGAATAGCACCCAGCACAGCAGCTGCGCCGCCCATGTCGGAAATCATATCCTGCATGCCTTCCGCTCTCTTCAAGGAAATACCGCCCGTATCAAATGTAATTCCTTTTCCGATTAGTCCCCATGCCTCTTCTGAATTTGGATTGCCTTTATAGTGAATAACGATCATACGCGGTGGATTTATGCTGCCTTGACCAACGCCTAATAGACCGCCCATCCGCTGCTCAGCCGCACTCCACTCATCAATGACTTCTATTTCCAAATCAAGCTCACGCGCTAATTCTTCTGCATGATACGCCAACCGTTCTGGCGTAAGGTCATTGCCAGGTAAATTCGTAAGATCTCTCGCCAAAATGACTCCTTCAACATACAACCGGCCTTTTGTTATCCCTTGCGACCACAACGCGGCTTCCTCTGCTGATGCAGCTGCTCCCTGTGGTACGAGTGCAACCTCTTTCAGTGAAAATCGCTCTGCTTTCTCCCGTTTTAACGGTTGCCGATCATGAAGCGCGAGCAGCAAGCCCTCAGTCAGCGCTTGTGCAGTAGACTCCGCTCCAAGGCTAGCAGCCGGCCCTTCAACAATTGAATCAGACAGTAGTACTTGTACATTTACCGCCTGTATTTTTTTCAACGCTTTGGCTGCAGCCGCTGCTGCAAGCCGCAGGCTCGTAGCTCCGCCATCCTGTTCAAGCCCAACAAACACGATATGAGACGCAGGATACAATCCAAGCGTCGGCATAATCTCCGTTTGCTCTGAATCCGCTTTAAACAACCCTTTAGCATAACGCCCTCTAAGCGCTTCATCGATTTGCGGCTGTACGATCGGGGTAGCTGCATCTGATTGCGTCAACTCTTTTTTACTGACAAAACGAATAACCGCATCTGCATTTGCTTGCTCTGTACCGCGAACCCCGTATGTAAAATGAATATTCATTATTATTTCCTCGCTCTCAATCGCTTTTTTCAAACTCATTATACCTAAGCATTCTCCTCTTTGCCATGTTTATAATTGCAAACTTGTCACTCAGCTAACATGATATGAAAAAGCAAAATACTCCCCGCCCACGATTGGGGGGAGAGCATCCGATTCAATTCAGCTAAGCCAATTCTTTTGTAGTTAGCATTAAGCTAATGGCAGTGTCAGAATAAATTCAGTCCCTACCCCTAATTGACTATCCACTCTAATCGTACCGTTATGATTGCGAACAATTCTGTAGCTTACCGATAAGCCTAACCCTGTACCCGACTGCTTCGTCGTAAAGAAGGGGTCAAACAATCTGCTCATCGTTGCTTTGTCCATGCCTTTTCCATTATCCTTAATAATAATTTCGGCAAATTGTCCATTTCCACGCGTAATAATATCAATAAGGCCTCTTCGCTCGCTCTGAACTTCTTCAATCGCATCGAGTGAATTTTTAATAATGTTCAAAATAACCTGCTTCACTTGTTTAACATCAATCGAGACGAGATGCTCTGAGCAATAACACTCCGCTTTAATTTCGCAATTCCGCATCAAAGCTTCACTTTCGGTCAGAAGTACAACCTCTTTTATTAAATGATCGATAGACACCAATTGTTTCATTGGTGCTGATGGCTTGGACGAATTTAGAAATTCATAAATGATATCATTTGCCCGGTCAATTTCCGTTAAAATAATACGAGCGTATTCCTCTTTGCCCACTTCCAGTAAATATGGCCGCAATAGCTGAATAAAGCCGCGAATACTTGTCAACGGATTACGAATTTCATGTGCAATTGCAGCAGCAATTTTCCCGAGCATGGCAAGCTTGTCGTTTTGCAATGCCGTCTGCTCAATTTGCTTATATTCAGAAACATCCTTAACGCTAATTAAAAAATCACCGTCTAACTGATCACCGTATGTAACCGTTACCAATAGATGTTTACCATCTTTGTGTTGGAACTCATAATACTTGCTATGCATGAGAAACATTTCTTTGTAGAGTCTAAGAACTGTTCGCTTCGTGCTGCTAGTAAGCCGCCGATGTCTTAATATTTCCTTTATCGTACAACCAATTAATGTTTTCCGAGGGATGTCGAGTAGCTTGGCCATTTGCACATTAATAAACGATAAAATTCCATCACTGTCAAACAAAGCAATTCCGCTGTCCATGTGCTGCAAAACATTCTCATACTTATTTTTGACTCGTTCAAAAGAGCGGTTGGATCTGAAAAGCATCTCTCGCATTTCAGTGAATTTTTGCTCTGTTGATCTCTCTGGCTGCAAACGAAATCGGCAAGCAACCATAATCTCCATTAAAAAAACAAAGGAACGATTATATAATCGCACAGCCTCCTCCGAGTCAACATTTGCAGCCAAAGACTGTATGCATTCCTCATGTACGGCAATAATTTCTTCAGGGTTTATTCCGTAAAGCTCCTTGCCAAGCTCGTTAGCATGGAATAATGATACTTCCTTACCACTCCGAATATACTCGGCAAGCGCCGGGAAATAGCGCTTTCGAATGGCCAACATCTTGTACTCCTCCCCGGCAACATCTATAAATAACGGTTACAGTTACTACTAATCATAGGGCGAGTTTACAATCGCTGTCAATCGGAAATCCTGTCGAATTATGCACCGTAAATAGGCAAAAAGTCTGCCCGAAAGTCATCTAGGACTTTAGCCTACTGCATTCATTTCCTGCTATTTGTTCATTTTTATATCGGAAGTCTAATCATTATTGTTGCTCCCCCGACCTTTATACCATCTATTCCAATCGTGCTTCCATTCCTTATTTTTCTTATCATCATATCGATTTTTCCAATTATGATTTTCTTGCTTGCCTTGAGGACTGTTTACGTTATTATTGCGATTATTGTTGCTATCATTATTTCTATCCTTGCGATCTCGATTTCGATCATTGTCATCATCATTATTATTTCGATCGTGATTATGATTGTTATTATTTTTGTCGTCATCTTTATTATCGTTTTTACCGCCGCTCGGCATTGTAGGCTGAACTGGCTTAGTTGGTTTCCCTGGCGTAATTACCGGCTTATTGCCCCATGTCCCGTTTTTATTGGGCTTATTAGTTGCGTTGCCTTTATTTACTCCGCTAACGACAGGCTTAGTTGGTTTTTCCACTTTTACAGGCTTGGTTGCAGTTGGAGTCGTAGTCGGTTTAATCGGTTTCGGTTTCGTCTTTGTTTCTTCCTTTTGCTGCTTAACCTTATCCTCTTTTTCCAGTGCTACCAGCTTCTTGAGCTTTTCTTTGCTCGTATCTCCCGCATTGCTAACAATCGTCTTCACTCCGCCGATAGACGCTGTTGCCTGATCGATGGATTGCTTTTTCAATTGCTCCAATTCGATACTGTAGCCTTCATCCTTTGCCATTAAATATACGGCCATCTTGCCTGAAGAAATACCATTTATAGCTGCTTCCTCACGCACCTCATTAGGCAGCGACAACGTTGTAATTGTAGCACTTGCTGCTTCTGCCTCAAGCTGCGTGAGCAGCATTTTCAGTTTCTCATCGACTTTTCCCGTCAAAATATTCTCAAAATCGCCTTTACTCGCAAAATTGTCGTCTAATAAAACACTCGTAATAAAAATATCTTTGTTTGGCGTATCCAGATAATGTGAGCCTTTAGCCCTCTTCAAAATAGAAGCAGCAACCTCTTCCACATGAATACCTGCGTATTTGAGCCCTTTAATAATGACTTCTCCATCTTCATTAAGTGCGCGAAGCTCACGTACTTTCTCGTTTTCATCGACGCCCAGCTCTACGCTTGGATTAATATCCATGCTCACGTAAGCAACTATGGATTGTGAATCTCTTTGCATGAAAAATAAAAGTGGAACAAACAGAATCAAAATAAGAGCGGCAGCACTCCCATACCAATAAATCGGCCTCTGGATGACGCGCTTCTTAAACTCTTCTTCGAATGTCACTTCTTCTCCGATTTGTGTAGTTCCCTGAATAGGGGCTTGCAAAAATTGACCGTCTGCCGTCATCACAACTGCATACTGCTTATGAATGCTCATAACGACTCCACGTTTCATTTGCTTGCCTCCTTATTCTCAATGATGCGCTCATCGGATATATGTAAATAATCATGCATGTAAGGGTATGCTCCAGAAATAATAAGTGCGATAGCAATAATATATTTCCGATTTCTTTCCACCGTTTTGCGGGAAACGCCGCACATTTCGGTCAGCTCTTTTACAGCCAGCTTATTCGTTTGCCTTAAAGAATCTAATAATTCCGTTTCACTTACGAGCGTTTGCGCGATACCAATCAACAGCTTTCTTGAATCGGTATGCTTGGGAGAATTGTCTACCAATTCTGCAAAGGAAATGCCAAATCGCAAAAGCTCTTGATTAAGCTCAGTAATCTCAAGCCTTCTCTCGTCCTCTGTGCGCTTCATTTCAAATGCAGTCATCGCTTGTCTTGTCTCGACTGAATTATATTGTGGCTGCTCCTCATCCTCTGAGTCGAACATGCTGTAAGGCACAACCTGAGAATGCCTCTGTTCTTTCCGGACATGGTCAATAAGCCGACGACGAATGACGGTTTCAGCAAATCCGAGAAATGATTTTCCAGCACTGCTGGAAAACTGATTGATGGCTTCGTTAAAAGCGAGCAGCGCTATGCTGAACTCATCATCTCGACTCGGATCGATATACCGTTTACAAAATCGACTTGTAACTTTCATTATATAAGGCTTATAGTCTGCTATGAACTGCTCACGCAGCAGCTCGTCACCTTCATGAATATGAGCAACCCATTGTTCTGGAGTGAGCTTCTGCTCATCCTCTGCTGCTTTGGCAGAAACAGACTTCCGCAGAAAGCGTTTGAACAAAACAAGTAACAACCGCTCCACCTCACTATTAGTATGATTCGTTTCTGTCTGCCCGGTTTCGGGGGGTACATTCTGAGAAAATCTTAATTTACATTTAAAAGCATCTTTAGTGCCCTTTATATCGCCAAAAAACCGTTGATTGAGAAACAAACGAATTTAATAAAATTACAAAATGATACATTTTTATATGATCAAAATAAAGAAAAGCCCCCGTGAAGGAGGCTCACCATTCATGTTTAAAAAACTAAACGGAAGTACGGCGTTGACGGAGCTTATTCCTTCTATTGTTAAGCATCCCTAGACGCTTCTTAAGAACAAGCTGCCATTCCGTATCCTCAATTTGCTTAGCAAAGCTTAGCAAATCAAGCGCCATATCGATTTGACTGTGGACAACATCCATTGGATCCTCATTCTCATGGTTAACGCAATTCTCAAGCAGCGCCTTGCCTTCTTGCTCTACGTACTCCTGAAAATCAACTTCAGCAGCACCGTCGCCATGTGCATATTCGGCTAGTATCTCATATTCATTTTCGATTAGATAATGAATATCTACACGGTGACAGACAGGACAAAACATAATGGGCACATTGTGAATATGCGTCCGAATATGCTTAAGTGTACCTTTTGTTCCAATCATACTAGCTCCACAGCAAAAACTCATTGACGACTCCTCCTTAGAGGTTTGCGCAGCAAACCTATCTTCGTAAGCATCAACTTAGGTTTGTGAAGACAAACCTATCTTCGTAAGCATCATCTTAGGCTTGCGTAAGCAAACCTATCTTCAAAACCATCATCTAAAGTTTGCGTTAACAAACCTATCATTTTTTATTATCTGTTGCTAAGTATACCATATTCGCTCTGCATGGACGAAATTCCTGCTTTCTCTCCACATTATCCGTATCGTTATGTAGACAAAAACAAAACCCGTACCATTAAATGGCACGGGTTTTGTTAATTCTGCTATTCGAAATATATTATTTCGATACCAAAGTTTGTTGACCTGGTTTCCAGTTGATTGGGCAAAGACCACCGGATTGCAAAGCTTGCAATACGCGAAGAGTTTCGTCTACGCTGCGGCCAACGTTGTTGTGGTTAACAACTTGATATTGTACTTCGCCTTCTGGATTGATGATGAATAGACCGCGAAGAGCGATACCTTCTTCTTCAATCAATACACCGTAGTCACGAGCTACGCTTTTCGTAATATCAGCAGCAAGAGGGAATTCTAGTTGACCTAGACCATTATCGTTAACCGGCGTGTTGATCCATGCACGGTGACTATGTTTGCTATCAATGCTGACACCAAGAATTTCAGTGTTCAAGCTTTTGAACTCAGCTGCAGCCATGCTTAGTGCAGTAATTTCAGTTGGACATACGAATGTGAAATCTAGTGGGTAGAAGAACAATACCAACCATTTTCCTTTATAATCTGCAAGTGATGCTGTACCGAAATCTTTACCGTCACCTGTTGCTGTTTCCATTGAAAAATCAGGGGCCTGACGGCCTACCAAACGCTCTGCCATAATAGAAAACCTCCTTGACCTATCCATAAATTTTATTGTTTATGCCACTTCGTCTGTGTGACTTACCTAGTAAATAGTATCACTAGTTTATAAACAAGTCAATATTATAATTAATATTTATTTATAATAATTATAATCTGGATACTATTTTCTTAGAGCAGCTACGATCAAATCGCCCATTTCTGTTGTGCCAATTGCTGTGCTCTTATCAACAGCAATATCACCTGTACGGTGGCCTGCATCAAGAACTTCTTTCACCGCTGCTTCAATTGCTGCAGCAGCCTCGTGGTAACCAAATGTAAGGCGGAACATAAGCGCTACGGAAAGGATTGTTGCAATTGGGTTGGAGATGCCTTGACCCGCGATGTCAGGTGCTGAGCCGTGTACCGGCTCATACAAGCCGAAGCTGCCTTCGCCAAGCGATGCAGATGAGAGCATTCCGATTGATCCAGTCAGCATTGCAGCTTCATCACTAAGAATGTCGCCGAACATATTTTCTGTAACGATGACATCAAAGCTCGAAGGACGGCGAAGCAATTGCATTGCACAGTTGTCAACAAGCACGTGCTCTAGCTCTACCTCTGGGTATTCAGGAGCGATCCGGTTTACTACTTCACGCCATAGGCGGGATGTTTCTAGTACGTTTGCTTTATCAACAGAAGCAAGACGTTTGCTGCGAGTCATAGCGATATCGAATGCTTGACGCACGATGCGCTCGATTTCTTGCACGTTGTATACGCATGTATCAACCGCTTCTTCGCCGCCAGCGCCTTCACGACGGAATTTCTCGCCAAAGTAAATACCGCCAGTCAATTCACGAACAACGATGAGATCTGTGCCTTCAAGCACTTCCGGCTTCAAAGTTGAAGCTTCTTTCAAGCAATCGAATACGGTAGCTGGACGAATGTTTGAGAAAAGGCCAAGTGCTTTGCGAATGCCGAGCAAGCCTGTTTCTGGACGAAGCTCCTTGGAGTTGTTGTCCCATTTTGGTCCGCCTACTGCGCCAAGCAATACCGCGTCTGCACCTTTGCAAAGGTCAAGTGTTTCTTGCGGCAATGGTGTGCCTTTCTCGTCAATTGCAATACCGCCGAACAAGCCGTGTTCTGTTTCGAATTTGTAGCCGTAAAGCTCTTCAGTTTTTTTGAGCACTTTAAGTGCTTCGCCAACTACCTCAGGGCCGATACCGTCGCCGGCAATAACTGCAATTTTTTTAACTTCTGACATAATAATGTAACACTCCTCGTTTTGAGTTAAACTTGTCCATTCAACGTTTTCAAAAATATAAGAATTTATAAGTTTGTTAGCTTATAAAGGGCTTATATTTCACCGTCAAAGCTACTTCAGCGTCCAAAGGACGCCAAAGGCGTTTTGCTTGGCGAATCCTGTTGAAAAATACAAGTCTACACATTCATTCTCATTCTATTATCATTTGTACCATAAAAACGAGTTGATTACCAAGATATAAAATCTATTTACTCTATAGGCTGTAACTATAGAGTCATTGATTATCCCTTTTTTGAAGCTATATCTATTAAAGAACAAAAAAAAACAGTCCGCCCAAAGGTTAAACTCTGGCGAACTGCTTTCTTTTTAGATTAGACTCATCTTATCGCGGCGACCTGGCGTCTTGCGCTTCTCGATCAGTCGGTTAAGCGCATCGATGTATGCTCGCGCGCTAGCTTCAAGAATGTCCGTGCTAAGTCCACGTCCTTGAGCAGAAACATCATCCTGCTTTAGTACAACATGAACCTCGCCTTGCGCATCCTTGCCTTGCGATACGGATTTGATCGAATAATCTTCAAGCTCCACGACTTCCTGTGTCACCTTGTCGATCGCGTTATAGATGGCGTCTACGGAACCGTTGCCGATTGCCGCTTCATCGATGACCTCACCCTCCGCTTTACGAATCCGAACGGATGCGCTTGGCGTAGATTGATTGCCATAACTTACTTGGATCATCTCTAATTTGAATACTTCCGGCGTATCAATGAGCTTCTCTTCAAGCAGAGCAAGAATATCCTCATCACTTACGGTTTTCTTGCGATCTGCCAAATCTTTAAATTTAGCAAAAGCAGCATTAACCGCTTCGTCCTCAAGCTCATAACCTAGGTCGATCAGCTTCTCACGAAACGCATGGCGTCCCGAATGCTTGCCAAGCACCAGCTTGGATTCCTTCAGTCCGATCGTATCCGGTGAAATGATTTCATACGTCGTTTTTTCTTTCAGCATGCCATCCTGATGAATACCAGATTCATGCGCGAATGCATTGGCACCAACAATTGCTTTGTTGCCTGGAACGACCATGCCCGTCAGCTTGCTGACAAGGCGGCTCGTCTTGGCAATTTCTTTCAGGTTCAGCGTCGTTTGAGCTCCGAAGTAGTCCGGGCGCGTAGCAAGCGCCATTGCAATCTCTTCGATCGCTGTGTTACCTGCGCGCTCCCCGATACCATTGATCGTACCCTCAACTTGATCTGCACCATTCAAGATCGCTGCCAGCGAATTTGCAGTCGCCATGCCGAGATCATTGTGACAATGTGCGCTCAACTGAATTTTTTCGATATTCGGCACATTTTCCTTCAACACCTTAAAGATGTTCCCGAATTCTTGCGGATTCATATAACCGACCGTGTCCGGAATGTTTACGACCGTTGCTCCCGCTTTAATGGCCATCTCAACGACCTGACACAGAAAGTCCAGCTCTGTACGTCCAGCATCCTCTGCTGAGAATTCAACTTTGTCAAAATATTGCTTTGCATACCGAATGGCACGCTCTGCCGTTTCAAGTACCTGCTCCTTCTCCATCCGCAGCTTGTGCTTGCGGTGAATTGGACTTGTAGCAAGAAATACGTGAATGCACGGATCCTGTGCGCCGATAAGCGCTTCACGAACAGCATCGATATCCTGCTCACGCGAGCGTGAGAGTCCGATAACTGTAGCATTTTTAACTGCTCGCGCTACCGCATTAACTGCAGCAAGGTCCCCCGGAGACGCAGCAGGGAAGCCAGCTTCCATGCGGTCCACTCCCAGCCTTTCAAGCTGAAGGGCAATCTCTACCTTTTCCTTCGTGTTCAGGTTAACCCCAGGAGATTGCTCTCCGTCACGAAGCGTTGTATCGAAAACATATATTTTCCGCATTTGTGCAATGCACCTCCGTGAACAAAATGATCCCGGTGCGCTCGGACCACATGGCGATACAACGTGCTCATCGTCAAACGATCCGGCGAACCGGGATATTTTCCTACATTCTATCTTTTATTACTTCTTGATCCAGTGCATCAATTCACGAAGCTGTGCGCCTGTTTTTTCAATCGGGTGAGCAGCTTCATTACGGCGAGTAGCTGTAAGCATTGCACGGTTCGATTGGTTTTCCAAGATGAAGTCACGAGCAAAACGACCGGATTGGATGTCTTCCAATACACGTTTCATTTCTTTTTTCGTTTCTTCAGTAACAATGCGAGGACCAGTTACATAATCGCCGTATTCAGCTGTGTTGGAGATAGAATCGCGCATGGACGCCATTCCGCCTTCATACATCATATCAACGATCAATTTAAGCTCGTGCAAGCACTCGAAGTAAGCCATTTCTGGAGCGTAGCCAGCTTCAACAAGCGTTTCAAAACCAGCTTTAACTAGTGCAGTAGCACCACCGCAAAGAACGGCTTGCTCACCGAACAAATCTGTTTCTGTTTCTTCTTTGAAAGAAGTTTCGATAACGCCTGCACGAGTACAGCCGATACCTTTAGCATATGCAAGACCGATAGCTTTAGCATTGCCAGTAGCATCTTGCTCAATAGCAATTAGTCCAGGAACGCCAAAGCCTTCTTGGTACGTACGGCGAACCATGTGACCAGGAGATTTTGGAGCTACCAAGAATACATCTGTATCTTTGTTTGGAACGATTTGTCCGTAGTGAATGTTGAAGCCGTGGGAGAACATAAGAGCCGCGCCTTTTTTCAAGTTAGGAGCGATTTCATCATTGTACACTTTCGCTTGTGTTTCATCAGGAAGCAAAATTTGAACAACGTCAGCCACTTTAGTTGCTTCAGCAACTGTAAGTACTTCGAAACCATCTTTTTTAGCAACGTCTGCGGATTTACCAGGACGAAGACCAATAACAACTTTCAAGCCGCTGTCGCGAAGATTTTGTGCTTGAGCGTGGCCTTGGCTGCCGTAACCGATAACTGCAATTGTTTTACCTTGTAGTACGCCTTGATCAGCGTCTTTTTCATAGTACATTGTAACTGCCATATTAATAATTGCCTCCTTTAGTTTAACCCTTTTGAGCGGGTGTTTAAGCAGAGAATGACCCTTAAGCAGCGGTTCTCCCCTTAAACTCCCGCTCAAAGCGGGATGTTGAATGATGAACTCTTATTACTTGGAATTGCCTCTGTTTAATGCTGTTACTCCTGTGCGCGACAGTTCACGAATGCCATACGGTTTAAGCAATTCAACCATAGCATCGATTTTTTCAGTGTCCCCTACTACTTGTACCATAAGCGAATGAGTGCCAATGTCCACAACCGCTGCGCGGAAAGTTTCAACAACACCTAAAATTTCCGGACGAGATGCTGGCTCTGCATTCACTTTAATGAGTGCAAGCTCGCGGCCAACCATCGGATTTGAGCTAAGATCAATGACCTTAATAACGTCAATCAGCTTATAAAGCTGCTTCGTTACTTGCTCGAGCGTATGATCATCACCAGAAGTGACGATGACCATACGCGACAAGCCTGCTTCTTCACTGGAACCAACCGTTATGCTTTCAATGTTGAAGCCGCGGCGTCCGAACAAACCAGATACGCGCTGTAGAACGCCGGGCTGATCGTTAACGATTACTGCGATCGTGTGTTTTTTCATTCCGCATCCCCCATGATCATTTCGTCGATGGTGCTTCCTTGCGCTACCATTGGGTACACGTTCTCTTCTTTGCGAACGACGAACTCAACAACAGCTGGACCAGGATGGCGTAATGCTTCTTCCCATGCGGCACGCGCTTCTTCTTTGTTCGTTGCGCGGAAGCCTTTAACTCCGTAAGCTTCTGACAGCTTAACAAAGTCTGGGCTGCCTGAGAGATCAATATGACTGTAGCGGTTGTCATAGATAAGCTCCTGCCACTGTCTTACCATACCAAGCACCTGATTATTGATAATTACTACCTTAACCGGAATGTTGTTAATTGCGCAAATCGCAAGCTCTTGCGCACACATTTGCATCCCGCCGTCACCATTAATGGAAACGACTACGCGATCCGGATTCGCCATTTGAGCGCCGATAGCAGAAGGGAATCCGAAGCCCATTGTACCTAGCCCTCCGGAAGTAACCCATGAACGAGGCTTGTTGAATTTGTAATACTGTGCAGCCCACATTTGATGTTGACCAACGTCAGTTGTTACAATCGCATCGCCATTCGTTGTCTCATGGATCAGCTCAACAACCCACTGCGGCTTAAGCTCAACGTCAGAATCCGTATAGCTGAATGGATATTCCGCACATGAAGCTTTGAGCTTCGCACGCCAATCATCCGCTTTGTCTGCACGTTTCGCAAGCTTATTCACAATCTCAAGAACAGTCTTTACATCACCGACAATCGGGATGTCTGTTGGTACGTTTTTGCCGATTTCCGCTGGATCGATATCGATGTGTACGATTTTCGCCAGTGGAGCAAAGCCCGCAAGCTTGCCGGTTACGCGGTCATCGAAGCGAGCGCCAATATTAATTAGCAAGTCTGCGCTTTGAATCGATTTATTAGCCGTATATGTGCCATGCATGCCTGGCATGCCTAGGAATAAATCATTGCCGCTTGGGAAAGCTCCCAAACCAAGCAATGTTGTTGTAATTGGTATTTGCGTTTTAGTAACGAATTCGAACAGCTCTTCATGTCCGCCAGAGTAAACGACTCCGCCGCCTGCTAGTATTAACGGGCGCTCCGCTTGTTCAATCGCCTTAATCAGCTTATCCACTTGATTTTTGTTAGGCGTAACTGTCGGGTTGTAACCACGGATGTTAACTTCTGTTACTGGCTTGAACAATGTCTTAGCCGCTGAGATGTCCTTCGGAATATCGATCAATACTGGACCTTTGCGCCCCGTGTTGGCAATATGGAATGCTTCGTGAATAATACGAGGCAAATCCTCAACGTCGCGAACCAAGTAGCTGTGTTTAGTGATTGGCATTGTGATACCCGTAATGTCTGCCTCTTGGAATGCATCGCTGCCAATCAGACTGGAGATGACATTACCGGTAATAACAACTAGTGGTACGGAATCCATATATGCAGTTGCAATTCCCGTCACGAGGTTTGTTGCACCAGGACCTGATGTAGCGATACATACGCCTACTTTGCCGCTTGCGCGGGCATAACCGTCTGCCGCGTGAATCGCGCCTTGCTCATGCCGTGTTAATAAATGATTGAAATCGGGGTTTCCGTGCATCGCGTCATAAATGTACAACACTGCTCCACCTGGATAGCCGAACACACAATCTACACCCTCAAGCAATAGACTTCTTAGCAAAATTTCCGAACCAGAAATAACCTCAGGTTTCGAAATTCTTTCCTTCATTTCCTCTTTTGACTTCAGTGTTGCACCTTGCGTTATCATCAGTCATCCTCCTCTCAGAAAAAACAAAAAAACCTCTCGTTCCTCATGCTTCAATACGAAGCAACGAGGGACGAAAGGTATATCTTCCGTGGTACCACCCAAATTCGTTACACATCTCCCGATGTATAACCTCTACAAGTAAGAACGTCATGCATATACGTTCTACCAATGGCACTGTAACGCTTGCCCTGCGATTCCCCCTAATAGGCAACACATGGTTGCTTTTCAAGGAAACAGCTCCGAGGTGAGCTCGTAGAAAAGGGATTTTGGCGATGGTTGCAGCTAATCCATCCGCTCTCTGTTCAAAAGGGCCCTAAGCACTTCGTCCTCATCAATGCTGATTTTGTATTTACCACATGGTACGAATACCAGTACGTGGTAGATAAGACTTTCCTTATTATATGCCGTGAATCTCAGTTCGTCAAGAACCATAAACAACTCTTGTTGTAAAATGTATTCGGCGCAATCCTTTAGCGCGCTACATATACTAGTTTAGCCCTAATGCGGCAAATTCATGCTGCGTCCCAGATCCATTTGGCGCGGTAGAAATGGAATGATGAGCATGATTCGTATTTATGAGCCAAGGTATGACCAAGCCGAAGTGGTTCGCCTCATTCGCAATGAGCTTATTCCCTTATCCCATACGGTACATCAGCATGATGCGCAAACGATTCGAGAGCTCCCTAAGCGTTTCCGTCGCGGCGTTACTTTTGTAGCATCCTTATCTAAAAAAAGCCCTCCAGTCTCCTTCATCCATTTTGAAGTGATGGGTGAGGTGCTTTATTTAGATATGATGGTCACGCATCCTGATCACCGGAATAGACAATGGGGCAGAAAATTAATAGCTCATAGCGAAGCTTACGGCAAAACGCAGAATTGCAAAGTTGCCAGGCTGTTTGTCGATCAGGTTAATGGTAAAGCACATCAACTCTATAGTAAGCTTGGTTACTATACCGTCCAATACTATCCTGAGCTGCGCTGCTACGAATTACTTAAACCGCTCACCCCGCTATGATTACTTAATTGCCATTAAAAACCGTTGTAGCCCTGGTTTCCATAACCGCCATAGCCAGCATTGCCGTTATAACCAGCATTGCCGCCATAACCTCCATAGTTGCCATTGCCGTATTGGTTAAAGTTGTTGTTGCAGCAGTTGCCGCCACCGTAGCCACCGCCAAAACCACCACCAAAGCCGCCACCCCATAAAGGAAGCGTGCCGATGGCAAGAAGGTCAAACAATACGAGAGGCAAAATTGCTTTCGTCTGCACGAGCTTGCCTTTGTCTTTTTCAAGTGGAGCGACGATCAGTTTATTTTGGTGTACCCGAACGAGCTTGCCAGTGACGACAGAGCCGTCAGGACGTACTGCATAAATGGATTTGCCGACCAGTTTCCGTACTTGCTGCTTGGAAACGTTACGCATGCGAAATCCCTCCCTTCCCGTTGTCCTACAGCATATTCGCGGAGGGTGGCATCCGTCTGTTTATTTGTCCTCTGCTCCTATAAATGTGCGCATGTCGGTTCATTTTCGCAAAAAAAAACGCAAAAAAGGCTGTCCAAAAATCATCGATTAGATGACTTGGACAGCCCTTATATGCGGTCAACGCCTAAGCGTTAATTTTTTCTTTTGCAATGCCAGCAAGCGAGTTGAACGAAGTCATATCGTTAACTGCAAGGTCAGCAAGGATTTTGCGGTTTACTTCTACGCCCGCAAGTTTCAAGCCGTGCATGAATTTGTTGTACGAAAGTCCGTTAATACGAGCTGCCGCGTTAATACGAACGATCCACAGTCTGCGGATGTCACGTTTTTTGTTGCGACGGTCACGGTAAGCGTACATTAGGGACTTACCAACTTGCTCCTTCGCTGTTTTAAACAGACGATGTTTCGAACCGAAATAACCTTTAGCTAGCTTTAGAATTCTTTTGCGACGACGAGTGCGGACAAAACCGCCTTTAACTCTTGCCATGAGTGGAAACCTCCTGTAGGTTGAATTAGCTTATTTGGTGTAGCTTATTATTACAAGTTAGCAAGGCCTTGTTTCAAACGACGAACATCGCCAGCAGCCATAAGCGGTTGACCAGCAAGTACGCGTTTTTGACGACCGGATTTGTGTGAAAGCAAGTGGTTACGGTAAGCTTTGTAACGTTTTACTTTACCAGTTCCAGTAATTTTAAAGCGGTCTTTCAGACTGCTGTGAGTTTTCATCTTAGGCATATCAGTTATCCTCCTTAAAGTTCTTCATCAGTTGTTAGCTGTTGGTTTTGGGTGCCAAAATCATAATCATGCTCCGGCCTTCCAGCTTAGGAGCGCGCTCAACGCTGCATAATTCGGCAACCTCTTTTGAAAGACGATCCAAAATCTTTTGGCCTAGAGATGCATGAGCAATCTCACGACCGCGGAATCTTACGGATGCTTTCACTTTATCGCCTTCATTGAGAAACTTAACAACGTTACGAAACTTCGTTTGGTAGTCATTTTCATCAATGTTAGCACGGAACCAAACTTCTTTAAGATCAACGATCTTTTGGTTTTTGCGTGCTTCTTTTTCTTTCTTCTGCTGCTCATAACGGAATTTTCCGTAGTCCATGATGCGGCATACCGGCGGTTTAGCCGTCGGTGCGACGTTCACCAGGTCCAAATTCAGCTCGATAGCAAGCTGCATAGCATCGCGAATGGATTTAATACCGATTTGCTCGCCTTCAGCGCCTACTAAACGCACTTCTCTGGCCCGGATTTCATCATTGATTTGATGTTCTCTGCTAATAACGTGCCACCTCCAAAAATGGTTTGTTCATGTCTCCACGCAATAAAAAAATGCGGGTTCGCTCGAACCCGCATCTCATAACCGTACATGTATGTCAGAGCATCACTTCAGTTGAAATGATGGAATGACTAATCGATTATCGCGAACCAGCCAGCCTGAGCCGAAAGGTGAGAAGCGGGTGCTTCTGCTTGTGCGTATTAAGTTAGTTGTAAATGTTACCGTGTTACTATACCATGGCCTACAAAGCCTTGTCAACAAGCGATTAAACTTGTTTGCTTTGAACTTCTTCAAGACGGATGACGCGTGTATGCTGGGTATGACTCCACTTTTTGTTGTTTTGCGTGAAGAATGCATGCACCGTTATCGGCCACCATGACAAGGTGAACAATAGAAAGGTCGGAATCCGCAAATATAGCTTCCACGAAACTTTAGCCATATACATGGATAAAGGTATTTGCACAAAAATATATGCCATGTACGGAATGCTCAGCCAAATTGGAAGCAGGTTGTACACGGAGGTGACGTTATCTCCGCCTGAGAGCAGGATGTCTCCCCAAATGATCGCTGCAATAAAAAATCCAGCCAAATAATTATAAGCATTGAACACATAAAGGGCCGCATCAATCTTTGTCATGCTGCGATCCTTGATTCCCTGCCAAAGCAGAGGAAGCATATGTTTACGAGTAACATCAAAGTGTCCTTGCATCCAGCGAAGCCTTTGGCGAGCTGATGCTTGGAACGTAATCGGCTTCTCGTCGAACACCTTTGCCTCAAAGTTGAACTTCGGATAAATTCCGCGTTTAATGCAGCGGACTGTAAATTCTAAATCTTCAACCAAGCTTGTAGCTCCCCAGCCCATTTCCTGAAGCAGCTTTGAATCAAAGCACATGCCTGTTCCACCTAGAAAGTTGGCAAGGCCAAGATTTGTACGCGGAAGCTGCCAAAGCCGGTTGCAGAACCAGTAGTTGATTGCATTTGCTGAGCTGACCCAAGAATCATTTGGATTTTTTGTATCCAGGTAGCCTTGAATAACTCTGAACCCATTGCTCAAATCATTGTTCATGTACTGCAAGAAATCAGTCGCTACAAGGTTATCGGCATCAAAGATCGCTACGCCGTCGTAGCTCTTTGGCATAGCCCACAACTCTTTAAGCATCCACTCAACCGCAAAGCCCTTGCCGCGTTGATTTGGATTTTCACGAACACATGCATATACTCCATCATAACTATTTACAACATCGACTGTACCATCGGTGCAATTATCGCAAATTACAAAAATATCATAAAGCTCCCGTGGATATTTCATTTTTTGCAAGTTTTCAATCAGTGCGCCAACAACCTGCTCTTCGTTATGTGCTGCTATCAGCAGTGCGAATGTTTTTTTCGGTGCATGAGAAAGATCTTCTTTTTTACGCCGCCATCCGAAAAACGTTAAAAACAGCTGATACACACCTAACAACGCAAATAGAATTTGAACCACAAACATAATCGTATTGAACATGCGGCATTACCCCTTTAGACCCCATTTTTTTTGCTTTTTTCAGCATCCACCCGTGGCTGCCGTAAGCTTTTTATTATATATTTTCTCTTTGTATGAGTGTTTCTCTGCAAACACTCTCGGACCTTAATTGATTCTCCACAGAAACAACTTCTTTGTCAAAAGTTGAATTAGTCTTCATTGCGCTTAATCTCGGCAGAAAAACGCTTGCATTGCTCACGGATGAATACATTACCTCCTTTTACGACGACTCAGCCTTATTTTCAACCAATTGCTAAGTTTTTAGCACTAACGTCCTTATTTACGTTAAAATGTGTGAAAATGTTTCTTAAATCGAAATAGGTCTATGTGACGAACAAGTGAACGAGAAAGTTCCGTTCCGACATCTTTTGCGGTTTCGACAGACCCTGTCACAACCGCGTGGAATTTGTCCATTACAGTTTTACCATCAAATGCACATTATTAAACAGTAATTTGAAATCAATATTTATTCCCTGTATTTGGAGCGAAAACAGGATACCGATAGACGCATGACAGCGCATTCTCATCAGGCAGCACCCATGGAAAGCAAGTTAGTGCTATAATACTTACTTATCCTTAATATAGGGACAAGAAATAGTTTACGCTCAGCGAACAAAAACATGCTAAAATTAAGTCTGGAATTGATAAATGTTATAGAAGTAAGCCACCGTTAGGAGGATGACAGCGATGGAACGAATGATAGGCTGGCTGAAAACGAGTGAGCAAAGATTATTGATTTGGGCAAACCGGAGACCTTCAGGGAGAAAAAGACATCGAATTCTGGGGAAATGGTTAAGTACGGTCACACATATGGGCGGCGCAACCTTTACGCTCGCAACCGCCCTTCTATATGCATTACTTGCACCTGCTCCTTGGAGCCTTACTGGGTGGCAATGCTTGACTGCGGTCGTCATAAGCCACTTGCCAGTAGCAATTGTAAAGCGTAAATTCAAACGGCTTCGACCTTATCAAGCGCTGCCTGATGTAAATACATGTCATAAGCCGCTTGTCGATTCTTCATTTCCATCCGGACACACAACAGCGATCTTCGCATGGCTAGTCCCTATATTGCTGACTAGCGGGATATGGATGACTCTGCTGGTGCCGCTTGCGTTAATAATTGGACTATCCGTTGGATGGTCAAGAATGTATTTAGGGCTGCATTACCCATCTGATGTTGCAGCTGGCGCACTGATCGGAACGATAACAGCTTTGGCAGTCAATTATTCTTGGGTATCGTCTGCAGTAGGACTAAATTAATTATCCTCGTCATCCGAATCATTCGAGACGGATTCTGATGCCTCAGCTTCCTCTTTAAGCGACTTCTCATGTTTCGCTTCACGATGCTTCCGAATAGCCTCGGAGCCGATAACGGCTTCAACACGATAAATATTTTGTCCTTTTTCCATAAACTTCATCTCATATTCCGTAAACACAAGGTCCTCTCGAGGGCCTTCTTTGTGTAAATGAAGCGAAATATTGCGCATGATAAGCTCCATTTCCGCGAAACTGTTCAATGAAAACTCAAACAGAGATTGTGAATCCGTCTTAAAATGGATCTCGCCGCGCTCGTTAAGCAGTTCAATATACTTGGCAACAAGTCTTGGATGCGTTAGTCTTCTGCGCGCATGCTTAGCCTTTGGCCATGGATCGCTAAAATTCAGATGGACGCGTTCAAGCTCACCCGGAGCAAACATCGTCTCGATTCCTTCAATATTAGCGCGAAGCAGCGCAAGATTGGGCGGATGCGACTCCCCTTTTTGCTCCCATACGATGCGTGCCTTCTCGCTTGCGCGGCGAAGAAGCTCATCATACATGTCAACGCCAATAAAATTGATGTGCGGGTAGCGAGCGCTCATTTGACTAATAAAACGACCCTTGCCCATGCCAAGCTCTACATATATAGGCTGGTCGTTGCCAAAAAACTCACGCCACTTGCCTTTGTGCGGCGCAGCATCGAGCACGACTAGCTCCGGCTGACCCTCTAAACTTTCACGAATACCTTTTCTTCCTCTTAAACGCATATGCAGTGATTCCTCCATTTATCGTAGACGATGCAACGAATAGACTAGTCCTTATTGTGCCCAAGAAATTGAGCAATGTAAAGAGGATAGAAAAAAGCCGCAGCCAATTATCGGCGATGCGGCTTGCTTATCATGTCATTGGATGTATAGTCGTTACAGCAAAAGCTGATACGGAATCGGAGCGTTCTCTTTCTGCTCACGCTCGTATGTTCCCACTAATACTTCATTCAACTTCTTGCGAGCGGAAATTTCTACACCATGATTATTGTGAAAGCGGACGCCTGTAAGCGCCATCAATTCTTTTACAGTTAGCTCAACAGTTACAGTATCGTCGCCGTGCGGTATTTTGGTTACATTATTCATCTCTAATCACCTCATCGATTTATTAGTAAGAGTATTTCCATTTAATCGACGTTTCATGAATGCAGGTGCATATGGGCTATGTTAGGTTTATTTGTTGTTTTGTCGCACTTTTAATATAACACTTCATGTAAGGTTATGCAAGTCTAAAAACACCCATTTCAAAAATTTTTTCCAATTAAAGCGTTTTCCGAACATTCAATATCTATTCGCATGACAAACGTGGCTTTTCCACTCGTTTTTCGCTAAAATATAGGGTGTAGGTCTTGAATGAAGGGGAAAACGATGATTAAATTATCAACATCGCAACACCAGCAGCCACTGCTTTGGGGCGATAAACGATTTCATACATGGAATTACGAAATGCATGAACAGTTGGGAGGCAAGGTATTCAAGGTTACGCTTGATGCCGGCTTCACTTGCCCGAATCGTGACGGGTCCATTGCGAAGGGCGGCTGTACATTTTGCAGCGCTCGCGGCTCCGGTGATTTCGCGGGCAGCAGGCGGGACGACCTCGTTACACAATTCAATAAAATAAGGGACCGTCAGCATCAAAAATGGCAAAATGCGCAGTATATTGGGTATTTCCAAGCTTATACAAATACGTATGCGCCCGTTGAAGAGCTAAGGGAATATTATGAAGTCATTTTGCAGCAGCCTGGCGTTGTTGGTTTGTCCATTGCAACACGACCTGATTGCTTGCCCGATGATGTAGTCGATTATTTGGCTGAGCTGAATGAACGAACCTACCTTTGGGTGGAGATGGGACTTCAAACCGTGCACGAATCTACTTCAGAGCTCATTAACCGTGCACATGATACGGCCTGCTATCTCGATGCCGTAAAGCGTCTTCGGGAACGCGGCATTCGTGTATGTGCGCATATCATTTACGGTCTTCCTCAGGAAACGCATGAAATGATGCTAGATACAGGTCGCGCCGTCGCCAAGATGGACGTGCAAGGCATTAAAATTCATTTGCTTCATCTCATGCGCAAGACGCCGATGGTACGTCAGTACGAGGCTGGTCTGCTTCAATTTCTTGAGCAGGATGAATATGTGAAATTGATTGTTGATACACTTGAGTTTCTGCCGCCAGAAATGATCGTGCATCGCCTTACGGGAGATGCGCCGCGTGACCTGTTGATTGGTCCGATGTGGAGCATGAATAAATGGTCAGTGCTGAATGCCTTCGACGACGAGCTTACGCGCCGCAATACGTGGCAAGGCAAGCTATGGCAGCAGGAGGTTTAGCGAAATATGGGGTTTCTATCAGTCCTAAGCATGGCTCACAAATGGATCAACGAGCGTACCTCGCCGGGTGACATTGTCATTGATGCTACTGCCGGCGGCGGTGTAGATACACTTGCGCTTGCCGAGCTTGTTGGACCTAACGGCACGGTATATGCCTTTGATATCCAGCAGGAGGCGCTTGATCGCACGCAAGAGCGCCTTTCTTCCCTTCAAAATAACAATAAGCTTCCCGATATTAAACTTGTGCTGAGCAATCACGCAAGTATGGCTGAGACTGTTGATCCTTCTATTATCGGACAAGTCTCAGCCGTAATGTTCAATCTCGGTTATTTGCCGGGAAGCGATGATCTCACGATCATAACCGAGCCTGCAACAACACTGGCTGCGCTCGATGCAGCTATCATGCTGCTTCGTCCTGGAGGTATTGTGACCTGCGTATTGTATCCAGGACATCCTGGCGGTGCTGAGGAAGCCGCCGCGGTAGAGTCTTGGGCAGCACAGCTGCCTCAAAGCTTAGCGCAGACCGTTATTTACAGGCAGACCCAGCGCAAGGCAGCACCTTACCTTATAGCGGCCGAGAAGCGTCCAACTGCTCGTTAATTTTTTTGCAACGCGCTCACCTTACAGCTCTTTAAAGCCAATTGCTCTGAATGTTATTTTTTAGCTGCAGTAGAACGACATACTACCGATATGGGAGAGATAAATAATGACAGTAAAACCTTATCCATTACAATTTAAAGCGGAAATGAAAGAACGTATTTGGGGAGGACGCGCACTAGAAGGTTTTGGCCTTGAAATGCCTGAAGGCTCAATTGGCGAAGGCTGGATGATCAGTGATCACCCTAACGGCATTACAAAAGTAATGAACGGCGAGCTTGCTGGCGTTGGACTTGACCAAATTCGTGAAACTTACGGACCTGTATGGTTTGGCTCACAAGGCTTTTCCGAGAAAAATGGACGTTTCCCGCTCCTTATCAAGCTGCTCGATTGCAATGATGACCTATCCATTCAAGTCCATCCTACAGATGCGTACGAAGGGCTGCCTGAAGGCGAGCTTGGCAAAACAGAAATGTGGTACATCCTCGACGCTAAGCCAGGCGCAAAAATCATCTATGGCCTAAAAGACGGCATTGACCGTGCGGCGATGGAAGCAGCAATCACTGAAGGCCGCATTATGGACGCGCTACAAGAAGTGACTGTTGAAGCCGGAGATGCCTTTTACATTCCTGCAGGAACCGTTCATGCTCTCTGCTCTGGCGTTGTTGTAGCTGAGATTCAACAAAACTCCGACACTACTTATCGCTTGCATGACTACAATCGCCTTGGGCTTGATGGTCAGCTGCGCGAGCTTCATATTGAAGATTCTCTTAATGTCATTGCCTATGAAGGCGCAGGCGCTGAGCGGATGAAAACAGACAGCGCAGTAGCTGGCCAGTGGCTGACCATCGCTTCTTCTCCTTACTTCATCGTTGAGAAAGGTATCGTAGCCGCGCCTTGGAAGCTGTCCACATCGCTTGATAGCTTCGTTATCCTTGTAGTTGCCGATGGTGAGGGACAAGTAAAATGGGCAGATGGCGAGCAATCCGTTAAAGCAGGCGAGTGCTTCCTCCTTCCCGCTAACCTTGGCGACTATGAGCTTTCCGGCAGCATGACTGTACTTCGCAGTATTGTACCTGCTTCTGTTTAATTTCATATTTTCAAACTAATAACAAAGAACCTCCAAACCCGTTTGCTTCATGGGTTTGGAGGTTCTTTTCATTTCAATCAGGACTACTTAATCATCGCTTCTTGACCAGCTTTAGTCTTTAAAGTGAAAGGACGCGGCTTCGGTTTGCTGCTGCCTGCCTCAAGTGCATACAGAACAACGAGCAGCGTATGATGTTCGCGATCAACCTCTCCTGTAGCAAGGAATGCTGCAAGATCAAACGGCAGCTTCTCAATAACCGCATGTTTGTGAAGCTCCTTCTCGCCAAATCGCAGTGCTGCGAATTCAGGAGATACATCCTCTGGGCGATCCGCTAAGTGGCGCATCCAGCCGCTCCACAGCGACTTGTCCATCGTAAACTCCCACCAAATTTTGCGAGGCTTATAATTATGATTAAGGAAATAATCGTATTTCATTAGCCCCAGCACGACGTCCTTATCAAGGCGTTCCCCTGCAATTGCGAGTATCTCTTCTTGAGATGCGGAAACTCTCTTCGTATCCTCTTGCAGTGCTGGCACAAGCTCGCTGTTCTTCTCCACTGAGATAGGCAGCGATCCAAGAAACGCCGAGAGCCGCGAGAACAGATCCTCCAGCTGATGGCCGATCTTTTGCCAGCCGCTTCGTTCCCAGAAATCGCCGAACGCCTGGAAGAAGTCGAATGGCGATGGAAACACACGATCAACCAAATAAAGCAGCGTATGATCCATTCGGTGCGCATTCCAATATTTCTCCAATACATCCTCTACCCGCTTAATCCGTACGATATCGCCAAATGGCATCAAATCATTGCCCAGCATTTCATAAGGCGATCTGTCCATATAAATATAGCCCCATTTATCTGCTTCACGGCGCAGACCCGTACCGCGCAGCATTTTGAGAAAGCCTAGCTGCAGCTCCTCGGGACGCAGCTCGAATACATCATTAAACGTTCCGCGGAACGTATCATAGTTCTCAAGCGGCAGACCGGCAATCAAATCAAGATGCTGATCGATTTTTTGAGAATTTTTCACTTTCATAACGGTACGCACCAGCTTCATCCAGTTTTGGCGACGCTGAACCGCTTCATTTGTTGGATCATTCGTAGATTGTACGCCAATTTCAAAGCGGAATATGCCTGGAGGGGCATTTTCAGCTAAATAATCAAGCACCTCAGGTCTCATGATATCTGCTGTTATTTCAAATTGAAAAACACAGCCCTGGTGGTTTTTAATCAAAAACTCAAAAATTTCAAGCGCGTAATCCCGTTTAATATTAAATGTTCGATCGACGAATTTAATAAGCTTGGCACCTTTTTCGATCAAATACAAAATATCTGCTTTCGTCCGCTCCATATCATAATAACGAACGCCAACCTCGATACTGGATAGGCAAAACTGGCAGCTGAACGGGCAGCCTCGGCTTGTCTCAAAATAAACGACACGGCTTCCCAAATGAGGAATATCCTCATCAAAGCGATGCGGGGATGGCAGCTCATTCAGATTCAGCTTGGGACGCGGCGGATTAATCAGCACCTCGACGCGATCCTCGCGCTGCTTCCGATACGTAATTCCGAATACCATATGGTATTTGCCATCGCCTTCAATCTCAGTAAGCAAATGATGGAAGGTCTCTTCGCCTTCGCCTACCACGATAAAATCAACCTCTTGCACACGCTCCATCCAATAGTCCATATCATAGCTGACCTCAGGACCGCCTAAAATAATTTTGATTTCAGGCATGATTTTGCGCAGCATATTAATAACCGTAATCGTTTCTTCGATGTTCCAAATGTAGCAGGAGAATCCGACTACATCAGGTTTTCTCGAAAAAATATCGGACACGATGTTCATCACTGGATCTTTGATGGTGTACTCTGCAATTTCAATATCGAATCGATCGCCGCTAAACGCCTTCAAACAGCGCAGCGCCAGTGATGTGTGTATAAACTTGGCATTTAATGTGGACAGTACCACTTTCATAAGTAATAACCTCTCTAACTTAAGCATTTGCCTATAAAGCACGCTTGCGAAAGCCTTCAGCGCTTATAGCAAGATGCCTTCTATTGTACAGAAAAAAATCAAAAAAAAGAAGAGGCATCCCTTGCCGCAGATCGCAGCAGCAGATGCCTCCATTTTTTTACACTCTTACTTTAATATAAAGCTCATTTTTGAGCTGCATATCGATGATTGGATAGCGAACACGCCATTTGTCGCCGCCAAGTGCTGTAACCTCGCCCGATTCAAAGCCGCGCGGCTCGAAACCATAATCGCGCTCGAAGGAAATGAGCACTTGAATTTTCTCATCCGGCAGCATCTTATGGAACTCATTCCCTAGATTAATTGCCCAAAGCCTGAGCTCCTGAGACATCGATGCTCCGTATAACATATAAAACCTAGGATCAATATCTGCTGTCAGCACGAGCCAGCCAGCGGAATCACGTTTGGCTTCCCACTTCGTAAACTTAGCCTCGCCTTCAGTAGTAGATACAGAAGAGAATTGATCTTTCAGCACCTTCTCGATATCAGCCAAAGGAGCGCCAACGAGCGTATCCGGCAAGCTTGAAGGTAAAAACTTGGCGTTCTTTATTTTCTCCTCTGTCACTTCGCTATTCAAACTAGCAGCATGAATAACGGATACAGCAAAATTCAAATCCGCGCTCGTCCCAGAGTATCCAAGCGTGGTGATGCCAATAAGGTCTCCGAACTCATTAAACAATGCCCCGCCTGAGCTGCCGTGATCGATCGGAGCACTTGTCTGAATGTATCGGATACCGTCTTCATAGGTGATGTTGCTAATCAGACCGTCAGAAACTGTATTTTGCAGCCCAAGCGGACTTCCAATGGCAACGACTTTGCCGCCTTTATACGAGTTTAATCCGTAACCTAGAACGACCGGCGGAATGTCTATTGATTTTTCTGTTTTAACAATAGCTAGATCTGCTGCCTTATCATAATGAACTACGCCTGTAATCTTCAGCTCGTCACCATAAACATCCAGCATAGTAGCGGAGGCTGCATCTCCGATAACATGATAATTAGTAAGAATCAGGTTATCTCCAATAACAACGCCGCTGCCTTGAGCGCGATTGGTCATAATAAGAACAACGCTCTCATCATATTTATCTACGATTTCTTTAGGAGTAAGTCTAGGAATGTTTTTCTGCTGCTCAAGCCACTCGTTGTATTCTGCTTGCTCGGCAGCCTCTTGCGATGTGATTCGAACCGCGTTAGCCGCTTTATCCCATTTCACATTTGCGTTAAGAGCTTCCGAGATGAACCGAACGGGTACAAACGTAACGCCTTTGCGAACGACAGCAGGTGAATCGAGCTTCACTGTTTTACCGTTAATGACCGCTTGCTTCATGCCTACTTTAAGAGAAATAGAACGATTGCCTTTACGTCCAATAATCGTCTCCGTCTTGCCTTCCCAAGTTACTGTAGCGCCCAGTGCTGTAAAAATATCGCGCATCGGAACAAATGTGACGCCTTTCTCTGCATACGCGCCGGCTGATAGAGATAATTTCTTGCCATCTACAATCACCTGCAGTTGTTGCGTCGATACGGCAACCGTCTTGCTTGCAGCGCTGGCTGCCGCTACAGAATCTACGCTAAGTGTTGACAATGGGGCAAGCAATAACCCGGCAATGAGCATAGGACTTAGCATAGTCTTTAAAATTTTTGTTTTCACGCGATCATTTCCTCCAAACTTTTCCTTTTTCACCATTTGGTAAATCTATCATTAATCCTACCACTCCTCTTAACTCTTTGTCTATTAGATCGAGATTCATAGAACGTTGTTAAACTGCTAAACAGAAGATTAGAACTGAAGCCCATACTCATGGTATAGTAGGAGCATTGAATCTAGGAGGTTTTTTGGCATGCACAGGGGAAAAAAGCGCGGAGCTCCTCAATCACAAGCAGATAAGAGCAAGTCTTACCCGGTTAACGAACCGATGGAACTGCTTCCCTTTCTCATAAAAAATATTTCAGGTGCTGGACGCAATGTAGTGAAATCCATATTAGCGAACGGACAAGTATCTGTAGGCGGAAAATCAACGACCGCTTACAACTATCCGCTTCAGCCCGGTCAAACCGTTACGGTTGGCAGAGACCGGCCGCAGGATAAAATACCGCTGGAAGGGCTCGCGATCCTGTTTGAGGATGAGCATATTATCGTTATAAAGAAGGAATCGGGGCTTCTGTCCATATCTTCTGATTCCGCGCCAGAAAATGAAGTGACCGCCTATCGTCAGCTTATGGCGCATGTACGGGTCGAAAATACGAAAAACCGGATTTACGTTGTGCATCGTCTGGATCGTGATACGTCAGGCGTCATGATGTTTGCAAAGAGCGAGGCGGTTCAGCAGCAGCTGCAAAACAGCTGGCAGGATTCGGTTCAAGAACGAAGCTATATCGCGCTTGTAGAAGGATTGGTTAAGAAGGAGCAAGGTACAATCAGTTCGTGGCTGAAGGAAAGCAAAACGCTCAAAATGTATTCCAGCTCCTATCCGAACGATGGTCTGCACGCCGTTACCCATTATAAGGTGCTTCGTTCCAATAAAAACTTCTCGCTACTCGAAGTGAATCTCGAGACAGGCCGAAAAAATCAAATTCGCGTTCATATGGAGGACATTGGCCATCCCGTTGTTGGCGACAAAAAATACGGCGCACGCACACGCATCATTGGCCGCCTTGGCTTGCATGCCCGCGTATTGTCCTTCACGCATCCGATAACCGGCAAGCTGGTCAAGTTTGAAACTGAAATTCCTAAGCTGTTTCTTAAGCCGTTTCATGTGACGGAGTAAACAGCAGCAAACAAACAAGCATCAATCGTTATACTGGAATGCCCACTGATTGTGAATCAGACGGCATTCCCTGGTATAAAGCGGCTGATGCTTTTTTTTGTTATACTACTATGGATAATTAATCTATCTATGCAGGAGGAACAGTATAATGCCACATTTATTATTCCGCGGAGTACCGTCCGAGCAGTTAAAGTCCGTTTCGGCACCGCTTGCTGCTGAGCTTGCCGCTATTTGCGAGTGCGGTACCGATAATTTTACAATGGCTTGTCTAAATGCGACCAGCGTTTTTGGCACTGAGACAGATGATCAAGGGTTTGCATTTATCGAGGTCGGGTGGTTCGAGCGGGGACAGCAAGTAAGAAATCGTTTTGCACAGGCAGTTACCAAATACGTCAGCCAGATTGGCTTATCCGAAATTGAAATCGTGTTTCATGCTTATCGCGAGGACAGTTATTATATTAACGGTGAAGCCGTATCGGAATAATTTCACTCCATGTATCGTGTGATGGACGTTATTTTCCAGTTGTCGTTGGAATCTTCCCACTCCCGGAGTCCCAATCCAAATGGTTTTGAGACTCCTCCATCTTTCTATTAAGCATGCTTGCTCCACGCCACATCATCGACATTTAACCAGCCCGCCCCTCCGGTAAAATAGATAGAAACGGTGTCCCCCATGTTCACGGATACAACAGGCAGCTTAACTTCTACATATTGCTCTTGTGCGTTAATCGCAAGATCTTCAATCTTTACTCCATTGATGGAAACCCCAATCATTCCACCAGCAGCGCTCGTACTCACTTTAGCAGAAAGAATATAGTCACCGTCATCAGCAACCGAGAAGGTCTGGGAAACGACACGACCGTTGCCTGGGTCAACATACATTAAGTTGGAACCGCTGTAAGGACGGTTTGAGCCGATCCCCGTGCCGGAAGTAAATGACCAATACTGCTGCCCTTCCTCAAAGCCGCCGTTCTGAAATGATTCATGAACCTTCAAAGCCACCATTGTTCCTGTACCGCTCACGACCGTATAATGTTTAAATCTTTTAATCTTATAGCCTGAATCCTCACCCGGAATAGAGTCGCTATTTTTGAAAATATAAGCCGCTTCCTCGTTTGGCTTCAGCTCTGGCTGCCCAAAATGGTATCTGCCGAATGCCCGAACAAACTGAAAGGGTTCACCTGGATTGATATAGTCGACTGTGCTCATAAACTGCTTCGGATCCATTTTTTCATAAAACAATACATAAATATAAGGCATCATCACTTGATCTGTCACATAAATATTGCCTTCCGTTTCATCCGATGCGTACTGTACAGCTTCTCCAAAGGACTCATAGAAAAGCGGGCTTATTTGCTTCGCATAAGTAGTGAAATAGTTAGCACAGAAGAAAACAAAGAAAATGGTGAACGCCGCTATAACGATAGGGAAAGAGTATTTAATCCGCTTGTGCAGCCACATAAGGCCTGCAACTGCCAAGTATACCGTCGGATAAAAAATAATATTAATACGATTGATATTCACATCTGTAATCAATGTCATTAGAATTGCCGTTCCGAACCAGATAGCAATGACTGCTGTCTCTATGCGGAAATTATTAATCAGTTTCATAACACCATATAAGATGCCAATCCCGATCAGCGGTAATGCTAACGGATACATATACCCAAATTTAGGCATGGCATTCCACAGCAAACCATCATTTTGAGTCAAATACATTTGCAAAAATGATTTGAAATTTTCCGCAAACGTTGAGAAAAAATGACCGCCAAATGCGGTAGAGATTTGCTCTACACGAGGAACAGTTAGCTTAGGAATAGAAAACAGAAATTGTATGGTCGCCATGCCATATCGATTAATAAGAAGAAACAGACCGATAGGTGCTGCTAATATAATGAGAACCGCGCAATTCCAAAGCAGAACTCGAAGCTTGAATGTCTTTTTTACAACGAGCAGAGCCAAAACGCCCACTCCAAAAACAGGTACAAAAAAATAAGCCGTTCCATAAGCATAAAGCGAAGCGGCTAGTGTTAATGTAAAGCCAATTAGCCATTTCGGCTGCTGCAGCGCTTTGAAAAAAAAGAACACTGCGATCAGCACTAGAGTAGGAAAAATATTCGACTCCAGCGCCCATCGTGACATCATAATATGCCAAGGGCATATGACGATAAAAAAAGCTGCAGCCGCAGCTGCATGCTTTCTTTTAACTAGCTGATTTGCAATCCGATAGAATAGCACCATGCTCAGTAGGCCAAATATGATGCTAACCATCCGAACTGACAGTTCATTTAAACCGAATAAATAGATAAAAGGCATAGACAGGTAAGCATAAAGCGCATTCTGACCGCTTCCCCATGCAATAAGATGAACCGGCAGCGATATGCCATTGCGATCAATGCCATAATGCAGAATAGAATAAGCCTCATAGCCGATCGATGCCTCATCCTGATTCAAGCCGCCTGGTATGGCGCCCGCATATACTACTCTCACCGCAGCCCCGACGAGAAACAGAAGCAGCAATAATGGGTTCTTTTTTACCCAATCTATAAAACTAGTCATTACTATGGGTCACCGCTCCGCTTTTTGTAATCGTATTCGTAGGACGAATAGGGTATAAATAGAAAAATAGAAGAGCTACAAGCAAAGCTATGAATGGGATGAAGCTGAGCATTGAACGAATGCCCCACACTGCCGCTTCCGCTTGAACCGCGTCCTTCACATAGCCGGTAGCCTCCAGCACAACACCCAGAACAACAGCCTGCAGTGAAATTCCCCATTTGACGATAAAGCCGTTCATCCCAAAGTACATGCCCTCTCTGCGTACGTTTGTCTGCTTCTCATCCTCATCAATAATCTCGGACAACAGAACATCCAGCAAAACGAGCAATCCAGCTAAACCGATGCCGATCACGACCGCCGCCATGGCCGCAGTTGCAACGCTGGATACGAATAAAAATGGAATCGTTGCTAATGCATAAATACTAACGGCAATCATAACGGTCATGCGCGGTCCCCATCTTTGCAGCAATTTCCCCCATATGTAGACGCACGGAATGGCAGCAACAAAAATAGCGCCCAGCAAAATCGTATTGCTGCTATCTTCAGCTCCGAGCACGTATTTGGTGAAGAAAGGGATAGCCGCGGGCAGCATGGCAAAGGTAAACTGGACGAAAAAGCTGCCGATAACGAATAAAACAAACGCCTTATTCGAAAATGTGAATTTCAAGGATTGAACGAATCCGACCTCTTCACGCGAAACTACTATTTTCTCCTTGCTCGCCGATACCATAACAATAAAGAAAATAAGCGCGATTCCGGCAAAAATCGCTCCCATCGGCCCCCAGCCCATATTCGCATAAACGAGGGGAGGAAGAGCCACACCAATAATCATCCCCAAGATGCCGAACATTTGACGCCATGAAGACACCGTAGCCCGTTCTTTCATAGTTGTAAACATTTCAGGGAAAAGTGCAGAATAGTTCAATACAACCATAACGAACATAATGTCATAGAGCAGCACGATCGTTAAGAAGTACCAGAACAGCGCTGATCCGGTGCCAACTGGAAACCAAATCGCAGTAAACAAGGCCACCAGCGGCACCATGCCAAACAGCATGTACGGAATGCGCCTGCCAAAACGGGAGCTCGTACGGTCGGAAATGTGTCCGAACAACGGGTTTAGCACCGCATTGACGATGCCGTGAATCACCATCGCTAGACTGATTAAAGTCGGTTTTACACCAAGCACATCCACATAATAAAAAACGATGTAGGATGCGAAGGCCTGTGCAATTAAGTTGACTGATAAATTTCCCGAGCTGTAAGCTAATTTCGATTTGAAGCTTGCCATAGCCATAAATAAAACGCCCCCGGTTACGATGAAAGTCTATTATAAATTACATATAACTCTCTCATCTTACCGCACAAACCCTTATTATTCCATAATTAACTTATTGAACAATTACTTCATTTTCACCATTCGGATATAAGGACTTCCGCTCACTAAAATCGTACCATCCTCAGTAAAACCAAGCTTTTTGTAAATCGCATAAGCTCTCGTATTTTCTGGCTCTACAATCAGCGACAGCCTGCTGCATCCAGCCTCTTTGCCCTTCTGTTCAAAAGCGCTAATTAGCGCCTTAGCTATGCCCTGCCCCTGATAACGTTCGGCAACTGCGATGGAATCCAAGTAAAAGTCGCCTTCTTGTGCCTCAACAGCAATCGTTTCATCCGCACGCACACCTTTATCTCGCCCAGGACGTGTAACAAATGGCACATCCAGCTCTGCAGCTCCATCGCCTGAATAGCTAAGAAGCATTCCTGCAATACCATCTTCTCTCCTATCGACAAGAACATGCTTATAGCTAATCCGATTGTCCTCGCGAACATAAAAATCGCCAAGGATGCGCTCTACTTCAGCATCATCCTCAGTTCCTGCCAATGTGTAGGCAATATGGCCGATCGCAGATAGCAGCAGCGGCATTACTTCTTTTAAGTCTTCTTTCACAGCTTGTTCAATCATGATGTCATCCCTCATTCTTTTAATGTTCTGTTATAATAAGTGAATATTATTCTTAAAGGTGATGAAGTAGTGAGTCATGTCTATTATACATTTCCCATAGGCATTCGGAACAGTCAGGTTCCTTTTGCCGAGCAAGCAGAAGCCGAAACGAGCCTTCAGCTTGTTGATGCAAGCCAGAAGGATGCCGGCTTCTTCCGGTCTTTAGAGCAATTCGGCATATCACTCAATAGGCCTCAAATTGCCGCTGTTCGCCATAACAAAGGAGCAGCGCTAACGCTGGCCGGAGCAGGATCGGGCAAGACGTCTGTACTCGTATGCCGAACTGCTTATCTGCTGGCTGTGCAAGGCGCCTTGCCGCAGCATATTTTATTAATGACTTTTTCCAAAAAAGCAGCCGATGAAATGCGAAGCCGCATTCGCGCTCTTCCTGTGCTTAATCCGCAAGCAGCAAGCGGCGTAGAGGCTCGTACCTTTCATTCCTTCTGCCTCCAACTGCTGCGAGGGCGCGGCTATCGCCAAGGCATTTTGGGTGAAACCGGACAAAAGCATATTTTTTTCAAACGTCTGATGCGGGAGCTTTTGCTGCAAAACGAATATGAGCCCGAAACCATTCTAGCACAGCTCTCCGCCATTAAGCTGCAGATGATCAACATCGAAGACCTTCCCGCTTCTACAACGGAGGAAAGAGAGCTAAAGCTGCTTTTCACCCGTTATGAGCAGTGGAAGAAAGAGATGGATAAATTCGACTACGATGATCTGCTGCTTGAAGCGTACAAGCTTCTGAGGGACGACAAGGCGCTGCTTGCTACCCTTCAGCAGCGCTTTCAGTACATCATGATCGATGAATTCCAAGATACGAATCAGGTGCAATACGTGCTCGTCCAAATGCTTGCCGACAAGCATCGCAATCTTATGGTCGTCGGCGATGACGATCAGACGATCTATTCCTTCAACGGTGCAAAAAACGATTATATATTGAACTTCGAGCATCAGTATCCAGGTGCAGCAACTTATGTACTGGATATTAACTACCGCTCAACGAGCACAATCGTGGGACTTGGCAATGCTATCATTCAATATAATAAGCTCCGCAAAGAGAAATCGCTCTTTGCTGTCAAGCCCAAAGGAGTTAGCCCTTCCTATGCACGGCTCAAGACGACGCAAGACGAGGCAAAGCTCATTACAGACACGATTAGCATGCAAATTGCTCAAGGCAATCGCTCCTTTGGCGATTTTGCTGTTTTATTCCGTACTGCGAGCAGCAGCAGGGCGCTCGTCGAGCTGCTTCTTACAAAGGAGCTTCCGTTTATCGACTTCGGCGACGGCCAGCTCTTTTATGACCAGTGGGCGATAAAGCCGCTAGTTGCCCATCTGAGGCTTGCAATGGATCGCCGCAATTTCGATGCGATGGAAATTTTGCTCCCCTCGCTTTATGTCAATCGGGAACAGGCTATGGCTTTCATATGGAACCAAGACAAGCAGCGTGCTAAGAAATGGCCGCTCATACATCTGCTTGAATTTCCGCAAATCAAAGAATTTCAGAAAGACAAAATCAAGGAACGCATTAAGCTTATTAAAGCGCTGGCCGAATTAAAGCCTGCTGAAGCTATTATGCAGCTTCGCCAATCCTTTTATGACCAATTTCTTGAAACGAGCAAGCGTCATGAAATGACGGAGCATAAGGAAGGTCTAAAGGAAGTGCTTGATGAGTTCGAATCTGCGGCGAGCACATATGATACCATTGAAGCTTTTCTGGCCTATATTGATGATATTACGGACAAGCATGCTGCCGTGCAGCAGCTTCAGAAGCATAATCATAACCGCAGTGCGATATCTTTGATGTCCATTCATAGATCCAAAGGACTTGAATTTCCTGTTGTATTCGTCATCGGCGCTTCAGAAGGCATTTTACCGCATAGCTCTGCATTAGCTGCGGATAAGCATAGTGACCGGAGCTCCATTCAAACGGGCGACAACGCACTGGCAGAAGCGCTGGAGGAAGAACGAAGACTCGCCTATGTTGCTGTTACTAGAGCCCAAGAGGAGTTGTATATCAGCTCCCCTGCTCTGTACCGAGGAAAACCGGCTGAACTATCAAGGTTCATCCGCTCTGCCTTTATGTCAGGTGAAGAAGAGGACGGTGATACTGAATCTGCTCTTGCATGGTTATGTACTAGCGATTCCTGCGAGGTATGGCAGCGTATTATAACGTACGAGGATTCACAATCAGAGACTCGTGCTTGCCCATTATGCCAGTCTCCAATGGAGCAAGGCACAAAGATATTGCCGAAGAAAAAGAAGTGAGGAGAAACGATTTGCAACATGAATGAACACCTCGTCCATTACCTTAAACTAGCTGATGCTGTGATCATCACAGATATAGAACATCATATTCTTGCAGTCAATCCGTCCTACGAGAAAATTACGGGCTACTCATCACAAGAAATAGCAGGGAAAAAAGCTGGCATCCTGCGAACATCCTATACGCCAAAGGAAACGCATGATCAGATGAAGCAAGCACTTAAACAAGGCTTGCCATGGTCAGGCGTACTAACAAATCGGCGAAGAGACAGCAGCATTTGGCATTCCTCCATTACCATAACACCTCTGCAAATCACAGGGGTAACCTATTATATCGGTATTTTTCGTGAGCTGGAGAAGTTAAAGAGCGGCTTCTATTTACCAGAGGAGCGCATCGGCTCCATTCAAAGCTCGATGCTTAAGGTGCTCGCCATTTCTTGCGAGATTCGTGATCCGGGCATCGAGCAGCATCTCGTCCGTGTGCGGGATTTAACGGAACGGCTCACTCACTTCCATAATGAACGCATGCAATTATGCTGGACGGAGGAAGCCGTGAACCGCATTTCTCATGCAAGCATTTTGCACGATATCGGCAAATCAGGAATTCCGGAGGGCATTCTATATAAGCCGGGTCCGCTCGCTTATTACGAACGAAATATTGTTGAGATGCATACCCAAATCGGCGTTGATATCATTGATAAAATTTATGCTGAGCTTACAGATGATTTATTTAAGCTTGAGCTCGAAATGGGTAAAAATATTATTTTATACCATCATGAAAAATGGGACGGCACCGGCTACCCGCATCAGCTTGCCGGAGAAAACATTCCTATTGAAGCACGTATCGTCAGCGTCGTTGATGTTTATGATGCATTGACCAGCACTCGTCCCTACAAAGAAAAATGGTCCGAAGAACGGGCGCTGGAATATATTAGTGAACAGCGCGGGCTGCATTTTGACCCTGAGCTCGTTGACTCCTTCCTCGCGCTCCATTCTAACGAGATGTAGTTGCAAAATAAAAGCGCCAATCCCGAACATGGAATGAACCGTGTCCTCGATTGGCGCTTTATTTGTTTGTTTTTATGCTCCATATAGCGCGTCGAACTCATCCTCTAATATAGACATCGTAATGAGATCATGAAACTTCCCATCCATAAACAAAGTGTCCCTCTCTACTCCCTCGCGATGAAATCCGATCTTCTCATACACATGGATGGCGCGCGGATTAAAGGCGTATACTCCGAGATGGATTCGGTGCAAGTTCAACTTTTGAAAGCCGTATCTAAGCATGAGAAGCAGCGCTTCTGTACCATAACCTTTGCCGCGATGCTGCGTCCCTTGAATACCGATACGTATATTCGCGCTGCGATTGATCGTATCCATATCATTTAGTACAACCTCGCCAAGCAGCTCTCCTGTTTCCTTCAATATAATCATGGAGTCAAATCGCTCTTCGTTTATGACGCTAATTTTACGAATCCAAGCTTCGATTTCCTCACGTGTAAAAGCTTTTTGTGACCCTGTCAGCAGGTTCATCTCCGTATCTTGTAAAAAAGCTAAATAAGGCTCTATATCGGACTCCTTTGCTGGACGCAATAATACCGAATTCCCCTCAATGATGTGTTTTGCAAGTTGTGTCATCACAATAATCTCTCCTATTTTTACTCTCAGCATTAATAAATCAACTCATGATTTTCCTGTATATTATTTTGTGCGCAAAAATCCTTATACTTCTGAAGTACAGTGAAAATATCATCTTGTCCGGTAATCTCATCGTTGTCATCGAAGTATTGCAGCGCTCCCCCTAATATAAAGAGCGTCAGCACCTCCTCGTCTTCCGTTATGAGGGTATGAATATCTCCGGGCGGTTCATAAATAAAGGTTCCCGGGGTGGCTGCCCAATCGCGCCCCTCATATCGCCATTTCCCTTGAATGTTGTACCCGATCACAGATCCGCCGGTATGCCTATGCTTGCCTAACACTTGATTGCTTTTTATTTTGAATAAATAAATCCATGTTCCATTGCTAAGATCAAAGCGTAAAGGTTTGAAATAGCAGGTATGATTTTTATCAAAAGGAACCCATGGCAAATCATCTATTTTAAATATGCGTTCAGGCAGTTGAAAGGCTTCTGCTAATTTTACAACGGTCTCGTCAATTAACTTCAAATGAAGACACCTCCCTCCTTATGATCCACCAGTATACAATTTCAACAGTTTCAGCTTATCTGGGTTTCTAACAATGTAGAGATGAAGTGCACCCCCCTGCACCACATGGAAAAGAGTAACCCCCTCGATTCCTTTATCTGATCGTAAAACAAGTCCCGTCTGACCGTTCAGAATTCTAAGCTCGGCTTTCACACTGCCATCAGCAAGTGGTCCTTTTTGAACCAAACCGAATAAAAACCGAGAAACATTTTCGCGTGTTTTAATAGGATGAATAGCAGCAGACACTTTGCCTCCGCCATCTGAAAGGAGTACAACCTCCTCTGCAAGCAGAGAAAGGACCTCCTTCACATTGCCCTCCGCAAGCTCCAATACAAAACGACGAACCCATTCTTCACCCGCAGGCTGCGCATGAACAGGTTCAGCCTCGGAAATCCCCATTTTGTCTCGCGCACGGCTCAGCAGCTTTCGACAATTGACTTCGCTTTTTTCTATAAGCTTTGCAATATCCGAATATTCGAAGCCCAGCGCTTCACGAAGCACAAATACAGCACGCTCCGAGGGGGTTATCCGTTCAAGCAAAACCAGCATTGCATAAGACAACAAATCGTGGTGAATAACGGCATCCAGTGCATCCGTCTCTTCTGTAATAATGGGTTCTGGGAGCCACGGCCCAATGTACCGCTCTCGCTGCTTTCGGGCGGACTTTAGCAAATCCAAGCTGCGGTTTGTCGCCATTTTGCACAAATAAGCCTTCGGCTCGGCTATGCTCTCTGGATCTATATCATATGCCTTCACGAAAACATCCTGCACGATATCTTCAGCGTCAGCAGCCGAACCAGTAAGCTGATATGCAATTTTGAACAAAAGCGCTTTATATTGCAGGTAAAGCTCTTTCATTTCGCCATCCCTCGTTTCCTAACAAGTGCTGCTGTTATCATTTTATGAGACTCGCATAATCCCAAGTCATTTTCCGTACCTTCCATCCGAGCTTCCCCGTTATGATAATGTCGAGGCCCCATTGCCTTGTCCATACCATTCCCCGCTCTGGCCCGAGACCAAAACAGAAAAAATCAAGATAGCTCTTGTGAACAGGTGCAGAATGACCCATTATATCTGCCGTTATGACTTTCCCCAGCCTATCTGCTTGCGCTGTCGCTTCCTTGCACGTCATCCTATCCTCAAGCCCGCTCACCGGGTCAACAATTTGAGCACAGTCGCCAATGCTATATATCCCAGGTGCTTCTTTCACACGGTAATTAGCGTCCACAATGACTCGACCATCTGTAGTAAGCGGCAGCCCCATGCTTCTGAGCATCGGATTGGGCAGCAGGCCAAGCGTCCAAATACATAAGCCCACCTTTAAAATCCCACCATCCGATAAGAGAAGCTCCCCTTCCCTCTCACGAATAGCTTTGCGTCCGTGCAGAACAGTCACTCCGCTGCCCTTAAGCAAGCGCTCCAGCTTCATGCCAACCTTTGCCGGTCCCTCCTGAAATAACCTATCCTGCGCATTTAGCAAGTAGAGAATCACTTCTGACGGATCAAGTCCGAGTGTACTTGCTTCCTTACGCAAAGCATAGACAAGCTCAGCAGATGATTCGATTCCGCTAATCCCCGCTCCTGCAACGGCAACAGTCATCCATCTTTGACGCTTCGCACGGCTTGTTTCCTTTACCGCTTTTCTCAAGTTTTCATGCCAAAGCTCTCGAATATGAGCTGCGCTTGCGAGTCCAGTCAAGGCAATACCTCCCTGATCGGCATCGGGCTGACGAATAACGCTTCCTGCTGCCAAAATGAGAATATCGTATTTTAAATTCTGCTCCTGCCCATCCTCATCTTGATACAATAACCGTTTATCCCTTTTTTCTATGGTCATTACCATTCCTTGAATAAATTCCACGCCATCCGGAAACAAGCTGCCAAAAGGAACAACAATATTATCATCATTGACAGCCGGCTTGAACAGCAGTACCTTCCTAAGATGGTATGGCTGCTTATCAATCAGAATTAAACGGAGCTTCTCAGCTCCTAATTCCGGCTGCAATGTTTTTCGTATTGCCTTGAGGGCGTTAATTCCCGCATAACCGCCGCCAATAATGACACATGTTATTTCCTTTTTCTCATTCATCTCCATCAGCTCCTGTGCATGTTTGCACATAAAACGATGAGATAAGCTCTTTTGTGACAATTACTCTAAATTTCTAAAATACTCCATCTTGCTGTCGATAAATCCGTCATCAAAATCAGCTGCTCCGATCAACTCAGATTCACTGAAGCATAAGCTAAAGAGCCAAAGCTGTCTAAGCGCTACGAATATCGGAACCGCTTGAATATCATTTTCGCCTATAGATCTGATTTCTCTATATCCGCAAACAAATGCATCCCAAAGACGTTCAACCTCATCTTTATCGTGCCTGCTATGAATTTCTCTTGCCAGTCTAAATTCTGCAATGTCATAAGCTCGCCAGCCATAACCGCAAATATCAAAATCATAATGCGTCAATGTTCCATGTTCCGTAAAAGCGACATTCGTATTGCCATGCAAATCCCCATGACAAATTCCAAAGTCCAGCCCTGCTTTCAGATGAATGTTAAGCTGATCTTTTAAGCGCATAACCAGCTCATATAGATATTGATAATCCTCTTGCCGATTTTCCATATGCTGCTTAATTATGCGAAGCGGACTGTCTATCAAATGCTCCAAATCGAGCTCTCCCCTTGTGTGCTCAGAGGTGAAATCGTCAGCAGCTTGATGAATCTGAGCAACGGATGCGCCAAATAGACGACTGTCTTCTGGATGCTGCATACGCTTTTCATGACCATCAGCAAAACTAAACATTACCCCGTACTTTACACCCTCAGGGACCAAAAACTCATTAATTAATGTGCCGTCATTTTTCTCAATCGGTACGGACACGCTTATCCCTTTTGCATGAAGAGCGTTTAATAAATCTAATTCAAAAGCAATCTCTGATTGGTTTCTCCGGTCCGCTCGGTACACTCTAAATATGTATTTGCCTTGCTCCGTCTCTAAAATATAAGTATCGTTCATCCCTCTCAAAAAATAGTGCAGGCGAGCGGACTCATGAATGCCATAGTGGGCTTTAATATGCGACAATAACGCTTCGGTTGATAATAGCGAGTATGCTACAGGAAATAAATGCAAGGGTACCTCATCCTTTTTCATTATCTATTTTAAATCGTGAATCCATCCTAGTTGTTTGCAAATGATGAATCTATTACTTTCCACTATCCATATCATAGCAAATTATTTGTCCCCGATCTGGTAGAGAATTACTATGATTAATTTTGCCCGCTTTATTGATGCGGCTTGGGACACATGACGTAGCTCATGATAGCAGCAATGAATACACTACATACAAGAAGCGCGACAGGCAGACCTCAAAGGAGGAATCCACTTGGATGTATGGAATCAAAGCTATGAGCAGCTCATCTTCCTCCAGGATCGTTCTATCGGTTTAAAGGCAATTATTGCAATAGACAGCACAAAGCTTGGTCCTTCCCTCGGCGGCTGCCGGTTTTGGCAATATGCCAGCGATGAAGCTGCTGTCCTCGATGCGCTGCGGCTAGCGCAGGGAATGACCTATAAATCAGCGATCTCAGGTTTGCCATTTGGCGGCGGCAAAGCTGTCATTCTAAGCCAGCCCGGTCAAAGCTCGCGGGAAATATTGTTTCGGGCGCTAGGCCAGCATATTCAAAACCTGCAAGGAAGCTATATTACCGGTATGGATCTGGGTACAGATGTTTCGGATATGGACTGGGTTCGCCTCGAGACACCCTATGTGACTGATGTATCCGGGTCGCTCGGAGCAGTAAATGATCTCACAGCTAAAATGACCGCATACGGCGTTTTCCTTGGCATTCAGGCCTCTCTCAAAACGGTTTACGGTTCCGAAAATATGCAGCAAAAAATCATTGCCGTTCAAGGATTAGGCAAAGTAGGTTATCAGCTATGCCGCTATTTAAAGCATGCGGGCGCAGAGCTCGTTGTAACGGACGTTGATTCAAAGCGGGTGAAGAAGGTTGTCGAGGAGTTTGGGGCAATGCCTTGCAAGCCAGATGTCATTATGCGCATACCTTGCGATGTCTTCTCGCCATGTGCTTTAGGCGGCATCCTAAATGATTTTACATTAGGCCAGCTAGACTGCAGCATCGTTGCTGGGGCAGCGAACAATCAATTAGCAGAAATCCGCCATGGCGAGAAGCTTCATGAGCTAGGCATTTTGTATGCACCGGATTATGTGATTAACGCAGGCGGGATCATCGTAACCTCTGTTGAGCTTATTGGCGGGGATGCTGCGACAGCGCAGCGAAAAGTTGAGAAAATAAATGGTACACTGTTGAACGTATTTCAAACAGCAGACGAACATGGAATTTCAACCGCAGCAGCAGCCAATCAAATAGTGGAGCAAATGCTAAAGGGCTGAATAACCACACAATCGAAAAAAGGGGATGTATCGAAAGTAGATTTCTCTACTTCCGGCACATCCCCTTATTATTCATTATTGCGGTGTCCAGCTTAAACTGCTGGAGGAGTGAAGGAGCGTCCAGCGAACTCAGCATCAAGCATATAGAATGCATTGCTATCCTTGTCGATGCGTTTCAGCTTATGGATAATGTTATCGAACAACGCCTCTTCTTCAACCTGCTCATCGATAAACCATTTGAGGAAGTTGATCGTTGCGTGCTCGCGATCGTTGATCGCAAGGTCAGATAAATTATAGAAACGTTTTGTATTTTGCTGCTCATGTCCGTAGCCTTGCTCGAAAGTGTCCAAAATGGAAGAGTATTCGTTATTCGGCTCTCCAAGAGCAGACAGCGTAGCACGACGACCACGGTCATTCAAAAACTTGTATATTTTCATTGCATGAAACCGTTCTTCCTCAGCCTGTACAATGAAGAAGTTAGCGAAACCATCAAGACTTTCACCTGAACAGTAAGCCGCCATTGCCAGATACACATGCGCTGAATAAAATTCAAAATTCATCTGTTCATTTAATGCTTCTGCTAATCCATCATTCATGCTTATGCACCTCAGCTTTCCTAGATTGTACTTATTCTAACATAAAAATAAAGAACGGCAAATGCCGTTCTTGTTAATTTATTGAAATTTAAGCTACCCAATCATTTTTTTCAATCGCTTATAGAGCTTCTCTGCGGACGGCGCGCTAACCGTCTTCGACTTGACCACGACGAAGCACTCTAGCTTGCAGGTTTTGCAATCGCCAAGGCAATCACTTTTTTTCTGCTTAATATCCGGATATCGATTTTTCATCGCCTTATAAACCGGCTCCAAACCGTTCTTGAGATTCCGTTTGCAATACTTAATCTTCTTCATAAGATACACCCCGCAGCGCAACGAAGGATTTGCTTTCTACTTGATGATAATGATTATCATCCCCGTTGTCAACTGCCGTTTTTAAGAACCTCTAACCCTTTAATCAGTTGACTGTCCTCGCGTCCAAGCTTCTCGCGTAGACGCTCCAGCAGCTTATACCCCGTTTTGTCATTAAAGCTGCCCGTTGCCTCCAGCTTCTCGGCTTTTTGGAACTTAGTTAATGCTGCTGATGTTTGTTTATCGAACATGCCTTCTTGTCCTGTAGGTGAATAACCGAGCTCCTTCAGCATCATCTGCAGCGTCTTTACATCCTCGCCATAGCTGCCTATCTTCATATGTGTACCAATCGCAAGCGGTCTAAGTTTCGTATACTCGGGAAGGGCTACTGCAAAATCCGGTGATACGCCTGTCTTGTTAATCCAAGTGCCGCCCGGCGTCTTCCACTGCGCTTCCGTTAAGCTTAAGACAGAACCGTCCTTAAACTGATTAAAAGCTTGTACAACACCTTTGCCATAGGTTTTTTCACCGACAACTGTTGCTCCCGCTGATTCCTTTAACGCAGCCGTCAGCACCTCACTCGCACTTGCTGATTGTCCATTCACGAGTACTACAATCGGCACTTTCCATTCCTTCTTCTGATCAGATTTATACGAAATCGTTTGCCGCTCATTTTTGTAAACGACATTCAAAATAACCTTGTTTTTCGGTATAAGCTTGCTAGCAATCTTAATGGTCGGCTGCAGCAATCCCCCTGGATTGGATCGCATATCCAGCAGCAATCCTTTAAGCGGCTGCTTCGCCTGCAGCTCCGTAATTGCAGCTTCAAATTCATCCGCAGTTTTCTCAGCGAAACGGCTAATCGTAACATGCCCGATACCGCCTTCAAGAAGCTCTGACGTTACCGTATGTACTGGAATAGCTTCCCGCTTCAGCTTTAATGTAATCGGCTCAACTTGATTCGGGCGCTGAATCTGCAGCGAAACTGATGTTCCTTCCTTGCCTCTAACAAGGCCAAGCAGCTCCTCAAACGTCTTTCCAGCCAGCTTCTGATCATCTACAGAGAGAATGATATCGCCCGTTAGTAAGCCGCCTCGCTCGGCTGGAGCTCCCTTCGTGAGCCCGGTAATGATGAACATGCCTTCCTCTTCGCGCAATTCAGCACCAATTCCATATATTTCGCCCTCATAGGACTGGGTATAGGCACTGCCCTTTTCCTCAGCCAAATACCGGGAATACGGGTCCTCAAGCGAGCTAACCATGCCTGCAATTGCGCCATTAATCAGCTTCTTCGGCTCAGCTCCGTTTAAGTAGTCATTCATAATTTTGTTGTATGAAACCGTAAATTGCTTAAAGGTCGACTCCTTGATCATCGGATACTGATTCCCCATCCAGAAAAACCCGATTGCAAAGCCAAGAGCAGTAAATACCACAGCTCCCATGACGCAGAGAGTCAGAAATCTTTGTTTTGCTGCCGCTGATGTAAAATAGTTCATCTGTTCATCTCCTCAAAAGTTTTACGAAGTAAAACTTACTTCGAAAGCATAAGCCTAGTCTTGAATGTCTGGATCATTTTAGCTACAATCAACCTAATCAAAGCGTAAACGGCTATCGCCACCTTGGCGGCGTATGCAATCGTTTCGCAGCGAAATATAAGCCTAGTTATACATGTGAAACTTATAACTTCTTATATTTTTAAATATAGAGAGCTGGAGAGGAGCTTCACCGCTAGTATGTATAAACTTATCGCTATTGATGTTGACGACACGTTATTAACGGATGACCTAACCGTAACGGAAGGCACGAAGCGTGCCATGGAAGCTGCTATTGCCCAAGGTGTAACCGTTACACTGGCAACAGGCCGCATGTTTGCTTCCGCTCAAAAAATTGCTAAGCAAATTGAACTCAATGTTCCTATTATTACCTATCAAGGGGCACTCGTCAAAACACTGCTTGATGGACAAGTCCTGTATGAAAGAAACGTACCGATTGATGCAGCTAAAGAGCTTCACGCTTTCGCTGAAGAGAACGGCTTGCACCTGCAGCTTTACGTTGACGATGAGCTTTACAGCACACATGACAATGACAAAATCAAAGCTTATTCTAAGCTTGCCAATATTCCTTACAAAATAGAGCCTGACTTCAACAAACTGCTCGACTTTCCGATGAACAAAATGCTTATTATCGATGATCCGGCTCGCCTCGATGAAATCGCTGAGCAGCTTAAGCCACTAATCGGTGATCGCGTGCATATTACTAAATCCAAAGCGCACTATTTAGAGTTCATGCATAAAGAAGGTACTAAAGGACATGCACTGAAATTTATGGCCGAGCATCTTGGCTGTACAATGGACCAAACAATCGCCCTTGGCGATGCATGGAATGATAATGAAATGATTATTGCTGCCGGACTTGGTGTAGCAATGGGCAACGCCATTCAATCTCTGAAGGACATTGCTGACTATGTAACATTGTCAAATAACGAGGAAGGCGTTCGCCACGTTATTGAGAAGTTTGTGCTTAACGTCACTGAATAATAAGCAAGGAGGCGACTGCATTTATGAATTGTCCCCTTTGCAATGAGCCAAACGATTGCGCTATGGAAGAAAACAATGCAGCGAAAGATTGCTGGTGCTTCCAGAAATCATTTCCCAGCGCGCTTCTAGAAGCCGTTCCTGCAGAGCTCAAAAACAAAGCCTGCATCTGCCGAAATTGCTTAAGCAAAGCAGTTGAAGAACAAAATTAAGAAGCTGTCTCTGGAAGGTAAACCACCTTTTAGAAACAGCTTCTTTTTTTAAAGCTTGCTTATCGCGCTGGCACAAAAAAACGTTCTTCCACAGCACTTGCAGACAACGGCTTGCTAAAATAATAGCCCTGTATCTTTCTGCACGAATTGTCCGTTAAAATATCCAGCTGATCCTTCGTTTCAATTCCCTCCGCAATAACTTCCATGTTCAAATGCATAGCCATCGCAATGATGGTTGAAACGATGGCTCTATCATCGCTGTTATTTGTAATATCACGGATGAAGGAGCGATCTATTTTAACTTTTTGAATCGGGAACATTTTCAAATAACTGAGCGAGCTGTAGCCTGTCCCAAAATCATCTAAGCTAATGCGAATACCATATTCATTCAACTGATTCAAAATGCTGCTGGACAATGCAGCATCCATCATCATGCTTTCTGTTATTTCCAGCTCTAAATATTTTGGCTCCAATCCCGTTTCCTGCAGTATAGCCATAATATAATCCGCAAGTTTAGGCTGATGGAATTGTTGCGAAGATAAGTTGACGGATATAGGGATAAGCGGCCCTCCCTGTACATGCCACATCCGCATTTGTTTGCAGGCTTCGCGCAGTACCCATGTTCCCATTTCATAAATGAGACCGGTTTCCTCCGCAAGCGGTATAAAGACGCCTGGGCTTAGCAGCCCTCTAGTTGGATGCTGCCAGCGTACAAGCGCCTCCATCCCAATCATCGTGCGATCCTCTGTTCGGATTTGCGGCTGGTAATGGAGCAGCAGTTCCCCTCGTTCGATCGCTTTTCGAAGATCGCCCTCTAATTCGATTTTTTCTTGCAGCACTCGGTCGAGCTCGCCAGTGAAAAATTGATAATCGTTTTTACCCTTTTTCTTGACCTCATACATCGCTGTATCGGCATTTTTGAGCAGCTGTACCGCATCCTGTCCATGACTAGGGAACAGTGCAATTCCGATACTCGCGGACACATAAAAATCACTGTCCTTTAATCGATACGGTGCTTGGATGCAGCTAATGATCTGTTCCGCTAACCGCTTAATCGTGTCTTGCGTTTCATAATGGCGGCAGAGCAGCGTAAACTCGTCTCCGCCTATGCGAGCAAGCATAACGTCTTGCCCTGCAATAGCTTGTTGAATGCGTCCGCTAACTTCCTGCAAAAACTGATCGCCGACCATATGCCCGAGTGAATCATTTATAATTTTAAAACGGTCGATATCAAGCACCATCACAGCAAAGTGTGATTCGCTTGTACTGCTCTGTTCAATGGTCTCAGCAATCGCTTGATTAAATTTGCGACGATTCGGCAAACCTGTCAATTCGTCATGAAAGGCTAAATGATTGACTTTCAGCTGCGCCCGCTTCTCAGCGGTTATATCTTTAAAAATAATATAGCTGCCTACTACTTCACCATCCACAACAACCGGTACATTAGCTACGTTGAGCTCAATTCTCATGCCGTCAGCACGGATGATGGCGGTTTCGTGATTCACAGTCTCCCCCGCAAAGGATCTTTGAAACATTTGCTTCACACGTTCTTGATCCTCATGAACGATAATCCCGCTTAACGTGGATATCGATTGATGCATAACCTGCTTGCTGCTGAAACCTGTTATCTTCAAAGCATTCGTATTATGGCTAGTCACACGGTAATGCAAATCAACAGACACGATGCCATCCTGGCTATTTTCATATAAGGACTTGTACCATTTTTCATTTTGTTCAATTTCTGAGTCCTTATGGGCAAATCGCTTCGATATATAGATCCCAAACAACGATAATCCAAGTGTAAAAAATATACCTAACGCAATAATGTAGGCCAGCCACGTTTGGTCCAAAATAACGCCAAGAAACAATGCAGTCTTATTGCTGGTATGAAAATTAGCTGCGATCATTCCCGTATAATGCATCCCAACTATCGCAGCCCCCATAATAGCGCCGCTTCCAAGCTTTTTCCACCATTGTCCTTTCTGTCTATCCTTCCGGAAATAAAACGATAGCCAAAGAGCTGCAATGGATGCGACAAATGCGATAAGAATAGAGAGCATAACGATAATCGGATTATAGGTTATATGTATAAGCATTGCAGACATGCCAACATAGTGCATGATCGTAATGCCTGTGGCAAGCAAAAGTCCGCCAGCTAGCAATTGCGATCTCGAAAGTTCACTACGACCGACAACATACAGCGCAGTAAAAGCCGCTCCAATCGCTGCAATTACCGAGATAAGCACGATAACCAAATCATATTTTATAGGGAAAGGAAGCTTTAATGCGAGCATGCCGACAAAATGCATCGACCAGATTCCCATCCCCATAGAAGCCGCTCCAAACATCAGCCAGCTTAGCTTTGTGCCTCCTTTGGAGGTGCTCACTCTCCCTGCAAGATCCAGTGCTGTATATGAAGCCATGACTGCTATAATATAAGAGAAAATAACTAATAAACTATCATAGGTTCCATGAACATGCTCCATTAAATCCCCTCTATTCTATGTAAGATGTTTATCTGCGAGAGCATTCTTATATTATACAATAATGTTTTGAAACATTTTTGAAAAATTTCGATGATGACTAGACATACAACGACCGCATAAATAAACAAAAAAGAGCCTCTCCCACATAGTGGGGAAGCCCTTCTTATAAACCTTTATGAAGTTAAGATACAGCTTTATTTCTCCGCTTGCATTGACCCTTGCTGCATGACTTGTAGTTGCCTGTAAAATCAAGCCGATGATCGGTCACTTTAAAGCCATATTCCCGTTCAATTCGCTGCTCAAGCTCGAGCAACCAATCCTCTTTAATTTCTGTCAGTGAGCCGCATTCATCGCATATGAGATGATGATGCATATGCTCATGATCCTCACCGCGAAGATCATAGCGGGCTACGCCATCCCCAAAATTCATTTTCTCAACAACATGAAGCTCAGCAAGCAGTTCGAGTGTCCGATATACAGTCGCTAGACCGATCTCAGAGTTTTTCCGCTTAACGAGCATGAAGACACCTTCTGCACTCAAGTGATCCATTTCGTTCTCAAGCAGCACTCGCAATATAATCTCACGCTGAGTTGTCAGTTTATATCCGTTCGCCATCAAATGTCGATTTATTCGATCCGTTTCTGCTGTGATGTTTAACATGCAAAGCTACCTCCTTTTATTGAAAAGCCAGTACATGAATGCATTCCACTTTATGTAAAGGCTTACTTTTAGAATGATTATAATTTAATGGTAGTATACTTTTGCGAAATTAGCAAATACCATATATTAATAAGTGTTTAACCATACTCCTTGACACAAAAATCGTATTTCGAGTATGATACAAAAATAGTTATTCGTAACAATTACAAATAAAAGGAGAGAATAAAATGAAAAGTGGCATACATCCCGTTTACCATCAAGTATTGTTTTTTGATGTGAGCAGCGGCTACAAATTTTTGACGGGCTCAACCAAATCATCCAATGAAAAAATGGAATGGGAAGACGGTAATAGCTACCCGGTCATTCGCGTAGATACAAGCTCCGCGTCGCATCCTTTTTATACTGGCAAACAACGCAATACCGATAAAGGTGGACGAGTTGACCGCTTCAACCAACGATTCCAACAAAAGAAATAAAAAATTTGTAATAATAATAGCTCCAAACAGAGCCGTTCAATGCGGCAATCTGTAAGGAGCTTCTTTCGTTTCTTATTACAGCAGACAGACTACAGCACCGCAGAAATGCCGCCATCAATATTAACAGACGTGCCCGTTACGAAGGATGCGGCTTCCGAAACGAGAAAACCGATAACATTTGCTGCTTCTGACGCTCTTCCGATTCGACCCAATGGTATCCCATGGCGCTTGTCCGCTGAGAATTCATCCCAGCTAAGCTCAGGGCTCGCAGCTTGCCACATCCGCTCGATTTGTGCGCTGCGAATCAGCCCGATGCAAACTGCATTTACACGAATTTGATCCACAGCCAGATCCTTGCTCATCGCTTTGGTCAGTGCAAGACCTGCGGCGCGGCTAACAGAGGTTGGGAGAGAGGAAGCACCCGGCGTTTTCCCGCCTATTGCTGTCACGTTGACGATAGCTCCTCCACCTGCTTGACGCATATATGGAAGTACCGCACGCGCAAAATGAACTGCTCCGAGCAGCTTTAAATCAAGGTCCGCAGTCCATGCATCAGTCTCCACCTTCTCAAAAGGCTGCGCTGCAGAAACCCCTGCGTTATTCACAAGAATGTTGACACCGCCAAAGTGTGCTGCCGTTTGCTCAACCGCTCTTGCAGCATCTTCCGGCCGACTTACATCCGCGCTGATTGCTAACGCTTCTTTGCCTGTTCGTTCCTTTATAAGTGCTGCCGCGCTGCGCAGAGACCCCTCCTCCCGTGCAACAATGGCTACCTCAGCACCTTCCTCAGCTAGCAGCAATGCTGTTGCCAGCCCAATGCCTTTGCTTCCGCCTGTAATGACTGCGATTTTCCCTTTTAGCCCAAGCTCCATCTGTAACTCCTCCTTCTCTGCTACTATATCGTTTAATGTTTACTTTCCAACTGCTTTGATCACCTTTTGTACCTCATGGTTTATATCAATTTCCGAATGAGCAGGTAAATTTACAATAAAAATACCGCCAAACACTTGCTGCGACTTGCCTTGGCACTCTCGAATTTTGTTTTTTAATAGTTTAAGCTCTAATGAATAGATCACTTCTTTGCTTAGCAGCCAATTATGTCTGGTGAACGTTGATTTCTCTATCGTTTCTATGTACATGGATACATCCTTGAACGCTCTTACGCGAATAACATCTCCAAAGGCAACATTTTCAGTAAATACAGGATTCTCCTCAATGCGATACAGGTCATCACCCAGTTGTACAACGTCTAGTATCTCGACCTCTTGACCTACACCATCGAAGCAAAGATGTAACGGAATAAAATCTTGAATGCTTCTCACCTCTATATTTATTTTCAGTGATGGCTCTTACCATTCACTTTAGCTAATATCCACATTCGTATAATGCTCCACTGCTGGAAATGGATCATAGAAATGATGCAGCAGACTTTTCCACTCCAAATATTCAGCCGATCCGCGAAAACCAACGGTATGATCCTCCAGCGTTTCCCATCGTACAAGCAATATATATTTATTATCCTCTTCTAAGCATTTCTGAAGTTCATGACTGACATAACCGTTCATGCTTGAGATAATTTTCGATGCAGCTTTAAAATTGCTTTCAAATTGTTCGGACAGCCCTGCCTTAACCTGCAATGAAGCAACCTCTAATATCATTGTAGCAACTCCTAGTTAAATATCTAGTTTTAGCAATAGCCTAGCAATCTTAATTATGTTGTTATGTATATATTATAAGTGGTACTGCAAATAAGGCAAAGAGTAAATCAAATGATGGATATCTTGTTTTCCAAACTGTCTAATCGCTCCATGTGATCCATAATTTTCAGAGCGAGTTCAATTTAATCGATTCTTCCCCTTTAAATTGTGGCATCTTTTACCGAAATCACCTGCGACCTTTACTCTTAATCCGTATTTTCCGTCATGATCCGACATTTGGATTTGACTATTATTTCATAAAAAAAAGCCCCAGAGAATGGTCTCTGAGACTTCAATCGTATCCCTAAGTAGCTGGCTCCTCTTTAGGAGCGCATTTTTGAATAAGTGAGATTTGGCCTGCATGGATGCCGGTATGGTACATCAAACGGCCAACAGCCTCAAGCGGCGTTGAGGGGCCGATCGGACAGTCCACGATTTGATGCCATTTCTCCTCTGGAAGCTCTTTCATTGCATCCATAAGATGATTGTTGGAGGCTTCAAGCAGGTCAATAAGCTCCTGTAAATTATCATAGGTTGCTTTGCTCCCAGCAGCACCTCTGCTTGTCGAGATCTGCAATCCCTCCGGCATCTTTTTCCCGAAGAACCAGTCTGCGAACATATATTCAACCTCAGCGTTATGTCGAAGCATATAGCCAATGGAGGATGCTCCAAGCTGCAAAGACAAATCCTGCTCCGGCAATGCTTTGACCGTTTTGTGGAATCTTTCTTGAATAGCACGCCAAATAGGCAGTACTGTTGTGATCGTCATAATAGAGTCCGCTCCTCTGCTCTTAATAAGCTTTCTTCGCTTGTGCATGCCCATCTCTTGCTACATGCTCAAATTTCTCGCCTGACAAGTCGATATCGTAAGCCTGACCGAAGCCTGCTACATAACGGCCTTCCGAAGCCGTCAACTCAAACAAAGAGAAATCTAGGCCGCGAAGCATGCCAATCATGTTTTTGCCGAAGGTTTGCTCAAACCGTTCAAATATCTCAATATGCCCTTCATTGCCGATATTAACGGCACTACACACGAAGCGCGCGCGCTGCCTGGCAAATAAATTTGTAGTCTGCGACTCATCCTCCAGCAGCATAACGTCCACTGATGGATTGGCTTCCATGTACCGGAAATGATGAGCGATTCTGCTAATATAGATGTAGAGCTTTCCGTTGAACTTCACAAAGGGAGCATAGGAAACAAAAGGTTTTCCCTCATCGTCGATTGTACCGAGCACGACAGATTTCAAGCTTTCCGTAAAGTTTAAATAATTCACCTTAATCATTTCAATATCCATCGCCTTCATTCGTCATCCCTCGCTTTTTTTTATAAGACTTTTTTTAATACGTGAATTCGTGGACTAGCGCTTTCGGGCATTTGCTGAATTTCTGTTTCCACACCGTAGACACTGCGAATCAGCTCCATCGTAAAAACATCCTTCGGCTTGCCAAATACATGCTTATCCCCATTCTTAATCACACAAACCCTATCGCTATAAGCGGATGCATGGTTCAAATCATGCAGCACCATTATAACCGTCAGCTTCAATTCACGATTTAGCCGTCGTACAAGTTCGAGCACTTCCAGTTGATGTGCGATGTCCAAATAAGTAGTGGGCTCATCGAGTAGAAGCACCTTAGGTCTTTGAGCGAGCGCCATAGCAAGCCATGCCTTCTGTGCTTCTCCACCAGAGAGGGATACGATAAGTCTGTCTTTAAACTCCATCATGCCCGTCTGTTCAAGCGCCCAATGTACGACCTTATAATCTTCGGCATCAAGACGCTCATACCATTTCTTATGAGGAATTCGCCCATAACCAACCAATTCCTCTACTGTCATGTCCGACGGACTGACGTTCTTCTGACAAAGCATGCACAGCATTTGCGATACTTGCTTCGTACTAAGCGAGCGAATCTCTTGATCGGCAATACAGACGCGTCCGCTAACGCATGGAATCATTCGAGATACAGCCTTCAAAATAGTCGACTTTCCCGAGCCGTTCGGTCCAATAATGGACACCACTTCTCCTTCATTCACATCAAGAGAAAAGTCGCTCACTATTGTACGATCCGCATAACGAATATTCAACGATTGGACCTTTAACAACTTAGACCCCTCCTTTTCGCATCAAATAGAGGAAGTACGGACCTCCTGCCAATGCCATGACGATACCTGCAGGCACCCCTACAGAGCCGAAGGCAGTCCGCCCAATCGTATCTGCCACTAAGAGAAGCAGTGCCCCAAGTATTAAGCTAAGCGGCAGCGTGTGGCGATAATTTGTGCCAATTAATAAACGAGCCATATGTGGCACAATTAAGCCAATAAACCCAACAAGCCCTACTGTCGACACTGAAACAGCAGCTAAGTACACCGCCACAAACGATAAAATCAAGCGGCTTCGATTAAGGTTTTGCCCCAAGTTATGTGCTACTTGCTCGCCTAAACGTAATATATTCGCTTGCCGAATACATAGAATCGCCGCAATCCATCCAATAATCGAATAGGGCAATATCATGAGCACATCGCCCATTCCTTTGCCTGCCAAACTTCCGTTCATCCATGCAAGTGCGCCAGGCAGCTTATCGCTGTATTTGATAGAGAGCAGGCCGATCATTCCTCCAAATACCGCATTTACGGCAACACCCGAAAGAATGATGCGAACAGGTGTAAAACCTGTTTGCTTGTTCCATGCCCAAGTATAAACCATTCCGGCAGCAATACCGCCGCCAATAATTGCAGCTAACGGAATAAACGATGAATAGCTAGGCATGACTAGCATAATGAATAATACGGTAACCGCTGCCCCGGACGAAACACCAGTTAGCCCCGGGTCTGCCAGTGGATTTAACATAACCGCTTGCAGCAAAGCTCCTGATGCAGCAAGGTTCGCGCCGATAATCAAAGCAAGAAATACTCTAGGAATTCGAATGTCCCAAAGAACAGAATTTGCCGCTTCATTCCCATTGCCTAATATCGCTTGAAAAGTAGAAGCTAGATCAAATCTTGCACTACCAAGCGCAACTGAGAACAAAATAGCTACAATCAGCAACAAAAATGAGAGAGCTAGAAGCGTGGTCGTTCTCATTTTTTTATTATCCGTCACCTCTAAGCTCCCTTTCATTAGTTATACAAAATTTTCGCCATATCTTGGTATGCATTTGGTGCATTTACTAACGAAGCTACGCCATACAAGCTATAATCAAGTGCAATCAGCTTGCCGTTTTTGAATGCGTTCAGCTTCTCCCAAGCTCCGTTCTTCTTCACATCATCTTCAAGCTGCTTCGTAACAGCAGAAGGATCACCATGAGCAACTAGCAAAATAATATCTGGATTAGCCGTTACGATGCTTTCCATATCAAGTGGTACATAAGCATCTTCTTTTTTCAATACTTCTGATAATACGTTTTTTGCTCCTAGCTTCTTCGCCAAGCTGCCTACAAAAGTACTATCATTCATGAACATTAATGATTCAGCAGAACCGAATAGAACCATTACGCTTGGAGCATCTTTGCCTTCGGATAGCTTAACTGCTTCCGCCTCTTGTTCGCTCAGCTTCTGCAATACTTCATTCGCTTTGTCTTCTTTCCCGTACACTCGACCTAGAACTACCGTGCTGAGTTTCAACTCGTCTAAGGAGTCTGCAGGCAAATAAGCTGTAGGTAGATTCGCTGGTTTAAAGGACTTATCCAAACTATCCTTAATGGAGCTTGGTCCAAGAATGACACCAGGCTGCAGCTTCGCAATTTGCTCTAGATCCGGCTGATGGGATGAGCCAATGCGAGGCAGGTTAACGAAAGCTTCTGGCAATTTGTTCTTCGTCGTTGGAACACCTGCTGTCTCAATTCCAAGCTCATTTAGAAGCTCAGCAATAGCTACTGATATGGTTACCGTTGATGATGGAACTTGGTTATTGAACTGTGCAATCAATTCCGCTGCTTTTGTTTCATCTACTTCTATTTTAGAATCAGACACAGGAGCTTCCGTTGCAGCCGGGCTTGGCTGCTCTGTTGCTGTGTTTCCAGTCACCTGTTCTGGCTTATTTACATTGTTTCCGCATGCTACCGTAGTCGCTAATAATAAAGTCATAATACCAATCTTCCATCCTGCTAGTTTCACTTTATTTCCTCCTGTATGATAATGATAATTAGTATCATCATATTGATACCGTTTCTCATTATACAGCGAATGAAAATCATTTTCAATTAGTATTTTTGCTAAACTTTTATTTATTTAATTATGTGGTTATTTCCCCATCCCCCCATCAGACATCCTCTTTTGATTCTCATGCTAAAGATAAAAATATCGAAAAAATCGCACGTATATTCGTCACATCATACGCTAATCAAAATAAAAAAATGCCAAGGGCAGCTGCTCGCTCCTTGGCATCCTTTTGACTCCTAATGTCAGATCTAATTTTTAATTCCCCTTAGCCTAGCTGCAATCAAGCAGCTCTTCCGAATCATGCATGTCCATGTTATTGACATCCTTGCTCTATTTGATTACGCCTGCATGACAGATTGAGAAGCTTTCCCATACGGCTCCGCCAAAAAATAAGTGAAATCCTCGCGTTTATTCAAAAACTGCTCATATTGCACCAAAGCGATCTCATCATCCGGGTTTGTCTCCAAGTAGATTTCCAATTCCGCAATCGTTTCCTCAATTTCAAGTAGGATGTCCCTGTGGCTATGGCTCATCTGTGTACTTAGCTGTAAAGGCTTCCTTGCTTCGTTCAACTTATATGCCTCCTGTTGCCCTATTCTATTGTTTTGCAAAATAAAGGTGTACCTGCAACAATAGGGCTTCGTTAACTAAGATATTCAGAACTTCGGAAAAAAGAACCTCAATTCTCAAAAAAAAGGGTAAACCATTTTTACTCGCTGTAAAAAAAGAAAAGCTATTTCCGTTATTATCCATCTTCCTCATGACAGATTCAATGGTACAAAATGATTAGGTTACCATTTACCTATCTCGACTATTTCCCAAGAAATGATCGAAAAACATCGATATATAAACGATTTTCTGCACACCATTGATTCATCATTCCCCCAGCAGGGTATTCAATATTATCAAACTCACTGAGGGAGTGATTCAAATGACGACAAGGCAACAAAATTTAGAAATTGAAGAAAGACATGTTGAAAAAAAATCAGATTCAAGTTTAGTGGCGTCTACATTCATCAAATATGCTGCCTACATTATCATTTTCTTCGGGGCTCTCTACTTTCTTGTTCGATATGTATTTCCAATGTTTTAAACAAAATAAAAACAGGCAGTCTTTCAGCAGATTAAGCTGCTTGAAGACTGCCTGTTTCGTATGTACGTTTTTCAAAAAAGATCATCCGCAGTTTTTGGGATCATTGTTTGATTTCCTTTTATAAAATACTCAAATTTGCCAAAATGCGCCAATGCCGCGCTGTCTGCTTCCCATACCCATTCGTCCATTTCGGTTTGACAGCGATGCGCACGAAACGAGGCAAGCTTAGCTTCTAACTGATGACGTACATCAATTTTGACAATGTCCTGCTTCGTGTAACCAAATCGTTCCGGAGCATTCATCATATCGCCGAAACTGATGAAATAGAGCGCACCCGGCTGCTTGCTGCGGTGGAAAGCGGTAGTTGTTGCTTTTCCAATTGCACAGTGATCAGGATGTCCGCCCAAAACTTCATGGAATGTAAGGACTACATCCGGATTGATCTCATCCATGAGTTGACCTATTTTTGAGATAAGGCTCTCCGAATCGTAAAATTCAACCATCTTGTCACGGATATCAAAAAAAATAAGATTTTGAATGCCAAGTGCCTCGCAAGCATTCCGCAGCTCTTTTTCCCGAATATCAGGCATAGTCTCTCGATTCACATAAGGCGGGTTGCCCATTCGACGTCCCATTTCGCCTTTTGTCGCACTTACGAGAGTAATTTCAACTCCCATACTTGCATACTTTGCCAATGTTCCTCCGCAAATAAAAGACTCATCATCAGGATGCGCAAACACAGCTAATAGCTTTTTAACTGTTTTTTCACTCATTCCGGAAACGGCTCCTTTCCAAGCTGCAGAGCAACGTTCATTCTGCCTTTATCATCGTAACCCGCCAGTAATAGCTTCCCATCCACCGTTAATTCATAATGGGTGAGTGCTTCTGTACGCAGCCAGCCAAGCTCATCAAAGCGAAGTGCTATCCGGTATGAACCCTCACCAGCAATATGAGCTTCAATGAGGCTAACCTTGAAATTTCGGACAAAGACGAAAGAGGTCGCTTCACTGTGAATATAAACTTCCTTGCCAATAAATGCTTGAAAAGCAGCGTTCAATTCTGAACTGTTTATTTTGATCATCGTCTCTTCATTCCTATTCTATAAGTTTGATAGGAGTTGCCAAGTAGGGGGAGTTTATAAAAAAGAGGAGTTGCTTCATGAGACCAAAGGCCTGATGCATGAACTCCTCCCCTTATACTACACGGCCTATTATCTGCTTACGAAAAACGGCAATGTTTCGATGCCCAGCAAGCGCAGATAAATGAACAATTGACCTTTGTGATGAATTTCATGATCCTTGCCATTCTCGAGCAAAACGATTCCAGCCATTTTCATGCCATGGAAGTCGATCTCTTTTTCCAATTGCTCATCCGTTAAAGATTCTAACAATGCTTTCGTTGAAGCGGTATCCGCTGCTAAGATCGTTTTCAGCTCTTCAATCGTTTCAGCTTGTTTAGCTGTTGAAGGTGGCGTGAACACGCCGTTTTTTACTGTTTGTGCGAACATATCCATTGATCCATTGATATGGAGAACAAGAGTTGACAACGACATTGCTTTTTCCCAAGGCTTATATTGGAGGTTTTCATTTTGTACAGTATCAAGCATAGCAAGCAATACTTTACGATGATTCAACCAGTTTGTAACAAATACATTCATTGTTGACATAGGATAATACTCCCCTTTTTCATTCGAAAATTAATTAACCATAGAAAAAATAGTTAATAGCCTATTCATTATACAATGGTTGTCCGACAATTGCATTTTTTCCTAAACAAACTTTTATGATTAAAAATTTGATCCATCTTAGTTGTTGTTATCATTTCACCAATTTCCTTTGTCGTTATCACGCCCTATTCCTCTGTCTTTATCTTTATCTTTATCTTTATCCTTGTGCCTCTCTTTCTTTCTCTCTTTTTCTTGTTCTCTTTCTTTTTCCTTCTGTTTTTTCCTTTCTTCCCTGTCCTTTTTCCAATCCCGTTTCTTATCAGAATCATCATCTTTGTTCGATATATTATTTTTTTCTTTTTCCTTATCCTTCTTCTTCGGCAAAAGTTCTGGTGCCTTAGGAAACGGTATAACCGGCTCATCCTTTAATGCATCTGCGAATATGGCTTGAAAGACGGCAGCCGCAGCCTTTGAGCTCGTCGACAAATAATGGCTGCTGTCGCTTTGATCGTACCCAAGCCACACCGCGCCTACAAGCTGCGGAGTGTAGCCAACGAACCAATTATCCTTTGCGCCGTAGCCCGTCGTGCCTAACATTTGTGTCGTTCCAGACTTGCCTGCAACTGGGCGGCCTTCAAGCATTGCAGCAGTACCCGTCCCATCCTTTATGACTCCCTCTAACATAGCTGTCATCGTTCGGGCAATTTCTGGCTCCGTTACTTTCACACTGCCTTCACTCTGCTCGAATTCAGCCAGTACGCTGCCGTCTGCCGATTCGATGCGAGTAATGGTATGCGCATGATTACGAACGCCATCACTAGCGAATACGCCAAAAGCTTCAGCCATCTGAAGCGGCGATACACCCTCATGAAGACCGCCGAGCGCAAGCCCTAGCGAGCGATCCTCATCTGTCAGAGGAATGCCAAAACGTGCCGCCGCATCCATTCCTTTTTCAATACCCATTTCATTAAGCAGCTTCACAGCAGGTATATTGTATGAGTTAATAAGCGCTTCATAAAGTGACACTCTCCCATGAAAGGATCCGTCTGCGTTTTTTGGCTCATAGCCGTTAATATTGATCGGTTCATCAACTAGATCATCGCTTGGCTTATAGCCAAGCTCCAGCGCAGGCGTGTATACCGCGATGGGCTTGATCGTTGAGCCTGGCTGACGGCTTAGCTGCGTCGCTCGGTTAAAGCCGCGAAATGGCTGCTCTCCTCTGCCTCCAACAATCGCCCGAATTCCGCCGTCACGCGGATCAATCAGAACAGCACCGCTTTGAATGAGCTGATCTGCAGCACTATTTGGGAATAGAGATTCCTTCGCATACACCTGTTCCGCCGACTGCTGCATTTTCGTATCCAAAGCGGTATAGATTCGAAGCCCGCCCTGCAGCACTTCATTTTCCGATAACCCATATTGCGTCATCGCCTCACGAATGATCTGGTCCACATAATAAGGATAGTTGATATCATCTACTCGATTAGGCTTTGCGCTCAGTAATTTCACAGGCTCATGAATAGCCTTATTGTATATATCCTCGCTAATTAGCGCTTGATCCTTCATAAGCTGAAGAACCACATTTCTTCGATCAACTGCTTTTTCTAGATGTTTATATGGAGTTAGGGCGGATGGAGCCTTTATTAGTCCAGCAAGCAGCGCTGCCTCCGCTACGCTAAGCTGATTTGGCTGCTTGCCAAAATACGTATGCGCCGCTCTATCGATTCCCCATGCTCCATCACCATAGTAGATCTGATTGAGGTACTTCTCCATAATATCCTCTTTGCTGTAGCTTTCCTCAATCTTTTTCGCCAAAAGCAGCTCATCCCACTTCCGCGACCAGGTTCTCTCCTGCGACAAAAAGACATTTTTCGCCAGCTGCTGTGTTATCGTGCTTCCGCCCTGTACGGTCCCGCCTGATGTTATATTTGTCCAAAACGCTCGGCTAATTGCCCGCATATCCATTCCTTCGTGCACGAAGTAACGTCTGTCCTCTACCGCAACAACGGCATCAACCATATGTTTTGGTATGTCTTCATAGGCAATCTCATCAATTTTATTGAAAGAAATACGGGTGGCTTCTGTACCATGCTGATCATACAAAATCGTAGCTGCCGGCAGCGGCACCTCAAGCTGTCCAATATCCTGCTTGCCGATCAGGAAACGAAATGCCCCCCATCCGCCTAAAACAGCGATAATAAGCAAAGCTGTACCTATGATCAAAATGTATTTTATCCTTTTCTTTTTCTTATTCGACTTTTTATTCGTATTCATCGTTTCTCCCCCTTGCCCTTGCTTCTCTCGGTTCTACATCATTCGCAGCGGAGTATCATTTTTAGTACGTTCGGCCCATGAACTGTCTTAACACACAAAAAAAAGCCCGGAAACTTTGCCTGCTCCCCAGCATCTTTTAGACTTATTTTAACAATCGTAAACAAATCGCTCATATTTTGTTTAGACGATGACAGCATTATGCTTTCATCAAAAAAGAGGGTGTCTCAAAAGCCATAGGCTTTAGAGGCACCCTCTCTTCAATGTTTTGAAATCTGTAAAAAACAAAGA
>NZ_MRTD01000070.1 GCF_001956295.1 Paenibacillus sp. FSL A5-0031
GTTTATTTATGTTTACATAAATAATATTTTCGGTTCAACATTGGAGTTTGCTCTTATGCTGTTCATGTTCAGTCCTAACGGACATGAAATCCGCTATTTCGAGAATTTAAGCTCGTTACGTAGATCTAACGGACATAGGATACGTTATTTGTTTAAAAAGCAGCCAAATTAAGTATCCTGAGGCTAAATAAGAGATCCTATGTCCGTTAGATCTGTAAAAGGACGGAATTTCGGCAAATAAGGTATCTCATGTCCGTTAATTCTACATAAGGCTGGAAGCACCACTTATAAGACATCTGGTTTCTGTATTGTTGCGTTTATTTATGTTTACATAAATAATATTTTCGGTTCAACATTGGAGTTTGCTCTTATGCTGTTCATGTTCAGTCCTACGGAC
>NZ_MRTD01000071.1 GCF_001956295.1 Paenibacillus sp. FSL A5-0031
CCAGGCTATCCAGTAGGTCAGGTCGTAACGTTTAATGGAAGCACGTATATCGTGAATACGGCGCCGCCAACAGGCACACCAGGAACATCGCCGGATTATACGCTGATTGCAGCGAGTGGTGCTACAGGAGCAACTGGTGCAACGGGAGCGGGAGTAACAGGTGCTACGGGAACAGATGGAGCAACGGGTGCAACAGGTTCCACAGGAGCAACGGGAGCTGTCGGTGCAACAGGAGCAATTGGAGTAGGAGTAACAGGAGAGACAGGAACGACGGGATCTACCGGTGCGACAGGAGTCGGACTAAGCGGAATTGTAGTATTTGATCCACTCGCAGCGCCAGGCTATCCAGTAGGTCAGGTCGTAACGTTTAATGGAAGCACGTATATCGTG
>NZ_MRTD01000072.1 GCF_001956295.1 Paenibacillus sp. FSL A5-0031
CGACAAATCCGATCGCACTAGCAGACTTTGCGAGTGCGAGTAAGACAGGAACAAGCGCAACGTTCACTTGGAGCGCAGCAACGGGCGCAACAAACATTAAAGTAGAGCAATCACCAACAGGTGCAAACACATGGACAACAGCGACAACAGGCGTGATTGCCACCAATGCAACAACAGCAACAGTAACAGGCTTGTCGGCAGCGACAGGATATGACTTCCGCCTAGTTGTAACAGGTGGAGCAAATGCAGGCGACTCAAACGTAGTAACGGTGACGACAAATCCAATCGCACTAACAGACTTCGCGAGTGCAAGCAAAACGGGAACAAGCGCAACATTCACATGGAGCGCAGCAACGAATGCAACAAACATTAAAGTGGAACAA
>NZ_MRTD01000073.1 GCF_001956295.1 Paenibacillus sp. FSL A5-0031
TCTCGAACACCTTTCGCTTACGTAAAAACAACTAAAGGATGTTTCAGCAATTCTTTTTCTTTCGTTATCCAGTTTTCAAGGTGCAAAGTAAATCACAGCGGAGCCTTACGGCTGCTGCATAGGTGTAAGATATAACACCTGCTTGGCGACGTCCTACTCTCCCAAGACCCTGCGGTCTAAGTACCATCGGCGCTGAAGGGCTTAACGGTCGTGTTCGGTATGGGAACGCGTGGTTCACCTCCGCCATCGCCACCAAACGGATGACTTGACTTGCATTGAAAGATGATTAATCTTTCAAAACTGACAACGAGTAAGCGATAAACTGCCAAGTTTATCCGAACCTCATCGGGTCCGGGTATTTCCTT
>NZ_MRTD01000074.1 GCF_001956295.1 Paenibacillus sp. FSL A5-0031
TGGTGCCGATGAGAGGACTCGAACCTCCACGGTTTCCCTCACGATTTTGAGTCGCGCGCGTCTGCCATTCCGCCACATCGGCATTTGAGTAAAGATGGCGTGCCCTAAGAGATTCGAACTCCTGGCCTTTTGATTCGTAGTCAAACGCTCTATCCAGCTGAGCTAAGGGCACATATTATAAAATTGTAATGGAGGCGCCACCCAGACTCGAACTGGGGGTAGAGCTTTTGCAGAGCTCTGCCTTACCACTTGGCTATGGCGCCAACATAAATGGAGCGGAAGACGGGAATCGAACCCGCGACCCTCGCCTTGGCAAGGCGATGCTCTACCGCTGAGCCACTTCCGCAAC
>NZ_MRTD01000075.1 GCF_001956295.1 Paenibacillus sp. FSL A5-0031
TGGTCTTTACATATCCTCTCCTTAGTTAATTTCAAAGTTTTGATCAACTTTATCCAGTAGCCCGTCGTTTCTTAATTCCTCTTCAGCTCTAAGTCTTGCTTCACTCTCATTGGCAGCTTCTACGGCAAATATAAGATCGTATTTCGCATTCAAGATACAATGAATTGAAAAATTTCTCATAGTGATCCTCCTTCGTTGCCCTTGAAAGCACCTGCTGGTGACAATTGGATAAATCGTTCTAGGCTGGCTATTAACCAATCCTTTTGAGCCTTGATGTTATCGGTGTCAAAAATCGTATTCTCTTGCAAATACCGCAGCCAAAAATAATCATCATATTGT
>NZ_MRTD01000076.1 GCF_001956295.1 Paenibacillus sp. FSL A5-0031
ATGAAAAAATTTGACCTCGTTTGTCCTCATCGAAAACCTAACCCGTATCGACTTATGACCAAAGCTACACTCGAACACCGCACGCTCCCAAGCTGCAGAGGGACTTTAAGAAGGGAATCCCAGGCCTTGTTTTACTCACGGATATCACCTGTCTTCCGTATGGAAAATCACAGACGGCTTATTTGTCGACCATTTTGGACGCCTCTACAGGGGAGCCTCTAGCCCGAAATCTCTCCGTATCCCTCCAACTGCCTTTAGTCACAAATACCATTGAATCGTTAATGAAGCAGAAGCGCGTAAAACTTCATAAGAAGGTCTTTATCCAT
>NZ_MRTD01000077.1 GCF_001956295.1 Paenibacillus sp. FSL A5-0031
AAAGCAGCCGTGAAACAATCTTTCGGTATCGAATTTCCTGAGGATGTGGAAATTAATGCTTTAAGTGAGACTTCACGAAAGATTTTCTTTGTTATCCCTCCTAGACCGACTGAGCTTAAAGTAAATGGAGCTTCCGTAAATGTAGCAGCTTGGCAATAATTAAAGTATTTAGTTCTTAATATTTTTAAAAATATTTGTCTCTCTTTATCTACTAATGAAAGGGTGAACTTTATGTCTTCCAACTTATCAGTAAAAGAACAAATTATTTCAAAAGCTTTAGTAGATGATAACTTTAAAAATGAA
>NZ_MRTD01000078.1 GCF_001956295.1 Paenibacillus sp. FSL A5-0031
ATTTTCATAAGAATCTTATATTTCTACGCGAAACGAGCTTACACTATTTCATCGGCTACAGCCGTTTACGCTTGAAATATAAGGATGAAAATAGCTGATCATTTTCATAAAAATCTTATATTTCTACGCGAAACGAGCCTACACTATTTCATCGGCTACAGCCGTTTACGCTTGAAATATAAGAATGAAAATAGCTGATTATTTTCATAAGAATCTTATATTTCTACGCGAAACGAGCTTACACTATTTCATCGGCTACAGCCGTTTACGCTTGAAAG
>NZ_MRTD01000007.1 GCF_001956295.1 Paenibacillus sp. FSL A5-0031
TTGAAGTGTTAAGAGAGCGGAATCCATATCCGAAAGTTGAGCAATATGAGCTGAAGTGTTCAAAGAGCGGGATCTATTACCGAAAGACGAGTAAAATGAGTTGAGCTCTTCGAAAAGCGAAAACTATATCCGAAAGACGAGCAATGTGAGCTGAAGAGTTCGAAGAGTGGATATGTGTCTGAAAGACAAGTAACATACAGTGAAGTGTTGATAGAGTGGGATTTTGCATCGGAAGAACTTGAATAAAAGCGGCAATTTCGAGGTTGCAAGGTTTTGAGCAGTGCTAACGGACATTAGTTCCGCTAAATAATGATTTAAGGCGGTTTTGAGAATGTAACGGACATGAGATCCCTTATTTACGATAAAATCTCTAATATTACACAGATTTATAGCAAATAGCGGAACCTATGTCCGTAAAACTCGCAAAAGAGGCTAATATTCACAAATAACGGAACCTATGTCCGTAAGATAAGCAAAATGAGGTTAAATGTTCAAAGATTGGGATCAATGTCCATACGACGAGCATAATGAGCTAATATGCACAAATAGTGGAACCTATGTCCGTAAAATAAGCAAAATGAGCAGAGGCTAGCCATTACGTCTTACATTCATCTGTCCAATCTTGGTAGGTAACCTTGCTCTAAGGCTAGTATTTGTCCTCGTAACAACGACGAATGGACCTATCGTTGTAAAATCCGAAAAGGCTTGTAATGCTCCATTGACAAGGACACCTATCACGCCGACCCTACTGACCCCACCAATTTCAGCGTTCCTATTGGACTACATCGATTCCATCCGTTCCACTAGCCGATTAAATTGATTTTGATCTACAAATAACTACGGACTAGGACTACACTGTAGCCTCTTCCGATACAATCACCTGAATATGACGCGGCATACTGCTTATATGGATGGGCAAGGAGGGACCTTCTTCACCATCAACGTTGGTTCTGACTGATTCAGACGAGCTTATACTTACATTTTTGGCTGTAAAATAAACCACGTCTTTATGATTTTTGAAATTGCCGAACAGCAATGACAGGCTGGCTGTGATCGTATTGAATATAGTCAAATCCTTGATAATAAAACAGTGAAGCAGACCATCGTCAACAGCCGCGTCGGGTGCCAACCTCTCAAATCCGCCTACTGAATTGGTTAACGCAGCGAGAAAGAGTGGAGATTCTCCTTCCCATGTTTCTCCATCATATTGAATGTGAAGAGGATGAGTCGGCTGGTTCATAAGCTCTTTGATCCCTTCTTTTACGTAGGCTAAAGCGCCGAGCCGAGATTTATCGTCTGACGTAACGGAAGAGAGTGATTCAGCAAATGAGCCTACAGCAACGGTGTTGACGAACAATTGGTCATTTAATTGGCCCAAATCTACTATTTTTATTCGGGAAGAAGAGAGGGTATGAATAGCTTTGTCAGGAAGAAGCGGTATTTGTAATGCGCGAGCAAAATCATTAACAGTTCCAAGTGGGACTACTCCAAGCTTTGGAAGATGTTCTTGATTGATAAGTCCATTAATCGTTTCGTGAAGCGTGCCATCCCCTCCGATTGAAACGACCAAATCATAACTGTCCTCACACGCAGATATACAAAACAGGGTTGCGTCCTGTTCTTTTGCCGTCTCCTTGATCGTAACGTCGTATCTTTGATCAGCCAAAAGGTCTTCCACGTTTCTGACATAGTTTAGTGCCTCTTCTTTACCAGAAGTGGGATTAATAATGATCATCGCTTTTTTCATAAATAGTATCCTCTCTATGGACATTTCTATCAAATTCGTTCGTTAACACTTACTATTACCCCTCAAGGTTCGTCGTTAATCTGAAAGACTTGGAGAAAACGAAGTATAATTTTTGGGGGTGTAGGGTAGTAGACTTAAGAATTGAAGTTTTGAAGTCTAGAAGTCTTGAAGTCTTGAAGTCTTGAAGTCTTGAAGTTTTGAAAAATTGAACAACATGAGTGGTGGCAATAATACGCAGGAATGATTTGACAGTGGGAGGTTACTGTTGTAAACTCAAATCAGAGTCTACATACGTAACCTTGAGGAGTGGGATGATGAGCGGCTTAGTTTCAAAGATAACGGATTCAGAGCTTGAGGTTATGCGTGTATTATGGGAAGCAGGGACCGAGCTGCCTATATCTGAAATTAGGAAATGTCTTGAAAAATCAAGCAGCTGGGAAAGCTCTACAATAAAAACCTTGCTTCGGAGATTGTGTGAGAAGGGTGTAGTCATTGCAACCAAGAAGGAAGTGTTCTATTACAAGCCACAAGTGAGCGAGCAAGAATATAACGAGCATGCGACACAAACATTAATTGATCGTTTATATTCCGGAAGTGCAAAAAGTCTAGTGGCAACGCTATTAGGAGGCAATAAGCTAAATGATGCTGACATTAAGGAGCTGCGTACCTTATTTAAGGTAGGTGACTGAATTGAATGACATCATGAAGCTTATATTGTCGCTTTCGATATCAGGAAGCATCCTCTTCTTTTTATTGTTTCTAATGAAGCCAATAATCAAGCATAAACTCTCGAAGTCGCTTCAGTATTACATCTGGATCGTGGTTCTCCTAAGATTGACGATTCCGTTTTCGTTTGATGGGAGTATTATGAATGATGTTTTTAACAAAAATCCATTTCTAACAAGCCTCAGCTCACAAGGTGAAGAGGCAGCCAAATCTGAAATGGTGATAGACCAGACTCATGCAGACCAGACTCATGCAATCACCCCACCTCAAGCAAATAATGCTCAAGTAGTAGAAAGTATCAGATCTGCTGGTTCAGAAAAATTTGTGATTACAATAATTAAGCAATATGCCATTTACGTTTGGTTAATTGGGACCTTACTATCACTCTTTATAAAATTAAGAGGCTACACTCGATTTTTAAAGCATATGGAGACAACTAGCAAGCCTGCATATGATTGGGAAAATAGGATGCTTGGCATGATGTTACATGGACGGTATAAAGTGAAGCTTGTACGCAACTCTTACATCACCACTCCTATGCTTATAGGCATTATAAGGCCGACAATCATCTTACCGGATACCCACTTCAATGAAGTTCAGCTCAAAAATATTTTGATTCACGAAATCACACATCTCAAACGGTTTGATATTGTTGTAAAATGGTTTTCCATGCTCGTTACTTCTCTGCATTGGTTTAACCCCGTAGTTTATTTTGTAGAAAAAGAGATCAACCGTCTTTGTGAGCTGTCTTGCGATGAAATGGTTATTCGTAAATTCACCTCTTCAGAGAAGCAGGAATACGGTGAAACCTTAATTGCGGTAGCCTCAAATGAACAATACCCCGTTGGAGGATTACAGGCTACTTTTAGCGATGAGAAGACGATTTTAAGAGAAAGGCTGGTGGCTATTATGCGACCTAGCAAAAGATCGACATTCATAATATTATCCTCATTCGTATTAGCTGCAGTCGTCATTATTAGTGCTATTGCACTTGGTGCTAGTGTGGGAGCTAGCAATTCCAATATAAGCAGCAGCATCAGTCCTGTTGAAGCACCCGCAATTATCATCTCACATGAGAGAAATGCTGATCCCATCGAAAATTATACAATTCTAAAATCAAGTTGGAATGGGGTTAAATATGATCGAATGTCCTTTTACCAAGCAGCTTGGCATAGTGAGCCTACCCTTCTAACAGGTCTGCGTCGTTTAAAGCCAGGCGAGAAATTGAAAGTCGATTTTGGAGAAAATACACCAGATAAAGTTACAGTGAAAATGGCTTTTTTGACTGAAAGCTTTGAGCAATCGTTATTGCCGATTGAAGAAGTTGCCGTAAACCATGTTAATGGCAAGTATGAATTCATTAATCCACCAACAGCTGTGAGCGACATTCCGACAACTGGCCGAGTTTATAGCATCACAGCCGCTTGGGGGCAAAATAGCTGCGAATATGTTTTTGCTTCGGATGGAAAGTTTGATTACGAGCAGTTTCCCGAATAAATAGATGGTTTATTACGATTAAGAGTCACCCAAGCAGCATGCGGGCGGCTCTTTTTTTGTGAAAACTAGCGAGGTTCACTCTGCGTTCACAAGCTTATGTTATGCTCTCACAAGCAAGTCGAGAGTAGGTTGTCAAAAAAAATACGCAGAATGTTGGAGGCTTATCATGTTATCGATTATGAAGAAAATAGGTTACAAAATGATGTTAGTCACTTTACTTGTAGCTGTTGCAGGTTCGAGTTTATTCGGAGCTCAGGCGTCGGTATCAGCAGCGCAATCCATACCCGTAAAGTCTGAGGGAGAAGCCAATTCTCTAAACGATGCCGCTGGGCTAACGGCGTTCATTGATGGTATTATGAAAGTGCATATGGACAATTTCAAGTTTCCAGGTGCGGTTATTTCAATCGTCAAGGATGGGGAAATCCTGCTCGCTAAGGGGTATGGTTACTCTAACCTCGAGAAGAACCAGCTGGCGAACCCAGAGACAGATCTATTTCGAATCGCTTCAACAACGAAGCTGTTTACTTGGACCGCTGTGATGCAGCTTGTTGAGCAAGGCAAGATCGATCTGGACACAGACATCAATAACTATTTGAAAACGGTGAAAATACCGAAAACCTATTCAGAGCCGATTACGATGCGTCATCTAATGACCCATACCGCTGGCTTTGAAGAAGGCGGAGTCGGCTATCAAATTACTACAGATCCTAAAAAGCTGCCGGTATCGATTTCGGAAACGCTTGCCAAGCATATGCCGGCACGAGTAAGACCTCCGGGCGAGATGTCGTCTTATTCCAACTATGGCGCCGCGCTAGCAGGATTAATCGTCGAGGAAGTTAGCGGGACAGCGTACAATGATTATATTCAGAAATATATTTTTGATCCGCTCGATATGAAATACGCTACTATTCAAGAGCCTATTCCTGCTGCATTAGAAGCTTTTTCTGTACCGGGATATGCTAAGGAAAACGGTGCATATGCAGCTCAGCCGCCAACGTTTGAGGGTGGATTTCGGCCTGCGGGATCAGCTGCAGTATCCGCGATGGATATGGCTCATTTCATGATTGCTCATCTTCAGAATGGACGTTATGGAGAAAAGCAAATTTTGAAGCCAGAAACAGCCTTATTGATGCATGCACCGGCTTTCCAGTTCCATAAGGATTTACCGGCAATCGATCTTGGTTTCTATGAACTGAACATGAACGGCCGGAAAGTTATATCCCATGGCGGAGCAGATTTGCAGTTTAATACAGAGCTATATCTCGTTCCAGATAAGCAGATTGGCATTTTTGTTTCCTACAATGGAGGGGACGGCTCATTAGCAGCGGATGGGCTCGCAAAAGCCTTTTTAGACCGCTATTTCCCAGCCGAGGAAGTCAGCCTGCCACCAGTATCCGCTGAACTTAATGATGCTGTACAGAAATATGCGGGTTCCTATCAATTTACTCGTCGCAATCATACCGATATTGATAAGTTTTATAGTTTTATGTCCAAGATCGGTGTATCAGCTTCCGGTAATCGTTTACTCATTGGGAGTGGTGCTGAACAACAAGTATTTGAACCTATTGGACCTGATGTATTTCAACAAGTAGGCGGAGAGGGACGGATTGGATTCCGCACCGACGAATCAGGAAAAGTCACTCATTTGCTTCTTGATTTCTTACCTACAATGCCGCTTGAACGCGCGTCGCTGCTGGATCAAACATCGTTCTGGTTTCCATTGCTTGGCATCTCAGTCTTTCTATTTATTACGGTGATACTGGGCTTCCTAAATCGCAGACGTGAAATCAGCGCGATGCCGAAAGAGCAGAAGTGGGCATTTCGACTGTCTGCAGCCACCGCCGTCTGGGCACTTACAACCATTGTGGCGACGCTTGTTGTCGTGATGAATATGGATATGCTCACTCGACTTAGCCGCATTACACAGTCGTTGAATCTTTATTTGTTTATACCTATTCTACTCGTTGGATTTACTTTGGCGATGATCGTTATGAGTGTGCTTGCTTGGAAAAACAGCTATTGGACAGTCCTAAGACGCGTGCATTACTCTCTTATTATGCTAGCGGCAGTAGCACTCAGTTTGTTTTTCTATCATTGGAACTTGCTTGGATGGCATTTTGGTTGAAACAGCAATCCGCCCATATGGGAGGCGCATGTTAAAGAGGGGAGACGTACATCTTAATGGCCAAAATTCTGATCGCGGATGACGATGCACATATTCGCGAATTGATGTCTTTATTTTTGAAAAACGAAGGTTTCCAAATTTTAGAGGCAAAAGACGGTGCGGAGGCGCAAGAAATTTGGGAAAACAATCAAATTGATATGGTTATCCTCGATATTATGATGCCTCACGTAGACGGATGGGAATTGTGCAGGGAGATCAGGCGCATCGATTCCAATATCCCTCTTCTGATGGTCACAGCTAAGGGAGAGTCGGGGCAGAAAGTGAAGGGGTTTCAGCTTGGCACGGACGATTATTTAACGAAGCCGTTTGATCCGATGGAGCTTGTGATGAGAGTAAAAGCGCTGCTGAAGCGTTACATGATTGTCTCATCACAAACGGTACAGCTTGGCGGCGTTACCCTCAATCGCCGCAACTATCAAGTGATTCGAGGTGAAGAAACGCTAAATCTGCCGTTGAAGGAATTTGAGCTGCTGTTTAAAATGGCGAACCATCCCGGACAAATTTTTACGAGGGAACAGCTGATCACTCAGATCTGGGGCAAAAATTATGAAGGTGACGACCGAACCGTCGATGTTCACATTAAACGGCTAAGGGAAAGATTTGCTGGCGATGCACAACATTTTCAGATTGAAACCGCCCGTAGTCTGGGGTATCGGCTTGTCATTACATGATCAATACGTTATATGTCCGCATCATTTGCACGTTTCTGGCTGTCATCATATTCAGCTTGTTGTCTTCATTTTTTATAGGCTTTTTTATATTCAAGAAAGAAATAAACCATGTCGGTCAGAACGACATGCTTGCAGCAGGAGAGGAAATAATTACTCTCTATGAACAAACAAGGCCGGATGATCTGAGTGTTTTCCTAACAAGAATGGTAAAGGTGTCCGCTTATCCAATCCACATGTATGATGCATCCGGAAATGTTACGATCTATGCTTTAAACAATACGAGTAATGTGAAAATTGCGCCGGAAGCTGTTCAGCAAGTGCTTCGAGGGCAATATTATCGCTCACCTGGTAAGGAAGGTCAAACATTCGTTGGTATTCCTTTTCCCATCGATGGGAAGACACAGGCCATGTTTATGCAGTTTTCAGCGCAAAATGAAGATATTATAAATCGAATGCTGCTGCTCATACTGTTTCTTGGCTTATTTATTGGGAGCCTATGCATCCTCATTGCGGCTCGTTATTTGGTGAAACCGATTCAAGCGATGACACAAGCGACCAAGAGGCTTGCCAAGGGAGATTTCGATGTGGAAATCAAACTGAAAAGCGCGGATGAAATAGGAGTCTTAAGCCATAGCTTTAATGAAATGGCGAGTGAACTGAAACAGCTGGAGCAGATGCGGCAGGATTTTGTATCGAATGTATCACACGAAATTCAAACTCCGCTAACGTCTATATCGGGTTTTGCAATGGCGATGAAGAACAACAGCTTGGTAGCAGAAAATAATCGTAATTATTATTTGGATATTATTATTATGGAGAGCGGGCGGCTATCGAGGCTTAGCGATAATTTGCTGAGGCTTGCCTCGCTTGATTCCGATCAGCATCCATTCGAGCCGATGACGTATAATCTCGACGAGCAAATTAGGCAAATCGTCGTTACTTGCGAGCCTCAATGGTCGGCCAAAGATATTCGCATCGAATTAGAATGGGCGAACACGATCAAGATTACAGCAGATCCGGATCAATTGAACCAAGTATGGATGAATTTACTCGGCAACAGCATCAAGTTCACGCCTGAAGGCGGATTTATCGAAATTTCTATAACTCAATCCGGTACCGAAGTAATATTCACAATAACCGATTCAGGTATTGGCATTGCGGCGGATAAGCTTGAACATGTGTTTGAGCGGTTTTATAAGTCGGACCAATCGCGCAACCGCAATATTAGCGGCAATGGTTTAGGGCTTGCGATCGCCAAAAAAATTGTTACGCTTCATCATGGAACGATTGAAATGAAAAGTAGGCTAGGCGAAGGTACGACAGTAATGGTATGTTTGCCCATTCAATAATAAATGGAGTGATCGGTCAAATGACCGATCATTTCTTTTTTTTAACATACTGTAGAACCCAATTTGAAACTAAAAAACGATTTTTCAAAAAAAAGTAAAAACAATATGTGACCAATCTACGTTCTTAATTGTGTTAAGGGGTAAAGGAGGTCATATTACAATGCCAAGCAGTTCGCTCCGGCCGGGCGTGGATTTTGGGGAAACCTATCTTTTATACGGCAAAATGCTTTACCGAATTGCAATGATTCACCTCGGAAACAAAGAGGACGCAGAAGAAGCCATGCAGGAAACATTTGCGAAATTGTTGTATAAATCACCTGAATTCAATGATCAGAATCATAAAAAGGCATGGCTCATAAGAGTCATCACGAACCAGTGTAAAAATATGTTAGGCAGCTTATGGCGAAGACGTGTAGTGAAGATGGAAGAAATGAATGATTTTTTTGAATCGGAAACGGACCGTACCGTTATGGATCATGTCATGGTATTGCCGTTTAAATTCAAAGCGGTGATTCATCTTTATTATTATGAGGATTACTCAGTCAACCAAATTTCAGACATTTTGCAAATTAGTGAGTCTGCAGTAAAGATGCGTTTGCAACGGGGAAGGCAGCGGTTAAAGCTGGAATTGGAAGGAGAACGATAATATGGATCACAAGGCGTATAAGCATGTTATGGATCAAATAGAGCCGGAGGCAGATTTACAGAATAGAATCGCTCAACAGCTGCTTCGTCAGAAACCAGCGAGTCCATTTCGAATCAAACGATTTCAATATATTGTGGGTAGTTTACTGTTGGTCGTTATCCTTGGATGGATAATTTCGGATAGGTGGATGAGTGATAATAAACTACTTATTGATATAACGGAGCCCATTGAACAAAGAGACCCGGTTGAACCTATAAACGACCCGAATGCGATTACGATTCCGAAAATAAAGCTTCCAGATCAATCAAATGCCATGGCTGATATGATCGGTCTAATCGTTTATAAAGGCAATATTTATACACAAACGCACACTCGCATCTCTGCGGAAAATGCGAAGGAGCTGCGCGGCGACAAGCTTGGACGTACAAAAGCTGGTATTGACGAGTGGAGCAAGCAAACAGATTATGTTGAACTAGCTTCAACGATTGGCGTTGCTGACATTTATTCCGTTAACGGATATGATAGTGATTTTAGAATTATGTCCTACCAAGAACATGACGGGCAAATTTATGCTGAATTGTACGAACATCTAAATGGCATTACGATTGCGAATGGCGAAGATTTAATAGGAAAAACGAAAGTAAAGGAACATATGGAATCAGTAAGATGGCAGGATTATAATAGCTGGAATTATAGTAAGCCGCATTTTAATAAATTCCCAATCGATCAAACGCTTCATTCGTTCATGACAGCATTGTATGATGCTAAACCTATTGATGGGGATAAACTGTACAAGGAAGGCATATACAACGAAGGTGCGCAAAATCAGAAGGTTTTGTTCTTTAAGCTGAAGGATCAGACGGAAGTGCAAATGTGGTTGTTTAAAGGAAACTATGTGAAATATTCAAATGCACCTGTCTTTTTTCAGTTAGAGCCGGCAGCTTTCTCAGCGCTGTGGGATCGTTTGCAATAAGGCAGCAAGTTTTTTGGTAATAAAATATCGACAATAAAGGTTGACCTTTCGTTGTTACCGTACTATAATTCCGTAGACTATTAATAGCGAAAGAGCGATAAGCAGGAAACAAAATTTGTTTTCAATTAGGGTGGTACCGTGTGAATAGCCTCGTCCCTATCGTTAAAGATAGAGATGTGGCTTTTTTTGTCTTTCACATTTTTTAAAAAAGACATAATAAAAATAGACTGGATTGATTTGTATGCAAACATCAGCGCAATGGACATCGAAGATTGGTTTTATTTTATCCGCGGCAGGCTCTGCTATTGGAGTAGGCGCAATATGGAAGCTCCCCTATGTTACGGGAATAAGCGGGGGAGGGGCATTTTTTCTTCTATTTATTTTATTCACTTTTTTTATGGGTTTTCCATTGTTATTAGCAGAGTTTGTAATCGGGAGAAGCACACAAAAAGAAGCCATTAGTGCTTATCGCAGCTTAGCTCCTCATAGCAATTGGCATTGGATCGGAAAGCTCGGGGTATTTACCTGCTTTCTTTTATTATCTTTTTATAGCGTTATTGGCGGTTGGATTGTTATTTATTTTGCAAAAGGTATGTTTGGCGGAATTATTAGTGAAGGTGCAAATTATGGAGCGGTTTTTAACGATACTATTGCTAATCCTATTTTAGTTATTGCGGCACAATTTGTGTTTTTGGCTTTGACAGTTGTTGTCGTGGCAAAAGGGATTCAAAATGGGATTGAAAAGGTGAGCAAAATTTTGATGCCAGCTTTATTTGTACTCTTTATCGTACTCATCATTCGCTCACTTACACTGGATAACGCGATGGAAGGTGTGAAGTTTTTTCTAGCACCTGATTTCTCAAGGATCACATCCCAAAGTGTATTGTTTGCGATGGGTCAAGCTTTTTTCTCCTTAAGTGTCGGAGTATCCGTCATGGTTACATACAGCTCTTATTTGTCAAAAAAGGAAAGTTTGATTCAACCGGCTATTTCTATCGTAACCATGAATTTGTTGATTGCATTATTAGCGGGATTGGCCATCTTTCCGGCTGTATTTTCTCTAGGTTTAGAACCAGCGGAAGGACCTGGCTTGTTGTTTGTTGTCTTGCCCGCGGTATTTGATCAAATTATTTTTGGGGAAGTTTTTTTATTAGGCTTTTTAGCGTTATTTTTATTTGCAACATTAACGTCGGCCTTCTCGATGCTAGAAATCATTGTAGCTTCTATGGTTAAAGGCAAAGAGGAGAAGAGAACAAAATATGCCTATATGCTTGGTGCATTCATATTTGCGGTAGGCATTCCGTCTGCGTTATCCTATAGTGCTTTTGCCGACATTTTAATCTTTTCGAAAAATCTATTTGATTCAGCAGATTATTTAGTTAGTAATATTTTGATGCCGCTTGGCGTGTTTTTGATTTCGATTTTTGTACCGCTTAAAATGAAGAAAAGCACACTGCGAGAGGAGCTATTGCAGCATTCTCGTTTTGGCGCCACTGCCTTTACTATTTGGTTTTTTATTATCAGGTTTATTATTCCTCTAGTCATTATCATCGTATTTCTTGATATTACTGGTGTGCTTGATAAGATAACTTCATTATTGTAGCATCCAACATTATGAGCAAAAAAAAGGGATACCCATAACCGGGTATCCCTTTCTATTTTATTTCCTTGCTGTAATCATAAATCGTTCTGAATTTGTTCTGATTCCTTTTTCGGTTTGGTTGTTTTTAATAAATTGTTGAAGGATTTGAAAATCAGTCTCGGATTGTCCGAAGTTCGGAATAATTGGCGTGTGTTTCAATAGAAAAATGAAGTCTTCAGCCGTCTCAAAATAATCGGTTGCGTTGTATTCAAATGACTGAATGTCTGTGAAGCCTGCATCAGCTAACTCCGCAATATATTGATTTTTCAAGACACCTTTTTTTGTACCAAATGACTGTCCTCTTCCGAATGCCTCTTTAAGGTTGAGCTTATCGTGCTCACTAACCTGTTGGGTGAAAAATACACCATCGTTCACCAATACTTTTGCGATTTCTCTGGCAGAAAATGCGGAATGTCTGCAAGAGACTATATTGAAAAAGTGGTCAGGAAAATCGAGCTTCTCCGCATCCATTTGTAAAAAGCGTATATTTGATTTATTTGATTGATTTAAGTTATTTAATGCGGTCTCAATCATGCCTGTGGAAAGATCAATGCCAATTAAAAGCAAAGCTGAATCTGCTAATGATAATAATGCTTCCCCGCCGCCAGTGCCGATATCAAGCAAAAGATCAGACTTCTTGCACGACTGGATGACTTCATCATAAAAATCCCATGCGACTCCTTCTGAGACAGATTTCACTTTGCTGAAATCCCAACCGTTGATTTTCCCGACTTGATCATAAAATTGTTTGTATTCTACTGCATTCATATTTCTTCCACCTTCCAATGAGGATAATAAAAAACGAATGGATTGCTGCCGTTATCCGTTCAAAATTTAGTTTCATGTGGTCAGAAGGACAGACGATCCCCTCTGCAGCTGGCACGCGTTTTATCCAGCCCGGAAACTAATTACTTCGAACCATTCGGAAAGACATTCCATTCACCTCGCTTGAAAGATTGTTCTCATTATATGGCGAAGTGAGCTTATCAATCAAGCCATCGTGCAAAAAGTACCGTTCCCCATATGGATGGAGGAATCAATGAAACTAAAATAATACAGACGGCCCCTTCATATACATAAATACATGAGGGGGGATTAGAAAATGTGGATGCTCATTCTAATGCTAGTCGGATGTCTCTCTGGTTTTTTTCTGTTCAGAAAAAACACTCTGACCGTCACGAATCAGACAGATCAGAGCGTACGGAAACTGTCCATTATTATTCCAGCTAGAAATGAAGAATGTAATTTACCACATTTGCTTGAATCCCTTAAGTCGCAAACGGTTCAACCCTTTGAAATTATTGTGGTAGATGATTATTCCGATGATCGAACCAAAGAAATAGCTGAAGGCTATGGGGTAAAAGTTATTTCAAATAGCAGCCTCCCTAAAGGCTGGACAGGTAAGAACTGGGCGGTATGGAATGGATATTTGCATGCTTCTGGTGATATGTTTGTATTTTTAGATGCGGATATAAGACTGGCACCTAACGCCTTGGCTTCATTAATAAAGGCTAGGGAGCGATCGAAGGGTGTTATTTCTGTTGTTCCTTTTCATCACACCGAGAAGCTATATGAGAAGCTTGCTTTGATTATGAATGTGCTTGGGATATTTGCGTTTACATCGGTCTTTGAAAAGAAAAACCCAATGAAAGGGCTCTATGGCTCCTGCATTGTCGCATTAAGGGAGGATTACGAAAAAATCAATGGCCACGAAAGCGTAAAAGCTGAAGTGCTGGACGATTTGTTTCTAGGCTCGAAATTTATGGCAGCGGGGGTTCCAGTCACTAATTTTATCGGATATGGCTTGGTTTCATTCCGCATGTATCCGCAAGGCATTCAAAGCGAAATTGAAGGATTTAGCAAAGGGGCGGTGTTAAGCACTTCGACGCTTAGTCCGTGGACGATTATTCCGATAGCTATTTGGGTGGTAGGATTGCTTCTATCGGAAACGGTGTTTATATTTGCGAGTACTTCATGGGCTTTGCCTCTCTTAATCGGTTATTTCGTCTATATGATTCAATTATTTTACTTTACGAAGTATGTAGGCGCTTTTGGGCTCGTTATTCCGCTGCTCCATGTCTTTGCTTCGTTATTTTTTATCATTGTTATGCTTTATTCCATGTATCAGGTGGTTATTCTAGGGCATGTAAGTTGGAAAGGCAGGCACATCCGGGTAGGGGGCAAGAGGGACCTATGATCATATTATGGATTGCGGGTTCATTTCTATCGGGTTCTCTTATGTTTTCGTACTGGCTTGGTCTGCTTCGCAAAAAAAACATAAAAACGGTTGGCGACGGCAACCCTGGTGCTTTGAATCTTTGGAAGTCATCTGGATATAAATTCGGTGTGGCCGGTATTTTATTGGATTTTTTGAAAGGGTACTTGCCGGTGCTTTTTATAATGGGAAGCAGCTATAATCATGGTTATCTAATCGTTCCGCTTGCCATCGCGCCTGTCGCAGGGCATGCCTTTTCTCCTTTCCTGAAAGGGAAGGGCGGCAAAGCCATTGCTGTCACATTTGGTATATGGAGTGCGCTCACGGGGTTCGAGGTTTCTTTGGTTTATGCCGTAATTCTAGCGCTGATGGCCGGTGTGAGCCGTATGATATATAAAAACAAGCCTAAATCCACTGAGGCGGATGGCTTGCAGGTTGTGGTTGGCATGCTGCTTCTTTCCGTTTATTTGTATATAAGGATGTTCTCGGCTGCCATACTCCTCGTATGGCTTGGAAATTTTGCAATTCTTGTTTATAAGCACAGAGTTGAAATAGGGAAGTCGTGGAAAAAAGTATATGACAAAGGTGTCTAAAATGAAAAAGAGATTGTCTCTTAAGGTGATGCCTTCCGAGACAATCTCTTTAATCATCTTCCCGCCAAACGAGCATTCATCTGGTGTTGTATTTATACTACGAACGGTGGTTTTCTCGCATAGCGCCCAATACGATGTGATAACCATCAGGGTCTTTGATATAAGCGTTTTTAAATTCGTGATTGCCGTGAGCATCAGTAAACGGTTCGACAGCAATATGTCCGCCAAGCCTACGCACTTCCTCAATAAGTGAGTCCAAGTCATCCCAGCTCACATGAATAAATGTATCCCATCCATAGTCGGGGCCTTTCCATTCCGTTGGGTAGTCTGGACGTTTTTGTGAGCGTGCATTAGGTCGTACATCTTCTGGGGAAACCGCCTGTTGTAGAATCACGGTCATTCCGTCTCGTTCCGCATGTCCCCAGTTATCGATATGGCAGCCGAGCACATCACGGTAGTATTCCTGGGATTTCTTTAAGTCCGAGACCAGCCGCACTTGGATGGTGTGACCGAATTTTGCTTTTTGACCTGTAAGTGTCTTTGCAGCTTGCTCGCTCATTTTATTTCTCCTTCGTCACCAGAAATTTTTCTAAGCATGCCTGACTATATTCGTTTATTCACCAAAGTTTTCCTGCAAGATGGTTTGAAAAAGGGATCGGAGTTGTGATTGATCCTGATGGAAACCGAATAGAAAATAAATAGGCGTTATAACATGGTAAAATGAAAAATAGAGATTCGAATTCAAGCGGTTGGAAAGGGGATTTATGGACAACGACGAAACGATTCAAACCATTGTGAACTGTATGGCTGTTATTGGTGAGGATACTTCGATACAAAAAATACAGACGGAGCATCGACTGAAATTAGCACAATTTTGGGGCATAACAAAAGGCAGTAGAGTGCTCGAAATAGGCTGCGGGCAAGGGGATACAACAGCAGTTCTTGCCTTTTTGACTGGAGAAAGCGGCTATGTTCAAGGGATTGATATTGCTTCCCCTGATTATGGAGCTCCGATCACATTAGGTGAAGCTTATGAGCATTTGAAAAGATCTGAGTTAGGAAATCGACTAGAAATGAGCTTTGAGGTTGATATTTTATCCAATAAGATAAATTATCCTGATCAATCCTTCGATTTTATTGTATTGTCTCATTGCTCATGGTATTTAGAATCGTTTGAACAATTAACGAGCATTATGGAAAAAGTGAAGAAATGGGGGAAACAGCTTTGTTTTGCTGAATGGGATTTAAGAGTTCAATATCCGGAGCAAACTCCTCATTTCTTAGCGGCTTTAATCCAAGCACAATGTGAATGTTTTAAGGAAAACAGCTCGTCTAATATACGCACGCTATTTTCTCAAAGTGATATTCGAAGTATTATAGTGAACGCTGGCTGGGATATAATTGATGAAATATCGATATATTCCTCGGAGTTACAAGATGGCAAATGGGAAATTAATATGACATTAGAAGATTATCCACATGAGTTGAAAGCTCTTACCAAAATACCAAGCAAGCTAAAAACGCTCATTAACTCGGAGATTGGTTTACTTCAAGAAGCGGTGAAGCAAGATCATACAAAACCATTGTCGACTTTTGCATTGGTTGCACGATAATGTGAATGCTGGAAATGAATATTTATACGTTTGTAACGCTAGCTTGAATATAGATAAAAGTCCAAATCTATAAAACAATCAAATGTCTGGTTACAAAAGATAGAGTTGGTTCATATGTTGTAAGTATCTTCTAGAGGAGGTATTACAAATATGCCAAAAGAAAAGAAAAATGCAAAAAACAGCTCAACAGGCAATCGTAGCGAAGGAAACCGTACAGGCGGTAACCGTACCGGTGGAAATCGCACGGGAGGCAATCGTACAGGTGGAAATCGCACGGGAGGAAACCGTACAGGCGGTAATCGCACGGGAGGAAACCGTACAGGCGGTAATCGCACGGGAGGAAACCGTACTGGAGGAAACCGTACCGGAGGAAACCGTACAGGCGGCAACCGCACGGGAGGAAACCGTACTGGTGGAAATCGTACCGGAGGAAACCGCACAGGCGGCTATCCTTTAGGTGACACAGCCCCAGGCAACGAAGTTTAATTGATGCAGATCAAGCTATAGTTTTGTAGAAGCTATGCTTGAACAAGATGGCAGCTCATGACTCTTAGAGAAATGAGCTGCTTTTCTTTTCAAAGATTCATAGGATGTGGCTGAGCGACTCAACCTTTACCCTTGCGCGTCATTTCAGACAGCTCATCCCATTGCTTATCGGACACCTCTGCTAAGCTGTTGAATTGCCCTGCACCTTGCAGCCACTCGCCGCCATCAATCGTTACAACTTCACCATTCAAATAATGTGCGAAATCCGAAACTAAATAGGCGGCTAAATTAGCTAGTTCTTCTTTATCGCCAACACGTTTTAAGGGGATGCGGCTTATCATCTTCTCCTCAAGCTCAGGAGTGGGAGAAAGGCGAGACCAGGCGCCTTCTGTCGGAAAGGGACCTGGTGCAATCGCAACTTGGCGAATGCCGTAAGGTGCCCATTCAACGGCGAGCGATCTTGTAAGCGCAAGAACGCCAGCTTTTGCAGCAGCGGAAGGTACAACATATCCCGAGCCGGTAGAAGCATAGGTGGTGACGATGTTCAACATCGTACCGCCTCTTCCTTGTTCAATCCACCGCTTGCCCATCTCCAGAGTCGTATAAAAGGTGCCGTGTAAAACAATATGTAAGATCGTATCTACTGCTCTTGGAGAGAGCCTCTCGGTAGGACTGATGAAATTTCCTGCAGCGTTGTTGACGAGGATATCGATATGTCCAAAATGGTTCTCGACGGCTTCAATCAGCTCATGAACTTGTGATGGATCGCGAACGTCACAGCTTTTGTAGTAAACGGTGCTGGTGGGCAAGCTCATTTCTTCAGCCGCTTGCTTCAATACTGCCTCACGGCGGCTGGCGATTGCGAGTTTAGCGCCTAACGCAACAAATTTCTCACCCATGGCGCGTCCCAGTCCGGTCGCTCCTCCCGTTATGAGAACGACCTTTCCTTGCAATAAATCGTTTGTAAATGGTCCCAAATGCACACCCTCCTCTGAATCAGAATGATACTGTCTGTATATTCATATCAGGGAGTGGTATAGGTTATGTGCAAAATAAAGAATCATTTAGACACTATCCATTCATAACATATCGACTGAGAAATGCCGCCACTTTTTGTTCATAGGCTGTTGTATCCGTACCATAGGACATGCCGTGACCAGCACCCTCGGCGATATAAATATCTTTGTCAGCTTTACAAGCTTCATAAAGCCTCCACACCATTTCTGTAGGTACAAAAGTATCGGCGGAACCATGAATAAAGAACATGGGCAGCTTATTTTTATCCAGCTGCTTGATTGCAGATGCCTCCTCGAAGCTATAACCTGCTTTAAGGCGGGTTAATAAGCTAGTTGCAGGCAAAATCGGAAAAGCAGGCAGCTTGTACATCCGCTTTAGTTGATAAGAGAGCTGATCGGTAACAGACGTATAGCCGCAGTCCTCCACAATGACCTTGACTTGTTTTGGAACGTTTTCACCGCTTACCATCATCACAGTCGCTCCACCCATCGAAATGCCGTGCAGCACAATTTGCACCGATTCACCAAGTTTCTGTACGACCTCGTCTATCCAAAGGAGATAATCCTTCCGATCTGGCCAGCCGAAGCCGATGTAATCGCCTTCACTATCGCCATGACCTCGATCATCAGGCATGAGCACGTTATACCCAAGCCTGTCATAATAAAATTTAGCGAAGCTGCCCATATCTTTCCCTTGCGAGGAATAGCCGTGTGCAAGAATGACGGTTTTGGACGTCAAAGTTTTGGCTTCAAGGTAATAGCCGACCAAGGAGAGACCGTCACTTGAAGTAAGGTGCCAAATTTCATATGCTTGTTTTTCTATCCATTCTACCCCTATAGCCTCAACCGGTGTTGGTCCAGTTTCGTCTGTTAGCGCAATGGCAGCTTGATCATCCGTTTCCTTTTCTCCGTGAATTTGCGCTAAATCCTGATTATTGCTTAAAAATGCTTTGGAGTTTCGTTTGATTGCCACGTAATAGAAATAATAACTAATCACAGTAAGTAAACCGATAAAAAGGACCGCCAAACCTCCTATTCCAAGTACAATTCTGCTCATCAGCATCGTCATAGTCATTCATTCCTCCAAGTAGGCGGTTATGTGTGAATTTGTTCTATGTCTCTATCATACTGAAGAAAGCTGCTAAAAGGGAGCGGATTGTTGAAGTAATGGTTTGAGTGTGGAGAATATAAAGGTATTGCCAGCTTCTTTATGGAATCAATCGTTATTATTGTTTCTTTTCTAATGAAAATCATTCCTTGCCTGCAATATTTCTTGTCTAAGCTCATTAGCTTGCTTTTATCAATGATGTTCATTACCAAAAAATAGTATATACTAGGCTCATATCGTACATATTCGGGTTGATGAGGGGTATAAGAGGCATGGAAATCGTAGAGGCAACCATTTCGTCCATTCAAGCCGCTTTGGAATCTGGCGAGATCACATCTCGCGAACTTGTACTATTTTATTTTGACCGAATTGCAGCGCATGATAAAGATGGACTCACGATAAATTCGGTGCTTGAGCTTAACCCCGATGCTTTATTTATAGCTTCTGCATTAGACAGCGAACGAGCTGTCCAAGGCCCAAGAGGTCCGCTTCACGGCATCCCCATCATGCTCAAGGATAATATTAATACAGGGGATAACATGCATACGAGCGCTGGCTCGCTTGCGCTTGCCAATTCCTATGCGGGAGTAGATGCTTTTATTGTAAAAAGGCTGCGCGAAGCGGGGGCCATTATATTAGGGAAAGTGAATATGACGGAGTTTGCTAACTTTATGACAGATGGAATGCCGTCTGGCTATAGCTCACGGGGCGGCCAAGTTCTTAATCCTTACAACATATCTACGCCGACAGGCGGATCAAGCGCTGGTTCAGGCGTCGCGGTGGCTTGTAATTTTTGTATGGCTTCGATTGGCACGGAAACCTCAGGATCGATCTTAAATCCAGGCAATTTAAGCTCAACCGTGGGCATTAAGCCGACCGTTGGACTGGTGAGCCGATCAGGCATATTACCACTCTCAAACTCACAGGATACTGCGGGTCCAATGGCAAGAACTGTAACGGATGCAGTGATCTTATTAAACGTTATAACGGAGCATGATGACAGGGATGCTGCAATGGGTGCGGGGTACTTTAAAAAACATAAGGATTATCGTGTTTTCCTTGATCCGAAAGGTCTTGAGGGTGCACGAATTGGCATTCCTAGAGATTATTTTTTTGAGGAATTAACGGACGAGCAGCTAGCCATATTTAACGACGCAGTAGAGGTGATGAGAAAACAAGGCGCGGTCATCATTGACCCGGCTGATGTAAGAACTGCTAGGCAAATCGTTTATTCATCGGTAGTGCTGAATGAATTCAAATCCTCGATAAACGCATATTTGTCCAAGCTGCCTCCAAACGGCAAAATTCGCTCGCTCAAGGACATTATTGCTTTTAATAACGAGCATCCGGTTGAAACCTTGAAGTATGGACAGTCTACTCTGCTGTTAGCAGAAACGACGACTTCAGGTACGCAGACTGAGCTTCCTTATCTTCGAGATCGGCTTGCAGATCTCCGTTTATGCAAGGAAGAGGGAATAGATGCGACGATGAAGGAGCATCAGCTTGACGCGCTGCTTTTTCCTGCTGACTTTGGTGCAAGGATTACATCGCGTGCAGGTTATCCATCAATTGTCGTGCCAGCTGGCTATACTTCAAAAGGAGTGCCATTTGGTGTGACATTCGCTGCGAGGGCTTTTGAGGAGCCGATGCTCATTAAACTCGCCTATGCATATGAGCAGCACAGCAGGATGAGGCGTCCGCCTTCATTAAAGAGCTATATTTAATGGGATAGGACGAGATGCCGCATCTCGACTATTATACGTTTGACGGAGATTTGACTTAGAGCTTTTTTAGTGCGCATCAAGCAAAAACGCCTTCGGCGTCCTTTAGACGCTGTGTAGCTTTGACGGTGAAATATAAGATAAGTATGAGAAAAAGATATCCTTTCCTATATTTTAAAAAATCCTCTCGACTGTTGGAGTCGGGAGGATTTGTATGCCTTATAGCGCTATTTCTTCGCTTTAAAGTGAACAACCGCACTATAAAGCATCTTTTCGATTTTAGGATTAAAAACAGCATGATGGCTGACGTGGAACACCTCTAGCAGCAAACCTTTATTATTTTCAATTTGCTGATCGATTTTTAACTCTAGCGTCTTCAAGTCATAGGCTTCAAAAAATTCGATCTTATTTTCAATTAAATCTAGTCGGAAGTCCATTTGTTTATCTCCTATAAATAGATTTATAACCTAAACCCATTATACAGAGATATTACTTCGCCCACAAAGCTTCAATTTCTTCAAGTGATTTTCCTTTGGTTTCCGGTACAACACGCCATGTAAACAAGAAGGCGAGCAAGGCCATGCCGCCATAAATCCAGAACGTAGCGGCTGGTCCAGCAGAGCTAAGCATAGGCGGAAACGACTGTGAAACGAGATAATCCGCTGCCCAGAGCGCCATTGCAGCAATAGCAGTCGCTTTTCCGCGAATACGGTTAGGGAAGATCTCAGACATGATGACCCATACGACCGGTCCAAGCGAAATAGCAAATGAAGCCACATACAATAAAATAAAGATAAGCACGAGTGGACCTGCTGCATGTCCCGTTTGAAAAGCGATGCCTATAACAATCAAACAAATCGACATGGAAGCCGAACCAACGAGCAGAAGCGCTTTGCGTCCTACTTTATCAATGAGCCATAGAGCAACGAGGGTGAACAATAAGTTGATAAAGCCGACCAAAATCGTTTGGATCAATGAAGCGTTTGTTCCTGCGCCTGTTGCTTTGAAAATTTCTGGCGCATAATACATGACGGCGTTGATGCCTGTCACCTGTTGGAGCACAGCAAGTCCAACTCCTACAATTAATGCAATTCGAAGCCCAGGAGAGAATAGCTGCCGAATCGAACCGCTCTCTTGCTCGAACGAATGCTTAATATCGATCACTTCTTTTTTGGCGAGCTCTTCGCCGTGAATACGTAATAAGATCGGAAGAGCTGCCGCTGCGCGCCCTTGCTTGATCAGCCATCTTGGGCTCTCGGGCACAAAAAATAGCAAAATCAAAAACAACAAACCAGGTATAGCGCCAACTCCGAACATCCAGCGCCAAGCGGAGGCGATGCCCCATGCTTCGTCACCTGAGCCGGAAATCCATAGGTTTACGAAATAAGTAAGAAAGATGCCTGTAACGATGGCGAGTTGGTTAAGTGCAACAAGTCTGCCGCGATATTTTGCAGGTGCAATTTCGGCATTGTAAAGCGGGCATAACGTAGAGGTAATTCCGATTCCGATTCCACCAATAATCCGAGCCACAATAAACGCGGAAAAAGTATCCGGAACAGCTGAGCCAATCGAGCTGATAATAAATAGGGTCGCGGCAGCAATAAGAACCTTTTTACGTCCGAAGCGGTCTCCCAAAATACCAGACATAGCCGCGCCGACAATACAGCCAATAATTAAGCTCGATACAGCCCATCCCACTTGAAGCTTAGATAAGTCGAATCGATCCTCCATAAAACCGACAGCACCTGATACGACTGCTGTATCGAATCCGAATAATAATCCGCCAAGAGCGGAAACAATGGAAACAAGCGTCACAAATTTCATGCTTACTTGTTCATTTTTGTTAGTAATCGGCATTTCCATTTCCGTTTCTCCTCTCTGTCAAAAACCTTTCCTGCGTGAAAACGAACTTTATTATAGCATGCAAAAAGAGCGAATCCGCTCGTAAAAACCTGCATTAATGAGTGTTGTTCCCGCATTTATTTTAGACATTGCAAGCACAGGGAAACGAATAAAGAGAACTAGCATTTTGTTGTCATCCCAGCACAAAAAAGTCCATGTCGTTGCAGCATGGACTTTACTTTTTTGCTCATTTTTTATCCCCGGTAGTCGGAGGGGGGGACGCCGGTCACTTTTTTAAAGACACGGCTGAAATAGTTTGGATCATTATAACCGACCTCAAAGCAAACTTCCTTTAAACTCAGTTTTCCAGTTGCCATTAACGCTTTCGCCTTTTCGATACGAAGGGTAGTGACATATTCGATAAAGGTTGTGCCTACTTGCTGCTTAAATATTTTACTGAAATAGTGTGGGTTTAGATGAACGGATTCGGCTACCTCTTCGAGTGAGAGGTCCTTCGTATAGTTGTCTTGAATAAAACGTTGTGCGCGGTCTAGCACGGATTGGGTTTGCTGCTCCCGCTGCTCTCGAATACGCTGCATTGCTGAGATAACATACGCTTCAGGTATAGCTTCCACATGTTCATGCTGCTTGTTATTACGATTCAGTGAAGGGACTGCAACATGTATCAATTCATCAAAGTGGCATATCTTGCCGCATTGCTCATAATAATTGGAGGCAAATACAGCCTCGAAATAGGATTTGCGCAAACCCTCAACACCCGAGCGCGTTTTTCCGATACCGACTAAGATATCAACCTCAAGCTGACGTGCTGCAATCGTACATAGTACTTCACCTAAAGCGGTTCCGGCTGCCTTCCAATTTGCATCCACAACAGATTTATCATGATTGATGAAGATAGCCATATGACGATCAATTAAGGAGCTTACAATACTATTCGTTAAAGATGATTTGATAAAGCTTCTAATTGTATCGTAAACTTTTTGCTTGGGATTAGCTTTGACATGCTCGGGAAATGCGATCACGATCGCACAGCCTTGTCCTAGTGGAAAGCTGAGCCATTCTGATAATTGCTCGATATCGGTATTTGTAACATGATCGACCATAAACATCATAGCGAGTTCATTTTCTGCTAAAGGCATTAATTGAGAAACTTTATGCCGCAGCTCTAGTTCGTCCGAGCGTTTCCTCTTCTCCAGCTCGAGTTCCTGTATGAGCTGCTGAAGCGTATGTATGATATGCTCGCGTTTGGCAGGCTTGACTAAATACTCTTTCACTCCGAGAGAAAGAGCTTCTTTGGCATATGCAAAATAATCATAAGCGGTCACCATGACGAACTTCACATCCGGCAAGGTATGCTTGATTTCGCGGATTGCTTCTAAGCCTTGAATGCCGGGCATATTGACATCCATAAGTACGATATGGGGGCGATATTCCTCTGCTTTTTCTATCGCGACACGTCCATTCTCGGCTTGGATGATTTGAAAGGTATTCGGAAGCATTCGTTCAATGATCAATTCCAAGCCTTCCCGCTCAAGTGCTTCATCATCCGCGATTAACAGTCTGTACATGTATGTTTTCACCGTCCTCTCTAACAGGTATTCGGATTGTGATTGTCGTTCCGATGCCCCGTTCGCTTTCAATATCGACTAATCCATGTAGACCATAAAATAGTTGGAGGCGCTTAAACACATTTTTTGTGCCAAGGCCTGTTGATTGTTCGGTGAATGCGCCAGCTTCCATTCGGAGCAGCGAATCTCGAATCTCTTCCGTCATACCGCTGCCATTGTCGGAAATGGAGATACGTACATGATGTTGATCTTGCTTTATTTCAAGGCGAATCTTCGCTCCATTCTCCATACGTTCAATGCCATGAACAAAGGCGTTTTCTACGATGGGTTGAAGCGTGAGCGCAGGGATGTGATATGACAATGCAGATGGGTCGATATCCTTCACTAGCTGAATGCGGTCGCGAAAGCGTGCTTGTTGAATGGTGAAGTACTCCTCTACATGTGCTACCTCATCTCTGAGCGTGACCGCATGCTCCAGATTGCGCAAGTTATATCTCAGTAAATTGGACATCGAAATAATGAGATCACTTGTTTTCTCGGCTCCTTCAATGAGCGCTAGCTTGGATAACACATTAAGCGTATTAAAGAGAAAATGCGGATTAATTTGGCTTTGCAGCGCTTGCAGCTCTAATTCCTTAACGAGTCGATCCTTCTCCAAGCTTGCTTTATCCCGCTCCATCAATTCGAGGAGGTCGCTCGACATTTGCTCGAATGCGCCTGATAATACGCCAAGCTCATCCTTGGCTTGCAGCTCGTTTGAGCTTTGCTTTAGATGTCCCTTGGAGATCTGCTTCGCACGTGAGACAAGACTGCTTACAGGTCCAGTAATGCTGCGTGAAATCCATATGGCAAGTAAAATGCTCAGCAGAGTGTTCGTTATGAAGACGGCGGCACCGAGCAAATACATGCGTTTATTTTCTGCTTGAATCTGCTCATATACAGGTTCATAAATGTTTAACTCCAATTCAACCAGCTGCTGGCTGTCCTCTTGTATGAAGCTTGCTGTCCTTTCCGCATTCTCGTATTGAGTGAGCGACACCTTCAACCTTTCGTCAGAAGCTGCAGTGAAAGCGTCTTGCTGCTGCTCCAAAAAAGTATCTAACAGATGAACGTAGCTAGTAACAGTGGAGGAAGATATGGAAACATTCGACTTTTCTTGGAGCAGCAAGCGCAGATCCTGAAGTCCCACTCGACTATGATCATATCGCTTTTTATTGCTGTCGTCTGGATTAAGCAAATAGCTATGCAGCGTACTTAAGTTGTTCTCTACAACCTTGGAGGACTGGTTGTACAAAAGGATACGATCGATCATTTGATTATAGCTTTGCTGAACCATCTTTCCACTTTGAAATAAAAAGAACGTAACCAAATTAATGAGCAGAACGAGTAATGGGATGAAAATGAGCAGCTTAGTCCGAATAGTCATGGGCTGGTTTCTCCATTTTCTTGAACGAAGGGCTTCTGGCCTTGTACCGATATTTTCGTATAATGCTGCACAGGAAGCTCCTTGCCATGGAGGTAATCGTTCAACTGCGATACAGCTTCATTGCCCATGTCGTAAGGCTGCTGGACAATGGTTGAATGGATGATTCCACTGCGAATAAGCTCCAAAGTTTCATCGAGCGCATCAAATGCAAAAATTTGCAGGCCTTTTGGCCGAATGCGTTCAGCGGCCTCCGCGATACCGATCGCATCGAGTGCGCTTAATCCGACCATTACATTCAGCTGTGGATAGTGCTGAAGCAGTTCCTCTGTTTCACCTGATGCTTGGAGGCGTGAAATGTTTGAGGAGCGCACCTCGACAAGATTCAGCTCGGGGTAACGTGAAATAACCTCTCGAAATCCAGCAAGCCGCAGCTGCTGATTGGGGGCTTGCTCGTTTCCGATTAAAGCGGCGATTTGCCCATGATTTCCAGCCGCTTCGGCAACCAATTCACCCATAACTTTGCCTGCATCGAAATTGTTTGTGCCGACATAAGAGAGCCTGCGGCTGCTAGGAGCATCTGTATCAATCGTTAAGACAGGAATGCCATAGCTAATCGCTTTATTAATTAAATCGATATACTGCGGGTCGCTAAGCCCCTGTACGAGCAGCGCATCAGCTTTGGCTGCAATAGCTTTCTCCAGCAGCTTCATTTGCTCCGCGGGATTAATGCGAAACGGTCCTGTATATTCAAGCTCCATCCCAAATTCAAACGCTGCATCTTTTGCGCCTCGTTCAATTGATCGCCAATATGGATTATCGATTTCTTGGGAGATGAGGACAATGTGATAAGGAGGTTTCTGGCTTACCTCGCTTGAGAGAATTGGCTGCAGCAGATCCTTTATCCGAAGCGTGGAGAGAAAGAAGCTTAGCAGAAGGCTGGAAAATACAATAAACAGAATGGCAATGCCTATGTTCCATTTACGATTAGACATTATACAACTCCCTTACTGCGTCCATTTATATCGGATTATTATACAAGAACAGCCGAATAATCAAAAGCTGCAGCGAAAATGAGCGACATTGAAGCTATACAACATACAACTAAATCATTATAATTTAGTAAAATTACGGAAAAAGAAAGGGGTTTATTATGGAGCATCAACCGCCTAATGCCCAAAGCAATCTACATAACCAATTACATGATCCAGACAGACTTCCTCAGAGAATATGGAAGTTCAAGCTGCATTACTTGATCGTCATTCCCGCTCTTATGCTCATATTGATTTTTAAGCTGCTTCCATTTGCTAACGGTATAATTCTATCGGTTGTCGACTACAAAGTTTTTGTTGGCCTATTTGAGAGTTCGTGGGTAGGCTTTAATCATTTTGCCCAATTGTTTAACGATGAGAACTTCCGAAGGGTAATTGTAAATACATTTATTATCAAAACGGGTTATACACTGGCTAGCGGATGTATCGCATTCCTTTTGGCGCTTGCTCTGAGCAATATTCGTTACAAGTGGTTGAGAGGGCTGTTCTCGTCTTTATTTCTTATTCCTTTTTTCATTCCTTCTATTGTTTTTGTGTATATTTTCATTTATATACTGTCGATAAGCACATCTCCTTTTCTAACCTCTGGGACGCTGATTTTGGGGGATGAGACATTATTTCGACCGATCATTGTATTCGTTGAAGTGTTAAAAACATGCGGTATTCCGATTATCATCTCGCTTGCAGCTATAGCCTCGAAGCATGCTTCAGTGAACCGGCAAGAAACGGGGCTTACAGGCATCGGGAATAGCTACCTTGTAATGAATGTGATCCCAGCACTGAAAGCGATAGCCGCTTTTATGGTGCTGCAGCTGTCTGCCATCATGTCCACGGACTATGAGCTCATTAGAAGCTTGTTGAATCCCTTGGTATCGAAGACAGGAGAGACGCTTGACGCTTATATTTTTCAATTAGGTTTTTTGATGATGAATGTAAGTCCTTCCGCTGCTGCGGGCATTTTTCAGTTTGCGGTTCAACTGCTCTTTACGATCATCGCTTATTTCATTGTAAAAAGACTGTTTTTAAAGCAATTATTCAGTAATCACACTGGTGCAGGGGATATTAAAACAACTAATAATGGACGCAGCATAATTGGGATTGTGACAGCTTGCATATATTCAATCGTTGTCATTTTTTTACTGTATATGCTGTTCATCTATCCGTTTACTGGAACCGGAGAAGCAAGGCAATCGGTGTGGAGCTTCATATCGTTCTGGAACGTTTTTTCTTATTCAGTCGTTAACTTTGTTGCTGTAATTATATTTTTATTGATGACTGTCACACTCGCTTATCCGCTGACTGTCAAACATTTGCCAGGGCGCAGCCTGTATAAGTTGTTTCTTCTTATCGTCATTTCGATGGGAAGCGGGATGATTAATGAGTACCTATTCGTACGGAGCCTGGAAATGGTCAATACGATTATTCCGCAAATGATATTCGGCTTTTTTAATTTAGCGGCGGTTTTTGTTCTCAAAAGTATTTTCAACAGTAGATACGCCGACTTAAAGGCTGAGGCCGAGCTGTCGGGAAAAGGGGAACTGCATACGTTTTTCACTCTGTTTATCCCGAAAATATGGAAGCCACTGCTTGCGCTTGGTTTGCTCCATTTCGTCGTATTATGGAACTCATACTTACCAGCGTTAATTTATATTTCTAATATGGAGCTGCAAACACCGATAATGAAATTAGTACAGTTAGCAAGCTCAGGAGGAGAAATGGACAGTACATTAATGCTGCAGCTTGGAGCATTGACAAGCCTGCCGTCAGTTATGTTATTTCTTATATTCCGGAGATGGCTGACTTCCGAGATATTTATCGGTCAGATCAGAAAGCTTTAGCATTATATTTGGAGGAAGCTTGGCTAAGGCCAGCTTCCTTTTTTTGATATCAATGAGGATTCACCATATATTAGAGTAACTTAACAGTTAACTATATAATAGGTTTATCACGGGTTTTCAAAGTAATAGTTGACAAACAAGTTAATGAAGACGTATTCTTGTTACGAAATGGTTGTTATTTCAGTTTATAATTAACTTTTTGATTAATCTTATGAACGTCATCAAAATATCAATGGAGAGGCAGTGTGATTAATAATGTCTTTAAATACGGTACATGCTTCACAAGTGAACATCCCTCGAGCTGAGTTTCCTCGGCCAGATTGGCAGCGCTCGGAATGGTTGAATTTGAATGGAGCATGGTCCTTTGAATTTGATCATGAGAATCGCGGCATCGGTGCAGATTGGCAAAAATCGAAGGGTCAATCCTTAAAGTCGGAAATCACTGTTCCTTTCTCCTGGTCAAGCCCGTTGTCGGGAATCGGAAGCAATGATAAAGGAATCGCTTGGTACGATAGGGAAGTGGATTGGGCACCAGAGCTAGCTGATGCGCGAGTAATCCTTCGCTTTGGAGCGGTCGATTTTAAGTCCGACGTATGGGTAAATGGGATCTCCATTGGTTCGCATAAAGGCGGATATGGCCATTTCGAATTTGATGTAACAGACGTATGGTCAATCGACAGCACAAACTCGATTACGGTTCGTGTTGAAGATTTTGATCATTCATTCCAAGGCCGTGGCAAGCAAGGTTATGGAGAAATCCGCGGCATTTGGCAGCCCGTATGGCTGGAGGCTCGTCCTCAAAACTATGTACAGGATTCGAAGTTTAATACAAAATTGGACGGTACTATACAAGTTACGACTAGAGTAATAGCAAGCCGCGCAGGTCATGCTCAGCTTTCCTTCTTGTTTGCAGAGGGTGCTGTATCACATCAATTCGAAGCAGAGCTGACAGAAGGAGCCAATACGATCAGCACTTCATTTGTAGTGGCAGATCCTAAGCTGTGGAGTCCAGAATCTCCTTTCTTATATGAAGGCGAAGTTTCCCTGTCCAGCAATGGCCAGTCGGATGTTATCAGCACTTATTTCGGTATTCGTGAAATTTCAACTGCACTTGTAGGCGATCGGAATTATCGCTGGATTATGTTGAATGGCAAACCAGTTTATTTGAATGGAACGTTGGATCAATCCTTCCATCCAACCGGATTTTTCACGTATCCGTCCGATCAAGAAATGCATGATGAAATTTTCCTTATGAAACGTTTAGGCTTGAACTTTGTTCGAATTCACATTAAGCCGGAAGAGCCGCGCAAGCTATACTGGGCTGACAAACTTGGAATCCTCGTAATGGAGGATATGCCATGCTTCTGGGGGGACCCGGATGAGCAGGCACGGCTTGCTTACGAGAGTGAAGCGCGTGAAATTATTGATCGTGACTACAATCACCCGTCGATTTTCTCTTGGGTCATGTTTAATGAGACATGGGGCTTGAAAACGGAAAGTGAATCCGCGTCACTAACAACAGATGCATCACATCCGCAAAATTATTTGCCGCAAACGCAGGAGTGGGTTCGTTCCATCTATCGTTGGGCCAAACAGGTTGATCCAACCCGTATAGTTGAAGATAATTCACCATGTAACTATGATCATGTGGAATCTGATATTAACACTTGGCATTTCTACATTAATGGCTACAATGAGCTGCGAAACCATGTAACAGAGGTCGTTGATAAAACGTTCGTAGGTTCTACCTTTAACTATACTGCGGGCAATGTACAATCAGATGCACCATTAATGAACAGCGAATGCGGCAATGTGTGGGGGATCGAAGGCGGAGCAGGAGATAGCGACTTAGCTTGGCATTACCGATATATGATGAATGAATTCCGCCGTCATGATAAAATGTGCGGTTTCGTATTTACGGAGTTCCGCGATGTTGTAAATGAGTTTAATGGTTATTACCGTTTGGATGGTACCGACAAGCATTTTGGCTACGAGTGGTTCGTTCCCGGCATGACGATCGCAGATTTGCACTCGCCAGATTTTATCGTTATTGATGCACCTCCTTGTCAAACGCTGGATACAGGCGCACAGGTTACATTGGAGCTTTTGCGTTCCAGCTTCTCGGATCGTTATCATGGTCAAGCGCTTCAGCTGGCTTGGGAGCTGTCGTATGATCATTTTGGTGTACGTACTGTCGCACAATCAGGACAAGAAATCATTGACTGGAACGGATTCGGCGTAAGTGCATTGCAGCCGCTTTCCTTGAAAATGCCTCAGCAGGATGCGGTTGCGGTAATTGCAGTACGTCTCTTGTCTTCCGATGGCAAAACGATTACACGCAACTTCGTTACTTTCGACGTTCGCAGCGGTCAAACGAATGGGAAATATGAGGTTGACGGCCAAACAATAAGCGTGCCGGTTGCAAGTTTCACCGATAGCGAGTGGCCGCATAGCTGGAATTCGTTGCAGAATCAGAAAGTGAATGGCGGAATTGCAGGACAATTTACGTATGATGTACAGCTGCCATCCATTTCGGAGCAAACGATGATTTATGATATTGAACTGTTTTTTGAAGCGGGCTCCAAGCGTCTGCTAAAACGTGATCTTGAGGAAAGCATTCAGAAAAAGCTGGACATTTCCTTTATGCATGGTGCGCTGTCAGATCCTGAGTACAATATAAACTCTTATTTTATGACGGATTCGGATCGCCATGAAGCTAAGCTGAATGTTCTCATTGATGGACAGCTAGTTGATACGATTGTGTTGACAGATGATCCAGCGGATAGCCGTGGCGTTCTTTCTTGGCACTATCAAGCGGTTTCTAATAAGCTGGAGGATGCAGGATCATACGGTTATCTTTGCAAAGTTATTTTACCTAGTGCATTGACTGCTAAGCTGAACAAAAATCGCAGCTTTAAGCTCCAGCTCGAAGCCGAACAAGGTGGTTTGACGCTTTACGGACGCAATGCTGGTCGTTATCCGATTGATATTATCGTTCACCATAGAGGTTAATTCATGAAGTGTAATCCGTTATTTGCTACTCCGTCCATGATGATTTATGATTAGAAAAGTTACGAATTTGTTAACGGATCTGTTGAAAATAATCGAATGGGATCTTGTAAAATAGAGGGAGTAGACAAAGAGGGGGTACATATAGATGAACGTTCCTGCAGGTGTTTGGATTTTTTCGGGTATTATCGTTGTATTGCTCACATGGCTGACACTTTGGGTTACAAAAAAAGCCTATTCGAAAAATTGGGATGAATCGGATCATTAGTTGTAATGATAAACTAAACTTTAGATAAGATTAGATGGAAAGAAAGACTCTTTAGCTACACGGCTGAAGAGTCTTTTTTATGTAAGCAGGGTACTCTGTTAAACTAACAAAGTAAGATTTAAAGGCCACATTATGGATGAATAAGAAACTTGACACGACACCTTTTGGTGTCCTATAATAAATATGACTCCAAAAGGTGTCTTAATAAGCTGTAATGTCGTTTAATTGGCAGCGTTACAGTAAATAATAATGAAAAGGTGGGGGTGGTTTTGAACGATAAAGGTCAGATGAGGGATGTTTACGACGCTGTTGCCGATCCAACAAGGCGAAAACTAATTCAATTGTTGGCAGAAGTTGAAGACTTGCCCCTACATGAGATAACGGTTCATTTTCAAATGGGTCGAACAGCGGTATCCAAGCATTTGGCAATCCTGAAAGATGCTGATCTTGTCATTGCTCAAAAGGTTGGCAGAGAAACGAGATATCGGTTGAATGCTAATCCGTTGAAAGAAATAAAAGATTGGGTATCATTTTACGAAGGATTCTGGAATGAAAGGATAGATAAATTAAAACTTATATTGGAGGAAAAAAAATGAAACCAGATGTATCATTAGATTATCAATTTACAAGCTCAATCGACCAAGTGTGGAATGCTTTAACGGATTCGGATACGCTGGCGAAATGGATTTGGAATAATGATTTTGAACCAATCGTTGGACATAAATTTCAGTTCAAAACGGAGCCTTCCGAATGGTGGAACGGCATTGTAGATTGCGAAGTACTTATAGTAGACGAGCCTCATACATTATCTTACACTTGGATAAGTGCTGGAGAAAATACGACAATTACATGGACTTTGAAAGAAGGTTCAGATGGAACGGTTCATCTACACCTCGATCAAACTGGATTTAGTGAAGAAACAAAATCCCGTCCGGGAGCAATTGAGGGAGCTACATCTGCTTGGACTTACAAGGGCAATCAGCTTGGAAAAGTGTTAGCCGAACTGTAATATGATTTTTCAACTTTCATGATGCCAGTTTTACAGCACAAAACTTAATTCATCAATACAAATAAATCATTTTTTAAAAATAGGGCGCAATTCCGCAGTAAGAATTGTGCTCTTTTTTTTGATAAGATGCTTTTTGAAAATATTTTAAATGAGCAAACATAGCAGGTTGGCTGTAGAAGCTTGCTTTTATCATATACAGAGACAAATTTTTAGAGATTGGAGAGGAGATCACAATGAAAATAAAGCAATTAATTGCGAACAATATTAACAAATTAGATGAAGTACTGCCAGTAGATAAATCGTTAGGCATAGCGGGTTTATCTGGATCTGGAAAAACAACTTTTTCACAAACCATTGGTGAAGAATCGAAGAAACGTCTCGTTTCCTTATTGCCAAAGGCGGAGTATCAGTATCTCTTTCCTAATATTATGGAAACCAATTTCAGTGCCATTAAGATGGAGGAAATGCCGCTTGTCCTTTTTCTAGGTCGATCATCTATTTCTTCAAATCCTCGTTCAACTATTGGTACGCATACTGGCGTGTTTACTGAAATTCGAGTTGCTCTTGCTGAAAAGTATAATCTTTCTCCAGAAGTTTTTTCATTTAATAATGAATTAGGCTGGTGTCCAGACTGTAAAGGCCGCGGAACAACTAAAAATATCGAATGTAAAAAATGTATGGGAAAACGTTACAATCAAGAAGTTGAACAATATAAATTTGAGTTATTGGATCAAGCACAGAGTATATCGGACATCAACGACTTCAGTGTGGAAACCATTTATTCACTAGCAGAAGTTTTAAAGATTAGTGAAGGTAAACAAAATATTTTAAAAAATATAATCAATATGAATATTGGTTACTTAACGTTAAATCGGATTATGGGGACATTGTCAGGTGGAGAAGTAACGCGGCTCTACTTGGCTGAATTTATGGCTACAAGTGAGAATACGGTTATTATCATCGACGAAATTTCCGTAGGTCTTGATCATCAAACGTTATTGAAGATTTTAGCTGAGATTAAACAATTGGGAGTTAAAAATCAAATTTGGCTCATTGACCATTCTGACACGGTGCTGGACACAGCGGACAAGCATTTGTTTTTTGGCCCTGGCAGCGGTAAATACGGCGGAAAAATAGTGGAAGAATCACCTCGACCAAAGCCAATCCACGGGGAACGAAACGAGGCAGCACCAACAGAATATTATCAATTTGTTGATCTTCACTGCCGGAATATTCAAATCAGTGAAATTCAGATTCCTAAAAATAGACTGGTCACTTTTACAGGCGAGTCAGGCTGTGGCAAATCCACACTTGTTAATGAGTGCATGTCCAAAGATTTTGTGAAGCGCTATCCGAAAGATAAGCTGGTTATGGTTGGGCAGGATCGAAACCAATCAATCACTAGCCGGTCAACCGTAGCCACTTTTCTAGATATTAAAAAGAAGCTTACAAAATATAGTGATGATATTGATGATATTTTTCAGCGCTCGATTGAAGATATTATTGTTGAGCTGCCAAATGAAGACATCGCTCATAAACGCTTGAGCTTATTGATCAAGCTAGGACTTGGTTATTTGACGTTGGAGAGAAAAACACAATCCTTATCAACGGGTGAATTTCAATGTGTTCATTTAGTTTCTGAGTTGTTTGCGGGCTCCAGAAACCCGAATACGCTATTTATTTTTGACGAGCCATCAAAAGGGTTATCACAAAATATTTTGAATCAATTTATTGATAGTGTGAGGGTCATTCTACAGGATGAATCCGTCTCCATGATCATGATTGAGCATAATTCGTATATGCTGGAAAGCTCTGATTTTATCGTTGATTTTGGCAAAAGACAGCTTGCACCCGTGGAGCATCTTGATGTTATCAGTCATGATGATTATTACCGGGAACAAAACAATGAAGATAAAGCTGCTCCTTTGCATATTCCTTCAACACTTGATCAAAAAAATGGCGTTAATTATTTAAAAGAAAACCAGATTGCCTATTTTAAAAATGCAGAAAACGTTTATAAAGGCGGCATTTTAAAAAGTTTATCATCAATGGCTCGTCTCATTTATGGCGAATATGAATCGGATACCATTGCACCCGTTATCGCCATCGATTTGGAACGCCACTTGTACAGCCAATATACTTTTCTATACGAAATTGGCGGCTTAATCAACCATATTGTGGCGGCACATCCAACCAATAAAGATACGAATAGCTTCGATTTCTATAATCAAGGCAATCATTGCCCATGCTGCTCGGGCCGCCGTGTAATTGAAAAATTTGATTTTGATATTGTGATTCAGGACAAAACCGCGCCATTCTGGGATGGCTTATTGTATCCAGATGTAATGGATATTTTGAAGTTTTATCAATTCCCAAAAATAAAATTTATTTTTGAAGAGATTAAAAATGAGCTCGGCCAGGATATAAGCAAAAGTTATGCAGAGATGACAGACGCAGAAAAGCATACTTTTTTGTACGGATATTGGGAAAAGTCATTCTATGATAAAGTAGGCAAGGCATCAAGGACTTGGGAAGGCTTTAATCACATCATTGGGATGTATATGGTGGTATCGAAATCGGAGATTAAAGAGCGTATAAAAGAATCCAAAAAGTTGATTACTTGCCCAATTTGTCAAGGAACGGTATTAAAGCATCATAAAAAGCTGAAGTTTGGCGAAACGGATATTCGTGAGATTATTCAGCAGCCTCTTGATCAAGTCATTAAAACCGTTGGAAATCTACAGATTCTAGACAAAATGAAAGCGATTGTCGGGGGCGATATGGTTTTGACGGAAGAGGTTTCTCTATTGCCTAGGGAGACGCAAGCTGCGCTGAAAATGCTTGAACTAGAGGTCGCGAGCTTTTCCCACTACGAAATGGTCTTGCAAAATGTACTGCCATTCTGGGGCCGTATTAGCAACAGTATCGAATCCATCAGTATTAATAATCGGATCACCGTCTGTGATTTTGCCAATATCACCGAAACGAGAGAAACGATCATTGATAAGTATTTCACCAATGGCAAATACAAAAAACTGACCTATGTCTATGAAGCGTTTGGTTACAAAAAAATTGTTACCTTAATAAATAAAATTAAAGCAAGCGAGCCATGTCCATTTTGCAAAGGGAAAAGAGTAATTTCAGAAGATGGCCTACATGATGGCGTATTTAAATTATCTGTACAATGTGTTAGCTGTTATGCAAGTGGCATCAATGATGAAGGGCTTAAGGAAATTGTTGAAGGCATAGACGTGCAAACATGGCTGACCGGCAAAGTAAGTGATGTTGTTAAAGACAGCTCAAATATTGAGGCGGTGGCTGATATTCCAATTTTCAATCGCATTCGTGAATTGAATAAACAAGAAATGATGGCTGTTTACCAATTTCTTGAGCAAAGCTAGATGTCATTCACTGAAAGAAGCTCATTTGCAATCCTAAATTGCAGATGAGCTTTTTTGTTATGCTGAAGGTTGTATAATAACTTTGGGAAATCGTGTATAATGTGGGTATTATTTTAGAAGGGGATGCCATTTATTGAATGCAATTGATTTAGAAACGTCGCTCATACATAAGAAAGAGAATCGTTACTTTGTTCTTGCGCTTATCTTTAGTGTTTTCATTTATTTATGTCTGTTTATTTCTATTATTTTCATTTTCATCCTACCGATTCTTATTCTCCTGCCCTTATTCGCTCAAGCGATTATGATGGCAAGCATTCGAACCAATGGCGTTCGGATCACACCGAGACAATTCCCAGAGGTGTTCGCAATTGCCCAGGCACAGTGTGAGCGGATGGGCTTTACTGTTGTACCGGATCTTTATGTCATGGAATCGAGCGGGATATTAAATGCGTTTGCTTCGCGTTTTTTTGGCCGCAATATGGTGGTGCTTTATTCCGATTTGTTTGAAATGATTCAGGCGGGTGGGGAAAAAGAGCTCACTTTTGTCATTTCACATGAGCTCGCCCACATCAAACGAAATCATTTGTCGAAGCAGCTGCTCATATTGCCGGCGTTATGGCTTCCATTTCTTGGTGAAGCATACTCGCGGGCTTGCGAATATACATGCGACCGTATGGCTGCTTATTACACCAACGATGCTGAAGCCGCAATGAATGGTTTAACGATATTAGCCATCGGAAAAACGCTCTACAAACGGGTAGACCGTGAGGAATATTTACTGCAAAGCAGCTATGAGAAAGGTTTATTTGTATGGCTGGCTGAGAAGCTATCGACTCACCCGCCTCTGCCGAAGCGTATCTACGCGATTCAGCAATATGCAGGCATCTCATCGAATATCATTTTTAAGACATCCTCTTCGCGAATAGCACTTATCATCGTTTTGGCTGTTATTCTTGTTCTCGGGGGATCTGTTACGATCGGGGTGACCTTCTCGAAATCGATTGATACCTTTATGTCTTCTCTTGATGGTCCGCCAACCGATGTTCAAATGCTTGGTGCAGCTTCAGAGGCTGATTTAGAGCTCGTTAAATCTCTGCTTGATGCTGGAGGGAATCCGAATGCAGCAGACGATGAAGGGTGGACAGCGCTAATGTGGGCAGCTCAGCTAAATGAAACAGCAATCGCTTCTTCATTGATAGACGCGGGAGCGCAATTGAATGTGATTGAGCAAAGTTATGAAGAAACGGCACTAACGATAGCGTTGTATAATGAAAGCATAGAGATGGTAGCCTTATTGCTGGAAGAAGGAGCTAATCCGAATTTACAGGATAGCACCGGATGGACACCGCTAATGACCGCAGCAAAAAATGGCGACATAGAAGGAGCGGAACTTTTGCTAAAAGCAGGGGCTGATCCGTTGAAAGTTGATGAAACAGGATATACAGCTGAGGATTATGCGCTGGATGCTGGGTTTGACGAGCTCGCCGAGCTATTGCAAAATTTAGGAGATCAAATATAAAAGAAAAGAAGCTTGATTGCTCAAGCTTCTTTCTTATATGTATATTCAATTCTTTATGTTTAGGATGGTCGGGACGACACGATTTGAACATGCGACCCCCTGGTCCCAAACCAGGTGCTCTACCAAGCTGAGCTACGTCCCGGGAAAAGATCGCTAAACACAAGATGTATTATCGCATATAAACTGAAATAATTGCAAGTGTTTTTTTAATTTTTTTTCTGAAAGGATGATTAGGGTGAAAATCGTTATTGCACCGGATGCGTTTAAGGGGTCAAGAAGCGCATTTCAAATTGCTAGCACGATGGAAGCAGGCATTCGCACAGTTCATCCACATGCTGAAATCATACAGCTCCCAATGGCTGATGGCGGTGAAGGAACGATGGAGATATTGGTACAAGCTACAGGCGGGAGTTTTATCGAAGTTCCTGTTCACGACCCGCTGAACCGAAGCATTCATGCAAGATATGGCGTAATGGGAGATGGCCAAACCGCGGTCATTGAGCTTGCTGAAGCATCGGGTCTTGCTTTACTGAAGAGTGAAGAGAAAAATCCACAAATCGCTTCAACATTTGGCACCGGTGAATTGATTCGGCATGCACTCGGTTCTGGCTATCGTCAATTTATTATTTGCTTAGGAGGCAGCGCGACCAATGATGCCGGATCGGGCATGCTGCAGGCGCTCGGCATGAAGCTGTTAGATGAAAGTGGAGCTGAGCTGCAGCCTGGAGGCATTCATTTGTCGAAGCTTGCATCGATTGATGATGCTGGTTTCCATTCGAGCGTTCGCGAAAGCAGCTTCATCATTGCTGGCGATGTACGTAATCCATTATGCGGGGAGCATGGAGCCTCTTGGGTTTACGGTCCTCAGAAGGGGGCATCGTCAGAAGCAGTCAAGCAGCTTGACCTTGCATTAGCTCATTTTGCTGAAGGTATATACAAGCATACAGGGATTGATGTGGCGAATTTGCCAGGCAGCGGAGCGGCAGGAGGTACAGGTGCAGCACTTTTAGCTTTTTTTGACGCTGCTATGCACGCTGGAGCAAAACTTGTTATGGATAGAATTGGATTTGAGGAGCATATTGATGGCGCTGATTGGATTTTGACAGGCGAAGGGAGATTAGACAGCCAAACGGGTTCAGGCAAGGTGATCAAGGCGATATGTGATGCCGCTTGGGGGCAGCGCATCCCTGTAATCGCCGTTTGCGGGTCAATTGATGCGAGTTCAGCATACACGTCGGAGCTTGGTCTTCGTGCAGGCTTCTCGCTCGTGCCGGGTCCTTGTTCGGTAGAAGAGGCGATGGAGCATACGGATGAGTGGCTGCATGATCGAATCGTTCATATTTTTAGCTTGTTATAAAGTCATAATAAAAAAAGAAGCAGCCGATGCAATGAGCAATGGCTGCTTCTTTCTTGTTAACCTATCGTTATGCGGTTTCGCCTTCAACGGCTTCTTGATTTTGCTCAATTAGCATTTCGACCTTGCGAATCCGGTTTTTGCTCGTCTCGCGAATGATAAATTTATAATTTTCGTAAAAGTGCTCTTTGCCTGGCTTTGGATCGGTCACTTGACTGTACAACCAGCCGCCGACCGTATCCACATCCTCTTCCTCGAAGTTCATTCCGGTTAGATCGCTCAGCTCGCTAAGTGATACTTTACCATCGAGAAGATAGCAGTTATCAGCTAGCTGTTCGATTTCCTTACGCTCGTCGGCGTCAAATTCATCACGAATTTCACCAACGATTTCTTCCAAAATATCTTCAATTGTAATAAGGCCGGAAGTACCGCCGTATTCATCAACGAGAATAGCGATGTGAACACGTTCTAATTGCATTCGCTTTAGAAGCATTTTGACTGGCGTAACCTCAGAAACGCTCAGTACAGGATGAACAAGCTTTTTGAAATCCAAATCACGATCAGATTCATATTCTAGGAAAAGCTGCTTCGTGTTAATCATGCCGACGATGTTATCCTTGCTCTCAAGTGCGACCGGGAAACGCGTATATTGTTCCTTGCGAATAATTTCCATGTTCTCAGCTAATGATTTGTTTGTATACAAACAAATCATATCGGTGCGAGGCACCATAATTTCTTTGGCCAGCAGTTCGTCAAAAGCGAAAATGCGGCTTACATATCCGTATTCTGTATTGTTAATCTTTCCGCTTTGGTAGCTCTCGTTAAGAATAATTTGAATTTCTTCTTCCGAGTGTGCTTCTTCATGCTCTGTAGCTGGTTTCAATCCGAACAAGCGAACCAAAGCGTTAGCCGAGCCATTTAGCAACCAAATGAAAGGATATAAAATTTTGTGGAATAAAATAATCGGTTTTGCTGTTAAGAAGCTAATAAATTCAGCTTTCTGGATCGCCCACGTTTTTGGTGCAAGCTCCCCGACAACAACATGCAGGAATGTGACCGAAATAAATGCGATTAAAAAGGATAGAATATGACTGATGTCATCGTTAATAGCAAAACGTTCAAACAAGGGTAAAAGCATTTTTTCAACTGTCGGTTCTCCCAGCCAGCCCAGCCCGAGCGCTGTAATAGTAATACCTAATTGACAGGCTGACAAGTAGGCATCCAGATTACTCGTAACCCGTTGAACGGCAAGTGCGTTCTTCCGGCCCTCAAGCACTAACTGATCGATCCGACTGGAGCGAAGTCTGATGATGGCGAACTCCGTTGCGACGAAAAAAGCAGTTAATAAAATAAGAAGAGCAATCATGAATAAATTGAATCCTATACCCATTTTCGTTTTTCACTACCCTTTTATGTTTATATTTTTTTTATTCTTATGATCTACTATAACGAATGATTACATGATATGACAAATGCCATATCCAACGGTAACAGCCTTATACGCGCTTTAAAAGCGATTTAACGAGAATGAAAGGCTTATTCTCATTGATTTTCGAGCCTTTACAAGCGTCATTCTCCGGCATATGATGAGTTCATATGAACTTGTAATATAGGAATGCAAGACGAATGCGCGAGGAGGAAGCGATATGGAGTCCTTTACGCTTACTCGAAAAGAGATGGCTTGCTTGCTGCTGGCTCTGGACGGAAAGTATAATTTGAAGCCACTGCAAGTGCTGCAAGCCGCATGGACCAAAACGCATCAATGTGATTTGGAGAAAGGCACGGGACTGCCTGCATTTATGTCTACGCTGCTGCCTCCAATTATGGAAAAGCTTATTAAAGGAAATGAGATTAAAGGCTTTTCATTACATGAAATTGCTGCGTTGGGCCAACTAATCGAATATTCGAATCTGTCGATTACCTCCATGCAAAACTGGGTGAAGCGAGATTTCAAACCTTATTTCGATTGTCCGAAAGCTGGGAAAAAATATTCTCTGAACCAAGCTGCGTTATTATTCATTATTGATGATTTAAAGTCAAATCTCGATTTTGAATCAATACGCAAGCTTTTTGAGATCGTATTCAAGAAACCAGAGGATGAAGCAGACGATTTAGTTGGGCCTATTGAATTATATGCATCTTATACTAGTATGTTTGAGGAGCTCGATGCGAATAACGATCAACTGCTCGACATTTCCGGTCATTTGAAGGAAAATCCGCATCAAGATTTATTGACAGAACATGTCATTCGCTCTTCAGCGAATCAATTTGCAAGCAGATTGCCGAATTTAACGGAAAAACAATGGGAAGCAGTGCGAAATATTTTGCTCGTTGCGGTTATTTCCATCCAAACCTCCTATTTTCATTCGTTAGCAAGGCGTTATTGCAATGCAACCTTATTTTTAGCCACAGAATAAATATGGTTCAGGGGATGACAATTTCACTAAATAGTCCTATACTGGTTTAAGTTGTAAACTACAAAATAGACAAACTGAAAAAGGCAAACTTGTTGAAAAACAAGGACGCAAAGTTATGGGCCTAAGGTGTACGCACTATGGCTGCCAGACCGCCGGAAGGATAATAAGCTATCTGAGCTGTCCGCCTCCTGTGGCTGGATAGCTTTTTTTGTTTTCAGGAGACAGAGGAGAGAGCAAGCAGGATGGTTTTTAAGGATAGGATAGAGAGAGCAAAAATACTGTTTAAGAAATTGAGTTTGAAGAAAATAACGAGCAAATTATTGCTTGTTACCGCAATCATCACACTTTTTAATGTAGGCTCGGGCGTTTTGATTTATTTTCAAAATCATTCAGTAGCAACCTCGGTCGAAGGCTCAGAGGAATTGCAGCGTGCTGAACGCAATTACCAAGGTATTTCGAATAGGCTGCTGAAAGTGATGCTTCTAATGGTAGATGCCATTGAAAATGGCAAAAGCGATGCAACGCTGATCATGAAGGATTTGGAAACGATGCCTGCCAACATCGATGAGTTAGAGAAACAGCTTATCGACATGGATAAGAAATATCCGCCTGCAACGGAAGATGGTCCTTATTATGCGAATCAGGTTAACGTTCTTAAGCTTGCATTAGATAACTTGAAAGTGACGAATACAGACGTGAGTGGATTATCATCAGATGAGAAATCGCTCCGCATAAGCAATTTAATAAGCGTCTATACCGTCATTCTAAGTTATTCCAACGATACGATGCACGAGCGTTTGACCGCAGACGCTAATGCGACGCAGAGGCTTCTCGATAGAGACATATCCAGTGCGAACCTTATTGTGCTTATTAATGTCATTTTGCTCGCTATTCTTCCTGCTATAATGATTTTTGTCATCTCACAATCGATTAGAACAGGACTAGTAGGCATTACAAAAAGAATTAAGCAGTATGGCAGTAATGATTTTACAAGTCAAGAAAAACTCGTTCGCTCTGACGAATTTGGCGATCTTGACCATGCATTGGCTAATATGGGCGATCAATTGCGAGAAACGATTAAAGCTACGCTTGAAGTGAGTGAGTCCGTGCTCCACATCTCAAATAATATGGATAATATGATTGGAATTAATCGTAAAGCTTCAGAGGATGTAAATGGCCAAGTGGAGCTGGGCAGAAAAGTGTTGCTGTCGCAGTATGACGATGCTTCATCCATTTCGGCAGTTACCGAAGAAATCTCAGCAAGCTCACAGCAAATTGCTGCGTCGAGTGAGTACATAAACAATGATATGCAAAATATGAAGCAATCATCTCATAACGGCACGCAGCAGATGGCTGGCGTGGTCTCGATGGTAAATGAAACAGTAGACCAGTTTTCAAAGCTAACTGAAGCTTTCGAAACGATGAATGAACGATATAACAATGTAGCTAAGTTTTTGAACGGCATTCAGGATTTGAACACACAGACGAATTTGTTGTCACTGAACGCATCCATTGAATCGGCAAGAGCGGGTGAGCATGGCAGAGGGTTCGCAGTTGTCGCTGATGAGATCCGCAAGCTGTCCAGCCAGACCGATATGATCTCGAAGCAGATCACGAAGGAGCTGACACTCATACAAAGCGATGTGGCAGCAAGCAGCCGCACGATCGGCAGCTTCGCGAATGTTATTAACACGACGCGTCAAGCATCCGAAACCGCAAGCAGCACATTCCAAGCATTGGAATCACAAAGCAGCATGCTGTCAGATCAAGTGAGCGAGATTTCTACGGCAATTAGTGAAATTACAACAGGCATGTCTCATATCGTGTCTGCAGTAGACAAGCTATTGACTACGTCTTCAGAAGTAAATGGGAAAATGGAACATATGAGCGAGCTTTCAGTTAAGCAAAATGATATTTCCGATGATTTGCGCACGCTTGCGGAGAAGCTTTCACTTTCCTCGCAGGATTTGAAGGAGAAAGCATCTGTTTTCAAAGTGTAAGCAACAAAATGATAATCGAGTGAGGCAGGCAGCATCCATAGGTTTGGGGTGCTGCCTGCCTCTTTGTGCAAATAAAGAAGGATAAGCGAGTATAATGCCGAATCAATGAATGGAATAGACCAATACAAAACAGATCCACTATGGGAGACAGGATGAGCGAAATGAACTTTCAAGTTAATTTACAAGGGATGATCGAGCTTCTCTCAAAGCATTTATATTCGAGCCCGGGCGTGTTCATTAGGGAATTACTGCAAAATGGCGTTGATGCGATTACAGCACGCAAACGGCTTGGACATCGCTTTGATGCACGCGTAACAGTTGAAATTTACGGTTCTCGAACGATTGCCGTTCACGATAATGGGATAGGCTTGTCCGAATCCGAAATCCAGCTTTTTTTGGCTCAAATCGGAAGTACCTCCAAGCGTGACGAAATGGATTCAGCAGATGACTATATTGGACAATTTGGCGTGGGCTTGCTGTCCTGCTTCGTAGTGAGCGGCGAGATCGTTGTTATTACCCGCTCCGCTCTAGAAGGCGATACTTTAGAATGGCGCGGGCGGCCAGACGGCACGTACACGATTCGCAAGCTTGAGAAGGATGCTCCAATCGGTACCACCGTGTTTTTGACATGCAAGGAGGGTTACGAGGACTACTATGAGTGGGATCGTGTGATGGAGTTAATGAGTCACTATGGTCAGTTCCTGCCTGTTCCGATTCATTTGTCCGAAGGGAAATCAGATATTAGGATTAACGAGGAAAATCCTCCGTGGTCCATGAACTCCAGTGATGCGCTCACCTATGGCGAAGATCACTTGTATCAAACCTTCTTGGATGCTATACCTTTAAAATCAGTAATTGGTGAGCTTGAGGGTGTCGCTTATATTCTTCCTTATGCTGTAAGCTTGCAAGCCGAGAAAAAACATAAGGTGTATATGAAACGCATGCTGCTCTCCGATCAAGTTAACAATATGCTCCCGGATTGGGCTTTTTTTGTTACGTGTATCATGAATACGAATGGACTTCGACCAACGGCTTCTCGGGAGTCATTTATGGAAAATGAGCTTTTTCATACCGTAAAGGATGAAATTGGCGAAAACATTAAACAGCATATGATTCAGCTCTCAGAATCAAACCCTGAACTATTCGGGAAAATTATTGTTATTCATTCTGCTTCCATTAAAGCGATGGCTGCCGAAGATGATGAGCTTTATCGATTGTTTATCCGTTTCTTGTCGTTTGAGACTTCATTTGGCATGATGAAGATGAGCGATATATTGGAACAGAACAAACGTATCGTTGTATCTTCCACGCTTGATGAATTCCGCCAAGTGGCTCGTGTTGCCAAGGCGCAAAATGTGATGGTTATTAACGGCGGTTATGTCCATGATTTTGAACTTGTGCGCAAGCTACCTGAGCTGGATGAGGATATTGAGGCGTTAGTTCTAGATCCGATTAATTTCTCGAACGTCTTCCAATCGATAACTCCCGCGGAGCATAAAAGCATTCTTTCCTTTCTGGAGCTCTCGGATCAGCTGCTAGCTCCATTTCAGTGCAGAAGCGTGGTAAAGCGATTTGAGCCAGTAGATTTGGCCGCTTTATACAATACAAATGATGAAGTGAATTTTCTGAGAATGGCAGAGCAAACGAAAGATGAAGCTAATGATTTGTTCGCAAATATTGTGGATGTCGTCATCCATGAGCTATATGAGGTGCCATATGCGACGATTTGCTACAACTTTAATAATCCGCTTATGCAGCGTGTTATGACTTGTCAGAATGCGGATATGCAGAAGCTAAGTATTGAGACCGTTTATACGCAGGCCTTGCTGCTTGGTCAATATCCTCTTGGCCCTGAGGAGCTGAAGTTAATGAACAAATCGTTTATGCAGGTGCTGGAAATCGGTCTTAGTCAGGCTGGTGAGCGAGAGCTATGAAACAGCGATATGATCAATTGCGAAGCGAGGCATGGAGCTTGCCGCAGGGAAAACAGAAGCTTGCGGTGCTTGAGGAGGCTATTCGGATAGCCGATTTGCATATGACGAAGGAAGATTCCTATTACGCTCGCATGTCTTATTCCGAGGCAGCGCTTGATTCGGGCTATGAAGAGCGATTTCTTGTTTCATTTACCTGGTGCTTAACTCAGTTTGAAAAAGATCCGGCTGCTTATTCGAGCTTCACCCTCATTTGGCACTATAAATGGTTTGTTAATCAAATTTGGCGGTTTCCGCAATTTGGTACGGATCAAATCACTTCGATTTTTAATGATTTTAAGGCAAAATGCTTACAATACGGTCACAGCCTGCGCCCATATTATCAATGTCTTCATCGATACACGCTATCTCAAGGCGATCATGAGTCGGCTCAAGCAAACTATGAGCTTTGGCGCAAGACGGCTAGAGATGGAATGTCTGATTGCAGCGCCTGTGAGCAAAATGGCTTTGGCTACTATCATTTTACAGTTGGCAGATATCGGCGAGGACTGCAAGCTATGAAGCCTATTATGGATGGTCGAATGACCTGCAAATCCATTCCGCAAAATACATACAGCCATCTGCTTCTCCCGCTCCTTGAGACGGAGCAAGCAGATGAAGCTGTAAAGATGGCAAAAAAAGGCGCGCGTTTGTTAAAGGGCCCTGGTTACTTAAGTGAATATGGGAGCTTCCTTGCTTATTACACAGCAACCGACATTCATAAAGCCGCCAAATGGTTTGAACAAACCGTACAATATGCGCTGGATACGAAAGTAGGCTGGGATCGGTTGTTGTATATGATTTCAGCTAGAGCATTTCTACAATTGTGGCATGCGAAAAACCGTCGGAGAAAGCTGAATGTCAGCAGCGATATTACGTATGAGATGATTGTAAAGGATACCGAACAATTAGCTGCTGCTTTTGATCAGAGAAACCAAAATCGTTATTGCACCGAGCTGCTCAAACAGAAGCTTAAACAAGTTCAAAAACTAAGCCATTTTTAATCCATGTGTTGACGTATAGCAAATGGAAGTGGTTCAATTGAACGATCGACAACAGAGAGGGCAGTGGCAGCTTATGTTTAAACAATTTATGAAAGCATCCAGGCTGAGCGTTCTTCCTGTTATGCTTATTCCCGTGGCGTTAGGTGCGCTGGGGGCTTTTGTGTGGAACGGCATTTTCAATCCTTTATTATTTATCATCACCATAGTTGGGGCAGGAACAGCCCATTTATTTTCTAATATGATTAATGATTTATGGGATTATTACAACGGTACGGATACGGCCGCTCAATCGACGGAAGGGGTAATTGCAACCAACTCTGGCTATTTGACAAAAGGGACGTGGAGCATACGCACCTTTGCGACCGTAACATGGACATTATTTGGCATTGCAGCAATTTGCGGCATTATACTTAGTATAACAAGCGGCTGGCCGGTGCTCGTATTTGGCGGGCTTGGGGCGTTAATTGCTTATTTCTATGTAGCTCCGCCGATCCAGTTCGGATACCGCGGCAAAGGCTACAGTGAAGTCGCGATCTTGATCTCCTTCGGCATACTGCCTGTCGTAGGCGCTTATTTTGTACAAACCTCAGAATTAGATTCTCGCGCATTTTGGCTATCGCTCCCAATAGGACTTTTGACTACCCTAATATTGTTTAATCACCATTTCCTGCACTGGCAGGCTGATCGTCAAGCAGGGAAAAGAACATTAGTCGTCGTTTGGGGAGAAAAGAGAGCACTCGTTTTCTCGCGCGTTTTGCTTTTTCTCGCCTATATTTCGCTTATCCTATGCGTGGTCGTGGAAGCATTGCCTATTTACGGGCTGCTGGCGCTGCCAACAGCAATACCTTTATATTTGGTATACGGCAGGTTATCATCAAATAATGTATCGACTGCATACGTGCCGCTTATGGGTGCCTCGCTGAAAGCAACGATGCGATGCGGAGTAATCTTAATCGTAGCCTTAATTATTCAAGGTCTTATTTAAAACATACAACTTAGAAAGAGGTCATGGATATGGAGAAACAATGGACTTTAGGAGATTTCCATACGATTCTAAATGAAGGGGAAGTATGGAAAATCGGCGGTTTTCCGCTGCAAGACGGAACCTTCTGGCAGTACCGGGAGCCTAATGCGGTTGTCATTGTTCGCAATGGACTGCTGTATGTAAGAGCACCGCTTAGCCGCTCGAACGATCAAATTCAAATACTGGATAATGCTAAGCATATGTATTATTCTGCTGAACCTGTTCTTGTACCTGAATCCGGTGAGATTAGCTTTGAGCTGCAAATTCGCGCACGTTCGCAAAATACAGCGCCTGATGATCTTTATGATGGTTTCGTCTCGTTGAATCTGCTCGATTTCACGACGGGCGGTGCGCTCGACTTTTTTGCCGGAAATGACAAATATGCAAGTGTATATGCCGTTCTTCCTTTTCCGGGAGTAAAGGTGCCGGAGACGGATAAAACGAGATATTTCTGTGTGTTTAAGGAAGACACAAACTTTGCGGCGCGCGAATTTAATACGTACAAAATTACGTACAATCGCACCAATGATGAAGTCGTATTTTTTGTGAATGGCCAAGAAGTGCGAAGAGAACGTGATGTTCCGGTTAAATTTAACCAATTTATCGTTGCGCTAGGCATTATGACGGAAAAGGATTTGTCGCCGGAGGGCAGCGTGTCGGTGCACGGACAGACTGTTATTGGAGAATGGTCTCCCATTACAATAGAAATCAAAGAGTAAAGTTGTTATGAAGGAGCTGCGTTATGCTATTCGTTCTTATTGCTTTGTGGGCTATTGCAGCCATTATATGGCTCTCCGATCGGCGAGCATCCGTTAATCATTGGTTAGGCGCTGTGGCGTTTAGCGGAGGAGCTGGTGCGCTTGCTGCCGTGCTTGACCTGCAATGGCTGCCAGCAGCAGCGGAAGCAGGAATGAATCAAGTAGCGCAGCAGCTTCTTTATCGCTTGCAAGCGTTCTCCTCGTTGACCTCCTACTACGGATTGCCGTATTCCTTTGCATTGTTTGCTATAGCGTACAAACCAGTACGGCTTCCAAAACGGCTGCAGCAGCTTATGCCCTTTTTACTGTTAATTCCGATTGTTTTATGTGTTTTGTTTACGCCATTTTATAATACGATGTATCCCATCTCGTTCAAGATTGTTGTATGGTGGGCGGTTCCTTATATTATGTACGGGGCGATTCAGGTACTGCTCAAGCGGCAGCTGCATGCCTCTTTTTCTCGCACACACTGGATAATATGTTCAACCGTGCTGCCGCCGGTTATGTTCTGTATGGTCATGAATTACGTATTTCCGAGCTTCGGCATGCTGCGGATGTGGGTTTATAATACATGGATCATTGGATTAGCCGTAACTGTATTTGTTATTGCATTATTCACCTATGGTTTCATGGGTGTGCGGGTGAAGATCGATCGCCGCAGATACGATTCTACGTTAAGAGCAGTCACCTCAGGAACTGCCATTCTTAATCATGCGATCAAAAACGATGCAGGAAAAATGCGGCTTTTCTCGGAGAAGATGAAAGCTTATGCCATCGAAACCGATCAACAAGAGCTGCTGGCGGATGTTGAAACGGTGCTGAACGCTTCTCGCCATATGCAGGAGATGCTGCAACGGGTTCATCGTCGAACAGAGGATTTGGTGCTCCGTGTTGAAGTGACCGACATTGCAGCGCTTATCGAGAAGACGATGAAAGGATACGCCCAGAGCCTTGGCAACATCAAGCTGCAAAGCGTGTTAAACGAAGGCTGGAGCTGCCGCATCGACCCCGCGCAGGTAAGCGAGGCTTTAGGCAATATAATAGCCAACGCTTTGGAGGCCATGCAAGATAAAGGCGAACTGTCTATCCTGTTAAGCGAGACCAAAAGAGAACTTATAATTGAGGTTAGAGACACGGGCCTTGGCATGGATAAGAGTGAGATAACGAAGGTAATGGAGCCGTTCTATACGACCAAAAGCGGCAGTGACACTAATTTTGGGCTCGGACTGCCCTATGCGTACCATGTGATGCGCAAGCATAAAGGAATGCTTGGCTTGCGAAGCGTGCCGGGCGTTGGAACCTCTGTCTACATGACTTTTCCGAAACGGAATGTTCAAGCTACAAAAATAGATTTACATGTTACGCAGAGGAGGGAAGCAAATGGATAAAATCAAGGTATGGATCGTCGAGGATGATCGTGATTGGCTGCGCGGCCTTGTCGCTTATTTAAACAAGGAGCAAGATATTGAAGTAGTTTGGACTGCCAGCAGGGCTGACGATGTAAGACAAGCGCTTATGGAAGGGATGCAGCAGTCTGTGCCTGCTGATGTGGTGCTGATGGATATCATGCTTGACGGAAGGCCCGAAGGCGTTCTGCTCGCTGAGGAGGCGGCAATAGCTACCGGAGCAAGGGTCATCATGCTTACGTCAATGGAGGAGAAGGAGCTTATCTTTCGATCGTTCCAAGCGGGAGCTATCGATTACCAAATCAAATCTGATTTTGAAAGCTTGCCTGAAGCTGTACGCTCGGCATACCGGAGCCAATCCCCCATCAATGCGGCTGTAGCAGAACGGATGCGCGAGGAATTCCGCCGACTGAAGCAGATGGAGCGCGAGTTCGAGGCGAAGAAGCTCGGTGATCTCATTACGCCGTCTGAGCTTCAGCTGCTTGATTTAATTGATCAAGGATATACCCAGCCGCAGATTGCCGACAAGCTGGTTGTATCAATTCGTACCGTCAAAAACCATGTTAATCATATATTAAAAAAGCTGAATTTAAGCGGGTCGCGCGAAGCAGCAAATAAAGCCAAAGAGATGGGCTTATTTCATAAGAAAAAGGACGAGGATAGTACCATGTAAAGTTGGTACTATTTTTTTTATGTCATTTTTTACAAAATAGATAGTAGAAGAACGCTTACATCAACAGATTGGAGGCATAACCGATGGATTTTGAAATGTTCTCGGCTGCTCATTTTGGGGCATTGGCCATTCTCGTTGCAGCCATTATCTGTATTATCGTTTTCCGGAAGCGAATGAGAGTGCCGAGAATAAATAGGATGGTACGAATCGGGCTGGCTATTTTGCTAATATGCTGCGAGGTCTCGCTTCAGCTATCTTATATCCGCAATGATAATTGGGGAGTAGGCTCGCTGCCATTTCAGCTTTGCAGCTTAATGCTTTTGGTTAGCGCGGTCGTATTGCTTTGGAATCCAAAAAGTCTGTATGATGCTTTATTTTTTCTTGGAAGCATGGGGGCGCTGCAGGCGCTGTTAACCCCCAATTTAGACGAAGCGTTTCCGCATTTTCGTTTTTTTCAATTTTTCATTGCACATATAGGGATCGTTAGCGCAGCGCTATTTATCGTCGTAGTAGAACGCTATCGACCGACTTTCTCTTCCGTAGTGAAGGCTCAACTTTGGCTGCATGTATTCGCTATTCCGGCTGCGATTACGAACGTGGCATCGGGTAAAACAAACTTTATGTTTTTAGCTGAAAAACCGGGTACAGCCTCATTGCTTGATATGCTGGGGCCATGGCCATGGTATTTGCTGCAGCTGGAGCTTATTGCATTTGTTATATTTTTGCTGCTATATGCCGCTGTAAGGCTGCTCGATCGCCTAATATTCGTTAAACCAAGCAGCTCTGCTCAGTAACATCATGAATGAATTTATTATTAACAGAGAGAAGGTGGGAAAGTGAAAGAGATGCAGGAAATGGTGAATAGACACTGGACTTCACTGCTTGGGGTATTGTTCGTAATGGCTGCTTTTATTACGTTGTTCAAATATTCGATAGTTCAAGGCTGGATTACAGAGTCGATGAAAATTGGCTTTGGTATGCTATGCGGAGCGGGTGTAGGCGCAGCCGGCTTGAAGCTAGCTAGCCGGCTGCCGCGCAATCCGATTGGTGAAATCTTGATTGGCATGGCGGCTTGCATTTTGTATGCGACGTTTTCTTTTGCGGGAATTTTTTACCGGCTGTGGGACCCAATGACCGTCTTGCTTGGAATGAGTGCAGTAACCATTGGAATATCCGTTTATGCGTATAAGTTTATGTCTCGGCTGCTAATGAATATAGCGATGCTGGGTGGTTTATTATCTCCGCTGCTTATGAGGCCGGAAACAGATCAAGTATTTGCTTTATTTCTTTATCTGCTCGTATTGAATGTTGCATTCCTATTTCTCAGCATCTCGCGCAATTGGCATGAGCTTCGGTTTATCAGCTTCATCGGGTCATGGCTGATGTATATCGTATATTTCATTCATTATAATCCATCGACTGAAGGCTTTTGAGTATGCCGTTTCGATATGCGCTCGCAGCTTTTCTCTTTTATACAATCGGACTGATGGTCTCTTCTTGGAGCAATAAGTTATCCTTTGAGGGCATCGATTTGTATATGAACGCGATAAATGGCATTTTATTTGGATTTTGGGCACTATTTATTTTGAACGGTGAAGTGGCTTATGGGTACATACTCTCTTTTATCGGAATCGTTTATTTAATCGGTGGTTTCGTTATTTATTTGCTAACAAACAAGATTACGCCATCCTCAGGAGTGTTCTTTCTTGGCGGTTTGCTATTGATTCTCGTGTCGGTAAGCAGCATTGGCGGCGGGTATGAGTCAAAGCCTTTAATTACGGTGCTGCTATGGGGCTGCATAGCTGCGATAGCAGCAGCAATCGGCTATAGTAAGCGCTGGAACCTGCTGAGCATCGCCTCGCTCGCTATCTGGTTTGTGGTCGGATGTTATTGGTACGTAGTCACTTGGGACACTCCTCGCGGCGAATGGTTTGGGAGGTACATCCCGTTTCTGAATTGGGGGGCCATTGCATGGATGGTGCTGGCTGCTCTGGGTTTCTTCTTTTCTAGAAAGCTTGTCATTCCCCAGCTCACTGATCAAGCGAATCGGATGCTTGCTCGTGTGTATGCGCTGTTATCCCATCTCATCGTTGGCGGATTGCTGACAAGGCAAATTGAAAATATTTTCACAGAATATATGTATGATTCCGCTTCAAGTTATTTAGGTTTAGCTTTGTCTGTTTCTTGGGGCTGCTATGCATTGCTGCTAATTTTGTGGGGGGCTTATTATCGCGAGCTGCTGTTTCGTGCATTCGGTTCTGCGGTTCTTGTTATCGTTGCGATTAAGGCGATACTTATGGATTTAAGCGGGCAAGAGGCACTTTACAAGGTAGGTGTACTGTTAATATTAGGAGCCATTTCGTTTTTTATTACGTGGATAAATAGCAAATGGCGTGTAAAGAATGGAGAAATTAATGGCAAAGGTGAAGAGGCTGTCACTGAATCATAATTAAGAACGCAGGGGGAATAATGAACCTGTTGGTCTTGACAAGTGCACTCCAATACAATAAAGTTACTTACGTAAAGTAATTAAATTTATTTGGATTTGTAACTGCCTTTTAAGGCGGATACTTAGTTCACAGATGGAAGACACACAACATGTGAGAGGCAGGAGAAAAAAATGACATCACAAGCTTTTTTGGACGCAGTAAGTAAAAGACGCTCGATCTACGGTATTAGCAAGGAGGCCGTTATCTCCGATGACAAAATTGTTGAATTGGTACATGAAGCGGTTAAACATACTCCATCATCATTTAATTCACAAAGCACTCGTGTAGTTGTATTGCTTGGTGAAAATCATGATAAATTGTGGGATATTACGACGAATACGCTTCGCAATATGATTGCAGCTGATCAATTCGAGGCAACTGAGCAAAAAATGGGCGCTTTCAAAAGCGGATACGGTACCGTATTGTTTTTTGAAGATAAACAAGTCGTTGACGGCTTGATGGCCAACTTCCCAGCATATGCTCACAACTTCCCGATCTGGTCGCAGCATACTTCAGGCATGCATCAATTTGTAATATGGACGGCGCTTGAGAATGAAGGTTTCGGCGCTTCGCTTCAGCACTACAATCCACTTATTGATGAAGAAGTAAAAACGACATGGTCATTGCCGGATTCTTGGCAGCTGGTTGCTCAAATGCCATTTGGCAAACCAACAGCAGCTCCAGGCGAAAAATCGTATCAACCGATCGATGAGCGTGTGAAAGTATTTAAATAAGCACTATTTTATATATTAGCTTTGAGCCAAAGATCGTTCCTATTTATAGGGACGATCTTTTTTTATGCCGTATGGACGCCTATTTGGCAGAATCCCAGAAAGCAGCTGCCGCTTGCAGAGGATGGGCATGTGAAATATTTGGAGTGTCAAACGATAAAACAGGCAATGCCGCTCATTGAAAGGATTCATGAGGAGGAACTGGCTGTTTGCTCTAAAAACATGTACAATTAAAACCGATATACTTAAAGTACACGTAACAAACTTACATAATGATTCAGCTAGGAGGATATGATGAGTATTGACCCTCGAATAATCAAAACATTATTGCAGCTTCAGCTTTCACCAAATGTAAATTTACAAGCAGCTACTAATCCGTTGCAAGCGACAACAGGCGATGGCTCGGCATCCTTATTTGATACTCTTTTATCCCAATATATGACCGATACTTCTTCTGAAAATAATGCATTGGCACAAGTCATGCCAACAGATGCGCTCGCGCAGCTGAGTTCACTTAGCGGCATGCCTAATCTGTCGTTTAGCAGTCAAGGCGTGTCTAACAGCTCTCCATCTGCTTATGACGAGCTTATTCAACAGGCTTCAGCCAAATATGGCGTAGATTCTTCATTAATTCAAGCGGTAATTAAAACCGAATCCGGCTTTAACGCAGATGCACAGTCAGGTTCAGGCGCTAAGGGCCTGATGCAGCTAATGGATGGAACAGCAAGAGGTCTAGGCGTTAGCAACTCCTTTGATCCCGCGCAAAACATTGATGGCGGAACTAAATATTTATCGATGCTGCTAAACAAGTATAATGGACATGAGCAGGTTGCTCTGGCTGCATACAATGCAGGACCGGGCCGAGTGGACCGTGCAGGAATAAAAACGAACGAGCAGCTAATAGAAAATCTTGAAGCGTTGCCAGAAGAGACGCAGCGCTATGTTGCCAAGGTGCTTCAGGCCAAGTAGAACGACAGCAATAAGATCACGATTTAGCGATCCGTCATGCAGGCGGGAGCAATCGATGATCTTTTTCTTTTTGAAAAGGAGATAAATCGAAAATGTTATATTTTGATCATTGTGCTTCATCACCGCCGTATGAAGAAGTGGTGCAGACCATGATGGAAGTGATGAAGTCGCAGTATGCGAACCCTTCATCGCTGCATCGTGCGGGTACTGACGCTGACAAATTAATTGAACGCTCGCGTGCTGTTCTAGCTGAGCAGATGCAAACCTCTAAGGGGAAATGGGTATTTACTTCCGGCGGTACAGAGTCAAATAATATAGCGATAAAGGGTGCTGCTCGTCAGTACGCTGGACGAGGCAAACATTTGATAACGACACAAATTGAGCATGCCTCCGTATACGAATCTTTTGCGCAGCTGGAGCAAGAAGGCTTCAATGTCACCTATTTGCAAGTAGGCAGGTCGGGTCATGTAGAGCTTGAGCAATTGGAAGCGGCAATAACTGAGGAAACGATTCTCGTTAGCGTGATGCATATTAACAACGAGATCGGTTCCATTCAGCCAATCGAGAACATTGCAAAGTTGCTTAAACGATATCCGAAGGTCATTTTGCATGTCGATGCCGTTCAGAGTATTGGGAAGCTGCCGATTCATTTGGAAAAGTGGGGCATCGATTTGCTTAGCGGTTCGGCTCATAAGCTTCGTGGTCCCAAAGGCGTAGGTTATTTGTACGTGCGTGATGGCATTACACTGTCCCCTTTGTTTAGTGGCGGCTCCCAGGAGTATGGGCATCGCGCTGGAACACAAAACGTACCCGCTATCGTTGCGTCAGCGAAGGCGCTGCGCATGTCGCTTGCTTCGATGGAGCAAAGAGAAAAGCGATTGAAAGTGCTCAAACAGCAGCTATTAACGCATATTGAGCAAATTCCAGAGCTTAAGCTGAACGGGGCAGAACCGTCTGCTTCCCATATTATACATTTCTCCTATCCGGGCATGAAGCCAGAGGTTGTCATCCATATGTTAGAGCAACGTGGTATAATGGCTTCAACGAAATCGGCATGTTCTTCTAAGGATGACAAGCCGAGCCGCGTGCTTCTTGCCATCGGTGCAAGTCATGAGCAAGCGAGCAGCGGCATTCGGATTAGTCTCGGAGACGAGCATGAAGAGCAGGATATTGCAGCCTTAGGAGCTGCACTGCGTCATGTTGTCGCACAACTTAAGCCGCTTGAGAGGAGATTGACTTAATTTTGCTTTATGATCAGATCGTGCTCCGTTATGGAGATTTAATGGTAAAAGGAAGAAATCGGAACAAATTCGAGAAACGAATGCTTGATCAAGTAAAGCAGGCATTAATTTCTTATGATAATATTACTTATTTCAAATCGTTTGGACGTCTTTATGTCAAGCTGAATGGACATCCCTATGAGCCGATAGCAGATCGCTTGAAGGATTTGTTCGGCATCGTTTCTTTAAGTCCAGTTGTCAGCACAGAGGCTGATCTTGAGAAAATAAGAGCAGCTGCGCTAGCTCTTATGCAAGCTTTGCCAGAGCAGCCCAAAACGTTCAAGGTGAGCGCAAAACGTGCTTGGAAAGAGTTTCCTCATAATTCGCAGGAAATGAATCATTTGGTTGGCGGGCATGTTCTACGTGCAATGCCAGGACTTAAAGTTAACGTGAGCAAGCCGGAAATTGAACTGCGGGTGGATATTCAAGCGGAAGCTACTTACGTGTTCTACGATGTCATCCCTGGCGCTGGCGGATTTCCGTTTGCATCAAATGGCAAAGCTATGTTATTGCTATCCGGGGGCATAGATAGTCCTGTTGCAGGCTGGCTGGCACTGCGTAAAGGTCTTGAAGTGGAGGCTGTGCATTTCCATAGCTACCCATTCACCAGCGAGCAGGCGAAAGATAAGGTAATCGAGCTTGCTAAGCGATTATCCTATTTCAGCGGGGAGCCGATTAAGCTTCATCTTGTGCCGTTTACCGAAATACAAACTACGCTAGTACAAGCGAAGAGCGATAATCTTATTATTACGTTAATGAGAAGGGCGATGCTTCGGATCACAGAGCAGCTGGCAGAGCGCAATGGGGCAAACGGTATCGTTACTGGCGAGAGCTTAGGGCAGGTTGCGAGCCAGACGCTGCCGAGCATGAATGTCATTGGTCGAGCAACAGATCTGCCGCAGCTTAAGCCGTTAATTATGATGGACAAGCATGAAATTATTCGGATGGCGGAGAGAATCGGGACGTTCGAAACGTCGATCTTGCCATATGAGGATTGCTGTACGTTATTTTTGCCGAAATCGCCAAGTACGAATCCGAATCTTCGTATCGTCGAGAAGATTGAGGCTCTAATTCCTAATTATAATCAATTGCTTACTGCCGCTGTTGACGGTACGGAGGAAGTTTTATTGTCACCGCAGCTTCAAACGGCTGCCCAAACCGCCGGCGAGGATAGCTGGTTTTAATTTAAGACGAATGAAGAAGCTTTGCAGGTGTATCGTTCCTGCAAAGCTTCTTTTTGTATCGCTATTATTTTATTAGCCCTTTTTCTTGCTTGAATTTATCCCATTGCGCAGCGATTTCCGTTTGAATCTTTTCTTGACCGGAGGCAATGAGCTTATCTTTGTATTTTGGCAGCTCCTTAGCGGGGTCCACCGATCCGGATTCGAGAGCGGCCTGATATTCGTTGTTAACTGCCGTTACGTTAGCTATTTCAGCTTTGATGTTCTCTTCGTTCACGCCGAAGCCGTTAGTCGCAGGCACAAGGGCGCTGTCATTAAGCGCGATCGTCCGCTCCCATGTATCAGCGGCCTGGCCTGGCTTAAGGAAGGCGTTGAACTGATTGCCGAATACCCAGTCGCCGTTTGGCGCATAACCTGAATCTTTAATCGGTTCGATATTTTTATCATCTACTCTATTATAGTGTTTGCCTTCAATACCATTGCAAATTAAGTTGTAGAGGTAGGAGTCCGTATTAAGCAAATTAATAAGCATCAATGTGCGTTCAGGGTTTTTGGAGCTTTTATTGATGACATGCATCGCTCCCGCAATTCCTGTAAAATAGCTGTCGGCGATTGGAGCATACACGACTTCGTTTCCGCCGTTTATAGCCATCTCGCCAACTTCACCGCCTGGTTTGGACGTAAACTCCAGCGAGACCGCAACATTGCCTTTGCCCTTCAAGTCATTGATGTTCTGTATAATTGGCGCATCTTCGTTAATGTAGCCTGCTTGGTACCATCTTCGCATATCATCGTAGTATCCTTTTTTCTCATCAAGCGTTTGCAATGTCCCAATATAACCAAGCGATGCATCGTCTTTCGCATAGCTTAGAACAAGCCCGTCACCTACTTTTGTGCGATCGCTGTACAAGCCCCAAGAATTTTGTGCAAGTCCGAGAGGAATAATGCCGGGCTCATTTTCTTTTAATGTCTTTAGGAAAGGCTCGATATCCTTGTACGATTGAATCGTGCTCACATCAAGATTGTATTTATCGATGAAGCGTTTTTGGATAATTAAACTTTTTGTTTTTGCCGCTACTTGATAGATTGGGAAACCATATACCTTGCCATCAACGGCAAGCATATCCGGCCAAAATTTATCAGGGATGTTAGCGCGCGCTTCTGGTGCATATTTGCTAATCATATCATCTGTAATTTCTAGATACGCCCCTCTATCAATATAAGGCTGATAGTTGCCAAGCCAGCCCTTCGAGCTCCACGCAAGGTCAAATTCTTCTCCAGCTGCGAGCATGGCATTGAGCTTAGGCTCGTATTCATCGAACGTCAGCGGCTTGAGCACAACGGTCGCATTGATTTTCTCTTTTAAATATTTATTGATCTCATCGTTGACCAGCTTTTGATCCGGACCAGGATTTGCGGATACCGGATAAATGAAGGTCAGCTTAGCCTCAGGAAGGGATGGTTCTGCGGAAGCAGTCGCATCCGGCGTATTCTCTGCCGTTTTGCTTGGCTCATTGGTGCTTGGGTTTGCAGGGGTATTGCCATTGTTCGAGCATGCTGCGATCATCGCCAAGCAAAGCACTAGAGCGAAGCATTTGAGTAGTAACGCTGCTTTTGTTGTTTTCACATTAAACCCTCCATTTATATAATTTTATATATGGCACAGTAGTCATTCCTTATCCTTTCAAGGAACCTACCGTAATACCCTTTACGAAATACTTCTGAAAAAAAGGAAAAATAATTAGCATCGGCCCGCCTGCAAGAATTGCCATTGCCATGCGAACGGATAAAGTCGGGAAATTGGCATAAGCCAGCTTGTCGGCTACCTGAGCGAGCGGAGAATTAGCCAAAAACTCAATTTGAGACAGAATGCGAACAAGCAGCAATTGAAGCGGGATATATTTATCATTGTCTATGAACAGCAGGGCATAAAACCATTCATTCCAGTAGCCAAAAGAGATGAATAAACCTAGCGTTGCTAGAGCAGGTGTCGACAAGGGTAAAATAATTCGGAAGAAGATTCGGAATTCTTTGGCGCCGTCTACCTTTGCTGATTCAATGATTTCTTTGCCGATCTTATCTAGAAAACCTTTCATAATCATAATGTTGAAAGGGCTGAGCAGCGTTGGAAGGATCAAAGCCAGCAAAGAGTTTTTTAGATGCAGATATTGCGTCATCATGATGTAGAATGGAATGAGCCCGCCATTAAACAGCATCGTAAAGAAAATGTAGAAGGTAATCGGACGGTTGTAACGGAAGTCCATTCGGGAAATAGGGTACGCTGTCATCGCAGTCAGCAGGAGTGATAAGACCGTACCGACAATTGTGATTAGGATGGTGACCAGATATCCTTTAAGCAGCGGGTCGGGTTTTTGAAAGACGATACGATAGGCTTCCATACTCCATTCCTTGGGAAAAAATTGATAGCCATTCTGTACAAGGCTGTTCTCAGAGGTTAATGAAATGATGATAACGAGAACGAATGGAAGGGCAATCATAAGACAAAGAATGGTTAGAAAGATGTTAATGAACCCATTCATAAAATTAAAGCCTTTAGTATTAGGCATAAAAGATTCCTCCAATCTTAAAACAATGCATTATCCTTATCCGCTTTGCGCACCAAATAATTTGCAGATACTACGGTAATTAATCCAACGACGGATTGCAGGAAGCCGACAGCAGCTGCTGAATTAATGTCTCCAAGCTTAGTTAAAGCGCGGTAAACATAGGTATCGATAATATCCGTTGTAGGAAAATTCGGTCCTACGTTATTAGGGACAAAATAATGCAAGCCGAAGTCACCGCGGAATATGTTGCCAAGACCCAATATGAATAGGATAATGACAAGCGGTTTAAGCAGCGGCAATGTAATTCGCCACATCATCTGGATGCGAGAAGCGCCGTCTAGCCTAGCTGCTTCGTAATAATCGGTGCTGATACCGGTAATTCCTGCGTAATAGACCAAAGTGGAGAAACCAATTCCTTTCCATAAAGCAACGAGCGGCAGGATAAAGATCCATGGCGTTGTTTCCAAATACCACTTGTGAGGCTCGAATCCGAACCAACCGATTATGGTGTTGAGGAAACCTCCCTTATGATCCAGAAAAGCGTTCGTAATGTATCCGACTAGCACAAAAGAAATAAAGTATGGGAGAAACATGGTAGTTTGGTAGAGCTTGATAAGCTTCCCGCTAAGCTCATTAAGAAGAAGGGCGAGCAGAAGCGCGGCAACGGTTCCTAGAACGATGTAAGAAATGTTGTAGAGCAGCGTGTTGCGGATAATGCGAATGGCATCTTGGGCTTTGAATAGAAATTCGAAGTTATCGAATCCGATCCACTTGCTGCCGAAAATTCCTTGATCATACCTGAAATACTTAAAGGCAAGGATGAGTCCAATCATAGGAATGTAGGCGATTACAAATTTAAATAATATGCCGGGCATAGCGAGCAGCAGCAGCTCCCGGTTTTTTTTCAAATGCTTCCATTCCTTGCTCAGCCATCCGACCTTGTTCTTCGAGCCCCTTGTCGTTAGCTCAGGAGCTCCGAGCTCTGTTTTGGCCACTTGCGATCTCCTCCATCTGAAGCGTTCCTGTTCTGATGCCCATCATGCCACGTAGAAACGACGGCGGGTAGAATAGGTTTTGCGAATTACTGTATTTCGTGAGTGTAAAATATTCGATTTTGTGAATATTCATCGATATCACAGGATATAGAAAGGTCCCTCGCTCACTGAAAGCAGTGAACGAAGGACCTTTTTAGCTGATTATAAAGATTTATGAGATTGATTTCTTCATCCGATATTCCTTTGGCGTGCTGCCGACCTTTCCTTTAAACAAGCGGAAGAAATAGCTTTGATTAGCGTATCCGCATTTATCCATAATTTCTGTAATCGTATAGTTGTTTTGCTCCAAGAGGGATTGGGCATGACCTAGTCGTACCTCATTAATATATTCCGTAATCGACATATTATAATTCTCTTTGAAGAGCTTGCCAATGTATGCGGAAGATAGCTTTACACTCATGGCAATGGATTGCTGGCTAAGATTAATGTCTGGAAATTTCTGTTCAATCAGCTCTTTGACCGTCTCCAGCATCATTTCATTTCGTTCCATATTTGCTGGGCGCTGGTTTTCGCAGATTTTTGCACAAAGCGAGAGCAAAGAGAGGTACATTTCCTCAAGCGTCTCTTTCTCTTGCGAAATCTGATGAATGTAATCCAGATCAACAGAGAAAGGAACGATCCGATTATCGTTTATTTCGCTTGATGCATTTTTAATGACCCATCCTAGATTGGATACCGCCCGAATCATATCGTCATACTGAAAGGTGGAAATGAGGGAGAATGCCTTCTCAAGCTCATTACCGGCATTCGTTAGCTGACCTTTCTTGAGCGCTTCCGTAAGTTTCTTCTCAATCGAATCAGGCAACGACATTTGCTTGCTTCCCAGGTTTTCTTGAATGTCATCCGACGTAATAATCGCTTTGAAACCTTTTACAATCATATACTGGCTAAACCGCAGAGCCTGCGTATAAGCCGTTGATAGGTAACTATACTGTGAGATGATGTCGCTGATCCCGCAGGAAAGTGAAATGTGATAATAATGTTCGATCATTTGTTGAATCTCGCGCAGCTGTCGTACCACTTGTTGAAAAGACAATGTCGTACCCTTATCGCTGCAGGATAAAATGAGTACGACATGATCGCCTCGAATTTCGACAGCTTCGCAAAGATAATGTTCACGAATAATTTCTTGAGCAATATTAATAATGGCGAAATTATACAGCTTTTTCGAAGCGCCAGTGATGCTGTTGTCATAGGCAGCAAAGTGGTCGATCTTCAACACGCAGACAAGCAGCTCATCTTTGACAGAAATGTTTAAATCGTGCTTTTCGATGAGATGCTGCATATCATGATCGGAGAAAAGCTGACTGTCCGATAAAAATCGGCGGATATAATATTTGCTCACGATTTGCTCGGAGCTAATTTCACTCAGCTTCTCTGACAGCCTCATATAATTATCGCTCATCAGGAGCAGCTCATCGCTTACGCCGGAAGCACTTTGTTTCTCACTTTGAAGATGAGGACGAATTCGCTTCAGCATATTTTCAATCGGATTATACAGCTTGTAAGAGAGTCCTACCGACAATCCGATCGCGAGCAGCAGGAACAATGCTGACAAAAGCAGCGATTGATTCCGTGTCTGATTCACCTCGCCCATCAGCTTGTCATAGGACTGGATATAGAGGATGGTCCAAGTGCCGAGACCGTCTTCCATGTAGGTGACCATTTCCTTTTTTCCTGAAAGCTTGCCGATAAAGAACCCTGCGGAATGGCTTTCATTTATTTTGTGAGCAAGGACAAGCTCATTCACCTTCGCTTGATCTTGTGAAGCAGTGAAAGGTGCACTCGGATCGGAGGATAAAAGCTTTCCATTTTGCGTTTGAATATATATCAATCCCTGATCACGATCACTAGCCACATTCATTTTTTGCAGGCTGTCGAATACCCAATCTGATTTAATAAACAATATGATAGCTGAATTATTTTTTGTAAACGGTTTCAAGGAATCGGTGACTATAAACGCAAAAGTATCGATTAGACCATCATTCTGCTCAAGGCTCATCGGAATTAATCGATTGGTTGGCTGCGGCTGTTTCGGGTCCAGCAGCATACTCCTGATACGCTGATCCGTAATGCCGCCATCAAGCAGCAGGCTGCTGCTTGTGCCGTACAGCTTGGATTGTGATTTGTTATAAATGACCATGGAGTGCAGAAAGGAGGAGCTTTCCATGATATTGGACATCTGTCTATGGCCGCGAATCAGGTCCATTTTTGGCAAATCATCGTTGAACATAAGAGGAATTAGAAAGTGATCGCGGTATACAAAGTTCGATAGCCTCGTAATAATATCGTTCATGTAGGAAAGATTGTACTGAATTTGCGAGAGCACCTTTAAATTGGACTGTTCTTGAATGTTTTTAACCGATTTTTCAAGAATGTACGTGTTGGTTATCGATGATGAAACAAGCACAATGACCATCGTAGCCATAATGGAGAACATGACTCGCTGCAAATATTTTTTGGATTTGTAAAATCCGAATACTTTCATCCGATCCAGGCCTCCCTATTATGATCCTGATTATTTGGGTCCAATTTTCTCGAACTCGATATCGCTCCACCCTAGCTGATAAGCAGGCGAGCTTGGATGCAGGCGGTAGTCGCCATCCTCAGCAAACTGGAACAAGGGCTCCCCGTGAATGGTATGTTTATCGTATTTGCCTTGAGCGAGCATACGCCACTGCTCCCAGCTGTACTCCTGTCTTCCAAGGGAATCTTCTCCGCTTGCGAGGAGTGGGAGACTACCTGCTATTATGCATGGTTTATTGTTCATCCAATAAAGATTGCGGTCGGAGGAGCTGAACCGTTCATCGCTATAATTAACAAAATAATATAAATATCCTGAATTGTATATGATATTGCTGCATATTTCGATATGTTTGTTTTCTTCATCAGCCATTTCCTGAGAGCCGATTGCCGAGATCGCATCAGGATTAGCAACAAGCAGATTGTTTTTTATGCGATTGCCGATTCCTTTCGAGAAAATAAGCATCCACAGCTTGCCTTCGCCAGTGCTGTAAAGGCTGCTGATTATGTTGTTCGTAACTGTAAAATCATCGGCTGCATCATCCAAATAGATTCCAAACCCAAAAGAAAAATGGATGCCGCTGTCATGGAGATAGTTGCTGTGAATGACATTGCCTCTCCCAACACCCCATGCTTCAATCAAACCTCCATCTTGACTGTCTGTCATCACGTTAGAGATATCATTATAAGCAATAAGATTGCTTCTGCTGTGAAGGAAATCCCAATGATTTTCCCAAGTGACGGGAATTCCGTAAAGCTCAGAGGGCATCGTTTTATGGCGAAGACCCTTCAAGGAAATACCGTATCTTGGCATGTTGGCAATCAAATTGTTCGTAATCTCATTGTTTCCGCTCTGGTAGAGCAGGATGCCGCAGCCATGTCCAACGAGCTCTCCGCCATGCTCGATTCGATTGTTCTTAATCTTGTGATAACTATTTGTATAAGAGGCTATAGGGCTCGTGAATGGACCAGTTCCCGGTGCAAACCCATTCAAACTAATGCCGATGTAGCCAAAATGTCGGATGTCATTTCTATTTATCGTTATGTCATATGTGTAGTGGTCCAAATAAATGCCGCAGCTTCCGGACTGTTCCAGCTTACAGGAGGTAACTTGGATATGCCTCGCATGGTTGATATAGATTAAGCCCTCGCGGTGTTCCGCTTGCTCGACATTATCATCCATCATGCGATATTCGCGAAAAAAATCGGTGCACGCAAACGTCAGTCCTGTAAAGCTAATATTTTGCACGGGTTCCAGCGGGCTTACCCCGTTAATATCAAGCAGACGTTTAATTGTTGGCGCAATGACAGTCTGTTTGTTAGGATCTGACACGTCATCTGAAACATAGTAGTAAAGCGTGCCAGAGGCCTTATCAAGATGAAATTGACCAGGCGCTTGGAGGAAGTCGAGCGAACCTTGGATATAGTACCTCGAACCTGCTCCAATGGGCCATGTGGCGTCACTTTCGAATACCAATTGCTGGCGCTCTACACTATTGGAGGCGACTGGCTTAGTTTCCGTGAACCAATTCCATTCTCCTTCACCTGGCCAGACGTAAAGCTGAGTCCCTGTCAAATCATAATGAGAGGGCAAGTCTTCGCTGCGATAGTGAATGCCTTGTTTATTATTTTGTTCATCATGGTGAACAGAGGGCTTCTCGGTCTCAAAATAACCAGTGGCTGGAAGCCGAGCCTGATGAATTCGTTGGCCATCCGCATAAAGGGTATGAAAGTGGATGCCGCTCTCCAGCTTAGCGATCCAAACCTTTCCTTTATAAGGCGTCCAACCTGTAATTTGTTTGCCGCCAGCAATTGTCGCTCTCTCACCCGGATAGCTGGTGTACTGAACATGGCAGCGGTCTCTGCCGGAATCTCTATTATCGAAACGAAGCGGGGCATCTAGTTCATAGAGGCCGCCTCGCAAAAAAACCGTAATGTCATGACTCATTCCGTTTTTGATTTGTTCACGTACTTCTTCCTGCGCTCTCTGTATCGACAGGAATGGATCATCCAAGCTTCCGTGTGCGTTATCGTTACCATTTGGTGCTAAATAATAATTGGTAATCATTTTTTTAAGACCCCCTTGTAGGAACTGTACATTATAGTTATAAAACCGAAGTCCTATTTGTTGCAAGGGCTTTCAAATAAAGTACACTTAATCGTTTTTTTCACAGTAGACTGCTGTCAAATCCCGTGTTAACTTAACCTTCGATCGATCGCAAAAGAGGATCATGGCCATTGCAGTGAAGCTTTGGAATGGAGGAGAAGGCGATGACATTAATAGCAAGAAGCAGAGAAAGCTTTGATGAAAACTGGTTTTTTCACAAAGGCGATATTCACATTCCTTATGCGGTTAAAGGCGGAATGACAGGCGGACTAACGGATTGCGCCAAGCGGGAGGAAGGGGAGTGGCTGGATATTGCCTATGTAGATAAGGAGGCGCAGCAGGCTCAAGAGGGCTGGGACGCGGTTCGCTTACCGCATGATTGGTGCCCAGATGGATCTTTTATAAATGACCCTACAATGGGCTCGCGAGCAGGCAGTCACGGCTACTTGCATGCGGGCGTTGGTTTTTATCGCAAATTGTTTACTATTCCAGCTGATCAGCTGGGCAGAAAAATATCCTTATGCTTCGATGGCGTTACAGGCAGGAGCACCTTATGGGTAAACGGGCATTTAATCGGTGAACGCTTTGGCGGATATACGAGCTTTGCTTACGATATTACCGATGTACTTCGGTATGGCTCAGAAGGAGACAATATCGTACTCGTGAAGGTAGATGCAACTGATTATGAGGGCTGGTGGTATGAAGGCAGCGGCATTTACCGCCATGTATGGCTGCAATCGACGGATTCGCTCCATATTGCTCAGTGGGGGACGTTCATTACCGCAATAGAAGTTTCCGAAAGTCATGCAGCAGTCAAAATAGAAACGAAAATGATGAATGAATCTGCTTCAAATCGAGCTTTTGATCTGATTACCATTGTTAGAGAGCGAGCTGGCGGGCGCAAGGTTGCCGAGCAAGCTGATCGATCAAGTGTAGACGGCTTGGATGAAACAACGGTTGGGCAGAAGCTTACGATAATAGAACCTGAACTTTGGTCTCCAGAGCATCCTTACCTCTATGAAGCTGTTACGGAGCTATATGAAAATGGGGTGTTGATTGACCAATTCGATACCAGCTTCGGGATTAGTACGATACAATTTGATGTCGACCGAGGATTTTTGCTAAATGGAAATGTTTATCCGATCAAAGGCACTTGTAATCATCAGGACTTCGCCGGTGTCGGCGTTGCCATGCCGAGAGCACTGATTGCGTATAAGCTGAGCCTACTAAAGGAAATGGGCTGCAATGCATATCGAAGCGCTCATCATCCCCCGTCGCCTGAGCTGCTGGAACTTTGTGATGAGCTTGGCTTGCTCGTCATGGACGAGAATCGGAAGCTCGACAGCAGCTCACGAGGCATGGACGAATTGAAAAGCATGATTTTGCGTGACCGCAACCATCCATCGGTTATTTTATGGAGCTTGGAGAATGAAGAGGTTCTGGAAGGAACCGTTATGGGCGCGCGCATCTTGAAATCAATGACAGAGCTTGCGCATAAGCTCGATCCGACCAGACCGACGATGGCTGCGATGAATCATGGCTGGAGCAGCGGCGGATATGCCGACGCTGTCGACATTGTTGGCTATAATTACGGCCATAGAGGTGCAGATGTAGATGGACGCAGAAAATATCCGAACCGCCTTATAATCGGGAGCGAATCTTCAAGCTATACGACGACGAGAGGCATCTACGCAGATGATCCGAACAAGGGGTACTGCTCATCTCATGGTACGAACATTCCATCATGGGGCTGCAGTCCTGAAAAATCATGGTCCGATGTGATGGAGCATCCTTATTTGACTGGCATATTCGTTTGGACGGGCTTTGATTACAGAGGTGAGCCTACGCCATATGAGTGGCCTTGCATCAGCTCACATTTTGGCATGATGGATACCTGCGGGTTTCCGAAGGATGTTTATTATCTCATGAAAGCATTATGGACCGAAGAGCCGCTCGTTCATTTGCTTCCGCATTGGAATTGGCCGGAGCTAATAGGACAGACGATTCGAGTGACGGCATATACCAACTGCGATTCGATTGAGCTATTTTTAAACGGCCGCTCGCTTGGTGAACGGATAGTTAAGCCGCACAGAAGTATGGACTTTGATATCGCCTATGAACCCGGTGAGCTTAAGGCAGTCGGTAAAATAGGCGGGGTTATAGCAGCAGAGGGTAAGCGAGTTACAACAGGTAAACCACACGCGATTCGGCTAGAGCCTAATCGAACAGTCATACAAGCTGATGGTCTGGATGTTGCTGCTGTCCGGGTAAGCATAGTGGATGAGAAAGGAAATGTAGTGCCTTACGCAGACTCTCACGTGGATTTTTATGTGGAAGGATCAGGCGCGCTGATCGGTGTAGGTAATGGCAATCCTAGCAGCCATGAATCAGATAAAGCAAGCAGCAGAAGAGCATTTAACGGCCTCGCCCTCGCGCTATTGCAAGCAGGAGCGAATGCGGGCAGCATAACGCTGAAGGCTGTTTCCGCTGGGTTGCAGTCTGCAGATGCAATCATTGAGGTCGGCTAGTCACTGAACTAGTCAGATCTTGATTCATAGAGCGAGAGAAGGAGGGAAGCCGGATGTTAAATATGGAATTACCGCTGGAATTGGATGACGTACAGCTTACAGGCCATATCACAAGGTACAGCAATGCAGAGCCGCTTGAAGATTGCGATGTTGTATGGAATGGTGGGAAAGGAAGAGCTGCAACTTCAGCTGGTGCGGAATGGCTCGTGAAGCTCGAAACGAAAGGGTTTATTGACCATTCAGCGGGGCTGGAGCTGAATGCTGAGTTCCAATCGGTCGGGTATTCAGAGCAGTCGGCTGTGTCACTAGCGTTTCACTATAGCAAATGGTCGGAGAAAAACTATGTACTTGTACCTGGCGCTGTATATGCAGGCAATCGATTTGGCGTGCGTGAGCTTCCTTACGCCCCATGCTGGAGTAAGCTTAGCGACCAAGGTCCTGAAGTACCAACGCTGATTACGGATGTACCGCGATTATCGATAGACACAGGCAAACATTCAGCCTTTCATTTGCTGACGGGCGACGCAGCTGTGCCTGCTGTTGGCATTGCAGATGAAAGATCGGGCATAGGCTGGTTGTTTATAACTGATCAAGCGACTGCACTTGGGAATACTTCGATGCATGTCGAGGAGAGTGAAGATCGTAGGACTGCTAAGATCTCATTTCAAGCGCCCGGCGTTAGAGCTAAGTTGAAATATGAAATGGCTACAACGAAAGTGCCGAGCACAGATAAAGGGTATGATTTCAAGCCGGGAGATAGAGTGACGCTGAAAATTCGAGTATATCGTTTCCCATGCACACGGATTAACGATTTATTTAATTATTTTGCCAGTGTAAGGCAGAGTGGTCAGCCTAAGACAACTCTAGCTGCTAGCTTGCCATTCTCCGCTTCTTGGGAAATGCAAGAACAGAAATACAATGCGATGAATTGGAATGATCAGCTGGGTTATTATGCGGTTGGAACGATCGATATGAAGCATCAGGATTGGCAAATCGGCTGGGTTGGCGGCGGTATGTCAAGCTATGCGCTGCTGCTTGAAGGCAATGAGCTTTCGGTGCAGCGTGCGCTGAGCACGCTTTCGTTTATGTTCAGCAGTCAGACCGAGGCAGGCTTCTTTCATGGCGTATGCTACAAGGGGCAATGGTACGGCGATGAGTTCAACGACGATCCGAATCGGAACGCTCCCGAGCTGTGGCATATTTTACGCAAGAGTGCGGATGCTTTGTATTTTATGATGAAGCATTTCATCGCTTTGAAGCATATTCGTCCTGAATTCGTTATACCTGATCACTGGATTGAAGGTGCAAAGCGGCTTGCCGATGCGTTTGTTAGACTGTGGAATAATTATGGCCAATTCGGCCAATGGGTCCATACCGGTACCGGAGATATTCTAGTTGGCGGTTCAGCGGGTGCAGGCATAGCCCCAGCTGGACTCGCTCTATACGGTGCTTATTTTGGAGAGGAAGCTTATATTGAAGCAGCTAAACAATCGGCGGACTATTTCTATAACGAGTTTACCTTAAAGGGGGTTACAACAGGCGGACCAGGCGAAATATTGCAATGTCCGGACAGCGAATCTGCTTTTGCTCTGCTCGAGTCCTATATCGTTCTTTATGAAGAGAGCGGCGACCGCATATGGCTCTCGCGCGCGGAGGAAGCTGCTTTGCAGTGTATGACCTGGTGCGTTTCCTATGACTATCAGTTTCCGGCAGGATCAACCTTTGAGAAGCTTGGTATACGAACGACGGGTTCGGTTATTGCTAATGTTCAGAACAAGCATAGCGCCCCAGGAATATGTACTTTATCCGGCGATTCATTGCTCAAGCTCTACCGTGCTACGGGAAATGAACAGTATATAGAGCTGCTAAGAGAGATTGCCGGAAACTTGCCGCAATACTTATCGCGAGAGGAACGGCCGGTTAAAGGCTGGGATGGATTGAACATGCCGCCTGGTTATATGAGTGAGCGAGTAAATATGAGCGATTGGGAGGGAGCAGCTTGCGTCGGCGAGGTTATTCCTTATTCCTGTTGGTGCGAGGTAGCTTTGATGTTATCCTATACAGAGCTTCCGGGCATTTATGTAAATAAGAAGACTGAACAGGTTATCGTAATCGATCAGGTAGATTGCCGCCTTCAGAGAAGTGTGGATGGCCGTTTAATGCTTACCATAATCAATAATACAAACTGCCCCGCGCGGGTAAAGCTATTCGTTGAGGAAGAGGATGTTAGTTTCAAGCCTTTAGGACAATGCGCTTCCATCTCGTGGCCGCGAATCAAGTTAAATGCAGGCGAAACGATTCAAATGCCGCTGTAAAAATAGAAATAGATCCCATCCCTATAGAAAGGGGTGGGATTTTTTCGAAAAGAGCTTCTATGATCTACTCCTCTCATTCCTAGTTAATCCAGTAAACCGTAAATAATATAGTCATTTTTTGCAAGGATTATGTTATTGTACAGTTTTTTTCGTGAAGTAGATTTGACATGATAGAAGTAGAGAGAGGCAGGAGTGATACCTTGCTGTTCAATAGACAAAGGAAGGGAGGATCGTTAATGACATGAGGTCGATGGTAAGGAAGCCGCTTCACATTTGATTAAAGAGAGGATGTAAGAAGATGACCTTAAAATCAATGAAAGCTAAGCTGCTAGGTGTTTCCTTGTCTATTGCGTTGATGCTGCCGTTTGTTCCAGTGCCAGATGCATTTGCTGCAAACCTAAATGTAACCGCTTACGGAGCGAATGGAGCGGATGGCGCAGACGATAAAACGGCGTTCCAGAATGCGATTAACGCCGCAGTCTCTGGTGACACCGTTTATATTCCAGCAGGGACTTATTATTTGAGCGGAACAGTTACCGGAAAATCAGGTGTTCATATTAAGGGTGAAAGCCGAGATACGACAATAATTAAGTCAACCTCGACAGGGCAAGAACGAATGTTCAGCTTTTATAATCTATCCAATGTACAAATATCTAACCTGACACTCGATGGCAACAGCAATAATACGATTTTGTCAGCAGTTGTTTCAGAGGGCGGCAGCAACAATAAAATGAGTCAATTGCGCGTAAAGGATTTTACAGCCTCTGCGGGGTTTGGACCGTTTGCGCTGTATGCAATCGGCTCTCCAAATATTGAGATTAGCGACAATATCATTACAAATATTGGCGTTAACTCCGCATGGGGCGGAGCGGTAAGAGCAGGCTGGGGCTCGAACGGCGCTCAAATTTTGAATAATACGATTCATGATACGGGGCGAGGAGGCATTTTTGCTAATGACGGCTGTCAATACGTAGTCGCCCGCGGCAACAATATTACAGGAACGGGCCACCATACGGAGGGATTAGGCATCGAGCTTCACACCGATTGTGATTATTCCTTAATTGAGAACAATCAGGTTGACCACTGGATCAGCGCTGTCCGCTCCAAGTATATCGCAGTCCGCAATAATGTCGTTAAGGCTACAGACGGCTCTGTGGGGAATATGGGCCTTGAGGTGATGGTTGAGCATGGCGTAACGACAGGCAATCTTGTTGATGGAGGCCAGCAGGTCGGAATGCAGCAGTCGCCTGGAACGGGGTATCAATATTGGGGCTACAATACAATTCAAAATATAGTCATGTGGGGAATGCAGCTGCAAGGAGAGGGTACCGGCCAAACGGAGCAATATCAATATTTTTACAAAAATACATTTAAGGACGGTCCGCGGGACAACCCGCAAGCTGCTTATTCGGGTTATGGAGGCAATGCCGTTCGTATCCATGGCAATTCACAGAATCTGACGTTCGACAGCAATCAGATCATCAACAACGGTCGCAAGGGGATCGAGATCACAACCGCGTCAGGCGTCGACCTTTTGAGCTTCATCAATAATGTAATTACAGGCAATACAGGTGAATCCATTGATCAGTATCCTGCTAGTGCAGCGAATTTGGAGTGGAGCGGCAACACCGTTAGCGGCAACGGCACGAATACGCAGCTGACAAGCCGCGGATTCTCGAATCCGAAGCCGGTAGCAAACTTTACTTCACCGGCTGCTGTTCAATTAGGCACACCAATTACGTTTACAAACAGCTCAACAGACAATGGCTCCATTTCTGAACATTTATGGGATTTCGGAGAAGGTGTACCAAGCACAACGGTAAGCCCTACCTATACGTATCAGAAAGCAGGTACCTACCGCGTTACACTCGTAGTTTGGGACAATGAAGGAAGAGCGAGCTTGAAGGAGCAAACTGTTATTGTAAACGCCGGACCGCCAGATATACAGGCGCCTAGCGCTCCAACAAATCTTGCGTCGCCTTCAAAGACAGACGTTTCCGTGAACCTCACATGGTCACCATCCACGGATAATGTAGGTGTAAGCGGCTATGAGATTTATCGAGGCGGTACACTCGCAGGAACAACAACTGGCGCTGGAAGTACAACATTTTCTGCCACAGGTCTTTCACCAAGCACAGCCTATAGCTTCACAGTCAAAGCGAAGGATGCAGCAAATAATTTGTCGGCGGCAAGCAACACGCTGAACGTGACAACGAATGCTCCTGATACGACTGCGCCTACAGTGCCAGCCAATTTGGCTTCTCCGTCTCATACGGATGTCAGCGTCAGCTTGACCTGGTCACCATCAAGTGACAATGTGGCCGTTACAGGATACGAAGTTTACCGCGGCAGCGTATTGGCAGGAACAACTGCTGGTGTCAGTTCGACAAGTTTGACGGTAACAGGGTTGACGCCTAGCACTGCATACAGCTTTACCGTTAAAGCGAAGGACGGAGCGGGCAACCGATCTGCGGCGAGCAATGCGGTCAACGTTACGACTAACGCTCCGGCAGTCAATACGTATATTAGCGACCTGACATGGGCATCAGCTACAACGGGCTGGGGCAATGTGCAAAAGGATAAAAGCAATGAACAGCGCACAATTACTTTAAATGGCACGACATATGCCAAAGGAATCGGTACTCATGCAATCTCTGAAATCACTTATAACTTAAATGGCGGCTACTATCGGTTCCTATCCGATGTCGGAGTAGATGACGAGGTACAGGCTGTGAACAACGGCACGGTTACTTTTGAGGTATGGACGGATGGGGTTAAGGCTTATGACAGCGGGGTTATGAATGCCAATACAGCGACAAGAAGTATTGATCTTGATGTTACGGGTGTAAATGTGCTCAAGCTTGTTGTCGGTGATGCTGGTGACGGAATAGGCTATGATCACGCAGATTGGGCCAATGCACGACTTGCTTCAGCATCTGGCGGCCAAAATCCAAATCCAGGGGATACCGTATCACCTAGCGCACCAGCTAATCTAGCATCGCCAAGCAAAACTGATACCAGCGTTAATCTAACTTGGAGCGCATCGACAGATAATGTGGGTGTAACAGGCTACAATATCTATAATGGAAGCAATCTGTCAGGTATGACAACAGGATCAAATGCGACTTCATTTACAGTAACAGGTTTAACGGCGAGCACAGCATACAGCTTCACGGTGAAAGCCAAAGATGCTGCAAACAATATTTCCGTTGCAAGCAATACCCTTAATGTTACGACAAATGCGGCACCTGGCGGAGGAACCGGCACAGGAAATGGTTTGCTCGGGCAATATTTTGCTGGCGATTTTGGCAGTCTTGAGCTTGAGCGGGTAGATGCTGTTATCGACTTCGATTGGGGCGGAGATCGACCTACTGTAAATGTGCCGGGAGAGTGGTTCACGGCACGGTGGACCGGCAAAGTTCAGCCTCAATACACCGAAACCTATACCTTTTATACCCATACGGACGATGGGGTTCGCTTCTGGGTAAATGGCCAGCAGTTGATTAACCAGTGGCAGTCGATGAACGGTGAGCTCAGCGCGACTATATCCTTAACAGCGGGAGTTAAATACGATATTAAGATGGAATATTTAGAAAATGGCGGGAACGCGCATGCACGGTTGTCTTGGTCAAGCCCATCGCAAGCGAAGCAAATTGTTCCTAATGCACGGTTATTTTTAAACTGAGCAAAATGATTTCTAAAGCATGAGGAAAAGCCGTTGTATCGTTGCTGGATGCAACAACACAACGGCTTTTCAATGTTCTCCCTTAGTGGAATCGCTATTTAATTGTTCTGCCTTTTGTTTTTTGCCTTTATTGGTCAATAATCCAGCTGCGATTGTAAGAATAATGACTACGATAACAAAGGACCAGAAAAGGAGTTGATTCTCGAAAAATGCTTTAAACGATTTTTCATGTGTGATCATCTTCGCAGCGGTGTATGCAAGAACCGCTGACCCTAGATAAACGATCCAATTATAGCGATTGATTAGTTTGATGAATATCGTACTGCCCCATACAACGACTGGTACGCTGATGAGAAGCCCAAGAATAACGAGCAAAGTGTTCCCGTGGGCGGCGCCTGCAACTGCGATTACGTTGTCAAGTCCCATTGCCGCATCGGCAATGATGATTGTACGTATCGACTGCCAAAGGGTATTGCCTGATTTGATGCCATCATGTGCATCATCCTGTACGAGAAGCTTGTATGCGATCCATACGAGGAGAAGTCCTCCAACAAGATTAAGCCAAGGAACATTCAAAAGCTGAACAACAAGCAAGGTGGCAATGATTCGGATGGTAATTGCTCCAACAGTTCCCCATATAACGGCTTTCTTTTGCTGTTCCTTAGGCAGGTTTCGTGCTGCCATCCCAATAACAATGGCGTTGTCACCGGCCAAAATAAGGTCGATAAAAACGATGGTCAGCAGGGCGGAGAAAAACTCGACAGAGAATAGGTCCATAAGTCATTTCCACCTTCCATAAAAAGGAATATCTTGAAGTCTACAATAAATACGCTGCGCAGTGAAGAGGGATTCAAAAATTTTTATGGACATATTCCTCACAGCTTGTTCATACAGCTGATTAGAGGGGGTATGTAACTTGGACAGCCTTATTATATTTATCGAAATCGTCTTGATTAATGTATTGCTTAGCGGAGATAACGCCATTGTGATTGCAATGGCTAGCGGCCAACTGCCGCCAGAGCAGCGTAAACGGGCTGTATGGTGGGGTGCAATGGCTGCTGTAGGTTTAAGATGCGTGTTGACCGTCGTTGCGATTAAACTGCTTCAGGTGCCTTTTTTACAAGCCGTAGGAGCTTTGCTATTGTTCTACATAGCGGTTAAGCTGCTTGCAGAGGCAGGCGGCAATCAGGATATGCATACGGTTAAAAAAGCAAAAACGATTGGTCAAGCGATATGGACAATTGTCGTAGCCGATTTCATCATGAGTCTTGATAATGTTCTTGCTATTGCAGCGGTAGCAGATGGAGATATTGTACTTATTTTGCTCGGAATTGCACTCAGCATACCTATGATTATTTGGGGAAGCCAAATGCTGGGAACGCTCCTTCAGAAATTTCCTGCTCTTTCCTATATTGGGGCAGCTTTACTCGCTTATGCGGCAGGTGGAATGCTAATGCATGACCCTGGCATGAATGATTTGCTGTTTCATGGGTCAAAAACGCTTGCTGAAGCCATTCCTTTGCTGTGTGTTCCGCTTGTCATTGTACTCGCAATTGTCAAAAAAAAGGCTGTTTTATAAGGATTATGACTCGCTCCGTTCACGCAAAATAATGCGGGACGGTTTTTTTTTTGTTAAGACCCTCGCAACGTACTGGTATTTTTGCCTCAGTTCCTATAAACTAATATAGATAAAAACTGTCGTCTTTCGTCAACATATGCGAAAGGCGCTGTAAGGAGCGGAACGCGAATGCCTAATAACAAATATTCCGCTGGAATCATTTTGCTGTTAGCCGGGGTCGTTATTTTGTTGGGCAAGTTAGGTGTATTCAGCTTTCTGGGCGCAATCTTCTGGCCGCTGCTCGTCTTAATTCCCGGCGTGCTTCTGCATGTTCTCTACTTCGGCAGATTAGTTCCGGCGGTCGTGCTCGTCCCAGGCGGAATGCTCGTCGTATATGCCCTGCTGTTTGTCGTTTGCAACCTTTTTGGATGGGATAGTATGAAATATTTGTGGCCGCTGTTTATCTTTGGAGTGGCAGCTGGTCTTTACGAATATTATTTGTTCGGTTCATCCAGACCGCGTGTTGTACTCACGGCATCGATTGCGCTTGCTGCCGCATCGGCTGTGTTTGTCATTCTTGTGCTTTTGTGGAGCTGGGGGATTTATGCGATTGCTGTTGCGTTAATTGCAGCAGGTGTTTGGATGATGCTAAGCAAACGCAAGCGTTGGTAAAAGATTTAAATAAAAAACAATTGGAGTGGATTACAAGTTATGCAAGCAAGAGAGAAATTACGGAATATCGCAATTATTGCCCACGTTGACCATGGTAAAACGACATTGGTTGACAAACTGCTACAACAATCAGGCACGTTCCGCGACCATGAAGCAGTGCAAGAGCGCGCAATGGACTCAAATGACATTGAGCGTGAACGCGGTATTACGATTTTGGCAAAAAACACAGCAATCAATTACAAAGACTACTTGATCAACATTGTTGATACGCCTGGACATGCTGACTTCGGCGGCGAAGTTGAGCGTATCATGAAAATGGTTGACGGCGTTCTTTTGGTTGTTGATGCATTTGAAGGCTGTATGCCGCAAACGAAATTCGTTTTGCGCAAAGCGCTTGAGTCAAACCAAACGCCAATCGTTGTCGTTAACAAAATTGACCGTCCAAATGCAAGACCTCAAGAAGTTGTAGACGAGGTTCTTGACCTGTTTATTGAACTAGGTGCAAATGACGCTCAACTTGAGTTCCCAGTTGTTTATGCATCTGCATTGATGGGTACTTCAAGCCTTGACCCAGAAAAACAAGATGAGAACATGGAAGCACTTTACGAAACAATCGTAAGCAACATCCCGTCCCCAACTGAAGATACAGAACAGCCATTGCAATTCCTTGTAACTTTGCTTGATTACAACGAATACCTTGGCCGTATTGCAATCGGTCGCGTTAACCGCGGCATGATTAAACAAGGACAATCCGTTGCTGTAATGACTCGTGAAGGCGGAGTTAAGCAAGCAAGAATCGAGAAACTGTTTGGTTTCGTTGGTTTGAAACGTGTTGAGATCGAAGAAGCAGGAGCGGGCGATATCGTTGCAATTGCTGGTATTCGTGAAATCAACATCGGAGAAACCATTGCAGATCCACAAAACCCAGAAGCGTTGCCGGTTCTAAAAATCGATGAGCCAACACTTCAAATGACTTTCCTCGTTAATAACAGCCCGTTTGCAGGCCGTGAAGGAAAATGGGTAACTTCCCGTAAACTTCGTGAGCGTCTATTCAAAGAGCTTGAGACAGACGTAGCACTTCGCGTTGACGAAACAGACAGCCCGGATGCTTTTGTCGTTTCAGGTCGCGGTGAGCTTCACCTTGGTATTCTTATCGAGAACATGCGTCGTGAAGGTTTCGAGCTTCAAGTATCCAAACCTGAAGTTATCATTAAGGAAATCGATGGTTCGAAAGTAGAGCCTTACGAGCGTCTTCTTATTGATTTGCCTGAAGAGAGCATGGGCGCAGTAATGGAGAGCCTAGGAACTCGTAAAGCGGAAATGATCAACATGATCAACAACGGCAACGGCCAGGTGCGTCTAGAGTTCAAAATCCCTGCTCGCGGCTTGATTGGCTACCGTACACAATTTTTGACGTTGACACGCGGCTACGGCATTATGAACAACGCTTTTGACAGCTATGGACCTCTAGCTGGCGCTGGTGTAGGCGGCCGTCGTCAAGGCGTTCTTGTTGCAAGTGAAAATGGTGTATCGACATTCTACGGCATGATGGGCGTAGAGGATCGCGGTATTCAGTTCTTGGAGCCAGGTACAGAAATTTATGAAGGTATGATCGTTGGCGAGCACACTCGCGAGAACGACATTATCGTAAACATCTGTAAAGTAAAACAACTGAACAACATTCGTTCAGCAGGTAAAGACGATACCGTAACATTGAAGAGCCCGCGTCTATTCTCACTTGAGCAAGCGCTTGAGTACTTGAATGATGATGAGTTCTGTGAAATTACACCGAAGACGATCCGTCTTCGTAAGAAAATTTTGAACAAAAGCGAGCGCGAACGTGCGGACAAAAACCGTAAAAATGCGCAAGCAAGCGTGTAAGATTAGCTTTCTAAATGAACGTAAGGTTTTGCTCTGCAAAGCCTTACGTTTTCTTTAAAATATAAGTGGGATTATAAGTTGCTTAACTTATAATCCCACTTATATTTCACAGTGTTATGCGTACTGTGCAACTAAAGCACGGCGAAAGCCGTTTACAATGAATGAGGGAGGAATACGATATGCAAGCATGGTTAAGCGATCATAAGCTAGTCTCTTATTTAATCATTCTGGGTTTTACGATATACATATTCAATAAAGTATTTCGTGCACAGCAGAAGCTTCCGTTATTTAAAGAAATTTTAGTGTATGCATTGATTGCCTTCGGCTCTTTCGTTCTAATGATTTTGCAGGTGGACAAGCTGCCAATCATTCAATGTATGGGAGTAGCCGTTCTTATGATGCTAATGCTCCGTGGTCGTCAATTGTACGACAAATGGAAAGGCAACAAACCAAATGACAGTCAATCTCCAAATGCGGAATCCGGCAAATGAAGTTCGAGGACGCACTATTCAACTGGCTTCAAATCAAGCTGGTTGCTGATGCTCGTCCCGATGACAATGCAGCATTTGAGACACTATCGTTTTTTGAGCAAATATTGACGGAGGATCATGGGTTGACGGAATTTGTAATAACGAAGACCGATGATACGATGATTCATGTGAAATACGAGAAGGATGGCCGTACCAAATTTCAGCTTTATCCTCGTGAGCTGGGTGAACAGCTCTTGACAGATATTGAATCCAATCCCAAATACAACTGAACTTGAAGGTGGATCATATGAGTAAAGGATCAACAGCATTACCACCAAGAACGGGCTCTCGTCCACCAGCAAAACCAAAAAAGCAGAAGCCGCGAAAAAAACGGTCGGCAATGAAAATCTTTTTCACATTGCTATTTTCAATACTTCTGATCGTAGCTGCGGGTTTAACTTATTTGGTCTTGCAAGCGGATAAAGCCATTGATGAAATTTCATCGCCAGTTGATGAAGAGGTTGTTATACCGCCTGGAGAAGCTGTAAATGAGAAGGCAGTTGCCATGCTTCTGATGGGGATCGATGCTCGTGCTCATGGAGGAGGTTTAAATACGGACGTTATGATGGTAGCTGTATTTAACCCGAATTCGAAGAGCGCTACTATCGTTACCATTCCTCGGGATACTAACATTGATATCGAAGGATATCGAGCTCGCAAAGCCAATAGCTTTTATGCTGATTTCTATATGAATGCGCTCAATAAGAAGAAATTAAGCAAAGAAGCAGCTTATGCGGATGCGAAGCAAGAAGTGCGCAACGTCATGAGTAAGCTGTTCGACATCGACATTAAATACTCTGCGGTCATTAACTTTCAAGGTTTCGCTGATGTGGTTGATGCGCTTGGCGGCGTGTCAGTGGACGTTGATAAGCGTATGAAATACAAAGACTCTGCTGATGGTACAAATATCGATTTGGAACCAGGCGTTCAAACGCTAAGCGGTGAGAAAGCACTAGACTTTGTTCGTTACCGGAAATCAAATAATGGAAAAAACATGTCAAGCGACTTTGAGCGCAACGCAAGACAAAGCCAAGTTATTGGAGCACTAACGGACAAGATGAAATCATTTGACGGCGTTACGAAGATCGGGTCCGTCATGCAAGCCGTCGGCAAAAACTTGACGCTGGATATGCCTTCCAAAGAAATTAAAAATATGATGACTACTTATTTGGGTTTAAGCCGCAATGATATTACATTCATCCCTCTTGAAGGAACTTGGAGAAGTCCTTATGTTTATATGGACGAAGAGAAGCTGAAGGAAGCTCGGGCTGCACTCCAAGCAAAAATGGCTGAATAACCGTAGACTATAGCTAATATTATAGCTATAATAAATCTACAGAGGCCATTTTTGAAATCTGTTCAGAAGGAGGTCATGCGAATGACCAATACCGTATCCTTAGTATCCGAGCTACCGATCGAAGTTTTGCATAAGCAATCTATCGTTCTAATGCACAAGATTGATGCGGTTTCTGACGGACTGGCCTTGAACTTTTCTAGTGGGCTGAGTGCGAACGACGACGTCGCAAGCTTGTCCACTACCCTTGCGTGCGAGGAACCGAATATGAATATTGCTGCGAACACCTTTGTTGTACAGGTTCTTGCAGCTGTGAAGAAAGCCTAGTGATAGCTCACTAGGCTTTTTGTGTCTTCAGGGATGCCTTTACAATTTCTTATTCATTTTGTGAGCTTGTTTTTCGAGTTCCTGAGGGATGACATCACGCGGCATTTGCGGAATTACCCTGCCGATAATATCGGCCATCTCCTCGGCAAAGCCTGATATCGGTTTGCCTCGTCTTATATCGGCGCCGATTTCATTGATTCGCTGGGACATATCGATATCCGCAGTCACTAGTGCATCTATACCATACGGATCTTTGCGGAATGCTTCGGCTACGGCATATTTGATTGTACCGACTCTAGAACGCTCCATCTTGGCGTCTACATCGATGCCAACAATTGCAGTATTCCCGAACACGACACAGTGCGCGTTCGTTACTCCGTCAATTCCTTTGGCCAACTGCTCCAGATGTACCGCAACCTGTTCCGAGTTTTTGATTTCTTTTTTCCTTGGCTCGGTTTGCTGCGTATGGACACGGCCATTATTTCGTGGAGAGGGTGATGTTTCATTTCGTGCGACGGTGCTGCAACCTGTCGCTACAATCGCAACAATGATCGCTGAAGCAAGCCATTTGTACATGTTTGACACCTCTTTTTTCTCGATGAAAAGCTGATAGTCACCTGTCCGCCATAGTTTACCCGCAGCAGCGATATGCTATGTATGGCCTCTAATGAATATCCAACACCGGGAGGGTTCTCATGAAAAAAATATTCGTGCTCGATACAAATGTGCTGCTTCATGATCCGCAAGCGATTTTTGCTTTCGATGATAATGAAGTCATAATTCCCGCGGTTGTGTTGGAAGAAATTGATTCAAAGAAGAGGTTGGCTGATGAATTAGGACGAAATGCGCGTTCGATCTCGCGTCTGCTCGATAAGATGAGAGAAATAGGCCACTTGCATGAAGGGATTGAACTGCCTAGCGGCGGCTTGCTCAAGGTAGAATTAAATCACCGCAGCTTCATGCGAGTACAAGAAATGTTTGGGGAAATGTCCAACGATAATCGGATTTTGGCGGTTGCGCTGAATTACCATATAGAACAGGAAAATGAGCCGGAGAAACAAAGTATCGTATTAGTTAGCAAGGATGTACTCGTTCGTATCAAAGCTGATGTTCTAGGCTTGCAGGCTCAAGATTATTTATCAGATCGGGTTGTTGTTTCGTCGGAGTTTTATTCTGGCTATATGACGCTTTATGTTCATCCTGCAGTTATCGACGAGTTTTACACTTATCGCTTCCTTACAGTTAACAACATGCACCTCAATATTCGATTAAATCCGAATGAATTTGTGATTTTGCGCGATGAAATGGGAACCTCGAAGTCAGCTCTGCTTAAGGTTAGCCAAGACGGGGCAAGGCTTGAGCCTTTATTTTTAAGCAATGATCCGGTTTGGGGAATAACCGCTCGCAATGCTCAGCAGCGCATGGCGCTTGAGCTGCTTCTAAATGACGACGTGCCGCTCGTGACACTTACCGGCAAGGCTGGTACGGGTAAGACGCTTCTCGCGCTGGCAGCGGGTCTTCTGAAGACGGAGGATGAGCATAAATACAAGAAGCTGCTAATCGCAAGGCCTGTCGTACCTATGGGGAAAGATATCGGATATTTGCCAGGCGAGAAGGAAGAGAAGCTGCGGCCATGGATGCAGCCGATATACGATAATTTGGAGTATTTGTTCGATACGAAGAAATCAGGCGATATTGATAAAATATTGATGGGAATGGGCAGCATTCAGGTCGAGGCTTTAACTTATATTCGCGGCCGATCTATTCCCGGGCAATTCATTATTATTGATGAAGCACAGAACCTCACGAAACATGAGGTAAAAACGATTGTTTCGAGGGTCGGTGAAGGAAGTAAAATCGTTCTTATGGGAGATCCCGAGCAAATAGATCACCCTTATCTGGATTCGATCAGCAATGGTTTGACCCATATTGTAGAGCGCTTCAAAGCAGAGGGTATCAGCGGCCATATGACGCTTGAGAAAGGCGAACGATCCAAGCTAGCCCAATTGGCAGCGGATTTACTATAACGATCGTGCCCCTCTCTGGAGAGGGGCTTTTTTTATTTGCAAAAATAGAAGGTTTTTTGGACAAAAAAACAAATTATTGTTATCCTATTTTTAGTAGATTTAAGGATGAAAGGAAGAAGGCTGTGACTCCCAGAAAATACGTGCTGGTTTTATTCGGCACATTACTGTTAGCAGCATTATTACTTATCCCATTCTCACGAAATGCAAACCCTGCAATCACTGGAAAACCTGACGGGAAAACAAATGTTCAACCCGCTCCCGGTACTCTAGTTGTTGATCAGCTGTCTGACATTACTGTAAGCGTTTCCTTGCCGAACATGCAATATCAACAGCTTCAGGAATTAAACCGGAATTTTATGATGAAATACCCTCATATTCAAGTTGAGCTTTCAAATGAGCCGAATAAGGAAAGAGCATACGATCTGTGGACGCTTCAGAGCCAGCAGAGAGAAGCCGCAGATATTATGCTGTTAGATAATGGATGGGTTAGATCATTTGCTGTACGAGGGTTTCTAAAGCCTGCTGACAGCATGATGACAGGTGATACGCTCACCGATCAAATGACAGGATTGCTCGATTCGCTCAGATGGAACGGTTATTTATGGGGCGTACCAAAGGACTTAAACCCGTATATCATCGTTTGGAACTCTGCACTGCTTAAGGAGACAGGTCTGAAGGAGCCGCCTTCTGACTTTGCTTCCTTTCAAGCCGCCGCTTCAAAAATGATCGAGCTTCATCCGCAAGCGAGTATTGTAAACTGGAGTGCAGGCGATTTGCAGCAGCAGCTAACTTGGTTAGCCGCGTTTCAAACGAAACCAGCCAACTTGTTGAAAATACTTCCGCTGAGTGAGCAGCAGACTCAGCAGCTGGAATGGTTTCAACAAATGGAAGTGAATTTGAGCAGAATCGATGTGGATGCAATCAATCAATTAGCAGAGGAGTTTCAAAATAATAATCTGTTTGCAGCTGTAATTCCGTGGAATCAATACGAGCGTTTCAATGAGGATTTGCGAATGAAGTTAACGATTGATCGTGAGCAAGTCCATTATCCATGGTTGAATGGACGAAGCTACGCGATTTCCTCCAACAGCGATGAAGAAGAGGAAGCGATGCTTTGGATTGGAGAAATGACCGAATTAATGAATCAACAGATGACCTATGACCGATTTGGCTTTTTACCTGCAAGATCTTCATTATATTCGTTTAACAGCACCCTTCAAAGCGATCAAATTCATATCCCGCCTGCTTGGTGGAAGAATGAGCTGAACACTAAGCTCGCAGATGAAAATCTCCCGATTTCAGATCCCATTTGGCCTGAGAAATGGCGTCAAAGGGAGAAGTTATGGGGAATGTTTTCCGATGGCAATTTTCAATTGGCTGATTATATGAAGTCGCTTGCCGCTTTAGAGTAAAATGAAAACAGCCGGCCTCATTTTGCAATGATGGCCGACTGTTTTTTTGCTGAATAGATGAATGATGACAGCAGCTATAACTTCAGGCTGAGCTTGATGGTCAGTTCTCCATCTTTCATTTCAACAGCATTCGCTTTAAGAAACGAAACGATTAAATCAGGATAAAAGCCGAGATCGAATTCCTTCTCGAGCGCACTGCGTGTCGTGTCAGGAAGGGAGAAGCCATTAAATATGAGTTCATCGACATGAAATAGGATGGCGTTTTTGGGATCATTTTCGATCGTATAATGACCGCTGATTTTTATTTCCATGTTGTCGCGTTTTCCTTGAGCAATGACCTTGTCATCAATGAATTCAAAAGAGAAATAATTGAAGATATCATTTTGCTCACGAAGGAATGTATTTAAATCATCTTCGGGCACTCGAATGGTGTATTGAAAACCTTTTATTTCGAGCAGCTGCTTATTTTCTTGTACCCAGCTTGGCAGCTTCTGCATAGCCTTCGAGAGTGCTCGGAAATATTGTTTCACTTCAGCTATTCCTGCTGTTTCCCAGTAAGAAGTAAGCTCCTTCATCAAAATGCGTATGCGATCGGCATCTGATCTGCCAGCTAGCTGCTCGTCAAGCTGTTTCTCAAGCGCAACTACGCGCTCTCTCTGCGTTTTGAGCTGTTGTTCAATCGTACTCAGCTCATTCTGCCTAGCTTCAAGCTTCTCATAACCCACTTTAACTTTCTTGTATTGCTCGACATATGTATTCAAGGTATGCTTGTCATGAGTAAGTATAATTTCGGCATAATCCAGCATTTGAAACAACTCCGATAATGAATCGAACGATAAAAGAGCGCTAAGCAAAAAATCTCGTTCTCCCATATAGTAAGCGCGCAGCACATTTCCTGCTTCTTCTTGCTTGTCCGCTATTTGCTGTTCTTGTATGACCAGCTGCTTCTCTGTGTCTGTCATCGTCAGCATGAGCTGCTGCTTCTGTTCTTGTATGCGGATGATTTCTTTATCGATTTCCACGACAGACAAGCTTTTCTCAAGCAGTGCATGCATATCCGCCTCATCAGCCGGCAGAGGCTCAGCCCAAGCGGGAAGCCGAAACAGGAACAAAAAGATGAGTAGCATCGAAGTGGCTGCGATAGACAATCGATTGCGCCTGGCTGGCAATGTCAACGGCATCGTCCCTCCTCAGCATTCATTTTATGCGGCAATCCATTCTATTATATCTTACAATTGGAAAAGGATGAACCTTATGATAATTGAAAACGAGCTTGCAGCCTCAATTGCGGAAAAAATAGCAGATGCAAAAACATATGGCAAGCTTGTAGATGAAGATGGAGGCTGGAGTTCAGTCAAATGCATCTCTTTTTTTCAATATATGCAGGCATGTCTATATGATCCGCAATATGGTTATTACCGTTCAGGGCCAATTCGAGTGGGCAAGGAGGGTGATTTTTATACGAGCTCAGGCATTGGGCAGGTGCTTGCTGAAGTTCTAGCGAAATATGCGCTGGACTACGCGGCATTAGTGGATAAACCGCTTAAACTGATGGAGTGGGGAGCAGGAACGGGGCGATTGTCTGCTCAAATTGCGGCTGCAGGTTGTGGACGAGACTTGGATTGGAAAAGAAAAATGCAGCCCATTCTAATTGAGGATCATCCTGCGCATGCTGAAGCAGCGCGGCATGCCTTTGCAGATATAAGCTTATCGGGTGCAGAACCGCTGCTTGCATCATCAAATGAGGCTTGGGGCGAAACCTGGCTTAAGCAGCCAACGATTGTGCTCGCAAACGAGCTGTTTGATGCTTTTCCTGTACACCGTGTGCAGCTAGTAAATGGAGAGCTGATGGAGTTAGGCGTTGCATATCATGATGAGCGTGGCTTCGTTGAGGTTCAAATGCCGCTTACCGATATTCGGATTACAAATTGGCTTAATCGGGATCATATTCAATTGCTTGAAGGGCAGCAAACGGAGGTGCATGCTGGAGCAGTCGATTTCCTTAATAAGCTTGGAGCCGTGATGACTAGGGGACGTGTCGTCATTATTGATTACGGGCATAAAGCGGAGGAATATGCGGCGGAGCACCGGATGCTTGGGACACTTATGTGCTATTCGCGTCATCAGACGAACACCAATCCGTATAGTCGAATCGGGGAGCAGGATATCACTTCACATGTCCCCTTTACCTTTATACATCATTCCGCTGAAGAAAGTGGATTTCAAGTAGCAAGCTATATGACACAAAAACAATTTTTAATTGAGCACGGCGTAATGGATATGCTTCAAAATCACAACAGCACTGACCCTTTCAGCAAAGAGGCGCGAAGGAATAGAGCGATTAGGCAGCTGCTGCTGAGCGATCAGATGAGTGAGACGTTTAAGGTGATGGTTTTGGAAAAAGGATGAATGATATACAAAAAAAGTGTCAGCCCTAAAGGGGCTGACACTTTTTTGTTTAAGGAAAAGAACTCATATGTACTCTTGTTTGTTCTTACCTTAAGCGCATAACGAACCATTATCATTTAGAATAATGGCTGTTCTTTCATGGCTTTGATTAAAGCTTGCCTTAGCGTATTTCGCTGACGCCTTTGTTAGAACGGCAAGTCCATCTTGAAGACCGACCAATACGTGAAACCCACGAATGAAATGATCATATATCCCCAGAACATTACAATGTAAGTTCTTTCGGAGAAATTCAAGTAGCCTAGAAATACGAAAGCAACGGCTTGTGCAAAAAACAATAGCGCAAATTCCGTCATATGGCCTGCGAAAGCCATAAGTCCGATTACCAGGGTCCAAAAGCCAAGTACCCGATACATACGTGCCATGATAACATCCCCCTTTCGCTGCGACCCGATTTTCTAATGATCATTATAACGTTTGGTGTAATAAGTGTAAACCAAAATACGTGAAGAAATCGCAAATTTTTTGTTTGCATCTAATTAACTCCCGCTTACTTAGATATAGTTTGCTCAAATATAAGAGCTAACATGTATGAGTAATTGAAAATTTGGTTATACAAATTAGTATCCAATAGATTCTATGAACTCTACCAAGGGCATAGAGATAAAGTAAGCGCCTTTACGTTAGGAGGTTTTTGTTGCATGACAGCAGTTAGACAAGATGCGTGGAGTCCGGACGATGATTTAATTCTCGCCGAGGTTACACTACGCCATATTCGCGAAGGTAGTACTCAGCTTGCAGCATTTGAAGAAGTGGGCGAACGAATTGGGCGTACATCCGCAGCATGCGGATTCCGCTGGAACAGTTGCGTTCGCAAAAGGTATGAGGATGCAATACAAATCGCTAAGCAGCAGCGCCAGAAGCGTAATTATTTAAAAAAACAAACGATTATCGCAACGCCGCATGTTTCATCGATTGCCGTTTTTGAAACGGAAGAACGTGGATTCAAACAAGAGAGTGGTGCAATCGAGGAAAGTTTATCGGTAGATGCTGTTATTCGTTTTCTCCGTGGATGGAAGACGACCTATCAGGATTTAACCCGCCAACTCAAATGGTATGAGAAGGAACTGAAAGACAAAGAGGAAGAGCTATACCGTTTGCGTGATCAGAATGAGAGATTGTCCAAAGAGGTTAACAATGTTCAAACGGATTACCGTGCTGTGAACGACGATTACAAGACACTTATTCAAATTATGGATCGTGCAAGAAGGCTTACTGTTTTGACGAATGACGATGAAGCTAAGCCGAGATTCAAGATGGATGCTAACGGCAATTTGGAACGGATTGAATAGGTTATAATGCGTAAATAAGAGGAGCTGGCCATTATTTGGCTGGCTTCTTTTTCTTTTGCGCTTTTTTTTATAGAAGAGTCTAGTCGGCTAAACTTGTATCAGTTGCAATATTTTCGGAAAATTTGATACGATGTTTGCTAATATATTGATGAGCAGCAGCTGGTCGGAAGGAGTATAAGGTGCATATAGATGTAGTAGGTGGGGGCTCGTTAGGACTGCTCTATGGAGCGAAGCTAGCAGAAACAGGGGCGGATGTTACGATTTGGACGCGCAGTGAGGAACAGGCTGATGTGCTCGCTAATCAAGGCATTAGGCTTAAGGAGCTAGATGGGGCAAATGAGAAATCGATTCGTATCAAAAGTTTATGGAGCGGGTCTGCTTCTGAACATAGAGAACGTTATGACGTCACAAAACAGGATGCCGACTATCGCTGGGTGCTGCTGAGCGTTAAACAATCGGATTTGGATGAAGCTTTTCTAAATATGCTTGCTTCGCTTCTTGCCAGCTATGATGGAGAGCGTGTGGCAGTCGTATGTATGCAAAATGGAATTGGACATTTAGAGCGAATTAAAAGCAAACTTCCTACCTATCCGCTATTTGCAGCGGTGACGACAGAGGGGGCGAAACGTCTCGATGTTCGTTCGGTTGAGCATACGGGGAAGGGGCAGCTTTGGCTGGGTGAATGGGGAGAAAATGAGCGGAATCAAGATGATTCTCTCGATAACTCGCAAAAAATGTTGATTTCTTTGCTGGAAACGGCAGGATTTACCTCTTTTCTGTCGAAAGACTTGGAGAATCGAATTTTTAATAAGCTGCTTATTAACGCAGTCATTAATCCATTGACGGCAATATTGGATGTGGAGAATGGACAGCTGCCGCTCCATCCTGTCGGCGTCAAACTTATGCAAGCGCTGTATGAGGAAACCGAGTTGGTGTTAATACAGGCTGGAATGAGCTTGCCGGAGAATGGGTGGGAGCTCATTATAAAGGTTTGCAGGCAAACCAGCAGCAATATTTCTTCCATGCTTAGTGACGTAAGAGCTGGCAGAGCGACAGAAATCGATGCCATTAATGGCGGGGTCGTACAGCTGGCTGAGAAGAATGGGCTGCAAGCGCCGTTAAACCAAGCAATAGTTACGATGATTAAAGCACTAAATCTTAAGTCGACTATGAAGGAGTGAAGGCCGATGGAAATGATTTGGGAAAGCATCAAACATGCATACGCTTATTTGGCTGTAATTCCAATCATACCCTTCACCATCATTTTGTTTGGATATGGAGCATATATTCAGGATCGAAAGAAAGCGTTCCGATTGGCAATGGATGTTTCGACAGCCTTATTAATTGGCTGCGTTGCTGTATTGTTTGATGAGTTGTTTAACAGCAGATTCGGGATTTACGGCATATTGCTATTCATGCTGCTGGGCGGAGGATTGCTTGGAAACGCCCAATTTCGCAAGCGCGGCGCAGTGGATGCCAAAAAGATATTTCGGACGATATGGCGGCTAAGTTTTTTTACGATGAGCGTGCTGTACATTGTTTTTATGTGCATCGGCATCGGCAAAATGTTTCTGACTGCTTAACTCAAATAATAAATTGCTAAACGCCTCTCCCGAGCAGAGGTGTTTTTGTTTTGACGGACGGCTTCACCATTGTGTACAATTAAAATGTTCAGTTTCACAATATGAAGTCGTGCTAACGACTATTAAGCGGGAGGTTACGGGCTGCGCTATGAGAACAGATACTTATGCATTGCCTATTGCACAGCCTTTGACAGAGGCTTATATACATCAAAACGATGACCGCATTGAAGCTTTATATGGCTATCATGCGGGAATTGATCAAGATTGGGTAAAACGCTTTAATCGTTTGGAGCAAAGCGGAGAGGTTAGAGCTGATGCAGCTCAAGTAGCTCGAGCGCTTCGTGCTTACAATGAAGCGATTAACGCTGATCCAGAAGTTTTTGCTTCCATTTCTGCGATGGCAGAGGGGGCTCCGGTCGTGGTTGGAGGTCAGCAAGCTGGTTTATGGACAGGTCCGCTGCTTGTTATACATAAAGCGGTATCGATCATAGGTGCTGCCAGAGCTGCAAGTGAGCAGCTAGGGCGGACGGTTGTTCCTGTATTTTGGGTAGCCGGTGAAGATCATGACTGGGATGAGGCGAACCATGCCTACGTTATTACAACGGAGCAGGAGCTTCGCAAGTTGTCAGTTACGCGTCCTGAAGGTGCGCGTACAGCTGTAAGCCGCACGATGATTACAGCTGAAACATGGGAAGAGCTGCTTGCTGAGCTTGAACAATCGCTTCCGCATTCAGAGTTTAAACCTGTGATGCTAGAGGAATTGCGCCAAATGTCGAAGCAGGCCAAATCATTATCAGATTTTTTTGCAATGATTTTGAGTCATTTATTCGGGAAACACGGCTTAGTATTAATGGATGGCGATCATGAGGATATCCGTCGTATAGAAGCGCCTATGTTCAGGAAGCTGATTGAGAAGAACGATGAATTAGAGAATGCTTATGCTGCTGCGGCAGATAAGGTGAGAGAGCTTGGTTACAGCCTTCAGGCGGATGTGACGGCTGGCAGCTCGAATCTTTTTCTCTTTAATTCGGATAACGGGGAAGAAAGAACGCTTCTTCACAAGAAGGATGGAAAATTCCAAGACCGTAAAGAGCAATTGTCGCTAACGGAGGAACAGCTACTTCGGATCGCTGACGAGCAGCCGCAGCAGCTTAGCAATAACGTTCTGACGCGGCCGCTTATGCAGGATTATTTATTCCCTGTTCTTGCGACTGTGCTTGGTCCTGGGGAAATTGCCTATTGGGCTTTAACTGGAGAAGCATTCCGCACGCTGAATATGGAAATGCCCATTATCGTGCCGCGTATGTCTTATACTTTAATTGAAGGAACAGTTGCCAAGCACATGGATAAGTATGAGCTTTCCTTTGAGGATGTAATGGAACATTTCGAAGAGAGCAAAGGGAAATGGCTGAAGGCACAAGATGGCTTGTCCATTGAACAGCAGTTTGCCGAAGCAAGAGATACGTTTGAGCAGCTATATAAACCGCTTCTTGAGCTTGCAACTTCCGTTCAACCATCGCTCTCTAAGCTAGGGGATACGAATTTGCAAAAAATAGTAGAGCAAATCAATTACATGGGCTCAAAAACGGTAGATGCCTTCAACAAACAATTTGAAGCATCCACACGTCAACTTGATCGTATCCATCTGTCGATTAACCCGCAGAACAAGCCGCAAGAGCGAGTACTTAATATGGCAGCCTATTGGAATCGTTACAGCCTGATTTGGCTCGATAAGCTGCTTGAAGCGCCATTTAGCCGTACTGGTGGACATGAAATCGTTTATTTATGAAATATGAGGAGGCAAATGGAATGAGTACAGCAAATAAAAGCATCGTAGCCGATCTATCATTGGCACCTGAAGGCCGTTTGAAAATTGATTGGGTAGCTGCGCATATGCCGGTATTGAATACGATTCGCGAGCAATTTGAGAAGGAACAGCCTTTTAAAGGATTAAAAGTTACAATCGCTCTTCATTTGGAAGCGAAAACCGCTTATTTGGCTAAGGTTGTTAAAGCGGGCGGTGCTGATGTTACTATAACAGGCAGCAACCCGTTATCAACACAAGATGATGTTTGTGCCGCTCTCGTTGAGGATGGCATTACTGTATTTGCCAAATATAATCCAAGTGCTGAGGAATTTAAGGCACTTAATATTAAAGCGCTGGAGTGGAAGCCTGATCTTATTATTGATGATGGCGGCGATCTTGCAACGATTCTAAATTCGGAGCATCCAGAGTTTGGCGAGAATCTGCGCGGCGGCGCGGAAGAAACAACGACTGGCATTATACGATTGAAAGCGATGGAGAAAGACGGATCACTGAAATTCCCTATGGTCGCTGTTAACGATGCATATTGCAAGCATCTTTTTGATAACCGCTACGGTACAGGGCAATCCGTGTGGGACGGTATTAATCGCACAACGAATTTGATGGTTGCGGGCAAGACTGTCGTTGTTGTCGGTTATGGCTGGTGCGGAAAAGGTGTAGCCATGCGTGCGAAAGGTCTTGGCGCAAATGTTGTCGTTACTGAGATTGATGCGATTAAAGCGGTCGAAGCTTATATGGACGGTTTCGCGGTAATGCCGATGATCGAAGCGGCTAAGGTTGGCGAGTTTTTCGTAACGGTTACCGGGAATCGCGATGTTATTCGCGGAGAGCACTACAAGGTGATGAAGGACGGTGCGATCATTTCCAACGCAGGTCACTTTGACGTCGAAGCGAACAAACCAGAACTTGCAGCATTATCTTCAAGTGTACGGACCGTTCGCCGCAACATCGAAGAATATAAGCTGGAGGATGGACGCAGTATTTACTTGCTGGCCGAAGGCCGCCTTGTTAATTTGGCTGCTGGCGATGGTCATCCTGCAGAAATTATGGATATGACGTTTGCACTGCAAGCTGTTGCACTAAAATATGTAAATGAGCAGTACAAAGCGATTGGCAGCAAAGTGGTCAATGTTCCTTATGAGCTCGATGAGCAGGTAGCGAGACTGAAGCTGCAATCTCTAGGCTTTGGCATTGATCAGCTGACTGCGGAGCAATCGGCATATTTGGACAGCTGGAAAGAAACAGAATAGAGCATTGAAGAAGCCGCGAGCAATCGCGGCTTTTTTTTATGTGGAAATAAAAGAAGCAATTGATACGATTACATCGATGATTAGATCGGGCTGATGTTCGGATTTTGATGGACAAAGTTGTAACCTTTTATTCCCAGATTGCGTCTAAAGGTAAATAAAAGCAAGGGGGTATTTTCTTGTATAGACATAAAAAAGGGATATTTGCATTTATTTCAATTGTTTCTCTGGTTGTTCTGCTTGTTGGATGCGCTTCCTCAGATGGGGATACGAGCAGCTCTAAAAACTCGGCTTCTGAACAGATGTTATCATCAACAGCTTCTAGAAATGTAGAAACTGAGATGAGCTATACCTTGAATGACAATGCCGCTAAAGCGGAAGAAGCGACTGCTGAGGGATCGGGCGAGAGCAAAGCATCAGGCGGGGGAATAGATGCTCAGCTGGCGATCGGCTCGGATGGATTCAACCAGAAAATTATTTATACAGCGAATTTAAGTATGCAGGTGGATGATCTAGCTTCTGCAGCAACCTCGCTGCGCAATGCCATTCATCAAAGCGGCGGTTATCTTTTGCAATTTCAAGATACGAAGCACGAGGGTGAAATTGGATCAAGCTATACGATTAAAGTTCCCGCTGCAGGGTTTATGTCGTTCATTGATCGGATTGAGCAAATTAAACATAATGAATTTGAACGCAATATCGGCGGCAAGGACGTATCTGAGGAATATGTAGATCTTGAATCAAGGTTGAAGGCGAAGCAGCTTGTTGAAGCTAGACTGCTTGCCATGATGGATAAAGCGACAAAGGCTGATGATCTGTTAAAGTTTTCACAGCAGCTCTCAGATGTGCAGGAGGAAATTGAACGAATCAAAGGAAGAGTTCGCTATTTGGATAATAATGTAGCTTTCTCGACGGTGGAGCTGCGCATGTACCAAACGAATCAAACACTAAAAAATAAAAGTATCGAAAAACCACATTTAGGCGGCAGGATGTCGGACTCGCTAGTTAACAGCACGAAAGTAGTTTGGGACGCCATTAATCTATTGTTAGTTATTTTAGCAGGTGCATTGCCTGTATTAGCTATATTGGCTGTTATTTTAATCCCAATCATTTGGTTTTATCGAAGAAGGAAAGAGACGGCGCCGAAGCCATCCAAGCCTGAAGAAGAGCAGCCGCCAACGCTGTAATGATTAATAATCTTTAATAGTGTGAAATATTTTAGAAAATCCTGCTCACTGAGCAGGATTTTTATTTTAGGTGGCGAACTACTGTTACTAGGTGGGGAAAAGTGGGGCAAAGTGGTGGAAATAGGGGAAGGGGTGGTTCAAAGTCATGTTTATGGGTGAATATCAACATAGCATTGATGAGAAAGGCCGAATCATCATACCTTCGAAATTCCGCGAATCGCTTGGAGCCTCTTTTATTGCAACCCGTGGATTAGATAATTGCTTATTCGTATATCCCATGAGTGAGTGGACCGTTTTGGAGCAAAAGCTGAAAACATTGCCTCTTATGAAATCAGATGCGCGTGCATTTACCCGGTTTTTCTTTTCCGGAGCAACCGAATGTGAGCTGGATAAACAGGGAAGGGTAAATATACCTAGCCATCTTCGCGAATATGCGAAGCTGGACAAGGATTGCATGGTGCTCGGCGTTTCTAGTCGCGTGGAAATTTGGAGCAAGCAGACTTGGGACGGTTATTACGAACAATCCGAACAAACCTTTAACGAAATCGCCGAAAAGCTCGTTGATTTCGATTTCAACTTCTAGAATAGACAACAAGAATGGAGGGCTTAGGCGTGTTTCAGCATATTACAGTACTTTTAGAAGAAGCGGTTGATGGTTTGGCTATTAAGCCAGATGGCATCTACGTCGATTGTACGCTTGGGGGTGCAGGTCACAGCGAATTAATAGCCTCCCGGTTAGGCGAAGGAGGACGGTTAATCGCTTTCGATCAGGATGACTGGGCGCTGGAAAATGCTCGTGTTAGGCTTGCTCCTTATTTAGATAAGGTTACACTCGTAAGAAGCAACTTCCGCGATTTGGAGCAGGAGCTCAGAAATTGCAACGTTCCTATGCTGGATGGCGTTCCGCAAGTCGATGGCATATTGTTCGACCTTGGCGTATCCAGTCCGCAGTTAGACGAAGCTGAGCGCGGCTTCAGCTATAACCATGATGCCCCGCTCGACATGCGCATGGATCGCGAGGGTGATCTAACCGCTCATGAAATCGTCAATACTTGGGACGAACGTGATATATCCCGCATTTTGGATCGTTATGGTGAAGAGAAATTCGCTCGGTCCATCGCTAGAAATATTGTGAAGGCACGAGAAAAGGCGCCCATTGAGAAGACTGGTGAATTAGCTGAATTGATAAAAATATCGATTCCTGCTGCAACTAGGCGCACAGGCGGACATCCCGCCAAACGCTCCTTCCAAGCGCTTCGTATCGCAGTAAACGATGAGCTAGGAGCAGAAGAAGAAGCTTTGGAGCAAACGATTCGCTGTTTAGCCCCTGGCGGCAGAGCATCGGTGATCACTTTTCATTCGCTTGAAGATCGTATATGCAAGCAATTGTTTGCAAAGTTTGTGGAGAAATGTACATGCCCGCCCGATTTTCCGTTATGTGTATGCGGCAATGCTGGGAAAGTGAAATTAGTCAATCGTAAGCCGATCGTACCTTCAGAGAGAGAGCTAGAGCTCAACCCGCGTGCAAGGTCGGCAAAGCTTAGAGTTGCAGAAAAATTGTAAGAGGGGGATTTGAATTGGCGTATGTGAATGGCAATTTAGCGCTGCAGCCTAAGCGAAAGCAGGATCAGCAACCGGTTATCAAGGAAACGAAGCGGCTTGTTAAAACTCGTAAATCCTTACCGGTTCAGGAGAAGTTGTTGTATATGTTTACTGTATTAATGTGCGTTGTAGTTGCTGGTGTCATTATTTTACGCTACGCGCAAATCTATGACATGAGCCTCGAAATTAAAAAGTTGAATAGCGAATACCAGACGATGAATGTAGAGATGGAAGACTTGAAGAAACAAGTAGAGATGCTCAGTGATTCAGAACGTATACGTAAGCTTGCAGAGACCCAAGGGATGGTTAGCTCTATTGAGAGTGGAATTACCGTAAATACAGGTGACGACGCGATAAAATCAGCAATGAGTGAATAGGGTGAGCGATGATGAAAAAAAGAATTAGATTGCGGACACTATTGTTTGGAGGGGTAATGACCCTCCTTTTTCTTGTTTTAATAAGCCGAATTTATATTGTGCAAGTAGTAGAAGGCGCCAAATGGTATGGACTTGCAAAAGAAAGATGGTCAACAGAAGAAAAGATGCTGGCCAAGCGTGGCACGATCGCCGATCGTAACGGGAGTGTTCTGGCAATGGATACGATCGCTTATAATGTGACGTTAAATCCGAAGCTGATTAACGATGAGAAACTTACAGAAGAAATTATAAATGGTTTGCATGACATCCTTGGCACTTCTAAGGAAGAGCTCCGAAAAAATGTAACTGCCAAAAAAGAGGACGGGAATTTCTATGTATATCGGGAGGTGCGAAGCGGAGGCTGGCAAATTGACAAAGCACATGCCGATAAAATTAAACAGTTCCGTGAAGATTTAGCCAAAGAAAAGGAGGTATATAGCGTCGGCATCGATTTGCAAGAAAATTTAAAACGGTATTATCCTAAAAATTCTCTAGCTGCACAGCTTGTCGGTTATTTGGATAAAGAGGGAGTCGCCATGACTGGCGTTGAAGCTTCGTTCAATGAGCAGCTCTCTGGCGAGGACGGCTATATCAAGTATGAGAAGGACGGAAAACGCGTTCAGCTCACGGAGGGTGAAGTAGACTACAAACCAGCCAAAGATGGACAATATGTACAGCTGACGATCGATAACGAAATTCAGCATTATGTGGAGGAAGCGCTGCAGGAAATTATGAAAACCTATTCTCCTAAGAGTGCTACAGCAATTGCGGCTGATCCAAATACGATGGAAATATTGGCCATGGCAAACATGCCGCAATATAATCCGAATGAATATTGGAAAAACAACTCGAACTCTTACAATCATGCGATTAAGTCTTTATATGAGCCCGGCTCAACCTTCAAAATTGTAACGCTGGCTTCAGCGGTTGAAGAAGGTTTGTTTAATCCAGATGAATTATACAAATCAGGTCAAATTAAACTGAAAGGTGTACCTAATCCAATCCGTGATATTAAGCGAGAGGGATGGGGAACCATTTCATTTTTGGATGGCTTGAAATATTCAAGTAACGTTGCCTTCGTCAAGCTTGGTTATGAGAGACTAGGGGAACAGAAGCTGAGAGAATATTACACGAATTTTGGATTTGGACAAAAAACAGGCATTAAGCTTGGGAATGAGCTAAGCGGTACGATTAACTTTAAATACCCGAGTGAGATTGCGAATGCTACCTTTGGACAAGGGGTAGTTACGGTTACGCCTATACAACAGGTTGCAGCTGTCGCGGCAGTAGCTAACGGCGGAAAGCTGTTTCAACCACAAATCGTAAAAAGCATGACAGATCCGTCGACCAAAACGACGACGACTTTCGAACCGAAGATGGTTCGTCAAGTGATATCAGAGGAAACCTCTAAAAAAGTCGGTGAGTATTTGGAGCAGGTTGTATCGGATCAGGATAAAGGCTCCGGTAAAAACGCTTATATCGAGGGTTACCGTGTAGCAGGTAAAACTGGAACAGCCCAAAAGGTTACTACGGTTAATGGAAAAAGCGGCTATTCCGATTCCAAATATGTTGTTTCGTTTATTGGCTATGCGCCGGTTGATAATCCGAAAATCGTCGTTTATGTCGTCGTAGATGAGCCGAATACTACTTTTGCATCAGGAGGAAAGATCGCTGCTCCAGCTTTTAAACAAATCGTTCTCAAAAGCTTGCGAAAAATGGGAGTAGCGCCTAACTATCCGGCTGGTTCTGCAAACTCGAAGAAGGAAGCGACAATAACGGTTCCAGATTTAACAGAGCTTAAAGTGCAACAAGCGAAAGCAGAATTAACAGCGAAGGCCATGACATTTGATTTAATCGGAAATGGTAAAACGGTGCTGCAGCAAATACCTGCTCCAGGTTCAGCCGTACACCCGACGCAGCGAATATATTTAATAACAGAGCAGCGTGAAAAGCTGGCTATCCCTGATCTGACTGGGGTTTCGCTGCGGGATGCTCTTGAATTAACCTCTCTTATCGGCATTCGGCTCATTCCGGAGGGGCAAGGGTTTGTTGTATCTCAGAAGGAAGAGACATTGAATAAAGTAAGAGTGCTCAAAGTTGTACTTGCTCCTCCGACAGGCAAAGAAGGCCAATCCGGCAATGCGGAAACAAACCCTGATGCGAAAGACGGCGGCGATAAGGGTAGTGAGACCGGTAAAGAAGGTGAAGCTGGCACGAGCGGTGGAACTACCGATAGTCAGACAACTTCAAATGGGGATCAGGCTGCTAATTCCAATACAAGCAGTAATGGGAACGCTGCTCCTGAGTGATCCATATACCGAATTTTCAAGGAACTAATACGATGTTGCTTAAAGCTTGTTCTATCGTCCGCTTGTCCCGAATAATCTGGGAATGAGCGCAATTGAGCGCTCCTTTCGAAACAGTCAAGCGGAGGGGGAACAAGCGGTGAAGGTATCTAATGTAACGGTTAGGCGACGTTTATTTATCGTGCTCATACTTGCCGGGGTGTCATTCCTAGCATTATGTGTGAGACTTAGCTTTGTACAACTATGGCAAGGTGAGCAGCTGGCGGATAAAGCAGAGGATTCATGGAGACGCAACATCCCATACGTAGCCAAGCGAGGTGAAATCGTTGATCGCAACGGTATTCAGCTCGCCTACAACGTAAGCTCACCTACCGTGTATGCGATTCCTGTCCAAATCAAGGATCAACAGGCTGCAGCAGCAGCGCTTGCCCCTTTGCTCGACATGTCGCAAGAAACGCTCTATAAAAAAATTAAAACACGAGCGTTGATCGTTAAGCTTGGCCCAGGCGGGCGAAAAATTACGATTGATAAAGCTGAACAAATACGTGAGCTGGGTCTTGATGGCATCGTTGTAGCTGAAGACAACAAACGATTTTATCCCTTCGGCAGTTTAGCGGCGCATGTGCTAGGTTTTACGGGGATCGACAATCAAGGCTTAACCGGAGTAGAAGCAAAATATAATACAGAGTTAAGCGGTATCGGAGGCAGCGTATCCTTCTTGTCAGATGCAGCGGGCAGACAAATGCCTAATTCTTCGGACACCTACGTGGAACCTAAGGACGGGCTTACGATGCAGCTTACGATCGATAAGCAAATTCAGACGGTTATGGAACGTGAGCTTGATCAAGCGATGACGAATTTACAGCCTAATGGTATAATCGCGATTGCGATGGATCCGAATAACGGTGAAATTTTAGGCATGGCGAGCAGACCTACTTACGAGCCAGACAAGTATCGAGAGGTTCCAACTGAGGTTTATAATCGAAATCTTCCTATTTGGATGACATACGAACCAGGCTCTACCTTTAAAATAATTACGCTTGCTGCAGCCCTTGAAGAAAAAAAGGTTGATTTGAAAAACGAACGTTTTTTTGATCCAGGCGCTATTGAGGTGGGCGGTGCTAGACTTCGCTGCTGGAAAAAAGGCGGACATGGCAGTCAGACTTTCCTTGAGGTTGTTGAAAACTCCTGTAACCCCGGCTTTGTAACGCTTGGTCAGAGGCTGGGCAAGGACAAACTATTTGATTACATTAAGAACTTTGGCTTCGGGACGAAAACGGGCATCGATATTGGCGGCGAAGAAAATGGGATCTTATTCAAGCTTAGTCAGGTCGGTCCGGTGGAACTTGCCACTACGGCTTTTGGTCAAGGGGTCTCCGTTACACCAATTCAGCAAATAACAGCTGTTTCCGCAGCAATTAACGGCGGAACGCTGTATAAACCCCATGTAGCAAAAGCATGGATAAACCCGGAGACGGGAGCGACCGTAGAAACGGTAGAATCGGTTGCGGTTAGAAAGGTTATTTCGGAGGAAACGTCCAAGCAGGTGCGTGAAGCGCTTGAGAGCGTCGTAGCCAAAGGAACAGGCCGCAATGCCTTTATTGATGGGTATCGCGTAGGCGGCAAGACGGGTACTGCTCAAAAGGTTATTAACGGACGTTATTCCCCTAATGAGCATATTGTATCTTTTGTTGGCTTTGCTCCGGCAGATGATCCGAAGATCGTCATTTATGTAGCGGTTGATAATCCGCAAGGGATTCAGTTCGGCGGAGTCGTTGCAGCGCCGATCGTTCGCAATATGCTGGAGGACGCGCTCGCCATTCTGGAAGTTCCGGCTCGTGAGAAGCAGATTGACCGTATTTATAAGTATGGAGAAACACCTATTGTTACAGTTCCGAACTTGATTGGCAAAACAGTGTCGGATTTGTATGAGGATATGAATATGAATTTTAATCTGACTTCCGCAGGTTCTGGGAAAACGGTCATACGCCAAGCTCCAGCTGCTGGAACCCGTGTAGATCGCGGATCAACGATTCGGATCTATTTGGGAGAAGAAGATAATATATCCCACTCGCATTGACTATAATGGTAGTTAACGAGGGTGCAGCAGGCGGGGGGAGTTTGTCCGCCGGCGCTTAAGGGAGGAGCTGGGCAGATGCGATTAAAGGATGTTGCGGAATTGCTTATAGCCTCACGGCTGATAGGCGATGGGGAAACGGAACTGACTGGCATTGAGACGGATTCACGAAGCGTAATTGAGGGGCAATTGTTTATTTGTTTGAGAGGGCACACGGTTGATGGTCACGCGTTTGCTTCGGAGGCGGTTGCCGCCGGAGCAGCAGCACTAATAGCGGAACGAAAGCTGGATCTGTTGGTGCCGCAAATTATTGTACGAGATTGCCGCCTTGCCATGGCTGTAATTGCTAATTATTATTATAGACATCCTAGTCAAACCCTGAAGCTTATCGGTGTAACGGGGACGAATGGGAAGACGACAACAACTTATTTGATAGAGCAAATTCTAAATGACCAGAGTAAGCCTACCGGCGTGATCGGTACGATTGAACGTCGATATGCGGGAAAATCGTTCCCTATGACCAGTACGACGCCTCAAACACTGCAGCTTCAAAGCTATCTCGGGGAGATGCGTGATGCGGGCACGCAATATTGTGCAATTGAAGTGTCCTCTCATGCCCTTGAACAAGGACGGGTGAAGGGCTGCAGATTCCGAACGGCAGTATTTACTAATTTGACGCAGGACCACTTGGATTATCATGAAACGATGAGTCGATACGCCGCGGTAAAGGGATTGTTCTTCTCGCGACTTGGCAATGTGTATGCATCTGCGGAAAACGAAAGATCATATGCGGTTCTTAACGCAGACGATTCTTTATCCGCAGAGTATGCCGAGCTCACAGCGGCAGAGGTTATCACCTATGCTATTGATAAAGAGGCAGACGTGCGTGCAACGAATATTCGAATAACTGCACAGGGTACGACCTTTCATGTTGACACATTCAGAGGCGAGCAAGACATCACATTGCAAATGGCTGGGAAGTTCAACGTATACAACGCGCTTGCCGCCATAAGCGCTGTACTACTTGAAGGCGTGGAGCTAGAGGCGATTGCACACAGTCTAAGCAAAATTCCCGGCGTACCCGGACGGGTTGAAGCGGTTAATGCGGGACAGGATTTTGCGGTAATTGTAGATTATGCCCACACACCTGATGGGCTTGAAAATGTACTCAGAGCGATTCAACAATTTGCAGAAAATCGGATTATATGTGTATTTGGCTGCGGCGGTGACCGTGATCGCTCCAAGCGGCCGCTAATGGGGAATATTGCAGTGAAATACGCGGATTACGCTATCATAACATCGGATAACCCACGTTCGGAGCCGCCTGAGTCCATATTAAAGGATATTGAAGCTGGATTAATAAGCAGCAGGATTGATCCTTCATTTTATACATTAATCGTTGATCGCAAGGAAGCAATTGAAAAAGCGGTTGAAATGGCAAGCCTCGGCGATGTAGTATTGATTGCGGGGAAAGGTCATGAAACCTACCAAGATATTAACGGAGTCAAATATCCATTTGACGATCGAAAAGTAGCGAAAGCAGCGATAAGGGGAATCATACAGTGATTAAACGTACTATTAAACAAATTGCCGAAATGAGCGGCGCTAGATGGAATGGAAATCATGCAGAGCTTAACATAACAGGAGTAACAACTGACTCGCGGCAGGCTGCTGCGGGCCAGTTGTTCGTTCCGATCGTAGGCGAGCATTTTGACGGGCATGCCTATTTGGAGCAAGCTATTGCAAATGGAGCGGTTGCTGCGCTTTGGCAGAAAGGCCGCGAGGTTCCAGCATCTCTAGAGGGAGTGCCGCTTCTTATTGTTGGGGATACGCTGGTTGCATTACAGCGCCTAGCAACAGCTTATCGGAGTGAACTTGTCACTCGTGTTGTTGGCATTACAGGCAGCAATGGCAAAACAACGACAAAGGATATGGCAGCTGCTATTCTCGGCACTTCTTATAAAGTGCTTAAGACGGAAGGGAATTTGAACAATCATATCGGCTTGCCTCTGACGGTGCTGAGGCTTGAAGAGGACACGGAAGTAGCTGTGCTCGAGATGGGAATGAGCGGCTTCGGCGAGATCGAGCTGCTGACCAAGATCGCACAGCCTGATGCCGCTATTATTACAAATATCGGTGACGCGCATATGCTCCAGCTCGGCTCAAGAGCCGGTATTGCGAAGGCAAAGCTTGAAATAGCACTCGGGCTCAGCGAGGATGGTTTACTGCTATACAATGGCGATGAACCACTTCTTGAAGCAGAGATTGAGCGTTCAATACTTCCAGCAGGCATTGTTCGCCGTACATTTGGTTTATCGAAGCAGAATGAATGGTCAGCATCTGACATCAGCATTGAATCGGAAGCGACGACCTTCACTGCTATTTATAATGGAACTGCCAGTGGTCTCGGAACTGTTCGAATTCCTGTTCCAGGGCAGCATAATGTCAGCAATGCGCTCGCTGCAATAGCGATTGGCCGCTTCTTTGGAGTTCCAGCTGCAAAAATTGTTGAAGGTCTAAGCCATCTTAAGCTGACAGGCATGCGCATTCAGCCTGTTCGCGCGTTTAATGGCACTATGTTATTAAACGATGCTTATAATGCTAATCCGACTGCCGTTCGCGCGGCGATAGATCTGGTAGAGCAACTGGACGGCTATAGCCGCAAATGGATCGTGCTTGGCGATATGCTAGAGCTCGGGCCAGAGGAGCAGACGCTTCATTTTGAAGTAGGTGCATATATAACGCCAAGCAAGGCGGATGCGGTTCTTACCTTCGGACCTTTGGCAAAACATATTGCTGAGGGCGTGAAGTCGCAATTTCCTAACGCAGGCGCGAATGATGTGATTAAACATTTCGAAGATAAAAATGAGCTGACGCTGTGGCTGAGGGAGCAAATGCAGCCAACGGACATCGTGCTCATAAAAGGTTCACGCGGCATGCAGATGGAACAGATTGTCCAAGCATTGGAAGTGGGGTGAGGAAATGGATATGATGGTCATTTTATTTTCGATTGGCGCTTCATTCCTGCTAGCGGTTCTACTCGGACCATTGTTCATTCCAGTGCTCCGCCGCTTAAAGTTTGGGCAGCAGATTCGTATGGAAGGTCCGCAAAGTCATTTGAAAAAAAGCGGTACGCCAACGATGGGCGGCATTATCATTATGGTTGCCTTAATGATCGCGTTCCTGAAGTTTTCTGATAAAACGGCTGAATTTTGGGTGCTGCTGACCGCATCGCTTGGATTTGGTCTTGTCGGCTTTTTGGATGATTACATCAAAATTGTATTTAAACGTTCTTTGGGACTAACGGCAAGACAAAAGCTTTTTGGTCAACTTCTATTTTCTATAATCGTGTGTGCAATGCTCTATAATATGGGGCACAGCACCGAAATATCAGTGCCTGGTACAGGCTGGGGAATTGATTTGGGCTGGTTTTATTATCCGCTTGTCGTCATCATTCTTTTTGCAGCAAGCAATTCAGTTAATTTCACCGATGGTCTTGACGGTCTGCTGGCTGGGACGAGTGCCATCGCATTTGGTGCCTTTACTGTAGTTGCTCTACAAACGTCAGCTCATGAATCAGCAGTATTCTCGGCAGCTATGGTAGGCGCTGTTTTAGGTTTTCTAGTATTCAACGCACATCCAGCAAAAGTGTTTATGGGAGATATGGGCTCGCTAGGCATAGGAGGCGGTATTGCAGCCGTCGCAATTTTGACCAAAACGGAGCTGCTCCTTATCGTAATCGGCGGTGTTTTTGTACTTGAGATGCTTTCTGTTATATTACAAGTAGGCTCCTTCAAGCTTAGAGGGAAGCGTATTTTTAAAATGAGTCCCATTCACCATCATTTCGAGCTCGTTGGTTGGTCCGAATGGAAGGTTGTTACTGTGTTTTGGTTTGTAGGCATCGTGTTTGCAGCAATTGGTTTACTATTTGTTATACTATAGAGATAAAGCTTACGAAAAAGCGGCTTTTATTTGATTAAGAGCCGCTTTATGCATACATAGAAGGGACTGTCAGTTATGAATCATCCGGCATCTTATGAAGGCCGCCGAGTTGTCGTCTTAGGCTTGGCTAGAAGCGGGGTAAGCGTCGCAAAAGTATTTCATCAATTAGGCGCAGAAGTTGTAGTGAACGACATGAAGGAACGTGAATTATGCCCCGAAGCGGACGAATTGACTGCTTTGGGCATTTCTGTGCTATGCGGTTATCATCCAGATGACCTAATTACAGAAGAAACAGCGCTCCTTATCAAAAACCCTGGTATCCCATATACATCTACTCCAGTGCAGAGGGCGGAGGAGCTTGGCGTTGAGGTCATTACGGAGGTAGAAGCTGCTTATTGGCTTTCTCCTGCACCCATAATAGGCATTACAGGCTCAAACGGCAAAACAACAACGACGACTTGGATCGGCGAAATATTAAGCGCAGCTGGCTTGAATCCCATCGTGGCAGGCAATATCGGTCGTCCTCTATGCGAAGCAGCCTTGGAAGCGACGCCCGATCAATGGATCGTTGCTGAGCTAAGCAGCTTTCAATTGAAAGGAACAAGCGAGTTCCGTCCGCATATTGCGCTCTTGCTTAACATTGCAGAGACGCATTTGGATTATCACGGCGATATGGATGACTACGTCAATTCAAAAGCAAAACTTTTTGATAACCAAACGGAAGATGATGTTGCTGTCGTCAACTGGGATGACCCGGAATGCCGCGCGCTTTCGGAGTTTCTTATCGCACAGCTGCTGCCTTTCTCTATATATGAGCGACTGGATGTGGGCATTTACATTGATCCTCCATATGAGCGGGACAATGGTGACGCACAAAACGATGAAGCCGCTGTGGATAGACAAATTGTATTCCGCCAGTCTGAGGACTCGGAAATTAACATTTTACCCGTTTCAGAGCTAGGCATACCAGGCCGCCACAACGCCGCTAACGCTCTTGCTGCTATTGCGGCTTGTTTGGCTGCTGGAGTTGCACCAGAGCGTCTTGTAGAACCGCTGCAGTTGTTTAGAGGCGTGGAGCACCGCCTGGAGTTCGTCCGTGAAGTAAATGGTGTCAAATATTATAATGATTCGAAAGCGACAAACCCGGTTGCAACGATGATGTCCGTTCGCTCGTTATCTGCACCGATCGTTCTAGTAGCTGGAGGACTTGACCGCGGCTCTGACTATATGGAGCTTGTTCCTTTATTCCGCGATCGCTTAAAAGGTCTTGTTGCTTTAGGAGAAACGAGAGAAAAGCTCTCCCGTGTAGCAGAGCTGGCAGGTTTAGCTAAGGTGGAAATCGTCGAACCTAGTGAGGACGCCGAGTCCGTCCTTCAGCAAGCGGTGAAACAAGCTGCAGCTATCGCAGAGCCAGGTGATATCGTTTTATTGTCGCCGGCATGTGCAAGCTGGGATATGTTTACATCGTATGAGCAAAGAGGGCGCATTTTTAAAGATTCGGCGCATACCTTGTAAGTAGGGGGCATGTCCCTACTTTCCCATGCTAAGAGGTGTGTTCGCTATGGCCAAAGCGCGTTCTGCCCCGGATATTTGGATGCTGACTGCAATTGGGCTCATTCTCGCTATCGGGTTGATTATGGTGTACAGCGCTAGCGCAGTGCTTGCTTTTCATGAATTCGGTGATCGTTTTTACTATGTAAAGCGTCAGGTGCTATTTGCTGGACTCGGTATAGGCGCGTTGTTGTTTACAATGAATACGCATTATACGGTTTGGAAAAAGTGGGCGCCAATGGCTTTATTGGTTTGCTTCGGCCTTCTACTGCTCGTGCTGATCCCTGGTGTCGGCGTCGTTCGCGGCGGCGCACGCAGCTGGCTTGGCATTAGCTCCTTCGGTATTCAGCCTTCTGAATTTATGAAGCTGGCGATGATATTATTTTTAGCAAAATGGCTCTCTGAGAAGCAGCAAACGATTACGCAGTTCACAAAAGGGCTTATGCCGCCGCTAGGGCTTGTTGGACTAGCCTTCGGACTCATAATGCTGCAGCCTGATCTAGGTACAGGAGCGGTGATGGTTGGCGCCTCTTTAATTTTAATTTTTACTGCTGGCGCTAGATTATCTCATTTAGGCGGCTTGGCGCTCATCGGTGTCGCAGGTTTTGTTGGCCTTATTATCGCTGCGCCATACCGATTAAAGCGAATAACGAATTTTCTTGATCCATGGGCAGACCCGCTCGGAGGCGGCTATCAAATTATTCAATCCTTATATGCGATCGGACCAGGTGGACTTGTTGGGCTCGGTCTAGGTATGAGCCGACAGAAGTTCAGTTATTTGCCTGAGCCGCAAACCGATTTTATATTCTCGATTTTAGCGGAAGAGCTTGGCTTCATCGGCGGAGTTACTCTTATACTATTATTTCTAGTTGTCATCTGGCGGGGGATACGCGCTGCTATTGCAGCTACGGATACATTCGGAAGCTTGCTGGCAGTCGGCATTACAGGCATTATCGGTGTACAAGTATTGATTAATATTGGTGTCGTCATTGGCATGATGCCCGTTACGGGAATTACGCTGCCGCTTGTTAGCTATGGGGGTTCATCCCTGACGCTTCTCTTAACTGCACTGGGGATTTTGTTGAACATATCTCGTTATTCGAGGTGAGGCTTCATGCCTAGGGCAATAACCAGCAGAGGCTTAGTCGAAAAAAACAATAAACGTCCGGCTTGGATAGCTGCAGGTTGCATAACAGCAGCTGCAACTATCCAAGCCGGATATTGTTGTTTACAGGAAAATTTGCTCATTTAATATGAAGAGATATTGAATACACTTTTTTTTGAAAGAAACAGTTAATTCGCTAAAACGGCAACCAGCTTTGAGGACTGCTCTGCAGCACAGACCAATTAGTGAGCCAGTTGGCTCGATATAGGCCATTGTCACACAAGAGCCTATATGGGCATAAGATACACTATATTCGTGACCGTCACCCGAAAGGAGCGGTGATTACAACAGAAAAACCGGCAGCAGCGATTCAGGCTGCTGAAGGGGAATTTCTTTTTCTTCTTACACAGCCAGGCATGTGCTTAAGGAGTAGGTTTTGCTGCGCAAAACCTTAGCATTTGCTTACGAAGTAGGTTTTGCTGCGCAAAACCGAAGCGATTGCTTACGAAGTAGGTTTTGCTGCGCAAAACCTTAGGGAGGTTCAACAAATGGAAGCTTTTAAAGCGGAATTGGAACAAGCTAATCTTGGCGAAGTTTTGTACAACGAACCGCTATCGAACTATACAACTTGGAAAATCGGCGGTCTCGCTGATATTTTAATCCTCCCTAGCAGCAAAGATGAATTGGTATCGGCGGTACGTTTGGTGCAAAAGCATCAAATACCCTGGACTAATTTAGGCAGAGGCTCGAACATGCTGGTAAGTGATAAAGGGATTCGCGGCGTTGTAATAAAACCGCACAGAGGGCTCGATTACTTGCGTTTTGAAGGATCGACAGCAATAGCCGGTGCTTCATATTCTTTAATTAAGCTATCAGTCATGGCTGGGAAACAAGGTCTGACCGGACTTGAATTCGCGGGGGGAATCCCAGGTACGGTAGGCGGAGCCGTTTATATGAATGCTGGCGCGCATAGATCAGATGTGTCACGTATTTTTAAGTCAGCTGATATTGTACTGGAAACAGGAGAATTGGTTCGCTACGATCGTGAGGCTATGAACTTCGCTTACCGCCATTCCCTACTTCACGAGCAAAAGGGCATTGTCATTGAAGCCGCCTTTGAGCTGGCAGAAGGGGATAGGCAGGAAGTACTCGCTAGGATGGCCTCCTACAAAGAGAGAAGATTGAGAACGCAGCCTTTGCAGCTTGCCTGTGCAGGCAGCGTATTTCGCAATCCGCCTAATGATTATGCCGCTAGACTCATTCAAGAGGCTGGATTAAAGGGTGAAAGCCTCGGAGGAGCGCAAGTATCGAAGCAGCACGCCAATTTTATTGTGAATACCGGGCAAGCAACAGCTGAAGACGTTCTCGCCCTCATGACTCATATAAAAAGCACTGTTCAGGACCGCTATGGCATCCTGTTGGTGCCGGAAGTATTGGTGGGTGGTGGGTGAGCGGTAATTCGGAGGTGATACATTGGACAAATTGGTGATTGAAGGTGGGAAACCTCTCTCAGGAACCATAGTTATCCAAGGAGCGAAAAATGCCGCTTTGCCGATTCTGGCTGCCAGTCTATTGGCCGAAGGCACAACAACGATAGATCATGTGCCTGATTTGCTGGATATCGATGTCATGCTGAACATTTTGCGCGAATTAGGATGCCGCGCCGAGCATACGGGAGGAACTGTGGTGCTGGACACTGAGACTGCACATACATCCCACGTGCCGGAATCGTTAATGAGACAGATGCGATCTTCTATTTTTTTAATGGGGCCTTTGCTTGCTAGATTTGGGGAAACTCAGGTTTATCAACCAGGTGGATGTGCAATCGGTGAGCGGAAAATTGATCTTCATTTAGAAGGTCTTCAGGCTCTGGGTGCAGAAATAGAAGAATTGGGTAACCGGATCATATGCCGTGCCGAGAAACTAAGGGGAGCGGATATTCACTTAAGCTTTCCAAGTGTCGGCGCAACAGAAAATATTATGATGGCCGCTGCTTTGGCAGAAGGCCGAACCACAATAAGCAATGCTGCAAGGGAACCGGAAATTCAAGACTTGCAAGGCTTTTTAAATGCGATGGGCGCTAAAATAATGGGAGCCGGAACCGACACGATAACGATAGATGGGGTACAGTCGCTAACACCTTGTCGTTATAAAGTGATTCCGGATCGTATTGTAGCAGGGACCATCATGGTAGCCGCCGCTGCAACACGCGGTCAAGTCACGCTCCAAAATACGCAGCCAGCCCATTTATCTTCCTTGATTCATGTTCTGCGCCGGGCAGGTGTTCAAATTGTTGTCGACGATGATATAATTAAAGTTGGCAGTGCAACAAGGCCTAGAGCGGTTGAAAGAATTGTAACCTCTCCATACCCGGCTTTTCCTACCGATTTGCAGTCTCAGGTTATGGTGCTGCTTACGCTTGCAGATGGTGTGAGCGTATTGAAAGAAACGATTTTTGAAGGCAGATTAAAGCATGTGGATGAACTGTCACGTATGGGTGCAGACATTCGCGTAGACATGAATGCGGCATTCATTCGCGGCGTGCCAAGGCTTTATGGAGCGACGGTGGAAGCAACGGATTTGAGAGCGGGTGCCGCCCTTGTCATAGCTGGTTTAGCAGCGCAAGGAAGGACGGTCGTTGAGCAAATTCATCACATCGATCGAGGCTACGAAAAAATCGAAACGATGCTGTCTAGGCTGGGTGCGCGGATTTCGCGTTATTCGCCAGTGCCTAATAACTAATACTATGCGCATGAGCTGCAAGATAGAAACAGCCGGTACCCTTTTGATGCTAAGCGAAGGCTGACGCGGAGAGGTTAACCGGATGTTTTTTGGGGAAAGAAGGGACAAGTTATGAGTGCACAGATGCCAGTACTTAAGGAACCACCGAAAAAAAGAATGGGCAGTCGGAAGCTGTTGACCATACTTATATTATTGTTTGTGGCGCTTTTGGCTGTATTATTTTTTAATTCCTCTATTAGCAAAATATCAGAAATCCAAATTGATGGAACTAGATTCGTAACGAGAGAAGAAATAGGCAAGGCAGCTGCTATTTTGGTTGGCGATGCTTTTTTTCGAACTTCGTCTTCTACTATAGAAGATAGAATTGTCACATTGCCACAAATTAAAGGGGCTAAGGTTACGAAGGTATTTCCAGGTGTGGTGAAGATTCATGTAGAGGAGTTTCCTGTTGTTGCTTTCGAGCTCTCCAAGCAAGGGGAAATGACAGCGTTATTGACAAATGGAACGACAGTTGAGGCTGACAGCGATGAAATGCAGCTTGTGGACAAGCCTGTATTGTCAGGCTGGACAGATGGAGATCCCGTAAAGGCACAGCTCACGAAGCAGCTTGCAAAAATATCGACGAAGCAGCTCTCCGACCTGTCTGAGATTTTACCATTTCCTTCAACCGCTTATCCCGATCGGATTCTGATGTACACTCGCACAAAATTTGAAGTGGTAACAGCGGTATCGGTTCTTCCAGAGAAGATTGAAGCGTTGAATGCAGTAATCGAGACCCAAGAGCCAGGTAAGATCACGATGCTTCTGGCGGATACATATGTGCCTTTCGTAAGTGAGAGTCCAGAAAATATAGATTCTGAGTAAAATTATACTACTCAATAGTCTGAAAGAATGGTAGAATTTTATTTATGCATTAATACTCGATGAAGCTGGATAATCATAGGAAATATAGAGAATCGCAAGGGGCGGTGCTCGACACAAAGCGAGAAATAACTAAAAATTTGTTGAAAAAAGAGGGAAAATAATAAAAGCGTTGAATATGTAGGAAGACCTTAACATGTGGTAAAATAATTAATTATTTGAAACGGAGGTGCCGCAAGATGAGCAGCAACGACATCATCGTCAGTTTGGACATCGGTACATCCAAAGTTCGTGCTATTATTGGTGAAGTGAATAATGGAGCCATTAATATTATTGGAGTTGGATCTGCCGACTCAGAGGGTATTCGCAAAGGAGCAATAGTAGATATTGACCAGACTGTGCAATCGATCCGTAATGCCGTAGAGCATGCGGAGCGCATGGTAGGCATTCAAATATCAGACGTATATGTTGGTATTCAAGGCAATCATATTGCTTTGCAAACCAATAGAGGCGTCGTTGCAGTATCCAATGAGGACCGTGAAATTGGTGAAGAAGATATTGAACGAGTATTACAAGCTGCTAAAGTAGTGGCGCTCCCTCCAGAGCGTGAAATCATTAACTTGGTTCCAAAGCAGTATCTAGTAGACGGCTTGGAAGGTATTTCCGATCCGCGCGGTATGATTGGCGTTCGCCTTGAGGTTGAGGCGACGATCGTCACGGGGACGAAGACTGCTATACATAACCTTATGCGTTGTGTAGAGAAAGCAGGCCTTCGTATTTCTGGTGTCATTTTGTTATCACTCGCTTCAGGCGTGGTTTCGCTCACCAAAGATGAGAAATCGATAGGGACTGTTCTTACTGACATAGGAGCAGGATCATGTACGATTGCCATTTATGACCAAGGCGGCTTAGCTGCTACGTCAACGCTTCCAATTGGTGGCGAATATGTAACAAATGATATAGCTTATGGCTTGCGCACGCAAAGTGAGCAAGCTGAGAAAATCAAACTTAAATATGGCTGTTCAAATGTAATGGATGCAGCTGAAGATGTGAAGTTTAAAGTAGCACGAATGGGCAGCAATGTGGAAAAAGAGTTTTCACAGGTTGATCTTGCTAGTATTATTGAGCCTCGCATGCAAGAGATTTTCCATTTAGTTCGTCAAGAGGTACGTCGACTTGGTTATGGTGACAAGGTTAACGGTTATGTGTTGACCGGTGGCACTGTATCGATGCCAGGAACACTCGCTTTGGCCCAGGCAGAGCTTGAGTCTTCCGTCCGAATTGCACTCCCTGATTATATTGGTGTAAGAGACCCGGCGTATAGCAGCGGCGTTGGCATGATTCAATATGTGTCAAAATATATGGGAGCTCGCGGAACTGGAGCAGTGAAGAAAACGGCAAGCCGCAAAGCAAGTCCAACACCTTCTACTAAACCCGGTATGTTCGAGCGGATTAAAAGTATGTTTAATGAATTTATTTGAGGATTTAAGATAATATAAGTTTCACCTTTTATACGATACTTATATTTTACTGCGAAACGTTGCTGTGCCGTCTCATAGATGTTATCAGCAGTTTACGCTTGACTGGGGGAAAATGAAAGATGTTGGAATTCGACTTTGAGCTTGAGCAGCTTGCTCAAATAAAAGTAATAGGTGTTGGCGGTGGCGGTAGCAATGCCGTTAACCGAATGATAGAAAATGGTGTTAAAGGTGTGGAGTTTATTACGGTAAACACCGACGCTCAGGCGCTGCATTTGGCTAAATCCGAGCATAAGCTGCAAATCGGCGATAAGCTGACGCGTGGACTTGGTGCGGGTGCCAATCCTGATGTAGGCAGCAAGGCTGCAGAGGAATCTCGCGAAATTATTATGAACCAGCTTAAAGGCTCGGACATGGTATTCGTGACAGCAGGAATGGGCGGCGGTACGGGAACGGGAGCAGCTCCGGTTATTGCCGAAATCGCTCGCGAATGCGGTGCCCTCACTGTAGGGGTTGTTACTCGGCCTTTTACCTTTGAAGGACGCAAGCGTGCTGGACAAGCTGAGCTTGGGATTGAAGCGCTCAAAGAAAAAGTAGATACGCTTATCGTCATTCCTAATGACCGTTTGCTTGAGATTGTAGACAAAAAGACACCAATGCTGGAAGCTTTCCGTGAAGCGGATAACGTGCTCCGTCAAGCCGTTCAAGGCATATCAGACCTTATTCAAGTACCAGGCCTAATCAACCTTGACTTTGCAGACGTAAAAACGATTATGACAGAACGTGGCTCCGCTTTGATGGGTATCGGTATTGCTACTGGCGAGAATCGTGCTGCTGAAGCAGCGAGAAAAGCGATTATGAGCCCGCTGCTTGAAACGTCAATTGACGGTGCTCGCGGCGTTATTATGAACATTACTGGCGGCAGCAACCTTTCACTCTATGAAGTGAATGAAGCAGCTGAAATCGTCATTTCAGCATCTGATCCAGATGTGAACATGATCTTTGGTGCGATCATCGATGAAGATCTGAAGGACGAAATTAAAGTAACCGTTATAGCAACGGGCTTCGAGCACAAGTCACCAGCTGCGCGTCGTGTTCCACAACAGCAGCCAGAAGCGGTTGATACAAGGCAACAGGGCAGCTCCAATGCAGTTAAGCCTTTTGGAGCTAGCAACACTTCAAGCGATCAGCTTGAAATTCCAGCATTTTTGCGCAATCGCCCTCGCAACGATCGTTAAAACTTTTTGTACCAAGCCTCGCCAATATGGTGAGGCTTTTTTTTTGTTTGATTGTAAGTTGATTGAGAAAAGGGGAGAAGCAGCTGTAAGCACGTATATCACTTACAGCATGAAGAAAAATTCATTTTGCTGCTAATGAGCACCTATATGTTCTTTTTGCCTACGATTAGCGAATGGGCAAGTTAGAGAAGCCTCTGTAAGCACGTATAGGTTCTTACAGCATGAAAGAAGCCTTAGTTTGCTTCGAATAAGCACCTATATGTTCTTACAGCATGAAAGAAACCATAGTTAGCTGCCAATAAGCACCTATATGTTCTTACAGCCAACGATTAGCGAATGAGCAAGGTAGATAAGCCACTGTAAGAACACATAGGTTCTTACAGCATGAAAGAAACCATAGTTAGCTGCCAATAAGCACCTATATGTTCTTACAGCCAATGCTTGTTGAATGAGCAAGGTAGAAAAGCTGCTGTAAGAACACATAGGTTCTTACAACATGAAAGAAACCATGGTTAGCAGCCAATAAGCACCTATATGTTCTTACAGCCTACTATTTGCGAATGAGCAAGGTAGAAAAGCCGCTGTAAGAACACATAGGTTCTTACAGCATGAAAGAAACCATGGTTAGCAGCCAATAAGCGCCTATATGTTCTTACAACCATTGCTTGGCGAATGAGCAAGGTAGATAAGCCGCTGTAAGCACGTATAGGTTCTTAAAGCATGAAAAAATCCTTAGTTTGCTGCGAATAAGCACCTATATGTTCTTTTTGCCTACGATTAGCGAATGGGCAAGTTAGAGAAGCCTCTGTAATCACGTATAGGTTCTTACAGCATGAAAGAAGCCTTAGATTGCTGCGAATAAGCACCTATATGTTCTTACAGCCTACTATTTGCGAATGAGCAAGGTAGATAAGCCACTGTAAGCACGTATAGGTTCTTACAGCATGAAACAAACCATGGTTAGCGGCCAATAAGCACCTATATGTTCTTACAACCAATGATTGGTGAATGAGCAAGGTTGAGAAGGGGCATTTCGTAAATGCTAACAACCCTCTAATCTACCTGTTAAAGTGAGGTGAATAATAGAGTATGCAGCTGCTCTTTGTTTACTTTGTAGCATCGAATTCTCTGGGTGCCATTCCCTGCGGGCAACAAGGCTTGATTGAGAACCATACGGTGAAGCAGTTTTTGAGCTTCGCGTTTTTTGATTTTTAGAAGATCGATGACGTCAGTGGGCCGGATAGGATGCTGTAGTTGAGAAGCATAACGTAATACTTCCAACTGCAAGAATGCATCAGCGCTTGTATCTTGTTTATTGCCAATCAAGCTCCTACCCATAAATTGTTGGAGAAGCTGCTTACACATTCGCGGTTTTTCTTTTAGGTCATCATAGGAAAAACGTAATATTTTCCAACCGTCGAGCACAAGGTGGTTTTGACGCATTAATGAATCTGAAAACTGCCAGCGAGTGATTTCTGAGGAATGAGTGCGAAATCCATCAATTTCTATCGCTAGCCGCAAGCCTGATTTTAAATATACAAAGTCTAAAAAACGAGTGCCGTCTCGAAAATCAGCAATCTCAAACTCTGGAATAAGTCCTTCAAGTTGATGGAACGCAGGATACCATACCTTTTCTAAAAATAATTTTTCTGCGTGTCCATGTCCTTGCTCCAGCCTCCGTCTATTTTCTCCACTACTCTTTTTTAGATGAAGTTCCAGCCAACATTCATATACCGATTGAAACGACAAATTTATCAACCTCCTCCGGAAAATAAAAAAAACCGCATACTGCGGGAGAGATCTCCCGAGTAAGCGGTGTGCTTCACTGCTTCTATCTATTTAGAATGATAATCTAATTGCCAAAGTGGAACAAGTATCCACTCCAAATTTTTTTGTATTTTTAAAAATACGGCCTGCTTAATTAGTCGAAAATTATTTTAGCAATGACAAGTGATGGCGGGAACCTCAAAAAGAAACAAAAAGGTAGATTCAGCCTGACATAGGAGTGATCCCTCACAGGAGCAGCCCTAGGTTAATGAACGGTTAGCAAAATAGGACGAGCTAAAGATATAAGCCTCTGCAAAATTAAACGTAAAAGACTTGCCGTTTTTTATACTCCTACTCGACAAAAAAAGATATGTCATGCCGTCATGAATAGACAGACTTTGAAATAGGATTTTAATATACTAGTGTCAATCGTTCTCCCGGGTGCCGGCTGCAGGCCGTTTACCGCCAGTTGCAGGAAGGTGACCGAAGTGGCTGTTTATGTTGATGTTATGTTTTTGCGAGAGCTGCTCGTTGACGGTGCTATTCTATTAACTACTGCTTGGGCACGTCATCTTAAACCGAAGCCTTGGCGAGTATTATTGGCTTCTGCTGTCGGAGCTTGTTATGTCGTTTTAATGCTTTTTCCACAATTATCTTTTTTATTCACATTTGCAGTTAAGGTTGCTACGTCGTTATTGATTTTATGGATTGCATTTGGCTTTGCCTCGATTCAGCACTATATGAGGAATGTTGCAGCGTTTTATGCGGTTAACTTTGTGGCTGCTGGAGCTGTGCTTGGACTTTATTATTTGTTCATGCAGGGGTCCCGTGAGGTTTGGAAAACGATGATGTTCGTAAACGGAAACATGCGTGTGGAGCTTAAGATGGGATTGTTTTATTTGATTGCTGCGTTATGTATCGGATTGTATATATACCGTGCCGTATTGACGCAAAAAAGAGAAAGGGAGCTGGTGCACACTCATTTGGCAGAAGTGAAAATTATGATTGGAGAACGTATACAAACCTGCATAGGCCTGATCGACACCGGCAATCAGCTGTATGATCCACTTACACGGACACCGGTCATGGTGATGGAGGCATCCTTGTGGCAAGATGATTTACCTGAATCGTGGTTGAATAGCATACGAGATGCACAAGTGGATCGTCTTGTAGCGGGAATGGATGAGCACACCTTTGTTTGGCAAGATCGACTTCGTCTTGTACCATTCAGAGGTGTTAATCGAGGGTCACAGTTCATGCTAGCGATAAAGCCGGATGCGGTTGAAATTACTAGGGAAGGACAAGTTTTTGAAACGCGGAAGGTGCTTATCGGGCTTGACGGCGGTAAGTTAACGTCTGATGGGGCATATCGAGCCATTATCCATCCGTCTATGGTACAACAGTAACGAACGTATGCTCATACAAACGAGGAGGGATGGGCCAGATGCTCGTCAAGTACAAACTGATCCTTCAGTTATATTATTATCGTGTGATGTTTTTATTCGGATTAAAAAGTGAAGAAATTTATTACATTGGTGGCAGTGAGGCATTACCGCCTCCCCTAACACGTGAAGAGGAAGAATATTTGCTGGAAAAACTGCCTACCGGCGATACGGCTATTCGCGCAATGCTAATCGAACGTAATTTAAGGCTAGTCGTATACATCGCTCGTAAGTTTGAGAATACCGGCATTCATATCGAAGATCTCGTATCAATCGGCGCGATTGGTCTAATTAAGGCGGTTAACACGTTTGATCCTGAGAAAAAGATTAAGCTGGCCACCTACGCCTCGCGTTGTATTGAAAATGAAATATTGATGTACCTGCGCCGCAATAGCAAGACGCGTACCGAAGTGTCCTTTGATGAGCCGCTTAACATCGACTGGGATGGAAATGAACTGCTTCTATCGGATGTGCTCGGAACGGAGAATGACACGATTTACCGTAACATTGAAGAGCAGGTAGATCGTAAGCTGCTTCACAAAGCGCTTGATAAATTGTCAGAGCGTGAACGAATTATTATGGAGCTTCGCTTCGGTCTTGCCGACGGTGAGGAAAAAACACAAAAGGATGTTGCTGATCTTCTTGGCATTTCACAGTCCTATATTTCACGCCTTGAGAAGCGAATTATTAAAAGGCTACGCAAAGAATTTAACAAAATGGTTTAGATCCCGCATCCTGCTTGCAGTTGTCGAACGATGTCGCAATAGGAATAAAAAGGACTCCTGAGGAGATAATGTACATTAATGTTTCTCCTTGGGAGGTAATCACGTTGACCCGAAATAAAGTCGAGATCTGTGGAGTGGATACCGCGAAACTGCCTGTCCTTAATAATGTCGAAATGAGAGAATTGTTTACGGCATTGCAAACCCGTAATGAGTGGGCAGCAAGAGAGAAATTAGTTAACGGTAATCTGCGGCTAGTGCTTAGCGTTATACAACGGTTTAACAATAGGGGAGAGTTTGTAGACGACTTATTCCAGGTCGGATGCATTGGACTTATGAAGGCGATAGATAATTTCGACCTTAGCCAAAATGTCAAATTTTCCACCTATGCCGTACCGATGATTATCGGGGAAATACGCCGTTATTTGCGTGACAACAACCCTATACGCGTATCACGCAGCTTGAGAGACATTGCCTACAAGGCGCTTCAAGTTAGGGATAGCTTGACGAACAAAAATTCACGCGAACCGACGATTTTTGAAATATCGGAAGCTTTAAACGTTCCGAAGGAAGATGTCGTATTCGCACTGGACGCCATTCAAGATCCTGTTTCATTGTTTGAACCGATCTACCATGACGGCGGCGATCCTATTTATGTTATGGACCAAATTAGTGACGAACGAAACAAAGACGTATCGTGGATCGAGGAAATCGCGCTTCGGGAAGCTATGCATAAGCTGAACGACCGTGAAAAAATGATTTTGTCGATGCGCTTTTTCGAAGGCAAGACGCAAATGGAGGTAGCCGATGAAATCGGCATCTCACAGGCACAGGTTTCTCGTTTGGAAAAATCGGCTATTCAGCAAATGCAAAAGCATGTAAAAACATAAAAAAACGGTGCCTCTCGGCACCGTTTTTTTGTTTATGTGATTTATTGAAGGGGACTAACCAATAATCATCAACCAAAAAGATAAGAAACTGATGATCAGACAAAGCGGAGAGTAAACATACGTATCCATTCGTGCAAAATGCGTATTTCGAATCGTTTTGAACAACCCGACAGCACGAAATTCACCAACTGCTCTAGCCAAAAAAACAATAGCAAGTGCCCAGGCTGCAATGGAGGGCAGCGATGCTGGTCCGATGACAGGGATAATATCAGCAAACATGAGAATGAATGCGGCGCCCGCAAAGAAAAGTACTGCAACAGCTGCCGTTCCAACAGGACGAGGTTTAAAAAGAGGCTGAGATGTGTAATTCTTTGTCGGGACAGCAATGGAGATTCCATGCCGACCGCCTAACACCCAATATATATGTATTACGCCGATGACGAACAACACCGCACTAATGAGCGCTGCTAATAACGATTGCATCACATATCCCTCCGTGTCATGAATGATTTTTTTCAATAAACGGCATAAGCAGGTCAATCTGCTTCTTGGTTTCTTCTGGATTGAGAGTACGATGTTTATTTCGTTCGTACCATCCCAAGTAATAACTGTATAAGAGTTCAGATGTATTCTTTGCCTCATCTTCTAATAATTCGCACGCTATGAGCAAGCCGCTCATATAATTCAAGCGCTGCTGCTCAATTTGCTGAAGCAGCTCGGCATACGCAGGCGATGTCGTTCCTAATTTTCGGAAATGATAAATAAAATCTTTTCCTTCTATCGTGCTGAACATGACGCTGAGCAGCTGGTGTACCTTTTGCTTCGGTTCTAATGAATCATGCTGCTGAATATGAGCGATGATTGATGTGGTTGTTTGTTCATGCCAGTAATGAATAATACGATCCACATACAAAATACGATTTTTAAAATACCAATAGAAGCTGGTTTTACTGCTGTTTAACTGCTTAGCGAGCTGTTCGATAACGAGAGCTTCGATACCCCCTTCAGCAAATTTTTGCAGTCCAAGCTTGATCCAATCGAGTTCCGTTGCGACGATTTTTGGCATGATATGCTCCTTATTCGATCCTTTGATATTCTTTTATTGTACGCTATCGTACATAAAAATCAAATTTTGAAATAAGAGGCTCCTTTTCTTGATAAGAAGGACATTTTGGGCGATTTCCACATATAGTTATAGGAGAGACAAACGGGTGATCACTCTACTTGAAAAGTGGTGAGCGGAAATGAAAATATCTGATTTTCAAACAAAGGACGTTATTAATATTGTGGACGGAAAAAAGCTGGGTCAAATAACGGATTTGGAGCTTGATCTGCGGCAAGGTCGGATCGATTCTATTGTGGTGCCGCAGTATACTAAGTTTTTGGGGATGTTTGGCGGTGGCGGCACGGAAGTCGTTATTCCATGGCGCAATATTGTGAAAATTGGGGCAGACGTTGTGCTCGTTCGAATGGATGACACGAAACAGCTTCGTTCAGAGGAAGAAGATTTGCACGCTCGCTCATAAAACGCTAAACTGTGACTATACCAGCAAAGCTGATTTGCTTTGCAAACCTTAGCAAATGCTTACGAAGTAGGTTTGCTCTGTAAGCCTAAGCTTATGCTTACGAAGTAGGTTTGCTTCGCAAACCTTTAAGAGGTGAACAAATGGAAGCTTTTAAACATAATCAATCAGCGAAGGGACCTTCGCTTTTTTTATTGTCTGAATGGGAATCGCGTTATGGTCGTTTGAACGCGGGTTTTACAGGACGTCAAGGCGGTGTTAGCGAAAGCCACTTTTCATCGTTAAACATGGGCTTGCACGTCAAGGATCAAGATGCTGCGGTTATATCGAATAGGCGATTGTTGACCGATGCTATCGGCTGGCCATTTGAAGCATGGACATGTGCTGAACAGGTGCATGGGAACCGGGTATGGCAAGTGACTGAAGCAGATAAAGGCAAGGGTAGAAATAGTCTGGACGATGTGCTCAGGGATTGTGATGCTATCATGACAAATGTCCCTGGGGTGCTGCTGACTTCTTTTTACGCAGATTGTGTCCCATTGTATTTCTATGATCCAGAGCATGATGCGGTGGCGCTTGCCCATGCCGGTTGGAAGGGAACCGTCCAGCAGATTGCTGTAGAAACGGTACAAGCAATGGAGCAAGCATATGGAACCGACCCTAAAGCGCTTGTGGCAGCGATAGGGCCTTCTATAGGAGGCTGCTGCTATGAGGTGGATGGTCCGGTCATAGAGCAAGTACAGGCGCTTTTGACTGATCTGAGCTTGTCGCAAGAAGAAGCGGATTCCATGCTTAAGCTGAGCGAGAATGGCAAAGCGAACTTAGACTTGAAAGAAATAAACCGACAGATTATGATAAAAGCAGGAATTTTGCCGATACGTATCGAATTAACAGAGTGGTGCACTGGATGCGGACGGGATTTATTTTTTTCTCATCGCAAAGAAGGTGGCTTAACCGGCCGAATGGCCAGTTGGATCGGCATTCGGGAGAGGTGAAACATGTCATTCACATTAGAGAATAGAATTGAGCTTGTGGAAGAGCGAATTAAGAAAGCTTGCGAGCGTGCCGGGCGCAGCAGAGATGAAGTTCAAATTATTGCTGTTACGAAATATGTTTCTTTAGATACCACGAAGGCTGCCCTAGGGCAAGGCTTGCTTCATTTGGGTGAAAATCGTTGGCAGGACGCACAGACGAAGTGGGAAGCGATAAGCGGCAGTGATGATCTAGCAGCAGAGGATCAGCCTATCTGGCATTTTATCGGTTCATTGCAAACGAATAAGGTGAAGGACGTCATTGGGAAGTTTACATACATGCATTCGTTGGACAGGCTATCGCTTGCTGAAGCCATAAATAAGCGTGCTTCCCAGCTAGGGATTATCGTTCCTTGCTTTATTCAAGTAAATGTATCTGGGGAAGATTCCAAGCAAGGCATTAATCCAGACGAGCTCTTTCCCTTTGTGGAGCAGCTTGCTAAGTTTAATTCGATCAAGCCAATTGGTTTGATGACGATGGCTCCTTATGAAGCCGAACCAGAGCAAACGAGACCCGTCTTTAGAGCATTGCGAGAGCTGAAGGATGAATTAGAGCGGCGCTCGGAACATCCAAACACCATCACCCAGTTATCAATGGGCATGTCGAATGATTTTGAGGTTGCCATCGAAGAAGGAGCGACATGGATTCGCCTTGGTACGATATTAGTAGGGAAAGAGGAGGAATAGGGATGAGCGTCATGAACCGCTTTATGAGTTTTCTTGGCTTGCAAGATGAAGAAGAAGTTGTAGAGAGAGAACGTGTTGTACAGCAGGAAGAACAAGAAGCTGAAACTTCTCCCTTCGAGGCACGTAAAAACACGAAGAGCAATAATGTCGTCAGCATTCATTCACAGAAGAATGTCCGGGTAGTACTTAGCGAGCCAAGGTCTTATGATGAAGCGCAAGAAATTGCTGATCATTTGCGTTCACGCCGTGCAGTAATCGTGAATCTTCAACGTGTTCGCAGCGATCTTGCTGTTCGAATTGTTGATTTTCTAAGCGGTACCGTGTACGCTTTAGGCGGAAGCATCTCTAAGCTAGGACCCAATATTTTTCTTTGTACGCCGGATTCAGTCGAAATTCAAGGTGCTATAACGGAAATGCTGGCGGAGGAGAACGACTACAACAAAATGAGGTGACCTTGAGTTAATGGATGAAGTTTATAGTATTGTGATGCTGGTACAAAAAATTTACACGTTTATGATCATTGGTTATGTGCTGCTATCTTGGTTGCCTAACGCTCGTGAAAGCTTTATCGGCGTATTTCTAGGTAAGCTGGTTGAGCCATACTTAGGTATTTTCAGAAAGTTTATTCCGCCAATCGGAGGCATGCTGGATCTATCTCCAATCCTTGCCGTGTTCGCATTGCAATTTGTAGCGTATGGCCTGATTGCAGTAATCGGATTTTTTATTTGATTAAAGGAATGAGTTTAAATGAAACAAGGAATATACGATCATTTCCATCCCGACGAGAAACCTTTCGTAGATCGGGCGGAGGAATGGATAGAGCGGTCCGCACAGCAGCATGAGCTGAAGCGGACCGATTTTTTAGACCCAAGACAAGCACAAATATTGACTATTTTGGCAAATCGCAACCCTGACGTTAATGTCCGGTTTGACGGCGGTTATGATCAAGCTGAGCGTAGACGAGCCATTATAGGTCCAGATTATCGGAATTTGGATGACGAAAATGCTGGCATATCTGTTCTTGTAGTTAATGGACCGGGACAAGCCCAAATGGAATTAGATCATGGTGATTTTTTAGGAGCACTGCTTGGACTTGGTATAAAACGTGACCGAATTGGTGACATACATGTGCATGAGCATTTTTGTCATATCATTGTTATGGATGAAATTGCGGATTACTTGAATATCCATCTAAGACAGGTTCATCGGATTAATGTGCTGACAGACGTACTTCCACTATCTGAGCTTCAGACGGCTTTGGTTAAGCTGGAGGAAATGAGTTTGTCAGTTGCTTCTATGCGATTGGACGGGATTGCGAGCGATGTTTATCGCATAAGCAGATCCAAAATCGTTGATCCGATTCGGGCAGGGAGATGCAGGGTGAATTGGAAATCGGAAGAAGACCCATCCGAGCAGCTTCGAGCGGGTGACGTTGTGTCATTCAAAGGACTTGGCCGATTTAAAGTACTAGAGGTGGATGGCGTGACAAAAAAAGGCAGAATTCGAGTAAAGATCGGCAAATTTATTTGAATGATTGCAGGAATTTTCCTGTAGTTGTCGAATTATTCTCATCAAATCGTGTATTTTCGGTTACGAATGTTCCAAATACCATAAGGAGGTGCCCCAATGCCGTTATCGCCATTGGACATACATAACAAAGAGTTTGGTCGGAGATTACGTGGCTACGATGAGGATGAAGTTAATGAATTTCTAGATCAGGTCATCAAAGACTATGAATCGCTCATTCGTGAAAATAAAGAAATGCAAAACCAAGTATTAGGCTTGCAGGAGAGATTGAATCATTTTACGAATATCGAAGAAACGCTTAGCAAAACGATTATAGTTGCACAAGAAGCAGCCGATGAAGTAAGAAACAACGCGAAGAAGGAAGCGCAGTTGATCATTAAGGAATCAGAGAAAAATGCTGATCGAATCATTAATGATTCACTTGCCAAATCTCGCAAGGTTTCTCTTGAGGTGGAAGAGCTTAAAAAACAAGCTTCCGTATACCGTGCTCGTTTCCGTACACTTGTAGAAGCTCAGCTTGAACTGCTTTCCGTAGATGGTTGGGATACGCTGGAGCCGCATGTAAGACAAACCGAGCATGAATTGACTCGCGGCTAGTTTTTTTATAAACAGGCGAAATGCCATTTGACATTTGGCCTGTTGTTACGCTATAACTAATAGTAATTAATTGATGATCTAAACTTCGTTGATGAGAACAAGTACGTTTTGAGTTCACTCCTCAGAGAGCCGGCGGCAGCTGAAAGCCCGGTGTGTGAGCTATTGCGGAATATCCTCTCTGAGAAGCGGTGCTGAACCTGCGTAAGCAGCAGTAAGTGCTGACGGCTGTCCCCCGTTACAGGGAACGCGAATATTATGTTCGCGACTAAGGTGCCGCATGAAGCACAGCTGAATGTAGCTGTCTGCTCTCATTAACTTGTTGCTGGTTTTCAGCAGCAGTGCGGAACAAGGGTGGTAACGCGACTAAGCCTCGTCCCTTCTCATAGGGATGAGGCTTTATTTTTGTTTAAATTAGGAGGCTGAAGCGATGCAACGCGTAGACGTTAAGGAACGTGCCCGCACCCGTGAGCTGCGAGTGCTGGAGCAATGGAAAACAGATGAAACGTTTAAAAAATCAATAGCAAACCGGGAAGGCAAGCCGAATTTTGTATTTTATGAAGGGCCGCCTACCGCTAATGGAGCACCACATATCGGTCATGTACTTGGCCGCGTAATTAAGGATTTTATTTGTCGCTACAAAACAATGGCAGGATACCGTGTTATCCGTAAAGCAGGATGGGATACGCATGGACTGCCGGTTGAGCTTGGAGTTGAGAAGCAGCTAGGCATCTCCGGCAAGCAGGAAATCGAAGAATACGGTGTAGAGAAGTTTGTGAAAAAATGCAAAGACAGCGTATTTGAATATGAGAAGCAGTGGCGTGAGCTGACAGAAGGCATCGCGTATTGGACGGATTTAGACAATCCATATATCACGCTTAAAAACGAGTACATCGAGAGCGTATGGCATATTTTATCGTCAATCCACGGAAAAGGTCTGCTGTACCGCGGTCATCGCGTAAGTCCTTATTGCCCGGATTGTCAAACGACGCTTAGCTCACACGAGGTTGCTCAAGGTTATGAGGATGTTAAGGATCTAAGCGCAACAGCGAAGTTTAAGCTAGTGGAATCGGGAGAATTCGTTCTTGCTTGGACAACTACGCCGTGGACGCTTCCTGCAAATGTGGCGTTAGCCGTAAATCCAGAGCTTGATTATATCCGTGCTTCCAAAAACGGTGAAGTTTATATCGTTGCTCAAAATCTAGCGGAGAGCGTTCTTAAAGAAGATTATGAAGTTCTATCCGTATTGAAAGGTGCTGAGCTTGTTGGTCTTAGCTACGAGCCGCCATTCCAATACGTTGCTCTAGAAAAAGGCCACATCGTTATTGCAGGCGATTTCGTTAGCGACACTAGCGGTACGGGTATCGTTCATATCGCACCAGCACATGGTGAGGATGACTACCGAGTTTCACGCGACAACGGAATCAGCATGCTGAGTGTTGTTGATTTGGCTGGTCGCTATACGTCAGAGGTTACTGACTTTGCAGGACGTTTCGTGAAAGACGCTGAGCTTGATATTGACATCGTCAAAAACCTTAGTGAACGCGGTCTTCTTTACTCGAAGGAGCGCTACGAGCATAGCTATCCATTCTGCTGGCGCTGCAAAACGCCGCTCATCTACTATGCGATGGAAAGCTGGTTTATTAAAACAACAGCGGTTAAGGATCAGTTGATCGCCAATAACAACAGCGTAGATTGGTATCCTGGCCATATCCGTGAAGGTCGCTTTGGTAAGTTTTTGGAGGATTTGGTTGATTGGAACATCAGCCGCAACCGTTACTGGGGTACGCCGCTTAACGTTTGGGTCTGCGATGTAACAGGCAAGGAGTATTCACCAAGCAGTATTGCTGATCTGCGTGCGATGGCGATTGGCGATGTGCCTGAAGACATTGAGCTTCATAAACCGTATGTGGATGATATTAAGCTAAAATCACCTTTCGCTGAGGGTGCTGAAATGACGCGTACACCTGAAGTTATCGATGTATGGTTCGACAGCGGTTCGATGCCGTTCGCTCAGCATCATCATCCGTTTGAGAACGAGCAGCAATTCGCTGAGCAATATCCAGCAGACATTATCTGTGAGGGTATTGACCAAACGCGCGGCTGGTTCTACAGCTTGCTTGCAGTTTCTACGCTGTATAATGGCAAAGCGCCATATAAAGCGGTTATCTCGACTGGCCATATTTTGGATGAGAACGGGCAAAAGATGTCCAAATCTAAGGGCAATGTAATCGACCCTTGGGAAATCATCAACGAATATGGAACGGACGCGTTCCGCTGGGCATTGCTTGCAGACAGCGCGCCATGGAACAGCAAACGCTTCTCACGCGGCATTGTTGGCGAAGCGAAATCGAAAGTCATTGATACCATCGTAAATACACATGCGTTTTTCGCGTTATATGCTTCAATCGATGGCTTTGACTACACAGCGCATGAAGAGATCAAATCAGACAACAAGCTGGATCGCTGGATCATTTCACGTCTGAACAGCTTGATTAATACAGTGAACAAGGGTCTTGAAGTAAATGATTTCCTAAATCCAGCTAAATCGATTGAGGTTTTCGTTGACGAGCTGAGCAACTGGTATATCCGCCGTTCACGTGATCGTTTCTGGGGAAGCGGGCTTACAAATGATAAATTAGCCGCTTATCAAACTTTGCGCAGCGTATTGCTTACCCTCTCGCGTCTGATCGCTCCTTATGCACCTTTGCTTGCAGAGGATGTATTCGGAAACCTTGGCGGGGCAGGCAGCGTTCATTTGGCTGATTATCCGAAAGCGGATGAAACGCTTATTGATGAGATGTTGGAGCGCGATATGGAAAGCGCAAAACAAATCGTTGAGCTTGCTCGCAACGTTCGGAACGAAACGGGAATCAAAACGCGCCAGCCTTTGTCGGAGCTAATCGTATCGCTTGATCGTGATTTCAACGTAGCAGACTACGAGGATATCGTGAAGGATGAAATAAATGTAAAAGCTATTACCGTACAAAATTCAGACAGTGGTTTTGTTGACTTCACTCTTAAGCTGAATCTTAAAGTTGCCGGTAAAAAATACGGTAAAAACGTTGGACCTATTCAAGGTCAGCTAAAAGGACTATCAGCAGAACAGACTCGAAACATCGTAAATGGAGGAAGCTTCGACTTCACAAGTGCAGAAGGCGAACAGCTATCGATCACTGTTGATGAGCTGTTGGTTGAGAAGCAAGCGAAGTCAGGTTTCGCATCTGCATCTGGCAATGGTGTTACTGTAGCGCTGAATACGGATATTACAGCAGAGCTTGAGCAAGAGGGCTGGGTTCGTGAAGTGATTCGCGCCGTTCAGGATACACGCAAAAAGCTCGATCTGCCAATTGAGAAGCGCATCGATCTAGTACTTGATGTTGACGCAGAGCTTAAAGCGGCGCTGGATGCGTTCGCACAAGTGCTTCAAGACAACGTGCTTGTTCAAACCGTCACTTATGGTGATGAGCCGGGGATGGAGAAAGTTGTGCTTGGCGAAAAAGAAATAGGGATTTTCATCCGCGGATAAGGTTATAGTATAAAGGAAATTAACAAGCGAAAAAAACGAGGCCGTCGCCTTCCGACAGCTGCAGCAAACGACTGAATGGTCGCGATGCTTGCAATGTCCGGCAGGTCAGGCCTCGTTTTATTGTTTGACAAAGGGGATGCCTCGTATGAATACAAATAACCCGGAACAGCCGAAAAATTTGAACGAGTTACAAACTTCGTTAAGCAAGCTTGATAAACGACTGCAAACTATTGCTACCGAAATGGAACATACCCAAATAGCGGATTACATTGATCTGTTAAACAGACCATGGACAATGATTTGGAAAAACCTGCTGGCTGGTACAGCCAGAGGTGTAGGAATCGCGATTGGCTTTACCTTTTTTGCTGCGACTATTCTTTATGTTCTGCGTATATTAGGAGCGTTAAACTTACCGATAATCGGCGACTATATTGCAGACATTGTCCGAATTGTCCAAATCCAGCTTGAAGGAAAAGTTTATTGATTATAAGTGTTGATCTTCAAGATCAGCTTCTAATCCATGATCGCCTTCGTCTGACTCCAAGTAATTTTTGTACTCTCGGTTGCGAATGACGGACACATGGCGCCCTGTAATGTCAGTTGCAAGAAAGCTTTCAATGGATTCAACGAAGCCGTCATTCTCGAAAGCTTCAATGCCTACATGCTCATAATCGGCGACATCTCGATTCTCAGATGTGGCAGGTGAATCCGCATTGCCCCATTGCTCAACAATTTGCCAAGCATCCTCGCCATCAAAGCCGTTGTAGGAATCATGCTCATCCATGCTGGTTCGACCAAATGGCGGATCGAGAAATAATTCTTCAACTGGCCTGCGCAGGGATAAATGTTGCCTTGGCGCATGTTCAATGCAGTAAAGCGTATCGGGCACGGCATCCAAACGTTCAAGCGGAATAGGTTCATTGCATGTTTTACAAATGCCGTATGTTCCATCAGCAATCGCGGTTAGCGCTGCCTCAATGCGATTTAGATGCAATTCCTCTTGTTCATGAAGGGCTACATCTTTCTCGCGTTCATAAAGCTCAGTAGCGACATCACCTGGATGATTATCGATTGTGGATAGTTCTCCGGTAGTGTCACGCAACGAATTCGCTAAGCCATAATGATCGTTTTCTGAGAAACGTTTTTCAATTTCGCGCTGCTCGTCCAATAATCTGGCTTGCAGCAGCTGAATATGAGCAGTGTTTGGCTTTGTCATTTTGAGCACCCTCCTTAGCAGGGAACATAATTGCAGTATTAGCTTTTGCTGAAATACGGTTTTTCAGTATGGTCTTCAATGGAAGAACAGCAGGCGGGTGCTGGCTCTTATTTAGCTCCGTATGCTACAATTGATTAGCAAACTTTCAGAAATGCACTGGCTATTCACATTTGGTCTGAAGTGTTTTTGAATGGAAACGCTGCTTTACAAAAAATTAGGAGTGATTCGATGCGTTTTTATTATTACTGGGTAGCGGTATTAGTGTTAGTCCTTGATTTTGTAACAAAGAAATTAATTGAAACAAAATTAGAGATCGGGGATCAAATTAGCGTTATCGGTAATTTTTTTCTCATCACTTCGCATCGAAATCGCGGTGCTGCATTTGGCATCTTGCAAGAGCAAAGACTGTTTTTTATCATTATTACCGTTATCATTGTTTTGGGTATCATTTGGTACATACAGGCATCGAGAAAATCAGCTAAGCCTTGGCTGCTAGTAGGACTCGGACTAGTTCTTGGCGGCGCAATTGGCAACTTTCTCGATCGTGCGCGTTATGGTGAGGTTGTCGACTTTCTGCAGTTTAACTTCGGCAGCTATGGCTTCCCGATTTTTAACGTGGCGGATTCAGCGATTGTCTGTGGTGTAGCATTAATTCTTATTGACACCTTGTTATCGGCTAGAGATGACAAGAAACGTTTGCAAAATGGAGAGGACAAGGATCAAAACAATCATGAGCAGCAACCTGTATAATGAAGAACCGTTGGAATGGATCGTAGAGGCGGAGCAATCCGGCGAACGAGTAGATAAGTTTGTAACAGACAGTATTGACGATCAAGGCGTATCCCGAACGCAGGTTCAGGAATGGATCAAAGCAGGGGCCGTACAGGTCGATGACAAAGTAGCAAAAGCGAATCTGAAGGTAGCAGAGGGCAATCGTGTCGTTCTGATTATCCCAGAGCCTGAAGAGACGGCCATTGTTCCTGAGAACATCCCGCTTGAAGTTATCTATGAGGATTCAGACTTGATCGTTATTAATAAAAAGCGCGGAATGGTCGTTCATCCTGCACCTGGTCATTCTTCAGGCACGCTTGTTAATGCGCTGATGTATCACTGCAAGGACTTATCCGGTATTAACGGCATGATCCGTCCAGGCATTGTTCACCGCATAGATAAGGACACAACAGGTTTGTTGATGGCTGCCAAAAACGATCTGGCGCATGTCTCGCTTGCTGAGCAGCTTAAGGAGCATACGGTAACGCGAAAATATATCGCACTAGTGCACGGCAATTTGCCGCATGACCAAGGTACGATTGATGCGCCTATCGGACGTGACCTGAATGACAGGAAGCTGTTTACAGTAACTGAGCACAATAGCAGACACGCTGTAACCCATTTTCACGTATTGGAGCGTTTAGGAGATTACACGATTGTTGAGCTTCAGCTAGAAACGGGACGTACCCATCAAATTCGTGTACACATGAAATATATTGGTCACCCGCTTGCGGGAGATCCGGTTTATGGCCGCAATAAGACAGTAGCGTTAAAAGGACAAGCTCTGCATGCAACGCTGCTTGGCTTTACACATCCGCGCAGCGGCGAGCGGCTGGAGTTCGAAATGCCTTTGCCGGCAGACTTCGAAAATGTATTAAGCAGCTTGCGTTCAAGGTAATAGTGCAATAGTGCAAACTTTTCACCACATTATTCATTATTTCAAGCACATAAGTACGTTATTCTAATCAATAACAACTGAAGTAAATGAATATAAGGATAGGTGACGTGAAATGACTTCCATTAACCAAAATTACTTGGAGCTGCAAGGCAGCTACTTGTTTTCTGAAATTGCAAAACGCCGTACTAAATTCATTCAAGAAAATCCAAATGCTGAAATTATCAGCTTAGGAATTGGTGATGTTACGCGCGGTTTGCCGGATGCGGTTCTGAATGCTATGCACAATGCAGTGGACGAGCTTGCAGCTCCAGGTTCATTCCGTGGATACGGACCTGAGCAAGGCTACGATTTTCTAATAAATGCAATTATCGAAAATGACTATAAAGCACGCGGCATTGACATTGCAACAAATGAAGTGTTTGTAAGTGATGGTTCCAAATGCGATGTCGGCAATATTCAAGAAATTTTCAGCGAGAACAGTATCGTTGCGGTACAAGATCCGGTTTATCCAGTCTACGTCGATACGAACGTTATGGCTGGCCGCGCAGGCAAATACAATCAAGATACAAAGCGCTACGAGAACATTGCGTATTTGGAGTGTACAGCTGAAAATGATTTCAAGCCTAGTCTTCCTGATCGTAAAGTAGACATTATTTACTTGTGCTATCCGAACAATCCAACTGGCATGACGCTTACGAAAGAAGAGCTTAAAGTATGGGTTGACTATGCGAAAGCAAACAACTGCATCATTCTTTATGACTCCGCATACGAAGCATTTATTCAGGAAGAAGATGTTCCGCACAGCATTTACGAAATCGAAGGCGCGCGTGAAGTAGCCATCGAATTCCGCAGCTTCTCCAAAACAGCAGGTTTTACTGGTGTTCGCTGTGCCTACACAGTTGTGCCGCGCGAGCTGAAAGGTCTTGATGCTTCAGGCAATGAAGTGTTGATCAATGATTTGTGGAATCGCCGCCATACGACGAAGTTTAACGGCGTATCATACGTTACACAGCGTGGAGCAGCTGCAATCTATTCGGAAGAGGGCAAAGCGCAAATCAAATCTTTGGTTGATTACTACATGAAAAATGCAGCAATTATCCGTGACGGCCTTGCGTCCATCGGTCTTGAGGTATTTGGCGGAGTAAACGCTCCTTATATTTGGCTGAAAACACCGAACGGCATGGATTCATGGTCGTTCTTCGATAAGCTTCTTACAGAAGCAAACATCGTTGGAACGCCAGGCGTAGGCTTCGGTCAAAGCGGTCAAGGCTATTTCCGCCTTACAGCATTCGGAAGCCTTGAGAATACTCAAAAAGCAGTTGAAAGAATTCGTAAATTAAGCCTGTAGCAAATAATCGCTATCCTTGCATAGTTTATCAGGATTGGTCCACACTAAGTTGAAGCGGAAATAATCGTTTTTACTTGACATCTTTTGTCGAATGTGGGATAATTCCTATGATATACATCAGTACCTTTAACTCAGTCCCGAGAGGCTGGCAAGGTAGCGTGAATAACAGGTCTATAGAAGAGAGGAATAGGACAGCTTTATGCACTGCTTTCTGTGACGAGAGCTCTGCTTGCTTGCACCTATCTCTTTAAGCCTTATCACAAGCTCCTTGCGAAATTCGCAAGGAGCTTTTTGTCGCAACCTGGCAGTTTTGGACGGTTATGGAAGGAGTCAGCGGAAATGACGGAAGAAGAGCATTTAGTCATCATGGATGAAACGGCGATTCGCCGCGCATTAACGCGAATTGCTCATGAAATTGTGGAGAAGAACAAGGGAATCGACAACTGTGTGATTGTAGGCATTCGCACAAGAGGGATCTACCTTGCTCGGCGTATTGCAGAGCGTATCGGTGAAATTGAAGGAAAGCCTGTTCCTGTGAGCGAGCTTGATATTACTCAATATCGTGATGATCGCAAAGCAATCATATCTGCAGACATGGAAATAGCAGCAGCAATTGGCGATACCGACGGCGTACCCTTTACGGTTCAAGACAAACGCATTATTTTGTTCGATGACGTATTGTACACGGGCCGCACGATTCGCGCTGCAATGGACGCGCTTATGGATTGCGGACGGCCGCAAAGCATTCAGCTCGCCGTCCTTGTAGACAGAGGACATCGCGAACTGCCGATTCGACCAGATTTTGTAGGCAAGAACGTCCCAAGCTCTAAACAAGAGCAAATCGATGTGGCTCTTACCGAAATCGATCAAATCGACCAAGTGACCATTATTAATCAGAGGGGGCAAGCCGGATGACCATCACACAGCTTAAACAACGGAGTTTGCTCGGATTAAAAGATTTAAGCCAAGAAGAGATTGAATCGATACTAGATCGTGCTGCTTATTGGGAGAATCATTCAAACAAAGTGCACACGACGATGCAAGGCAGATTTGCAGCCAATATGTTTTTCGAGAACAGCACGCGTACTCGCTTTTCATTCGAAGTAGCAGAGAAACGACTAGGTACAGAAGTACTGAATTTCTCCGCTGCGGTTTCAAGTGTACAAAAGGGCGAGTCAATCTACGATACTGTACGCACACTTGAATCAATGGGAATTGACGTTGGCATCATTCGCTTAAAGCCGATCGGCGTTCTTGCAGAACTGGCAACAAAGATCAAGGTGCCGCTCATTAATGCCGGCGATGGCAATAACGAGCACCCGACACAAGCGCTGCTGGATATGTACACGATGCGCAAGCATTTTGGACAACTCAAAGGCTTAACGGTCTCGATCGTTGGAGATGTGCTGCATAGCCGCGTTGCAAGATCGAATCTATGGGCTTTGCAAAAATTCGGAGTTAATGTGAACTTTTGCTCACCGCCAAATATGCAAGCCTCTGAACTTGACGTCTCTTATGTCTCTATAGATGAAGCATTAAAATCAGATGTTGTCATGATGCTGCGCGTCCAGCTGGAACGCCATGAAAGCGGAATGCTGAATTCTGCTGAAAGTTACCGCGAGCATTACGGCTTGACGGTAGAGAGAGCCAGCAAGCTCGCTAATCACGCGATCATTATGCATCCTGCTCCAATTAACCGCAACGTAGAAATAGACGATGAACTGGTTGAGCATCCACAATCTCGCATTTTCCCGCAAATGGAAAACGGGGTTCCTATCCGCATGGCGGTAGTAGAGCGTGCGCTCAGCTAACTTTAGCAACATAGATCTAAATCCGGAGGGTGAAACGACAATGTCATTATGGATTATAAACGGTAACGTATGGAATGAAACTTCGGGCAGCTTAGAAAGTAAGCATATTCGGATCGAAAATAACAAGATTGAAGCTATTATAGACGGTTCCGAGTCAGTAGATACAGGAAGCGCAGAAGTCATTGATGCAAAGGGCAAGCTGGTATCGCCAGGCTTTATCGATATGCACGTTCATTTGCGCGATCCGGGCTTTGAATATAAAGAAGATATCGCAACAGGCACACGCTCAGCGGCAAAAGGCGGTTTCACAACGATTGCATGTATGCCTAACACTCGTCCTGTAACGGATACTGCTGAAACAGTACGCTACATTACGAACAAGGCGGCTCAAGTCGGCGTTGTCAAAGTATTGCCATACGCATCGATCACTAAAAACGAGCTTGGCCGCGAGTTGACGGATTTTGCTTCATTAAAAGAAGCGGGTGCAATTGGCTTTACGGATGACGGTGTAGGTGTCCAGAACGCGCAAATGATGAAAAACGCGATGGCGCTTGCTCATTCCATGGATATGCCGATCATCGCTCACTGCGAAGATGATTCATTAGTTGAAGGCGCTTGGGCATCGGAAGGCGAGTTTTCCCGCAAGCACGGCTTGAAAGCTATCCCGAATGAATCCGAAGCGATTCATGTAGGCAGAGACGTTCTATTAGCAGAAGCGACGGGCGTTCATTATCATGTATGCCACGTTAGTACTGAGCAATCGGTACGGTTAATTCGCCTAGCTAAGCAAATCGGAGTTCGCGTTACTGCTGAGGTTTGCCCGCATCACTTGCTGCTGTCTGATGAGGATATTCCGGGCCTTGATGATGCAAATTGGAAAATGAATCCTCCGCTTCGTACGCCGCGTGACGTTCAAGCGGTTATCGAAGCGATTGAAGACGGAACGATCGATATGGTCGTTACGGACCATGCACCGCATAGCGCGGAAGAGAAAGCTCGCGGCGTTCAACTTGCACCTTTTGGCATCGTTGGCTTCGAGACAGCTTTCCCGCTCTTGTACACAAAATTTGTTCAAACCGGCAAGTGGACGCTTGGCTTCCTGCTGCAGCGCATGACTGCAGATCCGGCACGTGTTTTCCGGCTTCCAACGGGGCGCTTAGAGCAAGGTGCTCCTGCTGATATTACAATCGTTGATTTGGACAACGAGCGTTCGGTTGATCCGAGCACATTCGCATCCAAAAGCAACAACACGCCATTCGGCGGCTGGAAGCTTAGCGGCTGGCCTGTAACAACGATCGTTGACGGCGCAGTTGTTTGGTCAGAATAAATAACTTTTACTAACTAAAGCCAATATATGGGGACAATCAACACCTGAGGAGTGATACGGATGCAAGCAAGATTATTATTGGAAGACGGTACATTGTTCACAGGACTTTCGTTCGGTGCAGAAGCACAAATGATGGGCGAGGTTGTATTTAATACTGGAATTACTGGTTATCAAGAAGTTTTATCCGATCCGTCCTACTGCGGACAAATCGTAACGATGACTTATCCGCTAATCGGCAACTACGGCATTACACGTGATGATTTTGAGTCGATGCGTCCATTTATTCACGGCTTTGTCGTTCGTCGTCATGAAGAAGTGCCAAGCAACTGGCGCGCTCAATATTCACTAGGACAACTTCTTAAAGAATACGGCATCCCGGGCATCAGCGATATTGATACACGTATGCTTACTCGCAAGCTTCGTAACTACGGTACAATGAAGGGCCTAATCACAACAGGCAACGAGCGCGTAGAAGAACTTGCTGAACGTCTGAACATCTCGAAGCTAATGACGGATCAAGTCGCACGCACCTCTACATCTCATGTATTCTCAAGCCCGGGTCAAGGCGAGCGTATCGTACTGGTTGACTTCGGTGCAAAAAGCGGTATTTTGCGCGAGCTTACTAAGCGCGGCTGCGATGTAGTTGTTGTTCCTCACGATACAACAGCAGACCAAATTCGTCGCCTAGCTCCAGACGGCATTCAATTGTCCAATGGCCCTGGGGACCCGCAGGATGCACCTTATGCTGTAAAAATGATTTCTGAGCTGCTCGGCGAATATCCGATCTTCGGAATTTGCTTAGGCCACCAGCTGTTCGCATTAGCTTGCGGAGCAGAAACAACGAAGCTTAAATTCGGACATCGCGGCGGAAACCACCCGGTTAAAGAATTGGCAACTAACCGTTGCTACATTACTTCACAAAACCATGGCTACACGGTGCTTGAAGAAACAGTAGCGAACACGCCGCTTGTAGTAACACATATCAATAACAATGACCGCACGATCGAAGGACTTAAACACAATACATTCCCAGCTTTCTCGGTTCAATATCACCCAGAAGCTGCGCCTGGACCGTATGATTCCAGCTATTTGTTTGATGAGTTCCTAGAAATGATCCGTACGCACAAGAAAAATAACCCACAAAAACCTCGTCAAGCTGTGTTGTCGGAGACGTTGAAAGGAGAGCTTCAGTATGCCCAAAAATAATGAACTCAAAAAAATTCTCGTGATCGGTTCCGGTCCAATTGTCATCGGACAAGCGGCGGAATTCGACTATGCCGGTACTCAAGCCTGCCAAGCGCTCAAAGAAGAGGGCTATGAGGTTGTTCTTATAAACAGTAACCCAGCAACAATCATGACAGACACGAACATGGCTGACAAAGTATATATCGAGCCTATTACTTTAGATTTTGTATCACAAATCATTCGTCAAGAACGTCCAGATGGACTTCTTCCGACGCTTGGCGGCCAGACAGGCCTTAATATGGCGGTTGAGCTTGCACGCGCAGGCGTTCTTGAACGCGAGAATGTAAAATTGCTTGGAACACAGCTGACAGCTATTGAGAAAGCGGAGGATCGCGACTTATTCCGTGACCTTATGCGTGAGCTGGAACAACCAGTACCAGACAGCGACATCGTGACTACAGTAGAAGATGCAGTTAACTTCGCTAACACGATTGGTTACCCAATCATCGTCCGTCCTGCTTATACACTGGGCGGAACAGGCGGCGGTATTTGTGCGAATGAAGAAGAACTGCGCGAAACGGTTGCTTCTGGAATCCGTTATAGCCCGATTAGCCAGTGCTTGATCGAGAAATCGATCGCAGGCATGAAGGAAGTCGAATATGAGGTTATGCGTGATGCGAACGATAACTGTATCGTTGTCTGCAACATGGAAAACTTTGACCCGGTTGGCGTACATACAGGCGATAGCATCGTCGTAGCGCCAAGCCAAACCTTGTCTGATCGCGAGTATCAAATGCTTCGTTCAGCTTCCCTAAAAATCATTCGTGCGCTGAACATCGAGGGCGGCTGTAACGTACAGTTCGCACTTGATCCACAAAGCTATCAATATTATGTCATTGAAGTAAATCCGCGCGTAAGCCGTTCATCGGCACTAGCGTCGAAAGCAACAGGATACCCAATTGCCAAAATGGCAGCAAAAATCGCTGTCGGCTACACACTCGATGAGCTTGTAAACCCTGTTACAGGACAAACGTATGCTTGCTTCGAGCCAACACTTGATTATATCGTATCAAAAATTCCACGCTGGCCGTTTGATAAATTCGTTAACGCGAACCGTAAACTTGGTACGCAAATGAAAGCAACTGGCGAAGTTATGGCTATCGGCCGTACGTTTGAGGAATCCATTCATAAAGCGGTTCGTTCACTGGAAATTGGCGCTCACCGCATTCACTTGAAAGAAGCTTCATCTTTGGAAGATGCAGTGCTTCGCGCACGTCTAGAGAAGCCGGATGATGAGCGTATGTTCCTCGTTGCAGAAGCGTTCCGCCGGGGCTATCAGCTTCAAGAAATCCAAGACATTACAAACATCGACTGGTGGTTCCTTGATAAAATTCAGTCCATCGTAACATTCGAGGATCGTATGCGCAGCGAATCAACGTTGAATCAACAAACGTTGTATGAAGCTAAACGCAAAGGTTTCTCAGATCGCTCTATTGCTGAAATTCGTCAAGAAGGTTTCCCGAATGGCAGTCACACAACGGAAGCTGACGTGCGGGCACTTCGCGAACAGCTTAACTTGAAGCCAGTATACAAAATGGTTGATACATGCGCAGCTGAATTCGAAGCTTCGACACCATATTACTACTCCACTTATGAAGTAGAAAATGAAGTAACAGTTACGGACAAACAGAAGGTTCTAGTCCTTGGATCTGGACCAATTCGTATCGGTCAAGGCATTGAGTTCGATTACTCAACGGTTCATGCGGTATGGGCGATTCAAAATGCAGGTTATGAAGCGGTTATTATCAACAATAACCCAGAAACGGTTTCAACGGACTTCAGCACATCGGACAGACTTTACTTTGAGCCATTGTTCTTTGAAGATGTAATGAATGTTATTGAGCAAGAAAATCCGATTGGTGTAATCGTACAATTCGGCGGTCAAACGGCAATCAACCTTGCAGCTCCGCTTTCCAAAGCTGGCGTACGCATTCTAGGCTCCAGCCTTGAGAGCATTGATGCTGCAGAGGATCGCAAGAAATTCGAAGCATTGCTTCGCAGCCTGAATATCGCACAGCCTGACGGCAAAACGGTTATCTCTGTTGATGAAGCGGTAGTTACGGCACAAGGACTTGGTTATCCGGTACTCGTTCGTCCTTCCTATGTACTTGGCGGACGCGCAATGGAAATTGTGTACTCGGATGAAGAACTGCTTAACTATATGGAAGTTGCAGTGAAAATTAACCCTGAGCACCCGGTTCTAATCGACCGTTATATGCTTGGTAAAGAAGCTGAAGTAGACGCGATTTGTGATGGTGAGACCGTTGTTATTCCAGGGATTATGGAGCATGTTGAGCGCGCAGGCGTTCACTCAGGCGATTCCATTGCGGTATATCCACCACAATCACTTTCGGAAGAAATTAAACAGCAAATCGTTGACATCACGATTAGCATTACTAAAGCTCTTAACGTAATTGGACTTGTTAACATCCAGTTCGTCATTCACCAAGAAAAAGTATATGTGATAGAAGTTAATCCGCGTTCATCGCGTACCGTACCTTTCCTAAGCAAAGTTACGAATATTCCGATGGCAAACTTAGCTACTAAAGCAATTCTCGGTACGAAGCTTGCTGATCTTGGTTATGTTGAAGGCTTATGGCCTGAGGATGAATATGTTTCGGTTAAAGTTCCTGTCTTCTCCTTCGCGAAGCTGCGCCGGGTTGACCCAACGCTAACGCCGGAAATGAAATCAACAGGTGAAGTAATGGGCCGCGACGTTCAATATGCGAAAGCTCTTTATAAAGGTCTCATTGGCGCAGGTATGAAAATTCCAACATCAGGCGCTATCATAGCTACAGTTGCGGATAAAGATAAAGAGGAAGCAACAGAGTTGCTTCGCGGATTCTTTAACCTAGGCTACAAAATTATTGCTACAGGCGGAACGGCGAAAGCACTCGAAGAAGCCGGCCTTATCGTTACGACTGTTAATAAGCTTAGCGAAGGCTCGCCGAATATTCTTGATCTAGTACGTGAAGGGCAAGCGCAATTTGTAGTCAATACGTTGACTAAAGGCAAAGCTCCTGAACGTGATGGATTCAGAATTCGTCGTGAAGCGGTTGAGAATGGCGTCGTTTGTATGACATCGCTTGATACAGTTCGTGCATTGCTTGTTATGCTCGAAACGTTGAACTTCTCCTCCCGTTCAATGCCAGTAGCGCTACAAAACAAATAAGCTCTCTGAGCTTAAAAGTACGGCCAGCGTTTATTGCTTCGCTATCTACCTTAAGACGTTAGTCTCAAGGTAGATAGCTAGAAGCAAACGTATGGCCGTTTATTTTGCAAATGAACAGAGAAATGGAGCGATTTCGGATGAAATTGACTAAAGAGCAAGCAGCAGGACGGATTATGGTAGCCCTTGATTATCCAGATGCAGCAGCGGCTGAACGTTTAATTGCCGAACTGCAAGGCATTCCCTGTTTTATGAAGGTGGGCATGCAGTTGTTTTATGCTGCTGGTCCTTCTTTCGTGCAAAGCTTGAAAGAGCGTGGTTACTACGTATTTCTTGATGTGAAAATGCATGATATTCCGAACACTGTCAAAGGCGGCTCTAATAGCGTAACGAAATTGGGAGTTGACATGTTTAACGTCCATGCAGCAGGGGGCAGTGATATGATGGAGGCTGCGCTTGAGGGCGTAGATATTGCATTAACAGGCAGCAGCCTTCGTAAGCCAACGGTAATCGCGGTAACTCAATTGACAAGTACGAGCCAGTCGATGCTCAATGAGCAGATCGGTATTAGCGGAACCGTAGAAGCGGCAGTGCTTCGTTATGCAGAGCTTACCAAAAAAGCGGGTTTGGACGGTGTTGTCGCATCACCTTCCGAGGTTGAGGCTATTAAGTCGCTATGCGGCAGCTCTTTCAAAACCGTAACGCCAGGCATTCGTCCCATTGGAGCGGATGTTAATGATCAATCACGCATCATGACGCCAAGTGAGGCGCTGCGCAAAGGAACGGATTATATGGTTATCGGTCGCCCGATTACAGCGGCACCAAATCCGCGTGCAGCATTAGAATCTATTATTGAGGAGCTGATTTCCTATGAGTAAAATTACTTTATCTGAATTGCCAAATCAAATTGCTAAAAGCCTGCTAGAAATCGAAGCCGTAGCACTTCGCCCTAATGAGCCATTCACATGGACATCAGGCATTAAATCACCAATCTATTGTGATAACCGCCTTACGATGACATACCCAGCGATTCGCGATCTTGTTGCAGAAGGTTTCGCAACGATCATTCGTGAGCGTTATCCTGATGCTGAGGTTATTGCGGGCACTTCAACTGCCGGTATTCCACATGCAGCTTGGGTAGCACAGAAGCTTAATCTGCCGATGGCTTATATTCGCGATAAAGCGAAAGGTCATGGCAAGCAGAATCAAATCGAGGGCCGTGTTCTACCTGGTCAAAAGGTCGTTGTGATCGAGGATTTGATATCGACAGGCGGAAGCTCGCTTAAAGCTGGTCTTGCAGTTAGAGAAGCAGGCGCAGAAGTATTGGCGGTGCTTGCTATATTCACTTACGAATTTGATTCAGCGATTCAAGCCTTTGCATCAGAGCAAATGCCTCTTGTTACATTGTCTAGCTATAGCGCACTTATTCAAACGGCTGTAGAGCTTGGAAAAGTTGCTCCTGAAGATGTAGCTGCTTTGCAAGCTTGGAGACAAGATCCTCAATCGTTTGGAAAATAATTACTGAAATAAAAAAAGCGTGCTCTTTTCCATGAGAGCTCGCTTTTTTTGTGACAAAATTGTTCATAATTCGACACTAAAAATTAATTTTTTTTGAAAGGGACTCTTCTAAATAGCTATTTGTCTCCGATAAATAATTATAGAGTATAGTCATGAATTGAGGGGCGGGGTTTTAATGAAATTGTCTTTACGTGTTAGGTTAGTCTTTTTGTCTTTGGTTCCACTTATGTTTTATGCATTTACTGGGCTTTATTTGCTCAATGAGCAGTGGCGCGTGTTGAATGACATGACAGATCGTATTTATGAAACTTCTAATCAAGTAGACACATTAGTATTAAACGCGGATAGGGATATGTATCAGGCCTATCAAGCTTACTTGAGAGTGGAATCCGGTACTTTGGATCAAGTAAATGCAGACGCTGCTCGAGCGGAGTTAGCCGAAAATATAAAACAAGTTGAAGACCGGGTAGGAGAAGCACAAGCCATTCTTTATGAGAAAGGACTTCAGAACTTAGCTGAAGGGGAATCTGAGCGCACCATAAACCAAATTTTAATTGAGTTTAAGGCTAACTTTAATTTCTGGTCAGCTGCAGCGGTAAAAGCAGCAGCGGATGGAAAAAACAATTTTCAAAATAAACAGATCGATAATAGCTTCTTAACAAGCCGTACAGGGATTGATGAAATCGGTCAAAATATTAAAATCTATGCACAATCCACGATTACTGATATTACAAATGAGCTTAGAAAAACGCAGCTTACTCTCTTAATCTGCATCATTGTGGTTACATTAGTTATTTTAATTGCTATGTACTTTACAGTGCGTCATATCATGAAGACAATCAAGAGTGTTGTATTTAAGACACAGCGAGTAGCAGAAGGGGATTTAACGGTTCTTCCGGATCAGAAATACAGCAAGGATGAGCTTGGCCGTATTTCGCAATCGGTGGATCATATGATTGAAGCTACTAAGCAGCTGATTAGCGGTATTGCTAGTAATGCAGTTGAAGTGACCAAATCAACTGATCAGTTAACGACTGCATCTAAGGAATCTGCAGATGCAGCAGAGCATGTCGCTCAAAATATTCAGGAAGTAGCCAATGGCTCAGAAGTACAAGCAAGAGGTGCGGAAGAAACATCTAGAGCGATCGAAGAGATGACGATAGGCATTCAACGAATCGCAGAAAACACAGCCTCGATTGCCGATAAATCATCATCAACCTCTAAGCAGGCTGAACTTGGTCATGAAGCGCTGCTCCGGTTAATTGATCAAATGAGCGAGGTAACCTCAGTAACTGGCAAACTATCGAATACAATTGAAACGCTTGAGCATCGTTCCAAGGAGATAGGTGCAATTGCCGAGAATATAACGAGCTTTTCAAATCAAACGAATATTTTGTCGCTGAACGCATCAATTGAAGCAGCCCGTGCAGGCGAACACGGCAGAGGTTTTGCGGTCGTTGCAGGAGAGATTCGAAAGTTGGCAGCGGGATCCCTTGCATCTGCTGACGGAATACATCAACTCGTAGACATTACCCGAAGTGAAATCGCAGGAGCTTCAGCTTACATGTCGCAAACGGTTCTAGAGATGGAGCGAGGCAGCGCGCGGGTAGGCGAGGTTCGTCAGAACTTGGATGTCATCGTTGCTTCTATTACACAGATGAGTGAGCAGATTCATGAAAATTCTGCAATTACTCAGCAAATGTCAGCCAGCTCGGAGCAGGTAAGCGCCTCAATGCAGCAAACGGCTGCTACAGCTGCCGTTAATCTGGAGAAGACAGAAAATGTTGCTGCCGCAACGGAAGAGCAGCTCGCTTTGATGGATAACATTTCTTCAGCAGCTGTTCATTTAGAGGAAATTGTACGCGATTTGGACCTTGCTATTTCTCATTTCAAGGTGAAGTAAGATAATGTAAAAGCTGTTTTTTATGCGGAGTTTAAGCCTTCGCTAAAAGCAGCTTTTTTTGTTCGAAAAAGGTTTTAAAAAGTTGTTTAAATTTGACGTAACTTTTTGAGCATGTCCTACGTCTATCATGTAAGATGAGAATTATGAAAGTTGGTTGAGGAGGGATCGGAAGCGCTAATGGCCATTCCGCAGGAAGAAGAACAGAAGGTAGAGGAGCAGGTTGAAACGACTGAGGAAAGACGCGATCTGCTTAAAGTTATTGATGTAGAGCGAACGTTCCAAGTTGGAGGAACTCCGCTGCCTGTACTGAAGGGCATCAATATGGAGCTTAAGGAGCGTCAATTAGTCATGCTCAGAGGCAGATCAGGCTCTGGCAAGACGACGCTGCTGAATTGCTTGGGCGGTCTCGATACGCCAAGCAAAGGAGAGATTTTGTTTAACGGTTTGAAGTTTCACAGCATGAGCGATGACCAACGCACTTTAGTTAGGCGAAAGCACATGGGCTTTATATTTCAAGCCTTCGCACTTATGCCGCTATTGTCCGCGCGTGAGAATGTGGAGCTGTCTCTTCGGATGGCTGGTGTACCGCGAGCGGAATGGAAGGATAGAGTTACGCAATGTCTTGAACTGGTTGGTTTGGAGCGCCGAATGAATCATCGTCCCTTCGAGCTTTCCGGCGGTGAGCAGCAACGGGTTGCAATTGCTAAGGCGATCGCCCATAAGCCAATGCTGCTGCTTGCTGATGAACCGACGGCAGAGCTTGATACTGGCATGTCAGCTCAAATTATGGCGGTTTTCCAAAATATTATTCGCACTGAACAAGTTTCTATTTGTATGACTACACATGATCCTACGATTTTGGAGGTTGCTGACATTGTCTATGAAATGGTGGACGGAAAATTTATTTAAGCGTTCAATGGTTGTTGTATTAAGTGCTTCTTTGGTGCTTTCAAGCGGGTGCTCCTTGCTTCCCGCAGAAGATGAAGAAGAGGTTATACCTGAGATTGCCCCTGCACAAATATCCAAGAAGCCCGAGTATGAGGTAACGACGACGACATTAGAAACGTCGATACCGCTGATCGGCAAGCTTATCTCTTTGGAAGAAGAGACGATGTTTTTCACATTGGACGGCAAGAATTTGAAAGAGTTGAATGTGAAAGTAGGAACAACTGTAAAAGCCGGTCAAGTAATTGGTCAGCTGGACGTTGATGTACTGGTCAAAAGCTTGCGGCAAGAACGGCTTTCATTTAGGAAAATCGAAAATGAGATGAAAGACACGCTTCGCCAGCGTGATGAAATGGATCCGATTGAATTTGAAGGTAAGCTGATTGCTTTTGAAGAACAGAAGCAGAAGCTAGTCGATATGGAAGAGGAAATCGGGAAAGCGACATTAAAGGCTCCATTTGCCGGAACGATTGTTTCTCTTAACGTGCAGAAGGGCGATTTGATTAAAGCCTATGCTCCAATTGCCATTGTAGCTGATACGAGCAAGATTACAGCTGCAGCCAAAATTTCTAAGTCAGAGCTAGAAAAACTAGGCGTTGGCATGGAAGTAACGGCTGATATTACGAGCGTTGGTAAATTTAAAGGCAAGATCAAGCAGCTCCCTTACAAAACGGAGGAACAGAACAACGGCGGCGGCGGTGGTTCTGGAGTAGAGAAACCGGAAAAACCCGAAGACTTCTTAATCGTTGATCTTAAGGATTTGCCTAAAAACTTGAACCGCGGAATGCCGCTTTCGATTAAAGTCATTACGAAGCGCACTGAAAATGCTATTGTTATTCCTCCTTCTACGCTTCGTTCTATTGGATCTCGTACGTACGTGCAGGTCATTGAAGGCGAAGTTAAGCGCGAAGTTGACGTAGAGGTCGGCCAACAAACCTCGACGAATATCGAGATCCTCAAAGGGTTGAAACCGGGGCAGAAAGTTGTAGGTCGATAGCCAATGGGAATTCCGCTGTTTCGTTTTTTGTTCCGCAAAATGTGGAACACGCGCTGGCTAACCTTAAGCACGCTGGCTGGGCTAACTCTGGCGGTTGCATTTGCAACGAGTATCCCTATGTATGCAGATGGCGCACTCAAGAGAGTAGTAGCCGAATCACTGCAGCAGAAGAGTACCGGATTACCTGCGGGCTCGCTTCTCATGAGATATCAATCACCTGCTGGCGGGAAAACGGATTTAGCAGCGCTGTCGGAGCTTGAAAAGTATATTAAAGATGGAATACCGAAAGAAATTGGATTTCCATTTGGTACGTATGTAAACAGCTATTCGATTCGCGGTGCAGAGGTCGTTCCTGAGGATTCTAGCAAAGTAGACGCAGGACGCAACCGTCAACTGACGATTATGAATCTGTCAGAACTTGAAAAAAATACAGAGCTGACCCAAGGTAAATGGTTTTCAAATACCGAAGGGGATGGAGACATACTCGAAGCAGTCATGTTCGAGGAAGCAATGTATAGAAATGATGTACATATCGGCGATGTTTTTGAATATCCGATATACGGTGGACTGGATCTGACATTGCGAGTGAAAATTGTCGGAGCAGTCAAACCGCTTACTGATACGAGTTCATACTGGTATCAAGGGATGGAAAGCTTGCTGAACACGTTCCAAATAAGCAAAGCAGCATTCGAAAAGACGCTGTTAGCGAATAAAAAAATACCGCTGCATAATGCAAGCTGGTACTACGCATTTGATTTATCAGAAGTAAAAACGAGTCAATTAACACCGTTAAGCAAGACGCTTGAACGCTTGAATATTGAGCTGTATCAGCGCCTTAAGGACACAAGAGTAGAAATTTCTTTTGCATCCACGCTTACCGAATTTAAGAAACAAAGCCTGCAGCTGCAAACATTGCTGTTTACGCTAGCTGCTCCTATGCTTGCGATGGTGTTTTTCTTCATTGCCATGAATGCAAGGCAGTCACTGGATAAGCAGCGAAGCGACATTGCAGTGCTTCGAAGCAGGGGGGCCGGCACACGGCAAATCATTTGGATTTATTTGCTCGAAGGACTACTGCTTGGCGGTATCGCGCTTGGAAGCGGTCCGTTTATCGGTTGGTTCATGGCGAAGAGTATCGGATCAGCCAATGGCTTCCTCTCTTTCGTTAATCGGAAGTCCATACCGGTAGGCTTCTCTACGGAGGCCATTATTGCGGGTGGAGCTGCAGTCTTTCTAGCGCTTATGGCGACCATTATTCCGGCTGTTATTTATGCAAGATCTTCAATCGTAAGTTATAAGCAGGATCTGGCGCGTTCTGATCGCAAGCCAGTTTGGCAGCGTTGGTATCTTGATGTCTTGTTAATTGCCACTGCTGGTTATGGCTGGTATATGTTCAATGAGCGCCAAATGTTGACGTTCAAAACAGGCATGACAACGGATCAATTGAACGTACAGCCATTTTTATTTTTTGTTCCTGCCTTATCAATCTTTGCATTTGGGTTGTTTTTCTTAAGATTATTCCCATGGCTATTGAAGGTGTTTACATGGCTAGGACGCAAATTTTTACCGGTTCCGCTTTATTTGACGCTGACTCAGCTTTCACGTTCATCCAAGGGATATTACCCATTGATGATTCTATTGGTGCTGACGCTGGGGCTTGGTGTTTATAACGCATCGGCAGCTAGAACGATTGATTTGAACTCCACGGAACGTACGCTGTATAAATACGGAGCAGACGTAACCATTCAAACGGTTTGGGAAGGGTCTCCGGAAATTACTACAACGCCTGGCAACAACGGCGGAAATGGTGGTAATGGCGGCAGTGGAGGCAATGGCGGCGGTTCTGGTGGCGGTGGAAACGGCGGAAATGGTGGAGGAGGCAACGGCGGTGGTTCAGGCGGCGGAGGCGGTGGCGGTCAAACCATACCTTCAAAGATGTTGTTCAGTGAACCTCCATTTGAGCTTTTCCGTTCCCTTGATGGCGTAGAAGCGGCTGCTCGTGTACTACAGACGAAGGGCAGCGTGGTCATTTCAGGCAAATCGATTGGTCAAGGAACCGTAATGGGTATTGATAATGTCGACTTTGCTAAGGTCGGCTGGTTCCGTAATGATTTGTATCCTGTTCATCCGAATTATTATTTAAATAACTTGGGTAAATATGAGCATGCGGCGCTTATTCCTTCGAAAGTAGCAGAGAAATATCAATTAAAAATCGGAGATCCAGTGTCAGTTGGATTCGCCGAAGGTAAAGTGGATTTTATGGTCGTTGGCATTTTGCCTTATTGGCCTAGCCAATATCCAGATAAATCACCGTTTATTATCACGAATTTAGATTATATTTATGACCAGCTTCCGCTCATTCCTTATGAGGTTTGGCTGAAGATGAAGCCTGATGCTAAAGTAGCTCCGATCGTTGAAGCACTGCAAAAGGCTGGAGTGGAGATAGCAGCTATTAAAGATGTAAGAAGCGAGCTAATCATTCAATCGAAGCTTCCAACTAGGGGCGGCGTATTCGGAATATTGAGCTTAGGTTTCCTTGTTTCGGTCATCATCACATTAGCTGGCTACGTCCTATTCTGGTTCTTCAATCTCTCAGGGCGTGTTGTCCAATTCGGGGTATTGCGGGCAATGGGATTATCGCGAAGACAGCTTACGGGGATGCTGCTTCTGGAGCAGTTATTTACAGCAGGACTTGCGATTGGACTTGGCGTGTTAATTGGTAAAGGTGTGAGCTTGCTCTTCCTGCCATTCTTGCAAACGACAGAAAACGTTGCAGAAACAGTACCGCCTTTCCGAGTCATATTCGAGTCTAGCGATACGAACCAATTGTTCATAGTTGTCGGATTTATGATGCTGACCGGCGCATTGCTGCTCTTCCTGCACATACGCAGGCTCAGAGTGCATCAAGCGGTCAAGATGGGAGAAGAACGATGACAACAGCGATGATCGATTGCGAAGGTCTAGTGAAAATTTACAAGACAGACGATCTAGAGGTCGTTGCCCTGCAAGGCTTGAACCTAAAAGTAAACGAAGGCGAGCTAATGGCTATCATCGGCAACAGCGGCAGCGGGAAATCGACGCTTCTGAATACGCTGGGCGGTCTTGACCGCCCTTCAGCCGGCCAGGTGCATGTAGGTCCTTGGGATCTTCTGAAGATTTCTGAAGAGGATCTAGTGAAATACAAGCGGGAGACGGTAGGATTTATTTGGCAAAATAATGCCAGAAACCTGCTGCCTTATCTGACTGCCCTCGAAAATGTAGAAATGCCGATGATGCTCTCGGGAAAAGTTGATCGCGCGTATGCGAAGCAGCTGCTTGAATGGGTTGGCTTGAAGGAGCGAATGCATAACAAGCTCCATCAATTATCAGGCGGTGAGCAGCAAAGGGTTGCCATTGCCATTTCATTGTCGAATCGCCCGAAGCTTCTGCTTGCGGATGAGCCGACAGGTTCGGTTGATACGGCTACCTCCGATTTGATAATGGGTATTTTCCGCAGGTTGAATCGCGAAATCGGTATTACCATCGTCATTGTAACGCATGACTTGACGCTTGCAGGCAAGGTAGACCGAGTGGTTGCCATTCGCGATGGCTTGACGAGCACCGAGTTTATTAAACGCAATCCGAATATTAATCTTGATGGAGGTGAGGCAGAGCTTCCAGCTGTTAGCAGCGGACTGCAGTCTGTGCATGAAGCCTATGTCGTGGTAGATCGCGTTGGACGTTTACAAGTGCCTAAGGAATATTTATCTGCTCTTAATATTAAAGACAAAGCAACGATGGAATTTGACGGCGAGCGGATTATTATTACTCCGCCTAAATCACTAGGGGGTTAAAACCAAATGAATAATAAAAGATTGTCAGGCAAGCGAATTCGCAAATTTACTTTAGTATCGTTAACACTTACCTTGCTTATTGGCCTGCTTGCAGCGTGCAGCAGCGGCTCAGACAGCTCAACAGAAAAACGGGTTTTACGTATTGGCGTGCTTTATGGCGGTGCGGATAATGAGCCGTATTTCCGTCAGCAATACACGGATATGTATGAAATGTCTCATCCTAACATTGAGTTTCAAATCGTAGGCGCAATCAACTATGATGATCAACGCTTTGAACAGCAAGATCCTGCAAAGCCAACAAAGCAGCCAGATCCGTATGAAAAAATGAAAGAAATGCTAACTGGATCAAATCCAGTCGATGTTGTTGTTCTGGATTACAATATGCTTCGTCGGATGACACAAGACAACTTGCTGCAACCGCTGGATCCGCTAGTAGCACAAGATAAATTCGACTTGTCGGATTATGTTCCAACTGTTGTTGAAGGCATAAAAGCTGCTGGTGACGGCGGATTGTATGCATTGACGCCAACGTTCAACTCTTCTGCACTTTACTACAACAAAAAAATGTTTACTGATGCTGGTGTAACTCCTCCAACTAACAAAATGGAGTGGACTGAAGTTCTTAACCTGGCACGTCAAGTGGCTAAAGGTGAAGGCGTGGACCGTAAATTTGGATTCTCCTTCAATCGCTGGTCCAATGACGGCTTTAGCAATGCGCAGTCTTATAGCCAAGCATTGCAGCTAAAAATGTGGGATGACAAAGGCGAGAAAATGCTCGTCAATAGCGATCAGTGGGAAAATGTATGGAGCACTGTTGCATCGCTGTATCAAGAAGAAGTGATTCCTACACAAGAATTTATGAATAAAATGTATGAGAAGCAAAACGCTGAAGGCGGCAATGACCCATTCTATGGTGATTTGTTCATCAAAGGCAAAATTGCGATGACGATCGGTGATTATGGTTATATTAATGAGCTTAAGAGAGCTTCGGACAACGCTTCGAAAATTAAAGATTTTGAAGCTGTTGATTGGGACGTTGTGACAGTTCCCGTTTCGCCAAGCGATCCAGAAGTGGGCAGCAGTATTTCATTGAGCCAGTTGATGGGTATTAACAACAAAGCTCAAAACGATAAAGACGCTTGGGATTTCATCAAGTTCTCCAACAGCAAGGAATGGGCTAAGCTGAAATCGAGAAGTCTATATGAAATGGTTGCACGTAAGGAATTTTTGACGCCAATCGGCGGTTTGCAATACAATATTGACGCATTTACTTCACTTAAACCAATGCCAGCTGTAGATAATGACAAAATCTTCCGTGAGAAACCAGGCGTATGGGAAGCTCAACAACCTGGCTATGAATTGTTCCAGGCCGTAATCGAGAAGAAAAAATCTGCTCGTGAAGCGCTAGCTGAGTGGGAAACACGCGGAAATGCGGTTTTGGAAAAAATTAAAAACAATCCAACTGGAGAAGGCAACGGCGGCGGAGTCGAAATTATGCCGATGCCAAGATAATTTGAAATAAAAAAGAAGCCCGTAATCGACCTCTGCGTCGTTTGCGGGCTTTTTCCTTAATATTTGTCTAACCTCGTAATAGAAAGGACTGGTAAGCGGTCCAAGAGCCGTTCTCGGTCTGATACATCAGATGTATGCGATCAATTCTCGAAGTAAGATCAATGGACTGCATGCGCAGATTTCCGAATAAATCATGCAGCTCATCAGCTGAGATTTCTTGCCCTATCGTGACATGTGGCGTGTAAACATATTTGGGCTCGACAATGGCCAGCGGACCGCTGCATACGCTCTCCTGGAGCTTCTGCATGGAAACGGTGTCTTCAAGCGCTAAATAGAGCACATGACTTACAGGAAAAAAAGTAGATACACGGTTCAAATGGATAGAGAAAGCAGGTAGCTTAGATGTTGTTTGCTCTAAATGAGCGACTGCAAGCTGCAATTCATCGTCTGACCAATCTTCTGCGTATCGTACTGTCAAATGAGCAGGTACAGCTGTGTAATGCGGATCATGGCGTCTTCGCCAGCTATTAGCGAAGTCCTGTACATGCTTTTCGGGGAAAACAACAATTCCATATAACATGGTCTTCAGCTCCTTCGAAATGACCTATTTTGAGTATACCCCATTTGCATGTATGATCCCAATTTTGGGGTATTCTAATGTATACAGCCTTTATTGGAGTGATAAGCATCAGCTACTCCAATAAGATAGCGGAGGGATGACATGAGATGGGTATATTGGGTTCGCCTATATGAAACCAAATTTCAAGCGGGTTGTTTGGTTAGGAGAATGGAGAATGACGGTTGGATGTACGGCTATGAAACTCCGCATGAGGTAGAGGTATTTCGATCCCGAAAAGGGCGATACGGCGTGAGGTTTATACCATAAAAAATAAAAAGAAAATAAATTAGAATATTTTGCTTGACTTAAAACACACCTATATAGTATATTATTTTATGTCGCCAATTCAACTGGCTTTGCTCAAATGGATATACGTCGCGGGGTGGAGCAGCCCGGTAGCTCGTCGGGCTCATAACCCGAAGGCCGCAGGTTCAAATCCTGCCCCCGCAACCAACCTTTCGATGAATACGTTGAAATATACGTTTTTCGAGGGCCCTTAGCTCAGTTGGTTAGAGCGGTCGGCTCATAACCGATTGGTCGGGGGTTCGAGTCCCTCAGGGCCCACCATAAGCAAAACCTTTACAACATGCCGGGGTGGCGGAACTGGCAGACGCACAGGACTTAAAATCCTGCGATGGGTGACCATCGTACGGGTTCGATTCCCGTCCTCGGCATACCTCGAAGACATTGACGAGTCAATGATTTTCACGAAGTACATAAGATGTACGCACGATAAAAGAACCTCTTTTCTAGAATCTGACTTGTCAGTTCTGAGCAAAGGAGGTTTTTTTATTGCTTTTTACTAAATTGCTAGTGAATTAATTGATCATGTAAATATCTAATAGTGTTAAGCAAATTAGAGGCAAGCAGCAATAATATTTTAATTAATAGCAGCTCGTCTCGCAGCATTATGGGCTAACCTATGGAGTGTATTGTTTTTCTTGTGCTTGCTTATGTATTTTATTTGTATGTGAACGTTGGGATACATATTATTTAAATGATGTAGAACTGCCAATATTTCATCTCTAGCTTCTTTATAATGTGAATGAGAAAAATAATCTTTTGATAAAATGTTTGCGATTTGACTGCAATCAGTATAGATAATAGCGAATTTCGGCTCATACTCCGTCAGCGCACTTGCAAGTATTTCAAGACTGTAATGAACAGCAAGCAATTCACCGTAATTGGAACCTTCAATATGTTCCATCAGAATTTTTTTGGCAGTAATGCGTATCGTTCTATTGAAGACAAAGCAACAAGCTGCTCCATAATTATTTTGCGCAACGAAACCGGAGTAATCACAATACAAACAAATCATACTCTTGTTCACAATGTTTTGTCTTAAACGGGGATTGGCATATGCTCTTTTTATTAGTAATTCTGTTGTAATATCCACAAAATCTATCCTCCAGATTGTATTCCTTCTTTTATTATTTTAATCATCGTCAAAAAAGAGATGGGTTAGACTTCAAATGGGATAGCTTCGAAATATTTTTTACTTTAAGGATTGGCGAATGGATTAAGGTATACATCGGAGCTGATAAGCGTAAGTTTTAATAGGAATGTGTCTGAATAAGGGAGTAACATTAATGATGTAATAATGGAGGGGACTCGGCATGAACGCAGGTTTTTGGATTCGATTAGGAGCTTCGTTGCTGGATGGCATTATTATTGGCATTCCATTAGCCATTATTTCATTAATATTTACAGGAGGAAATGAAGGTAGAGATTATTTTACAGATGCGGTCTCATTCCTATACTCGTTACTGGTTCCTGTATTTTGGAGCGGCTATACCATTGGGAAAAGGATATGCGGCGTACAGATTAGAAAGCTGGATGGCTCACCTCCAGGAATAGGCACCATGTTATTGCGTAATGTTGTCGGTGGACTCGTTTATGGATTAACATTAGGTATTGCTGTGATCGTCAGCGCCTTTATGGTCGGTTTGCGCGAGGACAAAAGAGCGATTCATGATTTTATAGCAGGAACAGAAGTGGTGCATTCTGATTAAGCGGTATTATGAGCTCGTTGCGATATTATGCAGCGGGCTTTTTTTATTAAACTTTTGGCATTTGCCACGATATTTAATGAGGGAACTTTTTTGCTTTCTCTATTTTGAATGAAGTAAACTAAGAGTTGTATTGAAATACATGAGCGATAAGGGAAGTAGGTGGATGATTGATGCAGCACAAGAACGAGGAGACTTCACTTAAGCTAAGCGCACGTCGGCTCTATGCGGAGATATTCTCTTTAAAGGACACGCTTTACAATGATCTTCTACATCGGTTTAAGGATGATGTATCACTCACAGAAAAAGCGGAGCAGTGGAAAACCGGCATAATGGCAGCTGCGATCTCTACAGCGCTCTACAGCTCTTCTCTGGGCGGAAATAAGGAGTTTCCTTATGTCTATTCCTATTTGAAAATAAAGCTTAAAACGTATCATTCTGAAGGGGAAGCGGCGATAGAGGACTGTATGTCTGTCATTTCAGGCCTATTAAATGAAGCTGATTACAAGCCTGATTCATTTTCCGAAGGAATCGCTTTATGGCTTTATTTTAGTATTCAAGGAAAAGAGTCGTTTGTAGAAGAAGAGACGGTTCCATATTTGCTTACTGGACAATATATTAATCAAGTTTTTTATAATTGGTTCGATAAGCAGAGCTAATAAAGGCTGCTTATTCAAAAACGATTGCGTTTGAAGGGGATATTAATGATTATGAATACGTTAGCAAATGATTGGGCGCAGAAATTGCAGAGTGAGCTTGAAGCGCCTTATATGCAAGAGCTTTTTGCCATATTGGCAGAAAAATATAAAACGACCACGGTTTATCCGGAAGCAGAAAATATATACAATGCACTTCATCATACATCCTATGAGCAGACGAAAGTGGTCATTTTAGGACAAGACCCCTATCATGGACCAAAGCAGGCGCATGGGCTTAGCTTCTCCGTGCAGCCAGGATTAAAGGTACCTCCTTCACTTAAAAACATTTACAAAGAGCTGGAGTCGGATGTAGGGGCCACTGTGCCTGACCATGGAAGCTTGCTTTCATGGGCTAAGCAAGGAGTGCTGCTTCTAAATACAGTGCTTACGGTAGAGGACGGCAATCCTAATTCCCATCAAGGGATAGGGTGGGAGCAATTTACCGATCAAATTATTGCTGCTCTAAACGATAGGGATAAGCCAGTGGTATTTATACTTTGGGGCAAGAATGCAGAAGCGAAAGCGAAGCATATTAATGGGGACAAGCATCATTTAATTATTTCACCGCATCCAAGCCCATTTGCAGCGCGCAAAGGTTTTTTTGGAAGCAAACCATTCTCCAGGACAAATCGTTTCCTAGAATCGATTGGAAGCGAGCCGATTGACTGGTCGATTCCGATGCTGAATGAGCTTGAAAGCAAATAAAAAAAAGACTTCTCAACTGTCTGATGGTTATAAGACAGGTAGAGAAGTCTTTCTTGTTTTAATTGATGATGATCGCTTTGCCTGTTGACGATTCACTCGATCCCATAGATTGCGAGGATTGGGTGAGTACTGGCTTTAGCTTAGCATCAATATAAGTGGAGGCGGATACATCTGTAATAACTTGAGGATACATTTTATCAGGATCAGGCATGACCAATTCTACATTGATGAAAGCTTGATCACCTTCGAAAGCAATAGAGGTAATACGGAAACCATAACCGGGATGTCCTACTTGTGTGCTTACGGTTACTTTATTGATTTGCGGGTTTACCGCCTCAATGGAAAGCTTCAGGTCGAGGCTCGGTTGCTCAGGCTTAGTTGGAATCGGAGCCGTCTCCTTTACAAATGTAATGGCGTCATATAGCCAGCCTGCTGCTTCACCGCGGAAAATAGCTTTTTTAGGATAAAACTTGTTCGCACTATCCAATGTGACGATTTTGCTTATGAGCAGCTTTTGAATGCTGTCCATGTAGGTTTTGTTCACATCAGCCGCATCTTCCAACTGCATGAAAATTTCAATAAAGGCGTAATCGCCTTTCGTCATCATAGCTTTAAACAAATGATGAGCAAATTGCTCGCGGGTCATGATGTCGTTAGCTTTGACCGATTTTGGAATTTCTAGACCATTAATACTCGCGATGATAAAAGCTTGCGAATACCAAGCGTTATCTTTTATGTTTGTAAAATAGTCGCTTGCTTTAGGTTCTTTAATGAAGCGGATATGGTTGATATTAATATCTAGCCCTTTAACGATCAAAGAAACGCCTTCGGCATAAGTGAGCTTGCCTTTAGGATTAAACTTGTCATGTTTATCTCCGCTTATTATGCCCATCTTCTTAAGCTCGTTAATTTTATGCTCGTTTACGTCATTTTTAACGTCCTTGAATGCCCATACGGATTGTCCAAGAGTGAAGAGCATCATTGCAACCAGTGTCATTGTCAGTATCAATCGTCTTTTCATACGGTCACCTCTTCTTTTATTTGCTGCAGCACTTACTTGACGTCGTTAAAAGACAAATTGTTGCAATTATTATACAATCATTATGACCGATTCCACTTTTGTGGAGACATCTTGATAAGAGTGGAGAGTCAGAAAAATCTGTAAAGAAATATGTTGACTTGGCGTCTTGCAGCTGATATATTATTAATTGTCGCTAACATGATCTGGTAGCTCAGCTGGGAGAGCACTATCTTGACAGGGTAGGGGTCACAGGTTCGAACCCTGTTCAGATCATACAAACAAAAAACCCGCAAACCCTTATGATACATGGGATTGCGGGTTTTTACTTTCTCGAATAACTCAATCATCATCACGTGGTTTTGACTGTGATACGAATTTGATATTCAAGAACTCCAAATAAGAGGCTGACCGACACGAATACCAAACATCGGATTTCTGCTTATTCTTGTTAAGCTGAATCAGACTTCTTTGATGAGAGGTGATTCCAATGAATCAACAAAATCCAATATATATTCTCATACAAGTTATACTCCCGCTGGCTTTGGTCTTTCTATTCATCTACATCTACACCAATAGGATGACCAAAACGACACATTTTGCTTGTCCTTTGTGTCGCAGTCGTTTTAAATTATCAAAAGTAGGCTTTGCATCGGCACTAAAGACGGGAGTATTTAACGAGCGAATCGTAACTTGTCCTGTTTGCGGCTATAAAGGCAGGATGCCCATTTTAAAGGATTAGGAGTTTTAACTTGGAATAAGAACAGGGTAGGGGTCTCAGGTTCGAACCCATTTAGATCACCATAACTTAAACTTCGGAAGCCTTGATAATCAAGGCTTTTTTTGTTTAATGATCGCTACAATACTTACTTTATGGTAAGTAGGTGAACTAAAAGTGCATACTTCCGCAATGCGGCGATGCAATCTATACTCAAGTTCAGAAACAAATACCGCTCAAGGAGGGCAATACATTGAAAACACTCGTTATTATTACACATCCAAACATGGAAGCATCCATCGTCAATAAACGCTGGGCGGATGAGCTTCGTAAATATCCCGACAAATATACGGTTCACGATTTGCACAGAGCCTATCCCGATGGAAAAATCGACGTGGAAAAGGAACAACAGTTGATTGAAGCGCATAGCCATTTAGTTTTGCAGTTCCCTGTTTACTGGTTCAGTTCTCCACCGCTGCTTAAACAATGGCTTGATGAGGTGCTGACTTACGGGTGGGCATACGGGTCAAAGGGCGATAAATTAAGAAATCGAAAAACCGCTCTAGCTGTAACCGCTGGTGGAAGGGAAAAAGACTTTACCGAGGAAGGGAAACTCCGTTACGGACTTGACCAACTCCTATCTCCCTTTGACACGACATTTTTATATTGCGGCGCCGATTATCGTTCCTTCTATGCCTTCTATGGCGCAGAATACGAGACCGAAGGAGATCCAGATTACTTAAGGAAATTAGATATTAGCGCGCAGGGTTATGTTGATTTTATTGATCGTCTTTAATTAGTGGTGAAAAGAAAAGCAGCATTTCCATCCATGGAAATGCTGCTTTTCTTCTTGAGTGTTTATATCGAAAGCGGAATTGTTGCCGCCTGCGCGGCTGGTATACCGTTTTTTTCTCCCCATTGGCACATGATATCCAGTACCGGAATTATCGTTTGCCCCAACTCGGTCAAGGAATACTCAACTTTGGGAGGGATTTGTGGGAATTCCTCGCGGCTGACAATGCCGTCTGTCTCCAACTCTTTTAACATCACGCTTAATGTTTTAAAGGATATAGTGCCGATTCTCCGTTGCAGCTCATTGAACCGCATGACCTTGTTTTCGGAGAGCCAGTACAATATGGTCATTTTATATTTGCCGCCAATAACAGACAATGTGTAGCCGAAGCCAGTGTCTTTGGGTTGAATGCCAGATGGTATACAGTTTTCAACCTGCATGGGCTGTTATCCTCCTTTTGAAATATTCGACGAAAAAGGCAGGTGCTGCCGTGTCTCTATGCTAAGAATTCGCTTTCTCTGTAATTGACAATTCACTGAAAAATCAACCTGGGAGCTATAGACTTACTATACCATTTCGAAATGATTAGTTCAAAACACTCAGGCAGTAAAAAGGTGCTTGATATAGCAAATGAGAAACTTCATGTACTACCATCTCATAGATATTAAATAGAGCTAATATTAAAAGTATTTTTTAGCAATCTATTATAAGTATCAATTATTTGAAAAAGAATTGACGTTGTATGACAAATTTTTCTAAGACAACCCTTAGAATCTGTGGTAATATGTAGAAAATTGTTGAAAGGGGAAAAATTGATGAAAAAAGTTCAAATCTTTACATTACTCGTACTCCTATTGCTAGTTTTATCAGCATGCGGGGGATCAGAAACCAATAATGCAGCCAAATCTTCGAATAACAATCAAGCAAGCACGGTGGATGGCAAGGAGACTGAGGCTACTGAAACACCCAAAGAAACGGAAACTCCGCCTACGGAGGAGCCGAAAGAAGCATCCTTCAAGCCAGGTGATAAATTCAAATTAGGCACTTGGGAAATTACCCTTGAATCATTTGAGTTTAATCAAAAAGTGAGTAGTGATATGTTTTCCTCAAGCGCTGATGAAGGCAATAAATTTATTGTATTAAATTATAATGTTACCAATAATGGCAAAGAGGCAAATGATTTTACTGCAATGATAAATGGTATTCGAATGAAAGCTATCTTTAAAGGCGAGTATGAATATGATTACACAGTAACTATGATCGATGGAGACTTGAGTCAAAATAGTATTAAACCATTAGCGAGCAAAAAAGGTTTTGTTGTAATCGAAGTTCCAGACTCGGTTGCTAGTTCCAATGAAAGTCTTGTAATTAAGCTTGAAGATGATGGGGAAAAAGCTCAAATCGTTTTAAAATAGTAGAAACAAGCACCCATTATTATGGGTGTTTTTTTATCCTGAAAACACTAACTTTAATCGCGGCAGTTGATTGTTCCATTCTTTTAAGAGAGAGCTGCGCCGAACATGGCAAGGTAAAGTAGTTAATTAGAGGAAGCAGGCGGGAAAATCAAAACAGGGAGGTCGAATAGCGTCGTGGCAGTTAGGATCGTGAGCCTTATGAGGTGAAGAGGAGAATGCTGCAAAATCTTGATAAGGTAGGTGCACGTTCAGAACCCTTGCATAGCAAGGGTCCCTTTTATTTTATCTCCACAATCAAACCTCCAAAACGTAATTTCATATTCGTTCATGCCATATAAGAAAACCTCTTCATACGAAAGGGCTAATTTGAATGATTGGCTAAACATCCGGAATATTGATTTAAGAGATAATCCAGTTCTTGGCTAATTTTGAGAACAGCTTGATCTGTAAAATTATTGCACGCGCCAAATATCTCGACCATTTCAGCTCGTAATTCTTCAATTCTTTGTTGATAAAAGCAGATGTTCATCATAATCCCTCCAACTTTTCATTTGTTAAATTAAGGATAAACGAAGGTTGTTAGAATTTTTTAACAATGAGATTAGGATAATGTTAGTTTTCTGAACAATCTCAAAGAAGTAGGCCTTCGTATTAGATTAACTAAACATATCCGTTTCATTTGAAACAGTTTCAAGATGGAAAACCCCCAGTAGCGATTCATGCCTTTGGGGGTTCAGGGTTCAGTTTAAACTTGTATATCGATGCTTTGGCCTAAATGAGGTTGTGCTTGTTTCATCATTTGAACCATATCCTGCGCTTGCTGCGTAGCTTGTTCCTTAGCTAAAGACATGACTCGGATGCTCGCTGCAAGTGCTAAGCTGTTCTGATTCATCGCAATTGATGCTGCTGCTATATCCATAATACACCTCCTTATACCATTATCGGCAAAAACGATCAACTTCTTTACAATAAATCGTTGCTCGCTGGAACTGCTCTGATATGCTGCTTAAAGCTATTTCATGCGACCTAATTGTGGATTTAATTTAAACAATACTAAAGGCACGATTAACAGCATACGATGATAGAAAGCGCGCAGGAGGCGGTTGCTGTTGGCAGCAGAGTATGCCTATTTAGCCATTTGGCTATTGGGGATGTTTGGAATTATCGGCATTGTTATTGGTTCTGTAGCAAATTTCGCAATACATGATTCCTTGTCGCATGACGAGCAGTTTGTTTGGAGAAGGAAACTTCCAGCTGACGCGATCAAAAGAAAATAAAAACAAAAATCCAGCGTTCGCTCCTCATGCGATAGCGCTGGATTTTTTTTGTAAGGTGATGGTGCATAATTATTGCACACGCAAGGCATGATATAAATTGGCTGTACATTCTTATAAGTTGAGAGGGGCTAACAAAGATGAGTCACGAGGTTGGCGGACAAGATACTAGGGAGCAAATTGTTGCCGTACAAAAGGATGGAGACGGTGATCTTACCGCATTCAAAACGAATAGCGGCCGAGTGCTTGACTATGCAACGGCACTTCAAGAGGTACAAGCAGGTCATATTGCAGGGGTAAATGCCTTTAAAGGAAAAGATGGCGACATCTATATTCGAGGCGACGCAGATGGAGATCCAACAAACAATTTGGATCAGCTTCCAATGTTCTAAATGAAATGTTAACAACATTAATAAAAAGGCGCCGCATTTCTTAGATGTCGGCGCCTTTTTTGTATTTAGTTGATCTCATAGCTTTCATGCTGCCTAACGATTCGCATATGGCCGGTTAGACCTTCATATTGCTCTATGGTGTCCCCGTAATGCATAAGCCATATTTTACTTTGAATAGATTCAGGAAGGCTTAGAAGCTCCTCCAGGCTTGCGTGAACAACAGCTGGCGCTTCAAGTTGGCAATCATGGTAAATAGTCGTTACGCCTTCATCAACTAATTGCTGAAGCAGCTCTGGATCAAATCGCATGTCGGCAGAGTAGAAGAAGCTGTTGTTAAAAATAAAGGAATAGCTTGGCTTATTAGGAATATGCTTCGTTTGCAACAGCTTAACAGTCAAACCAGGATGAATCTCAAATTCGTTATTTGGCTGAATCGGATGGACCTCGAAAAAATCCTCAAGCTTGGTTAAAGGATCCTGCGTTAAACCTCCGCGAAGCGTTTGCTCCCAGAGCGGTTCAACTAACGACTCTGCTATGTATAGGACAGGTTTTCGATTATATTTAAACATCATTTGAAAAGCGTATTCTTCTAATCCACCTACATGGTCTCCATGAATGTGACTAATGAGAACAGCATCCAGGTCAGAGAAGGCAATTCCTTGTTGATGTAAAGCCTTCGGTAAAGTGATTCCGCAGTCTACGAGCAATCGGAAGCCATTCACCTCAATAATAGCGTTATTATTATCGTATTTTTTGGCAAAGGCACTGCCTGTCCCAATCATTTTTATTTTCATGAATCACACCTCCTCAGCTTTCTATATTGTTTAATGTACCAAATTTAAAATATATCTGACAAATAAAGATGCACATTCGCCCCTGTCTACATACAATGCTAAAGCGATACGTACAGTGGAGGCGAACAAGTGATGAGCAAAGGAAAAGGCAAAGTTGTAAAGAAGAAACAGCCGGCAAGCGATCGGAAACAGTATAATTATAAACTTGTACTTTCGGATACCTGTGCAGTATGTAAAACACCGTGTACAAGAGGGATGGCATACCTTGCAAGAATGAAAAACCCTGGCACAGTAGGCAAAGGTGTTCCTTGCATTTTAACAAGAACGTATGGGTAATTATTATTTCCACTTTTATATTTCCCAGGCAAGCGCAGGTTTCAACAGCATTTGACAATAATGGTTAAGTTGTAGTATGGGATTAAAAATGTTTCATAAATCGCGCAACTTTGCGCGGGTTGACGAGTATAACCTTTCATCCAGGCTATCGGATGGAGGGCTTACAACTATGAAAATCAGAAAAATCGTTATTCTGCTTCTGCTGCTATCTCTTTGGGGTGGATCGATGATGTTCGCAGACTCGGCTATACAGAAGGTTCGCGTTCTCATTAACGGAGATGATCAGGATGACGGTGGAATAATGACCGATGGCAAAACTTATTTGCCGCTTCGTCAATTAGCCACATCTATGCAGGCCATTGTGGAATGGGACAATCAAACGAAAAAAGCGACCGTTTATAAGCCTAACGTGCATATGTTTCTGTTCCAAAATAATGCGGTATTCGGAAACGTAGCAAAAGGCTATCAAGCGAAGTTTAAAGTGTTTGCCCAAATCGATAATTTGATGACGGATATTGTAGCCGTCAAGGTTTCCATTTTCGATCCGAATGGTAAAGAGAAAGTGATTCAAACGGAAAGTGTCAAAACATCAAAAGATAATTTCTGGTTCGCTACAGAAGATATCTCATATAAATTCGAATCTAGCGGGAAATATCCGATTCGTTTTTACCTTAAGCTTAAGGGCTCAGATGAGTGGACTGTTGTTTCAGAAAAACTAATTTCTTCTTTGTAGTAATCAAATGGTCTACCTAAGGCGCTCCTTTTCTTCATAGGGGCGTCTTCGTTTGACCGTTGATAGAGTGTCATGTTAATATACGATAGTCTGTAAACATTATTGAAATGGGGTAATAACATGAGCGAACATCAGCATGGCGATGATTGCGGCTGTGGTGAAGACCACGAGCATGAAGAGCATGTCTTTATCGTGACTGACGACGAGGGCCAGGAACGTGAAATGGTCATGGTTTATACGTTTGAATCCGAAAGCCAAGTTTACGCTGTATTGCTGGATCGCAACGATCCAGAAGCAGACGGCGTTATCTTCCGTATTGAAGAAGAAAACGATGAGTCCTTCCTAGTAGGCATCGAAGATGATGCGGAATGGGATCGCGTAACAGCGATTTACGAAGAAATTGCTCGTACGGAAAGCGAAGAGAACTAGTTCTCTTAAGCTTTATACGATCAAGTACTAAAAAAACGATCTGCGAGTTTCGCTTGCGGATCGTTTTTTTTTATTAACTTATTTGCGTGGATTAAAATAAATCGTTCTTCCATTAAACATGGTCAGCTCTGCCTTCAACTGCTTTGCTATATATTTGCATAGTTCATTTGCTTTCGATTTGTCTCCGTGCGTAGCTTCCTCTGGTAACACGACTTGAACGCAAGGGACGTTTTGGCCTGCTGCGCTTGCCGTTTCGCCTGGTCCAAAGATGATGTGCTTATAAAGGTGATTGATACCCTTTAAATAAAACCAACGATCATCATCCTTCGATTCGATCGTATAAGGAAATGCGGCTTCGGCATAGTCCCAATCCAATTGCGAGCCGGTAAGACTTGTTTGTTCCCGGTAACCTATAAGCTCGTTCTTAATTTCTTGCAGCGTCAGTTTCTCCACGGATGATCCTTGCACAAATTTGATATAAGCGCTTTGACTCATCGCATCTCACCTCTGCCAACATCATAGCATGCTCGAAATAGGTTGACAATAAGTGGTATTCCGTAAAAATAATTAGTAAAAAACCGACCTCAGGATTTCTATAAGATTCCTGTAGATCGGTTTTATTTTTTATTATGAAATGGCTGTTTCTTCAACGATTACTTTAACGAATTCGATGCTGCGATCTTCCGGCCCTTTGACAGGCAATCCGACTTGGACATGATCCACGATATAATCGATATTTTTTTGGGTAATGACTTCGCCTGGCAGCAGAATCGGGATGCCTGGCGGGTATACATAAATGAATTCAGCAATGATTCGGCCAGCTGACTCTTTGAACGGAAGAACTTCTGTCTCACCATAAAAAGCATCACGAGGCGTTAAGGACAGCTGTGGAATATCTGGAATTTTGACGACTAATTCACGTGCTTCAGCGCCTTCATGAAAATGTTCAGACAATCCGCGCAGGGCAGTTAACAATTTAGACACGGAATCAGAGGTATCACCAGGCGTAACTAAGCAAAGAATGTTATACATATCGCTCATTTCAATTTCCACATTATAGTTGTCGCGCAGCCAGTTCTCCGTTTCATATCCAGTGATGCCAAGGTGGCGAACATGAACGGAAACTTTAGTTGGATCGAAATCATAAGTAGCCTCATCGCCGAGAATTTCTTCTCCGAAGCAATATAGACCTGGGATTTCATTGATTTGTTTGCGTGCGGTTTGAGCAAGCTCAATCGCGCGCTCAGCGATAGCATGTCCGTTCAAAGCAAGGTTGCGTCTAGACGTATCAAGCGAGCCTAACAAAATATACGAAGTCGACGTTGTGGTAAGCATGCTGATAACGGTTTGAATACGGTGCGGGTTAACTCTTCCTTTGCGCACATTAAGAACCGAGCTTTGCGTCATAGAACCGCCGAGCTTATGAACACTTGTCGCAGCCATATCCGCGCCTGCTTGCATCGCTGACATTGGCAGCTTCTCATGGAAATGAATGAGTACGCCATGTGCTTCATCCACAAGTACAGGGATATCAAAGCTATGAACGAGATCAACGATCTCCTTAAGATTGGCGCAAATACCGAAATAGGTAGGGTTGATGACAAGCACGGCCTTGGCATCCGGATGGCGCTCAAGCGCTTTACGGACGGAGCGGGTCGTTATGCCATGATCAATACCTAGCGTATTGTCACGGGCTGGCGAGATGAATACTGGTCTGGCACCTGCAAAAATAATAGCGGCCATAATGGATTTGTGAACATTACGAGGCACGATAATTTTGTCCCCCGGGGCACATACGGTCAAAATCATCGTCATAATTGCGCCGCTTGTTCCTTGTACAGAGAAATAAGTATAGTCTGCTCCGAAAGCGTCAGCAGCTAGCTTCTGCGCTTCCTCAATAACGCCGGTTGGCTGATGCAGGTCATCAAGCGGTGCTATATTGATTAAATCGATCGACAACGCGTTATCGCCGATAAATTCGCGAAATTCGGAATCGCTGCCTAATCCCTTTTTATGTCCGGGAATATGAAACTGAACGGGATCCTGCTCCGCATGCTTACGAAGCGCGGTGAAGAGCGGGGTTAAATTGTGATCCATCGCTTTCATCCCTGCCTTTCTTTAAAGTTTACAAACAAAGTTGAGTATAGCAAATACAGGGGGGAATGCAAGCTTCATTTTTGAGATAGGTGCATCATTTTCAATTTGTTCTTCAATTGTTCATACATGTGTGATAAATGGATATGGTAACATAGGTTGGTGGAGGGGTTGTATTATGAAAGATAAACGAATGCTAATTGTAATGGCTACTTTAATGACAACATTTATAGGGTTCGGCATTATCATCCCGGTTATGCCAGAAATTATTCAAGCCGCAGATCCGAGCAAAGCGGAACTCCATACAGGTTGGATGCTTGCTGTTTATTCTGCTGTTTCCTTTTTCTTATCACCATTTTGGGGAAGCTTGTCCGACCGTATCGGCAGACGGCCAATTATTTTAATAGGGATTCTTGGTTTTGCCGCAAGTTTTTTGTTATTTGGTTTATCGTCAGGAAACTTAACGCTCATGTACCTCTCAAGGGTGCTGGGTGGCTTGTTCTCGGGGGCAGTCGCTTCCGTTATTGTAGCGTATGTCGCTGATATTACATCGCCTGAGGAAAGAACGAAGGGGATGGGACTCGTTGGGATGTCCATCGGTCTAGGCTTTACGATCGGACCTGGCGTTGGCGGTTTGTTAAGCGTGATCTCACTGGAAACGCCATTTTATGCAGCATCAGCGCTAGCACTGTTAACGTTCATCTTGGCTGCATCAAAGCTTAAGGAATCACTAACGCCTGAGCAGCGGAGCAGCCAATCAGAGAAGCGTGTATCACGCTGGGCTGCATTTACAGGACCGCTTAAATATTTGTATGTGTTAGCCTTTTTTGTAACATTCACTCTCGCTGGAATGGAAGCGACCCTGCAGTTTTTTGGCATGCGGCGTTTTGATGTGACTCCATTTCAGGTCGGAATCTTATTTTTTGTTTGCGGCTTTGTGGGAGCACTCGTACAAGGCGGAGTTGTGCGACGGAGAATTAAGACAGGCGAGGAGCCGAAATATATTGCGATCGGACTTGTCATCTCGGCACTTGGGTTTTTTATGCTTCTAGGCGCACATTCCCTTTGGTGGGCTACGTTGTCACTTGCTGTATTCGGAATCGGCAATGCCTTAATTAGGCCATGTGTCACCTCGCTCATCACTCAGAAAACGACTGTTGGCAAAGGGGTAGCATCCGGTCTAAGCTCTTCGATGGACAGCTTGGGGCGTATTGCCGGCCCGCTGCTCGGTTCATTTTTCTTCACGATAGAAATGGGACTGCCATACTTGCTCGGCGGCATACTATGTCTAGCTGCTCTGCTGCTATTGTTTCGTTTTCGTCAAATGGATAAAAATGGAATTTCCGAAAAAGAAGTTAATGCTGCAAAATAAAATGAAAACAAGCCGGTTCCTCATCTTGCGATGGGCGACCGGCTTGTTTTCTTTTGGAGCTTAAGGGGCAAGCCCTTTTATAATAAAAGTAATAGTCGCCTCTTTCTCTATATCATCATCCCAGTGAATGCCATCTGTTTTTCCGATGAACGTACGACTAAGGACATAACCAATTAAGGACGAGGCGATTAATCGAATGACAGTAAGGGGTGCCCAATTAACGATTACGCCTTGCTGCTGAAATTGCGTAATACTAATACTGAATTTTTGTACCACTTTTGAGAGGATGAGTTTCTGGAATTGATCGAGCAGTTCGGGATGAAAGGGAATTTCTTGAACAAAAATTTTCAACACCTGAATATGACGCTCAACAAATGTAATGCGATTTTCTATAATTGCGCGCAGCATAAGGTCAAATGTATCAAAACGGCTCTCGAGAACCTTATAGAAATCGCGAAGTACAAATGGAGCGATTAACTTTGCCATAACAGGCGCTACAATCGAGAAAAGCAAATCTTTTTTGGTTTTATAATGACGAAAAATCGTTCCTTCTGCCACACCGGCTCGCTGGGCGATTTCACTTGTAGAAGAGGCGGCAAAGCCCTTCTCGGCAAATATTTCGGAGGCGGCCTGCACGATTTTCAATTGTTTTTCCGTCATTTTTTCTTCTTCATTATCTAGTTGCAATAGCTTCTGCAGCCATTGATCCACCGGTTCTGACATGCAAGACACTCCTTCGCGTTAACCCATTCCTTTGATTATACCAGTTGTTCTATTGTCTACATACGGCGATGCTTCTTTAGTGCCAGTACATTCAATACTGCAAACAATAAGGAAAATCCCACCAACACATATACATTTACCTGAAAATCACCCCAGCTCTCTCCGCGTATCATTATTCCCTGCATAGCATCTGCGCCATAGTAAAGAGGCATTAGGTAGCTTAGCTTTTGCAGCCAGGGGTTCATGGCATCAAGGTTAAACAACCCGGAGAAGAAGGCTTGCGGCACGATGACAATAGGAATGAACTGTATGATCTGAAATTCACTGCTTGCAAAAGAAGACAACAGTGTTCCTAGTGTTAACGCTGTTAATGATAATAATAAATTAATGACCAGCATATACAAAATGCTGCCCTCCATGTACATCCCAAGAACTTGAACGGAATACCAGGCGATCAAGCAGGCTTGAATTAGGGTGAAAATACCGAAACCAGCTAAATAACCGACTACGATTTCGCTTCGTCTAATTGGCGTAGCTAATAAGCGTTCCAAAGTACCGCTCGTTCGCTCTCGCAGGAAGGAGACGCCTGCAAGTAAGAAAACAAAGAAAAACGAGAAGAAGCCTATTAAGACAGGCCCAAAGGAGTCGAATGGAGCCATGTCAGGACCACCGTGCAAGTAAGAAATAGCTGGGGCGGCTTTATCTAAGCCTTGTTGCATCACGCTTTGAATAAGCAATATTACCGCTCGATTGATGGAGGGATCGCTGCCCTCAAGCGTTAGTTTAGGCATGCCGCCGCTCGCTTCCAATATCGCGTCGAGCTTGCCGTCCTGTAAAGCAGCTTGAGCAGCAGCACTTTCATCATAAAGTGTGATTTTAGCATCAAGCTGCTCAAACTTTTCTGTTAAAGCTGCAGGCACATTAACCATTCCGATTGCTGGAGAGACAGCTTGCCCATCAAAAACTAATTTCATTAAAGTTAAGATGAGCAGGGGAGCGAGAAATAACAAGGCAAGCGTTCGTTTATCACGCAAAAATTGATTAATAATTCGTATGGCGAGCGCACGTATTCTCATTGTTCAGCTCCTTTGCTTTGACCAAGCGCAATGAACGCCTCTTCGAGTGTGGCGCAGCCTACTTGCTGCTTAAGTGCTTCAGGCGTATCGATGGCTGTAAGTTTACCGCTTCGTATGAGCCCTAACCGATCACATTTCTCTGCCTCGTCCATGACATGGGTCGTTATAATAATGGTCACGCCTTGTTTGCTCAGAGCGGATAGCTCTTTCCAGATCGATTGGCGTAAAACAGGATCAATGCCAACGGTTGGTTCATCGAGTACGAGAAGCTCAGGCTCATGCAATAGCGCAATAGCAAGCGAAAGCCGGCGTTTCATACCGCCAGAATAAGCAGCCGTTTGCTTCTGAAGATGATCGGTTAGCGCAACAAGCTTGGAGACCGTTTGAATCCTTTCTTGCAGAATTGCTCCCTTTAATCCAAACATGGCCCCAAAAAACGCTAAGTTTTGCATGCCAGTCAACTCACTATACAAAGCGTCTGATTGAGCCATATATCCAAAGACTTGCAGCATTTTCAACTGCGGCATGGGCTCGCCAAGCATGCGGACGGTTCCGGTATCTGCCCTGTCTATTCCAGTCATGACCTTGATCAACGTTGTTTTTCCCGAGCCTGAAGGACCTAATAACCCAAATAGTTCACCTCGCGGAATAGAAAGTGTAATGCCATCAAGAACGGTACGATCCCCAAATGAACGGTTAATGTCTTGCAATTCTACGGCGAAGGTTGTTTCAGCTAATATTGCTGGACTGTTAGTCATTATCGATCACACTCCACATTCTCAAATGAGTAATCACTCCCCCAATTATATACAGAGGATGCCTAAAATAATAGTGAGTACTTACTCATTTTTCTTCCAGACTGTCCACATCCTCAGTCTCTGGTCGTAGATGAATCAAGACTAAAGCCGAGAACCAATTACCTTCTCTGGACGTTTTTGGTAATCATTCTTTCCCTCTATGATTAGAAAAGACAAAAAAAAGAAATCCGTAATCGGAGAAGGAGTCGGAAACAAATGAGTAAATTGACGGAATGGTCGTTCCGAAATAAGGCGGCTATTATACTGATCGTCATAATGGCTTTAGTGATGGGGGTAATCAGCTATTTGAGGCTTCCGATGGAGTTTCTGCCTGCTGCAGATAATCCACAGGTCATGGTCACGGCAATAGGGCCGGGGAATGACGCGAAGACGATGGAGCAGATGGTCACAAATCCATTGGAAGAAGCTGTAACGCTCGTTAAAGGAAAAACAGATATGTTCTCTACATCAGGTGATGGTTATGCTCAAATCAGCTTGAATTTCAATTCGAAGACGAATATGAAGGAAGCGAAGACCGAAGTCGAGCAATTGGTCGCTCAGGTACAGCTTCCGGCAAATGTAATGAAGCCTTTCGTCTTGCAATTGAATACTTCAATGATTCCAATCTCATGGGTGACGTTGACCTTTGATGAAGGATTATCTGAGCAGCAAAAAGACGCAAAGCTGAAAGAAGTAACGGCGGAACTTAAAAAGACCGAGGGTGCGGGCGAGGTTAGCATTAGCGGCAAATCGTCGCCATCGGTTCATGTCGTACCCAATACGGAGAAGCTTGCTCAGGCAGGAATTCCAGTACAAGCGTTAATGGGCGTGCTTCAAGGCAGGGGAGCGTCGGTTTCACTCGGGGAACGCACGCTCGATGGCGCAGATGGCAATATTAACGTGTACGATCAAGTATCTGATGTGGAAACACTGCGCAAGCTTCCTGTTGCAGCAGGTGTGAAGCTTGGGGATGTTGCAGCGGTTGAGCTTGCCAAAGACCAAGAAAGCATAAGCCGTATGAACGGCAAAGATGCGATTATGTTCACAATATCTAAATCTGCAGATGCGAATGCTGTAAATGTAGGCAAAGCAATTAAAGAAACGATTGATCGTTTAAATGCAGATGTGGAAGGAATCGATGCATCTATCATTTTGAGCACATCTGATTCGGTCGTATCTTCTGTTAATAGTATGCTGAGAGAGGTTTTGCTTGGCGCATTGTTCGCAACCATTGTCATTTTATTGTTCATGCGCAACTTTAAAGCAACGCTCGTGACGATTGTTTCGATTCCGTTATCGCTCGGCATAACGCTGTATCTGCTCCAGCTCTCTGGTGTATCACTTAACATTATTACACTTGGAGGCGTAGCCGTCGCGGTTGGAAGGCTGGTCGATGATAGTATCGTCGTTATTGAAAATATTTATAGAAGGCTGCAGAAGGAGTCCTTCTCTATTAAGCTAATTACGGATGCAACGAAGGAAGTGGCTTCGGCCATTACCTCGTCAACGCTCGTTACAGTTGCAGTATTTTTGCCAATGGGCCTTCTGCGCGGTTCATTGCAAGCATTTCTTCTGCCATTCGCGCTGACAGTCGCTTACTCATTGCTCGCTTCTCTACTTGTAGCGCTGACAGTTGTACCTCTTTTAAGTGCAATATTGCTTCGCGGCACAAAGGAGAAGGAGCATGCGGGTTCTCCAAAATTCGCTTCCTTCATTCGTTGGAATCTTGCTCACAAATTAGTGCCGTTAATCATTGCGGTATTGCTGTTTGCAGGATCGATCGGCGCTTATATGTTCATGCCAAAAGGAGCGCTTGATTCCTCGAGTGCGGGGAATTTAAATGTGGCACTGCAATATCCGAGCGATACGCCGGCGGATCAAGTACTCGAAGCAGGGAAGAAATTCGAATCCTATCTAACTGCAAATCCAGATATTGAATGGGTCATGATGATGCTTGGCAATAGCGCAGATGCGGCTAAGTATGGCTCGGTGACTTCACCGACGCTCATTACGTATATGGTAGATTTGAAGGAAGGCGTTGACGCAGAGCTCTTGATGGATAATATCAAGACTCAGAAGGATAATTATAAGGACGCAACCTTGACGGTTGATGCGGCCGATCTAATTATGGGCGGCGGATCATCGCAAATTTACATCGATGTCTCTGGTGAGAACTTGGAGCAGCTCTCTACAACCGCAGACCAGTTGATCGCAGCGATTAAACCTATCGACGGTGTGCTCAAGGTCGAGAGCAATCAAGAGGAGAAAAAGTCGGTTTATTCCTTCCATGTTGATCCTACCCTAGCCAAAGGCCAAGAGGTAGCCATGCAGCTGCAAAGCATGCTTAATCCATTGCCGATAGGATCGATCCAGCAAGAAGGCAGTGAAATTCCGGTTATTATGCTGCCTGTTTTAAACCCAGATTCAAAGGCAGAACTAGAAAAATTAACTGTAATGATAGAGTCTGGTCCAACAGCGATGTCGAAGGTAGCGGAGTTGGTTCGGACCGAGGAGCCATCCTTGTACTACCATAAAGAAGGCAAAACGTATATCCGTGTCACAGCGAGCGCCGAACCAAAAGAACTATCGGTCGTCGGCGATGAAATATCAAAAGCAACAAAGGATCTCAAGCTTCCTGATGGCGTCAGCCTTGCAGTAGGCGGAGCGTCGGCTGACCAATCGAGCGACTTTGCAGATTTGGGCTTAACAGCGCTTATCTCCATCGGTATTGTTTATCTGATCATGGTGTTGACGTTCAAGACGCTTCGTGCTCCGCTGGCGATTATGATCTCCTTGCCGCTTGCAGCAATCGGCGCAGTAACAGGCTTGCTCGTATCAGGCGTAACGCCGGATTTCACAGCCATGTTCGGAGCGCTGATGCTTATCGGAATTGTCGTCACGAATGCTATCGTATTAATTGATCGTGTGAAGCAAAACGAGCTGACGATGCCGATTCGTGAAGCGTTGATTGAAGCGGCTACGACACGGATGCGTCCAATCGTAATGACTGCGGTGGCGACGGTGTCCGCGATGCTGCCACTCGTATTCGGTTCGCATGAATCGGGCAGCATCGTCTCCCAAAGCTTAGCGATCGTCGTTATTGGTGGGCTAGTTGCGGCTACGCTGCTCACGCTAATTATCGTTCCTTGTGTCTATGAGCTGCTATTTTTCCGTACTTCACGCAAGCAGCGTCGCAATATGGCTTCCTCCGCACATGCGGAAGCCGCTGCATCACAGCAAGTGTAACTAAACGATAAAAGGCAGTACTTTTAGGTCAGAATGGACCTAAAGGTACTGCCTTTTTTGAATAGATATTAAATCCATTCTTATACATTAGCCATATGGTATAACGGCATAAGCGTTTTATAAGTGGAGGAAGTAAGCTCAAGCAGCGCATCGCCGTCTTTGAGAATCGGATCGCTCGCTTGCACATGACGGCCGATAAGCAGTTCCGCTTTCTGAACATCACGGAAACGAACGAGCGCATCATTCCAATCTTGTTTTGACATCGTACTGATAGCGGTGGACTCTTTTTTCATATGATCAAGTGAAAGTACATAATCCTTAGGTACATTTGCAATGACTTCATCAATTTGGTTCAGGAGGGCGGTTGCGATATTGGATTTATGCGGAACCTCGTAAATGAGTGCAAACCACATAAATAGATGATCATCAAACAATCCAAGCTGAAAATGCGGATGTGCCTTGTAGCCGCGTTTGCTAGCGCAAATGGCGAGCCAAGTATCCTTTGGCGGATTCACTTTACGGCGAGCATGCCTTGCAACATGCAAGTACATTTCATTGCCGGCGTGAACAGCTGCATCGACGCTGAGCTGCTCACCGATCGCTCGGAATTTCGGCTGAATCTGATTTTGAATAGCAGCCATACGCTCCTCAAGTCCTTGAAGCGCAAAAACATCGAAGTCGGCTTGTGTAAAGCCAACAAGCGGGGTAGAAGTAGTCTGTGTTGTCATTAAATTAATCTCCTTCAATCAAACAATTATTGGTGCAATAATTTCAAATAAAAGATGGCGATTTGCGTTCGGTCTCGAAGCTCGAGTTTATTAAGTATTTCAGTAATATAATTTTTAATTGTACCTTCGCTTAGGAAAAGGGTAGCGGCAATTTCCTTATTGGATTGACCGTCCGCAATCAGACGGACAATTTGCACCTCAGCTTGCGTAAGACCGGAAATCATTACTGATTTGGCTGAGTCGGCTCGCGGCGTCTCCAGCATCCCAGCCAATTTACGGGCGATTTCGGGATGGATCAGCACGGAACCCTCATGAACAGTCTTTATGCCGCTTATAATACGGCTTGGCGGTACATTTTTGAGCAAATAGCCATTGGCGCCGTTTCGGATGGCTTGCGCTATGTATTCGTCATCATCAAAGGTCGTCAAAATAAGCACGGCAGGTGGGGGATCAAGTGCGCGAAGCAGCTTCGTTCCTTCCACACCATCGCAGAGCGGCATCCGAATATCCATTAGTACGACATCGACGGGATGTTGGCGGACAAATTGTTCGGCCTCCAGACCGTTTGCACAAACGCCAGCGACATGCAATTCGTTATCCAATCCTAAAATAACGTTCATGCTCTCTCGTATAAAAGGATCATCATCCACTATCAGCACCTGAATCATTTACTCAAATCTCTCCATTTCTAAAAAGAGCAGAATCGTCGTTAACCGCCAAGCAGCGGAAGTGTTGTCGTTATTGAGAACTGATCGGCCTTCTGCCAGTCCATTTGGCCCCCAATTAAGGCAATCCGCTCTCGCATCCCCTTCATGCCAAGACCAGCTTCGATAGGCTCGTCGGGCAAGCTGCCGTTATTGGATACGGTTAGCGATACGTACGCAGTTAAGAAATCTAAAGTAACCACAACCGATGTCGCTTTTCCATGCCGAACAGCATTCGTGATCGCTTCTTGGGCATTTTTAAATAAAATGAGCTCGATGCTCGGGTAAAGTGGTCTGGGATGACCCGTTACACGAAAGCTTACGGATATGCCTAATGCCGAAGCGGATTCTTCAACCAGACGGTCGAGGGCATATTGCCTAACGTCCTTTTCCGCATCCGATGCAAGTCTTCGTACTGTTCTGCGCATCAGCTCCATGCTGTCCTGCAGCTGATCACGCATTTGCTCAACCGTGCTGCGAGCTCTTGCGGTATCTGCATCGAATAAATGCAAAGCCGCTTCGGACATCATTTTGACGCGAATGAGGCGGTGGCCCAAATCATCATGAATATCCTTGGCGATGCGGTTTCGCTCTTCGATCTGCGCTTGATACTCAACTTGCAAGGCGTAATCCTGCATTCTGCGTCTGGCTGAGTCAAGCTCTGCGTGGCTGGCAGCCAGTGCTCCGTATAAATCCTCAATTTGATGATGTTTGTCCTCAAACTCGTTGGAAGCATAGAGGACGGCTGCTGTAGTAATCCATAGTACCGCTACGGCAAATATGATTTCGGGTTCTCTGCCATACATACCTGTCAATAAAGCAGCTAAGCCAGCGATTGTCCAAGCTGTGCTGACCATGCGAGTCGGCCTTTGTTGAAATGAGGCAATAAGGGTGGAGAAAAGCAATAGAAACAGAACTCCGCCATACGTATAGGAAAACCAAGAAAAAGCGATTAACTCCAGCATCAGCAATAAAATTCGATATTTAGGATACATAGAGCCAACTTTCGTTAGGAGCAGTGCAAGGAGTACAGAAGCGGTGTAATGAGCATATAAACCTGCTTCTACATGCACGATACTAATAATAGAAGGAATCGCTACTAACAAGGAACGAATTTGGTGCAGTTGTTTCTTCATATCCGAGCAGCTCCTGCAGCTGAATTTGTTTTATTATAGCACATTGTTTATTGGACGAACGAGACTGAAACCGCTTTTCATCCAACCTTCATGCGGATATATGCCTTTATACAAAGAGATGACTTTAGTCACCCTCATAAGATGACTTTTTAGACCTGTTTCGTTGCTTTTCATGACGTACAATTGGTTTATCAGAAACGAACTGAAAGGATGAATAAATATGAATCTAGTTACATTTCGCGAGGTTGTCAAAAAATACGACACAACGATAACGGTTAATCATCTTAGCTTCAATATTGATCAGGGTGAAATTTTTGGTTTACTTGGTCCAAATGGAGCGGGAAAAAGTACAACGATTCATATGTTGGCTGGTTTGCTGAAGCCAAGCGGCGGAGATATTTTGGTCGAAGGTTTTTCAATTCGCAAGCATCCGCTTGAAGTAAAGAAACGGATTGGTTTAGTGCCGCAGGAGCTGGCTATCTATGAGACGTTGACCGCTCGCGAAAATGTTACTTTTTTTGCAAAGCTTTACGGGCTCAGAGGTTCGCTGCTTCGCGATCGTGTTGATGAGGCGCTGCAATTCGTTGGGTTGCTGGACAAAGCGAAGGATAAACCTAGCACATTCTCAGGCGGAATGAAGCGCAGGCTCAACATCGCATGCGCCATTATGCACCGACCTAAGCTGATCATTATGGATGAACCAACGGTTGGAATCGACCCTCAGTCACGCAACCATATCTTGGAGTCCGTAAGGGAATTAAATAAGTTAGGCTCTACGGTCATTTACACCAGCCATTACATGGAAGAGGTAGAAGCGATTTGCACAAGAATCGGCATTTTGGATAAAGGCAAGCTTATTGCATGCGGGACGAAGGATGAATTAAAACGACAAGTTGGCCAAGAAGAGAAGCTGATTTTTGAAATTGATAAAAAATCGGCGCCGGCAATGACAGAGATGGTTGAGCATCCAGGCGTGCTTCAGCTTGCAGAACGAGATAATAGCTTGACGCTTGAAGTGACGGTGAAGGAATCGCTGTCTATATTACAGGATTTATTGTTTATCCTTCAGAAGCATGGCATTAATATTCGCAAGCTGACGCGGGAAGAGCCGAATCTTGAATCGCTATTCCTGCAAATGACCGGACGCACATTACGTGACGAATAGGAGATGATGATGATGCCAGCATGGTGGACAGCTGCTTATTATGAGCTTATAAAATATGCACGGATGCGTTCCGTTCTCATTATTTTGATCGGTTTGCCTTTATTATTGATTTTGCTGCTTGGCAGCGCATTTGATACAGAAATTAAGCCGGCTAAAATTGCCCTATACAATGCGGATCAGGGGGAAATGCGAGCTAGCATCGATGCTTTCTGGAGCAATGAAGCAGTAAAACCATATGTGAAGGTTCTAGATGCAAACTCAGAGAAGGAGGTAAAGGATTGGATTCGGGAGGGCGTTGCTGATTATGGCGTATCGATCCCGAAAAACTTCTCCAGTGAGCTGAGCGCAGGGGAAACGGCGAAATGGTCGACGTTTGAAGGGCGCTATGAAGAAAAAAATATTGCTGCGGCTGCTTTTATCAATAAATATATGGCTGCGGTAAATTTGCAAGCCGCAGCACTGCAAATCCTTGGACCTGAACTAAATGCAGGTGCTGCACAAAGTCAAGCGCCAGCGGGACAATCACATATTGAGACAAAAAATTTGAGCTCAGGTGATAATCAAGCCTTTGGCAAAGAATCAGCGATGCAATACTATTCTGTGGCCTACTTAATTATGTTTTTGCTCTATGGCGGCATGACGGCGACGATCGCGTTGCTCAATCAGAGGGAAGCGGGAACTTTGCAGCGAATGTATGCAATTCCAGGTTCATTTAGAGCCATGGTGTTTGGCATTATTTTAGGAGGAGTCATGCTTGCAGCACTGCAGGCGGCAGTGATTATCGCATTTACATCATTTGTATATGGCGTTGATTGGGGAAATAACTTTGGAGCTATTACGCTGACTTGTCTGCTTACGACTGCTGCTGGGGCTGCACTTGCTATTACGATCTCATCCTTCGTACGATCCAAAAAATCGACACAAACGCTGTTCAGCATCATTGTATTCAGCATGACCTTTATTAGCGGCGGAATGATTCCAGACATTGTGAAGATGGTAGGAGGTCTCAATCAGTGGACGCTTAATCACTGGGCAAATGATGCACTTCGCGCCATCATGAACGGTGAAGGTTCAGCAACGGTTTGGAATGGAATCGCTGTTCTTGGAGCAATCGCATTAGGTATAACAATAATCGCAGTCATTAGACTGCCAAAGGTGGTGAGACAGCATGCCTAGTTTGCAAATTGCTGCACATCTCGTACGACGCACCATGGGTTCCCGTCGCGGACTGATTATGAATGTTCTTGTTCCAGCGATCATTTTATCTATTATGGCAGGATTGTTCGCTAGCACGAATAGAGATAAAGCTATTATTATCGTGAACAATGCTGACTCAGGAATATTAGGCGAATATTTGGCATCCTCATTACAGAAAGAGCCTTTGTATGAGATCCATTCGGAGCCGGCGATGAATGAACAGCAGTTAAAGGATCGTGTAATAGAGGGCAAAGCGGATGCTGCCATCTATATTCCTGCGGATTTCTCAGCAAAAATGATGGAGGGAGATTCGTCAACAGCTCAGCTTTACCGAATGAATACGCAGCTTTGGAACGCTTCGCTTGCAGCTACACTTGAGACAGAAGCTCAAAAGCTGTCTTCCTCTGCCGCTCTGATAAGAGGGACTGACCCTGAATCTCCAATGGATTTATCTAAGCTGACCGCTTTGCTGGAAGCGCAAGCCTCTCCTAAAGCTGTCCTTGCCAATACGGAAATGGAGCTTGGCAAAATTGTATCCAATCCAACAATGATCGGTCTCATCCTTATGTTTGTTATGCTGCTTGTCAGCCAGTCTATCGGTTTCATTATGGAAGATCGAGAGCAGCGCACGATGGCAAGGATGTACACAGCGCCGCTTCGCTCGCTTGATATTGCTTTTGGAAATTTTTTGGGCAGCATGCTTGTGGGCACGATTCAGCTTGTCATTGTTCTAGGCTTAACTTATTTCGTATTTGACTATTCACCTGGTATTTCGTTCGGATGGATGCTGCTCGTATTGGAATTCTTTTTGCTTGCAATTGTTGGCCTTGCTTCGGCGGTAGCGGGTCTAGTGCGCAATAGCACGCAGCTGTCTCAAATCAACAACGTTATTATCGCTCCGTCCTGCATGATCAGCGGTTGTTTCTTTCCTCTTTCCATGCTACCTGATTTTATGCAAAAGCTTGCTAATTTCTTTCCGCAAAAATGGGCGCTTACAGCAATTGATCGTTTAGGCGGCGGGGGCGGCTTTAGTGACGTCTTGCTTCCGCTTCTTATCCTGCTTTTATTCGCTGCTGTGCTGATTGCCTTTGGTTCTGCCGTACTCAGACCAAATCGCACAAGCTAAAATACTAAGCAGCAAGCGCCCTGAAAATTGGCTTGACTTCATCATCGTTGTATTGTAAATTTGTCAAAATGTTAATGACATCGCAACAGCGTCGACCAAGACTATGTTAATCAGCAAACGTTTCTATCAGAGAGGAAGCCCGAAGGCTGGAAGGCTTCTATGAACGATTGATTAATCCCTATCTTGCGAGCTGCAGCGGGAAGTTTATACTTCTTCCGCTGCCGGAATATTCATTCCGTTATCTATTGAGAGTTGTCCAGATCATTTGGCGACTATTTGAGGGTGGTACCACGAACGCATTCGTCCCTTACGAATGCGTTTTTTTGTTTTTATGGCTTAAATCTAATAATCGGAGGGCTATCTATCATGAGACAAAGTAAGCTTTTAATGCCTACCTTGCGCGAGGCGCCGTCAGAAGCGGAAGCAGCCAGCCATCAATTAATGCTGCGTGCAGGTCTTATTAGACAGCTTGCCGCAGGTATTTATACGTATTTGCCGCTTGGCAGGCGCGTGCTCAGAAAACTCGAGCAAATCGTAAGAGAAGAAATGGATCAAGCCGGAGCACAAGAGGTATTAATGCCCGCTATGCAGCCGGCAGAGCTGTGGCAGCAATCGGGACGATATGATGTGTATGGACCTGAGCTTATGCGGCTGCGTGACCGCCATGATCGCGAGTTTACGCTTGGACCAACGCATGAAGAAGTGATTACAGCTCTTGTGCGCAGTGAGGTAAGCTCTTATCGGCAGCTGCCTATGACATTGTATCAGATTCAAACTAAATTCCGCGACGAGAAGCGTCCACGCTATGGCTTGCTCCGCGGCAGAGAATTTCTAATGAAAGATGCTTATTCCTTTGATGAGGACTTTGATGGGCTTCATCGCAGCTATACGAGCATGTACGAGGCTTATAATCGCATCTTCACACGTTGTGGTCTAAATTACCGTCCGGTTGAAGCTGATGCAGGTTCAATTGGTGGAGAAGGCGGAACACATGAATTTATGGCACTCGCTGATATTGGTGAAGACACGATTGCTGTGTGCAATTCATGCGACTATGCGGCGAATTTGGAAAAAGCTGAATACAAGCTGTCGGAACAAACAACGGATACAGAGCAGAATAATGATTCTGCGTTGGTGCGTCATCATACACCGGAGATTAAGAAGATTGACCAGCTTGTCGAGGCTTTTGGCCTTGGAGCAGATGCTTTTATGAAAACACTGATTTATGTTGCTGACGGTGCTCCGGTTGCTGTTGTTGTTCGGGGAGATCATGAGGTAAATGAAATAAAAGTGAAAAATGCGCTTGCTGTAGCTCATCTGGAGCTTGCGGATCAAGCTACGACAGAGCGGGTAACTGGCGCACCTACCGGCTTTGCCGGACCGCTCGGCTTGCAAATTCCCATTTATGCGGACCATGCGGTTCTTGCGATGAAATCAGGAATTGCAGGAGCGAATGAGCAGGATTATCATATCGGAAATGTTATCCCAAGCATTCATTTGAAGGATGTGCAGGCAGGTGATTATCGAAATGCAGCAATAGGAGACGGGTGCCCGCGATGCGAGACAGGCAGCTTGGTATTTTACCGCGGCATTGAGGTTGGCCATGTGTTCAAGCTGGGAACGAAATACAGTGAAGCGCTAAATGCTAAGTTTTTAAATGCGTCGGGCTCAGAACAGCCATTAATAATGGGCTGCTATGGTATCGGAGTTTCACGTTTGCTCTCTGCGGTACTTGAACAGCACTCCGATAGCAATGGCATCATTTGGCCTAAATCGATAGCACCCTACCAAGTTCATGTGGTACCTGTATCAGCGAAGGATCAGGTCCAAATGGATTTGGCCGCGCATATTACAGCAAGATTGCTTGAGGCTGGGGTAGAGACGCTGCTCGATGATCGTGACGAGCGCCCAGGCGTCAAATTCAAGGACTCCGATCTTATCGGCATACCGCTGCGCATTGTAGTAGGGAAACATGCTGCTGATGGAATCGTAGAGATTAAGCAAAGGAACGAATTAGAAGCGCAAAAGCTAGAATTAGAAGAAGCTATCGCTTTTGCTTTACGCAACTAAAGTTGAAAACATATGCATGAAATGGGTTTGAAAAATCCATGGTGGCCTATGGAATATAAGTTCAAAAGGGTGCGAGACGGCTTCATATGAAGACGCTCGCGCCCTTTTTTGAGATAAGTCGGCTGTAAGCGTAAAATTAGTCAATAATCCAAGTTGCCATAACATAAGATGGAGTATAAGATAAAAGTAAGAACAAATTATCAGAACATTTCGTCAACTATTCTGAGGTAAGGGAGGGATTGCCGTGAACAAAAGCCATGAAGTCGAATATTGCAATTTGGAGCTGCGATTTGACCGGCGGCAAATCCAAAATCTCATCCGCGATCTTATTCAGGAAGGGTACTCCTTGTACTGGAGTGAGACGGAGGGGCAGTTTCTTGTATCCATTCGAACTGGCCGCAAGCTCGTTAAGCTTCAGTTCCAGCGAATGAAGAACCGTTACAAAATTGTCGGGGACTACATTATTAAAGATGAGAAGCTGTCAGAATTAATTGAAAAGCTGATTAATGACACACGTGGACATGCGATTGTGAAGCGCATTAAAGATCGTCAAATCGTCATTGAGAGTATTATGTTCGGTGAGATTATACGACTCGTGGAGGTGTCCGGTATGGAACATCGGATTATTTATCAGAAGAAGCCTTTCGTTACAATAGAAGAAATGATTAGAGCATTTCAATCAAAGCGTGCTGAGGAAAGAGCGGTTGTACTGCGTTATGAGCTGGATTATGAGCTATCGATGCTGTTTGACGCGCTAGAGAGCAAGGATGAGGAAGCGGTTACTGAGTCTAAAGAGCGGCTGAATACTCTTCGCTCGGAAATGTTGCAATTGGAACTCTGATGATAGATGCTAGCCCCCATTTGAAAACATAAAAACGATCAAAAGCTGCTTTCTAACAGCATTTGATCGTTTTTATGTTGTTCATTTACCATTAAAAAAGACTCCTTTTATTATAAAATGACTAAGCTTTTCGGTATATATAAGATAAACTTTTTAGTTCTCTCAATATAATTGATGCGACTATTGCGACATTTTTCCTTGCAGACAGTTTTCTTCTTGCCGCAAAAAGAGTAAAATGAAACTATTGTGACCCAAAATAGATGATGAAGGATGGAAGAACCAGATGTCAAAACAGCAAATTGGTGTAATTGGATTAGCCGTAATGGGTAAAAACCTTGCCCTTAACATTGAAAGCAGAGGCTTCACGGTATCGGTGTTCAACCGTTCACGCGAGAAGACTGATGATCTTGTTCAAGAAGCAGTTGGAAAAAATCTTGTTCCTACTTATACAATCGAGGAATTTGTTCAATCATTGGAAGTTCCCCGCAAAATTTTGATTATGGTACAAGCAGGTGCAGGAACAGACGCGACGATCGATTCACTCGTTCCACATTTGGCTGAAGGCGATATCATTATCGATGGCGGAAACGCTTATTTCCCTGATACTGTTCGTCGCAGCAAAGATCTAGAAGCTAAAGGCTTCCGTTTTATCGGAACTGGCGTTTCTGGCGGCGAAGAGGGAGCACTAAAAGGACCTTCTATCATGCCGGGTGGACAAAAATCCGCTTACGAGCTGGTTGAACCTATTCTTACTGCTATTTCAGCTAAAGTTGGAGACGATGCTTGCTGCACATATATCGGTCCAGATGGCGCAGGTCATTATGTGAAAATGGTACATAACGGAATCGAATACGGCGATATGCAGCTGATTTGCGAAGCTTATGATCTGCTTAAAAACGTACTTGATGTTAGTGCTGAAGAGCTGCACGAAATTTTCTCCGAGTGGAATAAAGGCGAGCTTGACAGCTACCTAATCGAAATTACTAGAGATATCTTCTCCAAATACGATCCTGAGACAGGCAAGCCAATGGTAGATGTTATCTTGGATTCCGCTGGTCAAAAAGGTACTGGAAAATGGACAAGCCAAAGCTCGCTAGATCTTGGCGTACCGCTTTCTATCATTACAGAATCCGTATTTACTCGTTTCTTGTCAGCTATGAAGGAAGAGCGCGTTGCGGCAAGCAAAGTACTTAACGGACCTGCAAAAACACCTTTCCAAGGTGACAGAGCAGCATTTATCGAATCTGTTCGCAAAGCATTGTTCGCAAGTAAAATTTGCTCGTACGCTCAAGGATTTGCTCAAATGCGTGCAGCTTCTGAAGAATTTAACTGGGATCTTAACTACGGCGAAATCGCTATGATTTTCCGCGGCGGCTGCATTATCCGTGCTCGCTTCCTGCAAAACATCAAAGACGCTTACGACCGTGATCCTAACCTGCGCAACCTTTTGCTTGATTCTTATTTCCAAAACATCGTTGAGTCGTACCAAGGGGCTTGGCGTGAAGTGATCTCCGCTGCAGTTTCGAACGGAGTACCGGTTCCTGCATTCTCAAGTGCAATTGCTTACTTCGACAGCTACCGTACGGAGCGTTTGCCTGCAAACCTGCTTCAAGCGCAGCGTGACTACTTCGGTGCTCACACGTTCAAACGTATAGACAAAGAAGGAAGCTTCCACTTTAACTGGATGCAATCTTAATTAGATCAGCCATTAGTTCCTCGTCTCGCGAGGATTGTCCTTATTTAAGCCATAAGCTGCTTGACGCAAACAGTCGCGCAGTCGATCGGCCTCTTGATTGGAATAATGTCTGCGATGGATGAGCGACATGGCCGCTTCGGCAAAGAAATGAAAATTTTGCAATAAGCGTGGCTGCGTAAGATCCTTTAAGGCTGGATCTTCGTCAGCCACCTTTTTTTTAATAAATTCAAGCATCCAGACCACATCTTCCCTGCAAAGGGGATGGTCAGGATCGAGAATACGATTGAAGCGTTTTTGAGTTGGACTTTGATCAGGCAACTGAAGATCACTGTTCATCGCTAATGTCACTCCTATTCTCGAATAAACATCTTTATCATCCATACGGCATATATAACTTTTTTATACCCTAGTATTACAAAAAAATGATATGATATTGTAGAAAAATTGGTTTAACAAGAACGAAAAGGGTGAAACGGTTACGATGGGAAGGCAACAATTGAGTAAATTAGTGCTTATCGGGTTTATGGGAACCGGCAAATCAACCGTCAGCAAGCTGCTTTCCGAGAAGGTGGGCTGCACGCGCATCGACGGCGATGAAGAAATCGAAAGGCTGGAAAACAAGCGGGTTTCTGATATTTTCGCATCGGATGGCGAAGCAGGTTTTCGGATCATTGAAACCAAAGTGCTGGGAACGATTTTGGAGCGCGAGGATACCTGTGTGGTTGCAACAGGCGGCGGCGCAGTGCTAAGTCCCATTAATCGTGAGCTAATGCTTAAAAACGGTTTTGTCGTCGCTTTAAAGGCGAGCCCAGATCAAATCATCGCTCGGGTAAAGACGGACACAGAGCGGCCTTTGCTTCAAGGCGATGCAGAGGAGCGAGTTAATCTGCTGCTTAAACAGCGTGAGCATGCTTACGATTTTGCTCATTTTACGATCGATACGACAAATATGAGTGTGGAAGAGGTTGTTGCTGCAATACTCGAGCAATGGTCGCTTCATAAATAACCGAGATCATTATCACCTCAATCAGCCGATTAGCTGTAGATGTGTATATATTATTGTAAAGGGAGATCATACGAACTATGGACGTTTTAGTGACACCAACGCCAAGACTTGAAGGTGAACTTCAAGCGCTTTCTTCAAAAAATTATACCACTCGCTACCTTCTGGTAGCCGCTCTAGCTGAAGGAACAAGTACGATTTATTTCCCAGCCCACAGTGAAGACAGCGATGCAATGCGCCGCTGCATTCGGGATTTGGGAGCAACGGTAGAGGAAGACGAGGAGAAAATCGTTATTACCGGTTTTGGCCGCAATCCTAAGCCAGTTGAGCAGTTGGATGTAGGTAACGCAGGTGCGGTTTTGCGGTTTTTGATGGCCATCGCGGCACTTTGCCCAGACGTAACCTTTATTAATCGTTATCCAGATTCTCTAGGTAAACGACCTCATAGCGACCTCATTGAATCTTTGACAGCGATGGGCGTTTCTATTGAGCATAACGAAGGCAAGCTGCCTATTCGAATTCAAGGCGGCGCTCCAAAGGGCGGAAAAATTAAAGTTTCAGGCAACATAAGCTCGCAATTTTTGAGTGCGCTGCTGTTTTTGACGCCTCTTCTCGAAGAGGACAGTGAAATTGAAGTGCTGCATGATTTGAAGTCAAAAGTAGTAGTTGGCCAGACACTGGAAGTATTGGAGCAAGCGGGTATTGTTATCCATGCAGATGAGGACTATATGCGGTTCCGCATTCCAGGCGGTCAAAGCTATGAAGCAAAAACTTATTCTGTGCAAGGCGACTACCCGGGGTCTGCAGCCATTCTAGCAGCTGCGGCTGTAACGGAATCGGATGTCATCGTACACCGTTTGGAAGAGAAGAGCAAGCAAGGCGAACGCGCTGTCGTTGATGTGTTGAAAATGATGGAAGTTCCGCTTACGCATGAGAATGGCATTGTCCACGTGAAGGGCAATGGCAAGCTCAAAGCAGTCGAGTTCGATGGCGATCATGCAACGGATGCTGTACTTGCAATGGTTGCAGCGGCTGTTTTTGCTGAAGGCACCTCTAGATTTTATAATGTAGAAAATTTGCGCTACAAAGAGTGTGACCGCATTACCGATTATTTGAATGAATTAAGAAAAGCTGGAGCCAATGTCGAAGAACGCCAAGCGGAGATTATCGTGCATGGACGTCCTGAAGGTGTAGAGGGCGGTGTCGAAATCAATGCGCATTACGACCACCGTGTCATCATGGCATTATCGGTCGTTGGATTGCGTGCGAAACAACCTATTCGAATTCGTGATGCACATCATGTAGCGAAGTCCTATCCGATATTCTTCGATCATTTGCAAGCTTTAGGCGCTAAGGTTGAATGGATTGAAGGCTAATTATTAGTTGACGTTTAGAAGCTTGTTCACAAAATAATGAATCGAGGTATGATCATGGCATTTGAGAATCCGACTCGCGAGCATATTAAGGGTATTTTGGAGAATAGCACGACGGTAGCTGTTGTAGGCTTGTCAGACAATCCAGAGCGCGTATCCTATATGGTATCTGAAGCGATGCAAGCGAAGGGCTATACGATTATTCCTGTTAATCCTAACGCCGATTCAATCTTGGGACAAAAAAGTTATGCGTCTCTAAAAGATATTCCCGTGCCAGTAGATATCGTAAATGTTTTTCGCAGAAGCGAGCATACGCCGCCTGTAGCTGAAGAGGCGGTTGCCATCGGCGCAAAAACCTTCTGGCTGCAGCTTGGCATTGCAAACGAGGAAGCGGCTGCGATTGCTGCAGCAGGCGGTTTAGAGGTTATAATGGATCGTTGTATCAAGGTGGAGGATTCCATCTTGCTTCCGAACGGGAAACCCAAAAGATAACAGTTATAAAAAACAGGTCACTCCTACACAATAAGAAAGCTTCAAGAGCGATTGCGTACTTGTTTTTCGCATGTAGAAAGCGAAACAAGCGGCATTCACTTGAAGACAATACGATTGTAATTCAAGGAGGACACGACGTGAATCAGTTTTCGCAACAACCGGGTAATTACCAAGGCCAACAGAGCTACCTTAACCAAAATGCACATTTTGAGCCATCTGGCCATGTGCAATCGCACTACCAAGGGCAGCTAAGCCAACCGACTTTTGGCAGAGAAACGCACTCGATTGTTGCTAACTCGCCAGGCGGTTACCAATCGTCTAATGCTTATAGCCAAGGAGCGCAAACACAACATTATGCTCCTAATAACTATTCGAATATGACGCATCCGGTGGGAACGAACAATTCATTCATGTCGCATCAACCGGTTCACAGCTACGCGCAATCGCCAGCAACGGCGTTTGGCAACGTAGGTCCGGTTATCGCACATGTAGGTTATCAAGCTGGTTCTGAGCATAACCAACAACATTCTTACTACCAGCCAACCTCGAATAATGGGGCGCAGTATGCTCAGCATGCAGCATCCAATTATGGAGGTTACGGCCAATCTCAATTCCAAAATGGATATGGCGGTATGACACAAACTCACTCCAACACGTCGCTTCACCCTGTATATGAAGCAACGAATGCTTATCAAAATGCAGGGCCTGTCATTTCTCATGTAGGCTGGCAGTCGACGAGTGCAGTCAATTCTTCTCCTTATTCAGGCGGTAATCGATAACACTTTTTTTATCCAATTAGAAAAGAATCATCAACATCGGCGGGCCCTTACAGGCTCGCCGTTTTACTTTGACAAAAACGCAGCAAACGCTTAACATCGATATAGATGTGTTTGAATAATGCTTACGGAGTTAGTTTTGTTTTGCAAAACTTAGGCTTATGCTTACGAAGTAGTTTTGCTTCGCAAAACTTGAAACTTATGCTTACGAAGTAGTTTTGCTCTGCAAAACTTGAAGGAGGTGCAAGATGGTTTTCATTGGGAGCCTGCAGCAGCTTGGTAGAGCATTCATGCTGCCGATGATTGTCCTGCCAGGTGCGGCTATATTTTTGAGTTTAAGCAAGCTGCCATGGGATTACTTTGGCCTGCCAGGGATGGAAGGCTATTTATTAGCTGCAAGCGAAACGATTTTTACATATTTACCATATATTTTTGCGCTTGGCATCTCACTAGGCTTAACGGGTAATGCTCTCGCAGCAGGGATGGCTGCTCTTGTAGGTATGGCTATTTATAGCGGCATTACAGGGTCGGCAGAGGTGCCGATTGAGCCAACCGTGCTCATTGGTACACTTATAGGAATTATTTCAGGCGTGAGCCATGAGAGGTTTAAAAGCTTAAAATTACCGGAATACATACAATTTTTTGGCGGACCGCGATTTGTACCGTTATTTGTAAGTGTTATTAGTTTGTTGTTCTCAATAGCTATGATCAATATTGCGCCTTATTTACAGAGCATGATGATAAATCTGGGTGAAATTGTTGAATCGGGTGGCGGCTTCGGCGTATTTTTATACGGATTTGTACACCGGATTTTGGTTGTATTCGGTTTGCATCATTTGGTCAGCCATGTATTCTGGTTTCAAATTGGCAGCTTTGAAACAGCTTCAGGACAGATGGTGTACGGCGATCTTCCGCGTTTCTTCGCTGGCGATCCAACTGCCGGCTCGTTTATGGCTGGTCTTTATCCGACGATGATGTTCGCTTTGCCAGCCATCGCATTCGCCATTATTCACGAAGCGCGTGAGGATTTAAAGCCGAAAATTCGGAAAACGTTTATGTATGCAGCGCTTGCGTCATTTCTAACTGGCGTTACTGAGCCGGTAGAGTTCGCATTTTTGTTTGTTGCTCCTTATTTATACGTCGTCCATGCGATATTGTCAGGCATTATCATGTGGGTTACTTACGAGCTTGGCATTAAGCACGGATTCTCCTTCTCAGCAGGAGCCATAGATTATGTTATCAACGAGCATTTGGCAACACGAGGTTGGCTAATCATACCGATCGGCATCGTTGTTGGCTTCGTTTATTACTTTTTGTTTCGCTGGGCGATACGAAGATTTCGGATTCCGACACCAGGTCGTGAGGAAGGCTCACAGCTTGATGAATGGGCAGGTGATATCCCATATCGTGCACCGCTTATTTTGCAAGCCATTGGCGGTAAACAAAATATAGAAAAGATGGAGTCCTGTATTACAAGACTGCGGCTTAAAGTTTCCAACGATAAGCTGCTCGACATAAATGCGCTTCGGAATCTGGGCGCTGCAGGCGTTATCAAATTAGGCGGCGGACATGTTCAGGTCGTATTTGGCACGTATTCCGAACTTATTCGTGAAGAAATGATCAAGACTATTCATCGTGATCAAGCACAAGTTTTGTTCCATTCGCCGATGCAAGGCCGCATGATTCCTCTTGATGAGGTGCCTGATCCGATATTTGCAGGCAAACTCGTCGGACAAGGCGTCGCATTTATACCGGAGAAAGGAGAGCTTGTATCGCCGGTTAAGGGCAAGGTGATGCATATTTATCCGACGATGCATGCGATCGGCATTCTTACTCCTGAGGGGCTTGAGGTTCTGCTTCATATAGGCATAGATACTTCGCGTCTGGCTGGAAAAGCGTATTTTAATGCGCTCGTTAAAGAAGGGGACGAAGTTACGCCAGGCATGATGCTCATAAAATTTGATTTGCAGCGAGTTCGAAAGGAGAGCAAATCTCTTGCTACTCCTATGGTCATAACAAATTCTGATCTTGTTCACTCATGGCGATTTGCACCTTTCAAAGCGGTGAAAAAGGGGCAGTCCTCGGTATTGTCTGTTGTACTTAAAGAGAGAAACGGTGGAGGGGAAACACAATGATTCAAGGAATAGGGGCGTCAGCAGGCATAGCGATTGGGAGATCGTTTGTGCTTCCGAATTGGGAATGGGAGTTACCGGAGCAAAAAATCGATGTAGCTGATTTTGCCCGCGAGTTCGAACGTGTATACGAAGGCATTCGTACCTCTAAGTCTGAAATTGAACAGATTAAAGATGATCTGCGAGATGTTGTCGGTTCAGAGGAAACACATATATTCGATGCTCATATAGCCATTTTGGACGATCCTGTCTTTATGAATGAAATCCAAGGTATTATCCAACGCCAGTACAAAGCGGCTGAGGTTGCTGTTAAGGAAGCTATTGATCATTTTGTTACGATGTTTGATCTGCTTGACGATGAGTACATGAAAGAACGGGCGCTAGATATTAAGGATGTGGGCAATCGATTGCTGAAGCATCTGCTGGGAGCGCCAGAAATTACACTGCCTTCAGATACGCAGCCATTTATATTGATTGCTAAAGAGTTGTCTCCTTCTCAGCTAGCACATATTAATCCGCAGCATGTGCTCGGCATTGTGACCCTTGCTGGCAGCAAAACTTCACATTCAGCTATTATGGCTAGAGCGCTCGGCGTACCTCTTGTTGTTGGTGTAGAGACGAGATTAGTTGAGCCTATTCAAACAGGGCAAACGCTAGTTATTGACGGCAATGACGGCACTGTGTTTATCGATCCTGTTCAACAAGTTATTGACTATTACACAGAGCTGCACTCTCATCAATCGGAAGCGAAAAAAAGGCTGCATGGCATTGCTGGACATCGCCCGGTAACGCCTGATGGCAAAAGGCTGGAGCTTGCAGCCAATATTAGCTCCTACAAAGAGCTGGAAATTGCGATGTCGAGCGGAGCGCATGGGGTTGGGCTTTTCCGTACGGAATTTTTGTACATGGATCGAAATCGGTTTCCAAAGGAAGAAGAACAGTTTGAGGTATATCGCAGCGTAGCCGAACGCCTTGAGGGTGAGCCGCTCGTCATCCGAACGCTGGACGTCGGCGGTGACAAGCAGCTCGATTATTTTGACCTGCCAGAGGAAGACAATCCTTTTCTAGGTTACAGAGCCATTCGGATTTCGCTGGATCGTAAAGATTTGTTCAAAACGCAGCTTCGCGCTATTTTGCGGGCAAGTCATTACGGTCAAGTAAAGCTTATGTATCCGCTTATTTCATCTGTCGATGAAGTTCGTGCTGCAAATGCAGTATTAAACGAAGCGAAGCTTGAGCTTGAAGCAGCGGGGTATCCCTATGATAAAGGGATGAAGATCGGAATTATGATTGAGGTTCCTGCCGCTGTTATGATCGCTGATCTACTCGCGGAAGAGGTTGATTTCTTTAGTATCGGAACGAATGACTTGGTACAGTTTACGTTAGCTGTGGATCGTATGAATGAGGAAATCGCACACTTGTATGAGCCATACCATCCAGCACTTATTCGAATGCTGCGCATGACGGTGGAAGCGGCAAAGCGAAGCGGGATAACAGTTGGCGTGTGCGGCGAGCTTGCAGGGGATCTAAGAGCGCTGCCGATTTGGCTAAGCCTTGATGTAGATGAGCTGAGCATGTCCTCGCATTCGATTTTGCCCATCAAGGAAAGGCTGCTCTTCACTTCACAAGAAGAAAGCCATGAGGTATTTCAGCAGCTGCATCATTGCCGTACAAGTACAGAAATATTGGAGCAGCTAACTGGTTTTATGGAGCGCTTGGACAAAAAAACAGCGAATGGTTAACCCATTCGCTGTACTAGTGCATCTACAAACGCTTTTGCATAAGGAGGAAGATCGGGCGGACGGCGTGCGGAAATGAGGTTTCCATCAACAACGACGGCTTCATCGAACCATGTCGCTCCTGCATTTTCCATGTCATCTCGAATGCCAGGTGTTGAAGTGACTTTGCGCCCCTCTAATATTTTCGCCGAGATGAGTACCCAGCCTGCATGACAAATTTGGCCGATCGGTTTGTCAGCGGCGTTCAGTTCTTGTACGAGCTGGAGAACTTTAGGATAACGGCGAAGCTTATCAGGTGCCCAGCCGCCTGGAACTAATAAACCGATAATGTCTTCGCTATTTACTTCATCAAATGACAAATCAGCTACAGCAGGTACGCCGTATTTTCCGATATGTGTTTTACCTTTCTCAGGTCCAGCATATAAAACGGTCGCACCAGCTTCGCGCGCACGATATACGGGATACCATAGCTCCAAATCCTCAAATTCGTCGTCTAGCAAGCAGATGACGGTTTTATTTTGTAACGGCATATTTTCCCCTCCATCTAGTAAAGATCTCTATTATTGTAACGAAGGAGAAACAATGAAGCAAACTGATTATAATTCTAAATCTTTTTCATACGTAAGGCTGCTGCGCTATTTGCCGGCTATTGCATGGATGGCTGTTATATATGCGCTATCTTCGAGAACAGGTGATGAGATAAATACCTTTCTCCCTTTCTTTCAAAAGTTTTTTCCCTTTATGGAAGGTTTTAATTGGGGCCATTTTGTTTCCTACTTCATACTTGCACTTACGATAGACTACGGCATTGGCAAGAGGGGCGACCGATTTTGGATGAAGGTCGTTATTGTACTTATTTGTGGTTTATATGGAATTACAGATGAATATCATCAGTCTTTTGTTGGCGGCAGAATGCCGGACGTTATGGATGTGCGGAATGATCTTATCGGAGCTGCGATTTGGACGATTGTTGCAGCTGTGCCGCCAGTGAGGAAAATGTGGAGAAAAGTTGCGCCATAACTAGCATTTTGTGGTCAATATTGAGTGTGATTTTAGTAGTAAAAATTACAAGGTTGTGCATGCAGGAATTTGTGCGAAAATAGTCGAATCATTTATACATTATTACTCTGAAAGCTATGGTTGTTACGATAGCTGCTACTATGAAGGAGTGGACCACTTTGCATAAGAGTTGTCATTGTGGCGACATCATGAAGATGAAACTGCGCACAGTTATTTACTCAGGGAAGGTTGAGATTGATAACGTTCCTATATATTCTTGCACAACCTGCAATCGCAGTGAAGTATTTCCGGAAGTAAAACCTGATTTATCAGGTTTAATAGCACAATTGGGGGCTCAACCAGACAAGCAGACATTCCTTTTTAATGAATGCAACGAGTGGGCTAGTATTCTGGTAGAGGCAAAAGCAGACAAACAGCAGACGGATCGCATCGGATTCGAGAGACTGGTTGAGCAGAGAATCAATAAGCTACTTGATTTGTATTTGCTTGCTCAAACGCTTAACGATGAAGCATGGATCTTGGATTTGAAAAAGAGACTTGAGCAAATAAGCCGTCGAACGTTGCTTACATAGAAGCTCAGATTATTGATTTTACAAGACGTGCAGATGAGTGAAACATGCGTCAACATTGCGAAAAGAAATATTTTGTCGTATGATAACGTTAATATGCGTCGTGCGTAATTATAAAATCTGAGCTAATGGAGAGAAACACTGTGACGGTAACCATTTATGATGTAGCAAGAGAAGCAGGAGTATCAATGGCTACGGTTTCTCGGGTTGTGAACAATAATCCCAATGTGAAACCAGCAACACGCAAAAAAGTATATGAAGCAATAGAGCGCCTAGGATATCGTCCAAATGCCGTAGCAAGGGGCTTGGCAAGTAAGAAAACAACGACGGTAGGCGTAGTTATTCCTGATATTTCAAACGCTATTTTTGCTGAAGTAGCACGCGGAATTGAAGATATCGCGAATATGTATCATTACAATATTATTTTGTGTAACGCGGATAAGAAAAAAGATAAAGAAATCCGTGTTATCAATACACTTCTTGAGAAGCAAGTAGACGGCTTGCTATTTATGGGCGGGGCAGTGACGGAAGAGCATTTGCAAGCATTTAAGACGGCTAATGTTCCGATTGTACTTTGTGCAACTTCCGATGAGAGCGGACAAATTCCGTCTGTTGACATCAACCACGAGGATGCTGCGTTCGATGCTGTACAAAACTTGTATGAGCAAGGACATAGAAGAATTGCAATGATCAGCGGAACACTGCAAGATCCATCCATTGGTTATGCAAGATTCCAAGGTTATAAGCGTGCTCTTGAAGCAGCAGGTATTGCTTACGATGATGCTTTGGTTCGTACAGGCAACTACCGCTATGAATCAGGCGCAGAAGCGATGAAATATTTTATTGAGCTGGACGAGCGTCCGACAGCTGTGTTCTCCGCAACGGATGAAATGGCGATCGGCGCAATTCACAGCATTCAGGATTCCGGCTTAAGAGTACCGGATGATATATCTGTCATTAGTGTTGATAACAGCCGTATGGCATCTATGGTTCGTCCACAGCTTACTGCTGTAGCACAGCCAATGTATGATATTGGCGCGGTATCGATGCGTTTGCTGACAAAGCTGATGAAGAAAGAAAATGTAGATCAATCCAAAGTTGTGCTGCCGCATGAGATTATCGTGCGCCAATCGGTTGGAGGAATATAAAAGAAATGTCGTTTAATAAAATTGGAATTATTGGCGCTATGGCTGAAGAAATTGAATTGCTGCATGAGCATGTAAACGTAGTGTCTGAGGTTACTAAAGCAGGTATTACATATTATGAAGGCACACTTCATGGCAAAACGATCATTTATTGCAAATCAGGTGTAGGGAAAGTAAATGCTGCGGTTTGCACACAAATTTTACTTGATCTTGGTGCTGATTGCGTTCTGTTTACCGGCGTTGCCGGTGCAGTTGATCCGCAGCTTAACATTGGAGATATCGTCGTTTCGACGAGCTGTGTCCAGCATGATATGGACTGTACACCATTAGGTTTTGCTCTTGGAACGATTCCATTTCATCCAAGATCAGAATTTCCTGCAGACGAGAGATTAATTGAGCTGGCTTCTGCAGCTAGCAATCGTTTATTCTCAGGACGCAGCATACAGGGCAAAGTGCTGTCGGGCGATCAATTCATTGCCAGCCGCGAGTCGGTCAAGCTGCTTCACGAGAAGCTGCAAGGCGCGTGCGCGGAGATGGAAGGCGCCTCAGTCGCTCAAGTATGCGATATGAATAATACACCATTTGTCATTATTCGTTCGATGTCTGACAAAGCGGATGGATCGGCTCATGTGAACTTTCCAGAGTTTACGGTAATCGCCTCCAACAACTCTTATCAAATTATTGATGATATCATGCAAAATATTTAAACGAAATAAAAAGAACCAGCTCTGATGCCAACATCGGAACTGGTTCTTTTTTTGTGCGAGCTTGACACTGTAATCGGATTACAGATCTTGAATAACGATCTGCTGCATCATCCTGTTTTTGTTCGTAATTTCGATTCGTCTAGGCATAGGCTCAATATCTTCGGGATCGTCCATCCAATGCGTAGGGAGCTTGTGAGGGCTAATGGATTCCCAATGGCTCAACCAGCGATCTGGAAGCCTAGCTTCTTCACCAGCTGCAATGGCATGTGCAATAGGGTGATCAATCATTGTAAGCCATACTAAAGACCAAGCTCGTGGAACGACGCGGAAAATATCATAACCGCCGCCGCCTAACGCAATCCAGCGGCCATCGGTATAGGTATGGGCTAATTCATGGATGATAGCAGGGATTTGAGCATATATACGCATGCTGCAATGAATGTGAGAGAGCGGGTCAAAGGCATGAGCATCGCAGCCGTGCTGACTAATAATGACATCCGGTTTGAAGGCCGAAATGATTTTGCGCAACGTAATATTAAAGCTCTCCAGCCAGGATTCATCCTCTGTGTACGGTTCTAACGGCACGTTAAAGCAAGCGCCAAAACCATGATCTGTGCCTTTTTCGTGCACGTAGCCTGTACCTGGAAACAGAAATTTTCCCGTTTCATGAATCGAATAGGTGCATACGTCGGGATCGTCATAAAAAACCCACTGAACACCATCCCCGTGATGGACATCCGTATCAATATAAAGCACTTTTGCCCCATACGTTTGACGGATATGCTTAATAGCGACTGCTGCATCATTATAAACACAGAAGCCTGAGGCGCGGTCAGGGAAGGCGTGATGCAATCCTCCGGCAAGATGGTAGGCATGCTTGGTTTGACCCGTCATAACAAGCTCAGCGGCCGTCACAGAGCCTCTGACGATGGACATTGCTGCCTTGTGCATGCCAGGGAAATAAGGAGTGTCTTCCGTGTGTAGTCCAAACTGCTGTGCAAGTACGCTGTTATCATCGATTTCGGCTTCACTCAATTGTTTAACAGCGTCCAAATAGTCGGTTCTATGGACGAGTGACAGCAGCTCATCCTCGGAATACACTGTAGGAGGCTGGATATCCTCATCATACAAAGCATCAACTTCTTTGAGCAGATCGATCGTTAGAGCAAGCCGCAGCGGATCGAAAGGATGCTCCTCACCGAATTTATATCCGCTAGTATCCGAATGATAGATGAAAATAGAGTCAGAAGCCATTCCTATCCTCCTAAAGGTTTGCGCAGCAAACCAGCATCGTAAGCGTTACTTAGGTTTGCGCAGCAAACCGGCATCGTAAGCATAAACTTAGGTTTGCGAAGCAAACCAGCATCGTAAGCGTAACTTAGGTTTGCGATGCAAACCTGCATCGTAAGCAAAACCTTAATACATAAATCTCTGCCGAAATCTTACCGTGTCAAAATGTTCTACCGAGCTTAGCGGGACCTCTGTGCCGATACGGACCATAAGACAATTCGCGGGATGGGAGCAAATTTCGGGGTCATCTGTGGCGTACCAAATCATTCCGACGGATTGCATCAATTTTTCCATCATTTTGCGATAATCCCATACATTCAGCTTCGTACCCTCTAGATCCCAATGCCAATAATACTCAGTCGTAAATACAATCATATTTTCTAATTGCTCCTCGGCGAAGGCGAGCTGAATCATTCGTTTTCCTAAGCCAAGGCCGCGATAATCATCTGCAACTTCGATGGCGCCGAGCTCGATTAAATCCGTCATTCCGCCTTCTGACCAGCGCTCAAGCTCGTCCGCATAGTGGAAGGTTACGTATCCTATGATAACCGAGCCTTCACGCGCTAAAATAATTCTTCCTTCTTCTAGGCCGGCAATTTCAACGAGCGCAACATGCTGCTCGTTTGGTCTGCGGAATGCATCCAGCGATTTGTGCATCGTCATGTTGGCTAACCGATCGGGCGGTACTGGTCCTTCCAAAATAAGTTCACGACTTGCGTCCAAAACGAGCTGCTCTCGCTGCAAACGCTTTCGATGTTCCAAGGCTGCCCCCCCTTTGCTGTTAAATTGCTGCTTAAACACAATCCTCTAATACTCTTTATAACAAACATTTTACTAAATGAAAAGCGTAGTCGAATAGAAAAAGGTTATGTTATAATAAGTTTGGCGGTTTAAGATCATGGGATGCGCGAGTTGTTGTCGGCTTGTTTGCCTCAAGTTACGACTTCGTTTTGAAAGCGTATTCTTACAAAGTAGAAACACAGATTTGATGGGAGAGTGATAGTATGATCAACTTACATCAAGAACGAATTCCAGCGACTGCGCAAAATTCGAACTTACCGAATTATGAAGAAGCGATTAATTCCTTTGAATGGAGTCAAATCGAAAGTCAATTTAGCTGGTACACAACTGGAAAAGTAAATATGGCGTATGAGGCCATTGACCGTCATGTCGAGCAAGGAAAAGGCGATAAAATCGCCCTTTACTATAGCGATAGCGAGCGGGATGAATCCTACACCTTCGAACAACTGAGCAAACAATCCAATCGTTTTGCAAACGTCTTGCGCAAGCTTGGCATATCCAAAGGCGAGCGTGTCTTCATCTTTATGCCGAGAACACCGGAGCTTTATTTTAGCGCGCTTGGTGCTTTGAAGGTCGGCGCGGTTGTTGGACCGTTATTCGAAGCATTCATGGAGACAGCGGTAAAGGACAGACTTTTGGATAGCGAAGCTACAGCTATTATTACAACGCCTGCTCTTCTCAAAAGAATTAAGAGAGATGAGCTGCCGAATTTAAAGCATGTAATCGTATTCGGCAAGGATTTAGCAAAGGAAGAGAACATTGTTGATTTTGCAGAAGAGATGGCTGCAGCGTCCGACGAGGCTGAAATTGAATGGCTGGAGCGCGAGGATGGTCTCATTTTGCATTATACTTCCGGCTCAACCGGCAAGCCAAAAGGTGTCTACCATGTACAAAATGCGATGATTCAGCATATGTATACGGGTCAAATAGTACTTGATTTGAAAGAAAATGATATATATTGGTGCACTGCAGATCCAGGCTGGGTTACTGGCACTTCTTATGGCATCTTTGCACCGTGGCTTAACGGCGCTACAAACGTCATACGAGGCGGACGCTTTAGTCCAAGCGATTGGTATAGCGTTATTCAGAAATACGGCGTTACGGTATGGTATAGCGCGCCTACGGCATTCCGTATGTTAATGGGTGCAGGTGACGAAATATCACAGCAGTTTGATCTTACAAGCTTGCGGCATGTTCTAAGCGTAGGCGAGCCGCTTAACCCAGAGGTCGTAAGATGGGGAATGAAGGTTTACGGCCAACGCATTCATGATACATGGTGGATGACGGAGACAGGCGGCCAATTGATTTGCAACTATCCAAGTATGGATATTAAGCCAGGATCGATGGGCAAGCCGTTGCCAGGCGTGAAAGCTGCTATTATCGATGATAGCGGCAATGAGGTGCCACCATATCGTATGGGTAATTTAGCAATACATGTGCCTTGGCCATCCATGATGCGCAAGGTATGGAATAATCCTTCTAAATATGAAGAATATTTTTATCTTAAAGGCTGGTATATTTCTGGAGATTCCGCCTATATGGACGAAGATGGCTACTTCTGGTTCCAAGGCCGTATCGATGATGTAATCAATACAGCAGGCGAGAGAGTAGGCCCGTTTGAGGTTGAGAGCAAGCTGGTTGAGCATCCGGCTGTAGCAGAAGCGGGGGTCATTGGTAAACCAGATCCGATGCGCGGAGAAATCATTAAAGCTTTTATTGCGCTCCGTGAAGGCTATGTGGCCTCGGACGAATTAAAGCTTGAGATTTCACAATTCGTAAAAGTAGGCTTATCCGCCCATGCGGCACCAAGAGAAATTGAGTTTAAGGATAAGCTTCCCAAAACACGAAGCGGTAAAATTATGCGTCGAGTGCTGAAAGCATGGGAACTGAACCTGCCAACAGGCGATTTGTCCACAATTGAAGACTAATCAAAACATGAAAAAGAGGATGGCTCCTGATCAGATCAGGGGCTATCCTCTTTTTAGTTTTTTATTCGAGCATTCATTAACGCTGAAATAACTCGATTCGCTCACCGTCAGGTCCACTTACAAAAAAGTACTGGTATCCGTTCGGCAGTACAGTGATGCCTTCATCGATAAAGGTCACTTCAAGCTGCTTTAAACGTTCAAATTCCGCATGGACATCCGTTACTGTCACTGCAAAATGATGCACCTTGCCTTCACTTGGAAGGTTGTCATTATAACCTTGAATTAATTCTAATTCGGTTTCGTCGGAACCGCCAAATCCAAGAAAGGCAAGCTCAATAATTCCATTCGTATGAGGCGTTCTTCCTTTAAGCTCAAAGCCAATAATTTCAGTATAAAAAGAAATAGAAGCATCAATATCTTTTACCATAACGCCAACATGATCAATACGTCTTTTAGTCATTGTTTTTATTTCCTTCCTAATTGGGAATATGGAATTTTATCGCAATAATGAATGCTTTTTATCATAAGGAGATGGAAAACAGTTGTCAAGTCATAATTGTCGAGTGGTAGTTAAGCAGCTGGTTCATTTTGAAAAAAATGGGTTGACTTTCATGCAGACACCATTATAATTATGTTAGTTCCAAGTAATCGGGTAGGAATAATTAAGTAAAGGAGGTTCGCTTGTTGGATAAGAGAAAATTAGGCAATAGCGAGCTTTATCCATCCATTATCGGGTTCGGAGCTTGGGCTGCTGGGAAAGCAGGCTGGGGAGAAGTCGATGATAACGAGATTGAGGCTGTCATTCGTCGTGCATATGAGCAGGGGATCACCTTCTATGACACCGCTCCATCCTATGGGCTGGGACATTCCGAGAAAGTGCTTGGTAAAGTGCTGCAGCCAGTAAGGGAGCATGTCATTATCGCAACAAAAGCTGGCCTCATCTGGAACGATCAAGGGCAGTTTAGTATAAATGTATCCAAAGCAAATATAATTCGTGAGGTAGAGGAGAGCCTGCGGCGATTAAATACGGACTATATTGATTTGTATCAAGTTCATTTTCCCGATCCCAGCGGCAAAACACCGATTGAAGAGACGTTTGAAACGTTAAATCAACTCGTCGTTGAAGGGAAAATTAGGAATATCGGCGTTTCAAACTTTAACGTTCAGCAATTAGTTGCAGCACAGTCCGTTAGCAATATTGTATCTTTGCAGCTGCCATATAACTTGTTCCAGCGCGATGTTGAACATGCAGCGTTACCCTATGCGAAGCAGCAAAAAATCGGTTTTATTCCTTATAGTCCGCTAGCTCAGGGGTTGTTGACGGGGAAATTTAATTATTTGACGAGGCTGCCCAAAACGGATGTTCGCGCGCAGCTTAATCCATTATTTTCGGATAAACAATTTATAAAAAACATTGTCATCATCGAAACCTTTACTGGAATTGCTAGAGCCATCGAGAAACCGTTAAGCCAGGTAGCTATCAACTGGTTAGTGTATAAGCAGGAAATAACGAGTGTGATCGCTGGTGCGAAGACGGTTAAGCAACTGGAGGAAAATACGGCTGCAACCAAGTGGCGTCTATCCAGAGAAGATTATGAGCAAATAAGCCGTTTGTTTGAAACGGATTCATCTTATGTCATTTAATAATAAATAGAATGCTTCTCTTATATTTATTTTCTAAATAGTAAATTCCCAAAAGAAAAGGCAGCAGCCTCGTGAGAGGCTGCTGCCTATTTCGTTTTCTGTGACCTCTAGCTGATCGTTTGCTTGGAGGAGGGTGATGACTCGCCTTTCGCGTTTTCAGAGGTTATATAGAAGGAACCTGTGATAAGCGGCGCAACATACTCAAAGCTTGTTTCCAAGGTTGATCCGATCTTGGAATATTGACCATCGTTGTTTGCACTATAGTAAATATTATATTGCGTCACTTGGTCTGACACACTGTTAGCCGCCCAAGTTAATCGTACGCTTAGATCTGTTTTCGCAGCCTGCAAGCCAGTAGGAGTGGAAGGTGCTGTTGTTGTGCCAGAACCATTTCCACTTCCATTCCCGCTTGAGTTGTCTCCGCCTGTTGTCGGTGGAGGGGTACTCGGTGTGCTTCCATATTGTACTATTTGACTAGGTGCTGACTCTTTGCCGACGACATCAACCGCTGTTACGTAATAAGTGTAGTTTTGAGCATTGGATGCATACACCTTCATACGTTTGTCTGCACCGACAACAATGGATTCACCTTGCTTCTCATAAGGCCCTTGATTAACCGAACGGTACACACGGTAACCAACGACATCAGCAGCAGTACTATCATTAAATGTCAATATGAGCACGCCATCCGACGATTGCAGCTTAACACTTGCCGGAGGCGGTGGAGCTGCTCCATCATCAACGCGAGGGTCTTTTTTAGACGGCGCGTTGTTTTCTGCATCCGCAGGAAGGTAAATATCAAGTGGACGACGACTGCTTGCCGGAAGTTTCTCCTGCGCTGCCTTAATTTCATCCATAAGAACATCCAGCGGTTTTTTACGCTTAATAACGATTTGTTCCTTAATCATATCGCTAGGAGTAGCTGGGTTCGGAACATAGTTAACGCCATTGAAGGAAATATAAGCCATCTTCACGAGCGCGTCATCTGTTTTCTTAGGAATATCCTTCTTGTTAAACCAGTCAGTAACAAGCATGCCTGCTTGCTTCGTTAATTGACTTGGAAGCAATCCGCTAGCGCTCGACACCGTAGCTTTGACAATGCCGGATGGACGTTCAAATTCTTTGGTGACAAATACTTCCGGCTTCTTCTCAGCCATCTTATTCATAATGAGTGCCCAGATGGAACGAGCACGCGTTTTGCCGACCTCGGATAGGGAGTTGACCTGTTCCTCATAACCGGCCCACACGCCTAGCGTAATATCTGGCGAGAAGCCCATAAACCACACGTCACCGTAGCTTTGTGTGGAGCCTGTTTTACCGGCAATAGGAATTTCACCGTACTTATCGAATTGTGATTTCAATTTGTTGGCAGAACCGCTTTTGCTTGAAATAACAGTCGACAGCATATCCGTCATCAAGAAGGCACTCTGCTCGGAGAACACTCGTTTTGGTTCCTGCTTGTGTTCATATACAATTTTTCCGTTTGCATCTGTAATTTTTTGAATCATATAAGCATCATTGAAAACGCCTTTGTTCGGAATCGAGCCGTATGCATTCGTAAGCTCTTCAACCGATACGCCGATGCTTAGACCGCCAATTACACCGGTTTGTGCATAAGCATCTTGCGGCTGCAGCGTTGTAATGCCTAGTTTTTTAACGAACTCCCAAGCATTTTCAATTTTGACTTCCTCATTGAAAATTTTCAAAGCAGGCAAGTTCAAGGAACGGTTTAATGCCTCACGCGCCGTTACTAGACCCGCGAACTTACGGTTTACGTTCATTGGGATATGGAAACCCTTTTGGCCATCTTTCAGGACAATTGGAGCATCGTCAATTATGCTCGCGGGCTGAATGATACCCATTTCAATAGCTGGAAGGTATGCCGCCAATGTTTTCATCGTTGATCCTGGCTGCCTTGTCATCTGAGTGGCATAGTTTAATTGCTCCTCATAGAAGTCTCGGCCTTCAAGCATCCCCACGATAGCGCCAGTTTTGTGATCGAGCATGATCGCAGCAATCTGCTCCAGCCCTTTTTTCTCGCTGTATGGCGTGAAATTCTCATCATTAGTGCCAATCTCACGCATGAGCTGGTAGACATCCTTGTCGATGGTTGTATAGACATGGTAGCCGCCGCGCAGCAAATGATCGCGTGCTTCCTCAATAAGCGGAGCATTTTCTTTTTTGCGAAGGTCTGCTTTTGTTAGAGTAGAATCCTGCGCCATGAGCATAATTTCCGCTGCTTGACGTTCTGCTTCAAGCATGAGATAAGGATAGGTTGTATAAGCTTTTTCTTTTGGCTTAGCCAGCGTTTTCCTAATATCGAATTTGGACGCTTCGTCGTACTCTTGCTGAGTAATCCGCCCAGTCTCGAACATCCGCTTCAACACTGTTTTTTGACGTCCAAGCGCGAGTTCAAAGCCCGCCTCATTGAATTGACCTTTACCTGTGAACGCTGTATAGGCAGAAGGCCTTTGCGGTAGACCTGCCAAATAGGCAGACTGCGCGATATTCAGCTGGTTTAGATCCGAAATATCAAATATCCCTTTGGCAGCTGCTTTAATGCCGAACAAATTGTACCCGCTGGAACCATTTCCGAACGGAACCTTATTCAAATAAGCTGCTAAAATTTCTTCTTTCGTTAAATAACGTTCCATGCGCAGCGATAAAAATATTTCTTTAATTTTACGGCTATCTGTTTTGTCCAAACTTAGAAATACACGTCGCGCAAGCTGCTGAGTAAGCGTACTTCCGCCCGTTTGCGTATCTTCATTTAGAAGCTTTTGCTTTACTGCACGTCCAAGGCCGTTAATGTCTACGCCATGATGCTCCAAAAAGTTATTGTCCTCAATGCCAAGTACGGCAGTAATAACCTGCGGCGGTAAATCATCATATGTAATAATCATTCGGTCCTCTGACGTTCTTAGCTGTCCGACAAGTGAATCATCATTGAAGTAAACAAATCCAGTGATGGCATTTTCGCCGATCTTCTCTACAATAACGGATCGAGGCCTTACGGTTTCGTCTTTCACAAGCGCGGCCACATAACCAGTTACTGCTCCACCGGCAAGCAATCCGATGAAGATTCCGAAATATACCATCCATTTAGCTGTTATAAAAGTTACGATTCCAAATGTACGCCATTTGCTTCTTTTGTTTGGCGCAGGTTGACGATCTTCTTGCATTTCTATGACTCCTCCTCCAAATAGCACACCTATTATAACATAAATCGCTAAAGTAACGCATTCTTTCCTTGCATTGACTTCACAGCATGGCTATGGTATAAATTCAATAATGTTTTATCTAATCAATGCTTTGAAGGGCATGAGTAGACAGCGAATCGTACTTTCAGAGAGCCGGTGGGTGGTGGAAACCGGTATGCGCCGCTTGTTGAATTACCGCCTGGAGCTAAGTGAAGGAACCGTATACTGACAATCCTCTGCACATTTTGGCAAAAAAGCCTGTGGGGCAGTCGAATCAGCCGTAGTAGTTCACTTCGGAGCCCGTCTCCGTTATCAACAACGAAGTGAGAGTACCTCTTTTTTATGTAAAAAAAGGCAGGAGTACTCTAACGAGGGTGGTACCGCGAGCTAATCCTTCTCGTCCCTTGGGGCTGGAAGGATTTTTTATGTCTATATAGACGCATACAAAGGAGGAAAAGTTCTATGGTGAAGTGGGAAAGTTTAAGTGGCGAGCAGAAAAGTGAGGTCGAGCGTCAGCTGGCTGTCATTCGCCGCGGTGTTGTGGAGATTGTACCAGAGGATGATTTGAAAAATAAAATAGCGAATGCTGTAGCAACAGGAAGGCCATTAAATGTAAAGCTAGGACTTGATCCTTCAGCGCCAGACATTCATATCGGCCATACGGTTGTTCTTCACAAGCTTCGTCAATTTCAGGAACTCGGTCATCAGATTCAGCTGATTATCGGTGATTTTACAGGCAGAATCGGCGATCCAACGGGCAAATCGGAAACGAGGAAGCAATTGACGGAAGAAGATGTGAAGCGGAATGCGGAAACATACCAAAAACAAATTTACAAAATATTAGATCCACAGCAAACAAAGCTCTACTACAACTCGGAATGGCTTGCACTGCTTAACTTTGCGGATGTTGTAAATCTAGCCGGGAAAGTAACGGTTGCACGCATGATGGAGCGTGATGATTTTACAAAGCGGTACACGAGCGGCTTGCCGATCAGCATTCATGAATTTTTCTACCCGCTGATGCAAGGATACGATTCCATAGCTCTTGATTCCGATGTGGAGCTAGGAGGCACGGATCAGACATTTAACCTGTTAATGGGCAGAACCTTGCAGAAGGAATATAATAAACCGGGCCAAATCGTTATTACGACTCCTTTGATCGAAGGGTTGGACGGCGTAAATAAAATGAGCAAAAGCTTGGGCAATTACATCGGTATAGATGAAGAGCCAAACCAAATCTACGGCAAATCGATGTCGATTCCAGATAGGCTTATGCTCAAATATTACGAGCTTTCTACCGATTTAAGCAACGAGGAGCTTGCGGCATTGAAAGGTGGACTGGCAGATGGTTCTGTGCATCCTCGTGATGCGAAGATGCAGCTTGCAGCGACATTTGTACGAATGTACCATAGCGAAGAGGCAGCGAAAGCGGCAGAAAATCATTTTATTACCGTATTTCAACAGCGTGCGCTGCCTGATGATATCGAAGAGGTATCGATTACTGCGGAACAATTGGAAGATGGCCAAATTCGTATCGTGAAGCTGCTCACTATGCTTGACTTGCTGCCAACGAGCAGTGAAGCGAGAAGAAGCGTTCAGCAAGGGGCTGTACGTCTAAATGAAGAGAAGATAACTGATATTAACGCGGATATTTCTCCTAAGGATGGCGACGTGCTTCAAGTTGGAAAACGTAAATTTATAAAAATTAAATTAACATAATTGGTATATTAGAGCTTGTTGAAATGATAAAATTCAACAAGTTCTATTTTTTTAGAAACAAAAGAGCGTTTTCAACGTATTAAATAACGGAAGCATTAACAGGTTATGGATACTAAGGGAGGAGGAGAGAGTTGGAGACGCTATTTATGTCTTGTCTAGTCGGAGGAATCCTTTATGCGCTCGTAAGTATTATTTTTGGGGATTTGATCGGGCAAGCACTCGATGGAGCACTCGATTTTTTATCCTTAGATGGTCATTCATGGCTGTCGCCGACTGCGCTAGTAGGCGGGATAACCACTTTTGGCGGAGCAGGGATCCTACTCGGACGCTATACTGCCTTTAGTTCAACAGCCATCGTGATGATTGCCTTATTCATCGCACTTACAGCTGCAGTAGCTGTTTTCTTTCTCTACATTAAGCCGATGGAGCAAAGCGAGAATTCGATCGCTTTTTCGCTTAATGATTTGTCGGGCAAGCTCGGGGAGGTGCTGGTCCCCATTTCTGCGAAGGGTTATGGTGAAGTGATGGTTAAGGTGGGAGCTGGATTTACGAATCAAATTGCAGCTAGCTTCGAAGGCGTTGAAATTACAAGCGGCTCCAAGGTTGTCGTGGTTGAGGTAAGGGACAGCACTTTGTATGTATCGGAAGTAAATCTATCTTAATTGAAGCAGCATAAGGGGGAAATTCAATGGAAGATATTTATGTTATACCTGCTATTGTAGTTGGCGTTTTTGTTATATTAGGTCTTGCCTTCTGGGCGCGCTACAAAACAGTTAGTCCAGACGAAGCGATGCTCGTAACGGGATCATTTCTAGGCTCCCGAAATGCAAGCACGGATGAATCTGGGCGCAAAGTGAAAATCATTAGAGGCGGAGGCGCGTTTATTCTGCCGATATTCCAGAAGGCTGAGTTTCTATCGCTATTGTCCCATAAGCTGGATGTATCGACGCCGGAGGTATACACAGAGCAAGGCGTACCAGTCATGGCAGACGGTGTAGCGATCATTAAAATTGGCGGTGCGGTTGAAGATGTGGCGACGGCGGCAGAGCAGTTTCTAGGCAAGCCTACCGAAGCGCTCAAGGGTGAAGCGCAGGAAGTATTGGAAGGACATTTGCGCGCAATTCTTGGCTCAATGACAGTGGAAGAGGTATATCGCAACCGCGATAAATTTGCGCAAGAGGTGCAAGGGGTTGCAGCTAAGGATTTGAAAAAGATGGGTCTTCAAATCGTTTCCTTCACGATCAAGGATTTGCGCGATAAACATGGATATTTGGACGCGTTAGGTAAACCGCGAATTGCTGCGGTCAAAAGAGATGCTGAGATTGCGGAAGCTGAAGCGATTCGGGATGCTAGAATTCAGAAAGCACTTGCTGCTGAGGCCGGTCAAAAGGCCGAGCTTGTGCGTGATACCAACATTGCGGAAGCAGAGAAAGAAAAGGAAATGAAGGTTGCGACATTTAAACGTGACCAAGATACAGCAAGAGCGGAAGCGGATCAGGCTTATTCGATTCATGAAGCACGTGCTAAGCAAAACGTAGTCGAAGAGCAAATGAAGGTTGAACTCGTACGTAAAGAACGTGAGATCGATCTGGAAGGAAAAGAAATATTGCGTCGTGAGAAGCAGTATGATGCAGAAGTAAAGAAAAAAGCCGATGCAGACCGATACGCAGTTGTACAAGCGGCGGAAGCGAACAAGGCGAAGCTCCTTAATGAAGCTGACGCTCTGCAATACCGTATTGAAGCGGAAGCCAAGGCACATGCTACTCAGAAACGTTTGGATGGTTTAGCTGTTGCAGAAGCAGAAAGAGCGAAAGGTACAGCGGAGGCAGACGTTATTCGTCTTCGCGGTTTAGCAGAAGCGGAAGCGAAAGAGAAGCTAGCTGAAGCTTTTGAGAAATTTGGAGAAGCTGCTATTCTTGATATTATCGTAAAAATGCTTCCTGAACTGGCTGGCAAAATTGCCGATCCTATCGGCAACATTGATAAGCTTACTGTCGTTGATACAGGGAATGGCGAAGGGGCAGCTCGTATAAGCAATTATGTAACTTCATTAATGTCTACTGCTCCAGAGATGCTGAAGAGCGTATCGGGAATCGACGTGAATGCAATCATTAAAGGACTGACGAATAGAGGCAGTAATTTACCTGCAGTACCTAGCAAGCCGGTTGATATTGCTGCTGCTCCTGCTGTAATCAAGCTTCCTGAACAATAAAGTAAGGCAGCGTAAACAGAAAAAAACCTTGAACCAATTGGTTCAAGGTTTTTTTGTTTATTAACGGCTGTAGAATTCGACGATTTGTTTCTCGTCGATATCTTGGGAAAGCTCACCGCGGTCAGGCAGACGAAGGAATTTACCTTCCATTGCTTGATCGTTGAACTCCAAGTAGTTCGGAAGGTGATGACGACCTTCCATTGCTTCTTTAATTGTTCTAAGGCTGCGGCTGCGCTCGCGCAAACCGATTACATCGCCAAGAGAAACGCTGTAAGAAGCGATATCCACTTTCTTGCCGTTTACAGTTACGTGACCATGTGATACCAACTGACGAGCTCCTGCACGGGAGTTGGAAAGGCCAAGACGGTAAACGAGGTTGTCAAGACGGCTTTCAAGGAGGCCCATGAAGTTTTCACCGGCTTTACCTTTCATTTTTGCCGCTTTGTCAAACAAGTTGCGGAATTGTTTTTCGTTCAAACCGTACATGTGACGAAGCTTTTGTTTCTCTTGCAATTGAACGCCGTAACCGCTCATTTTTCTGCGTTGGTTAGGGCCGTGTTGACCTGGTGGAAAAGCGCGTTTTGCAAGTTCTTTACCCGTTCCGCTCAAAGAGATTCCAAGGCGACGGCTTAGTTTAAATTTAGGTCCTGTATAACGTGACATACGTAATATTAACTCCTTCATCAAATAAATTTGTGAATGGGGTTGTGTTTCGCCGAATACGTTCAATGTTCGAGCAAGCTCGTCCCTGATAGGCTAGTCAGCCGCTGGCCTATAGTGAACGTATTTCATGAGGGTGACACAAAACCGTACGCCCATCTATTCATCAATAAATAATATATGAAATAGATAGCTGTTGTCAAGGTTCACTAAGGAAATTTAATGATGTTTGAAACACATCGAAAGACCTATATTTTAAATACATAGTAGTGCAAATTTCTCAAAAATGGAGTATGATGATTGTAATATTAAGTGAAAATAGGAAGCTCATCACCTTGGTTGACAGATGGAAGGGTTGGGGCTGCATGGTTGATCGAATGAATAGCAATTTTGCATATCGTAAAACATCAACAATTGTGGATACATCAGCAGAGTCACAACCGATTTGGTTCATCAGCGAAGATATTAGCGATGCGGACAAGCCCTTGCTATCACCATTGTTCCAAGACAGTTTCAATCAGTGGGTAAGTGAAACATCAGGATTAGCCTCATTTGAGTCTGGTGAATTTGTGTTATTCAATAATGAAGCGGAAGAGATCTCATCTGAAGGTCTTTATGACGCTGAGGCTTGCGAGAAACGCGATGCTGCGCTTGCAAAGGTTGTCCAAAGCGTTTTAAGCAGCGGTTTATCTTGCCATAATGAAGCAGATGATTTATTTACAGCAGCAGTGCCTATTCATAGGCGAGGCGATGGTGCTGTTTTTTGTATTCTTGCTTATGTGTCTCCAATTGGTTATCAGAAGGACATTGCGCAGCTTCAAATGTGCTCATTGCATTTTCGCAGCTGCTTTTACCATAAGTTTGAACAGCTTTATGTCAAGGATTTGCTTCTGCAGCAGCAGCGGGCTGAGCAGGAAGCAAATAGAAGAGATTCTTTGTTTCAAGCAGCCAAACGGCTTTATGATCAAATCGATGTTGCATCGGTGCTATCGGAACTGCTTAGCAGCCTTGAACAGCTTTATCCAAACTCGGAAGTTCATTTGTATTTGTCGCAGGACCACTTAAATGGTGATCCGCGTGTAAAGCCGCTTGTTTTCAAAAACTTGGAGCATGATCTCGTCACCAAGGCTTTTTTGAATGGCAAATCGGTTACGGAGCATGACAGAGACGGTACGCTTAGGCTGGCTGTTCCAATGAACGGCAAACAAGCCGCGTATGGTGTGCTTTGTTTGTATATAGGTCCAGGCAAATGGGATGAAGCAGACTTGCCTGCTTTCCTGCTGCTGGCGGATACTGCGGGATCAGCCTTCGAGAATGCGAAGCTGTATGAGCAGTCTAATCTGCTTATTAATGAGCTGCGACTAATTAATGAGCTTACGAAACGATTAAACCAGTCGCTTAGGCTCAAAGAAATTTTTCAATTTGCTACCACAGAGCTTTTAACGATATTTGATGCGGATTATTGCTGTGTTTTGCAGCTTAACAAAGAACAAAATCAATTCATCGTCATGTCCAGTAATTTTCCTTCCCTGACGAGCGAACAGTTTTTGCCCGATTATGGGTTTTGCGGGATGGTTTATCGAACCAAGGAGCCGATGATCATATCCGATTACTGGCATACTCGTGTGGTAACGTCCAAGCTTATGGATAATACTGGTTCAAGATCGCTTATCGCCTCACCCATAATGGTTGATGGAGAGGTCGTTGGCGTTATTCTAATTACACATAAAGCGCCAAATTTTTTCTCCTACGATAATTATAAATTGCTTCAAGTGATGAGCACGCACATTGGACTTGCTGTAACGAATGCTTCATTGCACGCTGAAGTGCGCCGGATGGTTATAACTGATAACTTAACTGGCTTGCATGCTCGCCACTATTTAAATGAACAAATTCAAAACCGTCAGCGCAAAGATCCATTCGGCTCACTTATTCTTGTGGATATCGATTTGTTTAAACGCATCAATGACACGTATGGACATCAAGTTGGCGATCGTATACTCATACAAGTGAGCAATATTATTAGAGGATCGATCAGGCAGGGAGATATTGCCGCGCGCTGGGGCGGTGAAGAGCTTGCGATTTACTTGCCAGGCATTCGGGCTGAGCAAGCGTACCGCATCGCCGAACGAATACGGGTGCATGTGGAGATGGAAACGGATCCTGTCGTAACCGTATCCTGCGGCGTATCCGAATGGAAGTTTGAGGATGAGAAAATAAGCGTTGAGTCTTTATTTTATCGTGCAGATATGGCGCTTTATGAAGCTAAGCATAATGGAAGAAATTGCATCATTGTTGGTCAAAACTAAAATCATGAACATTATAAAGAGAAGGATGCTAATTGCAGCATCCTTTTTTTTGTTCCTATTTGGAATAATGAGCTTGCAGGTTAGGGACGCTACTATAGAATATGTTGAACGGGAGGTAAGCATATGAAAAAAGAGAAAGCAATTAGCGTAATCGTGGTCACGCTTGTTTTCATGCTCTCGATTGCCGGTTGCGGAAATGTGGGTAAACATCGATCACCTGAGGAATGGCTGTCTTTGTCTTATTCGGGGCTTGCCGCAACGGATCAATATGATTTTACAGGGTCGATGAGCATAAAGACAGACGGTGGTCTAGCTTTTAAACCGGAAGTGTTCGAAGGCAAGGTCGTGGATCATCAGCAGTTGACATTGCAGACGAATAGTCAGGAAACGATGCATTGGAATCCAGTAAAGGTGCTTGAGACGTTGAATCAGTCCAATGATGAGGTTCGGATCGTAAACGGCAGCAATGATGAGGAAACCGTAACGCTGTTGATTACTGAGAATGCAAAGGTTTCAAAGGAGAAATGGGAACAGCGTTTGCGGCAGCAGCTAGATCAGCTTGGAGCAAACATGCCTTCCAAAGATAAGCCTTTTCACCAAGAATGGATGGAGGAATTGGCACGATCGCGCAGCCAGCTTGATGCCATGCTTTCGACCATGCAGGCGGCCACGGAGTATGAGCTCGTTATCGACCGCACGAAGCTGCTTCCGCTGAAGATGGAAGAGAAAACATCCTTTCAGTACACTTATAACAAACGTCCATTTTCTGAATCAAGATACACGACAGTAAGGTTTCAATCCTTTAACGGTGCGTTGAGCAACACTGTTCAGCAGATGCATAAACGTGTTACGATGGATTAGTTTATGATCGAAAGTTAGAAGGAGAGGAATTTTACATGCGTGATCCAAGATTGCAAAAGCTAGCGCGAAATTTAGTCGAATATTCTATCGATGTTCAAGCAGGGGAGAATGTGCTAATTGACATGGTTGGTTCAGAACGAGAGCTGACCAAGTGTTTAATAGAAGAGGTTGCAAGGCGGGGCGGCAGGCCGTTTGTAGAATCGAGCGATCGTTCTGTTCTTCGTACTTTGCTGAAGCATGCTACGAAGGAGCAAATGGAGCTTTGGTCGTCGCTTGATTTGGAGCGGATGAAAAATATGCAAGGATATATCGCTGTACGCTCAGGAGATAATGTGAATGAATTTGCTGGAATTCCTGATGCCAATATGCGCCTATATGATCAAATTTATAGAAATTCGGTACACTCCGAACAGCGCGTTAAAAAAACAAAATGGGTCGTTTTGCGTTACCCGAGCCCATCCATGGCTCAGCTGGCCAATATGAGTACGGAAGATTTCGAAGACTTTTATTTTGATGTGTGCAACTTGGATTATGCCAAAATGGATGCAGCGATGAACCCGCTTCAGAAGCTGATGAGTGAAACAGATCGAGTGCGGATTGTATCGCCAGGCACGGATTTAAGCTTCTCGATTAAGAATATCGGAGCGAAAAAATGTTCTGGCCACCGAAATATTCCCGATGGAGAAGTGTTCTCAGCTCCGGTTCGCGATTCGGTGCAAGGTACGATTACTTACAATGCGCCTAGCGTCTATTCTGGCGTTACGTTCCAGAATATTTCACTGACATTTGAAAACGGCAAAATCGTAAAAGCAGAAAGCAATGACAATGTTCGTTTGAACGAAATTTTAGACATGGATGAAGGCGCTCGCTATATTGGTGAGTTTGCAATCGGATTTAATCCGCATATTTTGCATCCCATGAATGATATTTTGTTTGATGAGAAAATTGCCGGCAGTTTGCACTTTACGCCAGGTCAAGCCTATGAAGAGACGGATAATGGAAACCGTTCCGCTGTTCATTGGGATCTCGTACTTATTCAACGCCCAGAATACGGCGGCGGCGAAATTTATTTTGATGATGTACTTATTCGCAAAGATGGCGTTTTCGTCATTCCAGAGCTTGAAGGGTTAAATGCTGAAAACCTCAAATAAGCAAATACGCTCCAATCGTATTCCTATGTAATAAATGGAAAATAAAGCGTTTTTCATTTTACCTCTTGCTGGATGCTTCTTTTCGGGTTATCATGGTGACAAAGGTAAGCTTTACTAATTTAACTGGAGGGATCTCCCATGTCCAACAACGCAGCAATCGTAGAAATTTCCCAAACGGCTAGCCAATTCACTTCATCCATCGTTCTGCAAGCCGAGAGCAAATATATTGATGTAAAAAGCATCCTCGGACTTTTCACTACACTAGTAGGCGGACATGCGTACGAACTTCATGTACACGGACCGGATGCTGAGGAAGCAAAAGCAGCAATGGCTGCTGTATTTGCTAAGCACAACTTAAATGTTAATGTTATTACGGATTAGTAGATCATATTTTTAACGAATAAGCACCTCTTCACTTTTGAAGAGGTGCTTTTCTGTTTTGACCTTGTATAATCGCTCTATTTCGTCTAATATAGTGGTATAGAAGACGGCGGATACGCGCACAGGGGGGAAAACGATGTCTTCACCGGAAATTACGGTACAATTGCATGAGAAAGCGCTTCGTCTCCTTCAGGAAGATGCGAGTAAAATAGAAAAGCTAATCGAAGTTCAGATGGAAAACTTGACTACTCGTCAATGTCCACTTTACGAAGAAGTGCTAGATACACAAATGTATGGATTCTCGCGAGAGGTTGACTTTGCTGTTCGCGCCGGACTCATTGCAGAGCTGGCTGGCAAGGAAATAGTGAGTAGATTAGAGCGGAATTTAGCTATGCTATACGAAGCACTGGAAAGAAAAGAGTAGCCTCCAAATGGAGACTACTCTTTTTTTTGTTTACACGAGGTAGAACGCAATACCGAGGATGACATAGACCATAATAAGCAGCACGCCTTCATACCAATTCGTACGTCCATCACGCGATACTGATTTGGCAATAAAGACAGAAACGCCGATGGCCGTTAATTCGATAGGCGTGAATACGATATCCATCGTGTTTCCAAATAAGCTACTAACGAGAATGAGCACAGGCGCTACGAATAAAGCGATTTGCAAGCTGCTGCCGATCGCGATTTCTACAGCTGCGCCGATCTTATTTTTCATAGCCAGCATAACAGCAGCGCTATGCTCAGCCGCGTTACCGACAATAGCGATTACGAATGCCCCTATAAACAGCTCAGACAGGCCAAATTTCGCACTGAATGCGTCAAGGGTATGTACAAGCCATTCACTCACAAAGGCCACCATAACGGTAGCTAGGAGGAGGAAGAAGATTGACTTTCCTTTTGACCAGGCCGGCTCTTCACCGTGATCTGCATTCATGACGACATCAGAGAGCATATCCTTGTGAGTAACCATGGAGAACACCAGCCACAGAATATAAGCTAAGATCAGAATTCCGGCAACAGCAAGACTTAAAAACTGATCCTTCTCAAACGAAAACTTCTCTGAGACAACGAATACAGCTGGTACGAAAAGACCAATGACAGCCATGATCATAAGCGTGGAATTGTGATCAGCTAATCGGCCGTTAAATTGCTGCTCCTTATATTTCAACCCGCCAAGCAATATGCTAAGACCCAAAACGAGCAATAGATTTCCGATAATAGCCCCTGTCAAGCTCGCTTTTACCATATCGAATTGCTGCGCTTTAATCAAAAATATCGCGATGATGAGCTCTGCGGCATTTCCGAAGGTTGCATTTAGGAAGCCGCCCAGCCTTTGACCTGCATAATGTGCGACACTCTCCGTGGCTTTACCAAGAAAACCGGCCACAAAGATGATCGCGATGGCTGAAATGATAAATTGAACTGTGTTATCCCAGTGGGCGTAATGACCGATGGCACTAAGTGCAAACATGAGGATTAACCCTGAGAAAAACCATTTTTGATTCAAAGCGTTCACCTCTTCAAATAGTTGCTGAAAACCTGATAATACTATAGCGGAAATAAGCAAGCATGTAAACTTTACCAGTTAAAAGGTGTATTCGATATGTTTATCTGATTCATGGAGAAATAAACGGGGAGATAAAGTTATTGTCACATATTGGAGAAAGTTGGTAGAATGAAAATAGGATAAAAACCTTACGGAATTTGACAGAAGCCTGGCTGGTCGAACGATTATTAATGATATGCCTGGTTCAAAAGCTTCATGGACGAAAAAAAATCAACATTTGTATCTCGTTATCAATTACAAAGACGAGAACGCAGAGCTAAAGGAAATTGTTATGCTTGCCAACATTAATATGTTTAAGGTTTACTCCTTCGTAACGACGGTGAATCAAAAGCTAGCAAGCGCTAATGGTGGAAGAATTATCAATTTATAAGCATTTAGTTCAAATAACATCTTGTTCACAAAAGCTTTTAACACTCAGCTTTGCTGTGGTTATGTCCGTCTGCTATAATAAGCCTATATGGCAAAATGAGGAGTGAGTCACATGACAGAAGAACTTCAAACGGGTCTTATCCGAATCTCTGATGATGTAGTAGCAACGATAGCTGGACTCGCAGCGCTTGAAACGCCAGGCATTGCGGCAATGTCGGGCGGAATTTCCGAAGGACTCGCCAAACGGCTGAGCGGAAAGAACGTGCAAAAAGGTGTATCTGTTGAAGTAGGAACGACGGAAGCGGCCATTGATCTTCGTATTATTGTTCATTACGGCATTCCGATTCAAGAGGTATGTCGTCAGCTTCAACTGAATGTACGTGAATCTGTTGAGAATATGACAGGATTGCACGTTGTTGAAGTGAATGTGAAGGTAGAAGGCGTTGCCTTTAAAGAAGAAGAGCTGGAAGAAGTTCAGCAGCAGCGATTGAAGTAAATAAAGAAGGGTGCCTCTTTTATAAAAAGAGGCACCCTTTTTTTGATTCCATTAGCGCTTTGTAGGTTCTACACGGTTTGCTTCCCTCGATATGCTTAACAATACGCCGATAGACATTAGACAAAATAGCAATGATGAGCCGCCATAACTTATGAACGGAAGTGTAACACCTGTCAGCGGTATTGCAGCAGTAACGCCGCCTATGTTGACAAAAGCCTGAATGGCGATCAAGCCGACAATGCCAACACCAACAACTGTGCCGTAATGATCAGGACAGCGGAGTGCAACGATAAGACCACGCCATAAGAAAAATAAATAAAAGAGCAAGAAGAGGGCGCTGCCAATAAAGCCTAACTCTTCTCCAATGATTGCAAAAATAAAATCATTATAGGGATATTTCAGGTAATGCAGCTTCTGGACGCTTTCACCGAATCCGGCACCGGTCAAACCGCCGTGACCAAAGGCTTGCAGTGACGACACGAGATGCCAGCCTGTATCCTGAGAATCGCTGAGCGGATCTCTAAACACGGTAAGCCGATCAATTCGGTATTTCCAAGGTTTTGGATCAATCGCCATCGAGATACTGAATATGACGGTGAGAAAGAGGCCGATAATCGTTCCAGACATAAATACCTGCTTTAAATTCGCACCGCCAGCCATAATCATGACCGTAGCACATGCAGCAAGCACTAAGGTGGAACCAAGATCGGGCTGCATCATAATCAAGCCGCAAACGAAGCCGACGATAATGATAACCGGCAGCAGCCCTTTTTTGAAGCTGCGAAAATTATCGCCCTTCTTCGTTATAAGAGCACCAAGATACAATATGATGGCCAGCTTGGCTGGTTCTGTTGGCTGTATGCCAAGTTGTCCAATTCCAAACCAGCTATGTGCGCCATTGATCTCCTTGCCAACAAACGGAACGAGAAAGAGCATGATGACTACTGGAATGAAAAATAGCATGAAGAGGCGTTTAAATACTTGATAACGCAAATTCATCATAAACAACATAACCACTATGCCAAGGCCAGCCCACACGAACTGGCGCTTGGTGAAATACAAAGCATCTTCCTTTGTTACGACCGCGACACTTGAGCTTGCGCTGAAAACCATAACAAGCCCAAAGCCAACGAGCAGAAGAGTTAAAATGAGAAGCAGAAAGTCCGGTCTTCCACGGCTACCGTTCTGCGTGGCTTTCATGTCAGCACCGTTACGCTAACAATTGTTTCAATTGCTGAAGTCTTTGCGTCGCCGTACTCATAATTGGCTGTGGAATAGGGGACTCATACTCAAGACCATGCGGGAAAGTGGAGCGTCCGATATAAACCGATTCGATAATTAGAACGGCATGGGGTGATTCAAGCTTACCTTCAATGGCTCTTGTTGTAATTCTCAAATAATAATCGGATCCGCTCGCGTGATCCTCAAGTTTCAAGTCGTATGTAGCGCGATAGTATTCCCACTGCCAACGGACAAAACCAACTTTTTCAGCAGATTCGTCTAAGTGGTCAAGTTCGCTTTTAACACCGTTTAAGCCGGTATTTTCAATAATCATGGTAGTTCCTCCCAAAGGTTTTGTGAAGCAAAACTGACTTTACTAGCATATGCTTCCATTTCAAAAGACAGAGTTGTACATTCTTTTCTCATGATAGTATGTTTCCCCAGCAAGCGCAACCCTTACTCCCACCCCTTGTTGTGAACAAAAGTGACATTTTGAAGAAAACTAATATTCCTAACGATTTAGTGATGCATTTGCTTCCTAATTAAGCCGTTCATCTGGTAAACTAAATGGCATGATAGGATTCGTAGTTTTTTTGAAAATGTAAGGGGGTTTGCGATTTGCAAACAGAGGATATCGTAGATCTACAGCTAGAGCAGCTATTTCCAAAAATGATTAATTGGCGCAGACATCTTCATCAATATCCTGAGCTTTCGTTTCATGAACGAGTAACGTCAAGCTGGATTGCTACCCAATTAAGCGAGCTGGGTATTGAGGTTCAGACAGGCGTTGGCGGACATGGACTAATTGCAACCATTAAGGGAGATCAGCCAGGCCCAGTCATAGCGCTGCGGGCTGACATTGATGCACTTCCTATTCAAGATGAGAAAAAATGCGAGTATGCGTCTAAGGTGCCAAACGTTATGCACGCATGCGGTCATGATGCACATACATCTACGCTTCTAGCGATTGCGTCTTATTATTCGGCTAATCGATCCGCTATTTGTGGTGAGCGCAGACTGTTGTTCCAACCAGCCGAAGAGGTTACACCTGGCGGAGCAATGCCGATGATAAAGGATGGAGCACTGGATGGAGTTGACGTCATTTATGGCGTTCATCTGTGGACGCCGCTTGCTTATGGCTTGGTGTCGTCCAAACCAGGAGCCTTTATGTCTGCTGCGGATGAATTCGTTATTGATATTGTGGGACGAGGCGGTCATGGGGGATTGCCGCATCAAGCAATTGATGCGATTATGATTGGTTCAACGCTTGTGCAATCCGTCCAATCCATTGTAAGCCGCAATGTGAACCCGCTGCATCCGGCTGTGGTGACTATCGGTTCTTTCCAAGCAGGTACGACCAATAACGTTATTGCGGAACGTTGTAGATTAAAAGGAACTGTCCGTTCGTTTGACGAGCAGACGAGAATGATGATACATGACCGGCTCAAGTCGCTTGTCACGCATATATGCCAAATGCATGGCGCGGAATTCGATTATCAGATGAGGATTGGTTATCCGCCCGTCGTAAACGATGAAGAAGAGGCTGAGCGTTTCTTCAAGGTCGGCGAAAGGCTGTTCGGTGAAAGCGCGGTTGTGCGTTCGGAAGCCATTACGGTTGCTGAGGATTTTTCTTATTACTTGGAAAAAGTGCCAGGCTGCTTTATGTTTGTTGGTGCTGGCAATGAGAGCTGCGGCGCAACGTATGCGCATCATCACCCTAAATTCGACATTGACGAGAGAGCGATGCAGCGGGCAGCAAGGCTTCTGATTGGTATGGCTGAGGAATATGCGAGCGGAGTTGTTTCAACCGCATAAGAGGGGATGCTCAGGTTCTAAAAAGGTTATGCTAAACCTCGTACTTATAATCGAGGAGGTATTTCCGCTGAAAACGTTAAAACAAATTATGTCGACAGATTGTGTCACAGCGACTTTGCTTGATAATGTATACGAGCTTGCTTTAAAAATGAAGGAGCATGATATCGGATTTATTCCAATTGTAGATGGCAAGAAGCTGATAGGGGTAGTCACTGATCGAGATTTAGTCGTAAAAGGATATGCAGAGAAGCATCCTGGCTCAGCTGCAGTAGCTGAGGTAATGAGTACGGATGTGGCTACGATAACTTCTGACGCATCTCCCGATGAGGCCGCGGAGCTGATGGCATCTAAGCAGATACGCAGACTTCCGGTTGTGGATGATGGAGAACTAGTAGGGATTCTGGCAATCGGGGATCTTGCTGTTCGAGATATATTTGCTGATGAAGCCGGGGAGGCGCTTAGCTCTATTTCGGAGCGAGAGTATTCAGCAGCTCCTCCAATGGTTCATTAATATAAATAAAGGCTGTCTAAGTGCGTCGATAAACGCGCTCGGACAGCCTTATTTGTTATTAGTCTTCCCATACAGCTACTAATTCATTGTATTCGTTATAAAGCTCAGCAGGATCCGATTCCTTGTTGTTCCAAATATTTGTTGCTCCCCAAAGGAGCAGGTCATCATCTGATGAACGCACCTCATCTGCTGAGGAAATGACTACTCTTTTCTGTGCTTTCAGGACATATTGGCCAAACGGATAGGTTTGATTGCCTCGAACGCTAACCAGCTTCCAGCCTTTCATTTGAATGGCATCATCCGTTGTATTCGTTATAGTGACAAGCTCGGCTTGTTTGTCCACCTCAATCGTAATGCCGCTTCGCGCCGCTTTTTTTACAGGGAAGCTTGTGTGATTAATTTCGGCATCATTACTCCATAAACCTTGCTTAGCTTGTTCAGCTTGCTGCTCCAGCTGCTTGTATGCGTTTTCCATCTTGACGTTAGGCTCTATGATGAGCACCTTCGCAAGACCTTCCTCAATAAGTGCCTCGTTTAATATTCGTCCATCCTTCAGCTCCACGATTGCGAGCGTACGATCGTAGCGATCTTTAAGCTCCTTATCGAAGGTAAGCCTAACCTCTTGCGACTCTGTCAGAAGCGTCTCAGTGAAGGCAGCAGCCTCGGGTCCGAATGGATCGGCTGGACTATCTTGTTTCTTGGTCTCCGGCGTATCTACGTAAAGTAGTCGAATCGTCGTTTCACTAGAACCTGTTTTGATTTTGAAAGTATCACCATCTATAAAGCCAGCTACCTGATACCATTGGTTGGTTTGTATAACGTTCGAAGAAAGCTCGGAAATGGCCGTACAACCGGCAAGCGGCATGCAAATGAGCATGAGGAGAATGATTATAATTCTTTTCATAGATGCGGTACCTCCACCCCAATTTGCAGTTTAAATACAATCTTCTTATTACTATAACACATCTTGAACATAAAAATCGCGCAGTTGTCCAGATACTTAAAGCATAAAATTGTGTTAATTTCTTCATACTGTGAGGAAGAGAAAAATCTAGGTTATTTTTTTGAGAGGCCGTTTTGATGAATTTATGAAGGAGGAGAATGATGCAGCATCCAAACGATCGGCCATTAATTGTGCAATCAGACTTAATGGTTCTGCTTGATGAACGCAAGCCGCATGCACAGCAAGCTAGAGATAAGCTCGTTCTCTTCATGGATGCAATTAGAAGAGCTGGAGCGATCCATACTTATCGAATGACACCTTTGACTCTCTGGAATGCAGCAGCGGCTGGAATTACTGGAGAAGAAATCATAGGTTGGCTAACAGAATACAGCAGATACGAGCTGCCATTTCAAGCGGAGGTAATGATTCGCAAACTGATTAGCAGATATGGCAAGCTGTGGTTGTCTACGGAATCGAACAAACTGATGCTGCACGGAGAACAAGCTATTTTGGATGAGCTTTCGGAACAATCGTCAATAACAAGCTGGGTAAAAGCACGGCTTAATGCCGCTTGGGAGCTTGATGAAGGCTGTAGAGGCGCCTTGAAGCAGGAGCTGACACGACTTGGATATCCTGTCATTGATCTAGCAGGCTATCATGTGGGCGAGGAACTCCCGGTAGAGCTGAGGAAGCATACGCTGCGAAATCGTTTGTTTGATTTAAGGGACTATCAGCAGGCTGCTGTCGAGCTTTTTTATAAGGAAGGCAAAGTGGAAGGAGGAAGCGGCGTAATCGTATTGCCTTGCGGAGCGGGTAAAACCATTGTGGGAATTGCCGCATTGGCTCGTTTGGGCAGAGCAACGCTTATTCTTACCTCTAATTCTACCTCCGTAAAACAATGGAAAGACGAGCTGCTGGATAAAACGTCGCTGTTGGATGAGGATGTTGGTCAATATTGCGGCACATTGAAGCAGGTACGCCCTGTTACGATAGCAACTTACAATATTTTGACGCATCGCAAATCCAAGGAGTCTCCTTTTACCCATATGAAGCTGTTCTCCGAACGGGATTGGGGGCTAATTATTTACGATGAGGTGCATTTGCTGCCAGCTCCAGTCTTCCGGATGACTGCAGATATACAAGCGACAAGACGGCTTGGATTAACTGCGACACTCGTACGTGAGGATGGCTGTGCTGAGGATGTATATTCATTAATAGGTCCAAAGCAGTTCGACATGCAATGGAAGACAGCCGAGGCTGGCGAGTATATAGCAGCCGTAGCTTGCACGGAGATTAGGGTTCCACTACATAGAAGTAAATCGGCTTTGTATGCACAGGCCTCTGCGCGTTCCAAGCTCAGATTGGCTGCGGAAAATCCCGCAAAAATCAAAGTTGTAGAGCAGCTATTGCGGGAGCATGCAGGCAAACCGACTTTAATTATTGGCCAGTATTTGCACCAGCTGCACGAGCTGTCCGCAGTTATTGGCGCTCCCTTGCTGACGGGAGAGGTGCCGCAGCTCGAGAGACAAACGCTTTATGACAGCTTTAAAGCAGGCGACATATCAGTGTTAATCGTATCCAAGGTAGCTAATTTTGCAGTGGATTTGCCTGATGCCTCCGTAGCCATTCAATTATCCGGCAGCTTTGGCTCACGACAAGAGGAAGCGCAGCGGATTGGGAGATTGCTGCGGCCAAAAGCGATTAACAATTGCGCATGGTTTTATACCATTGTAACGGATCAGACGAAGGAAACGGAATTTGCGATGAAAAGACAGCTTTTTATGCTGGAGCAAGGGTATCACTACGAGAGACTTAGCTTGCCTCATGATGAAGACAAGCTTGAGGAGGCTGCTGCTCTATGAAAATGAAACAGCTGCTAGGCAAGTTATCTGCAGAGCGCTTGGATCATATGATGCAGGGACCGCTATGGCAGACAGCTGGTCAAAGAGGACTGTCATGGGGAGAAGCAGCGGTAGATGATGAGACAATCCGAGAAGCTGTATCTATGTTCTCGCCGTATGCAGCGGAAGTATTGACGGAAATGCTGCGTTATTTTGCAGCTGCTCCCGCAGACGGAGAACGGCTCCTTAAAGTTCTTCGGAACAGCACAGGCCTCTCAGGGGCGGAATGTCAGCTCGCATTGGCAGAACTTGAGGAATGGGGCGTATTATTTACGGTACATAAAGTATGGGGAGAGAGTCTGTATTTTATGCCTGTAGAATGTTTTGCAGTGTGGCAGAGGATGTTATTCCCATACAAAGCTGAGGTGCTGACTGAGCAACAGAGGGAAAGACTAATGAATGGTGTCATGCGACCTTATTGCAGGCCGCTTGGCAGACAGCTGCTCAGTGCCTTTTCGTTATTGGGGAAGAGCGGCTTATCGCTTACGACAAACGGCACGCTTCCCAAAAAAACGATCGCTAAGCTGCTGCAAGCTTTAGATCTGGAGGAATGCTGGCTTAAAACATTTGATCTAAAATGGTCCTACTCGGATATTTATCCCGTACAGGTTGCCTTCATTTTGGAAGCGGGTTTTGCATTTGGACTGTTAACAGCAGTGAATGGGGCATTGAAATGGAATGATGACCAGCTTAGAAAATGGCTTATGCTTGATGAGACTGTGCGAGAATATCAATTAATGAATTGGTGCTTGGCGCTGCTGCTTCCAACCGCAGGTGGAAATGCCCATTTGGCTGCCTCGTTGACGAGCCTTCAAGCAGGTGAATGGTATTCAAATCAGCGTGCGGATATGTGGCTTCATGAGAATCGTATCGTTGCCGATATAGGCCAGGAGCAAAACATAAATCGAAATCAACCAAGGCCAAGCTGGTTCGGTTTATGGCATAATCTAGGCTGGATGGAGCTGGTAGATTGTCAGCAAGCAGCGAGCAATGAGTTTTTTTTTAGATGGAAAGCAGCTGCTCCATTACGTAAAGATTCTCCGGTGCAGGTACAAGATTTGGATGCAATTGTAACCGTTCAACCGAATGGGGAATTGATTGTACAACCAGAATGTCCCTTCTGGATAAGGTGGGAGCTGGAGCTGATAGCTGAACGCAAATCAGATGAGCAGGTTTCTGTTTACCGTCTTGAAGCGGCATCAATTACAAGGGCGCTGGAGCAAGGAAGATCAAGAGCCTCCATTCAAAGCTTTCTTGAGCAGGCATCAGGCGGAAATCATTTGCCTTCTACGGTAATCGCTCTGTTGGAAGTATGGACGAGCCGTGCTAGCCGTACTTTCTTCGCCGAAGTTGCGCTGCTGCGCTGCGATAGTGAAGAGATGGCGGCAATAGTGGAAAATGATTCTGGTGTAGCCCCTTTATTGATGGAGAAGCTTGGTCACTTGGATTTCATTGTTGAAAAGTCTCGTATAAGTGAGATTCGAGCATGTTTGCAAAAAGCAGGATATCCCGCACGCAAAATGGTTCAGACAGATTTTGCGAATGATGAATATAATTACCCATACGTTAGTTTCGATATAGAGGGATCGCGCTTACTTGAGCTTCTGCCGAAGGAGGAATCAAAAATACCCGCTCTTTCTTATATTTATGAAGCTTTTCCGCTTCATCATTATGAACTCAGTGATTTAGAGGCTAGGAAAAAACCGCTTTTTTTCTCTGAAATGGAGCTTGTGCCTTCCATGTGGACAAAGCAGCTGCGTGCATACCATCATTCGACAAGAAAAGAATTAATCGAGAAGGCATTGCAATGGCAAACGCCTGTACAGCTTCGCATGGAAAGAGAGCTTCGTTCGTTTGTGCCTGAGAAGCTTGAGCAGCAAGGCGACGGCTGGGCCGTCGTTGGGCTGCTGCGTGATGACCCGCAGCGAGAGCAGATCAGGCTGACTCCAGATATGTGGGAAGAGATGTGCTTAGTGATACCAGGTCAAGGCAGCCCAATATAATCTCTATCTATTGGCTAATTAAATATGATATGATAGTGTAGAATTTAGCGAATGGGAAAGAGGTGGATAAATGCCAACTGCTGAAGGTTTAACGGCTATTCAGTTGGAGCAACCGCAAGGCGGCGTTTCTTCTCTCGATATGGCGTCGCTGCTGCTTTGCGCCTATGATTTAGGTGATTCGATTAATCAATCGGCGGAAGTTGCCGAATATTTATATTGGAAGTCTGCTGTGAATGAAGATGAAGAAGTGAAGCAAATTACCAAACGGTTCGATAAAGCGAAGATACTGTTTGAGGAATGCCAACGATTCGGGCGCTTTCATCCTGACTACAACGAAGCGAAAGACAAAGTGAAGCAAATCGAACGAGAGCTAAGCGAAATTGAAAGCGTTCGCCGCTTCAAGCTAGCCGAGCAGATCGTCGATGAAATGCTTTATGATGTATCCCGCACGATAGCGGAGTCCGTTTCGGACAATATTAAAGTGCCTGGCAATGAAAAAGCTGCCGGCGGCGGTAGCTGTGGAAGCGGCGGCTCATGCAGCTGTGGAAGCGGCGGTTGCGGTTAAGTTGAAGCCATAAGAGCGAACAAGGAAGAAGCATAGGCTTACGAAGTGAGGTTTGCTCCGCAAACCTAAGTAGATGCTTACGAAGTGAGGTTTGCTACGCAAACCTTTGAGGAGGGAAAAGATGCTACCGGATCGAACAGGTTATATCGTTTGGGTAAGTGATTTGAAAGCGGCAAGATCACTGGAGAGGTTCGGGACGGTTCATTATATGTCGCGGAAGATGCATTACGTTGTGATGTATATGAATGCGGAACGCTCTGAAGAGGCTGTGCGGCAGATGGGGAAGCTCTCGTACGTACGGAAGATTGAACGATCTTATCGAAACGAGATTAAGACAGAGTACAGCAAAGACAGCGAAGATAAAACTAGATTTTATAGTTTGTAAAGGTTTAGTCGAAAACACTCGTCTGATGACGTTGTTCGTAAAGCTAATCAATCGCATAACGAAGGAAATATTGGTAAAAACTTCAAAACATGCACTAAAAGACGTTTCACGGTGTGCAATAACACTGAGAAACGTCTTTTTTTTATTATAATAGCCAAAAACTTACAAAAATGGTCGGACTTTAATTTTTTGTTGTAATCTCGGACAATCGTGATAGAATGGAATTAAATTCATAGTATAAAAGCCCTGGTTCTTTGGAAGGAGTAGGTTGCGAAGTGAAAGATAGAATGACGAGAAGATGGAACACATATGAGTCGTTTTATATTGATCTAGGTGACAAAAAAGTAGCGGATATCGTTATTACAAACCATGCCAAAAGTCGTTGGCTTGACCGGATAGAAAGCGAGAAAACCGGTTATGAAGATATAGCTGAATATTTATGGGAATGCTTGAAACAAGGCCGCATCGAGCCTTATTACCGCAATGAGCAGGACGTTTATTTAATTGACGACGATCTCGTATTTGTTGCTGAATTTGCGGACTCGATGACAGAAACGGATATAACCGGAACTCCGCTACATAAAATGATCATAGTAACTTTCCTTGGGCGCATGTCAGAAACAATCGAGCTAAGGGATCTAAAGTCCTACTATTCGTGGCTTCGCCATTCACGGCGCATGACTCTCGTCAAAAGCAGCAGAAAAAGAAAATGAGACTTTGTACCTATATATCAAAGAGTGGAGCGTCCAATCCTAAAACAGATTGCACGCTTTTTTTGTGCGTGTTGTAAGATTCTGTACAAGGTTTATAGTATAATAAGCACCAGAAGAAAGGATGATTGAACGATGGCGCTTAATTTTCATCAACTGCACATATTTTGCACGGTTGCGGAACGCGGCAGTTTTTCAGCTGCAGCGCAATCATTACATATGACTCAGCCAGCCGTTACGATGCAAGTGCAGTCACTGGAAGATTATTTTGGCACGAAGCTGCTTCAGCGATCAACGAAGCGAATCGAGCTTACAGAAGCTGGACGGGCTCTTATGCCTTATGCGCAGAGGAGCATCGATCTTATACGAGATACAGATCAGGCGATGTCAGCATTCACGAAGCAGCTTAAGGGAAGATTGCAGCTCGGTTCGAGCTTAACGATAGGTGAATATATTCTGCCGCGCTTGCTTGGTCCTTTTGGACAGGAATATCCGCATATTTCGATTAGTATGAAAGTTATGAATACATCGCAAATTATGGAGGATATTTTGAATCATCAGCTTAATTTTGGATTAATTGAAGCTCCTGTTAATCATCCCGATATGCATATGGAGGCGGTAATGAGCGATGAGCTTAGATTGATCGTATCGCAATCGCATCCATTAGCCGATCGAGAATCGGTTACATTGGAAGAAGCGATGGAATATCCGTTTGTTCTGCGTGAGCAAGGCTCGGGGACAAGACTTGTCATGGAGGAGCAGCTGAGGAAAAAAAATATAGATCCTGCATCGATGAAAATCGTAATGGAGCTGGGCAGCACTGGCGCTGTCAAATCAGCTGTTGAAGCAGGCCTTGGCATATCATTTATTTCATCTTCCTCTGTCAAACATGAAGTTGCGCTTGATTTAATTCGAATGATTAAAGTGTCGGATTCCAAGTTCCAACGACAGTTTTATTCGATATACTTAAAATCGGCTATATTGCCGATATCAGCTGTTACTTTTCTAAGTTTTTTGAGAGAGAGGGATTTGCAGCAATGGCTCTAATGAACGGACTTGCTGATTTGCATACGCACACGACGGCTTCTGATGGCATGCAAAGCCCCGCGGATAATGTTCGTCTAGCCAAAGAAGCAGGGCTTGCTGCGATTGCTATTACAGATCACGATACGGTGGCTGGTGTAGTTGAAGCATTGCTTGAAGGCGAACGATTAAACATTACGGTGGTTCCCGGTGTTGAGGTGAGCACGGTGGCAGAAGGAACGGATATTCATATTCTCGGTTATTACACGAATAATGACGACGAGAAGTGGTTATCGCGTCTTTCGAGTTTGCGCGGGCTAAGAGATCAACGGAATGAAATGATTATTACTAAATTAAATGAGCTTGGCGTTGCGCTGTCCATGGATGAAGTTATCGCTGCGGCTCATGGTGAAAGCTCGAAGGAAGAGCTGCAGGCAGCCGAAGTAAGTATTGGTCGCCCGCATATTGCTGCTGCACTTATTCAAAAGGGTTTCGTTCAAAATATGAAGGAAGCTTTCGATCGTTATTTGGCTGCCGGCGCCGCGGCGTATGTCAATCCACCGAGATTGACTCCATTTGAGGCGATTGACTGGATTAGAGAAGCGGGAGGCACAAGTGTTATTGCACATCCTGGTTTATACAACAATGATTCTTTAGTCGAAGAGCTGGTTCGCTATGGTGTGCAGGGCATCGAGGTGTTCCATTCCGATCATGGACCGGAAGAAGAGCAAAGATACGGGCAGCTTGCAGCGGACTTCAATCTGATCGTTACAGGTGGATCGGATTTCCATGGATCGCGTCAAGGCGTTGTATTTCATGGCGAGGTGGGCAGCCGTACCGTAAATGCAAGCGTGCTAAAGCAGCTTCAGCCTTCAGGATGATGATCTTAGCAATCTGAGGACTTGAAGTTAACGCTTTACTATGCAATGAAACGAATTGTTAATGAAAGAGGCAATCTTAAGGGCTTATAACCTTTGGATTGCCTCTTTTTTGCGGTTTCGGGCGAATTTTTAGCATCTGGAAAATGGCGGTATAGATATTTGTAGTTATTATGCAGTTTTTGAATTAATAAATCATAAATATGGTTTTAAACACCATAATTCAATATAAATATGACAAAATGGTGACTAAAACGAGCAAACATAAATTTCATAAATCATTTACAAAGTGAAAATTATAGATTTTGTCGATTTTTATTTAATAGAGGCTGTCAAGAGAAAACCCACTAGGAAGGTTGGTTATACGCTTTCAAAAAAATGGACTATCAGCTCATTCCTCTATTAACACCCTTGATTCGACAAAATCTGCAAATGATTGGAAGTTAAATATTTGGCTTTTAGCACGTAAACTGAAGGAAATGATAGAAAACGATAGATAATAGAAGATGTATTCGTTTTATTGAAAACTGGTGAGATTTTACAATTCTGATCATGATGAGATAGGTTGAAAGTAGAAAAAGAAACGTAGCCATGGTTCGTAATCGCCATTGCTAAATGAAGGAGTGGATAGTTATTCAGTACATGCTGTATGCGACAACCGTTGTTTTTCTCATCTTTCAACTGCTGTATACGGTTATTCCGTTGTTCTTCAGCAAGGTGCGAAAGCTCAATAACGAGCTTGATGAGAAGTCGTTATCGGTCCTGGTTCCTGCGTATAACGAGGAGCTTACGATCAAAAATTGCATCGATGCGATGCAGGGTCTGCATTATCAGAATCATGAGATCATTATCGTAAATGACGGATCTAAAGATCGTACCTTTAACAAGCTGCAAGAGCTATTGGACCTTCGGAATGATTACAGAAAGGCTAGTCAAAAACTGAAATATAAAAGAATTAGAGGTTTTTACCGTTCAAGCAAATTTCCCAACATCTACGTCATGGACAAAATGAATGGCGGCAAAGCCGATTCACTTAATGCTGGCATCGATTATGCGAATGGCGAAATTGTTATTACGCTTGATGCTGACAGTATGCTGGAAGTAAACTCCTTAAAATACGTAAACCAATATTTTCACGAAAGCGACATTATTGCCCTAGGGGGAACCGTCAAAATCGTACAAGGCGCAGAACGACAAGACGGCGTCATTATGGAGAAATTTATAGGAAAAGGCATTATAAAGAGCCAAGTAATTAGCTATATCCACAGCTTCTACGTCCGCAAATTAACACAATCGCTATTTAACTCCATCGTCGTTATCTCAGGGGCATTCGGAGCCTTCTACAAAGAACTCATGTTTGATGTGAACGGGTTCAGAAGCACGGTTGGCGAGGATATCGACATCACTTTGAAAATCCACGAGTACATGAAAGCAAATAAACTCAAAAAAAGACTGGTCTACGCGCCGGAGGCGGTATGCTACACCGAATGTCCGGAAAATATGAAAAACTTCTACAAGCAGCGTATTCGTTGGCAGAAAGCGTTTGTGGATTGTATCCTCATTTATTGGTCGAAATTATCTCGGAGCTTCAGCATCGGCGTCAGCTTGTTTTTTGCAATCGACGGCTTCGTACTCGGTACGTTAACCGCATTTACGACGATTTTCCACATGGCGCACGCTATTACATCGGGCAGCGGCATATGGGCAGCGATTGTACTATTCCTTGTCACGATGTTAGTGAATGCAATTCAAATCGTGATATCACTCTATTTGTGCAAAAAATATGGCAGTAATTATTCGTTGCTAGATTATATTAAAATGTTCGGATTTAGTCAGTTGGAATTGTTCACTTACCGATTTGTGCTCCTCTACATTAACATCATTGGAACATTCAAATATTTTGACAATGATGAAGGATGGGGTTTTGTCGAACGCAAGGGCGTCGCATCCATTAGCCAAAATACAGTGGCAAGTTCGAGATAATATTGGAGGGACATTATGAGCAACACAGCCCATGTTCAAAATAATCGAATTATGTATATTGATTTATTAAGGATTCTTTCCATAGTAGCCGTTATCGTGCTTCATATTACTGCATCCTTGCTGACCCGAACGAATGATTTTACGACAACCTCATGGTGGGTCAGCAATGTGTTCAACTCAATTTGCCGCTTTGCAGTTCCAGTATTTTTTATGATCAGCGGTGCCATGATTTTGAGAATCGAAGTGAAGTCCTACAAAGGATTTTATAAGAAAAGAATACTGCCTCTGATCATTCCTTTGCTTACATGGTCATTAATTTATGGCTATTACAAGGAGTATTACATACTCAAGAGCCAAATGAGCGCGTACGAGTTCATACTCGATTTTGGCAAGAAATTAGTAACAGACGGAAACTACGTTCATTTGTGGTTTTTGTACGCTATTATTGCCATTTATATGACCGTTCCGCTAATTGGCAAGCTCGTACGCTCATGCAGTGAGAAGGATCTGAGATATTTTCTGATCTTATGGTTTATCGTCAGTATCTTGTACCGGCTAGTATCCGACATCTTCGTACGCCTAACCGATCAGCACCTTTATGTGCCTAGTATGAATATTCCGTTTTTTATGGGCAATTTAGGTTATTTTGTGCTTGGCTACTATCTCTTTAATGTTGAGCTTCGTCCCGTTATTAAGCATACATTGTTTAATCTTGGCATCTTGTCCTTTTTCTTAACTCCAATATTGACTTATGTAGTGTCCTCATACGGCGGGGTGCTGGACGAGATGTTTTACGGCAACTATTCCATTACAAGCTTCTTAATGGCGATCGGAGTGTTTCTGTTTTTTAAGGAAAAAGATACGATGATTAGCCGGAAAACAAATTATAAGGTTAAAAAAGTAATTGGCTCCGTCTCTACGGCAAGCTTCAGCATTTATTTAATCCATCTCTTGGTGGATACGATGGTTTCAAGGGATGTGGCTATCGATGCAACATTCCTTGAGACGACATTAAGCCTTCTGTTTAATATCGTTGCGATTTTCTCGATTAGTTATATCGTTGTCAAAGTGTTTAATTTGAATCGGTGGGTAACGCATATTTTATTCGGCGGAAGGGGGTAGCGGGGTGAATGTGAAGAAGACGGTAAAAGGGAAAAAAACGATAACTGAGCGAAAAGGAAATAAAGCGCTAAAAGTAAATTTTTTGACCAAAGCGCTTGTGGCTGTGCTTCTTGTTGGTATGGGCATTTACTTCTACCAAAGCGTAAACGCAGAGGATCGGAAGTTGTCAACGGTATATATCGAAGCCTGGCGCGACCCGAAGGATGTAAGATTATCGGAGCAGGGCGTAGATATCGCCTTTGTTGCCTTCGCCAAAATCTCCGGTACTGGCTTGTTCTTTCATGAAAAAGAAGAAGGGAACAAGCAGATCAAACAAAACATTATGCAGCTCAAAGCCAATAATCCGAAGACAAAATTTGTTCTTGCCGTTGGGGGTTACGGCGTAGATGGCTTCTCAGACGCTTCGCTCGACGGCAATCGATATTTATTTACGAAAAATATTATTGATTTGGTCAAGGAGCTTGATCTCGATGGTGTCGACATTGACTGGGAATTTCCGGCCTTTGACGCATGGGGAACCGTAAAGGCGAGTCCAAAGGATACAAAAAACTTCACAAGCTTAATGCGAGAGCTAAGAGAACAGTTAAACCTGCTGCCGCATAAAGGAAACAAAAAGTATATTCTTACTTTTGCAGCAGGTACACAAGATTGGTATTTTAAAAATGTAGAAGTAAAGGCCGTGGAAAAGTATGTCGATTTCATCAATGTCATGAGCTACGATCTGACTGGCAGATGGTCCGAAACGACAGGATTTAATGCTAATCTTTACAAAGATAAAGGGAATAAAGCGACTCAAAGCGTGGATCAGATCGTGCGAGCTTTTCTGGATCACGGAGTTGATAGCAAGAAACTGCTGCTTGGCATCCCAGCTTATTCATATGGCTGGACAGATGTGAACAGTGATGAAGATGGTTTTTTTGCCAAGGGTAAGCCAATCGATATCGAGAAAGTAAATATTCATTATCGAAATATTGAGGATAAATATTTGAACAAAAATGGATTTAAGCGTTATTTTGACGATCAAGCAAAAGCAGCTTACCTATTTAACGGGAGTACCTTCATTAGTTATGAAGACAAGGAAGCTTTGCGAGAAAAGGTCAAATACATCAAGCAAAAAGATCTAGCAGGTGCGATGGTATGGGAATATGCACAGGATGCGGAGAATGGAATTATTCAATACTTGTCGGATAACTTGAACAAGGATCTAGGTACTGAGGAGTAGATAGAGGAATAAACGAGGCCAGGAAGCTTTATTGAAATACAACAAAAGGGAACTCCTTATCCAAGGAAGTTCCCTTTTGTCTTTTGTTTGATGAAAATTTTCGGACGCTGCAAATCAAGAGAATGCAGGCACCAACGAGTTTGTTGCAGTACCTCTTAGAACTGTTTATTTCAGTTGGCATGCCAGCGATTTGATACGTCGCTCGTCCGGTGTAATGAACAATGTTTTCTGATTGTCATAGATAACAAACCCCGGCTTAGCACCGCTAGGCTTACGTACATGACGTATCGTTGTGTAGTCTACGGGAATCGAGCTGGAGTCGCGAGCCTGACTATAATGCGCAGAGAGCATAGCGGCTTCTTCAAGTGTTGCATTGCCAAAGTCTCCGCCTTTTATAACGACATGAGAGCCAGGAATATCCTTTGTGTGCAGCCATGTGTCAGAAGGTGAAGCAAGGCGGTTCGTCAGGTATTCGTTTTGTGTATTGTTTTTGCCAACATACATCGTTACCCCCTCGGAAGAGGTATAACAAAGCAAGGTTGGTTTAAGCGTTTTTTTCTTCTTTGGACCGCGGCGTCCACGTTCCTTCATATAGCCTTGTTCCACGAGCTCGTCACGAATTTCGCTTATATCGCCAAGCGAGGCGTTATCGACCTGCTGAAGCAAGGTTTCAAAATATTGAATTTCTGTACGAGCGAGCTCCATTTGCTCAGCCACGATGGATAGACTGTTTTTGTGCTTCGTGTAACGCCGGAAATAACGCTGAGCGTTGTCAGAAGGAGTAAGATGCGGATCAAGATCAATCTTTATTACAGCTTGCTCCTCATCATAGAAGTTGACGAGCTCAATCGTTGTGTCGCCGCGCTTCATCTGATGCATATAGGCAGTAAGGAGCTCGCCAAGCACCCGATATTTTTCAGCATCCTTCGCTTCAACGAGCGTATCCTCAAGCTTTTTGATTTTTGTAACGTTTTTGGCTTTTTCATTTTGAACGAATCGGATGAGGTCAGCAGCGCGCTGCTTAACGGTATCGCGTTCAGCTTTATTGCCGTAGAAACCTTCAAGGCAGGCACTAATGTCTGGGAATACCGTTTCTTCTCCATCGATATGCGTAAGCTCAGTGACAGAGAAAAATGACTTACCGGTATCTGCGTTGGTTTTAATTGTAGGTTTATAAATGTCTTGCTTTACTTGTTCCATAAAGCTAGAGAAGCTCTTCCAAACCGCCACTACGCTTTCCTCAGAACCTTGTTCAGCCTCTGGAAGCACATCTGCACCTGCCCGATGAACCAGCTCTTTGGCGAGCAAAGGGCTAAAGCCGCTTAGCTTGTCGACTAGTCTTTTGTAAAGAGGAGCGGCTTCATCCGTATCGCTTAAAGCGTCCAAAAACTGCTGCTCATTCACAATCGAAAGCGGATCTAGTTTGCCTTGCTCAGGCGGAGAGGTATAGGTGCTGCCGGGCAATACGATGCGGTGACTGCTTATGGCTGGCGTTACATGATGGATGCCATCGTGAATGAGGCCGGTTGAAGGGTCCATCAAAATAATGTTGCTATGACGCCCCATAATTTCCACAACAATCGTTTTATTCGATAAATCGCCGAGCTCGTCCCGATGTTTAACCTCAATATGAATGATACGCTCCCGACCAACTTGACGAACGGATTCAATCAGTCCGCCTTCGCAATGCTTCCGAAGCAGCATGCAAAACATAGGCGCTTCCATAGGGTTGACATACGTACCGGTTGTCCAGTGCACCCTTGGATAGGTTGGGTTGGCGGACAAGAGCAATTTGCCCTGCATGCCGGCTCCGCGAATGCTAAAAACGAGCTCATGATTGGTAGGCTGGTGAATCTTATGTATACGCGCTCCGACACAGCGCTGTAGGTCTTGCGTAATTGCATGGGTGACGATGCCGTCTAATGCCATGATGTTGTTCCTCGCTTCCTTTGTAAGTCTTTCTCTATCATGCCATAGTTGAGCCAAAAACTTAAGTCTTTTATGGGATATTTTAAGGGCTGTCCGAATACATTTACCCTATAAAGGCTGTCCGAAGGGCCGACAACTTAGCTGCTTGGCTCGGCATATTACAGGAGGGAGTTAAACCATGGAACAAATGAAATGGCATCAAATGGGGACAATTGAGCTGATTGACGCATTAGTCAGCTCCCCAGATCAAGGACTGACTACGTCGGCAGCGGCGCAACGTCTAGAAGAAAATGGAAAAAACGAATTGTCTGAGGGCAAGCGTGTCTCGCCGATTTTGTTGTTCCTTAATCAATTTAAGGATTTTATGGTACTCGTTTTAATGGGTGCAACGTTGATTTCTGGCTTGCTGGGCGAATATTTAGATGCAATTACGATTGTTGCGATCATTGCTCTCAACGCCGTACTTGGATTCGTGCAGGAATTTCGAGCGGAGCGCTCATTGCGGGCGCTTAAGGAATTATCCGCTCCGACAGCCAAGGTTATTCGCGGAGGCGAACTACTGACCGTTCCAGCGAAGGAGCTTGTGGCAGGCGATCTTATTTATTTGGAAAGCGGAGACCGCATTCCGGCTGATGTGCGGCTGCTTGAAGCCAATAGCTGCTATGTGGAAGAGTCCGCTTTGACAGGGGAGTCTGTCCCTGTTGGTAAGCACGCTGCAGCGATTGCAGAGGAAGACTTGCCTTTGGGTGATCAGCGCAATATGGGCTTCATGGGAACGATGCTCACAAGGGGAACTGCTCGCGCAGTCGTCATTCGTACAGGCATGGATACGGAAATGGGTAAAATAGCAGGTTTGATCCAACAGACTGAATCGATGGAAACGCCGCTGCAGCATCGTTTAGAGCAGTTAGGCAAAATATTAATCGTTGTGGCGATCGGCTTGACGATTATGGTAGTCATTGCAGGTATTTTGCACGGCCAGCCAGCGTACGGCATGTTCCTTGCAGGTGTTAGCTTGGCGGTAGCAGCTATTCCTGAGGGGCTGCCAGCAATTGTGACCATCGCTTTAGCTCTTGGCGTACAGCGGATGATTAAACGGAAGGCAATCGTTCGCAAGCTGCCTTCGGTTGAAACATTAGGCTGCGCATCTGTTATATGCTCGGACAAAACAGGGACGCTGACACAAAACAAAATGACGGTTACCCATGTCTGGATTGGCGGCAGACAGCTTGAAGTGAGCGGAGAGGGCTACGTTCCAAATGGCGCAATTTATGAAGCTGGCAATGCGCTTGACATTAAGCATGATTTATCAATTAAACGTCTCCTTCAAGTCAGCGCCTTGTGCAATAACGCACAGCTGTCGAAGGTAGAAGCTGTAGATACGGGCAAGCGCAGAAACAAGGAGCAGCATGAAGAGTGGATACTTAAGGGAGATCCAACTGAAGGAGCGCTTGCTGTACTTTCAGCTAAGCTGGGCTCCTCTGCCAAATCATTGGAGCCGCTATATAAACGGGAGAAGGAATTTCCATTTGACTCGGAGCGGAAACGGATGTCAGTTGTAGTATCGCACCAAGGCGGGCGGCTAATTTGCACCAAGGGTGCGCCTGATTTACTGATGGATCATTGCTCTTATGTTCTTTGGGAAGGGAAGGTCGTTCCGTTTACGGCAACGCTGAAGCGCAAATGCGCTGAAGCAGGCGAAGTTATGGCGCAGTCAGCGCTTCGTGTATTGGGACTTGCTTACCGGGATTTGCGCGCATCCGACGCTTGCGAGACCGAAGAGGACGTAGAGAGTCAGCTTGTATTCGTAGGCTTGACTGGGATGATCGATCCGCCTCGCCGCGAGGTGAAAGAAGCGATTACGAACTGCAGGCGTGCGGGAATAAAAACCGTTATGATTACCGGAGATCATCAGCTGACAGCAGAAGCAATTGCAGGACAATTAGGCATTATGCCGCGCGGAGGCATCGCAATGAGCGGCAAGCAGCTGGAGGCGATGTCCGATGAACAGCTCGACCGGCTCGTAGACAATATTTATGTATACGCGCGTGTGTCGCCAGAGCATAAATTGCGTATCGTCAAAGCGCTGCAGCGCCAAGGACATGTTGTTGCGATGACAGGCGACGGCGTAAATGATGCTCCAGCGATCAAAGCAGCGGATATCGGAATTTCGATGGGCATTACAGGAACGGATGTATCGAAGGAAGCGTCTGCGCTCGTTCTGAGCGATGACAACTTCTCGACAATTGTAGCTGCTATTGAAGAAGGAAGAGGCATTTATGAAAATATTCGAAAATTTATCCGTTATTTATTAGCTTCAAACGTTGGCGAGATACTTGTCATGTTTCTTGCGATGATGGCAGGATTGCCGCTTCCGCTCGTTCCAATTCAAATTTTGTGGGTCAATCTGGTCACGGACGGACTGCCGGCAATGGCACTTGGCGTAGATCAGGCAGAAAAGGATTTAATGCAGCAAAAGCCTCGTTCGGCAAAGGAGAGCATCTTCTCCCGCAGGCTGGGCTGGAAAATTATAAGCCGAGGCATTCTGATAGGTGTATGTACGCTTGGCGCTTTCTGGATTACGCTTCAAGACGGGCCAAACAATGCTGCGCACCTAATGAAGGCGCAAACGGTAGCTTTCGCTACTCTCGTTATGGCACAGCTCATCCATGTATTTGACTGCCGAAGCTCGCGTTCCATTTTTCACCGTAATCCGTTCCAAAATAAATACTTGGTGCTTGCCGTATTGTCTTCGCTAGTGTTGATGATCGGAGTGCTTTATATCGATGCATTGCAGCCTATCTTCAAAACCGTTCCACTTAACTTCCGTGAATGGTGTCTCGTCTTTGTAGCTGCGGGAATTCCTACTTTCTTAATGGGAATTGGTAGTGTATTCGGCACCTCCAAGAAAAATAAAGGTAAAACGAAATGGCCGTTAGGCCCTCAAACCGCGGCAAGATAACGAAAAAATACAAATCTTGATACAAATTATGAATAGCCTTTCTCCTTGCTTTGCGGTATGCTATTAGCAATTAATCATAGTTTTATCATACCTAGAGATGTAGCAAGGAGAGGGCATTCAGATGAATTTTACAAAAATGAACGGTTTGGGAAATGACTTTGTGGTGATTGCAGGCGAGCAGCAGCTTCCAGAAAATGTTGCGGAATTAGCTATACAGCTTTGCAACCGGTTTTTTGGAATCGGGGCAGATGGTCTCGTTTATATTTTGCCTTCAGAAATCGCGGATTTCCGTATGCGCATTATTAATTCTGATGGCTCAGAAGCTGAGCAATGCGGCAACGCCATTCGCTGCGTCGCTAAATATGTGTATGATAATGGCTTAACCGATAAAGAAGAGATTACAATCGAAACACTTGGCGCAGGCGCTCAAAAAGTGCAGCTCACCGTTCAAGATGGCAAAGTGTCATCTGTTCGTGTAGATATGGGAGAGCCGATTCTAAATGGCCACCGCGTACCAACAACGATCGATGCGGAGCAAGTCGTTGAACATCCGATAGAGGTGGACGGTCGTGAATTCCGTTTTACCGCTGTATCGATGGGCAACCCTCACTGTGTCATCTATGTTGATGATGCTGTGAATTTTGATCTAGGCACTTGGGGTCCCAAACTTGAGACACATCCGTTATTTCCACGTAAAATAAATGTTGAGTTCGTTACGGTGAACTCCCGTACGCATACCGATATGCGCGTCTGGGAGCGCGGTGCAGGACCAACGCTAGCTTGCGGTACAGGCGCTTGCGCAACTGTAGTTGCTTCTGTACTCACTGGCGCAACAGATCGGACAGCAACGGTTTCACTTAAAGGCGGAGACCTATTGATTGAGTGGAATGAATCCGATAATCATGTATATATGTCTGGACCAGCTGCAGTATCATTCTGCGGCGAGTTTTAAGAGCAAAGTAAGATGGGTGGTATGAATATAATGAAACCGGATTTGAGGGAAGCGCTCCAGCAGCGTATCTTGACCGGGGACGGCGCGATGGGAACCTATCTATATCAGATGGGGTTCCCTGTCGGCGTTTCTTATGAGGAAATCAATACGAACCGTCCCGATGTAATCGAAAATATTCACCGTCGCTACTATGAAGCTGGCGCACGCGTAATTGAGACAAACACATTCTCAGCCAATCTTGAGAAGCTCTCGAAATATGGCTTAGAAGACGAAATGGATGCAATTAACCGTGCTGGTGTACGCGCAGCTCGTGCAGCGATCGGCAATGATGCTTATGTTGTAGGCGCTGTTGGCTCCATTCGAGACGGCAAGCTGAAAAATTTACGAACAGCTAAAGTAATTGAAGCCTATCAGCGGCAAATGCATGCGCTGCTTGATGAGGGCGTGGATGGTCTTTTGCTGGAAACCTTCTATGATCTTGATGAAATGCTGCTTGCCCTTAAGATTGCTAGAGCAGCGTCGAATGTTCCTGTTATTTGCCAGTTTGCAGTCGAGGATGTTGGCCGCACGCAGGACGGGAATGGCATGAAGGGAGCCTTCGATTTACTGCAAGAAGAGGGCGCTGATATGGTTGGATTTAATTGCCGCAGCGGCCCGAATGGGATTATGAGAGCGATCGACTCGATAACGGGGCCAGTTGGCTTACCATTATCGGTATATCCGAACGCAGGTATACCCGACTATATTGATGGCAAATATACGTATCCCGCAGGACCTGAATATTTTGCAGAGACAGCCTTGCGCTTTGCAGATCGCGGCGCTCGCTTGATTGGCGGCTGCTGCGGTACGACTCCTGAGCACATTAAGGCAATTGCCGAGGCGCTAGATGGTTATATTCCGCAGCTCGGACAAGCAGCTGTTCATTCGGCTGCAGCAGAGAGAATTGTTGTAAAGCCAGTTGAGAAATCAGCTGATACAGCAGAAGCTGCGCCACTGAAACAAACGGTGCAGGAGCCTAACATTGTAGATTTGGTTCAGAAGCGCCACACCGTTATTGTTGAGCTTGACCCGCCGCGTGATTTGGATATTCGCAAATTTATGGCTGGTGCTGCTGCTTTGAAGGAAGCAAAGGCGGATGCGGTTACGATGGCTGACAACTCTCTAGCTGTTACGCGAATGAGCAACATTGCACTCGCAGCGCTTGTCCAGGAGAAAGTAGGCATTCGTCCACTCGTGCATATCGCATGCCGAGATCGCAACTTGATTGGTACGCAGTCACATATGATGGGTCTTGATGCACTCGATATCGATCATGTGCTCGCTGTAACTGGAGATCCTGCCCGATTTGGCGACTTGCCGGATTCGAGCTCCGTATATGACCTTACTTCCTTCGAGATGATTCGTATGATTAAGCAGTTGAATGATGGAACAGCCTTCTCAGGCAAGCCGCTTAAGCAAAAAGCGAAGTTTGTTGTAGGCGCCGCATTTAATCCTAATGTGAAGCATTTAGACAAAGCGGTCCAACGGCTTGAACGTAAAATTACTTCGGGTGCAGATTACATTATGACGCAGCCTGTCTATGACCCAAGCTTAATTGAGCGAATCGCAGAATCAACGAAGCATTTGTCAGTACCTGTATTTATCGGAATTATGCCGCTTGCCAGCGGACGGAATGCCGAATATTTGCATAACGAGGTGCCTGGTATCCAGCTATCTGATGAGGTTCGCCAGCGCATGGCGGGTCTTGAAGGGGAAGCGGGCCGAGCGGAAGGCGTGCAAATTGCAAAGGAGCTGCTCGACGTTGCTTTGCCGCATTTTAATGGCATATATTTAATCACACCGTTTATGTTCTATGATATGGGTGTTCAGCTTACCAAATACGTTTGGGAGAAGACTGAGCGTACACAACTAAATAGATAAATAGATGCGAAAACAGCCTTTTTTTGCTTGTTTTCGCATTTTCGCTTGTTCGTTCGTGAAAAATCAATTAAAATGAATCATGGATACAGATGCCGCACATATTCAGCGTGGTAAGGACAGGCTGCCTAAAATCGTTTATAATGGCTTCTAAAGCCTGTAACGGAAGTATGTCCGACACTTTTTTCGTCAACAATAGTGCAGTAGTTCTGTCGGTATTTGGCAAGAACGCGAACTTGTCGTATTCACATTTATAAAATATAAAAGGTATTTGAACATTTGTAGACAGATGCACAAGGGAAGACCGTAGGCGGAGGAGGAACGAGGCTTGGCTATTAAACTTATTAATATCGGATTTGGTAATATTGTATCTGCAAATCGCATTATATCAATCGTAAGCCCTGAATCGGCTCCGATTAAAAGGATCATTCAAGAAGCGCGTGACCGACATATGCTGATCGATGCTACATATGGTCGTCGCACACGGGCTGTTATTATTACGGATAGTGATCATGTGATTTTATCGGCGGTTCAGCCAGAAACAGTTGCGCACCGATTATCCACTAAGGACGACGATAACGACGAATAGTACGGGGAGTAATATGGATAAGGGATTGTTAATTGTATTGTCCGGCCCTTCAGGGGTTGGCAAAGGAACGGTTTGTTCGGTTCTTCGCAACAAGGTTCCTGAGCTGGTTTATTCTGTGTCGGCGACGACCAGGCTACCGCGTCAGGGTGAAGTAGATGGCGTGAATTATTTTTTCAAAAGCAGAGAGCAGTTCCAAGATATGATTGCGCGTGACGCACTTTTGGAGCATGCTGAATATGTTGGTAATTACTACGGTACACCGCGTGATTTCGTTGAACGCACTTTAGAAAGCGGCAAGGATGTTATTTTGGAGATCGAGGTACAGGGAGCGCTTAAGGTGAAACAAAAGTTTCCTGATGGTATTTTCGTATTTCTATTGCCACCATCTTTGGATGAGCTGAAGCAGCGAATTACCGGACGTGGTACTGAATCTTTGGATACGATCAATAATCGCATGTCTGTGGCCGTTGAAGAAATGAATTTGCTCGGTCACTACGACTATGCGGTATTGAATGATGAGATAGATGCTGCATGCGATCGTATTCGCAGCATCATGATTGCAGAGCATTGCCGCAGAGAAAGATATTTACCTTACGTTTCGGGAATGGTTGCCGCAATTGAGAAAGCATGAGTGAGGAGAATGAACGATGTTATATCCGTCCATTGATGAAATGGTGAAAAAAGTTGACAGTAAATACACGCTTGTCGTAGCAGCTTCAAGACGCGCACGCATGCTTCGCAACGGAGACAAGTCGGAGCTTAAAAACCCGCGCTCCCGCAAGTATGTTGGTGTGGCACTAGAAGAAATTTACGGTGACATTCTCCAAGTGGAAAACCTAGCAACAAAAGAGGATTAAGATCTGTTTTATTATAGTAAACAGAACAGCGGAGTGTATACTGGAGACAGTATTACACTCCTTTTTCTTTTTTAATGCGCACAATTTTTGAAAGGAGCAAGCCTGTGGATCCCATCTTTTTTGCGATTATAATTATGGTTGTTTTCTTGTTTCTATTGTCATTTATTATCCGAGATTCGATAAACTCGTCTAAATTGACAAAGCAAGTGGAAATGCTTAATACAGAGATTCAAATGCTCAGGAAAGAAATCAAAGAGAACAAACATATTGTTGATAAGCGAGTTTGAGCAGGTCATAACGTTTCAAAGAGAGGCTGTGAGTGCGAGAATGATGGCAGATGAACAGGAGCTCCGCGAAATAAAAGAGTCATTAGACAAGCTGGATCAACAGGTCAAACGGCTCGTTGCTAAGCCTAGACGCAAACGCTCAGGATGGATGAACTTTGTTATTGGCTTTCTTATTGTGCTTGTAGGGATTGGCATGTCAGTTGGAATCTTTGAATTTCTGAAAATGATGAATAACCAATAATAGTTGATAAGGACGTACATCAAAATGAACATAAGCCTACAATCTTTTCCAACATTATCTAAAGGTATAGTATGGGGTTTGGTTGAAAATTGTTTCTCTCTTGATTACGAAGTGGCGGAAGAATCTGTTAGCAATATTAGCATCATACCTACGGTTGGCGATCAATATGTAGTCATGAAACTTGATGACGGAAGATGGGAACTTGCCGGAGGCACTCTAGAGCCGGACGAGCACCATATGGACGCCCTTGTTCGTGAAGTGAAAGAAGAACTTGGTGCAGAATTGGTTTCTTATACGTTGTTTGGCTGCTTTCAATGCCGCTCGTTTGCTGCTGAGCCATATAGGCCGCATATTCCGCATCCGCATTTTGTGCGGCTAGTCGGTTATGGCGAGGTTAATCTCGTGGAGGCACCGCTTAATCCGCCAGACGGCGAGCAAGTCATTGCCGTTGATGTCGTGGATATTGACGAGGCAGTAGGCAGGTTCGAGCAAATAGGCAGATATGATATTGCCGAGCTGTACAAGCTTGCTCATCAGTTAAGAAAAGCAGCGCTTAATCAAGCGGAATAAAACATAAATTACAGCTTGAAATGTGAATGGATTACTTAGAATTTTCTGCTGCATATGATATGATAGAAGCAGTGTTTGCAGGTGCAGGGACGAATGAACAGGAGGGAACGGAATGGACAAATTACGTTATCCAATTGGCAGGTACTCGTTCGAGGGAATGACGGTTAAGCAGCGTGAACAATGGATTGTGGAGATTGAGAAGCTCCCGGGACAGCTACGAGCAGCTTTGGCAGATTTAGATGAAGACATGTTGAATACGTCTTATCGAAGCGGCGGATGGAGCTTGCGCCAGGTAGTTCATCATTTGGCAGATGCATCGATGAATAGTTTCACACGATTCAAGCTTGCCCTGACGGAGTCCAATCCGACGATTAAGCCTTTTAACGGGGAACGCTGGGCAGAAACCGCTGACAGCCTGCAAGCATCGACAGATATCAGCTTAGCGATTGTAGAAGGTATTTATGCACGCTGGGTATTGCTGCTTCGTTCAATGAATGCTTCAGATTTCGAAAAAATGTTCTATCATCCAGAGAAGGGCAGTCAAATTGGATTAGCTTATTTTCTTGGATTTGTAGCTTGGCACGGCAAACATCATGTTGCCCAAATTACAAGCTTAAGGGAACGCAAGGATTGGTAGCACAATTCGTAATTATCAATGACAAATAAAGTTACACATTTCAAATAATATAACATGATAAGCTAGATACTTATTATGCGGCTTATCATTTTATCGCGTAACGAGCATATCTGCCATTGGGCGGCTTCTGCCGTTTGCATTTGAAATATAAAATTCGATGTTAACATATTGTGAAAGCAGTTTATATTTCATCATGAAACGGACTATTGCCGCCAAAGGATGGGTTTTGCTGTTTACGCTTGACGGGAGATACACCATGCTAAAAGGAAAAACAATTATACTCGGCATCACAGGCGGAATTGCAGCCTATAAAGGCGCAGCGCTTTGCAGCAAGCTGGTGCAGGCGGGCGTTAATGTGAACGTCATCATGACTGAATCGGCAACAAAATTTATAACGCCGCTTACGTTGCAAACGTTATCTCGCAATCCCGTATATATCGATACGTTTGATGAGAGAGATCCTGCGGTCGTTTCTCATATTCATTTGGCAGATCATGCGGATTTAATCGTCATTGCTCCGGCTACTGCTAATGCAATAGCAAAGCTAGCCGGAGGTCACGCTGATGATATGCTTAGCACAACGCTGCTTGCTGCTACTTGTCCGGTGCTAATAGCGCCAGCGATGAATGTACATATGTATGAGCATCCAGCCGTTGTCCATAATTTGGAGCTGCTGGCGTCGCGCGGCGTGATGTTTGTTGAGCCTGGCACCGGGCAGCTCGCATGCGGCTATGTTGCCAAGGGACGCCTTGCCGAACCGGAAGATATCGTAGCTGCAATCGACTCGTGGTTTAGCAAAAACGGAAAGCTAAAAGGGAAAAAATTGCTTGTTACCGCTGGTGGAACGATTGAGCGGCTGGACCCGGTAAGATATTTGACCAATGACTCGTCAGGCAAGATGGGCTTTGCAATTGCTGAGGCGGGGCTGATGATGGGCGCTGATGTAACTTTAGTTGCAGGCCGTACATCGGCAGAGCCTCCTGCAGGTGTTAAGGTCATTCGTGTGGAGTCCGCGCAGCAAATGCTTGAAGCTGTAACGAGCATCTATGACGACATGGATATTGTCGTGAAATCGGCAGCGGTAGCCGATTATCGAGCGGTGCATGTGAGCGATCAGAAGATGAAGAAAAAAGGCGAGAAGCTCGTACTTGAGCTAGAGCGTACAACGGATATTTTGGAGACATTGGGACAGCACAAGCAGAAGCAGTTTCTTGTTGGTTTTGCGGCAGAAACGGAGCAGATCGAGCATTATGCGATGGACAAGCTGCGCCGCAAGCATTGCGACCTCATCGTTGCTAATGATGTAAGCAAGGACGGAGCAGGCTTTAACGGTGATACCAATATTGTGCAAGTATATGGCGCAGAAGGACTTGTGGAGAAGATGCCGCTATTGTCTAAGCGCGAGGTTGCGAATCGCTTGCTGGAGTTGATTGCAGGGCGGCTAGTGTCTCCTGGAGGGAACGGCTAATGATTGCTAAAGTAATTGTTGACGTGCCGAGCCGCCAGACGGATCGGCCGTTTGACTATGAAGTGCCTGCAGCCTTTGAAGATTGGATTGAAGTCGGCAGCCGCGTTGGCGTTCCTTTTGGCGGCCGCGTCTTGCAAGGATTTGTCACGGAATTGTCGGAGACGACAGATGTTGCTATCAATCGATTAAAATCGATTTCAGAGCTGCTCGATCATGTTCCGCCTTTATTGCCGGATCTTATTGAACTTGCGAAATGGATGAGCGATAAATATTGCTGCTCATGGACGACGGCGCTTCAGGCTATGATTCCCGCAGCCTTGAAGGGAAAGGCAGAACGGCTGGTTGGCATTCAAGACGAAGAAGCAGCAATGGTGGATCTACCTTCAGCTATGCTGGAGTGGCTAGGCAGCAGCGGACAGCTTGTTAAACTTGAAGTGCTGCTGGAGCGTTTTCCTGAGCATGCAAAGGCCGTCAAGGCTGCTCTTCGCGAAGGTGTGCTGGTCGAACAAACCTCAATTCGCGATCGACTTGCTGTACGCAAAGTGCTGACCGTATATGTACCAGATGACGTGGAGGCTGTACGCGTACAGATGGAAGCCTTGCCTTCTCGTGCGGCTAAGCAGCGTGAAGTTCTTGCCTTTATGCTGGAGCATGGCGGACCACTGGCGCTGCAGCAGCTGCTCACTTTGGCAGGTGGCTCTGCGGCTAGTGTTCGTTCACTCGCAGAGAAAGGACTGCTTGAGCTTAGAGAGGTAGAGCAGCAGCGCGATCCTTATGCGGGTAGAGAATTTGAACGAACGACGCCACTAGAGCTGACAGAAGGCCAAGAAGATGTTTATAACCGTATCGTTAGAGCTGTTGATGCGGGCGAGCCTCAGACGATGCTGCTGCATGGCGTAACGGGAAGCGGGAAAACGGAAGTATATTTGCAGTCGATTCAATTTTGTTTGGAGCAGGAGAAGCAGGCTATTGTGCTCGTTCCTGAGATTTCGCTGACTCCCCAAATGGTTGAGCGTTTCAAAGGACGGTTTGGCGACGCAGTTGCTGTGCTTCATAGCCGGCTTTCGAATGGCGAGCGATACGATGAGTGGCGAAAAATTCGCAGCCGCCAAGTTCAGGTAGCCATTGGCGCACGTTCCGCTATTTTTGCACCTTTTGAACGAATTGGGCTTATTATAATTGATGAAGAACATGAATCCTCCTATAAACAGGAAGAAAGTCCGAAGTATCATGCACGCGATGTGGCGGTCAGAAGAGCGAAGCAGCATGGAGCGGCAGTCGTTCTCGGTTCGGCAACGCCATCGCTGGAATCCTTTGCAGCGGCAAGCCGGCCGCTATCTGGCCGTGACGAAGGCCGTGAGCCGGCATTGCTGCCAATGCCTAGCCGTGTAGGCGATAGACCGCTTCCGCCGGTTGCCGTTATCGACATGCGCGAGGAGCTGAAGGAAGGCAACCGCTCGATGTTCAGCCGATTGCTGCACAGCTCGCTTGCTGAACGGCTCGAGCGCGGAGAGCAATCGGTGCTGCTTCTAAATAGACGCGGTTACTCAACATTTGTGATGTGTAGGTCTTGCGGCTATACTGCAGCTTGTCCCCACTGCGATATTTCATTGACCTATCATCAGAAATCACGGGCGCTGCGCTGCCACTATTGCGGGCATGCCGAGCAGGCCCCAACCACATGTCCTTCTTGTCAAAGCGAGCATATTCGTTATTTTGGAACTGGGACCCAGCGGGTTGAGGAAGAGCTCTCGAAGCTGTTCCCGGGCATTCGTGTTATTCGCATGGATGTGGATACAACTACAGAAAAGAACTCGCACGAAAAGCTTCTGAAGCAGTTTGGCGAGCGTAAAGCGGATGTACTGCTCGGTACGCAAATGGTAGCGAAAGGTCTTGATTTTCCTTTTGTTACTCTAGTTGGTGTAATTGCTGCCGATACATCGCTTAATTTGCCTGATTTTCGCGCAGCAGAACGAACGTTTCAATTGCTTACACAGGTTGCGGGACGTGCAGGCAGGCATCATTTGCCAGGCGAGGTCGTCATTCAAACCTATGCTCCCGAGCATTATGCGGTAGTGACCGCTCAGCAGCATGATTACACTGCTTTTGTAAGTGAAGAGCTGCGTCATCGCAGTGCAATGGGCTACCCGCCTTATTGCAGATTGATTCTCGTTACGATGTCTCATGAGCAGCTGCCGCTGCTTTCCTCCATTAGCGAGCGGTTTGCTTCTGATTTGCGAGAATTAGCGGAAAATGAAGGCGTCCTTATATCTCTAAGCAGTGGTTTTGGTAGAGCGCTCGAGGTGCTTGGACCAGTAGCTTCGCCGATTTCTAGAATGAAAGATCGCTACCGTTTTCAATGTGTGATAAAATATCGTGGGAGTATCGATGCATCGGCCCTTGTTCGCAAGGCACTCGTCCCGTTTACGGATGGACCGCCGCAGCGCCAGGTGCAATTCAGTATTGACGTAGATCCACAAGTTATATTATAAATAGCTATTACTATTTTAATGAACGTAAAGGAAGGGAATACTATGAGTATCCGTATAATTGTAAAAGAGCCAGATCCGGTATTGCGGGAAGTGGCGAAGGAAGTAACGAAATTTAATGCAAACTTGCAAAAGCTGTTAAAAGATATGGCTGAAACGATGTACGATGCTGAGGGAGTAGGACTTGCTGCGCCTCAAATCGGCATTTCGAAGCGCGTTATTGTAGTAGATGTGGGCGATGAGAATGGTTTGGTCGAGATGGTTAATCCTGTCATCGTAGAGCAAGAAGGAGAGCAGCTTGGTCCTGAGGGCTGCCTTAGCATTCCGAATCTTAATGGCGACGTGCTTCGTGCTGATCGCATTGTGGTAACCGGACAAGATAGCAGCGGACAGACGTTTACCGTTCAAGCATCTGGTTACTTCGCTCGCGCGTTCCAGCATGAAGTTGATCATTTGAACGGCATTTTGTTTACCGATTTGGCGGAGAGCATCTACGACATTTCGGAAAGAGCTAGAAAAGGCGGCGAATAGCTTCATGCGTATCGTATTTATGGGAACGCCAGAATTTGCCGTTCCCTCTTTGAAGCTGCTCCTTGAGCAGCAATATAATGTTGTCGCTGTTGTAACACAGCCTGATCGGCCGAAGGGCCGCAAAAAAACGCTGACGCCGCCGCCTGTAAAGGAAGCGGCGTTGTCGCTTGGGCTGCCAGTGCTCCAGCCTGAGCGCATGCGCAGTGCAGAGGCGGTTGCATTGGTTGCTGAGATGCAGCCGGATCTGATTGTAACAGCAGCCTACGGCCAAATATTGCCGAAGGCGCTGCTGGAAATTCCTCGACTTGGATGCATCAATGTGCATGGCTCGCTGTTGCCGAAATATCGCGGCGGCGCGCCTATACAGCGTTCGATCATTAATGGCGAGAGTTCAACCGGCGTAACGATTATGTATATGGCAGAAGGACTGGACACGGGCGATATGATTAGCGTCGTGGAGCTTCCAATTACCGATGAGGATACATCGGGCACGATGTTTGAGAAGCTGAGCATCGCAGGTGCTGAGCTGCTCGGCAAGACGCTTCCTGCTATCGTTGCGGGAGAAGTGAAAGCCGAGCCGCAGCAGCATGAGCAAGCAACCTATGCACCGAATTTGACCCGCGATGATGAACGAATTGATTGGACAAGACCTGCGCGTGCCATCTTTAATCAGGTGCGAGGTTTGTCGCCAATGGCTGGCGCCTTTACGTACTTAAACGGAGAAGTATTCAAAGTGTGGAATTGCGGAGTTCCTTCGGCAGCTACAGCGGCTAATGCTGCTGCTGAGCCAGGGACCGTAGTTGCAGCAGACAGCAGCGGCATTCACGTTCAAACGGGTGAAGGCGTACTAGTGCTGAAAGAAATTCAGCCCGCTGGAAAAAGAACGATGACCGCAGCAGATTGGCTTAAGGGTGCACGATTAGAAGCGGGCACACGATTAGGAGATGGTGGAGCAGCATGACGGAAAGTACACAAAAACCAAGTCCAAATCGCAATAGCAGCAACCGGGCAAAAGGAAAATCCGGAGCGAAAGCAGGTCATAAACGACCTGCTGCCGGCGGACAGACTGCTCAAAATAACCAGCAGCCGGGACCGCGCAAGGTGAAATCTCCGCGTGAGCTGGCAATGGACACATTAGTAAAGGTCGCACAAACCGGTGCATACAGCAATTTGCAGCTTAATCGCACATTGCAGGATGCTGGTTTGCAGAGAGCGGACGCTGGGCTTGTTACCGAGCTTGTTTACGGCACGATTCAGCGACAAGTGACGCTTGATTACTGGCTTAGCCGCTTTGTATCCAAAGGGCTGAATAAGCTTGAGCCTTGGGTACATCAGCTGCTTCGAATGAGTGCTTATCAGCTTTTGTACTTAGACCGCATTCCGGCACATGCTGCTGTGAATGAAGCGGTTACGATTGCAAAGAAACGCGGACATTCCGGTATTTCAGGTATGGTTAACGGCGTGCTCCGCAGTATCGATCGCGGACGAGCTGAGCTGCAGCCAGCTGAAATTAAACATAAAGATCCAATTATGCAAATTGCGCTGCGGCATTCCTATCCAGAATGGCTCGTAAGCCGCTGGGCTGCGGCATACGGTTATGAGCAGGCAGAAGCTATCTGCGCTGCGGGCAATGAGCATCCGCATACAAGCGTTCGCGCTAATACACTAAGGGGCAATCGTGAAGAGGCGATCGAGCTTCTAAAAGCAGCTGGATATGACGCTGAGCCTTCTGTCATTGCTCCTGCAGGAATTACGATTAATCGCGGAGGCAATCTGGCAGATACGGACGGATTCCGGGAGGGTGTTTGGTCGGTACAGGATGAAAGCTCCATGCTGGTAGCTGAAGTTGTAGCGCCAAAAGCCGGCATGCAAGTGCTGGATTGCTGCGCGGCACCAGGTGGAAAGAGCGCGCATTTGGCAGAACTGATGGGCGGCAAAGGCAAGGTGTGGGCGAATGATTTGCATGCGCATAAACGTGATTTAATTGTGACGCAAACCGAGCGCTTGAAGCTGCGCAATGTTGAAGCGATTACCGAAGATGCTCTCAGATTAGGCGAGCGCTTCAAGCCGCAATCGATGGATGCCGTGCTGCTTGACGCACCATGCTCTGGATTCGGCGTTATTAGACGCAAGCCGGAAATCAAATGGACCAAAACCGCAGGTGATGTATCGGATATCGCTGCCATTCAACAGCGTTTATTGCATTCATTATGTGATTTAGTGCGCCCTGGCGGTGTGCTTGTTTATAGCACATGTACGATAGAGAAGGAAGAAAATGAGCAGCAAGTAGCTCGGTTTCTGCAGGAGCATCCTGAATTTGAATTGGATCGCAATTGGCCAGAGGCTATCGTTGATCAGTTGATGAAAGCTGGAGCCATCGATGAGCATTTTAACGGTCAAGCTCAGCTGCTTCCACAGCATTTTGACAGTGACGGATTTTTCATAGCAAGGATGGTAAAGCGTCCATAATCGCTGCTTATGGCTGAACATGGGCGTTTGTGGTAAAATAAATCGATGGCGGTGTTCAGCTTCTATGAGCCGTCCTACTATAAAGGTACAGGTGTGATGAAATGAAACCATGCATATATGACTACACGCTCGAACAGCTTCAACAATGGATGACAGATAATGGTGAGCCGGCATTTCGCGGCGGACAGCTGTTTGATTGGTTATATGTGAAGCGGGTAAAGAGCTTTGAAGATATGTCCAACCTATCGAAAGCCCTTCGCGATAAGCTGGAGGAGAACTTCCAAATTATTACGCTTAATGAGATTACAAAGTTTGAATCGAAGGACGGAACCGTGAAGTTTCTATTCGGACTTCATGATGCCCACGCGATTGAGACTGTTATTATGCGCCATAACTACGGCAACAGTATTTGTGTAACGACGCAGGTCGGCTGCCGAATCGGCTGTACGTTTTGTGCTTCGACGCTTGGCGGCTTGAAACGCAACTTGACTGCGGGCGAGATCGTAGCGCAGGTTGTTACAGCGCAGATGATGCTTGATGCTACCGGAGAACGTGTATCCAGCATCGTTATTATGGGTTCTGGGGAGCCGTTCGAGAACTATGATGCAACGATGGCTTTCTTGCGTATTATGATCCACGAGAAAGGCCTTAACATCGGTCAGCGTCACATTACGGTTTCGACTAGCGGCATCGTGCCGAGCATGTACAAGTTTGCCGAGGAAAATACACAAATCAACTTGGCACTATCGATCCATGCGCCAAATGATGCGCTTCGCTCAAAGCTAATGCCGGTTAACCGTCGTTTTCCTTTTGCTGATGTAATGGCAGCTTGCCATAACTATATTGCGAAGACTGGCCGGAGAATAACATTTGAATACGCCTTGATCGGCGGTGTTAATGATCAAGCTGAGCATGCGCAGGAACTGGCAGACGTGCTGCAAGGAATGTTGTGCCATGTTAACTTGATTCCTGTAAACCATGTCCCTGAACGCAATTATGTTCGGACTCCGCGCGAGGACATCTTTGAATTCCAGCGTGTACTTGAGAAAAATAAAGTGAGTGTAACGATCCGCAGGGAACAAGGGCATGACATTGCAGCTGCATGCGGCCAATTAAGAGCAAAACATATGGAGTCTCAGGCGAGGTGATGATTGATTGTTAACGGCAAACCGCAGTGATATTGGACGGGTTCGTCATGTCAATGAAGACCAATCATGGGTAAGTCAACTGAATAATGGAGTAACGCTTGCCATCGTAGCTGATGGCATGGGCGGCCATCAGGCTGGAGACGTTGCAAGCCAGAGGGCAGTTGACGCTTTCCGAAGCATGCTGGAGAAAAGCGCCGCTAAAGAGGACTTGTCTCTGCAAGAAGGAAAAATGCTCATAAGGCAAGCGATTTCGCAGGCGAATGACGCTGTCTTTGAGCTTGCTTCCCAGAACGAGCAGTATCGGAATATGGGTACTACGATTGTGGCCGCTTTAGTGAAACAGGACAACGCTATTATTGGCCATGTGGGAGACAGTCGCGCTTACAAGATTACCGAGGGCGTCATTACACAATTAACGAATGATCATACACTTGTGAATGAATTGGTCAAGTCTGGCCAGCTTAGCGCAGAGGAGGCTGCTCACCACCCAAGGCGCAACGTACTGACTCGTGCAGTTGGTACGGATTCTCAAGTTGAAATCGATGTTCAAGCGGTAGAGTGGTCCGCACAGGACGTGCTGCTGCTGTGCAGCGATGGATTATCAAATATGGTGAGCGATCAGGAAATGCTGCAAACGGTCACGACGGATCAACTTGAGCTGGATGCAAAAGCTGATCATCTCATTTCGCTTGCGCTGCAAGCAGGCGGGGACGACAATATAACTGTCGTACTTCTCCAAGAAGCAGCTGGCACGAATCGAGAGGGGTGACAAGGATGATTGGACAGGATTTAGGCGGACGTTATGAAATATTGACTCGCATAGGCGGCGGCGGGATGGCGCTTGTGTATAAAGCGCATGATGTGCTGCTAAATAGAAAAGTCGCAGTGAAGGTGCTGCGGCAGCAATTTGTGCATGATGAAGAATTTATTCGCCGATTCCGTCGTGAAGCACAGTCAGCAGCTGCGCTATCTCATCCGAATGTCGTCAGCATTTATGATGTAGGACAAGAAGAAGATACGCATTATATCGTTATGGAATATATTGAAGGCCATAATTTGAATGAAATTATACAAGAGCGAGCGCCGTTGCAGCCAGATGAAGCGGTGCGCATTGCTATGCAAATTGCAGATGCGCTTGATCACGCGCATCAAAATCACATTATTCATCGTGATATTAAGCCGCATAATATATTAATTGGCAAAAATGGACGTGTAAAGGTTACGGATTTTGGTATCGCAAGGGCGGTTACTTCATCCACGATTACACAGACAGGCTCAGTTATCGGATCGGTTCACTATTTTTCCCCTGAGCATGCCAAAGGAATCAATACCGGAGAAAAGTCTGACTTATATTCGCTTGGCATCGTGCTCTATCAAATGCTGACAGCTAAGCTGCCGTTTCTTGGCGAGAGCCCAATCAGCGTAGCTTTGAAGCATTTGCAAGAAAATTTCGAGGAGCCGCGAATCGTTAATCCGCATATTCCGCAAAGCGTTGAGAATGTTATTCTCAAAGCGATGCGTAAAAATCCAAGTGAACGTTATAATTCAGCACATGAAATGCTGCTAGATTTGGATACCTGCCTTCGTCCCGACCGGTTGAAGGAACCCAAAATCACATTCGCACATGTTAATGATTTGGAAGAGACGCGAGTGATGCCTGCTATTCGCGGCGATATTCGGCCAACTGAAACAACACAAGAGATTGCGCGGCCTGTCAGTTCGGTCAATGATGAGCAGCAAAAAGAAGTTGAATTGCAGCCAAAGCCCAAGAGCTGGAAAAAACCGCTTACTGTCGTAGGTGTTACACTGCTCATACTGGCGATTATTATATTTGGCTTCATCAAACTTCTTGGGGTGCTTGATGTTGCAGAAGTAGACGTGCCTACTGTCGTAGGCAAAACCGAAATTGAAGCGCGTCAATTGATTGAGGCCGCGGGGCTTAAGATAGAAGATCCAACCATTCGCGAGCATAACAAGGAAATTCCGAAGGATCAGGTGATAAGTCAGTCAAAGATGAATATGCGAGTGAAGGAAGGCTCTCTTATTCAATTAACGGTTAGTGACGGACCTGAGCTAGAAGAAATTGACAATTATGTTGGGAAAGCGCTGCAGACCGCTATTGATGAGCTTATTGCACTTGGGATAACAGAGGATCAAATCGTAATTGAAGATCCTGTTTTCAGTGAGGAAGCTCCAGATACGATCATTCAACAGTCGCCAAAACCGGGTGAATCCTACAATCCTGAATCGGTTGAATTTAAATTCGTAGTCAGCAAAGGCCGCGAGACCGTTGAGATGCCTAACTTAATTAACAAGCCGCTTGATGTAGCCAAAGATTTGATCAAAGCATACGAGCTTACACTAAATAAAGCTGATATTTTGTATGCTCCGAGTTATTTGCATGAGAAGGATCATGTCATTAGCCAAGATCCATTTCAACCTAATGAGAAAGTAACCAAAGGGGAAAAAATTACAATCACTGTCAGCTCAGGGCCGCCAGCCGATGCGAAAGAGCATAAGTTTAATATTATGATTTCACCGGCGGAAGCAGGCAAAGCAAGTGAAGTTCGAATTGAATACTCCGATGCACGCGGTGAAAATATTGTAGCAGAGAAACGTAAAATTACAGGTATGGAAACCTTCGTAGTTACCGTTCTTGTCTCACCGGATACGGAAGCCAGAGTAACGGTATTCCGAGACAATCAGTTTATTGATATCAAAACAATTACGTACAAAGAAATAGTCAATGGCACGAATTCATCCAATTTGACTATTCCGGGTAATGAAGTGAAGGAAACAGAAGCGCCGACACAAACGGAGGTTACCCAAAACAATGATGAGCCAATTGAAGAAGAGCAGCAGCAAGAGCAGCAACAGCCATAATAGCAAAGAGGGTCATCTCAAAGGCACGATAGTAAAAGCGCTTAGTGGTTATTACTACGTAAGAGCGGAGAATGCGGCGTCGGACTCGGCAACAGTCCAATGCCGCGCTAGAGGCGTCTTTAAGAATAAGGGCTTAACGCCGCTTGTAGGCGATGCAGTGATGTATAGCTTGACGGAGAACGGTGAAGGAACCGTCGAGGAGCTGCTGCCTCGTACATCAGAGCTTATTAGACCGCCAGTTGCGAATATCGATCTTGCGATTCTTGTGTTTTCGGTTACAGAGCCTGCTCTCAATTTGCAATTGCTGGATAAGTTCCTTGTGCATATCGAGCATGCAGGCATACCAGCCGTATTATGCTTAAGCAAGCAGGACTTAGAGAAAGACGGTTTGGAAACGGAGGAGGCGCAAGCTGCGGCTGCCTCCGTTAATCGTATATACAGAGCACTTGGATATGAAGTGTTCGGGACAAGCTCTCGTTTGGGAGAAGGCATTGCTCCATTTCAAGAAAAGCTGAAAGGCCATATGGCTGTATTTGCCGGACAATCAGGCGTAGGCAAGTCATCACTGCTTAATGCGATCGTTCCTGGTCTTAAGCTGGAGACCAATGAAATCAGCAACCGTCTTGGACGAGGCAAGCATACAACGAGGCATGTGGAGCTTATTGAAATTGGAGGCGGCTTAGTCGCTGATACACCAGGATTCAGCCAGCTGGACTTTCAGGAGCTGGGTATCGAAGATTTAGGTTATTGTTTTGTAGAAATGCGCGAGCTGTCTCCCGATTGTAAATTCCGTGGGTGCACGCATGTAAGTGAACCAGGCTGCGCCGTGCTTGCTGCGGTTGAGAGCGGGAAAATAGAAAAAAGCAGGCATGACCACTACTTGCTGTTTTTGACGGAGATGAGAGAGAAAAAACGGAGGTACTAACAACTATGACGATTATTGCCCCTTCCATATTATCGGCCAACTTTGCAAGGCTAGGAGAGGAAGTTCAAGCTGTCGAAGCGGCTGGAGCAGATTGGATTCACATCGACGTGATGGACGGACATTTTGTCCCCAATCTAACTTTTGGACCGCCGGTTATTTCAGCTATTAGGCCTGTGACGAAGCTTCCTTTTGATGTGCATTTGATGATTGAACGTCCGGAACTTTCAATTGAGGACTATATTGCAGCAGGCGCGGACCGCATTACTATTCATGCTGAAGCTTGTATGCATTTGCATAGAACCGTTCATTACATAAGAGAAAAAGGGCTTCCTGTGGGCGTAGCGATTAATCCGGCAACACCTGTTTCTGTGCTGGAGCCTATTTTGCATGATCTTGATCTCGTGCTTATTATGACGGTTAACCCTGGATTCGGGGGTCAGAAGTTCATTCCTTATTCGCTAGTGAAGCTGCGCCAGCTTCGTGCGATGCTGGAGGAGCAGGGACTAGATGATGTTCATGTACAGGTTGACGGTGGTGTTAATCAAACAACGGCAGCAGTCATTCGTGAAGCTGGCGCTAATGTGCTTGTGGCAGGAAGCGCCGTCTTCTCAGAGGTAGACCGAGCCGCGGCAATCGCGGTATTGCGCTAGGAGGTACTGCGATGAATGAACGGTTGAAAACAACTCTCTGGCTGTTGATGTATACATTTCTTGCCGGACTGCTGCTAGCGCTATTCTCGATGATATCGGATTTTTATCGGTATCTCTTCTCGCTGCTCGCATTGTACGTGGGCATTCGGTTTTTCCGGAGATTTGAAAAGCTAGGCATGCGAATCGCTTTTTTCGCGCTATCGATCGTATTTTATTTACTAATTGCTGTCGTTGGAGCGGCTATTATATATATAAGAGATAATCCAATGCCAATAACGGGCGCATAATAGGCTTTCCCCTCAGATGCACTATGGAATAGGACAAACTGACGACGCATAGGATGTTTACATGAGCGTAGTAATGTTGTCACGGATAAATTCGATGAGCGTGTCTGAGGAGGGATGAGGCATGAAATTTTATACAATCAAACTGCCTAAATTTTTGGGCGGGTTCGTAAAGGCGATTTTGAATACCTTCCAAAAAAATTAGGTCTAGATGCTGCAGGACACCCTTCGGCCGTGATCGTAGAAAAGCAAAAAAAAAAGCACCTGAGCGCTCAGGTGCTTTTGTCTATGGCCATTGCCATCATTATACGCGTGTAACTTTACCAGCTTTAAGTGCGCGTGTGCTAACATAAACACGTTTCGGTTTACCATCAACCAAAATGCGAACCTTTTGCACGTTTACGCCCCAAGAACGACGAGTTTTGTTGTTTGCGTGGGAAACGTTGTTACCTTTACCAGGTGCTTTACCTGTAAGAAAACATTTGCGGGACATGACTACACCTCCTTTAAATCTTGCTTGAACAAAACGGATTCCATTAATATGGCTTCGTTATGCGTGAGGAAAATTTCATTCGTAAGCGAAATAACATTTAAACACACTTGAATATCGTATCACAAACATTGGTTCTGTTCAACCTAAATATAAGGACAAGGATGTTCTTTATTGCTTTTAAAGCGAGCAACCATGCAGAATAACTGGATTTATTGAACAGACTTCTATAAAGGAGCCGTTTATAGTACAATAATACTTAGTCCATAATACATACAGTAAGGGAGTGTATTTCCATGCCAATGCAGCTAAGCACAGAATTAGGTTCCATACATGTCTCAGACCATTGCATAGCCATTATTGCGGGCTCTGCGGCCATGGATTGTTATGGACTTGTCGGGATGGCTTCACGCAAACAGCTAAAGGACGGAATTGCCGAGTTGCTCGGACGAGACAATTTGACTCGCGGCGTTGAAGTTAGACGAGTAAATGAAGAATTGCATATTGATCTCTACATCATCGTAAGCTATGGAACAAAAATTTCCGAGGTAGCGCATAACATTCAATCCAAGGTAAAATATGTGCTGAACGACGTAATCGGTCTACAAGTGGAAGAAGTCCATATAATTGTGCAGGATGTCAGGGTACTTAAGTAACAGGGAGGGAAATTTCGTTGAGTAAGCGCTTTATAAACGGATCTGATTTTACCGCAATGGCACTGCTCGGCGCGGATTATTTACAGCGAAACGCAGAGCACGTTAATGCATTAAATGTATTCCCAGTGCCGGATGGCGACACGGGAACAAACATGAACTTAACGATGTCCTCAGGCGTTCGCGAGCTGCGCAGCAAGCCGTCAAGCAGCATTGGAAAAACGACAGAAGCCTTATCTAAGGGGCTGCTGATGGGGGCTCGGGGCAATTCCGGCGTTATCTTGTCACAGCTGTTCAGAGGTTTCTCCAGGTCGCTTGCCGGTCTTGAAGAAGCGGGAACGGTGCAAATAGCCGCTGCTTTGCAATACGGTGTTGACCTCGCTTATAAAGCTGTCGTAAAGCCTGTAGAAGGAACGATTCTTACCGTTGCCAAGGAAGCTGCGAAGCATGCCGTTCAGTACGCCCGTAGAACGAGTGACGTGGCTGAGTTGATGCACGAGGTGCATCAGAAGGCATATGAAGCTTTGCAGCGTACGCCTGATTTATTGCCTGTACTAAAGCAGGTTGGCGTAGTCGATTCTGGCGGACAAGGTCTCGTGTTTATTTATGAGGGATTCGTACGCAGCCTAGCAGAAATCGATGGCCAGCTTGATACTTATTCGATGCCGTCAGAAGCAGCTCCACCTGAAGAAGTGGCTGTTCCTATTATCGTGCCACCAATTCGCAAGCAAGAGCCGATCTCGGCACAAGCACGCTTAGCGACGGAAGCAATTGAATTTTTATACGATATGGAATTTTTTATCAATCGCAAGCTAAGCGGACAAGCGGGAGCGTTTTTTGATGAATCCGCTTACAAGCGTGCTCTTGGGAAAGATGGAGACTCTATATTGGTCATAACAGAAGACGATATTATTAAAGTTCATGTACACTCTCGCAAACCGGGAGACGTACTGAACCTATCGCTTCCTTACGGAGAATTAACCGATATTCATATTCTTAATATGCGCGAGCAGCATCGTGATTTGCTTGAGCATGAGGAAGAGGATTCAGCCATTGTTGACTATTCTGCAGCAGAACTGCTTGCAGGGCAGGCCGTACAGGGAGTCCCGCCTGGTCAAGTATTTGAATGGGCGCCGTTTGGAATTATTGCTGTTGCTCTAGGCGAGGGGATTACGAACATTTTCCTCGAAAATGAAGTGGATACGGTATTGTCTGGCGGTCAGACGATGAATCCGAGCACAGAAGATTTTGTGAAGGCGATCGAGGCTCTGTCAGCAGAGCATATCTATATATTACCGAATAACGGAAATATTATTTTGGCAGCTGAACAAGCTGCTGAGCTTAGCGAGCGGAATGTGACGATTATCCCAACTCGCACGATACCTCAAGGTTTAGCCGCTGTACTTGCTTTCAAGGAAGACGAGACGGCTGAACGCAATAGCGCATGGATGAAAAACGCTGCTGAGCAGGTTATGTCGGGACAAGTAACAAAGGCTGTGCGAGATACGACCATTGAAGGTGTGGATATTCGCGAGGGCGATTACATCGGCATTAAAGAAAAAACGATAGTTGTATCCAAAGCAAGCTTGCTCGAAGCCTGCCAATCGCTCATTGCCAACATGCTCGATGCAGGCGGAGATTTGCTGACGATTTTGTCAGGTGAGGATGCGGAAGCGACAGAAACGGCGTCGTTATGCGAATGGATCGGGGAGCAGTATCCTGATCTGGAGCTTGAATTGCAAAAAGGCGGACAACCGCTGTATCCGTATGTTTTTGCTTTGGAGTAAATGTAATCGTTCTAACAATGGGAGGAAATGGCCATGGGAAAGGTCCGAATAGTAACGGATAGCACATCTGATATTCCGGAAGAGGTCAAGAAGCGCTTGGGGATATCAGTAGTTCCCCTTAAGGTGCTGTTTGGCGAGGAGACGTTTCTAGATGCCGTGACGATTACGTCCGAACAATTCTATGAGAAGCTTGCGCAGTCATCTGTTCTTCCTACAACATCTCAGCCATCACCAAACGAGTTCTCAGAAGTATATGAGGGCTTGATTGCGGAGGACGCTGATTCACCTATTATTTCTATTCATTTGTCAGCCGCGCTCAGCGGTACGTATCAATCGGCTGTCATTGCTCATTCCATGCTCGAGCAAGAAGCGGATATTACGATAATCGATTCTAAATCTGCTTCATACGGGTTCGGACTGCGTGTTGTGAGAGCTGCCGAAATGGCACAAGCAGGCGAATCGAAAGAACGGATTATCGAAGAGATTGAGCGGCTTGAGCGCAGTACTAATTTATACTTTCTAGTCGACACGTTGGAATATTTGCAAAAGGGCGGACGAATTGGCAAAGCATCCGCGCTGATCGGTTCAATACTCAACATAAAGCCTATCTTATCTTTGGACAAAGATGGGGTTGTGCTAGCTGTAGATAAAGTGCGCGGCTCTAAGAAGGCGATGGCTCGTATCATTGAATTATTGAAACAAACGTATGGCGATGAGCCGGTCGGTATGACAATGGCTTACTCTTTCAGTAAAGACACAGCTGAGGATTTGTGTGAGCTATTGAAAGCCCAGTTCAATGTACAAGAAATGAACTGGACGACGGTAGGTGCTGTTATCGGCACGCATACGGGACCTGGCACATCGGCCGTGTTTATGTACAGGATGTGATCGTAAAATGACACTTGATCAAATTTCTGTTCGGCAAATCAAAGGCGTGAGTGCTCCCAAGGAATTGGAGCTTCACGCCTTTGGCGTGAGAACAGTGGCGGATATACTTGATTATTTTCCATTTCGCTATGAGGATTATCGCATTCGTGAGCTGACCGATGTAAAGGAAGGCGAGAAAGTAACGGTTCTAGGACATGTCCGAGGCATTCCTATGCTGCAGCGATATGGAAAAAGCAAATCAAGATTAACATGCAAGGTTGAGGTTGGGCAGTGGCTCGTGACGGCAGTCTGGTTTAATCGGCATTTTCTGCAGGACCAGCTTGTCATTGGCCGTGAGATTATGCTTACGGGCAAGTGGGAACAGCAGCGCCTGCAAATGACGATATCGGACTCGGAGTTTCCTGGCAGCGGCGGACCGGCTAAATCGGGAACGCTGCAGCCGGTTTATTCGGTAGGCGGAAGCATCACACAGCCTTGGATGCGGAAGACCGTGCGTCAAGCGTTGACGCAATATGGGTCGATGATTGAAGAAATTTTGCCGTTTGAGCTTGTGGAGCAGCATCATTTGATGCCCAGACGCGATGCGGTACATCGCATTCATTTGCCGGATGATACGAAGGAAGGACTGCAGGCGCGCAAACGATTGGTATACGAGGAGCTGTTTCTGTTTCAGTTGAAGCTCCAAGCGTATCGGGCTCTTAATCGCAAGCGGAATGATGGCATAGCACATCGAATTGAGAGTGAGACGATTCGTCAATTTGCTGCAACCCTTCCGTTTGAGCTGACAGATGCTCAGAAGAAGGTCGTTAATGAGATTTGTGTCGATATGAGAAGGCCGTCCTGTATGAATCGGCTGCTTCAAGGCGACGTTGGCTCCGGCAAAACGGTTGTGGCAGCTATTGCACTGTATGTTGCTGTGAAATCAGGTCATCAAGGGGCTTTGATGGTGCCAACAGAAATACTGGCTGATCAGCACATGCGCTCGCTTACAAAAATGTTCGCAGAGCTCGGGATTGAGGTTGCTCTTCTAACAGGAAGCGTGACGGAACGCAAACGCAGGGATGTGCTTGCGGGGCTTCAAATGGGCATGATTGATATCGTCGTTGGAACGCATGCTCTAATTCAGGACGATGTTTTTTTTCGGAGCCTTGGGCTCGTCGTTGTGGATGAACAGCATCGTTTCGGTGTTAATCAGCGGAGCGTGCTGCGGCGCAAAGGGATGAACCCCGATGTGCTTACGATGACAGCAACGCCGATTCCGAGAACGATGGCGATTACCGCATTCGGCGATATGGACGTATCGACGATTCGCGAGCGGCCGCATGGGCGCAAACCGATTAAGACGTATTGGGTTAAGCACAGCATGATGGAGCGTGTGCTCGCTTTTATAAGGAAAGAAGTAAACAAGGGGCGTCAAGCTTACATCATCTGCCCGCTGATCGAGGAGTCGGAGAAGCTCGATGTGCAAAATGCGATTGATTTGTATGTGCAAACGCAGCAGTCGTTTCCTGATTTGCGGGTAGGCCTGCTGCATGGACGCCTTTCAGCTGCGGAGAAAGAAAGCGTGATGGGTGCTTTTGGCGCAAATGAAACGCATGTGCTTGTGGCGACGACGGTCGTTGAGGTAGGTGTCGACGTTCCTAATGCGACACTTATGATCATTATGGATTCGGAGCGATTCGGATTATCTCAGCTGCATCAGCTGCGAGGACGTGTAGGGCGGGGAGAGCATCAATCACATTGTATATTAGTAGCCGATCCGAAATCAGAAACGGGACGCGAGCGAATGAAGGTCATGACGGACACGGATGACGGATTTGAAGTGTCTAAGCGGGATCTTGAGATTCGTGGTCCGGGCGATTTTTTTGGCACGAAGCAAAGCGGCTTGCCAGAGTTTCGTTTGGCTGACATGGTCGCTGACTATGAGCTGCTGGAGCTTGCTCGGGACGATGCTGCTGAATTAACAGGACGAGATGATTTTTGGACGAATGAGTCGTTCGTTAGATTGCGCAGCTTGCTGGAGCAGGATCAATTTTTTCAAGGGGAACAGCTGGACTAGGCAATATTCACCTCCTTTCGGCATATAGTTTAACGATGTGACTGGATTGCCTGATGGAGGTGTCAACGAAGTGAGTTACCAAAACTATGGGATTAAGCCTCAGCTGGTCGAGCGTGTTAAATACAAAATGAAAAACCCTGCTGTGAAGGAACGGATTAGGGACCTGCTAGGAAATGTGACCAAATACGATTTGCAAGATCGGCCAAAGGTTAGACGGCTTGTGAAAGCGGCGTCCGTTATTTTGCAGGAGCAGCTTACGGATACACAGGAAGACCAGATTGTTGCTTTCATTATGGCGCAAAAGATTGACCCGAACAACACGTTTCATTTGCTGAAACTGTGGGGGATGTTTCGCTGACCGCTTTGGTCAGCGATTTTTTTTTATTTGGCAATGGGAACATCGTTCCGCTTGGTTTGCTGCTACCATAGCTCGAGCTGCTCGTCCACTTCAATGCGCTCGATTAAAGAAGAGTCGTCGTTTCGGACGCTTCCGACTGCAAGGGAGACAGGGTAAGCTTCAAGCTCATGCGATGAGTACGGCTTAAGGAGTGGAGTGATCATCTTAACGTCCGTTACCGCGCGGTTCAGCCACAGCTGCTCTGCCTCGGGCCGCAAAATGACCGGCATGCGATCATGAACCTCGGAAACGAGCTCGTTTGGCGTAGTTGTTAGAATCGTACAGCTATTTATTTTGGTCCCTTCAGGAGATATCCAGGTCTCGTACAGACCGGCCATGCTGAATAAGGAGCGGTTTTTAAGCACGAAGCGCATCGGCTGCTTGCCTTGTGCTGTCGTTTTCCATTCATAGAAACCATCGGCAGGGATGAGGCAGCGCTTGCGCTGCAGCGGGGCCTGAAAGGCTGGTTTGCTCGCTGCTGTCTCTGATCGAGCATTCAGCATCTGGAAACCAATTTTTGGATCATCCGCCCATGGCGGCACAAGTCCCCACTTCAGCTCGCCTAGCCGATTATTTTGGCCATCATTTATAATGGTCAGCACCTGCTGGCTCGGAGCTATATTATATTTCGGACGGTGAAAAGGTACCATCGTTTCTTCGATCATATATCTAACCATCAGCTCTTCCAACGTAACCGTGAGTGTATACCTTCCGCACATGGCTGTCATCTCCTTTCTAATGCTTTTATTATACATCGTGAGCGCTCGAATCGCATATGTTGCATACACGGTATGACGAACTGCTCCGTGGCTGATACTGGATACTATAGGGTTTAAACTAGGCAGCAAGCTTGTATAGTCAACGACGCGATAGGAGGAGCACTGACAATGGACAAAAAGCATGAGGGACGGTCTTATCGCCGGACATTCGGTTACTGGCTAGGGCAGCTGCTCGCGCTCCCCAGCGCTGCGTTTGACTATGCAGTAGGCAAGTGGGGGGCAATGAGCGCATCGGATGCGATGATTGCGGAAGCAACACCGCTGCAGCTTTCAGCTTCTTCCGTTGCAAAATTGAAGTATGCATGGTCGAAGCATTTTGAATCTACTGATGCTTCAGCAGTGACAAGCTGGAATGAAGAGGAGCTTGCGCTAATCGAACGAATTCGCGCTGAGACTGCTGCTGCCAATCGGAATAACGTGACGAGAACGGAAGCTTATCGTATTTTGTATTTCCGCACTCCGGAGCTGCACTGGGCGCTGCTTGCGCATATGGTGTCCCGGAATGGCGGTTGGAATATGACTGACTTGCAAGGCGAGTGGCTTCCATGGCTGCTGAACTCGGAACAGCGGTTAGCTGTGTTTCGTTTTTTGGAGCAGGCGAATGCATTGATATTTCAAGATGCTTATCCACAGCTGCTCTTGTATGAACGGAGCAGGCGCGAAGGGAGGAGCTTGTTCCATCTGCTGCCTGCTTTTGGCGTATCCTCGTTTATGGCGCCGGTCTGGAAGCAGTACTGGCGAGATCGCGACGCGGTGCCGCTGACGATCGCATTAATCGTTAATGAGCAGCATTATATCGAGCAGCGTGTTGTACAGCATCCCTTTTTTCGAGAGAAGGTGCTGCATACGTTATTTTTTGGTCTGCAATCGCTGCTTCAGCTGAACGGGGTTATTTTCCCTTATGGCAATGGCCCGGGAAAAGGGGAAGGAGCATTTGCGCTGCGGCTCTCTGGTCTTATTTTGGAGCGGTTTGAAAATATAGAAGAGAGAATTGAATTCGGCAAGCGTCTTTATGCGATGTTATTCGGTGTACCGCGCGTCTATGAAGGAGCTAGATCCTTCGCTGCTGCGGTTAAGCATACAGGCTCGCGTGCCGACTACGCGCCGCATATGTTTACGCGTGTACGTCAGCAGCCTCCACAGCCAATTTATAAGGAGCGTCTGCTGGGTGCACGGTTAAAGCCTGGTGCTGAGCCGCTTTACAGCCCAGAGCTTAGTGCAGCGTGGAACGATCAACCCCTTGAAATGCCGGAGCCTGGGGATTGGTTTACGTCCGTTGCCGATATTTCACCTTATTTTCAAAAGCTGCCAATGCCGCATTCTTTTGAAATTACGAATGAATATGGGCTCATGCTTAACAAGATTGAACTGGCTGTTCTTGCGGTGCAGCGTGGCAATAAGTGAAGTCCTGGACTTCGACACTTGTTGGCGGAGCTGGACGAGATCGAGGGAAAAAGCCAGAAGCGATACAAAATAATATCAAAAGAAAACAGGAACTGCTTCGTTGGCCATTCTGCCAGTTGAGCAGTTCCTGTTCAAGGATAAGTTCTACTTTGGGCTGCTTTGAGCGAAGCTAATGGAACAGAGCACTCCTTATTCCCAGGCAGCAGCGCCTTCAACATCGTGGATAGAGAACCACTCGCCATCGACCATGAAGCGGCCTTTCAGCTGATCTACGCGGTCGACGATTCCGCTGACGGTCAGTTCCTCATGCGGATGAAACAAACGGAGCGTGATGGGCTGCCGCTGCTGCAGCGATTCTGTCACGGAGCGGGCTACATGTTCCCATTCCTGTTCATCCAGCTCCACCCGTTCACGCAGCCGCAATGCCTTCTCCTGCTCATTGATTGCGACTTTGTGCTCGGGCAGCATCATGCGGCTTGACTCCCAAAGTCCGTTGCCTTCAAGTTTTTTTCTCATTTGTAATGTCCTCCGATCTTCTCAGAGCGGTGCTGCGCTTGTCCCGCGTCCGTAATGGACACCGCTCTCAAAATAGTGGCATCCCCATATTTCCTCTTCAAGGCGTCCGTCGCCCGCTCAAGCGCCATCGTCTTCTCGCGGTTCGGATCAAACAGAGAAAGCTGGTATTCGTCATCCTGCGAAAATTGCGATAGGCTGACGCCAACCTTCCTTACGGGATAACCGTCCCAATGCCGCATCATCAGCTCTACCGCGGCCCGATAAACCTGATTCGTGACGTTTGTCGGATCGTCCATCTTCATCTGACGGCTAAAGCCCGTAGGCCGATCATAATCGGCACCCATTAATCCGACGGAAACGACATGCCCCATATATCCTTTGCCTCGGCAGCGCTGGCAAACGAGCTCGGTCAGCTCAAGCAATACAACTTTGATCTCCTCCAGCTTCCCATAGTCACGCGGGAGCGTCATCATATGCCCGATGGCCTTGGGCGCAACCTGATGTGTGCCCGGCGTAACGGGACTTTTGTCGATTCCGTTTGCGATGTTCCAATACAGCTCCGCGTTGATATCGGAGTTTTTGCCGAATTTACGGCGCATCATCAGCTTCAGCTTCTCAAGCGGCGTTGCCGCTAATTGGCCGATCGTCTCCAGTCCCATCGATTGGAAGTGCCTCGTCATCCGGCTGCCGACCATGAACATCTTGGAGACGGGCAAGGTCCAGAGCGTATCCTCAAGATTGTCTCTGGAGAGGGTGTAAATGCCTGCATCGTTTTTTTTCGCATAGTTGTCACAGGCCGTCTTAGCCAAAATTTTATTCTCCGCAATACCGAAGCGGGTGTACACTCCAAGCTCTTCTTGGATGCGGGTTTGGATATGATGAGCCAGCTCATCCGGTGAGCCGTACAAATGCAGCGAGCCCGTTACATCGAGAAATTGCTCATCAATTGAGTAGGGCTCAACGAGGTCTGTGTAGGATTGATAAATGCTCGTAATCATCATAGAAACATCGATATACAGCTGCATGCGCGGTTTGATGATAATTAAATCCGGGCATTTCGCCAGCGAGTCGCCCAGCCGCTCAGCAGTCGTTACTCCAAATGACTTGGCGATCGGGCAAGCGGCGAGAATGATGCCGGAGCGGCGTTATCAAGACTAAATTATAAGAAATGTTGAAATTTGTTGGGTTGTATCAATGTTGATATGTTTATGTTGATACTTTTCTGGGGTTTACTTATGAGTATGGTGTCATTATTCTGGACTGTACTGTCTGTTCTATTGAATTTTAAATTTTAGTCCATCGTATGAATACCCTTACCTAAACTAATGTTTATCAACCTTTACAAGCTTTATAATCTTTAATCATTTTATAAAGCGATTACGTTTGCTTTTCACTTGATCCTATCGGACGCTTTTGTTAAGAAGAAAACACTATATTTTGTCGAATAATGTCTTATTATAGGTTTTAATAGCTAGTAAATTCCTTAACAAAGTATAGTATAATAATTCTACAATTAAGACAATATACCTAGAATCGAGGGAAAGTGTGTGGAAATTAAGAACATAGTCATGATTCCGGGAATAATGGGGACGAGACTCCGTAAAGACAAACGTACAGTTTGGCCTCTAGCTTCAATTCACAATGCACACAGAGAATTAATTTATGAGAGCAATCTTGATTTGGATCCGTACGAATGTCTTAGGCTCTATTATAAAAGAATGGAAAAATATTTGTCTGAAAAAAATTTTAATGTTTATGTTTTTCCTTATGATTGGAGAAAAAATAATCTCGATCAACTTGAACTACTAAAAGCAAAAGTTAATACTTTTGATGGAGATTTTGCTATTGTTGCGCATAGCATGGGCGGGATAATTGCAAAGTTGTTTGTTAATTACTTTGAAGATGAGCCAGACTTAGTCAGCCGCATAAAAAAGGTAATTACACTTGGAACTCCTTGGAACGGTGCACCTTACGCATATAAAGCGATAAAATATGGGGTGAATATACCAGAATGGTTCCCTATGATTATGACGGCCTTAACCTCAAAAAAAATTGCTCCTGGGTTTGCAAGTTTATATCAATTGCTACCTCGGGAAAAATATACTCAGTTAGCACAAAAATATGGTAAAATGCACTTTTTAGAGTTCGAGGGCACCCCAATCGAGTCCTGGGATCAAATACAGGATGAATATTACGTACCTTTGATAAAGAGAAACTTTTCCGATACAGCGTATTCAAAAATAATTCTAGAATTTGAAGAATTACTGCTAAAGGAGTTTACAATCGATCATCACGAAGTAATTGGGTATGGAAAAAAAACTATCTATACCGTAAAAGAAAACTCTTATAACGAGCCAGAGAACCATTTCGATAACGGTGACGGCACAGTACCGATTATTAGTGCTATGTCGGACAATTCAATAAAGTACTTTATTTGTGAAAACCATAATGGACTAGCAAAAAATTGGAACGTATTAGATCTTGTTGAAAATATTTTAAATACAGTATCTGATCCAATAAGCGATAGTTCGGTAATTAAATCTGATTACGAAGAAGTCAAAGATGCTTCTTTTTCCGGAAATGTTATCAAAGTTGCTTGTCCAGTGACAGTTTCTCTATCGGACGAAAACGGAAATATCATTTACGGAAGCATTGAGATCTTAGATGATGAAGATATCGAGGAATTATTCTCTGAGAAATATGAAGTATCAACTATTGAAAATACAACTTATATTTTTGTAAATGAAGAAATACTCACATCTAATAATCCTAATCGAAAAGTAATAATTGAGGCTTACGACAGTGGCCCAACTTCAGTTTCAATTGAGAAATACGAAAATGGCAATGTAAAGAAAATTACTACATTTGATACTTTTAATATCAACCCTAATATTAATGCAGAATTGAAAATCGTAAATGATTTTATTGACAGTCAAATAATTCTTAGTGAGACAGGGAAAGACGATGTACTATTGGTACCGAATATCATTGATCTTGAAGAAAAAGATGAAATAATTTTACCTAAGACTGTGTTTAATATCACAGCTGATGATGTAATTGTCCCGGAAAAATATCCAAATAGTATAGTTGTTTCTGAAAATGTAGTATTAACATCGGAAGGTGTTGAAAAAGGGTCATATTCAATAAATGGTACCTTTTATTCAATCAATGGAAACAGTTTCAAGCTAATTTCTCCTGGAGAAAGTATTCCCTTAAAATTGCTAACTGGAATAAATGAAATGGTTTTATTCTCAAAAGATAGTCTTGGTAATGTTGAAGAAAAAAAGATCATAAATATTTATAAAGTAACGGATAGAGATCCAATAATTAGTTTTGAGTTTTACCCACATATGTATAAGTTACTAATTTCCGATAACAATGATTTAGTATATGAAAATTTAGGGATTCCAAGAGCAGTATCAGAAGTGAAGTTTGATAATAATGATAAAGTTTTTGGTGAAGACATTCTCTACATTGATAAGCAAAGAGTCATTAGTATTAATATTACAAATATTTTTGGAAGAGCAACACCATTTGAACTGACAGTAGATGAGAATGCAATAAAAACAATTTTCGAAGGTGAAGGAGATCATAATAATCTTAAGGAGTTTTTAGAACTTCTTAAAATAACACAGCCTTATGATCAAATTATGATGCATAAACATGCAGGCAGAGGAGGAGGCGTACTTAGAAAACTAACTAAAGCAAATATACAAAATGCAAAGCATATTTTTGTTCGAAAGAATAATCTTAAGGTTGATGTCTATAAAGGGATAGAATTTTTTATCTCATTTCAAAATTTCACACAAGACATTATAATTAAGGAAGAGGAAAATTATCCATTTGAATTTATCGTTATCGATCTTGAGTCAAAGAATGAAATTAGATCTAAAGAGTTCTCTGCTTTTGTAAAAGCAGAGTTTCATGAAGAGTTCATTTCAGAGGAAATTAATATTGTATTTGATGATGATTCCAAATCTTACAAAGGAAATTTTATTGTCTCTGAATTAAAAGACTTCTTAAAAGATTATTGGAAGCCTGATAGCTTAGAGGACATTGAGCTAGTAATTCAAGAACGAGGTACGGTTATTCAGGAAGTAACGACAGAGAAAATTATCATAAGATAAGAAAGGAGGGGCCTAGTTTGCTAATTTATTTTACGTTAATATTTATGTTTATTTCGATTTCCATGATTGGATATATTATAATTCAAAAAAAAATGAAGGATTATGATTTTTCTGAATTTCTTTTTTTTGGTTATAGGATTGCTGGTGCCCCTCTTTTTCTTACAATTACTAATTATTATTTAATTTTAGAATTTAATTTAAGTGTATATTTCAATTTTATGGCAATCGTTTTCTTTTCACCTGCTATCTTTTTGACCATTATTCAGAAGTTCGAGGAGATTAAAACAGATCAGTTAGTCAAAGAAATTGAAAAGAAGTTTTTACCTCTAATAAACAATTTTCTAACAAGAGAAGGGTTATTAGAAGAGAGAATTTCCTTCAGAATAAATCAAGGTAAAGCACAATCACCTGTACAAATAATCGTGACGATGCCTGAGAAAAAGCCATATTTTGAAGATGAACGTTTAGAACTTCAGCAGATTATACAAGCGGAATATACTTCAATAAGTATTCAATTAATTTTTGATTATAAATTTTCCCCCAAAAAAAAAAGTGAATTACTATACTCCTTATAGTTATAAAAACAATTGATTAATAAACTATAAAAGTGCAAAAAAAGAAACATAAAATCAGTTATAACATAAGTGATTTGCTTGCATTATGCCATGTGCGTTTATGTAGAAGATTATAAGGGAGGGATACTGATACATGCGGTGCCTATTAAAGTTAGCCCTTTAATTGAATCAACAAAAGAGAGCAACAAGCGTGCCTCGCCATGTTACACCGATGATTCCAGAAATTATATATTATGATTCTCATTACATCAAGTATTTTAAAAAACCTCTGTGTCCGTTATTAAAAACTATTCCCCACCTACAAAAAAATGATGCACATCAACACGGTGCACAACTCCAATTACATTTAATTCTTCTAACTAGTGGTTAAATCTAAGTACTATTTACGCTATCCCGATATTTTGAATAATGAAGCAATGTTCTGTTCATGAGCTCTATCTTATACTCATCGAGATAATGTCTTTCTAGTCTGCTTAGATTAGATAGCTGTTTGTTAATGGCAGCCATATGTTCCGATAGCATCATTCGACTCGATTCCCAAAGACCCTTTCGTCTAAATTTTTCATTTAAAGTGTCCTCCTATTCTAATTGACCCGTTGGTTGACCAGCATCAGTCTTGGATACATCTCTGATAATGTCAGAATTCCTGTGGCGGAGTTTGATTACGTCCGTTTCCAGTTCTAAGACCGTATGATTTTCACGATCTTGGTCGAATAATGCTATCAGATATTCATCTGCAGATGAATTGTTGGACAAGCGGATGTTAACTCTACGGACGGAGGAGTGGTCCAATGCTTGCTAAATAGCTGAAGAACCCCGGTATACACCTGATTTGTGACATTCGTTATAGCAGACATTTTGACCGCTAGTAAAACTCGGCGTTAAAGCCCGAGTCTTTTTCGCACTTCCGGCGCATCTTCGGTATGAATTGTTGAGTGGCTTCACGGATAATTTCTTAATAGTGTCTAAGCCAATGGCCTGAAAATGCATAGTCATACGAGATCGAACCATAAACATTGACTAAAGATAAATAATTATTTGTAATTTTTTTACTTTATCGTTGTTTATGTACACTCGTAGATATTCTTTTTTTTGTCAATGTTTAAATCTATTTTTGCATTGAATCAGATGGAGCAACTGGTTTAAAAGAAGTTTAGCATTATCTGATGGTTTAAGTAGAATCTATATAGTCTGGTATCAATGCTACTTGTTGTTCGATAGTTTCCAATGGAAATCTTTAAGAAATTAACATCAAACTTCAAATTGATACCATTTTATCGAAATAAGTGGTATCATTAAATTGAGGGGAGGTGAAACGATGCATAAAGACAGGCGATTAACTGTCGAATCGTTTTTAAGGCGAATGAAAATACTGGTTAGTACTGGCCATAAACGTTTAGTTTATCGGAAGGATATAAATGTAAAGAAAGGTTTGCTTGTACTCGGCTTTATTAACTCAAATGAAATTTGGACATCTGTGTTGGAATTGAAGACGAGCGATTCTATTAAGGATCCGGAGTTTGATCGAGATGGGTCAGGAGAACTTGTATACTTTTTTAAAAGAAAAATGCCTAATGCTTCTGTAGCCTACATTAAGTTGAAGATAAAGGCTACACATCAAGGTGAAATGTGTGTATGTCTGTCATTTCATCCAGATACATAAGTGCGAATTTGATTATTGAGTACATAGGAGGAGTCGACGACGTATTGACTCCTCTCATGCACTATACATAACTTACATAAAAATTTTAATTGAAGGAGTGAATTTAATGCGGTATTGCGATGAATGTGCTTGCGATCAGAAAAGTATCCTTAAAACCACAAAAGAGCTGTTTATATTACACGGTCATTCTTTTGAAGTTGAAATAGTCAAGGCCACTTGTGGGGAGTGTGGTTTTGAAGTATACGATGAAGAGTTACTTAATAATGCAATGCAAAATATTCATTCGACTTATAAAGAACTTTTTGGTGGTTTAACTGTTAGTGAGATCCGCGGTATACGAGGACAATATCCTGGATTAGGGAAAAGACCTTTTGCTAAAATACTAGGTATTGGATCAGCCAGTGTGGGACGTTATGAGTCTGAATCTGGAGCGTCAATGAACCCAAGCATATTGAACATTTATCGTGAGTTACTTGGGAATCCGGCCAAGATAGTTGATTATTATAATTTAAATCACACCTCTTTATCAAAAAGGGAATTAATCAAAGTAAAACATATTTTAAATCCATGGTTTAATGGAAATCAATTTGATGAAAGATCAAGTAAAGAATTAATAATTTTAGATGAAGAGATTATTGAGAATCTATATAAAGCTTATGCCCACACCTCATTGTCTGGGTATATAGAATTCGATTTTGATAAATTGGTGAATATGATTTTGTACTTCGCTAGAAATGGCGTGGATAGATCGAAGTTGATGAAGTTACTTTGGTTTTCTGATTTTTATCACTTTAGAAATCAAACGGTTTCGATTAGTGGCATTGTGTATCATAGATTGAAATATGGACCGGCGCCAAAAGATCATGACATTCTTTTAGCTCATCTTCAACATATGGACATTATAAAAGTAGAAGAGTATGAAAAAGATGAGGGTTGGGTGCATATAGAGATAAGATCAATTCAAGAATTTGATTCAACTGTTTTGGATGATACAGAAATCACTACATTAGAAAAAATTAAACAAATGTTTGGGGCGCTTGAATCATGGAGATTAAGCGAATGCTCACGCGATGAACGAGCATGGATTGAGACTGAGAACGAGATGCCAATAGATTATAAATACGCAATGGGATTAAAAGAAATTTGAGACGAGAAAGGACCCATCAATATATGGTCAAACCCCCATTTAGCGGACAATGAAATAAAACCTTATCTTGTGAGCTGGCTTCGGTACATTACCGGGGTCAGCTTTTTTAGTTTTCTCTGTAGTCGACAATGGTTGTAAAAGTGGATGTAATCCTCAATTCTGCTTTGTGCTTCCTCGATCGATCGGATATCAGAAGGTTAGAGTGCTTCCGTCTTTAGATGGAAGAAGAAGCTCTCCATTAAGGCATTCGGTTCTAGTGTCTGTAAGCCGAAGTCGCCTATCTGATTGTAACGCCGCATCCATACCTTCAACCGTCTCACATCAGCAATCTCCAGAATTTCTACTACTTTCTTCTTTGTTTCGATGCTATACGTGACCAACTTCTGCCCCTTCTTTGTCATAACGAAAAGCACCCCCTATAGATTTCATCGGCTAAACACTAAGGTGTTTTTCCAATGTCCACTATAAGGGGTGCACATCAGATCACCCATGCGTCCTACTTATTTTGCTCTAAGAGTATATCAATTTAGTATAAATATAGTATAGAGGCGAAGTAAGGCGCGACGTCACTCAATACGAGGAGAGATTTATGATGTGTAAGTCTCTTTTTATGCATGTTTTTCGAATTCGATTAGCCTTTTACTAATAGCTTATCCACCAATGGTTTGATAAGATATTTAAGTTGGAGGCCGAACGGAAGATTCATAAGAAGGGGAGATATCGTGTTCACAAGAAGAACAATTATAGGATCCATTGACTTATTAAAATTTGGTACGCATAAGGAATTGGAGCGATTTGCACTACAGTACCAAGTCGACGACCATATAGAAGGTACATCGCTTCAGATACGTATAAACTCCTTATTGAAATATCTTTTAGAACCGTACACCAATGACTCTATTATAGAGGAGATAGTGACAGCATCTATTAATTTGGAATTGAAAATACTTAAGCAAGCAGAAAATTTTTTTGGGGCCCTGGATGAGCAACCCACTTTCGAAAGTAAACACCCTGAGCTAACCCAATATTTAGAGAACGATGGTTACTCGATAGTTAATTATCAGCTACAAAGAACAAATGTAATGGAATTGAATCGTTATAACAAAAACGAAAAAATGAAGCTTGTCTATAAAGGCGGGGGTTCATACGCAGACGTTCATTACTATGAAGATCCTTTTTATAATCAGACTATTGCGCTAAAACGTGCCAAAAAGGATGAAATGTCAGAGAAAGAACTAATCCGTTTCAAGTATGAGTTCATCGAACTTCAAAAATTAGATTCCCCCTACATTGTAAAAGTTTATAGCTACAATGAAGAAAAGGTAGAGTATACAATGGAGTATGTGGAGTCAACGCTACACAAATATATAGTGAAAAATAACACGAAGATATCAATATCTACTCGTATTTCAATCATTAACCAACTTTTTAAAGCATTTATTTACATACATTCTAAAGGGCTATTACATCGAGATATCAGTACAGCGAATGTATTAATAAAAAATCATGATGATGGAACAACTATCGCGAAAGTTTCCGATTTTGGATTAGTGAAGAGACTAGATAGTACATTGACCGATCCAGACAGTAGTATCAAAGGTTCACTAAACGATCCCAACTTGATAAAAGTTGGTTTTGATAAATACGAAGTGCGACATGAGGTTTATGCATTAACGCAGGTTATTAATTATGTGCTAACCGGCAATACAAAAGGCGGACTATATAATCGTAATCAGAAGATTCAAGAATATTTAGAAATAGGAATGGATCCGGTTATTAATCTGCGTTTTTCCAGCATTAATGAAATGTCGGAAGAATTTGCGAGATTGAAACATTTGATTAAATAATTTTGTTATATAGAGTACCAGTTGAAAAAAGAGGAGCTGTAGCGAAGCTCCTCTTTATCAAAGGTTATAAACGAACTATTTATTAAATTCAAAGCACGACTCATTTTTTAAAAAGGTGGTTTTGTTGTGAACAATTTAATACCTTTCGACGAGTTTTCTGATTTGTGGGACGAAGTACCAGTAGTTATTCCAGATACAAATGCTATTTTAGATCTTTATAGAAATTCATCCCTTACAACTGAGCATGTACTTGAGATTTTCGGTTTAATATCAAATCAAATTTGGATTCCACATCAAGTTGCAGAGGAATACCAAAATAATTATCGTGGTGTTATTTCAGGTGCGAAGAAAAAATATGATGATGTAACGGAAAAGGTTCAAACTACCGTACAAAAGGCAAAAAATGATGTAAACAAGCAGTTTCTCCGCTACAAAGGATTCAAGTTTCCAAAAATCAACGAATTGGGCGATTATATAAATACAAAAATATCTGAAATCGAGGCTGAAGCAGCTAGATTCGGAGATGATATTATAGATGAAATTTCTAGGAACAAACGTATGTTAGAAGACGATTATGTAAAAACGTTTATGGATCAACTCGAAGCAGATGGTAAAGTCGGTTCCCCTTTTACATATTCTGAAAAGATTGTCCTAATTACGGAAGGGGACTCTCGGTATTCTCGTAAGATACCACCCGGCTATGAGGATGAGAAGGAAAAAGATAAGAAAGACCCAATAAAGAAGACTCAGAAATTTGGGGATTTATTTGTATGGAAGCAACTACTGTTACATGCAGAAGAGAACGGACGTCCTATCATCTTCATTACCAACGATAATAAAGAAGACTGGTGGGTGTTGGATAAGGATGGGAATATCGTTTCTCCAAGAAAAGAACTACTTGATGAATTCAGTGATTATAGCGATCAAAATTTCACCATGATGGGTTTGCCTGAGTTTGTAGGCCATGTTGCCAAGATTATAAATAAGGAAAACACGCTATCTTTTCTTGAATTAAATGCAACCAGCGTTCTTGACGATATAGTTGAATATAAAGGGTGGGAGGAAGTATTGGACGGGAATCTGCAATTAACAAGCTATCTCATTCACAATGGGGATCTGCAGGATTATGTTTCCAACCCACTTACTGATGTTGAAATTTTTAATTTTAATGCTTCCAAACTAGAAATAGATAACGTTGAACTGGACGGTACTTTTGTCTCCATGGAAGGCACTTTTACCATCGTTGTTGAAGCGACTATAAGTCAATATGGCGATCGCGATGAGCAAGTGATGATAACCATTAATGGCTATATAAACGCTCAATTTGAAATTGATTTGGAGAAGAAAGAAGACAATATAAAGAAGAATACGGTTAAACTTACTTTAGGTGGATTCGATATTAAAAATGTAGTTTATTATGACCAAACCGGCGATCTAGATGAATCAGATATGGACTACCAAGGAGAAGAGCTTGAGTTATGCTCAGGTTGTGGTGAGTACAAAGGCCGCGGTGAATTTAGAGGATCATTATGTAATGCTTGTGAAGATTAGTTTAATTGCATTGAGGTAATTCTTCAAGATGCCCGTAACCCTTGATGAAATGTTGACGGAATCACGGGTTTCATTCTTTGTCCTAAAGGACATCAGAAGTTGGCGGTCCAATTACTACGGTTTTAGTTATCGTAAGTTGTTTGGAATATTTCTATAGAAGTCAACCTTTTCAAATTTCTCCATTTCGAGAAAAATGACATTCTTCAGCAATCCTTTAGTCGTATCGGTATGTATAAGCTGGCGATCTATCGTAAATGTGACCTGCAAGAAGCACAGCAGAGAGCGAGCTAATCAATCATTTCGAATCCTCAAACTACCACTCGAGCCAGCTCAAGCAGCTGGTTTTTTAATTGCCTTATGATTCCCCAGCTCGTTCAGTCGGGAAGCCCAAGCGACTTAACGGCTCTAATTCGCTTCGCTCCTAAGAGCCGATAGATTCCATTGGGTTTCATTTCCTCCTTTGCGTTCCGAAGGAAACCACACCGAAGAAGCCCGCCGCGATATGCCGGCGGCCTCATTCCTGTTCCGGCAGCAAACAGAATTACGAAGCAGCGTGGGAAACGGGAGGAGCTATCAATAATAACTTAGACCTGTAAATGCCCCATCACTGTATCCACAATGTCATCATAGGTAAGAATTGATAAGGATGGGTGCTCGGCTTCAATAGCTCGCCATACTTCTGAAGAGAACATGTGCCGTCGACCTATTACTAAGTGCCTTTTTGGATAATACACATTAATTCCGAATTTCCCCTCGACATTACGACGATTCCGCGGATCCTCAAAATATTCTCTATAAGTTCTTGTTTGAGAAATATAAGAGTTAATTTCAGCGGAAAAAGTTTCACGATTTTCACGTCCCACAGTTGCTTCTTCTGTTTTTAGCTTAGGAAGTTTAAATTCAACAATATCTGAAAAACCATTTGCTTGAGTTACAAAAAAATCTGGTCGAATTGCTGCTCTATCTGCATCGGCCCATTCGCATTCCTTTTCATCAAAGACGCCAACACCAAAGAATGCCATCTTTAAGATAAAATGATGTTCAGGTTCAGCTAAAAACTGAGTGATCTGTACCTCTGAGACTTCATTGGAGTTATAGAGCTCGATGAAACGGTTCATTATTGATAACTTGTTATGTTGAAAGCTAAGTCGCTCAGGGATAACATAATGTGCGTCCTGAATAGCAGTAGATATTGGATCATTAAATAAGGCAACTTCAATTTTTTCGTTCTCTTCATCAATATCTATTCGGTTCAAAGAGAATATCTCCATCCATTTGATATTACGTACCTTCAATTGATCATTAACAACTGAGTAAAAATAACAGTTTCTAAGACGAGAATGTTGGCTTGTAGGTTCCAATTTTGGACTATTTAGCATGAAGATCATGTCTTGGGCAGTAAAATTCCAGTTATTTTTAGCCAAAATTTCAGTAGCATTGGGGGATGCGAAATACGTGTTGTCATTAACTGGATGCAAAGGGAGTGAAAAGGTATTTCTTCCAGTGGGGAAACCAACAACACCTTCTAGGAAGTCGTCCTCATCAGATAAATCAGTGTACCTTATTCGAGTTTCCCATGGATTAATTATTGGACGATTGTATGGCCCAACATATTCAAGGGCTATATGTTCCTTTCCCAAATAGAAATGAACCTCATCGGGATTCAAGAGAAACGCTGGAAGGTTACGTAATTTTATTTCATCTAGCAAACTGAATAACATTTCTCCGTAATCTTTGTTCAATTCTGATAAGATTGATTTTGCTAACTCAATACTCATTTGAATCCCCCTCTATTAAACTAAAACTTGGATATTATTATACGAGTTCTACGATGCAGAAACAATTTTTTATCCATTAATGAGTCTTGATTACATTTCTCTCAAAAATTATCAAACTCCTGGCGATCTCACTTGAGCGCAAGCTATCCATACTACTCAAAAAAGACCACCGTCCTCATTTTCTTTTGGAACTATGAATTATCGTCATCTTGTTGAAGACCAAGTTTACCAGTTTACGAATTCGGAGGGTGAGGTTTTTATATACCTGTGAGGGTGATGGTCTTGATCATTGTCCTTTATGTACTTCAACATTGGTGAGTTCTATACCAACTATTGATCTGATAGATTCCTCCTTAGATGTTATTATTATGTTTCTTATGATAATATTTATTTGTATTATAATTTTGCTGAAGGTCATTTGCTTACCTTGAATGGTCATCTTATCGTCTTACACGTAAATGAAACTGATGCTGCCTCAGATGAAAATCATAAATAGTCCCTGTAATAACGAAGAATATGCTTTCGTTAAATTCAAATCCAATAACTGTTGGTGATAGTATGTTTATATCTGTAGGTAAAGCAGGAGAAAGATATTGTTCATTTGAAGATGAAGAAAAATTTTTGCGGGAGCTATCTACCTCGAAAGATATGTTTTGTCCCGACTGTAATGAACTTGTTAGATTTCGTGCGGGAACGAGAGCGCCACATTTCTATCATGATAGAAAATGTACCAATCCAAATCCGTATACAGAACCTGAATCTGAAACTCACAGAAACGGTAAACTAGCTATTTACTCTTGGTTAAAATCGCTTTACCGTGAAAGCGAAGTAGCGTTAGAGTATTATATTCCTGAAACAAAACAACGTTCGGATGTAATGCTAATCCATCCTGACGGAGAAAAGTGGGCTTTTGAATTCCAGTGTTCTAAAATAGCCGGCGTAGTTTGGAATGAACGCCACGAGCTGTATGAGCAAGCTGGTGTGAAGGATTTTTGGATACTTAATAGCGAGTTAATTCAAAATATATCCGAAAAAGACTTTAAAGTTATAGGACTAGAATCAGCGGTTTACCGAGATGGCCAGAGATTGATCTACTTAGATGTGAATGAACAAATAGTTCATTTTCATATCGATGGTGACCTCTGGGGCGGTACTCTTAGTAATCCAAAAGTAATTAAAGATGCTTTAGCAAATTTCGAGATACGAAAGAAACAATTATGGCTGTCTGCTTATGATACTTACTTAAAGGAACTAGAAGAGGAACGTGAAGCTAGCAGGCAAGAACAGCTAAGATATGATCGTGAGAAGGAGGAAAGAGAAAAATCCGAATATCTTAGGAAACAAATTGAGAATGAAAAAAAAACAAGAAATATACGGGATTACTATAAGCGAATAATCGAAGAACGTCATAAGTTAACCGCGGATATGACTTATAAAGAAAAGGAGCTATTCTTGCGACTGACGAAGAAATATGATCTAACGCCTGATAACTTCCCAGCAGTGTTCATGTTAGAGGTTGGGTACTCGGATTTACTTTTAACTCCTAAGCAGCTATGGCAACTGTGGATATATGATTATGTGGTATCCAAGTGGGATGGGTTTATTAAAAAAGGTAAAGAGTCGAATATATGGTTTGATTACATGAAAGAAAAATTTAAAGAACAGAAAGATATAGGAGTCTTTCGTACTGTTTATAATAGAAAAGAAGAAGCTAACTATATGTTTACGGTATATAACTATCTAGCTCGTTTAAATCAAGTTGGAGTACTTCAAAAATTAGGTTCAATGACCACTAAGTATCAACGATTACTTGTAAATAGAATTCCAATTCTCGAAACACACAATGAGAATGCATTACTTAAGTTGTTTTTTGAAGGATATTTTCACGAAACAACGGATGAGGTTGGGATAAAGTATACTAATAAAGTGAAAGAAATACAGTGGGAATGCCATCAAGCTAAACGCTAAACACCTGCAATAGCCACGAAGGGATGAATATATTTCAGAGTGGTTCGCGTATTTTGTAAATGAGGGGGAAAATATGTTTAACTGTACACATTTAATTTTAGATACCTGTGTTTGGATAGATATAGCGAATCATAAAAAAGAGTTGTTTTCCAAATTTCTAGATAATTTAGAGGAACTAATTGAATCTGGAGATATCAAACTTGTAATTCCTGATCAAGTTCATGTTGAGTGGAACAGGAATAAGGAAGAAAAAATTTTAAAAGAGAAGCAAAATATGCTCTCAAATGCTTTAAAGACAATTTCAGAACTAAAAATGTTGATTCAAGGTGACAACATAAGTAATATCATTGAAATATTAGAGAATTTACAAACAGTTCTGAATAGTAATAAAGAAATTATCATACATAAATTTTCTACTAATATTGAGAGAATTGACGCTCTAATTAATAACACAAAAGCTATTAAGCTAATTCATTCAGACAATGTAAGAAATCAGTCTATTGAATTGGCATTAGCAAAAAAAGCACCATTCGTTGGAAAGAAAAAAAACAATATGGCTGATGCATTAATTGTTTTAAGTTCAATCGAATATACAGAAAAATATAATGAATCTGTTTTTTTTGTTTCACATAATCATACTGAATTCGGCGGCAACACTTCTAAGGAACTCCATAATGATTTATCAGAAATAGTTGGAGATTTACCTTTTCAGTATTTTAATACCATTACTGATGCGATGAGTGAAGTAGAGGGAATAAGATCCGATCTTATTGAGATGTTAGAGCAACATCATGAAGAAATAATACGAGAAACACGAGAATACGAATTTAATAATTTGCCACGATCAATAGGGTTCTGTGATAAATGCAATAAGACGGAACGAAAGACGGTTCCAGTGTACGATAATTGGGGCGTAGATATTCTAAGTTTATGCGAGAAATGTTATTTTGGGGATAAAATTAATTAATACGAGGAACGTTATTTCAATAAAATACTGACTCAGATGAAAACTATAAGTAAAATCCCTGGCCTACTGGCTAGGGATTCAACGTAAGTGTCCAATAGCCCCCGCCTGGCCTGACCGATATGAAGGATTAGAGAAGGAGCAGGTAAGTTTCATCCTCAGCTACTCCAAATCCAAAGAATTCTCCCGTACCGTTTGTACCGCAGTGAATTAAGCTCGGGACACGTTAGTTCAATAAAGCATATTCCATCCTCGCCCCGCTGACTCTTAGTTCGGGCCCGAATGGCTTTTTTTTGAATCTCTAACTGTGGGAGGAATCTTCAGTTGATGGATCTCTCTGAATGAACTTTAAGCTAAGATTTTCATTTGATTTACAATTTTTTGTAATCCAGCTAAGTTACCTTTGTCTAAGGTAGAATAGTAGTCTATGTGCCTTTGTGTAGCCTGCAGCGCTTTATGGAAAATTACGTCACCAAAATCATTCTTGATGCTTTCTAGCAGAAACTTGTTTGTAGGATTGTTGAAGGCTCTTTTATATACTTCTCCGCGCATCATGGCAAGAAAAATTGTAATAAAGGCTTGCGCAGATCCTGGTACCATCCCAGTAGTTTCGAAAATTTTTATTTGACCTTCTGTCCTCGATAGTTGCTTCAGGTAAACTTGCTTTGCAATTGGATAAGCTCCGATACTCATTTCCATCGTAATCTTCGGCACGTGTATTTAGACCCCTATTCGTCCTATTCGTTATTTCTTCTAATTATACCATTTCAAATATAACTCTAGATGATAGAATATTGTCTAATCATTACAAGTTTTATCTGATTGTTTTTTTCAATGACAAGCCCAGTAATTCAATACATTAATAACCTGACATAGCTTTTTCGATAAATATTCTATCTACGTCTTCAATACTAATGGAAAAATAATCAGCAGCTTTCTGTAAGACAATAGGATCATGAATTTCGGGTACATAATCCTCCCCTTGGTTGGTCACTTTATCAAACTGTTCCATTATGTAACTATAGATTGCATCTTCATTTTTTGCTAGTAAAGAATCATTTTTATCATTTGTATTTTTATCAAATGTATTATTAATAAGTTCATGTTGAAGATAGGTTTTACCATCTGTCCGTAACGAACCACCAATGTCATACACGGTTCTTTTTCCATTTGGACTATTAACTACTACAGTAGGAGCTGCATATCGCTCAGACACATCAATATCATATTCATAAGCTTTATCAAAATAATAATCCGCATAGGTTTCGAGGATTGGGTTCAGTAGCTCTTTCTTTTCATAAGGGGACAATTTATCAAACGTGGAGTCTGTAGTATATAGAGTAATTGATTGATTCGAAGAACCTTCAAGTTCAAACCGATCCAGGCTAAGAGTAGATGAAGATACTTTCTCATTCGCAAACACCTGAAGTACCTCCATGAATTCATTCTTTTGCTGCGCAGCTTTCACCATTAAAATTGCTGCAATCAAAATAACAACGCATAAACAGGAAAATCCAATAAGAGCTATCTTTTTCTTTGTCATAAATACTCCCCTTTTAAAATCATGTGATTCCAGATTGTGTAAATATAACCTATAGTCTATATTCACAGATCACTAGATGCAATAGAAATACAAGTCTTGGAGCATAAAAAAATAATTTATATCGAGTAAGACCAAGTGGAATTCATTTATCGTTAGCGTGCCATGTAATGGTATAATATTTGGATGTATTGGTTTATGTAAACGGAGGACTATCATGCGTTATTCGAAGTCAAAACGAAAGTTTTATGATTCTTTACAAAGGGAAATTGAAAGCCATAAAGATGGATTCAGAGATTCAGGTGTGATCTGTCGAGATTGCGGTAAGGCCGTTCCTTTTAAATACCGTGGCGAAGAAGCAAATCCCGAATCCTTTCACCTAGGCGGCTGCGACGACTGCTTTGTACAGGTAGCTGAAGGGTACACGATAAAATACCACTACAACTCAGCAATTGAAAACGCGTCGATGGCCGGCATTAACTTGTTCTGGATCTTCCTCATTGCAAAGTTCATATGGGACATTCCCTGGGTAATTGCGGGTGCGTTGTTTGCTACCGCACTTGTACCTGGAACCGCGATCATCAACCGAACCTCCCGCAGGGAAACCACGCCGCAACAACAGGCTGAGGATTACCTTAAGGGAATTGACTCAGAAGACGAGAAGATCAGGAAGTGGATTATGTATGATCGAGCCGAAAAGGCTGCGCTCGAGCGTATACGGCTAAAAAAAGCGAGCGGTATCGAAGAAATTGATGTTATGAACGGACTTCGGTTCGAGGAGCTGCTTCAATCGCTGTTTGTTAAATTGGGATACCTGGTCCAGCGTACTCCGGCTTCCGGTGACCAAGGGTTAGATCTCATACTGAAACGGGACGGCATAAAGATCGGCGTGCAGGCCAAAAGGTATCAACCAGATCAAAACGTTGGCAATAGCGCCGTACAAGAAGTAATTTCAGGCAGACTCTATTATGATTGCGACGAAGGATGGGTTGTAACGAACTGTATGTTCACCGATCCTGCCAAAGCGCTCGCCAAAAAGGCCGACATAAAATTGATCGATCGGACTCAATTGATCAAGTTATTAGCAAAAGATGATATCAGCTGAAGACTACATAAGAAAGACCGTCATAATGACGGTCAGGTTGTCGAGAAAGTCTCGACAGCCTTCTTTATGTGTTTAAGTTTAGATCCACTCCTTGTTCCTTGGATCGGTAAGATAAACGATAGAAGTATACATGGGAATAGTTATCTTACTGTCTTAGCTATAGTGACCAGTAGCTTATTATTCTTGTTTCCGTTGAGGATGAATGTTGTCATTCGGCTAGGCATGACAATCCTGTTGCTTCTTTTATCTACAGTACTTATGACTATAAACGATGCTAAAATCTTTCAACAATCTACGGCTCAAAATCGTCATAAAGTGATTTCTGGATATTCAATGGCAAGTGATTTAGGAGCTGCAGCAGGTGCATTATTTGGTTTTTTGCTCATCTCATTAATAGGAGATATAGCAACAGCATGGGTGGCATCTTTACTTCTTATTACTTGTGTTCTGAGTAAAATCATAATGAATACGTTGATTGGCCGCAGAATTAAGAAAACCGTTGATACGACTTTGTAAATAAAGAGCATGCTCCATGATTCAATCATGAAGTATGCTCTTTATTATGGAATTAATTTTCTCCATTAGTGTCACATACCACCAATGCATACAATGCCCGATTTCATTGAAAGCAAAAGTTATTAATCCTGCTAACAAATTATACTGAGGCGCTTTTTAAAAACGCAAATTTAGTCTAACATCAAAGTTTAATTTAACATTTGATCCACTAATTCTGATGCAAGCGATCTCGACCCACTCAACCCCTTTACATACTTTAGCGGCCCTTCGCTAGACCAGTCAATTCCATTTAGTTTCTTAACATGTCGAGAAACAGCGACCATGTCGACTTGTTTTCTATTTTCGTGTATACAGTTAGCAAGAACTTGTGAGCCGGATATAGATAATGCATCAAGACAAACAATATGCGTTAATCGTTGCCCTTTGTAGTCCATCCACTCCGAAGGGAATAGCTCCTTTATTTTTGAAAAATAACTCACGGCAAGGGACAGTTTTTCCTCTTTTGTGATAACACTTAGTTTTCGATTTTTAAACAATAAGCTTAATGTTCTATACAAATTCTGGAGGGTAATATGCCTGCCTTTGTTGCGCTTGCCTATGATACTACCGTTATTATGAAAAGGACTGTCGTTCTGTATCAATAGCTTCGTAGCAACCCAACTTAACTCATCAGAATCCCTACGTAGATATTTACTTAATGATGAACCTATTCCTTTGGCTTTTGTGTTAATGGTATCAAAAAGCTTAATTTCCTCATCCTCATCAAGGTAATGAAAGGAAAGGAATGGAACGTTTATTTCAGAATTTGTTTCTTGAATGTAACGTTGTATTCCTCCCAGACGGTGTTGACCATCCATTAGAGAAGCTTTCCCTTTGCAAATTAGGCGCCCATATGCAGGGCGTTCACGATCGTAAGAAACAAACTCCCAGTTAGATGCTGCATTTAGCAAAATAGGTGTGAACAGTGCGTCTTCGCCTTTTGAAAGATAAATTGCAAACTCGTGACTTCTTTTTTGATCAACTGGTCGTTGATAACCTTTACCAGATGGATCATCATATGGCTTTACGTAGTATAGTCCCATAATTGTGGATGCTGATATATTACCTTGGTATGCAATTTTGCCTCTTATTTTACTCACAAGGACATTTTCAATAACTATTTGTTTTTGAAGTATTGGGTTCATAAAGTATTCTCCTGTGACTGTAGTTGCTTAGTAAGAACAATAATAGATCTTATAAGATCTAAAATCAAATGGTTTTATATGTTATGAGTATATTTAATTGCCTGCTTAACTTACCTACTCTTGAAGAGAGGTGGTTTTGTGGCGGAATTAATTAGTCAAATCGGAAAACAGATACGTATCCTTCGGAAAAATAGAGGTCTTACTCAAGAACAATTAGGCGAGAGAGTGCAATTACCTCAGTCATATATTGGTGGCGTGGAACGTGGAGAAAAGAATATTTCTATTGAAACACTCGAAAGGCTGATTCATGCTCTAAGGGTTAGTCCTGCTGAGTTATTTGGAACAGAATTGCCGACCGAGAAAGAAAAGCTTTTGGATTCTTTAAAAGTGTTGCTACAACACCGCAACTCACAGGAAATAGAAATTATCTATAAGCTCTCTAAGGATGTATTGACTGTTTTTGATTCAAGGAATCGTTAACTTATGATGCGTTTTAAGTCATGACAGACGTGATTGAAGGTGTCAATGAAATAAAATGTATGACGACTGTGAAAATTTTCAGGCCGAATACGGCAAGCGTTATGAGATCAAAGCTGTTTGAATGAACCTAACAATAGAAACAGCGGCAGCCTTGGACGAGAAAATAAGTCCTGGGCTGTCGCTGTTTTATTGAACTCACGTTCTTCTTCAGCTTAACGAACTTATAGAAGAATGAAACCCTTTAACCGTGGTAGTGTAAAAGTGAGTTGTGTAAATGTAATTTTTTCCATTCGATGTTTTGTATAGATCACCTCTTGCGCGGGAACGATTGTTCGTATTAATATAAAATAAGAACAAATGTTCGTGAGGGGCGAGAGAAATGCCAACAGATAAGTGGATTGGTCGAAAAGTCATGATCATTTATATGGATCAGCAGCAACATGTCAGTCAACGCGTAATCCGTATCCAGAAATTTAAGAATGGCATCTTATATGCGCACAACGAATCCAAAAGCATGACGCACACCTTCCGAGAAAAGTATATGCTTACCATGGAACAAGTGAAACACCATGTCACGTGAACGTTCTATTCTTTTGGTCGATGGGCAATCCTTTTATGCGTCGGTTGAAAAAGCGGCTCATCCAGAATTAAAGGATATGCCAGTAGCTGTAGCCGATCCAGATCGTCGTGGTGGTATTATTTTGGCGGCATGCCCCATAGCTAAAGCGTACGGCGTGACAACGGCCAGTCGTGTGTTTGAAGCATTGGCCGCATGTAAGGAACTTGTCATCATTAGGCCTCGGATGCAGCGCTATATCACTGTGTCACTTTTAATTACTGAGATTTTTGAATCCATTACTCCTCTTGTAGAGCCTTACAGTATTGATGAACAATTCTTGGACGTAACGGGAAGCGAAGGTGTTTTCGGCTCTGCTGAGGAGGTAGCGCGTCAAATTCAGCATCGAGTATTACTGTCAACAGGAGTTTGGAGTAGAGTTGGGATAGGCCCCACAAAAATATTGGCCAAAACCGCAACAGATAATTTCGCTAAACGTCGTACAGACGGAATTTATAGACTCGATAAAAGTAACATCGAGAAAGATCTTTGGCCACTACCCATCCAACAAATGTTTATGGTGGCCTCAAAGATGACGAAGCGTTTTACAATGTCGGGTATTCATACAATTGGAGATATTGCTCGTATAGAGTTACCTGATTTCAAACGATTAATGCGTCGGATGATGGGCAAACAATCAGACATACAGGCTGAATATTATTGGCAGACCGCCCGTGGTATCGATCCTAGTCCTGTTATGCCTTCAATAAGGGGGGCTCTAAAATCAGTAAGCCACGGGAAGACGCTTCGCGCATCGCTCTACACGAAAAAAGTTGATATTGAGGTTGTAATTCTAGAATTGTGCGCGGAAGTGTGCCGCCGAGCTCGTAAGATCGGGATACAGGGGAGGGTTGTCGCACTTGGTTTAGGGGAAACAGACGGTCTGTATGCCCATTCTTTCGGTCGACAAATGACATTGCCTTATCCAACAAATTTGACTCACGAGCTACGAGCAGCCATTCTACGCCTTTTTAACGAGCATTGGAAGGGTATGCCGGTCAGCTATATTACAATTGTACTTACACAGCTGGCCAAGGATGATATTCAATATCTTGATTTGTTTACGGATCGTGCAAAAACATATGACCTTGAACGTGCGATGGATCAGATAAAAGATCGTTTTGGTGATTCTGCGATACTACGAGCATCTTCACTACTGGAATCTGGAATTGCTCGTGAGCGATCTGGGCAGATCGGGGGTCATTATAAATGAGCAAGTTGGACGGCAATAACCGGTGGGGAGGGAAGATGTTAATGACCGAGCATCAACAACAGTATGATAATCGGAATCAAACCAAGCTAACAGGACGGCCGACTAAAGAAGAGCTGGGGATGATCCGCGATTTCATTACCTATCCGCATATCATCAGTATGATTCAGAAGAGCCAGGAGGACGTAAGATTGGCCCATATTACCTTGAAAGGTGTAATAATAAGATCTCTCGAGTATCTGATGCATAAAGCATCCAACGATTTTTATTCCCTAAAACGAGAGCTCAAGTCTAGAAATATCAGAGTGATTGAAGAAGAAACGAATGATGACATTTTGTACTATCGTTACTTTTGCAGAGGTTATGACGATAAATTTGGAATAGTTAAGGAAACGCTTCGCACAGAGATTATTCAACAAATGACCCGTTATACAAAAGAAATCGGGCAACAGTTAAGCTGAAAAATTTAGGATTATAAACTGAAACGGGCACCTTTCTATTTAGGAAAGGTGCCTTTATGTTCGAAGGATGAATTTTTACAATTCTATTTTTTAGAGTACCAGGAACAACAGTCGTAGGTTCGACAGCTACCTGCACCACTATCACAGCGGTGGGTATCCAACGGGTATGATGTAGCTGCTATAGCGCACTTCTATTCTTGCAAGGACAAAACCTGAGAAGTAATGGTGAAATAAAGGAAGACTGTCGGTTAACACGCTTATTATCAAGCTACTATTGGGGGATTTGAAAATGAGTAAAGCTCAGTTGTTTGTTCGTAATATGTATACGGGCATCGGAGGAGGCGCCTATACAGGCATAGGCGGCGGTATGTATACAGGCATCGGAGGAGGTGCCTATACAGGCATAGGCGGCGGTATGTATAGGGGCATCGGAGGAGGCGCCTATACAGGCATCGGAGGAGGGCTGTATACGGGTATCGGAGGAGGTGCCTATACAGGCATAGGCGGAGGGCTATATACGGGTATTGGAGGTGGGCTGTATACTGGCCTTGGGGGTGGGCTGTATAATGGCCCCGGTGGAGGAATGTATACTGGTCCTGATTCAAATCCATATATGGCGATTCACCCACCTTGGCCTTTGTTTGTTATTGAACTTCGAAAAATGGGTAAGTTAGAAGAAGCCGAAGTAATTGCAAGTGCTTTGAGAAATATTGGTAGGAATAACTAATAGCTCATACACATGGAAATGAAAAAAACGTAAGTTCAACCAATTGTGGTCATACCCCCGTCAAGTAGACAAATGAAAAAAGCTATGCAGCCAGCGCGCATCGATATTCAATCGGTGCGCGCTAATTTTGCTTGAAAGTACACCACAATTAATTTTCTTTGGACAGCTGGTTATTAACCAAGAATTACAAAAAACATTAAATTTTTTTATATAGATCCCCAAACTGTATCTTTAATTGCTTCTTCAGTTCGGAGTTCTCTTTTTCAAGCTTTTGAACCCTTTGTTTTAGTGAAGCTATAATGACATCTTTAGAATTGTCACTCATATTTCGTTTTACTTGTTTAGCAGATGGAAGGCCATCTTGTTGTTTTCTTAGCATCTCAATCCGCTTGCGTAAATCGGGATTTTTATATAAAAAACCTTTTGAAACGCCTGAAAATTCCGAAACCGAGTTGAAATTAATATACATTTGTCTTCTGATCATATTTTTTAGAGCTTCGTCTACTTTGCCAATAGCAGACTTTGTTTTTTCTTTGGAATACTTATTTATTCCAGTGATGTTAGGGTTGTGATTCGCCATCTCTAGGCCTCATTTCTCTTTCAGTTCCCGTGTATTCACGTGTAGATTTCACTAGACCGTAGATACCAGTATTTTTAAGTAATCCATCTAGGATCCCATTGTATCTTTCAAGTTTAATTTGAGTGAACTCAATTGATCTAGTCCGGTTCGTCTTTTTATAAATCTCGATGTCGTGTTCCATTTTGTTGATTTGTTCTTCATAATAGGCAGCAAATGTTTGGTCTACATGAAAACTCTTGCAGTTGTTTTTAATACAAGGCGGTTCTATCATCTGCTTTAAAAAATCACAAGGCGCTTTTGGACTTTTAATACAGAATCCGTGGTCTAAGCGAATAGAATCAAAGTTATGCCGAATCCACTCTAATTCTATACCATTCTCAATAGCTTGCTCATCAAGATCTGCTTGAACGGCAACCCCTTCTTGAGAAAGTCTTATTGATGGAAAAGCACCTTTTCTCCTTGCTTTCTCCCATTCTCTACGCTTTGTCTCGCTTAATAGCTTTGCATAAACAGCCGTCATTTCCGGGCTGGTATGTGCCATTAGTTGCTGTACAATTGTGATATCCATACCATTGTTGATTAGTGTCACGCCATAACGATGTCTAAATGCATGATTTTTAAACCAGTAGAGTTCACCATTGGCATTCAAGATTTCACATTTTCGAGCTAGAATATTTAAATTTTCTGAAATTCTCTTTTTAGACACAGGAAGGCCTTTTCGCGGGCCTTTAAATACTGGAAATAGTAGGGAGTGAACGTTTTCTTTTTTTGTCAGGGTCTCCTCTACTAACTTTTTATGTGCCGTAATTATATGAGCTATTTCTTCCGAAATTGGGACCTTGTGATCCTTGTATTTAACTTTTTGTTGGTCACCAACTAACCACCAGCCATTGTCAGTTTCCGATAAACAATCTAGCTTTAGCGATATTACATCGCAAGATCTGAATCCGGAAGCTTCCATGACGAGAATAATTGGTATAAACTGTTTTGGATATTGATCGATATTACGGATAACCTGCTCCCATATATGATCAGGAATATGATCGATATCATCTTTTACTTTATGGCTTACTTTGGGTGTATCTTCCAGAAGAATTAGCTTGCGGGCAGAGAGAATGGGCGATTCTGTCCAATCATATTTCTGAATTGTCTCGATAAAAGTCTTTAATGTGTTTATACACTTAGCTATATGACGTTTAGAAGAAGGACCTTTGAAATTATGGTTCTTTACTGTTCCGCCCATTTGTTTCTCGTGTAAATATTGAAGATATTGTTCAATATCTTTACGAGAGAGTTCTCGTAGATCTCTCCATTCTGGGTGAGAAATGTTAATGAACTCCAGGAATATAACCATCAACATTAGGTGAATGAGTGTAGTGCTATATGAATTTGATTGTTGATTCAAACGCAGTTTTACATACTCCTTCATTAAATCTTTGAACTGAAAGGGTACTTTAGCGAAATTCATTTTATCCTGAGGCTTTACTGAATTGAAAAGGATTCCTAACTTCTTGGGATCCCAAATATCTTTTTCAAACTCATCTCTCTCGTCGTAAAAATTTAAAATGAAATCATAGAACTTACTTATGAATGACATAATTCCGGTAGGTTGAGTATAATAAGTATCTCGATTCTCATTATTCTTTATTCTTTTCCAGCTCTTTTTTTTGTACGAGGTCTTTATATCTAGGCTTTGAAGATAATTTCTCCACATCGTTTCCAAATCTGGTTTCGGAATCTCTATTATTGATTTTATATGAAGAAGATGATTATTAATAAATTCTGCAAAACGATGAATACTTCTCCCGTTATTTTGAAACACTGAGTATAAAGACAGTTGCCCTAACATTAAAGTTTGTGCTGTATAAAATTTCATCTCCGTTTTAATAAACTCGTTCTGGTACTTATCCCAATGTAAATTCTTAGCGTTTTGTTTCCATTCATTAAGAAGGAGTGGACATTCCTTCACGTACCATTGATTCCTTGCCCAATATCCAGTTAGAGTCTTTTCCATCTCCCTAAGATGTTGCTCTTGAAGAGTAGGTACATAGATAAGTGTCAAGTAGAAATTCAGTCCTTTCACTATTAGACATTCTTTTTTTCTGTGAATGATCAAAAGAGAACCAAGGGCAGAGCCAAGGTGCTCTGCCGAAGGTCCGGTAGGGTAAAGAGATAAGGCAGCGGATATGTAAGGAGGGAAAGCTTTCTCTCAACAGATAGATGTAGCTATTTTCAAGGGATAGATTTAGCCATCTTCGTTCCGAGTTTCTCGTTCGATTCCCATGAATTCACGTCTGGATTTCTCTAGACCGAAGATACCGGGATTATTGTGTAACCCATGTAGGATACCCATGTATCGATGTAATTTAGCTTGAGTTAGCTCAATGGATCGAATCCGATTCGTTTTTTTGTAGCTCTCGATGTCATTTTCCATTTTATTGATTTGATCTTCATAGTAGGAAATAAATGTTTGATCCACATGGAAACTCTTGCAGCTGTTCTTAATACAAGGCGGATCTAGTGTCTGTTTTAAAAACTCACACGGCATCTTGGGGCTTTTAATACAAATACCGTGATCCAATCGAATGGAATCAAAATTATGTCGAATCCATTCCAACTCTATACCATTCTCAATCGCTTGCTCATCAAGATTTGCATGAACGATTCTACCATCTTGAGAAAGCCTTATTGATGGAAAAGCACCGTTTGCTCTTGCTTTCTCCCACTCTTTACGTTTTGTTTCTCTCAGTATTTTCGCGTAAACAGCAGTCATTTCGGGGCTGGAATGCGCCATTAATTGCTGCACAATAGTGATATCCATACCGTTATTTATCAATGTTACGCCATAGCGATGTCTAAATGCATGGTTATTAAACCAATATAGATTGCCGTTGGGATCCAAAATATTGCATTTTTGAACAAGTACATTTAAATTTTGCGAAATTGTCCGAGCGGTCACTGGTGAGCCTTTTCGTGGCCCTTTACATACGGGAAAGAGCAAAGAAAGAGGATTTTCATTTTTTGTTAATTGTTCCTCTACTAGCTTTTTTTGTGCCAAGATGGCATGAGCGATTTCTACTGAAATCGGGACTTTATGATCCTTGTACATAACCTTTTTTTGATCACCAACTAACCACCAACCATTGTCCGTTTCCAATAAGCAATCTAGATTTAACGACAACACATCACAAGTACGGAATCCTGAGGCCTCCATAACAAGAATAATCGGCACATACTGTTTTGGAAATTGATCGATGTGAAGAATAACTTCATTCCAAATATTATCAGGAATATGACCAATTTCATCTTTAATTGTGTAATTCCGAGTGGGCTTGTCTTCAGAAAAAATTAGCCTGTTAACGAGAATAGTTGGTGCTTCTATCCAATCAACTCGCTGAATTATTTCAATGAAAGAGTTTAAAGTGTTCATACATTTTTGTATGTGATGGTTTGATGAAGGAGCCTGATGAATATTATTCCTAGTTGTTCCACCCATAGGAGTCTCCCGTAGATATTGAAGATATTTTTCAATATCTTTACGGGAGAGATCTCGTAGATCCCGCCATTCAGGGTAAGAACTGTTAATGAACTCCAGGAATCTAACAATGTTACTTAGGTTGTTCGTAACAGTGTTGAATTTGATTGATTGTTGACTAAACAAACGTAGCTTTACATACCTTTTCAATAAATCTCTGAACTGAAATGGGACTCTGGTGAAATTAATTTTCACCTCATACTTCGATGAGTTGAAAGGGATATTCAACTTTCTGACATCCCATATATCTTTTTCAAATTCATCTCTTTCGTCATAAAAATCTAGGTAGAAATCATAGAACTTGCTTATGAAAGTCATAGTTCCACTACGACTGGTATACTCTGCATCACGATTCTCATTTTGTTTTACTCTAACCCAAGCCTTAAGTGTTCGCAAAGTCTGTACATTCTGGCTTTGAAGATAAGTTCTCCAATTCATTTCTAATTTGTACTTTGGAATATCTATAATCGTTTTTAGATGAGGGAAATAGTTATTGATAAAGTCTCCAAACTTGTGAATAACATAGCCATTAAGTTCATACACAGTAGATAGAGTCAATTGCCCAAGTAATAATTTTTGAGCTAAATAATACTTCATTTCTGTTTTAATGAATTCGTTTTGAAAGCTCTCCCAATATAAAGTTCTTCCAGTACGCTTCCATTCATCAGTAAGAAGTGGACATTCCTTCACATTCCAGAGAGGCTTTGCCCAATATCCAGTCAGAGTCTTTTCCATCTCCAAAAAATGATGTTCTTTGGGTCCGATAAAAATTCGATTACTCCGTGTCAAATAATTCCGTCCTCTCTTTTTTCTTAATTGCTTTTTCATACTCAGATCTAATATCCTCATCTGAAGGGTGAAGGTATAAATTCATGGTTGTTTGAACATTACGATGACCTAACAATTCTTGAATTGTTTTAATACTGGCACCGTTTCTTTGAAGTTCAGTTGCATAACTATGACGAAACAGGTGAGGAGTAAAATTTATCCCCGTTTTTTTCTTCATGCGTTTTACCCAAGAACTCGTTGATGGATAATCCAATGGTTGTCCTTTGTTATCACCACGAAGTTTAAAGAAAACATAGTTTGTATCAATATCATCAGCGTGGTACTCAATAAGGAAATCTTGAAATAAGTTTATGGTGTTTTCGGTAACATACACTTTCCGCCCTTCACCAGCAGGAGTCTTTGATTTCCTAACAATAATAGAGTTTGTACCGATATCAAAATCTTCTATCCACAGCGATAGGGCTTCTGAAATGCGTAAACCACCTTCATATAAAACCAAGAGAAGTAAACGGTCTCTTTCGTTAGAACATGCTTGTTTTATAAAATCAATTTGAGTGTTTGTTAGAGTTTTAACCCTTCTTCGAGGGACTTTTATTTTTAATATATTGATATCTAAAGGTTTGCTTTTGTTGACGTGATGCAAGAAGGATTTGAAGGATCGGCGAGATCCAGACACTTTTCGAGTAACCTTCTCAACAATTTCATTTGAGAAGAGATCGGATCGCATTAGATAGTCATAGAAGGAGATTACGCATGTAATTATTACATTGATGGTTCTTTCTGTACGTTTAGCTGGTATTTGTTGCAAAGGGAATACATTAAGCGATTCATATGGAGTTCTTAACCATTGGATAAAGTCACTCAATAAATCCAAACTAACATCTTGATAAGTTTTATCCCTTAGCATTAAAAACTCAAAGTAAAGTTTGAGATGATAACAATAAGATTTAATGGTATTGGTTGACTTCTCGCAGTTATCCAAATATTTTAGATATTTGATTACAGGGATAACAGGGGATCCTACGGAGTCCAACAACATGTACCGGGTCTTCATTTCTTCATTTTTAGTGGATACGATTACTTCTTGCACCTTCAACATACTTATTAAACCAACCTCCCGCGGCTTTGCTAGGGATACGCCCTCCACTGGAATATCCCTATCATTAAATACTATAGAATCATAAATTAATTAATCTAAATAATAAATTAACAGCGAAAGAAAAAAGAAGCAATTATTATCGTTGTGAACGGTAATAACTACTTCATATTATAGTCCATATAAGCGGCGTTCGGGGTCGCCCGCAACAGCAACCGGCAGATGGCGATACTCGGGATGCTCCGCCTTCTCCACCGATGCATAAAACGATTGGCAATCCGCAAGCATAATGACTTTGTTAAGAGACATTTCGGCTCACCAGCTCTGCTGCTAATACATTTGCCGCAAGAAAGACGCGCTGTGCGCCGGAGTCTATACAAAAGGCTCTGACATAACCGTCTCTCACAGATAGGACACGAATCCTTCGTTTCGTAAACTTGCCTTTTTTGCTCATATAAATCACATCTACGACACAACCGACTAGGCTGAACCATTTTTCCATTGTCATGATGCATCTCCTCCATAACAAGAACGTTTGTTCTTATTATATACAGAACGCACGTTCTTATACTAGAGGTTATTTGTGGTTATTATTGACAAGGTTTGGTTGGGAACAGCTTCGCAGTCCGATTAGGCGTTCGAATAGCTATACGCGGAGCAGCACGAAAACCAATCTCAAATAGGACAGTACATATTTACATCCATAATGCGCCAAAATAGAAGCAACATGGAAACGAAGGGTGCCGTTATGAACAAACAAAACACAGGTAGGCTAACGCCGTTTAGTCCGTCGCTGCATGCGAATGTCAAAACCATTCGCGATTGCTTCGGCAACAGCACGGATATCGTAATCCGAATGTTTCGCAGCGATGCGGCTCCAGAACGTGAGATTGCCATTATTTATGTGGATGGAATCGTGAACTCGCAAATCATTAATGAGAGTGTCATGGAACCGTTAATGTCAATGAGGCTGCCGCAGCATGCTCATGTGAAGGGAAGCAAGCTGCTGGAAGCGCTTCGCAGCTGCGTCGTTTCAATCGGCTCGGTGCAGAGTGTGAACACACTAGAGTATGCACTCCAATATATGACGGACGGATTATGTGTCATTATGGCGGATGGCAGCGCGGAAGCGCTGACGGCGGATGTGAACGGCGGCGAACAGCGCAGTGTTACGATTCCTCAGACTCAGACCGTGATTCGGGGTCCGCAGCATGCCTTTGTAGAAAACATTCAAACGAACATCAGCTTGGTCAGGCGCATAATACGTTCCTCTGACCTTCATGTGCAAGTGCACAAGATCGGTCAGCAAACGCATACGAATGTAGCCGTTATGTATTTGCACGGTATAGCAGACGAAGGGATCGTGAAGGAGGTTTACCGCAGGCTGGCGGCCATTGACATTGACGGTGTGCTGGAGAGCGGATACGTGGAAGAGTTTATTCAAGATGATACGTTCACGCTGTTTCCAACGCTTTCAAATACAGAGAGGCCGGACTCAGTGGCAGCAGCGCTGCTGGAGGGAAGAGTAGCGGTAATGATAGACGGCTCGCCTATGGTCTTAATGGCCCCGACTACATTTTTTTCGTTTTTTCAATCGCCAGAGGATTATTATCAACGATATGATATTGCATCCTTCGTTCGTCTCATCCGTTACGGTTCATATATTGTGTCCATTCTGCTGCCTGCCTTGTATATCGCAGTTACAACCTTTCATCAGGAGATGCTTCCGACAACGCTGCTCATTAGTCTAGCGGCGCAGCGAGAGGGGATTCCGTTCCCTGGACTGGTTGAGGCGCTGTTGATGGAGGTCACTTTCGAGGTGCTGCGAGAAGCAGGATTACGAATGCCGCGGGCGATTGGGCCCGCCATATCTATCGTGGGCGCTCTCGTACTCGGCCAGTCGGCTGTTCAGGCGGGCATCGTGTCAGCGGGTATGGTGATCATCGTATCCTTTACGGCGATTTCCAATTTTGTAATGCCGGAATTCAACATGGCGGCCACATCTCGCATTATTCGTTTTATCTTTATGATTATGGCCGGTATTTTTGGGTTTTTCGGCATTTTCATTTCTGTATTGTTTATGCTGATCCATTTGGTATCGCTGCGCTCGTTCGGAGTGCCATATATGTCTCCGCTGGCACCAGGACCTACAAAGCAAGGACCATGGCGAGACGTGTTCGTCAGGCTGCCATGGTGGGCGGTCGTGCTTCGACCTCTAGATTTGAATCTGCGCAATCCAAGGCGGCGGCCGAACGGAAAAAAACCGCCGGCACAGCGTCATTCCGATAAGGCGTAATGAAAGGGGGAACCTGCCATGAAAAAATGGAGGCTGCTGCTGCCGATGCTCATTTGTTTGCTGGCAACGGGCTGCTGGAATCGCATAGAGCTGAATGATATTGCGATTGTTTCTGCTACCGGCGTTGACTGGAAGGATGGGAAATGGGTGTTGTCGTATCAAGTGGTCATACCGGAAGCCATTTCTAGTCAAAGCGCGAGCAACAGCACAGCGGCAGTCCATGTTTTTTCCACGCAAGGGGAAAGCTTCAGAAGCGCGGTCAGCAAAGCAAGCCAGGAGACGTCGCGGCGCCTCTATTTCGCACATAATCAAATTGTCATTATCGGTCAGGCTGCAGCGCGCAAAGGACTGGGACCACTCCTAGACACGTATTTGCGCAATCATGACTCCCGCGAGACGGTGAGCGTTTTCTTGTCGAAGGGCAGCGCGCGCCGGATGCTCGAGCAATTGATTCCACTTGAGAAAATTCCAGGCGCAGCCATTCAGCGCATGATCAATAATGAAGAGATGAACAGCTCTGCCTTCCGTCAAATGACCATTCATAAAGTACTGCTGGATTTGCTGGGAACGACAAAGGCCACTGGCATACCCGGTTTAATTGTGTCCGGTACGAAAGAAAGTGTGGACAATGCAGGGCAGCTTGCGTACACCAGTACACCTTCAAAGGTCAGATTGTTTGAACTGGGCCTTATTGAAGGGGACAAGCTGGTAGGCTGGATCAACAATGAAGAAAGCCAAGGCGTGATGTGGCTCGCAAATCAAGTGAAAAAAACGACGGTTTCATTCGCATGCTCAGCGGACAAGAACGAGCCCAAAAACTCAACTATTCGCATTACGCATTCGGATACAACGCAGACTCCTAAATCTTCAAAAGGCAATTGGCTGATGGATTTGAGCGTAAAGGCGACTGGAACGCTGATGGAGTACAATTGCGAGGGTGATCTCATGAATCCGAAAGAAATAGAGAAAATACAAAAACGGATTGAGGGCGAGATTGCCGCTATTATGCAAAAAGGCTGGAACGCTGTCAGCAAGCATAAAGCCGATGTAATCGGCTTCGGAACGATCATTCACAATAAATATCCAAAGCAATGGTTAAAAACGTCGGGCAGCTGGTCGGAGCAGTTTTCGAACATCGAAGTAAAGATGAAAGTTAAGGTGAATTTGAATTCAACTGGCCTTAGCGGAAGTGGATTTAAGAAGGCGCAGGAAAAGGACCATCAATAACATAAGCAGAAAGGAGACCCTATGCAGCAGATTGGCAAAAACCAGCTTTCGATTTTGATCATCGTTTTTTTGATAGGCAGCACCCCTTTGTTCGAGCTCGGCATACAGGCGAAGCAGGATGCTTGGCTGGCGATGACGCTTGCTGCGATTGCTGGTCTGCTGCTTATCGTTATGTACGTTCAGGTGCAGAAGCGCTCCCCAAATTCGGAGCTTGCTGAGCTATATGTTATACACTTCGGAAAATGGATCGGCGGCTTTGTAGGCATACTTCACGCGTTATGGTTTGCTTATGAATCGATGCGCAACGTACGGGACGTCGGAGAGCTTACGATGACGGCGCTGCTCACCTTTACGCCGAAATGGATTGTTATGCTGCTGATTATCAGCGCTGCAGCGTATACCGTCAGCAAGGGAGTGGAAGTATTTGTCCGTGTCGTGCAGCTTCTATTTCCGATTGCAGCGCTCAGCTATGCTTTTATTATTTTACTCCTGTTTGTTGCCAGGTTGCCCAAAATAGCACATTTGCTTCCCGTTTTTGAACACGGGATTGGGCCTGTCGTGAAGGCGGCCTTTCCAGATTTATTATCTTTTCCATTTGGACAAATGGTTATTTTTTTCGTTTTTTGGAAGCACGTGAGCGAGAAGAAAGGGATTGGGCCAGTCACTTACAAGGCTTATATTGGCGTGTCCTTATTTCTAATCCTAATGAATATCGTTACGCTATGCGTATTAGGGCCAGAGCTGTCCTCGCTTACAGCACTGCCGCTGCTTGAGGTTGTACAGTTAATTAGGCTTGCTAATATATTGGAGAGGCTTGATGTGCTTGTAACCTTGCTTCTGTTCATCGGTCTATATGTCAAAATGACTGCGCTATACATGGCATCGGTATTCATGTTCAATATGATCACTGGTATTGCCTACCGATATTGTGTGCTGCCTATTGGTCTCATTATTTATGGGGCATCGTTTATTGAAGCCAATAATACTTCCCATATTTGGATTGGACTCGATGTTACGCTGAAGATTGCGCCGTTGTTCCAAATTGTGCTGCCGCTGCTTATGCTAGCCGTTGGAATACGCAAGAAATACAAAAAGGCTGCATGATTGAAAGTTGTGCGCAGTGCTCACCCAAGCGGATAGGCTGACATATTTTATGGGTAAGTGAGCCGTTTATGCTTGCTTGAGGAGGATACGCGTGAGCGATGCCAATAGCTGCATGACAAGCATTATTCTCGTTACCTACAATAAGCTTGAATACACGAAACAATGTGTGGAAAGTATTCGGAGACATACGCAGAGAGGCAGCTATGAGCTGATTATTGTAGATAATGGTTCGACGGATGATACGGTAAAATGGGCTAAAACCGAGAGCGATATCATCGTAATCGACAATGGCTGCAATGCTGGTTTTCCTAAGGGCTGCAACCAAGGATTGGCCGCGGCCTCGGGCGATCTTCTGCTGCTGCTAAATAACGATACAATCGTAACGCCAAGCTGGCTTGACGGTCTCAAGCGCTGCTTATTTAGTGATGAACGAATCGGGGCAGTAAGCCCCGTTACGAATTCGGCTTCCTACTGGACGACGATCCCGGTCGCTTATAAGACGATAGATGAAATGGAGCTATTTGCTTCTGCACTGCATGCCAACCCTGACAGAACAAAATGGGAGGAGCGCGTGAAGCTGGTCGGCTACTGCCTTCTGCTGCGGAGAGAGGCATGGGAGAAAACGGGATCGCTCGACGAGATTTTCGGAATCGGCAACTTTGAAGATGATGATTATAGCCTGCGGCTCCGGCTGGCGGGATATAAGCTGATGCTGTGCGGCGATACGTTTATTCATCATTACGGCAGCATCTCCTTTAGCTCCGAGCCAGAACAATATGTACAAAACTTCAGAAAAAATGCTATTGTTTTTATGTCCAAATGGGGCTTTGACCCTGGTGATGCAACGTATATACGAATGGATTTCAGCACCGTAATTGAGCGGGAATCGCATGAGTACAGGCGCGAGAATTGCTCGATTATGGAAATAGGCTGCGGGTGCGGAGCTACGATTTTGCATATGAAAAAGCAATTCCCATCCGCAATATGGTACGGAGTTGAGCGTAACGAGCTGGCTGCTAGAGTAGCAGAAGCTTCGGGAATTACCGTATTCCGCTCGAATGATCCGAAGGATTGGAGGCTGCCTGCTGAAGGCCTTGACGGCATCGTAATCGGAGATGCTCATGCTTACGGGACACCGCAAGCCATGAAAAGTCTAGTTCGTCTTCTAAAGCCTGGGGGCTGGCTAGTCGGGTGCTTTGCTAATCGCTATTATTTCGACAATATTCGGCAATATTTAAATCCAGCTAATGCACAAGCACAGCATCAAGCGGCATCACAGTACTCCGCAGAACAAGTTAGCCAGCTTTATCTGCAGGCCGGTTTTATCTATGTGAAGATTACACGTGCGGATAATAAACCGCAGGAGCAGCTTGAATACATCCATCTGCTAGAGCAGCTAACGTCTGAAGAGATGTCAAAAGAGCTGACAGCCGCTTATTTGCTCGTATATGGACGCCTTGCTCCTGCAGCAGAGACCAAAGAAAAGGCAGACTTTGAAAGTTCGCAGGCTGCTGAAGAAGCAAAGGTTGAATGGCGGGATGAGCATGTGGATCTAGGACAATAACAGATGGTGCAGGAGCTGCATGTTCTGGCTGCCGTATGTAGTAAGAGGATTAGTATCGTGGCTTGATGATAATCATTTTCAAAAAAAACTAGCATTAAATGCGGGTTTTGCTATACAATGAATGGTATTGACGAAACCGAATATGTTCCGGGGAGCTGGTTAGGCCGGCTGAGAGGGGATTTTCTATACAATTCCGACCCGTTAAACCTGATCTGGATAATGCCAGCGTAGGGACAGAAGCTCTGTTTAGCAAGCAGGCGAGATCAAATTGATCAAGCATTTGCTGTATAAACAGCTGCACAGCCAATGATATGGCGTCCTCCGGATTAGGGGGACGCTTTTTTTTGTTGCGATTAGAATGATGCAGCCATGGAACCGGATACTACGAGGAGTCGTCACCTATTAGAATCGAAGCATGGAGAGGGGAACAACATCATGAATCAGAAAAAAACAGGGCATTTGTCGTGGAAAATCTTGGCTGCGATGCTAGTGTTCGTATTAGCGCTGGCAGGCTGCGGGGGTGGCGCTGGGAACAAGGGCGAACAGCCGAAAGAGCAAGAGGGAACAGCGGACAAGCCGCTAGAGAAGGTGCAGGTTGTACTCGACTGGACACCAAATACGAATCATACCGGACTTTATGTAGCTAGAGATAAAGGTTTTTTTAAGGAGCAAGGCCTGGATGTTGAAATTATTCAGCCAGGACAAAGCGGTGCCGATCAAATGGTCGCTTCGGGCAATGTGCAGTTTGGCGTAAGCTATCAGGAGTCAGTCACGATGGCGAGAATTGCCGGCGTGCCGCTCGTATCGATCGCCGCTGTCATTCAGCACAACACCTCAGGTTTTGCTTCTCCTCTTGCAAAGGGAATCGATTCACCTGAGAAATTTGAAGGAAAAACGTATGGCGGCTGGGGGGCTCCTGTTGAAGAGGCGGTCATTCAATCGCTTATGCAGGAGAAGGGCGCAGATGTGAGCAAAGTAAATATGATAAGCATCGGCGACGGCGACTTCTTTACGGCAGTGAAACGGGATATTGATTTTGCATGGATTTACTACGCATGGACTGGCGTGGAAGCAGAGCTGCGCGGCGAGAAGATCAATATGGTTTATTTAACAGACTACAGCGACAAACTGGATTATTATACGCCGGTAATCGTGACGAACGAAGATTTGATTAAGAATAAGCCGGAAACCGTCAAAGCGTTTACTGCTGCCGTATCCAAAGGCTATCAATACGCGATCAGCAATGCGGAGGATGCAGCAGAAATTTTAATAAAAGCTGAGCCGGATTTGAACGCAGAGCTTGTGCGCGCCAGCCAAAAATGGTTAAGCTCCAAATATCAAGATGACGCGCCGCGCTGGGGCGAACAGAAGCTGAGCGTATGGGAAAACTATGCGGCATGGATGTTTGAGCACAAGCTGCTGGAGAAGGAGCTTGAAGCGGAGAAGGCATTTACGAACGAATTTTTACCACAATAAGCAATTCGAACATACGGAGGGCGGGAAAGCCCGCTCTCACATACAACAAAGAGAGAAGGAAATCCGATGGCTAATGCATTAGTAAGCATTCAAATTTTACCAACAACGCCGGGCGGCGAGAGCGTTATTCCCTACGTAGATCGTGCCATTGATATTATTAAAGCGGCAGGTGTTCCTTACCGAGTAGCACCGCTTGAAACGACGATGGAGGGTGAGCTGAGCCATCTGCTCAGCGTCGTGCAGTCGATGAGCGAGGCGATGGCGGAGATGGGCTGCCCGTCCGTTATTTCACAAATTAAAATTTACTATAATCCGGCAAACGGCGCTTCCATGGGCAGGCTGCTGGAGAAATATCCAGATGGGCAATAAGAAATCGATTTGGTCGAAAATTTGGAAACCGGCAGCGCTGCTGATCGTGCTGATTGCCTGTTGGCAGGCGGCTGCATCGCTTGGATTATTTCAACAATGGCTCATTCCTTCTCCGATATCAATCGTGAAGGGAGCTATCGCTATTTGGCCGAGGTTGATGATGCATACGGGAGCAACAGTGCAGCTGACACTTATCGGCTTTTTAGGAGGATCGGCGGTGGGCTTATTGCTCGCCGCTTTGCTGCATTTAATTCCCGGCGTTCGATCGGCGGTATATCCACTGCTCGTGCTATCGCAAAACGTACCCATCATAGCGATTGCTCCAATTTTGACGATGCTGCTAGGCTATGGCATGCTGCCAAAGGCGCTGCTGGTCATCATGGTATGTTTTTTCCCCATCACAGTTGCCATGCTGAGCGGGCTTATGAATACCGATGCACAGCTTCGCAACTATTTGCAAATGATCGGTATTCGTAAATGGCAGCTGTTTTGGAAACTAGAGCTTCCTCATGCGATTGTTCATTTATTTTCCGGCTTGAAGATTGCGGCTTCATATAGTGTGTTAAGTGCGGTTGTTGCCGAATGGCTTGGTACAAACAAGGGTCTTGGCTCATTTATGCTTATTTCGTCCAAAGGTTTTATGCCAGATCGTGTATTTGCGGCAGTTGCCATCATCGTTGCGCTGAGCTTGACTTTATTTGGTTTAGTAACGTTAGCGGAGCGTCTTGTCATACGTTGGCGCCCTGAGAAAGAGGTGAGCTGACAGTGGTCAAACGTGATGAGCATCAATCAGTGACGCTTCAAACGCAAAATATTCGAATGAAGTATGGCAAAGGACAGATGAGCAAAGAAGTGCTTGGCGGATTATCCATCTCAATAGCAGATGGGGAGTTCGTATCGATTGTAGGGCCGTCCGGCAGTGGTAAAACAACCTTGTTTCAAATTATCGGCGGTTTGGAACGTCCTACGGAAGGCGAGATTTGGATCGATGGCAAGCAAACGACGGGCGAACGCGGACATATTTCCTATATGCCGCAGCAATCGTCGCTGCTTCCATGGCAAACCGTTGCAGGCAATATAGAGTTGTCGCTTACGATCTCTGGCATTGATAAAAAACTCGCGAAGGCAAGGACAAAGGAATGGCTCGAGCGAATCGGGCTGCAGGAATATGCGGATTCTTATCCGCATGTGCTCTCTGGAGGGATGCAGCAGCGGGTTTCTTTTCTCCGGGCACTGCTTGCTCCGCAGCGTCTGATGCTACTGGATGAACCGTTTGGCGCATTGGACGCTTTGACGCGGCAGCAAATGCAGCAGTGGCTTATGTCGATCTGGGAGCTGAACCGAAGATCGGTGCTGCTCGTTACTCATAGTATTGAAGAGGCTTTGTTTCTATCGGATCGGATTATTGTGCTGTCTCCATCGCCGGCAGTGGTGCTGGAGGAATTTCAAGTGCCATTCGAGCGTCCGCGTCATGAGTCATTATGGACAGACCCACGGTTTTATGCGATGAAGCAGCGCATTTATGATCTGCTTAAGACGGGTGCGAAGGAAGGAAACGTATAGATGGCGATACAAACAAGCAATGATCCGCGCAAAGGGCAATTGTACTCGGAATCTTCTCAGCAGGAAGGCACATGCATAGACGCACATATTCATATTGATTTGTATGAAGCAGAGCAGCGTGATGAGCTTCTAGAGCGTGCGTTCGCAGAAGGTGTAGCAGCTGTGATTGCCGTATCTATGCATTTGGAATCGTCTATTGTGAACCGTGACATTGCCCTGCGTTACGCAGGACGTGTGCACCCTGCTTATGGTTTCCACCCAGAGCAGCCCATACCTGCCGATAAGGAGCTTGATGAGCTGTTCGATTGGATTCGTTTGCGTCATGAAGCAGGGGAACGGTTTGCAATTGGCGAAGTAGGGCTGCCGTATTATACGCGAACAGAAGCGCAGCAAGCTGGGGGAAATATCGTTTTTGATGAGAATCCATACCTGCAGCTGCTGGATCGTTTTGCTGCGCTGGCCGCCGAACTGGATCGTCCAATTGTACTGCACGCAGTATATGAGGATGCCGGTAAAGCTTGCGACATATTGGAGCGGCATGGCGTTCGCAGAGCGCATTTTCATTGGTTCAAGGGCGATGCTGAGGTTATCCGCCGCATGGCGGCAAGCGGCTACATGGTGTCAATAACGCCAGACGTCGCTTACGAGGCAGAAATACAGCAGCTTGTAAGGGAGTATCCCATTGAGCTGCTGATGGTAGAGACGGATGGGCCATGGCCGTTTGAGGAAATCTATGCGGGTCAGCAGACGCGGCCTGCAATGGCTGCAGATGCTGCAAAGCATATTGCGAAAATAAAGCAGCTGCCAGCTGTGCAGGTTGCGGAAATAATGCTAGCCAATACGTGCCGCTTTTATGGACTCCTATAGTATTCCATTCATATAGAAAAGGCCGCTCCATCAGAATGAATAATCTGAGGATGCGGCCCTTTTATATTTAAAATACAAAAAAACATATAGGTAGAGACAGCCTTTCATACCACTTTGTCCATTGCCACTTGCGCTTTTACAGCATACAAAGATAAGGACAGGGTAATAGATGGCAAGCCAAAGTGGACAGCAGAAAGGAGACAGACGATGGCACAGCTGACGAAACAACAATTTATTGAACAATTAGCTCCGACGGTTATAAGAATAAGGCGAGAAGGATCAACGATGTTTCCTTCCGTACGTTTAGCGCAAAATGTACTCGAAACCGGCGGTGTTATTCACCCGTGGTACAACTTAGGCGGTATCAAGGTGGGCAGTGGACAGACGAATGCATATTGGCACGGAGAAGCAGTCGTAAAAGGAACATGGGAGGTCGTCGATGGCCGAAGCGAGAGTACGCGCGCTGCCTTCCGAGCCTATGAGAGCGTCTATCATTTTTATAAGGATCTAGATTTACTGCTGGCTACTTCGCGTTATGAGCGAGTTCGCAAGGCAGTGACGCCAGAACAGCAAGCTGACATGCTGTACGCATGCGGCTATGCGACAGATCCGGCTTATCCAGCCAAATTAAAAGCCATTATTACGCAGTATGGTTTGAAAAAATATGATGTTTTAGGAAGCACGCCGCTGCCTAAGCCAGAGAAGCTGAAGGATGCAGAGCTTGTTGTTGTATTGTACAAGGGAGAAGTTATTTCAGACGGCTACTTGCTCAAGGGTACAACTTGGGTACCGGCAAGGCTGCTTGGTGAAGCGCTTGGAGCGAAGATTGATTGGACGGGGAAAAAGGTTACCGTAAACGGCAAAGAGCTCGACTCGATTTTGTCCGAAGCAACAGGTTATGTACAAATACAGGATCTGTCCGCAGAGCTTGGGTTAACTGCTAGTTGGGAGCCGGCTGCGCGAGTCATCTTACTGTCGCAGGTGAAAGCAGGCAGTTAGTTAAGCGATTTAAGCTTCTGCCATCCTCTATAAAATAAGCAAGAAGCCAGCGGATCATCCGTTGGCTTCTCTTTTTGTGGTGCAGTTTAGAAATCATGCTATGGAATGAGCAGTTTATTTGCCTTTCTTGGATGCAGCCCAAAAAGCGAGTACGACAAGGGGGATAAAAATGTACCACGGAATGGTAATTGTACCGCCAACAATAACAGCGAGCACCATCACGATCAAGACACCGAGAATAATGTAAAGACAGCCTCTGCCGAACGTTTCCATCATTAATCGCCTCCTAAAGCTTAGGTTTTGCCGGGGCAAAACCTCCTTCGCAAGCAGTCACTTCTTGAGAGTATATTCGGTAATAACGTTTTTATGGGTGATATGGTTCCAAAAATTGAAGGGACAAAGAGGCTGCTGTATGAAACCAAACGGCCCAAAACAAACAAAAAAATGACCCGCATCGCTGCGGGCCGGTGTCCTAGATCTATATATCAACAGTGGGGTTGATGTCTCTAAGTATAAAAAACGAACCTTAACGCAGCATTAAAAATGTTTGTCGGTTTGTTTACAATAGCGCTCATTACGAATGGCTGGAATCGTCCAATAGGTTGCGATTCTCCAGATCCATTCCATCGGTCCCATTTTGAAAAAGGAGAGCCAGATCATACTGAATAACATTTGGATAATATAAATGCCGATGCAAAGCAGAGTCGTTTGAATAGGGCTAAGCATGCCTTTTAAATTAAAAAATGCTGCTGCCAAAAGCACGATAATCGTTTGCCCTAAATAGTTGGTTAAAGCCATTTGGCCATAGGCGCTTAAAGGTTTGAGCAGCGTACGAATAAATGGATGCTGAACAGCCCGTACAAGAGTAGTGACATAAAATAAAGCGACAAGAAGACCTATAAATGCAGCTGCTCCTTGGTAAATTTGCATCAATATCATATCAGATGAAGAACTGCCTTCTTCAATCACCATAACATTTTGCTCGGGAAGTATACGGCACTGGATAAAGACACCAATAGCGGCCATTGCAAAAGAGATCCAATGCAGCTTGCGGATTGCAGATTTTGACTCTGCAAGACGTTGAAATACCTTATACTGTCCAGCGGCAAGCCCAAGCAGAAACAAGGGTAGAATAAGCAATAGTTTGCCTCCTAGAAAGGAGGCAGGAAGTATAAGCGCTAAAGCGATAATCAAATTGATTTTTGGTTTAAGCTTGTAGAAAGGAAGAAGGATAAAGCCGGCAATTGCGTAAAGAAACAAGGCCTCTCCAGGATGGAATTTCTGATGAACAAATCCTAAGGCTAGCAAAAAAATAAGCCGGCGAATAAATAAAAGGTAACCGTTATTGCCTTTCTCGATCGCTCTAGATAGAAATAAATAAAAGCCTACGCCGAATAAAAAGGTGAATATGACATAGAAACGCGATTCTACCGTTAAATCGAGGATACGAGACATATACCAATTAGCAGTCCCCGCTTCAGCTGGCGCTACGTTAAGAAGGGGCAAAATATTGACAAGCAGAATGCCAATTAAAGCAAAACCTCGCAAAAAATCAAGCGTTTCAATTCGTTTGTTTCCAGAAATGGGGTTCAAGCAGCATACACTCCTAATCTTTACTTTGAATATAAAATAGTTTGGATTTTATTTTAAAAGGAATCTTTCCCTGTGAAAATTACAACAATAATTACAGCAGCGACAGTTCTTATCGTTTTTAACCATTGATTCATAAGTTGTTGCCTCCTCTGATGTTCAATAATCTATTTCCTATCATAAATAAAAAAACGATAGGCAGCCATCGATTAGAGTGACATTAAAGGTGACAAGATTGTAAGATGCACTGTAGGTAGAAACAGAAATAGGACGGAGCAGATTAAGCAGCTGCTCCGTCCTATTTTCAAGTAAACTGACTAATGTATCTGGTTATTGTCTGGAACAAAACGTCCATGCTCCGGAACTGCAATTTCTTTAAATTTTTTCGTTAGGAGCTTGAGATTATCAGACAAGGTTGCGCCAAACATCGGTTCCCCATGACCGGTAATCGCCAAATTCGGATTCAGATCTTTGAGAGTTCTAACGGATTGCTCGGCGGCTTTCCAATTAGTCGTAAAGTATTTAGGGGGACCGCTGATTTCCTGCTCCTGTGTGATGACCTTATATAGCGATTCCTGCTTAACTGTTGCAAATGCATCACCAGCAATCAAAGTGCCATCCTCAGGACGGAAAAATGAAGTATGTCCTGGTGTATGCCCCGGCGTATGAATATACTTCCAGCCTGGCATCCCCGGCACGCTGCCGTCTGTTGGAAAGGGATGTACTTTGTCGTCGAGGTGAATTCCTTTATGGGGGAAGAAGGTAGAAAGCTCAGATAAGAGACCGCCATGTACAGAGGAGTCCGCGGGCGGATAATCGGATTCTCCGGTCAAATAGGGCAGCTCCAGCTTGTGCGCGTACACGGGCACATTCCAGTGTTCGATCAATTCAATAATGGCACCAACATGATCGAAATGGCCATGAGTAAGCAGAATCGCTTGAGGAGCAGAATCAAAGCGTTCCTCTGCTTCTTTAATAATTTTATGGGCGGATCCTGGCATGCCTGCATCAATAAGAGCCCATCCAGCTTCTGGTTTCTTCGGATCGCCAACAAAACAAATATTGACGAATTGGATTGAGTAACAATAAACATCAGGCCGATAAGCAAGTCCATTTCCACTAGCGGAAGTCGTTATCGGCACAAAAGAATGCTCGAATGAGCTCTCCAACGTAAGACGCCTCCTTTTTCATCATTCTCTTGTATAAACTGTCCAATTGACTATTGGTTATGCTTTTGGCTTGAACAGATCTTTATTTTTAGAATGAAATAATAGCGATTGGTACAAATTAAGGTGCATTATTTCTAGGAGGTGATGGTCATGGAGAAAACGTATGATTTACCCAAATTTCCGGAGTCTTATTGGTCAGAAACGTCGAGTCGGCAATCTTCATACGCCATACTTGAAGAAAATATAGAGGTCGATATTGCCGTCGTTGGAGGCGGGATCTCGGGTGTAACAGCTGCTTATTTATTAGCTCAGGAAGGGTTTAAAGTTGCCCTCATAGAAGCGGGTCAGCTTCTTAATGGAACAACGGCGCATACAACTGCAAAGATAACAGCGCAGCATGATCTTATATATGATGAACTTATGCAGAAAGCTGGAGCGGAAAAGGCAGCATTATATTACAAAGCGAACAATGAAGCCCTTCAATTCATTAAGGAAACGATCAAGCTGCATAAAATGGAATGCGGGTATTCCGTACAGGACGCGTATGTTTATACCGATTCAGAGGCATACATAACTAAGCTTGAGAACGAGATGTCTGCTTATTCGTCGCTCGGCATTCCTGGCTCTTTCACCGATCAAATCCCTTTGCAGATCCCAGTCAAAGCGGCTGTCATCATGCAGGATCAAGCGCAGTTTCATCCATTGCAATATTTGTATGAGCTTGTGCGGAAGTTCGTGGAAGCAGGTGGATTTATTTATGAGAAAACGACAGCTATTGATGTAGAAACAGGCCCATTGCCGGAAGTGATTACAAGCAAAGGACACCGAATCAAATGTAAGCATGTCGTATCTTGTACTCATTTTCCATTCTTTGATGGGCATGGATTTTATTTCTCAAGAATGCATGCAGATCGTTCCTATGTACTCGGCATTCATGTTGAGGATGACATTAAAGACGGCATGTACATAAGCGCTGAGGACCCGAAGCGCTCCATTCGCTATGTAGAAACGTCGAAAAACACAAGGCTGCTCCTTATTGGTGGTCAAAGCCATAAAACAGGCCAAGGGATTTGTACAATTAATTATTATGAGGAGCTGAAAAGATACGCAGAGCAGCATTTTCGGATAAAGGAAATTGCGTATCGTTGGTCGGCCCAGGATCTTGTTACTGGTGATAAAATTCCGTATATTGGCCGAATAACGGAATCTTCCACTAATGTTTTTGTTGCGACAGGCTATCGTAAATGGGGCATGACGAATGGTACAGCCGCCGCTTTACTTATTAGAGATTTAATTATGAAGAAGAATAATGCATATGAGGAGCTTTATGCGCCTTCACGCTCGATGTCGCTCGGAACGATTGCGAATCTTATTGTAGATAACGCCGATGTGGCGAAGCATCTTATCGCGGGCAAACTCGAAATGGCTCATAAGCGTCCAGAGGATTTGGCACTGGATGAAGGCAGTGTCGTGCTTTTGCATGGAAAAAGAGCAGGAGCTTACAAATCAGAAGATGGAAAATTATTTCTCGTAGACACAACCTGCACACATATGGGCTGTGAAGTGGAATGGAATAATGGGGATCGCACATGGGATTGTCCTTGTCATGGCTCAAGATTTGCGATTAATGGCGATGTGATGGAGGGGCCAGCAGAAGAGCCTTTAAAAACCTTGCATCTTCGGCATTGAAAATGAACCCAGATACGTCAAACCATTCCAAATAAGAAAGGAGTACATCTGTGAAAAAAAAGTGGGACTTAGCAGCTTTAGCATCCATTCCATTAATTATGACGCTCGCTAACTCAATGTTGATTCCCGTATTGCCCTTAATGAAGAAAAAACTGAATATCTCTTCTGTGCAGTCGAGCTTAATCATAACGGTTTATGCTGCAGTCTCGATTATTTGTATTCCAATTGCTGGATATCTGTCAGATCGTTACGGACGGAAAATAGTCATTATTATAGGCTTGTCCATAGCAGCGATCGGAGGACTAATATCAGGCTTAGCAGCATGGTTGATGCATTCCCACGTTTATGCGGTCATTTTGGCAGGTCGATTTATACAAGGGATTGGGGCTGCAGGTGCTTTTCCAATTGTCCTTCCGTTAGTAGGCGACATGTTCGAGAGCGAGGAGGAAGTAAGCAGCGGACTCGGGATGATTGAAACCTCCAATACATTTGGAAAAGTGCTCAGTCCGGTATTAGGTTCGGCGCTTGCCCTTGTTATATGGTATTTGCCGCTCGCTGTTATTCCGTTCATATCTTTAATTTCAATCATTGGGGTTATTTTCCTTGTAAAGGAGCCTAAATCAAAGCAAAAGAAAAAAGAAGAGAGCAGTTTAAAGAAGTTTTTTCAATCCATTAAATCGATACTCGCTGAGAAGGGCCACTGGCTTTATGCAACCTTTGCCATCGGTGGTCTTGCAATGTTCATTATGTTCGGATTTCTATATTACTTGTCATCAGTCTTAGAGGACCATTACAAAATCGAAGGCATTTGGAAAGGATTGCTGCTAGCTATTCCTTTAAGCGCAATATGCCTTGCTTCGTTTATCACTGGAAAAATTGTAGGTGAAAACAAAGCGAAAATGAAGTGGTTTATTGTCATTGGCACTGCTGTACTTGCGGGGATGATGCTGGTTTGTGGAATCATCAATACAAAAGGGATATTTTTTCTAATTACCTTTATGTTTATAAGCGGAGCAGGTATTGGATTAGCCTTGCCGAGCTTGGACGCTTTAATAACGGAAGGGATAGAGAAAAAACAGCGAGGCACCATTACCTCGCTGTATAGCAGCACGCGTTTTATAGGCGTAGCCGTAGGTCCATTGATTGCATCAGTATTACTCAAAAACGAAGCATTGTTATTTTATTTGTTTGCGGGATTTGCATTGCTTTGCTCCATACTAGCCTTGCTGACGATAAAGCCAAGCAAGCAAAAATCGGCTTCGTGAGAAGGATTATCTATGATCAGCTGCACGAAGCATTTCGAGGATGGGTTAGCTGCATGCTATCCCATCTTTATCACGATCCAATTTCAGGGAGTATCCGGGGTCTCCTTTATGTAAAGGCGCGGCCCCAGCTGCTTTAGCCGCTGCACAATTGGCATAATAAACGGTTTCTTCTGTTGGCTTCGGCTGCTCCATCGCTTCATCAACAACGAATAATACACGCGTTCCGTCCTCTAAATCAGTCAAAAGATTTCCAATCCACGAACCAGCGCCGCGATTATCCTTAGGTGAAACATAAGCGATATCCGCACCAGCACCGCCTTCTTTGCACATGGCCATCGGCCATTCATCTCGATCATAGCCCTTTTTGGTTGGAATACCCCGTAACGAGGCTTCACGATTAGCGTTAGCGCCATCTCGATCGATCGTACAAACCGCAGAAGCACCTGCATGAATGGCTGCTGCAATATGCGCCATCGTCTCTGGATAACGATCAGTAGGCAAATGAATCGTCATCCCATACTCTGAAGCAGTGGGAGCCGGGTTTGAATCAGAGCTGATAATGAACTGTCCGCATCCTGAGAGGATAAGCGTGAGGGTGAGTAATGCGGCTAACAATGATCTCATGATGTGTCTCCATTTCTAGTCATTTGAAACCATCATACAATACAGCATGCAATTGCGGATAGGATGAGGTTTACAATACTGTGCAAAAACGGATAATTTCGAATATAAAATGAATATAACGGAGAAAAAAAGAAGACCTATCGAGTAGGCCTTCGGAGGAAGTGTATGAGGATAATATAGCAGCTTAGTGTTTAGAGGGTTATCTGCCGTAACCGCCGAATGCACCACAAGTGCAAGCGATAATAACCAACAAGATGAAAAGGACCAGAATCGTACCAGTGTTAGTGAAAGCACCGCCAACGTGACCGGACATTTTTCATAGCACCTCCTTTGAATTAAAGATTCTATAGGTTATGCTCCACTTTTTCTTTTTGATTGGGTGTTTGTCATAGAGACATTTTATATATGTCACTAGCCTATAAGAGCCTTTTGTGATGGAGAATTTGAAGAATTATTAGGAATTCAGCATATGGGATACGCTTTATTTTAAAACGTGTGCAGAAGGATTAGAGATATCTTTATTTTCAATAAGCTGCAATAAAAGGTCAAAAAATTGTTGACGCTGCTCAGTGGAGAAGTTGCTTAATAATTGCTCTGCAATTTCGGCTTGAAATGCTAGAACTTGACTTATATTCGCTTGCGCGAGTTCTGTGAGCTCCAACAGCGTAGCTCGACGATCTGTCGGATCGGGGATTCGGATAAGAAGTTTATCCCGTTCCAGAGCATCAACAAAATCGGTAACGGTACGCGCTTTAATGCCTAGTTCAGATGCTAGTTCATTCATGCGAATTTTCCCGGCTTTAAAGACGACAGATAGAAGGCGCAGCCTTGGGCCGGTAATTTGATAAGGCATGTTAAGCGCGGATAATTGTGTTTCAAATTCTCTTTGGATATAGTGTGTTGCCCTCATTAATACATGAATGATGTCTATGGGTAACGGATTGTCCGAGTGTGTAAACATAATTGCCTCCTTGTTCGACGTATAATCGGTATCGCCGAGCTGTTTATTTTCTATTTTAGCTGATAGTTTTCAAGTTGCAAAACTTCGCATACGTTATTAGCTAATAACAACTATCTCATTATTTCATATCTTGACACCTCTCATATTAGTGTGTATCCTCAGTAATATAATATAGTGAGGATACTCACTAAAATGAAAGACGATTTTTATAGGCTCAAAATGATAATTATTGGAGGGAATAGCATGGTTGGTTCGGAATTTAAAAATGGGGACAAGCTGCTGCGAGTACTCGTTGTTACTTTAATATTTTCAGTCATGAATGGCACGATGTTTAATGTGGCTCTTCCGGCAATCGGAGAGGAGTTTAATCTGATTCCTTCACAAGTGAGCTGGATTATGACGTCGTATATGGTGTTATATGCGATTGGATCAATCGTGTTTGGGAAACTAGCGGACAAATATCGTTTAAAGGATTTGTTGACTTATGGACTCATCGTCTTTGCTCTCGGCTCGCTCATCGGATTGCTTGCTACCGAGTATTGGATGATTATTGCCGGTCGCATTCTGCAAGCGGCTGGCGCTTCGGTGCTTCCAGCTACAGCTATGATTATACCCATTCGATATTTCTCGCCTGAAAAGAGGGGGAGGGCACTAGGGACTTCAGCCATTGGGCTTGCATTAGGAAGTGCGATGGGGCCAGTAGTAGCAGGATTAATTACAAGTATAGGAAACTGGAGGCTTTTGTTTGTTATATCGCTGCTTCCGTTACTCACACTTCCTTTCTTTCGTAAATACTTGGATCATTCGAAAGGCACTGCGGGAAAAATAGATTTTATTGGCGGTGGCTTGCTTGCTGCGGCGGTTGCGTTCTTCTTGCTTGCGATTACGCAGAGCAGCGGCTTACTCTTCGCAGCAGGGATTGTGCTGCTCGTTTTATTTATTATCCGGATTAGGACTACGGACAATCCCTTTATTCAGCCAAGACTATTTCGTAACAAAAATTACTCTATTGGGTTGTTTATAGCTTTCATAACGACAGCGATGAGCTTCAGTTTAACGTTTATGTCACCGCAATTTTTAACAGCATTAAATCATTTATCGCCTAGCAGCATTGGTTTTGTCCTGTTTCCAGCAGCGATTGCTTCCGCGATCATGGGACGCAGGGGTGGCAAATTGGCTGACGAACGCGGCAACTTTACACTCGTTTCTATTGCAGCTTTGTTAATTTTCTCATGCTTCGTGCTTTTATCTACATTTATTGGAGTGTCTCCGTACGTGATAGCGCTCATACTCATAGCGGGCAATGTTGGACAAACCTTCATGCAAATTGCGATGTCGAATACGATATCTCGGACGTTACCGAAAGAAGAGACGGGTGTAGGCATGGGATTGTTATCGATGATCAACTTTATCTCTGGTGCCATTGCGATGAGCCTAATTGGCAAATTGCTTGATAAAGGATCATCATCCTTTCACTTAAATCCGATTGTGACGAATTCAACAGCGTATGTGTACAGTAATATTTTTGTTGTACTAAGTATTGTAATAGTTGTTGCAATCGTTATATATCGTCTGCAGTTTGGAACAGCTAAAGCTGTTGCACGAGCAAATCAATAATTTTTACTAGCGTAGTATCAAACAACGAAATAAATAAATGAAGCAAAGCCTTCCATGGATTGAATTCACTGGAGAATCTAAAAAAATAAAGTAACAGCATTCATAAGAAATAGGGGTGCTCGCCAAGTAGGTTTTCCTACTAGGGGAGCACCCCTTTGTTCGATTTATAATGGCATTGTCCATACAATTTCAGCGATTCGGACGCAAGCCTGACGGCTGTGTAATTGCAGGAGCACATGGTCTGGTTTTACGTCAATGATAGATCCTTCGATTGCTCCCCTCGTTGTCTCGAGTAATACGCAGCGACCAGTTAAGCGCATGAGGGCTTCTACTACATAAGGATCAATGGCCGATACGGTTTGTATTTGAACAGGATTACTCTGAACTGGACTGATGTTGCTTGGTTGATACAAATTATCCACTCCTTAAATATAGGTTCTAACCCATCATATGCAATTGCCTAGTGCGTGGAGTGGGCTAAAACCCTGTATCATTATTCGGTTCGGTTGACATGCACAAAAGTAATAAATTAGGTATAACATACTATTTTTAAAAAACCGATAATACTAAAATATGAGAACAATAGTAGATGCAGGGGGAAGAAGATTGAGAATTACAAAGGAATCACTTGCTGAAAGAATTAATTTAATTTCGGAGAGAGCAAAAGAATACGATAATATTGGCGTCTTGATTATAAGTAAATGCCAATCGCTGTACGAGGAGTTAGATAAAATTAAAGAAACGGATTCTGCTAAGCTAGAACGAAAACTAACATTGTTTAAATTCAATCTTGATAAAATGGACATTATTTTAGCAGATCACAAAAGCGGGAAAAACCTAGCATACGGCAGCTTATCTACACGTTTAAACTTAAATGTAACCTACATATTATTAGTTTTCTGTATATTAATATACTCCGGTCTTTTTGTATTTATCGATTCCTATAACAGTGCTGATCCTATGCAAAATATAAATGTTTATGTAACAAATTATTTAAAATATTTTCTCGTTAGCGTTATGGGGGCGCTTTTATACTTCATAACGGATTCCATGGTCGTTTACAGTAAAAGCATGACTAGAATACTCGTAGCGATGTTTATACCCGTGCTGTTTTTAGGAGTACTATTTACGCCAGGCGAAACTCAAAACTTGGATTTGAGCAGTACAAACGTCATGTTATTTTTATTTGGTTATTCCTCCAATTTAATTTCTATTTTGCTGAATAAAGCGATTAAAAAAGTTGAACAGTTGTTTAATGTTCAACAATAAATGAAAAGAGGACGTACTATAAGTAGTTATGTTCGCTGGAGCAGCTGCTCGATTTGAACAAAAAAGCTGAATAACATTAAAAAATAGCGGTGCTGGGGGTTATGCCTGCATCGCTGGTTATTCTTTATCCAAACCTGACGGCAATCACGTTCGGATTCATTTCACTCATTCGTCTCACTGATTTCACCGAAATCGCATAACATCCTAAGCTCACATCTATCTCTAACGAACTGTATCCTGCTTATTAAGCATAAAACTGTCTTTCTGAAGTTTTAACGAACCGTATAGACGTTATAGATTGCTAAAGAGGGTGTTATGCGTTACTTTTCTCGAAATAAGGATTCTGGAGTTCGTTAAAATTTTAATCCCTTATAAATGGGTTAAATAAGATCTGCTGGGTTCGTTAGCTATATTTCTAGTAGGAGAAAGCATTGTTGGAAGCAGTGAAATCAAAGAAAAGCCTTATCAACCAACAAAGTAGAGGCTGTTCCAAACATAGATAGATCTAATTTTGAGCGAGCACCTCTTTATTTTGGTTGAGTAACGAAGATTTTTTGCTAACGGTTACTAATTTATCGGGGATTGAAGAACTAACTTTGCACATTTTTATCTTAATCATCACCATGATCATCAGCGACTTCTTTTTCTTGCTTTTCTTCAAGAAACTCCATTAACGCAGAATATGATCAAGAGACCTGAGTCCCTGAGTGATCAGATCCTTAGATTAATTTTATAAATCGATGTACTGGTCCTTATTAAAGACAGGTAATACCTAAAGCGAAATCATTTTCAGCATAAAAAATGTAAATATGAGCACTATAATTATTGGGCAATAAAGCACTATAACAATAATTATTGGAGGTTCATTCAATGAGCGTTAAAAAGGAAGCTGCTGATCTTCTAGAAAATCAACAATTGCAGCAAGCACAGCAAGAGGTTCAAGTGGCGCATCAATTGATGCAAGTAGAGAGTCAACAATTACTAGAAGCGGAGCAGCTCCTGCAAACGGAGATTCAACATGTTTTACAGGCTCAACAACAAGTGAAACAAGAACAACAAGATATTCAAGCAGCACAACAATTACTACAACAAGCACAAGCTGCTGCTATCGCTTCTCAAAACAATCCACTTCAAGACTCCTAAGAGCTAAAGTATTGAAACGTAATAGCAATGGCAATGAAATAAGTGAAGATGAAAGGCCTTCGGATAAATCTGTGGGCTCTTTCGTGTGTTCGTGATCAAGATTCGTGTGATTCGTGTGGTAGGGGACTTATGTAGGATTATTTAACTATGAAGCTGGTTCATATTGAAAATCAAGATTCTGAGTCGTCTTGTTTTGCTATTTTAATAAAATTCAAAACGATAACTATTAACTGTAATGTTAATAGAAAAAAATCGATTATATAATTTCTACTTCTACTTCTATTTCTATTTCTACTCATCGCAATGCCTTCTCTCGACAAATTCTTTGATAATTCCACTAAATTTTAACATACAAAACAAAGTAAGAATACACAATTTGAGCAAAAAATAGGCTGATAATATTGGACTGATGTAGAATCAGAAATTGAGACTTCATCTAAAGTGTTACATCGTTAGAACCGGAACGAGAAGAAACTAAAAAAAAGGGCCCCGATGAAGAGCCAATTCATAAATCAAATCATAAATAAAAATTATGCTATCCGCGTTGTAACAGTAAATAGCCGGATACAGCTGTTGTTCTCTTACTAACTACTACAATAAAGCCGTTCTTTTTCAAGCATTTTATTGCAGGGATAAGGAGCGAGCCTGAAGTTAGTTTGCTTTCACAAGGTTTAGCACTGCCGATGACACGGGAAGCAGTAATCCTGCGAGCAGAACCGGGAATAAGCGGGTTTCTTGTCCAGGATACTAATACTAAATCAGGTTCTAAAGGAATACCTACAGAAGACATATCTATCACCTCGCTTTCACTAGACTCTATATCAAATGCTGGAGGATGATAGATTGTGACTTAAATGATGCCTTTTTTTGAGATGCATTGAAATGATAGGTTGATAAGTAATATAAAATTAAAAGTAAATCAGAAAGAAGAGCCATCAGGATGTTTCCTAGCAAATTTGCACATCAGTCACTGTAATCAGATATTAAAAACGTCAGATTCCTAAATAAATTCAATTTAGCTGGTTATCGTAAACTGTTAAAACGATCACATAATAATATTTCGTTCAAGGGAAATAGTACTATATCATTAATTTAATATTGCCTTTATTTGTTCGACTTAGCAAAACGTAAAATCTAAAATTTGTATGGAGTACCTCGTTTGTTAATTTCATTATATAGGTGAAAGAAAGGTGCAAAGAGTGTAGAATATGCTCAATAGATTTCCTCTTTTAAGTGAGGTGAGGAATTACGATGTTAACGATTGAACGTTATTTGACGCTGTACGGGCGGTTTGCGAGTGAGCTTGGAGCTGGGGCAGCGGCGGAGGCATCACTGGAGAAAATAGCTGAAGCGCTGTATTGTACGGAACGAAATGCCAAGCTTGTACTCCGCAAACTGTCAGAGGAAGGCTTCATCGAGTGGAAGGCAGGAAGAGGCAGGGGTAACCGATCACAGATTACCTTCCGGAAAGACCGGGAGATACTGCTTTTGGATCTGTCACGACAATATGCCGAAGAAGGTGATTATAATAAGGCTTTTCATCTTCTCCAGAACTTTGGGGAAGGAACGGCGGCCAATGAGAAATTTATGGAGTGGATGAGAGGCAGCTTTGGTTTCCACAAGCAGCAGGGGAAACTGGCCGATGTGCTGCGCCTTCCTATTACAAGAACGATCATGACTCTGGATCCGGCAGAATGTATCTTTTCGTTTGATGCGCATATCATTCAGCAGATTTGTGACAGACTTGTCGTACTGGAGGAGAATACGGGCCGGATATTGCCCGGTATCGCCCATGAGTGGGAATGCAATGAGGATGCTACAGCATGGACTTTTCATCTGAGGAAAAGCGTATTATTCCATGACGGAACTGAACTTACTGCAGCTGATGTTGTTTTTACGATAGAACGTCTGAGAAGCGGAAAACTGAATAGCTGGATTATGAGGTCGCTGGACAGCGTCGAAGCCATATCAGAACGGATTGTACGGATTCAATTGCATAAACCCAACTGGTTATTTCTCAAATATGCCTGCTCCGTTGTAATGTCAATATTGCCTTCAGGGCTGCTCGGGCAAAGCGAAGAGATGTTCTGGAAGCGTCCGATTGGAACAGGCCCATTCCAGATTGAAGAGTGGAACAGTGGAAGGCTGCTGCTTGACGCAAATGTACAATATTTTCAATCACGTCCTCATTTAGACCAGGTCGAAATCGTACATGTACCGCAGCATGAAGCTCTTAAGGCCAATGTGGCAAGTTGGAAGCAGCTTATCTGTGATCCGAAGCAGCAGGCTGTGATGGAAGAGAACAGCTGGATCAAGCTTGAATCCAAAAACGTCTGTACGAGTATGCTGAGCTTTAACATGCAGAGAGCAGGACTTCAGCAGTCGGAGATGTTCCGCACGATTTTAGATCAGCTGCTTGACCGGAATCGAATGATTCGCGAACTTGGAGGCTACCGGTATATGCCGGCCAATGGTTTTTTCCCTAAATCAGAACCTTCTGAAGAAATAAGGGAAGCAGGCTGCGATGAGGAGCTACGCAAGCAGATTATCCGATACGGATTCGATCAATCGCCGATTACGTTATGTTCGCATACGAGTAATGAGGCCGATGCTCGATGGATTCAGAAGCAGTGTACCGATTTTGGCATTAAGATGCAGGTCCGTGTTGAGTCACCGGAGAATGTGCTGGACGAGGTTGATGTGACGCTGTATTCGCTCGTATTTCCTGAAGATGAGGTTAGTTTGATCGAGAGCTGTGAACAGGAAGACAGCTACTTGAAGAGACTGATGACGCCGGAGCTGTCGGTTTGGACACTTGATCGATTTGATGAGGCACTTGCTTGCAGGAATTCGCCAGACCGAATGGCTATTTACACAGAAATTGAAGAGAGAATTCGGGAGGAGTACCAGATCTTATTCTTGCTTCATAGTAAATTTTATACCGACTACCATCCTTCTTTAAAAGGAGTCCGGATCAATTCGCTCGGCTGGATTGATTTCAAGCACATTTGGCGTGCCTAACAACTGGTTCCTCTTGTTACATCTTTAAAATAATGAATGAGATTTAGAAAATCCTCCTCGAAAGCCATTCAGAGGAGGTTTTTTTCATTGCTTGCATCTAATTAACTAAAAGACTCAGGTACCTTTATAAAAGTTTCTTGCTTATATTCTACTGATTTTTCTTGAATACTTTTAATGAAATTATGAAATGTTAAAGCTTCATTGAACAATACGAGTACTGCTTAAGGGGAATCGCGCGAATTATTCGCCGACCGATTATGGTGAACCATACCCTAAATAAGAAAAAAATTAAAAATCCTTGTATCTTATTTAAAATTGGATTGTCTTATATTGAGAGGCGTATTGATATGACAGGGGGGGGGATGGAGCTGAAGGATCTGCAGATTGTGTAACAAAACGGAATTAATAATACACGGTTGGTCGAGACACTAATTTGTAGTCAATGAAAAGATCTAAGCTGTGAGCTAAATCTGACAGGATTTCGATAACTGGTTGCGATTCTTGTCTCACAAACAGGGAGAAGTCTCCGTAATAATAGGGAGGCTTTTTTCCTGTTTTTGCATGTGCTTTGGATTTTCGATATCGTTATAAATGATGGCGTTTATTACAGTTGTGCAAAATCTTCTGGCTGCATAGCATCCCATTCATCGCTTCGATAAGCTTTACCATTATATCTTACATAATAAAGCATATTCAGGTTTTTAATTTCTTGTTTTAATACTTTCTTATCAAATGGGCCGTTTCCGAAAATTTCATTTAAATCTTCATTCAATAAATTCAAAATTTCATCCGGCATCATGGCGTTGCTGTTATCGATAAGTTCTACCCCTGAGTACTCCAAGTTCATTTTAATTTTAAATCCCGAACTGACAATCCCTTTTATTAATAATGTGGAGTTACTTTTTGGTTTTTGTTTAATTTCATCAAAAAACACGGAACAATTAATACCCTCTGGAATCAATGGAACACCTCATATCTAATTTTACTCCTTAACAGGAGTCTATTAGTATTGTACACCTAATTTATTTATTTCTCTCTCTTATTTAAGATTCTTCCTTATTATTTTAAAATCAAAGCATTGCTAGGTATGGTTTTATCATTAATGTTGCCTAAAACCGCTAAACCAGAAGAGAAGAGATTGGCAAAAGAATCACAATGGCAAACAAGAGATGGGTTAAAAATGAAAGCGGCTAGTTGAAGCTCATCAGGATGAGTTAGAACTGATATTAACTGTTTGGAATTGGGACGATGGGGCTTTATTCAAAAAATCGCGCGCCCTTTTTATGGGAGAGGAGATCTTCCCCTTTCGGTTAGATAGCAAGTTGCCTATATAGAATATAAAATAAGATTAGTCAGACCTTTCACATGTCCGAAATGGTACGAAATAAGGCAAGGTTTTTCTCATATGTTCTATTTATTCGTAACGCCATGGTAGTATAAATAATTTTCTTAATTTCAAAGCGGAAGGCTGGAGCAAGCTGGCCGTAGCGCTAATGCCCAGCACTGTTTTTTATTTGTGGTATGGTTAGCGTAATATAAATATGGGCTAGCTCAAGGTTAATTTTAGACCATCCTAAGCCAGCTATCTCACCTCGGCGCATGCCATAGGTGGGTGGCACAATAATGATCTGTTTTAAACCAAAAATAAGGAGAGCGTATTTAAATGACAATGAATCTTAATAAAAAGGTGAATAACGTTTTAATGTAGATGATAGAGGTAGGCTATGTATATGAAGTGGTTAAAAGGCGAGGGTCATGAGGAGGTATTGCATGGATCAGCATACATATATTACGATTTGGGATACCGTTTTAATGAGTAGGTGATGATTTGGTTTGTGCGGCTTATGGATCGGAGTAGAATCCCATCATGATTAAAGATGACGAGGAAGATATTAATAATCTAGAATGAACATTGAAAACCATTAGAATAACAAATTATAAACAATGTAACATCCGAAGGCAGCAAGTCCTAAAGCGATTAATTTAAATGCTGGCTGTAATTTGTAAAATAACATGGCGGTATCCCTTCATTTAATAGATTATATTACATTTAGTTTAACACGGATTTTAATTTGGTTTCAATTAACCGTTTGAATATCGAGGATCATGAGGAGGTTTCATCTAAAAACTTTTAAGGTGCAAATGAAACGTTGCGAATGATATACCATAATCCAAATAAGTATGCGTAAAAAAGAACGATAAATGCTCCTAATATGATTAATATTACTTTCATTATTTTCTGCATCATGGATCACTCCTTTTCATCCCATGATACAGAAATTTTTTGTAAGGAGTGAGTACCAACTTTAAATAGTACTGCATGAAAACAGAATAACTTGTAGAGGTATACGGGTTAATTAATTACGTTAAGAATGCCACCTACGAGAAATATAACTCCCATAATCAAAATTACTAAACCGCGGTCTCGGTTAAAAGTCTGTTGGCTGTCACTCGTTTCAGAATCGTCACCAATCCGCCTAAATAACCAAGAATTAGGTTTTTTTATCGAATATATCCCGAGTGTTAAAATAGCAATACCAAGAATTAATATGAACATTATACCAACTCCCTTAATGACAAATACGAAATGATTTATTATTAGTTCCGATTTGAATATTGAAAATCATGAGAGGTGAACAAAGATGAACGACTTGGGTAAACCATTAACAACATTATACTTCTTTCTGGTAAGGTTGAGTGCGTAGATGTGTTAGAAGCTGCTACAGATCAACTTTCTGGAGTTGAAACTGTGGCTACTGCAAATGTATGTAAATACTTATTACGTTGGAAGCAGAAAAACGGATTAGAAGAGTTCAAAATTTTACATTGAAAGTCCTATTTTCGTGATATATTGCAAGAAATTTGAAGCAACATAATGCAGGTACAGTCATTAGGCAGTTAATTATATAGAAGAAGCCGAAAGCCCTTTTAAATAATAAGGGCTTTTTCTTATCTTTATGTACATAAAACAAGGGTGAAAAAAGTGTGAAAAATAATTAGTATTAATCGTATTCCTGCGATCTGCAAAACAAAAGAAAACCCGCTAAACCCTTGATAATCAAGGGTTTAGCGGGTTTATGCAAATCATTAAAATGATCTAAGTAGTTCTTAATGGCGCCCCGGAAGAGATTCGAAAACGTATAGTAAGTAAGGTTATAAAAAATAGAGTATTCCAGACTGAAAGCGACTTATTTTGTTAGATAGTAGTGAAGTGTATCTCAACAATAATTTTGGTGGACAATTGGTGGACAGGAATATAAATTGCATTCAATTTAACTCAAATAAACCTTGATATAACAAGGATTTAAACAAAAAAATCGGGCGCTCCTTTCGGAGCGCCCTTTTCATGGGAGAGGAGAAACCGGACGAAGAGCTTATGGGGAAACGTAAGTCTTCTCCGCGGTTGTCTACGACATCTTGCGACGCCGATAAATTTATTTTGTCCTTATTACTGGTAAATATACTTGTTCAAAATGAAAAAAATATCGTCGTACAGATATGGGCAAGCGGCGTCCACAATTTTCGAGTTGCAACTGCTTTATTATGAACGGGATTCTATGGTACGATAGGCGGGAATGAGATAGAAGGGGGCAATTGCAAGTGAGAGTCATTGCGGGCGAGGCCAAGGGCCGCACGCTTAAGGCTGTGCCTGGTATGAATACGAGACCGACAACGGATAAGGTTAAAGAAGCTATTTTTAGCATGATCGGACCTTACTTTGACGGAGGAATAGCACTGGATCTGTTCGCAGGTACAGGTGGATTAGGTATCGAGGCTTGGAGCAGAGGCATAGAACGTACTGTTTTTGTTGATCGGGAAAGAATAAGCATTGATACGATTCGTCAAAATGTTGAAACGGCGAAGATGGGAAGCGCTGCTGAAATTTATAAAAATGATGCGGAGCGCGCATTGAAAGCGCTAGCGAAGCGGGAGCAAAAGTTCCGGCTTGTTTTTCTTGACCCGCCATACAAAATGATTACGATGGATAGTCTTATGATGCAGCTTGCCCAAAATCAGATGCTTGAGTCGGATGCGATTATCGTAGTCGAGCACGATGCAGCTCACCGTTACCCGGAGAAGCTGGAATATTTTGACCAACTGAAGCATGCGAAATACGGGGATATTGCCGTTTCTATATATCAATATTACAGCGATGACAGTCATCAAGACGGGAGTGAATCCGATGTTAACGAATAAACAAGAGCGCGTTGCTGTATATCCTGGCACGTTTGACCCTGTAACTTATGGCCATTTGGATATTATTCGAAGGTCTGCCAAACAATTTGATCGGCTAATCGTTGCCGTATTGAACAATTCGAGTAAAAATCCTTTGTTCAGCGTGGAGGAGCGCAAAGCGCTGCTTACCGAAGTGACGCGCGATATTCCAAATGTGGAAATTGACAGCTTCCGGGATTTGCTCGTTCGATTTATGAAAACACGGCAAGCTAATGTCATTATTAGAGGCATTCGTTCAGTAACTGATTTTGAATACGAGCTGCAGCTCGCTTCAACTAATCATTTGCTTGATGATGAAATAGATACGATGTTCATGATGACGAATCCGAAGTATTCCTACTTAAGCTCGAGCATCGTCAAAGAGATCGCACAATTTCACGGCGCAGTGCATGAGCTGGTACCGCCAATTGTGGAGAAGCAGCTAAGAGAGAAATATAACTCGAAAATTTAAATAAATGTTTGAAAAAGCCATTGTTTATCTTATTTTGGATTATATCGATTTACCTGTTCTCCGGTATGGCAGAAGTATGAGGGATACAAGCAGTCCCAAAAGAGTAAGTAGGATGCAGGCTGATATGGAGAACTGCCATAAAAATGGTAAATCATTTGCATTTATGATAGCAGCGACAGTGTGTTGCATAGAGTAAGGATCAGATGGCGCCAACGTTGGCGTTGCTCCAGGCGCGAGTATCGGACGAAGCATTGAAGTGAGCGGCTTCCACAGAATGATCATAAATACACAGGCATGGAGAGCATGAACGATTCTCCATAATGCGAATGGGAGCAGCTTAAGATCCGTCCCCGTAATGGAGTATCCAGCTTGTAAAATGCCACTTAGTCCGCTCCATGCAAGCACAGTTGCGATAGCAGCAGCATTCCAGAGCATGCCGGCTCCGGGAGCATCCCAGATCGCAGCCGCATAAGCACCCATATGACCTTCAAAAAAAGCCTGGCTAATAAAGTTTAGCCCAGCCTTATCTAGCCATGGCGATAGCAGCGGCTCTGATAATTTTGCAAGCACAGCTGCAAAAATCATAAATCCGCCAATCATCATAAGTTTCTGAACGCTTGCTGCAACAGAGTCGCCAAGCGCTTTGCCGAAGCTGCGGCCATCCTGCTCTCTTCCGAGGCGAAATGCCTCAGCTGCACGATGAAGGATGGTGCTGCGATACTCCACGTCATTGGCTGTAACTGGTTGTTTTTGACCTAGTTGATGACCAGGTTGGACCTGATCTGACCGCTCTTGTCCTGACTGCTCTTTACGGCTGAACAGTGTCATTATAAACATGACCCATAGCGCGGATATCCATACGGCTGCAGCAATAATGGCACCTACAATGGGCTTGTGCAGAAAGCCTGCGCCGATAACGACAAGCATAAATAATGGGTTTGGCATATGAGCGAGGGCTAGCAGCCGCTGGCCCTGTTGTTTTGTAACGACGTTTCTTTTGCGTAAGGAAGCTGTCGCTTCTGCTCCCGCGGGATAACCTCCCATCCAACCAAGAATTATCGCAAGCGCGGCTTCACCTGGCAGTTTAAACAATCGGCTCATCAGCGGCTGGAGCAGAGAGCCTAGTGCATGCGTGAGCCCAAAGGCTGCAATAAGCTCAAACAATACGAGAAACGGCAATAAACCGGGGAATACAATATTCCACCAGACGGTGAGTCCTTGAAGCGAGGCTTGAAACGCAGCATCTGGCTGAATGATGATGGCAACAACGAGCAATATGGACAGGAACGCTAACATAACTGTTTTAGCCAATGCTACTCCACTCCTTTAATCTGCTGCAAAAATAGAAATGATGCGACTCGCCGAAAGGCAGGGCTAGGGCATCATGAGATGGACAATCTTATACGTTAAATAGTACGCGTATAAAGTCATGGATAGAACATTTGGAGCAGCTTGTCTGCCTCAGAATAGTTAATGCTATATTTGACTGGCAAATTGGAAGTTTGAACGGGGTGTGCGATTGCAAAAACAACGATCAGATTTTCGCAGAATAGCAACGATCGCTGTATCGACAGCGGCTTTGATGTGGGTATTGTTATATGCTCCAACGCCCTATGTTGTTTATGAGCCGGGGATTGCTGTACCTGTTAAACCGATGGTAACGATTGAAAAGGGAGATGCTTTAGGAAAAGGCGACTTTTTGCTGACAGCAGTGAAAATGACGGAGCCTAATTTCTTGCGGACTATTCAATCGATGTGGAATTCGAATATGGATGTGCATCTCAAACGAGATGTGCTGCAAGGATACACAAAAGAAGAGTATGCACAAAGGCTAAGCATCATCATGCAGGGCTCGCAAAACAATGCGATTGAAGCTGCTTATCATTACGCAGGTTTACCCTATGCAAGTAAGCTGAACAGTGTTGTTATAACGGAAGTAAATCCTATCGATCACCCTTTGAAAAGTTCATTCAAAGCTGGAGATAAGCTTTTAGGCATTCATGGCGAAAAACCGCCGAACAACTTGGCAGTTTTGTTTGAGACGCTGAGAGGGTATGATAAGCAGCAAAATGTTTTATTTGATGTGGAGCGCAAAGGGCAGCAACTACAGATCTCTTACTCATCGGATACATTAAAATCTGTCTCGACTAACGAGCAGCTCTTGAGTGTTCTGGGCATCGTAAACTTGACGGAACAACGCGGCTTGGAACCATCGGATCACAATAACCGCATTAGTATAAAAGTAGGCGATATTGGGGGGCCATCGGCCGGTCTTGTTTTTGCTTTGCAATCGCTGGATCTGCTAACGAACGGTGATTTGTCGGGAGGTCATCGCATTGCGGCGACAGGCACGATTACTCCACTCGGAGAGGTCGGAGCTATCGGCGGAATAAAGCAAAAAGTTGTCATTGCAAGCGAGGAAGGCGCGGAGTTGTTTCTTGTTCCTTCTGATAACTATAAGGATGCCGAGGCGAAAGCAAAAGCGCTTAACGCCTCGATGAAGGTGGTCAGCGTAAGTACGCTGAAGGAAGCTGTGGAGCAAGTAAAAGATTATCTCGCTGGGAACGAAAGGTAACTTTCATTTATTTATTTCGATTAGGAATCGATGGTTACGGGTCTTTCCGTAAAATCACGGAATAACGATTGAGGGGCATGAATGCCCGGTACGCCTAGTGAATAGACACTGCTCGCTTGTGTATCAAGCTCCAAATAACGGAAGGGCTTTGGTGCTCTAGCTGCACTCAGCAGCACAGGCAATTTGGCACAATTTCGCATGCGTCGCAATAAAAGCTTGCCTTTTTCCGTAAAACCAAGCACTCTTATATATTCAACACCCGAAGCAAGCTTATCCGGTGTGAAATCAGATTTCTGATGTCCAAGCAGAATAGCAAGAAGTGAACGCTGCAGCTTCGTTCTCGTATAGCGCTTCGTTTTTAAAGCTTCTAGCAGGTCATCGAACTGGCGCGAGGGCAGCTTGGGAAGGGCATTCAAAATGCGATGCTCCAATCCTTCTGTCATCTCATGCAGGTTCGAAAGTTCATATGACGAGCGAGTCACAATCGCGTGAAGCAGCGCATTCGTAAAAGGCTCCCAGCTGATCGGGCAACGTCCGCTAGCCCATTCCTGCTGTAAGATTCGCGTTGTGGATTCTGGTACATAAGCGCGCGCTTCCTCAAGAGATCGTTTCTCGAGCAGCAGCTTGCGGATTGCGGTCGCGCTTGCGATTTGGCTGTCGGTTGCGGTTTCTTGATTGTACTGCGCTTTCTCACGAGTGATAGTGTGCGGCTCCATTTTGCCGCCTAGCCGTTTCAGCGCAAGCAAATAATGGAGCGCTAATGTATGATTAGGAAGCGCGAATGGAAAATTAGCGGCAGAGGAATAGCCATGATCCGATAAGTAGGTGGTAATGGCGCTGCTATACGCGTTCGGATAACTGATTCCCGTTTGAAGCAGCTGCTTCAATAAAGCTTTAAAGGCTGGCGGCTCGTTTGTAATGAGCTCTGCTGCCTGTAGCAGCGGCTCAAGCTCACCGTTTTCCGTTCCGAAGCAGAAGCTGTCAACGACGCCTGTCGCCTCTAATAAGGACACAGCGCCATAGGCGAACCACTCTGCGGCCTGTGTTGCGTAAGCAACCGGCAATTCAATGACAAGATCACAGCCGCCTTCAAGCGCCATACGTGTTCTAGCCCATTTATCCAGCAGGGCGGGCTCGCCGCGTTGCAGGAAATGGCCGCTCATAACGGCAACGACGGCGTCAGATTGCGTTATTTTGCGCGATTGTTGCAAATGATACAAATGTCCGTTGTGAAATGGATTATACTCGACAATGAGCCCGACGGTGCGCATTCGCTTGATCCTCTCTCTGTTAAATGTTGGTTGTTTCACTATAGCATAGAGAGGGAGCACAATCACGGTCTGCATCAAGTGTTATTGAAAAACCGTGTGAAAATGTTGACAAAACAGTAGTCTGATAGATATAATAATCTTTGTTTGTTTGGGGTGATCTGATGCAGTTTCATATTCAAGAAACAATGTCCAAAGGGTTGAAAACTACAATCGACGAACAGCTCGATGTTAGTGACCTTTTTAAAGGACGCCAAGATGTTTATCGTACGGGACCTCTCCATGTATCGCTTCAGGTAACTGGGCACGAAGAGTTTATCGAAGTGGATGGCAAGCTTGCCATCGATCTCGAGCTTGCCTGCTCGCGCTGCCTTGAACCGGTAAAGGATCATACGGTTATTCGATTCTCTGAAGTATTTAAGCGGGCTACGTCTGACGAAGACCGTGATGAGGATATGGAAGAGGAAGAGAGTGATTTCATTGAAGTAAATGCGGACAGACTGGACTTGAAGCCTTATGTGGAAGAAGCACTTCAACTGTTCATGCCTTTTGCACCGCTTTGCAGCAATGATTGTAAAGGTCTCTGTCAGACTTGCGGACAGAACTTAAATGAGCACAAATGCAGCTGCTCCACGGAGAAGGTTGATATCCGTTTTGCAGCGCTAAAGGATCTATTTAAGGAATAAGAGTAGTGCTGATTGAATTTTTGAAGGAGGTGTTAAATATGGCAGTACCTCAGCGTAGAACATCCAAGACTCGCCGTGATAAACGTCGTACGCATTTCAAACTTGCAGTACCGGGCATGGTGAAGTGTGAGCAATGCGGCGAGCTGAAATTGGCTCACCACGTATGCAAAGTTTGTGGATATTACAAAACAAAAGAGATCATTTCCCAATAAGAAATGATGTCTGGGATAGCACTTCATCCATGCGATGAAGTGCTATTTTTTTGCTCATATCGATTCGTATGACGATAGGGAATGGATGAAAAAGCGGTTATATTTTTATGCAACATTGCGCTCGAGCGTATTTTTTTATATACTTAATTAGTACCAGGTGATAATATCAAGCAACATACATATACTAATCGTACTGATGCCTCACAAGGCCGCGGAACGGATATAAGATTGTCTATCATTCACTATTTGGTAAAAGGTGGTGCCGAACATCGAACGAATGCCCAAACGGCAGCGGCATCAGCAGCTTGCCCGACACATTGATGAAAATCCTTTTATAACGGATCGGGAACTGACTAGGTTGCTCAAAGTAAGCATCCAGACGATACGCCTTGACCGGATGGAGCTTGGTATACCAGAACTTAGAGAACGTCTGAAGCTGATGGCAGAACGTTCATACGACTCCGTTCGATCGCTCGCATTGCATGAGGTGATTGGTGATATTGTCGATTTGGAATTGGACAAGAGCGGCATCTCAGTATTCGAGATTCGTGAAGAACATGTATTCTCCAGAACGGGCATTGCACGCGGTCATCACGTATTTGCACAAGCAAATTCACTTGCCGTTGCTATTATAGATGATGAAATTGCACTTACCGTAACAGCGGATATTAGATTCATTCGACCTGTTAAGCTTGGGGAGAAATGTATTGCCAAGGCTTATGTTCGTTCCATTTCGGGCGAGCGAAGCAAGGCGAAGGTAGAGCTGTTCACATATGTCGGAGACGAAATGGTGTTCCAGGGTAACTTTGTTATTTATCGGTCCGCGGGAGACACAGATGCTGAAGGAGGAGACGTACGTGCGGATCGCTATTGATGCTATGGGGGGAGACAATGCCCCTGGCTTAATTGTGCAAGGAGCGCTTGACGCGGCGGCGCAGTGGCCCGATACAGAGCTGCTGCTCGTTGGTGAAACGTCTGTTATTGAACCGCTCATGAAAGGGCAAAAGCCCGCTAATATAACCATTTGCCACGCTGATGAGGTCATTGGTCCAGATGATGAGCCTGTTAAAGCGGTACGCCGCAAAAAAGGAGCATCCATGGTCGTTGCTGGACAGCTCGTTCGTGAGAAGCAGGCAGATGCTATGCTGTCAGCAGGCAATACTGGCGCTTTGATGGCGACTGGACTTCTTGTCGTCGGTCGAATGGATGGAATCGAACGGCCCGCGCTCGCTCCTATGATGCCTACGATGGATGATGTCGGCATTCTTACGCTTGATTTGGGAGCGAATATGGATGCAAAGCCGGAGCATCTGCTGCAATATGCAATTATGGGCAGCGTTTATCGTGCCAAGGTACACGGACTGGAGAAGCCGAGAGTTGGGCTTCTGAACGTGGGAACTGAAGCGATGAAGGGGAATGAGATGGCTAAGGCGGCTTACGCTTTGCTTGAGCAAGCTCCCGTAAATTTTATCGGCAACGTTGAAGCAAGGGATGTATTAAATCGAAATTGCGATGTCCTTGTTTGCGACGGTTTTGCCGGCAATATTATGCTCAAAGCCATGGAAGGCGCCGCGGGTACGATTTTTGATTCGCTTAAGGACGCTTTCGGTCAAACGCTGTTAACCAAGCTTGCTGCGGCTATCATGCTTCCTAAGCTGCGTATGCTTAAGAAGAGAATGGACTATAAGGAGCATGGCGGTGCACCTTTGCTTGGACTGAATGGCCTTGTAGTAAAATGCCACGGCTCCTCGGATGCCCTCGCTGTGAAAAATGCCGTAAGACAGGCTCGCAGCGCCATTCAAGGACAATTGATTGAAACAATCGCATCAGAAATCAACGGGAAGTGAGTGTGCGAAATGGGTTTACATCCTGTCGGAATAATTGGTACTGGTAAATACGTGCCAGAACGTATTTTATCGAACAAAGAACTAGAAGCAATGGTTGAAACAAATGATGAATGGATTGTTACTCGCACAGGCATTAAAGAACGCCGCCTAGCATCAGCAGAAGAAGCAACATCCGATCTTGCCCTGCATGCATCGCGTGAAGCGATTGCCGCGGCTGGACTTACGGCAGAAGATATCGATCTCATTATAGTTGCTACAATTACGCCTGATATGTTTTTCCCTTCGACTGCCTGCTTGCTTCAAGATAAGCTGGGAGCAAAGCAAGCGGCTGCGTTCGACTTGTCGGCTGCTTGCTCCGGATTTATATATGGACTAGCGACAGGAACGAGTATGATCGCCAGCGGCATGTACAAGCATGTGCTTGTTGTAGGCGCTGAGACGCTATCGCGAATTACTGATTACACGGATCGCAACACATGTATTTTGTTCGGTGACGGTGCAGGTGCTGTTGTACTTGGACCGGTTGAAGAAGGCCGCGGCTTCCAATCGTTTGTGCTTGGCGCAGACGGAAGCGGTGGAGACCTGCTGAAGGTTCATGGAGGCGGATCACGCGTTCCAGCATCGGAAGAAAGCATCCAGTCGAAGCAGCATTTCATTCATATGGCTGGCAATGATGTATTCAAGTTTGCGGTTAGAATTATGGGCAGCGTGGCTGAAGAGGCTTTGCAGAAAGCTGGCCTAAACAAAGAAGATATTGATCTTCTTATTCCTCATCAAGCGAATATACGGATTATCCAGTCCGCTTTAAACAGACTAAGCTTGTCGGAAGATAAAGCGATGGTCAATTTGGACAAATACGGTAATATGTCATCGGCATCCATTCCAGTTGCACTGGCTGAAGCCGTTGAACAGGGTCGTGTGAGTGAAGGAGACCGCCTTGTACTTGTAGGTTTCGGCGGCGGCTTGACATGGGGAGCTTCCGTTCTGGTATGGTAGTATGAGCGTTGCAGCTTTTTGAAAAAATAAGACGTTATAAGTTTTCCTCTTATGACGAGCTTACATATCACCGCGAAACGAGCCATACTGTCTGATGCAGTTCGAGCCGTATACGTGTGTAAGGGGGAAACGTTATGAGTAAAATAGCATTTGTTTTTCCGGGGCAAGGCGCACAAGCTGTCGGAATGGGCAAGGACGCCTATGATGCGTTTGATCGTTCCCGTGCGATTTTTGAACAAGCGGATGAGGCACTGGGCTTCTCATTAAGCCAGATTATTTTTGAGGGACCAGAAGATATACTTAAACAAACAGCGAATACACAACCTGCACTGCTTACCGTTAGCGTTGCGCTATTGGAAGCGTTGGAAGGCCGGGGGCTGAAGCCGGATTATGTTGCTGGGCACAGCCTTGGGGAGTATAGCGCGCTTGTCGCAGCTGGAGTCCTATCCTTTGAAGATGCTGTTCGTACTGTCCGTGCTCGCGGCCAATTTATGGAGCAAGCTGTTCCTAGCGGCCAAGGCGCAATGGCAGCAGTGCTCGGCGCTGAACGCGATACGCTCGCAGCGCTTTGTGCGGCAATTACAGCTGAAGGCTCGGCTGTTGAACTTGCAAATGTGAATTGTCCAGGTCAAATTGTGGTGTCAGGTACTGCAGCAGGTGTTGATGCTGTTGTCCAGCGCGGCAAAGAAGAGGCTGGAGCTAAGCGGGTTATTCCTCTTGAAGTAAGCGGTCCATTCCATTCATCCCTAATGAAGCCTGCAGCTGTAAATCTTCAAGCGACATTAGCTGATATAGCGATGAAGGATGCTAATGTTCCTGTTGTGGCGAATGTCACTGCCAACGCGGTAACATCGGCGGATGAGATACGTGGTCTGCTCGTAGAGCAGGTGTATTCACCTGTCCTTTGGGAAGATAGCGTACGTTATTTAGTCGAGCAAGGCGTTGATACATTTGTGGAAATCGGGTCGGGAACGGTGCTTGCCGGCCTGATCAAAAAAGTCGACAAAAATCTACGCGTCATCTCGATTAACAGCATCAGTGCGCTTGAAGCGCTGCAGGTGAATGAACAATAGGATGGAGGGGATTCGATGTTTGCTAGCTTGGAAGGAAAAAAAGCACTCGTAACAGGCGCATCGCGGGGCATTGGCAGATCGATTGCTATTGCCCTCGCCGAGGCAGGCGCGGATGTTGCCATTAACTACTCAGGCAGCGAAGCGGCAGCAGCTGAAACGGCGCAAGCTGTAGAAGCACTCGGTAGACGCGCTATTGTAATAAAAGCTAATGTTGGCAAAGTAGATGAATTTGAAGCGATGGTCAAGGAAGTCATCGAGCAATTCGGAGCGGTTGACATATTAGTGAATAATGCGGGCATTACAAGAGATAATTTAATCATGCGTATGAAGGAAGACGAGTTTGACCAAGTCATAGAAACCAACTTAAAAGGGGTTTTCAACGGCATTAAAGCGGTCACTCGCTCTATGATGAAACAACGCTCCGGCCGAATCATCAACATTTCTTCTGTTGTTGGTGTGCTCGGAAACCCTGGGCAGGCTAACTATGTTGCAGCCAAAGCTGGTGTCATTGGTCTTACTAAGGCTAGTGCCCGCGAGCTTGCGTCACGCGGCATTACAGTTAACTGTGTAGCCCCAGGATTTATTCAAACCGAAATGACGGACAAGCTGCCGGAAGAAATGCGCCAATCTTTATCTGGCCAAATTCCGCTTGCCCGTCTCGGTGATCCGAGCGACATCGCAAACGCAGTCCGTTTTCTTGCTTCGGATGCTTCAGCCTATATGACTGGACAGACGATTCATGTGGACGGCGGCATGTATATGTAACACAAGATAATTCAGCAATAATGAATTAAAACGGTTACGTATGGCATTTTATCTTTAATTCTCGTATAATACCATGGAGGAGGTGAACCGGATGTCCGAAGTAGTAGATCGCGTAAAACGTATCGTCATCGACCGACTAGGCGTAGACGAAGCGGAAGTTACACTTGAAGCTTCATTTAAAGATGACCTCGGCGCTGACTCTCTTGATGTCGTTGAATTGGTCATGGAGCTAGAAGACGAGTTTGATATGGAAATTTCTGATGAAGATGCTGAGACAATCACCACTGTGGGAGAAGTAGTTAAATACATACAATCTCATACGTAAGAAGGACAAGTCCCGTTTTTAATAAACGGGACTTCTCTCCATCTAGGCAGTTTTCTGAATTACACTTAAGCAAGCAAGGCAGCTTTTATATAAACAAGCGTGAATGGCTTTATGTGCATCTCATTTATACCTCCTTATATTTCAAGCGTAAAGGTTTCGCCGTTTGGTACGGCTAGGCTTGTATTTACGGAGAAATATAAGCAGGGTATACGCAATATAGCAACATTGACCGATTAACAAAGGTGACGCAGCTTGCGCACCAAATTTGCTGGACATAGAGGTGAATCGAATGAAACAAAGAGTTGTTGTTACGGGTATGGGGGTTATTACCTCACTCGGTTCCGATTTGGAAGAGTTCTGGGGTAACTTGCTGGACGGAAAATCAGGTGTATCGGTTGTTGAAGCTTTCGATTTCTCTGAGTATCCTACGCGCATTGCCGCAGAAGTTAAAAATTTCAATCCCGAAGATTACGGTTTAGATAAAAAAGAAGCACGCAGAATGGATCGTTTCGTACAATTCGCTGCTGTAGCTAGTCAATTGGCAGTTAAAGATGCTGATTTGCAAATTGGTACAAATGCTGACCCTGAGCGTGTTGGCGTTATGGTCGGTTCCGGTATCGGCGGACTTGGCACTTGGGAAGACCAGCACAATATTTTGCTGGAGAAAGGTCCTAAGCGTGTCAGCCCTTTCTTTATTCCGATGATGATCGCGAACATGGCTTCTGGACAAGTATCCATGCTTACTGGTGCGAAAGGTCCAAATAGCACTGCGGTAACCGCTTGTGCTACGGGCACTCATTCCATCGGCGATTCTTTCAAATTGATTCAACGCGGCGACGCTGACGTGATGATTGCTGGCGGAGCAGAAGCGACGATCAGACCGACTGGCATGGCAGGCTTCTGCTCAATGCGTGCGATGTCCGTTCGCAATGAAGAGCCTGAAAAAGCAAGTCGTCCGTTCGACGTTGACCGTGATGGTTTCGTAATGGGCGAAGGCGCTGGTGTACTCGTACTTGAATCACTTGAGCATGCGCAGGCACGCGGTGCAAAAATTTATGCTGAAGTTATTGGTTATGGTATGAGCGGTGACGCTCATCACATGACTGAGCCAGATCCAGATGGTGCAGCTCGCTGCATGGTGAAAGCATTCAAGGATGCTGGAATTGATCCTTCTGAGATCGACTACATCAATGCGCACGGCACTTCGACACCTGTCGGTGATCGCTCAGAGACAAAAGCGATCAAAAAAGCGCTCGGCGACCATGCTTATAAAGTAGCGGTCAGTTCAACGAAATCGATGACAGGTCATTTGCTAGGTGCTGCTGGCGGCGTAGAAGCCGTAATTCTCGGCTTGACTATCAAAAGCGGAATCATCGCTCCGACTATTAATTTAGACAATCAAGATCCGGAGTGCGATCTTGATTATGTACCTAATAAACCGCGTGAAGCGAATGTAAGGATAGCATTGTCCAACTCATTCGGATTCGGCGGTCACAATGCATCGATCGTGATGAAAGTTTATGAAGCGTGATTCCTTCTATGAGCTGCAGCAGCGGCTGCAGCTCAGTTTTAAGCGGACAAAGCTGCTGAGGCAAGCTTTCACTCATACTTCTTATGTAAATGAACACAAGCGCGGGTCAGCTCAAGATAATGAGCGTTTGGAATTTTTGGGAGATGCGGTGCTTCAATTACTCGTTTCGGAGTACTTGTTCGCAACGTATCCGCAGCGGCCTGAGGGCGAGCTCACGAGAATGCGTGCATCAATCGTCTGCGAGCCATCTTTAGCCCAATTTGCTGAACGCTTGGAGCTCGGTTCGCATGTGCTTCTCGGACGCGGTGAAGAGCAGCTAGGCGGTCGGCAAAGGCAAGCATTGCTAGCTGATTTGTTCGAGTCGTTTGTCGGTGCCATTTTCCTTGACGCAGGAATTGAGGAAACGAGAGCTTTTCTTAATGAGCATATGTTTCCTTTTGTTGAGTCAAACGACTATGGTCTTCTTGTTAAAGACTCCAAGTCGAAGCTGCAGGAACGATCGCAGCATCATGGGCTTGGTGCGGTGGAATACCGAATCATTGAAGAACGTGGACCTGCGCATGACCGTGAATTTGTCGTTGAAGTATATCTCGGTGAAGAGCGTTTTGGCGTCGGCAGCGGGAGGACGAAGAAGGAAGCGGAGCAGCGTGCTGCAGCTGAAGCATGGCGCACGCTATCGCAGGAACAAGGCTAATCAGCATAGAGAGTTTCCGGAAGGTCTTCTGACCTGCCGGGCGCTCTCTTTTTTTATGAACGTTTATTATGTGGCCCTGATAAAAAGGAAGAGCGGATTAACTAGCTGAAATAAGGTGATAAACGCAGCATTTGGTTGCTTTTAGTAGCTTAAATGGTTATCAAGGCCCATAAGATGTGGTACAATGAGGGGTGAGGTGAAAACCAAGACATGTTTCTGAAACGGATTGAATTATCAGGCTTTAAGTCTTTCGCTGATCGGACCGAAATGGAGTTTGTAACCGGTATTACTGCGGTTGTAGGGCCGAACGGCAGCGGAAAAAGCAACATCTCGGACGGCATACGCTGGGTGCTCGGCGAGCAAAGCGCAAAGAGCCTCCGCGGCGGCAAGATGGAAGATATTATTTTTGCCGGAAGCGATGCTAGGAAAGCTGTCAATTACAGCGAAGTATCCCTTACTCTTGACAACTCGGATGGGGCATTGCCGCTCGAGTATAACGAGGTAACAGTGACACGGCGTGTACATCGCAGCGGAGATAGCGAATATTTAATAAACAAGCAGCCGTGCAGGCTAAAAGATATTACCGAGCTATTCATGGATACCGGTATCGGTAAAGAAGCTTATTCCATCATTGGACAAGGCCGAATTGAAGAAATTTTGAGCACGCGCTCGGAGGATCGTCGCGGAATATTTGAAGAAGCCTCCGGCATCGTCAAATACAAGTCGCGTAAGCGCGAAGCGCAGAGGAAGCTTGATGAAACCGAGCAGAATCTGCTTCGCATTCATGATCTGGTGACAGAGCTTGAAGATCAGGTGGGCCCGCTTCGCAAGCAATCGGAGAAAGCCATTCACTTCAAAGCGCTCAAGGAACAGCTGAAAACGAAGGAAATCTCTATGTACGTACATAACATCGAACAGATTCATGGTTCATGGACGGAGGCAAACGGCAAGCTTGAGCGTTTGCAGCAGGAGCAGCTTCAGCTATCTACGGTTGTCAGCAAACATGATGCACATTTGGAGAAGGATCGTCAGCAGCTGCGGGAGCTTGAGCTCGAGCTTGATCAGCTTCATGAAGCGATGCTGCAAATTAGTGAGGATTTCGAGAAATGTGAAGGATACGGCGAGGTACTGAAGGAACGCAAGCGCAACTTGGAGCAAAATAAACGTCAGCTTGAAGAATCAATCGCTGCACAGGACGCTCGCATTGTCACCATGACGCAGGAAGAAGCGGAATTTCGCAGCCGTGCAGCTGCGTTGCAGCTGCAGCTAGCAGATCTGCGATCGAAAATAGCCGATGAAGAAGCGCGTCTCGTAGGCGTTGCAGGCGGAGCAGTCGTTGATGCGGAAGAAACACTCAAAAGCGAGCTATTGGAAGTGCTAAGCTCGATGGCGCAGCACCGCAACGAAATTCGTTATGCTTCGCAGCAGCAAGAAGCATTGCAGCGGCGGATGGAGCGAATTAGCGAGGATGAGACCAAATGGCTGGAGCAGCAGGAAAAATTGGACGAGAGACGCTCTGCACTTGCGGCTTCGCTTGAATCTACGCTGGCGCGACTAGAGCAGGCAAGAAACAAAACACTTTCGGAATCTGAACAAACGAGAAAAATTTCTCAAAGTTTGGAAGAGGTCACTTTAGCCATGCGAAAGTGGGAGCAGAAGCTAGACAGCCATGTTTCTAGGCGCGATACCATGAAAGAAATGCAGGATGCGCTGGATGGCTTTATGCAGGGCGTAAAGGAAGTTCTCAAAGCTTCCAGACGCGGTAATAGCGGAATCAGCGGTGTTCATGGCGCGGTTGCAGAGCTTGTTCGTGTTCCTGAACGCATTGAGACTGCCGTTGAGACTGCACTGGGCGGGGCCTTGCAGCATGTGGTCATGGAAGATGAGAAAACGGCTCGCGCAGCTATCGCATTCTTGAAGCAGCGTCAGCTAGGACGAGCTACCTTCCTGCCGCTCGATGTCATACGTGGCAGACAAGTTCCTGAGCATGACAAGCGTATCGCCGAATCCATTGAGGGCTTCGTAGGCGTTGCTGCTGATTTGGTAAGCTCGGATGACCGCTATTCAGCGATTGTGAACAGTTTGCTTGGTAATGTATTGCTAGCTGAAACGCTGGAGCAAGCCAACCGGATTGCATCGAAATGTCAATATCGATACCGCGTCGTCACGCTTGAAGGTGATATAGTCAATGCTGGCGGTTCAATGACGGGGGGCAGCTTGCAGAAGAAAGGCGCTAGCCTGCTTGGTCGTCAACGTCAAATCGACGCGCTTGATCAAGAGATTGCAGATGCTCGCAAGATGGTAGAGCAGCTTCGTAATAAGCTAAGCGATTTGCGCAAAGAACATTCTATTCGCACCCACAATATTGAGGAGCTGCGTGCAGAAGGCGAGAAAAGCCGTATTGAAGAGCAGCAAATTAGAGCTGAGCTTCAGCAGCTTCACAATGAGGCGAAACATCTCGACGAGCAGCGGCAGCTGTATTCAGCGGATCGTAACACTCATTTGTCCGAGCAGAAAGATGTTCAGGCAGCAGCCAAAGCTGCGGAGCTCCGGTTAGAGCAGCTGGTTGTAGATGAAGCGCGGCTGCAGGAAGCGATTCGTATGGCAGAAGAGCGGCGTAAAGCAAGCGAATATGCGAAGGAAGAGCTGCAAGGCCAGCTTACCGATATTAAGATCGCTGCAGCGAAAACTGATCAAGAGAAATTATCGTTTGAAGATCAATCAGCGAGAGTGCGTGCGGAAATTGGTCGAGCGAAGCAAGAGCTTGGAAGCTTGCGTTCCTTGTCCGTTCAGCAAGAGGAAGAAATCGCAAGGCATGCCGATGAAACGGTACAGCAGATTGAACAGCTCAATCACCTGCGTTTGAAGAAGCAGGAATGTGCAGAGCAAACGGATTTCAAACGTTCAGCACGCGCTAAGCGTATTGCCGAGCTCGATTTGGGCGAAAGTGAAACGAAGGAGCAGCGCGGACAGCTTCGGACGGTTGAAGAGCAGATGAGGCAGACCGAAATTGCGGCTAACCGTCTAGACGTGGAGCTGGATAATTTGCTTCGGAAGCTCAGTGAGGAATATGAGCTTAGCTATGAGCTCGCTAAGGAGCAGTACCCTATACCTGAGGATGTTCTCGGTACTCAAAATGAGGTTAGAGACGTTAAACGTCAGATAACCGCTCTTGGCGAAGTGAACTTAGGTGCAATCGAGGAGTATGAGCGAGTCAGCGAACGTTTTGAGTTTTTGTCAGAGCAGAAGGATGATTTGATCGACGCAAAAACGACGTTGTACCAGGTCATTCGCGAGATGGACGATGAGATGTCCAAACGGTTCAAAGCGACGTTTGAAGCGATTCGCAGTCATTTTGTTATCGTATTCGCGAAGCTGTTCGGTGGTGGCCGGGCAGATCTTGTGCTTGTTGAGCCAGATCGTGTTCTTGATACAGGAATCGACATCGTCGCTCAGCCGCCAGGCAAAAAACTGCAAAATCTACAGCTGCTCTCTGGTGGAGAAAGAGCTTTGACCGCAATCGCTTTGTTATTTGCGATTTTACAGGTGAAACCCGTTCCGTTCTGCGTGCTTGATGAGGTTGAAGCTGCGCTTGATGAGGCAAACGTATCACGCTTTGCTCAATATTTGCGTGAGTTTTCAGAGCTTACGCAGTTTATCGTCGTTACTCATCGTAAAGGCACGATGGAGGAAGCGGATGTGCTATATGGTGTTACGATGGAGGAAGGCGGCGTATCGAAGCTCGTTTCTGTGCGCTTAGAGGATGAAGAGCCGGTATCCGCATAACTTATAGAAAAAACGGCAACGTGAGGATGGGGAGTTGGAACGATGAGTTTTTTTAAGAAGCTGAAGGAAAGCATCGCTACAAAGACAGAAGCGGTGACAAATATTTTCAAAGAAGGCTTATCGAAGACGCGTACAGCTTTTGTGGAAAAGGTAGAAGAGCTAATCACACGCCGCAAAAAAATCGATGAGCAGTTTTATGAAGAACTAGAGGAAATATTAATTGGCGCCGACGTTGGTGTGAATACCGTTATGCAGCTTATTGACGATCTGCGGGCCGAAGTGAAAAAACGGAAGATCGAGGATGCTTCGGATTTGCAGCCGATCCTATCTGAGAAGCTGATTCAGCTCATGAAGGGTGACGATCATTCCGGCTTGCGGATGGCTCCAAGCGGAATCACTGTTATTTTGTTCGTTGGCGTAAATGGCGTCGGCAAGACGACGACGATTGGCAAGCTTGCTCATAAATTTAAGAGCGAAGGCAAGAGTGTGCTTATGGCAGCCGGCGATACGTTCCGCGCAGGAGCTATTGAGCAGCTGGAAGTATGGGGACAGCGTGTTGGTGTCGATGTGATTAAGCAGCAATCAGGAGCTGACCCTGCAGCAGTGATGTTCGATGCGGTGCAAGCTGCAAAGCAGCGCGGCGTAGACGTTCTGTTATGCGATACGGCTGGCAGGCTGCAAAACAAAACCAATCTGATGGAAGAGCTGAACAAGATTTTCCGCGTGATTCAGCGCGAGCTTCCTGACGCTCCTCATGAGGTTCTTCTTGTGCTTGATGCAACGACTGGCCAAAACGCACTTAGCCAAGCAAAATTGTTTGGCGAGAAAAGCGGCGTAACTGGTCTCGTGCTGACAAAGCTTGATGGCACAGCTAAGGGCGGAATCGTAATTGCTATTCGTAATGAGCTAAGCCTCCCGGTTAAGCTTGTAGGTCTTGGAGAAAAAATGGGTGATTTGCAGCAATTCGATTCAGAGCAATTTATTCATGCTTTGTTTGCTGGATTAATCCAGCGTGAAGATGAGTCTGAAGCTGGAAAAACGGCGGAGTAAGCGGCGATTAACGATGGTTTGGAGCAGTTAAAACAGCTCGTAAAGGTGACAAGGGAAAATACTTGACAGCAGCCTATAGTGTCATGTATTATAAAAGACGTTGCTGGTGTAAAGGTATTTACCTTGTCGGCAGAACAAGCAAATAACAGGAGGGGCTGAGGGGATGAAAGCAAATGAACCAGATGCCTTGTCCAAGACAACCCGAATAAACTTGTTGTTCGACTTTTACGAGCCGCTCTTGACAGAGAAGCAGCGGACGTTTCTCAAATATTATTTTCACGACGACTTCACGCTTGGGGAAATTGCTGGCGAGTTTGGAATTAGCAGACAAGCAGTATATGAGCACATCAAACGTGCAGAACAAGTGCTAGAAAGTTATGAAGGCAAGCTAGGCTTGCTTGTAAGGCATGAATCCTTTCAACAATTAACTGTGCAGCTTGTAAACAGCGTTAACGAGCTTTCCATTGCAGAGCAGGATAAGCAGGCGCTTATGAGTGTCATTGCACAATTTAAATTAGCCGAATAAAACATGAAGAATGGAGGTGACGGTACATGGCAGCATTTGAGAGCTTATCGAGTCGGCTTCAAAATGTGTTCAGCAAGCTGAGGGGCAAGGGCAAGGTTTCCGAGGATGATGTTAGCGAAGCAATGCGTGAAGTACGTTTGGCGCTTCTAGAGGCAGACGTTAACTTTAAAGTCGTGAAGGACTTTATTGCGAAGGTGAAGGAACGGGCTATTGGCCTTGATGTATCCAAGAGCTTCACGCCCGGCATGGTCGTCATCGATATCGTAAATAAAGAGCTGACCGAGCTGATGGGCGGCACGCAGAGCAAGCTGGTAAAGGCTAATAAGCCTCCGACAGTCATTATGATGGCGGGTTTGCAAGGTGCGGGTAAGACAACAACCTCAGGCAAGCTGGCAAAATTGCTTCAGAAGAGCAACAATAAGCCGCTTCTTATCGCTTGTGATATTTATCGTCCTGCTGCCATTAAGCAGCTTCAAGTGCTTGGTGAACAAATCAATGCGCCGGTCTTCTCCTTGGGTGATCAGACATCACCTGTAGAGATTGCGCGCGCTGGACTACAGCATGCCAAAGAGAACGGCAATGATTATGTCATCATTGATACCGCCGGTCGTTTACATATCGACGAAGAGCTGATGGAAGAGCTTAAGCAAATTCATCAGGTTACAAAGCCGGATGAGGTTCTCCTCGTTGTTGATGCAATGACAGGACAAGATGCTGTAAACGTTGCACAGAGCTTTCATGAACAGCTCGCTTTAACAGGCGTTGTACTAACGAAGCTCGATGGCGATACTCGCGGTGGCGCGGCGCTGTCGGTAAAAGCAGTTACAGGCTGTCCGATTAAATTCGCAGCAATGGGTGAGAAGATCGACTCCTTGGAGCCGTTCCATCCAGAGCGTATGGCTTCACGTATTCTCGGCATGGGCGATATGCTATCGCTTATTGAGAAGGCGCAGTCGAATATTGATGCAGATAAAGCGAAGGAAATGGAACGTAAAATGCGTACAGCAGAGTTTACGTTTGACGATTTCCTTGAGCAGATGGAGCAGGTTCGCAATTTGGGGCCGCTTGATCAAATTATGGATATGCTGCCCGGCATGAACAAGATGAAGGGCATGAAGGATATGAAGGTCGATGAGAAACAAATCGGCCGCGTCGAGGCTATTGTCCGCTCCATGACGAAAGAGGAGAAGCAAAAGCCAGAGCTGCTTAATCACAGTCGCCGCAAGCGTGTTGCTGCAGGCAGCGGAACAACGATCGTTGAGGTTAACCGCCTCATTAAGCAGTTTGACGATATGAAAAAAATGATGAAGCAATTCTCATCGATGATGGGACCGAAAGGACCTAAGGGCGGCAAGAAGGGCCTAAAAGGTATGCTCGGCAAAAATATGAAGTTCCCGTTTTAATGGTTGTTTACTCTTTGAAGGAGGTGAATTTTTAATGGCAGTACGTATTCGTTTGAAAAGAATTGGTGCTCACAAAGCTCCTTTCTACCGCGTAGTAGTTTCGGATTCCCGTTCGCCGCGTGATGGTCGTTTTATCGAAGAAATCGGTACTTATAACCCGGTTGCACAACCGGCTCAAGTTAAGATTGATGAAGAGAAAGCGCTAAAATGGTTGCAAACTGGAGCGCAAGCTTCTGATACCGTTCGTGACTTGCTTTCCAAAGCTGGTGTTCTTAAAAAGTTCCATGAGCTTAAGCAACAGAAATAACTGTTGAATAGCGGAGGGCCTTGAGATGAAAGAATTGATTCTTGTCATAGCGAAGGCATTGGTTGATCATCCTGAACAGGTGCAAATCAATGTGAAGGATGATGACCGTGGCACGATATACGAGCTTTCGGTTCACCCCGAGGATATCGGTAAAATCATCGGTAAACAGGGACGCATAGCGAAAGCGATTCGCACGGTTGTGACTTCTGCTTCCGTGAAATCGCAAAAGCGTGTCATCGTCGACATTATGTCATGATGTACGTATGAAGAGAAGGTTGGGATGAATGTCCTAACCTTCTTTTCAATATGTACACTTGTCCATGGATGTCGCTAATCATTACGGCTTCGTTCTTCAACATGGAACGAAGCCGTTTTTGCATGTATAATAAGGCTATACACATATGAAGGGCTGGTTCTAATGAACGAAAAATGGTTTACAGTCGGGAAAGTCGTTAATACGCACGGTATCCGCGGAGAGCTGAAAATTCTTTCGCAAACGGATTTTGCAGAGGATAGATTTGCTTCTGGAAACAAGCTGCTTATGGTGAACGAGGAAAGCGGAGCTTCGCTGGAAGTTAAAGTAATCAGCTCACGCGCGAACAAAAACGTATACATATTGAAGCTGGAAGGCTTCACTGATATTAATGCGGTTGAGAAATATAAAGGCTGGGTATTGAAAATTTCAGCCGACCAGCAGCTTGAGCTTGAAGAAGGAGAATATTATTATCACGAAATTATAGGCTGCCGCGTCGTTACTGAGGAAGGCGAGGAGCTGGGCACGATTTCGGAAATTTTAAGCCCAGGCGCAAATGATGTGTGGGTAGTGGATCGTCCGAAGGGCTCGGGGAAGCAATTGCTTTTGCCTGTTATCGATGATGTCTTAGTCAATGTCGACACAAAAGAGAAAATCGTAACGGTCCATTTGATGGAAGGATTGATTTAACCGATGAAAATAGATGTGCTGACGCTGTTTCCCGAAATGTTCGACGGCGTGTTCAATTCGAGCATTTTAGGAAAAGCGAAAGAAAAGGGGATCGTATCCCCTCAAGCAATCAACTTCCGTGCTTATTCAGGCAATAAGCATAACACGGTTGATGATTATCCATACGGCGGCGGTGGCGGCATGGTCTTGAAGCCAGATCCGGTCTTTGCTGCGGTAGAGGATCTAAAGCTGGATGACAATATAAAGCCGCGTGTTATTCTTCTATGCCCGCAAGGAGCACAGTTTACGCAGAAGAAGGCTGAAGAGCTTGCAAAGGAACAGCATTTGGTTCTTATTTGCGGTCACTATGAAGGTTATGATGAGCGTATACGCGACCATCTTGTAACAGACGAGCTGTCGATTGGTGATTACGTGCTTACGGGTGGAGAAATACCTGCGATGGTGCTCATCGATAGCGTTGTTAGATTACTACCAGGAGTGCTTGGCAATGAAACTTCTGCCGTTACAGATTCATATAGCACAGGTTTGCTTGAGCATCCCCATTATACTCGGCCTGCGTCGTTCCGCGGCTGGGATGTCCCGGATGTACTGATATCTGGTCATCATGCGAATATTGAGGTGTGGCGTCGTGAGCAGTCGCTGCTGCGGACGCTGCAGCGCCGTCCTGACCTTCTAAAGAGCGCCCCGCTTACGGACAAGGAACGCAAATGGGTGGCTTCACAGTTAAAGCAGGAGCCTAATAAGACAGGCAAATAGTACGACCCTAGCTAGTAAACAAAGCCGCAACGAATTTCGTTGCGGCTTTGTTTAATTAGAAGTATTCGATGATTATGGCGTGTAAAAATTTTGGGTATAGTAGACGTTATAGGTTCCGCCTAATGCAACACCTGTACCTAGTCGCTCAAGCTTGCTATTTAATAGTGCTTCACGATGGCCTTCTGTAGAATTGACCCAGCCATAGTGAGCAAAAATGCTATTTTTGTATCCGGCAGCTATGTTTTCAGCAGCTGAGTGATACTTAACGCCATTTGCTTTCATTCGGTCAAAGGGAGACGAGCCGTCTGGATTCGTATGGTCAAAAAATTTACGTGTACTCATATCGTTGCTGTGACCATGCGCAGAGGCAGCAGCGAGCTTGTCCCATTGCAGCAGAGGTATTTTGCGAACAGCGCGTTCAGCGTTAGTAAGATCAAAGAGCTGTTGTTCATATGCGTCTGCCAGCTTGGATGTATTGGCTGATTTTAACGCTGTGGATTTGGAAACGGCTTGATCCATTTGCATGACACCAGCTATTTTGTTTCCATCACGTCGGTCAATGAAGAGAACGGTATGTACTTTTTTTGTAGTGTAAGCATAATAATCGTTATTTGTCTCGACATTGGTTGCTTCGCCAACCAGCTTTTTGGCATTACCAATCGTTTGACCGATCTGGATGCCCGACTTCATCGCCCAGCTATCTTTGCCATTGGAGAAAAGAGCGATTACCCGGTCATTTTGGATGCCGAACATCATGTAGTTGGTATAGCTGCTATTATAAACGTACCAGGAGAAACCATATTCGCTTGGATCAATCCTAGACGGTTTTCCGAGCGTTTGTTGAAGCTTTTGCAGCGAATCGTTTATCGTTATTTCATGAAGGCGATCACCTGTGTTAATAATTTTAGCATCGGACAACGCTTTTGAGTGAAGTTTGAGGTTATAGAAGAAGGTAAGCGCCTCAGCGCGTGTAAGCTTTCCATCTGGTATGAAGCCGCTAACGGTGGCAGAGGTGCGTCCATTCGATATTTTCTCATCAAGCAGCCACTGAATTGCGCTTTGCTCTGTAAATTCTTTTCCATTTGCCGCGGAAGCCAGAAGCAACGCAGCTTGTCCACGTCGGAATTCGACATTTTGCGAAGCGTTATTGATAGGCCAGCCCAAATTATTCGCATAATCGTAATAAGGCTTGGTCCAATTGCTGGCGCTGGAAGAAGATGTTGTGACTAATCCATAGGCTCTCAATAGCATAGCAAGAAACTCAGCTTCATTAACAACCTTGTTTGGCTTGAAGGAATTATCACCATAACCTTGAGCTAATTTCTGATCAACAGCCCAAGAGATATAGGAGCCAGCCCAGTGTCCATTCGTATCTTTAAAAGCCAAGGATTCAGCAGAGGTTTGCAATGGTGCAGAAATGGTTAATATTAATAGTACAGATGCGATTCCCCCTTTTGTTTTGTTAAAAAAAGATTGTTTAATATGGTGCAATTTTGTCACCTCTTCATGTCGGTGTTTGTCATCATTTAGTATACATGATTTATGAATAAAAAAATCGTGTTGTATTATTGGGCTAGCTATGGTAAAATTTCTAATGTTGTTCGTAAAGTCGGACGGTCCGCTATCAGCGATGAACCGATTCAGAGGAATCCGGTGAGCTTATAAGAACGTCTATGGTGGAAGGAGTGAATCAAATGAATCTTTTGCAAACAATCGCGCAAGAAAATCTGCGCCAAGGTCTACCGAACTTTCGTCCAGGTGACACGCTAAAAGTTCATGTAAAAGTTATCGAGGGAACTCGTGAGCGTATCCAATTGTTCGAAGGCGTTGTAATCAAACGTCGCGGCGGTGGAATCAGCGAAACTTTTACAGTGCGTAAAATTTCCTACGGTGTTGGTGTGGAAAGAACTTTCCCGCTTAACTCGCCTAAAATCGAAAAAATCGAAGTGGCTCGCCGTGGTAAAGTACGTCGCGCGAAATTGTACTACCTACGTAGTCTTCGCGGAAAAGCTGCTCGTATTAAAGAAATTCGTTAAGAACAAACGACAAGAGGGGCTTGCGCAAACAAGCTCCTTTTCGTTTTTTCTCAAAGGTCATTTACATATTACAGCATATGGGAAGAAGGCGGACTGAATGGACTCACAGCAGCGAAATGACGGGCTGGACAATGGCAATGATCATGAAATGAAAAATACGCAGGAACATGCGGACATTGAGCAGAATTTACCAAACCGTGCAGCAGCCCATGCATCCGGCTCAGGAAAACAGGGCGGAGCTTATAAAGAAGTCGTAGAATGGATCAAGGCTTTAGTCATTGCGGTCGTTCTCGTATTTCTCATTCGTCAATTTTTGTTTTCACCATTCATCGTCGACGGACCTTCCATGAAGCCTAATTTCGAGACCGGCGAACGGTTAATAGTAAATAAAATTTTGTATACGATACGCGAGCCGAAATTTGGTGAGGTCGTAGTGTTTGATGTTCCAGAGCAAGGCCGAAAATTTATAAAACGAGTGATTGGCGTACCGGGTGATAAAATTCGACTCGAAGGCGATGACCTTTATATTAATGATAAAAAAATAGACGAGCCTTATTTAAAAGAAGCTGTAGCGGCAGCACATGCCGAAGGCAAGCTATACAACGAAAAAGGAATAAATTCCGATGTATCTGAAATCACTGTTCCTGAGGACACGATTTTTGCACTTGGCGACAATCGCAGCGATAGTACAGATAGCAGGGTTATCGGATTTGTATCGGATAAAGAGGTTGTTGGACGTGCCGATATTATTTTTTGGCCGCTGAACAAACTAGAGTTTATAAAGCACTGGACTAAATGAGGTGAGTAAATGACCATTCAATGGTTTCCGGGTCATATGACGCGGGCGAAACGGCAAATACAAGACAAGCTCAAACTAATCGATCTTGCCATCGAACTATTGGATGCACGGGTTCCGCTATCTAGCCGTAATCCGATGATTGAGGAAATTTTGAACGGCAAGCCAAGATTGATCGTATTAAACAAATCCGACTTGGCTGATCCAAAAACGACAGAGCAATGGATGGCTTATTTCCGTAATGAAGGCCATGAATCGATCGCAATTGATTCCTCAACAGGCACGAAGGTAAATGAGGTTCCGCTCAAGGCAAAGCAAATTTTGCATGAGAAAATTGCACGTCAAATTGCAAAAGGCATAAATCCGCGTGCAATTCGCGGACTTATTGTAGGTATACCGAATGTCGGGAAATCCACGTTGATCAACAAGCTCGCTGGACGCGCTATTGCTTTAACCGGCGACCGTCCTGGCGTTACGAAGGGACAACAATGGATTAAGATTGGAACTGAAATGGAACTGCTCGATACACCGGGCATATTGTGGCCAAAGTTTGAAGACGAGCTCGTCGGATACAGGCTTGCTATGACAGGTGCCATTAGAGAACAAATTTTGAATGTTGACGATATCGCGTTTTTTGCGATGCGTGAGCTGGTAGATCGTTACTGGCCTAACATGAAAGAGCGGTATGAGCTTGAAACGCCACCAAAGGACGCTACGGATTCAGATGAAATCGTGCGCGTGATGGAAGATATCGGACGTCGGAGAGGCTGCCTTGTTAGCGGTGGACACGTCGATTTGGAGAAAACATCCGGAATCATTTTGCGTGATTTGCGCTCAGGCAAGCTAGGAAGAATTACGCTCGAAGCGCCACCTTATTGATGTGAAACGGGGGAACGTAACGTGCTGCAATATGAACAGTCGTTATGGGAAGAAGGATTTAAAGCGATTGCTGGTGTAGATGAGGTTGGCCGAGGCTGCTTGTTCGGAGACGTCGTGGCAGCTGCCGTTATTTTACCGCCAGGGCTAGTGATTGAAGGGGTTAACGACTCCAAGAAGCTTTCCGAGAAAAAGCGTGACCAGCTGTATGATATCATTTTGCAGGAATGTGTTGCGTGGTCGGCTGCTCGTGTTGATGCTGAAACGGTTGATCGAATCAATATTAAGCAGGCAGCTAGGCTTGCAATGAAAATTGCAGTGGAATCGTTACAGGTTCCTTCTGACTATTTGCTTGTTGATGCGGAGAAGGTCGATGTTAGTTTGCCGCAGCTCTCGATCATTAAAGGGGATGCTACAAGCCAATCGATCGCTGCAGCCTCAATCGTTGCCAAGGTTACGCGCGATAGGCTTTGTGTGACCGAATGGGAGCAGGAATATCCAGCTTATGGCATTGCCATACACAAGGGATATGCAACGAAGCTTCATCGGGAGCGATTGCTAGCTAATGGACCAAGTCCTCTGCATCGCAGATCGTTTCTCGGCAACTTATTTACAGAGGAGCAGCTGCTTCTCTTCTAGCTGCATCTCGCAGCACATATTATATGACGCTCGATTGATTGTGCGAGGCAAAAGATGCCTAGTGTAATTATCGGGCGTTATTTTGTTTTTGTGCTGTTTTTTGGGGTGAACGGCTACAAGCTTTGCTCATTTTGACCGATATAAGGCTTATAGGTTTAATGAAGTCGTACATGCTTATGTAAAGAGCTCGCTTAAGTGCAAAGAGCAAACGCATAGAATGGCGCTGGAGCAACGGAGGCGAATGAACAAATGAATATAAGTCAAATGATGCGAAGCTTCTTAGGAGAGGCTTCTAGTGCGGATACACGAGCTGTGGAGCTTAAAGTTGGACAAGTGGTAAGAGGCGTCATCTTGCAGGTGATGGAAAATAACGAAGCGCTCGTACAAATTAACGGTGTACAAGTGCGTGCAAAGCTAGAGCTGCCGCTTCAAGTGGGACAATCAGCAATGCTTCAAGTGCAGCCTCAATCAAGCGGAGCGCTTGTAATGCTTAAACAGGTTGAACCTGGTCAAGTGGGATTGCCTGATGATACGTTCAAGGAATGGGCTAAACAGCTGGCATTGCCAGAGCAGAAATGGGCTGCACAGATCGTAAAGGATTTGCGGAAGGAAGGCGTTATTCTGAACCGCGACGTTGCGCAAGCCTTTCAACAAGCTGCATCCGCGATGCCGGCTGGTGGAGATGCAGAGCAATGGATGCAGTCCGCTGCCGCAACCTTTAAAAGAGGGCTGCCTATGACTGGCGCTACTGTAGGTGCGATGCAGCAGGTTATGTTCGGGCGCAGCACGCATGAGCTGCTTGAGACGTTGCAGCAGCAAATTACTTCATTCACGAGCGTTTCGGATGAAGGGACAGTTGAAACAAAAGCCGCAACTCAAGCAGCTGCACGTGTGCAAGCGCTTCTGACGGAAGGGCTCGAGCTGCTTCGTGGAGTGACGGCTGAGTCTGGTGCACCAAGATCAGGAGAGGCCGTTACAAAGGACATATCCAATGCAAAGCAACTAAGCGCGCAAATCGTCAAAACGGACTTGCCGCAGGCAACTGCAGCACCTGTCGCTATGTCTGAGGACGAAGCTCCGGATCAACAAGCTAATCCTCAAGCGGCTAGAGCATTAGCCAGTCAGTCAAGTCAGCCCAACTGGCTGGGACAGATGATGAAATGGATGGGCGTCGATCATGAGCTTCAGCTTGCCAAAGTTTTTACAGCGGATACTCAATTGAGCCAGCAAGCGCCTGCTTCTCAGCCAGCAACAACGGAAACTGCTGCGAAGCCGGCGACTGTAACGTCTGCTTCAGCACCATCGCTGCAGACTCCTATCGTCGAGGCTAACAGCAAAGAAGCTGCTCCAACCGTTATGTTGTCAAAACCAGCAGAGTTTGAAACCGCGGATTCTCAGCAAGCAAGGCTGCCGGATCAAAAGCATATTGTCGAACGAGCAGCATTAGCCGTTCTTTCGACCGTTGCAGATAGCATTCCAATGACGGATTCTGCTCCGCCTGCTCAGCAGGAATCGTTGAAAAGCGCATTGCTAGCTCTTGTTTCATCGGATCATACACCTCCTGCGCTCAAGGAGACAGCGCAGCAGCTTGTACAGCAAATAACAGGCCAGCAGCTTTTGCTTACTCCTGAGCGGAATAGCTCGGTTCTCACGCATGTGACGATGTTTATTCCAATCAATAACGCAGACGGCAAACAAACCGCTTCGGTTCATATTCAAACAAGAAGAGGACGAAAAGGAGAGCTTGACGCTTCCAATTGCAGATTGCTCTTTAATTTGTCGATGAATACGCTGGGCGATACGATGGTTGACGTAAATGTGATGGACAAGATTGTAAGTTTAAACTTGTGGAATGATCATCCTGCAATCTCATCGCTTGCAGAAGGTTCTCGAAATGAAATTGCTGCCAGTTTGCAGCAAGCAGGCTATCAACTGCTTTCACTTCGAACAACGCCGCTTCCCAAAGCGGGGGAATCAAAGGTGGAAGCAGCATCAGCAGCAGTTAAGAACCAGCAAATGACGGATATGAGCGCCTTTGCAGCCAATCGTTACAAAGGAGTCGATTATCGTATATGAGCAGCGATCAGAGTGAAAATCAGCCACAAACGAAAGTCAGGAAAGCAGTCGCTTTAAAATACGAGCCAGGCGAACGTACTGCTCCGGTTATGGTTGCGAAAGGGAAAGGGCATTTGGCGGATCTCATCCTTGAGAAAGCGAAGGAAAATGGCATTCCTGTACAAGAGGATTCCTCGTTAGTAGAAGTGCTCTCTAAGCTTGATATCGATCAAGAAATTCCGGGCGAGCTGTATACGCTCGTCGCAGAAATTTTAAGCTTTGTTTATCGTTCTGACCGAAAAGCGAGGGAAATGATAGATGGGTGATGATGAGGGAAGAGCGAGTGGGACGCGGAAACTAGATCATAGGAAAGCTACGGGTCAGCTTGGCGAGGATGCAGCTTGTTTGTATTTAATAGAAGCGAATTATAATATTCTCACGCAGAATTGGCGATGTAGAATAGGAGAAATTGATATTATTGCTGAACATTCTGATAGATTTGTATTTGTAGAGGTGCGTACGAGAAAAGAAGGCGGTAAATACGGCACAGCCGCGGAGTCGGTGGATTATCGCAAGCAACAGAAGGTAAGGGACGCGGCTCAAGTTTATTTACGCAGTGTTGGGCGCTCAGATGCATCCATTCGCTTTGATGTTATTGCGATAACGTTGAGCCGTGCAGATGAGAGCATCATTTCTTTAAAGCATTTTGAGGCAGCGTTCTAAAATGGTAACAAATTGTACTTTCTCTGATGGGAGCTAACCTACAGAGAAAGTTTTTTTATTAAGAAAGCGGCTTATCAAGCCCGCGATATTGAATAGCTTCCGCGATATGCATCGTATCGACTGCGTCGCTTGCTTCAAGATCGGCTATGGTGCGTGCCAGCTTCAGCATTCTATCGTATGCCCGCATACTGATTCCAAGCGCTTCAAAAGCACTTTCCAGCAGGCTTGCGGCTTCCGGCTTTATATTTACAGACCTTCGAAGGGCAGCGCCGTTTAATGATCCAATAGGATTGAGACTCATGCCTGCTGTGCGTTCTTGTTTAAAGGCATATGCACCCAGCACCAGCTGCTTCATTTGGGCAGTATTAAGTGATGGACCAGTTGAAGCATGCTCTAAAGAAATGGGTCTTGGCACTTCTAGCTGTAAATCTATTCGATCAAGCAATGGACCTGAAATCTTAGAACGATAACGGCTAATGAGTGTAGCGCTGCAAGTGCAGCGTTTATCGCCATACTCATGCCCGTAATAGCCGCATGGACACGGATTAAAGGAGGCAGCCAGCATAATGCTGGCTGGAAATTGGAACACGGCTTTGGAGCGGGAAATGGTTACTATACGATCCTCCAGCGGCTGACGCAAAACCTCAAGCACCTGTCTCGGAAATTCTGGTAATTCATCAAGAAACAACACGCCGCGATGAGCAAGTGTAACTTCTCCCGGCTTCGGGATAGAGCCACCGCCAATCAGTCCGCCGGACGATATGGTATGATGCGGAGCGCGAAATGGTGGATGTGTAATAAGGCCGTGAGAGCTATCCAGCAGCTTGCCAGCCACACTATAAATTTTCGTAACCTCCAGCGCTTCTTGTTCAGTCAATAAGGGCAGTATCCCCGGCAGACGCCGAATCATCATTGTTTTACCCGTGCCTGGAGGTCCGCTGAGCAATATATTGTGTTTGCCGGCCGCGGCTATAAGCATAGCTCGTTTGGCTTGATGCTGACCGATAACATCTCCATAATCACCAATTTCATCTTGCTTATCTAGAAATGCTTTGTTTTCACTTTGACTAATGCTGGAATCGTTTCTATGATCGACACGAATATCGTTCCAGTCGGATTGTTTCTTTTTGATTAAATCAAGCTCTTTCAGGTGGCTTAGCGCAAACAAATCCATATCTGAAATCCAGATGGCTTCCTTGACGTTCGCGACAGGCAGCAAGACACGCTTAAAGCCAAGTCGTTTCGCTTGTTCAATCATGGCAAGTACGCCGGCTACCGGACGGACATTGCCGTTAAGTGAGAGCTCTCCAAGAAGAAGCGTATTCTCAAAAGGGGCAATGCTAATTTGTCCGCTAGCAGTTAAGATGCCCGCCGCAATGGCTAAGTCAAAGGAAGTGCCTTCCTTGCGCAAATCGGCAGGAGCTAGATTAACCGTAATTCTGTCCATAGGAAAAGTAAAACCACTATTTTTTAGAGCGGCTCGAACACGTTCAACAGATTCGCGAACAGCAGGATCAGGCAAACCCACTACGTTGATTTGGGGTAGCCCACTTGAAATATCAACCTCAACCGAAATGCTTTTACCATCAACTCCATAAACGCTTGCGCTTTGAATTAAACTAAACACGACAAAAAGCACCCCCATATGTGTGAATGAAGGTGCTTCCTTACGATTCCGTTCCATCGTTATGAATTTGCCAATATCATAATTTAGTTATCTTCAAATTGTCAATATTTAAAATGTTTCGGGTATGATTTTTAGGATTGGGTCATACTAAAGGGCGTGGTATTTTCCCTTATAAAACGAGCATTCCAGCTGGTTTTATCGCTTTAATCTCATTTTGAGATGAAACCCATATCAAAAAAGCCGTATTAATTATGTGTGAAAGTAAGGTAACTGGCGGGGAAAGGTGCTACAATAATAGAGGTTTGTGTACATATGACTGATTTCAGTCTGTGAAATGGAGGATTTCAACAATGAATATCCATGAATATCAAGGGAAAGCGGTCCTTAAACAGTATGGTGTCGTCGTACCTGAAGGTAAAGTAGCCTTCACTGTAGACGAAGCTGTTGAAGCGGCTAAATCGCTCGGAACAAAGGTTGTTGTCGTGAAAGCACAAATTCACGCTGGCGGCCGTGGTAAAGCGGGCGGAGTTAAAGTAGCAAAAAATCTTGATGAAGTGCGCGCTTATGCTAGTGAGATTCTAGGTAAAGTGCTTGTTACGCATCAAACAGGTCCAGAAGGCAAGGAAGTCAAACGTCTTCTGATCGAAGAAGGCTGCGACATTAAGAAAGAATATTATATCGGCGTAGTATTAGACCGTGGTACAGGTCGTGTCGTTATGATGGCTTCGGAAGAGGGCGGCACTGAGATTGAAGAAGTTGCTGAGCACTCCCCGGAGAAAATCATTAAGGAGATCGTTGATCCAGCTGTTGGCTTGCAAGCGTTCCAAGCGCGCAAACTAGCTTATGCAATCAACATTCCTAATGAGCTTGTTAACAAAGCAGTTAAGTTCATGATTTCTCTCTACACAGCTTTTGTTGAGAAAGATGCATCCATTGCAGAAATCAATCCGCTTGTTGTAACTGGCGACGGACAAGTTATTGCTCTTGATGCTAAATTGAACTTCGACTCAAATGCTCTTTATCGTCACAAAGATATCGTTGAGCTTCGCGATTTGGAAGAAGAAGACGCGAAAGAAATTGAAGCGTCCAAATACGACCTTAGCTACATCGCTCTTGACGGCAACATCGGTTGCTTGGTCAACGGTGCAGGCCTAGCGATGGCAACAATGGATATTATTAAATATTACGGCGGCGACCCTGCCAACTTCCTAGACGTAGGGGGCGGTGCTACAGCTGAGAAGGTAACTGAAGCGTTCAAAATCATTTTGTCTGATGAAAAAGTTAAAGGTATTTTCGTTAACATTTTCGGCGGCATTATGCGTTGTGACGTAATTGCAAATGGCGTTGTCGAAGCAGCGAAGCAAGTCGGTCTTGACCGTCCGCTCGTTGTTCGTCTTGAAGGCACTAACGTAGACCTCGGCAAAACTATTTTGAAAGAATCGGGATTGAACATCGTGGCTGCGGATTCCATGGCGGACGGCGCGCAGAAGATTGTCGCTCTCGTGAAATAAGATAACTTGCTGTGTGGCATAGGCCGCATACGAATTCATTCAGGGGATGTGAGTTAAGAGTGAGCATTTTGGTTAATAAAGATACAAAAGTCATTACCCAAGGTATTACAGGAGCAACTGGCTTGTTCCATACCAAAGGCGGATTGGAATACGGTACGCAAATGGTCGGCGGCGTAACACCTGGTAAAGGTGGCACAAACGTTGATATTACACTTGATAACGGCACGCTCGTATCATTGCCTGTTTTCAACACGGTTGCTCAAGCAAAAGCTGCTACTGGCGCTAATGCTTCAGTTATCTATGTACCACCTGCATTTGCTGCAGATGCAATCATGGAAGCGGTTGACGCTGAGCTTGATCTTGTTATCTGTATTACAGAAGGCATTCCCGTGCTTGATATGGTAAAAGTTAAGCGTTATATGGACGGCAGCAAAACCGTTCTTATCGGACCTAACTGCCCAGGCGTAATTACGCCGGATGAATGCAAAATCGGCATTATGCCTGGTTACATTCATACAGCTGGACATGTTGGCGTAATTTCTCGCTCAGGAACATTGACTTATGAAGCGGTTCATCAATTGACGACTCGTGGAATTGGACAATCTTCTGCAGTAGGAATCGGCGGCGACCCGGTTAAGGGCTCTGAGTTTATCGATATCTTGAATCTTTTCAATGAAGATCCAGATACCTACGCGGTAATCATGATTGGTGAAATCGGCGGTACAGCAGAGGAAGAAGCTGCTGAGTGGATTAAAGCAAACATGAAAAAACCAGTTGTAGGCTTCATTGGCGGCGCAACAGCGCCTCCGGGCAAACGGATGGGACATGCTGGCGCAATCATTTCCGGTGGTAAAGGAACAGCTGCTGAAAAAATCGCAACGCTTGAAGCTTGCGGCATTAAAGTAGCTCCAACACCATCTGAGATGGGTTCAACGCTTGTGAGTGTTCTTGAAGAGCAAGGCCTTCTTGAAAAATGTATCACACGCAAATAATTATATAGTTTGATCTAAGGTAAGCAACCTTTCAACGACCCGATAACGGGAGTTGGAAGGTTGCTTTTTTTTTTGCGGATTGCCATTATTTTATCGGCTGACTTGCATTCTTATGCTATCTACCGCACAATAGATAAGTATGTAGGCCAGCCCGAGTAGAGAAGGGGCTTGGTACTGATGACTAAAAAACAAGATATTCGTAGACAAATGGTTATTGCCTTTCACGAAATTCCTGGCATAGGATGGCATGCAATTCAGAAGGCTGTTCACCATGAATTTTGGAATAAACGATCATGGAGCATAGAAGATTTACTTGCTATAGGCCTGCATCGCGGTCAAGCGAAAGCAGCGGCTGAACGTTATGCTGAGCGGCCATGGATTTTGACAGAAGATCCGTCAGAAGCAGTTGCTGCAGTAAATGCAATCGCATTAACGCCTTATGATACCGAATATCCGAAAATTTTAAGAGAGATTGCACAGCCGCCTTGGGTCTTGTATGCTAGAGGACGTCTTGAGCTGCTGCAGCGTCCAGCAATTGCAGTAGTAGGTACAAGAGTGCCGACCGCATATGGCAGGCAATCAGCGACTATGCTTGCACAGGAGCTTTCCTCTGCAGGATTGACGGTGGTTAGCGGCCTAGCCAAAGGTGTCGATAGCAAAGCCCATGAAGCAGCATTGTACGGAGCGGGAGGAACGATTGCTGTTCTGCCTACGCCTATTGATAAGTGTTATCCAACTGAGAATCTATCATTGTATCACAAAATTGCCGAGCATGGCTTGCTCGTCTCAGAAACGCCAATCGGTACTCCGCTGCATCCTGGACAGTTTCCACAGCGCAATCGCATTATTGCGGCTTTATCTGTAGGAACGGTTATTGTGGAAGGCGCAACGAAGAGCGGCTCTCTGATTACAGCACAGCATGCAATGGACATGTCTCGGGAGTTGTTTGCTATACCCGGTCCAAACTTATCGCCTAAGAGTGAGGGGCCAAATGCACTCATCAAACGCGGAGAAGCAAAGCTTATTAGCTGCGTTGAAGACATTATCGATGAGCTGAATTGGCTGCCGGAAGCACTTAAAGCTTACAAGGAAGCAGATGCAGCGAACAAGTCCGAACAGGAATTAAATAAGCCGGAGCTCACGCCTGAGGAGAGTAAATTGATTGCTTTTTTGCGAGATCAGCCCTTATCTATTAATGAGTTGCACGAGCTTTCCGCCTTCCCGTTTGGACATTTGAACGCACTTCTGCTAAATTTATGTATAAAACGCAAAATTGAATTGCAGCCCGGATCAATATATATTGCTTTATAGCTTGCAATGGAGAGAGGAGGCGCCTTACATGGCAGATTCTTTAGTTATCGTCGAATCACCCGCGAAAGCCAAAACGATTGGTAAATATCTTGGCAGTAAATATATCGTTAAAGCTTCTATGGGACATATTCGCGATTTGCCCAAAAGCCAGATCGGCGTCGAGGTTGAAAATGATTTTAATCCTAAATACATAACCATCCGCGGCAAAGGCAGCATCCTCAAGGAATTGAAGGATGCCAGCAAAAAAGTGAAACATGTCTTTCTAGCAGCCGATCCGGATCGCGAAGGTGAAGCGATTGCTTGGCATTTGGCGCATTATTTGGAGCTGGATGAGACCGATACTTGCCGCGTTGTATTTAATGAAATTACGAAGCAGGCCGTGAAGGATGCTTTTAAGACACCGCGCAAAATTAATATGGATTTAGTGAACGCGCAGCAGGCGAGACGGATTTTGGACCGATTGGTTGGTTACAAGATTAGTCCGCTCCTATGGAAAAAAGTGAAGAAGGGCTTGTCTGCCGGCAGGGTTCAATCGGTTGCCGTTAAGCTCATCATCGATCGTGAGAACGAAATCGATGCATTCATCCCTGAGGAATACTGGTCCATCACTGCGAAGCTGACTCATGCAGGAATTCCTTTTGATGCGAAATACCATTCCATTCATGGAGAAAAACGTGAGTTAGGCAAGGAAGCTGACGTTGAGGAAGTTCTCCAAGCGATGAAGGGCAGCAAGCTCACAGTCTCTGACGTGAGAGAGAAGGAGCGTCTACGCAATCCAGCGCCTCCATTTATAACGAGCTCCCTTCAACAGGAAGCGGCAAGGAAACTTGGCTTCCGGGCTTCTAAGACGATGTCAGTAGCACAGCAGCTGTATGAAGGCGTTGAGCTGGGTAAAGAAGGTACAGTCGGTTTAATTACTTATATGAGAACCGATTCTACGCGCATCTCGCCTATCGCTCAAGAAGAAGCGAAAGAATTCATTTCTGAGAAGTATGGCGAAGCTTTTGTGCCTGAACAACCGCGCATTTACACAAAGAAAAACAGCAACGCTCAAGACGCGCATGAAGCGATTCGGCCAACGTCCATATTAAGAGATCCCGAATCAATGAAACCGTTCTTGAGTCGTGATCAGCTGCGACTGTATAAGCTCGTATGGGAACGTTTTGTATCGAGTCAGATGCAGTCGGCAGTGCTCGATACGATGACGGTGGATTTGCAGGCAGGCGATACAACGTTTAGAGCTACTGGTTCTAAAGTGAAATTTGCCGGCTTTATGAAGGTATATGTGGAAGGCAACGATGACGGCACAGTTGAAGAGCATAAGTTCTTGCCGCCTCTAGCCGCTGGAGATGTCATTCAATCTGAATCGATAGATCCAAAACAGCATTTTACGCAGCCGCCGCCACGTTTTTCGGAGGCACGACTAGTAAAGACGCTTGAGGAGCTCGGTATAGGTCGTCCAAGTACGTATGCGCCGACACTGGAAACGATTCAGAAGCGCGGATACATTGCAATGGAAGAGAAAAAATTTATGCCAACTGAGCTTGGAGATCTTGTCATTCAGCTCATGGAAGAGTTTTTCCCTGAAATTTTGGATGCGGAGTTCACAGCGAACATGGAAGGCAACCTCGACCATGTGGAAGAAGGCACAGAGGATTGGGTAAAGGTGCTCGCTACATTTTACGAATCCTTTGAGAAAAGATTAGAAGTTGCCGAAGATGAAATGAAGGAAATCGAAATTCAAGATGAGGTGTCTGATGAGCTTTGTGAGAAGTGCGGACGCCACTTAGTCTATAAAATGGGCCGATTCGGTAAGTTCCTTGCGTGCTCGGGCTTCCCGGATTGCCGCAATACGAAACCGATCGTCAAAGATATCGGTGTTACATGCCCGAAATGCGCAGAAGGCAAAATCATTGAGCGTCGGAGTAAAAAGGGACGTATATTTTATGGCTGTGATCAATATCCAGGCTGTGATTATGTGTCATGGGATAAACCGACGAACAAACCTTGCCCGCAATGCGGCGAGTCCAAGCTTGTTGAAAAGCGCAATCGCAGCGGAGCAAAGCTTCTTTGCCCAACATGTGATTATTCCGAAGAGGTATTGGATGAAGACGAGCAAGGTACCGATACGGATTAATTAACCATGAGCTAGCAATAGCAGCCATACTACAGAATCGAATGACAACCGCCTTACCCGTCCTCCCTTCACAAAGGGGGGACACCGTTGTTAAACGGGCTATTAAGCTGCTGTAATCGATTTATAATGGTTTCATTCATTCTGATGTTTCAAATGGCTTAAATCGCTCATATCGCACCAAAGCTTCTACTGTTTTTCACTCATGGGTGCTAATGTTTGTGCATGCTGGAAGCATGTCACTAACTAATGAAAGAAATCTTTGTTTGTGAAAGCTGAACCCATATCACAATCTGGCGGAAGAGATCTTTGTTTGCACAAGTTGAACTCATATCATTAACTGATGCTGATGGAAAAGATCTTTGTTTGCGCAAGCTGGAAGCGTGTCACGAAGTGACGGAAGCGATCTTACGGCAATGGGATGGATAACCGACTGATTAACACAGAGGTTAGTCCAATTGCAGGTGTCCAGAGGACGCAGTCCTTGGGGCCCTCCCTTGGAAGGGAGGGCCCCAAGG
>NZ_MRTD01000079.1 GCF_001956295.1 Paenibacillus sp. FSL A5-0031
GGCGATCGAGGGGAATTGAACCCCCGAGTGTCGGATCCACAAACCGATGCGTTAACCACTTCGCCACGACCGCCATAAATAAAATCAGGTGCTGAACAAAAAAGAAAACCCACTTTTGTGGGTCGTCTGCTAATGCACGCATTAGCAAGTTGCGCCCTGAAAACTGGATACGAAAGATTAGGCTTGCTGAAGCCTCTATGCTGCTGTCTACTGGATGTATGGGTCACAGTAAACGTGTTTAGGATAAGCCCTCGACCGATTAGTATTCGTCAG
>NZ_MRTD01000080.1 GCF_001956295.1 Paenibacillus sp. FSL A5-0031
GGCATTAATCAGGTGGCTGTGTGCTAACATTGGTTAAAGATCGCTTTCGTCCCTGCGGGACACGCTTGCTGTTTGGGCTCTCGAGTTTTCAAGACAACCAAACCTTAAAAGCTTTTCGAACCCATCCAAACCCTTCCTTCCAAGGGAGGGCCCTAAGGAGTGCGTCCTCTGGACACCTGCAACTGGACTAACTTAGGCATCACTCAGGTGGTTGTGTGCTAACATTGGTTAAAGATCGCTTTCGTCCCTGCGGGACACGCTTGCTGTTTG
>NZ_MRTD01000081.1 GCF_001956295.1 Paenibacillus sp. FSL A5-0031
ATCTCCTAAGACATCAAATGGTTGAAACAAAACGAAAAGAAGTCGCAACAATCTCGAACACCTTTCGCTTACGTAAAAACAGCTTTAAAGGATGTTTCAGCAATTCTTTTTCTTTCGTTATCCAGTTTTCAAGGTGCAATTTGTTTCCACCGCTTTCGCGGCAGGAATATTAGATTAACATATTCGCTTGTTACAATCAACCACTAAAAGTTGGTAACTCGCTTGTATGATTTAATCCGCTTGGCGACGTCCTACTCTCCCAAGACCCT
>NZ_MRTD01000082.1 GCF_001956295.1 Paenibacillus sp. FSL A5-0031
TTGGTGACCCGTAGGGGACTCGAACCCCTGTTACCTCCGTGAAAGGGAGGTGTCTTAACCACTTGACCAACGGGCCATACAGAACACTTCAAATGAGATTTCCACGATGCTGCAACCACTGTGGCAAATAAAAAAGACCGGATGAACGGTCTTCCCGTTGCAAACACTTGTGAGAAAAATGTGGCGGAGAGAGAGGGATTCGAACCCTCGCACCACTTACGCAGTCTAACCCCTTAGCAGAGGGTCCCCTTGAGCCACTTGGG
>NZ_MRTD01000083.1 GCF_001956295.1 Paenibacillus sp. FSL A5-0031
TTTGGGCCGGGCGGTCCCGGCGGCTTTGGGCCGGGCGGTCCCGGCGGCTTTGGGCCGGGCGGTCCCGGCGGCTTTGGACCGGGCGGTCCCGGCGGTTTTGGGCCGGGCGGTCCCGGCGGTTTTGGGCCAGGGGGACCCGGCGGCTTTGGCCCAGGGGGACCCGGCGGCTTTGGCCCAGGGGGACCCGGCGGCTTTGGGCCGGGCGGTCCCGGCGGCTTTGGGCCGGGCGGTCCCGGCGGCTTTGGGCCGGGCGGTCCCGGC
>NZ_MRTD01000084.1 GCF_001956295.1 Paenibacillus sp. FSL A5-0031
GCAAATAGGTGTACTAATACCTCTAATTGATCAGATTTGAAGAAAATTTGGTTAAATAAGTGCATTTCTGCACTTAGTTGAAGATGCTGCAGGCGCTGCCGCAAAAGTCTTTGCATCAGGGAAACATCCCCGATTTCAAATGAAAGGACTTCAAATTCCACTATATAGTGGAGCTTGAGGTCCTTTTTCTCGATGAAAGTAAGTTCTAAGTAGTGCTCAAAAAATCGCAAAATGACTTTTGAGACAGCCCTTTTT
>NZ_MRTD01000085.1 GCF_001956295.1 Paenibacillus sp. FSL A5-0031
GAGATTTGTGAGACGAATGCTGTCCTTTTATCCTGTGAACGTTATTGGAAGGATTCGGCTTTATATGATGTTGGTTTTAGCACATCCTTAAATAAGGACGATATTTCTCATGCCGTTTTCTCAACCCTAGTAAGTGCTAACAAATTGGCTTATGAATGGCAGGTTACTGGTCCTTCCAATTCAGAATCGGGAATTTGGGAATTTAGTGGACTAACCACTAAAACAAAAGTTACAGGTATCGAATGGATTCAGTTT
>NZ_MRTD01000086.1 GCF_001956295.1 Paenibacillus sp. FSL A5-0031
GAGGATTAGCTCAGCTGGGAGAGCATCTGCCTTACAAGCAGAGGGTCGGCGGTTCGATCCCGTCATCCTCCACCATAGTATGAGTCATTAGCTCAGTTGGTAGAGCACCTGACTTTTAATCAGGGTGTCGTAGGTTCGAATCCTACATGACTCACCATTTTTTATCTCGGATGCGCGCGTATGGCGGAATTGGCAGACGCACTAGACTTAGGATCTAGCGGGCGACCGTGGGGGTTCAAGTCCCTCTACGCG
>NZ_MRTD01000087.1 GCF_001956295.1 Paenibacillus sp. FSL A5-0031
GAAGTGGCTAAACACGGCAGACTGTAAATCTGCTCTCTCTGAGTTCGGTGGTTCGAATCCATCATCCTCCACCATTTTTTTACCTTAGGGGCATAGTTTAAAGGTAGAACAAAGGTCTCCAAAACCTTTGGTGTGGGTTCAATTCCTGCTGCCCCTGCCAATAAAAAATTTGAATATGGCGGTCGTGGCGAAGTGGTTAACGCATCGGTTTGTGGATCCGACACTCGGGGGTTCAATTCCCCTCGATCGCC
>NZ_MRTD01000008.1 GCF_001956295.1 Paenibacillus sp. FSL A5-0031
GTGATTTGTGGTTTGTGGTTTGTGGTTTGTGGTTTGTGGTTTGTGGTTTGTGATTTGTGGTTTGTGGTTTGTGGCGGCTATTGTTCCATCGGCAACAAACCAATTAATAGTAAAATGGCTGCCTAACGGCAGCCATTCGTATAATTAGGTCAACCAGAATCTTCTGGTTGGCCTTTTTAATGTAATGTGTAATAGCACACTTAGGCATTCGTTCATTTTCTATGCTAACCAGTGTGTTGGACGAGTAAGCGTCGGCGGAAGTTTTGTATCTGCATTCCCTTTGGCTGCGTTAAGCTGAAATTGCGTCAGAAAGAGACTTTTTGAGAGGTTTGCACCACTGAGGTCAGCGTCTCGAAAATCAGCTCCGATAAGGTCCGCCGCTCTAAGATCGGCATCTCTGAGATCCGCAGCTATCAGATAAGACCCTCTTAGATTTGCTCCGATAAGATCAGCACCTCTAAGCTTAGCTCCCATGAGATCGGCGCCTCTTTCGTAGGTCTTCTTACGGCCTCGAGTGTTACTCTGCTTATTCGCACGAATGGCTTCCTCGCGTACAAGCTCACTTGCTTTAAGAAGCAGCTTGTTGATTGCCAAACGATGTGCTGACACATTCAATTCCACCAATGAATCCGGGCTCAGGCGAGTGAACCGTTCTGTTTCTTCGAGCATAAATCTAAGCTCATCGTGAATCGATTGTGTCGTTTCCAGTGCAAGCGCCTCGTTTAAATACCAAAGCAGCTCGTGGATTTGCCGCATGACCCGGAATACCTCGTACATTTGCTCCGCGGTATCTGGTACCTGCCGCCAATCTTGTCCGTTATAGGTTACCTGTGAAACCTGTTGACCAGCTCCAAAACAATCGTAAACTGTACAACCTTTAAATCCCCGCTCCCTAAGACTTTGATGAATGCCGCAGCGAAAGTTCGATTGCAAATTGCTGCATGGCTGACCGGCGTCTTTATCGATCGCAAAATCTATAGAAGCTGTGAACGGCAATGAAACACAGCATAAACCAAAACAATTCTCGCAGTCAGCATGCAGACTGCCTCTATTCCATTCAGGAATGGATTGTGAAAATTCGTGTATCACAGACAATGTGAGACCTCCTAACCAATACTTGGTGCAGTTAAATGAACTTTCATCTATATAAACAGATTGTTTTTATTCCAGTTCTTATATCCTATTACTGTAAATCCCTTCAGTCAATACCGACAGCGGCGCATGTGCACGGAAAAAATCATTTAAACTAAACTTTACCAAAATAGTTGAAGCTTCGTATCGAAAAGCTATATTCTTACATGAAAAAAGGATACAGATCACGGCAACGTGTCTGCATCCCTTTTTATAAATCTATCCACTTATCATTTACCAGGCAAAAACTCTGTCGTAAATATCTCCTTGGCGTCGAACTTATTTTTGAGCAGCCCTAGATCAGCAAGCTGATTGATCAGCGTCGACCAACGCTCCTCTGTCATATAGCCAAATCCATGCTCAGCAGCATCCCCGCCATAAACAAATTCCTTCTGAGCTTGATCCTCAAAATCGATCGCATCAAGATCAATATTCGGATTAGCTGCATGAATAGCGGCATTCACTTCCTTAGAAGTATCCTTATAAGACATCCAGCCCTCGGAGAAGGCAGCGACAAAATTTCCAACGGTCTCTTTATTTTTCTCCAAATACTCTTTTGTGACGAACAATACGACATTGTATGGATTATAACCAGATTCCGAAATTAGCAATGTTTTTGTTTTTACGCCTTCCTTCTCCATGAAGAACGGCTCTGAAGTTAGGAATGCTTGAGTGACCGATTCTGGATCAGCAAGGAAATTGACATGCTGGCCGGTGTAGGTCATTTCTTTTGCTCCGCTCAAATCATATTTACTCTTCAAAAAGTCCCAATACGTAATGCCCGGCTGAATAAATACGGTTCTGCCATTGAGGTCCTCGAAGCTATTTACTTCCGCACTTTCTTGAAACATGAACGCTTGCGGACTGCCTTGAAGCGCCGCTGCTACGACAACCAAATCAATCCCCTGATTTTTGGCGATAACGATTTGATCCGCATGAGCAAGACCGAACTCCGCTTTTCCAGAAGCGACGATTTGCACAGCCGAAACCTGCGGGCCTCCCGGCTCAAGCGTAACATCAAAACCATGCTTCTCAAAAATCCCCTGCTCCTTGGCCGCATATACACCGCCATGCTGTGCCTTTGGAAACCAGTTCAGAACAAGCTTTGCTTTCTTCGTTTCTACAGGAGCTTTGGGCTCTTCTGTAGCAGCCGTTTCTGCAGTTGGTAAATTCTCTGTTGTATTTGCCGGTGTGTTATTTCCAGACTTCCCTCCACATGCTGCGAACAAGACCATCATTAGCGTTAGCGATAAAGCAACTCCCCCGAATTTCATCCATTTCTTCATTTTGTCTCTCCTCCACTTTTTCTATTTATTTTCTTGTCTTCATCGCGGACTCATGCCATGAGCCCAGTACTCGCTTAGCGATCATGCTGACGATGAGATAGAAGCTGATGCCTAAAATAGCTGAAGCAATACCGCAAGCAAATAAAAAAGGTGTTTTCATCTGTACAGCAGCTATCGTTATGGCGTAACCGAGCCCGCCTTTGCCGCCCCCAATTCCTGCCACATACTCCCCTACAATGACTCCGACAATCGATAGGGTACACGATATTTTCAAACCAGCCATGATGTAAGGCATTGCAGCAGGTAGGCGAAGCTTCCACATCTTCTGCCACTTTGACGAATTGTAAAGCGTGAACAATTCATCCATATTGGAATCCACTGAATTTAATCCCATTAATGTATTGGAGACAACAGGGAAAAATCCGATTAAAAAGGAGATAACGACGATAGAATTATAGCCGGCGCCAAACCAGATCACGACAAGCGGCGCTACAGCAACAACGGGAATGGTCTGAAGGATAATGGCGTATGGATAAATGCTTCGCTCCATAATGAGCGAGCTGGCCAGCAATATGGAGATGAAGATACCGATCACCGCGCTAAGCAAAAAGCCTACTACCGACTCCAAAACAGTAATGCGCACGGCTTCCCACAAAATGGACCAGTCCTCGATTGCTGCTTTCAACACATCCGTCGGTTTAGGGAAAATAAAAGGCTTCATGCCAAGCCAAGCAGGAATGAGCTGCCAGAGCGCCATGACAAGAACAAAGGCCACAATCGGTCCTAGATAATAATGTTTGAATGTATATCCGAAATTTCGGCTTGTTTTCTTCACAACAACAGGCGTCTCAAGCTTAGGCTGCAAGGTTTCGAATGATGAGATCGACATTAACCCAGCTCCTTCCGATGAGTGCCATGCTCCAAATAAGTTGAGGCAAGCTCAACATATTTACCGAAATCCCGCTCGGTTCGCATGCCAAGCGTTCTTGGATAGGGCAGCCGCACATTAATTAATGCAGATAATTTTCCAGCACGTGCCGACATGACGGCAATCTTGGAGGATAGCAGAACCGCTTCAAACACATTGTGCGTCACGAACAAAACAGTCATTTTCTCACGTTCCCATATATCAAACAGCTCCATTTGGAGGGTTTGCCTTGTAATTTCATCAAGCGCTGCAAAGGGCTCATCCATGAGCAGAAGTTTTGGCTTCGCTGCTAGAGCGCGGGCAATGGAAACTCGCATTCTCATGCCCCCAGAAAGCTGTCTTGGATATGCTTTAAAATGATCCTTTAAACCAACCATCTCCAGCACTTGTTTGGCCGCTTCTTTATTTTCTTTCATATTTCCACCTCTGAGCTCCAGAGGTAAAATGACATTGTCCAGCACAGTGCGCCACGGCAATAAATTAGCTTCTTGGAATACATAGGCAATATCGTTCGACTCACGGATCAACTGCTTCGGCTCCTTGCCATTCACCAGCACACCACCAGAGGTAGCCTCCTCCAGCCCCGCTACCATTCGAAGCGCAGTAGACTTTCCACAACCAGACGGTCCTAGAAAGCTGATAAACTCTCCCTCTTTTATGGAGAAATGAACATCACTTAGCGCGATGGTTCCGGTATTATATATTTTACTTACTTGGTTAAAGGCTACGATTTCTTTCCCTGCCACATCATTCACATCGTCTCCCCCTTTTCCGCTTAACAATCGTCAGATGATATTGGTTTTTATGTTAATTTATATGACATATTATCACTCGAAATACCTAGGAACAATAGCTAAGTTAGCTAAAATTGGGCGCTCATTATTGTGCAATCCTAATAAAACTAACTTGAATGCGTTATATTCATGGTGATCACAAAGTCATTTATGTTAGAAAACCTAACTCAAACTGACTACTTTTATAAAATGCAAACAAAAAAAGTGATCATCCAAAAAAATCAGATGATCACTTCTAATTAATTAGCAGCATTAACATGCCCAATATGTGCGTTGATTGTGGAGATGGACAAGCTTTCTTTTCCACTCCTCTTCCCGTTCGCGTTCCACAGAAAAGAACTCTTAATCCATGGCTGTTTTTGGCATTTTCATTGAATTTATGCAGCGCATATTCAACCCAAACACGAAAATAAGCAAACTAAAAAAGCCGAGCAGCAGTTAGATCCTGCACAGGCTCGACTTTTGATTATGGTCAGTTAAAACTAATATCATTATTCCCAGCGGGTCAACACGATTGGACCTTCCTTCGTAATCGCCACGGTATGCTCAAATTGCGCCGCCCATGCCCCATCTCTAGTCCGAGCCGTCCACCCATCCTGTGCTATATATACGTCGGCTCTTCCTGCTGTAAGGATCGGCTCTATTGTTATCACCATACCTTCTTCAAGCAAAATCCCCTGACCAGGCAAGCCATGATGCATAACCTGAGGAAATTCATGCATGCTTCTGCCGATGCCATGACCAACAAAAGCTGTTACTACCTCAAAACCAGCTCTTTCCGCTCTTCTTTGAATCGCGTATCCGATGTCTCCCAGTCGATTGCCTAGCACAGCTTGCTTTATTCCATCTTTTAACGATTGCTCTGCTGCAAGGAGCAGCTTTTCTGTAGCCGTATTCGTCTTGCCAATTGCATAAGTCCATGCTGAATCAGCTTTCCATCCGTCCAAATCAGCTACCATATCAATCGTAACAATATCACCGGCTTCCAGCGGCTCAGAGTCTGGAAAGCCGTGGCAAACAACCTCGTTAACGGAGGCACACGTAGCAAATGGATATCCTTTATAGCCTTTCTGCGCCGGAGTCGCCCCTCGATCCAGCATGAACCGCTCAACAAACCGGTCAATCTCCTGCGTGGTGACACCCGGCGCTATCCGTTTCGAGAGCGCTTTGTGACAGGCAGCGACAATACGGCCAGCTTTACGAATGCCCCGAATATGTTCCTTTGTCTTCAAATCCACTGCCATGTGTGTACGTACCTCCTCCAGGTTTTACGATAGTAAAATCCACTTCGAAAGCATAAGCCTAGGTTTTACGTAGTAAAATCCACTTCGAAAGCATAGACCCAGGTTTTACGATAGTAAAATCCACTTCGAAAGCATAAGCCTAGGTTTTACGATAGTAAAATCCACTTCGCAAACATACCCCGCCTATGACAACGAGTAGATTTGTCTATGTATAACTTATTCGAGAAAAGGGAGACACATGCCCATCAGATATGGCGAAATTATGATTTGGAAGGAGAAATATTCGTTGCACTCGCGAGTGACCAAAAATAATCTGGGGTTAGTTGGATAGGTGGGAAATCCGCTTTTAGAAAAACCTATCATCCTAAGTTTGTACGTCCTGTAAAAAAACAAAAAGACTTTGCATCCTGCCTATAGACAGTTTACAAAGCCGTATCCTTCATGATGAGTCTAGCTGACCGAGGAGTTGATTCTGCACAATTCATTTTCCACCAATGTCGTTAATTCATCTTCGTAGCCCCCGGTAATCCGGTACTTTCGAATATACTCTTTAACAAATTTACGCGGGTCCTTGGGTTGAAAAATTCTCGTGAGTTCTTTCAGGCTTTCCTTGACTTCATTCTGGCTATGCTTCGCCATGAAATCTCCTCCCCTTTACGTTGGATGGTCGTCCTAAACAGCATTATACGAGACCGCATGCGGCGATTACACCGCAAGAACCCCCACTCGGTGCAGGCAACTCCATGGCCAATGAGTCACAATGTTCGCATTTTTCTTACTATTATAACATTTAGGTTCAGAATATGAAAGTTAACAATTATTAATCTCTTGGCGCGGCTTTTTTGGATTTGGGCGGCTTCTTATGCTCAGAATCCCTTGCGGTTGTTATGCTAATTACGTTTGGAGGCGAGACATCAGCTGACTGGTGAGACGTAGAAGAAAGCCGATCTTTACGAAACATTCTTAAATATGCGATTACGCCAATAATAGCGACTAAAATTCCGAATGCTAAAACCAATGTCGTTACCCAGCCCTGAACCATGTCCTCGCCTCCTTCCCCTATTACTTTTATCGGTATATTACGCTTAATTATTAGTTCAGTTCCACACAAGCTTTTCTTCCATAATTAGGTATTATTATATCGTACCAGAAGCAAGCAATCAACTTACGAAAATGTGAACTAAATGATCCGATACGCGCCGATCCCGCAAACGAGCAGCTTGCCTGCGTCATCCTTGACCTGCGCTTGCAGCGTCAGTGTACGTTCCGTTCGGTGAACCAGCTCTGCTTCGCAAAGCAGCACGCCTCCCTTGGCGCTGGCGAGAAATTGTGTGTTCAAATTTGCCGTTACCGCACTTTTCTCAGGTGCTGCTAGCATAACCACAAGCCCCATCGCATTATCCATCAAAGACATCAGTACTCCGCCGTGAACGATGTTTAGCAGATTAAGATGCCGCTCCGTTGCATCTAGGCAAATGGCCGCTTTGCTTGCGTTTGCCTGCACGATTTCACAGCCAAGCAATCCCCAAAAGGTGGCTTGCGCACGTTCTGCGAGCCTTGTCAGATGACCGGCTTGATCTGCCTGTTGAACAAACCAATCCTCATCCATACCGCTCACTCTCCCTTCTTCTCCGCCTTTCTCGCCTTTTCAGCCTCCGCCTCCTCCTCCTGCAGTTTTCGACGAAGCACTTTTCCGACCATCGTCTTTGGAAGCGTTTCCCTAAAGGAATAGTGGTGTGGCACCTTATAGGAAGCGAGCCGCTCTCTGCACCAACGGTCAAGCTGACTGCTTGATACTTGCCAGCCCTCCTTAAACACAATAAAAGCTTTTACTGTTTCGCCTCTGTACTCATCCTTCACACCAATCACTGCCGCTTCCCTTACAGCCGGATGCTCGAACAGTACCTCCTCCACTTCACGCGGATAAATATTAAAGCCGCCAGCGATAATAACATCCTTAATTCGATCCATAATTGTAAAATAACCATCTTCATCCATCGTAGCGAGATCGCCAGTATGGAGCCAACCATTCCGCAATACCTGATCCGTTTCAGCAGGCTTATTCCAATATCCTCGCATGACCTGTGGACCGCGAACAATTAATTCCCCAAGCTGGCCGCTAGGCAGTCTCTCACCACTCTCAGGATCGATTACTGCCGCATCCGTATCCGGAAAAGGTATGCCGATCGTACCGATTTTCCGTTTCTCCCATACCGGATTGGCATGTGTGACGGGAGAAGATTCCGACAAGCCATAACCTTCAACGAGCCTTCCGCCAGTTAAAGCTTCGAACTTCTCCTGCACCTCTAGCGGCAAAGCCGCTGATCCGCTAACACACACATTAATAGAAGAAAAATCGATTTTTGCAGCGGACTTATGATGGATGAGTGCGACATACATCGTTGGCGCGCCTGGAAAAATGGTAGGTTTCTGCTGATTAATCGTTTGCAATACCGTCTCCACTTCGAAGCGCGGAAGTAATATAAGCGTTCCCGCACGCAGTACCGACATATTCATTAATACCGTTAATCCAAACACATGAAACAGTGGCAGCGCCGCTAAAAATCTCTCTTTAGCATCCTCCGCTTTATAGCACCAAGTAGATATTTGTATCGTATTGGCAACGAGATTGCGATGAGTCAGCATCACACCTTTTGGCGTTCCTGTCGTGCCGCCTGTATATTGCAGCGCCGCGAGATCAGACCCTTTTGCCGAATCAGGCAGGCTCATATCCGTATGCTTTGCTGCAAGCAGCTTCTTATAAGAAACGACACCATAGCTGCCATATGGAATATCTGCACGAAAGCCTTCTTTTCGCTGCTTAAGAGGATAAAGCAAGTTTTTCGGAAACGGCAGCCCATCCTTAATCGATGTGATGATGGCATGCTTCAGCTGCGGCAGCGGACCCGACTCCGGCTGCTTGCCTCGAACCCGAGACAAGCGTGCATAAAGCAGATCAACCGTAATAACAGCAACAGCTCCGCTATCTGCCAACTGATGCTCAAGCTCCCGCTCCACATAAAGCGGATTCGTCTGAACGACGACGCCGCCTGCAAGCAGCACGCCATAAAAAGCAGCCACTGCCTGCGGGCAATTCGGCAGCATGATTGCCACACGGTCTCCTTTGGCTATGCCAAGGGAAAGGAGTCCATAAGCGAGATTAATCGCATTCTCGTGAAGCTCGCGGTATGTTAATATTTTGCCAAGGAAATGCACGGCAGGATGATTTGGATGATGATTAGCCGCATTAATTAAAAACTGGACGATGCTCTGATCGGGATAGTCCAGTGAAGGTGAAACCTCTTTAGGGTAATGTTGAAGCCATGGGCGCGCTTGCTCTTCAGATTGAGTGGACGGTTGCTCGGGCAAAGACGGATCTTCCGGTCTGAGCGAATCCATTCATGCTCTCCCCCTTCACACGACATAATGCTCACTATTAATGACACGAGCGGCAATTGTTCGCTTCAAAGCAACCGTATCTGAGATAGGCGCGCGCATCAGCTTTTTGAGGACGGACAGCTGCATTTGCAGCCCGTCTCCCGTCTCTAGCGCAGCAAGCGCCAACTTCGCTAGTGACTCAACCCGCTCCATTGCCTCCTGCACAAAAACTGTCGTCATCGCTAAAACATTTTCCGTCTTTTCCGAAGCGACTCCGCGGCTAGCCTTCCATATTTTTTGTGAGCGCAGCAGTGCGCTTTCCATGGCAAAGATGTTGATCATAAGATCTGCAAGAGAACACAGCACCTCTTGTTCCTGCTCCAGCCGCAGTCCCAGCTTCTGAACAGCAAGCCCGCCGATGGCGAGGAAGATTTTTTTCGCTTGACCTACGCGGAACGCTTCTTTGCTAAGCGGCTTTTCAAGAGGCGGAATCGGCATCGGCTGCAGCAGCTCTGCTTGCAATGAACGAGCTTTGCGCAGCAGCGGGAGCTCGCCCTTTAACGCTTTTTTCATCAGCGTGCCAGGAATGAGCATCCGATTAATTTCATTCGTGCCTTCAAAAATCCGATTAATTCGCGAATCCCGATAAATTCTTTCCACCTTATACTCGCGAATATAGCCGTAGCCGCCGTGAATCTGCACCCCTTCATCCGCTACAAAATCAAGCGCCTCAGATGCAAAAACCTTTATAATCGAGCATTCAATGGCATACTCTCCGATTGCCTTAGCGACCGTCATGCCTTCAACTGCCGCCCCGCCTTCTTCCGTCGTCCGCAGCATCGAATCGATCCAGCCCGCAGTTCGGTAAACCATGCTCTCCAGCACATAAGTACGAATGTTCATATCAGCCAGCTTGGCGCCTATTAACGGATAGGAGGAAATCGCCTTCCCAAATTGCTTCCGCGTATTGGCATAGGCCGATGCAAGCTCAATGGTCTCCTTCGACGAACCGAGGCAAGCTGCTCCAAGCTTAAAGCGTCCTATGTTCAAAATGTTAAATGCGATTTGATGCCCTTTTCCAACCTCCCCAAGCACGTTTTCAACCGATACCGCCACATCTTCAAAAAATAAAGGGCGTGTTGAAGAACCCTTGATGCCCATCTTATGCTCCTCCGGTCCAATACTGAACCCCGGCATGCCTTTCTCTACAATAAATGCTGTAAAATACTCACCGTCTACCTTCGCATAAACGATAAATAAGTCAGCAAAACCTGCGTTTGTAATATAGAGCTTTGATCCATTGAGCACGTAGTGCTTCCCATTTGGCGATAATCTTGCCGTCGTTTTCGCCCCTAGAGCATCCGAGCCCGATGCTGGTTCCGTTAAGCAATAAGCAGCGATGCGCTCCCCCGTTGCAAGTGCCGGGAGATACGTTTCTTTTTGCTTTGGTGTTCCGAAAAAAACGATCGGCAGCGTGCCGATTCCCGTATGAGCGCCTACCGAAAGCGCAAACGAGGAGGATCTTGCCAACGTTTCTGCGAGCAGCGTCGTACTTACCTTGTCGAGCCCCAGCCCGCCGTAAGCCTCCGGCACATCTGCGCCCAGCAGTCCAAGCTCGCCTGCTTTGCGCATCAGCTCTACGGTCAGATCATAATTTAAAGCTTCCAGCTCCGCATCGCGCGGCGTTATTTCCGCATCCATGAACTGCTGCGCCGCATCCGCCATCATTCGTTGCTCTTCCGTAAAATCCTCGGGCGTCACGACCGATTCCGGCACACTGTCTTCCACGACAAACCGACCGCCAAAACGTATCGTCTCCGTCATGCGCAGTTCTCCTTTCAGCCAACCGATTATTATATTTCAGGATGCTGCCAAACTCCCTTATCCGCCTGCCGACCTTATTGGTCTGAATTATACACCTCAATTACGCCTGCTGCTCCCATACCTCCGCCTATACACATCGTGACAACGCCAATACCGCCGCCTCTGCGACCAAGCTCATGAATAAGTGATACCGACAGCTTTGTTCCTGTACAACCAAGCGGATGTCCGAGTGCGATAGCTCCGCCGTTCACATTGACGATTTCAGGATTAATGCCAAGCTCTTTAATTATTGGGACACACTGCGCCGCAAAAGCTTCATTAAGCTCAAATAGATCAACCTGATCAAGCGTAATTCCCGCTTTCTTAAGCGCTTTAGGCACGGCTTCGATGGGACCGATACCCATAACCTCAGGAGCGACGCCAGCTACACTAAAACCGCGGAATACGGCAAGCGGACGATAGCCAAGCTCCTCCGCACGCGCCCTGCTCATCACGATTACCGCAGCTGCTCCATCGCTCATTTGGGACGTATTGCCCGCTGTAACCGTACCTTCTCTTGCAAAAGAGGGCTTGAGCGGCGCCAACGTCTGAACCGTCGTCTCCGGCCGGACGCCTTCATCTGTATCGAAAGTGATCACTTTCGACCATGGACGGCCAGCATCGTTCACGCCGGAGCGGCTTGTCGTTATTGGCACGATCTCAGCTTGGTAGCGTCCTGCTTCAATAGCTGCTGCCGCCTTGCGATGGCTCGATGCTGCAAACGCGTCCTGCTCCTCACGCGTCACCCCATAACGGCGGGCAACCTCTTCAGCCGTATGTCCCATCCCCATATAAACCTCTGGCATCGCATCGACAATGGCAGGATGCGGCGACAGCCTGAAGCCGGTCATCGGCACATGGCTCATGCTCTCCACTCCGCCAGCAGCAATAATGTCCGCATCGCCAAGCCTAATTCGCTCCGCTGCATAGGCGATTGCTTGCAGGCCTGATGCGCAGAAACGGTTAATCGTTACTGCTGGCGTCGTCACCGGCAATCCCGAATAAAGCGAGATCGTGCGCGCCATATTCAAGCCTTGTTCGCCTTCGGGCATCGCGCACCCAATGATGACATCCTCTATAAGCTCGGGCGACAAGCCGGGCAGGCGTTCAAGCGCACCTTGCAGCACAGCTCGCCCAAGATCCTCTGCCCTCGTCTCCGCAAGGCTCCCCTTTGATGCTTTGCCGACCGCCGTCCTCACCGCAGCTACGATAACGGCATCACGAGCGTGATCTTCAAACGGTGATGAAGCTGACATTTCACTCTCCCCCTTCGTTTTAGACTAGTTGCGCAGCGGCTTGCCTGTCGCGAGCATATGGCTCATACGCTCCTGTGTCTTGCGCTCGCCGCATAGGCTGAGGAATGCTTCGCATTCCAAATCGAGCAAATATTGCTCGCTCACTTCAGCGCCCGGCTGAATGTCCCCGCCCGCGAGTACAGAACCAAGCTTGCCGGCGATAAGCGCGTCATGCTCACTAATATGGCCGCTAAGCTGCATCGCTTGCACCGCTACCTTAAGCACCGCTCTGCCTTCTCGTCCGGCAACGCGAATACGTTCCTCCGCTGGCGGCGAGTAGCCCGCCCGGTCCAGCTCCAGCACCGCCCGCTTCGCTTCGGCTATCCGTGCCTCCTGCCGCATAATGACCTTATCCTGCGGCCGCATCAATCCCAAACGGCGAACCTCATAGCCGCTGGTTGATGATTTGGCCAGCGCAATCGTCTCAAACAGCGCATTCAAATGCGGCTGCAGGTCTCCGCCTGGCTTGCCGCCATTCGCAATAAAGGCCCGTTCAGCTGCCATCGCAGCCGCTTCCTTGCAGCCCCCGCCCGCAGGAATAAGGCCAACTCCCGTTTCCACTAACCCAAAGTATGTCTCTGGCGAATAAATAATACGATCAGCAGGCAAGCATGCTTCTACTCCGCCGCCCAGCGTCATTCGGTGCGGAGCAGCTACGACAGGACGGTCAAGCCGCTTGAGTCCCAGCATACTGCTCTGAAAGAAACGAATAATATCCTCCACTTCATCCCATTCGCCGCTTTGCGCCTCCATTAATAGCAGCATCAGGTTTGCTCCTACACAGAAGTTTTTCCCCTCATTCGCTATCACAAGCCCGCGCCAATTTTGTGACACCTCCTCTGTGCTTTGCCGAATCGCCGATAAAATATCACCCCCGATGGCATTGTTAGGCGAATGGAATTCCAGCAGTACAACGTCATCGCCAATATCGATTAGACTAGCGCCTGAGGTAGACAATACCGTTTTTCCGGCAGCCTTTAATGCCGTTAAGGAAACCGAATCAGCTTCCTCCACCTCTCTCTTGTATGCTCCCCTTGCAGCATAAACCCGCTCCGTTCCCTCCACCTTATAGAAGCTTTCATGTCCGGCTTCCAGCCAAACCGCCACCCACTCTGGGATCGCATCGCCCTCCTTCTGCATTTGCTGCACCGATTTGCGAAGCCCTATCGCATCCCACAGCTCGAACGGTCCAAGCTCCCAGTTAAAGCCCCAGCGCATTGCGCGATCGATATCCGAGATTGAATCCGCAATGACACCGACTTGTGCCGCTGCATAAAGCAGCGTTTTTTTGATAGTGGACCATGCAAATTTAGCGTAGCGGTCCTGCGGGTCTGTGCGAAGCAGCGCCTTCACTTTTGCCGCCGCTCCCTTCGCAGCCTTAGACGCATCAATAACAGGTGAGTTGACTGAACGCTTAGGCCCATACTCGAGCGTATCCAGCTTAAGCGATTCAATCTCACTGCCTCCTTTCCCCTTCACCTTTCGGTAAAAGCCCGCACCCGTTTTCTCACCCAGCCGTCCCGATGCTGCAAGCTTCTCAAGCAGGGGCGGCCTTGCAAAAACCTTTTGCTCCGCTGGATCGCTGCTCCTCTCCCGCACATTATCCACGACATGCAGCAGCGTATCTAACCCAACCAAATCTAGCATGCGCAGTGTCGCCGTCTTCGGCCTTCCCATCGCCGGGCCGGTCAAAGCATCCGCTTCCTCTACCGTCAGCCCAAATGCCAGTGTATCCTCAAGCGTAACCAGCATGCCGTAAGTACCAATTCGGTTCGCAATGAAGTTAGGCGTATCCTTCGCCAGTACGACTCCCTTGCCAAGCCGCTTCTCGCACACCTCCATCAACAGCTGAACAACCTCGGAAGTGGTGTCTTCGGTAGGCACGATCTCAACAAGCTTCATATACCGCGGCGGGTTGAAAAAATGGGTTACCGCAAAATGCTGCCGAAACTCCTTGCTCCTCCCCTCTGCCATGGACGCCGCTGATAATCCCGACGTATTCGTAGAAACGATGCTGCCCGGGCGGCGTGCGGCTTCAACCTTTGCAAGCACATCACGTTTAATATCGAGCCGCTCCACAACCGCTTCTACAATCCAGTCAGCCTCACCCAGCAGGTCTAGATGATCGGTCAAATTACCTGGCGTAATGCGTGATGACCAAGCTGGATCGTAGAGTTGGGCGGGTTGTGACTTGCCCATTTTTGCTATCGCCGCATTTGCGAGGCGATTGCGCACCTTGGCATCAGAGAGCGTAAGCCCCTGTCGTTCTTCCTCTGCCGTCAGCGAATGCGGAACAATGTCCAGCAGCGTCACTCGCATCCCCGCATTGGCTAAATGTGCAGCGATGCCGGCCCCCATTACGCCGGAGCCGATCACTGCGGCTCTGCGAATCGTACTTGAGTTATTTTGCGATGCTTGTGTCGTCATAGCCTCCTCCTCCTTTTTGACAAACAGCGGCTTATTCGCCAAAAACACTTTCGGCAAGCAGCTCAGCCACATCACGTGCGATTACCTTCTCATCCGCGCCCAGCGCCTTTAAACCGTCCTCCATCATCGTTAGGCAATAGGGGCAGGCGGAGCTGATAACCGATGGTTTTACTTCAAGTGCCTGAGCGGTTCGAGCATGGTTGATGCGAGTTCCAGAATGTTCCTCCATCCACATGAGACCGCCCCCCGCCCCGCAGCACATGCCGTTCGAGCCCGAGCGCTCCATCTCTTCAATCGATACGCCTGGAATGGAGCGAAGCAGGCTGCGCGGCGCTTCATACGTATCGTTGTAACGGCCGAGGTAGCAAGAATCATGTACGGTTACTCGCTCCTCAATCTTATGCTCCGGCTTCAATAAACCTTCCTCAAGCAGGCGAGAGAGCATTTCGGTATGATGCTCCACGAGGATGCTAGGATTAAGACCGAAGTCAGGATATTCATTTTTGAACGTGTTATACGTATGCGGGCAAGCGGTCACGATTTGTGTAACGCCATATTTGTTAAGCGTTTCTATATTCTCGCGGCATAGCTCTTGGAAAAGCAGTTCATTGCCGATTCGTCTAGCTGTATCGCCAGAGCTTTTTTCCTCCAATCCCAGCGTAGCGTAGTTGATTCCCGCATGGTCCAGCAGCCTAACCACATCGTACAAAACACGGCGGCTTCGCATGTCATACGCGCCCATTGATCCCGCCCAGAGCAGCACATCTGCTTTTTTGCCCTGCTTTTTCAGCTCCTGCATCGTCGGCACTTGAATGCCGGTTCTGTTCTCGCAATCTTTAATCCAAGCCGCCCGCTCGGCACGCGGCAGGCCCCAAGGATTGCTTTGCCGCTCGATATTCTGCAGCGCGCGCTGCCCGTCAGACGGCAGCCTCCCTTCCATCAGCACCAAGTAACGGCGCATATCGATAATCTTGTCGACATGCTCATTGCCAACCGGGCATTGCTCCTCGCAATTCCGGCAGGTCGTACATGCCCAAAGCTCCTCTTCGGTCAACACCTCGCCGATCAGCTCGACCTCCTCTGGCTTAGCACTCTCTTTTATATTCCATGCCCCAGCCTGCGCAGCCATGGTTGGCGCTATGTTTGTGCCCCATTCAGATTCAGCTTCCCAAGCAGGAAGCACCGCTCCCATCACATGGGCCTGAGGCTCACGCGATTTCGAATGCAGCAGGCTGGCTGGAAGCCATGGTGACTTGGACGTTATGGCAGCGCCTTTTTCGGTCAAATGATCCCTCAGCTTCACAATAAGATGCATCGGCGAGAGCAGCTTGCCGGTGCTCGATGCCGGACAAACATTCGTACAGCGTCCGCATTCCACACATGCATACAAATCTAGCATCTGTTTTTGCGAGAAATGCTCAACCTTCCCTGCACCGAAGGACTCCGCTTCCTCATCCTCTAGGTTAAGCGGCACAAGTCGGCCGGGAGGCGTGCTGCGTCTGAACCAAAGATTCACAGGCGCTGTCAATAAATGAAAATGCTTTGATTGCGGCACGTACACAAGGAAGCTAAGCAGAACCAGAAGATGCAGCCACCAAAACAATTCAAACCCCGCATGGGCTGCGGTGCTTTGCGGCTCTACACCTGCACTCTCAAGCATAGTGGCTATGGGAACGCTCACTGGTGCGAACTTCGCCTCAACGATGGCTGCAGTGGATCCATGCACCGAAGCCAATCTCTCGAATGCTAATGAGAATAAAACAGTCAGCATCAACGAGCCAATAAACCACATGACGAGCGAAGGTTTCCACCCCCGCTTAAGCCGCGGGAGCCGTTCCCCATAACGCCGGAATGCACCGTACAGCACAGCTGCAAAAACAAGCGTAACGGTCATCTCCTGCGTCAGCGAAAACCAATTATAATAGGGCAGCGGCAGCGGTACACCTTGGTTCAGCCCTTTCCAAACCAAGTCCGCCGCACCAAACTGAAGCACAATAAAGCCATAAAAATAAACCAAATGCATCACGCCGCTTCTCACATCGTTCAGCAGCTTACGATGGCCTAGCACTTGTGAGGTAAAACCGGATTTACTGCCTGACTTGCGTCGATACCGCGAAAAAACCGCCGGCACCCCAAGCCTCATATACAAGATGCGCCGCTGTACAACCATCGCGAACATGGTAATAGCAAACAGCACAACCGCCGCGAATAATGCCCATCTTCCCCCTATCAACCAGTGATCGACATTCCTAAGTGCCAAAAAAGATGGCATACGCCCCGCCTCCCTTATATGCCGGCTATATAACCGAGCACCTGCGCGCGCAGTAGTCGGACAAGTATTGAAGCGCTTACAAAAATAGCCGCGGTGCTCCATGTATATGAGCTTTCGGCCTTGAACATGCCGCACAGCGGGCAATTGCACACGGTCTATTCAATTCCAAGACAGCATATCCTAGCACTGATGGACAGTGTCAACAAATTAGCGGTACAAGTGAGGGAGCTTCTATGCCGAAAATAGTTGTGCTTCTCAAGCAAACGTTCGATACCGAGGAAAAAATCATTGTAACACCCGCTGGCGTTGACGAAAGAGACGCCAAATTTGTAATTAATCCCTACGATGAATACGCGCTCGAGGAAGCCATTCGCCAGCGGGAGCAGCTCGGCGGCGAGGTCATCGTGATCACCTGCGGTTCGGAGCGCTCGCAAGAAGCGCTCCGAACAGCTCTGGCTATCGGAGCAGATGAAGCTATTCGGCTTGATAGCGCAGATTTGTCCGATGACAGCTCAGCCGTCGCTGCTGCTCTTGCTGCCGTAATTGGACCGCTTTCCCCTGACTTGCTGCTAGCCGGCTTGTTTGCAGTAGACAGCGGCGCTGGAAGCGTAGCTCTGCAAATTGCCGAGCTGCTTCACTTGCCTCATGCAGCTTCAGCTGTGAAGGTCACCATCTTGACTGCTGGGGAGCTTGGCTCCCTGCCTGCCGATGGGCTTCTCAGCTCACCTACTGCTCGGAGCGCTGAGCGTTACGCATTAGTTGAGCGCGATGTTGAAGGAGATACCGAAACGGTATCGATTCCACTCCCTGCGCTCATTACCGCTCAGCAAGGACTAAACGAGCCGCGTTATCCGTCGCTGCCAGGCATTATGAAGGCGAAGCGCAAGCCGCTTCGCACAATAACAGCTGCTGAGCTGATCGCCAGTGGCGAGCTTTCACTTGAAAGCGTATCGCCTCGCACGGCGCGTACGCAGCTGCTCCCGCCGCCTCCACGCGCAGCAGGCAAACGGCTCCCCGGCGACCCGGCCGAGCAAGCCGCAGCTCTTGTTTCTCTGCTGCGAGAGGAAGCGAAGCTTCTTTGAGTTTGTGAATTTTGTAGTTGGGAGCTGTTTAGCGGTAGTGGGGTTGGGTTGGGGGGATTTAGGTAGTGGGGCTGAGATGATCGCCAGTGGCGAGCTTTCACTTGAAAGCGTTGTGCCGCGAACCGTGCGCACGCAGATGCTCCCGCCGCCTCCCTCTGTGCGCTGCGGACAAATGGCTCCCCGTGCGAGCCGACCGAGTAAGCTGCAGCAAGCAGTGCAAGCAGTGCAAGCAGTGCAAGCAGTGCAAGCAGTGCAAGCAGTGCAAGCAGTGCAAGCAGTGCAAGCAGTGCAAGCAGTGCAAGCAGTGCAAGCAGCAACAATTGTCTCGCCACTGCGGGAGGAAGGGAAGCTTCTATAGGAACATGACTTATTCAGTGAAGTTGGGCTTTTCAGGGGTAGTGGAGTTGGGCTGGGGAATGTAGATAGTGGAGCAGGTAGTAAATTTGTATTGGGGCATGTTGATATTGGGCAGGTAGTGGTTTTGTGCTGAGGCATGTTGGTATTGGGCAGGTAGTAAATTTGTGTTGAGGTATGTTGGTATTGGGCAGGTAGTGGATTGGTGCTGAGGCATGTTGGTATTGGGCAGGTAGTGGATTGGTGCTGAGGCATGTTGGTATTGGGCAGGTAGTGTTGGTGCTAAGGCATGTTGGTATTGGGCAGGTAGTGTTGGTGCTAAGGCATGTTGGTATTGGGCAGGTAGTGTTGGTGCTGAGGCATGTTGGTATTGGGCAGGTAGTGTTGGTGCTGAGGCATGTTGGTATTAGAGCAGGAATGATGCAGAGACATTTGACAAGAACTGAATAGTTACTGGTTACTAGACAATTTAGTGAGTTTTCTTGTTGATAAAGTGGCTCAAATCAAAAGCAGTGTTTGACCTACATTGGACTTTGGTAATTAATCAAACCTTCCCAATTAACGGACATCAGATACCTTATTTGCTGAAAAACCTTCTATTTCTCGATCTAACGGACATAGGTTCCCTTATTTCATAAAATATCGAGCGTTTGGGTGCCATTTAGGGCAAATAACGGATCTCATGTCCGTTAAATTGTAATTTAGCCCTTAAATACAGAAATAACGGATCTCATGTCCGTTAGATAATAATTTATGCCCCTAAATTCGGAAATAACGGCTCTCATGTCCGTTAGAAAGTAATTTATGCCCCTAAATCCAGAAATAACGGATCTCATGTCCGTTAGATAATAATTTATGCCCCTAAATTCAGAAACAACGGCTCTCATGTCCGTTAGAAAGTAATTTATGCCCCTAAATTCGGAAATAACGGATCTCATGTCCGTTAGAGAGTAATTAACCACTAAATTCACAAATAGCGGCTCTAATGTCCATTAAGACGATACCTAAACAGGTCAAGCACTGAATATAGAGTTGAACGCACAAAGAGCTACGCTTATTCGTAAAAGCTGTGGAAGAGGAGCTGTATCCTATGTCCAAAACCATTCTCGTATTTGCAGAAAGCCGGAATGGCGCGCTGCGCCGAGTGGCGCTTGAGGCACTCGGCGCAGCGCGCCGGCTCGCAGGCAAGGACGGCCATGTCCACGCCGTCCTTGCCTGCTTCGGCGGTGCGGCGGATGAAGCCGCCGCACTGCTCGCGCGGGGCGCGGACGTCGTGCATATCGCCGACGATCCGGCCCTTCGCGCCTTTGCGCCCGAGGCGTATATCGCCGCCCTCGGCGCAGCCATAACTGCGGTGCGGCCGGACGCGCTATTGCTCGGCCACACCGCTTTGGGGCGCGAGCTCGCGCCCCGAGTGGCCGCTGCCAATGGCGCCGGCCACATCGCAGACGTCATTGCCATCGAAACATCTGACGATGGCAATGACGTCTTATTTACCCGCCCGCTCTACGCCGGCAAGGCGTTCGAGCGGCGCAGCTTTGTTTCGGGCGCGACGTGGGTCATCACCGTGCGCCCGAACAACCTCCCGGCGACTGAACCGCTGGACGCCGCCGATATAAAGGGCACCGCAGCGGAGCTGCCCTTCACGGTGCCGCCGCTTTATACCGCCGTGCGCAGCGTTGTGCGCCGCGCCGGAGGGCAGCTCGATCTTGCCGAAGCCGACGTCGTCGTGTCCGGCGGCCGAGGCGTTCGCAGCGCAGCAGGTTTTGAGCCGCTGCAAGCGATGGCAACAGCGCTTGGGGGCGCAGTCGGCGCCTCTCGCGGCGCATGCGATGCCGGCTACTGCGATTATGCCCTCCAAATCGGGCAGACCGGCAAAGTTGTCACGCCTCAGCTCTATATTGCTTGCGGAATCAGCGGCGCTATTCAACATCTGGCGGGTATGAGCCAATCTCGCGTCATTGTCGCTATCAATAAAGACCCCGATGCCCCTATTTTCAGCGTTGCTGATTATGGCATCGTAGGCGATTTATTCGAGGTTGTTCCGCTATTAACAACAGAGCTCCAACGTGCTCGCGCTTAAATGTCCTAGTTTTCATCTAATTGCCTCTCACCCGAATCGCGCTTAAATGTCCTAGCTTTCATCTGAATCGCACTTAAAATTTTTTCACCAAAGTTGATTCCATCTACAATCAACTAAATCATCTGATTCAAGCCCCTAACCCTGTCCACTAAAAAATCAAAAAAAGGCGTCTACCCTGTTTCGGCCGCATACAGAGCCGAGTCAGAGATAGAACGCCTTTTGATTTAACCTATATCACTTATTAAATCACTTACTTATGCAAAATCAGGACGGATTTCACGAATACAATCCGGCGATTCGTACAGATCATCATGCACCGCATTCGTTACCGGGTAGGCGCGCATGAGGTAAGTGTCCATAGCCTCTAAATGCTTCCGCAATCCGCTGAATTCGGTAATACGCGGATTGAGCCAATCTTCCATACCCTCTTCGTCCAAAATAACCGGAACTCGAGGCTGCCACACCGACATCGCTCCTGTCGATGCTGCGGTAATCATTGTGAAGGCACGTACTTCCTTGCCGCTCACGTTTTTCCAGCAGTCGTAAATGCCCGCTATGCCAAAAAGCTGCTGGCTTGGAACAACAATGTGCATCGCCCTCGGATCACGCTCTTTGCCGAATTGCTTTTGACCAAAAAAGCCGCTGCATGGCAGCACACATCTTTGTCTGCGAAGCATTCTTTCTAAGAAAGGCTTCTCGGACAACGTCATATGGTCTGCATTAACTGCATCCTTTGCCCAAAAAGGAAACAGCCCCCATCTCGATTCCTCCATCGTCCGCTGATCAAATCGATCATTCATGACAATCGAAACCATCTGAGTCGGAGCTGCATTAAATCGGTTTGTATGCCCACGAATTACTTTTCCTACCTGAAACATATCCACTATATCGCCAATATCTGCTGTTAACGAAAACCGTTCAATCATCGCGACCACCCTTTTCACGTTGTTGAATCCAGTTTTTGTTAAAGTCGCGATATTTATGCAACGTTTCTAGTCAGAATATTAGAAAGACCTAAACAACAGCTTTCCGAAAATAGTTCCTCTACTCTTCAAAATCCGCTCGTCTACATCGTAAACCGTTTTCGGAATTTAAGAGGAGGCATTCCCGTATGGGATGCAAACAGCCTAGAGAAATGCGGCGTCTGCCGGAAGCCTGTTTCCTCTGCTACTTTTGCAATGGTCCAATCTGTCTTAATAAGCAGCAGCTTTGCTTGATCGAGTCTATAATAAAGCAAATATTGCTGCGGCGTACAATCAAAAACCTCACTCATGCAGCGAGTAATATAATTCGTATGTAATTGAAGCACATCGCTCAGCATCGTATTGCTGATTGGTGAACGATAATTCAGCTTTAAGTACGCAGCCGCACGCTCTGCTACCGATACGGCAGCTTTAGCCGCATCCGAGCGCCAGCCTTCGTCCAGCATTTGAAGCAAATGCAGAAACCGCTGCTGCCGATCCCAGAACGCGCCATGTGACGAGCCTTTGGAAGCCTCATGCAATTGTGAGAAAATAAGACTCGCTTCATCCGTGTAGGTAAGCTTCATTTGTTTAGGCAGACGAATGGCATAAGTGTAGTAATCTCCTCTAAGCGATCCGCTTTGATTGCCTACCGTCTCCTCCCAAGCGCCTACTGTTTGAAAATGAATCCAATCAAACACGGTCTCTTCCTCGCATGGACGTGTAGAATAATGCCAGCGGTCCGGCCTTAAAATAAGCACATCTCCAGGACCGAGCGTCCATCTGCGATTATCCTCTGCTACATGCAGTGCTCCCTTGTTTACATACAACAAATCAAATACGCCGAGGTTTGTCCTATTCGGATGCTCCTCGCCCGCACGATAAACCAAACGGTTGGATTCTATAAAAAATGGCAATGGTGGTGAACGAAACGTTAGTAATAGCTCCTCTGACAACCTAATCTCTCTCCTTCTAGAGTTTTGCATAGCAAAACTCACTTCGTAAGCATGAGCTTTGTTTTGCATAGCAAAACCTTCTTCGTAAGCATAAGTTTTGCTCAGCAAATCTCTCTTCATAAGCATTAATCCAGTTTTGCACAACAAAGCCTGCCATCCTAGCCTATGCTCATTTTACCTAGCAAAACTAGCTTCAAAAAGCATACGCTTACTTTTTCACAGTAAAATAAACTTCGCAATTAATAATCATGTGTAAATGTGCAAAAAATGACTACTGCTCATGTTACTTGAAAACCATTTCATTTGTCTACAACAAAAGAAATCCCCCACCATTCCGCTTCCGGAAATGACTTGGGGGATTTGCAAATTTTGTATTATTTTCAGCAGCAATTTCACATCACCAGCTGTACATCATCCGAGCCCGGATTAACCTTAAAGAAATCTACGTCCGGCAGCAAGCTTTTGACCAAAAACATATAATCATAAGAAAGCTCAAGCGATTGCTCGTCAGGCACGAACACGACCTGCTTGCCGCTTAAAAGGGAGAACACTTCGATTCGGTCAGGGAGCTTCTCGAATGCACTCATACAAAATACCGATGTCATATGAAAATATAGATTAAGAGCATCTTCATCTGTATCTACTGCTAGCTTTTGAACAATATAATGATCAAGCGAAGCCTCTTGCTCGGCAGAAACCAAATGAAAGATTTGTGAAATCTCCAAATCGAGCTCCTCTACATAAGCCGTCATTTGTTCATAAAATATAATCGGCATACTCGGTGCTCCGCCGCCAAGCAAGAAGGCTGCCAAATGCTCCTTAATGGTTTGCTTCATTTGCAAGAAATGCTCATCGGAATGGAACTTATAATTTCGATTTGTCCACCAATTCTCAACGGAAGTATGTATCGTCTCTACTCCGCGTGTCTCTTTGGACTGACGATAAAAGTCGTTTACCGTGTGGCTGGCTGCATATTGAACAAGCTGCCGCCAATTCACATCACTTTCCTGCTTGCGACCGGACTTTCTTCGAGCGAACCGTTCGGGGCAACGCAGCAGCTCTTCTAGCTTATAGTCTTCAACTCTCAAAATCGCTGGCAACTGCTCCATTACAAAGTCCGCCTTTCTCGTTCCACTATCCGGCTACCGCTACAAGACCCGCAATTTGGCGTCCTAATTTTCTTCCTTGCTCTTTCTCTTCCTCAGACGCGTTATATTCAAATTTAATGCACTCGCCCGCAATTTCTGCGCCGAGCTCCTTCAGCTTCGCTTCAATTGTATCTACAGCGCCGCAATAGATTGGGTATGATGTATCGCCTGAGCCAAATACGGCTGCTTTCTTGCCGCTAAGATCAAGTCCATCCATTTCTTCGAAGAAATCGAGAAATTCATCCGGCAGCTCACCGTCTCCCCATGTGTACGCGCCAATAATAATGGCGTCATAATGATTCAGCTCATCCGCGGTGGCATCGAAGGCTTCTTTAGAAACAACCTCCGCGCCCGCTTCCTTAGCTCCTTCTACTATCGCCTCGGCCATTTCTTCTGTATTTCCGGTCATGCTAGCATACACCACAAGTATTTTGGGCATCTTCTTTCCTCCGCTTTCTATTTTTTGTCGTTAGACATTTATCGTTTGAATGCCTTGGAAAAGCGTAGCGAGATACAGATTTCCATCTTGCATATCAATATCTGTTACAGGATAACCAAGTTGAACGGATAGTAGAGTTACTTGATTACACAAATAAGTAAGCTGGAATAATCCGCGATCCGTACATACATAAACCTCATTGCCCTTCGCCTGCACAGAAAAAATAAAACGTTTACCGAATCTTATCCGGTCAAATCTTCCTTTTTTATCGCCAATAAACAGCTCGCCCTGATCGCTCGTTCCAATTAAGTGGCCTCTGAATACCGCTAAGCTTGTTACACTTGCACCCAGCTCAAAATGAGCCCAATCATCCATAAAACGATCATATAAAGAGATGCCGCTCTCATGCGAAATGATCAAATATTGAGGCAAGTTCATAAAATCATATACACGTTTATCTTGGCATGCTATTTGCTCCCATTTGGAGCTGGCTTTGGACCAAAGCCCATATTCCGTTGCAACGTAGCTGCTTCCACCGATCTTGCGATACTGATAACTAGGAATCAATATGCCATCATTGACCCATGCTTCTCCGTTCCATTCATATAAGCCGCTGCTTGAGCAGGCATGCAGCAAATCATGCTGCAACTGCAGCCGATTTACATTAGTCTGGTCTTCCATGCCTTGATCAAGCTTCTTCCATTCTCCTTCAGCATCGATTTGGTAAATCCCGTGACCGACTGAAGCGGCATACAAGCTATCAGCTCCTGCTTTAACGGACGAGAAGGGAAAGAGCAGCCAATTCCAAGGCTTGCTCGTTTCAGTCTGCATGTCTCTCACTCCTATAAAAATAATCGTTATATCGTTATCCATTCACTAATAATGCAATATGTTTCGTTTCTTATAAGGCGTTATTGGGGATGTCTATCCAAACTCTTTCATGGCAGTAGTAAAAGAACAACACCATCCAGTGATAATGATTATCACTTTCGTATACATGATAACCATTCTCAATAATAATGTCAATCCTGTTCTTCATTTATTCTTCATTCATGCTCTTCTACTTCTCTATCATTTAGTAGTCGATCATCCATCCCATACAAACACACAAATCCGCAAATATAGTTGAAGGACTATGACCATAGCAGATAGATACCCAATCAATAGATAGAGTAGAGCCGTATAATAAGGCATCTAACAAGGAGGTGTTTTCGCTGAGTCATTATTATTATAAGAAACGTTGTGTCAGAAAACCGACTGCAGGTTGCAGTCCAAGAAGGAAGAAACACGATGACAAAATAATTGTTGTAAAGAAAAAAATTATATCTCAAAGAGTTAAAGTCGTAGCTGAGCGAGGAGAAGACGGTCACAAAGGCAGAAGAGGACCCCAAGGACCACAAGGTCCTCAAGGGCCTCAAGGAATAGCTGGTCCTACAGGTGCAACAGGATCTGCAGGGGCAGCGGGTTCTACCGGCGCTACTGGAGTTGGAGTTACGGGAGCGACTGGCGCTACTGGTGCAAATGGTATTAACGGCGTAACCGGTGCTACTGGTCCAGCAGGTCCTACAGGACCAGGAGTAGGAGCTACAGGAGCGACTGGTGCTACTGGAGATCCAGGGGCTGCTGGTGCTGCTGGTGCTACTGGGGCTACTGGTGCTGGCGTTACTGGAGCGACTGGTGCTACTGGAGATCCAGGTGTTGCAGGAGCGACTGGCGCTACTGGTACCGCTGGTGTTACCGGTGCTACTGGGGCTACTGGAGACCCAGGTGTTACTGGGGCTACTGGCGCTACCGGTACTGCTGGCGTTACCGGTGCTACTGGGGCTACAGGAGATCCGGGTGTTACTGGGGCTACTGGTACTGCTGGCGTTACCGGCGCTACTGGCGCTACCGGTGCTACTGGTGCTACTGGTGGTACTGGCGCTACTGGTGCTACTGGTATTGATGGTGCGGGCGCTATTATTCCTTTTGCTTCAGGCATTCCAACCGAATTAACGACAGTATTAGGCGGTTTGGTAGGTACTTCGAGTCTGGTAGGTTTTGGTTCCTCCGCTGTAGGCGTTAGTATACTTGGTGGTATAATCGACCTCACAGGCGCTGCAGGAACACTACTCAACTTTGCTTTCTCTGTGCCGCGCGATGGTACGATCACTTCTCTTGCAGCTTACTTCAGTACAACATTAGCGCTTTCACTTGTCGGCTCTACAGTAACTATTACTGCCCAGCTTTACCAGTCAACGGCTCCAAACAACTCGTTTACTGCAGTTCCAGGCGCTGTTGTAACATTAGCTCCTCCACTTACCGGCGTTCTGGCTCTAGGCACTATTAGCAGCGGCATTACTCCAGGTTTGTCTATTCCTGTTACTGCTGGAACACGCCTTCTTCTTGTCTTCTCTGCTACAGCTACTGGTGTATCACTTGTCAATCTTGTAGCTGGCTATGCTAGCGCTGGATTAGGCATCTCTTAAAAAACGAAATTATGAAAAACGACAGATTAAGGATTCGTCCTTAATCTGTCGTTTTCTTTTCCAAGGTTCATCGTTCATTACAGCTTTAATTGAATTTGGAGCTTGAAACGAATTTTTATCTGATTATTCTCGAACTGTACATCTCTCACCGTTACAACATCCTGCGCCGGCAAATCTAGCGGAATGACGATCGTTTCTAGCATACTTAGCGGCAGCTGAATAGCTTTGACAGAAAGCGATTGGGGTTTAAGAATAATGTTTGGAGACTCCCAGTCCATTGAATATACCGCATCCAGTCTTGCAGGAATTTTGTTCTTATAGGTTATATTCATTTGTGCTGTCAGCCTGTTCTCTTCGAGGTCAAAGTTTGCCCCATCCAGATGAATAGCCTTCGCCATTTCTTGATCAGCGGATTCCGGTCTGCTGATGGCAAGCTCATCTTTCATATTCATTTTGATCAAATGGTTAATATCGGATTCCGTCAGGACGAGCTCCAGCTTCATTTTTCTGACCATATCCAGCGCTTTCTCTTTCACATCAATCGGCGCGTAGCTCATGTCCAGCGGCTCATCCGGTGCAATGTAAGACAGGAACCACCATAGTGCGCCGCCAAGCAGCAACAGAATAACAATGAAGCTCGTCAGAAGTCTTTTTAAGGTTTTTCCCATGTGAATCCTCTCCTTGCTATACAAATAAACGATTTCTATTACGCCAACTCATAATGATAGTGCTATAATGAATCCAATCATTTTTACTGTTGATCAAAAAAATGCCGAGAGGATGGTCACCTATGAACACAAATCCTATACCGCTGCATCGTATTGGGCTTGAAGAAATCGTTCAAGCTCAAATGCACTTAAAGGATATCATTACACGAACACCACTTCAACATAACCGTGTGCTGTCCGAGCGGTTTGGATGCCATGTTCTTCTAAAACGAGAGGATCTGCAAATCGTTCGTTCCTTCAAAATACGCGGAGCGTACCATATGATGCGTTCTCTGTCACCAGAAACGCTCGCTAAAGGGGTGGTTTGCGCCAGCGCCGGCAACCATGCGCAAGGCGTAGCTTACTCGTGTCAAACACTTGGCATCCCCGGCAAAATATATATGCCCAGCACAACTCCTCGCCAGAAGGTGACACAGGTTAACTTTTTTGGCGGATCGCAAGTTGAGGTCATCCTTACAGGAGACACCTTTGACGATGCTTATGCCGAAGCAGTCGCAGAGAGCAACCGCAATGGCCTTGCCTTCGTACATCCTTTTGACGATCCCAAAATCATCGCAGGAAACGGAACGGTAGGACAAGAATTAATGGAAGCCGCGGATACTGTACCTGACTTTGTATTCGTGACTGTCGGCGGTGGCGGGCTTGCAGCCGGCGTCTCCTCTTATGTAAAAATCGTCTCACCGACAACAAAGGTAATTGGCGTGGAGCCGGAAGGCGCGCAATCACTAAGAGCATCGCTTGATGCAGGTGAAGTCGTTACCCTTGATCAAATTGAGAAATTCGTCGATGGCGCAGCTGTTAAACGTATCGGTGATTTATCATTTGAGCTATGCAGAGACCTGCTTGACGATGTTATTTCCGTGCCTGAAGGAAAAGTGTGTACGACGATGCTCGATTTATATAATGAGAATGCCATCGTAGCCGAGCCGGCTGGCGCACTTCCCATTGCTGCGCTAGAAGCCTATCGTGATCAAATTCAAGGCAAGACGGTCGTCTGTGTCGTAAGCGGCGGCAACAATGATGTCGATCGGATGCAGGAAATCAAAGAACGTTCTCTCATCTATGAGGGCTACAAACATTACTTTATGGTCAGCTTCCCGCAGCGCGCAGGAGCGCTTCGCGAATTTCTCGACAGCGTGCTTGGTCCTAATGATGATATTACACGATTCGAGTACACCAAAAAATCAAACAAAGACAACGGTCCCGCACTCGTCGGCATCGAGCTTACTCACCGTGAGGATTACGATCCGCTCGTTGCTCGTATGAGCAAGAAGGGCTTTCAATTTCTTGAGCTGAACAAGGATCCTGTTTTGTTTAACTTGTTGATTTGATCGGCATGATGTGAATAAGATACGCCCCGTATCCATGAATGGATACGGGGCGTTTGTCATTACCAGGCGTAGGCGCGCGGTGCATCTCCGCCAGGACCAGGGAATATTTCATCAATACGTTTCAGTGCAGATTCATCTAATGAGATTTCAACTGCGCGAAGCGAGCGCTCGAATTGATCCAGCGTGCGGACACCGATAATCGGAGCCGTTACTGCCGGATTCGCAAGCAGCCATGCCAGTGAAACCAGATCCTCAGGCTCGCCAAGCTCGTCACAAAATGCAGCATAGGCATCTAATTGCTCACGATGCTGATCCAATCGTTTCGAATCTCCGCTGCGGCGGCCTCCGTCTTTACGACGATGATTGCCTGCAAGCAAGCCGCCGTCAAGCGGACTCCACGGAATAACGCCAAGTCCTAATTCCTTCGAAGCTGGCAATACCTCCAGTTCCGGCAAACGGCATAACAAATTATATTTGTGCTGCTCAGATACAAGACCGATCGATCCTCTTGCCTTCGCTTCGCCTTGCGCAACTGCAATATCCCAGCCGGCAAAATTACTTGAGCCTATGTAGCCAACCTTGCCTTGGTTTACTGCTGTTTCAAACGCTCCCCAAAGCTCATTCCAATTTGCACTGCGATCCACATGATGCATTTGGTACAGCTCGATATGATCCGTTTGAAGACGCTTAAGCGAACCTTCCAAATGTCTGCGAATTTTATATGCGGAAAGTCCCGCTTCACGGTTCGGACCGTCATGATTATCATGCATGTCGCCGTATACTTTTGTAGCCAGCACCGTACGTTCACGGCGTCCGTCGCCCTGCTTGAACCATTTTCCGATAATTTCTTCAGTACGGCCTGCGTTCTCGCCCCAACCGTAAATGTTAGCGGTATCGATAAAATTAATGCCTGCATCTAGAGCTGCGTCTAATATACGAAATGATTCCTTCTCGTCTGTGTCCACGCCAAAATTCATTGTGCCCAAACATAAACGGCTAACTCGAAGTCCAGATCTTCCTAATTTCGTGTATTGCACTCTAATCATCGCTCCTTCAATTTTGAAATAGGATGGATTGCGTATTCATTATACTAAAAATACACAAAGTAACCAAACGCCGTTCACAATCGCATAACAAATGTTCGTTACACTAACGGCAGGAGGTGTGTCTATGATACGTTTCGAGGAAAAACCGCAGCCGAAATTGTTAATTTTGTACGCTTCATATGGAGAAGGCCATCTTCAGGTTGCTCGTGCGATTAAGAGCGCTTGGGAGGAGCATGGCAATTATCGTACGGTAATGGTCGATCTCATGGCAGAATCTCACCCTTGGATAAATGAGTTTGCTAAGCGCTTTTACTTAAAGAGCTATACGCATATGCCCTCGCTATATGGCTGGGTGTATGATTTCACAAGGCTAATGAAGCATGATTCATTATTTGGCGGGCTTCTTCATTCCTTTGGTACAGAAAAAATCAGGCGTATTCTTGCAGTCGAGCAGCCGGATATCGTCGTGCATACTTTCCCCAGCTTTGCTCTGCCGAAGCTTAAGAAACGTAAAAGCTTTCATCCTCCCTCCTATGCTGTCATTACCGATTTTGATCTTCACAGGCGCTGGGTTCATCCAAGCGTCGACCGCTATTATGTCGCTACTGAGGATCTCCGATTAGAGCTTTCATCGCTGGGAATACCGGAGAGGGCAATTCAAGTGAGCGGCATTCCGCTCAAACGCGGCTTCCGTGCAACAGCCGCCTCAAGCGAGTTCTACGAGAGATATAAACTAAATCCTAATCAACCTATCATCCTAATCATGGCGGGAGCGCAGGGCGTTTTGCCAGATGTATCGCAAATTTGCAGCAGCTTGCTGCAAAACGCTGAGGTTCAAGTCGCGCTCGTATGTGGACATAATCTTTTTATGAAAAATATTATTGAGCAACAATTTCAAGCACATGAAGGAGCTTCTCGCCTGCAGGTGTACGGGTTTATTGAGTCTATTCATGAGCTCATGGCTATATCTAATTGTCTCATCACTAAGCCAGGTGGCGTTACATTATCAGAAGCAATCGCTGCTGAGCTGCCCATATTCATTTACAAGCCAGTTCCTGGACAAGAAAAACAAAATGCATTGTATCTTAAGTCCAAAGGCGCAGCTGTTGTTGCCTATGAGGTGAACGAGCTGACGGAACAAATTTTGAAACTCGTTCATGATCCATTACGTCTTACTAATAGCAGACAATCCACCAAACAGCTTCAAGCCTCACAAACCGCAGCAGACAGCATCGTTTTGGATATTTTATCCAACTTGCGTATAATGGAGAAAGCAATCACTTTATAATGGATAAGGGGCTTGCCCGTGATTACAAATCAGAAAAGTTGGTTTGGAGCGGAGATGCGACTTATCTCCGTTATTTTGTTTATTGTGGAGTTTGTAAGAGGTGCTGTTCTTGTTAGTTTGCTGCCTATTTTTGGGGCAAAGACTTTAGGTTTATCACCTGATGTAATTGGCGCTGCGATTTCAGCTCACTATTTAACCGATACGCTGCTCAAAATGGCTATTGGCTATTTGCTGGATCGTTTCTCAACGCGGATCGTCGTTCAAGCAGGTTTAATTATTTCGCTGATCGGCATATATTTGCTGCAATTTTCCGAGCTGCCATGGATGTTCATTGGTGCAGCCGCACTATATGGCATCGGGATGTCACCGATCTGGATCGTATGCTTAACGAAAGTAACCGAGCAGCAGCGTGCAACCCAAATGGGAACGCTCTACACCATTTGGATGGTGGGACTAGGAAGCGGTCCGATCATATGTAATATTCTGCTCGATTTCAGCGTATCTTTTACGTACAAGCTGCTTGTCAGCATGTCTGTGGCTGCATGCATATTAACGCTTTTCATGAGCAAAGAAAGGGCTGCTGCATCAAACCGCATGCCATTTCGAAAGCAGCTCGTCATTCTGAAGGAACGACTCGGCCATATGAAGATGCTTCTGCCGGGGATGATATTACAGACGACAGGCGCAAGCATGCTCGTTCCCATTTTACCAAGCTTCGCGAATCAGGAGCTGGGTATCTCAGGTACGCAGTACTCCATTCTTTTAACGGCCGGAGGACTTTTTGCTGCAGGCGGACTCATTCCCATGGGGAAGCTTGCCGATAAGCTGGTTAATAAAAAATGGTTCCTCGTGACTGGATTTGGAGCGTTTGCATTTGGTTTATATATGCTGGCATCAGGACTTTCGTTCTGGTATTGTTTACTAATAGCGGCTGCTCTTGGATTATCCTATTCTGCTATTTTGCCTGTTTGGAATGCGCTGCTGGCTGCCTATGTTCCACCTAATCAAGAAGGGCTTGGCTGGGGTGTATTATCCACCTTTGAAGGCATTGGCGTTATGATCGGTCCAGCTGCTGGCGGCCTAATCGCTGCTTGGAACGGAGAAGCATCCGTTTTTTGGACAAGCGCAATCCTCTTTGGATTGATCGGCTTATTTTATTTATGGTTCCCATTTCCGGCATTCGCTACAAATGAAAAAGCTACAAACAAGTAGAACGGGGTTAGATCTATGGATGATTGGCGCAACTGGCTTGAATACTTAAAACACTTGGATCTCGATTCAATCCAATGGACATTGGAAAGCTATTCGCAATGGGGGCCTTTTCCCGGCATTTTGCTTCCCATGCTTGAATCGTTTCTCCCTTTCCTCCCATTAATTCTTATCATTGCGGCAAACGCCAACATTTACGGCCTCGGCTTTGGATTTCTTTTTTCATGGATCGGTGTAAGCGCTGGTGCCTTCTGCGTATTTTGGATCAGCCGAAAGCTCGGACGCAATGTAAAAGGGAAACTAGAGCGAAGATTTCCAAAGTCGCAGCGGTTCTTCAATTGGGTTGAACGCCGCGGCTTCACGCCGCTATTCCTGCTGGCTTGCTTCCCTTTTACACCTTCAGTCGTCATAACTGTCGTATCCGGACTTAGCAAGGTGCCATTTCCTACTTTTATGCTCGCTACACTGCTTGGGAAGGCAGTTATGATATTTTGCATTTCATTGATTAGTTTCGATATTGGCAATTTAGTCAATGAGCCTTGGCGTATATTCGTCTCGATTACTGCTGTTCTGGTCATGTGGTTCGGGGGCAAACGTCTCGAATCCCGCTATCAGCTGAATGGGTGAGGTGATGGAGTATGTTTACATGGACCATCTTGGCTAGCTTGCCTGTACATACGCCTCTCCCTCTCCTCACATGGTTTGATGTTGGGGCTACGACGATCGTGCTGATCATTGCGTTTGCTCTGCTCGCTGGCATGTTTATGTTCATTCGAATTGTTACAGATGACTCAGATAAATTTAAGGACATGAAAGAGATGGTGGAGACGATCTTCGGAACGCCTGCCCATCTCCGTCCGAATCCCGAACAATCCTCCGCCTTAAAAGAAGGCAAAAGCGAGCTCATACATGATGCCGCTGCTGCTAAAGCACCATTTTCCGAACCATGTCCCGCTTGCGATGAGATCGTCACTGAACGTGATTCGGTTTGCCCCTCATGCGGACTCCAGTTATTATAGATTGCTCCTGTACTTCCACCTTGTACTCATACATTTCATCCTTTTGTGGCACACTGTTGAGGATCTTCTTCTGAAGATAAAGAAAATATAAAAACGATGTGATTCTCGAGGAGGGTGACCACATGTCAGGCAAACAGCCATCCGATCAACAGAAGGCAGCAAGCAAGGCGCAATCCCGAGCAGACCGCAATCTAGCCAGCAAGTCGTCAGCGAGCGAACTGCAGTCAGATGCCGATCGTTCAGCTGTGCCGAAGCACGGATTATAAGGACAGGAAGGTTGGTTGACACCATATGAGCAATGATAATAACCATAATGAGATGAATCCCCTATCTGGTGAGCCTGTTGAAGTAAAAGGCACATACCGCAACGAATGGGGACGTGAAGAGCAGCTCGAACGCGGAGATGTGTTCCCAGCAGATCCGATGCTTGGATCAACCGAGTGGCAGCTCGTTGAGCTCTTCTTCAATAATCATCATGAGGGGCATACTGATCCGAGGCTGGTGCCGCATGATGATGATAATAACCCAGAGGCTCATATGCAGCATCCAAGACGTCATGAAGGCAGCAACAAAACTGACGATGACCAGTAAACATTGACATGCTGTAAAATAAGCAGAAAAACAGCAGGCAAGAACGCTCGTAAGCGGCGTTCTAACCTGCTGTTTTTGTTTTATTTTCTAAACTAACCAGCTAAATCTGTTCATGATGACTTCGATCCGTTCTCGGCCTCTTCAGCACAGCGCTTCGCGTTTTCCTCGCGCTGCGTCACTTGATCGAGCAGCTTCTCCAGTCGCCGCAAATGGTAGGCGTATTCGAACAATGCCGAAGCGACAAATACGAGACGCTTATGCTCGTCCGGATCTTCCAAAATGTACGCTGTCAATTCCTTCACAAACCGCGCTTCTCGTTCTTCCTCAGGCTCAATCAGCGCATTAGGCTTCATTTTCCCTTCAGCTTTCAACAAGATGTGCTCGTGATACTTTGACAAATCCTCAATTTGCCGATCGAAGCGCAGCGCCCACTCACTGGCACTGTGGGAGGAAAAATAATGCTCCTCCACCACATCGAGCAGATCAGCCCCTTTTTGCAGAGACTTAATCATTTGTTTCGATACAAGCAGCTGACGGGCATGGCTCGTCTTCGTCTTCGCAAGCACTTTGCGCTCCTCTTCGAATACGGTGTGGCGTTCCTCCAGCTTGTGCAGCGTATCGTGAAGCTTGTTCTTCTCTTGGCGGAAAACCTGCTCCTTCATCTCATTCGAAATGGCTGTGCGAAGCAGCAGAGAAAGCTGTGAATAGGCATGATGAACCTGTTCGGTAAATTGCTTCCTTGGCCGCGGAGGAAATACGAGCACGTTAACCGCAAATGAAGCTCCAATCCCCGTTAGCACCATTAAAAATCTTCCTATTGCCACGTCCCAGCCTTGTCCATTCGCTTCCATAATGGCAACGACCGTAACCAGCGTCAGACTAATCGTGCTCTCCATCTTCAAGCGAATACTGATGAGAATGACAAGGATACATACAAGACCAGCCGCAATCGGCGTATGACCGAATAACCGAACGGCTACAATCGCCATTACAGCACCCAGCAGATTCGTTTGCACTTGGTCCGCTACACGCTGCCATGAGCGGTAAATAGAAGGTTGAATCGTAAATATAGCTGCCACGGCAGCAATAAGCGGGGAAGCGAAGCCGAACAAGCTGCTCAAGTAAATCGCTAATGCAACTGCCATCCCCGTTTTTAAAACCCTTGCACCAATCGTCATGTTGATTCTGCCTCCGTCACCAGAAGTTCGGCTGAAGCCACCTCTCTTCCATTTACCCAAAGCGTCACAAGATGAAGCCCGCTATAATGCTTGCGCGTCGTTAGATCAGCAAAACGATGAGTGCGAACACTTGAAGCTGACGCTCCTCCAGCATACTCGCGATCCGATAGCAGGAAACGTTTCAATGAAGTTTTCCCTCCAGACTTCACGAATGCAATTCCATATTCGATACGCAGCTTGGCCGGCTCACCCTCACGCAGCTGTACGCGATAGCGTAAAGATACCTCACCGCCAATAGCAACCGTCTCTGGGTCTACCTCGATTGCAGCAAAAGCAACAAGCGGGTGTTCCTCTTCTTCTGCAGATGCGTGCTTCGCATACCCAAACAATTCCATGATCTGCGGACTTGATTGCTTAATCAGCGTACGGCAGCCATGACGAATGATCCAATCGGTCTTCGCATCATTGCCGATCCAAGCCTGCGCAAGCGATATGACAAGCTCGGGATGATCTTTCGCGATATCATTCAAGTTGTTAGCTACACTCTTGCGCACATAAAGGGAATCATCACATTTCAGCTTCTCCAAAATCGGAACAATCGGCGATGGGTCTCGCTTAAAGAGCGGCAGCGCCTGCGCCCACGGCAGGCGTGGTCTTATGCCTTCGCTCGCAAGCCGCCTTACGTGCTCATTCGGATGATCTGCCCATACAAGCATTTGTTTAGCCATACGCTCTGGATCGGCAAGAATGAATGCTCTTATTGCAAATTCTGAGGTCGAGTATTTCGTAAAGCGCTCCAGCGCGTCCAAAGACAGCTCCCAGTTTTGCGGCTCCAGTCCAAACACCTCGACGAAGTCCGGAAATATGATAAAAGGCAGCCCTGTGCATTTTTCATCTATTTGATATAAAACAGCCAGCGCTTCATCATATGCCTGCGGTAATGTAGCACCCAGCGCTTCTGTTATTTTTCGAGTTCGAGCCTTTAACTCTAATTGCTCCCAGTCACCATCCCTTACACGCTCTGCGAAAAGAACGGCGTCAAAAGGACTCCATGCTGACTTCAGCAAACCCGCAAATTTCTCCAAAAATAATCCATCGTACATAGCCTTAAGCGGTTCTGCCAAATTAATCCCCTCCTCCAGTTATTATACCGAAAAAACCGATTCGATCACTACTTGCATCCGTTATTCATTTATAACGGCGCTGCAAGCAGCAAAAAAGCTCCGAAACGCCCCTGCAGGAGCGCTCCCGAGCTTGTTTTATTTATAAAAATTAAATATAGCGCGCTATGATTCCAGACAATTGCTGCGCAATTGCGTTCGGCCCTGCTGACAGCTGCTCATTCGTGAAGCGAGCCCGAACAAATGTCTCATCCATATCCATAGCCTCTGCAAAAAAGGATGATAACCCGCGTGCGCGCCGGTCGATTTGGAGCACCAGCTCAAGCTCGCGATCCGATGGATAGAACATCACTTCCAGCTCATCAAGCTGGCCTCGGAACTGCGAGGTCGGTACAAATTCCAGCTCTTGAATAAATGGCATTTTGCCGCCAAGACGGGAAGAGTACTCGCATTCTGCCTTGCGCAACCGGAAGCCGAGCACATTCAGCGCATCCAGCACCGTGTTCATGGCGTGAGTCGGAACAACTTCGATTCGGTCATTATCACCAGGATCGACGCCTCCGCGAACGTCTAATTCCGTCTTCACCCATACTGGCGCGCGGCCAATTGTAAGCGGTGTTTGATGGGGCAGCTGAAAGGAGAAAGGCACCTCGCGACTTTCATTTGCCTGCAATGTGAAGGGAGCGCTCACGTGATAACGTCCGACCACTCCCTGCTGCGTTATTTTACTGTCATTGCTCTCACGTATATATTCTGTCATGACCGATAGCTGTATCGTTTCAATTCGCTGCTCTACGTTGCCGCCTTGCATTTTGACGATACCTCGAACCTCTTCACCTGGTGCATAACGTGCTTTTTCTAATAGTGTATCAATCTTTGCTGAGCCAATACCGATGCTTGCCAAAAAACGATTAAACATCAAACCGACCTCCACTCATATTATCTTCATTCCGAACTGCATAACCGTATTACGATGTCTTGAAAATTAAGTTTCAAATTCAAAAACTCATCCTTCGGCGCGTGAAAAATCGTTGAATATGAATGGTGTGAACCCGTCTCTAATGGTCTGAATCATCTGATTGGCCTAGCTCGCTCTGCTTCTGATCCATCGGCAAATTCGGCTGCTCCATATACGGCAATTGGATGATGAAGGTCGTCCCGACTCCTAGCTTGCTTTCGGCCGTAATTTGTCCCTGATGATTATTAATAATTTTGAAAGTGACCATTAATCCAAGTCCGGTCCCTTTATCCTTTGTTGTATAAAAGGGTTGACCAATCTTCGACAGCTGCTCCGCAGGCATGCCTGATCCTTCATCTTTAATGCGTATCAATACTCCGCGATCAGGATCAAGGGACATATTAATCATGACGATGCCACCATTATGCATCGCTTCTATCGCATTTTTAAGCACGTTAATAAACGCTTGCTTTAATTGATTCTCAACGCCGTATACCCACAATGGGCGATAGTCAGAATGGAATTCAATGATCACATTGTGCAAAATAGCTTGTGTCTCCAGTAAATTAACCGTGTCCGCCATTAATTGACGGCAATCTTTGTACACAAATTCATAAACCTGCGGCTTGGAGAGCATAAGTAGCTCGCTGACAATTGACTCGATACGGATGAGCTCTGTTTTCATAATGTCGTAAAAATGGTTGATATTGCCCCGGCCCGACGAAAGCAGCTGCATAAACCCTTTTAACGAGGTAAGCGGATTTCGGATTTCATGTGCAATGCCCGCCGCTAATTGACCTGCAACATAAAGCTTCTCAGAATTAATGAGCAGCTCCTCATTCTTCTTCCTCTCAGAAATATCCCGAATAATGACTTGTTCAATTTGTTTACCCGAAAAGGTAGAGCTCACCCTTACCATTTCTGTATGAAGCAGCGTCCCTTGAGTGGACATCCATTGCAGCTCGATTGGCTTATTGGGCGCATCATCTCCTGCTTGGCCTGCCGTGAGCCATGCTTCCAATTCATTATGATAGGGTTCGGCCAATAAGTTATAAATATTTGTACCGATTATTTTATCCGCTGAATCTACTTCGAATAAACGCAAGCCAGCACGGTTCATAAATTCCCATTTGCCGTCGCTTATTAAAGCTATCGTATCTATGGAGTTCTCCACTAGAAGTTTATAACGCTCATTCATTTGAGTATATTTGTTGGATGCAAACCAGGTGGTAAGACTGAAGCTGAGGATAAATAAAGTAGATAAACCAAGTAAAGATGCAAGAATCAGCAAATATTGGTTTAGAAGATCTGTAGATAAAACATCGCTATAATCAACCTGCAGCGCGTGCATGCCAACTTGATGAACGACTATATTAGACAATCCGAGTGATAAGCAGCTTTTTATCTTATACCTTAACCCCTTTGTTTCCAGCCAATAAAAAGCCAAATATGCGCCAATAAAGTTGACTCCAAACGAAATCCAATATAGCAGCCAGTCCATTTTTAGGATGATGACCGATTCGGAAAGCATCGACAGGTAATGAAGCATAGTCGCTCCAAAAGCCATTAATAGAGCGCCGAATAAAATGCGTACCGATGAGAGATTTTTCTTTTGCATAACAACTAATGAGACATAAATGATAATGACACATGCGAATACTATAGGGAGCATGCTCCAATTCATGACCAATCTATAATGGGATGCAAGCAATAAAACAACATGCATCGTCCATAGGCCAAGTCCAAATACGGCAGCACCGCCAATGATCCAATTGATGCCGTGTGTCTGTTCTTTTGGCAGAGGCTTTTCAATCATTTTCAGCATCGTATAGGATGCAAAACACATGATGAAGAGCGATAAAACTAAATAAAACCAATTTCCCTCTATAACTAGGTCGCTCATAGAACTCCTTAAATAACCATTAATTTGCTTTCAAATAGTAAAATTCGACAAAATCCTTTAAAAACCTCTCTTTGTCCCGGCAATATTTCAATTTTTTGTAAGAAATCGAGAGTGAGTTTCTCTTCTGCTCATCTTCGGCTATTATGTTAGAATGACCTTAGTAGAAACAGGCGATAATAGTCTAATAGGCATTGCTAGATTTGATCATTTCGCTTCGTAATAGCACGAGGCTTACGTCAGACATTATTACCGCTTCTTAAAATGTGTAGGAGGAAAAGCAATGAAAATCATTAAAGAGTTTAAAGAGTTTGCAATGAGAGGCAATGTCATCGATCTAGCGGTCGGGGTCATTATCGGAGGAGCTTTTGGTAAAATCGTAACTTCTCTGGTTAACGATGTGATTATGCCGCCGATCGGCGTGGTTTTGGGAGGAGTCGATTTTAAGGATTTAAAAATCCCTCTCTATACCAAAGAACATGCCGCCAAAGTCGCCGCTAGTAGCAAAGATAAGATTGATGAAACCTTGCTGCCTACCATTAATTATGGCCAATTCATAAACGTAATGCTGGACTTTATTATCGTTGCATTCTGTATCTTTCTGCTTGTAAAAGTAATCAACGTGCTTCGCCGCAATGAGAAGAAGGAAGCTCCACCTGTTGAAGTGACCGAGAAGGATTGCCCTTACTGCTTGTCCAAAATACCTGTGAAGGCTACGCGCTGCAAGCACTGCACATCCCAGCTAGAGGCTGCTGCACATGGCTGATGAGCTCTTTGACATTTATGACGAGCAGCTTCGGCCGCTGGGCACAGCAACACGCGCAGAGACGCATGCGAATGGTTATTGGCACCGCAGCTTCCATTGCTGGCTGACGCGCCGCGAAGGAAACCGCAGGTTCGTGCGGTTTCAGCTGCGTCAGGCAGGCAAGGATACAAATCCGGGCTGTTACGATATCACGGCGGCCGGTCATTTGAGTGCGGGCGAAACGATTCGCGAGGCCATTCGTGAGCTTGAGGAAGAACTAGGGGTTTCCGCCTCATTTGAACAACTCATGCCCCTCGGGCAAATTAGGGAAAATGTGAGCGGTGAAGTAAATGGAAAACCCTTTATCGACCGTGAAGTCAGTGACGTTTTTGGCCTTGTGTGCGAGTTGCCTTTGACAGAACTTCTGCTGCAGCCTGAAGAAGTGGCCGGCGTTTATGAGGCTGATCTAGATGAGCTGATTGCATTGTTTGAAGGCTCTTTATCTGCGGTTTCTGCGTCAGGTGTTGAGCTCGGCGATCAGAACGAGCAGCTGACGATTGTCCAGCGCTCCGTTTCGGCGAAGCAATTCGTGCCTCGCGAGTTTTCTTATTATACGAGCGTACTTCAGTCTCTGCGCGGTTGTACTTAAGGGATGCCCTGCTTTTGCTAGCGGGATCGCGAACGCCCATTGTTCGCTCCCAATTGCTATACCACTGGTCAATTAAGCCATGGATATTATAAAATTCGGTATTGCGCGGCGCTAGGTCAAAATCATTCAGCTCGGGCTGATTGTACAACCTCGCCGCCATTTCATGAAAACACCCGTGAAGATTGTACTCAATAAAGCTGCCCAGCTGATCGGCTGTAGCGAATGAACGCGGATTGTTCTGTACTCGCTGCTCTGCGCCTGGATTAAAGCAGGAGGAACGCCTGATCTCCTCAGGCACTTGGTTCCAGCCAGCAATCCAGCTGCGGTCATAGCCCATCGAATCATGCCAGCTGTATACCCTATTAATAAAATCTCGATGAAATTTCAGAAACCGATCGCCATAACCCGGCGGCGGTATCGTTCCCGGAACCAAATGATTCGTATGATGCCATACGCGGTGCTCATCTAACAACGCTTGCGGAAAATTAGGTATTCGCGGCATCCTCTTTCCCTCCAAACTTATACATGATTCTCGTCTCTCACTCCTATAACGTATGCAGCCCATACAACTCCTGTGATATGCCTCCTTTTTAAATAACAAAAAGGACTGCCAACATAGAATATTGACAGCCCTTCCTATTAAATTGAAATTACCAAAATTGACGACGGCATTCATCTACTTCTCTTTTGACGCAAATATCAAATGAGACGGTTACATCATGATTTCTTCCGAACGCACAGAAAATTCTTACACAGTCCTTGTCGCGTGTGCAGAAGAAGTTAACTACACGGCAATGGCAATCGATTAAGTTTTGAACGGCTCTTGCATCACGACATCGTATCGCTCTCACAAGTTTTGCAGCAGTGCGCTCATCCTTCAACTGTTTAAAAATATCACTTAACTCAGCTCCTGCTTCTTGCATCGCTTCAACTGCCGGGTCTTCTCTGCGGCCGCAGCTTTTTTGCTCCACTGGGCTTATGCACTCAGAAGAGATCCGAGCTCGGCTATTTGTTTTGCTTGTTTTACGAGCCGCTTTTACATTGCTAACTTTCAGTATTGATTTAGCAGACATATTACTCCACCTCCCTCTCGAACATACTCTATTCTATGTAAATTTAAGAGAGTTGCATGGACGAGTATCGCCCTCCATATGTTGAATTTAACCTTCCGTTGTTGTATGACCCGCTCGCTTCCTGCATACCTATATGACATACCATACGAATGGAGGTCTTTGGCTTGGCAGAAAATATGATGAGCATGGGCAATATCGGCAATATGGGCAATGTGCCAAACCCCGGCAACATGGGGAGCATGAGCAATATGCCGAACGCTGGGAACGCGGGCAGCATGCCAAACATGAACACCATGAGCAGTATGCCGAATACAGGGAATGTGGGCAGCATGTCCAATATGAGCAATATGGGCAATATGCCAAACGTCGGCAGTATGGGTGGCATGCCTAATATGAGCAACATGCAAAACGCAGGCAGTATGGGCGGAATGCCCAATATGAGCAACATGCAAAACGCAGGCAGTATGGGCGGAATGCCCAATATGAGCAACATGGCAGGCATGGAGAAACCCGCTCCAGTGATCTATGAAGCCGAAGCGCAGCACACGGCAATGGTGATGGAGGTACGCGATAGGATTATGAACATGTGCGGCGGTCATATGCATAAATACGTTTGCGTCCAGACCATCGATGGACATGTATTTGAAGGCAAGCTTATGCATATCGATCACTGCATTCTTTATTTGCAATGTACGATGCGAGACCCGCGCGCTTTCATGAACCCGTACAATGCGGTGCTGCCACTCGTTCTGTATGAGCTTCTTGTCATCACACTGCTCTAATTATCAAGTTAGGCTTAGATACATTCGACAAAAGCATGTCCCTTTTGACATCGACGGTCTATGACTGCGAAAGCTGTCATACATATGCATAGAATGAAACGTCGATGAAATGAGGGGAGTAGACTCATGATTGAACGGATAAATCGGCTTCAAATAGAACTCCCGCCATCACCTTACGCGGATGCGAACGCCGCGGCAGCAGTGCAGGAGCTGCTTGGAGGAAAATTTGGTGAAATGTCCACCTTAAACAACTACATGTACCAATCCTTTAATTTCCGTGAGAAAAAGAAGCTTAAACCGTTCTACGACCTAGTATCCAGCATAACAGCAGAGGAATTTGGCCATGTGGAGCTTGTTTCGACAGCTATTAATATGGTGTTAACAGGGACAACAAGTCCCGGTGATCCAAATTCTGCTCCACTAAAGGAAGGCATAAATAAGCGCAACAGCTATTTTTTTATACAAACCGGTCAAACCTCGCTGCCAGGTGATTCGATGGGACGCGCATGGACTGGTGATAATGTATTTAGCAGCGGCAATCTCGTGCTTGATCTGCTGCATAATTTCTTCTTGGAGTGCGGAGCACGAACGCATAAAATGCGAGTATTTGAGATGACGGATCATCCTACAGCAAGGGCAATGATTGGCTATTTGCTCGTTCGCGGCGGCGTCCATGTCCTTGCCTATGCCAAAGCGCTCGAAATCGCAACGGGTGTTGATGTGAAGAAGCTTATCCCTATTCCCGACCTTAGCAACAACAGCTTCGAAACGGCTCGAAAATACGAAGCAATGGGACTTGGCAACAAGCTGTACACATTCAGCCAGAACGACTACAAGGATATTGTCCTCATTTGGAATGGACAAAATCCGCTTACCGGCGCTGAGCTTGAGGTCATTCAGGGCGCACCGCAAGGCGCACCTATGCCTGATTTGAGCGAGCTTCCAGAAGAGTTTGCGCCAGGCATCTCGCAAGAGGATTTTATTGAAATTGCCCGTCGGCTGCAAAAAAACGCTGGACTATAATCAAGTCATGCTTCAAGGAAGACCTCCTTATGCGCGCAAAGCGGCTTGGAGGTCTTCCTGCTCCTATTCCCTCGTTTTCCTATGCTATACTAAACAAAAGGCGAGGGAACGAAGGTGATTGCGATTCAAGTTTTGGCTATGCTTACTATGCTTATTGATCATATTGGTCTGTTGTGGTTCCCTGAGAACGTCATTTGGAGAATCATTGGACGGCTAGCACTCCCCTTCTATGCGCTCGCGATTGTCCTCGGTTATTACCGAACGAGCAATTTGGATCGTTATCTGAAACGGGTAGCATGGATCGCGCTTTTATCGCAGCTGCCTTATCAATTTGCTTTTTACCGGCTTGAAGTCAATACGGTAGGCACTTTATTCGTCTGCCTGCTGCTTCTGCGCCTTCTAGATAAATGGAACGGCAAGCCGCTTCTGCAAGTTCTGCTTTGCCTTTCACTCGCTGGACTTCTCGAGTTTATGCCCTTCAGCTATGGCGCATATGCTGCACTGATCGTACTCATTTATCGCTATGCTCAAAATCAATCTTTTGTTGTGTTTCACTTCTCCTTGGAAGTGGTAAGCATCTTTATAAAGGAATGGTTCATACAGCCCTTTAGCATATTTGCTACTATTCTTATGGTCTACGTTCCTGATTTCATGCGCAGCCTCGAAACCATCAAAGTACCGCGCTTCGTTTGGCGCAGCTTTTATCCGCTTCACTTGACGCTTATCGCAATCGTTTATTATGCAACCAGCAGCGAAAGCTTTAAGGAAATATTTCGCAAGCTATCATTCAGTTGATCATTCCGCCAGTTTTTCTATGGCTTTCATACATGAGATTGCAGCTGCTACACCTCTTAAGCATGTGCAGTAATTGTCGAACATGTTAGAAAAGTGTAAATAAAGTAAACAAAATTCTGACCACATATTCATAAGGGGCTAAAATATTTACGTTAGAATGGAGGAAATTGATCGGAGGTGTTATAGGAAATGATGAAAATCGTTACCTTTAAAAGTCGTTCTGTCCCAGTCTATTACCCTAATGAACAATCGGCATCCATAGATCTGCTTCATCATAAATTGTACGAATTAGAACTCGATTTTGACTTCCGCAAAAAGTGGAGAAGAATCAAATCTGTTGAAATGGTGCGTGATGTCGCTATTTTCCAGTATAACGACGGCACAAAGCTCTACCTTGAAGTATGTTAGATAACTCGTAAAGAAAGACCTGCAGGCAAAGTGCCCGTCAGGTCTTTTTGTGTTTTTATCAATCCCATTCACCTAAAAAAAGCCCCAACAGCATATCGCTGCTAGGGCATTACTCATTCTCCTTTAAGCTAAACCTTAAATTTCATAATTTCCTTCTGCAAATGCTCTGCCATATTGGCAAGCATAGCTGATGCCGCTGCAATTTCTTCCATTGAGGCCGTCTGCTGCTGCGCCGCTGCAGCTACAGATTGCGTACCAGAAGCCCCTTCAACCGCGATATCAACGACCTCTTTAATCGTCAGCATCACCTGCTCCGTACCTGCTGCAATGCCATTTGCTGCTTGCGAAACCTCATCAATTTGCTCAGCGACCTGCATAACCTCGTCCCGTATAGAGCCAAACATGCGGCCTGCTCCTTCAACTGCTTGGATGCCGCCGGATACGACAGTGCCCGCATCATTCATCGCCAGCACCACACGTTCCGTCTCCGTGCCAACAGCCATAACAATCTTCGTAATATGATCGCTTGATTCCTTCGTTTGCTCTGCCAGCTTGCGAACCTCGCCAGCTACAACCGCGAAGCCTTTGCCATGCTCGCCCGCCCTCGCCGCTTCTATTGAAGCGTTCAGTGCTAGCAGATTCGTCTGAGCAGAAATGTCTGATATAACCTGCACCATTCTAACGATTTCCGTGGATCGATTCCCAAGTCCTTGTACGGCTGCAGCCAAACTATTAAAAGATAGCTGGATAGATTCCATTTGAACAACTGCCTGCTGCAGCGTCTCGTTTCCTTCTGTTGCCTGGCGGGAAGTTTTTTTGGCTGCATGTGACGCTTGCTCCGTGCTGACCGCAATTTGCTGAACGCTTGCCGACATTTCATGTATAACCTGAAAGCTCTGCTCAGCACTAGCCGATTGCTTCTCAGCCCCATCTGCTACCTTCTGAATTGTATATGCGATATGTTCGCTTGCATGACTGGTTTGCTCACCACTAGCCATAAGTTCCTCCGAGGAAGCGGCTACCTGATCGACGCTGCTCCCCACCTCGTGCACAAGCGTTTTAAGCTGCTTTACCATTTCATTAAAGCTTACAGCAAGTACACCTGTCTCATCTCGGTAATGGCAAATAATTGGTTCTATTTGAAGATTACCTTTTGCAACCTCCATCGAAAGCGCAGAAACCTGCTTGATTGGCCGTGTCATGCGGATCGTAAACAGTATTGTCGCTGCCATACCGACCGCTATCGTAATTAATAAGGTAACGATTGTAACCGTCACAATCTGTTCAGCACCCTTATTAAAATCCTGCATATATGTACCCGAGGCAATAATCCAGCCCCAGTGAGGGTCCTTCTCTAAGTAAGTAATTTTCGACGCCAGTTCATTCTCTGTACCCGGAAGCGCCCAAGTATAATAAACAAAACCGCCACCCGACTCCGCTTTCTTCATGAAAGCATCCGCAACAGGGAGGCCCCATTCAGAATCGAGCACCGGTTCTCCATCGCCGTACTTAAGTCCAGCAAGACTGCTGCCCTCCATCGTGGGATGGGCAATCGTGAGTGAATCTTTGTCTAATGCAAAAACATAACCGTTTTCGCCGAGATCAATGCTTTTATTGATAGGCCGTTTGCCTGCCTCATTTTTTGGCCCAAGCATAGAGACTTTGACGAACTCCTCTGCTTTGGCACGGTCAATCGCTCCTGCTTTCACCTGTGTGTCAAGCAATGCAATTAAACCGATGGTGCTTTTAACGCTATTTTGAAGCAGCTTCTCGCCGCCCTTGTCCAGTTCGCTAACAGCAGTATTGTAACTTAAAGTACTAACTAGAATGCTAGGAATTAAAAGAAGCGACAAGCATAACGCCATTAGCTTTATACGAATCGTAGGTTTGATCGATCGAAGATTTTTTAGCTTGCTCAATAGACTCACTTTACAGTTCTCCTTTAGTCATCTTCTTTGCTGTGTATTCCGAACGTCGTATCATGGATATATCAAGCACGTCAGGTTCCTGTGGTTTGCCCAGAAGGAATCCCTGTACATAATTGCAACCCCATTCGCCTAATAATTCGTATTGTTCCTTGTACTCTACTCCCTTGGCAATTACTTCAAGACCAAGCTTATGAACGAGATTAATGATGCCTTCAACGATAATGCGATCCGCGCTTTGTAGATCAATGTTTCTAATGAATGACTTATCGATCTTAAGGCAATGAATCGGCAATTGATTCAAGTTGGTGAGGGAAGAGAAGCCTGTTCCAAAATCGTCTAGTATGATTCGAACGCCAGCTGCTCGAAGCCAGCTAAGTGTAGTCATGGCTGTAGTTGAAGTATGAAGCATACAGCTTTCCGTTATTTCAAGCTCAAATGAGGAGGGCGCAAGCTCATATTCCTTTAACACATGCAGCACCGTTTGTGAAAAGGTTGGATCTTGCAGTTGAAGAGAAGATATATTAATTGACATGTTAAGACTATTCAAACCATATTTGCTCATGTTCGCGAGCGTTTTGCACGATTCTCTAAGCACCCATTCTCCAATAGGTACAATAAGACCGCTATGCTCAGCTATAGGTATAAATTCTGTAGGTGAAATATCGCCAAGCTCAGGATGCTGCCAGCGCAGCAGCGCTTCAAATCCTCTAAGCTTGCCGTCCTCCATGCGATAGATAGGCTGATAGCTGAGGTGAAATTGCTGTAAATATAATGCCGGTCTTAACGCCGCTTCGATGGCGATGCGTCGGTTAAGCTTATTCGTATCTTCCAAATTATAAAATCTTGCTCGATTGCCACCCTGCTCTTTTGATTGGTATAGGGCAGACTCCGCTCGGCATATGAGCTGTTCGCTTGTTCGTCCATCCTTCGGGTATAACGTAGCCCCAATACTCGAGGTCAAATACAGCTCAGCTCCGTTAATATCGATGGGACGCTCAATCGCATTTTTGATAGCCTCCACAGCTTGCATGCTTTGACATTCATCATGTTCTACAGGCATAGCTACCATAAATCTGTTTCCACCAACTCTACTCACCGTTGTAGCAGCCTTTCTAGCTTCAGCCAAACGCTGCCCCATCATGAGGAGTACATGGTTGCCAAACTCTGTTCCTTTGGTTTCATTTAAACGATAAAATTTATCCAAATCCACCAACGCCACCACCATCCGCTTGCCTGCTGCACGTACGACATTTACGGCCAATTCCAGCTGTGCAAAAGCCTCCTTGCGACAAGGCAAACCGGTCAACGCATCCATGTTGTTCGACCACCATCCTTTTCCATTTCCGTAATATACACTCATTTTGTCATACAACTATTAGAAAAATTAATGAGCAATATTTAGAACATTGTTAGATAATTTAATACCCGTTCTAACAACCTTACAATTAGGAGAATGGCAGCGAATATTCAAAGTACTGCTGGGCAAAAAAAAAAGAATCACTCCATGTTATAGAGTGATTCTTCTTACATAATAGCTTATTCAGCTTTGATTCTTGCTCGTATGCTGAGCGGTATACTTATAGCCGAATCCCCATACCGTTCGAATGAGCCGCGGTTCCTTCGGGTTCTGTTCAATCTTCTTGCGAAGGTTGACGATATGTACGTCTATCGCACGGTCTGTTACGAAGGAATCAAAGCCGCGAATCGTATTTATAAGTTCTTCCCTGCTAAACACCTTGCCCGGATGTGCAAGAAATAATTTCATCAGCTCATATTCCGAGAAGGTTGTTTCAACTAACTTCCCGCGAACCAGCAATAGGCGTCTCTCAAAATCAAGCTGAATGAGCTCCCCCTCTTCGGTCGCTTCCACTGCTGCTGAAACCTGCTGCGCTGTCTCTGTCTGCATCGTATTCGATCGACGAATTAACGCCTCTACCCTAGCTGTCATTTCGTGCATGCTGAATGGTTTGCACATGTAATCATCCGCTCCAGCCTTTAAAGCCTGAACTCTTTCTGACACTTCGCTCTTCATGGATAGAATCATAATCGGTACGTTAGAGCGCTTTCTAATTAGCGCACACACTTCCATTCCGTCCAGATCGGGCAAGATTAAATCAAGCAGCACCAAGTCCGGATTAAACTCTGATGCGAGTCTTAAACCATCGTCCGCTCTATAAGCTTGCATGACAGAATAGCCTTCCTCGGATAAATACATAGACAGCATATCACTCATCATGACGTCATCTTCAATAACTAAAACCTTATACATTGTCGTCACCCTTTTTGAGGATTGAAGATTTCTGTCGAATATTTTTTGTATCTCTACTATACCTTAACGTTATTAAAGGAACAACAAGTTGTTAGAAATTTGTTAGGTTTTATTGTCGAATACATCTTTCGCTTTCCGAAGCCCATCCAAAAGCCGCTTTAACGTCACCTCTAACTGATTAATAGCTTTTTGCAAATTGTCCGATTCAAGCTCCGGCAGCTTCACGATTCGCTCAACCTCACAAGCCGCCTCTAACAATTCGTAGGCGGATAAATAACCGGCAGCCCCCTTAAGTGTGTGAGCCATTCGTTTGACAATTGTTAGCTCCGATTGCTTAACCATCATTCGCAGCTGGTCTGCAAATGAATCGTAATCAAGCATAAATTGCTCCATCATATGCAGCAAAATCGGCAGTTTTCCATTCACTCTTGCCAGTGCGCTTTCAACGTCCATGCCGTCAATAGACGGCAAACTATCTATATTTGCTGGTTCTAATGCACGTGAACGATCATTTAGGCCCGATTTGACGACCGGCTGAATAGTCGAACCGTTGATTTCCTTCAGCCAATAGGAAATGACATTATGAATTCGCTCGGAGGAAATAGGCTTCGTTACCACATCATTCATCCCCAGCTTCAAATAACGCTCGTGATCATTGCGAAGCACGTTTGCCGTTACGGCAATAATCGGAATATGATCATATTTAGCTTGTGTGCGAATGATGCGAACCGCTTCCGATCCATCCATTATCGGCATATGAATATCCATTAATATAAGATCCCAGCGCTCTTCACCCAGCTTAATCAGCACTTCTTCGCCATTCTCAGCTAAGCCGACCTCGTAGCCCCGCTCCTTCAAAATTTCGATTGCAACCAGCTGATTAATTTTATTGTCCTCTGCTAACAAAATCCGCGTATTTGTCACATTTTGTTGAATCGTTGCTACTGACTCGATTTCTTGTTCCTTCCCATCCGTGCCTTTATGATCGAGAACACTTTCAATTGCACGAAGCATAGCCGTCCTCATGATAGGCTTAATTAACAATGTGACCGGTCTTTGCTCAGCAGGAAGCTGCATCATTTCGTCGCGTCCATAAGAGGTCGTCATAGCAATGGTTTTGACACCGGCTAGTTCCGCATCACGATGGAATTCAAGCCAGGTTTCTGCACCGTACATATCCGGCATCTCCATATCCAGTACGATAAGCTTCGGCAGTGCGCCAGCTCCAATGCGGCGCAGGCGATCTCTAGCCATTTTCCAAGAGTGAAATGGAATAGGTGTCAAGCCAAACGATTCGATAATATCGCTCCAGTGCTCCCGCATTTCGTCATCATCCTCTACGATCCAAACGGGCTGCTCCAATAAATCCTGATGTACCTGCAAACGCGGTTCGGTATACTTATGAATAATAGTAAATGGCAGCGTAAAGTAAAACTCGCTTCCAACAAGCGCTTTACTGGTAACCTTTAGCTTGCCTCCCATTAATTCAACAAATGATTTGGATATGACAAGTCCAAGTCCTGTTCCACCAAATTTCCGTGTTGTTGATCCATCCGCTTGCGTAAACGGTTTAAAGAGCTTCTGGACCTGCGCCTCGCTCATCCCAATCCCCGTATCCGAGATGATAAACTTCACGTTAACCCCTTTATCCGTCTGCTCCACTATCTCCAGCTTCAGCCTTACTTTTCCTCTATTCGTAAACTTGATCGCATTCATGCATAAATTGAGCAGCACCTGCTCAAGACGCAGCGCATCGCCAATAATCGTTTGCGGCAGTTCCTCTGGCGTATCAATAATGAATTCAAACTGCTCTTTACCGCCCATAAATACGCTTAATTGATCGGTGATTCGGTGCATCAGCTCCTCAGGCTGGAACGGCTGACGTTCGATGTCGACCTTGCCTGCTTCAATTTTGGAGAAATCCAAAATATCATTAATAATCCGCAGCAGTGTCTCCGAGGATGTATTCATCTTATCCATATAATCCTTCTGTGACGAAGACAGCCCTGTCTTGCGCATTAATTGCGTCAAGCCGATAATGCCATTAAGCGGCGTGCGTATCTCATGGCTCATGAGTGCCAGGAATCGGCTCTTCGCTTGATTCGCTTCTTCCGCTTCGAGCGTGGCACGAACAAGCTTCTCCTGCACCATCTTCTGCTCCGAAATATCTCTTGCTATACAAGAGAAAAACAGCTCACCCGTATCTTCATCCTTATGCGGCACAATGACCATGGAAACGTACAGCGGCTCGCCATTTCGCTTCATCAACTGCGCGTCGCTTTCCCAGTAACCAAACTCTTTGGCGAGCGCAGCTCCTCTCACAAGCTCGGAATACATTTCTGGATGAGAATATTCCTCTACCATATGCACCTGATCCGCATTGCTTTGCAAGCCCAGCATTTCTCTGCCTGCCCCATTCATATAGACGAGCTTGCCTCTTGAGCTGACTGAAGCTATTAAATCCTTGGCTGATTCAACGATGTCGAGCAACCGGTTGCGTGCCTTCTCTACATGCTTGCGGTCGGATATATCGAGCACCATGCCTACAACGCCAGAGAACCGCCCATTGCGGTCACGCAAACCATTCGAGCTGTGCAGCGTTGGAATTCTTGTTCCGTTTTTATGAATAAAGGTCCATTCCCTCTCATAGGAGAAGCTCGTGCTGCGGAGCTCCTTGAATACTTCAAGACCAGGCTGAACCGTTCTGCCAAGCTGTTCGCTAAGCTTCTCAGCTTCCAAGCGAACCTCATCTAGATCCATGAACAACAGCGGTGTAGCGCTTCCAGCCAGCTCCGAAGTCTTATAGCCCAGCATCTCTTCAGCTGTTTTATTCAGATAAGTGACCTTATACTGATCGTCGAGTACGATAAATGCATATTGATTCTGATTAATGATTGCCTCAAGGCGATCGAACATTTCTTGCAAATGCTCCATCATGCCGTTCACAGAATGACCAAGCTGACCAATCTCGTCATATGGCTCAACTTCAAGATGCTCAGCCTCGAAGCTCCCCGCAGCAGCCTGCTCCGTAACGCCCAAAATACGTTCTAACCGCTTCACAATACGTTCGAAGTAGAGAAAGAAGAAGATAACAATAATCACTTCTGAGACGGCAATCGTCGTGAAAATACGCCAAAAGATCGGCTTTACCTCTTCTTCCAGCTTGGACATTGGCTCTTGCAATGCAAAACGCCATGGCGTTTCACTCACCTTTGTATGAAAAACCGCGTACGATCTTCCCGCTATATTAATTTCCGAAACACCCTCATAGGAGCCAAGCATCTTCTCCGCAATCGGAGACAAGGAAGACTTCTCATGAAATAAGCCCTTGCTAATGATCTCTTGGTTATCAGAGCTATAGATGATGCCGCCTTCATCATTGAACAAGCGTATAATCGTTTGATCGCCTGTAAATTCAATGAATGGCCGAAGTGTCGCCATGACAATAGAGGCATACACAACTCCTTTGAGTTCATTCGTAGCCCCATATACAGGTACAACAATAAATGATTGCGTAGCATCAGAAAAAGAAGGCTTAAATGGGTCCGTAATGACCACTTTGCCTGTAATCGACTCCTGAAAAAATGACTCCATGCTCATATCTCTTCTAATACCATCGGTACGCAGGCTTATACCCGATTCATCAATATACCCAATCGAGTGATAGATAAAGCCACCACGAACGAGCTCACGTCCAAAATAATGAAGACGCTCCTCATCTGTGCCAAAACGGACAACCTCTGTTCGGCTCATCACAATAACCTCCGCCTTGCGGATAGCCATCCATGACGCCAATTCGTTTGCACGTTTGTTTTGCATACTGCTTGTTTTCTCGATTTCGGATTTAAGCATTGCATCCTTGACCGCAGAATAGTTGCCTATTCCGGCAATTAACAACGGAAAAAAAGAAATGAGAACAATCAGGATCAAACCTTTTGTACGCAACGACATTTTTTTCAAACCACTTCCACCTTCCGCTACGCATGAGCCAAATCTGCCTGACTTTGACACTATTATATCTCTTTCAACTATTATTTGGATAATAAAAAAACGCTAGAGCCTGCATGCCGCAACACTGCGGTTAGCTGCTCTAGCGTCTCATCATAATTTATACTAAGTTATTCGGCTGCAAGCACCGATTCAATCCGGCTAAGCTCCTCATCGCTGAAATCAAGACGGCTTAATGCTGCGACATTATCATCAATTTGTTCAACACGACTTGCTCCGATCAAAGCCGAAGTTACTCTTCCGCCTCGGAGTACCCAAGCAAGAGACATTTGGGCAAGCGATTGTCCACGATGCTGTGCAATCTCATTCAACTGCTTAATTTTATTCAATGTGCTGTCTGTAATATGATCCGCCTTCAGAAACACACTTGGTCCTCCAGCGCGTGAATCGGCAGGAACACCGTTCAAATAACGATTCGTCAGCAAGCCTCCAGCAAGCGGAGAGAATACGATCGAACCAATGCCTTCTTCATCCAAAACATCCTGCAAGCCGTTCTCGATCCAGCGATTGAACATCGAATAGGATGGCTGATGAATAAGGAAAGGCGTACCTAGATCTTTCAGAATAGCGGCCGCTTTAGCTGTTTGCTCTGGATTGTAATTCGAAACGCCGACATACAGCGCTTTTCCTTGGCGCACAATATGATCAAGAGCCCCCATCGTTTCTTCAAGCGGTGTATCCGGATCTGGACGATGGTGATAAAAAATATCGACATAGTCAAGGTTCATCCGCTTCAAGCTCTGATCCAAGCTGGAAATCAAATATTTGCGTGAGCCCCATTCGCCATAAGGGCCTTCCCACATATAGTAGCCAGCTTTGGTTGATATAATAAGCTCATCACGATATGCTGCAAAATCTTGTTTAAGTATTTGGCCAAACATTTCTTCCGCTGAGCCCGCAGGCGGTCCATAGTTATTCGCAAGATCGAAGTGCGTAATGCCTAAATCAAATGCACGGCGTACCATGGCACGCCCATTCTCATGACGGTCAATGCCGCCGAAATTATGCCACAATCCTAAGGAAATTGCCGGCAGCTTTAAGCCGCTTCGTCCGACACGGTTATACTTCATGCTCTCATACCGATTATTAGCCGCTAAATAAGTCATGTTCAATATTCCCCCAAACCGTTATTGGAATCGCTTATTGTGCTAAATAATCAACAACAAGCTGCTTCCCGTATATTGTACAACTGCAGCTTGCCAAATGGAAATGCAACTATTTGATCATCCTTTTCTCCAGCTTCAAATGCGGACTGTTGCGGACGGTTTCCTCGAAAAAGCTCGTTTGCTCCCGAACAAGACGCTCCCATGCCTGAACGCACACAGGGTCGAAATGTCGCCCGCTCTCCTTTAGAATAATTTCCATAGCTGCCTCATGCGACATCGCCTTTCGGTAAGAACGTGACGAGGTCAAGGCATCATAAACATCCGCTACGGCAGTGACCCGTGCAAGCAGCGGTATCTGTTCACCTGCAAGCTGATCAGGGTATCCGCTGCCGTCCCACTTCTCATGATGAGACCTTATAACAGAAAGCTCCTCCGGCATAAAACCTAATCTTTTGCACAAATCGTAGCCCGATATAGGATGCACCTCAATAATTTCACGTTCCTCAGGTGTAAGCTTGCCTGGCTTGTTCAAAATCGTATCCGGTATTCGCAATTTGCCGACATCATGAACTAATCCGCCTTGTGCAATCGCTCTTAATTCAGCTGAGCTGAGTGAGAGCTCCTCTCCCAGCTTCAAAGCATAGAGGGCTACCCGATAATTATGGCCTGCTGTGTAAGAATCACGTGCTTCCGTTGTCATCACCAACTCTCGAACGCTTGAAGACATATAGGTGTTAATCCAATCCCGCGGATTGGCGCGGAACATCAACTTAATAGAGGCTGTAATGGATTTGGAGCTGACATATTGATTTACAATACCCCAAACCATGACGACAACTGAAGCAAGCAATAAGAAATGGTAAAGCCACCAGCTTATATTCCAAGCCTCGCCACTCACGATAATCAGCTGTGCAATAATCATCCAGCCTGAGCTGTACACGATGGCGAGCTGCAATGGAAAACGAGAGGATATGTACGCTTGCAAATACCGATATATTGTCCAGCCATTCAAAGCGATCGTAAATAGGCTTGCGGCCCATTTCATCGGCAATTCCTTAAAATGTAGAAATAGAATAAGATTCGGGTGAAACCAAAGGATGGTGCAAAGGGCAAGAAGCAAGGATATCCATAAGGGCAAAAGCATTCGCTGCAACTGCGCAAACCATTTGATGAGAGGACGATCTACAGATATAGAGGACAACCACAACCATACAACGGCCAGTATAACGCTAAGCTGAGCAGTGCTGCCTGCAGTACTTGAGTGATGCGTTAAAAAACCAGGGGTAGATAAGCCATGCAGAACAAACAATGCAGATAATGATACATAAGATAACGATAGAAAACTAATCTTAATATTGCGAAGGGTAATCGCGACGAAACCTACAGCAATAGCAAGGATCAGTGAGATCATGGCTACGAGACTGACGATATAAAAATGCTCTTGAGGTGCGTTAATGCTCTTATCAAGCTCCGAACCTCGCAGCGCAAAATAGCCTGCCAACGGCAAAAGCATTAATAAAACTAAACGTGTGTATACCCACATATTTTTGCGCAAGCTTATTCCTCCTAGATGTCGTTCTTTATATGTATTTGCTGGTAAACAAACCGCCTGTGGGAGGCGCAAAATGTAAAGCTTCATCAAAAACCAACATGAAACTTGTAGGATAATGTTGGATATTCGTCTTTTACTATCATATCATCACGCAGTCAACCTATAAATAGTGAAATTTCGCGGAAATACGGATAATTCAAACCGACAAAATATATTTTTATTTTAGATTAAGGTTTTTTCAATCTTGTTTTGTTATAGTAGTTGAAGACAGGTAAATTGAAGGGAGTTTATGGAATGAATAACAAGGAATCGCAGCCAAACAAAGACGCAGAAAACGAATTGACTGCGAAGGAAGAACGTTACGAGCTCGAACAGACAGAAGAGCAGGACAAGCTTTCGGATCAAGATACAGCTATCGAAGAGGAGCTTCAACAAGAATTAAACGAAGAGCTTCCTGAAGATTCAAACGACGAGGTTCGTGCTGCTGCCCTAAATTCGGAGAGCGTTCATCAGGCTCCCAAAGGCGGAAGCGGTAAAGCATGGGTGATCGTCTCAGCAGTACTAGCTATTTTGCTGATCGTCGTATTAATTAAACCGCCATTTGGATCAAGCAATGAAACCGTGGCAACTGTCAACGGTGTCAACATAGGGAAAGACAGACTTTACGATGAGCTAGTTAAAGCAGGCGGTCCGGCTACACTTGAGAACATCATTACACAAGAGCTGATCGTCCAAGAAGCAGAAGCAAATAACGTCAAAGTTACAGACGCTGACGTAGATGCTGAAATTGCGCTGATCAAGAAGAACTTCGGTACGGACGAGCAGTTCAATGCTGCGCTTGCTCAGTACAACATGACGCTTGAAAACTTGAAAAGCGATACAAAAATCAATTTAACGATTCGTAAAGTTTTGGAGCCAAAAACAGACGTAACTGCGGAAGAAATTCAACAGTTCTATGATACGAACAAAGCTGCGCTTGGTACGCCTGAGCAAATTCAAGCTTCACACATTTTGGTAGCAACAAAAGAAGAAGCTGACGCTATTCTAGCTGAGCTTAAGCAAGGCGGCGACTTCGCTGCAATTGCCAAAGCGAAATCGATCGACCCAGGTTCGAAAGATAATGGCGGAGATCTTGGCCTATTCGGAAAAGGGAAAATGGTTCCTGAGTTCGAAGCTGCTGCTTTTGCTCTAAAAATCAATGAAATCAGCGGTGTTGTTCAAACCGAAAACGGCTACCACATCATAAAGAAAACAGCTGAGAAAGCTGCAGTTGTTCCAACGTTTGAAGAGAAAAAAGAAGAAATTAAGAACCAGCTTGTCGCTACAGAAGCAAATGAGCTATCCGAAGCTTGGATGACAGAAATTCGTGCAAAAGCAAAAATCACGAACACACTGACTCCAGCAGCTACTGACGCTCCAAAAGCTGAATAATAGCTAATGCTTTCTTAAAAGGGACTGTGCTTCATAGGTTATTTATAACCTATGGGCACAGTCCTTTTTTCACAATAAAGAGCCCCCCTTTCGCCCGGAGGGATGGGCTTCAGGGAGGCTCTGGCTTCAGAAGGACAGATGAGCCTCTTCAATTTTATGTCATTCTTCTGAAGTTAATATATATTATTCTATGACTATCAATTGGCGTAGATGATTGTTTTACTAGATTCGACCATTTTAAAACAGGCAATCGATCGGTTAGGGATAGTCGTACGGATGACGGGGAGGGCGAAATGACTCTGTAGGCGTGATTTAGGACATAAATAGTGAGGTAGCGTTTATTGCGAATATGATATGATGGTGAAATATGTCATGTACCTATTATTGGAGGGAAACAAGTGAGCAACTACGAAGTACGCACCTATAAGGATACGTATACCTTGTATGAATTAACGGAAGAAAGCACGCAATCCCGCATCATCGTATGTCCAGAGCGCGGCGGTATCGTTATCGGCTGCCAGCTGCATGGACTAGAGCTCTTTTATTTGGACAAATCGACGTTTGAGAACCCAACCGCCAATATCCGCGGCGGCAATCCGATCCTGTTCCCAATTAGCGGGCAGCTTTCTAACCAAACTTATGAGTGGAACGGTCAATCGTACACGATGGCTAATCACGGCGTTGCCCGTACTGCGGTATGGGATGTTGTCAGCACAAAAACGGATGGTGAGGCTTCGATTACAATCCGCCTGCAAAGCAATGAAGAAACGCTGCGCTCCTACCCTTTTGCATTCGAATTGTTGTTTACCTATGTACTGCAGGATGGTCAATTACATACGCGTCAGCTGTACCGCAATCAAAGCGAAGCTGCTGCGATGCCTTTTTATGCTGGCTTCCATCCTTATTTCGCCATTGATTCGGGTAAGAAGATCGCTTATGAAAGCGATGCTACCCGTTATGTCGATTATAACGATAATGTAGAAAAACCATTTGATGGAGTTATCGACTTGGAAGGACTTGTGGAATCCGTATGCCTGCTCGATGCGAAGAAAAGCGAAATCTCCTTCGTCGCTTTGCAAGGCGCTCGCGTTCGTCTAACTTACGATGACATCTTCAAATATATGGTACTTTGGTCCGTTAAGGATCGGCCTTTCGTATGTGTAGAGCCATGGATGGCTGAAAATGGCGAGCTTAACCGTCAAGAGGAGCTTGTCATGCTGAACGCTGGCGAAGAGCTGCATGCCAACATGACGATTAGCTGCGAACGTTAAGCCCCTTCGCTTTGGACGAACGATTCAGCCATTTAGCTCGTGTAACATTGGAATCATAAAGCAAAAAAGAGAGGGAAGCCTTGCAAGCCATGGGTTCGGTTCCATGGTGCAAGGCTTCCCTCTTTGTTTTTTATGAGCTACGAACTAATAGCCTTCGCCTTGACCGCCTGTAACGATAGCGATGCCAGAGCTTGCTCCAATACGTGTTGCGCCCGCTGCGAACATTTGCAGAGCAGTTTCCCGGTCGCGTACGCCGCCCGATGCTTTCACACCGAGGTCAGGACCTACCGTACGGCGCATCAGCGCGATATCCTCTACCGTAGCGCCGCCCTTGCCAAAACCTGTCGATGTCTTCACGAAATCTGCGCCAGCCTGTTTGCAAATTTCACATGCGGCAACCTTTTCTTCATCCGTTAGAAGTCCCGTTTCAAGAATAACTTTAAGCAGGGCTTGTCCTTTAACCGCCGCAGCTACACCCTCAACATCACGCTTCACGCCTTCAAGATCGCCTGATTTCATCAAGCCGATATTTAGTACCATATCCACTTCCGTTGCTCCAGCTTCAATAGCAAACTTCGCTTCTGCTGCCTTAGATGCCGTCATCGTCGCTCCTAATGGGAAACCAACGACTGTCGTTATGCCTACTCCCGATCCCTTTAGTTCTTCAGCAGCTGTTGCTACCCAGCCTGCATTTACGCAAACCGTCGCAAATTGATACTGCTTAGCCTCGCGGCAAATTTGAAGTACCTCATCCTTTGTTGCATCGGCTTTAAGTATTGTATGATCGATCATCGCCGCTATTTGCGCTGGCGATAAATTCATATCGTTGCTCATTTTGCTGCTCCCCCTCTATCATTTTGATTGACCCAAATATTGCTCTGCCGGTACGTCTCATCCCTATCCTATCCAAACGAATGGGCGAGATACGCATGATACGTTTCATTATACGAAGCTTTGTTCAAAACAACAATAATATAGCGCCGAAAATACCACATGCTTACTTTTTTGCAGACGATCTTTCCTACAGAAGTCATGTGGACAAACGGATGGTTGTGTTCTATTCTTTACTATGTACTAACAAACTTATCCAGTCTGAACCGCAGAGAGGTGCGCAGCTTGACCTTGTTTTCGAAATCAAAGCGCGAAGCTGATTTATTCGGCAGCGCTTTTCATTATGCCTCAATAGGCATGGCATTAGTAGATTTAGATGGTCGTTTTATCGTAGCCAACCCTTCCGCTCAAACGATGCTGGGTTATGAGGAGAAAGAGCTTATCAATCTTACGTTTGGCCAAATTACCCATCCGGATGACTTGGAAGAGGATTACCGCTACGTGAAACAGCTGCTCGAGGGCGAAATCGACACCTTTCAAATGGAGAAGAGATACTTCAAAAAGACCGGCGACATTGTAACCGTGCTTCTTTCCGTATCCCTTGTATATGATAGGCATGGCGCCCCACGTCATTTTATATCGCAAATGATGGACATTACAGAGAAGACGCAAGCCGTGTCGGAAGTAAGGCAGCTTACGATGCGTATCTCCACTATTTTGGAGAGTATCTCAGATGCATTTTTCTCACTGGATCATGAATTTAGGTTTATCTATACGAACAATGCGGCTCAAGAACTATTTAAACGAAACAAGGAACAAATGATTGGTTATAGCATATGGGAGCTATTCCCTTGGCTCGCAGAGTCCATAAGCCATCTAGAATATAGATTGTCTATGGAAACCAATCAGCACCGCATGTACGAGCAATTTATTCCACGGCTTAATAATTGGTTTGAGTCGAATTTATACCCGTCCGAATTTGGGCTCTCCGTTCATTTTCGCCAAATTACTGAGAGGAAGCGAATCGCTGACAAGCTTCTGGAGAGCGAGAAGAGCTTCCGGCTGTTAGCTGAGAATTCAAGCGACATGATCTCCAAGCATGATCGAGATGGGTTATTTACTTATGTATCCCCTGCTTGCTATATGCTGCTAGGCTTTCGCGATGACGAGCTGATTGGATCGTCACCGTTTGTTTTGTATCATCCTGATGACAGAGGGAGAATGCTCGAAAATCAGGAGCTCATTTACAGCAACGTTGAAGCCAATACCATTACGTATCGCATGCGCCGCAAGGAAGGCGTTTATCGCTGGCTCGAAACGACCTCCCGCGTCATTTATCATGATGGTGATCGCACGCAGACGATCGTTTCTGTCTCCAGAGACGTAACCCCTCGCAAAGAAAATGAGTTGAAAATGATTGAGAAATATCAATTATTGCATAAGCTCTCGCATGTGGATGAGTTGACTAATATTGCAAATCGGCGAGTGTTTGATGAGTCTTGGAACAAGGAATGGCTGGAAGCACAGCATCACCATATGCCGATCACGCTGATGCTTGGCGATATCGACAACTTCAAATTATTCAATGATACGTTCGGGCATCAAAAAGGCGACGAATGTCTCAGACAAATCGCCGCCGCATTGCGAAGCGCCCTGAAGCGTCCGCTTGATATTGTCGCCCGCTATGGGGGCGAGGAATTTGGATTTATTTTACCTCAAACGAGTGAAGAACGTGCCGCCAATATTGCATCTAGACTTCTGGAAGCGGTCAGACAATTGAAAATACCGCATGCAGAATTATCCGGCTGCCAACAGGTTACGATAAGCTTGGGCTCAGCAACATGGAAGCCTGGCTGCTCCGCTAAGCAAGATGAGCTGTTTACCCATGCGGACAAAGCGCTGTACCAGGCGAAGCGCGAAGGAAAAGATCGATACGTATCACACTAATTCCACGCGATCGTCGCTGCTGTTCTTCTCGGCTACGATCGCTTTACTATTTTCGCCAAACCCGCTTGCTTAAGCTGCTTCTCATATATGAAATATACAACTAAGTAAATGACGAAGAACAGACTGGATACGAGATACATCGTCGCATAATTCGACCATGTCGCGACTAGACCAAGCAGCATGGCTCCGCTTCCGATTCCGATATCGAATGCATTATAAAAAGTTGCAGTCGCCACCCCTCTTCGCTGCGGCTCCACCCTGTCAATCACCCAAGCCTGCAAGCCTGGGAAAATAGCCCCGAAGCCCGCTCCATAAAACACCGCTGCAAGCAGCAATGTTCCAGTAGATTTCGTCATATAAAGGATTATGCAGCCCACGATACAAGATATTGCCGCAGGAAACAGTACCCAGAATCTCCCCTTCGAATCGAAAATCCGTCCGCTGATAAAACGTATTAAAAATTCGCTTATAGCAAGGACAAGGAAGAAAAATCCTATATTTTGCACGCCTGTTTCTTTGCCGAACAATGTGATAAAGCTGATAACACCGCCCAGGGACAAACCTACAAGCAGTCCTAATAAAGAAGGCATAAGTGCTTTCGGCTCAATAAACCGCAGCATGAATGAGGTTTCCGTGGCGGACGCGATTTGCGCCTTTGCCCTCTCCTCTTTGGTGTCACCTTTGACGAAGGCCGTACAAACCATCGCAATCAGCAGTATACATGCGCCAACAATGAACAATACGGAGAAACCAAACTCCTCCATCAACCATATGCCAAGGAAGGGCCCGAGCGAAATGGCTACAGCATTTCCTGTACCAAAAAACCCCATGCCCTCTCCTCTGCGGGAGGCAGGTATTATGTCTGATGCAACCGTCCCGTACAGGGTTGTTGAAATACCGAAGCCTACACCATGTACGATACGAAGCATAAGCATCATCGTAATCGTCACTGCGGCGTAATAGCTGGCCGTACCGATTAAACAAATGGCTACACCGACGAGGAGAAGCAGTTTTTTGCCAAACTTATCTGAAGCCATACCAACAAAAGGTCTTAATAAAACAGCTGAAAAAGTAAATAAACCAATAATGAGTCCGATCTCAGCATCCGAGCCGCCTTTATTTGCCGCAAACATCGGAAGTGTAGGCAGCAGCATCTCCAGTGATAAGAACAAAAATAAATTAGATAAAATCAACAAAACAAACGGTTTGGTCCAGAGTGATTCCTTCACCTTATTAATTCCTCTCTTGTTGCTAATAGTCGTGCCTATATTTCCTATAATGGCAAATTGATCTTCTGCACAAAATGGCACTCCTACATGATATCAGCAAAATTGATGTTCGTGACGATGTTTTATTCAAAGAAGGCAAGCTGACCGACGAAGAGTTTGATCAAATCAAGCTCCATCTATTATATTAGGGAAAGAGTTCTGTTTGGAATAATATTTGACAGAACCTATTAAAAAAAGCTCCAAAAGGAGCCTTATCATTACTCTTCTAGTTCACCAGTTTATTTATAATACCATGTTATCGACATAAAGGATTACTCTGTTAATAATTTACTTTTTTTCGTTTGGAAGTAGCTGCAAAAAAACAAACGTCAGTCCATTATTGGTCTGACGTATGTATGTGAATATTATTTCAAGCCCGTATTGGCAATGCCTTCAATAAACTTATTTTGAGCCAGGAAGAAAACAACCAGAATCGGGACAGTTGCTATGGTCGAAGCGGCAAGCAGCAGCGGCCAGTCCACGCCGGTATCCGTAGTCAGCAGCGATAAGCCGATCGGCAGCGTGAACAATTCCTTCGTATTTAAATAAATTAGCGGTTCAAAAAACTCATTCCAGCTATTCATGAATGTAAAGATGCTTACGGTTGCCAATGCGGGCGTGGCAATCGGGAGCATAATCGACCTGAACGTGCGCCACGGCGAACACCCGTCTACTTTGGCTGCTTCATCCAGTTCAATAGGAACTGTAATTAGAAACTGACGTACGAGAAATACGCCAAACATCCCTCCCGCTCCAAGCATTGGCGGAAGAATCAGAGGAATATGCGTATCGATGAATCCGAGTTTTGATATCCAGCTGAATAATGGAATGGCCGTAACTTCCGTAGGAATCATCATCCCGCTGAGCAGGAACAGAAAGATCGCGTTTTTGAATGGAAAGTGCAATCTGGCAAACGCATAGCCTGCCAATGCGGACAAGAAACAAGTGCCTGCCGTGACGAGCACCGCGATATATATACTATTAAAAAAGTAGAGATGAAACGGCATTTCCGTAAACACGCGAATATAATTGAACCATTCCCAAGCTTCGGGTATCCACTGGGGCGGAAATAGAAACACCTCGGAATCCGTCTTCAAGGATGTGCTGACCATCCAAAAAAAAGGGAACAACACGATGAAGGAAACGATTGTTAGAACCAGATAGGATGCAAGGTTGGATGTTATCTTTTTATTGTTCATAATGTACCCATCTCTTTCTCAGTTTCCACTGTATCAAAGTCAGAACCAGGATAATGCTGAACAAAATAAATGCCAGTGCCGATGCATAACCGAATTCGTAGGAGCGGAACGCTTGTTTGAATATGTAGAAGACCATCACGTACGTGCTAGTTCCCGGCCCTCCGCCTGTCATCACATAGATTTGTCCGAACACTTTAAGAGAACCGATAACGGTTATTATCGTTACCATGAATACGGCTGGCGTAATCATTGGCAATGTAATGGATTTAAAGGTTTCCCAGCGCGAAGCACCGTCAATTTTGGAAGCCTCGTAATAATCCTTCGGCACATCGTGCAGTGCAGCCAGGAAGATGACCATGTTCATACCCACGCCTTTGAGCGCACTGACCACTATAACGGTAGGCATCGTCCAAGTTTCCGAGAAAAGCCAGGCAATCTCCGTTCCGCCAAACGTTCGGATCAGCAGATTGACTAATCCGCCGTCCGTAGAGAAAATAAACTTCCATACGATCCCCCAAACCACGAGGGAAACGACTACCGGCGTAAAGATCGCGGTCCGAAACAAGCCGATGCCCCAGATTTTCCGTTTCAGTAGCATGGCCAGCAAAAGCGATAAAACAATGTTCAGCGGGACCAAGCCCGCCGAGAAATATACGGTATTCACGACCGTATCCCAGAAGACGGGATCATCGCGCATGGCGTAAATATAGTTATCTAAACCAATGTACGCTGTATTTCCAAATAACGACCAATTGGTAAAGCTCATCATGAAAGCGTACACGATCGGGCCAAACAGAAAGATTATATATCCTGCCACAATAGGCAGTATGAATAAATATCCCATCCACATTTCTTTTGATTTCAAAGATGCTAAACCCGCAGACTTACCTCCGGCCATTCGCGCCTACCTCCTGTTGTCAATATGACGCAACCCTCCCTATAATTTACGAGATCGCCCTATTGTTCATATGGCGATCTCGCAATGCTCCATCGTTCTGGAGGGTTATTTCAATAGTGGATTAATGCTGTCTTCCATCATTTTCAACGCTTGCTCGGTTGTCGTGGAACCGAGCAAAATCGCATCCATGTTTAATGTCACCTGCTCGTCAATCTTGACCCAGTTCGGATGAGAAGGCCGGATTGTACCTTCAGCCAACCGATCATACGCAGCCACTTTCATCGTTTCAACAGTCGGGAATGGGAACTTGTTAAGATACTCATCGGAGTACAGGACAGACTTTCTCTGCGGCACAAAAAACTGGGCTACTTTAGCTGCATTTTCCTTATTACTAATAAATTTTAAATATTCCAATGCTTCTTCCGGATACTCTGCGTCTTTGAAGATCGAATAGCCTCCAAAGCCGATAGGCACCGTGACGCCATGGTCACCTTTCGGAAGCGGAGCAATATCCCATTCGAAATCGACTTTGTCACGGTAAGCGCTTGTACGGGTAACGTTCTCAAACGCCATACCAAGCTTACCTGTATCGAAAGTTAACTGCTCGCCGATGCTTGGATGCGCTTTCTTATCGAGCAGCCCTTTAAAGAGATTGATCGCTTTGGCTGTCTCCGGCGTGTTCATAGCGAATTGCGTTGTGTCTTCGTTAAATATTTCGCCACCCATCGCCCAAATCAATGGAATCAGATTGTCGGACCAGTTGGAGGAACTTTGTATGAACTTCACGCCGTATACCCCTTCTTGCGGTTTGGAGATCGCTTCGGACGCTTTGACCATCTCATCGTAAGTCCAGTTGCCCTCTTCATAAAGCTGCATTGGCGACTTCAACCCATTCGCTTCAAACAGTTTTTTATTGTAGAAAACGACCTGAGGCGGCGTGGAGAATGGAATGCCGTAGAGTTTGCCGTCCTTTTCAAATGCAGTGAGCGTGGATGGTATTATATCACCGAACGCATAAGCCGCGTCCTCTTTCACGGACGAAATATCGAGCAGCTGGCCCCCATTCATAAATTGCGGAATCATGCGCTCTGAGATCCATACGATATCAGGCGAGGTTTTGGTCGCTGCCATGATCGCTAGTTTCTGCTGGTAGTCCGCCCATGGAATCACGGAAGTTTTGACTGTCACATTCGGATGAAGCTTCTTGTATTCCTCAGCAAGCTCGTCATACAACGCCACCTGGGCATCACTGCCCCAAACGGACATCTTAAGCTCGATAGGATCTTTTGACTCAGCAGCCGCTTCCGCACTCAGCGTATTGTTCGCTTTTTCCTTTGCGGCGCCATTATTGTTATTGCCTTTTCCTCCACATGCGCTCAGCAACCCGAGCAGCAATACCATTGACAGCAAGACAAACCCGTATTTTTTCATTTTTATGCCCCTCTCTACGTTTGTAATCGCTTTCTATCACTAGTATAGATCTGATGGCTTCCAGAAAAAATAACGCGAAATCGAGAAAAACTATGTAAATTCGAGTACTTTAATAGAACCAGCTTAATAACAGAACTTCGGCCTAAGCCCGCGTAACAAGGACTTAGGCCGAGATGGTTCCTAATCGTTGACGAAGCCAACAAACACCTCATTGATTCTGGCCATCATATCGTTCAAATTGCCGTTGCCCCATGACGGACGGACAAAATGGAAGCGCAATGCAGTCGTCACGATTGGGTTTTCCAAATTCAACGTCGTATACTGACCCAAAAAAGCATCCTGATCATTATCTCGGACTTCAGCTATCGTCTTCCACTCTCCGTCTTCCAAAATCTGCAGATCAAAATCTCTGACATGCCAGTTGGCCGAGCCTATAACCGGCACATGTCCGCTCCACAGCTTCACTTGGTTAATCGTTTGCTCCGTTGTCCAGTCCAGCATCAGATAAGGCGTTTGGGAGCCTTTTGATATCCACCTTGTTTCCAAGCTTCCGTCAAGCACTCTATCTTTTGTATTTGTACCCAGCGTGGAGTCGACCGTCAACTGCGCAGTAATCGCCAGATTATTGGTTACATTAAGAACGAGCTCTCCAGTGCGAGCAACGCCATCCAAGACGACAGTTGCCTGTAATGCTGCTTCTCCAGCTTGAATCGCAGTAACCACGCCCGTATGATCAATAGTCACTAGATCCGGCGTCAGACTTATGAAAGATATGTCCGCATTTTCTAACGAAACGTGAGATCCTGTATTGTATGTGCCGGTCACATGCAGTTGGGTAGTCATGCCCGGCACCAGCTGCGAACGATCCGCCTTTACCGCTACGGCGGCAAGTTCGACAGGAGGGTAAGTTTCAACCCGCAGGTAAGGCCTATAGCTGGAGTCTTGTCCATTATATAGCTGCGTCAGATAACCGGTTTGATCGGCATCCTGCGCAAAAGCAAGCGATATCGTACGATCGCCGTCCAGTCGTTCTTGCACGAGCACAGACGCATCGAATACATACCAGGCGTTCTCGCTGTTATTATTCAGTTGCACAGTCGAAAGCTTCTGGCCAAGCTCTGGCGGAGACTGGAACGTATTCCATTGCATGGTATCGCTGTCCCAGTCATTGCTATCCACTGCATAAAGAAAAGTTGCAGCTCCCGTCTCTCCAGCAGGGCTCTCAAGCGCTTGTCCATACACGTAGAGCCATGCGGTAGCCAGCTTTCCTTCAATGGAATTCAGATCAAATTGCAGATAGCTTCTCGCCGATTCGCTATCATCTCCGCCTTTAATTAGTAAAAGATCTGCAACCGGAGCGTTCTGAGCATTTTGCTGTACGCTTGCCGCCTTGGTTGCCGGCAGCAGTTCGGAAACCGCCACTTGATTCTCATAATCCGTCCCGGTATTTCCGCTGATCTCATTGCCGGAGAGAAGAATATTCGTGCCGTGCGAAATCTTAACGCCATTCGTATTCCCCGTAACATGATTATCCTGAATGACAATATTCTCAGGTATGCCTGCGCCGTTCCCGGCGTTGGTCGGATCGCCGTCGTCTTTCATTGCAATGATACCCCAGAAGTCGGAAGCCGTATTGTTTACGATCTGATTGCCCTTCACAATCGTTCCGGGCGCATTTTTCAGACGTATTCCCTGGCTCCCCGCGTTCGTAAATCCGGTAATGATATTATTCTCGATAATCGTATCAGGAGATCCCAAGTACACCTGTACCCCATACCGTTTCACATTCTCGATTAAATTGTTATGAATGTAATTGCCTGGTCCAGCGGCATCATGCGTAGCGCCCGGATTGCCGACGCCGACAGCCGCTTCGCCGCCGCCAACGATATGATTGCCGCTTACTTCATTCATATACTCGTCTTCTCCGTGGAAATCGATAGCGTCTAATGCCGAGTTCAAGTAGTAGTTGTTTTCAATGAGATTGTTATGCGTGTAAGAATGCGCCATCGTTCCGTGACGCAGATAGGGACCGATAAACTCGTTGTTGCGAACGACATTGAAACGAGAGTCGTCCTCTCTGCCGAGCCGGCTTTCCTTGGATTTGCCTTCGATGGAAACGCCATATCCGTTTCCGCCCTCGGCTAAGTTCGTCGCATTGCGAAAAAGCGAATTTTCCACAATAACATCATGACTGTTCGTAATGACAACGCCGATCCGTTGAAACTTCTCGATCGTCAGTCCGTCCAGCGTAATGTTATATGACGGTTTGCCGGAAGCGGCGGTAATCATGATCACCTGCTTAGGTCCGCCCCGTTCGGGATTCGCAACCGACGTATTCGTTGAATAATTCAAGTCCCAGCTGGACGTAATTGTCATGTTGCTGATCTTAATATTGTTTTGTCCGGCCATGCGGAATACGATGCCTTCAACCGTAGCATATTCTTCCTGTTCATTAGCATGGTCGGAGACAAGCAGAACGCCATCCTGGCTCTCGCCGCGCATCTGCACGCCGGATTTCATAATGAAATGGGTAACTCCGTCCATATCGGTGCTCGTTAGCTGATAGTGTCCGTTCGGAAGATACACTTCGTCCCCAAGCTTCGCTGCAGCCAGTGCAGCCCGGATAGCTTGCGCGTCATCTATTCCGTTATCGGCAGGATCGGCGCCGAAGTCCAGGACATTATACGTAGAGCCGGTCACTGTCTGAGCCTCATGCGGTACATGCGGTGTGCCATCCGCATAATAGAGACCAGCTTTGGTCGGAATTGGGGAATCCGGATCCGGTCCCGTTGGCGGAATCTCCACATCCCTTAATATAAATCCGTCCACATGGGGAGGGTAAACCTGAATTTCTGAAATGCTTGTCCATTCGCTTGCTCCGCGCCCGACAACCCGTACATAACGGGCGGTGACGGATTCAAAACCAAAGGCCTCAACCTGGATCGTAGTGCCGCTGCTATCGCCGCTGTATACGCGGCTCCAGTTGGTCTGGTCGTTCGAAACCTCGATAGCAATGGTCTTGCTGCGATTGTCTCCCCGGTAGAAAGCGACTCCCAGATAAGAAATCAGCTGTTCCGAGCCCAGATCCAGTTCGATCCATTGCCCGTCATCATACGCCGACCACCTTGTCTGAATATCACCGTCAATGGCATATTCCGGAATATTGGAATCGCTGCCGCTGGCCCGATAACCCGCGATCGTCAGCGGGGTTGCACTCGTCGTCTCCATGACGTGAACAACGAATGATGGTTCCGCCTCAACACTGTAATCGTCCGAAGCGCCGTTCTCGAAATCCTCCAATACAATTCGGTTGGCAGACTCCGCTTCGGCTTCGGCCTGCACGCGGCTCGAGCCCATCAAACCCGTAAACAGCATACTCAGGATTAATAATAACACTGTAGATCTTTTTGTAAGACTAGTCATTATCCACCACATCCTTTCTTTCATGTCATTTCATTAGCTCTTCTCTTGCGGTCTTATTGTAAACGCTTCCAACAAAAACCAGCCCAAGCTTCCTCTTACACCTCCCGAATATCCGAATGTAATCATTCTGTCGCAATAGATGAAGTCTCTGCACCAATTGGGAGCGCTTAACAATAAGTATACAAGTCAGCCTGTCAGTGAAAAACAATGCATTTTCGAGAAAAACTACGATATTCATAGCATCTGTTTTGTTTTGTGCTCAATGATCTGACCGGCCTAACTCAGCGGCCTTTTTCTATATTCGGTAGGCTTCGCTCCGCAATGCTGCCGAAACACGGCCATAAAGTGATTGGCGCTGGCATAGCCGCAAAGGTTGGCGACCTCGTAAATTTTCAGATGTGTATGGGTCAGCAGCTCCTTGGCTTTACTCATCCGGCAGGCCGTCACATAATCAGAATAGTTTTGTCCGGTTTTCACTTTAAACAATGTGGATAAATATTGATGATTCAAATGCACCTGCTCCGCGATGAATGGAAGTGAAACATCCTGATCCAGACAAGAGACGACCAGTTCCTTCACTCTTCGAATTGTCAGATCTTCATGGGCTGCTTCGGCGTTAGGCATCTCTACCGCCCGCTCGCGGTCCAGCCGCGCTTTCAAATTCAATAGAAAATGGGAAAGCTCAATCCGGTCCACCGGCTTCAGGATGTAATCCGACGCATTGTGACGCATCGCCGCCTTGGCATAAGTGAAATCCTCATAACCGCTGATGATTAATACAGGAAGGCTCGGATACAATCCCCGGACATGCCGCAATAACTCGATTCCGTTCATCTGGGGCATACGGATATCCGTAATCAGCAAATCCACCGATTGCATTCTGAGAAGCTCCAGCGCAGCGAAACCGTGTTCCGCTTCTGCGGTTACCCTGTAACTGCCGATCACTTCCTCGATCATTATTTTCAACCCTTCCTGAATTTTCTTCTCGTCTTCTACCAGCATCACATTGTACATTCCATTTCCCCCTATCGTAATGGCAGCCGAATTCTCCATTGTGTTCCGGAAGCCTCATCGCTCTCCACGCTTAAGCCGTATTCCGCGCCATAAAGCAGTTGAATGCGATGGTGAATATTTTTGATGGCATAACCTTTAAGCGTATCTCCAAACTTTGGACGGCTGCCGTCCCGCTCCGGCTTGCACAACATCTGATGGCGAACCGCCAATAAACGTTGCGGCGGCATCCCCACCCCATTATCCTGTACAGTCAGGAGTAAGTCCTGATCCAGAACGGATGCCCTGATCGTTATCGTTAATCCGCTATTGCCCATTCCGTGCTCCAATGCATTCTCAACCAGCGGCTGAAGCAGCAGCTTTGGTACAAGACAAGATTCGAAGGAAGGATCCACATACATTTCCGAACTCAGCTTCTCGCCATGCCTGGATAACTGAATTTGCAAATAAGCGTTAACGAACCGTATCTCCTCCTTCAATTGCACCGGTCGTTCCTGTTTGTCAACCGTGTATCTCAGCATTCTCCCCAAACTGGCAACAATGTCGCTGATTTCGAGATTTCTCTCCTTCAGCGCCTGCATGCTGACCAACTCCAACGTGTTGTACAGAAAATGTGGATTAATCTGGCTTTGCAGAGCCGACAGCTCGGCTTCGCGTTCGCGCAGTTTCGTTTCATATACCTCCTTGACCAGCCGCTCCACTTCCGTCACCATCAGATTGAAACCCTGGGCCAATTGCCCGATTTCATCGCGATTCATCAAGCTCAAATCTGCCCGTTCGCTGAAAGCCCCGTCCTTTACCCGCCGCATGCGCGATTGAAGATAACGGATCGGCCTGACCAGCCGCTCTGACGTGAAAATCGCAAACAAATAGGCAATGATAAGCGATATGGCTGAAATGAGAACCGTAAATCCGACGATTTCCTTGCCGCCCCGTTGCAAATCAGCCATCGGGATAAGTCCGTGAATATTCACTTTCGTTGATTTGGAGTGCATGGTTGTGTACAGATAAGTCTGACCGTTCCAATCTATCGTTCCGTCCCCCGGACCATTATCCGGGAAATTAACCGGTTTATCCGGAAATAACAGCTCGCCGTTATCCTTTGTCAAGTAAAACTGGCTGTTTTCGCTGAGCCATACTTCTGACAATAACGCCTCGAGCTCTTTCATGTTAAAATCAATTTTGACGACCCCAATGCTTTGGCCCGTTGCAGGGTGATTCAACGCTCTGGCAGCGGAAATAACCCGTTCCGATCGTTTGTAATAAGTCGTCTCGTGAGGTTCGATAATGACAAGCCTACCTTCCGCATCCAGCACCTCCTGCATCCAGCTATTCCCTTTCTCGTTCCAATAGCGCTGCGTCAGTTTTTCTTGGACGCTGTACATAATGCCGTCGCGGGTGAAAAAGATCATTCGTTCAATTCCGGGCTGATCCAATGTGAGCGAAGCCGCTACTCTTGCCATTTTGGTAATTTCCGCCGACGGAATAAGCTTCTCCTCGCCTGGTTCTTCATAACTGTGCTTCTCCAGAATCCGCAGCACGTCTTCGTTATACAAGGGAGCCACAGTTATTCTGTCCGCGTCTTTTATCGTATTTTCCAAATTAATTTTCACTTGATTCATAATTTGCATGGAGTACGCCCTGGAGTTTTTTTCGGTTTCCTCCGCAAATTTATTGTAAGTGCTGATTCCACTTATCAGGAATGGAATGGTGATAAGCAGAACGAACATGGTAATAAATTTGGCTCGTATCGAAATATACCGCTTCATTCACCCATTCCCCCTGACAGATTCTAAACGCACACATGTACTATCTCATGGTAAAAAAGGCCGCTCATCCGGTAGAATGTTTGTTTTCCAACAAACTTCCGATACGAGGCGACCTTATGAGAAAGTCTACCATGGCCCAATTATTACTTCAATTGAATTTAGCCGTTATCTCGCTGGCGGATGCGCGCTATACAGTCTGCCCACTGCGCAGCAGCGCGCCGTTATGAATTAGACGCTCCTGCAGTTGTCCAATGTCGATTTTTCCCGGTGATATCCCCTGCTCCCATGCCATTGCTGCCGCCGTACCCGCAGCCTGTCCCGTCGCCATGCAGCTAGGTGTCAGACGCGTCGTTGCCAGTGCCTCATGCGTCGTCGAGATGCAGCGGCCTGCTACGAGCAGATTGTCAATCCGCTTCGGCAGCAAACAGCGGTAAGGAATATCGTACGCCCCGTCGCCCTGTACCCATGCGGCCTGTACGCCCTTGCCGGACGGATCGTGAATGTCGATGGGATAGCCGCTTCGTGCAATGCAATCATCGAACGCGCGTCCTTCTACAACATCCTGTACCTGGAGTGAATAGCAGCCGTCTATTCTGCGGCTTTCACGTATGCCGATTTGCGCTCCGACCGAAGAAATGGAAGCGTTCTCGAAGCCTGGCAAGCAGCGGGTCATGAAATCCGCGACCATGCGCACCTGCTTCCTGCCCTGCACTTCTCCTTCCGTCAAATCCTCCAATTCAGTTCCGTCCAGCCCTTGAACACGAGTCGTATTGACAAGCACTTCGTCCGGCCCCGGACCTGTGAAAAAAAGGACCTGGTCTCTGTTAATGGGCAGATCAGCCTCCTTCCAATGCTTGAAGTAACCCAATACGCCGGACAATGGCAGTTCCTCCAGCTCATCGAAAGGCGTCTTCTTGTAAAACTCGTCCGGATGGTCGATCATATACCGTTTAACTCTCGCCAGGTCAACGCCTCTCATTCGGAACTTCATCGTCATCGGCTGCGTCAATTTATCGCTGTCGCGTCCTTGCAAGCACGGCGCACCTGAAAGATAGGCCAGATCGGCGTCCCCTGTCGCATCGATGAACTGCTTCGCCGAAATTTCGTACTTCCCGGACTTAGTAGCGAGTCGTACCGTTTCAATGAGGCCTTCCCCGGTCTGCACTTCGTCCATGAAGCTGTGCAGCAGCACCTTCACGCCCGCCTCGCGCAGCATATCAATAATTAACACCTTATACACTTCAGGATCATAAGGGGTGATCGTCTTTACAAAGCCTACCGTATCACGAACGTGTCCGGGCGATGCTCCCTCGGCCATCAAGCGGTCTACAATTTCCTGCGCCGTTCCGGCAATGACCTGTTTGCCATCCATCGTGTGAAAGGTCATCCATGGATAGACCAGAGCTGCAGTCGACATGCCGCCAAGAAAACCGTATCGTTCAATCAGCAGCGTTCGTGCCCCGCTTCTTCCAGCTGCCAGCGCCGCATTGATCCCCGCCGGCCCTCCGCCGCATACCACAATATCGGTCTCTATTTTTCTCATGCTTAACCCCTCCTCTGAAAGTACTCTCATTATAGGAGCGGGGGGGACTTCTAAAGTAGTTTAACTTTAGTTTAAAATAGAACTGTCGAGCGTTAGCGTGGACGATAGCTTTACGTACGCATCCCCTAACCAAACGGAGAAAAGAGGAAGGCGGTTTTGAAATTGGGAACTCGTAAATCGATTACTCTGCACGATCTTTCCAAAGAACTTGGTCTTTCGATTCAGACCCTATCCAAGGCGCTGAGCGGACGAGCCGGCATGTCCGAGGAAACGCGGAGCCGCATTATTCGAACAGCCTTCGTACGCGGCTATTTGACTGTATTTCAGGCACGTGAGATGGTCAGCCGCGGCATCACGCCCTATCCTACCTTCCAGTTTCGATTTGTATTGATACAATCCCGGCAATCTATGAATTACAACGTATTGTTGACAGAGGGGATAAGAGAGAGGCTCGATCAATTGGAGCATCGACTGGATAGTTATGTGCTGGATGAGGATGTGCCGGATCACGCATTCTCGGACTGGATGGAGCAGCGCAATTTGCCGACGGCCGACGGTCTGTTCATCGCGCCCCGACTACTCTCGGACTCCACGGAGCGCAAGCTGTTCGAGCTGCCTTTACCCAAGGTGCTGATTAATTATCCGAGACCGCTTTCCCGAATCGACAGCGTAATCTGGGATGTGTTCGAAGCCGTCTGCATGGCCGTGGACCGACTCGCGCAGCTTGGCCATACCCGTATTATGTACGTAGGAGATATTCACAGCCAGCGGGGGTATACAAGAAGGTGGCAGGCGTTTGAGGAAATGATGGGTGAGCTTCAGTTGGATCATAAAGCAGATCTGCATATAACGGACGTTTGGGACGAGTGCATGCTGATTAACAAGCTGCGCATCAGCCAACCAACAGCAATCATTGCCGGCATCGATGAAGATATCGTAAGGCTGTACGACAGCCTTACCTCCCTCGGCTATCGCATCCCGGAGGACATCTCCCTAGTCGGCTTGGCCAACGGACCGGTGGCGGCGCTACCGCATTTAAGCCGCCCCCAGCTTCTGATCAAGGAGACCGGATATAAAGCGGCTGACAAAATGCTGTGGCGCCTCGCCAACAATGGCGAGCCTTGCGAGCATATCCGTATTGCCGGCCCTTTCCATAACGGGCAAACCATCCGGCGCTTCAGCTGAGAAGCGCCGTTATCGTTTGATGTTCGGACGAGCATTAGGTTGCAGATTTGACATTAAATGATATAGATTGGTAAAGCTAGTTTGCACGCAGCTCATCGGTGCTGTTCTGCAAACATCCTGTTCTACTACGTACCACTCGACTCCATTCTCCTCTCCCCAGCGAATAATCGGTTCGAATTCAATCGATCCTGTACCGATTTCCGCGAATGCCTGCTCACCGTCTGCGGTCATATCCTTCATATGGATAATCGGCATTCTGTCCGCGTAGGGCTTGAAGAATGATGCAGGCTCAAAACCGCCCTTCTGAAGCCAATATACATCCAGCTCTGCAAGGATTTCATTGTCTACACCAGGCTCAAGCAAGTACGAAAGCGCATCCTGCCCCTCTATCACCGTTTCAAATTCAAAAGCATGATTGTGATAGCTGATTCGGAAGCCTTCACCCTTCAGCTGCTTCGCAATACCGTTTAAATCTTTCTTCAGTTGTTTGTATCCGCCTTCGTTTCGCAGCTCAGCGGGAATACTCGGGCAAATAATATCCCTTGTGCCAAACAGCCTGGCGTCCGAGACCACTTTGCTTGTGTTCGCAACAATGTCATGGAAACCAACATGCATGCCTGCGGTCTTCAATCCAACTTCGTCCAAAACCGCTTTGAGTTCCTGTGGGTCATAGCCTTGAAAGCCCGCAAACTGTACGCCGCCATAGCCAATTTGACTTATTTTACGAAGAACTCCCGGGAAATCTGCAAGGCATTCCTCGCGAAGCGTATACAATTGAACCGCAATCTTATCCTTCAACAAACTATCATCTCCCTTCACTTCATTAATCCCCAGTATAGTGACAACTGATTTAGAAGTGAATATCCGATTCTCTGCTTGTTGACTTATTTTGCAATATTTATGATAGTAGAAATAGTTTACTCACTTGGAGGTGGCAGCAAATGATGGACGCATCGTGGATCGATTGCCTGTTGATCGGCTATTCTCATCATACTTCTCCATTCACCGGCTCCTTGCAAAAAGGCACATACGACAATCGCTTGCTCCTGCGCTTCCAGGTAAAAGGGACATGCCGTGTCGAGATTAATGATGAGACATATGTCGTACAGCCCGGTGATCTAATCATCCGCAAGCCAGGGGAATACTACCGATTAGTGGTTGAGGCCGATAAAGACACTGAAGATTCTCAGCCAATTGAGAGTGCCGATTACTACTTATCCTGCAGCGGAGTATGGGCTCAGCAGTGGTGCATCAGAAATGATTTTCCAAGCAAGGTTCATCTGGATACAGCGGAAGACTTCTTGGCATTGTGGAGAAAACTGATTTATGAGAAGCGGAATATTCATGGGGATAATGCGGAAATGATGGACGCTTTGATCAAAGTTTTATGTCTAACTATCGAGAGGTATGTAAAGATGGCGGCGGCCTCCAGACCGGAGCTCAACATTCCTTACAAAATGAAGCAGTATTTGGAGAAGCATGCTACCGATCCGCTGAAGCTGACCCATATCGCCGAACGTTATGGCATCAGCGTATCGACAGCCTCCCACTTGTTCAAGCAAGCGTTCGGGCAATCTCCAATGCGTTATGTCATTGAGATCAGGCTGTCTATTGCCTCGGAGAGAATTCTATATAGTGACATGAAACTGGAAGATATCGCCGAAGCCGCCGGGTTTCACAGCTATCCTTATTTTAGCCGCGCCTTCCGGAATCATTTTCACACCAGTCCCAGCAAATACCGCGTTCGGAACCAGCTTCGCAAGGCAGAGAATCCTTAATTGGAACGAAGCATCTATTCTATTACCGCTGCTCCCCGCTACAGCCTAAGGCGGTATTGATGCGGAGATACGCCCATAATCCGTTTGAACAGGCTAATAAAATAAGAGGTGCTCGTAAACCCTACCTGCTCGCCGATCACTTCTACGGATTTGTTCGTCGTTTGAAGCAGACTGCAAGCCTGCTGCATTCTGCGGGCTGTCAAATAACCGGTAATGCTGCTACCCGTCTCTTGCCGAAACAGCCGGGACAAATAAGATTTTGACATATGAAGCTCGTCCGCAAGCAACTCAAGCTGAAAGGGCTCCCCGTAATGATTTTCAATCCATGCCATAACACGTTCCGATTGGCGAATCGGCTTCATATATTCATCCTGCTTGGGCCCCGGAATAACCTTTCGTTTAATTAACGACAACACCTTTAACAAATAAAGCGCGCTCTGTTCTTCTTGGCTGCTGGCGGAGGAAGCGAGTAGGCCATTCTGGAATGCGGAGCAAGCGGCATTCAACTCTTCATTGCAATCGATCATATCTATGCCCTGCAAAGCGATAAGCCCTTGAAGCATTCGTTTATAGACGTCATAAAGAGCCGGAAACGTTCTTAAGTAGCCCTTCATAACTACAGGGTCGAAATGAAAGACGCTGCGTTCATATGGCCGGCTTTCATCCACTTCCACATAAACATTATGCAGCTGATAGGGCTCGAAATAAAACAGCATGCCTGGCTTAAGCTCGTACGTCTTCTGATTAACGGTAACCATGCCGTGTCCCTGATGCACAGCCAGCACCTCGAAACCCCTATGAAAGTGGTAGTACCCCTCGAAATCTTGCTGCGACCAGTTGCGATATGACCAAAGAAAAGACAGTCCCCCATAGTCCATTTCCTGAAACAGCGTCCCCTTCACTGACTGCACCCCTTCATTTCAACAAGTCAACAGAACAACATTTTTAATCATTGTAGCGTAACTTTGTCCATTTGTCAGAGACTATAATGATAGCAAGCAGCTTAACCACAATCATGGGTCAACGAGGAGGCTTACTACAAAATGAATCAGGCATACAAAGAAAAAATATTGGTGCAATTAACCGAAAAGGTAGAGCACATGATAAACCAAATTGGAGATAAAACGCCTCATGCGGCAAAAACCAACGGCATCTATGACAACACAGACGATAACTGGTGGACGTCCGGCTTCTGGCCCGGCATGCTCTGGGTTATGCATGATGTAACAGGGAAAGAGTCATTCAAAGCAGCTGCTTGGGAATGGGACGCCAAGCTGGAGCGCTGCTTCTGCGAGCATCCGGTACAATTGCATCACGATGTCGGCTTTCAGTTTCTGCCGACTGCTGTTATCAAATACGAATTAACGGGCGATCAGGAAGGTCTGCGAATCGGTTTGGAGGCGGCAAACTTCCTAGCGGGCCGCTTCAACGTGAATGGCGAGTTTATTCGTGCGTGGAACGTGCAAGAGGCTCTCGGCTGGGCCATTGTTGATTGCATGATGAATATCCCCCTATTGTTCTGGGCAAGTCGCACGACAGGCGACCCTCGTTACAAGCATATCGCGATACGTCACGCGGATACCTTCCTCCGTTACGCCATTCGCGAGGACGGCTCGGTATGTCATATTTTATCTTTTGATCCGGAGACGGGCGCGTTTATAGAACCGCTGGGCGGTCAAGGCTTTTCCAGCTCTTCGGCGTGGAGCCGAGGCAATGCCTGGGCACTTTATGGCCTCGCGATTGCTTACCGATGCACCGGGCTTGAGCGTTATTTGCATGCAGCGAAGCGGGTAGCGCATTACTTTGTCGCCGCCCTGCCGGAAGACTATGTGCCGTATTGGGATTTTCGCGTAGAAAACATAGAAAATGAGCCGCGCGATACTTCCGCTGCCGCCATCGCAGCATCCGGTCTGCTTGAACTTACCGAGCTGGTTCCATTCGCGGAACGCCGGATCTATAACGCGGCTGCCGAGAGAATCCTGTACTCACTAAGCGTGAATTATGCGACCTGGGACAATCCGGACCATGAAGCAATTCTTCTCCAAGGCACCGGACATAAGCCTGAAAACGCCAACATCAACGTATCACTTATTTACGGAGACTACTACTTCGTAGAGGCATTCGCCAAACTTAACGGCTGGAGCCACCGAATCTTTTAGCCAGCCTCGTTCCTTTGGTCATAGCAGGCCACGTACGAAGCTTCTTAATTGCAAAATAAGAGCCATCCGGGAAAGAAACTTTACTCCTCGGATGGCTCTTCAACATTTATTTAATGATCGTAATTATCGCTTAATGAGCTGGAAATCATCATAATGAAAACCCGGAGCAACGACACATGAAACAAGTACAGGCTCGTCCCCTAGCAGGTGGGACATTTGCCATTCGTTAGCCGGCACTAATGCTTGCGGCTGATGACCTGCCAGCACATCAGGTCCAACAATAATTTCTTTTCTAGTTTCCGGCGCATCTTCGGTACCGCCAAGCGTAAGCATTAATGGACTGCCCGAATGCCACATCCACAGCTCGTCTGAATAAACCTTATGCCAATCTGAAAACTCACCTGGATGAAGCATAAAATAAATTGATGATGCTGCGAAGCGTGGTCCTGAATAAGGAGCTCCAAGCACCTCCTGCGGTATTGTGAAACCAGCCTTCCAAATTTCCTTGTACCAGCCACCCTCGATATGCTCCTTCAAACCAAGCGTTTGTACGAGCGGTGACAATTGTTTCACTTCTGCTCCCATCCATTTCAACCTTCTTTCTCTCTTTTTCGTTCTATTCGCCTTAAAAAAATCGTTTACTTATTTTATAACGCTTATGGTTTATCGTCAATTTATTAAACAGCTGGGAATAGAGGGCAATAACCAATTTTTCTTTGTTAATATGTAACATCGCCTTTTTAATTTTCAATTTATAAGTTATACTTATATTAACGAAATCTTTGGAGGTGGACAGATGAACAATGGCGTACATGATTTCAGCCCTATTAGCCGCAAGCATTTAATGAACTTGTTCCTTATTGTTCCGCTGCTGCTCGCAGCGCTGTTCGCCTACCAAGCAGGCAATATGTTTGAGTTAACAGCTGGTGCAAGCCGCATTACTGCGGCAGCCAAATATGCGACGTCAACCGTACGCAAACAGAGCACCACTGCCACAACATTTTTACCTGAAAACGCACTCGTTGCCGCCTATATGCATGCTCTCATGCTTATCTATTGGCGTTCCACAACCCTATCCGCACTCGTCACTACTTATCGACAGAGATTGCGCGATCTGCTCATGACTCCGATTAAATTCACTTCTCATTTCGTTGGTTAATCCTCTCATTTTGTTCGTATACTAACAACAAATGAGGAGGCATACACAATGAATATTAGAGAATCCGATCTGCCCGGCATTGGCCGAAAGTACCAAGTTATGGCGAGGAGCGGCGATAAGTTTGTCATTATTATTCATGATGACGGACGCCGTGAGATGTATCACTTTGACTATGAGGATCCAGACGATAGCATTTCCATGGTTACCCTAGAGGATGAAGAAGCAAGACAAGTCGCTGCCATCATTGGCGGTATGACCTACAAGCCGAAAGCGCTTGAAACGATTGAAGTTGCACTTGATGATCTAACGATTGAGTGGTACAAGATTGAACCAAATGCTGCATGCATTGGCAGAACGATCGGTCAGGCCGATATTCGCCAAACGACTGGAGCGACCATTATCGCTGCGGTTGAGAAGGAAGAAAAACATATTAATCCCGGCCCCGACTATATATTCAAAGCGGATACTACCCTCATTGTTGCAGGTGAACGCCAGCATCTGAAGCTTCTTAAGCTGATGCTGCAAAATGGGAGCCGTTAATTATGGATCACATGGTGCTGGAGATCGGTCTTGCTGTTATACTCATCGCCTTAGTCGGGCTGTTAGCTGCAAAAATTCGGTTTTCCGTCATCCCGTTTTATATATTAATCGGCATGGCCGTAGGTCCACATGCTCCGCACGTAGGCATACTGGACTTTAGGTTTATTCATAGTGCAGAACTAATTGAATTCATGGGGCGGCTAGGCGTGCTGTTCCTCCTGTTCTATTTAGGTCTGGAGTTTTCTGTGGGTCGATTAATGAAATCGGGTCGCTCAATAGCGGTAGGCGGAACGATCTATATTCTAATCAACTTTTCACTTGGCTTATTATTTGGCTGGATCAACGACTTCCCTGTAGCGGAAACCATGGTCATCGCCGGCATTACAACGATCTCATCGAGCGCTATCGTCGCGAAGGTGCTCGTCGATTTAAAGAGGACTGCCAACCCGGAGACAGAAATGATTCTCGGCATCATTATGTTCGAGGATATCTTCCTTGCTGTATATATTTCCGTGCTCTCCGGACTCGTGCTCAGTGATTCATCGTCTTTAGGCGGAGTACTCCTGTCTGCTTCCTATGCATTAGGATTCATGCTGCTCTTCTTGATTATCGGCAGGAAGGCTGCACCGCTTCTGAACAAAATTCTCAATATTCGCTCGAATGAGCTGTTTCTGCTGCTCGTATTCGGCTTCTTGTTCCTCGTAGCAGGCTTCTCCGAAACGATTCACGTAGCTGAGGCGATCGGTGCTTTGCTTGTAGGCTTAGTACTAGCTGAGACTGTTCACATGAAGCGGATTGAGCATATGATTTTGCCTTTCCGTGACTTCTTCGGTGCTTTATTTTTCTTTAGCTTCGGACTGACCATCGACCCATTCGCACTTGGCGGAGCCGTATGGCTGTCACTTGGTGCGGTTGCCGTTACACTATTCGGCAACTTCTTGGCAGGCATGTTAGCCGGTAAAAGTGCTGGCTTAACGCCGAAGGCATCGGCTAATATAGGTTTGACCATCGTATCTCGCGGCGAGTTCTCCATCATTATGGCGAACCTCGGCAAAGCAGGCGGCTTGCTTGAGCTCCTGCAGCCATTCGCTGCCTTGTATGTACTCATTCTGGCGATATTGGGACCACTTCTGACTAAGGAGTCGAAGTGGGTATTCAAAGTATTAAACAAAGTATTTAGGTGGGAAAAAGGAAAGAAAGCACGGGAGCCTGGAAGCAAGGGCTGACCACGCAATGAATAGAAAGGGATCTAGCCGTTGTCGGCTAGGTCCCTTTCTTTATTTTCAAATAAATTCCTATTGCTTATCTACATCAAACGCTGCTTATGGTATGCATTCCGCCAAGCTCTGCCGTATAATCGAAGCAGACCAGTTAAAATAAGGAATCAAAATGAATGAACGAAAGGAAATTTATAAAAATGACGGCATCACTGCTATATATTGAAGATGATATCGAAATCGGAAGCTTTGTCTCACAGCATTTGCAAGAGCAAGGCTATAAGGTTGAATGGTTAAAAAACGGCGAGCATGCACTCGAGGCCGCTGCAGGCTGCAGACTCGTCATCCTAGACGTTATGCTGCCGGGACTCGATGGTTTTACTATTGGACAACGGCTGAAAAAAGCAGCGCCGGATGTCCCGATTCTTATGCTTTCAGCGCGCACCTCCATCGATGATAAGCTACAAGGGCTGCAGTTCGCTGACGACTACCTCACCAAGCCATTCCATCCCGACGAGCTGACCGCACGCATCGAAGTGCTCCTTCGCAGGTCAGGCGCACGGCTTGCAGAACCTTTGGCTATTAAGCATCTGCTTGTCTATGAGCAGCAAAACCGGGTGGAAAACCGCGAGACCGGGGAAGAAATTATGCTGACAGGCAAACAGTTTCACATTTTCAGCTATCTACTGCGCCATTTGGGACAATTGCTTACGAAAGAGCAAATCTATGAGGCCGTATGGGGAGAATCTTTTATTGATGGAGATAAAACGTTGATGGTTCATATCCGCTATTTGAGGGAAAAAATCGAGCGAAACCCCGCTGCTCCTGAAATTATTGAGACGGTACGCGGCATTGGCTATCGGGTGCGCGCATGAAGAAGTCCAAACCACACACGGGAGGCATGAAGTTTCGCCAAACCTTGTTATCTCGCTACCTGCTTATCATTTTGTTTGCTTTTCTGTTTATTCCAATCATATTTCCGGTAGCTTCTATTCTTTATATGCTTATTCAAGAAAATACGCAAACCGCTAATATGGACTATTTAAAGTATGGCAGCGGAAAAGAATTAACCACAATATGGCATAATCAGGCTGCTGAATTAACAGAGAAGGATCCCGCTCAAATCGACAAAAGATTGCGCGAGCTAAAACAAACTTACCCCGAGGCTTCCCTCTTCTGGGTTGACTCTGCTGGATCAACAAGGCTGCAGCTTCCTGTACAAGAGCAGCTTCCAAACAAGTGGACGCCTGCCAGCTCCATTCAATTTATGAAAGCAAGCATCGACAGCGATCCCTTTACGGTCGTGTCCTTCCTTGGAGCGGACCATAAGGAACCTGGGTTTATGGTAATGCAGCTGCAGCGCTCCATCATTCAGCTCGATAAGCCGATCGGTTCAGGCACACCCTTTTATTTGGCGTTTCTATTTATTATGTTCGCCTTCTTCTTCTTGATATCGCTGCTGTTCTTCCGGCACATTCGCAAACGTCTGCTCAGTCTGCAATCAGCGATGACGCTGCATGGCGACAACGGTCTTCCGATGCCGATCCTTATTAACAAAAATGATGAGATCGGGCAGCTGGAGACAGCTTTTAATGAGATGGTTGAACAGCTTAAGGAGAGCAAGGAGCGCGAGCGTGCAGAGGAGGAGCTTCGCAAGCAGCTCATCGCCAGCCTGTCGCATGATCTGAGGACGCCCTTAACCGTCATGAACAGCCATTTGTATTCGCTGCATAAGGAACCGTTAAGTTTGAATGCTCAAACAGCTGTGAAGCAAATGGAGCAAAAAATAACCAGCTTAGACAGTCTCATTGAAAACTTACTTTCCTACACGCTCATGACAAGCGGACGATATCCACTTAAGCTGGAGCCACTGGATCTGCTGCGATTAGTTCGTGAAAGCGCCGCGTCTTGGTACCCTCTTTGGGAACAGGAAGGAATCGTCGCTGATGTGGAGCTGCCTGATGGCACTATGCTTCGTGTTGTCGATAAGGCAGGTTTCCGCCGCGTGCTGGATAATTTATTTCAAAATGTGACGAGGCATGCGAACGGCGGCAAATACATCGGCATTACCGTTGAGTATTACCAAGGCCAATCTGCGCTCATTATTCGCGATCATGGCAACGGGCTAGAGACTGCTCCGATGGGCAAAGGTGCAGGCATTGGGCTAGCCATTGTCGATTATCTTCTGAAAGAAATGAAGCTCGAATGGCATAGGGATACCCAAGCTAGTGGAACGACCATATACATTTATTCAAATTGATTTTATTTTTTTAAACAAAATTTAAACTTGGGGAGCCCTTCGTTTAACCTTCACCCGTTAATGTAAGTACTGAGGTGATTAACGTGAATGAATGGGTAATCGAAACGAAAGGACTAAGCAAACGTTATAAAGGGCGTTATGCGGTGTCCAATCTAAATTTGAAAATTGCAAAAGGAGATATATATGGCTTTCTTGGGCCGAATGGCGCTGGTAAAACGACGACAATCCGCATGCTGCTCGGATTAATCCAGCCCTCGGGCGGATCGGTCCATATTTTTGGGAAGTCATTGAATAAGGAAAGGTTATCCATATTACGCCGGGTCGGCTCGCTCGTCGAATACCCTTCGTATTATGGTCATTTAAGCGCCGTCGACAACCTCGAAGCTATTCGCCGCATACTCGGTGCTCCTGTCTCCAAAATTGCTGAAGTGCTCGACATCGTTGGACTGACCAAGGAAGCGCGGCGTCCAGTGAAAGGCTTCTCGCTTGGAATGAAGCAGCGACTAGGTATCGCAAGCGCATTGCTTGGCAGCCCGGAGCTGCTGCTGCTCGACGAGCCGACAAATGGACTAGATCCATCCGGCATATTGGAAATTCGTGAATTAATTAAAGAAATGCCTAAGCAGCATGGCATTACCGTCCTTATATCCAGCCATTTGTTAAGCGAGGTTGAGCTTACAGCAGGAACCGTCGGTATTATTCGTCAGGGGGAGCTTGTCTTCCAAGATACGATCAGCCATTTGCATGCACAGGCACAAGGCACAATATCGCTGGTCGTGTCTGAGCCAGAGCTAGCACTTGCTGCCTTGCAGCGGCAAGGTGTGGGCGCTGTACAAAATGGTTCCGCCATTATGCTGGAGCATACCGATAACCCTGCACTTGCACGCATTATCAAAAATCTCGTAGAGCGAGATCACTCTATCTACCGTGTCGAGGAGAAACGCAAATCACTGGAGGATCTCTTCCTGCAAATTGTCGGGGAGGGTAAGCTATGATGCTCAAAGCACTTTCAGCTGATTTTTTGAAAATACGCGGCAAAGGGCTATGGTTTCTTATCTTTATTGGTCCTATCGGATTGATTGCTATGCAAGCTCTTAATTACGGACTTCGATATGATTATTTAACGAACAAATATGCAGGAAGACTCTGGGAGGTCTTGCTTCAGGACATCCAAATGTTTGTTCCAATCTCGCTATTCCTTGGAGTGACACTTGTCTCTTCCCTGCTAGCAAATATCGAACATAACACAAATGCGTGGAAGCAGCTGCTCGCCCTTCCTATTTCCAAGGGTGCCGTGTTCCGCTCCAAATTTGCATTAAGCTTCTTGTTGCTGCTCTCGTCATGTGTTTTGCTGGCAATAGGTACCGCTGCGCTCGGTTTATCTTTGCGATTCGGGCTTAAAGAGATGCCAGTAATCGATATTTTGCGGCTTTGCTTCCTGCCGTTTATCGCATCGCTCCCGGCGCTTGCGCTGTTTGTATGGCTTTGCATGACCATGAAAAATCAAGCCATTCCTATTACGTTTGGCGTATTGATCGCAATCAGCTCCATATTCACAGGCCTGATTTCAAAGGATTGGTCAAAGCTGCTGCCCTTAAACTGGCCAATGCTAGGTTATATGGACCCCCAGCGAGAGCTATTCGTAGGTGGAGGCTTTCTGCTCGGATGCATCCTTCTACTTGTTGGAGCCTTTCATTTCATCAAAAAGGATGTGAATTGAAATGATGGGTTTCCTACGTTTAGTCGCTGCGGAACGGATTAAGTTATTCAAAACGTTTATTTGGATACTCATCCCGCTCAGCTCGCTGCTGTCACTTGCTCTTGGCATGTTAATATCGTTTGATTCGCCGGATGCGTCCGCTCAATATGCCCTGCTCATTGCTTCGATGGCTTCGTTCCACGCCATGCTGTTCTTACCAATATTAACGGGCATTCTGTCCGCTTTCGTATGCAGATATGAGCATGTAGGAGGAGGGTGGAAGCAGCTGCTAACGCTGCCTGTGTCTAGAATCGGACTCTACTTCGCCAAATTTAGCGTAGTCGCCGTACTCCTAGCCATAACGCAGCTGCTGTTTCTAGGAGCAGTTATTATTGCAGCGACCTATCAAGGCATCGACGGCCCGCTTCCATGGGCGATGCTCCTGAAAGGAGTTGGCAGCGGCTGGCTTGCCTGCCTCCCGCTTGCCGCGCTTCAACTGCTCGTATCTGTAAGCTGGAGCAGCTTTGCCGCTCCACTCGTCATTAATGTGATGCTTACGCTGCCTAATATGCTTATCGTTAATTCTGAACGCTTCGCTCCCTTCTACCCATGGGCACAACCAATGCTGGCGATGCTAAGCTTCGAAGGCGACAATTTCGGCGCTTTTGCGCTCCCTTTAGAAAACTTGCTCATTACGATAACGAGCAGCTTTGTTTTGTTTTTTGCAATTGGTCTCCTTTATTTTACTCGCAAAGAAGTGTAAGGGGCTTAGATACAAACGAAAAACGGTCAATCCCACTGCTGAGGCGGGATTGACCGTTTTTTATTACTGTATTCAATCAACTCATTCTGTACGGCGTCCTGCCTTATTGGCTTCTAGAATACCAAACTAACAGGAATTTCTCCCGCTATCATTCGCTCTTTTCCGATAAAAACCAAGTTAACGGGAAATTCTCCCGCTAAACCAGGCAATATTTTAGGAAACAGCCCATTTCCATTGATTTAACGGTACAAATTCCTTCTAATTCAGCATATACGGGCATAATCGCAAAATTAGCTGGAGATTTTCCTGTTCATTATGATTTCTACCTGCAATCCCAGCTTGCTTGGTTAAAAGGTTATGAATCCCATCGCACGCTTCGCTTTAAGAAGCGTTATTTGAGCCGTTTCCGAGGCTCTCATCGCTCCTTCTTTAAGGATACGGATCAGCTCGTCTGAATCGATAATATCTGTATATCTCTCTTGTATAGGTACTAGCTTCTCGACGACGACCTCGGCTAAATCCTTCTTAAACCCGCCATATCCTTGGCCCTCGTAACGCCTTTCAATCGTCTCGGTGGACTCTCCTGAGAACACCGCATAGATCTCGATCAAATTGCTGACCGCAGGTTTATTGTCCCAATCATATCGCACAGACATTTCTGAATCGGTAACAGCTCTTGCGAGCTTTTTACGAATATCAGCTGGCGAGTCAAGTAGCAGCACGTAGCTATTTTTATTTGGGTTGCTCTTGCTCATTTTTTTAGTTGGATCATCAAGCCCCATAATACGGGAGCCAATAGTGGGGATGATTGGTTCAGGAATTACAAATGTTTTTTCAAAACGACTATTAAATCGCGCAGCTAAATCTCTAGTCATCTCTAAATGCTGCTTCTGATCCTCCCCGACAGGTACATGGGTCGCTTGATAAAGGAGAATGTCCGCTGCCATCAAGGCAGGGTACGTAAACAAAGCAGAGCTGACAGAATCTTTCCCATCTGATTTCTCTTTGAACTGCGTCATTCTGCTCAGCTCTCCAAAGTGAACCTGAGTCTCCATTATCCATCCCAGCTCAACATGCGCAGGCACATGCGATTGTATAAAAATCGTCGCTTTTTTAGGATCAATTCCAGCAGCAATATAAAATGCGGCAATGTCCTTTGAACGCTGAAATAATTCTTTCGGGTCCTGAGGAACAGTCACCGCATGAAGATCCGGCACAAAGAAAAAGCATTCAAAGTCATGCTGCATTTTCACAAATTGATGCAAGGCACCTCCATAACCGCCTATATTAAGCTCCCCACTTGGTTTTATTCCTGAAAGGATACGTTTCATGTTACTTCCTCCTTATTTGCGGCTAATCATTATTGGAGATGTTCTTGCTCCAAGCGCATCGTGAGGTCGGTACTACAAAAGATAGAACTATTGCGATATTCGGTATAACGTTATGCTTTAGGGGTACAGAGCTTCCATACTCACAGAAGAGGTGTTGTCCCCATGAAACAAAAGCTATTTTACGTTTTAGTTGCTATAGCCAGCTATTTTGCAGGTGTACTCGCTTATTTAGGTTATTTGGCGCTCGTGTACGATCAGAGCCTCGGAAGTGATTCGAGCAAGCTTATCGGCTGGACGCTTCCTTCGTATCTATTCCTTATTCTCCCGTTTTACACCCTGATGTTCCGCTGGAGAAAATCGGCTATTTTGCTGCGCACTACCCTGCTAATTGTTCTAAGTATCATTGCCGCAGCTTCCGTTACCGTTATGATGGGCTTAGGAATATGGGGATTACAGGATCTCTTTTCTCCTGAGTTCGGACTGTTTATTTTACTATTTGCCAGCTCTGCAATTGTATTCTCTGTAGGTTCTCTTGTTGCTATAAAAGAGAAGGGCTATCTCATCTTCTTTCTTGCTTCACTTATAATCATATATCTGCCGATCAACATGCTGGTCTCAGAGGTTGAGAAAAACAGACCAGTTATCCATCACATTCCGCAAAGCTTTCACGGCACTGTTGTCATTCATTTTGGCGATTCAAGCTCTCCGCCTATCTCTAAGAAAAAAGGATATGAAGTCATTAATATTTCGGAAAATGGTATCTATAAAACGTCTAGTCCTCGGCCTGTGCGAGGCATTAAGCATGTATTAGTGGACAAGCTGGGCAATGAAGTAAAGGAAATTTCGATCTCTGGCGAAACCATGAAATACGGCTCCGATCCTGGAGTAACGATTAGCGAGTATGCTGTGCCTTAACAAAATAAGGCCCTAATTCAGACTCATGGGTTACGACATAGGTCCACTTAAAATGCTCATCTACAATATAGATGTCCTGCTCGCCTTCCACATCCTCAGGCATTAAACGCGCTGCATCTTCTAAAAACAACACTAAATCATGCTGCTGATAGAAGACATAACACGCCTTTTTAGGCTCATTACGGAATGCTTCGACCGCTTGTTCATCGCTTAAGCATGGTTTTTTTGTATAGCTGAAAACATGCCATAAATATTGTTCCATATAAATGTTCGTCTTTTCTTCGGCATCCAAACCCTCTGCAAAAACGTCTTCCCACTCGCGCTTCATGTCACGACCCTCATGCTCTGCCTCAGCCACAATCATAGACTTAACTTCAAGTTTGGGTATCAACTCAAGATGCTCAATCCTCACCTTACGATCATCAAACAAAAAACGCTTTATATTGTCCTTCAATTCGTCGCTGGCATGCTCCAGCATTTCGTATAGTCTTCCTGCTTGACGCATTACGATATCAGAGTTAATCATTGGCTCGTTTTCGAAGAAACCGTCAGGATATTGTCTAACATTCGGTGCCTGAACCGAGCCAAAATATTTAAATAAATACTCGAATGTATTTTGTTCCATACTCTCATCAATAATTTTCTCAATATGTGCTCGACTTACTTGATCGACAATAATCAAATTTTCTTCTGACCAGACGAACGTATTTTCCCCTCTGCTCAGCCGATCGTTACGGATGGATTCGATACATTTTATCGTATAAAAATTAGCTACCCATCGGGAGTAATCTGGAAATGTGACATAAACACAGACGCTAGCATCTGTTTCGTCCTCAATGGAGCATTCCCAATCTATCCTCACATGCCTCTTTTTCGAAAACAATCCCTTACCCCCTTAAGTGTTAGGCCTGCTATTAAAATATTTCTTCATCGTACCACAAAGTTTTTGGGCTATGTTTACAATTGACTGAACTTATGTTAAATTTATCGTATAACGTAATTACGTAAAACAATAACATTAAGAGGTGATGCTATTTGTCAGCTTCTAGAGACTACGGTACTGAGCTTGATTTACTTACCAAAGAGATGAACGAGCTCAAACAAATGTTAACTCAGGTCATTAATACTCGTCCTTCTCCAAAACAAGCATTAACCATGAATGTAAATGAGAACTCATTAAATGATGAAGCCCCGCATGATTTGGGCAGCCTCTTTTATTCCGGGCAATATCGCGGGCACAATGGCTTCAGGTGGGACCCTAGGCAGCAAGAAGTCCATCACTTACTTGGTCTTGACACCGATAAAGCAGCAAAAGTTTTGGCAGCACTCGGGAATAAGCAGAGGCTCGACATCCTGCTTGCTGTATTGCTGGAGCCTCTCTCCGGCTCAGATATCGTAGAACGACTAAACCTCGGAACGACGGGGCAGCTTTACCACCATACCAAAGCCTTACTCGGGGCTGACCTTTTGGTTCAAGAGGAACGTGGTGGCAAGTATTCTCTGCCTGCTCATCGAACGCTTCCGCTGCTGCTTTTGTTGACCGCTATTACTGATCTGCTCGATACGAGCCATTATATGGAGCTTACTGAGGCTAGAAATAACGTTGAAGAGTATTTAGGCGAAAATAAAGAGGGGTACGATCCGAATCATCTTTTATGGTCCGTCATTGATAACTCGGTGTTAGAACACCAAGCAGGCTATAGTACGGAGCTATGTATCGTACTTCACAGCGATACAAGTATTACCGTCTCTGATAATGGTCGAGGCATTCCGATTCAAGCCTTCCCTCAGTCGAAGACAACTCCAGTACAAACCGTGCTTACGGAGCTTGGGCATTACAATAAAAGCGCATCCGTTGTAGCTTCCGAAGGGTTAAAAGGCATAAACATGCCTGTAGTTAACGCTTTGTCTGAACAGCTTTCTGTAGAGGTTCGCCGTGAAGGAAAAGTATTTCGTCAAGACTTTAAACACGGCATACCGCAAAGTGAACTGCTTGTCTTAGGCATGACGAAGGAAACAGGCACAAGCATTACCTTTAAGCCGAATCCGGACATTTTTAAATATCCATTTGATAAGGCAGCACTACTAGATCGTTTAGCAGATCTGCAAGGTCGTTTCCCTGACCTAAAGGTTGAGATGCTATAGCTGCTTCAAACTTGAAGCTGCGCTAGCGAGATGCAGAAGACGGTGGAATATGTCCACTATCTTCTGCATCAGCACTATTCATGAGTTGGAATGTAAACATCAACTTCTTCGGGGAAACATTACCTCAAAATTAAAATGTGCACTTATGTATCGTTCAGGGTACAGAATATGTTGAATTTCAACTCTACGTTCTTCGACTCTCTCTCTTGCCTGCTTCAGCTTTTCTCAAGACTTAATTGCCATGAAACGCCAAACTTATCTGCAACCCAGCCAAACTTCTCACTAAACGGATAAGCGGCCAGCGGCATGAGTATACTGCCCTCAAGTGATAGGCTTTCAAAAACCTGGTCTATTTCCTCTTCCGTATCGCAGGTAACGAACAAAGATATTGAAGGTGTGAACGTAAAGCCATGGTTGACTCCGCTATCGATACACATAAACTGTTGTCCTTTTAGAGAAAATGTAGCTTTCATCACGGTTCCTTCAGGGCCTGTCTCATTCGCTCCGTATCGCTGGATGCTTATGATTTCGGATTGATCGAATAATGAAGTGTAGAAGTTCATAGCCTCCTCCGCTCTGCCTTCAAACATAAAAAATGTTTTAATTTTTTGATTTGCTTTCTCCATTGTTTCGTCTCGTCCTTTCATGTCTTTTTTTGCTTTATAATGCCCCTTTATATGCGGTTTCTTTCCTTATAAGGGAAATGACATATAAAATGAGAACCGCTGCATAGAGATTCCAAATACTCGGTATAGATGCTGCAGATAAATAAATGCCATACGGCAACGACCAGATGAGTACCACTAGCATTAACATTCGGTTTCTCAAAATTGCAGCTAAAATTCCTATACAAGCTGGAAGGATCAACATCATAAACACGATAAGAATCGTTTTATCATTCACCGGTATTTCCGTGTAAGGGTTCCAAAACAATAAAAGGCAGCTCAACATGATACATCCCACAGATGCCGCCCCTGCACAAAAGGAATATTTCATATGAATGCATACCTCCTCTGTACTATTTTATAAATTGGAACCCCTATTGCTATCCAACGTTTAGCCTCATCAAAAACTAACCTCGTTAATCATTCTTTATGTTGTACGTAGTATAGCTCATTGCACCTTTATCGTCGAAATTGTTATTTTATGCGAAATCCCGAGGTGGTTATATTTGATCGTGATTGATTCAATCGTTTGCTTATCCCCTATTGTTAGGGCATAGGTATGATCCGCATCTGTGACCTTGCCTTTATTCTCTTTGGCCGTCTGTGCCTGTGGAGATGTTCCTGTTGGAATGGTCACTTCATTCAGATCCTTAAATGAGTAATCCTTTTCTTCCGTCTCATCGAAGCGGTCGGTTACAATAAAACCTTTAGCAGGACTGCTAACTTGTATTTTGACTCGCTCAGGCACGGCGCCATCATTTATTAATACTTCATTAATATCGATAGATCCAACTACACTTTTATTGCCGATTATCACTAAAACAATTTGTCTATCGTTTGTTGAAGAGAACGCCTGTGCTGTTAAAGGCGGCTTCGCTTTCGAGTAGACATAAGAACCACCAAATACGAGGAAACAGCAAACAATGAGTAAAATGATTTTTTTCAGAATGGATCACTCCTTCTTTAGCGTCATTTCACATTATGTGCTAACATCATGGATTGCCACGTTTTATCAAATATTATCTCATTATCCACTATTTATAACTTAGCATGTTGTGCAGACATAATCGAGTTAAAAGTGTTACTGCTATTCCCTCTCCCCATTCTGTTGCAGCTTATTGTCCAGCAATCGAAAAGCTTCAAAAAGCGTTTCTTTAGGAGCCGCATCATACCGATCGCCAATATTAACCTCAAAATAGCAGCCTTCCTCGCCTTTATCACGAACAGACTGCGACAAGCCGATGCCTGTTTTCGCTGCGATATCGATTAGGATTGAATCAAGCTGCTCCTTCTTTGCTGTGGTATGAACATGAAACATATTGGAAACAGGCACCTCCGGGATGGTCTTCATACCCTCGCACCCGTTATATAATGCAGCAAGCTCCTGCGCTTCCCTGTAGTACTTCTTCATATGCGGAAGTCGCCGCTCCATGTAATAATCAGCAGCAATAATATAGGGATATAAGCTGATGAGATCACCGCCGTGGCGTCTTTTCCAAATTTTCGATTTCTCTGTAAAGCTGCGATCTCCGGCTAATATCGCTCCTGCAATACCGCCAATCCCTTTATAAAATGAGATATACACACTGTCGAAGAGTGCGCACACCTCTTGAGCAGACTTATCATAATACGGAAGAATCTCGAACAGCCTCGCTCCATCCAGATGAAGCTTAATTCCTCTCTCCCGGCAAAATGCCGACATAGCCTTGAGCTCTGCAAATTCCGGCAGCTGTCCGCCAATTTCGCGCTGCGGCAGCTCCAGCAGCAAACAAGCGATATTTTCCTCTAGACCAATCAAATCATGGAGGAGGACAGGCCTTTCTACATCCGCCAGCAGTACAGCTTCAAGGTGATGCAGCTCTTTCATGCCGTCTTTCTCATGAATCTCTAGATGGCTTAAGGGATGATAACCGACCTTCTTATTTCCTTTTTCGTCACACCATATACGAAGTGCAATTTGCTGAGCCATTGTACCGCTGGGGAAAAATACAGTCGATTCCTTGCCTAGCAGTTTAGCCATTTTTTCCTCAAAATTCTCAATTATCGCTCCATTTCCGTACATATCGCTATCCTGCTCTGCGTCCCACTGCTCTAGCGCTTCTTTCAGAACTTGTACATTCCGCTTTCCATGACCGATTAACGGATAGCTGGCTTGATTATATGCTTCAATTAATGTTTTTGTTTGTTCCATCCTATAAGTCCCCTTTACTCCGTTAATCGTTTATTCCTTAGGCAGTATGGTTTTGTTCATAACAGGAGAAGAGAGAATGACCGACGTGTTGACATTGCCGAAAGGCATAAGCCTCTCTACAAGCTCGCTTAGACCATCCATCCCCGTTATCGCTGCTTTAAGAACATAGCTGACCGTTCCTGTAACCCGGTGGCATTCTATAATCTCATCATCATTCATGATGCGCTTCTCAAACTCCATCGGAAATACTTTCAATTCGCTCATTTGAATGATGACCTGTATGTTTCTGCCGATAGCAGCAGGCGATACTCGAGCACCGAATCCAGTAATGATGCCTTTCTCCTGCAAGCGCAGCAGACGCTCAGATATGCTGGGGCGGCTGAGAGACAATCGTTTGGACAGCTCGCTCACCGTGACTCGGCCATCCTCCTGCAGCAATTGGAGAAGCATTCGGTCCAATTGATCCATGATCACAACCCCCTTCATTTTGCAGGAAAAACAATAAAAATTCGTTCAATGTTATATAAATTCACATCAATTTCATTCTGTTTATCATATATACGACTGATGCTGTTTTGTATTCTTATAGTAACAAACTTAAGCAGGCGGTGCATGTGCGATGTTACGGATATTGGATAACAAAATGAAGGAAAATATCAGCAAATGGCTTCATATTGCAATAGGCTGCTTCGTTACTGTGGGCGGATTAGTCATTTTAAAGCATTCACATATCGTAACTGGAGGAACAGCAGGACTCTCTTTAAGCTTATCACCCCAGCTGCAAGTCTCATTCCACTATTTGTTTTTATTGCTCAATCTTCCATTTCTAATTTTCTCCTACTTTTACATGGGCAAATCCTTTACCTTCAAAACCATTGGTGCGATCGCGCTGCTTTCCTCGTTAAGTGCAATAAACGATATCTTGCCTGCCTTTACGATTCCTCCGCTAATCGGAGCGATCGTCGGAGGATTATTCATCGGTGCAGGCATCACTGCCTTGTTCCGCAACGGTGCTTCACTCGGAGGCGCGACGATACTGGCCATCTATTTGCACAAAAAACATGGCGTCAACCCCGGCATTACCAACTTCGCATTCGATTTTTTAGTTGTCCTCACTAGCCTATCCGTATTTTCGCTTAAAAGCGGATTGTACTCTGCCTTATCAATTGCGGTTACATCGGCCTTCTTGTCGTTTTATAAGAGAAGGAAAACAGGCGCAGAGAAAGACAAACAAGAAGTATTGTCAGGCGCCGCGAATACCATTTAAACAAGACCGAACCATTAGCTCCTTTAGCATGGAGCGAAGTAAGTTGTAATGCTCGATGCTTCGGTTTAATGGGTGGGGTTGTGTTGGGTGAATTTAATGCCTAGTAGTGCCTGTAAGTTTCATTCTAGCGGCTAGTGATAAAGCACCTCGGCTGCTTTGTTAATAAAAAAAAAGCTGCCGATTCAACGATATCGGCAGCCTTCATTCAAATTCAGATTATCTATTGCCAAACTGCGCATGATGCAAGCGGCTGTAAATGCCACCCGCCGATACGAGTTCTTCGTGACGGCCTTGCTCGGTAATTCCTTGCTCCGTTACAACAACAATGCGATCCGCATTTTTGATCGTAGCGAGGCGATGTGCAATAACGAGCGTTGTGCGGCCTACGGACAGTTCAGCCAGCGACTGCTGGATTGCCGCTTCCGTTTCGGTGTCGAGTGCCGAAGTTGCTTCGTCGAGAATAAGAATAGGCGGGTTTTTGAGGAACATCCGCGCAATCGCAAGCCGCTGCTTCTGTCCGCCAGACAGCTTAACGCCGCGTTCGCCTACTACCGTTTCCAGTCCGTCCGGCTGCGCGTGGATGAATTCTTCCAGCTTCGCTCTGCGCGCGGCTTCCCAAATATCTGTATCCGATGCGCCAAGCTTGCCGTAACTGATGTTTTCTCTAATCGTACCGGCGAACAGGAACACATCCTGCTGTACGATACCGATCTGCTTCCGCAGCGAATCCAGCTTCAAATCGCGAGTATCATAGCCATCGACGGAGATGCTTCCGCCTTCAATTTCATAGAAACGCGGCAGCAAGCTGCAAAGCGTCGTTTTGCCGGCGCCGGAAGGTCCAACAAAGGCAATTGTCTCACCTGCACGAATAGTAAGATCGATATTTTGAAGCACCTTCGCTTCGCCTTCATAACCAAACGTAACATTCCGATATTCAATATTCCCGCTTAAGCGGTTAACCTCTTTCGCATTGGGTTTATCCGCAACATCAGGTGCTGTCTCCAGCAGCTGAACATAACGTTTAAAGCCGGCAATGCCTTTTGGGTAGCTTTCGATAACTGCATTGATTTTTTCAATCGGTTTAAAGAAGATGTTCGTAAGCAAAACAAAGCTAATAAATTCGCCGTACTTCAGATCACCTTTAATAACGAACCAAGTGCCTGCAATCAATACGAATACAGATACAAGTCTCATCAGCATGTAGGTAATCGAAGAGTTCAAACCAATGATTTTGTAGGAAATGAGCTTCGCTTCACGGAAACGCAGGTTGTTCACCTTGAATAGCTTTTTCTCATGGCTTTCGTTCGAGAAAGCTTGAACAACACGAATCCCGCCAACCGTATCCTCAACCCGAGCATTAAAATCGGCCATATCCGAGAACAACCGATTCGCAGCTTTCGTCATTTTACCGTTGAACATCAGAACGAGCCAGATAATGATCGGCACAATAACAAAAGTAAGAATGGCTAATTCCAAATTAATATACGCCATAATGCCGAACGCTCCGACGAGCGTCATCGCAGCTATAAACATATCCTCTGGGCCATGATGGGCAACCTCGCCAATCTCGAATAAATCATTCGTTAGACGCGAGATTAGATGACCGGTCTTCGTGTTATCGAAGAAACGGAAGGACAGCTTCTGTACGTGGTCGAACAGCTTCTTACGCATGTCCGTCTCAATATTAATACCAAGCATATGGCCCCAATAGGTGACCACATACTGCAACAGTGTATTAATAATATAAATCAGAAGCAAGATAGCACAGGCAGTAACAATAAGGCCCCAGTTCTCGTCAGGCAACAGCGTATCTATTACATAGCTGACTGCCAAGGGGAAGCACAGCTCAAGAATCGCCAGCACTACTGCACAACAGAAATCAAGCAGAAAAAGCTTCTTGTAAGGCTTGTAATAAGCAAAAAAGCGTAAAAGCATCATAAACTCCTTCTTCTCACATGGTGATAATCATTTTCATTTAAAATGATATACAATCACTACCATGCTGTCAATCCATCGCCGAAATCGATTCGGTCATGATGGGTATATACATTCATCTCTCCGCCTCTAATAAAACCGACGCAGGTAATGCCTAAATCCTCTGCCAAACGAAGAGCAAGATCAGTAGGCGCCGACTTACTGAGCATGATACCGCAGCCGATTTTGGCCGCTTTCAGCACCGCCTCCGAGGAGAGCCTGCCGCTGAATGCAATCACTTTATCCGAAGTTCGAACACGGTGCAGCAAACAATAGCCGAAGAGCTTATCGAGCGCATTGTGGCGGCCAATATCCGTTCTTACTGCAAGCAGCTCCGATGGCGTTCCAATGGCTGCATTATGAACACCGCCCGTGCTGCGAAATTCCGAGGATGCCTCCTGAAGCTCGCGCATAAAGCGAATACATTGCTCAGCCGATATTTTGGTGCGGGTCATGATCGTTTTGGCCGTCAGCATATCATTGTGAAAATAAAACTGCCTACTCTTGCCGCAGCATGATCCGATAAAACGTTTCGCGTAATGATCCTGACTTAACGTATGCTTATGCTCTAGCTCGACATAGGCAAAACCCGTATCCTCTTCGATCCTCAGCGATTTCACCTGACCGGCAGCTCGTATAACCCCTTCGGAAGCGAGGAAACCAATGACCAGCTCCTGCAAATGTGATGGCGAGCATACCATCGTTGCAAACTCCTCACCATCCAGCTTCAGAGTAAGCGGATATTCCGCAGCGATGTCGTCATCCTTCTCCCAGTGGCCGCTGCTATCGTATTTGAGTATGCGCCATTTTGTCGTGTTCGAAAGATCCATTCGAATACTCCCCTTCCACGCTCAGCTTGCTTATGCATCATTACGACCACAGCAGTTCTACGCCGGCGGCTCGATTTCCAGCTCCACAATCCGCTTCTCCATATACTTGGTATCCTTAAAGGCATGATAGGTTTCAGCCTTCTCCACGATAACGGAAGCATTATACTCTGGTATGCCTGCAAACGGCTCATATACTCCTTTTGGAAATAGACTATTTCCTTCCGGCCAATACAACTCGATATTGCCTGGCGCAATATCCGCTGGTTTCGCCCTGCCATGGAAGCTCCCGCTGCGGTTATATACAACAATCGCATCACCTTCGGCGATCGCAAGCTCCGACAAATTCGCTTCATTCATCAGCACGTCGTAGCGCCCTGCATCGTTAAATGCATCCTTCTCGCCATAAATCATAGAGTTAAACTGCTTTCCGCGCCTTGTCGTTGCATAGAAATGCCCTTCCGGTATACGCAGCTCTGGCAATTCAATAGGCAGCAGGCTGCCCTTCCCGTCAGAAGTTGGACAAAAACCACCCTCGCACAGCCACGCCCCGCCCCATTGGAATACGTCACCTTGGTTCCGCAGCAGCTCTACGCCCTCATAGTTCGGTGAAGCCATCGCAATCTCTTCCCTCACGCTAGCAGCGTCTTTGAACGCGATAGCCGCTTTGAGCTCCGGCCTAATGCGTGCAGCTAAATCCGCATAGATTTGCCACTCCGCACGCGCTTCCTCAATCCTCGGCCCTTCAATAGTTGGCGAAAAATAAACCATTCGTTCCGTTGAAGTTGACGTACCTCCGCCTGGCTGCTCATACCTTGTCATGGCAGGCAGTATGATAACTTCCTCCTGCGCATCTACAAGTGTCGAGCTGTTCAGCACGATATCCTGATGCACCCGCAATTCGACGCTCTCTAAGCAGCGCTTCACAAAATCAGGATCAGGCATCGTCTCGATAAAATTGCCGCCTGATGTATAGAACAGCTTCAGCTTGCGATCCGCATGCTCCTTCAACATTGCGTTTTCAAGCGATACGCCAACAATGTCCCCTTGCCAATCCGGCAGCTTGAAGCCCCAAAGCTCCTCTAAACGGCGGATATCCGCTCCTTTGAACTCACCGCCAGGCAGACTGAAGGGGTCAGCCCCCATTTCGCCTGAGCCTTGAACGCCGCTATGACCGCGAATCGGCATCAAGCCGCAATGCTCCCGCCCGAGAAAACCTCGGAGCAGCGCAAGATTGGCAACCTGCGAAATATTGTCCGTGCCGAATCGATGCTGCGTCAGTCCCATGCTCCATACGAATACGCCTGACTTCGCCTCGGCAAGCAAAGCAGCGAAAGCCTGCATCCGCTCTCTCGTCAGCCCGGATGATTTCTCCAGCAGCTCCCAGTCCTGCTGCTGAATATGAGCCCTCAGCTCCTCGTACCCCTTCGTATGCGCGCTTACAAAAGCATGATCAATCGCTGAGCCTGGCTGCTCCTCCTCCATCTCAAACCAGCACTTCATGACGCCGTGCATGAAAGCAATGTCACCGCCGATATTCACTTGATAGAAATCGTCTGCCAGCTTCGTGCCAAAGAGAGCTGATTCCGGTATAGATGGTATCCAGTAGCCCTCCATTGCCGGTTCGCGATAGGGGTTGATCACGATGATTTTGGTACCCTTGCGCTTAGCTGCGTACATATACTTAGTCGATACAGGCTGATTGTTCGCTGCTACACTGCCCCAAAAAACGAGCACATCCGTACCAATCCAGTCCTTATAATTGCAGGTAGAGGCGCCTACCCCAATAGAGCGCTTCATCGCTGTTTTGGATGGAGAGTGGCAAATGCGGGAAGCGTTATCGATATTGTTCGTCCCAATGAGCCGAGCCGCCTTTGCTGCCACATAATAGGATTCATTCGTTATCCCGCGCGCAGTTAAGTAAAATGCCATCTGCTTAGGGTCTATTGCCCTCGCTTTGGCAGCGATGCGGTCTAATGCCTCATCCCATGAAATTCTGCGAAAGCTTCTTTCTCCCTTGCTTCTTATAAGTGGGTACGGCAGCCTTCCCAGCTTGCGCAATTGCGTGCTATCGAGCTTCCGCAGCTCCTCAATATCGCCATGCAGTACATCCGCTTTGATAGCAGGCATCGTATTCAGCCGCAGGACGTTCAATCTCGTCGTACAAATATGAGGTCCTTCCAGCGTCTGATCATATAAACCGGACACGCCAAGCGCACAGCCGTCACATACACCCTGCGTCAAAATCCGATACGCATACGGCAAGCTGTCTCGGTTATCCCACGCTACCTTGAGCGTGTCACGAATATGATGCGGCTTAATGCGTCCTAGCCCAAACGGTGCTTTGCTCACCCACAGCTTAGGGTCTGGCAGCCTCGGCAGCTTGATTGGTCCTGTATGCAATGTTTTCTTCATTAATGATTCACCCCGTTAATGATCATTATGGAACGATTGCCATTCTACTTACTAAGCTACCACAAATGAGTAAGCGCATACATTTCGATTTTGAAAATAGATGCAAGCCAAGAAGCCTTCGAATCAATCACCCTATCAGCTAACCTATATGTAGCCTTAGGAGAAAGCTGTTGCCTCCTCCTGTTAACCCCTGTTGTCGCCACCTTTAGAAAGGCTTTATACGCAATAGATACACCGCTGCTTACCTGTCACCTTCAACCTACCTTTATAAAGGCAGCACCTGCACCGCCGCTTGCTTCCCGCTTACTTGTATGCCGGATTGCTTCTTGCCGCTCTCCTCTAGATCCTTCAGCATGCGCTCCAGCAGCTCCTTCGCTCTGGGAGCTTCCTTGCCTTGAATTTTTACAACGAGCTGCACGCCGTTGCCTGAACCAAGAAGCTTCGCTGCCTGCCGCAGCTTCGTATCATAATCATGATCCTCTATATGCGCGGTCAAGCGGAGCTCTTTTATTTTGCTAGGCTGCTCCTTTACTTTTGCCCCGCGCTTCTCTTGGTCAGCCTGTTTCTTCGCTTGCCCTTTGGCTACCAGCTGGCATGGCGGAGGACTGCTCATAAGCGAGGTGCAGACCAAATCCACTTTCAATTCCTTTGCTTTTGCCAGCGCTTCATCACGCGAGACAATGCCTAAATCCTCGCCTCGCAAGCCAGTCAAGTGCACCTCGGAGGCGCGTATTTTTTCATTCATAATAACCATCGATGCCATATCCGTTAATCGCTCCCTTGCCGTGAATACGGAAAACAGCAGCCTTCACTTGCGAAGCCGCTGTCTATTCCTTCCTCTATTATACGCTTTTATTAGATATCCAGCGCGGTTTGTTTATGTGTTTTTCCACTAATGCCGCTCTCTGCACTTCGCTTCGCTTCGGCCTCATCCCGCTCTGCTCTGCGCAGAAACTTCTGACCTCTCCAGCGAATTAAAGACAATATACCGCGGATGTACTCATCTAAGATCATGCAGGCATATATCCCGATCAAGCCCCAACCAAGTTGAATTCCCACAAAATAAGCTAATCCCGTCGCAATCAGCCACATCGAGAATACCGAAGTCCACATCGTAAAACGGGTATCGCCTACCGCATTTAATGAATTGCCGAGCGCCATATTAATCATTTTGCCCGGCTGCAGCAGTAGATTCATTCCGAGCAGAGACACGCCTAGCGCTACGATTTCTTTGTTTTCCGTAAACATGCCCAGCAGCTGCTTGCCAAACAAATAAATAAGAAACGCGTTAACCGTCACCACCGCAAGCCCAATCCACATCGCTCGGAAAGCGATATGGTACGCCTCTTTGACCTTGCCCGCTCCAAATAGATGGGCAATCTGAATTTGAACTGCCAGTGCAATCGAATAACCAAGCATGAAGCAAAACGATTCCAACGTATTCATATACGTCCGTGCCGCCAGCTCATTCGAGCCGAGAATAGCCAAAAAGGTGAAAATAAGCAGCTGCGTAAATACCCAGCAAGACATATTTACGCCAAGCGGCCATCCAATACGGAGAATTTCGCCGAACAGCTTACGATTAAATACATTAAAGTCACGAAGAGCAATCGTACGTTCAAAAGAGCTAAGGAACATGATGAACAGCACAATCGTAGCGAGCAAGCGGCATAACACGGTTGAAATGGCTACGCCCATCAAGCCCCATTTTGGAAAACCGAATGCCCCGAAGATGAACGCATAGTTGAAAAAAACATGCACAACGTTCATTCCAATTGCCGTATACATAGGTCCCTTTGTATTTCCCGTATTCCGAATCGATGTGCTAAGCGCCGACATCAACGCAATCAATACCATTCCGCCGCCGACTATCGAGATATACGTCTTTGCCAGTGGAATTAAATTTTCTGGAAGCTGCAGCACCGCAGCGATCTCGCCTGGAATGAGGATGAGCAGCCCGCTAAGCAAAAGCCCAATGATGGCACTTACTTTCACCGCCATTATCGCGATTGTGCGAGCATCCTCGCCATTTTTGGAGCCTATTTTTTGTGCAATGAGTATGCCTGCTCCACTCGCGACAGTTATAAATAAAGTCGTCAACGCTTGAAACAGCTGGTTAGAGAAGCCTACTACCGCTACTGCATCATCCGATATCCTGCTCACCATCAGCGTATCCGCCGCACCCAGCAAAAATTGTAAAAACAGCTCTATGAATATTGGCCACGCCAGCATCCAGAGCGAAATCTTTTTGTTAGATAAAGCCATCCTGTTGTCCTCCTGCATCGGCTGCCTAATAGCGGCCGTATCCGTTGTCTTATCATCAATCGTCATATCAAATTATAGATGCTATACTGAGCTTGATGTATCACTTTTACAACTGAAAGTATAACGATTCAAACTTCAATTTTTGAAGGAGAAAATCCTAACATGACCATCATTCATATGACGATTCCACCGCTGCCGCATTATATCATTGGGGGTTATACGGTTGCCCCTTCTGGCCGCAAGCATCCAAGCAGATGCAACATTAATGTGTTTGATTTGCTCGTTGTAACGCGGGGCTGCTTATACATGGGGGAAGAAGATCAGCATTATGAAGTGAGCGCAGGGCACGCGCTTATTCTCAGGCCGGATGCCCATCATTACGCAACGCGTGCATGCGAGGAGCAGACCGCTTATTACTGGATTCATTTTCAGACGACTGGGATGTGGAGTATAACAGATCAATCCATGCCTGAGGTGCCGCCTGACAGTTCCAAAACAAGAATACTGAACACCAACATTTATACGGCACAAACCTTTGCCAAACAGCTTCCCCAGTTTGCTAAACTGCTGCAGCCCTCCAAGATGGACAGTCTGCTGCGCCAGTTGGTTCAGCTTAATATGAATGACCATATTCCCAGCGTAAAATGGAAGCAGCAGCTTGTATTCCAAGAGGTTATCGAGCATTTATCTGCATCAATGGAAGCCGAGGGGCCTTCTCCCTCTATTTTATGCGCAGAGCAGGCAGCTTCCTATTTGCGAGAGCATTATCGTGATAGCATAACCGCGCAGGAGCTGGGAGACAGCATTAACTTTCATCCCGTTTATATCGCAAGATGCATGCAGAAGGAGTTTGGCTGCGCGCCATTCGATTACCTCATGCGTTTCCGGATTGAACAAGCAAAGCTGCTGCTGCTTCAAACGGATCTGCCTATCGCCCGCATAGGAGAACAGGTCGGCTTTAATCACGCTGCCTATTTCACCTCTTGCTTTGCCAAATACGAGAGCATCTCGCCGCGCAAATATAGACAACGATTTTCTCATGGGTAAGGATGGGTGCATTCCCTCCAAAACATTACATCGAACATCAGGCTTTTCCTTCGACATCAGTCACTTGCCTGCTTGCTCATAAAAAAGGAACGGCTCCCACTAAGGGAACCGCTCCTTCCTTATGCCCTATTGATTATGCACCGGTCGATACGCCATCACTGCCGCTTACAGCAGCCGTACTTGGCTTCTTGCCCCAGCCAGTAAGCCACTTGCCTAACCGAATGGATGGCAGCTCTATGAAATAGTAGCTTAGCGCCCCGGCTCCGAATGAAGCAACAAAGGCGAGTATCACAATAAACGTTGTTTCCAGCTCGCCATTCAGCAGATGGATGAGCGACAACAGGATGATCATATGATACAAATAGAGACTGTATGAGATTTTACCTAAAAACAATAACGGCTTTCGCTGCAGCTGCCTCGATAAACGAACGGATGATAGCGCTGTAATAATGAAGATCGAAGCGCCGATAGCCGTCATCCAATCGCCGCTGTGCGGCATGAGCATGTCATGGAAGTCCTCGCCATAACCGATCCATTTGAACGAATAGAAGCACAATCCGATAATAAGCATCAGCATAACCCGCCAACCATGCAACCGTGAAAATGCTGACTTCAGCTCTTTCTGATATTTGGCCAACAGCGCCCCTATAATGAAGAAAGAGGCATAATGCAGCGAGATCACAAAGTTTGTCATATATTTCGTTTCAAAATTTTCAAGCATAATTTCAGCGCCAATGGATAAGACGAGTGCCAGCGGCAGCCCTACCTTCCAGCTGCTTTTTACAATAATGAACATAATAAACGGGAACAATAACGAGATACGCATTTCATGAACGAGCGTCCACAAAATCGGATCATACCTCGTCGTATTGTAGTTTCCTACAAACAGCAAATGATGAATAATTGAGGTCACATTAGGGGGGATCACCCACAGATTGTTATAATAGCTCGTCAAATTCGTCAGCTTCGATACATAGACGATTTCCCTCATTAATATGGCGATCAGTAATGCGACGAGAAAAGGAATGTAAATACGGCAAATCCGCTTAATTACATATTTTGAATAGGATTGCTGGCGGTTGCTGAAAAACGGCAAGGAAAGTACAAACCCGCTGAGCAGAAAAAACATAATGACCGCTTCATGACCGCCCCATATCGCATGCAGCGGTGTGTATTTAAACAGGTTTAGCGGGTAATCAAAAAAGCTGAGGTCCGACGTATTTTGCGCAATAGGCGCAAATACCAATAAGAAATGACCAATCATTACGGCTAATGCCGCCAATCCCCTAAGTGAATCTAATTCCTCATAGCGCTGCAAGCTGCAATTCCCCCACATTTACCGAATCTATACAATGTCAAAGACGATTATAATGGATAGCAGCCTGCTTTGTCCGCAACTATTTTTGCATCACTTACAAACGGTATTGAGATCTATTCCTTGACCTTGAACGCCACAGCTTCACCAATCCTAAAATACACAAGCAGATAAGTAGTCCCGCACATCCCCCTACAAAATCAAGAACGACATCAGTTGCGTTACCTGTACGCTCATCAGAGCCTAATTGATTCCACTCATCCATAGCCGGGACAGCAATGGCAACCATCAGCGTAAGTATAATGGAAAGGAACCAGCGTCCGCGGGTCAGTGCTCGCAGGAACATAAACATCAACGCAGCAAAAGTCGCATACACAAACAAATGCGCGCCCTTTCGAAACAAAAATTCGATAAAGCTATAAGGCCGATCATGTGAATTAACGATGCTCGTTCGATAGGTAATCGTAACATCCGGCAGCCATCTCACGAGCTGATCGTATGTAAAGTGACTGCGCAAAAACGGCTGAATACTTTGTTGCTCATAGGTTTGGGATGAAAATAGGAATAAAAGCCCAAGCCACCCTACTAATAATAGCCCCCACAGAATAGTCGGCTTCCATCTAGCAGGTCTATACATATTCAATTGCACCTCCTGTAAAGCAACCAGCTTCCAATTTATTATCCCTCTATCATACTTGAAAAAAACACCCAAACAAAATGCGAGCATAGGAGTGCTAAAATAGGCATGCCAAAGAACGGCTTGCTCGTAAAAGCGAAGCAGCCGGCGGCGCTGAAATTTTTAACTGAAAAATAAAGAAATATAATCCATCAATTATCAATATAAATGATATAAAAGTCCTATTTCAATATAGTCAATAAGCCTAAAGTTTGGTATTATAACTAAAAAGAAGTGAAATGAGGGCGATAGACATGTCTAGTTATTTAATGTTTACTGAGCTATCAACGCCATTGAAATGGTTTGGAATTCGGATTTTCAAGGATGAGAACGGCAGCTACTGGTATAAATACAAACAAAATAAACGTAAACGTATTTTTAAATAGAGCTATCGTCATCTAATAGTGCACGTGATGCACAATTTTCCTCATTCATGCAGCCTCTCTCAAATCTTACGCAATCATAGCAATTAAGAACAAGATCAAGCGCCCTGCTTGCTCCCAACACTTCATCAGCTTGATAAGACTGGCACACTAATAGCTTATCGATCATTTCCTGCCGCAGCAGCTCAATCGTCTGCTCTAGCTTTATTTTGTGTAGAACAGTATCTCTATTAATGGTCCCTCACCTCTCCCTGAGCATGCGTATTACGAACGGTATCACCATTTAGTTCCTCGCTATACATATTGCTGATCCTTCTCATTACTTGACTAGCCGCTGCAAAATCGCCATCTTTTTTATAGCTATCCGCGAGTGATTCAACAAGTCCCAGCAGCATGTATTCCAGCCTGCTTCGTTCCTGAACCGCCCAATTATCGTACAAGCCTGCGAGCATTTCTTCTACAGGATAGACAAGCAATTCTTTAATAAGAATAAATTTCCTTAGCGCTCTTTTCTCCATATGAGCTTCTTCAAGCGACTGAATCCATTTCAGCAAATCACACACGACAACCGCGTTCAGCTTAACATGGCTGCGATTAGCAACAATCGGATTCGTCCCCGCCGTATCGAACAATCCCTTTAAATGAGAAAGACTAACTCGCAGCAAATTACTTGCTTTGCTAATCTCTGCAAGTGGCCATAACGCATCGCATAACTTTTCTCTGGTCGGATTCGGGTAAAACATTAAATAAACAAGCAATCTCTTCGCATTACGCTGCTGCCAGCCACTCGGTAATTCCTGGCCATTAATAAATACACGAAACGACCCAATTAGCTTGACCTCGAGCAGCACATCCTTGCTTGGAGTACTCTTATAGGCATCGCCAAACATTTTAATCGCATCGATTCTCATTAACCCAAGCAGCGGATCTCCGACATTAGTGCTCTCCGTGCCACTTAAAGGGTTGGAGAGGAAATCTAATATCTTCTGAGCGGCATAGGTCTGATTATCTATAAACACCAAGCTAGCTGCATCAGGCACCGTTACCGAGAACGCATTCGGAATAAACTGCGCCGTAATCTTCGACATATAGGATGGATATATCGTATCTTTGTCCCCCGCCATAACGAGGCAAGGCTTATTAATTGCGGATAAGTCATCCAAAGGATTCTCGGCTGCAAAGAGCTCAATTAATTTAAAGTACACATCCATGTCGCACTGCAAGTACGCCTCTTTTACCCATCTTGTCTCTTCCCTATCCTGAGGCAGACAGGTTACTAAACTAGCCATCTGCTCCGCCAGTGCAGCTGCCACACCGTTCTCAGCATAGCTCCGGCGCAGCTCAACCGAACGCTCCATTGCCTCCGGAGGATAAAACCCAATCGTCGAAATAAGAACAAACGACTTCACTCGCTCTGGGCGGCTCATTCCATACCTTGCAGCAAGATTACCGCCAAGTCCATGACCGACCAAATGTGCTTCCGTTATGCTATATAAGTGGAAAATGTCATCAAGATCATTGCAAAGCAGCTCCCATGTTAACTGAGAACCATCATGTGATCGCTCCCCATGCCCGCGCAAATCATACCGTACAACATGATACCGTTCAGTTAGCACAGCAGCCAGCGGCTCCCACACACGAGCATTTAGACCTAAACCGTGTAAGAGTACTACAACTTCAGCATCAGGATCAGAAGTGCACTGATTGAATTGGTAGAACAAATTAAATATGTCCATAGTCCCCCTACATTACCACTACTGTATGATTTTAGGTTAGTCTGTAATGCTAGTGTAATGCAAATTTTAGTACTATGGTAGTGGCTTTGCTAGTGAAATGAGTCATTTTTTTACATTTTACAACAAATTCTTGTAAGGGGAGACAAAAAACATGCAAAACAAGATGTTCAAAAGCGGCTTTCTGCTGCTGATGACAATGCTGCTTGCTTTGGGTAATGCTTTTACCGTTATGGCAGCAAGCTCTGTAGAAATCATCTCGACGACTACACAGCAGGACGGCACCAAAAATGTCGTACTAAATAGTACAATCGATGTTGAGAAAGAAGATTTCGGAGCAATGATGGGTGGAAAATCCATCGAGTTTACGTTGATCGATGCCGAGGATAAAAAAGTCGGTAGTGCTATCACAAAACAAATCCAGGAGAATGAGGTTACGGTTTCTGGTTCGACGTATTCCATCCCCTTCTCTGGACTGGAATTTTCCAGTCTGAAGCCTGGCGCATCCTATACACTAAAAGCGGCTTTCCACAGTAATGTAAAGCCTCTTGCATGGGAGCAAACCGTAAACATTTTACCTTCTAGCTACAGCTTCAAGATTGAGCGCACGCCGAAAGGCGAAACCAAATCCACTATGGCCATCAATGACACAATTCGTTCGGATGACGATAAAGTTATGGTAACGCTGCTTGATGAATATGGTAAGCCGGTTGCCGGGAAGCAAGTTAGCGTCCTTAACCATGCTACCCATACAACGAATGCTGAGGGGCAGTTCCCTTTAATCGGCTCCTCTATTATCCAACCAAATTATTTCAACCCGGTACTCTTCTTACAGGTCGATCAAAATAAAGATACCTACACAGTTGGTACCGTCTATCTTCAAGACGTTCTAGATAATCGCTATCCGAATTATAAAGTAACTGAGCTGCGCTATTTGGATAAGAACAGTAAGCTGTTCCAAGGAACCAACATCCGCGGTTGGTTTAGTAATAGCCAAGGAGACCGCGCAGAATTCTCTGCCCCAAGCGTTATGGTAGCCTTGACGAATGGAAAGTTCGGCAATTATCAAGTAATGATTAAACCGCAATCCAACACAGATACCTATTTGTACAGCTTGAGCAATGAAGAGCTCACGCCTGCAACAGGTGAGCAGCGCAAAACGACTATCCTCAACGCGGCTGCATACAGCAAGCAATCTTTCGCTTATAGCTGGAACAATGAACCTGTAGGAGTAGAATCGCTTAGCCTCATTAATAACAGCGGCTTTAAGCAGGTTTACTATCAAAAAGACGATACTCTTGCAAATGTAGATTCACTCTATATTGCAAAAGGAACTGCCTACCAATTCATTGCTACCCTTAATCTCCCTAATGGCGATAAAGCGGTTGTGAAGGATTTGCTTAAAACGAATGAGGCATCACATACATTTGCAAATCAACTGAATAAAGATAACTTTTCTGCACTCAGCATCGCTGCTGATTATAAAACCGCAGCTGACATTACCGCACTGCGTATTGCTTATTTAAATGACAGATACAACTATCAAGAACAGACCATAAATCTTGCAAGCAATAATCAGCTTTATGTAGAGAAGAATAAGCAAATTTATAAGCTGAACGCTGCGATTAACAGCAATCGAGATGAGGCTATTCTCGACTCCTACTTTACACCGACGGATAATAATTATTCCTACAAATCCGGTAAAAGCATTAACACAGAGATAACTGCAGGCGTAGAAAAGAGAAACATTTTGGAGGAGCGTACCGAGCTTATCTTAGGTGAAACGTTCAAGCTCAAAGCACTACTAAAAGATGAAAATGGTCAAACCATTGACCGTAGAAGTGATCTCAAAATACTCGTCTCGAAAAACAATGCATCGTACCTGGAGTATAACTACCTGAGCTGGTCTAGTGACAAGCAAAACGGTAAATTGACTCAAGTATATAATAACGAATTCCGTCCTACGGAAACGGGAAATTATATAGTTAAAATTATGCAAAGAAGTAATCAAGAAAATTGGATTGAACGCAGCAGCACTGGCTTTACTGTTGGACCAAAGCATGAATTCGACTTAGAAATTCGCGATCAGAATGGCAACCTTGTAGATATGGTTAACAAGCCTTATCTCACATCTGATATTGTTGAGAAATTATCCATTACTGTTCGTGAACATAAATCCGGTATGGTCGGAGATCCCGTTGAAGGTGTGTCCCTCTTCTTATATGGCCAAGAACATACAAGCAAGTCAGATGCTAACGGCATTATAACTTTATCAAAAATTTATGCCGGTGGTCACAATGATCTCACATTCAGCAAAACTGGCTATTTGGACAAAACCATTGATCTCATGGCTATTAATTCAGAGAAGCAAGCTGTCATCCGTGTTTCTGGGCTCGATAAGCGTGAAGAAAGCGATAAGCTGAATGTAGTTGGTGGAGTGCCAATGAAGAATGCTACCGTATTTGCTACTATTCAGTCTGGTGATACCGTTCAAAAACAACAAGATTATCTTAATGAAGATGAAACGGTAAGCTATTTGATTGTTCCATCACCATCAACCGTAAACTTGGATTTTGTTCGCAGTGTTAATATGAGCAGCAGCAATAGCGGTTCACCTTTTGGCTATTATATGCTGGGCTCCGTGAAGACCGAACCAGGCAAAGACTACAATGTTGTACTCGATGCAAGGCAACCTCTTCAGCAGGTGTCTACCGTCAATTTAACCAAACAAATGGACGAAGTAACGATTGCACGCAAAGAACTCTCTGGTGTCGAATATCTACCTTACCTCATCGACGATAACCAAGGAGAAAACAACCGTTTCTATGCAACAAAGGGAACTTATAACGTAGTAGCAAGAACCATGGAAGGCAATATCATTTATTTGGAAAATGTTGAGCTGAACCAAGATGTGAATACACTTGATATTCCAACCCAATCAAGCTCCCTCGCCCGAGTAAAGGTGCTTGGAGACGCAACAATTAATTCTGTAGCCTATATTACAGATAAGCAAACCAAACTAAGCGGATATGTACATTTTGAGGAAAACTTCGTTAATTTGACGCCGGGCAACGTAGCCGTTTCCATTAATGGATTTGACGGTTCGAAGCAATATCAATATGATGTGCGTTTGACGAAGGATGATTTAAAGGCGGGTACACAAAAAGAAATCACAACTTCCGCTCTTAAAGGAATTGATATTTTCGGTCTCGATCAATCCGGAAAAATTATGCTTCCTGTAGATCAACGCTGGATTAAACTCGGACTGGTTAATGAGAATGGCAATGAAGTACAGCTGTACAGTACGCCAGAGCTTATTGTATTTAACAATAGCTGGAGCAAAAGCTCAAATAATATTTTGCCGGAGGCTTCAAAAATTGTCATTAAGAACAGCAGTGGAACAGTTGTTCAAGACAGTACAGAAAATGAATACCTTCCTCAGTGGATATATATTGAAGAGGACGGCGAGTATACAATAACCGCATCCGTGACAATGGAAGGTAAGACATTCACGTTAAATAAAACAATTAAAGTGAGCACTGTTGGTGAAGAAGTTACAGAACCGGAAACGAAACCAACTCCAGACACTGGACCTGGACCGGGAACTGGACCAGGAGTTATCCCAACACCATCTCCAACACCAGTAAATGTAGACAAAGGTTTACAAGATCTGCTAGAGAACAGCAAGACCGATAAAGACAAAGCTGACAAAGCAGCGGATCTCATTAACACTCTTGTTAACTCAGTAAAGGATGTCAAGGATAGCAAAGAAGCTGAAAAGTCTGTTCAGAATGTATCAGCAACGCTTGCTTCGGCATCTAAACTGCTTGAATCTATGCAAACAGCTAGTGAGAAAGCTAAAGTAGCGGCAACTATTACAGAGATGGTTAACAATACTAAATATGCTTTTGAACAAGTTGAGAATGGTCCGAAAGCGATCGAACTAGCTAAAGCTATCATCAAGGACACTGCTTCTGTTCTGAAAAACCTAGGTAACATAGATGCAGCACAGATCGATGCACTTAAAGATTCGCTTGTTTCACTTAGTAAAAAAGCAGTAGATAAAGCTGCAACCGTCACTCTGGATAACAAGGATGTCAAAGTAGATGGCAATGCGCTTACGACAACGCTTGATGCGAAGAAAATCGGACAACAGCTAGAAACAACGAAAAAAGCTTTGGATGAAACGATGAGAGACCTTACAGGCGCAGTCGGAGCAGACAAAGCAACGAGCATCAATCCAGTTGTAACCATTAATATTCCAAAACAAAGCGAGAACGTCACTAAACTCGCTGCTGAGCTGCCTTCTGAGATTTACCAAGCTGTGAAGGATAGCGGTCTTGCGGGACTTAAGCTCTCAATGGGCAACGTCGGCTTCACTGTTGAACCAGAAACATTCGGAAACGTAGCTAGCGGCCAAACGATCTCACTAGCAGCAGAAGTCGTGCATAATTTAACCGTAACTGCTCCAACATCAGCTAAGCAAGTAGCAAACATACCTGTTATGGAGTTTAATGCATCGGTAGATGGCAAGAAGGTAGAAGCATTCAACAAACCAATTCCAGTAACATTTGATGTATCCAATATTGATACGACTAAATACTCGGAAGCGGATCTAGCAAACCTTACCGTTTACTTGTTAAATGAAAAAACGTTAACTTGGGAGCCTGTAGGCGGACTTTATGATCCGATTACAAAAACCGTTAACGTAAATCGTGGACATTTCAGTAAATACACAGTTATGAAGGCTGGCCAAACGTTCACAGATATCGCAACAACACACTGGGCAGCGACAGCTGTAAATAGCCTTCTTAACAAAGGTGTACTTGATCAAACGACTACATTTAGTCCAAGCAAAAAAGTAACACGCGAGCAATTCGCTGCATGGCTCGTTCGCTCTTACGGTCTTGATGGCACTGGCCTGAGCCTCCCATTCAAAGACGTAGCTAAGGACAGCGTGTATTACGATGAAATCGCTGTGGCTTACGAACAAGGCCTGATTCAAGGTAAATCGGCAACTGCTTTTGAACCTAAAGCAGAAATTACACGTCAAGAAATTGCTACACTCTTATCCAGAGCACTTACAACTTTCAACAGCAAGAAATTAACTAGCGCAAGCACTGAACAGCTTAAAGGCTTCAAGGACAGCTCATCTATTGCCAGCTGGGCAAAAGATGGCGTTGCACTTCTTAAGCAGCAGAAGCTAGTAACAGGCTACCAAGACGGTACTTATAAGCCGAACCAAACCACGACCAAAGCGGAAGCGGCAGCACTTATCTACCGCATTTACACGGGTCAATAACACAAACTAAAGAGGCAGTAGAGAAGTCAATTAGACTTCACTACTGCCTCTTTTCTGTTCTTTTAGGCTAATTAAAACTATATGTATAGAAGCAATACTACATCAAACCTTCTGCAATAGCTCTTCCTGCTTCAAGCTCTTTGTTAAAAGCTTCTCTGTAAGAAGCAAGAACGTCTGTGCTATACCCATTCGTCGTCAGCTTAGCTTTCGTATCGGTCATGATAACTTCAAATTTTGCAGAGCAATTGTCTACTTCTTGAAGTCCTTTAGCTTTAAGCTGAGCTTGAACCGTCTTATCCGTTGCCGCTACATACTGCAGTCCAATATCCATTAGAGTTACCTTGCAGCTTTCTTTCAGCGCAGCGAGCTTGTTCTCTGCTTCTGCCGTAATTTGCTCATAAGTCGGTTTAACTGGTACGCCACCACCGCCGGCATTACCCGTACCGCCTGTACCACCTGAGCCTCCAGTTCCACCACCCGTGCCTGGAAGAACGACTCCGCCGCCACCTTGCTCAGCTCGATATGCCGCTGACTCACCGCTAACTGTTTTCGTCACCGGATCGTAGCTAATCTGCGTGCCTACTGATTCTGACAAGAAACGAATGGGCACATAGATCGAGCCTTTATAGGCGTAGAGGGATTGACCAGCCGGCAATGCCTTCGTCTTTCCATTAAACACAAGAGTTGCATTAACTGGCTGTATCGCAATTGTAACGCTCGTTTGCGGCTTCTGGCTGCCCGTAGCGGCACTCTGCAATTGTTTCTTCAGCGCAGCAAGCTCTTTCTCTGTTGGCTCGGAGATCGTTGCTTTAGCCCCATCCCAATTCACTGTTTTTAGCAGCGCGTAAGAAATATAACGAATCGGTACGTATGTACTTCCTTGATGAATAAATGAATATTGTCCATCGGGCAGTTTAAGCGCTTGTCCATCAAATTGCAGCTTAATGGGCTGTGTCTTTGTCTTAATCGTTTCGGTTGCTGCGGATGCAGCCGTTGCAAGTACGGATGACAACATCATTACAACCAGAAAAATAGATAGAATACGTGACTTTTTCATAGAGCCTCCTCAGAATAGTAAAGCTTACTTGTTTAGCGAGCTTGCAATTACTGCAAGCGCATTGGCTCTAGCACCAGCCTTCGCACTCTCGTATTGCGCGCTCCAATCCGGAAAGCTTTGCTCACCTAGATCGGCTGCTTTATACTCGCTCTTGGCATTGCTTATTAATTGATTGAACCTGGCATCACAATCGGCTTCCGCAGAAAATACCTTATTCAGGTATTTACTTTGAATAGTAGCAAGCGTGGCTTCTTCATCCCCGCTAAGCTCTTTCGCTATCTGCTTAACCAAGCTATTGCTGGTTGCTTGACACGAAGATTTCAGTTTTTCCAGCTTTGCTGTAACCGATGCATCAATCTCTTTTTTCTTCTGGGACTTATTTTCGGAGTTTGTAGATCCCTTATCCGGCTTTTGTCCCTTGTCTACATTATTAGACGCTTCATCTGGCGGCAAAGTTGCGCTCGGACTAGGTTTTAGGACTTCATCTGGCTGCGTCGTTGGAACTAGATCAGGCTCTTGTGATGGAGTAGCATCAGGTTCTGAAGTCTGACCTGTCTGATTAGAAGGTTGTTCATCTGGCTGCTCCGTAATATTCGGCGAGTCTTGTCCTGTATTACTATCTGCAGCTTCTTCAATACGCCCATTCAGTTCATCTACCTGATTTAACTTCGAATAGAGACTCATGCTTCCATAAATGACAATACCGATAACAACGAGAGCACCTGCAATAATCATTAGTGTTTTGTTCGTTTTTTTCATTGTTTTGGTTTCATATGAGCCACTAAAGAAGCAATGATTGCATATGAATCTCCTTCTTAGATTTTAAAATAAAAAAGCTGACGCTTCATAGTGACGGGGCGTCAGCTTGCGGATATAGCGTTTTCAGATCTGTTAACGACGCCCTACGTGCTAGTTCATGAGACAGCTGCTAGTTTATTTTTGTGATAAACAATCCTCAAATAAATCTCCATGCGCTTTTTCTCATCTAAGCAATCTTCCCACAGCAATTCATTGAATCCCATACAGAGCTGATGCCATTCACGTACAACGTTTGCGCGCATGAACATAATAATAACCTCCATGTTTCCACATAAACCACGCGGGAGGCACGATATTCGGTAGCTGGCTGGCAGTCTTTTAAAAGATAAGCCCCTGTAGCTTTGCGTCACCACTTTTCAATGGTTTTGCCTTTATCGTGTGGTTATGCGGTTGTTTTGTTTAATGGTATGGTAACAAAATTGTTGGGAAATGTATATGATACACTAATCTACACTATCTAAGGCTAATTAGTTCTTGCTGTGCAAAATTCGTATTTTTCTTAGTCTCATCAGTTTCCGCTATTACCTCTTTTATCTCTTTCTATTATTGATGTTATTCCCCTATATAGCTTTGTTATTGTAACTTTCATAGTATTTCTTTCAAATACAAAACCAAAAACTAATACAACCACACCAACCCATATTGATACTATAATCGCAGCTAGGAACCACTCCATTAAATTATGTGGATTTAACGGGATCCAAATAAGAAAAGGAGCAACTGCAAAACCGCCAATTACAAATATTCTTAATATTCTTATGAATGTATTTTTAAACCCAATATCTGTAATTCTCTTTATATAAAATAAATCTATAGATCTATATACTAAGCCTATTATACTACCAATAAGAGCACCAATTAATCCAAAGTAGATTACTAAGATAGTAGATGCCACAAGTGTAATAACAGCTTCTAATATTGCCCTATTCCTTGTTTCCTTATAATGACCAGCTGCATTAATAATAGTACTCTGAGGTAACTTCCAATTATTTAGAATTCCAATAATTATAAATAAATATAAGATTAATGGATCGACGTAGTTTACATCAGTAATATTCTTAGTATAGATTTCTATGAAAGGAATGCCCAAGATTAATACACAAGAATATACAAAAGTTATAATATTGTAAAATGCGAATTCATACTGAGAATACGTTTTTTTTAATTTGATGTGATCTTTTTGAGCAATTATCTGCCCGAAACCTGCTGTAAACCCACTATTAAATACACCTACTATCATATTAATGCCCCAAAATATCATCGAGTATATTGAGTAGACACTAACATCTTCCAATGTACAAATTAGTGTGAGTAAAATTACAGGAGATCCAAATACCACCATAGCAGAGATTTGATGAAGTAATACATCATATCTTTTAGAGATTGCAGAATTATCCGGCTTTACATTAAGATCAATATATTTATATTTAGATTTTGTATAAAGTTTAATAATTAACATTTGGAACAAGCTAGCTACTGTTGAAAATAAGTATACTAATGAAATATTTAAGTTTAGTTTTACTAAAACAAGAATGATAACTGTGTTAATACATAAATAAATTATTCGAGTAAACGAAATAACATAATTATATTGCGATGCTGTAATAAGCACATTATACTTAGAAATCGTAAATAAATTAATAACATTAGGAACGCCAAGTGCTAAAATCAGCAACATTACTTCATATCGATTTATATCATCACTCACAACAAATAATGGATATATTATCATCATTGAAACAACTAAAACAGAAAAATATACTCCTGTTTCATAATAAGACTTTTTCGCAGCTGATAATATACTATTTATCTTTAAAATATTATTTTCCACAATAGGCTGGTACAGCGCAAATGTAAGTGCCCCACCCAACCCCATTTCAATAATATATAAATATCCAATGAATTGGGCAATAGATGCTCTAAGTCCATTTAGCGAAGAACCATATGTATCAATTATTAATACAGGAATAATTAATCCAATAATAAACGTAACAATTTGCAATATGAAAGATGCAAATGTATTAAGTATTGCTTTTTTCGTTCGCATAATATAATCCTTCCTAAAATGACACCAGCATACTTATTAGAAAAACCGACGTTTAAGTTTCCTATATGCAGTATCCCCTATTGCAAACTTAATAACATTAACTATTAATGCTATTTGTTTACCAAATAGTTTCCAAATAATACTTTTTTTTCTATTTTTTTCTTTTTCACTGTGCCATGAACCCGCGAAATAATGAATTGTGTGCGTTTCGTTAGAGATATCTGTATCATTACTATTCCAATTAAGTGGGCAAAAAACAGTTTTCGGATAAATTGTGTAACCATTCACAATCTGATAATTATTATCTTTAATAAATCCATATTTCAAACATATATCTGTAATTATCTTGACATTTGTAGTAGTATCCAAACTTCCATCTTGCCTTACAAATCCCCTTTGACTATAATAGTCTAAAAAAATATTAATTATTTCATTGCCTTTTGTCGAACCAATAACACCTGTTGTTATACTTTGATGATCTTCGAATCCTGAAAACGCTTCATTATTTAAGAATTGGTCTAAAGGCTTTATTACTTCGACATCAGTATCTAAATAGATACCTCCATAGTTATATAAAGCATATAATCTAACATAATCAGAAACAAAAGCGAATTTTTTACTTTCATATGCTTGCATAACATATAGATTAGAGTTCACATTAAAATTATTTTCGTCCCACCTAATTATCTCATAGTCTGGCATATAAGTTTTCCAACTGTTTATACACTTTATTGCGAGTTCTGGTAATGGATTATTACCAAACCAACAATAATGTATTACTTTTGGAATTTTCATCTCTGTTGATGCACACATATTGGCCTCCTGATAGAGTTTATTCAAATATTTTATTGGATTATCCCTTAAACTGTGAGCATGTCACTTCACTTTTATATAGACAAATTACTGAAATCCGTATTCCCCCAAAAAATGTAGCATTGATTAGAGATTGTACTTATTTAGAAAAAAATAAAGCCAGAGTCTATGCAACTCTATTTTTTTCACATAGCACTTTCGTACCAATTCACCTAGTCTGAACAACTATAAACCAATGAAAGCTGCAATAATTCTTGCATTGTAAATTAGAATTTAATATTGAAAAAATTTATATGGCATCTGCCCTTGTGAGGAATTATTCAATCCACCATAAAATAAGTATATACCTAAAATTATGATCATTAATATACTAATAAATGAAAATGTTTTAGTTCTACTTATCATCGCAAATAATAGAATTTGAAAAACAGTTGCATACGTTGCTATTCGTCCGGCGAACATATACATATATCCCAAAATTGACATTAATAATCCCAAAAAGCTTACAGCTATAATTTGTTTTTGAAAAATATTGTCTTCATATTTATATTCATTCTTCAAATAAAGAAAAATTGCAAACAAAAATATTCCCAACCTTGCTAAAAATAATAGACCAAAATTCCCATTGGTTGAACCTATTTCATTAATATAGTATCCATAGTTCTCAATAGTGGAGGAGATACCAGTTATATTTAATATTTTACCTGAAAATATTAGAGATAAAATAATTATCAAAGCATAAATAATTGGTAACTTCTTCATAAAAAACATATGAATCGGTATGAATAATAAACAGATTATAGCGGAATTATGGATACTAAAAGCAATAATAATAAATGCAATAAATACACCATACTTCGATCTAATTAAGTACCTAAAGGCAAAGAAGATTATAGCAATAGCTAACCATTGCCTTGAAATATTATATGTCTCAAAATAAAACATTGTAATATAACAAAAAACTGAAAGAGCAAAGTTCATTCTCTCCCGAAAAATCCAACACGTACTAATTATCAAACTGTTAGTTAATAGTGCAATGCTAAAAAGTACATAGTGTGGTTCATTTAAAACAAACATAAGTAACCTAATCAATATCTGAAATCCTTGCTCCGTATATTGATAAAATAATTCACCCGAATACGATATACTTGTGCTCTCGATTATTTGAAGATACGCCCACGTATCTTTTCCAACCATCGAGCCTCTTAGACCAGCTACTATAGACAAGGTCAAAACAACAAACATAATCATATATCTTGCAAATAATTTTCTATTGGAGAACTGAGCCAAGAGAGAAAAGATCACACAAAAAAACAAAATACCACTATAAAAAATTGCGGAATAAGGAAAAGAAACTATAAAATTCAAAATCTATTCTCTCCTAACAGTCTTTTACAAACCATATCATTTATAATAATCCTTAATTGAGATACTTTTTTAAAATACATAAATTTATTTTAAAATATCATTCATAAACCTATATGCATTTTTATTAACAATAAATATAAAAGATTTAATTTTATTTTTAACGGTCTTTGATTTTCCAAATAAAAATCTTTTTTTATATAACTTAGAATACTCTTTACTATATAAATTCCCATGATGGATTGCATGCAAAAACAACTTACCTAAATTATCATTTAATAAAATTCTTAATTGTTTGTCATCTAATTGACGATAAATATCATCCAATTCATTACAAGTATTGATCAAATCAATTCCATTTTTCGATAAATCTTTTTTTGTAGTTATGGAGCCTTCTCTTATAATATAGTTATAAAATTTGAAATTTAAATACATTACTCTTGAGGCTTTTATAAACACTCTAGGAGTCCATTGTTCATCCTCATGATATATACCTTTTTTGAAAAATAAATAATTATCTATAAGAAAGTTACGTTTATATAAGTTCAACCAAGTAGCCATATGCATACTATTTCTTAATAATTGTTGCTTTAAAAATTCTTTTCCTGTCATAACTCTATCTAATGAGATATCATTGTGCTCTAGATAAGAGATTGAACTACCTTCTATTCTGATCGCGTCTCCTATAACAATATCCAGATCCTTTTCAATGGCCGATGAATACAATGTCACACATGCCTCTTTATTTACATAGTCGTCTGAGTCTATAAATAGAATATATTCTCCTCTCGACTCCTTCAGTCCATAATTTCGTGCATCTGAAAGTCCACCATTTGTTTTGTGAACAACTTTAACTCTTGGATCTATTCGTGCATACTCATCACACATTTGAGGGCACTTATCCGTGCTACCATCATTTATTAATATAATCTCAATACCATTTAAGGACTGATTTAGTATACTTTCAACACAGCGCTGCAAATCATTTTCTACATTGTACACTGGAACAATAACTGATATTTTTATGTCTATTACATTCAACCTCCAAAAAAAGCATTAAAACCTAAATTTACTCAATCGGCTTTCGTAATAATACTTCTTCTTCCATCAAGCATATACTTAATAGCTTCTTTCAATCCTGTATCATTTTTATATAATGAATATTTTCTAATAGCAAATTGTATAATTAAAAATATACTCCATTTATTTGATAAAAGCTTAAAAAAAACGCCTTTATCAAAAAAGTACTTTTTATTATAACCATTAAACCAAGTAGATGACTCTTGTTTAACAATCCCTATTTGAGAAGCACTCGTATATATTTTTAAGCCTTTCTTTAAACAGTCGTTTATAAACAGTGTATCTTCTCCACTACTATATTTTGCTCCTCCACCAAAAAGTAGAGAAAAATATACATTAGCTTTAATAACGCTTTCTCTTCTAAATGCAATTCTGACGGCTCCATATCTCATAAAGTTTGTATAATTAACTCGATGTTCTTTTTTATTATTCAAACTTCCAACCCTATTCATGTTAAGGGATGGCACATTAAACATTATGATATCTGCGTTTGGATTATTTTCAAAAGCTTCAATTATTAATGTTCCATATCCATCATTATAAATTACATCATCATCAGCCAATAAGCATATGTCTGCATTTGATCTCATTAATGCATTGTTTCTGCTGAGACCGATACCTCGTTCATTAAATGAATACATTTTCACTTGCATGTTCTCGTCTTCATACTCACTATATTCATTCCTGCTACATTGATTTATTATTATTGTATTTGACTTAAGATTCATTTTATCGATAATTGAAAAATCATTTTGATGCATTGTTGAGACCAAAACTTGTAATTTCATTTTAGTATCTAAACCTTTCATTTATTAACTCCTGTATTTATCCAATTAACAAAATCGAAGTATTTCTCAAAATATCTGTTCCCACTAAAATCGCTATATCTTGTTATTACGCCAACTTCATTTTCTTTTTCAAAACCAGGAACATAACACATAAAATCATACTTAAGGACTGGACGATGAGTGTAAAATACTTTTGGATAGTTTATCTTAGAATATCTATCAATTATCTCATCTGTACAATTATCCTTATCTGACATCACTACAAACATATTTTCAAAATTTATGCGCTTTTTCCTCTCATTCCACTTGATTTCAGCATCTTCAAAACTTTTATAATGTACAAAATGAATTTTTATATCATCAATCTTACCTATTGGGTAACCTTTAATTTGACCAAAGTCATACTCTTCACCATCTGCTATTTCTAAAAACTCAAGTTTTGAATTAAGATAGTGTTCCATATTTTCAAGAAAACTTATGAAGCTTTCTGAATCCATACTTAAATTTATTGTAGGAGATAAAAACTTTTTCCCTAATGAGCTATACATTATCCCTCCTATGCAATTGCTGGATATAATGGTGAAATTATCATTTTTTAATCGGCTTCTGAAACTTAGCTCTCTCTTTTTCCGAAAAAAAGGCTCCGATATCATCCTAAATAATTTAGTTTTTATCCTAAAGACTAGTTTCATAACGTCACTCCAAATCTCAATTATCATCTACCAAGCTTTTAATCAGATTTACAATTTCAGCATATGTCTTACTTCTATCAAACTTACTTTCAGCGAATAATCTGTTATTCAGACCCATTTCTTTTCTTAAATCTTTATTATTAATTAGCTCCTCTAATTTATTTGCTACATCCAGTGAATTTTCGCATTCACAGTTTAAGCCAATTTTTAGACTTTCAATATAATTACGATATTCTAGACTTTCTTGAGTGTTTACAACAGGAATACCTGCGGCTGCATAATCGCCTACTTTATTAATTATACTAGAAGCAGTACCTTTAATTATTGGATTGACTCCTATATCACATAAAATTAGTTTACGGACCATATCCTCATACAACATCATTCCTGTAAACTCATAAGATATATCAAGTTCATTTGCATATTTTTCAAAAAAAGTTCGCTTTGGCCCATCACCAATTACTATAAATTTAATATTATAAATGTCTCGCTCTTTTAAAATCTTTAATGCTTCCGATACCGTATTTATATCATAGCTATTTCCAAGAGTACCAATGTATACAATCCAGATTTCGTTTTTCGGTTTAAAGAGTCCTTTTTGTTGTTTTGAATAAGAATCAAATCTCACTAAATCTGTACCTAAGAATACACTTAGCCCACATTCTAATGATTTATTTACAGATAGGGCTCTGTTAACATATGTTTCAGAAACAGCAACAACAGCATTAGCATTCTTGAAAACCTTATTCGCTGACATTTCCATCGGCTTAAACAATAAATCACTAATCAGTGGTAATTTAAACACCATTTTAAATGCTTCAGGCCATAAATCTTGTATATCGATTACAAAAGGTATTTTATTATTAGCAGAGAATTTCGCTACTTTATTTCCAATTGAAATTGGTGGAAATGGGCAGTATATTAAATCTGGCTTTTTGCGTTTTTTCAAATACTTTATTATATTTCCTGCAATAACTTTATTACTATGTATTCTTTTCAAACTAACATTTTTAGAGTATCCCGGTTCATATATTAATGTTGCCTTATATCCCACGCCTTTAATACTATCGCCATCAAAGGTACGTTGTTTTTTTGTTTTATGATAAAAAGTTGAAGCGATTATCTCTACTTTAAAGCCCGCCTCGACAAGTTTTTCAGCAAGATAAGTATACCTACTATTTCCGGATTCACCAGGGAATTGACAATAATTAGTTACTAATAATATATCCTTCATTAATTCCTATCACCATATTTCTATAATAATTTTCTTAATATTCAATCGATATGGTTTCCTAAAATGTCAATATACATTCTGCGCTATTGCTCTATTAATAAGGTAGCTTTAAACATTTTTTTTACTTTTCAACTCATTTAGTAATGGCATGTTTTCTTTAAATGCCTTTATATTTCTGTAAATCAATTCAAACATTCTAATAGGCGTATTATCAGATATAAACGAATTATGCGGTGTTATTAAAACTCGAGGAATATCCCAAAGTATACTCTGTTTTTCAAGTGGTTCCATCTCAAAAACATCAAGAGCTACTCCTCTTAATTTCCCCTTTTCAAGATGAGCTATTAAATCTTCTTCATTAATAATTCCACCTCGAGATACATTTACTAATACAGCATCGTCTTTCATTGAATTTAACATCTCGTAATTTATTATATGTTTAGACTTGTCTGTTAATGGTAATGTTAGGACAACAATGTCGCATTGACCTACATGCAAATTCAATTCATTAACCGTTTTACATTCATCAAAATATTCCTTTTTATTGCCACTATTATCAAAACCCATTACGTTACATCCAAATACCTTAAGGCGTTTTGCCACTTCAATACCTACACTGCCTGTTCCAATAATACCTACTATCTTTCCATTTAGTTCAAGCAGATTTCTATTTTTCATCCACTCAGATCGCCTTTGAGCTTCTTCGAAATACCGTGTGTTTTTATATATTTCAAGTATTTTGACAATTACCCATTCAGCCATTGGGATACTATAAATACCTTTAGCATTAGCAAGTTGTATATCATGATTTTCAATGTAATTGAGTGGAATCTTATCAAGCCCAGCACTTGTTAGTTGTATGAATTTCAGTCCATTGAATTGAGCTATGTCGTTGTTCATGAACAAACCATTACAGACTATAATGTTTATATCTGAAAGTTCAATATTCAAAGCGTTTTTATTAATTGATAATCTCTCATCCTGAACTAATACAACCTTACACCCTAAAGATATTAATTGGTTTATTTGTGAATCTGTATATTGATATGCCCCTGTAAGCAAAAGATTCATTGGCTACTCCTTGTTATTTTCTCTGGAAAGTATTTACTTATAATTTTTTCTATTATTTCTATTATCTTTCTCGAAATAACATGTAAAATAAAAGCTACTAAAAGAATAGTGAATGTTATTAATACCCAATTAAGTGGAAACGGCAGAAATGTTAGTTTCGGTATTATCACATATTGGACTACGTAAATCTCAAGTGTAATTTTGGCTAAAAAACTTATAATAGTATTAAACTTAGGAGGAAGGGAATTTAATTTATCTTCGATACCAGCAAAACATCTTAATACGTAATATAGTAAAACCACTAACACAATTTGGTTTAATATTTGATATGAACTTAAACTACTAATTTTCACAAAAACGAGTTTCGATGAAAAATACAGAATACATATCACTACTAATGCTAGCCAATTTAACAAGTTATTTTTATTTACATATATTTGAATATTTTTCCGGAAATATGCCCCTAAAAGCATAGACTGAAAAAACAAGAAACGTATAAATGGCTCTCGCACATTATCAATATGATATGAAGTTTTATCATAAATAAATATAAATAATAAAATTTCAATAATAAACAACGCTAACATTATTTTTGGTATATTTTCTTCCAATATTCTTATTTTCATTACTATATAAAAAGCTACATATAACACGATGATTGAGGCAACAAAATGATAATATGTTGGGTATAAGTAATAATCAGCTAGAGACCAATTGTCTAAACTATAGAAGCCTAATGCAATATAAAGTGTTGTAATTATCCAAACAATTGGAAAAATCCTAATAATACGTTTACTATACCATCTTAGGAATGTCTGCTTAATATTTACCAAGCAATAACCGGAAACCGCAAAGAAAATCACATCTCCAAGCAAGCCTCCATTCGCAATTAAATCTGTTGGATATACCCCTGTATAATGTGAATTTGTTATCATAATTGCAGCCATCGCTTTAAGAACTGTAATAAAAACGAACATTCTAAGCCCCCTGCTTTATATCTCTTGTTATACTGCCACTATATTGTTTCCCATGTTAAGCACTATTTCTTTAACTTTGATATTATTATTTACAAAAAAGGTATTTGACTCATACATTAGTTTATTTTCAAATTGCCTAATTTCATTAATGCCTTCTTCAAATACCTTTCTAATTTCATCAACACTTTCACTACCATCGGTATAGCAGAAACTTCTAGAAAGTATAGCCATACTAGACCCTACTCTATAATGTTCTGCAATTACATATTCTCCTGGAAGCAAACCTTGACCAAGTCGGGCAATTCCACCAAAGCCATATTGAATACCTTTTGTTTTAAACTTTTTACAAAGCATATCCACTGTACCATCCGTTACAAGTTCAAACATGAACTTCATCCCATATCCTAGATGTAAATCATTAAGTCCAATGTGCGCTAAATCAATACCCTTTACGTTTAAAATTTCATCGATTCTTTCAACCGCTTCAGGTGTCTCGAACAACAAACAAGTCTTAGCCCTCCCATTCACAAACTTTATAAACTTCATGACTTCTTGCTTTGTTTTAAAAAACGGAAGCATAACAATATCGGCTCCATCATTTATAACTCTATTAATTTCAACCTCTGAGCCCTCAAAAATTGGATTAACCCTAACTAAAAGTTCAGCTTTAGTTAGCATATTCTTAATTCTCTTTATATCCTCTATTTTATGACGAGAAATTACTGTGTCCAGATGCCCTTGTCGATCCTCCTTTCCATTTATCTCTAAATCGATAAATACCCAGTCTACACCGCTTTCTTCGGCTACTCTAGCAATCTTCTCTTTGTTTGTTATATACATCAACTTTAAAGCCAAAATTAATTCAACTCATTTCCATTTTTATTTGGCCTTACCTTTCAAAATACTTGAAATAATAACGGGCTAGTTTTTTATTAATCTCTTACTTAGTTGTGACCTCTGTATTTACGTTATCTTGCATACTTAATACCTTATAGATTGTTTTATAAAATATTTTTAAATCCAATGCAAACGAGATGTTAATAACATACTCCACATCGTACTCAATTCTTTTATCCCATTGCACTTCTTTTCTACCATTAATCTGTGCCCATCCAGTAACACCTGGGCGAACACTGAACCTACGGAATTGTTCATCGGTATATTTTTCAAGTGACCAAGGATGATATGTAAGTGTCGGTCTCGGACCTATAATTGACATATCACCTATGATTATATTTATTAATTGTGGAAGTTCATCAATGCTAGTTGCCCTAATAAACCTTCCAATTTTCGTTACTCTTGTATCCCCCTTTGAAGAGTATACGCCGCTTTTTTCTGCACCAATACACATGGAACGAAACTTGTATATTTCAAACACTTTTCCATTTAGCCCTAATCTTTCTTGTTTAAATATAGCTGGACCCTTCGATTCTACTTTTATTAAAATTGCTGTTATCAAAAGAATTGGTGATAAAACTAACAATCCAATAAGTGATATTATTACATCTAATATTCTTTTTAATTTTAAATAATTTGATTTACTTATCATCCGATTGTTTTACTCTCCTGAATAATTATTTAGTTCATACCATTGTTTTTAAAAACATCTATTTAATTTATAAATTATAAAAATTAATAATACAGATGTATAGAAGAAGTGAATCTAATACCATCTCAAAAATTATTTCTCAATTATTAATTCATGTCTGGTGAGATCTCTTAGATATCCCATTAACTGCTCTTTTAGATCTTGTCGCTGTAGTGCAAACTCCAATGTAGTTTTAATAAAGCCCAGTTTTTCGCCAACATCATACCTGACACCTTCAAAGTCATATGCATAAACCGCTTCTATTCGATTTAATTCAGCGATGGCATCCGTTAACTGAATTTCACCACCAGCTCCTGGCTTTTGTACATCCAATATCTCAAATATCTTTGGACTAAGAATATAACGACCCATTATTGCTATATTAGATGGAGCTTCTTCCTTGTTAGGCTTCTCTACTAGACTTTTAACGCTATAAAGACGATTATTAATTTCCTTACCATCAACAATACCATATCTAGAAACCTCGTCTTCAGAAACACTTTGTACTCCAATAATCGATGATTTATAACGATCATATTGCTCGATCATCTGTTTTAGACAAGGCTTTACTGCCTGTACTATATCATCGCCCAGTAACACAGCGAATGGTTCATTCCCTATAAATTTTCGAGCACACCAAATTGCATGTCCTAATCCTCTCGCTTCTTTCTGACGAATATAATGTATATCCACCATCTTTGATGACTTCTGCACTTCGTTTAGTAGTTCAAACTTCCCTTTTTCGAATAAATTCTGCTCTAATTCGAATGAGTTATCAAAATGGTCCTCAATCGCTCGTTTTCCCTTACCGGTCACAATGATTATGTCTTCTATTCCAGACTCTATCGCTTCTTCTACAATATATTGAATAGTAGGCTTATCCACAATCGGCAACATCTCTTTGGGCATAGCCTTAGTCGCAGGTAAAAACCTTGTACCAAGACCAGCTGCAGGTATGATAGCTTTCCGAACCTTCAAATAGTTTCACTCCTATATAATCATTCTGCGTCTATAAATCAGTTCTTAATTATTTTTCTTTTATAACCTCATCATAAGACTTGCCTTGACTCATCCCATACTTCTTAGCTACCTGAATCAACTCATCATATTGCTCAGCAGATAGTTTATCGAGAATAATACTCCGTGCCTTTTTCTTTTCTTCTAGATTCATTCCACCGCTCGCCAAAGCTTGTAGCTCTTTAATATCAGACATACTAAGCTCTTTTAGTAATACGGATGATACCTTCGCTTTTTCAGATACCGTTATTTTTTCCTGAAGATCTTTAGCTTTGTCTATAGAAACCTCACCGCTATAACCGTCTTTAGGCTTATCTTCTTCTTTAGATACGTTTGAATCATTGGATCCATTATTCTTTGTATTATCTGTCGTTGGCTTATCTTTAGTTCCATTTGAACTATCTGTCATTTCATCATCATCAACTGTTGAAGAAGGATCATCCTTCCCCGTTGTATCCGTCCCCTGCTCATCTGTCTTCGTCTCCGGAGTTGTCACTTCATTCAACAAATCACCCTCAAGGTCAGCAGCCAACGTAGAAATAAGCTTATCCACAGCATAATTAGCTGCAAATAAGCCCCCTACTCCTAGTATGACAATGACTGATGCGACCCAAATTAATATCTTCTTCCACTTTTTCTTACGCATGTTCAATCTCCTCCGTTATGTTAGTTTGTCTGCTAAGATACATGTGAATAAAAAGGAACAAGATGCTCGATAACATCTTTAATTGTCGTTTGATTATCTCCAATAGCTTTCTCAATTCGTTTGAATTGAAGCTCGAGTTCTACTCTATTGATTTGTGTTGGCTTGCCTATGTAAATTCGCTCATGTTGTGTGGATGACACTGCTTCTTCATCCGTTAGCAGCTCCTCGAACAGCTTCTCGCCTTCACGCATACCGCTAAAGTTTATTTCGATATCAATATTCGGTTCATAACCTGATAAACGAATGAGATCCTGCGCTAGATCAAGAATACGAACCGGTTCTCCCATATCTAGAACAAATATTTCTCCACCTTTGGCAAATGATCCCGCCTGAATAACGAGCTGAACCGCTTCAGGTATCGTCATGAAATATCTGACCATGTCGGGATGTGTAACAGTAACCGGACCGCCTGCAGCAATTTGCTGCTTGAACCTTGGAATAACGCTTCCACGGCTGCCTAGTACATTACCGAAACGTACTGCCACGAACTGGGTCTCGCTTATTGTATTAATACTTTGTATGTACATCTCTGCAATTCTCTTGGTCGCTCCCATAATGCTGGAAGGATTAACGGCTTTGTCGGAGGAGATCATGACGAACCGTTCCGCTTTATATTTATCCGCGCAATCAGCTACGTTTCTCGTGCCGAAAACATTGTTCTTAACTGCCTCCGATGGATTTCGTTCCATAAGCGGCACATGCTTATGTGCTGCTGCATGAAATACAACTTGCGGCCTAAACCTACGGAATACATCATCTAAACGACTTCGATCTTGAATGTCCGCTATAACCGTTTCCAAATGTACATTAGGGAACTTCGTCTTCAGCTCCATTTCAATCGTATAGATACTGTTCTCACCGTGTCCAAGCAGAAGCAGGGTTTTAGGTCTAAATGAAGAAATCTGCCTGCATAGCTCTGAACCAATCGATCCTCCAGCACCTGTTACTAGAACAACTTTATCGGATACATAATTGGCTATACCCTCTAAATCTGTCATAACAGGTTCTCTACCTAACAAATCTTCTACTTCAACATTGCGTAAAGCCTTTACCGCGAGACGCCCTTTGATAAAATCATTAATAGAAGGGATAATCTTGACCTTTGCTCCGGTCAGCTTGCAAATATTAATAATTTCCGTTATATGCACTCGCTTTGCAGAAGGCATCGCGATAATAATGTCATGGATGTGATGTTTATGTACTATCTCTTCAATGTTCACCCTAGTTCCCAAAACTGATAGACCGACTACCTGCATATTGCGTTTATGTGGATCATCATCAATAAACCCTACTATACGATTGCCTAAAAAGCTGTTGCTTGTCATGATTTCCTTTGCAATTAACGCCCCACAATCTCCAGCACCAACAACAAGTACATTGTTTGTCAAAGCGGTCTTTTTGGTTCTATTTACTCGGATTAAGCGCCAGAGGAACCGTGAGCCTCCCATTAATAGGAGCATGAGTTCAAGTGTTCGAGAGCTAATGGAGATAGGGACTCGTTCCCCATTTAATGCATAAGTTGCTCCGTACGATAAAACAAGTCCAATCACTATGGCTTTGGCCAGCTCAATAATTTCACCAATACTGGCATATTGCCACATTCGTCTGTACATTCGAAAAAAAGCTAAGCTGCTGCCACAAATAATGGTGGTTAAACATGCGAATTCAAGCATTTGTCTCACGTAGATGGGAGGGATGTTTCCGTTAAAACGAAAGAGATAGGATACCCCAATCGCTATCCATATAATACAAATATCTACCACCAGTATGACCAGCATTCTATTTCTATTACTCAACTAACTCATCCCTCCGCCAAAAGACATCTACTTGTATTTTTTCATTTCTCTTGAACACCATAATAATAGTAGTAAGCCTCTTCATTTGCCTTACGCTTCACATTATTCAGCACTACTCCCAAAATTCGCGCATTTACACTCTCAAGGTTTTTTACAGCTTTGCTGGCAATATCCCGCTTTACTTTCCCTTGATCAACAACAAGAATTACGCCATCACTTTTCGTAGCTACAATTTGTGCATCCGTTACTGCAAGCAGCGGTGGCGTATCAATGAGCACAATGTCATACATTTGTCTAAGCTGCTCAATTGTTGCCGTCATCCGCTTTGAACCCATCATCTCTGCCGGGTTTGGCGGTATGGCGCCTGATGTAATCACATCTAGATTAGGAATGTCTGTAACTTGTATTCCTTCCTCGAGCGAGCACTGCTGTGAAATAATGGACGACAACCCATAACGATTAGAGATAGAAAATGTATGATGGGCAGTAGGCTTACGAAGATCGGCATCAATAAGAACAACTTTCTTCTCGGATTGCGCGAAAGTGACAGCCAGATTCGTTATCGTTGTCGACTTCCCCTCACCAGGGCCTGCTGAAGAGACCATTAGCACCTGCAATTTCTCATCTATTGATGAGAACTCTATGTTCGTCCTCAGAGCGCGATAGGATTCTGATATGGGAGAACGAGGATTCGTTAGCGTAATGATCTGACGCTTATTTTTCAATCGAGACACCCTCTAATTCACCTGCCTTGTAAGTTTGAGTTGTTTTGCTGGTTTGGCTAGAATTAGCATCCTCCGTATTCATTCTTGAGATCATAGCAAGCGTGGGCTGACCCAAAAACTGCAGCACATCTGCTTCGGTTTTAATCGTGTCATCCATATACTCAAGTAAGAATGTAATACCTACAGCAATCATTAAAGATACGATAAACGCGATCGCGACATTAAGAGGAACGTTCGGTGAAACCGGACTTGGCTTCGCATCGACTACAGCTTCATTCAGAATCGATACATTCTCCACTTTAAAAATATGCTGGATTTCTTCGCGGAAAACATTCGACACTGCATTCACAACCTGTGCTGCTTGCTTATAATCCACATCCTGCACGACTAATGTCATGACCTGTGTATTATTTACAGAGCTAACCTGGATTTTACGTGAGAGCTCAGTTGCAGTTAATCCAAGCTGTGGATATTGCTCAGCCACTTTATCCAATATAGCTGGTGTTTTAATAATCTCTTTGTACGTATCGATCATTTTGATATTGGAGTTGATTTGATTAAGATCAAGCTGACCGGTTGCCATTTGTGTCGTCGTTTGATTTACGATTATTTTAGTAGATGCCTCATAGACCGGATCTTTAAAAAACATGCTAATAACGGCCGCAGCTGCTGTACAGAGGAAAACAAATACTAATATTAGCGCCAATCTCTTCTTTATGATTGCCATATACTGTCGTAAGTCTAGTTCGTTAGACATGCATATTCCTCCATGGGATATAGTTATTTAGAATGAGAATATAATCCTCAAGAACTATACCTTACTACATAATAATCTATAATCTTACAATATCCTATATATTCCCGAAAAAAATCTTCCTCTCATCCACATGAGAGGAAGATTTTGTATATATTTTTACTTAATTGTCGAAGTTTAGTGCACGGTAAATAATTACTGCTGCCTCTGCACGAGTCGCATTGTTATTTGGCAAGAACTTGCCTGCATTTCCAACTACGATTTTGTGAGTTGCCGCAAATGCAACGCCATCTTTTAATGACGCATTAATTTTTCCAGCGTCCGCAAAGTCTTTTAGTGCAGCATTTACATCAGCTACGTTAGAAGCGCCTTGCGATACTTTCAATGCGCGAGCGATCATCGTTGCCATCTCAGCACGAGTAATCGTTGCATTTGGATCAAATTTAGTATCTGAACGGCCGTTAATGATTTTGAGTTGTGCCGCAGCAGCCACGTATGGTGCATACCAAGCAGCTGAATCTACATCAGCAAAACCCTCTGTAGCTGAGCCATTCTCAAGATCAAGAGCACGGATAAGCATTTTTGCAAATTCAGCGCGAGTTACTTTGTCCTTTGGTGCAAATTGACCTTCTGATTTACCTTCGATTGCACCCTTAGCAGCTACAACGCTAATTTCGCGGCCAGCCCATGCTTCTACAGAAGCAATGTCTTTGAACGAAACTTTGTTTTCTACAACAACATAAGAGGAGAACGAATCACGAGATTCGATAATAGAGTTGCCCGATACACGTCCACCGTGGAATACCAGCTTTCCATCAACGATTTTCGCTACGGAAAGAAGCTCTTTATCAAGACCAGTTGTATCGCCCAGCGGAATGCTGATTACAATCGGTTGATCGAATGAAGTTTTTGCAGTGCCGCCAACCGTTAGGTTGAAGTCATAAACTTCAGATACTGATTTCAGCGTGCCTACAACGTCAGCAGATACATCGCTCTTCTTAATAGTAAGACCAATTGCAGAAGAGAATGAACCGCCTACAGGTACAGTTACTTCAAATTTGCCAATCGTGAATGTTGCACCGGATACATTTCCAGCTGCCGCAGCTTTAACCACTGCATCGGAAAGGTTTAGAACTACATCCTTTTGTGCCACTTCACCAAGATTGATTTGCAAAGCAGTCTTTGCAATTGCAGAAGCTGGTGCTAGTTCTTTTACCTTAGAAGCAACCGTGTTAATACCAGCAATTGCTGACAATACACTCTTCTCATCCAATTGAAGAACAGCTTGTCCATTTACTGTAGTAACACTTGAAGCTGCGCTGATTGCTGCAAGCTTAGCAATTTCTGCTTTTGCATCAGCAACAAATTTAGTAATAATAGCAGCTTTCTCAGCATCAGTTGCTTTATCAAGCGCTGCTTTCAAATCGTTTAGCAATTTGTCAGTTGATTCAGGAAGCGGTGTAGTTGGTGTTACTGTGCCACCTGGACCACCCGGAGTGATTGGAGGTGTAGTCGGGTTCAAATATTGATAAGCTTTGAACAAAGATCCTGCCGCAGCAACGAATGTAGCATCTTTGTCTACAGCCTCTCTTGCACGTGACAATACGCCAATTACATCATCTTTAGTAATACCGAAGTTTGTAAGCAATACCTGTGCTTTATATTGTTTAGTCGACAATTCGTTCAGTACGCTTTGCATTAATTGCTTAACACTGTCTTTATCAGTCAAAAGTGCGAGCAAACCATCCAGATCCTTTGATCCTACTTGCTTAACCAATTCTTTCTGAACATCGAAGAAATACAGTGCAATGTCATCGATTGAAAGATCAGGCACCTCTCCACGATCAGCAAAGGTTTGAAGCAGCGCACCATACTTTGTATGCAATTCCTCAAGACCTGCTACCGTTGGACCGTAAGACCACTCTACTGCATCCAAAAATAGTTGTTCCAATTCTGTTTCTTCTTCATCCGATACAATAATTTTATTTACGATCGGATTTACGATATCGCCTTTTTGATGGATCGTTAAGTTGTTAAGTGCATCTTGCAGTGCTTTTACATTAACCCAACCGTCTGTCGCTTTGAGTGCGTTATCCAGTTTCTTCGCTTCACTTACAAGAGCGGAATCAGCCAATGAAGATGCATAAACAACCCCATTTACTCCAAGCTTCTCTGCCAAACCTTTGCTACTTAGCGGAATGCCAGCGAAAGCCGTAAGGGCTACGCTTGCCGCAATTGTAGAAACTGCTAATTTTTTTCTTAATGTCACTTTCTTCACTCCTAATTATATGATAATAGTTGCACTCATCTAATAGATGAATGACTAATAACGCCATTAAGAACATTTTTAGTATGCGCTTTCTTCAACTTCCAATCATTCTAGCGCGCACTATTTTTTGTAGAAATAGGAAATAAAACGACGCAAAACCCCGTCTGAAGAAGCTATAGTAATAGGCTGGTTATGTATAGGTTTGTCGTCTAACACAGACTGAGCGTTGGATTGCAAATAGGTAACCCACTGTTCTCCCATCCGCCTCTCAATGGACGCGTAGGCTTCGCCAAGACGAAAACCGCGGCGCTCAATATGATGAGCATCGGAAGATACAAAATGAATATGGCCCGCCTTCAATAATGACCATGCGGATTGTTCAATGCGCTTACCAAATCCCCCAAGCAGTGAGTGGGTCGTAACCTGTGCGAATGCGCCTGCTTCAATAAGCTCAGCTAATCGATCGGGGTGCTTCACAACTTCTGCATTTCTTTCTGGGTGAGCGATAATCGGTTTCAACTTCAATACATTAAGCTCATGCACGAGCTCAATCATCGCCTTCGGAATACGGGAGGATGGCATCTCAATCAATACATAACTAGAGCCGGCTAAGGGAAGCAATTCTTTTCTATACCAAGCATCGAGCAGATCATCATGAACGCGGATTTCTTGACCTGTGTGTATAGCAATAGGCACACCCGCAGCTATTAACTGTTCGTTAATAGAGAGAGTGTGCTTAGCTACGTCGATTGCTGTATTGGTATAGGTTCCATTGGCATGGTGCGGAGTGGCGATGATCGTTGTAATTCCCTCTGATACAGCTGCCCGGGCCATATTCAGAGTATCATCGAAACTTGCCGCACCATCATCCAATCCAGGTAAAATATGCGTATGGATGTCTATCATGCTGAGTTCACTTCCTAGTAGAATTTACCTGTTAGGTAGGTTTGAACCTATTCTACCATAGGAAAATGGATCTTTCAGCACTTCTCCCTATAATTCGACAGTAATTACTCTCACTTTTTCATTATATCCTACTATTTCCAAAAGTGTAAGTAAAAAATTGTAAAATGGAGGGGAATGTTCAGAAAAGTTTCAGAACTATAGAAGCTCTTTACGCAGTTCTGCTGCGGATTTTGGTGAAAGGTAGCCGTATGGAATATCGAATACGGTTTTGGCTCCAGACTGTCCTTCACGAGCAAATTTATAAGCCGCTCTAGCATAAGCAACAAGCACGCTAGCCGTGAATTCAGGGTTGCTGTCAAGCTTCAAACCGAACTCGATAATTTGAGTGCTGTTCTCGCCTGTTTTGCCACTGCGAAGCACCATACCACCATGAGGCATTGTGGAATGCTCGGCTTTCAATGTTGCTTCATCAATGAAATGAACAGTCGTATTATAATCGGAGAAATAGTTCGGCATCGTACGGATTTCCTCAGCAATCGCGTCTTGATCAGCACCCTCTTCTGCTACGATGTAGCAATCACGGACGTGCTTCTCACGCGTTGTAAGCTCTGGATTTTCACCGTTACGAACTCGCGCTACTGCCTCTTCACTAGGAATGGTGTATTGAACGCCGTTCTTTACACCTTTCACGCGGCGAATCGCATCTGAATGGCCTTGGCTTACACCTTTGCCCCAGAATGTATATTCCTTGCCTTCTGGCAATATTGCCTCAGCAAGCAAACGATTCAATGAGAACAAGCCTGGGTCCCAGCCTGTGGATATTACACTTACTTTATTGCTCGTTTTGGCAACTGCATCTACCTGATCAAAAAATTCAGGAATACGCGCATGCGTATCGAAGCTGTCAACCGTATGGAACAAGCGGGCAAAAGCAGGAACCTGCTCTGGCAAATCTGTTGCTGAGCCGCCGCAAAGAATCATAACGTCGATATCATCGACAAAGCGCTCAGCGTCTTCAATTTTATATGCTTTTGTTTCAGACGGAATAGATGCTGGGTCTCTGCGAGTAAAAATCGCATCCAATCTCATATCCGCACTTTGTCTAATTGCAAGCTCTACGCCGCGTCCAAGATTGCCGTAACCAACAATACCGATGCGAATCTGTTCTGTCATGACGCCGCCACCTCTTCTTGTTTTATAAATATATTAGATCCAGCCTCTAGCTTCCATTGCCGCTGCGATCCGTTTGATCGAAATCATATAAGCAGCTGTACGAAGGTCAGTGTCATGTTCCTTAGCAAGATCACGAACAGCTACGTAAGAAAGAATCATATTCGTCTCAAGCTTCTCAAGAACCTCTGCTTCGCTCCAGTAGTAGTTAGCCAAGTTTTGTACCCACTCGAAGTACGAAACCGTAACGCCGCCTGCATTTGCAAGTACGTCTGGAATAACTGTGATGCCATGGCTCCAAAGTACGCGATCCGCTTCTGGTGTTGTTGGTCCGTTTGCAGCTTCTGCAACGATTTTTGCTTTAATGCGATCTGCATTTTTAGCTGTAATTACGTTTTCTAGAGCAGCTGGCACCAAAACATCAACATCAAGCTCAAGCAAATCTTCATTAGAAATATAGTACTTCTCGCCATACTCACGGATGGAAGTCGTATCCTTTAGTATGGAGATCTGTTCGATATCCAATCCATTCGGATCGTAAATTCCGCCTCTGGAGTCGCTAACCGCTACAACTTTAATGCCTGCTTCGCTAAGCAAACGAGCAGCAATGCGACCAGCGTTGCCGTAACCTTGAATCGCTGCAGTAGCCGTTTCAATAGGAATATTCTTATCTTGAAGTGCTGCCAAGATTGTGTACACACAGCCTTGTGCTGTTGCTTCATTACGACCTTGGGATCCGCCAAGAATAAGCGGTTTACCTGTAATAACGCCAGGTGAGTTAACGCCTTTTAGTCTGCTGTACGTATCCATCATCCAACCCATGATTTGTGGAGTCGTGTATACGTCCGGTGCAGGAATATCTTTGTCAGGACCTACAAAATCAGCGATAGCTTCCATGAAAGCACGGCTAACACGCTCTAGCTCGCCTTTGCTTAGAAGATGCGGATCACAAATAACTCCGCCCTTGCCGCCGCCGTAAGGAAGGCCAACAACGCCGCATTTAAAGCTCATCCACATGGAAAGTGCTTTTACTTCATCAAGCGTTACATCAGGGTGAAAGCGAATGCCGCCCTTAGTCGGTCCAATCGCGTCATTATGTTGGGAACGGTAACCTTCGAACACTCGAATTGAGCCATCATCCATACGAACTGGGAAGTTAACCGACAGCACGCGCTTCGGCTGCTTCAAGATGTCTGTAACATGCTTAGGCAATTGTAGATGGGCCGCTGCAGTATCGATTTGCTGTTGTGCGATTTGGTACGGATTTAACGTTTCTTCTACTATACTCACTGTCATTTTAAGTTCAGTCCTTCTTCGTAGAGTCCGACTCCCATTCCATGGATTAGCCGCTTTTTTGATTTTACCTTTTTCATCACTATTTTAAAAGAAAAATTTCGTTATTTAGTGCAAAAATTCTACATTTTTATCCATTGTCATGTTAGGTTTCACGTGATGGGAGTTACCATAACACATGCTGTTCTTTAATAATCCTTTTTATGTAAAAAATAAAAGGGTTTCGTACTAAGTTAGTCCAACTTAGTACGAAACCCTCACATGATACATTTTTATACAATTAGAATTCGATCTCATAAACTATGAACCACAATTATGAATCACAAGAATTAACCATTCGACTCCACTGTCTTCACGGACGATTTGCTTCGCGGTTTGCTCTCGATGCTGATCCATATCAGTCCTGCGGCCATGCAGCCTGCGCCGCACATTTGCAGCAGCGCGATCTTCTCATCGAACATCACATACCCAGCTACAACAGCCGCCGCCGGAACCGCATAACGGAAAAAGTTAGAACGCGTTGCGCCAACCTTGAACATACATGCATTCCAAACGACAAAAGCGACAACGGTGCAAATTAATACATTATAGCCAATGGATAAATAATGCCCCGCCTGAAGAGCCGACCAATTGGTTTGCCCCCAAGCCCCAAAGGTGAGCGGCAGCATAAACAACGACCCAAAAGCTATCGTCCACGTGCTTACACGCAGAGCAGAGTATTGCTTCATAAGCGACATGGAGCTTAGATTAAATAACGGACCGACAATACTGACTCCAAGCGCCATCAAGTTGCCGATCATATTGTCAGATGAGAGACTGAAGCTTTCACCGCCGCCCAGTATGACGAAGCATACTCCAACGATAGATATCGCTCCGCCAACAATGAGCCTCTTCGTGATGGTTTCGCGCATGAATAAAGGGGCAAACAATGCAGCGAAGATCGGCCACGGCGCTACGTTCAGCAGCGACGCGTTGGCTAAGGTCGTATATTTAATCGAGTACATCACCGTAATTTCGAGCAGTGTAATGCCAACCAACCCAATGACAGCAAGCTTCGGCACGATTCGCCACGGAATGCCCACGCTGCCCTCTCTTAGCTTAAGAATGAGAAAGAAAAACGGAATAGCCAATCCAAATCTCATAAACGAGAAAACGATGGGATCAAACGACTCCATAGCTAACCGCGATATGCCGAAGTTCGCTCCCCACACAACAGCGATTAGTATAAGACCGCCGTAATTCATCCATCTGCTATTCATGCTCTCCGCCCCATCTATTCACATTTGCCGCCTCATCTGGAAATATCTCATCCAGCATAGCATGGGAATCATTAGAAAAATGCTATCTCTTTTGTTTATTTCTTATGCATTTTAAACTCAAGGAACAACTCGTTATAGTGGGCCAGCATTCTTTTGCCGAGATTGTCGTAAACCTCAAGCCTTTCGGTCAGCTCTTCATCTGGGTAAAAACGCTCATCGCTCGCAATCTCCTCAGGCAGCAGCGCCAGCGCCGCCTCATTCGGAGTCGAGTAACCAACATATTCTGCGTTCTGAGCAGCCACTTCAGGGTCGAGCATGAAGTTGATAAACTGATGCGCGCCTTCGATATTTTTGGCCGTCTTCGGAATAACCATATTATCGAACCAAAGATTTGAACCTTCCTCCGGCACGATATAATCAAGCTTATCGTTCTCATCCATAATTTCCGATGCATCACCCGACCAAACAAGACCGACTGCCGCTTCTTCGTTTGCAAGCAGCATCTTGATTTCGTCACCGACAATCGCCTTCACGTTAGGCGTCATCTGGAGCAGCTTCGCTTTCGCCTCCTGCAAATGAGCCTCTTCCGTATCATTTAGCGAATAACCCAAAGAGTTAAGCCCCATGCCCATAACCTCGCGAGCACCGTCCAGCAGCAGGATCTGGTTGCGCAAGCTTTTATCCCATAGGTCATTCCAACTGGAGAAGGTCAGGTCCCCGACTAGCTCTGGATTGAACACAATTCCGACAGTCCCCCAAAAATAAGGAATGGAATAAGCATTGTCCGGATCAAATGATAAATTCATGAAACGCGGATCGATATATTTTAAATTCGGGAGTTTCGAGTGATCGAGCTTTAAGAGCAAACCATCCTCTTTCATCTTGCTAATCGCATACTCAGAAGGAATGCTCACATCAAACGTCGTACCGCCTTGTCCAATTTTGGTCATCATCGCTTCATTCGAATCGAAGGTTTGGTAAATGACCTTAATGCCTGTCTCATCTTCAAAGCGGTCAAGCAGCTCGGGATCAACATAATCACCCCAGTTGTAAATCGTCAGTGTATTGCTTCCGCTGTAGCCTTCACTATCATTCAAGTACGAAGTCAGATAGATGAGGCCAAATGAAACAACAAACACGATTACGAACATACGTACAAGCTGTGTCATTAATGCCCCTCCTTGCTTGACGGCTTCATATTTCGTTGATTAATGAAGTAATAACCAACGACCAGAATGATCGTAAATAAGAAAATAAGTGTCGACAACGCATTAATCGATAACGACACACCTTGGCGCGCCCGTGAATAGATCTCAACAGAGAGCGTCGAGAAGCCGTTGCCGGTTACAAAAAACGTTACTGCAAAGTCATCTAGCGAATACGTCAGCGCCATGAAGAACCCTGCGAATATGCCCGGTCTGATGAATGGAAGCACGACGCGCGTCAGCACCTGCCACGAGCTGGCACCAAGATCATGCGCCGCATCAATCAACGTTGAACTCATTTCCTGCAGCTTCGGCAGCACCATAATAACGACAATCGGAACACTGAACGCAATATGCGACAGCAAGACGGACACAAAGCCCAGCTTGATGCCAATCATCGTAAATAGGATCAGAAAGGACGCACCGATAATAACATCGGGACTTACGATCAATACATTATTGAGCGTCAAAAGCGATTGTTTCGGTCGATTGCTGCGAATATGATGAATAGCTATCGCACCAATAACACCAAGAATCGTCGAAATTGCAGCGGACAGCAGCGCAATAACGAACGTGTTCAGGACAATGATGAGTAAACGCGTATCCGCGAAAACCTCTTTGTAATAATCAAGCGTGAAGCTCTCGAAATTACGCATCGAGCCGCCGCTATTGAACGAATAAAACATTAAATAGAAAATAGGCGCATAGAGTACTGCAAACACGAGTACGAGATAGATGTTCGACCATTTATTTTTTCCGCGCATCTGCCGCACCTCGCTTTCGATTGCCAGTTAACAGCATCATCGCCGCCATCGCTAGAATCAAGAACACAGCAATCGTCGAACCCATACCCCAGTCCTGCGTCACGAGAAAATGCTGCTCGATTGCCGTACCTAGCGTAATAACCCGATTGCCGGCAATAAGCCTCGTAATCATGAACAGAGATAATGCAGGTATAAATACAGCCATACAGCCGGACTTCACACCACTGATCGTTAGCGGAAAAATAACACGCCGGAACGTTGTCCACGCCGATGCGCCAAGATCACGCGCCGCATACACGAGCGTCGGATTCATTTCCTCCAATGCATTGAAGATCGGCAAAATCATAAAAGGAATAAAGATATATACGGATACAAAGATAAAGCTAAAGTCCGTAAACAAAATTTGCTGTTTCGGAATGCCGATCGCTTCCAGCACGGAGTTTGCAAAGCCGTATGTACCGAACAAGCCAATAAACGCATAAGCCTTTAGCAGCAAATTGATCCAGCTAGGAAGTATAATAAGCAGCAGCCAGAGCTGTTTATGCTTAGTTTTTGTCAATAAGTAAGCTGCCGGATACGCGACAAGCAATGATATTGCGGTTATCAGAAACGCGTACCAGAAGGAGCTAAGCGTCATTTTCATATAAACCGGCGTAAAGAACTTCACATAATTGTCCAGCGTGAAGTTGCCCTCTACATCAAAGAAGGAGTAATAGGCAATTAACACGATCGGCGCTATAACAAATAACACAATCCAAGCCATATACGGTATGAGATAAAAACTACGTGATTTATTCGACATCTGCGGCCTCGCTGTATGCTTCAAGACGCTTATCGAATTCTTCTTCCGTTTCACCCAGTCTCATAACATGGATGGCTTCTGGGTCAAAGGTTAATCCGATCTGCTCCCCTACTGTAGCTTTGCGAGTGGAATGGACAAGCCACTCATTTCCTGATTCATCGTAACAGCAAATCTCGTAATGTACGCCCCGGAACAATTGCGAATCTACACGCACTTGCAGCTTACCATTCTCTGAAGAAGTTATTTCCAAATCCTCTGGCCTGATTACAATATCAACAGCCTCATTTGGCGTGAGCCCTTGATCGACGCATTCAAATGAACGACCAGCGAACTCCACCTCGAAGTCGCGTGCCATTCGGCCTGGTACAATATTGGATTCACCAATAAAATCCGCAACAAAGCGATTGATCGGCTCATCGTAAATATCTGTTGGCGTTCCGCTTTGTTGAATTTTTCCTTCATTAATAACAAAAATTTCGTCAGACATCGCCAGCGCTTCCTCTTGGTCATGCGTTACAAATATAAATGTGATGCCAAGTCGGCGCTGCAGCTCGCGCAGCTCGTACTGCATTTCCGTACGAAGCTTAAGGTCAAGCGCGGATAACGGCTCGTCCAGCAAAATAATTTCCGGCTCGTTCACGATCGCCCGCGCGATGGCAACACGCTGCCGCTGACCGCCAGACATCTCCGAAATCTCCCGTGATTCGTAACCGTCCAAGTTGACGAAACGAAGCGCATCCTTCACTTTATTCGTCACATCCGCGTTTTTCATCTTCTTGATTCGCAGGCCAAAGGCAACATTCTCGAACACATTGAGATGAGGAAAAAGAGCATAATCCTGAAAAACCGTATTTACTTGTCGTTCATTCGCAGGAACCCGGTTTATCACTTTATTATGGAAATAGATTTGACCCTCTGAGGGTTCAGTGAAGCCAGCTATAAGCCGGAGCACCGTCGTCTTGCCGCAGCCGGACGGACCAAGCAGCGTATAAAATTTGCCTCGCTCTATTGTAAAGCTGACGTCTTTGAGGACAGCAGCAGCATTATGAGCATATTGTTTTGTCACATGTTCAAAACGAATAATCGTTTGGTCTTGCATATCGCATTCCCCTTTGCAGTTTTAGAAGAAACAATAGTGATTATACAGCATCCCCGAAAATCAGCAATACTAAAAGGAAAAATGATGTCAACAATGCTCATGACGCAACCTGTTTTTCAATTCATTGAATATGAAAGCGCTATACATTACGATTAATTCAGGTTCAGTTAGTGAACATTATTATAAATTGGAGGTTTAAGCATGAGTAAACTGACATCCGAGCAACCGGTATCCGGCGGAGTTAAAGTTTCCGTACAACGATTTGGTCGTTTTCTAAGCGGCATGGTCATGCCGAATATTGGCGCTTTTATTGCATGGGGACTCATTACGGCACTATTTATTCCAACAGGCTGGTTTCCGAACGAAAGCCTAGCAACTCTTGTTGGACCGATGATTACCTACTTGCTCCCTATACTCATCGGCTATACCGGTGGTCAAATGATTCACGGCGTACGCGGAGGCGTAGTCGGCGCAATCGTCACACTCGGCGTTATTGCAGGGGCGGACATTCCAATGTTCCTCGGAGCCATGATCGTTGGCCCGCTAGCCGCATGGGTGCTGAAGAAATTCGATCAATCTATTGAAGGAAAGATTCCTTCGGGCTTTGAAATGCTCATCAACAATTTCTCGTCCGGCATTATTGGCGGCGGTCTTGCACTGATTGCCTTTAAAGGCATTGGACCGGTCGTAGCCGCATTAAGCAAAGTACTTGCTTCAGGCGTAGAGTGGTTGATCAACACTGGTTTCCTGCCGCTTGCGAACATTTTGATCGAGCCAGCTAAAGTACTGTTCCTCAACAACGCGATTAACCACGGCATATTAGGCCCGCTCGCGCTGGATCAAGCATCACAAGCCGGTAAATCCATCATTTACATGCTGGAATCCAACCCAGGACCTGGTCTTGGCATTCTGCTTGCTTATTGGGTATTCGGAAAAGGAATGGTTAAGCAATCGGCGCCAGGCGCTGTTGTCATTCATTTCTTCGGCGGTATACACGAGATTTACTTCCCGTATATTCTAATGAATCCGCGTTTGATTATCGCAGCTATCGCTGGGGGTGTTGCTGGTACATTCACCTTCTCCATCTTCGGAGCTGGTCTTGTCGCCGCGCCATCACCGGGCAGTATTATCGCCTATATCACCATGACGCCAAAAGGCGGACTACTAGCAATGCTAAGCGGCGTAGTCGTCGCAACAATCGTTTCATTCCTCGTCTCTGCTGTTCTTCTTAAAACAAGCAAGCAGGCAGGAGATAACGACAACGAGCTTGAGCTAGCCGCGCAAAAAGTTCAGCAAATGAAAGCTGAATCCAAAGGCAATGCTGCTTCACCTTCCACAGAGCAAGTACAGCTAACGAAAGAGCAAGTGAACAAAATTGTGTTTTCCTGCGATGCGGGCATGGGCTCAAGCGCGATGGGCGCTTCCATTTTACGCAAAAAAATAAATGCAGCTGAGCTGCCGATTACTGTTATCAACACGGCGATAAACGATATTCCAGGCGATGCCGACATCGTGATCACCCATAAAACATTGACTGACCGCGCACGCCTAAAGGCGCCTAACGCAGAGCATATTTCCATTGATAATTTCCTTAAAAGTCCAGAGTATGACTTGCTCGTACAAAGACTAAGTTCATGACTTCATACTTAACGCTGACAGTTTACTGTCGGCGTTAAGTCCATTCTTCTGCTAAGGAGGATAGCCTATCAAAGCCTCAACTAGGCAACGTCGAATTATCGAACTGCTGCTGAGTCAAAAGCAAGAAATTACTGCAGCCGATATCGCGTCCATTGTCGGTACGAGCACAAGGACGATCCATCGCGAGCTTGTCGATATCGAATCGTTACTTGCCGCAAACGGCATTGTACTTCACAAAATAGCAGGGCTTGGTATTCAAGTAGAAGCAGACTCGGATACTCTTGAGCGATTCAAACAATCGTTTGAGCCTTCTGATTACTTTGAATATTCGGCTGAAGAACGAAAAATCGTTATTCTCTGCAGACTGCTTGAGCATGACGAGCCGATAAAGCTGTTTGCACTCGCCCATGAGCTGCGCGTTACGATGCCGACCATCAGCCATGATCTAGATGAGCTGGAGGAACTGATCATCAAACAGGGGATGACCCTTGTTCGCAGAAGAGGATATGGCGTTGAAATTATTGGATCTGAAGAAGATAAGCGTCATTCGATTAGCTTGCTTGCCATAAATCATCTCGACGATTCCGATCTATTCGGTCAATTCAAGAACCTTACAGTCTCAAACCCGATCACAGCACAGCTGCTCGACATGATCGGCAAAGAAAACTTTAAGCGGCTCGAGCATGCGCTATGGGAACTAAATGACGAATGGCCACACACGTTGTCCGAATCTAACTATACAAGATTGCTTATTAAGCTGTCGGTTGCGTTAACCCGAATAGAGAACAACTGCTATGTCACAGCAAGCGAATATCGTCATTCTGATGAAATCATTCCATTGCTGCGAAGCTTGCTCGATGCGCTCAATCTACAGCTCCCAATAGAAGAAAAAACGTATCTTTCACAACTGCTGAATAGCGAAGCTTTTCTAGATAACGGTCTGTTAATTCATCATGAAGATATGAAGGCCATTGAAGGTGTCAGGCTGCTCATCCGTTATGTCGAGGATCAGCTTAACATGTCGCTCATGGAGGATCGATCGCTAGAAGAAGGACTTATTCAGCATATAAAACCAGCCTTTCAGCGCATTAAGGACGGCATCGCCATCCGCAATCCGATGTTAGTGCCGATCAAAAAAGATTACGCTATATTGTTTTCCATTGTTCAAAGCGCTGTACAACAGGTTTATCCGCTTCTACAAGTGCCTGACGAGGAGATCGGTTATATCGTTATGCATTTCGGAGCTTCCCTTGAGCGGTTAAAGCCTTTTCCAAGAAAAATAAGAGCTGTTCTCGTTTGTACGAGCGGCATCGGTTCCTCCAAGCTTTTAGCTGTCAAAATTGCTAACGTACTGCCGCAAATCGACCTGATCGGTCATTATTCATGGTATGAAGCGACAAGGCTTCCGCCTAGCCGCTATGATTTGATCATTTCAACTGTTGATTTGCCGCTAGAGCCGGATCGCTATATTAAGCTGAGTCCCCTGCTCACACCGGAAGAAACCAATAAGCTTCGCAGCTATATAGAGGGCACAACCTTGAAGAAGGCCGCTCCCTCCCTATCAGCAAATGAAGACACGGCAGGCCAGTCTCCTCTGGATCGTTTGCTGCAGCTTCAGCTGTATTCCGGCATCGTTCTTCAGCTGCTTGACGGCTTCCATGTGCATGATTTAACGCTGTTGCCAGATCAAGATCGATTGGATCACCAGCTGCCGAGCATGCTTTCCTTAATTGGAAAGCCATATATCGATGCAAATCGCGAAAAAATAGCCGATCAGCTGCTCGCAAGAGAGCTGCAAGGAAGTCTGGTCATACCAGATACCGAGCTTGCTCTGCTTCATACACGCAGCGAATGGATTAAAGAGCCTCTGCTTGCTTTATATCGATATGATCGATCTTTGCAGCTAGGCGAGGATGAAGATGCGCAGGCCAAGCACCTGTTGATGATGCTCGGCCCTCTCAAGCTTGATTCCTATAGCCTTGAGCTGCTAAGTGAAATTAGCGCAATGCTGCTGCTGCCGGATCTACTTACTTTATTAGCGCATGATGATGCGGCAAGCATTAAGCTGTTTATTTCAAAGAAGCTGGAACAATATATAAAAACCAAATTGGATTGGAGAGAATAATCATGACCATTCTATCTACAGAGAAAGTAAAATTAAACGTTAACCTCAAGGACAAATACGAAGCGATCCGCATGGTTGGACAAATGCTTGTTGACGCAGGGCATGCTCCGCAGTCGTATATCGACAAAATGATTGAGCGCGAGGAGTCTCTATCCACCTATATTGGCGGAGGGCTTGCCATGCCTCATGGCACGAACGAATCGAAAGCACTTATTCAATCTACAGGCATGGCCATTATTACCGTACCGGCAGGCGTAGACTTCGGCGGCGAAGAGCCTGCTCAATTAATTATCGGCCTAGCGGCTGTCGGCGACGATCACCTTGATATTTTGACCAATGTTGCTGTGCTCGTGTCTGAGGAAGAAGATATGCAGCGCATTTTGAACGCTTCGTCGGAGCAAGAATTGATTTCTATCTTTGAATCGGGGATGGAATCATGAAGGCCGTTCACTTCGGCGCAGGCAACATAGGCAGAGGTTTTATCGGTTTGCTGCTGCATAACGCGGGCTACGAGGTATGTTTTGTTGATGTTAATGATACGCTTGTCTCGCAGCTGCAAGAAAAAGGGCAATATGCGGTTAAGATTGCAAACGAGCAGGGCGACACGTATCTTGTTGACCATATAACTGCTATTGACGGCAAAAATATAGATTTAGTCGCTAAGACTATCGCGGAAGCGGATATCGTCACAACCGCTGTTGGCGTATCGGTACTGAAGCACATTGCCGCTGCGGTCGCTAAAGGAATTGAGCTTAGAATCGAGAGCGGCAAAGCCGCTCTTCCGGTTATTGCGTGCGAGAATGCCCTTGGCGGCAGCACGATTTTGAAGCAATTCGTTTATGGCCATCTATCTGCGGATGTACAGGCGAAGGCCGATCAGCATATCGTTTTCCCTGACGCCGCCGTTGACCGTATCGTTCCACTGCAGCAAAATGAAGACCCACTTGAAGTTATGGTCGAGCCTTTCTATGAGTGGACTGTAGAGCGCTCCCCATTGCTTAATTCGCTTAAGGAAATTGACGGAGTACACTACGTCGATCAACTGGAGCCGTATATCGAGCGCAAGCTGTTCACTGTTAATACAGGGCATTGCGTTGCAGCGTATCACGGTTTCCTTAAAGGCTGCGAGACGATTCAAGAAGCGATGAACAACAAAGAGATATTGGCAGAGGTACGAGGCGCATTGCAGGAATCAGGAGCTGCGCTTATCCAAACGTATCAATTCGATGAGAAAGAGCATGCGCTTTATGTTGAGCAAATTTTGGAGCGCTTCGTTAATCCTTACTTGGTAGACGAGGTTGTTCGAATCGGCCGCTCGCCTATTCGCAAGATTTCTCCGAATGACCGTCTAGTTAGACCGGCCTCATTAGCTTATAAATATGGCATGCCTGCCATTCATTTGACCACGGCCATGGCAGCGGCTTTACATTTTAATGCTGTAGATGATCCCGAGGCTGCCGAGCTGCAAGCTTCCATTAAGGAACTAGGCCTTCATTCTACGATAACAAAATATACAGGTTTAGATGAGCAGCATCCGCTTCATATACAAGCGGCAGAGCAATACCGCAAGCTGGAGCAATCACTTCAATCTGCGGCGAAAGGAGTCTGAAGTTAATGACATTAACACTTAAAGGGATAGCAGCATCACCGGGTATCGCCATTGCCCCGGTCTTCCATCTCGCTTCCGAGCGTTTCATACCGACTGAGCAATCTGTGCAAGACAGTGCGCAGGAAATAGAAACGTTCCGCCGTGCTGTTGCAAGCACCCGTGAAGAGGTTGAAGCGATTCGCACAAAAACAGAGGAGCGCCTCGGAGCAGACAAAGCCGAAATATTTGAAGGTCATCTGATGATTTTGGAAGATCCTGATTTCATTGAAGCGATTGAGCAGAAAATAGCCGAAGAATCCATAGATGCTCAATTTGCGCTCCATGAGATTTCCAATTATTTTATCGACCTGCTGCAATCGATGACCGATGAACTGCTAAGAGGGCGCGCCGTTGATATTGAGGACGTATCCGGACGTATCATGAGTCATTTGCGAGGCGTCCCACATACCGACCTAGCCAATCTGTCGGAGGAGTGTATTATCGTCGCGCGCGATCTGACGCCTTCAGATACTGCTCAGCTTAATTTGAACTACGTACGCGGTTTTGTCACAGAGATAGGCAGCCGCACCTCGCATTCTGCCATTATGGCGCGGTCATTGGAAATACCAGCAATCGTAGGGATCGGTCAAGCGGTTCAAGATATGAAAGAGCAAGCTGTTATTATCGTTGATGCGGCTGAAGGCATTGTCCTAATTGAGCCTACGGAAGAAGAACTGGCAGCCTATCAAGAAAAGAAACAAAAGGATGATCTGCGCAGAGCGGAATTAAGCAAGCTGAAGGATAAGCTCACTTTGTCCAAGGATGGCAAGCAAGTTGAGCTGGCAGCCAACATCGGCAGCTTGGAAGATATTCAGCGGGCAATCGACAATGGCGCCGAAGGAATTGGACTTTTTCGTACCGAATTTCTATATATGGGGCGCAGCTCCCTCCCAACGGAGGAGGAGCAGTTCACCAGCTACAAATATGCGCTTGAGAAAATGAACCCTAAGCCAGTCGTCATTAGGACGCTTGATATAGGCGGAGACAAGGAGCTCCCCTACATGGAGCTGCCGAAAGAAAGCAATCCTTTCCTCGGACAGCGCGCGCTGCGCCTATGTCTCGATAGACAGGACTTGTTCCGTACACAGCTGCGGGCACTTCTCCGCGCCAGCCGCTACGGCAATTTGAAAATCATGTTCCCGATGATTGCCGTATTAGAAGAGCTCCTCGAGGCAAAGAAGCTGCTTGAGGAAGAAAAGCAGAAGCTCATCGCCGAAGGCGTACAGCTTGCCGAGCATATCGAAATTGGCATGATGGTCGAAATTCCAGCCGCGGCAGTCGCTGCCGATCTTTTCGCTCCTGAAGTTGATTTCTTCAGCATCGGCACTAATGATTTGATTCAATATACAATGGCGGCAGACCGTATGAACGAAACGGTATCGTACCTGTACCAGCCATGGCATCCATCCTTGCTTCGCCTCATCAGCTTCGTTATTCAAGCGGCAGAGAAGGAAGGCAAATGGGTGGGCATGTGCGGCGAGATGGCAGGCGATCAGACGGCAATCCCCTTGCTTCTTGGCCTTGGCCTGCATGAATTCAGCATGAGCGCAGGTTCGATTCTGCAAGCAAGAGAGCTGATCGGACAGCTTGACCAGTCCGAATGGTCGGTTCATGCCAATCAAGCACTGACTATGCGGAGCACTCAGGAAATTACACAATTCGTAGAACGCACAAGAAACGGAGTGATTCATCATGATTAGCAAAACTTACACTATCATCAATCCGACGGGCTTTCATGTACGCCCTACTAAAACCTTCGTCCAAACAGCAAACACCTTTCCTTGTAAAATCAGCGTCATTGCCAAAGGGAAAAAAGTAAACGGCAAAAGTTCGCTTAGCATGCTGACACTTGGTATTGCGATGAATGAAGAAGTGACTTTGGAAATTGACGGCGAACAGGAAGACCAAGCGCTCGAGACGCTTGGTCAATTGCTCACTGAAATTCACGAATAGCAGATAATTAGCGGCTGACCGAATGAGAAGAGATCATCTTAATTGATCGCTTCCAAGATGGTCAGCCGTTTTTGTATATGACTGTGCGGAGTTAGTCCGGCTCACCTCACTTCCTTGCGCTACATTTGTATACAAAAAAAAGACACTCTCATCCACTTTTCATCGTGTTTGAGAGCGTCTTTGCATATAGGGCTGTGTCACGGATTATCCGAGACTAGCCCTTTTTTAAATTAAACAGATGCCGGAACTGCCGGTTCCAACTGATCGTCCTTCGTTTTCCGATGGGACAAAGTAAAGTACAGATAAGAAAGCACAGCGAACAGAATAGCAATGCCCGCCATAATTGCAACATATCCAGCCATCGAGCTGAAATCTCCGCTTGAGATAATATCTCTAAAGCCTTTGACCGAGTAAGTCATTGGCAGGAACGGCGATACTTTTTGCAACCATCCAGGTACAAGCTCGATAGGGAATGTGCCCGCAGAGCTCGTTAATTGGAAGATAAGCAAAATAACTGCGATAAATCGTCCCGGATTGCCCATTGAAGCAACTAGGAATTGAATAATCATCATAAACGTAATGCTGGTTAGTATGGAGTACATGACGAACAAGCCCATGCTTTGCACTTCCAGCTTCAGCACATAAATAAGAGCAGCATCCGCAATCAATGCCTGAATGGTGCCGATTAGCGCTAAAGTGAGTGCTTTACTCAAAAACCAGCTCCAGCCGTTAACTGGACGAACAGCCGGTTCACGAACCGAATATACAATCGTTAATAGCATAGCCCCGACATATAATCCAAGCGATAGGAAATACGGCGCAAGACCCGTACCGTAGTTATCTACCTTCGTTACTTTCTCTACATCAAGCTTTACTGGATCGGAGAACATATCCACCATCGTATCGGTCAGCTTTAGATCAGACGTCTTATCCGACGCTTCATTCAGCTTGCCTGACAGCTCCTGAGTGCCATCCTCCAATTTCAACAAACCTGATGCTACTTGCTGCGCACCATCCTCCAACTCTACCGAACCATTAACGAATGGCGTAATGCTTGAGGACAACTGTGAAAGTCCAGACGTAAGCGTTGCTGCCCCGCTGTTCAGCTGTTTGGCACCTGTTGCAAGCTTTGTTCCGCCGGCACTTGCTTCAGCAAGCTTCGAGCCGAACTGATTCATGCCGGTTGAAAATTTCTTCGCACCAGCGACTACCTGCTCTGCGCCTGCACCAAGCTGTTTACCGCCGGCCGCTGCTTCCTCGACCTTCTTATCGAAGGTTCCAAGTCCATCAGATACTTTGACTAGGCCTTCATTAAGCTTAGACGCCCCGTCTCTTAGCTGCTTCTGTCCTTCTGAAGACTTCTCCAGACCCGCCGCAAGCTCTCGGCTCGCTTTGAGCAAAGACGCAAAGCTTTCGCTATCCGCCAGCTCTGGATTCGCCTGACCCAGCTGCGCCAGCCCATTCGCCAGCTGCGACGCTCCTGCCTTCAGCTGCTCCTCGCCCGCAGCTGATTCCTTAAGACCGCCCGCTAGCTGCCCCGAAGCCTGCTGCGCGTCCGACGCGCCTCCCGCCAGCTGTCCGCTCGCTCCGGCTAATTGCGACAAGCCGTCGCTAAGCTTCACCGCTCCGGCTCCAAGCGAGCCCGCGCCTTCACCAAGCGATGCGGCTCCCGCGCCAAGCTCCTTCTGCGCTGCCAGCAGCTGTGCCAGGCCGCTAGCCAAGTTATTCGTGCCCGTGCTAAGCTCGGCACTGCCTTTGCCAAGCGCCTTGCCGCCATCGTTCAGCTTAGCGACTCCCTCTTTGAGCGTAAGCGATCCGCTGACCAGCTTCGCTAAGTTTTTCTCGATGAGTACGGCTCCGTCCTTCGCCTTCGTCGTCCCATCAGCAATTTCACCTGCACCATCGCTCGCTTTGCTTATGCCATCCACGAGCTCCTCCATTTGCTCAAACACAGTGCGCGTATAAGCCGACGTCACTTCTTTGTTAAGCTCCATTTTCATGGTGTCGACTGCTTTGCTGCCAATCTGAGAAGCTAAAAAGTTATAGCTCTCATTAGCTAAATACGTAAGCTTAGCCGGTGTTGGCTTATCTGAGGTTAAAGTGGTTGTTTTCTCCGAGAAATCAGAAGGAATCTCAATGGCCAAATAGTAGCTATGATCCTCCATTCCCGCCTCGGCTTCCTCTTTACTTACGAAATGCCATTCGAATTTTTCATTTTCCTTTAGCTCTGCCTCAAAATCATCGCCAATATGCATCATCTCGCCGTTAAATTCGTACCCTTTATCCGCATTAACGACGGCTACCGGCATCTTATCCAAATTTCCGTACGGGTCCCAAAACGCCCCTAGAAACATCGATGAGTACATAACGGGAATCATCAGCACGCCAATTACCGATATCAACAACATTTTGTTGCGGCCGATTCCGGACAATTCTTTACCAAACTGCTTTAAACCTTTGAACTTCAAATCGTCCACTCTCCCAATTACTGATTGACCGTTTCTCTCATTCGGTCATTTCTTTGTGTAAAAAAAGGCATCCAGGTTATTCCGGAGCCAATCCTACTTGCATATAGAATCGCAATTTTTCCGCTACTTGCTGTTTGTTCAGCGGTTCATGCGTTTTTTTCCATTCTACCGTAAGCGCCATATACAAGCGGAGCATAACAAACGCAGTCATTTCTGGATCACAAGGCTTAATCTCGCCTTTATCGATCGCCAGCTGGATTTGATGCTGAATATAACCAACGACTGCTTTCTCTATTTGCTGTATACCCTCCAGCGCCATGGGCGTACCAATCTCGCGTACCTCATGCGATAGCTTAAGTGCAAGCTCATGTTCCTCGCGAAAATCGAGCAGCTGCTCGAGCGCAGCGTTCAAATTATCGAAGAATAACCGATTAGGATCAACAACCTTTTCTGCAACCTGCTTCATTTCAATAATAAGCTTCTTCATAATTTCGTGGAACAACTCTTCTTTATTCGTAAAGAACGTGTAGATCGTCCCTTTGCCCACATTCGCAATTTTCGCTACCTGATCCATGGTCGTCGCCTTATACCCAAACAATGCAAACGACTTCCCCGCAGCATTCACAATCTGCTGTCGTCGATCAATGGCCATTCCTTCACCTCCGAGCATTTCATTCCTTTATCACTTTAAAAACTGACCAAAAAACTAAAACGGTCATTTCGACTTCCGTTATCATAGCACGCTCCAATTCCGATTGCAATACCCGATTCATACAATAGCAATATGGCTCAGGACATAACGACAAAAAAATGACTTTACTCGTCAAAAAGCGCTATACTATATGTACGAATTAATTAATTTCTGCACAGCAGATTAAAAGGAGTGTTCCCCTTATGTCATACAAAGAAATCACGTCCATTGAAGAATGGAACAACGTCTATGAAGCTTCAGCTACTCGTCCACTCGTTATATTCAAGCACAGCACCACTTGCCCGGTCAGCGCTAACGCTTACCAAGAATTCAATCAATATCTTGATGGGAAACCAAGAGAAGATGTGGAATACGTGCTTGTAAAAGTTATCGAATCGCGTCCGGTTTCCAACCAAATCGCTGAAGATACTTCCGTTAAGCATGAGTCCCCGCAAATTATTTTTATCGAGAAAAAAGAAAAAGTGTGGACGACGTCCCACTGGTCGATTACTAAAGCTCATATTACAGCTGTACTCGACTAATTTTTTATAAATTTTTCAAAAAAAGCTTCCAGCCATATGCCTCAGCGCATAACGGTTGGGAGCTTTTTTTCATACTATTCCTCCGGATCTAGCTTACATTCTGCCAGCGTCAGCATTCGAGTACGATACTTCCATTTGTGTCCGATAAAGATGGCAAGGAAAAGGGGAATGCCGATGTAGGAGGCGAAGATATAAGCCCAATCAATACGCCCATCCTTGAGAGCGCCGATAAACTGACCGCCAATCACAACAATACAGAGCAGCATAGCTAGGATTGGACCAAATGGAAACCACTTCGCCAGATAGGCCAGATCCTCTAGCTTGTGGCCTTGTGATACATAGGCTCTGCGAAAGCGGTAATGGCTAATTGCAATGCCAAGCCAAACGATAAAGCCAGACATACCCGAAGCATTCAGCAGCCATACGTAGACGACGCCGTCACCGAAGAAGGAAGCTAAGAAAGCGAGCATGCCAAGAGCCCCCGTCACAAGAAGCGCCGCTACAGGAACCCCGCGCACGTTCAGCTTAGCCAGAAAACGAGGGGCTTTCCCCTCCTTCGCCAGCACCCAAAGCATCCGCGTAGAGGCATACATACCGGAATTGCCTGCTGACAATACCGAGGTCAAAATGACCGCATTCATAATTGAAGCCGCTAAGGCAAGACCTGCTCTCTCGAAAATGATCGTAAATGGACTCGTCGAAATGTCCCCGCTCGCAAGCTTCGCATTTGAATAAGGGATTAACATGCCAATTAGCAATATCGCCAATATGTAGAACAAGAGGATTCTCCAAAAAATAGAACGGATGGCACGCGGGATATTCTCTCTAGGATTCTCACTCTCGCCAGCCGTGACTCCAATTAGCTCCGTACCTTGAAAAGAGAAGCCCGCAGCCATAAATACGCCTAACGTAGCTAGAAAACCAGCAGGAAACGGATTGTCCGTCAGATTGCTTATGCCCACCGCTTTCCCATTCCAAATGCCGATCACCATCATCAAGCCGATAGCGATAAACACGATTACCGTTACAATTTTGATCATAGCAAGCCAGTATTCCGATTCGCCGTAACCCTTAACAGACAGAAGGTTAAGGCTAAGCATTAACAATAGAAATAGACCGCTCCACAAAATAGACGGACTGTTCGGAAACCAAAACTTCATAATAAGCGTGGCTGCAGACAGCTCCGCCGCAATCGTTATCGCCCAGTTGTACCAATAGTTCCAGCCAAGTGCAAAACCAAGCGAAGGATCAACAAAACGTGCTGCATAGGTGCTGAACGTTCCAGACACAGGCATATAGGTAGCCATTTCCCCTAAGCTTGTCATCAGAAAATATACCATTATGCCAATCAGGGTATAAGCAAGCACTGCTCCTCCCGGCCCAGCAGAGTGAATGGCACCGCCACTCGCAAGGAACAAACCCGTACCAATAGAACCTCCAAGCGATATCATGGTCATATGCCGAGCCTTCAAACCTCTGCGCAGCGTGTTCGAATCCTCTCGTTGCTCACTCATCGTCACGTTCCTCCTTTCCATCTCCTCAGTTTGTTGAATTTCCCGTATTTTATCCATCCAATAAAAAGTTTAGTAAGACAATTGATTGAAAAATAATAAGATAAGCCTCTCTATATAAACGCAGCAAAAGTTTGTGAATAAGCCGCTAATAAAACAGATGATTATCCAGTATCACACAACGCTAAAATACGACAAATGGACTATCATAATTTCCATTTTTTAATATATAATGAGTAGGTGTGAATTCCACGCAACGATGAGAGGAATGGTAAAATGTTTGGTAAATTAGCAGCAGATGCCCTTGGAATAAGTGATATTGGCGCGATCATCAAGCCCGAAGATTTCAGCAAAGCCGATTCTGACGATTACGTCATGCATGAGGATAACGAGAAAATTTATTTTCTCATTAAGTCAAAAACCGACGAATATTGCTTCACAAACCTAGCACTCATTCATCTTGACGGAAAAAGCGCCTTGAGCAAAAAACGGACATTGAAGCGCTACTCTTACAGTGCTAATCAAATTTCACAAGTTGCATTAGAAACAGCTGGAACAGTCGATCTCGATGTTGAAATCAAGTTCACGATTGGCTCAGTGCCATTCTCCATTGATGTCAACAAGAAGCATATCGAAGAGCTGAAAGACCTTTATAAAGCACTTATCAAAATCTCAGAAATTACACGCGAGAACGAAATCTCGCTTGAATATGCAAGACGCAGTCTGGATCTCGCATCCACAACGTTGCAGCAAATCCATAAAGGCGACTTCAACGTCGTCGAACAATTCGACGGACTGAACAAATCTGCGTTCAACTGGCTAGTTAACACACATAAGCAATATCGCATCAAGGATTTTGGCGCTATTTTTGAGCGTTATATCAATAACTAGTTAAGAGGCCAATTTCATACGATACGAAAAAAGACGAAGAACGTCCTTCTGCTCATGGCAAAGGGACGTTCTTTTTTTGTCCAAATATAAGGAGGGAACACATCATGCACACTTTTGAACATATGCACACGCTTTTTATTGAGAAACATTTAGAAAAGAGAAGCGGTGAACGCAAAGCGAGATTATTAAGAGGACACAGCTATGGCGAGAAGCTCCTTCTTCAAAATGTATGGTGGCCGGTATTCGGCAATTTTGATTACCTGCACCCAGAATATGAAGTCTATGATCGGAACCGCAAATCGTATTTTCTTGATTTTGCATTTCTCCCGCCTTATGGGCGTTTTGATATAGAATGCGACGGGTTTCAGTCTCATGTCAAAGACATGGATCGCGAGAAATTCAGCTACTCACTTAATCGCGACACTTTCTTAACTGCATTAGGCTGGAAAATGATCCATTTTTCTTTTGACGATATTAAAGATCGACCAGAAATATGCCGCTCTTTGCTTCAGCTCGTTATCGGACCTTATTTATTGCATAAAGTAAATATAAATCCCGTTTCAAAAATTGAAAAAGATTTGCTCCTATTCGCATGGCAGCTCGGTCGCCCTATACGCCCAATTGATGTTTGCAACGCGTGGAAGCTCAACTTCCGCACAGCCCGCAAGCTCCTTGCTGGACTAGCTGACAAAGGTTGGCTCCAATCCGTATCAAAAGGGAGTACCATCAGATATTATGAGCTAAAAAAAGACACGCTTGAGCTCTTATTCTAATATGGCGTAGTGAGGGAATCATGATCAGTATTGCATTTCACTAGTAAACAGCTAATCGGAATTGTGAATTATGGTAGTGATTGCGCTAGTTAATTATGATAGTTAACTACAATATTGCATCGCGCTAGTGATTGCGTTAGTTAATTGTGCTAGTTAACTGCAATAGTGCATCGCGCTAGTGATTGCATTAGTTAATTGTGCTAGTTAACTGCAATAGTGCATCGCGCTAGTGATCGTGCTATTTAATCACCATTGTGAATTAAGCTATCCTGTAGAAATGCAGGATAGCGGCTGGATTAGCTTAATTCGTAGCATCTATGTTGTATTTATACCATATAGCATCTCATTTACAAGCTTGCAATACCGAATTACGAGCTAGTTCCTGCAGAAATACAGGATAGAGAGGTTTTACTCCTAAATTAGTGTAAGTTACTGCAAATGTGCAGGATAGCCGCATCAATTCAACTAGTTAGCCAAATAGACTATAGTCATCAACCGTCAGTAACAACGCGCGACAATCACGGTATGGGATAGCGAAAAAATTCATTTAAAACTAAGGTCCAAAGTCTAAAAGCATAAACTCACCCAATAAAAAATCTATAAATCATTTCGTTTCGGTTCAAAACTAGCAGCCCGCACTCACCTTTAATAAAGAAGCATGTTGTTTAATCTACATCTTATATAAATCCATAACCGCCTGCAGAGCCAGCCCGCTCCCTAACGAGCAAAGACATCAAAACCTAAAGACCAAAGTGCCAGAACCTAAAGCCCACCAACTAAAATAAATCTACAAATCATACTGCCTTTAATCCAAAACAAACAGCCTGCTCTCATCTTATACAGAGGAGCAAGCTGTTTGGTCTACATCCCATAAACATCCATAGCCGCCTGCAGTGCCAGGCCTGCAACCAACTGATGACCGTGTCGAAGCAGAACGGCTTCCAGCGCGCCGAGCGTAAGCAGCACGTTGCGCTTGCTGCAGCTGTAGCCCATTGTACCGATGCGCCATATTTTCCCCTTCAAGGGACCGAAGGAGCTGGCGATCTCGATGCCGTAATGATCAAGCAGCATCGAACGTACAGATTCTCCATCTATGCCAGCCGGAATTTCAATACAGGTAACGACGGTCATTTTGCAGGCCGGGTCGCCGTAGAGACGCAAGCCCATTGCCTCCAAACCAGCAATCAACGCCCCTTCGTGCTCACGATGCCGCGCAAAACGCGCCTCAAGCCCCTCTTCCAGCACAAGCCGCAGCCCTTCACGAAGCGCATAAAGCATGGATGTCGCTTCCGTATGATGGTTGAGCCGAGCAGAGCTCCAATAATCCTGCAGCTGACTCAAATCCAAGTAGTTGCTTTGAATCGGTCGCAGCAGCGGGTCATCCTCGTCGTCAGCGAGAAGCAGCCCTCTTTCAACCTTTTTGCGGCTGAGCAGCTTCACCTCTGCGCGTTTATTGTACGTAATCGGCGCCATGCCTGCCGGTACGGATAAACACTTCTGCGTGCCGCCAATTACCGCATCGATGAGCAGGCGGTCAGTCGCTACCTCAATACCGCCAATTGTCGCAACAGCGTCCACAACGAAGAGCGCATTCACTTCCCTGCACGCTTGCCCGATGCCTTCGAGCGGCTGCATTCTTCCCGTTGATGTCTCGCCATGCACAAGAGCTACGACATCAGGCTGATGCTCCTTTATGGCATTAACTATTTCCTCCGTTAAAAATACACTGCCCCAATCTTTCTCCAGCGTTACAACCTCAGCACCGCAGCGCTTCGCAATCTCGGTCAGCAAATGGCCGAAGCGTCCATAAATCGGCACAAGCACCTTATCGCCAGGCTCGATCAAGCCTACGAGAACAGCCTCTATCCCCGACCTCGACGTCCCATCCACAGGGAATGCCCATTCATTATCGGTCTTAAATAATTGGCGCAGCATCTCCATTGTTTCATTCATTAATGCCGTAAACTCTGGGTCAAATTGTCCCAATATCGGATACGACATCGCCCGCAGCACCCGCGGATCCACCTCGACTGGGCCTGGTGTCATAATCGTACGCGGTGACGGCGCCAAATCTTTGTATAGCTTCATAGCTCTTCCCCCTCATAGCCTAGTCGATACAGCAGCTCTGTCAGCACGAGTACACCAACCGCAAGCTCACGAGGCTCTGTATACTCCTCCGGTGAATGCGATATGCCTCGTCTACTTGGAACAAATAACATCGCAGTCGGACAAATATGCTCAAACATTTGTGCATCATGCCCCGCTCCGCTAACCATTCGTTTCGAAGAAATGCCCATTTCACCACAAATATGATCCATATGCTGTTTAAGCACGTCATTCATCGGAACCGGTTCTTCCCTAAACCACTCCGTTCCATGAATCTGCAGCTGCCTCTCACCAGCCAATGCCGCAAAACGCTGTACGACCCATCGGCAAAAGCTATCGAGAGCCTGTTCATTGGCATGACGCGCATCTACAGTAAATACAACCTTTCCCGGAACGACATTCGGTACATTCGGAAACACCTGCAGCCTGCCAGCGGTCGCCACTAATGGCGATCCTAGCCGCATAGCCTCTTGACGCAGTGCCCCAATCATCGCACTAACCCCCTCAAGCGCATCCCTGCGCATATGCATCGGAGTTGTTCCCGCATGATTCGATTCGCCAATGACTTCAAACTTCAGTCTCCGCTGGCCAGCAATTGTTTCCACTACACCGATAGCGACGCCTTCCCGCTCCAGCACCGCCCCTTGCTCGATATGGATCTCAATAAACGCACCAATATCATGTCGGCGGCTATCCCTGCCCGTTCCTTCGCCAAAGCCGCATTGCTGCATTGCATCCGCAAAAAATACATCTTGAGCATCCTGCAAATGTACAATTTGCTCAAAGTTTCGTTTGCCGGCGATGCTGCCCGATCCCCAGTAAGCCATCGGAAATCGGCTGCCTTCCTCTTCGCAGAGAGATACAAGCTCCAGCGTTCGCTTCGGCTTGCCGAATTGCTTTTGCAAATAATCAAGTGCCAGCAAACCCGCCGCGATGCCGTAGGCTCCGTCATAATGCCCGCCTTGAATAACCGTATCAATATGTGAGCCCGTTATAATAGAAGGCGCATCCCGATCGTCGCCTTGTAATTTTCCAAATAAGTTGCCAACGTTATCAAACTCCGTCGTTAGGCCGCAGCCCTCCATTTTGAGCGCAAGCGCTTGCTGCGTCTCCAGCCATCCCTCGGTATATAGCAGCCGCGTTATGCCGCCTTCTTCATCCGGGCTATATGTTGCCAGCCAATTTAATACTTGCATAACCTGCGTCTCGAAATACGATAATAGCCGTTCCTTCTCTCTCGGATGGGAAAGTACACTTCGCATCATAGCTGCTCCTCCTTCCATTAACTTAAGCCTAGCGCCTAACCCACTCGCCTTGCATACTCTCGCTTAACCCTTCCGATTCTTCATAGACAAGGCGACCCCTTACATAGGTAGCCTTTATTTTGCAATGAAGCTCTTCACCGACATACGGACTATGCTTATGACGTTGATACAGCTGCTCTGCTTCCAGCGTATAAGATTTGTTCAAATCAATCAGCACAAGGTCAGCGTCTGCGCCAATGCGTATTTCACCCTTCGAATCTTGCAGTCCAAATCGTCTTGCCGGCCCGCTTGCCAGCAGCTCGCTGATCAGCGTGAGCGGCATCCCCCGCTTCACATGGCCTTCTCCCACAACGAGCTCTACCGAGCTTTGCGCTCCGGCGATACCGCCCCAAGCATTAAAGAAGTTGTCCGCCTCCTTCATCGAGGCTGGACAAGGCGAATGATCCGAAGAAATCATATCCACTCGCCCTTCGGCAACGGCATTCCACAGCTTCGCCCGCTCCTTGGCATCTCGCAGCGGCGGAGAGCATTTCGCCACCGCTCCCTTATGATCCAAATCAGCCGCCGTTAAAGCTAAATAATGCGGACAGGTTTCAACCGTAACGTTCATCCCGCGCTCACGCGCAGCCGTAATCAGATTAATGCCCGCCTCGCTGCTAATATGAACAAAATGAAGCGCACAGCCCGTTTGCTCCGCATAAAAGAGTGCCCGATTGATAGCCTCCAGCTCAGCAATAATAGGCCGCGAGGCCACATAGTCAGCAGGCGTCAATCGTCCTTCCGCCCGCATCGCTTGACCAAGCTTAGCTACAATCGGCTCACTCTCGGCATGAAGAGCTAGCACCTTGCCTAGACCCGCGATGATCTTCATGCCTTCGAGCAGCGTATAATCATCCACCTCTCGAAACGCATCCTCACTCGGATCACCCGGCGATGACATGAATGCTTTAAAACCAACCACTCCAGCTTCATCCAAAGGCGCAAGCTCATGCAGCTTGCCAGGTACTAAACCGCCCCAGATGGCATAATCCACATAGGAACGCCCCTCTGCAGCCGCCAGCTTCTGGTGCATAGCATCCACAGTGACTGTAGGCGGAATGCCATTTAGCGGCATATCCACATAGGTGGTACAGCCGCCAGCAGCGAGAGCAGCAGACCCCGTCTCAAAGCCTTCCCACTCTCCCAAGCCCGGCTCATTCAAATGGACGTGTACATCAATCATGCCAGCCATAATCGTTAAGCCCGCTGCATCCACTACCAAATTCGCCTCTATATCATCGAGATTCTCGCCAAGCACAACAATACGCCCCGCTTTGATTCCTATGCCCAGCATTCGCACTTCATCCTTCAATACGACGCTGCCGTTTTTGATCAATACATCCAGTTTCTCTCGTCCGACCATCTCACCCTCCGCCTTTCATTGCCCAGTCACTTTTATGCCGTTTATGAGCCGAATCTGCCAAATCGCAAAGCAGCTGCGCTGCTAATGAAATAAACCGCGGACAACGAGGTCCGCGGCCCTATTAACTACCTATTTGTGTAAAACTAATCTTCAAGGATATGAACATGTTTTAGCCGCACTCTATTACTTTTTCAGCTCTACTTCTATTTCAGCTCAGTCACGATCAAGCTTGCATCTACCTCTTTTAGCAGGCTTAGGTCATGGTAGGAAGCTGGTGCAGGGATCGATTTAATGTTGCCAACCGACTTTAGATATTCTCCGACAGCCGGGCCATTGCTTCCAAACACATAAGTATCGCCGACTTCCATGGAATACACATTCCGTGACATGATTTGTGTCAGTTCTTCCTCACTAAGGTGCAGCTCAGGCGCTAATGTTTTAATCGCTTCCTCACGGTTGTCATTGATATAATCCGTCGCTTTCTTCAAAGCGCGCAGGACAGCTTTTAAAGTGTTCGGGTTTTTCTTAAGGAAATCATCTGAAACTTGGATCGTCGTATGCACGCTCATCCAATTCACATCACCTTGCTTATCAGGAAGCTCGCTCTTCGTACCGCTGAAGAGGAACTTGCCGCCGCCTTGGATCGCCTTCGTAATGAACGGCTCCCAAGCAGCCAGCGCATCGATGTCACCCTTCTCCAAAGCGACAACCGCGTCGCTCGGTGCAAGATTTACATATTTGATTTTGCTTGCGTCTACGCCAAGCTCTTTAGCCATGTTATTGATTGCAATCGTAACGTCAGCACCGCTTGGAATACCAATCGTTTTTCCTTCAAGATCCTTCGCGCTCTTCAGCTCAAGCTTGCTTGAACCTACAACCGCTTGCGTGCCAGCAATTTGTGCGAGCGGCGCAATGATTTTGACCGGAATGTCTGTTGATTTCAAAATAATATCCATAAAGTTCGTTTGAATACTTACAGGTGCGCTGCCGCCGGCAACCATCGGTCCGATATCCGGCCCGCTCTCGATCAGTTGACTCGTTACATTAAGTCCTTCTTCCTTGAAATAACCAAGCTTGTCGGCAATAATTTGCTGCGATGAGATTTGTGCATCACGAACACCAACTAGCGTTAGATCTTTCATCTCAAGCTCAGTGGATGCCGGCACATTTGCATTTGCATTTGCCGGCGCCTTCTCATTGCCGCCGCACGCAGCAAGCACAAAAGTTAACGACGTAAGGACAATTGCAGATTTAAACCATTTTCCCGATTTTTTCATTGGTATTCCCTCCACTTATCTCTTTTTAGTTGTACTGCTTCAGCTTCGTATGTAGCGTTACTTCTCGATGGCATCTCGAAGTCCGCCTTTACGCCAAGCCATTACCCTCTTCTCAACCAGCTTCAGCAGGTAAGAGAACAAGCTATATTCTAGGCCAATCAGAATGATGGCAATGAACATATTCGATATTTTAAAATAATTTCTCGCATCTACGATGATATAGCCAAGCCCTGATTTGGCCCCCATCATCTCGGAGACGATGAGCGCCGAGAAGGATAAGCCCAGACTCACCTGCGCGCCAACGAGAAAATTCGGAATGGCCGACGGCAGCATCACTCTCGTAAAAATTTGCCGCTCCGTCGCACCCAAGCTGAGCGCAGATCGGATCAGCGTGGAAGGCACCGACTTAAAGCCGTCCAGCGTGTACACCAGCACCGGAATAAACGTCGTCCACGCAATAAGCAGTACCTTCGGAAACTCACCGATCCCGAACCAGATAATAAACAATGGCAGCAGCGCTAAGGTCGGAATCGGGCCAACTAAGTTGAGAATGGGCGAAAACCACCGTTCAACCGTTTTGAACTTGCTCATGATGACGCCAACCCCTACCGCCACCGCACTTCCGATGACAAACCCAAGTGCAATTCGAATCGTACTAGAGACCAAGCTGTCTGTAATAATCCCCGTCTTCGCGAGCTCCCAGCCCTCCGATAGCAGCACGGTCGGTGCAGGAAGAAAGTTAGGATTAAAAAACTTTGCCGTTTCATTCACTCTAGAGAACAGCTCCCAAAAAACGAAAAACATAATGGATGGGAGAATGTTATATTTCTGAAAGAACTGATTCATCGCCGATGGCCGCTTGCCTCGCGCCTGCTTGCTTATTACCGTCGTCCCCGTCCGTGAAGCCTGCATGCTTCCTGTGTCCTTCACGGTAGATAATTTGGCTCCGTTCATTATGACCCCACCTTTGCTTGCGCTAGCTCCAGATGCTCCTCATCCATAAGAACCCGTTCAATGCGGCTCATCATTTCGCCAAAACCAGCAGAATGGGAAGATCGCGGATGTTTAATTCCGACCTCAAAAATTTCTGCAATTTCACCACGCTTCATCACGACAACACGATCCGCGAGATAAACCGCTTCGCTTATGCTGTGTGTCACGAACAGAATTGTTGGTTTGAGCTGGCTGCAAATCTTTTGCAGCTCTACTCGCATCGTCTCTCGCGTCAGTACATCAAGTGCGCCAAACGGCTCATCCATTAGCAAAATGTCCGGCTTGCTCGCAAGCGCCCTTGCAATGCCTACCCGCTGCTTCATGCCCCCCGACAATTCACCAGGATAATGTCCGGCGTATTGTTCCAGCCCTACCAGCTTCAGAAACTCCATTGCGGTTTCCTTCGCTTGCGCTTTTGGCATCTTCTGCACTTCTGGGCCGAAGGCAATGTTGTCCTTTATGGTCATCCAAGGGAATAAGGCATGATCCTGAAATACCATTCCTCTCGACTTGGAAGGACCCTTAATTTCTTCTCCATCTACCGTAATCGCACCATCATCAGGCAGAAGGTAACCCGCAATCATATTTAACAGCGTCGATTTGCCGCATCCGCTATGGCCAAGTATGCAAATAAACTCATGCGAGTTAACTGTGAGATCTACATTTTTCAAAATCGTTCTGCTTCCAAAGCTTTTCCCAACCTGATTCACTACTAATTTCATTTGTACCAACCCCAATCCCTTGTTGTTGTCAGGTTATATAACATAAAATTGTTTTGTAGCTACATCATAATCCGAATCCATGTCATTGTCATTGTGCATAGTAGCTAAAAATATCCCGTATTCCTTGCATAATCCGCACAATCATATATTTACACCCCGTTGCATAGATGATATATTGTGTCATATAATCTAACATAAATAGCATTGGCGGTGTGGTTATGCTCCTAAAAGAACTCTTATCTCTCCCGGTATATGCGAATGCAAAAATACTTGCCGGACATGATGGCATGACAAATAGCGTCCAATCGGTCAACATCATGGACGCTCCAGATATTATTAACTATTTGAAACCGCAGGAATTGCTTCTCACGACCGGTTATGCGATGAAGGATCAACCAGAGGCGCTGCTCTCACTCGTCAAAAGCATGGCTGAGTTCGGATGTGCCGGTCTAGCGATTAAGACCAAACGTTTTTTGCAGGAGGTGCCAAGCGACGTGCTTCAGTGTGCGGAAAAGTTGCATTTCCCGATTATCGAGCTGTCACTGGCGCATTCGCTGGGTGATATATGCAACGACTCGCTTAGCCATATTTTGGAGAAGCGCACGGATGAGCTGCATTATGCCTTGACGACACATAAACAGTTTTCACAAATGATCATGCAGGGCAAAAGCACCGTCGACGTCATCGAAGCGTTGTCGCTTCTTATCGACTCTCCGGTTATGCTGATTAATCCACAAGGCGGACTTCTACATCGTTCAAACGCTATGACAACGGAATTGTATCTTGCATTGTCGTCCGATCTTCAAGCGGAGCTGATCTCACCCTCGCTGCACAGCTCTTACAGCATCCCATTTACTTCTCAAGCTTTCATTGGCGCACCTTTTACAGCCGTTGAGCTGTACCCCATTGTTACCTTTCAGCTAGAAGGATTGTTGGTCGCTTTGACGAGCGACAGCAGCAAACACTTCAGCAACTTAACGAAACATGCAATGGAACAAGCCGCCAACGTTATCGGGCTCGAGCTTATCAAGAAGCAAGCGGTCAAAGAGCGGTCGCGGCGTTATAAAAATGAGTTTTTCTCCGACTTTGTTGACGGCCTCATCACCTCTGAGCAAGAGCTTATTCATCGCAGCAAAAACTATGATTTGTTGAATCATCCCGTTTACGTCAGCATTGTCGCTAAGCGCGACACCTCTTTTGATTCTTTTCGTCCGCCCAGCACACTCGAATCTGATGGCCGCTTTATATCCGAGCGCGACCGCCATTACAATGTGCTGAAAGGCGAGTTTTCGAAGCTTGATTTGCGTTTTGTACTTTTTACGAAAAACGAATACTTCTGCTTCCTTATCGCGCTTAAGGCAAATCAAGATGCTGCCAAAGGCACCGAAGATAAGTTTTTAGGGCAGCTGAAGCAAATGGTGCTTTGCCTAAGCGAGCAGCACGGCATCCCCATCTCGATTGGCATCGGGAATCCGGTATCACAGCTTACACATGTCCCATTATCCTATAAGGAAGCGATCGAAGCGCTGCAAACAGGCTACGACGCGCGAAAGAAGCAGTTTGTCCAACCTTACCGCGCCAAAGATTTCAGCAACTTGCTGCGGATGATCCCAAAGGAGGAGCTCAAGGAATATTACGAGGAGACGTTCAAGGATTTATTAAGCATTGAAGGCAAGGAGCGCAGCGATTTAATGAAGACGCTCAGCACCTTCTACGATACGCATTGTCAGCTTGCCGAAACGGCAAAGCAGCTGTTCGTGCATCGCAACACCGTCACCTATCGCCTCGAAAAATGCGAAAGGCTCACCGGCCGCGATTTGCGCGATCCCGTGGAGAGCCTTCGCTTCCGCACCGCATTTTCGATGCAGTCGATGTTCATGACAGACTAAGTGCAAACTTGAGCACTCGACTCGTATTACTTTCCACGCTGTAAGGGCATATTTGTGCTTACCAGCAAGTTTTTGAGCTGCCTCGTATGCCAAATGCACCTAATAAGCATATATATGTGCTTATTAGGTGCTAACTCTGGCACTTAGGTGCTGCAAGAGCATCCGCGCCCTTAAAGCGGTTAGTCGAGCTTGCCCACCGCACCGCTCTACCTAACCCCGCGCTTCGCCTTTTTACAGTTCAGCTTGTAGGTTTTTCCGTACGCCTTGCCGTAGCGTACGATTTTACGAAGCATCGATTGGTCGTCAAGCAGTAAGAACGGGCATGGATCAGGCAGCGTATTAACTTCAAGTATCCATGGCTTAAGCTCGCGATCAAGCGCAAGATCAACACCTAATTCCTTAATGCCGGGATACGTCTGGTGGAGCTTCATCGCGGTGAGAACGCCAAGCTTATCCATCCCACTCAGCATCCGCCGCCTCACTGGCGCACTCATATATCGCTTCAGCAAATAGCCCGTTGGATAAATTGTTCCTCCCTGACTGCCATTCGTTACAATTTTCCGAGGATGAGCTACTCTGCCCAAAGTTCCCGTCGCCTCCCAAACCCCGTGCGGCGACTGCTGCACCACGAGCCTTATATCAAACGGACGTCCCTTATGCCTCAGCAAGCGGATCCCTTTTTGTACTAGGTAAGCCTTCCTTTTTGAATCTCTCAAAATAGACCGATAAACCGCCTTATAGGTGAAAAAAGCCAACTTTCTCTCTCCAAGCTGGTACGAATAGGGCCGAAAGCCCTCCTCGTCAAGCTCTACCCTCATCACACCTCTGCCCTGTCCACCTCTGATCGGCTTTACATACACCATCCCCCACTGTTTCAACATTTTACGCAGACTCTTCCTTGTCATCATCTCCGCTTCCGGCAAATGATTCTTTAACACCGAGTCACGTCTCATCACTTCCGATTTGGCCCACTTATCCGCAACCGTACGACGATGTTTTTTCATAAACGATATAGCAGCCACCCTCTCTCTCTCACAAGATACTACTGCCTCATGATTCACTCTTAATAGCATACGAAGCTTGAACGAAATGGATTTAGGCGTTTGTCCCCATAATCAGAACCTAGAGGCGCAAACGACATATGCTTAATTAACGCATTCATTCGAGATATTTGTCCTACAGGAGGCTCAACACCAAATGTCACCATTAGCTCTGCTTCATCCGCATATCAAGCGAATCGTCCAGCATCACCCCTGGTACATCACCCTTCTTCAACAGGATGGAATAGATCCGCAAGTTTGCCAGTTGTCTGATCTTCCGCTCATCACGTCGGACATTTTGGAGCAGCATTATTTTACGGGGAGAGCTCGAGAAGAGGAAGGTTTGTCCGTTTACAGAACCTCAGGCACTTCATCAGGCGTTCGCAAGGCGATTTATTATTCAAAGGAAGATGACGAGAGTTATATCGATGCAAAAACAGCCTGCTTTCAGGATTGGCTGACCGCCAGCGCCAGCATAGCCAGCACTGACGCTGAACCTCCCGTTCCTATTCGCAGAGCGTTAGCCGACATGGGTACAGGGCATGCAGCAAATACAGCGCTGACCATCTTTGACCAGCTCGGCCTAGCGGCAGACTCCCTGTCGTTCTCGCTCCCGATTGAAGAGCATATTGCGAGGCTGGAATCCTATCGTCCAGAGCTTCTATATACGATGCCATCGATTTTGGATGCTATCGTCTCTCACGCGGAGGAACCAAAGCAGTTTGGCATCAAAAAAATTATAGTGGTCGGCGAAATCGCCCCGCTCCAGTGGCAGCACAACATAGCCGAACGGTTCGGAATCGAGCCGCAGCATATTTTAGACACGTATGGCTCGATTGAAGTTGGAGCGATCGCCTCCTATTCACATGAGCTTGGGCTATATGTCATCGCTGATGGCATCTATGCCGAGGCAATACCGGCGGAGCAAATCGACGACAGCTTTGAGCCGCTTACAGAGAACGAAGCCGTTCTCGTATTGACCTCTTTTGTACGTTCATTGTTCCCAGCCGTGAGGTATGTCACCTACGACGTCGTGCGTGATTTCCAAACCATCTGCATAGACGGCAAGCAGCGGCAATGCTTCAGCTGTATCTCCAAGCGAATCGGTACAGATCTGAAGCATGGGGAAAAAATCAGCCTATACGATATCGAAAATGTCGTGCACCAATACATCCATGACGCTCAGCTTCGAGTAAGACTCCGCGAGAATAAGCTGCATGTTCATATTCAAAGCAAATCGCTGAAAGATGAAATGCTTGTCCATATTAAGCATGCCATCGAGCATAAAATTGGGGACATTGGACAAATGATTCAAAATCGCATGCTTGAGGGCATTACGGTAACACGCGCAGCGGAAAATGAACAACTTGAACGCGGGACGGTGAAATCCAAAAAAATTTATTTTTAAGGGGTGCTGGCCTTTGGAGAGAAATTTGTTGTCCATCATCGGGAATACGCCGCTTGTTCAGCTCTCGAAGCTGTTTGCGAACGATCGCGGCATTAAAGTATTCGCAAAGCTTGAATTGCTAAACCCGGGAGGCAGCGCGAAAGACCGCTCCGCCGCCCGTATTATTAATAAAGCATGGGATGAAGGATTGATCGGGCCCGGCTCCGTCATCATTGAGTCCAGCTCAGGGAATATGGCGATTAGTCTCGCTGCCATCAGCTCCTACCTCGGCATGAAATTCGTAAGCGTCATTGATCCGAAGGCGACGCAGCAAAATATCCGCATCATGCGTGCTTATGGCGCAGAGATCGAACTGGTTGAGGAGCCTGACATTGAGACAGGTGAGTTTCTGCCCGCAAGGTTAAATCGAGTACAGCAATTATTAGAGCGCATCCCCAATAGCTTCTGGCCGAATCAATATGCGAATAAAAACAACTATTTGTCTCACTATGAGGGTACGATGCACGAAATTGCTGAAGAGCTGGGACATGTCGATTTTGTTGTCGGCGGCGTCAGCACCTGCGGCACCATGTTAGGCTGCTCGCAATATGTGCGCGAGCATAAGCTATCCACGAAAGTGGTTGCTGTTGATGCGGCAGGCAGCGTTATTTTCGGAGGAGTGAACGGCAACCGCCGCTTCCCGGGACTTGGAACAGGAATCATACCGCCCTTTGCCCAGACGAGGTTTATGGATCAAGCTATAAAGGTAGCCGATAAAGATATGGTCGATGGCTGCAGGCTGCTCGTTGCGCAGGAATCGATTTTGGCAGGACCTTCCTCTGGCGCGATTATCCATGCCTTAAAATCGATCGAGCACGAGCTGCCCGATGATGCCATATGCGTCGTTATTATACATGATCGCGGAGAGCGATACATGGATACCGTATTCAACGATGAGTGGGTAAAGCAGCAATTCGGCTGAATTCGCTCTGAAATTCAGCACACTCCCTAATCCAAAAACGAGAGGAACATGACCGTGCTATATCTCGGCGATGAACATATTCGCACGATCGGATTGCACTGGGAAGAGCTTGTTGACAGCATAGAGGTTGCGGTGCAAATTATCGATTCAGGCGATTATGCACAGCCGATAAAGCCCTACCTGCGTTATCGCAATCCAGCTAATCGTATCATAGCTATGCCGGCTTACATCGGCGGATCGGTAAAGACTGCCGGTATGAAGTGGATCGCCAGCTTCCCAGGCAATATCGATTCCGGTTTGCCAAGGGCACACAGCGTCACACTGCTCAACAACGCAGAAACAGGCATTCCTTACGCCATGCTGGGCACCCCGCTGCCGAGCGCTGCCCGGACAGCTGCAGTCAGCGGTTTATTCATCCGCCATTATCTAAAAACACGTACCGCATCAAAACGCTTAAAGGTTGGAATCATCGGCTTCGGGCCTGTAGGCCGCCTTCATTATGATATGTGCTGCCGCTTATTCGGGGAGCATTTAGAGGATATACAGGTGTATGATATACGCGGATGCGAGCTGGATAACCCTGAGCTCTCTGCTGTGGACGCTGCACTGCGCCATCGTACGCGTCTCGCCAGCAGCTGGCAGCAGTTATATAACGAGTGCAATCTCATTATTAATTGCACAGTAAGCTCTCAGCGTTATATCGATACTCCTCCCGCTGAAGGCACTCTTCTGCTCGATGTTTCTTTACGGGATTATACAGCAGCAGCTATAAGCGGCATTAACGCGATTATCGTCGACGATTGGAATGAGGTTTGCCGCGAAAATACTGACATTGAGCTGCTGCATCTTGAGAGCGGCTTAACAGAAGCACAAACCAGCTCCCTAACCGATGTGATTTGCCGCGGAGCGCTTGCCAGCATCTCCGATTCGGAGCCTATATTATTTTGTCCGATGGGTATGGCCGTGTTTGATATGGCGATAGCCGATTATTTCGTCCAGCGAGCGCAAGCGCTTGGAATCGGACTACAGCTGAAGTAATGCTCCCAGCGGAAAAATGGCTATATGCCGCTTCTCGGGTATACAAAAAAAGGATGACACCATCGGCACGCATGGCATCATCCTTTTTTTCGTCGGTGCTATGATGTGATAGGAGGCAAGCCTGCTCGATCAAGCAGATTGACCAAGTCGATTGACTGGAAATGAATATACCTTCGAACGTTCTCCAGCCTCAGCCGCTTCTTCGCTAGCCTTCTTCGCATTGGTCAGCTCCATAAACCAAGCTTCGTCCCATGTATCTAAAGCTAAGTCAATTGCATTTTGAAAAACCTGCGCATCATTTATAGTAATTTCGGATACGTTTTTGAGCCATGATGAACGAACGGCTACGGTTTTCCCTATAACCTCTACGTTATCCGACTTTACAACGCTCACGGTTACAAATCCTTGCAAAATATCGATGGTTTCGACAAAACCATGAATGAGCTCGCCATCTTTTGTTTTACCTTGTACCCAATCGCTTATGTTGAATTTCATCTCCAAACACCACCTATCCCTAATAGTAAGAATACCCCGTTAACTGTAACTTTTTTTGGTACACTTGCTTTAAAAAAGTAGACGCTTCTTTTATGATTAAGCTACGTCCTATTGGTGACTTCCATACTGTAAGTTTAATAATTACAGTTACCTTTGTCAAGTTGTTCATGAGAAATGGACGTTTTGGCTTTAACGCCCAGCTTCCCACTACAATAATATGCAGTTTAGCTCCAGCCCCAGAAGAACCCGTCTCTCTCCCAAGCGGCCTTCCCCTTATGAAGCTTACGGAACACTTTTTTCACTTCTTTGTCGATTGAAGCGTTGCCGTGCTCATTCACATATATAAACGATTCGCCAAAATGGCTTTTTATATGCTCAACTGCGGCGCTTTGATGCAAAATCCCTTTTTCCTTCAATTCGTTCAGCATCCATTCTGCAACCTCATTAGCAGTATGCGACATCGCTCTCACTCCTTCATTAAATAAACGCTGTAACTATAGCACACTTCGTCCTTCCTCTACAATATAAGGAGCCGCTGTGCGCATTGACAGTGTATTGTCCATTCCTCTATATTATATTTATCACAATTTAATTTTGTTAAACTTAGAACATTAGCTCCTTGCCTTTTAAACAAACAAATTCACCTTCCCACGGAGGACAACAACATGGACAGCAACGAAATTTTAAAACTGGACAATCAAATATGCTTCGCTTTTTATGCCTGCTCTCGAGAGATTACTAAGCTTTATCGCCCAATGCTCGAGAAGATCGACCTTACCTACACGCAATACGTTACAATGCTCGCCCTATGGGAGCAGGATCATGTCACGGTAACCGCTCTTGGCAATAAGCTTTATCTGGACTCAGGCACGTTAACCCCTCTTCTTAAGAAGCTGGAGGCTGCAGGACATATAACGCGTACGCGTGACCGCAACGATGAACGCAGCGTATTGGTGGAACTCACAGAGCAAGGCCGAGCGTTAAAGGAACAAGCCGTCGATATTCCTCATCAGCTCGCATGCAAGCTTGACGGCACACCTGAAGAAGGTGCTGCATTGCTGGAACAAATGCATCAGTTCCTAGACCGAATACAGCAAGGATCAGCTAGAGCATAACGGAAAAAGACAGCTGCCAATTACTTATTCTGAAATTCTGAAGGGAGCAAGCCATGACATTATCTACGGTTAGGCCATTTGGCCAAACGAGTTTGCAGTTATCTCCGCTTGGCCTTGGCTGCTGGCAATTCAGCAATGGCAAAGGGCTCGTCGGAAAGTTTTGGCCCGCTCTGAAGGGCGAAATCATTAATGATATCGTAAAAACAAGCTACGAAGGCGGTATTAACTGGTTTGACACCGCTGAAATTTACGGAAACGGCCAATCCGAGCAGCTGCTCGCCAGCGCTTTGCGCGAAGCCCTACCAGCAGAAGATAAGGTCTATATTGCGACCAAGTGGTGGCCGGCAATGCGTACCGCCAGCAACATTGGCCGTACAATTGATGTGAGAATTAAACAGCTTGAGGGGCGTACAATTGACCTCTATCAGGTGCATCAGCCCTTCTCCTTCTCTTCAGTGAGCAGTGAGATGAAGGAAATGGCGAAGCTGGCCGCTGCCGGAAAAATCAAAAATATAGGGGTAAGCAATTTCTCCGCTAAACAAATGCATGAGGCCGATCGCGTTCTGCGAGAGCATGGCTTGCAGCTCGCCTCCAATCAAGTAAAATACAGCCTGCTTGACCGCCGCATCGAGAAAAATGGTATTCTCGAGACGGCGCAAGAACTCGGTTGTGCAATCATTGCTTATTCTCCGCTTGAACAGGGTATATTAAGCGGGAAGTTTCATCACGATCCTTCTCTGATCAAAGCAATTAGCGGCCCGCGCAAATGGAGCTCCGCTTTTCAAACAAACGGCCTAAAACGATCTAAGCCGCTTATTGATTCGCTTGAGCAGGTAGCTGCTCGTTATGAGGCTACGGCAACACAAATCGCGTTAAATTGGCTCATCCATGCTCATGGAGATACTGTATTCGCGATTCCCGGAGCATCAAAAATTCACCATGCCGAGCAAAACGTGAAAGCTATGCGTTTTAAGCTGACAATAGATGAAATTAACGAAATTAGCGAAGCTTCAGCACTTGCAGCTCGCTAATCCCGCCTCTCGATTCAAAGCAAGGAATGCAGGGTATAAGTAGATGTAACCTCATTCTAGCTTAGATACGAGAGGAGAACTCCCCTATGACGACAGCCATTGGAGTATTTGACAAAGAAGAAGGTGTCTTGGAAGCGATCAAACGGTTTCAAGCAGCGAGAACAAATAGACATAATCTTAGAATCGTTCTGAAGAACAAGGAATCGGCTCCGCTTCTTGTTTCCGATTCAAGCATCCCTATTGAGGAAGTTTATGAAATTCGAGAAGCGCAAGAGGTGAACCAAGCCGGAACGATCACTCCGCTTAGCGCCGCACCATTTGCAGCAGGTTCAGGTTATACCGCCGGAAGCACTGGCATAAACGGCGGCCCTACCGGCATAGCCGCAGGCACAGTGAAGCTCGATAATGAGCCTGACACCAAAGACGTGCTCCATGATATTGGCATAGAAGACAAATTCATCGAACCTTGCAAAGAAGCTATCGATCAAGGCTACTACTTGCTAGTGGCTGACACCGATAACGAAGCCGCAGCAGGAGCCTTGCTACTTCAGTCGGGTGCATATAAAGTTCTTTATTAAAAGCAAGCCAGAGGCTGTCCCTAGCAAATAGGGGCGGCCTCTTATTCATTTAAAGACCAATGAAAACAGCCTCTGGCCACATGCTAACTCGCCTCTATTTATTTCATTTGACACCTCTATATAGATTGAGTACAATTAAATTATAAAAAATATAAAATCGGTTAATGGAGGTTGTTCCTATGTCCTTATACAATATTGAAGTAAAGACTATTAGAGGCGAAAAACAGACTCTAGCCCCTTATAAAGGCAAGGTCATGCTCATCGTGAATACAGCTACCAAATGCGGCTTCGCCCCGCAGTTCAAAGGACTTCAAAAACTTCATGACACCTATAATAAACAAGGCTTTTCTGTACTAGGCTTCCCCTCCTCGCAATTCGCCAATCAAGAGCTTAGCGACGACAGCAAGGTTGCAGAAGCATGCGAAATCAATTTCGGAGTATCGTTCCCTTTATTCTCCAAAGTGGATGTAAACGGCAGCACTGCGCACCCTTTATTCCAGCACCTGACGAATGAAGCGCGCGGCTTCCTCGGCACAAGGTCGATCAAATGGAATTTCACCAAATTTCTTGTCGACCAGAACGGTAAGGTACTAAAGCGCTTCGGATCAAAGGATACACCTGAGAAAATCGAACGATATGTACAGAAGCTGCTGTAAAGTTCTGTTAAGGTCTTAACCTCTCCAGTTAATATATCCCGCAAATAAAGAAGCCTTCTTCCCCACTCAAAGTGTGGATAAGAAAGCTTCTTTTTTAATTGCCGCAATATTCGCGTTACTGCTGCGAGCATGAAAAATCAATCGGATGATCACTTCTTTTAGCGATTAACCACTACCTTTGTCAGCCGTGCAGGAGAGCATGTTTTCGGCACGAATAACTCTAGTAATTAATAAGCGAGGTGATGACAATGGCGTTGTTAAAAACCAAAGAAGCCGCTCAGCTTCTTGCTGTCAGTGAAACAACAGTCAGACGTTGGATATCCCAGTTCCCCTCTTCTTTCGGTAAGGATACGCTCGGTCACTATACCTTTGATGAGACGGCTCTTCATAACCTGCAGCTGATTAAGCAAGAATTGGAGGAAGGGATCAGTCTGCAAGACATAAATCTTTCTCCCGTTCCACAAGATCTGCAGGCATCTGCACCTGTATACGAGGATCGAGAGGAACTGCTCCATCGACTGAGCCGTTTGGAAGCTTCCCTATCCCAGAAAGCGGATGAAGTCGTCACTTACCAGCTTCTGAGCCACCGGCAGGAGCTCGATGAGCTGCGGCTCGTTCTGACTCAGCTAACCGCAAGCATGGACGCTCTGCAATACCCCAAGCAGCATATCGCCGCCGCATCGCTTCCAACAAAGGATCGCACCAAACGACGCAAGCTGATCAGCATCCTATTCCCTTTCCTATAACGACTAATCCTCTAGCTCTCGTAATGTCTCATGACGGGCAGCCAAGCTAAAGAAGACGACGAGTACAACTTGGCTGCTCCAATATAAAACTTTTTTAACTTATTGATCCTTATCCACTTACCTTTTCTAAAATATAAATAGCTTCGTCGACACTCATTTCCCTTTCGACCCGCTCCTCCATATCCTTCAAGCGCACTAAGCCCGCCTTCCATTCCGCCTCTCCCACCAAAAGAGCGTAACGTATGCCGCTGTTCGCTACCGATGCAAGTATATTTTTCAGCTTTCGTCCGCTAGAATCGAGCTTCACTCGAATGCCGCTCGCACGCAAATCCGCTGCGGTTTGCAGCAGTTCTGCCGCCGTTACGCTTACGGGAATGAGCACTACGTTAACCGAAGTGTTCGCTGCAGCAGCGTAACGTTCTTCAAGCAAAGCCATAATTGACTCCATCCCAAACGACAAGCCGACCGCTGCATACTCAGCATCATCCCTGCCTATAAGCTGTCCAATAATGGCATCATACCGACCGCCGCCGCCAAGGCTTGATGCGAAGCCGTTCGAAGCATCAAATATTTCATAAACCGTACCTGTGTAGAAAGACAACCCGCGTGAGAGAAAAGGGTCAAACACACAAACAGACTCTAATCCAAGCTTGCACAAAATATCACGAACCTCGATTACTTCCTGCGCCCCAGCACTATATTGCAGGTCATATTTATCTATCAATGTCTCTAGTGTAGGCTCCTCCAGCTCAATCAACTCTAAAATCGCAGCGATGACCCCGTCAGCCAAACCCTTCTCAGCAAGCTCCGCCTTTACACTGTCTATTCCGATTTTTGCGAGCTTATCCAAAGTCAGCATAACCGACAACAAATCCTTTCCTTGGACGCCAATTGCTGCAAGCATTTCGCCAAGAAACCGCCTATTATTCCATTTTAATTGGATATCCAGCTCTAGGGTGCGAAACACATCGACAGCCAGCTGCATCAATTCCACCTCAGCTTCCGGCCCCTTCACCCCAACAACATCCACATCACATTGCAAAAATTCTCGCAGCCGCCCGCGTTTAACGGGACCATCGCGGAATACCTTCCCCATTTCATATCGCTTGAAAGGCAATTCAATACTCGGATTTAATGCCATCACCTTGGCAAAAGGGATCGTCAAATCATAGCGCAAGCCTAATCGTCGTTTTCGCTGATCTGTAAGCTGGTACATTTCCTTAACAATCTCATCGCCGCCTGCATATTTGGATGTCAAGAAAGCAAGATCAGTCAGCTCGGTAGACACCATCTCATCAAAGTCATACAGCTCAAACTTTTCCCGCAGAGTCTCCTGAATCTTTCTTCTAAGCGCTTGCTCCCTGCCGTAATAATCATAGGTTCCCTTTACATTTTGCATCACGATCATTCCTCTCACTGCATTATTGGAATAAAAAAAACGCGCAGGACCTCTTGGTCCTGCGCGCATCGTATGCTGCAGGGAGGCCAACGCGAGAAGCGCTAGCCCACCCTGAATGTTGATCAGGGGTGCTAACGCTTGGTGAAATGATGAAGCTGATTCAATTGGAAAGTGTACATAAGACCCAATCCCTTCGACTGAATTAATGTGATTATAGCGAATCAGCGCTTGTCGCGCAAGACCTTAACTTATTAGAGACATTCAACACAATGATAAAGCGATGAATTCGCATTTAAATCACGCAATATGATATTATACAAGTTGGATATAAAAGGTGAATGCTGCGCAAACCAGATCGTCTCAAGGTCATTTGCATTCGCAAATTTAAGGAGGATATTGAAATGCTGTTTAAGAACAAACGTCTTGGGATCATGCTTCTTCTTGCACTAACTCTGCTCATTGTAGCATCAGGCTGCGGCGCAAACGGGAGTAATGAGAAAACAGGATCAGGCAGTGGCAACACAAGCACAACTCCCCCTACTGAAGCACCTGCTGAGGAAGGGCCTGAGCTTCTTGGCTCGGACAAGCATCCTGTTGTAACGATTGAACTTAGCAATGACAAAATCATTAAGCTTGAGCTTTACCCAGAGGTTGCACCTAATACCGTAAACAACTTTATTTCTCTTATTAATAAAGGCTTCTATGATGGCGTTATTTTCCACCGCGTGATTCCAGGGTTTATGATTCAAGGCGGAGATCCAGAAGGCACAGGTACTGGCGGTCCAGGATACAGCATTCCAGGCGAATTTCTCAGCAACGGTTTCGAAAACAAGCTGAAGCACACTCGCGGCGTCCTCTCCATGGCTCGCACCAACGATCCAGACACCGGCGGATCACAATTTTTCATCATGGTAGCTGATGCACCTTCACTCGATAATGGATATGCAGCTTTCGGCAAAGTAACCGAAGGCATGGAAGCGGTCGATGAAATCGTCAATCAAAAGGTTGGCCCGGGCGATAAGCCGGAAACGCCGATTTCGATGAAAAAAGTAACTGTAGACACGCTCGGCATGACGTTCGAAGAACCAGTTAAGACGAAATAAGAGAAGGGCTGAGCCCTTCTCTTTTTTTACCGCCTAATATATAATATATTCATTAATCAATTAATGTTTTTAGAAATTATCCAATGTTAACCTAGGAGGATTTTCTACTTGAGAAAACAAACCATCATTTTGTTAACGGTATGCATGATGACATTTATGAGCGCTTGCAGTGGAAATAACGGCGGAAATGCAGCTCCACCAGCAGAGAGCAATCAGCCATCCGCAGCTAATGATACTTCAAACCAACCAAAAACGGAAGCGGTTACAGTGGAGGAGCCTTTATTCACTAACGCGTCCGTTCATGATCCGTCTATCATCAAAGTTCGTGATACCTTCTATATTTTCGGCTCGCATCTCGCTGCGGCGAAGTCGAAGGATCTCATGGCCTGGGAGCAGCTGAACTCCAGTGTCTATGAAGGGAATCCCATCATACCGGATGTACTGACAGAAATGAGCGAGGAGCTAGCTTGGGCCGAGACTGATACGTTCTGGGCAGGCGATGTCATCCAATTGCCGGACGGCAAATTTTATATGTATTACAGCATGTGCAAAGGCGACTCGCCTCGGTCGGTGCTTGGTTATGCGGTTGCCGATCAGGTTGAAGGGCCTTATAAAAATAAGGGCACAATTCTCAAATCGGGCATGTGGAATGATTCGAGCGAGGATGGAACGTTGTATGACGCGGCAGTACATCCAAACGTAGTCGATCCAAATTTGTTTTATGATAAAGACGGTATTCTATGGATGGTTTATGGCTCATACTCCGGCGGTATTTTTATTATGAAAATGAATCCAAAAACAGGTCTGCCCTATCCCGATCAAGGCTACGGCAAACGACTGCTCGGCAACAACCACAGCCGCATCGAGGCGCCTTATATGATGTACAACAAAGAAACGGACTATTACTATTTATACCTTTCCTATGGCGGACTAGACTCCACAGGCGGATACAACATTCGTGTGGCACGCTCAAAAAATCCCGACGGCCCGTTCCTTGATTCAGAAGGCAAGGAAATGATCGACGCATTTGGCGCCTTCGGCACGCTGTTTGATGATGCTTCTATTGCGCCTTATGGCGTGAAGCTCATGGGAAATTTCCAAATGGACAATGTCGACGGAGAAATTGCTAATATCGGGACGGGTTATACTTCACCTGGCCATAACTCCACTTATATCGATCCTGACACGGGTAAAATGTTTATTATTTTCCATACTCGTTTTCCATCTCGCGGAGAAAGTCACGAGGTAAGAGTCCACCAAATGCTCATGAACACGGAAGGCTGGCCTGTCATCGCACCTCATCGTTATGCAGGCGAAACCGCAGAGAAAGTTAAGACCGAACAAATCATCGGAGAATACAAATACGTGAACCATGGCAAAGACATTACGGCTGATGTGAAACCAGCAACACTGCTTTCTCTCAACAAAGACGGCACGATCTCAGGAAGCGTAAGCGGCTCATGGAAAACCACCGACGCTGTTACTATCGATCTTACAATTGATGGTTCGCTGTATCACGGCGTTTTACTCCGGCAGTGGAATGAAGGCACACTCAGCTATGTGATGACATTCAGCGCACTATCCAACGAAGGAGCTGCCGTTTGGGGCAGCCACGTCTCCAAAGAGTAGCTTTTATATTACTTGGCCTAGTCACTAACCTGATTCTTTGGCCTGATCCCCGTTAATCATCATCTCCGTCGGGTGGTGGGAAGAGGCGCATGGTGTATTAGGATATGGCGTAAAAAAAGCGGTTCTTAAAGGTTCTAATCAACCTTTAAAAACCGCTCTTTTTCCGTTTAAGCCATTATTTATTTTTAAGCATATTCATAATAACCGTAATCGCGTCTGCCCGCGTTGCTGTAGCTTTTGGCGCAAAGATATTGCCCGTTCTGCCCTGAATGATGCCTTTATCGCTAACTGCTTTAACCGCACCCTTCGCCCATGCCGGGATATCCTTGTTATCAGCAAAGCTGGTTGTCGCGTTCGGATCTAACGCTAATCCAGCACCGCTTGCAATCATTGACACCATTTCCATCCGCAAAATATTTGCGCCCGGACGGAAGGTTCCATCTGGATAACCGCTAATAATGTCCGCTTTGACCGCTTGTGCAACAGCTTCCTTTGCCCAAGCCGCAATTTTGTCATTATCAGCAAAAGCAAGCACCGAGCCTGTACCATCCGCTTTCAACGCGCCCATCAGCATAACGGAAAATTCCGCACGTGTTACCGTTTTATTCGGTTTAAACGTACCGTCTTCATATCCCTTCACAATTCCGGATGCGACCGCCTCTTTAATAGCAGCCTCTGCCCAGTGACTTGATATATCTGTAAAAGAAGGTACTTCTTCAGCTTTCTTGTCTACAGCGAATACAGCAAACTTAGTAAAATGATCAGATTGTACAGTAACAAAGTTATCCTTTACCGTACCGCCCATCTCTACCCATTGCTTCTTCACTTCATCGTAATAGAATACGGACGCCGTCTGACCACTCTTGATCAAAGCGGTATCAAACTTAAAGGTCAGCGTGACTGGAACGAAGAAATCAGCTGGTATCGACTTGAGTATTTCAAAAATTGACGACACTCGCTTGCTCGATGGCTCAACAATGCCGCCCGTTTCAGTCAGTTTCTCAATAGAAAGCAGCATTTGCTCCTTCGTCGCGCCTGCTGGAATAGATACAGTAACGCTATCATCCAAGCCAAGCGTACCTGCGCTGCCTGCACCAATCGAAACCTGTCCTTTATTTGGTACATTGCCACCCGAACCACCTGTACCGCCTTCTACTGGAGGAGTTGGAGTAGGAGTTGGAGTCGGTGTAGGCGTTACAGGCGTTTCAGGTACATCAACCTTAATATCTTGTGTCCCTACCGTTTCAAACCAGTTCTTCACTGTAGCAAAATCATTCGAGAATGCCAGCGAAAGCATAAGCATGATGCGTGCATGCTGCGGGTTTAAATTATCCCCGGCAATAATGCCGTTTCCGCCTCCAGTGATCGTTCCAGAACCTGTTCTAGTCGTCGATACGAATGTAACGCCGTGATCCTTAATTGCTGCGGACCGCGCCGCGCTCATCTTCGACGAAATACCAGCCGCCCCAGTGCCGGCTGTTACAATCCCTTTGGCTCCGTCAGCTACTAAAGCACGAATGGCACCTCCGCCAGCTTCTTGGTAGCTATAAACAATTTCAACGATAGGCAAATTGTCCTTCGAAATATTTTTCAAAGCAAACGGCGTTTTCCAATCCGCTTGTCCAGCTTTGAGCGCCCTAGCATTCAGACGATACATACGTACCGCTGCATCATCAACGTAGCCAAGCACGCCGAACATCGGTGTCTCAAACGTATCCGTCCGGTGCGAATTGCTCTTTGTTACTTCGCGTGCAGCATGAATGACATCGTTTAGCATAACGACCGTACCGAACCACTTTGTTTTGCCGCTCCCCGCTACCTTAATCGCTTGATACAGGTTGGCTGGAGCATCCGTTCCAATGACATCCCAAGGCCGCATTGAACCCGTGACAACTACCGGCTTCTCACTTTGAACAGTTAGATCGAGAAAATAAGCAATTTCCTCCATCGTGTCCGTACCTGTCGTAACAACTGCACTATCATAAATTTCAAGCGCAGCATCCACCGCAAGGGAGAGATCATACAGGTCCTTCATACTGTAGCCGCTCGAGCCCTTGTTGCCGAATTGATAAGTAGAGACATCCGCTATTTTATTTTTCCCAGGCAGCTGGGCTACCATATCTGCCATTTTATACGTTCCTGCAGCATAGCTTTGGAAATTAGTAGGGTCATTATTACTCGCTTTGCCAGCAATCGTCCCGCCAGTCGCCACTACAATGACATTTGGCAATGGAGAAGCTTTATGCTCCTCGGATAATGCCGGGATATCAAAGGTAGGCAGCTGAGGTGCTGCAGTCTCGGCACGAACCGAGCTGGCATAGCCAGTCAGTATCGTACTGAGGAGAGCCATAATGAGGAGGGGAATGAAAACTTTCTTTGCTGTAGTTGATTCGCTTCTTATGGTCATAACCGTACTCCTCCCACTAATTATGGCGTCACTGGTGCTGTTTCAGGCGTTGTTTCTGTAACAGCTGGAACTTCTGCTTCCGGTGTAGGAACAACAACGACAGGTTCCGTCACAACAGGCTCTTCGATTGGTTCTTCAATTGTCGTGCTTAGTACCGTATTTTCATCAACTGAAATTTCTACATCCTGTGTGCCAAAAGTCGTGAACCAGTTTCTAATCTTGTTTACATCGTTTGTAAATGCTAGGGACAATAACAACATCATACGAGCATGCGCCGCATTCAAGTTGTCTCCGCCAATAACACTTCCGCTGCCGCTATCATAGATAGAGCCTGAGCCTGTTCTTGTTGTCGATACAAATACGACACCTTTATCCTTAATGGCCGCGGAACGTGCAGCACTTAGCTTCGACGAAATACCGCCAGCGCCTGTTCCTGCGGTTACAATTCCCTTCGCGCCGTCTTCCACCAAACCGCGAATAGCGCCGCCGCCCGCTTCTTGATAGCTGTATACGATTTCTACTATCGGAAGACTATCTTTAGAGATGGTTTTCAAATCGAATGGTGAAGCCCATGCCGGTGTACCTGCTTTTGCTGCTCTAGCAGGAGCACGATAAATACGAACAGCCGGGTCATCCACATAACCTAATGCACCAAACATCGGAGCATCAAAAGTATCGGTACGGTGTGAATTTGACTTCGTAACTTCACGCGCCGCATAAATGACATCATTCAACATGACCACTGTGCCAAACCATTTTGTTTTACCGCTCCCAGCTAGTTTAATAGCTTGATAGAGATTGGCAGGCGCATCCGTTCCAATAACATCCCATGGACGCATAGAGCCTGTAACAACAACCGGTTTTTCACTGCGAACGGTTAGATCGAGGAAATACGCGATTTCTTCCATCGTATCCGTACCGGTCGTTACAACTGCACTATCATAAATCTTAAGAGCTTCGTCTACCGCAAGCGATAGATCATAAAGATCTCTAATACTATAGCCGCTCGAACCCTTGTTGCCGAATTGATAGGTAGAGACATCAGCTATTTTATTTTTCCCAGGCAGCTGAGCAACCATATCTGCCATTTTATAAGTACCAGCCGCATAGCTCTGGAAGTTAGTAGGATCATTATTGCTTGCCTTACCCGCAATCGTTCCTCCTGTTGCAACAACAATAACATTAGGAAGACTTGAAGCTTGATGTTCAGCGGATAGGGCCGGAATATCAAATGTCGGCAGCTGCGGCGCTTCCTCCGCGCGTACAAAATCCGTTTTTGTCAATACCCCTACCATCGCTGCAAGCAATGAAAGTACAAGCAGTGGAATTAAAATCTTTTTCGCTATCTCGCTCTTTACAACTTGTGTCATGTTTAACTCCTCCTATGCGATATAATTCTCTCTTTCTTCTACATCAGTCTATTTCATGTTATATAAGTTAACAAATCATTAAAGTAGACAAAAAAGCGTAACCATCGAGGTTAAACTCTATTTTTCATTCATTTGTACTCATATCCTTACTAAATTGAAGAAAACATATGTTAGTTTTATTTACATGAATTAACGAGATTACTAGATTAATGCTAAGTATAATAAAGGATTCTATAAATAAGTTTCAGTGTAAGAATTAGTAAGATAGACACTGTTTTTTATTCTCTATTTATTCGATAGACAATGTATATACATAAAAAATAATTATATCCCTCTTTAAATGAATGTTATCCTTATTTATTTCAATTCTTTTTACGAAATTATAATTATATTTATAAAAAAAGGGAGTGATACAACCTTACACAAAAAAACGCAATAGGCGAACAAAACAAATGAAGAGGTGGCTGCCGGGTTTAGGAAGCGGCATTAAGGAATATGAAATTTTCCGCGGTGCAGAGTGGCGCGGCACAACGACACATACCTCTTTCACAGATAGCGGATTAACACCTGACACATCGTATACATATACCATTCGCGCGATCGACTTCGAAGGCAACTAATCTCCTATTTCCGCACCAATTACGGTTAGAACGTTGAAGGAAAATGTGGAGCAGCCCGGTCAAGGCGGGGGCAATGGCGGAAATAATGAAGGCAGTACATTGCCTGCTTGGAGCCCCTCAACCGTTTATGTACAAGGAAACAAAGCAAGCTTTGCCGGGTTAGATTACGAGGCGCTGTATTGGACGTAAAATAATCACCCCGACACTTCTAGCGCTTGGAAGCTCCTTAGCCTTGTTGTACCCGAATGGAACAGCACAAAAGCCTATCTAGGAGGGACATATGTCACTTATAATGGCGACACCTATGTTGCCAAATGGTGGACGATGGGGGAAAGACCTGATCAAGGCGGCGTCTGGAAAAAAAGCTAAACAGCCCATGCAGCCGAATAGGGGCAGCTTCGTTATTTTAGCGAAGCTGCCCCTATTTTCTTTGTCTAAAATGGATCATTAAATCTCCCTGTTGACACTTATAGTACGCAATGCTATGGTGGACGTCAGAAGGCATTCTGCTATCGACGCGGGGTGCCTATCTGTATATTTATTTGGCAAGGGAGGACACAACGAATATGATTCAAGTAAAAGAATTTATTGATACGGATTCTGTTTTTGCTGAAAAAAGAGCAAATGAGTTTTTGGCAGAACTGAGCGACGATCAAGTCATTAATATTTGCTACGGCTCCATGATCAAAACAGCCACTTCAGGCAACACTTATCAGCGCAGCACCATACTTGTCGTTTATAAGCAAAGCAAAGAGAAGGAATAAAGAAAGCGGGTGATCCCATCATTAAGCCTCGTCAAGATAATCTAGAACATCATGAGACGCAGGGGAATGAGGACAAGGACATTCGAAACACAAAAAGAGATAAGTGGGAAATATTTTTCCGTATCCTTTCCTCCACGGCAGCATTTGGTTTGGTAGCTATCGCTATCGGCTATGTCACCTATTCATTTTTCATAAAATAGAGGCTGCTGTCTTGGAACCGTTATCACTTATTTTTAAGGTGGAGGTTTGCCATGAAATATTTTACTTATAACCGATGGTGTTTATTAAAGAGCGGAATATTCACAAAACCTTAGTCCCCCCTTCTCTGCAACAACGGCAAAGAAGCAAGCAGCCGTCGCCTAATCATGGCGCCAGCTGCTTGCTTCTTTGCGTTTTTTTCACTATTGCCGCTCAGCTCTTGTTACGCTTGCTCTTGTACCACAGGACGTTTTTTGCGGAAATGCCCTTCGCTTGGACGTTCAAGTCCAAGATGGTCACGAAGGGTGTCTCCCGTGTAATCTTCACGAAACAGTCCGCGCTGCTGCAAAATCGGCACGACATAATGAACAAAATCGTCGAGCCCTCCAGGAAGAACCGGAGCCATGATATTGAAGCCATCGCAGCCATAGTCCTCAAACCACAGCTCGATAAGGTCAGCCAGCTGTTCGGGCGTACCAACAAACTGCAAATGTCCCCTCGCTCCAAGCATTCTGCTGCCAAGCTCTCGCATCGACAGCTTATCTTTGCGCGCCATATCCATAATAAGCTGAACACGGCTCTTCATGCCGTTGGATGCTTCAACAGGATCAGGAATATCCGGCAGCTGATCATCAAGCGAATAGCTGCTTAGATCTACGCCGAGAAATCCTGATAAGAAGCCGACAATATGGGCGGCAGGAATGAGCCCCTGCAGCTCTTGATAACGCTGCTTCGCTTCCTCTTCTGTCGCACCAAGAATCGGGGAGAGGCCTGGCATGATTTTTAGACTACCGCGTTCCCTTCCATAATCTCCAAGCTTGCTGTTCACACTCTCATAAAAGACTTTTGCCGCTTCCAGCGATTGCTGCGCCGTAAAAATAACTTCGCCAATGCTGGCCGCAAAGTCTTGACCTGGACCTGATGAGCCTGCCTGAATTAGCACCGGATAACCTTGCGGAGATCTCGGCACATTCAGCGGTCCTTTCGTGGAGTACCATTCCCCGCTGTAATCAACTGGCCTTACTTTAGACTCATCGGCAAACTGACCCGACACCCGGTCAAGCACAAGCGCGCCATCCTCCCAGCTATCCCACAAGCGGGTTGTGGCATCCACAAATTCACGAGCCATCTTGTAGCGCAGGCCGTGCTCGGGATGTTTGGGCTGCCCGTAATTATGAGCTTCCAGATCAAGCTGCGAGGTTACAATATTCCAGCCTGCCCGCCCGCCGCTAATATGATCAAGCGAAGAAAACTTTCGTGCGACATTAAAGGGGGTGTTGTATGTGGTTGAGACGGTTGCAGTCAGCCCAATCTTCTCCGTAACAGCCGATAATGCGGACAATAGCGTAAGAGGCTCCAGCATGCCCGCTACCGCTTGCCCCACATTAGTGGCATACAGCAAATCTGCGAAGAAGAGCATATCGAACTTGCCGCGCTCCGCGGTTTGCGCAAGCTTCTGATAAAATTTCACATCAAACATTCCTTCAACACCCGACTCCGGATGACGCCAGCCTGCATGATGATGGCCTGTATAATAAATAAATGCTCCGAGATGGAGCTGCTCCTGCCGTTTCCCCATAATCCGTTAACCGCCTCTCCAAACGATTCATTTTGTCATCCTTTATACGTATCTCGCCAGCGAAGCCATTTGGTTTCCAGCAGCCGAATGGCCGTATCCGACAACTTTCCAAATACAGCGAACAAAATAATGCCCACAAAAACAATTTCCGTTTGCGAGTATGCTCTTGCATCCTGAATCATATAACCGATACCTGCACTCGTCCCCATCATTTCTGCAACAACAAGCAGCAGCCATGAAGCGCCAAGCGATAGCCTTACGCCCAATAAAATATTCGGCAAGGCCGCTGGTATAATAAGTTTTGTTACCTGCTGAAGCTTCGTATATTGGAAAATACGCGAAACCTCATACAGCTTCACATCCGTATTTCGAATACCAAGAAAGGTGTTCACATAAACCGGGAAAAAAGCGCCAAGTCCAATAAGCAGCACCTTTGAAAACTCTCCGATTCCGAACCACAAAATAAACAATGGAATCACGGAAAGCAGTGGCACCGTTCTCAGCATTTGCAGCGAAGGATCAAGCGTCCTCTCCATCACTTTGCCAAGACCCGCCGATAAACCGAGCAGCAGCCCGAGCGCTCCGCCAAGAAGAAACCCAAAACCAGCGCGGTACATGCTAATGCCGAGATGCTTCCCCATCTCTCCCGATTCACACAATGACACAAAGCTCTTCACAATGTTTGACGGGGCCGGCAGCAGTGTTTCAGACAACAAACCAAGCCCGCTGACCGTCTGCCAGACAATCACAATGAAAGCCGGAACAATCCAGCCATGAAACGGCTTCGGAACAACGCCTAACCAGTCCCGACCAGCTGCCTTTGCGCCCATTTCGCGCGAAGCGGTTCGTTCGCTCATCACTTGCTGCCTCCTTTGTAGCTGTCCTGCCAATTTAGCAGCCTCTTCTCAAGCAGCTTCACAAGCGAATCCGTCAGTTTACCGACTGCGGCAAAAATAATAATGCCTACAAATACAACCGAAGTAATCATGAGATAACGCGCATCATTAATCAGAAAACCGATTCCTGAGCTCGAACCCATCATTTCCGCTACAACAAGCCCAAGCCATGCCACACCGATAGAAAGTCGCACGCCGAGAAAGATATTAGGAAGCGATGCCGGAAGAACAAGCTTCGCAATCATTTGCCAGCGGCTAAACTGCAGCACACGAGCAACGTCAAACAGTTTGCCGTCTACGGAACGAATACCAAGAAAGGTATTGACGTACAGCGGGAAAAAAGCACCTTTTGCAATCAATAACACTTTAGATGTCTCATCAAAGCCAAACCACAAAATAAACAACGGAGCTACTGCCAAATGGGGCAAAGTACGAAGCATTTGCAAGGAAGGATCAATGAGCCTTTCCGTCTTATAGGAGAATCCTACCCATAATCCCGCAGCTAAACCTAATCCTCCGCCCAGCAAAAATCCAAGCAGCGCACGTCGAGCTGAAATACCGAGATGATAAAACAGCTCACCAGATAAAGTTAAATGAATGAATTCCTCCACAATTAAGCCTGGTGTTGGCAGCAGCGTTGGATTAAGCTTCCCCATCATTCCAGCAATTTGCCAGATGGCCAATAAGCCGACTGGAAGCAGCAAACTGAGCAGCAGATTAACCGTATGAATAGAGAGACGGCTCCTTGGCCGCCTCTTCATTACTTTGATGGGCTTATGCAATGCGCTTTCTGAGCCAGCTCCAACCATAAGAAACGCCCCATTCCTCTTGTTCAGTGTATTATTTCAACGCTTCTTCAATAAATTTGTTATCAAATACGGTGGACACGTCGATTTTCTTGCGAATGACTTTAATGTCGAACTGGAAGTCCGCCGTCTTTTGCTGCTCTGCAATAATTTCGTCCGATACAGGGATATTAATTGTCTTGGAGCGATTGAAGATTGCTTCAATTAATGCCGCAGGCACTTTACGCTCAGCCGCATAACGCTCGGTGGATTCGGCACGATTATCATTTTCCCAAGCAAGCGCTTTGTTCCATACTTTCAGATACAGGGTAACGAGCTCAGGATAATCATCAGCAAATTGTTTTCTAACAATGTTGAAGGAAGGAGAAAGCACACCCAACTGTTCGCCGTCCGCAAGCACCTTCGCTTTATCCTGCAGTGTGTTCAGCGTAATATTCGGCTCCCATGTCGCCCATGCATCAACCTTCCCCGTCTCAAAAGCAGGCTGCGCTTCATCCGGCTGCAGTTGAATAATTTCCAAATCTGATGCTTTAAGCCCCGCACCTTCAAGGCCGCGGTAAAGGAAGTTAAATGCGTTGCTCCCCTTGGCAACAGCTACCTTCTTGCCTTTTAAGTCAGCAACCGTTTGAAACGGGCTATCTTTAGGCACGATGATCGCGACATTGTTTTTGCCTTCGAGCGCCTGAGAAATGACAGTAAATTTAATGTCCGCAGCTTGTGCTGCAATGATCGGCATATTGCCAAGTCCAGCAAAATCAAGACGGTTAGAAGCAATTGCCTCTGTCATTGGAGGGCCGCTCTGAAATTCCGCATACTCCACTTTCACGCCAAGCTTGCCAAATTCATCTTCAAACCATTTCTCCTCAATCGCTTTGCCCATTAAGCCGCCGCTGCCCTGATACCCGATCTTTACAGTAACTCCGTCATAGCTTTTTGCTGCTTTGTTTCCCGCGTTGCCTGTTTCTTTCTTGTCTGAATTTCCGTTGCCAGAAGCCGCGCAGCCGCTAATAAATACCGCTAATACAATAATTGCTGCCGTAAGAAGGCGTAATCTGTTCATCTTCATTCTCTCCCCGACGATCTATATTTTTGGTGAAAAATAATTCATTAAATATCCGCGCCTTGATCGATTTCCGGCCCCTCAACCTTCTCAAACTCACCCAGCACCTTGTGCCGCATCTCTTGAAAAGCATGGCCTGCTCGTTTCCGAGGATACAGCAAATCAATCGGCAATATTTTTCGAATATGACCCGGACGCGGATTCATAATGACGACTCGCTCGCCCAGAAATACCGCCTCATCCAAATCATGTGTCACAAACAACATCGTCGTTTTGTTTTTCTGCCAAATATCAAGCAGCACCTCTTGCATATGCGAGCGAGTAAAAGCATCCAATGCGCCAAACGGCTCATCCAGCAGCAATATATCAGGACTGCGAAGCAGCGCTCTTGCAATAGCTACACGCTGCGCCATGCCTCCAGATAACTCGCGAGGATAAGAGTGTTCGAAGCCCTTCAGCCTTACAAGCTCAATGAGCTCATCTACTCGTTTACGAACCTCCGGCTTGCGAAGCGATAAATTTGCGGCTATATTTTTCTCCACCGTCAACCAAGGGAACAATCTCGGTTCTTGAAAAATAAATCCTTTTTCAATACTCGGTCCTTCAATCGGTTTTCCATTCAGCAAAACCGTGCCTTCATAGCCGGTATCGAGCCCTGCTACGATTTTGAGCAATGTGCTTTTGCCGCAGCCGCTCGGTCCAATAATCGTAATAAATTCCCCTTGTTTCACCTGAAGCCCAATGCGATCAAGCGCAATAACATCTCCCGAGGGTGTAGCAAATGTCTTATTAAGTTCATGTACTACGAGCATCTCTGCCGCCATAAGCTGCTCCTCCTATTCAATATTGCATTATTAATACCCGATTACTTGGTATTATGGTAAAATAAAAAGACTTAACGCGTATAATAACTAACGTTAAATCTCCAGTGGTCTGGTCGATTCGCCCATATGTCAAACCAATCTACAATTTGAATATTCATTCGGTTTGTTATGTTGCTTATTTTGCGGCATCATATCGACTTTGTCAACATTTTTTTCGCATGCCTAAAAAAGCTATTTTTTGATCTCAAATAATCGAATAATAGCCTCAACATTCATCTCTACCTTCACCTCATAATCGGGCGGACGCTGGAGTGTCAGGCCTTGTATAAGGCTTACAAAATAAAAAGCAAGCTGCAAGGGATCTTCATCAATGATAATTCCCCTACGTATGCCGTCACTCATAATATCAGCGACAGGGCCTAGGTTTACTGTGAAACGGTCCGTGATCGCCTTCTTAATGTCTGGCGGAGTAGACCCCGATAACCTTGCCGTATGCATGAGAATCGTGAACGCCCAGTTCGTCTCCAATGAGAGCCAAGAGGTAAGCATTACTCTAAGCTTAGCGATCGGTTCCATATCCATGGCCGCTAAATCGGTTACATACTTCCCATAATTGGTCTGCCCCGAGCGCAGCACCTCGCTGAATATCTCTTCTTTCGAAGCGTAGTAGTGATAGACATTACCTACACTAACCTTTGCTTCTTTCGCTATATCTTGAATGCTCGTTAATTGAAAACCATTAATCGCCATAACCTTCAGCGCACAGTCGAGAATATGCTGCATCTTTTTTTCACGCATCATTTTATCTTTTTCTACATTTCTAGGTGACAAGCTAAGTCCTCCTTACAATAAATCACACTTAACCTGCATTATACATGCAAATACGTTTTGCGGTCATTTTAGCAATAAAAAAAGAAGACAACCTTGTCCTCACGACAAGACTGCCTTCTGCACCATTTAAGCGTTAAAGCTGCTCTATTTTACACCTATCCGCATGCGGTAGCTGAACATGACATCAAGTGTTCTTCCCGCGAAATAACGCTCGACACTGCTGCGATAGCTCTGCAATTGCTCTTCCAGCGCCATCGAGCCAAGCTTGAAGACGGCCTGAATGCCGCCTTGGCTAATAGCCAGACCAATATAACGCTCTGCGTCGCAGCGCTCCATGTTATGGAACACGATTTCTTTGGAGAAACGGAAGAGACCGCTGTTATGAATTTGTGTTAAATGCTGTTCCTTATCTCGTTTGCTCGCTTGATCCTTCTCTGGGATATGAGCAGCAATAATCTCCTCAGAACGATCCATAAGCTGCTTATATTCTAATTCGACAGCCCAGTGCAGCGTTGGAGGCCAATCGCAGTCATAGGCGGCAAACACACCTTCCGGCTTCAGAACGCGGGCAAATTCAGAGAGCGTGCTGACGGGCTCCATCCAATGAAAAGACTGCGAGCAGGTTACAATATCAACACTGTCCGCATCTAAATTAAGCTGATCAGAATACCCTTTGATGAAGGAAATTGATTGATCCTCAGGGAGCTTGGACAAATGAGCCAGCGCTTTGCTTCTCATATCGTCATTTGGCTCAAAACCTACAATTCGCTCCGCATTCCCCAGCCATATAAAGGAGGACAACCCCGTTCCGCATCCAACATCCGCCACAACGCTCGGCACTCTTCCCAAATAGCTTGTCAAAATATTAACAACTGCGGCAGGAGCTTTCGGACGATGCTGGTCGTAATCGTTTTGAAAGCCTGAGAAACGGTCTACATTATTTTGCGAGCGGTTTTCCAAAGTCATTGTACAGCCTCCATTCCAGCGATAGGGAATTTTGCTACTTATTACTCACTACTCATAATAATAGCATTGTATTCACTATCAAAAGCAAACAAAAATGAAGCGGCATCAGCTAAATATTGTGCATCTACGTATAAAGTGCCTTTTTCAACAATAACCGTATGCTTCGCGTTTACTTTTAGTGAAAGTTTCCAGTTGTTTTTGGTCAGCTGCACTTCCTTGGCCGCAGCATTCCACTTGATATTCGCTCCCCATGCACCAAAGACAGCTCTCACAGGAAGATATGTTTTTTCTCCGCTCTTAAAAGGCTTTTGCAAAGCAGTGAATTTCACTTGCTTGTTATCCAGCCATACTTGAATATCTTTGCTCGCCGGCAGCAGCTCCGTACCTGCAATCAGTTCTTCTTTCGTACGAATAGGATTGAGAGCCTTAGGGTTCACCGGCAGCACTTTAACGCTATTGTTTAACGTGTCGGCTATGTACAGTTTTCCGCTCAAATACAGCAAGGAAGACGGTTGATTGAACTGCGCTTGCTCAACTTCTCCAACTTTATCGCCAGGCGCGCCTTGACCTGCAATTGAAATCACTTTCCCATCCGCTTGCAGAGCACGTATTCGGTTATTCAAGCTGTCTGCAACAAACAAAACCCCATCGGCAAATGCCAGCCCGCGCGGCCGATTAAACCGTGCTTCAGCGCTTATGCCATTCCCATAGCCGCCTGCCATATAACCGGTAAGCGCATCGACAGCTGTCGGTTTTCCAGCTACCGTCTTGACCTTGCCATCAAAAATATAACGAATAAGATGATTGCCGCTGTCAGCTACATATAAACCGCCCTTATCATCGAATACAAGCCCCATCGGTTCATTGAATAAAGCTTGCGCTGCGCTTCCGTCCTTGTACCCGCCTGTTTCGCCAGCAATTCCAGCAAAGGTAGATGTTACGCCTTCGGGAGTAATGACACGAATGACATGGTTTAGGGAGTCTGCTACATAAACATTGTCTTTGCTGTCTATTGCTAGTCCCGTTGGGGAGTTAAACTGCGCATCGCCAAATTTGCCGTCTTTATTTCCTGGCTTGCCATTGCCCGCAGCCGTGTATACTCGATCGTTTACAATTTTGCGCACAACGTGATTGTCGGTGTCACTTACATAAATGACACCCTTGCTGTTCACTACAGTAGAAGACGGTTGATTGAACGTTGAACTGGCAATCGTCCCATCGAAATAGCCCGCTTCCGTCTTTGTCGTAACAGGAGTAAGCTTCCCATTTTGCCATTTGCTAATCTGATTGCTGCCCGAGCCTACAACAATGATGCTCCCATCAGGGGCAGAAGCCAGCCCCCATGGTTGGCTTGCTTTCTCGATGACATTGGCAACTTTAGCGACGTTCTCCGTCTCTCTTATTTCTACTGGCTGCTCATTAGCTGCGAATGCTGTTGCATGAAACGAAACTAGCATCGTTGCAAGCGCCGTGCTTGCTGCTAGCCATTTAATATTGCTTTTCATAGAATTGCTCCTTTCGATATTTAATCTATAGTTATTGGCCTTATAATATGGAAGGGTATAATTATCTCGTCAATTTGTTCCTCTTTTTTCATAATGGGTATTGTAATATTTCCCTCGCCTCTTGCTAGTTCCATACTGAAATAGGATCCTTTAAGTATGAGTTTTGTATATTCACCATCATTCTCGAGCTCATATGCATCGCTCTCTAGCGGCATACTTTCAAACCAAAAGCAAGATGGCTCTTCCACGCAAAAATTTCCATCAATCATTATCTCTCCCAGTTCATAACCATGTGTGTAGATGAAAAGCTCCTTATCCTTCACTATATCGGGCCTGTTCTCAAAATCTACGTATCTAGGAAAGGCCGTTACTTTGCTATCTAAAGAGAAATGCTGCTCGTTTTCTTGAAAATCACCATTAACTAGGTTTTTCCAAGCATTCGGTATTACATACACATCAATATTTGAGTTGTATGCAATGGGATCTTTAAGCTTTACAATGAGCTGCGTTTGATTATCTTGGTCAACAGCAACACTTTCAATATCCGTTATGTTGAGGAGGGGCAGCTCCGCATTTCTACATGTTCTGCCCTCTGGAAGCTCTACCGCGTCGCATTTATAAATTATCAAACCATCTTTTGGAAAATAATTCCCAAAAGCAAGGCTCGTAGTAAATGGAAGCACTAACGTATACTCATCCTCCATAAATGCCGCTTTGGTTAAAGCCTCCGGAGGATTAGCTACCCGTACCGTAATATCAAGCTCTAGAAAGTTTTCAACCACACCATTACTTCCATTTTCTAAAGAAATACTCAAACGATATGCTCCAGGCCGTAAATTGCCTTCGGCAAAATAATTCCCTTTTAACATAACATCCGCCGTATCAGGACCAGTTACGCTAAACAGTAAAGCACCGCTAAGGTTATATTCAAAAAACGGATAACACTCCTCCGTTTCTTCAATTGGGCAAACTCTAGTTATTCTAACGTAAGGGGAGTTCCCCTCAGAAGGCCATTCAGGCATTCCATAACCAAAAGTTTTAAAGGATAAATTTTTGTTGTAATTGGTTTTCCCTAAAATAAATTCAATTGGCGGGTATTCACTGTTATTTATAAATTGAAACCCTTGTTCCATTTCTCCCCTTGCTGTAACTTGTTCATTCGTCTGCACATCATTGGTTTCCGAATTTTTTAATTTATTTTCATAGACCGTTATACGAATGATTGATCCGTACTGCACAGCTTCTTTTAATTTAACCACCAGCTGATTAGGTTCAGAAGGATGTATATCAACCGTCTCAACGATATCTAGACTTTCAAATTCACCAGCGTCATCCTGTCGCACCTCAAATTTGACGATATTTGCACTAGAGTCATTAAGAGCAATTGCCGTCGTAAATGGCAAAATAAACGTTTTGTCATTTTTCATAAACGATTCTAAATGATTATAAAACATCGTTAAATCTAACATTGGCGGCACAGGTACTGGCGTTGGTGTTGGTGTTGGCGTCGGTGACGCTGTTGGCGTTGGCGTCGGTGATGCCGTTGGTGTTGGCGTCGGTGACGCTGTTGGCGTTGGCGTCGGTGACGCCGTTGGTGTTGGCGTCGGTGACGCCGTTGGTGTTGGCGTTGGTGTTGGTGACGCCGTTGGCGTTGGTGTTGGCGTCACGACCGGGTTGCCGCCTCCACCGCTGCTGCCGCCTGTTCCCGCATTGTCCTCATATACAATAGTAGAGTTGGATTGTGAAGCTCCACTACCGCCTGCAGCTGTCGCCGCTTCTTCTTGTTTTTTCTTTTCAATTAGTGCTTTAACTTGCTCAATTAATGTCTTATCCGCTTTAGCATCCTTTTGAAGCAGCAGAAGATAATGCTCCAGGCCGACCAACGGAAGATCGAGATAATTCAGCTTTTCCTTTACTCCTGCCCCATCTTTATTCAGTGGCAGCTGTTCATTTGGATTAACAGTCGTCTCGTCCGTTAGCCCTGGTCCATGCTTCGTTTTTACTGCGCCTTCAAATACACCCAAGTAGCTCTCGTTATTCTCATACGTAACGGTAAACTGCGTCCCCATAACGCCCATAATGGCAGTTGGCGTCTCGATCTCAAATCTAGAATCGCCATCAAGCTTCTTCTTAATCGTGACAAGAACCTTTCCCTTTAGCAGGCTCAGGCTCGTTTTGCCGCCCAGTGCCTTTGCGCTTTTGACCAGTTCACTCACAACAAGCGTGGTATCCGTGCCAATCGTGACTTCTTTATCGCTGTCCAGATCCATCGTTACTTTCCCATCACTGCCGGTTAGTATCGTATCGCCTTTCGTAATAGCCATTCCTTTAAAAGCATTAAATTTCTTGGACCCGCCGCTCTTTTTCACTTCCGCTTTGCCTGAAATGGCCGTTATTTTCCCCGCCTTTTCCGTATCCTTCGCAAATACAGATGTCGGCATAATAATAGCCATGACTAGCAAAGTCACAAAAACTAGCTTTAACGTCTTCATTTTAGTCCCTCCAATTCATAGATTGAGATGCCCTGTTCTTTTCCTTTTACCTTGATCTCGCCAAGAGCGTTCGCAATAACCCGATCTTTAACCACCTGATAGACCGCATCGCTCATAATGATTTGTCCGGGCTTTGCATTGCTCTCCAGCCTAGCTGTCGTATTAACCGTGTCTCCAATAGCGGTATAGTCCATCCTGCTCTTCGAACCTATGTTGCCGAAGACGGCTGGCCCCGTATGAATGCCAAGACCAAACTTCACACCAAATCCAAATCGTTCCATTAACTTGCGCTCCAATGCGGCTGAGCCCTCTTTCATTGCCCACGCCGCTTCCACCGCTCGCATTGGATGGTCTTCAAGAAGCAGCGGCGCATTGAAAATTGCCATGGCTGCATCGCCGATAAACTTATCCAGCGTACCTTCGAATTTAAAGATGCAGTTGGCGGCAAGATCCAAGTATTCATTTAATATTTCAACGATTTCCTCCGGCTCCGCCTTCTCTGAGAGAGGCGTAAAGCCGCGAATATCAACAAAAAGCACAGTTAACTCACGGCGCGTTCCGCCCAGCTTTAAGCCCTCTTCACCATTTTTCAAAATCTGGTTAACGACCTCGGGGGCCACGTATCTGCCGAATATATCCGTCACCCTGCGTCGCTCCAGCAATTCCTCTACGTAATGGAACCCAACGACGATGATGCAACTAATAATTAGCAGCGGCACCACATAGCCGATTGATATAATGATTCCCTGACCGTACAAGTAGCTGCTTCCTACTACAAACGCAACGAGAATAACCGCAACCGCCAAAAATGAGATAAGCATATTCCACTTCCGGAATAAGAAGTAGGCAAGCGAAGCCGCAAGGAGCAAAATCAACGCATTCCATTTCCAATTAAGCTCATGCTTAAGATCATTTTCGAGCAGAGCCTGTATAATATTCGCGTGTATTTCCACCCCGTACATCATTTTTTTCACCTGCAATGGCGTCAGGTACTCATCCTTAAAGCCCGTGGCATACGGTCCAATAAGCACAATGCGATCCTGAAAATAATCCGCAGGCACATCCCCGTTCAGAACAGCAGCGTAAGGAATCGCTTCATATTGCCCTGGCCGCTCCGTATAGGGAATATGAAACTGTCCAAATGCATCAAGCGGAAGCATATCCGCACTTACGCTTTTGCCGAGGCGCTCCATGTACATTTTATAAATTGTCCAAGAAAAGCTTTCTACCTGCTCGTCTTCATACATAAAACGATATAAAGAGTTGCGTACAACGTGATCGCGGTCCGGTATCGTGTTGATATGTCCAACCGCCGCTGCTGCTTCCTTAAGTGCCGGAAACGGCTCAGATATTTCAAGCGCGTCAATTGCGCCCTGCTTGGCTGAAGCTTCAAATGTTCCATATACGGGAAAAACGACATTGCCCGCATTTTTCACTGCGCTGATTAGCGCTTCATCCGATGATGGATCATCTGCCGACGGTGCAGGGAAAGTGACGTCAAACGCAATAACTGCCGGTTTTCCTTCGGAGAGCATATCAACCAATTGAGCATGAACATTTCGATTCCAAGGCCAGCTCCCAAATTCACTCACACTTTCATCATCAATAGCGATAATGGCAATTTGAGTTTCGACAGGGCTTTCCTTTTGCATAAAACGATCTTGGAAAAAATAGTCCATTCGATCAAATGTTCCTCTATACATGAAGAAAATAGCCAGTACAGCAAGCAGGGCCATAATATGTATAAGCTTTATTTTCATACTATCCTCCTTTCCCTTCTTTTCCGTCAAATGAGATGAAGCCACTTCCAATATGGAACACAGAGCACAGCTATAAGTAGAACTGCAAATGCATAACCGAGTGCAAGCTTCCCGGCTTGACGATGGGTAAACGCTTTCCCCTCCGAGCTGTAATAGGCAGTTAAATAGGTAGGAGACTGATAGGCAAAGAAAAACGGATCTGTTGCAAGCAATATGACAAACACGAGCACCCAAGGATGAATGCCTACTGTCTCTCCTAAAGGAACAATAGCGGTGATAAGTAAAATAACAGCTGGATCATCTCGAATGACTAGTGTAACGACAAAGGAAACGAGAATGACTGCAACAAGGAATAAGGCAGGTGTGCTCACAAAAACAGACATATGCTCTCCAAGAAAGGAAGATAACAGCTCAGCAATTCCTAGCTGCTCGGCGACGCCCGCAAAGCTGAATGCAGCCCCGAGAAACAATAAAAAAGTCCAATCTATCCCTGTCGAAATTGTCTGTTTATCGAGCACGCCGCTAATAACTAAAACCGCAAAACCCATCAGCATAATCCACGTACTCTCAATCCCGTGAATCGGTTGAAGCACCATAAGCCCAATGCAGCATATAATCGTCCAGAGCGATACTCGCTCATCCTTTGTTAGCGGGCCAAGCAGCCTCATCTGTTCACTCAGCACTTCGCCTGTGACAACTTTGGCAGGCTCGATCTTACGGAACATAAAGAGCAATACGATAATCAACACAGTGCCGAAAATAATAAACGCTGGCAGCGCATACAATAACCATTGCAGCCACGATACCGATTGCTCTGTAGAAGCAAGGCCATAAGCCATAATATTGGTGTATGAGCCTGTCATAACAAAAGGCGCGGTAAAGCCAAAGAAAATCATAGCAATCAGCCCAAGGCCAGCGGCTCCCTTGCTTCTCTCTTCAAAGCCGAGCGATTCGGCGAGCGTCTGTGCCATCGGAACGCCAAGCGATACCTTGGCAGAGGATGAAGGAAGCAGCGGATTAAGCAGGACCCCGCCTGCAATAATGCCCCAAAGCTGTCCGCGGTAATGGGCAGGAAATCTTTTTAAAGCATGGAGTGCAAAGCGGTAAGAAATGCCTGATTTTGTTATTACCGCACTTATCGCCATAATAGAAATCATAAAGAGCCACGAGCTTGATGCAAATCCCGAGAGTGCCGTTTCCGGAGAGGCAACGCCCCCCAGCACCCACAGCATAATCATGCCAAGCGCCACAATGTAATCCGGCATAATCGGAACAATCCACATAATAACTGCAGCTAGCGCAATTCCGATAAACCGCATGCCCGCCTCAGTTAAACCGCCAATAGGATCTAATAGGAAAGAAAGTATGATGCAGAGCAGCGCCGCCATGACAGCCCCTGCTTCTGCAGCGCGATTCCCCTTCAACAAACGTCCGGCGCCTTTCACAAGCACCTCGCTGCGTTTTCTAGCCAGCTTTTGTTTGGCTAATCCATACGCCCGATCAGCATCCGGCAATTCAACTTTATTGAAGGATAAAGTGCTAGCTAATGCATCAGCCAGCTTCAAATAATCCAACGCTTGATTGTTTCTGCCAACACGTCTGCTAAGCTCCGTTCCGCACTCGTACAAAAACAAAAGCTCATGCGATTGAAATTTGTTAGGCTGGTTTAATGAGGCTTCTATAACAGCAAGCCCAATTTCCGGCGCATTTTTCTCACAGTAAGGTAGATAGGTTTGCAGCACCGTGTAATTTCCTGCGAGTATATCTCTAGGGCAGCGGCTAATGGTACGAAAAAGTTCTGCGCGCTGATGATCCGTAACCTCTCCTTCTATGCGAGCATACGTGTCTAGCGCTGCCGGCCAGTTCCCTTTATCCGCTTGGATCATGATGAATGCCACCCAGTTGCCTTGAGAAACATACCACGAGGTCGCATTTTCCAGCCAACCAGCCATCTCCTCGTACCCATAACGCTCCTTGCTTATATCATTAAGAACTGGTTTAATACCGCTTATAAGAGTCAACCATTCCGATGTTAACGGATCATCTTGAAAGCACTCCCGAAGGAAGAGATTCTCTGAAAGCTCCCTTTGCATTGTCATGCCATAGGTATGCTCCACAAGCCCTCTGCTAATAAGAGGAACATGTGCGCACCACTGCAGAAACCGAGCCGATAGCTCGCGCAATTGTCCAAGCTCATACGCAATTCGCTCGGATTCCGTTTTCTTAGATGCTTGAAGCTTCGCATTCGTTGCGATCAATCGTTGCGAAAGCAGCTTGATGAAATAGGATGAGAAAATTGCATTCTCAGCAACAAGGCGATCAAACATCCTGCTGTCAATGATATGCAGTACAGCATCCTCCGCAGCTACGGCCTCAGCAGACCGCGCTTCCCCAGTAAGCAGAGCCATTTCACCAAAAACCTCGCCTGGCCCAAGCACGGCAAGCGAACGCCGAACGCTGTCATCCGTTTTTGAGAATAGCTCAATCGTGCCGCTTTCTATGATGAACATTTGATCGCCATGCTCGCCTTGATGGAACAACCTCGTTCCCGCAGGAATCTGTTGTTTATCAAGCATCCCCAGCAGCTTCGCAAGCTCTACATTAGAGAGCCCTTTAAACATATCAATACCTGTGAGCTTCACTAATCTATCTACCTCTTATCAAAGAAATTAGTTCTTTAGTATTATTAATCTATTATATATGAATATTGAAAAAAATTGGTAGTTATCGAAAGTTGTCATTTAATAATATTTTTGATCGATTAATCATTTGGTTATTGCCAAAAGAGCTTAAATTATCTACTATTAAATTATATAAATCCAATACGGAAAGTTGGTTTTTATAATGAAGGAGATTCCCATTCCATTTGTTCGAAGTAATCAAGTCGGTATCGTAGCCGTACTTCTTCTTGCGATAGGCCTGCAGTTGCCTTGGCTTATTGCAGCACTTTGGATTATTCAAATAATTGGACTTATTTTCGGTCCCAAAGCTAATTTATTCATTATTGCGGCTCGCCCTTTCCTAAACGGTCGAATTTCTTCCGCACAAACAGAAGCAGCTGAGCTGCAGCGCTTCAACAACTCCCTAGGTGTAGGTTTCCTCACTTTCTCGCTGCTTAGCTTTATGCTCGGCTGGTCTGCAGCCGGTTATATATTTGCTGGGATGATGGGAGCTGCTGCGCTAGCCGCCATTCTCGGCTTTTGCATCGGCTGCACGATCTATTTTCAATACAAGCAATTCCGCGCACGGAGATTAAAACGAGGTTAGCTTTAACAAAAAGAGCAATTGCCCGCATGCAGGCAATTGCTCTTTTCTGTCGTTATAGCTTTACAATGGCTCTGCCTTTTGCTTGCCCATTCAAGAGGGTAGCTACCTGGTGGCTCACCTGGTCCAGACTAATTTCCGAGAATAATTCGCCCAGCATACTTGGCTTATAGACATCAGCCAATAGCGCCCATATTTTGCTGCGAATCTCCATCCCTGCCATGACAGAATCAATACCGATCAGCCGTACTCCTCTTATGATGAATGGGTATACGGTCATCGAAAGGCCCGCTCCGCCTGTCAAACCGCTCGCCGCTACGGCGCCGCCATATTTTAATTGAGACAGCACCGCGGTTAATGTCTCCCCGCCCACACAATCAATAGCTCCTGCCCATATCTGCTTGTCCAGAGGCTGCTTGGAACCAGATAGAAGCTCTTCTCTTGGCAGAATTCGCTTCACGCCTAAATCAAGCAAATACTGCTGCTTATCCAGTTTCCCCGTACTCGCTGCCACCTCATATCCAAGCTTCGCCGCAATTGCAGCAGCAATACTGCCTACTCCTCCAGTTGCACCAGTCACGAGAATAGGACCATCCTCTGGCCGAATGCCATTTTGCACAAGCTCATATACGGACAAAGCCGCAGTAAAACCTGCCGTCCCCAGTATCATAGCTTCCTTCATCGACAAACCTTGCGGCAGCTTGATTGTCCATTCCGCAGGCACACGGGCATATTCGCTAAAACCGCCAAAATGATTGACGCCGAGCCCAAATCCCGTGACCACAATTTCGTCGCCCTCTTGGAATCTCTCATCTTCACTCGATACAACCGTACCCGCCAAATCAATACCCGGTACAAAAGGATAACTTTTCACAATACCGCCATTAGGCAAACAAGCTAACGCATCTTTGTAATTCACACTGGAATACGCAACCTTAATAAGCAATTCACCCTGCGGCAAATCGTATAAGTCCAACTGCTGTGTATTTGCGATAATCTCATTTTCTACTTTGTTAATCACAAGCGCTTTAAAAGATGACATATACGCAACCCTCCATTATATAGGCTTATAAACAAGCTGAAATTATACGGAACCTATGCCTAACTCATATTTTAATTCTAATGTAACAGTTATTGCGGGCGATTGCGACTGAGCTTACTAAGCGCAAAAAAAGACGTCTCTCACCCTATTCGGCGAAGACGTCTTCGTTCATTCATATTCTGCTTACTCTGCAAAAAACTGCGGCAAATACGCTTTGTTCTGCTCCAGCATTTCATCCAGCATACGCTGCGCGTCATTCGTTGAATCAACGAGCGGGTGATGCGCGAGTGCCAGCAATGCCGTATCCCTATTGCCGGATACAGCTGCCTCAATAGCCAGCTGCTCATACACTTTCACAGCATGAATGAGTCCTTTCGCTGCCGCTGGCACAATAGCTACAGGCTGCGGAATTGGACCTGCCTTCGTAACGACACAGTTTACTTCAATACAAGCGTCATCCGGCAGAAAGTCCAGCACCCCTTGATTTGGCACGTTTAACGTTTGAATATCACCGCTGTCGTTATATAGCGAGTTCATCAGCTTTACAGCCGCCTCCGAATAATAAGCACCGCCGCGCTGTTCAAGCTGCTTTGGTTTCTCCGACAGATTCGGGTCTTTGTAAATTTCGAATAGCTCATCCTCAAGCCGCTGAACCGTCTCCGCCCGCGTTTCACCTTTGGCAGCTGCTGCTTGCTGCTCGGCCAAGATTTCGCGCTGCAAATAAAAATATTTTAAATAATAGGACGGGATTGCTCGCAATGAACGAAGCAAACTGCCATTCCAAGCGTACTGAGGTACGTTTTTGGCGGAGTACCCGTCTTGGTTACTCAAGAGCTCATCCAGCTTGGATTCACCATTAACTGTAATGGAGCTAATCCAGTGCAGGTGATTAAGCCCAGCGAATTCACATCTAATGCTATCAACCGGTACTTGGTACAACGATGACAGCCATTTATATGCAGCTATTGGAGAGTTGCATAACCCAATCGATTTGATGCGTGAATGCTTATGGATAGCCTCTGTAACCATGCCGGCCGGGTTGGTGAAATTAAGCAGCCATGCCTCTGGGCAAAGCTCCTCCATATCCTTGCAGATTTCAAGAAGAACAGGAATGGTGCGCAGAGCCTTCATCATCCCGCCTGCACCCGTCGTCTCCTGCCCAATCATATTGTATTTGAGCGGAATAGACTCATCCCAGCCGCGCGCTTCCAATCGGCCGACACGCATTTGCGTCGTTACAAAGTCAGCATCCGCCAGCACCGAACGTCGATCCAGCGTCAAATCCAGCTTAATAGGCAAGCCTGATTTCTCAATCATGCGTTTGGCAAGCTGACCGACAATAGCCAGCTTATTCCGTCCCTCCGGTATGTCTACCAGCACAATTTCCGTCACAGGAAAGGTCGCATAGTTTAATATAAAACCTTCAATTAACTCTGGCGTATAAGAAGATCCTCCGCCAATAACGACTACCTTTAATCGATCACCCATTCTGCTTGCGCCTCCTTCACTGATAAACATTGTTGTAAACAAGCATATACAGACTCTTCAATAGAAGAAGTCGTTTTATCCATAGCTAATAAAATCGCGCCTGCCACAGGCTCCATCGACAACACGGTCAAGCTGCAATTTGGAGCTGCCCGTTTCACATGCTCCTCCAAATAAGGCGCAACGTAGCGGCTGTCGCCGCGGGTCAGCACACTGCCAACCATAACGAGATCAAATACATCATGATTCATATTCAGCTTCGAAATGACAGCACTCGCCGTCATGCCAAGCTCCTCACCCTGCCTCTGCAGAATGCTGCAAGCTACCTCATCCTTTTGCTCCGCCGCTTCAAACAGCAGCTTCGCAAGCTGGTGAGGAATCATCCTACCCTGATTCAAGTAGTCGTGGAACATATTTTCAACGGTGTCGTAGCCTAGTTGTTCTAGGGTCAGATCCGTAAGCAAGGTAGCTTGCCCTCTGCCCTCCCATGAGCGTATAACAGAACGAAAAACTTCCACTGCCAGCAAGCTTCCTCCGCCAAAATCACCGAAAGCATAACCGAATCCGCCGCATTGCAAGCTCTCGCCATGGCGATTAACGCCAAAGCTGTTCGTCCCGCTGCCGCAAATGACAACAACCCCATCCGGCTGCTTCGTACCGGCTCTCAGACCGATTACCGTATCGCAAACGATCTCGTAGTTTTCAAACCCAAGCTTCGCGATCATCGGCCTTAATATTTGAAAGTCAGCCTCGCGATCTGCTCCCGCCAAACCAAATACCGCATATGCAATTTGCTCCTGTGTTACCTTTGCATGCATCAGGGCATGGATAACAGCTGCCTGAATATTGCTTCTAGCAAGTTCTACTCCTAATTGATGATTGCCGCAGCCGCTCTCACTAGCGCCCACAACCCTCCCCATTTCGTCACATACAACAGCGATCGTTTTACTGCCTCCACCATCCACACCCAAATAATATGTCAATTATATTCTCTCCCATGCGAATACTTGGTTTTGAAGGCTATTCTCTTCTCGCCATGCATGCAAACTATCGCTTAAGCATGAACAATAGAGAATATAGCCTCCAATCCCACTGCTGCAGTTGAATCCAGCTAGCCTGTAATTAAAAACACTATTTTTTTAATTTGCTTACGTTTTCTTGCCACTTCTCGGTCTTGTATTTCAAAAGCTTCTCATAACCAGCTTGCTGTGCATCGGCTTCAGCCTTATCCAAAATTTGATTAACTTCTGCATCGGAAGATGCATTCATAATCGCTTTCGCTCTCGACTTCTCATAGATTGAGAATACGCTTGAACCAACGATGCCCTCATCTGTATCTCCAGCAGGGTCCAAGTTAACGAACTCTGTCGTATCGAGCTGCGTTTTCCACGTAATTTCCGATTGCCAGTACGTTTCCCAGCTCCGTTTCTCCACAGGCAGCGTAGATTCAAACTTCATCTTCGAGTTGTCTACATATACCGTATTTCCTACCCATTGAAAGTTAACGATTGAAGCCATTAATGCCTCGCGCTCTTCCACGTCATTTACAAACTTATCGGTGAACAATGGCGCTTCATCAGCATCCACTCCGTCCCAATAAATCCCCTCTGGTCCCCACATACTTAGGCGCTGTCCTTCTGGACCCGTGAACCAATCCAAAAATGCGAAGATCGCTTCTGGGTTTTTAGCTGCTTTCGTAATGACACTGACGTTCCAACCTAGCTGCTTGTAATCGCCAGGGAATATTTTGTTTTTATCAAGTCCCGCTTTATGAACCGGCCATGTGATGAAATATCCTGCACCTGGGTCCTTGGCCGCCAATAGCGCATTGCCCTTCGCACCATACTCCGTCGGGCTGGAAGCCGCGTAAACCGCTATTTTTCCCGTTACAATCTTCTGCTCAACCTGCTCAGCCTTTTGCGTAAAGCTATCCTGCGAAATCAGTCTTTCACGGTATAATCTGCTTGCGTATTGAATCGATTCCCGGTAGACAGGATCTGTAAAGATCGATACCAGCTTATCGCCTGACGGTACAGCCATCATTGCATTGTACGTATAAGGACGGTTTTCAGCAAAAGCGGATGCCATAATGTCGATACCCGAAGCGCTTTGTCCTACTTCCAGAGGGACTACATCCGGATATTTCTCTTTCACCAGCTTCAAGTAAGCATAAAGATCGTCCGTCGTTTCCAAGCTCGGCTTGCCAAGCTCATCATGGATCTTCTTGTTTACCAAATAACCTGCATTGCCATTAGGCTGCGTCGTATACCAGTTCGGAAACTGATACAGCTTGCCGTCGGATGAGCGAAGCATATCAAGCGTAGCCTCACCAGCCCATTTCTTTAAATTCGGATATTTATCTAAGTAATCGTCAAAAGCAACGAGCATTCCTTCCGAGCGCAGCTTCTCTACGTCTGCGTTGCGCTCCATCCAGATCACATCAGGCAGTTCTCCCGCTACAATCATCGTGTTGAATTTTTGTTTCGCATTGCCTCCTGAGCTGATTGGCACCACATTTACTTTCTTATTCTCCTTAATCCATTTCGTCGATAAATCGTCGCCCCAAGGAGGCATCGTATACCAATCATAATGGCCGTAAAAAGAAAACTCGAGCGGTTGATCTCCTAACACAAACGCAGCTTTGCTTGAATCCGGCTTGTTGTCGGTTCCTTCCTTTACCCCGGAATTCGCCCCATTATTGCTTGAACATCCTGTTAGTGCAAGTACAACGACAAGTGTGATTGACAATGCTGCATGAAAAGCTTTACTGAATTTAGCCATCGCTTAAACTCCCTTCTGCTTGTCTATCTATGGTTAAAGCTAACGCTTTAAACCCTTGGTTATTCCTTCAAAGAACCAACGAGAACACCCTTCACGAAATACTTTTGTACAAAAGGATACACACAAAGTATTGGAACGGTCGCCACCATCATGGTTGCCATGGATAACGACTTTGAAGTCACCGCTTTCATTGCACTCATTCGGCCTTGTGCCGCTGAATCCATTTGGGACATTTGCTCCAGCATAATATTGGAGTTCAATATTTGCTGCAGCTTCGTTTGAATCGGCAATAGGTTAATATCTGAAATATAAAGACTCGGTGAAAACCAATCATTCCAGTGATACACCGCCGTGAACAACGAAAGCGTTGCAATGACAGGCCCCGATAGAGGAAGAACAATGCGAAATAGAATACCCCAGTTGCTGGAGCCGTCAATTTGTGCCGATTCCTCAAGTCCATTCGGAATGCCAAGGAAGAAGGTCCGGAATATGATCATGTTCCATACGCTGATAATTCCCGGTATGATCATAACCCAGAACGAATTCATCAAATGAAGCTCACGAATGAGCAGGTAGCTTGGAATTAAGCCGCCGCTAAAGTACATGGTCAACACGCAAAAGATCATGTAATACTTTCGTCCAACTAGATTCCGCTTACTCATTCCGTATGCAAAAATCGCTGTTGCTGCAATGGATAGGAGCGTACCTATGACCGTACGAAGAATAGAAATAATAAATCCATCTATAAGTCGTTTATCCTTGAAAACGACCTCATAATTGTCCAACGAGAAGACGCGCGGCCAAAATGTGATTCCACCGAGCATCGTATCGGTTCCCGCATTAAAGGAAATCACTGCAGCATTCCAGAATGGATAGAAGGCTGTGAAGCCTAACACAAACAATAGAAAATAGTTGACTGCCATAAATGTTTTGTCGCCAAAGGATAATTTCATCGTTTCGCCGCCCTTTCTCTCTTTACCACAAGCTGTTGCCTGATCGGCGAGCCAAATAGTTTGCTCCTGCTAATAAGCCGACGCTAATAATCGCTTTGAATAGACCGGCAGCCGTTGCATAAGAGAAACGGGAATTTTGAATACCCAGCCTATACACATAAGTATCGATAACATCACTTACATCACGCAGCACCGGGTTCCCAGCTAGCAGCAAAATATCTTCAAATCCGGCATTCAACAGGTTGCCAATTGCTAATATCGAGAACACAACAACAACGGGCATAATCGATGGAATCGTAATCGTAACAATTTGTCTCACTCTGCTGGCTCCATCAATTGAAGCCGCCTCATACAAATGCGGGTTAATGCCTGCAATAGCAGCTAAGTAAACGATAGAAGCAAAGCCAATTTCCTTCCAAACACCGGTTGTGACAAGGATCGCCCAGAAATACTCCGGCAAGGATAAGAAATTGATTGGCTCTTTAATGAGATTCACGGATTCCAGCAGCATATTTAAGCTTCCGTTATCAGTGGATAACATCGATATAACGAAGCCCGATACGATAACCCATGACAAGAAATGAGGCAAATAGCTAACCGTCTGAATAATTCGTTTAAACGTACGGTTATTAATCTCATTCAGCATCAGTGCCAGTAAGATTGGCGCTGGAAATCCAATACCCAGCTTCAGCAAACTGATGACGAGTGTATTTCGCATAACCACCCAAAACTCGGGAGCATTAAAAAACATTTCAAAATGTTTAAACCCTACCCACGGACTGTGCATGAACCCTTTGAAAATGCTGTAATCCTGAAAGGACATCAGCACCCCATACATGGGAATGTAATTAAAGACAAAAATGAAGAGCAGCGCTGGTATAACCATGAGCTGAATATCCCATTGTTTGATAAAGCGTTTCGTCTGCCCGGGCTGCTTGTACACATGCTGTTTGGTTTCTAGATCTGTTTGCAGCATGCTCCCCCCCTTTTTTCTAATGTTAGTTAAAGTAACATAAATGCGTTATCCATTCGTCATGTGTTTATTTTATCTTTTCCGTTGTGTTGATTCTCCTCTTAAACGATTGATAACTAACACTATCTTACTGTTTCCATATGATTTAGCCTCTTGCGATTTTCGGGCAGGAGCCAATGTGCTTCTTAAATAAACGGTTGAAATTAGATAAGCTGCGAAAACCGCATTCCAGTGCGATTTCTGTAATTTTCATATCGCTGGTTTCGAGCAGCATGACGGCATGCTCTAAGCGAATATGAATCAAATAAAGCAGCGGAGGCGTCCCTACTGTACGCCGGAAAATATCGCTAAAACGGGAGGGGCTTAAGTAAACAAGTCCCGCGAGTTCCTCAAGCGTCCATGGATAAGCAAAGTTTTTTTGCATGTCGTAAATGACCTTGCGCATCTTGTCCAGCTGCCTTGCGCCGATGCTGTCCTTTCCCCGATTTAACCCTTCTCTGCGGAAGTAACGATTTACGCATGCATGAAAGCGGATTAAATTTGAATAAACCAAAGAACCGTAAGAGGTTTGCTCCTGATCATGTTCATCCTGAATTTCAAGAAGCAGACTTCTAAGCTCGTTCATATGAGGCTCATTGCGGTCCAGCAAATTAGTGAAATGCACCCCCATTTCCTTATAGGGATGCAAAATTTCTGAATCATAACGGACAATATTAAGCAGCCAAGAAGCATCAAAGCAGATCACTTGCATGACCAAATCCTTGGTTTCGTAAGCACAGTGCAAATCATTCGAGTTAATAAGCAAAATATCACCCTCTTGAAACTCAAACGTTTGCCCGTTAATGATGTAATAGCCGGTTCCTGATTTAATTAAATTGATTTCAAGCACATCATGCCAATGAAGCTTCTGATAGGTCGCATTGACGCCTATCGTTTCCAATACTTGAATGGGATAATGCTTAGCCAATATGAGCTTTTCTTTCGGAATATCCATATTTAACAACTCTGTCATAAAAACCACTCCTCAGCATGAAAATGAGCTTCACAAAGCATGTAAATGACATAAAACTAACATAAGATTAAATAATTAAAAACCTTTTTTATTCATGTTACAAGATTTTCAACCGAATAACCTCACATAAAAGATACATATTTACAAAATAAAAATACCTCATTCCCCTTATATTTAGAGGAATGAGGCATTTTCTATATTGACAACGATAATTATATAAAAACTTATGCTCGCGGAAGGGTAACGGTAACCGTTGTTCCAACTGCCCGCTTGCTTTGAATATCGATACTGCCTTGATGCAAGGCCACCAATTTCTGCACGATAGAAAGTCCAAGTCCGCTGCCTGAAGCAGCATCATTGCGAGCTTTGTCCGCCTTATAGAAACGGTCAAAAATGAATGGGAGATCATCCTCTGATATGCCTGTTCCCTGATCTTCGATGACAACAGTAATGACGTCGCTCTCCACTATTTTAATGCTGATCGGCTTGCCTGCATCCGAAAACTTAATGCTATTGGCAATCAGGTTCAACCACACCTCATAGAGCAATTCTTGATCAGCATGGATCGTCGTATCCGGCAGCTCAAGCTCCAATTGCAAATTTTTCTCCGTCCATTGCCACTCGAGTGTAATTAACAGCTGGCGCAGCTGTTCGTCTAAGCGAAAGCTTGTCTTATGGAGCGGCTTATTATCCTTGTCGAGAGCAGCAAGTGTTAGAAGCTGCTTGCTCATGCGGGATAGACGCTTGCTTTCTTTTTCTATAATGGCCATATAGCTATCCGTCTGCTCCGGCGTCGTTTCCTTATCGAGCACAGCCCGAGCTAACCCCTGCATGGATGTAAGCGGTGTCTGAAATTCATGCGAGACATTCGCCACAAATTCTTGCCGCATCTGATCCAGCTGCTTAATCGCCACCGACATCACCGAGAAGTTACGTGCCAGCTCGCCGATCTCATCCTTGCGCGAGAGCTGCAGCCCCGCTTCAAAATCACCTGCAACAATCTTTTTCGTTGCTCTCGTAAGCTCATTGACCGGCTTCACAATGAGGCGCGATAAGAACACAATTAACAGCAAGCTGATGACGAAGGTAGCGCCGATCAATATCGCTGCAATAATACGTATTTCGCCAATTTGCTGCTGCAAGTCAGGACGGATAAACAGCGCTGCATACCCATTCTGCGTCTGAACTCTCATACCCGCTGTGTTCAAAACACTATTTTTGAAATAAGAGAACAGCTCAAGCCGCCCCTTCTGCTCCTCCAGCCCCCGATAAACCGCTCCGTCCAGCACCGATTGCATTTGCTGCTCGCTCAGCTTTCCATGCTTGAACGGCGAGCCATAGGCTTGTCCTTGCAAATGGTCATGAACCAAATAAATTTGAAAGCCAAGTGCTGCAATATGCGTCAGATAGCTGTCCAGATCCATTTGCGGATTTTGCTCATATTGGGTGCTGATGTTTTGTGCGATTGCGATCATTTTTTGCTCATTGCTGGATTGCTGATTATTTTGGTAGTACAGACCCGTAAATAGCAAGCCTAAAATAAGGCTAATCATTGCGACCATCACAAAAGTGAACACAATTCGCACATACAGCGACTTCATCCCTCATGCACCTCCAGCTTATAGCCGAGACCCCTGATCGTTGTTATCGTGAAATCGTCCTGACAATCCGCGAAGCGCTCGCGCAGCCGTTTGATATGAACATCAACCGTGCGGCTGTCCCCTTTAAAATCCGCGCTCCAGATGAGCTGAATAAGCTGTTCTCGTGTATAAATGCGGCCCGGGTGGCTTGCAAGCTGTGACAGCAGCTCAAATTCCCGCAGCGGCAGGGTAATCACTTCATCGCCTATTTTAATTTCATAGCCTCTTCGATCAATGGAGACGTTCCCGAGCTTAATAACCTCAGAGGATACAAGGCGATAGCGGCGCAGCAGCGCTTTTATACGAAACAAAAGCTCCTTTGGCTCAAACGGCTTAACTAAATAATCGTCCGTCCCGGAGTCAAACCCTTGCTCCTTGTCCTCCATCTCCGCTCTTGCAGTCAGCATCATAACGGGAATGTCATAATGCTCTCTGATTTCGCGGCACAGCTCGTACCCATTTTTACCGGGCATCATAATATCGACGACAGCAAGATGTACCTGTTCATTCTCAAGCAAGATGGACGCTGCTTGTCCATTTTCCGCTTCGAGAACGACATAGCCGTCTTTGCCCAAAACAAAACGCAAAAGCTCCCGAATGGAAGGATCATCATCTACAATTAACACATGCATTCTCATTGGCTTGCTCCCTACAAATAATCATATTTATCATAGCTGCTTCCATTATACTCCTCCATGCACGCGAAGCGAAAACACCTGTATAAGAGAGCAGCAAACGCATCTCCTACAGGTGTCTTTTCACCAATTTCAAAGACCCGAATCATTTTAATAAATAGCCGAACCCGTGCCTATTCTTGCCGCAATGCCGAGCTGTTCGGAATCGCTTGCCCCGTCCCACCAAACGTCCCTGACGTTTAAGCCGCGCAAGTATTCATAATCTGGATGGACCACAATATCCTGCAAGTACGCAGATATAGAGGCATTCTCATAGCGCATGCGATTCAGCGCATTAATAATATCTTGGCCGGATTCAATGCCGATGCCATGGCCGAAATACAAATCATCATCCAGCATGATGACATTCTCCCCCTGCCATTCCGGTGTATCCGGATCATGCTGAGGGTTCTTGAAATAGAGCGCGTCGCCGGGGTAGGCTTCATTTTTATCATAGGTAGTTATTAAGCTTAAATCACGGTCGTATTGCCAGTCTCTTAAAAACAGGTTTTTAAAATAAGCGTTGAACACAGCGTCTCCAACCGTATCAAGAACTGCCTTATAAAAGATAATGATAATGGCGCCTGCGCATTCAAAGCCGTACAAATGTCCATTTTCAAAAATATCGTTAATGCCAACCGAAGGCAGTACGCCTCCCTTTAGCTGAAAGCCGCCGTTTTCCGTACGCGTCCAGTATTGCTCATTGCATTTTGACCCTGCAAAGGTCGCAAAGCTCACTCCACTGGCATAAAGCGCTTTGGCTGCCTCAACCGTATGCATGCGCGTCTTCAGCTCAAATTCGAGCGCATCAACCGATGGATAGCGATAGACAACTTGGCTCTTCTGCTTCTCTTGCAATATTTTTCGTTCAATCTCCGATAACGTCAAAGGATTAATCGAAAACGTAGGACTATCCGCAACAAGTATCACCTTAGTTTCCCTCCATTTCATTCCAAATCGATTAGGTTATTGTACGTGTAAATTGAAAAAATGTGAGTATGGATGTGGAATAGGAGCGCTGCAAATGTTGTCGAATACACAATCAATCTTCTGTTCATTGTCAGATCATGGTATAATTTGGCCAATATCTTGAAGGAAGGTAATTATGCCTATGAGCTATTATTTCAACATTTGCTCTACTGCCAAGTATCAAGAGGCCTACATCGCTTTTTTGCTGGAACATTTCGTGCAGCTAAACCTGCCCTATTCCTTTCCTGTCTCTCTCAGCTACCTTTCAAGCCCTCTGTTTATGGAGAAAGAATCTATTCTATTTCGCAATCCCGATGATGAAATCATAGGCGCAATAGGGTACATACACGGCACCGGAGATCAAAACTATGAAAATGAGCATATCGTTCAGATTCAGACGGTTTTTATTAAGGAAAGATATCGTAGCACCCGATTATTTCTCCAAGCTTCACAGTTTCTCGCTCAATACTTAGCGCAGTTGAAACAGCCTGTTACAGAGCTTCGGTTCTGGATACCCGCACAGCCGAATCTTAAACGCCTTTGCGCGAAGTCAGCGAGGAAAGTGGCGGTTCAGAATACGGATCATGGCGTTATTGAAGAGTATGTAATGGATTTCACCCAATGGCACGATGATGTGATGAAATACCCTCATGAAATTTATTTCTAAGCTCAGAAGGAGCACAATCCGTCATGGTATTTATTGTTCTTAAGCACTTAGCAGGCTATATGCGTGCCTACAAGCCTCTGGCTATATTTTTTTTCGTTACGCTATTTTTAGATCTCATCTTCATGTCACTAGCGCCACTGAGCTTTCAATTTCTAATCGACAAAGCCATTCTTCCTAAGGATCTGCATGCCTTTTCTCTTATCATCATCATTCTGGCGGCTAGCGGCATATTCTGTCTCAGTGCTGGCGTTTTCAGCGATTATGCTCTTGCCAAGCTGAGTGCAAGGGTGCAGCAGGATTTGCGCAAACAATTATTTGAGCATATGCAGCAAGTGAACCTCGCTTTCTTCCAGAAGACGCGCTCAAGTGAGCTGCTCTCCTATTTCACAGTCGATCTTCCTGCCATTGAGCGGGCAATGAATGCAATTCTGACGGTAGGAATACAATCATTTTCCGTTGTAGTCATTAGCACCGCGGTTTTGTTTTATTTGCAGTGGAGTATGGCACTAGCCATATTGCTCGGGGCTGCCCTTATTTTTGCCGGACCTTACTTGCTGGGCGCTCGCGCGCAAGCCATTAACGTCGCTCATAAGGAGCAACTCGATCATTTAACAGGCGACATACAGGAAAACATTAGAGCGCAAAAAGTAGTCAAAGGTTTTAATCTCCAGCAGGCGATGACACATAAATTTGTGGGCAGACTGCAAACGATGTATCTCATTCACTATCGAAAAAATGTGATTAACGCTCAGCTCGAGCGAATTCCGCTGATCAGCTTACTCCTGATCAATTTATCCATTATTGGGCTTGGCTCTTATCTCGCGCTTCACGGACATATTACGATTGGGGCTTTGGTTGCCTTTTTCACGATGTATACTTCAATGGGGAATTCCGTTTTTAATTTAACTGCAACGATTCCAGTCTTTACGGATGCTTCCGTCAGCATTGAGCGAATGAACAAGCTGCTGCATGCGCCTAAGGAAACAACGGGTAAAGCACTTATGACGAGCCCCCTAAATCAGTTGCCGGATATTCGCTTTTCAGACGTTTCCTTTCGCTATAACGAGGAGCAGGAAGCACTAAAAAAGATTAATTTACATATTAAAGCTGGAACAACAGCTGCATTCGTAGGCTCTAGCGGCTCTGGCAAGAGCACGCTCGTACAGCTGGTGCTGGGCTTCTATGACCCGAGTGAAGGTCAGCTCGAAATCAATGGTATTCCCATGCAGGAACTCAGTCGAAGCTCTTACCGAGATCAGCTCGGCGTTGTATTTCAAGATAACTTTCTCTTTCGAGGTTCCATTATGGACAATATTCGCATCAGCAAACCAACGGCAACGAGGGAAGAAATCATGGAAGCTGCCAAACAAGCTGAAATTCATGTGTTCATCATGACGCTGCCAAATGGTTACGATACGCTGGTGCTGGATGATGGGTCTAATTTGTCTGGAGGGCAGCGGCAGCGGCTCGCCATTGCTCGCGCGATATTAAAAGATCCCCAGCTATTATTGTTGGATGAAGCTACCTCTGCGCTAGACCCGATAGCTGAGGCATCTATTAATCGGACATTTAGGGATTTATCACGCAATCGAACCGTTATTACCGTTACGCATCGTTTATCTTCTATTACAGGTGCAGATTGCATTTTTGTGTTTGATAAAGGTGAGCTGGTCGACATGGGGACTCACGAGGAAATGCTTGCACGCGAAGGCTATTATAAAGAGTTATGGGAAAAGCAGAATGGTATGCTGATTTCAAATAGCGGGCAGGAAGCTGATATTGATGAGGAAAGGCTCGCAAAGCTTCCTTTCTTTCAAGGTATTGATCACGAAGTACTGAAAGAAATTAGAAGTCTGTTCAACACGGAGACATTTAGCGCAGGCCAATCTGTCATTCATGCCGGAGATCAGGGCGAGAAATTTTACTTAATTGCACGCGGCCGGGTTGAAGTATCACGCAAGGACGCAAATGCGATTGATGGAAAGCTTCGACTTGCCATATTAGAGGACGGAGACCATTTTGGCGAAATTGCTTTGCTTAACAATGTGCCGCGTACAGCCGATATCGCAGCCATTACGCCTTGCGTGTTCCTTACCTTGCAGCGGAAAGGGCTTCATTACGTGTTATCTAAACATCCTGAAATTAATAACCGAGTCAGGCAAACGCTGAAGGAACGAAAATAGAAGGAGGTTGCTTAACGATGCTTGCGCAGTACCGCGTTTGTAAGAATGATGCTGATTTAGCACAGTATGCCCTATATTTCATCAGGCATCGCACCGATTTCAGCAGCAAGTTTTCGCTTCCGGATACCTTATATCATATTTTACAGTCTATACAGCAATCCAAAGTAATGCTAATCCTGAGCCTGGAGGGCGACACGATTGGATGGGCGCATTATAGATATTTGTCTACGGAATATGAGCCTGTTCGCGAAGGGGAAATTGCTTTCGTAGATTCCGTCATTATAAACGACGCCTATCGAAGCGGCCGATTGTTCATTAACGGCTTTCGTTTTCTAGCAAACCATATCGCCGCTGAGAATCCGAAGGTCAGGACATTTGAATTTCACGCGCTAGCAAGCCATGCCTATCTGAACAGACTTTATTCCAAATTCGCGACTATAGTAGGACAAAAAGATGGGTACCATGAATTAGAAAATGCCTATTCCACTGATTTCAACCAACTTCTTCACTACTTAAATCAAACAAAAAATGACAATTGACGCCACTTTATTCCATATGTTACTGTGAATATATTCTATTAATAAAGGAGGTCTTTACATGTATCCCCCAAGAGTAGATCTAAACAATAAAACCGACCGCAAACCTCTTCAATTTTCAAACCTGCTTAAGCTGAATGAACAAGCTCGAGTAACTACTGCGAAGTAATCGTTATAGGCTGCAAAAGAGCCATCCACCTTTGTAGGTAGACAGCTCTTTTTTTATTTCTTATTAGTTGGACAATCCGCCGCTTGCTGCACCCGCTCCGCTGGAGCTGTACGAATCGGAATATTCCGTGTTTGTTTTATCCCATACATCCTCATATGCGGGATTCCGCTTGAACTCGGCTAACGCATAGGAGCAAGAAGGAATAATCCGTCTCCCCTTCTCCCTAGCCTCTTCTACTACAAAATCAAGCAGCTGCCTCCCCAAATGCTGACCGCGATAGTCGCCATCCACATAAGTGTGGTCAATGACCCAGGTGTCTACGTCGACCATCGTGTAAGTGATCTTACCGATAGTTCCTTTGGTTGTAGTCAGCACGTAGCTGTTGCCTTGCTTTTGTGCCAATATTTCCTCTTCTACTTCGCCATACAAGTCTCTATCTGTATCCATTGTTGCCTGCACCTCCTAGAAAGCTGTTAGTTATTGCTTCTTATGGTCAAGCTATCGGTCTACTACTTCTTACCCCGATAGAGGAACAATGAATCGTATGGCAATCTATTTGCTATTTTCCGAAGAGGAATTAGGCGCTTCCTTCACCATGTATAACACTAGTTCATCGTCGACACGAACCATGCTGCCGGGCTTCACAATTACATTCTCGTACGAAATTCCTCTACCGTCAGGAATATAGCCTCTGCGAGCGTAAATGCGCTGTGCACTGCCATAGCTAGGGTAGAGCCCTACACCGATCCCTACAATTCCGTATTTTTCAAATGCGATCTGCTCAATGCCATCCATCAAAGCATTTCCAATCCCTTTGCGCCGCAAGGCTGGGATCACATCAAAATTGTTTATTTCAGGAATGTTGTTTTGCTGAAAATAGGGATAATACGATTGTGACAGCAGATGCAGCCATCCAGCGAACTGACCCTTGTAGAAAGCGACGAGGGTGACGCGCTGTCCCGTTTTATTTTCTTCCCAGCATCTTGCAATATAATCTAATCGCTTACTAATATCTTGATGTTCAATCGCATGAAAAATGACATTGACATCATCACTTTCCATCGCTCTTATTTGCATGTCTTCACGCATTCGATCATCCCCTTACTCTTCTGCTGCTTCCATATTTTCTTCTTCCCATAACAATCTCATTTCCGCTGAAACCGCAAGCAAATGCTGTAGACTGCCTTGCGCTTCTATTTTCCCATTTTTCATGACGATAATATGATCGGCACGTTGCAAAGCGGCTTTGCGGTGGGAAACAATGAGGCATGCCGCATGCGGCGTCTGTTCCACTCGTTCCCAAAGCAGCTTCTCTGTCGTCACATCCAGCGCGCTCGATAAGTCGTCAAATACGAGCAGCTCCGGCTCACGAACGAACATGCGGGCAGCTGCTGTACGTTGTGCTTGACCGCCAGACAGCTTCACGCCGCGTTGCCCAATCATCGTTTCGAGTCCATGCTCAAGCTGCAAAATATCTTTGTCCAGCACAGCGGTGTGAATGGCTTTCTGCGTGCGGCTTGGTACATCTGGCATACCAAGCAAAATATTCGTTTCAAGCGTTTCGCTAAACAAATTAGGAACCTGCGAGGTATAGGCGCTGCGCGGCGGAACAAAAAATGAATCCGGATCTGCTACGCGCTCGTCATTCCACCAAATTTCTCCCGCCTGAGGAGGCAGCAGCCCAAGTACAGAGCGAAGCAGCGTTGTTTTGCCTGAGCCAACCCGTCCCGTTACAACGGTGAAGCTGCCTCTTGTCAGCTCCATGCTTATATCTTCAATTCCTCTGCCGGAATCCTTATACCGATAGCTGAGTCCCCGTACTGAAAGCGTACGAAATGGAGCCTCCTCCTGCTCCTTTGAAGCGCGATCGTTTTCAGGAAATGCACCGCCCAGCTGCAAGTGAGTATGCTCGGTAAGCTTTTCGGTTGATGCGCCTTGCAACAGCTGCACCATTCGCTTAAACGAAATGCCTGTTTGCTGCAGCGTAGCTAAAAATCTGCCAAAAAACGCAGTGAAATCGGTCACGAACGTTAAATAATAGACGAATAATGCAAAGTCACCGACGCTCAGCTCCGAGCGCTGCATTGCAGAAGCGCCCAGCAGCAAAATAAATCCTGTTCCTATATTCACGATATTAGAAAATACCGAATCAAGTATAGATGTGAATAATCGATCCTTAAGCGCAGCCTGCCTGCGCTGCTTATTCAATAAGCGAAGTCTGTCGATAAACCGTTTCTCCGCGCCAGCAAGTTGAATGGCTTGCACCGAGCTGAACATTTCACCAACCATACCCGTAACTTTGCCCGTAGCATCGCGGCTGGTAGCACGGTAGGCCTGCAGGCGCTTGGAAGCAAGCTGGGTGACTGATACAACGAGTATAAGCGGCAGAAATACATAGCAAGTAATGCTGACGTTAACCCGCAGTAAAATGAAGATTGCCGCTGCCGCAAATAACAATTTGCCAATAAAATCAAGCGTCCAGCTGATGGCATCCTCTGCTTGATTGGCATCGTCTCGAAATTGTGTAACGGCCTCGCCTGGCGAGATCGGAATGGCCGCCGCTGCCGGCTGACGCAAAATCCAGCGCAGCATGTTCCACCGAAGCAATGAGCCCATGCTAAAGCGGTGGATCGTATCCGTTAAAGCACCCGCATAGATCGTAACGATTCTCGCGACAGCTACAGCCATTAACAAGATGGCTAGATTTGATGCGCTAAGCGACCAGCTGGCATGACCTGTGAGCGAATCAAAAAATTGCTGAATGATTAAGCCGGGCAGCAGCGGGAATAGATGAATGGTCGCCCAAAGGATCGCATTGGCAGAATAGAGAACCGGGCGATAGCAAATAAGCCGCCACATCGCTTGCACCGTTGTCATTTCTTTGCTGTTCATACAAGCACCTCCACAGCGCCGGTTTGCAGTAATTGGTATAGCCTTGAGCTTGGATCAGCCGCTAATTGCGATCGATTGCCGGATTCCACGGGCGTTCCAGCATCTAAAATTAGGATGTCATCCGCTCGTTTAATTGTTGCAAGCCGGTGGGCAATAATAATGGCAGTGCGCCCTTCTAGCAGCTTATCGATTGCCCTCTCAATATGCGCTTCCGTAGCAGGATCGAGCCTTGAAGTCGCCTCATCAAGAATGACGAGACCCGGATTAGAGAGAAAAGCACGGGCAAATGCAAGCAGCTGCGCTTCTCCTGCCGACAAACCGCTTCCTCCTGAGGCCAGCTGAGTATCAAGCCCTTCGCCAAGCGAAGCTAACCAGGCGCCCAGCCCTAAATCTTCTAATACATCATGCAGCCGCTCATCCGAAATCGTTGGATCGTAAAGCGTGAGATTATCTCGTACGGTCGCTTGAAACAGCTGAATATTTTGAGATACCATTGCAATTCGGCCTCTCAGATCAGCTAGCGTATAATCCCTAATATCTGTTCCGCCCAGCTCAATAGACCCTGCTTTCACATCATAGAAACGAACAAGCAGTCTGGCCAACGTACTTTTACCGCTCCCCGTACGTCCAAGCAAACCGAGCACTCGACCGGGCTGAAGTTTAAAATCGACATCTCGGAGCACTCGCTCCCCGTCCCCGTCCTCACCTGTGTAAGCGAATGCGACATTCGAAAAGCTTACTGAAAGCGCACCTTCAGGCATATCAGCCGCTATCTCTTTCTCTTTTAGCTTCGATTTCGTAGCGAATAGCCCGCTAACCCTTACAATACTAGCATCCGCCCGTTGTAAATCTTGAATTTGTGTACGGATTTGCTCAAGCGGATGATTGAGCAGCTCGGTATACGTAAAGACCAAATAAATCGTGCCAAGGCTCATCGAATCCGTTGTCCACAAATATGCGCAATATAATAACGCAAGTGATCGGCCAAGCGTAAATACAAAAATAGTGGATACCCACATCGAATATCCGCCTATGCTTGCTTTCAGCGTAATCGGAAATATTTTGCGGAGCAGTCCATGAAATCGCCTCATCACAAACTCGCTTGCTCCATTGGCGCGTGTATCCTCTGTTCCCGCCAAATGCTCGCCAACAAACCCATAAAACTCCGCCTGCACTTCGCTTGATTTCACCCAAAAAGGCGAAAAAGCCGTTCGTATTCGTTGAAGCACGAATATCGTCAATACAACGAACACCGTCATGCCTGCCCCTAAGCGCCAATCCTCGCGGAACATCAATACGAGTACCCCTGCTATGAGCAGCAGATTCGCAACGAGCACAAATATGAAATTGGAGAAAAAATGCGACAGCTCATTCACATCGCCATCGATCCGCTGAATTAATTCACCGCTCGTTCTCTCCTTATGAAAGCTCTGATCAAGGTGCAAGCAATGCTTCGCCAAATCACCTCTTAGCTCATTCGTTGCTGTCCAGCCGACTTGTTCTCCAATATAGCCTGAGGAAACGCTAGCGAGTTGATGCAATAGCGCAACTGTAATAAAAAGCAAAGCGCTGCCGATAAGATCATTAATCTGAATGCCAGGCTGCAGCGCGCTATCAATAAAATGCCGTATGATCTGCGGATTCCAAAGCTGCAAACCAATGCTGGCAAGCAGCAGTATAGAGAGCAGAACGAGCTTGTGCCGCTCATGCTTTAAATAAGTGCTTAACAGTCTCCAATATTGTTTAATGGGGATATTCATTTTCTATTGCCTCCAAACACACCATCCATATATTTCATATTTATCTTAAAATGGGGAGAGGACTGGTGGCAAGGTAAAGAACAGTTATAGCCGCTTAGCACAGAAAGCGATTGTTAAAGATTAAAGTGGGAAAGGGGCAAAAGAGGACACGAAAGGATTCCGCCGTTTCTATCTGAGGATGTAGATTCATGCCACTATTAATAAGAAAAAGCCAACGCTATAAATATGCGTCAGCTTTTTTGTTCAATTCTATTTTTGCATATATTCACACAATCTTATATTGAACAAAGCGACGTACATGTGCTATATAGGGAAGACGAGAAAAGTAACGAACTCTTGGAACAATGTGTACTGGAGCTATTTAAATACATCGGATTTGTTTATAAAGATAACGAAGTGTGGTGGATTTGTGAGAATGGACACAACTTTCAATCTAGAATTACTAATAGGTTACATGGAAACGGGTGTCCTGAATGTTTTAATTTAAAGAGAACTGAAGTAACCAAGGAAGATTGTCTGGCTGCTAAATGCCCAAAACTATCCTTGGAATGGCATCCCGTTATGAACCAAAATACGACTTCTTTCGATGTTTGGCCAACTTCTACATACAAGTATGGTGGAGATGCAAAAACAACCACGAATTTCAAGTATCCGTAAGGGGGAGATATTATTATAGTGATAGATGCAAAAGATGCAGCTATGATCAAAAGGTTGAAAAGAAGCAGATAAAGTTAGAAACTATAAAAAGACTGCTGGACGCACAAGTTGGAAGAGAAGAAATAGCAAAAATAACTAATATAAAACTTAGTACGTTGTTTCAATATCAAAGAGGGCTATTAACACCATATCAAAAAAAAAAAGAGCAGCGATCGCTACTCTCTTTCTTCTTTCGCATTAAAAAACTACTAAAATACAAGAGAGGATGCAACCGTTAGGCAGCACCCTCGTTACTCCTGCTCTAATATTTTTGCGAGATATACCATAAATCCTATTACGAATATGGTTCCAAATAAAAGATAAAAGAGTGGGGAAAGAGGACTTGGAGAAGTATTTCAAAATATAAAATAAAATTCTCGATAACACTCTAGATAACACTCCAATTATTTTGAATGACTTGAAGATAGCCAGTTATGTAATTGATTAAATGCTCAAAAAAGATAATTACACTAGGAATCACGATAAAGGGGAAAAGAACTAATCAAACGGTAGCTAAGTGAGAATGTTTATCTATTTTTGCAACAAATAAAATCCATTTATTAAAACGGCTAAATACTAATCGCACGATGTTGTCTTAATTCTGAAGGATGATGTCCACGACCTGGATCTTGTTTTGCATTCAATCGATTAAGTTCTTTTTTTCTTTTTTTATCGATGATTTTTTATTAAAGGCCCTAGGACTGACCCCATAACGTGAGACAAATCAAAACACCTTCAAGAAAATGCAACCATGTCGTAAGATATGGAGGCAACCTTGGAGGTGTTTTTACGTTGGCAACAAGAGTAAGTTACCCAGTGGAAGTAAAGACAAAAGCAATTGAAATGAGAATAGCAGGCATACCGGTCAAGGAAGTAATGGGGCAACTCAACATACCAAATGAAACGCAAGTGAAAACTTGGATGCGATGGTACCGCAAGGGCGAGTTAAACCGTTTAGAGCAGCCTGTTGGCCAACAATACAGCTACGGTAAAGGACCTGAGTTTACCTGGAGCAAATAAAGGCGGAGAATCGGTTCTTAAAGCAACAAATAGATGTGCTAAAAAAGTACAAGGAATTAGAAAGGAGTTATCACCAAAAATCATAGTTGAACTGGTTGAGCTGATTCACTGGGAAGTTAAGATCACCAAAGCTTGTGCATGGCTGGGTGTGCCACGTGCTACCTATCACCGTTGGAGAGCAAAAAACGAAACTCGGCCATTGGACAGCATGGTTGAGGAAATTCGAGAACTCTGCTCTGAGAATAATTTCCGTTACGGATACCGCAAGATTACAACACTGCTTCGAAAAAAGTACAAGATTAATCACAAGCGCGTACAACGAATCATGCAATGTGAGCAACTTCAATGTCGAGTCAGAGTAAAGAAACGAAAGCATACAGGGCAGCCTGCGTATGTAGCTGAGTACCTTTTAAAGCGAAAATTCCAAGCTGAAGCACCGATGCATAAACTCGTCACGGATATTACGTATTTACCATTCGGCAGAAAAATGATTTACCTATCGAGCATCCTTGATTTATATAACGGTGAGATCGTAGCAAGCAGTCTATCCGATACACAAGACAAGGCCTTTGTCCTAGATACACTCAATCAATTGCCAGCTGTGCCTGGTGCGATCCTGCATAGCGATCAGGGCAGCGTCTACACATCACTGGGTATCAGGAAGCTGTAAAAGGAAAAGGCATTACTATGAGCGTCCCGCAAGGGAACGCCCGCTGATAATGCCCCCATTGAATCGTTTCATTCCACACTAAATTCTGAAACGTTCTACCTCGAAGGGTCGACCCAAACAACGACGACAATCGTTGAACAGACCATTCGAGACTACATCACTTACTATAACGCAATTCGTATTCAAACGAAACTAAATAACCAGTCGCCGATTGATTACAGGCGACTGGCCGTTTAAACTTGAAAGGTGTTTTGATTCCTGACTCACAAATGGGGGTCAGTCCTGTCCCCTCTCACACATTTCCAGGTTTTTATTCTTTCACCTGTCTACCGTATGGGAGCATATCCGTCCTAAACTATAGTGTTCCTTTTAGTTCAAATCGATTGATTTTTCCTTTTCTTACGCTTAATTAAATCTATAATAACAACCAGAATCAATAAAAGAACTGACTGCAATAAAGGCTTAAATAAGCTTGATTCACCGTAGATAAAGTAAGCGATTATAAAGTTCAATGTGAAAAAAATTAAGTATGTCAATATATAACCATCTCATTTCAGAACCAAGGTTCAATTATTGAGGATGCTCTTTCATCAGTACCTGTGGAACCACCAGTTCCATTTGAGTTTTTAGTAACTCTTATCTCTTTTTTTATTTGGTAATCCCCGATGAAAGTGCCGTTCATATCGAAAAATCCAGCTCCTAATTCTCGGTAGTAGTATTTGATAAATGTATACAAGTCTTCTGTTTCAGAATTTACGAAATAGTAAACGGCGAATCCACCAACAGCGACTCCAGCAATTTCTTGCCAAGGTGAAAAGATATTTTTGGCCCATGCAGTAAAGGCTGCCCCAAAAGCTGTTTTTGTTGCAGCAGTGAATTTTTTCGATTTTGTAATATTATATAGTGGCATGTGTGTGTAAGGAGTGGGATAAGCAGTAGCAGCTATAGAACCACGATTAAGTTGAGACTGCGAGCTAAGTAAATTATTGACCGCTGTAATAACTTCAGTTGATGTTTGGTTTAACTTAATATTACCATCTACAATTTGAAAATCAATGTTATTTTCCTTTAAGATGTTTACAACTCTTTCATTAACTGTAGGTGGGGCCTCTGTTTTGGCTTCGGCTGCAGAAGCCATAGGAATAATACACGTAACAGCAATACAAATGGAAAGAAATAGAATGTAAAACTTTTTCAATAGAAAAACCTCCCAAAATGATTTTTATTCCAACAACTTTTATGGTATATTTTGGGTTAAGAATTTAATATAGTACATTAGCATTGATTGTTCGACAATTTATGTGTCAAAGGTAATGGGTAAATAAGTATTTTTAGTAAATACATTACATATTTCTAAAATTATGTTAATTCACCAAAAAAAAGATTTTTATACCCAAATATGGTCTTAAGGTGTTTTTGAAACAAAGATTGATAAGAAATATTGAATTATCGTTCTTTATTTCAAATTGTATTATGTGTCTACTCTTATCCCTTTAACAAACCAGCCTTGATTAATCCGTTGCGAATCCCCTGATCATCCACATGCGTTGTCACATAATCTGCGAATGGAAGCAGGTCTGGATGCGAGTTGCCCATTGCGATACCTAGGCCTACTGTCTCCAGCATTTCAATATCATTCAAGCCATCGCCAAAAGCGACCGCATCGGCAGTCGTATAGCCGAGTTTCTCGAGCAATGCCTCAATTCCTTGAGCCTTGGAGCCTCCTGCGGGAAGCACATCAATCGCTTGTGGGTGCCAGCGAATAAGCTTCAGCTCGTCATGCAATTCATCATACAGATGCTCGTCGTGGCTCTCACAGTGTAGAAACACTTGAAAGATATCGTCCGTTTTCCAAAATTCCGGATTATAGCCTGGCAGATCTACCTTTAATGAGTTTACCGAATCTATAATAAAGGGATGATCCTCTTTGTCTGCAAAAAAGTTGTGCTCCCCTTCAAATACGAGTCCATGATTATGCTCAGCTGCAACCTTTACAAGTCGCTCCAAACGGCCTTTTTCGATCTCTCGTCTATATAGCGGAGTTCCTTTGTACACAACATATCCGCCGTTTAGACATACGAATGACTCAATGCCAAGCTGCTCAGCAAGCGGCTTTATAAAGTAAGGCGCTCTGCCTGTTGCAATAACCGGCTCCACACCACTTTCCTTCAGCTCCGCTATAGCTTTGATCGTATCTGCCGGAATTTCCTTATGCTCATTAATCAGCGTGCCATCGATATCAAAAAAAACGATTTTATACCCCATTCTCTGTTCTCTCCTATCCGTAGTCGCAGACGTATGACGCCTGTCCTTTTTATACAGTATAAAGAATTAAGCCATGAAAAGAAATCTTTCGCCTTATTTTGCAAGCTCGACCCGCCATCAAAAAACCTGCCTCACAGCCCGCAGTGTACAGCATGGCACTTATCATCTAACGGACATAGGATCCGCTATTTCATGAAATAAAGGCAAAAGTGGCGGGGTAACGGACATACGATACGCTATACGGGCGGATTGGGGTGTCAAATCTTCTTTTTAACCCAAATAAGGGCCTATATGTCCGTAAGCATAGCAATAAGTGGGGAATTTCGCAGAATAACGCATCTCATGTCCGTTGACCTTATTGTTGGCGAGAGTTTCGACAAGCGTTTACCGAATTCAACAAAAAAATAGCACCAGCGGCTGCTGATGCTACTAAATTTTTAATATCGTTACCAACCATAATCCAATCCCTTACCCGTCTCAACAAAGGTTTTCAAATTGCTTAGAATCATCCACCACTGACTATCCGTCGTTGGAATCGAAGGATGGTCCTCAGTAAAGTGGTCATTAACCAAAGTTAGCTTCGTCGTAGCCCCAACCTCTTCTAGCGTAAAAGTGATCCTTGACTCCAGCTCTGCATGATTCGACCGATAAGAAGGACCTGGATGCTCCAAAAAGCTAAGTATTTTGCTTGGCTCATATGCTAAAATAGTACCATAGATATGAACGGTTTCATCGCCTTCCGTACCTGGCCCAACATATTTAAGCGATGAACCTACTTCGAAAGTCGATTCAATAATACAGCCAAAAAACGTTTGACGCGTTCCCTCAGGCGATACGAATGCATCCCATACCTTCTCGGGCGCTGCACCGATATAAAACTCATATTTAAACTCCATGTATTACACTCCTTTTTCTATTTAAAATGGTTGACGTTTTCTACTCGTAGTATAAAACTATCTGCTAGGATCGTATTGTAAAAACGCGACAAATTGATCAATAGGAGTGATATAGTAATGAACACTATCGACCAAAAACGCAGTTTGGGTATTTTACAGCGGAGTGAGAGCGAGAAAAAATTTCAGCTTTCCCGTTATGCTCCTTCCGATCCTCTCCTGCCATTCATTAAGCATTACTGGATAATAAACTGGGATTTAGAAGGCCATGCTCCTCATTTTCAGGATGTCGTCCCGAATCCTTGCGTCAATCTCGTTATCGAAGACCACCAAAGCGGCATTTATGGCGTTGCCAGTCAAATGTATACGAAAAAAATTGAAGGCAAAGGACGAGTATTCGGCATTAAGTTTCAGCCTGGCGGTTTTTATCCTTTTTTAAACTCACCTTTATCTGGTCTCACAGATCAAGCGTTGTCGATTCAAGCTGTTTTTGGGACGGAAGCTATCGCGTACGAGCAGCAGCTAAGGTTGGCAGCAGATCCTGCCGGCATGATCGAACTTACCGAGGCCTTCCTTCTACGTCATCTCCCGCAGCCGGATGAGTCGATTACACTCGTCAATCAAATCATCTTACGAATACACGAGGATCAAGAACTGACCAAGGTAGAGCAGCTATGTGAAACCTTCGATATTAACAAAAGGAAGCTGCAGCGCCTCTTCAGTCAATATGTCGGAATAACGCCAAAGTGGGTGATTAAGCTGTACCGGCTGCAAAATGCGGCGGAAGCGATCGATAAGAGCACTCATTATGATTCACTTAAGCTCTCAGCAGAGCTTGGCTATTATGATCAATCACATTTTATTAAGGACTTTAAATCCATTATTGGGAAAACGCCAGATGAATATGCAAAGCGACAAGCTTTGTAGTTCGCCTGCTGCTTAGCCAATTTGACTGAGGCTTGAATGATCCTGTATATTTATAAAAATCAATAAAATAAGTACGGCTTACGATGGAAGCACCCGTAAGAGAAGGCGTATAACGCCTATCTTGCAGGTGCTTTTTTTGCGTTGTTTGCCCAAAACCAAAGGAGGTTTTATTGATCATGCCATCTGCTTCCAAATTAACCGTAGTTTTGTTTGCGCTCTTGCTTGCGTTTCTCAGTCCAGCTACTATTGCTGCCGCACCGTTTGAATTCAGCGTGACTGCCAAAACAGCTTTTGACAAAATGAAAGGAACCGCGGATAAAGGTACCTCTGCCAAGTTAACGTCACAATACACGGAATTGCAAGAAATTCAGAAGCTGACCCTTGATTGGGATGTGCGGATAGACAAGCTCCATTACCAAAACGAGGAGACCGTACTGGCTACTCGCAAGCGGATTAAGGAAGTAGGCGCAGAGAAGCTGGTTCAGCTAGAGGCAGCTGTCGTGCAAACCAAAAAGAAGTACGAAGCCCTATTCAACCTTTATGACTCCTTGAATCAACAGCTGAGCCTCGCCAAATCGTTCAAGGATAAGTGGCTTACGAATGCGCTGAAGCCGCAGGTCGAAACGACTAAAGCTGCCGTTCAGCTCGCCAAGCTAGATATACGCAGCAAAGAAACGGCGCTTAGAACAGCCAAAGCGAGCACCGCCAAAACGATTAAAGATTTGCGAGAGCTGCTGAGCGGCATCGACCCGCTTAAGGTGAAAATCAAAGCATCCAAGAGCACCATCAGCAGTATAAAGAAACAGTTCACGACGGAGACATCGATTTTGAACCAAGTGTTGAAAAAAGGCGATTCAACAGCAACATCAAGCTCTTTTACTCGCATGCTCGCTTACACAAAGCAAATTAACGAACAGAAACAAAAAACATACAACTATGAGCAGCAGACAATGAGCATTATAGCTAAAGTCGACGCGCAAATAGCAGCTATCAAGTAAGTAAAGCAAAAAAGCGCGTCTCGGCATCCGAAACGCGCTTCCATCTATGATTCGTCATCTTTATACAGTAGGGAGCCATACCTCAACAATAGTACCTACACCAAGCTCGCTGGACAACGATAAACGACCACCATGCGACGATACTATTTTATCTACAATCATCATGCCTAAGCCGTTCCCGTCCCGTCTTGTCGTATGGAACGGTTGTCCAATACGCCGCATCACTTCATCTGTCATACCTACGCCGTTATCAATAAATTGAATGCGTTGATAATTGTCCACCACATCGAGCTTAATATTAACTTCTCCGCCGAAGGGCAGAGCTTCCATGCAATTTTTCAAAATGTTTAAAAATACCTGTTTGACTTGATCGCGGTCGCATAGAATTTTTGTCTCGCCTACTTTTGCGCTCCGTATTTGAATGCCGTTCATCTCAAATTGAAGCTCGAACACCGATATGACCTCTTGCAAAATAACATCACAATCTTCTTCCTTATACTGAATCGCTTGCGGTCTTCCCAATATTAAATATTCGCCCACAATCGCATTCATCCGCTCCAGCTCTGACATCATCAAGTTGTAGTGATGGGGGTTTGTCGTTTTGCTGGACAATTGCAGCATGCCTTTTACTGTAGTCATAGGGTTTCGAATCTCATGCGCGATGCTGACAGCCAGCTGGCCTGCAAACACAAGCTTCTCACTATTACGAAGCAGTTCTTCCGCGATCTTCATTTCTGTTATATCCCGCAAGCTGCCGACAACCCGCGTAAGCTGGCGCTCGCTGTCGTAGATAGGAACCACATCCAGCATATAGTAGCGCAGCTTCTCTTCAACTAGAATAGATAGCTCGATCCCTACACAGGACTCATTGCGTTTCATAACCCGTTCAAAATAAGTACCAATGATACCGACTTCAAATACACTTGTGCCTAAGCAGCCATTTTTTTCATGATCCGAACTGTTCAATATCGCAGCGCAGTATTTGTTTATTTCTACAATTGCACCTTGCGCATCGGCAATAATGACACCATAATAATTCGTTTCCAGAAGAACCTGATTTAAGATTTGAAGCTGTGTATTGTGTTTACGGAGCAGCAGCTCTCGCTCGATAGAATCAACGATTGTGCATAAAAGTGCAAGCAAATGAGGATGGGCAAACTGAATTTCCGTCATGATCGAAATCGAACCAAGCAGCTGACCGCTGTCCTCCATAAAAAAAGGAGCTGTATAACAAGCTAGCTGATGTAGTACTTTCTGATAATGATCTTCGCCTACGAGCTGAATGGGCAGCTGTTCACGCAAACATAGATCAACCGCGCTTGTACCGATCTCTTCGCAGTATCGCACGCCTTCTACAACACCTAGCTGGCGCACCTGATTAATAATAGAAGCATTGCCTCTGAACTCAAGGATATACCCCTCATTGTCTGATATGGCAAGGAAAAAAGGATCATCTGCAACGGTCGATAAAAATTTTTCAACAAACACGCTGATAACTTCAATCGTTTCTTTATAATGGCCCTGCTGAGCTTTAAGCTCCGCATCCGTAAACCGCTGGGTAAATATAGGCAGTTCATCACGATTAAGTCCATACCGCTCGCATTTTCGATGTGATTCTATGATTAAATCGTTATTTATCATATGGTATACCAATTAACCTTTCCAGGACAGCTAGCTTCCATTTTGTTGGACATTATCCAATATTCTAGTTTAACCTGGCATATTCCTTCCCAAATTCATTAAAAATCACTTATTATCTACAATAATCTCCAAAATCAGCGTCGAGACCCCAAAAAGCGACAGCCCTTCGTTCGAAATTTGCACCAAATCAATCCTAAAATAAAAAAAAGCGATGCTTAATAGTTAAGAACCATTAAGAAATCGCTTTTTTTCAATGTTATGCAATGTTATGATTAGCCCTTTGGCGAAAGCTCAATTTTCATGTCATCGAGGTACAAAGTTGTCAGACCCTCATAGCCGGAGTCGCTGCCCACAATGACATAAAGCTCACCCTTCTCGTTGGTTTGCAATGTTGCCGTATAATCCATGGCGACTGGCTGAAAGCCTTTCAGCGAATCATCCGGCTGCACCATGTTTCCAACGATCTTCATATCTTTGCCTTCGGTCTTCTGATTGCCTTTATCCAAATTCATTCGATAGTAATGATCGCCACCGCTATCAACCTTGACAGCTTGAGGCTCCTTGCTTACAAAGCCTGCTTTGATGCTGACAGCCTCTCCAGGAGCGCCGCCAACACCCATCATGCCGCCCGATTGATCCGTATACAGCTTAAAGGATAATGATGCTTGATATACCGTGTTTGGCTTCAGCCCATCGATCTTCTTCGTCGCGAACATAAACAAATCATCGCTGCGATTCATCCCTTTAAGCTTCAGTGCGTAATTAGTCTTGTTATTCGCAAGAGGAAGCAGTTCTCTAGCGTATTGCAGCTCGTAAATATCCGGATTGTAGTCTACTGGCAAATCGGCAAAAGCTCCATTCCAGCCTTCCTCGCCCTGGTCAAAGTTATAATGGAGCGATAGCGCAGCCTCACTCGTTTGCACGGTAACTTTTTTCTGCTTCGCGTCCCAGCTCGTTTTTGCTCCTAACAGCTGTGCTACCATTTTTGCCGGTATGAAGGTCGTGCCTTTAATAACAACAACTTTGGCAGGCAGCTTCACGTTTTTAATGAAGCTCCCAACTACCGCATCGCTATTTTGAGTAAGAGTCACTGCAAGTCCAGCACGGGTTAAAATAATTTGTTTCGCTGCCGCATCCAATTGAATGTTTGCTTGCAATCCCTCAGCCAGCGCTCTGACAGGGACCATCGCAATACCGTTCTGTAAATAAGGCGCCACCGCAAGCTTATGCTCTCCGCGGTAATCAATCGATTTGGTGCTTCCTATTTGAAATTGAAGAGGAGCAGGCGAAACGGCTGAAGCGCCATAAGCGGTTGCTCCGCTAGCTGCTGCACTAAGAAATAAAGCGGACGAAAGAGATGCTATCATGAGGTTTTTATTTAACAATTGTTTAAAGGCCATTTGTCTACCATCCTTTGTTGTTAGTCTTTTGGTGCGTACCCAAACTAACGAACAAAGATGAATATAAGTTGCAATAGGCTAATTTTTCATGACTTAAGACTCTGCTCTAGATCTTCAAGCAAATCCTCGCTATCTTCAATCCCGACTGATATTCGCACTAAACCATCCGTAATGCCAAGCTGCTTCCGCCGCTCGCTTGGTATAGATGCATGCGTCATTCTCGCGGGAACGGAAATAAGACTCTCTACAGCACCTAAGCTCTCAGCAAGCGTAAAATATTTCAACTTTTTGATCATCGCAGACGCTTTCTCTGCGCTGCCTACATCAAATGATATAATGCCGCCAAAGCCGCGTGCCTGCCTCTTCGCAAGCTCATGCTGCGGATGGCTCGGCAGCCCCGGGTAATAGATGTTTTGTATGGTTTCCAAACGCGATAAATAAGCGACGATTGCCTCAGCATTCTCTTCATGAGCTTCCATGCGGAGGCCAAGTGTCTTCAACCCGCGGATGAGCAGCCACGAATCCTGAGGACCAAGCACGCCTCCCGTCGCATTTTGCACAAAATGCAGCTCTTCGCCCAGCTTATCGTTGTTCACAACAGCCAGACCAGCCACAACATCGCTATGCCCGCCAATATATTTGGTAGCGGAATGCAGCACGATATCAGCGCCTAGTGTTATCGGGGTTTGCCAATATGGCGTGCTGAACGTATTGTCCACAATGAATAGCAGCTGCCTCGCTTTGGCCCAAGCGGCTACACCTGCAATGTCCGTGACTTTAAGCAGCGGATTTGTCGGTGTTTCCACAAACAATGCTTTTGTATTCGGCTGAAGCGCCTTCTCCATATCTTCTAGGCTCGTCGTATCCGCAAAGGTCGCTTCAATCCCCAGTCGGCTCAGCACCTTCGTCACAATGCGATACGTTCCCCCATACACATCATCCGTCAAAATAATATGATCGCCAGCGCTCAGTAGCGAAAATACAGCGTTAATCGCTGCCATGCCTGAGCTAAAAGCAAAACCTCTTGCACCTTCCTCTAAATCAGCAATATACTGCTCCAGTGCATGGCGCGTTGGATTGCCCGTACGTGAATATTCATACCCTTTATGAACGCCGATGTCGTCCTGTTTATAGGTGCTCACTTGGTAAATGGGAACGCTGACCGCACCTGTAAAAGGGTCAAAAGGGCTGCCTCCATGAATGAGCTTTGTTTTTCGCCTCAGCTTAAGCACCTCCGTTGTAAATCTGTTTGCTTAAGTACCGCTCACTGCTATCTGGAAAAATAGTAACGATTCGGCTGCCGGGCGCAGCTGCTTCCGCTTCAAGCAACGCCGCATGCAGTGCGGCGCCCGATGAGCTGCCGACAAGCATTCCTTCGAGCTGCGCCAGCTCCTTCACCCTTGTAAAAGCATCCTCATCCTTTATCGTATGAATGGCATCGAAATAGCTGCTATCCATAAATGGAGCCAGCATCTCCACGCCAATTCCCTCTATCCTGTGCGGCCCTTGTGCTCCGCCGCCAAGTATGGAGCCTTCCGGCTCAACAATAACCGTCTTCACCTTTGGGCTCTGCTCCTTCAAATACTGCGCTGTTCCCATGAAGGTGCCCCCCGTTCCCGCTCCGGCAACAAAAACGTCAACCGCACCATTCAAGTCTTGCCATATCTCGGGTCCTAACGTTTTGTAATAGGTTAACGGATTTGCTGCATTAGAAAATTGCCTTGGCGAATAGGAACCGGGGATTTCCTTCATCAGCTCTTCCGCCTTCTGCACCGCGCCTGCTATGCCAAGCTCTGTTGGCGTATTTACAATTTGTGCGCCAAGCGCCCTCATCAATTGCTGCTTCTCTATGCTGAATTTATGGGGGACAACAAAGATCGTCGATACTCCCCGTCCGATCGCCGCCAATGCCAGACCTATTCCCGTATTGCCTGCTGTCGCTTCGATAACGGTTCCTCCGGGCTTCAGCTGTCCGTTTGCGAACGCAGCATTCAGCAGCTCGACGCCAAGCCGATCCTTGACGCTTCCTCCCGGATTTTTATACTCAAGCTTCGCATAAAGCGTTACACCTTCTGGCAGCGCAAAACCTGTAAGCTCAACTAGCGGCGTATTGCCAATTAGTGCGTGGATATTGTGATACAACGCCATTTGCATTCCCTCCCACGACTCCTATTTCCTCCTACGCGCATCCTTTACTCAGGCTATACTCTTCATCATATGAAGCTGCATCTCTTTGTGTTTATGTCCCGTATGCCTACTTTTAGGCGTTATTCAAGCCTACAAGCAAAAACGCCTTCAGCGTCCTCTGGATGCTGAAGCAGCTTTGACGGAGAAATATAAACCCTATATTAGCTAAAAAACTTATAAATTCTTATATTTTAAAAAAGGGATGCTCCTCAAGTAGAAAAGTCTACTTAAGGAGCATCCCCTTATTATTAAGCCTCGCTTAGTCCCCAACCAATTGCATGTTTTGTCGTCTGTTCAAGCCACTCATTGCTTGCGAAGTTCGGAATGTCCTTTGTTACCGTAAGCGTCGCCTGTCCTTCAAAGCCGGGATGTGGGCAATATACAGCCGTGTTCTCCCACTTCTCCGAACCATTTCTTCTAAAAAGCAAACGGTAATCATACAACCCCGGCTTAATCTGCTCTGACACGATCTGAACGGTTTTTTCAAAGGAAAATGTCGTGCGATAGCCTTCCAACTGGCTCATCGTACCTGCCATGAGAACAACAGGTTTCGCCCGTTCCACCTCGCTCGAAGGATGCAAAATCAACTCGTATTCCATGCCCGGCTCGCCATAGACGATAAGAAGAATAGGCAGTCCCACAACAGCAATTTTAGGCGCTTCCACAAATACCGGCTGATGTGTCGGCTCGAATTGCTCCGATCGCTCCCACTCTTCCTGCACTTCGCTAGCCCTGCGATAATGCCATGTCCCCTCTACTGGCAAATCCACTTGATTCAGAAGAGCTGTTAAGCAGGTTTTTGCGCTTTGGAATGGATCTGTACAATTGTTATGTCCGTAACGGTAGCCGATTTCATGCCTAACGTCCACGCCATGCCTGCGGGCGCGATCTGCCCACTCAAAGGACAGCCAGCTCGAGGTATACGCGTCATGCGTTCCGTGCGTCAGCCAAACCTTAGTCCCTTTGGACTTCAAGGCATGTATGATTTGATTCGACGCTGGGCTTCGCTCGCTCGCAATAAGCTCCATATTATCAGTACCAAGCAGCGTTGTGAAAAATAGATCAACTGCGCGGCGGCCGTCCCCATCCTGCCAGCCAGGCTGCCACGCGTATTTATAACCCGTATCCTCGCAAACCGCGCGCCAGCATACCGGACAGGTAGGATTAAGCATTTCCTTAAAAGGTTCTCCAAAAGCGAGCGGCACATTATAGCAGATGGCATAACGAACGGAGTACACACTGCTATTCGGATTACCCGCCGCAATTAAGCTTGTTATGCCTCCGCGTGAGCCGCCAACCGTCACAATGGCATTCCCATCCACGGCGAACTGTTCTATAGCGGTTAGGAACAGATCGTCCAAGTTCTCATACAAAGAGCCGTGCATCGTTCTCGTACCGAACGAACCCCCGCCGTTCCATATGATGCCGACTGCACCTTTCCCTGTGTCCAATAACGTCTGGCCAAGCACGTTTAGAAGAGCTGGCCCAACGTTTGCAAACACATTTTCATTCTGATCATAAAACCCGCTGAATAAAGCAGGATACCGTGCTTCAGGTGTACGAGACCACTCCGGAGGAAGGATGTAGCTAACCATACTGCGATGCTCGCCTTGACCCGCAATACGTCCATGTACAAGCTGAAAGGCAGGTACTCCTTCTAGCTCGTCAAGTGCCGTCCCCGGATTGCGGAAAATGACAGGATAACCCGTAAGTTTCATCACTTCATCCGATAGCTTCAAAGCTGCTTCATCTGTCACGCGAACCACGCTATACGTCTCGCCAATATACCGTTCATAGGCTGGCGTCCTTTGATGCTCGCCGTCCTTTTCCGCTGCGAACAAAGCATAAGCATCCGTCCGGTAATAATAAGGACTGGCGATATCATTGTCCTGCAGCGGCAGTTCGACTTTACATTCGCCCGTTTCCTCATGCAGTCGAAGAACGCCGATTCCATCGGTGCCGCCTGCCTGTGAACCGCCTCTGCCGCCATTTAATGCGGCATTCCAATTTGTCACAATCGGAAAATCATTATGCAGCTTCTCTGTGACAATGGTATAAATACCCGCTGTCACTGATGGTATGCGAACAATTCCACGATTCATATCCACATGCTCTACTTCCAAATAATCAACCTTTTTATTCGTATAACGAGCCGCTTTAATCGTTGCTTCGCTTTCCGTAAGAGCTGCTAAAAGCTTCGGGTGCACCTTTATATCTGCGAACGACGAGGTACCGTCAAGACTAGCAAATGGGCTAATAGGGACATAACGGCCAGGAGTAAAAATCAAATTATTCGGGCGCATAAGCAGCCTCATTTTTCATCGAGTATGGCAAAGCATTACTCAGTGTTACTCTTCCAGAAGGCGCGTTCACCATATGGAATTGAAGCTCCGCTCCAGCCGCCAGCTGATCATGACTGATCGACAGCTTATGCCACGGTTCGCCGTTTACACTTAGTTTATCCCAATATACATTTTCAGCACCGTTGTTCTCCGCCTCAATGACAAGCTCCTTGCCGTTCTCCAATTGAATGGTCACTTTGCGGAACAAGGGGCTGCCCATGACATATTCCGGAGTTCCGGGACAGAATGGATACATGCCAAGCGCACTCCATATATACCAAGAGCTCAGGCTCCCATTGTCCTCATCGCCAGGCAGTCCATCAAGCCTGCTGCTGAACAGTTCCTTCATCGCTTTTCTCACCCAATATTGCGTTCGGGACGGCTTGCCGATTACGGTATAAATATAGGGAATATGGAAGCTAGGCTGATTGCTAATGGCAAATTGGCCAAAATTTATCGCAGCCATTTCCGACATTTCATGAATTTCCGTGCCGTACGTGCCTGTTTTGAACAGAGGTGGCATCGTCATCAGTTCATCGAGCTTTTTCGCAAAAGCATCATTTCCGCCCATCAGCTCTGCTAACCCAGCTATATCATGCGGTACGGACCAGCTGCACTGCCAAGCTCCGCCTTCGCAAAACGGATTGCCCCACTGCAATGGATCGAAGTGCTCCTGCCACTGCCCTTGCTCATTGCGGCCTTTCATGAAACCTTCGCCAGCGTCAAACAGCTTGTTATAGTTCGCCGCTCTCTCCATAAAGAAACGATAATCCTCTTCTTTGCCGAGGCCTTTCGCCATCTGAGCAATGCAGAAGTCACCGTAATAATAATCCAAGGCGTTGCTTACGCTTTCGTGGAAAAGATTATCCGGCAAATAGCCATATTCGATGTAGGCTGCCAATCCTTTTCGTCCATGCTTCCCATCACTTGAAGCGAGTGTGGCATGCTTGCGCAGCCCTTCGTATGCCGCTTGCACATCAAACCCTTGAATGCCTTTCACATAAGCATCCGCTATTGCAGCATCGATTAATGTACCCGGCATGGCACTTCGTTCCGCAGGCGAAATCCACTTGGGCATCCAGCCGCTTTCCTTATAAATATGAACCCATGCTTCTGTCATTTCACCCAGCAGCGTGGGAAATAAAAGGCTGTACAGCGGAAGGCTCGTACGATAGATATCCCAAAAACCAATATCCATATACATAGGGCCTTTATGAACGTTACCGTCATAAGCACTAAAATGTACTTGTTCCCCATTAGGGCTGTATTCATGCCATGTACGAGGAAAAAGACAGGTGCGATATAAGCATGTATAGAAGGTGCTCATCTCATCCTCATCTTCACTTTCCACCTTTATTGTGCTCAGCCGTTGTTCCCAATCCTGTGCAGCTTGTTCCTGCAATTGCGCAAAGCTTAAATCGCCCAGCTCCTGCTGCATATTCCAAACCGCCTGCTCATGGCTGATGAAGGAAGTGCCCAAGCGAACATTGACGATCCCAGACGCAGGGACAGCAAGTCCAGCGAAAGCACCTACTCGTTCTCCCGCTCCTGCCAGCTGCTCGCGCACAGTAAAATCCCCATTAAATGTACCGCTTTGCTCATCCTGCAAATCACAATCAAAGTCCATAACAAAGTACATTGCAAAATTCTCATGTACTTCCCCGTGATGAGCACGAGTAAAGCCCGTCACGCGGCGATTGGCGCTATCAATTAAAATTGAGGACTCCCCTTCAAAAGGAGATACGATAACTCTGCAGTCCTCTCTCCTGTCGAAAGTAAATGTAAGGCGCGCACTCCTCATTCCCGGAACCAGCTCCAGCGATGCTTCGTAACGAGGAAGCCGAATTCGAAAATAATGCGGCTGCACGACCATTTCATCTGATCTATAGGAGGAAGCACGGGAATCCGCATCTAAATAAATAGGTCCGCTCTGCGGCATGACAACAAGATGCCCGTAATCCCTTATCCACGGGCTAGGCTGATGCGTTAGCCGCAGGCCTTGAAATCTGCGGTGGGAGGGATGGTAAAACCATCCCGCTCCGTCCTCATGGGATTGCGGACTCCATGAAGCAGTACCCCAAGGTCTTGAAACGAGCGGGAGCGTATTTCCGTTCGAGAACGTATACACAGAATCCGTTCCTTGCAGCGGATTAACATAAGACAAACAGTTCATGAAAACGACCTCCGAGTAGTTGGCTAATGTTGATTTGGCCTGCCATTTTCATTTTATGATAGCGCTTTATATCGTAGGATAATATCCGACAACCCTGCGAAATGGTTAAGTAGGCTTCCTTTTTTGCTTAATTTCCTTCAAAATCCTTGTTCTCCTTGCAAATTTCCAGCAATCAGCCGATTTTACTATAGAAAAAAAGACCGCCCTCCTGTTTTTCAACAAGAGTGCAGTCCTTTCAACAAACCTATAACCCCATCAACCGGTAAATAACTGCTGCTGCTTCCGCGCGGGTAGAAAAGCCTTTTGGTTTGTATGATCCATCCTCGTACCCTTTGATGAATCCCGCCTGCTGCAAAGCAATAATTCCCTCCAAAGCGTAACCGCTTATTTGGCTCTGGTCCTTAAAAATATCCGATTCGCCAGCTGCTTTTGGCAGCTTCACAACCGCCTCTATTGCGCGGAAAGCAATGACAGCCATTTCCTCACGTGTAATGACATCCGATACGCCGAACGAGCCGTCTCCTTTTCCGTTTACAATACCCAGCGCCTGGACCGTGGAAACCGCAGCATAATACCATGCTTCCTTACGGACATCCGGAAAGCTGCTAGACCCAGCAGCAGCAGCAGGTGCCAAATCGAGGGCATTGACGAGAAGCTGAACAAACTCGCCGCGGGTAATGGAACGGTTAGGCTCAAACCTGTTCACCCCCACACCTTTCACAATTTCACGAGCTGCTAAAGCTTCAATAATCGTCCGCGATGCAGCTTTGACGTCTGTAAAATGTACATTTGCATAGGCAGCTGCGTAACGGCTAGAAAGATTAGTCTGGAAAGTTACTGTCCCCGTAACGGAATCGTATTTTACTTGTTTCACCGCTTCTACACGGCCATCTTCTAGAATCGTATATACAACAACCTGATGAGCCTGCTCTTCTGGCTTCAGCTCGTATTTCATTGCCGCCTTTATCGGCGACTTCGAATCAAACTTGCCAACCGCCGCTCCATCAGCCTTAACGAAGAAATCGTAAATCGGATTGCCTTTCCATTTTTGCTGTAAGCTTTGCGGAAGCGAAGCGTCTCCTTGCTGGACAATCGTGATCTCCACCTGCTTCGATCCAGCTGGCAGGCGGCTTAAGAGAGCTTCTACTGGAATGGAAAGCGATGCGCCATTTGCGGTGACGATCAATTCTTTTGCCCCGGCTTTCCCATCCTTTAACGCTGCTGCGGAAATGTGAATGGAAGCACCCTTAGCATCTGCTCCAGACGGTACCACATTAATGACCAATTGCCCGTCTTTCGCCCCTTCGAGTGCTTTGTTAAGCTCCTCGTTGGAAATATTGATTTGAGCAATCCCCTTGTCGATACTAGCTCCTTTTGCTGTAATGATGCCCTTGTTAATCGTGTTCAAGCTGCCATTGTTGCCGTTGCCGCCTGTGCTTCCATCTGGTGTCGGTGGAGTGACCGTTGCTTTAGCCAGCAGCTGGAAGGTACGGAATAGCGCCGGGTCCTTCACTCCGCCAATACCCGAGCCCCACTCGATATATCCTTTGCGGCCTGCGCCATCATTATCGTTGACCAGCATCGAGAAGCTTAATGCTTGATTCGCAGCGGCTTGGATCGGATAAAGCTCGCTCCAAGGAAGCTTCAGCTCATAGGAAGTTATCTTCGTCTCTTCATTTCGCGTTACGTTAAGCGTTCCATTCGTTACTGAACCTGTTGCTTTGCCTTGCATCGTAAGCCAGCGATAAATTTGCGGCCCGTCCGGCGTCTGCGAAATGCCGTATTCATACCAGGACTGGCTCTCGCCGGGAACACCAGGCGCTACGCTGAACTGAATACCATCGTTTTGCCAAATCGAGCTGCTTGAGGCTGCATGGTTAAACACATCATCTTTTATGCTTGCTGAGAGATAGAAAAAGCCTTCATCCCAGCGCAGCTTGGCTGTACCGCTTAAGTCATCGTCGCCTTGAAAACCTGTGATCACATTGCTGCCTTTTGCCAAATCAATCGTTATAGGATGGCGGCTGTCCGTTTCATGCAATATGCGGTTAAAATCAATCTCTCTTGTCATATGAATGTTCTCATATCCGGCAATTTCAACCTTCAAATCAAGCGGATATTTAACCCCTTCAGCCAAGCCCGGCAAAGGAATGACATACGTCGATTGCCCGCTTGGCGCGACGACAGGGACTTTCGTATCCGTGCCGCTGATTGTGCCAAAGCCCGAACCTTTACCAACCTCCCAAGCAATTTTTCCAACCCTTAAGCTGTCTTTTTCAGAGCTATTTACGAACTGAAGACGGAGCGACTTGCTGCCGCCATCGTCGTCGGTAATACTCGGTATGACCTTCAAGCCTTGGAAATACAATCTCAAATCATCGACAGGCGGCTCCGGCAGCGTCGCCGGATCTAAGCCTGCTCCATTATAAGCGCCAATATTCGGAGATTCCGTGCTGGATACCGGATTACCCCAATAATCAAGACCGCCATTGTCAGCAATGAGCGTACCAGCACCCAAAGCAGGAGAGCCGGCTCTTAGCTTGTAACCATCAACTGTGTTCCAGCCTTTGCTGCCGCCGCCTTGATAAACGAGCATCGGGTTACCCGTAACTTTGTTCAGGTCAGCAGGCTCATTGATCGGATGGTTGCCATAAAACAAGTTATGGTCAAAAACGCCATTCATGCCCGGCACATGATAATCACCTGTTCCAAGATTATAAATGAGATTGTTTTTGAATGAAAAAGCAGCCTGCAGGTCCCCTGCTTCATTCCACTCATGATCCATAATTTTTGTATTTTGACCTGTTCCGATATAAATGCTGTTGTTGTAAATTTGCGTATTAGGCGAAACTCCGCCCGCAAAGTTAAACGTATGAGTCAGGTCGTTTTGGCTGATGTTGTACCTAACCACATTGTTTGAAGAGCCGACCAGCACGCCCGGAGTTAAGCGCGCATCTACAAAGAGAATAAAGCCGCCTTTATTGTCATGGCTGTAGTTGTATTGAACGACGCTGTTGTTCGTATCAATATCTAAATTGAAGCCTTGGCCGTCGCCTTCCGGCTTATTCGTATTAAAGGATTCATTAAACTGCACCACATTGTTTTTGCCACGAGTCGGCCAAATCGCAGCTGAACCGTTAAACTCACCGACCTCAGAGTAATTGCCGCCGCCTTCCGCCACATTATGTTCAATTAACGCGCCATCGACGCCGAAAGTAAGAATGCCGTCGCTGTCGGCTTGCTTCACATAGTTTTGACGGATTTTCACGCCAGTTGAAGCGAAATCCTGTCCATTCCAGCGCTGATCCCATACGACAATGCCCGTTCGTCCAATACGCTCCACCGTATTTCCTTGAATGAGTACTTGATCGAACTTATCCGTTGCGGTAGTGCCGCCTACATATACGGAAATTCCCCCAAAGGCATGGGGTCCGCCCTCTGCTCCTGATTCGGTCGGATATCTGAAGCTGCTTGATACGTCATGCACGTAGTTATCCAAAATCTGAATGTTTGTCAGCGTACCCGCGTTTGCATTTTCAACAAGAATGCCCTCTCGGTATGTCGTTCCGCGTTCAGCGGCGTAGTTGGTTACTTCCAAACTTTGAATAACAACGTTCGAAGAATTGCGAAGATATACAGCGCCCCCGGCCATGCCGCCGCCGTTAATGATTGGCTTACTGCCGCTGCCGTAAGACGTAATCGTTATCGGCGCTTCCGCTGTCCCGCTGCCCTTGGGATACAACCGCTCGTTCCATACGCTGCCTTTTTTGAGCAAAATGCGGTCACCCGCTGCAAAAGTCGTATTATTGACGTTCGCAAACGATTTCCATGCCGTGTTTTGCGATTTGCCGTCATTGCTGTCGCTGCCAGCCGCGGCATCTACGAAATAATCGCCATCGCCTCCTGTACCACCGCCGTTTCCAGGCACCACATTCGCAAGCGTTACAGAGCCCAGCTGCATGAGCCAATTCGCCAGATCGCCAGATAATTCTACTTTTAAATAATTAATGTCTGCGGGCAGCGGATCAGCCGGCGTATATGTAGCTCCTGACCAAGCCCCGTCCCCGGTCGATTCAGGCGTATCATGTACAGCAGCAAGCTCTGTCCACACCGCGCCATCCGGCGAGCCATAAAACGTAATAACGCCCGTTGAACCTGTGAAGGAGTGAAGCCTTGCTGCAAAATGCTTAATGCCATGCAGATGATAAACGACTGACTCATCCGACACGGCCGTTCTCACAATTCTAGAAGCATCCCCGCCAAAAAAAGCCGGATTCGTGTTGTCTATTGACCAATTAGCCGTAAACGAAGCAAGCTTGGAAATGTCATCAAGCTTATCGTCAATCGTCTGAGGTGCCGTTGACAGATTGGAAACCGTAATCGATCCAAGCTGCATAAGCCAAGTATCGATGTCTCCGCTCACTTCAATTTTCAAATAATCGATTCCGCTTGGCAGGGCTCCCGAAGAGCTGTATTCCGTTCCATACCAGCCGGAGCCTGTTCCTACAGGATCTGAATATTGAGAAGGAATTTCTGTCCAAGCAGAACCGTCCGCTGAGCCATAAAACGTAATGACCGCAGTTGATCCGGAGAAATAATAAGCTTGCAACGCAAAGGACTGAATGCCATTCAGCTCATATACAGCATGCTCCGTCGTCGTTGACGTTCTAACCGCCCTAGATTCATCGCCTCCAAAAAAATGCGGATTCGTATTGTCAAATGTCCAGTTTGGCGAACTCGCAAACATCTTGGAGTTATCCGTTAACGCATCTTCAATCGATACTGCATCATGCGCAGATACGCTCGCAGCTGGCAATGCCAGCATGCTGAGCAGCGTGAGGACCAGCATCGCATTCATCCACTTCTTCAACATTTTTCATGGCTCCTTCTTAAAAAAGAATAAAAATTCATTTATTAATGAAAAGCTATAATTTCGTTACGCCTAACCAGCTTCGTGCAAGGCGTTCTGCACGCTCGCTATCCCATTCAACCGTCGCTAGTCTTGGTTCCTGCTGAGCGATTTCGCGAAATTGTTCAGACAACAACTGGCTTGCGATCGCGTCTTTCACTTTCTCATAGGATTGGAGAATGGGCTCTCCTTTAGAAATGCAATACAGTAGATGCAGCTCCCCGTTCTCTTCGAAAATATCGCTCAATTGATCCTCCTGGATACGCTCTGCTTGCTGCACCGCTATTGGACTCTCTAGAGCCGCGGTACGACGAGTTGCACTCGTTAAGCTTGCATCCATCACCTCTATCGCAAGCTGCTTGGCAGAATCGATGAAGCTTGCTTGGTCTACAGCTGCTTTTTTCAACTGTTCCATAACGCGGAGAGCCTCGTTCTTATTAATCAAAGCGGCTCCTTTTCCATAGGGCAGCACCGCCCATTTAAGCTTTACATGCCCCGAGAGCGAATACTTCGTCTGCTTATCCGTTTCATATGCCTGTTTTACTTTGTCATCTGGAACAGAGAGCTTGCCGCTTTTTTGCATTGCTTCAAGTGTCGCGCTTTCCAAATTGCTCATGTAATAGCTGTAATAAGCTTCAATTTCGAAGGAAGTGGGTCCATATACGATTTCACCGTCTGCTGCAGCCTTGCTGCGCCTGCTATTCTCAGCTTCCATCCCGCTAAGAAACGATACGTAGCTGCCATCCACAGCAATTCCACTCTTTTTCGCCAGCTGCTGCAAAGCTATCGTTTTCGTCAGCTCCGCTTTAGCTTCATCAATTAACCTCTGCAAAGGCATTTCGCCAGAGTAGGAAGTCGTCCAGAACTGATCTGTATATTCAGCTCCGTAGGTTTGCTTGAAATAATCAGCTACGAGCGCTTTTTTCAACCCTAAATACATTCCGAATTGTTCTGCTGAAGCTGCATGGCCGTTAACGATTAAGGGTTCAGAAGCAATGCTCGATCGTTTTTGCGAAGCGCCGACCAAGAAGAAAACTGCTGTAAGCGTTATCAATAAAAACAAAATGAAAAACTGCTTTTGTTTCGCACGCAGCCCCTTTATAGTTTGATCCTTCTGCTTCCTCACGACATCCATTCTCCTTCCACACCACCTGTTGTCCTTTGCCATTCGCAGAGGCTCCGCCGCTGCCCTATTGATTGTAAATCCCCAAGGCTGACTGCCCTTGGGGATTTAGAGTTCACCGAAAACTTCCGATGCTTATTGCACTTTATCGAGATAGTCCTTTTGGAAATCGGCAGCTGCTTTCTCAAGCAGTGCTTTCGGATCTGCATTCTTGTTCGTTAATACAGCTTGGATGGCCACATCAAGCGTTTTGTAAAGCTCTTGCGCATTGACTGGCACCTCGGGGCGAAGACCAACCGAACCATTCGTCATGTAATCATTGAACATATCCATATTTACATTGGTGTATTTATCAAGAATTGCTTGCTCTGCTTTAATACGATCCTCGTTCACCCATACGCGAAGTCCGTGCGGGCCCACGATTAAACCTTGCTCGTTAGCTGTTTTGGATTGCGTTTCAAGTCCAAGCAGCGACTCTTCACTCGTTTGCGGCGAGAAGCCCTTCACATCCAGCCATTTGAAGGCTGAATCCAATTGTTCTGGCGTCGCATCCGGCGCAAACATGTATAGTCCTCCGCCTAGAAGCGTCGCATTTCCTTTTGGTCCTGTCGGCAGTGCAGACATAGCCAGGTTATCCTTTGGCATTTTCATATTTTGAACGATCGCATTACCCCAATCGGATATGCCAAAGCTCATCGCCACTTGCTCTGTTCCGAACATTTGGAATAAATCAGTACCGACATCAACTAGATTGTTTGCAGGGAGCACGTCATATTTCCATTTCAAATCCTTTACGTATTGAAGCGCTTCAGCAGCCTCTGGGGAATTAAATACAGCTTTCCATTTGCCATCTACCTGCTGTTCAAAATCAGCGCCATATGCCCATGCGATATTCATGAACATCCAGCCGCCTTGATTGTTTTTGGTTGGGAAGAAAAAGCCGGACTTTCCTGTTTTCTCTTTGATCGTTTTAGCGGTTTGCGCAAGCTCCTCATAGGTTTTCGGGAAATTCGGCACCCCTTTGTCATCTACAAGGCCTGCTTGCTTGAACAGGTTTACGTTGTACATAAGGCCCATCACGTATCCGTCTTTTGGAATGCCGTAATATTTGCCATCTTTTTGCACCAGCTTCAGCAAATCTGGGTTAAGCGCTTTGTCGAACTCATTTTTAGTCATAATATCCGTAATATCAGCGGCATAATTAGCCTTGATAATTTTGTCTGCTTCAGTAAAAAAGGTTTCATACACGGTAGGAAGCTCACCGCTTGCCGCCTTTGGAAGGAACGAGCTTACATCATAGCCCCATTCATCCTTATCCACTGTAATAAGAGGATATTTCTCTTTCATTTTGGCAACATAATCGGTGTAAATTTTGACCTGAGCTTCCTCATTCGGCTTCGGCCAGTTGCTGACTTTGATCGTTGTAGGCTTCGCTTCGGAAGGCGCTTCCGTCGCTGGATTATTTTCACCGCTATTGCTGCTTGCCGTCGGCTCCACAGCATTATTGCCGCTATTTTTGCCGCAGCCTGCGATAACGAGAACAAACACGCACAACATTATAAACGTAAGCTGCCAAGTATTTCTTTTTTTCAAATTCATTTGTAATCCCCCAGCCTTCTATTTGGAATGATGACATTACGAGCTTTTAAAGCGCTTTCTTATTTTGCCGGCAACTAAATGCTATCACACTCATTATCGCATTCAGTAGGGCACAAATCTGCGAAACCGTTTAATATTCTGCGCGCTTCCTTAACCTTTGATGCTTCCGGCAATCGAATAGCCCTGCATAATATAGCGCTGGAAGACTAGAAATAGTAGAACCGGCGGAACGATGGCAAACGTTAAGCCAAGGAACTGGATATCTGCAGGCAGCGTAGCTTTTAAGTTAAAAATAGCAACGATGACTGTCCACTGCGACTGGTCTTTCAGAATCATATACGGCCAGAAAAAGTCATTCCATACGCCGTTGATCGTTAAGATCGAGATCGTGATGAGCACGGGTCCACTCAAAGGCAAAATAATTCGCAGAAAAATACTTAGCTTGGAAGCTCCGTCAATATGGGCAGATTCGACCAAGGAAGCTGGAATCGTGTCGAAAAAGTTTTTGAAAATAAGAATGACTACGGGATTGACCGCCGCCAGAAACCATAATGGCCAATACGTATTCGTAAAGTTAATATGGAACAGTGGAAAATCGACAATATTGCCGAACAAAGGAACAATTCCGACTGTACTCGGCAGCAGCACTGTCCAAAGAATGAGCAAAAAGAAAAAGGCGCTTCCTTTTGGCTTCAGCTTAGAGAAAAAGTAACCTGCCAATCCATTAAACAACACCGTAAATACAAGCGTTCCGATTGTCACATAGGACGTATTCACATAATAACGCATAAACTTGAACTCATTCCATGTGTCCCAAAGCTTCTCGATGTGAAACGACCGTGGAATAATGGTAGGCGGAATTTCGTAAAACTCCTTCACATCCTTGAAGCTGGACAAAATAACCCAGACAGGAGGCAGAAGACATACGAGTGAAATGATCGTCATGATAGCAAAAAATAGCCAATACATAATTTTAACCTTAGGTGTTTTATATTCCAGATCCCCAATAATTCCTGATGACTTAGCCGTTTTCATTTACTCACTCCTTACTCCTTGTCCCATTTTTTCTGCAATTTGAAATAGTAGACGGTCATAACCATCAAAATCATAAAGGTAATGACGCCAAGTGCCACCGAATGGCCCGCCTCGAAATATCGGAAGGCATAGAAGTAGCTTTGCAGCTGCAGAGTCATAGACGAATTATTAGGGCCGCCCTCTGTCAAAACGAGAGGCTCATTGAAAATTTGGAAAACGCCGCTAATTTGCAAAATCAGCGTTAAGCCGATTAAAGGTGAAATTTGCGGTAGCGTAATGTTCCAAAATTTTCGCCAAATGCCTGCGCCATCAATTGAAGCCGCCTCATACAGCTCATTATTCACACCCTGTAAACTGGCTAGAAATAGCAGCGTTGTTGCCCCGAAGCTTCTCCATGTGATCGTGAGCACGATTGTAATAATCGTCAAGCTTGGGTCCTGCAGCCACCCCTGCGGATGAATGCCGACCATGCCTATTATTTTATTGACCAAACCGTTCTCGCTCGGCTCAAAGAGGAACATCCACAGCATCGATGCTGCAATTCCCGGAATCATGCTTGGGAAGAAAGCCGAAAACCGGAAAAAAGAGCTCCAATGCCGCATTTCATTAATCATGACAGCAACGACGATCGGAATGACAAATCCAATAACAAGAGACCAAAAAACGTACATAAACGTATTGATTAAGGTTTGCTGGAATACCGAATTGGTAATGACATCGATATAATTTTGCAGCCCGATAAATGACTCCGCTTTAAATCCCTTTGTCTTAAAAAAAGATAACCAAATGCCTGACAATAACGGCTGCCATGAAAAGAAAAAGAAAAAAAGCAGCGTGGGAATAATTAAAAGCCACGAGGACCATTCCTTCATCCAATACATAAAAAAAGTCGATTTTTTCTGCTTAGGAGTATACGTGGGTGTACCGGCGTTTACGCTCATGTTGGCTTCCTTTCCTAAATGATGTATTTAATTAAAATGATAACGCTTCCTTGCGAAGAGCGACATCCTTCAACCCTGCGAAATGGTTTGACATGGTATGAAATATAAGCGCCGATTGCTGCTAACGTTGTTCCCCTTCTTCATGACAATCGCTGCTTTAGCTCATGGTAGCATAGTAAAAAGATTTGCCAGTAGGTTGTTATCCTGCGAAAGGGTGGATTATTCTGTCGGAACCTTCCATGGCACTGACGAAATAAGGACGATAGATTATAATAAAATGGATCGACAACAATGGGTTATGGGGGAGTCGGACACCATGTTGAAAGCGCTTATCGTCGACGACGAATATTTAGTTCGCACAGGAATCCGCGAGACCATCGATTGGGCCGAATATGGGGTAGAGATTATTGGAGATGCAAGCAATGGCGTGGAAGGTCTGGAGCTCGCACTGCTTCATCAGCCCGATGTCATTGTGACTGATGTGCGTATGCCTTATATGAACGGGCTGGAGTTTTTGGAGAAAATAAAAGAGCATAATCTGCATTGCGGCGTTATTGTGCTCAGTGGATACGATGAATTTCAATACGCCCAGGAGGCGCTTCGCCATGGCGCAGCCAGTTATCTGCTTAAGCCGGTAAATATTGATGAGCTGGCAGAAACGGTCCAGCAAATTGGGCGGCAAACGATTGAAAAACGAGCAAATCGCATGCAATTTCAAAAATATAAAAAAGAAGAGAGCGCCATCTCCTCGCAATTTTGGCTTGATTTATTTTACGGGCGACTCTCTGACACCACATTGATTCAGGAGAAATATGATTGGCTGAGTATCGCAATTGCGCCTGAGGATAAGCTGATTACTGCTGTCATCTCTATCATTCCAGACACCGTTACAGCGATAGATTTTGTTGATCAATCCAAATGGTCGGCAATTGAACAGCAAATTCGCCAGATCTTAAACAGCCATTCAGTGAGTACTATAGCGCTCTTGCAAAGTGCACCGACAGAATGGACAGTCATCGCGGCTTCGAGCCTGCCAATTACCGATTTTGCATCCACCATGTACACTTTTGGTTACGCTATCATTAAAGAAATAAAAGATTCTGCCGGCTTCCAATTGACGGTAGGCTTCACTGAAGCTGCTGACCATTATGCGGGTATAAACACTGCGTTTGTGAAAGCGCGCGAGGCGGCACGAAAATCCATCTCTGGATTAGGCGGCGTTTTATTCGAATCAGAAAATGAACGTTCAGGCTCAAGACGCGAGGTTCGGGACGCGCTCGCCTATATTAGACTTCATTATGCAGATAACATTACAGCCGACATGGTTGCCGAGAAGGTTCATGTCAGCCCAACTCATCTGATGCATTTGTTTAGGAAGGATCTGAACAAAACGTTTTATGAGTGCCTGACGGAATATCGCATCGATGAGGCTAAGCGTTTGCTGCGCTACTCCTCCTACCGCGTTTATGAGGTCGGTCTGCATGTTGGCTTCGGCGATTCCAAATATTTCAGCCAAATTTTCCGCAAAATGACCGGGATGTCTCCTAGCGAATATGCCAAATATCAACAATAAGCAGGATCGCAGCGACAAGTCGTCCTCTATTTTGCGTAAAATGAACATTAGAACCCGAATCGTCTTTGTCATCATCGCCGGATTGACGCTGCATCTCACTTTGATGCTGGGTGTGTTCAACATTTACGCGCACACGTATCTCAAAAACAATTTGTACAATCACATTGGCAATATTCAAAAAGAGATCGGACTCAGCTTAGAGCTGATCGTCGATGATATCCAAATGCTTTCGCTCCGTTTCCTCGTCAATACAGACATTTACCGCCTGATCGGCGACTTGTCCATTGCAGAGGATGAGAAAAAAACGCGTATTCGTTCGCTGATGGAAGGCATCGTCGCCAAGAACGAGCTGATCGGCGACGTGGTGATCATTACAAATGAAGGCACCCGTTACCGATATGTCGCCGATACAGAAATTTTTGAAGATCCGGATGACCTGCTGCTATCCAAAATCGAGGAGTCTATTTTACCTGTTATCGGTAAGGTGAAGCATAACGCTAAAGGTGACGCCTATATCGTTTTCGGACAAAAATATCGCAATTTCAATACAGGCCAAAACATTGGAACAATACTCGTCTATGTGAAGGAATCTTCGCTGTTTAATCTTTATAAGCCAGCGTTTGAGGGGTTAGGCTATTCCTATATCGCCTCGGTCACTAATGAAGTGATTTCACATCCCGATAAACGGGTGGTCGGCAATACTCTTCTAGAATCGGATTCGTTCCATCCCGGCGAAACGGCAGGTTATCGAAACGTATCATCGGGGCATGAAAACTATGTTTTGAGCACGTATCCGCTGAGCGACCGCCTGAACCGATTCGGCGTCAGCTGGAAGCTTGTTTCCGTTGTATCGCGGCCACAATTGTTTGCAGCGATTACGGAAGGAAACCGCAATGCGCTGTATTTCGCTTTGCTCGTTTTTGTTGGTCTCTTAGCTCTATCTTTTTATTTGGCGTCCAAAATTACGGAGCCTGTCTTCAATTTGACAAAGAAGCTGGGTGCGATAGGAAAGTCCGGGCTGCAGCTCATGAATGATCGAAACAAACCGAGCGATGAAATCAGTGAGCTCGAAAACAGCTATTACACGATGATTGATCGAATCAACAACCTCATTCACGAAAACAATGAGGAAAAGGAAAAGCAGCGAGTGATGGAGCTAACCGCGTTACAATCGCAAATCAATCCGCATTTTTTGTACAATACGCTCGATGCGATCACTTGGACGGCCAGGCTGAAAAAACAACCTGAAATCGAGAGAATGATTTCTGCGTTAGCAACCTTCTTCCGAATCAGCCTGCATAAAGGGGACAAGCATATTCCCGTTGAGGAAGAGATTCGCTTAGTAAAAAGCTTTGTAACCGTTGAGCTGATGCGTTTTCCAGACAAATATGATGTCACCTATGATATCCCGGAGCCGCTTCGGAAAATTCGCATCTTGAAGCTTATTCTTCAGCCATTAGTGGAAAACGCCATTAAACATGGCATGAGTGAGAAACAAGGAAAAGGATTAGTCGAGGTTAAAAGCTGGCGAGACGAGACCTATCTTTATTTTGAAATTAAGGACGACGGGGTAGGGTTTAAAAGCAAATCCAACATTCAAAGCACCGACAAAAATGTGTTGTTTCAAAGCGGTTACGGCCTGAGAAACGTTGACGAGAGAATTAAGCTCGAATACGGCAAGGAATCGGGACTCACGATAACGAGCGAACCCGGAAAAGGAACGACTGCCCTTATTCGGATTCGCCTCAGCCTAGATCAAATCTCATGATGTCTGCGCATTTTTTTGTACAAATCCTTTAATGGATCTAGAATGCTGCGAGACAGCCGCTTAATCAGTATAAAAAATAGTGCCAAAATAAAAGCGCCAACTCCGATCAGCGTATTTCTTAGCAGTCGGAGTTCGCTTTTGATCGGCTCGCCTGAGATTAGAATCGCGATTCGATCATCGGAATGATACAAGCGATATAACAAAACAATGCCCTCTTCCGTCTGATTGATCGTCATTTCCTCATTCGCTTCTTCTTGTGTATCCTCCTGCAGCGTTTCCCAAATCACATCGTTAGGCTCTTCCTGCAAGCCATTTGCATTCAAAATCGCATGATCATGCGTAATAATATAGGTAGGATGACGGCCATACAATTCAGGATCGTCGGCATGATAGAAGCTGCTCATCTTTTTCAAATCCACATTCATGAGAAGCAGGCCCGTTATCTTCTCATTTGTATCGATGATTTTGGCCACATAAACCAGCTTTCTGCGTGGATCTGTGTTCTTGTACACGAGCGAGCTCGAAGCTTGAACAATCCATTCGGACGTTAAATCCGAGCTTAAAAACTTCGTATATTCGGGAAGCTTCTGGGTCTCCTGGAACGAGCGTATCGCTGATACGTTGCTTGATGCGTACACGCTGCCGCTATTCCCGTACATCACCATATCTAAAATATAGAGGTTGGATGAAATCATGCCGTCCAATATCGGCGGAATGGTATTGTCATATTCGCTGCTTGTGAGGGAAGCATGAACGGCTGTATTGTTTGTCACCAAACTAGCCATCTCCTCCATCCATTTCATAAAAAGCTGGGCGTTTTTGTGCTGCTGGCCTGTATATTGAAGGGAAAGCTGACGCTGCATTTCCGAGCTTTTGTTCTCCATGGTCCGAAATACGAGCATGCTGGACAAGATTACATATAAAACAATGACCGATAGCAAAATAATTTTCATTTTCTTATCAAGCGATCTGAACACCGTATCCCCTCGTTCCCAGTTGTCCTTATTTCTATTTTAACGCAAGCTATAATGAAGCGCTTTCTTTTGTTGCCCATCGATAGTACCATACAAGCTGCTTATAAAAAAGCCATTAAAGCTGCGAAATGGTTTGCAACCGCAGGATCGAAGGATAAACGAAAAAAAACTCCCGATTATATCAGGAGTTCATTCGCAGAAGGTGGGCAGGCCGATATAACGTTTCAACTAGTGCTTGCGCAGCTTCTTCGATATGCGGTTGCCCGCCGACTGCATCAGCTGTACGAGTAAAATAAGAATAATGACACAAACGTACATCACGTCGGGCTCCCAGCGCTGGTAGCCGTACCTAATCGCCACATCGCCTAAACCGCCTGCGCCAAGTACACCTGCCATCGCTGTTGCGCCGATTAATCCAATCGTTGCGATGGTTAAACCAAGCACGATCCCAGGTCTTGCTTCCTTCAAAATAACCCGCCAAATAATTTGCCGGCGCGAAGCTCCCATCGCTTGAAATGCTTCAATAACACCGGGATTCACCTCCAGCAAAGCCGATTCAATAAGCCTCGCAATATAAGGCGCAGTATAAAAGACAAGCGGAACGATTGCTCCTTTCACCCCGATTGTCGTATGCACAATCCATTTCGTAATGGGAATGATCGCTATTAAAATAATGATGAACGGGACAGACCGCAGCACATTGATGACTGCGTTTAACAGATGGTAAAGCACCTTGTTCTCATAAATATGATTTGGGCGCAATACGACTAGGCAAATGCCCAGAAACAAGCCAATAATAGTGGAGAAAAACAAGGAATAGACAACCATCGCCGCCGTTTCCCCTAGCGCTTCTGTGTATAGATCATGGTTCTCGGCGAGGCTTCTGAAGAAGCTATCCAGCATGCTTAAGCACCTCCACCTGCATTCCGTTTTGTACCATGTATGCAATTCCTTCTTCTATGGCAGTCGATTCGCCCGGCAAACTAATTAAGAGAAAACCAAAAACGGTATCTTTAATTTTCGTTATATTCCCGTACAAAATGCTTGGCCGAAGCTGATAGCGCAGCGTCAAGTCTGCGAGTATAGGCTCGCTTACCGTTTCGCCAATGAAGGAAATGCGAAGTAGATGTTTTGGCTCTGCAGGGTGGTTGGCTTTGTAAAGCAGCTCCTGCGGCAAATCCGCATCAAACACGCTTTTCGTAAATTTTTTGGTCGTATCCGTTTGCGGTTTCGTAAACAGCTCCAAAATAGAGCCCTGCTCTACAATGATACCGTTCTCCATTACGGCTGCTCGATCACATATCTTTTTCAACACATACATCTCATGGGTGATCAACACAATCGTAATTCCATAGGAACGATGAATGTCGAGCAGCAAATGCAAGATCGAATCGGTCGTCTGCGGATCAAGTGCCGATGTCGCTTCATCGCATAACAAGATTTCCGGCTCGTTGGCAAGCGCCCTTGCAATCGCCACACGCTGCTTCTGTCCTCCAGACAATTGAGCGGGGTAGCTGTCACGTTTATCCGCAAGATCCACAAGCTTCAGCAGCTCGTTTACCCTTACTTCAATTTGTTTCTTTGGAGCACCTGCAAGCACGAGCGGAGAAGCTATATTCTCATAGACGGTACTCGACATAAGCAAGTTGAAGTTTTGAAAAATCATCCCGATTTTCCGCCGCATAATGCGCAGCTCCTGCTCGCTAAGCGATGACAGATCCGTGTTGTTTATGCGTATACTGCCAGCAGTCGGCCGCTCCAAATAGTTGATGCAGCGCAGAAGCGTGCTTTTGCCTGCTCCGCTGTAGCCGATAATGCCGAAAATTTCCCCTTTACGAATATGCAGATTCGCGTCCTTAATTGCATGGATGTTCTGTTTGCCCTGTTGATACGTTTTGCTGACATTTTCGATCCAGATCACTGTACAACCCCGCCTCTGCTAAAATGTTAAAAAGGTCTCTTCATCTAAGAAGAGACCAAGGTCTATTTTCGAGTTACCAAGATGCGACAATGTACGTGCCGTATTTTTCTTCTACGAATTTCTTGACTTGGTCGGAATGATAAGCCTTAATCAATCTTTGGAATACCGGCTTATCCTTGTCCTCGGTTCTTACTGCAATAATATTTACCCAAGGAGAATCCTTTGGCTCAATAAAAATGGCATCCTTCGTTGGCACAAAACCCGCTTCTACCGCATAGTTGGTGTTGATTACTGCCGCCGTCAGATCGCCAAGCGCTTTCGGAATGAATGCTGCATCCAGCTCCTCAAATTTCAATTTGAGCTTGTTTTCTGCGATGTCGCGAACAGTCGCTTTAATGCCAACGCCTTCTTTAAGCTTAATCAGTCCAGCGTTTTCAAATAGAATCAACGCGCGTGCACCATTCGTCGGATCATTAGGCAGGCCGATAACATCGCCTTCCTTTATTTCAGAAACGTCTTTGATTTTTTTGGAGTAGAAGCCGATTGGAAAATTAAGCGTGTTCGCGATCTTCACCAAATCAAGGTTGTTATCCTTCTTGAATTGATCGAGATACGGCTCATGCTGGAATGCATTGGCATCAAGCTCCCCTTCCGCCAGCACTTTATTCGGCTGTACATAGTCATTGAATACAACAAGCTCAATATCGAGGTTATCCTTAGCCGCAACTTCCTGCACCTGCTTCCAAATCTCTTCCTCAACGCCTGCCGAAATGCCTACCTTAAGCTTTGCTTTCTCTCCTTCTCCCTCTGCACCACTCAATTCTGATTTGTTGCCGCACGCGGCAAGCACAGCGGTTAATACCAGTGTCAGCATAATCAATACGAGCTTTTGTTTCATATGATCTCCCCTGCTTCCTATTTGTTTTTCAAGCTGATTACATGTCTAGAAAAACAGAAAAGCTCTTATTCCACGATGCCGGCTGCTTGCGCCGTTCCGTGAAATAAGAGCTTTTAGTCGTCTAATCAGCTCAATATCTTATAATTCCGATGAGCTTACTATAGATTATATTCATTGCTTCTGTCAACGATTTTATTTGTCATTCAAGCGCTAGCTCTTCCATGGATGACCAATTCCAACGTGGAACGGCTGCCGCTCGGTTATTGCACCACGCTGCAGCCGCGCTAGCCATCTTACGATTTTGCCAGCACCTCATCCTTAATCCGCTGCACAGCCTCAGCAATCGCTAGTGATCCGAGATCACCTTCGCCTCTTTTCCTGATGGCAACGCTGCCTGCGTTTTTCTCGCTCTCACCGAGTACCAATGTGTAAGGCACCTTTTCAAGGCCAGCCTCGCGAATTTTATAACCCAGCTTCTCATTCCGTGTATCCACTTTAGTACGAATGCCCGCTTCAGCGAGTGCTTCCTTCACCTGCAAGGCATAATCGATATATTTCTCCGAGACAGGCAGCAGCTTAACCTGAACAGGTGCGAGCCATAATGGGAATGCTCCTGAATAATGCTCTGTCAATATACCGATAAAACGATCAATCGATCCATATACCGCACGATGAATAACGACAGGGCGATGCTTCTGGTTGTCTTCGCCAATATAGGACAAATCAAATTTCTCAGGCATTTGGAAATCAAGCTGAATCGTGCCGCATTGCCAGCTCCGCTTCAAAGCATCGAGGATATGAAAGTCGATTTTTGGCCCATAAAATGCACCGTCGCCCTCATTTACACGGTATTGAATATTGCGGCTGTCCAGTACGCTGCGCAGCGATTGCTCCGCTTGATCCCAGAGCTCTTCAGAACCCATTGAGTCCTCAGGTCTAGTCGACAGCTCAATTTTGAAATCAAAACCGAATACCCCGTAGATATGGTCGATCAATGCGATCGCATGGCTGATCTCTGCTTCAATCTGATCAGGCCGCACGAATATATGAGCATCATCCTGGCAAAACGTACGTACCCGCATCATGCCGTTCAGAGCACCCGAGTACTCATGGCGATGAACCTGACCAAATTCCGACATCCGAATCGGCAGCTCTCTGTACGAGTGCAGACTGTTTTTGAAAATCAGCATATGCCCCGGGCAGTTCATCGGTTTAAGCGCATAAGCCGTATCATCCACATTTGTAAAATACATATTGTCCTTATAATGATCCCAGTGACCCGATTGCTCCCACATCCGCTGGTTCATCATAAATGGCGTGCGAACTTCCTCATAATCCCGCTGCCGCTGCTTCTCGCGAATCAGGCTCTCCAGCTCCGTACGAATCGTCATGCCATTCGGCAGGTAGAACGGCATGCCCGGCGCCTCTTCTGAGAACATGAACAGCTCCAATTCCTTGCCAAGCTTGCGGTGATCACGCTTCTTCGCTTCCTCCAGCAGGTGCAAATGCTCATCAAGCTGCGCTTTTTTCGGGAAGGACGTGCCATATATGCGCTGCAGCATTTTGTTGTCCGAATTGCCACGCCAGTAAGCGCCTGCTACACTTAGCAGCTTGAACGCCTTGATGCGTCCTGTGGAAGGTAAATGAGGACCGCGGCAAAGGTCAACAAACTCGCCTTGCTCATACAGCGAAATAATGGAATCGTCCGGCAAATCACGAATTAACTCCAGCTTGAGCGGCTCTTCCTCCTGTGCGAATAAAGCTGTCGCTTCCTCGCGACTCACTTCACGGCGCGTAATCGGCAGGTTTTCTTGAATAACCTTGCTCATCTCTGCTTCTATCGCAGCAAGATCATCTGTAGACAACGGCTTCTCGATATCAATGTCATAGTAGAAGCCATCCTCAATAACAGGACCAATCCCGAGCTTCACGGCCTTTTCCCCATAGATACGCTTTATGGCTTGAGCCATCACATGCGCTGTACTGTGACGGTAAATCGCTAAACCATCAGCACCATCAAGCGTTATAATTTCAACGCTGCTGCTTGCTTGAATGGGCTCGTTCAGATCGACAAGCCTGCCATCGACTTTTCCCGCGACTGCATTTTTGCCAAGTCCAGTACTGATTGATTCCGCCAATTGCGCGGCGGTTGTCCCCCGTGGATACTCCTTAACTGTTCCATCCGGTAATGTAATTGCAATACTCATCATGCAGCCTCCGATCGAATGTAGTTGAACGCAAAAAAAACACATCTCTCCCACCAAGGGACGAGTGCGTTCAGCTCGTGGTTCCACCCTCATTCGATCTGCTGCTTTATATGACTGGCTATTCGCCAGACTTAAAGTTACAGCAAGATCCTTATTGAGCACCCGGTAACGAGGATGAATCGGTGTTATTTACAATCGCTTTATGGAAACAGCGGGTTCAATAACACGGCTGCAAAGGGGTAATTACACATTCGGTTGCTGGAGAAGCTCTCAGCCTTAGCTTCTCTCTCTGGACAGCTCGTATAAGGTAATCATGTCTTTGGTCAAAGCCTATTTATGGGTAAATTGTAATTCGAATATTCCAATAAGTCAACTGCAGCCAAGTATTCATGGAAATAAGCATAATTTTTAGCATTTTTATTCGATCATTTTAGACGTGCCCAGTCACTTCCACATGCACCATCGGACAAAATATGCTTTAATATACCAAAGGAGCGTGATTCAATGGACATCAAATCGTTTCTATTTCCAAAAAACGAGGTCTCATACCTCATGACATCCTCTAATATGAAAGAAGCCATAGATAAATTAGAGGCTAGCCACTATACCGCCATTCCGATCTTGGACGACAATGGCTTATATTTCGGAACACTTTCCGAAGGGGATTTATTATGGAAGTTGAAAGCCACACCCGGTCTCACCTTCGATACGATGCACGAAATTCCTGTCGTCTCCATCAAAAAACGGATGAAAGTCGAATGTGTCGCGATCAACGCCGATTTGGACGATATGCTGGCGCTGGCGGCCGATCAGAACTTCGTTCCCGTTGTAGACACCGATCGCGTCTTTCTTGGTATTATTCGCCGCAAAGATATCATCGAATACTATACCCGAAATATTTCTGATTAGCTTGGAAAAGCCAGATCATGCATTTCAAGAAGGCTGCCGTCGCCGGCAGCCTTTTATGATGAATTAGTGGTAGAGCGTGCTTAAATGCTTTGTTTGGATAACGCTTCAAAATACGCTGCAACGACCTCACGAAATTCCAGAGCAGCTCGCGAAATATACCGATTCCTATGCCATAATAGCGCTATCTCCCTTACTAATTCGTGATTCTCTATCTGAAGATAATGGATTTGTTCCCGCGAATTCCTTGCCGTGCTGGGTATGAAGGCTATACCTATTTCGGCCTCCACAAGCATGCTAAGCCTTGCAGGTTCATCCCCCTCATATACATATTTTGGTACAAATCCAATCGATTCGCATAAAGAGTCAACTAAATCGCGCGTGCCGTAGCCTCTTTTCACTCCAACAAACCATTCATCCCTTAGCTCTGCCAAAGATACGCTGCTTCGATCTGCCAGACGATGCCCCTTTGGAACAGCTACAAGGATCGGGTCGATAAACACGATTTGACATTCGATATCATCCCCTTCTATAGGAGGTGAGGACAAGCAAAAATCCACTTCTCCTCTATCCAGAAGCGTAACCATTTCCTGTGTGGCGAGCATTTGCACATGAAATTGAATGTCAGGACGTTTTTTCCGAAACTCACGAAGGATATTGGGCAATTTGCTTGCAGTGGTCACTGCTAATTTGAGCGTGCTATGTTCCAGGCTGGATAAATCGCTAAGCTCCTGCTTCCCCTGCTCCAATTCAAACAATGCCCTTTCTGCACGGCGGAGGAATAGGCTGCCATACTCATTCAATCGCAAATTTCTCCCTATTCGATCGAATAAGGGAACCCCTAAATCCTCCTCCAAGCGCCCAATCGTCTTGCTTAGTGAAGACTGAGTAACGTGCAGATTGCGTGCAGCTTCGGTCATATGCTCCAAACGAGCTACCGTGAGAAAATATTGCAGTTGAAGAAGTTCCATTTTGCGCCCCCATTCATTCCCTCAAGTCAATGAGATTATAGCATCAAATGCGTTGGAATGAATAAATGATTTCAAGTACGATGACCTTAATACGTTTTGGGGGCGATTCAAAAATGAGTGTTCGCAGCAGGTGGTTAATGATCTCCGTTGGTCTAGGGATACTATTGAACCCATTAAATTCTTCGATGGTTTCAGTTGCTATTCCTCGTCTGCAGCATGTATTCCAACTTGATTTTACTAGTGTTTCTTGGATTATTTTTTCCTTTTACATTGCAAGCAGCATCGCTCAGCCTATTATGGGAAAGGCCAGCGATTTATTCGGGCGCAGGAAGATCTTTCTTGCCGGTCTTATTGTAGCCTTCGTTGCGTCATTACTAGCTCCGTTGTCACCAAACTTCGGATGGCTCATAGTGTTCCGCATTGTGCAAGCCATTGGAACAAGCATGATGGTTGCCGTTGGAATGGCCATTGTACGCATTCATATTACGGAGAAACAAGCGACTGCGCTGTCTGTTTTGTCCATCTTTCTATCCGGAGCGGCAGCCATTGGCCCCTTTATTGGCGGGGTCTTGATTCATTCGTGGGATTGGACGGCTATCTTTTTTGTCAATATTCCATTTGCAGTGGCTAGCTTTCTATTAGCTTGGAGAACTATTCCTAAGGATGAACCTCGAATGCACACTCCAAAGGGCATGTCTTTTCGTATGTGGTTTGACTTGATAGATGCGCCAGGAATCCTGCTCTTTACAGTAGGTCTGGTTACCCTGCTCGCTTCATTGCTCTCAGTCAAATCATCTGGACATCTCTCATTCGGAAATGTTATTTTTTTGCTGATCGGCCTTGCTGCGCTGGGGGCATTTGTACGACATGAGTTAAAAGCGGCGTCACCCTTTATTCCACTACGCACATTCGCCAAATATCCTGCGATGACTTGGGTTAATGTAGAATTCATGCTCGTTAACATACTATATTACTCGCTCTTTTTTGGGCTACCATCCTACTTGCAAATGGTACGCCATGTCAGTGAGTTCCAAACTGGGATTCTCATGCTAAGCTTAGGCTTATGCTCGCTAGTTACTTCTCCAATCGCAGGACGATGGATCGATAAATCAGGACCAAGACCAGCATTGCTGGTATCTGCCATTCTGATGACACTTGGGTCAGTGTGGCTCGTCACATTGAATCAAAGTTCACCAGTTATCAGCGTATGTTTGGCCTTGGCTGCATTCGGTATTAGCAACGGACTGAACAATGTAGGGATGCAAGCATCCTTGTTCCAAAGCTCTCCAAAAGAAATAATCGGTGTAGCATCCGGATTATTTAATACATCCAGATACTTTGGAACCATCCTCTCCTCATTGTTGATAGGTATCGTTATGGGCGATACGTTCAGCTTCGAGGGATTTCACGTGCTTGGAATTATCCTCACGGTTATTGCGTTGTCTTTGGTATTCCTAAACCGGCGGCGCCGGGATTCATTACGATACAGAATCCATTAATTCGAAGAAATATTTTGATTCATGAGTCTGATAAAGCTTAAACCAAGCCTGTAATGTATTTGGCGCAAAAACATCCAGCAGCTGCAGTACATGCATCGTGAACTCCAGCGGGGCTATACCAGATGCAGTAACTAAGTTTCCATCTGTTACTGCAGGCTCCGTTTCATAATATTTTTCTCCCGTATAATTAGGACAAATCATTTTCAAATATTCAAGATCGTTGCTTGTATGTCTTCTTAAGTCGAGCGCTCCCATCTTTGCAAGTCCCATTGTAGCGCCACAAATCGCTGCAACTACTTTTCCTTCTTCTAATGCTTTTGATGCTTTTTTCAATATAGACTCGTGAATGGGTTCCATCCAAGTATCTCCGCCTGGAAGAACGAGAACATCCGAACTTTCCAAACTACACTCTTCAACAGAAATAGCAGGCAATATTTTCAATCCGCCCATTGTAGTAGCAGGATTTTTATCCACGCCGACTGTAATAACTTCTAAAGGTGCTGCCTCTTTTTTAAAATACCTCCCCGAGTTAAGCTCAGCAGTTAAATAACCTACTTCCCAATCTGCCATCGTATCAAAAACATAAAGATATACTTTTTTTGTCTGCATAATAAACACTCCTTTTGTAATATCTGAATACCCCTATTATAAAAAAACTTCACTGACATCCTCCGTCAGTGAAGTTTTTTAAACTTGATAAAAATCAATTAAACCATGCAGAACTTCAATTAAACGGTTGAAGAGCGCTCATGCAAGAAATCAGATGGAGAGCTGCCAACAATGCGCTTGAATATGCGGTAAAAATACGAAACATCGTTATAACCTAAATAGTCGGCGATTTCACTAATCATCAGCTGCGATTCGGTCAGCATGTAGATCGCCGTTTTCATCCGCTGATTGTGTACATATTCGCTGATCGTCTGGTTCGTAACCGCCTTAAACAAAGTAGCCGCATAATTCGGTGTCGTATTAATGACATCCCCCAGCTCCTCCTTCGTCACCCTCTCGCGATAATGCGTCGAAATATATTGCTTCATGCTGTCCACACGCCGATGCTTCTCCGAGGAAATCATTCCGCGATCCTTCTCTTGATTGAGATAGACCAGCGCTTCCGTAAGCAGCGCCTCTGCCATAAGTTCATAGTAAGGCGGTTTCTCCTTGTATTGTGTCCAAACTCCCCGCAGCCTCTCCTGTATCACTTCAAAGCGCCCGAGCCGTTGCTTTAACGGCTCTTCCAGCTGAAGCAGAGGAAGGCTGCACTCGGTAGCGATTTTGCAAAAATTGACCACATACTTCGTGTGGACGACCGTTGGAATGCTTTTCCCATAGTATGGAATATGCCCCGGTATAAGGAGCAAATCTCCTTTTTCCAAAATCACCTTCTCCTCGTTCACCCAATATACACATTTCCCATAAGTCACTAACGAGAGATGAAAGGATAACATGCGCCCCTCACCTTCCTCGTACCAATCCGCTCCGTTGTCCTGATGCACATCCATAATTGCCAGCATAATGAACGCTCCTTAGAACCGTACTATTGTACATTCATTGTACTATAGTTCTTATCTCCTTTCGACTTTTCACGTTACAATGAAAAAAATAAGGAGGCCTACAACATGCTAAAAACAAAAATTATTTGTACAATGGGGCCCGCTTGCGACTCCGTTTCGACGATTAAAGAAATGATCCAAGCAGGGATGACCGTTGGTAGACTGAATATGGCTCACGGCGAATTAGAAGATCACGTTATGCGAATGAACAATATACGGCAGGCTGCACGCGAGCTGAACACTTTTGTTCCCATTATGATGGATATTAAAGGTCCTGAGGTGCGGATCGGCAAGCTGAAGGAAGCGTCTTGCGAGCTGGTTATCGGTGAAGAATTGATTCTCACGACGGAGGATGTACTCGGCGATGCAACTCGACTTCCTGTAAACTATTCCGAGCTTCCGCTTGTCGTAAAAACAGGTGACCGGATTCTCATTGATGATGGACTTGTTGATCTGACGGTAATGTCGGTTGAAGGTAACGATATTCGTTGCAAAATCGTGAGCGGCGGCATATTGAAACCTCGCAAAGGCGTTAACCTGCCAGGCATCAAAACGACGCTGCCAGGCGTAACGGAGCGCGATGTGGTGCATATTCATTTTGGCATCAAACATAATGTTGAGATCATTGCTGCTTCCTTCGTAAGAAAAGCAGAGGACATCTTGGAAATCCGCAACATTCTTGAAGAAGCAAATGCAAGCCATGTACAAATCATTTCCAAAATCGAAAACGCTGAGGGCATGCAAAACCTTGATGCAATTATCGAAGCATCCGATGGCATTATGGTTGCGCGTGGCGATCTAGGCGTTGAGGTGCCGATCGAAGACGTGCCGATGATGCAGCGTGAGATGATCAACAAATGCAATCTTGTAGGCAAGCCGGTTATCGTTGCTACACATATGCTCGAATCGATGCAGGTTAACCCGCGTCCAACTCGGGCTGAAGTGAGCGACGTAGCCAATGCAGTTATTCAAGGCGCTGACGTCGTGATGCTCTCCGGCGAGACAGCTGCTGGAAAATACCCTATCCCATCCGTACGGACAATGGCTTCCATCGCTAGAAAAGCCGAATCCATGATCGATTATAAAGAGCAATTCGATAAAAAGAGATCACAGCAAAGCACGAACATTACGGAGGTAATTAGCCAAGGTGTCGTTAGCTCCTCGCTTGAGCTGAGCGCCAAAGCAATCCTTACTTCAACGGAAAGCGGCTTTACAGCTCGCATGGTATCCAAGTACCGTCCGATGTCACCAATTATCGCAATTACGCAGCATGATCATGTGCTTCCAAAAATTTGCTTGCTCTCCGGCGTTATTCCGGTTAAAGGCGATGCAGTAACAACAACAGACGAAATGTTCGAGTCCGCTATCCGCAATGCCAAGCTGACTGGGCTTATTGATACAGGCGATATTATCGTGCTTTCCGCTGGCGTGCCAATCGGCCAAGCCGGGGCAACCAATCTTATCAAAGTAGCACAAGTATAAGTAAGTATTTCGCCAAAAATGGCATGATATCAAAAAGCTGCGCCGTCCAAGGACGATGCAGCTTTTTACACATCTAAATGCAGCCCGAACGACTCAACATAACGATACTTTCATGAAGCTTTCACAAATGACATGCTTTCCTATGCCTTTTGGAGCATATTATAATAATAACAACACATCGTTTCTACACTTAGGAGGGAATGGGTATGAAAAAAGAACATACCGTTCATTTCAAAATTATGCATGGCTCGGCAACCAAGACGCTAACCGGACTCATGTACCTAGAAGAAAACACAAAACCAACTGTTCAAGATTATCAAGAAGTCCTGAAACAATGCGGACATGATGTACATATCGAGAATGAAGAGCAGTTTATTTTCCGCTCCAACAACCCAGCAGACGACTATTTGATCGACGTTCTTGAAAACTATAAGAAAAACGACAAAGATCTACATGCTGACCATCTCGCACAAAGCTTTGTAAAAAAGACGCCATTCCTATAGCAATATTACTAGAATAGGAGCAGAAAGGCTGTTTCGGGTCAAATGACCTCATGAAACAGCCTTTTTTTATCGTACAAAATAAACTGTTTACCACTTTGACAGCTGCTAAAGTACCTATTCCTTAATAAGGCTTTGGAAATATTTTCATGTTGAATTGGTTGTGTTATGCTTCTTCTAGGATTATAAAAGCTTAGAGTCAGCATGAAGCTATACCGTTCATGATCCATGAAAGTTGGTGATTCGTGAGTACAAATGAAAGTATCACCTTAGTTGTCATTACCCTCATTTCCGTGCCGCTTTTCCTGCTTGCCTTCATCGTCATTCGGCAATCGTTTAAGGATACTCGGGAAACTAAATTTATTTTGAAACATGGCGAATCCTTTGACGCGACTGTGAGCTCCATACAAAAAACCAATACGGAGATTAACGGTCATCCTGAGGTTTTTATCGGATTAACGATTCCAAGAGAGCATGCAGATCCCTATCGCGCCATCATTAAAACCGCCATTTATATGGTTAATATTCCTCAGTATCAGCCTGGCCGCAAAGTAAAGGTGAAGGTGCTGGAGACTAACGGCAAAATTAAGGTCGCCTTGGAAGGCGCACATGTATTTTAACTTCCATGAAATAAGAAAGAGCGCCGCAATCGGCGCTCTTTCTTATTGTACTGCAGCTGCCTTTCGTTTCCGCAGCAATAGTGTAAGTGGGATAGAACAGATAATAATAATCGTCCCCAGATGGAAAACATCCTGAACGCTAAGCGACAGCGCAATGGTTTTGGACGATACACCGTCCTCCAAGTGAGCAATCGTCTGTGCTGAGAGGATCGTGCTGAACAAACTAATCGATAGCGCGGATGTCCCCTGCCTGATCCAGTTCATCACCGCAGAGGCATGACCTGAATTCACGCTTGGTACAGCAGACATCGCAGCGTTCGTCACGGGCATGTTGCTGAAGCCAATCCCCATATAACGAATGGCCACCCATACCGTAATAAATGCCGCGCTTGTCGCCACATTTGCATGGCTAAGCTCCCATGTAGCTAATCCCATTAGCAGCAAACCAATGAAGATTAGCCTCGATGGTCCTATTTTGCCATAAAGCCTGCCTACTGCAAGCGAGATTAATACCATCGCAAGCGTACCTGGAAGCATGACCATACCGGTAGTAAAGCTCGACTCCCCTTTAATATTTTGCATGAAGATTGGAACGAGTAACGTGCCTGCATATAAGGAAATCGTTATACAGCAGTTTAGGATGACTCCGTAAGTAAACCTCGGTATCTTCAGTACTCGCAAATTTAATAAAGGATTGCTGACTCGCAGTGTCCGCACCACAAAATAAGCAAGCACGACTATACCAGCCGCGATCATTCCGAGTGTTTGCCATCCTGCCCAGCCCCAATTATGCGCCTCGCTAAATGCGACCAGCAGCGCGCTTGTTCCGATGAGAACCGCGCCAAACCCGATCCAATCCAGCTTAATCCCGGTGCTTAATCGGTAATTAGGAATGTACTTGGCGGCAATAAGCACAGCAATAATGCCAATCGGAATGTTCATTAGAAATAATGATTTCCAGCCGTAAATTTCAGCAAGCCATCCGCCTATCGTCGGCCCAAGCGCAGGAGCAAGCATCGCTGATACGCTCCAGAAGCTGACGGCAACAGCCTGTTTTGATTTCTCGATGGTCTGGTAAATGATTGTCATCGTAGTGGGCATAATAATTCCGCTGAAGAATCCTTGCAAAATCCGAAACGCGATGAGAGATTCAATGCTCCATGCGAAGGTACAAAGCGCAGACGTTAAAGTAAAACCTGCTAACGCGATCACATATAATTTTTTATAGCTCCATTTATCACCCATAAAACCAATAATCGGAGCAATAATACCTGTTGCCATCATAAAACCGGATAACATCCATTGCACCGTGTTTAAACTGGCATGGAAATCATCCATAAAGATAGGCAACGCCACATTTATCGTAGTTGTACTCAAAGAGGCCATGAAGTTACCGAAAAAAACGGCAATCATAATGGTCCAAAATGACGAAGCTGCTTTTTGCGAGGTATCCACATTTATGCTCCTATTCCTGTAATTGATCTAAAGCTTTCTGTACACGCTTCTCTGTTTCGGTAAGTTCTTCTTTAAACTGCTCCATACGTTTAATTTTCATGTCGATCATCATTTTTTCCTTATGGAGCACCTGTGATATTTCGAAAAGCTTCAATTTTCGCGCTTCGCGATCCTCACTCGTACGATACTCACTTTTCTGCTGCTCAATGAGCGATTGAAACTCCATATACTGCTGAAGCTCTGCAAGCGAGAAGCCGAGCACCTCTTTTACGAGCAGTATTTTGTTGATTTTCTCTATATTTTCCTCTGAATATAACCGAATACCGCCTTGCGTCCGCTCCGGTGCAGAGATTAAGCCAAAATCCTCATAATACCGAATGGCGCGTTTCGTTAATCCAGTTCGCTTGGCTACTTCTTCAATTTTTAGCAAATCCAATGTCGAGCACCTCCGAATTTTCTACAATAAGCATACTCTTAGTGACAGTTAACGTCAACGTTAACTTTTGGAGTGCAATAGTGATGGAGCAGCAGCTGTGCAAATAACTTGCCATTCATAAGCAAAAAAACAATCTGAAACATAGCTACATGTTCCAAACTGTTTTTTGATCTCAGTTATATCAATGACTTGAAAACGCCATGAGGCAAGCAAGCGTGAACGCCTTTAATGCCATTCACAATTTGAGTAATCTTTAAGTCAACAACCGAGCTTCCTAGTGCGATCGCTTCCACTCGGTTTAAACCATATAATTCACCCATAAGATCAAGCATCCCATCCAGAGCCTCTACGGTGGCTTCATTTAAGTCTTCATGAAAGCCAAACGTAATCCAGCCTGAAGGTGTATTCGCTCTAGGATTCGTCAAAACGATGTCTTCCTTCACCGTTATCGTTACGTCAACCAAATCCATTGGAGACTCAATCGCCTGACAACTAATCTCCCCATCGCCTTGACGAGCGTGGCCATCTCCTATGGATAAATAACCTCCGTCTACAGAGATCGGCAAATATAATGTGCTTCCTTTGACAAGCTCCTTGCAATCGATATTGCCGCCGCAGGCGCGAGGAGGAAAAGTGGAATGAATACCTAGACTATCAGGGGGCATCCCAATCACGCCCATAAAGGGTTGTAGCTCTACCGTAAACGATTTGTCATTAATGAGACAGGTTCCCCTCATACATTCCTTGTCTAATTTCCAATCGAGCGAAATCTCTTTATATTCGGTTAGCTTTAGCTTTTGATTTTGCCAATTTGGATATTGGCCTGCTGCTGTAAAGCCGTATGATCCTGGAATGATATCATTAAATCTAATCTCAAGGGTCATTCCTTTTTTTGCTTCTTTGATAAATAAGGGGCCAATTAAAGCATGACCACTATCGATATCCTGTCTTCTTGAAAAAGGTTTATAGCGATCTTGATTGCTTGTACCCGTACCCCATCCAGCATCCAGCGTTTGAAAACGAATGGAATCACCTGATTCGATCGTGAGCAGCGGAGTCACTTCTGTTGTAAACGAGCCAATTAGGGAGCCTTGCGCCAATTCAATTTCGTGAACGGTCATGAATGATCCCTCCAAAAAAGCTAAATTATCTTTCAAATGTATATTACCATAATTGGAAAATTAATAGTTATATTAAGAGAGTCCATCTCAATTTAGTGCATTGTTTGTCCAAACGGTTGGAACCTCCCCCCTGCACTACATACAGTAAGATAGTATTATAAAATCGTTCTTTATCATAAGAAGAACGATTTTTTTTATTTTACAATAGAAGTAAGGCTAAGCGGGATGAAGATCACGCGCTTGCCAATATCTTTTTGATTTGAATAGGAGTGTGAACCAAAAAACAGATATAGATTAGTGATGTGTATGTTTTAGTGTTACAACCATTTAGGAAGTCCAAACCATGACGGAGCAGAAAAAAAGGGTTGAAAATAGCGGTTATTGGAGGCGGTTCCTCATACATTCTTGAGATTATTGAGGTTTTTATAAATAAATATGATGAAATGCTCATACGTGGGCTGTGACTGTTTAATAGTGAAGAAGGCAGCCATAAGCTGGAGATTGTTGGTGAACTAGCCAAAAGAATGGCCAAAAAATCAGGTTTAGGTTACCGCTGCATGGTAGATGAATAAAAAGGATGGAATCTATTGAATATATTGTTGGCCTTTTGCGCTGTTCTGATGTTCATTATTCAGACGCTAGCTTTGAAACAAATGAGAAGCACGAATAACAATGAGGGATTATCGTCCTTTTTCAAACGAAGTTCGGCTTATACGGCGATAATTGCTATTGGCTTTTTTGTATCATGGCTCATGTCAGATTTGAATGGCATCCATACCGCTACGCTTGTGCTTGGAGTGTTTTATGGGCTTGTTTTTGTACTTACTGTTTTGTTTTATTCCTGCGCTATGAATACGGGACCGTTATCTTACTCTGCTTTTTATTTCTCAGCAAGCCTGCTTCTGCCTGTTGTTGCAAGTGTAGTACTTTGGAATGAACCGATGACCGGCATGAAATTTATGGGTATTGCTCTTTTTATCCTATCCTTCTATTTCATCAATGTGTTTGGAAGCAAAGGGCAAGAAGCAGCAGGAATGAAATGGTTAGTTTATTGTCTTCTTGCCTTTATTTTAAATGGTACCTTGCCAATCATCATGAAATGGCAGCAGACGTTACTTGAGGGGCATGAGCTGATTCCCTTTATGTGTGTAGGATTTGGATCGGCGTTCTTATTTTCACTTATCGGTATTCTTTTCACTGGGGGATTCCAAAGACAAAGCAAGGCAATTCCTACTGCACGAGAGCTTCGTATTTTGACACTGTACATTGTAGCCATAGCAGGATCAACCGGTACTGGAAATGCGATAATAACGTATTTGTCAGGACGAATGTCAGGCCTTCATTTGTTTCCGCTCGTCAATGGAAGTATGATTGTGCTTCTAACGATCCTCTCCGCTGTTTTATTTAAAGAAAAAATGTCTCGTGGCGGCATCATCGGAATAGGCATTGGCTTGCTCGCCATTGTGTTTGTGAATATGTAAATAAAAGTTATTGACAATCATAATGGCAAATCTTATTATTTAATTAAGTTTATTTATTAATAAATTTTAGAAGAGAGGTTGTCGTTTGTCCAAAGTATCAGCAAAGCAGAAACATGTAAGAATCATGAATCAAAATTTAATCATAGATGCGATTAGAAGAGATGAAAGCGCTACAAGAAGTGAGCTGTCAAAGCTGTTGAAGCTGAGTGTACCTAGCGTTTGTACGAACGCAGATCAATTGGTTAGGTTAGGCATTCTAAGGGAAACAGAGGACGGCTTCACAGGTGTGGGAAGAAAAGCAAGCCGTTTGCGGTTGAATGATAACTTTGGCTATATCATCTCCGTTGATCTAAGCAATCCTTGTATTACGGTGGGCATTTCAAATCTAAATCCAATCATTATTCAAGAAGTGAAATTCGATATTGAACAATATGATATCAACCAGTTAATGGAGCTAATCATAAGCAAGATTGATGAACTTCTTGTTAAGAGCAGTGTATTAGTAAATCAATTGCTTGCTATATCTATCTCTATACCGGGTCAAGTGGATAATGATTTAGGTATCGTAAAGTGTGGATCGTATCTGGAGCGACTCGGCACTGTGAATTTCAGAGAACCGCTTCTAAATAAATTTGGTGTTCGAGTACTGGTACAAAAGGATATTAATTCTGCTGTTCTAGGTGAGATAAAATTTGGAGCTGCACAGGGACACGCAAATGCTGTGTTTGTAAGCGTTGACGTGGGTGTGGGTCTTGGTATTGTGCTTGGAGGATCGTTGTATCCGGGGAAATTTCATCTTGCAGGTGAAATAGAAAATTACATCGTGAACGTAGAGGCAGAGAATACGGAACGACAAGATGGGATATTTGAGAGCTCTCGGTTGCGCGATTTGGTTACAATAGAAGCTTTGGTCAGATCGGTTAGAGCAGAGCTGGAGGCTGGGGGCGAAAGCAGACTGCTTAAAGCTGTGAATGGTGACATTGCTAAGGTCGATTTTAATGACATTATAAAGGCGACATTAGAAGGAGATGCCCTAAGCGTTAAGCATGTGAAGCGTTGTGCAAAGATTATGGCTGCCTTCATAGCAAACATGCTATTTTTACTTGATTTGGATACCGTTATATTGGGTGGTGGGTTCGTCACCCTCGGTTCGGCTTACACCGATACAATACGGGATGAAGTTAGGCGATTAGGGCTAGGAAATACGGCTATCGCGGATACGGCGCTCAAGACGAAAGCTGTTTTGATTGGCGGGATTGCCATTGGATTGGAGACTATGTTCAGTGAACTGCTGGAGGAGCAGGAGGCATAAAGCCTCCTATCCCTTCAATTAGTTAATTAAGTTTATTAATCAATGATAAATTAGATTGTTCCTTGGACGTTTAAAATGAACGCGTTCAAGTTTCAATATATGAATTCATTTTAAAAGGAGAGTTGAGTAATGAAGAAAAAGGTGGCAAGCAAGGCAACAGCACTAGTACTTATCTTCGTAGTATTTGCAGCACTGATGGCAGCATGCGGGGGATCCAAACAAGAAGAGAATGGAGCATCCGAGAGTAAAACAAAAGAGATAACGCTTCGGGTAGCGACATCATTCGCTGGATCTGATCCATGGGTTCCAGCTTGGACGGAAGCTATTAAACAGTTCCAAGAGGAAAACAAGGGCATCAAAATTACGGATGAGTCAACGCCGGTCAATCAAGAAGCATTGCGTACGAAAGTGAAAGCGGATGCAGCAACTGGCAATCTAGCCGATGTGATGTTTTATTTCAATGGCAGCGAGACAGCTATTCTAACCGAATCGAAAGAAATTGTTTCCTGGGAAGATGAATTTGCTAAAGATCCAGATTGGGCGAAGCAATTCAATAGCGGGATCATCGAGAAGGTCAAGTATGAAGGCAAACTCTATTCTCTCCCCTATATCGGCTTCTATGAAGGCTTGTTCTGGAATAAAGAGTTATTCGACCAGTATCAACTCGAAGCTCCAACAACCTATGATGCTTTTATAAAAGCGATAGATACGTTTGCAGCTAATAATATTGTACCATTCGCTACATCGCTCACAACTCCATATCTGCAAGAAGCTTTGGTTCTTTCACAGGTTGGGCCAGAGGGACAACAAAAGGCTTACGATCCATCATGGGCGCCAGCTCTAACGATCTTCAAAGAGTTGAATGATAAGAAAGCGTTTCCTAAAGACGCACTCACGCTGGATGATGAAAAAGCGCAATCTTTATTTGCAGGCGGGAAAGCGGGAATGATGTTCAACGGTTCATGGACAGCTGCTGGTCTGAGTACCAATCCTGCTTTTCAAATTACACCATTTCCACTCGTACCGGGTGGTAAGGGTGAGAATATGATTGTATCTGGATTTGGTTCTGGTTGGTATATGAAGAAAAATACCGATCAAGCCAAATATGATGCGGCTCTAGCTTTTGTGAAATTCATGACATCTCCTGAAACGGCTGGAAAATTTGCAGCAATAGGCGGAACTTATGCAGTCGATACACAACAATCCAGCAGCACCGCACAGCTTCTGATTGACGGCAACAAGATGGTGAGTGAGGCAAAGGATTTCGTTATGCCCATCGATTCTTACGTTTCTAGGGAATCGTATACCGAGTTCTTAAAAGGTATTGCTTATGTGTCAGCAGGAAGAAAAACAGCCGTGGAAATTCTAGATGAAGCCACAAAATTAAACAACAGAAACAAGTAGTTCTTTCAACATGCCCCGGGATATCGGATCACCGGCTCCCGGGCAAATGGCAGTATGTAATCCAAGCTATTGCTTATGAAGAGGAGGCGTTCAGTTGTGATATTCAGGGACAAGAGATACATTGTGCTTTTCCTGGCGCCAACGATGCTATTATTATTCACCTTTCTTTTATATCCACTCGTACAATCCGTTTATTATAGCTTCACCGAATGGTATAACTTCTCAAATACGAAGAAGTTCATAGGATTTGGCAATTACAACCAGCTCATTCACGACCCCGTTGTTTGGATAGCGCTAAAAAACACGTTTATATTGGTAATCGGTGCCGTATTCCTGCAGGCTGGAGGAGGTTTGGTCCTCGCGTTGCTAACCGACAGCATCAAACGAGGATTTAAGTTTTTTAGAACGGTCTTTTTCTTTCCAATTGTTATCTCAGGTACGGCGATTGGCCTCATGTTCTCGCTCATTTACAACTACGACTATGGACTCTTAAATGCCATTATGAGAGGGCTCGGTCTGTCTGAGCAAATATGGCTGACGGAGAAAAGCGCTATCTATTTGGTACTCATACCGATTCTATGGCAGTATGTTGGATTTTATTTTGTTATATTCCTGACCGGGATGTCAAAGATTCCAGAGGATATTTATGAATCAGCTATGCTGGACGGTATTACAGGAATAAGAAAATCCATCTATATTACACTTCCATTATTACGTGATGTCATTGCTTCTTGCCTTACGCTCGCCACGGCAGGAGCATTGAAAGTATTTGATGTCGTATATATCGTGACCAAGGGTGGTCCATTGAATTCCAGTGAGCTGCTCAGTACTTACATGTACACGAAGGCATTTAATGGGCAAAACGCAGGCTATGCCAGCACAATCGTCATTGCGATGATGATACTCGGTATTGTCATAACCGTTGTGTTAAATAAATTAGTTAAAAAAGAGGCTGTCAGCTACTGATGATAAACTACAAACAGCCCAATTGAGAAGGTGATATTTTAGATGGTTAACAGACTAGTAAAGCCTGGTGCGGTCAAGTTCGGCGTATATGCACTCCTGCTTTTATGGGCATGCACAACGATCATCCCGCTATTATGGGTGCTGCTCAATAGCTTCAAAACGTCCGAAGAAATTTTAACGCAATCATTCGCTCTCCCACAAAGCTACTCTTTATTTAACTTTTTGAAGTTGAACGAGTATGGCAATATTAACGTCGTTAAAGGCTTTATGAACAGTATGATCATTTCGGGATCCGTTGTATTAGGTGTTTCCCTTTTTGGCGGGTTGGCTTCTTTTGTACTAGCGAGATTTCAATTTGCATTTAAAGGGTATTTCACGTCTATATTTGTTATTTGCATGCTGCTGCCGCAGTTCGCTGTTATTATTCCGAATTTCGTTATCATCGAGAAGCTGGGTTTGAATGGAACCTATTTATCCGTTATTCTCCCACAAGTAGCTGGCAATTTGAGCTTTGCTATTCTAATGATAACAGGCTTCATGGCTTCTTTGCCTGGAGAACTAGAGGAAGCGGCGGTCATGGATGGGGCAACCATTTGGAAAATATATTATAAAATAACGCTGCCGCTTTGCTTCCCTATTTTTGCAACGGTGTCTATTATGGTCTTTCTTTGGTCATACAACGAGCTTTTGCTACCACTCGTCTACCTGCCAATAAGAGAGATGCAGCCTATATCTGTCCTCTTGTCGCTCGTATCGAATGCGTATGGTACAGATTATGGCGCTATGATGGCAGCCATCACGATTTCAATCGTACCACTGCTTGTTTTGTACATGTTCTCACAAGAAACGGTTATTAAAGGGCTGACAGCAGGTGCAGTAAAGGGATAATGGTTTTGGGTTACCATACAGGAGGAGAGAAAAAAGATGTCTACACAACAACAAAAAAATATAATTGTCATTGCTGCACATCCGGATGAACCGGAAATTTATGCGGGAGGAACCTCTGCTTTATTCGCAGAAATGGGACACCGAGTGAAATTCGTTTCCTTAACCAATGGAGATTGCGGACACTACTCAATTAGCGGACAAGAGCTCGTGGATAGAAGAACGCAGGAGGCGTATGAGGCTGCTAGACGATTGGGTGTTCTTGACTATAGCATATTGAATATATCTGATGGCCGTCTGACGAATAGCTTTGAAGTGAGAGAAGAAGTTATTCGCCAAATTCGCAATTGGAAGGCCGATGTCGTCATTACCTTCCATCCTGAAGGTGCAGGACATGTAGATAATCGCAATGCAGGAAGAATTGTGAGAGATGCTGCGGATTTTATAGCGAAGGTACCTAATTCTGTGCCAGATGCCCCATATTTAGAGCAATCCCCTCTTTTCTTGCTTATGCCGGACTACGGAAAGAGGCATGCTTACTCACCCGATCTGGTCGTCGATATTGGTTCTGTTATTGAGAAGAAGCTGCTTGGCTGTGATGCGCACGCTTCCCAATTCTATGAGTTTGCGCCATGGCAGCGTAATCTGCTAGATCAGGTTCCACAGACGTGGGATGCTAGGAAGGATTATATTTTGCAATATTGGAGCAGCTTTATTGAGGTTTCATCGGAGATGCTTCCGACGCTGGATCGACTATACGAAGATGGGAAGTCAGAAAAAACAAAATATGCAGAGCCATTCGAGATTGCAGATTATGGCAGAAGACCGAGTGATACGGAGCTGAAGCAGTTGTTTCCCATGCTGAGTCAATAAGAGGAAATACCTTGATATACTTCGTGAACGGATCGTTGTTGCAGGGCAGCTGCAATGCATGTAAATAGCAAAAGCCAGCTCCTATGAACTGCACCTCCATTGTTAGACACCATCTAACTTTGGAGGTGCAACTTTTCTATTTGGATTCAATAGGATTCCAGCTTCTTTTGCCGTCATCCTCTAAAATCCCTAACGTCACATCTGCAATATCCTTGTCCTCAAGCAGCTTGGCGCGAACGAGAAACTTAATATCATCGGCTACCGCAAGCGTTAAACCAGGTTGCAGCTCCAAGTACGCCTCAACGTGGTAATAGCGGCCCTCTTGTAGAATGCGCATTTGATAAATATCGGTTACGCTCTGTTCGGAAAAAATAATACGGGACACCTTGTCTGCTACTTCCTTCGGGGCAGAAACACCAATGAGTCCGATCATATTGTCGTATCCCACACGATAAGCAACACCAACCATTAACAGACCAATCAACAGGGTTGCAACACCATCAACCGTTTTAAACGAGGTAAATGCAGCAATAATGACCGCGATCATCGCCAAGGCGGCTCCCGAAACAGCGACAAGATCCTCATAGAAAACTAATCGTGTAGCAGGAGCGGAACGCCCTACATTTTTGAAGGCAGCTGAGAAAATACCGAGACCTTTCCCCTCCGCTCCCGCTTCGTGTATAATTTCCTTCATTGCTTTGACTAATATAAGCCCGTCGATAACTAAATTAACAACCAGAACCCCAATGTTTAGCCAAAAACCTTCACTTGCAACTGGATGCAAAATGAGATGCCAGCCTTCACGAATCGTTTCATAAGCCATAATGGTAACGACGATAACGGCAATCATACAAAAAATATTGATGACACGCCCAAAGCCGGTTGGAAACCTCGGCGTCGGTTTTTTCTCGGCAAGAATGCTTCCGGCAAAAACAAACCCTTGGTTTATCGCATCTGCCAATGAATGCATGGCGGAAGCAAACATCGCGCCGCTGCCGCTGAAGGCCGCTGCGAACCCTTTTATGGCGGCGATAAACGCATTGCCGATCATCGCTACAGCGGAAGATTTATTCCCTTTCTTTATAAGCTGCATAAAACTTTGACGTTCTGCTTTAGGCTCCATTTTCTCCCCCGCAACATTTTATTTACCATTACCATTCCACTATTGCCTGCTTTCAATCCCAGCACTGCTATTTTATGCTTACCCACACAGGCAATAGGATAAACGGAAAAAAGCTTTTTATTATGTCAGAGACAACTTACTCCTTCGTTTTTGAAGTCCTTAGCATCATGCTCTACCCATCAAAGTCGCATGATTCTGGTCTTTCTGAGACTTATTTACAAACGACTCCTCCGTCTCCGCTTGCACAGCATCTAGCTGAAATTGCACAGCACTCTTTGCTGTTAGGTTCGTGAACCTGACAACAAATCGTTGCGAGTCACTCCAATATATGTCATACTTCGGCTGCTCATTCGCTGCCATCCCGCTGAATGCAAGCGTATTTGCAATCGCATCGCGGACGGTTTCACGCTTCATATTGCGATTCGATAACACAATAACGCTACTGCTGTCCTCATTCGCACTAATGGACAGGATCGGCTCCTCAAGATCAACAGCATTTAAACCGAGCAGCAACCGAATCCATTCACTCGGAAGCGTCCATGCATGGCTTTGACCGTCGTTGTCCTTTGTATAGATTTTTACACCCGTATCAAGCGAGTCAGTTGTTCGCAGATCATTGACGGTATAGGTTTGAGTTTGCTTGTCACTCTTCATTTCTACCTCATACATTAGACCAGATGGTTCCGGATCATCAATATAAGACGGGTGGGCATCCATCATGCCCTGCAGCAAAAGGGCTATATCCGCCTGTTGTTCAAGCCGAGAAAGCCCTTCTGAGAAACCATTGATACTTGTAACGGTAACCGATTGAACCTGATTGAGAATAGGGAGAATAGGTTTTGGTTCATTTGCTTGCTGAACACTATTCTCGCAGCCAACCGCAAGCCATAACATGATTACGATGATCAATATCCATCCATTTGCCGGTTTCACAGCGTTCTCCTCCTAACATTTAGGTAGAGCTGCTTTTGATGGAGTATCCTCCTCTTTGCAAATAATACCGTGCTTTCATTGGCGTACTTTAGGCCAGCGCTCTTGAAACCTCTTTTGCTCAAGCCGCTTCTCATAAATGGCGATTCGATCCTCGTAATCCAAGTAAAAAGGTGATGGTCTAACAATCATTTCTAGAACATCCTCTATCCCACAAGGAGCAGTTAACACAAGTTTGTCATGCTGATCTACTTTCAATCCTAGAGCGGTTACGGTCTCTGGAAATTTGGAAATGGCATCTGTGGAGCTGGAATACGGAGGATTGTTATTGATTACATGCATTCGAGCTTGGTTCTTAACGGACCAAGGTACGTGAGGGTTCATCTGATTTAATGTGTTTTCCAGCTGTTTCTCTATCTGCTCGTCTATGTTGGAAGGATCGAAATAAACGACATCAACATCGGCCAGCGGCGTTCGTTCCGTAAATCCGTGAAGGGTATCCCAAATTTTGCTGCGAACGAAACCTGCACATACCCACCAATCTGGAAGCTCGAGCGTACTAACCTCTCGTAAGATGTTCATCATCCACTCATCTCTATATACAAGCTGCATAATATCCTCTTCACTGTTTATCAACATTGATCCACTCTCCTGATTTGTTCATTTCTTGTTCAATATGTATGTCCAAGCCTGCAATTGGCGAATAACCGTCGACACTTGTTTCATCCGTCCTCACCATGAATGACCACTTAAAGCCCTCTCTTGGAAAGGTGAGCATGACATAGATGTTTTCGTTCTTATACTTTTTTTCTAATGCATGCTGCAATTGCAGCTTCGAGAACGACAACCCTCCAAGATACAAAGCAACAAGGATTAGTCCTGATAAAAAAATACGCCTTCTTCTCCGAGTAGATGCCCCGATAATAAGAGCAGTGGTCAGCGTAATTAAAAGAACAGGGTCGTTTCTATTTACAATAAAGAAATCAGACTCCGTTTTAATAAAGGGATAAAAGGGAGCTACGCCATTGCCGATAAAATCTATAAATAAATGGCTAAAAACACATATAGACAATATCAGCCAAGCCTTCTTAAACGAAATTTTCTTCTGGAATGCATGATAACATGCAGCAAAAAACAAACCAATCACAGGTACGAGCCAAATGGAGTGGCCAAGCAGGTCTCCGTAAAGCTTCGAAATATCAGGAGAAATAGCAGCTGCACCGCCGAAAATCAAGAGAACCTTGCGATTCACAGTGGATGCAGCCGCTTTCCCGCAAAATAAATAGGCCAAGCTGGCGCCTACAACAAAATGTAAAAAGACGTGTATGATATGACCTGAAATATTCTCCATATTCACCTTTCAATCAAATTATAAAATTTGATATATGATTCTCGAAGAAGCAGCCTACACTATCGGCAGTTCATAATGCTTGCATAACTCCTGAATGACCTCACTGATCAACGACTCGTTTTGAGGTTTACCTGGCTCTGCATTCATCATTACTGCAATACCGCTTTCTTGGCGCGGGTATCCAGCCAGCTTGCTTTGAGAACCAACTCCCCAGCCTTGAGAAACGAAGCAGAGCTGCTCTCCAGCATCAGGAAGAAATACGCCTAAGCCTGCACCTTTATCGCTCGCATAACCCGTAAGCATTATTCTAGCCATCGCTGGCCGCAAAATACCATTAGGATCGCCATTCCAAGCTTTCACGACCTCGCGTGCCAATACTAGCAATTCAGAAGGCGTTGTCCATAAGCCGGCTCCGGATAAATTGGGATAGTGCGCTCTCTTCCCTTCAACCACCTGTCCCCGTTTATCATGACCCATGGATGTGTTCAGCGACTCGTTTGCAATACCATCCCAGAAAATAGTTCGTTTTAAGCCAAGCGGCTTCATAACAAGCCGCTCCATAGCAGCCGAAAAGGCTTCTCCTGACACATCCTCAAGAATTTGCTCCAAAACAGAATAACCTGCATCCGAGTAAGAGAATCGACTCTCTGGCAGGTGAGCAACCTCAACTGGTTTGGAATGATATTTCGTTGCTCCTAAGAGCAGCTCTCTAGGCGTAGGGAAAGGGTCTTGCTTCTGCAACGGTTCATAGCTCCCCCGTGCATCCACAATTCCCGATTGATGTGCCAGCAAACTGCGCAGCGTTACTTTCCTCTGCTGAGTGAACTGGTTTTCGGGCACCTGCCAGGAAACTAAGTAACGATTAACATCCTCCTCCAAGCTAAGCACGCCCTCCTGGACTAAACGAAGCACACCAATAGCCGTAACCATTTTGCTGATGGAGCAGGCAGGAAACAAAGTTTCCTCTGTCACCTTTTGCTGCATGCTCGCTTCAAGTACGCCATAGCTTCCTTGCCACACCATTTGTCCATGCTGAAGAACGGCAATTCCTAATCCCGGAACACCAGTCAACTTCATTTTTTCTTCTATTTCCAAACTTATCATTGCCTCTTGGCACATAAGATCAGCTCCGTCACCAAACAAATTAGAATAATTTTTACCTCATTATTCCATTTCACTCTGTATGACGGGAAAAAGCAACAGCCAGTTGCAACATTTTTATGGCAGCCTATTATTTCTTTGATAGCCGTCTAAAGAAATAAACACCTTCAACAATCAGCCCTGCCATAAAACCTCCTGCTACTGCTTCTAAAAATACGAGGAAACTAATTAGGTCCTCCCATCCAGTCAAACCTTTGGAATACATAGCCATCAGCATAAGACCAATTAGCATCCCAAGATTGGAGAACAGCCACAGCTTTCTCGCTCCAAGCCAGCCGATAAAACCGAATAAAAAAGATAATATGGCTGCGAGCAGCATAAATCGGAAAGCGTGCATGCCTGTGAAAGGCTGGCCTAATATAACAAAACGAATCAACCATAATAACAGGCTAACAAGCAAGGTGGATGCTCCAGCTAGTAGCCACCACCTGCCGCTTCTGTCAGCGGGAATCCAGTGCATCAACCATTGCCCCCTCTTGAATAAATGTTCTTTTTTACTTAAACGCATGAAGCGCTTACTTTGTTTCGTTCATTCTGGTTTACCTAGCATGAATTCAGCAATAACTGCTCGCAGCAAAAAAGGAGTACCGTTCGCCGCTGCTATGAAATCATAGAGACGAGCTGTACTCCTTTTTGATTATGCGATTTGCTTGCTAAATGGCTGCGATTTGAAGAGCCGTTTCCTTAGGAAGCTGAAAAACTACATTTTTTGCAAGCAGCTTATCCATTAATGCTTGAAAAGGAGCAACCGAGATCCAGTCGTGTATCATAATAATTTGTCCGCTTGTTGCTTGTAAATCATGATGCTGGTCCATAACGTCCGCCGGCTCAAAATCGAACGTATCCCATGTACAATCCACATGCAGTCCGCTTTTTGGGGTACCATTCTCGAAGGACGGCTGCTGATAGCCCAGCTCATCCAGTACACGCTGAATACCTTCGAAATGATCATCCTTCATTTCGTCTAACAACTGCTGCATAAATGGAAAACGAAACAGCTTGGAAGGCCTGATCGTTTCTGCTTTATTGTACAGCTCATCTATAATACGGTCGGTTCGCTCGATCTGTCCTCTTACGTCTTGTAAGCCGATAACAGAGAAATCTGCATGATCATAACCGCGATTCCCAATGATATGGCCTGCTTTAATCGCAGCTATCGCTTCCTCAGAGCAGCTTTCCAATGCTTCACCCATACAAAACCAAATCGCCCGAATCTCTTTTGCGTTCAGAAAATTGACCTTTTGCATAAAATCTTCAGCAGGACCTTCATCTATCGTGAGGTACACCGCTTTTTCAACCGCCAACATAGCAAGAAACCCCCGTTTAATTATTGCTGCCAACCTTTATCATCTATGTAGTATACCATAAGCATTCCTTTTCATTTACTCTTCATTCCTAAAAGAACTTCATTTGTAGCTATATACAAAAATTACACACAGCAAACCGAATGTCAGAATGACACCCGGCTTTTTTTGCAAGTCATGTAATTTCAATAATTACCTATCAACTAAGAATGTTTTCTAGCTGAATTCAATTCATTGGCATTCTGATGCCATTCCTTGAGCATGCTTTGGTAAAAATGACTTTCCTGCGTGCTGAGTCCCTGCTTGTTGTCTTTAATAATTAAATTGCCGATATTCCGCTTCAAAATGATGCTCCGACGTCCTAACATGTCCATATAAGTCAAGTAAAATCACCCTCCAGATAATGTTTTCCAATCGGTCGTTTTAAGTATAACGAATACGACTCCTATTGAAAAACAGCAACCAGTGGCGTTATTTCTAATAATGCTGACTAAGGCGGACTGAGCGGAAACGAGCAGCAGTCATTCGAAAACATCCTGCCATATCCTCCATATAACGTCCACACCTCCTCAGATGGGATGTAAACACAACAAAAAACCACAGCCCATATTTGGCTGTGGTTTATCGCAATTATTAGGCTTTACCTAGGATCTCATCTATTTCGCTTTTCAGTAATAGATATCTGTGGACGCTGCGATTGATCGCAACCTTAGTGAGGTTATGCTTAAGCACATAAACCTTCATCTGGTCCTTAGTCAGGCCTAACAGGTCACCGGCCTCGGTAACGGTTAATACAACCTGCTTGCTCGTTGCGTTAAATGTTTTTTTTACTTTTTGATCCCAGTCTTCAAATACTACCTGCATATTTCCGACTCCTTTATCATAGTCAATGGTCTTTATTGACTGCACCTCTCAATTATAACACGAACAGCACTATAATCTTCGCCTGATAAAAATTTTATAGTAAATAAAAATATATTTCGGCCGTTCTACGGAGAAATCCTCCCCATTAATCCATGTTCTTCATAAGTTTATACAAATAATCAACTGAACGCATCGCATATTCAAACTGATAAGGCTCTCCGTTCTTCAATAAAACAAGGCAAGGCACACTCGTAATTTTCCAAGCATTTCGCAGCTGGGGGGCGTAATTTATATTTATTTTATACAAGGTCGTTGGAACCTCAGCAGCTTCCACAATTTCCAGCATCCGCTCGGCTACCTTACAGGTTCCGCAAAATGGTGAAGAAAAAAGCAGCGCATCCTTACCATTCCCTATCCGATTAAGCTTTAGCCAGTCTTCTTCTTGGATTTCTTGAATTGCCATCTGTCATCTTTCCTTTCTTCCGATTAAAGACAGTCGTTCATTTGTTGCCGTATTTATATTGTAAAATGTTTTGGTGCTTTAGGAAAGACAAACTGAAGCGTACATGCACTTTATACTCCAAGCTATAAACGAAATAAATGGTATAATTAGCTGATTCGTAAAATGATTTTATTCGTTAGGGAGACCACTTCGTCATGAAACCAATTGAACAAATGAACGTCGCAGAGTGGCACGCACTGTTTAAATCTCGTACCGAGTCTCTGTCTGACCTTACTCGAAATGCCGCATATGTACATAGTGCAATTACAGCAATTAATCAGATAAAGCCTACGCTTTCTTCTGCACAAAATAATCTATTCGAGCTGCATGCTCATCTTCATATTCTGATGCTGCTGCTTAATCTTATTCCCGATCAAAAGGGACATTCCGGCTCCTTTATCGGCTTCCATACACATGCTGCTATTGCTGATGTACAGCTTGCTATTGCTGAGCTCATGCAAAAAAAATCCGATCCTGCCGATGGGCCCGGCTATTGGCAGTGCCTAGAAGAAACATTAGCCTTTTTGCGCAGGCTCATGCTGGTGGAATCAGGATCAAAGACGTATTTCTCCGATCCTTATTTTTGGTTATGGCAATACTGGATTATCCCTAACCAGAACGATATGAGCCTATGTCTAGAAGAGCTGCAGCAATTGAATGCCGCATCTTTAAAGCCCGGCTCAGCGCTCTCCCGCTACCCTTTTCTGCTTGCCGAGGTGTGGATGAACTTCTTCTTACAACGCGACGAAGAGGCGTGTAGCAAACTAAAGGAAATAAGCAGCGGTAACGAGCTTCGTCCAAGTGACTTATTCCATGTCTTAACCATAATGACTGAAAAAGAGCAATGGCAGCGGTTATCGAATTGGTTAGTGGAAACGAAGCCGTATATAGAGAAAAGCCGAATTAACGCCTTGGAAATCTTTTATAGCTACTGGGACGATGTAATTGAACATATTCCAGATGCGGAGCAGCTGATGTGGGCGCCTCTCATTCAATCGCTTCCCTACGCTAGTTCTATTTACGAAGGAAAACTGCTCCGTCATGCCAAATGGCAGCAATGGATTGATTATCAGCTCAGCACGGGAACCGAGCCGCTTGACTATCGCGTTGGAGTGTTCGCCCCTATTGAGAAACATGCGCCGGAGCTGCTGCTGCCCTTTTATCATCAGGCTGTGGAAAGATATGTGCTGCTCAAAAATAGGCCTGGCTACAAAACTGCTGTGAAGCTGCTCAAACGGCTGGCTAAGCTGTACAAGAAAAGGAAAGACGAGGAGCGCTGGGAAACGTTTATTACAGCGTTCGCTTCTAACCATAGCCGCCTTCGTGCGCTTCAGGAAGAGCTTCGGAAAGGAAAACTTATACCATGAGCAAGTTTACAAAAACAATTACGGTATACGCTAGTTTAACGACTCATGGTGATGCTCTCCTATACGGAATGAGCGGCATGAGTGACTTCCTGCCCGGCGTCAGCTTGAAGCACAGCTTGTTCGCCTGGCATACGCCTTCCTTTTACGGCACAGAACTCGAAGTACAGCAGGTTGAAGGACTAGAGCTTGTTTTGCTTCCAGCCGAGCAGGTTATTCCTTTTTTTGCGGAAAACACGGTGCTTGAGCATGTGGAATGGATATGGGAAGAGCAAGCCGGAATGCTTGTTGCGCTCGCCCCCTTGTTAGCAGCTGAAATAACTGCGCATCGCTTTATACCAAGCTTCTCAGCATTCCGTACAGGAAAGCTCCAATGGAGCTGGGATAATGCTGCAATAAACGAACAAATTCAGAGCATGATCAGAAAAACGCAAACAGACGATAGCTTTAAGACGGGATTGCTTGCTGCTTTTTCTGCTGCTGTATTTGACGCTTATTATGGCACAGAAACGACTGCTGCTGATTTGCGCAGGGAATACCCGCTCCTCTTTGCCAAGGATGGCATAACCGCCGGACTTGATGCACAGGCATGGCTGATCGCCATTGGCTGGAAAGCCGATCAAGCTCCATTTCGGCCAATGCTTCAGCTTGTCGAGCCCGTTGCTGTGGATGACCCGTGGCAGCTTAAGCTTATTTTGCAGGACAAGCTCGATCAAGCGGTTATTGTACCCGTTAAATTGTCTGATACAGGCGAAGCTTACGGCTCGTGGCCTGCTTCTTGGTCGCCTTCTATTCGTGAGCGTTCCTCAGGCTGGTTGGAGCGTCTGCGTGCTTGCCTGCCAACAAACCTGCTAGCGGGCAATCGTGACAATATTTTAAACGTCCCCTTGAAAAATGATGCCGCTTGGCGGTTCCTTGCCGTAGATAGCCCCCGTTTATTAGACGCGGGCTGGCAGGTACTGCTTCCCGCTTGGTGGGAAACCGCCAGCCGTAAGAAACCACGCCTTCGCGCTAAGGTCAGCACGAGTAAACGAGAAGAGGGCTCCGGTGAATCATTATTTGGACTGGATACACTAATCGAATTCGATTGGCGCATTGCCATTGGAGACACTGACCTGACTGAATCCGAGTTTAATGAGCTTGTTGCCCGGAATGAGCGGCTCGTTCGCTTCCGAGGACAGTGGGTTTCGCTTGATCCCGCCTTGCTTGCGCAAATTCGCAAAGCGATGTCGGGCATTGACCGCGCCGAAGGTTTATCATTTCAAGATGTTCTTCAGCTGCATCTTTTGGGAAGCGGCAACGAGCATGGGGAAGATCAGCCTGAGCAAGAAAACGAAGCAGAGCAAGAGCATCGTATTCAACTGGAAGTTGAGCTGAACGAGCATTTGATGACGCTGGTCAGCCAGCTAAATCAACGAACCGAATGGCCTATGCTTGCTGTTCCTGCCGGGCTGCGTGCCGAGCTTCGACCTTATCAGCAGGAAGGTTACGCTTGGTTGTCCTTTTTACGACGATTCGGACTTGGCGCATGCTTGGCCGACGACATGGGTCTTGGCAAGACGGTTCAGCTTATCGCCTATTTGCTCAATCTCAAGGAGAGCGCAGCAGAGTCGGAGCAACACATGCCATCGCTCATCATTTGCCCAACCTCTGTTCTGGGCAACTGGCAGAAGGAGATAAGCCGCTTTGCACCCTCACTGCGCGTCATGCTTCATTACGGAAGCAGGCGCCTCGTAGGAGAACATTTCCTTGAGGAAATGCGGAACGCTGATGTCATACTAACTTCATTCGCCACCGCTACACTTGATCAGGACATGCTGAAGGATATTACCTTTGCAGCGATTTGCTTGGATGAGGCACAAAATATAAAGAACGCACAAACGAAACAATCCGCAGCCGTTCGCAGCTTTACTGCGAAGCATCGTATCGCTTTGACGGGCACGCCGATCGAGAATCGTTTATCGGAGCTGTGGTCCATCTATGATTTCATGAATCCGGGGTTTCTGGGGAGTGCACATGGTTTCCAGCACCGCTTCAGCAATCCTATTGAAAAGGAACGCAATGTTCAGCGCACCGCAGACTTGCAGAAGCTAGTTAAGCCATTCATGCTGCGGCGCAAGAAGAAGGACCCCGCGATCCAGCTTGATTTGCCGGACAAAAACGAAATGAAAACGTATATTCATCTCACAGCCGAGCAAGGCGCGCTTTATAATCAAACCGTTAATCAGCTTATGGATCGCATGCAAAAGCTTGAAGGCATCGAACGTAAAGGCGCCATTTTATCGTCCATTATGCAGCTGAAGCAGCTATGCGATCATCCGATGCTGCTAACCAAAGAACCTTTGGTGGACAGCTCTGCGCCCGCTGGCGAGCAAATGGATACAGAGCGGATCATAAGCCGATCAGCTAAGCTTGAGCGGCTGCTCGCCATGGTGAGAGAACTGAGAGATGAAGGCGAACGCTGCCTTATTTTCACGCAATACCTCGGTATGGGGGAAATGCTTCAAAGCGTGCTGCAGCAGGAGCTGCAGGAGCCGATATTATATTTGAATGGCAGCACCTCCAAGCTGGCGCGGGACCGCATGATTGAGCGGTTCCAATCGCAACAATTGCCGCCGGAAGAGCAGCCTAATGTGTTCATTCTGTCGATTAAGGCTGGCGGCGTCGGGCTTAACCTGACCGCTGCTAATCATGTATTCCATTTTGACCGTTGGTGGAATCCTGCTGTGGAGAACCAAGCAACCGACCGCGCGTACCGCATGGGTCAAACGCGTGACGTTCAGGTTCATAAATTTATCTCGCTTGGCACGTTGGAGGAACGCATCGATGAGATGCTCGAAAATAAGCAGCAGCTCAGCGAAAATGTCATCTCCAGCTCTGAGGGCTGGATCACGGAGCTGTCAACCGATGAGCTGAAGGAGCTCTTCACTTTGCGTCAGGATTGGAGCGATTCATAAGGGATTCTTTTCCTTTTGACTTGCCGTGAAATAGCCCTTTGTGCTACACTGATGCTAATTTAAATGAACGGAGGGTTACGTGTGATAGACTATATCCGAGTTAGGTCTTTGCGCAGCTGCTAATTGAATAGCGCCAAAGCTCTGCCTGTGTGCAGGGGACTCAGGATAGGTCTGCCCATTTTGAAGGTAACCCATATAAACAGAATACGTCGACTATTGTAGGGAGCATCCCAACTCGCGTATTCGCCTTTAGAGCGGAATTTCCATACGTTTATTTCAGCGTATATGGAAGGCCATCAATCCATATTGATAAGGGATACTCGATTCCTTATGGATATTTTTACTGATACCCTCTTACCTATAACGGTGAACACAGGCAGAGCTGCCTGTGTTTTTTATTTTTTAAATAACCGTTAAAAGGATGATGAATAATGGAACAACCAAAACAAAAGGCGATTATCGTCGGAGTTCAGCTTCAAAATCAAACCGACTTTGAATACTCCATGGAGGAGCTTCGCAATCTAGCTTCCGCTTGTTATATCGAGGTCGTTGATGAACTAAGCCAAAAGGCAGCACGCATTAACCCATCTCACTATATTGGGACTGGAAAGATCCAAGAGCTGCTGGCCCTGCTCGAAGCGCATGACGCGCATGTCGTTATTTTCAACGATGAGCTCTCCCACTCTCAAATTCGTAATTTGGAAGCCGCTTTGGAGCGGACGGTCATTGACCGAACGATACTCATTCTGGATATTTTTGCGGAGCGCGCCAAAACAAGAGAAGCCCAGCTGCAAGTCGAAGTTGCTCGGCTTCAATATATGCTTCCTAGGCTTGTCGGACTTCGCGCATCCTTGGGGCGGCAAGGCGGTGGAGCTGGACTCAAGAACAGAGGCGCTGGTGAAACGAAGCTTGAGCTGGATCGCAGACGCATCGAAGAGCGCATCACCGCTTTGCAAGCCGAGCTTGAGAAGCTGGTAGCTCGCCGTCAAATTCAGCGGAAGCAGCGGCAGAAGAACGAGGTGCCTGTCGTCTGTCTCGTCGGTTATACGAATACGGGGAAATCCAGCTTGATGAATGCTTTGCTTGAGAAATACAATCCAGAAACAACGAAGCAGGTATTTGCCAAGGATATGCTTTTTGCGACGCTGGAGACCTCGGTTCGCAGTATTGATTTGCCTGACAACAAATCATTCCTGCTCACAGATACGGTCGGCTTCGTAAGCCAGCTTCCCCATCACCTGGTGAAGGCCTTCCGCTCAACTTTAGAGGAAGTAACTGAAGCTGATTTGCTCGTACATGTCGTCGACTACGCCCATGACGATTATGAGCAGCTTGTTGCGGTTACGAATGAGACGTTAAAGGAGCTGGGGGCTTACAATCTCCCAACGATTTATGCTTACAATAAATGTGATCTGACGGAGCATCCTTATCCAGAAGTACGTGATAACAACGTCTACCTATCCGCCAAAAAGAATATTGGACTAAATGAGCTTATTCAGCTTATTCGCGATCATGTCTTTGACGACTATATGGAATGCGAGCTGTTGATTCCGTTCAACCAAGGGCGCTTGGTTGCTTACTTTAACGAGCATGCGCATGTGCATGCAACGGAATACGAAGCAGAAGGTACTCGGATGAAGCTGGAATGCCGGGTATCTGATTTTGAAAGGTACCGGAATGAAGTAACAGTGCTTTAAGAAAAAAGGAGGCTGTCCAAAAGGGTAATAACCTTTTGCGACAGCCTCTTCTTACGTCGAAAATATCTAGTTGCTGCGATCCTGCGGGTGAGGCTCGACTGCAAGCATTGCCGCCTTTGCGTTCGCTTCAACCTGAGCCGGGTCCTTGCAGCCCGGAATGACAGCCGTTACGGCAGGATGCTTCAAGCACCAAGCAAGCGCCCAGCTCGCCATATCGACACCTTGCGGCACCTCTTCACGCTGAATGTGTTCTACTTCCAGCAGCTTAAGCCGCGTGTTCTCTTTATCATGCCTGTGGCGTACATCGGTATCACCGAATACGGCCCCCGGCTTATATTTGCCGCTCAAATAGCCGCTCGCCAGCGGAACACGTGCAAGCACGCCCAAATCCTGCTGCTCGCATGCTGGAAATACTCTTTCCTCCGGTTGACGGTCGAGTCGATTATATACGACCTGAATGACGCGAGAGTTCACCTTTGTTGATGCTTCTGTCTGATGCAGATTGTCATTGCTGCCGATAGACGTCCCAAGAAAACGGATTTTCCCGGCTGCAATTTGCTTATCCAGAGTGGTCCACAGCACATCATTATCAAATGCTTGGTCTGGTCCTGAGTGGAACTGGTACAGGTCAATATAGTCCGTCTTTAGCGCCTTCAGTGAAGCATCAAGCTGAGCTACAACACCTTCGGCGTCAAATACGTCGGTACGCGTGAAGCGCTCGTGGAAATGATGGCCAAACTTTGTTGCTATGATCCAATCCTCGCGGTTGCGGCGGCTGATATAATCTCCAATGAGTGACTCTGAGAGGTGATCACCGTAACATTCAGCGGTATCAATCAGATTGATGCCAAGCTCACTCCCTTTATCGAGAATCAAATCGACTTCGTTCTGCGAATACTCCCGTCCCCATTCTCCTCCAAACTGCCAGGTTCCGATGCCGATTACCGACACATTTAGTTCTGTGCTTCCGAGTCTTCTATACTTCAAGATCAACACTCCTTCTAAATGATGTAGCCTGTCCTTTTCATTTTAACATTTTAAACCATGAGTAAGAAATAGCATGCTTCCGTATTCTGTGCTACAATACTGAAATTGCTATGGCAATTTTATTAGGGAGGTTTACTGAATCACCATGCTTATTATTGGTATCGCTGGCGGCACCGGTTCGGGAAAAACTACGGTTGCACGCTCTGTCATTGAACGTCTTGGATCGGAAAAAGTAACTTTCATATCTCAGGATAACTACTATAAAACCTATTCGCATCTCAGCATGGCTGAACGTGAATTGATCAATTATGATCACCCTCTCTCTTTCGATATCGAGCTGCTCGCTCAAGATCTGCTGCTTCTAAAAGAAGGGAAAACCGTTTACGCGCCAGTCTATGACTTCGCCGCTTATGCTCCATCCACAACAGAAACGGTAGAGCTTAAGCCGAATAATATCGTAATATTGGAAGGACTTCATGTGCTCGCTGAAGAAAGCATTCGGAAGCTGCTCGACATCAAAGTATTCGTCGATACGGACCCCGATGTGCGTATTCTCCGTCGTGTGCTTCGGGATATTGAGGAGCGCGGCCGGACGATCCAGTCCGTTCATGACCAGTACTTGAAGACGGTTAAGCCAATGCACGAGGCTTTTATCGAACCATCCAAAAAATATGCCGATCTAATCATTCCCGAAGGCGGACACAATGAGGTCGGTATCCAGTTGCTGTCCATACTGACTGAAAAATATATGACAGATCACGAGCCGCCGATTCTCGGTTAATTGCGCTCTAAACATAGGAAAAGGGCAGTCCCTCCGGTCATTTCAGACCATGAGGGACTGCCCCTTTTTTAGCAAATGTAAGTTTAAAGTGCCATCCGGTCGCTTCTCAGCAGCAATAAGACTACTTTCTAGTTCTATTTCAGCAAAATGAGCTCATCCGATGATAATAAGACTAGTTTCTAGTGCTATTTTCACGTAAAACACGCATACAGTGCTATTTGGCAGCTTCTCAGCAACAATAAGACTACTTTCTAGATCTATTTCGGCAAAATGAGCTCAAACAATAGAGTTTGTTTGGCTTCCGCGCTCATGATGCTTGTTTGCGAAAAACAGCACAGAAGCTGTCAGACATAAACAGAACAGAATCAAATAAAGAAATGGCGCTCCAAAGTAATCGACCACCGCGCCGCCCATCGCATTGCCGACAATGCCTCCGAGTCCCCATGTTACAGCCGCATATACCGTTTGCAGAGTCGCTTTCGTGCCCTCAGTCGCATAGCTTTGTACGATTTCAACAGCTGTGCCCGCGACAAAAGCGAACGCGATCCCATTTAGCAGTTGAACCGCCAGCGTCAATGAAACGTTATCGAAGAAAAACATCGCGAAATATTGGATGCCATAGATCAAAGCCGCGACGCACAGCAGCTGGTATCTGCCTATTCGCTTGCTTAGCTTCGTCGCCACCCAGAACATCGGCACCTCAATAATAGCGGCTATCGCAAAAGCACTGCCGATCCAGCTCTTATCAAAGCCCATTTCCTTAAAGTATAATGGCAAAAAATTCATATTAATCGATGCAGACATCATCATCAGCATGCTTGTAGCGACAAAGATCATAAACGGCTTATTGCGAACAACCTCGCCCATTTGGCCGAATAACGTCACATTTCTACGAGTAACCTTCGTTGCTGGAAGCAGCATGAGCGCCAAGCAGACGGTTAAACTCACAATAAGATAATAAATAAAGATATCGTTGTAGCCGTATTTTTCGTATAAAATGCCTGTAGCAAAGGTACCTATCGCATAACTTAAAGCTCCCCATAATCTGACGCTGCCAAAGGAAAAACCTTTTTTGCTGGCAATTTCTACAGACATCGCGTCACCTATCGGTCCGCCAGAGGATTGAAACCATGCAAAGAAAATAGACAAGAAGAGAATCCCCGCAAGTCCCTCCATAAGCTGAAATCCAAGCCCGAGTATCGGAGCAATGATAACGCAGATCATGATAATTTTGCGCGGATTGTTAATTCGGTCATTAATCATGCCCATCACGGGCTGGGCAATGACGCTGACCAATGCCCATAAGGACAGGATGAGACCAACCGTTGTATGGCTAAAGCCGCGATCACTGAAATATAGACTCGTGTAAGGCATAACGACAGAAATGGCTAAATACCATAAAAAATAATAGGTTGCTAATGACTTCACCGGGTACGTACCTTCTCTCTACAGCTCTTCCTTAATCTCCGATTGCCAGCTGAGCTGCCTGCACATCTCATGCATATTGCGAATATCCCGCCTTGCTTCAATGCGGGTTAACCCTAATTCCTTCGCAGTCTTAGCAGCCCACCGAAGCAAATACACGAGCGTATCCGCTTGCGCTTCCTTAGCCGCAAAGTCGAGTAGTACAAGCGTATCTTCTACGACGCCGGCGCGTACGAAACCCCAATAGGAGCCTTCAAACTGCCATATATGGAACAGCTCGCGATTCTCCATAACACCGAATTCATGAATTGGATTCTCCAAATGCTCAAGCCATTCCAGCTCGGAATTGAATTGAAGCGTATATTGTGGAACGTTCCATGCTATGGTCTGAGCAGCTAGCGCAGACAGCTCCTCTTTATTTGCCAAGGGAGCCCAGCCCTCCGAAGGATAATCCAGCTCAGACGGAACCTCAACCGTTATTTTCCAAGGTTTGTAGCCTACTTCTAACCCTGCTGACTCGAGCATTTCGGGAATACCGACGCATCGTAGTCCTCTTTGCTTAGCGGTTTGGATAAGTGCTCTTAAAGCCTCCGGAGTGCCTGTCGCAATATCATTGCTATGCATGACGACAATCGTCCCTTTATCTAGAACCGGTTCGACCTTTGCAATGATATCTTCCGAAGAAACGCCCCGCCAATCTCCTGAATCGACGCCTTCAATGTCCCGGTAGCCGCCCCATTCATCCAGCCAATCCAAGTTTTCTTCGCGGAAAGAACAATAAGGAAAACGCATAAAAGTTGGGCAAGCAAGGCCTGTCGCATCCTGATAAGCCAGCTCGGTCAGCTTAAGCTGCTCCAAAAATACAACCTTAGGCACCTCTGCCATTCGGCGATGATGATACGTATGCGGGGCGAGCACATGACCGCGTGAAAGTATTTCTCTAGCTTTATCTGGATATCTATCTATCCACTCGCCCGTAAAAAAGAAGGTGCCAATCGCTTCTTCTTCCTCTAGAACAGAAAGCCAAAGTTCAAGTGGTAGATGTGAAGGCCCGTCATCAAACGTAAATGCACATATCGGCTGGTCGTTATTTCCCTTCCAAAACGCTTCAATTGTCATGTGATAACCCCTATTCTCTCGTTAGTTTCCTGTATTATAGTTGAGAATAAAAAAATGTTCCAATACTCTCCTCTCCTTATCTAATACAATCCTACTGTCTTACAAAAAAAACTCGTCCTGCTTAAAAAGCAAAAACGAGTTTCCTTCTATCTGCTCTATTGAACAGATAAAAGTATGCCAAAAAACGGGAATAAGACAGCTATGCAAGCAAAGGCAGCAAACATGCTGCGTTTCTCTTTTTTATAGCTGGGAAATAATAAGGCCAGTGCTGCAATTCCAATAACAATCATGCTGATATATACCAAATTCCAGTTCCACTGCAGCGACACGTCTTGCAAATCGCCATGCAAAAAAGTAAATAACGGAGATGGAGAAGGCTGTTCGAACTCCCCTTCATGAGGCGGCTCCTGTACACCCATGTAGGCGGTTGTGATGAGGATGACTAGTGCAAGTAACGTTTCCGCTCGAAGCCACCATTGCAATCTACTTTTATGCCGACCATTATCTGTAATTTTTGATAGAAACCCATTCATAAAGCCTAGAAGAACAAGCGGCAAGAAAACAAGATGCTTAAGTAGAAGCGCTTGTCCATAATTGATTCCCCATGAGTTGATATAACCATCGACTAGGAGAAACATCATCACAATACCAGCCGCTACAATAAGGACGATGCTGCTGATCGACATTGGCGTAAACCATCGTACAAACGCCTTCCAGTTCCATTCCCCATTTGTAAACCAAGCAACAATAAGAAGCGTGCCAAGCCAAAGAGAAACTGCAGCGACATGAACGGATTGTGAAAGTACGCCCCAGAAAGGCGAGAAGCCTGCCGGATGGCTGGCCCAGCCATGAGCTAGAATACTGGCACACCATAAGAGTGCTAGAACCCATTTGGTCATTTTACCCTGCATGCCTTTAAACTGTGTGATCATGTACATCACGGTACATATAATGAGATTCCAAACCCATGCATTGCCGTACGAATAATCTTTTACAACAATTAATAAAACCTGAATAAAGGGCATGTCCTGCGCAAAATCGCGTAAAACAAGCGCTGATCGAAGAATCGACATAAATGAAAACAGCGGGATTGCCAATAAAGCATATTGAAATAAATCAGTGATGTTCTTTAATTGCGGTTTGGACTTCTCTGGAATGAATTGAAGCAATAGATAACCGCCGGTCAAAGCAAAGGACAAATAAAGCAGCGTTTCAAACAAATAAATGTACAATATGATCAACTCCAAGCACAGGGTTCAACTCAAAAGTCATCATATCATAAATAAAAACAAATGAATGCATGCTCATATGATATTTGTTTGAAAAATAGGAATGCCCACACTTGAGCACGTATTCCATAAACAAACAGCTCCTTCCTCGGAAGAGAAAAGAGCTGCCAGCTGCTATTGGATTATTCAAATATTAGCTTATTTAACCGCCCCAGCTGTAATCCCGCTTGCGATTTGCCTTTGAAAAATAATATAAATAATTAGAACCGGAATAATGGTGATCAACAGCGCTGCGAACAACGGGCCCCACTCTGTACGATACTGCATCTCGGCTTGCATAACGCCAATTTCCACCGGCAGCGTATACTGGGTCGGATCATTAATAAGTATCGTACCCACGATATATTCGTTCCAGATGTTCAGGATGTTGACGATGCCAACCGTGATCAAACCTGGCTGCGCCAGCGGAAGCATAACTCGGAAAAATGTCCCGTAATAAGAAGCGCCATCCACAATCGCTGCTTCCTCCAGCTCCTTCGGCAGCGACTTAAAAAACCCGACGAGCACAAAGATGCCGAAGGCCAGCAAGCTGGACGTATAAACAAATATCAATCCAAGCTTCGTATTAATTAAGCCGAGCGAATTCATCAAGAAAAACAACGGAATGAGCGCTAGTACAAACGGTACCATCATTGAGGAAATATAAAGCAGAAACAACGCATTGCTTCCTCTAAATTTATATCTCGCCAGCACATACGCTGTCGTTGCGGATAGGAGCAGCGCCAATATCGTCGATCCTGTCGTAATGACAAGGGAATTCACGAAATAAGTATCAAAGTGGTATTTGCTCCACACATACGAGAAGTTGGACCAAATAAGCGGAATCTCAGGCAAAGCCCACGGTGCATTCAAGAAAAATTGTTCATTATTTTTTAGAGAATCAAGCAAGGTCCAAATGAGCGGGTACAATACCGATATGCCCCATAGGATCAAAATGGCATAGATGATTAGCTTGGCGATTGGATTTTTAATCTGTATATTCATCTCTTTATCCCCCTTAGCTCATCTCAACGGGATCATGACGCATAAGCCGTTGAAGTACGATTGTCGTAATTAAGGACAGGACCAGGATGATAAACCCTATCGAAGCACCATACCCAAAGTGGAATTGCCGGAATGCCATTTGATACAAGTAGGAGCCCATAACCTGTGTGCTGTTATCCGGTCCGCCTTCTGTCATAATCCATACGATTACGAAGGAACCGTTAAGCGTAGTCATCATGATGTTAAGAATGGACACTTTCATCTGCTCCCAAACGAGCGGAAGCGTGATGCTCCAAAACTGTTTCCATTCCCCTGCGCCCTCAATGCTTGCCGCTTCAAAATAGGAAGCAGGAATGCTTTGAATAGCTGCAATGAGAAGAATCATATAAAAGCCGATACCCGCCCAAATAGCCGGAGGCAGAAGCATCCATATGGTATGATCGGAAAAACCGAGCCACGTTATCGATACTTTTTCACTCGTGAATAACGACAAAAATGCATTCAGGAAGCCAATTTGCGGATTATATATGAAATTCCACAATACGCCAATAACAACGACGGAAATTACATTCGGAATGAAGAAAATCGACCGAAAAAATCCAGCCAGCTTAAAGCCAAACCTAGTGAGCGCTACTGCAAAAAACGTCGCGAGAAGCATAATTCCGATTACTTTGCCAGCAACAAGAAAATAGTCGTTGCCGATCGCTCTCCACACAATGGGATCATGGAACATCTCTTTGAAATTATCAAAGCCAACAAACGTTTTTGTCTCCGACATGCCGGACCAGTCAAAAAATGAATAATACAAGCTTTGCACTACCGGATAGATTGTAAATACGCCGAAAAATAAAAGAGTTGGGATGATGAATGATGCGATAAATATATTTCTCTGCCATTTTACTGTCCCTGAGTTCATACCTTCCATCCCTCCGAGTAAATTCACAGAAAGTGATCGAGGCGTTATGCCTCGATCAATCTCTGCCGTCAATCTTTTGAAGGCTTATTATTTGCTAACCTTTTTCACCACGTCAGTTACCCGCTTAACCCACTCTTCAGGCGTAATTTTGCTAATCGTCAGTGCATCTGTTGCATCCATCATCGCTTTATCAACGTCAGCGTTGTAAGTGATTGTTGGGATTACAACCGTGTTAGGATCTGTCAAATATTTAGCAGCATCTTTAACATGGCTTGGCGCATTGGAGCTGCTGATGTCGCCTTTAATGTTGGAAGGCGCGCCGCTTAGCTCAGCCCATTGTGAAGCTTGATCTTTTGAGAAAATGAATTGCAGGAACGCTTTAGCTGCTTCTTTGTTTTTCGCTTTTTTCGCGATGGCAACAGTAGCTGTGGATGTATTCGCAACCACTTTACCGCCTGCTTCTTGCGTAATGGAAGGAATGAAACCAAAGTCAAAGCCAGCAGGAACGTCTTTAGCCATTTCATTAGGCAGCCAAAGGCCATTCACAATGAAAGCATCTTTGTTTTGCAGGAACAGCATTTGTGAATCCGTGTGATTGATTTGGATAGAAGCTTTGTCGATGTAATCCTTATCGCGCATTTCTACGATTTTGTTCAATGCAGCAAGAACAGCAGGGCTTTCAAAAGCTTCTACTTTGTTAGCTGCCATATCTTGAAGAATAGAGAAATCGTTGTTGTTTGCTGATACGATAGCTGGATACAGGAACGAGCCATTGATATAGTACGGGTATTTACCTGTGTGAATGAACGGCGTAATGCCGTCTGCTTTGATTTTTTCGCTTACAGCAAGGAACGATGGGAAGTCAGTTGGCTCAGCCCAGCCTTTTTCCTTGAAGAGCGCTTTGTTCCAGAAAACACCCCATGAGTTGAGTACGAGTGGAATGTTGTATACTTTACCGTCAAATTGTTGAGCAGGTTGAGCCAAAATGTCGCTGATTAGATCACCGTCAACGTTTTTGGCATCTTTCAGCCAATCCGTCAAATCCTCCAGCTGGCCGTCTTCAACCATTTGGCGATCGTTCAATACCGGACCATCGATGTATACGAAATCTGGCGGGTTGCCGCCGATCCAGCGCGGTCTATTTTGATCGTTAATTTTAGGTCCTGCGGATTCTTTAATGTTAAGCTCCGGATTTGCAGCTTGGAAATCAGCAATAACTTTTTTCCACCATTTATCGCCATACCCGCCCACAAAATATTGAATTTCGAAATCGCCTGTCAGCTTAACCGTCGTGTCGGTTGCAGCAGGTGCGTCCGTCGCTTCAGCAGCCGGCTCCTTTGTAGGTGCATTAGTAGCTGCTCCACCATTATTGCTATTCGAGCCACATCCAACTAACGATACGGCAGCCAAAATAACGGCGATACCAAGCGCTGCAATCTTTTTCTTCATAATCATTAAAGCAAACCCTCCCAAAAATGATGTTTTTTACACTGTACCTAGGGGCTCATCTTGCTGCTCCATCGTGTAATTTCATCATAAATTGGGAGGGCTATAATCTCTATTGAATATCTTCCATATATTCTTTATTATCTTCTCTTCCGTGCATATAAAGCTATTTTTCGAGTAATTTCGCTAAGATAGCGCTTATTTTTGCTGATTGCTCTTATTTTCTGCAAAAGACTGCAATTCATCTAATGCCGCTTTTGGCGTCATTTGCTCATATAGAACAGCTTCACCTAGCTTACGGGTATAATCAAGCACCGCTTGCCAAGCAGGCTCCTTCGCCGGATAAAACCTCGCTTTGCTTAACGCTTCCAAATCGCTTTTGATCACTTCGCTTTTCTCCGACAGCTTGGTGCCCACCGTCGTCGTAACGGGAAGAAACCCTTCGCGTTTAATCATTTCTTCATAAGCTCGATCTTCATAAAGGAAGTCAAGAAACTTGGACAACGCTTCTTTATTGGTATGATCAGTTTTGAAGGACACGAGCAGATCATGTACACCAAACGTAATTGGCGATGTACCATCCTTTACTGGAATCGGACCCTTTCCCCATTCCAGCTCCGGAAACTCTTTGGGGACGACTGCCGAGAAATAATTGCCAGATATCATCATAGCAAGATGGCCTCCGCCCATAATTCGCTGCTTCTCGTCGCGAGTCGTTATGTTCGGCTCTGGCTCAGTCAAGCCTTTATCAAACAGCTCTTTAAAAAAAGTCAATCCTTCCACATTGGTCGGTGAATTAATGGCCCATTTCCCATCTTTAATCCAATCTCCACCCGAGCCAAAAAATATATAAGACAAAGTCGCCTGTGTCTCATTGTCCGACAGGTCAATTCCGAAGCCGTCTGCTGCGCCAAGTGCTTTAATTTTCATTGCGGCCTGCTCTAGCTCCGACCACGTTGTCGGAGGGGCAGCAATGCCCGCTTTGCGGAACAGCTCCTTGTTATAGTATAAATTCCGTGTAGTAGCAACGTATGGAATTGCGTATTGCACCCCGTCTATCTGATCCATATCTACTAAGTTCGGATACAGCCGATTCGCTAGTTCAGGCGATATAATATCATCCATATTATTTAACAAGCCATCCTTGGCGTAATGGGCATACACATTCGTATTCAGAAGATCGGGAGGCTGGTTTTTGCTAATCATAGTCGTATAGATTCCATCAAGTATATCCCAGTTGGCTACTTGCAGCTCTACATCAATGAGAGGGTTTTTCCTCTCAAACTCTTTTACCAGCTTTTCAAGCAGCGGCTTCGTTTCCGTACTGTATTCGGAGGCGACAAACCGAATCAACGCCCGCTCCTCCTTCGGAGTAGCAACTGGCTCTGGGTTCTCGTTCATGCACGAAGAGGAAACTACTGTAATTAACAAAAGGCTGATAGCAACCATAAGAGGTTTAATTCCATACCGTTTTCGCTGCATAAAGTTATATTATCCTTCCGAATAGGGATCTACTTACTCGTTATAAATGGGAATAGCAGCTTCTGATTTTCCGTTGTGTACATATTTTCTTTCGTAATGACATTGGATTCGATATAGGTGATAGGCTCGGTTTTTTCTCCATCAATTAGCTTTAGCGCCGCTTTCACGCCAAGATAACCCATATTAAATGGCTTTTGTACAATAGAAGCTGTCATAATGCCCGACTCCAGCAACTGAACCTCATCACTGGTGCTATCAAATCCAATAAGATTAATAGCACCTGTCTTGTTATACTCCTTCAGCAGCCTTGCAACCCCTTGTGACGCGGATTGATTGAGCGTAATAAATGTATTAATGCCGGAATCACTTCGAAGCAGCCGCTTGGCAATTTCATAGGCTTGATCCTCGGAATCATCTGCATAATAGGTTTCCATTGCACTCGCTTTGTAGCCCTTTAATGCAAGGCGCATTCCCTCCAGCCTCTCTTGCGAAATAACCGAGCTCGCGTAATCACTAATAACGGCAATATTCGGATCGCCGTCCGTTTCCTGAATGGAGGTTTGTCCTGCTAGTTGTCCTGCTTCTTTATGGTTGCTTGAAACAACGATAGGAGAGGGCTTCATACTCGGAGAATGATTAATAATGACCAGCTTGATGCCTGCAGCGCGCGCCTTGGCAAGAATAGCTGGCATTCGATTATCCATTACCATATCTATGACAATCGCTTGCGGCTTCCGTGCGATCGCATCCTCCAAGATTTGAATCTGAGCATTGGAATCGCCTTCAATAAGCGGACCTTCTACACTTAGGTTTAGCCCCGTCTCTTTGGCTGCTGCTTCCGCACCCTGATTGACTGCCTGCCAGAAATCAAGTCGAATATTTAAGGATTTCAAAATGACCGTAACATTTTTCTCCTCATGGTTAACGCCAAAAAGCAGATTAAAGTTGAATACAAAATAGATGGCAATCATCGCAATTGCCACGACTAGCAGCAGCGTAAATCGATGCTTTCGCATTATTTTGCTTCCCCCTTAATCGAGCTTCGGTATTACGATCGTAATACAGGTGCCCTCTTCAATTTCGCTGCGAATTTGGATGCCATACTCATGTCCAAAATAGAGCTTAATCCGCTCGTTTACATTGCGTATCCCGATGCCCTGGTTGGCGTTATCCTCCAAGTTGCTGTAGAGAAGCTTCCCTAGCTGTTCCGCTGACATCCCTTGGCCGTTATCCTCTACTTCAAAAATAATTTGATCGCCAGACTGCCTTCCACGTATCGTAATTAATCCATCATCCATGCCATACATGTTCCGGATGCCATGATATATCGCATTTTCTACAAAAGGCTGCAGCAATATTTTTAACGTTTTATAGTCGAGAATTGATTCTTCCATATCAATGACATAATTAAGCTCATCGTTATAGCGCATTTTCTGTATAAGCAAGTAGTTCGTAATATGCTCAATTTCCACTCGAATTGGAACGAGCTCTTTTTCCTTCGTAATGCTGGCGCGGAACAGCTTAGCTAAAGCGGATGTCATCAGAACGACCTCCTCATGCTGCTTCTGCTCGGCCATCCACACAATCGAATCGAGAGTGTTGTATAGAAAATGGGGATTGATTTGCGATTGAAGCAGCAGAAGCTCGCTTTTTCGCTTATTTTCCTGATTTAAAATCGTTTCCTCCATTAGAAACTTGGTTCGGCTGACCATTAAGTTAAAAGATCGACCCAGCTGTCCAATTTCATTCATTTGGCCAATTTCCGTCTGAATATTAAAGTTGCCCTTCTCTACTTGCTTCATGTCGGATTGCAATACTTTAATAGGCTTGGATAAGCGATGTGACAATCCTATGGAAATCAGCAGCGTAACAGCTAAGCCGCATAAGGAATAAAAAATAATGGAATTACGCAGACCCTCTTTGTTTGCAATCAAATCATCTGAATAAGCCACTCCGGCAATTCTCCATCCAAAGTTTGTGTCCTGCACGGAGTAAATACGTTTGTCTCCACCCTCGTTCACGACGAAGGATTGACCGCTTGGAGCCTGCAAAACTTCTGCAATACGCTCTGTACGCAGTTTGCTATCGATGAGCTGCTGCTGCGGATGATAAACGATATGGCCTTCGTTATCCACGATGAAGAGATAACCTTTTTTGCCGAGGTTAATATTTTCGCAAATGTCATTAATGACACTTAAGTTTAGATCAACGAGGAGTACGCCATCCGCCTTAATCCCATCTGTGCTCTTAAGCTCTCGACTCAGAGAAACAACCCAGCGGTATTCGTTTTCAATTAAGCTTTGTACATGAGGTGCAGAAACGACGGACCTGCCGCCTGCCGCTTTTGCCAGCTGATACCACTCTTGATCCTCTATCTTCGTATTTGGATTTAAGGTAGTTATTCGGCGGTCAGAAACAAATCGACCATTGTATCCAAACACCATAATGGATGCAATGTCCTTGCGCGTATACAAAATCGCCTGAAACAAGTCGGAAATTTGCTTCTCATACGTGCGGCGGTTCTCTGCGCTGATAAAGTTATTGTCCGATATGTAATACTTGACGTCCTTATTCGTTAAAGCGAGCAGTGATATATTTTCCATATTGTCGACATACGATTGAATATTTAAATTGACTTGCTTAATGATTTCCTCAATGTAGCCCTTCGAATTCCGCTCAACCGCCGCGACGGAAACCTGATAGCTTACTAGAGTTGTTAATACAATTGCAGCCAAAATCAGCATAGAAAACGCCAAAGATATATTGGATTGAATGCTTTTTAGCGGAAACAAAGGAAAGAACCGATCTTTGAGCATGTTAGGCTCCGCTCCCCTTTATTTGTTTCTCTCTATAATCCTTTGGCGTTATACCTGTGTGCTTCTTAAATAAAATGCTAAAATAATTCGGGTCCTTGTAGCCCACCTGCTCCGCAATTTCATACAGCTTCATCGCCGAATTGTGAAGCAGCTCCTTCGCCTTAGCCACCCTTACGCTGGTCAAATATTCGATAAACGTCTCTCCTGTATGCTGTTTGAACACGAGACTGAAATAGCTTGAGCTCATGAGCACATGACGGCATAAGTCCTGCAACGACATCTTTTCATTCGCGTAATTCGTATCAATATACTCCACCGCGCGATGAATTTGCATGTTGGTCAAATAATTACGGTTATCCGCTATAGTAGAAATAACGGAGCTTACCATGTCCTTTAGCCAAATCTCAACCTCGTCCAGCGTCTTGAACTTGAATATGTTCATCAGCTTCATTTGCTGCTCAAACGGTGATTCCTGCTCTCGAACAGCTAGCTCCTGCACAGAGTTCATCAGCGAGAGAACAACCTTTTGCATTTGCAGCATACAAGCTTCCACTGGAACAAGAGAGGTTTTCAGCTCCGCTACCCCTTGTTCAATCAATTGGTAGGCTTCTTGAATGGCGCCTGTCTTCACAGCAGCAGCCAGCTTGCGGTCGAGGTCATGACTCAGCGGCATGTATCCGGAAGGTTTTCCTTCTATATCAATAATGCTCAGCACTCTATTCTTTCCTAGCAGGAAACGATAGTCCAGCACCGACAATGCGCTCTTGTAAGATAACGGCAGCTGTTCAGCGAGCGTACATGTTCGTCCAATTCCTATCGTCACTGTAAACTTCAAATATTTCTCAATATGATAGCGGACCTCCTCAGCAAGCGAAAATCCTTGTTCATATAGCAGGCTTTCACTGTCATGTCCAAAAATGATGGCAACCATCCGTTCCTCACGGGTTCGGAAGGTCAGCACATGCTCTCGGTCCAGCGTTTCATTAAAAATATCATAAGCAGCGAATCGCAAAAATTCGACATCATGCTCATAGGAGGACAGTTCTCGGTCGCCAAAATCGTCGATATCTACGACCATGACCAAATATAGCGGTGATATCGGCGGCAGGTTGAAATAAGCAAAACGTTCTGCGATTTCCCCTTTTCCTAAACCAACCGCAACTAAACGCTCTAGAAATCGCTCTTTAAGCAGCGGAAGACTGTGCTCCAGCTGGTTGTTTAGCCTGCCCAGATCTTCACGACGCTGCTTCTCTTCATCCATCTCTGCTTTAATTCGATCCAGGAGCTGACGTATTTCTTGCGCTGTAATCGGTTTCAGAATGAAATCAGAAATTTTAAGCCGAATCGCCTGCTGCGCATACTCAAATTCGTCATAGCCCGTTAATATAATCATTTTTATATACGGAAATTGAGCGGAAATTAAACCAGCCAGCTCTAATCCGTCCATGAACGGCATACTGATGTCTGAAATAACGAGCTCCGGCCTATCCAATTCTACGGCATCCCACGCTTCTCGACCGTTAGCGTAATCACCAATCAATTCGAAGCCATGCTCATTCCAATTGATTGTATTTTTTAATCCGATTCGGACAACCGCTTCATCATCGACAATAATTACTTTATACATCGAAGCCTCTCCAGTCTGTAAATGCCAATATACGAGCAGTAACAATATACTCCAATTATGCATGAGAATACACCAGCTTACAATTCCTTGATTCAGGAAAATGTCGAAAAACCCGGCCGCTAGCGACTCGGGTTCTCTTGGCTTGAGCGGCAGCAAAATCATGCTGCTCCATCCACCATTTCATATACTACTTTGCTTTATTCATCCACCATACGTTTCTTGTATACATACAAACATACAGCATACATCGCAATAATCCATACAAAAATAATAGCTAAGTGGGACAATACATCTGCCAGCCCCGCACCAGCCTCTACTTGCTTCGCTAGTTCAATCAGCTGCAGGTTTGGCATGTAATTGGCAATCGTCAGGATTGGATACTGATCCATCAACGGTGTAATCAATGACCCAAAAGCAAAAATGACAAAAGCCGGCATGATCGCAACGGAGGCTTCCATCACCGATTTAGTTAACAAACCGATGAACGTGCCTAAACCCAAATAAAAAACGGATGATAAAAATATAGCGATGATAATGACCAATAGGTTCTTCGGATGATAATTAGAAAGTAAAGCAGAGAAAACAATAATGACCGTGCCCGCAATAAAGCTTAGCAAGCTTTTGCCGCAAAAAATCTCGAAAATACTCGCCGGTGACAGCATGAGTCCGCGCAGTGTATTTTTTTCTTTCTCTTCAGCTACCAAGGCCGACTGCACATACGTAGCTACTAAAATTAAAGCCATATTGATGACCAGATATTGTACATCAATGGTATTCACACCTATGCGCCCATATAAAGCAGCCAGGATTAAAGGAAGGATCAATGTCGTGGTTATATACATGTTTCGAGATACGTCTTATAGTCTTTTTGTAAAATAGCCATTACTCGCTTCATTGAAAATGTCATGATAGTTTCCTCCCAGTCACTTCTACAAAAATATCGCCTAATGTTGGAAAGTTCGATTGAATGGATGCGATTTGGTTTTTGCTCATATAGTCAAATACCTTCTGCGCCCCATCAGATCCCTTTGGTACAATAATCGTTGACCCATCGGTTAGCTCTACTGTAATGGTTGCATCGCTATGCTGCTCTCGCAGCTTCTTTGGTTCATCGAGCAATTGAATCGTTCCATTGTTTAGGAAAGCAACGCGGTCACATAAAGTTTCGGCTTCGTTCATATCATGCGTCGTTAAAAAAATGGTTGTACCCTTTGCTTTCAATTGTAACAAGCCTTCATAAATATGCTTCGTATTCACAGGGTCAAGCGCTGAAGTGGGCTCATCCAGAAACAAGAGCTCTGGTTCATGCAGGAAAGCCCGAGCGAGAATGACCCGTTGAAGCATGCCCTTGGATAATTTAGATACCATCTTCTTGCTCTCTTGCTCCAAATTCACCATCTGCAGCACGACATGAATCCGGCCTTCGGGCACATCGTATAAATCACAAAAAAACTTCAAATTATCGTAAACAGACAAGCGAGCATACAAAGACGTATTGTCGGTAATGATCCCCATTTTTTTGCGATACTTCTCTTCTCGCAATTTACTCGTGGGTACTCCAAATACATAGGCACTCCCCGAGGTTGGCTTCGACTGCGCTGTTAATATTTTGATGGTTGTTGTTTTGCCCGATCCGCTTGGTCCTAGAAAACCGAAAATCTCACCCTTCCTTACGTTAAAGGAAACGTCCTTTAACGCCCTCGAATTCGAAAATGATTTCTCTAATGAAGTCACTTCAATTATATTTTGCATGCCGCTCTCAACCTCCGTTGTTTTATCTGGTCTACCTTCATCTTAGGTGAGAGGAGGAAGAGGCGCATTATAATCGCATTGAATGGAGCATACAAAGGGGTGAATGATGCGTATTTCGGGCTGAATAGCGCAATAATCACGTGGTTTGGAGCAGCGGTTTCGGTGAATGGCGCTTATTTAAGCCCGATCATTTCCTTTAACTCAGCCATTTTTGTTTTTGACAACGGTACGTTAGTCTTTAAATGATCATCAAGCACCAAGCTATAGCTATTGCGAGTGAAGGTGATGACTTCTCTTACCTTTTGCAGATTAACGATGTAAGAACGATGGCAACGAAAGAAACCATACGTCTGCAGTCTTTCTTCCAGCTCATTAATTTTGAAGGAGGTTGGATACATCTCCCCTTTAATATAGAGATTCGTTTGTCCTTCACTGCTTTCGATATAATCAATTTCCGGAGGATTAAACAATATAATTTTGTCATTCATTCGTGTCGGAATTTTCTCGAATTTGACGTGCTGAACGATAGGTTCATCATCTTCAAGGCCCTCATCACTCTCTGCATGCGAAGGCATAGGTTCTTCCTTTTTATCCGCATCTTCTGGAGATACGGATTTCGGTTCCTCTTCTGTATCTTGAACATCAAAAGCTTTGAGTCCCTTCTCATCCAGTCTATAGACCCGGCTTGTCACACTAAGCGCTGTTTCCATATTCCCCGTGAGCACGAGAATCGCTTTGCCGCTTTCCCCGAGCGTATGAACCATTTTATGAAAAACAAGCTTTGTTTCGAGGTCAACGTTCTGATCTGGCTCCTCAAAAATGTAAAGAGCAGGATCTTGAAATAATAAGCGTGCAAACTGAACCCGCCTTTTCTCTGACAGACTCAGCTTCGTTAGGCGCTTATTGGCTTTCAGATCAAGATTGACGATTCGGACAGCTTCATCGACGGATAGGCTTGAACCGTATAGCTGTTTAAAGAAGCTAAAGTTTTCTTTGACAGTCAACCGTTCATAAGAACCTTCTTCCAACAGCAAAAGACCTATCTGACTAAGAAAACCTTTCCTGTTATTTGCAAATGACAGATCATTTAACTTAATTTCTCCACTGGAAATCGGCAGTTTTCCTGTCAGCATCGCTAATAACGTATTTCGGACATTCATGCTCGAATAAAGCGCGACCACTTCATGACGTGCAATTTCGATATGAAAGGCAGGAAATACGAGTACGTTTTCGGTATATCTCTCTAACTCATTGATGGTAAGAACTGCCATATGATCACCTAGCTTATCTATAGTTTAAAAGCCATATTTTTCATTTAACTTGTTTATTATACATGACCTAATCACTGCAATGAATGTAAAAAATCCACAACCAGGTGAGGTTGTGGATTGCGTTTAACGATTGGAGCCCATATCTTGAATTTTAATTTTTATTTTTACATTTACATCCGCTTCCGCTAAAGCTTCACCCCAGTTATCCTTCACTTTCTTCCAGTGATTATATTCGTGGCCTCTTGCATATAACCCGTACCCCATCGGATCAATTTTTGCTTTTTGTATTTTCTTAATTAACTGCTGCATTTGCCTTTGTATCTCATCTGCGATTTGTTTCTCCAAGAGAGGCGCATTTTTCTCCACGTCAAATTTAAAAAGACGCTCCGTCATTACAATTCCCATCTTCACTGCAGTATGAAAGACGAATTGGTTATCAGCGAAGTCAACCTTCGTCTTTACCTGGAGAGTGGTAGGATAAAAGCTTAATTTATTTTTTTGAGCCAATCCCTTCTCCGGCTGTTCCGGTAGGCTAAGCGTAAATGAAAATATGCCGCCTGTTTCTCCTTGTAAAATTTTTAACAGCTTCGATTGTTTAATATCGAGCGTGAATTTATATTTACCGGAATGATCCAAGAGTGCCGTACCCGTTACTTTGACTTGATCATCCTTATGCATCTCTGTCAAACTCGGCGTCATTCCTTTTTCTGTAAACTGACGATGGAGCTCTTGAATCGTCGTTTTAACTGAAAGATTCTGCTCGCTTGTCGTATCGACTAGCTTCACTAAATACATAGGAAGGCGCGGTTTATCCTTGGGCGTGAACATTGCTATGTCTGAGACGGGGCCATCCACCATGACCACCCGAGACATCGTCGTGTTTTTCCCATCCCTGTACACCGTGTCCAAAATATTAAACCAGTCTTTATGCTGTAAAACACGCTTGCCGATCAATATGACCTGCACCTTTCCTCTTCGGGACAAGGCGGTAACAGTGGCATCAAATTGTTCTCTTGATTCACGAAGTGTATTCGATATAACGATGGTATTCTCTTCCTTATCTTTGGCTTCCTCATAAAAGACAGGACTAGAAGATGTAACAACAAGGTTCTCATCCTCATTCAAATCGATGCCTATTAATAAGCCGAGCGATACATCTTCAATATTGATCGTATCCATACAGCCCGGGAGCACCGTAAGCGACATCAATAGACAAAAAAAGAATACCGCTCTCATTGGCTGCCACTCCGTTGAAATCGACTATATATACTCACGTATAGAAATAGGAATACAGGAAAAACATAAGCGACCCCAATGCCTGTTTTACTTATAAACTCTATCCATTGTCCCGTTTGATTCCATGATGGATGAAGAAAAGCGGTGATTATAACAATGGATATGAGAAGAATCGAATCGAATGGCGCCTTTTTCTTCGTTCCCAGCAGATGGCTTGTGCTATAGACTGCTCCATAAAGATACGGAAGCCATGCAGTTGAAATAACAAACAAGTACAGCGCCAAAAAAACCATGTCAAACCGCTCCAAAAAGTGCAGCTCGATCATTTTCAATAAATTAAAGAGAGGCTCATTATAATCTGTAATCCCGTCCGGACTAAAGTAGGCGTAGCAAATCAAGGTAACCCCAAGGTAGAGAATAAAAGTGATGGTGTTGGCAATGACAACTCCGCGTACCGCCAACTGCTTTGTTTTCAAAAACGGATATAGGACCAATACAATCTCAAAACCGAGAAATGAAAAGATAGCCGATCCTACTCCGTTAAAAATAGGCATCCACCCCTCTTTAATCAGAGGCAGCAGGTGAACCCAGTGGCTGTCTTTCAAAGGAATAATCAGCAGTAAATACATCCAGATTGTCATATAAAAAACAAGCTCTGAATATCGGCCCAAAATATACAGCCCTTTCCCAATAATGAAAAAGCCCGGGACGACAAGCAGAATCATCAAGACATAATCGGGGGTCATTTGCAAAAACCACTGCTTAATAAATAACATCGTGATCGAAAGAATCGTCCAGCCAAAAAAAGCGAAATAACAAATAATAGGGATGGTTAAGATTTTCCCTACAACCTTGCCAAAGAGGCGGATGAACAAATCTAATATCGTATCATCAGGATATTTTTCAAACATTTTTACGATGAGGACACAAACAGTCAGGTTAATACACCAGCCGAGCAATAATGATATCCAGCCGTCTGTCCCCGCTTTCTCCGCAAGCGTTCTAGGGAGCGAAAATATCCCCGTTCCGACTTGGCAGCTATGGATAATAAATATAAACTGCGTGATAGAAATCTGATTTCGCTCTTGTACCTTCACGTTTGATCACCATCCCGATGATCTCTTTGTCTAATAGATTGAACAGGCATCGCGCTCTTGGGCCGCTTAAGCACTGCCCATACAGGAAAACGAACAAATACATCCTTCATTTGGCTAAACTTAAAGGGTGCTAATGGGCTTCCATATGGGGCACCCATCGATTCGATAGAAACAAAATGAGCAACTAAAGCCATGGCTCCAATAACAATGCCCACAATGCCAAACATAGAAGCCAGTATCATGATAGGGAATCGAAGCAGTCGAATAGCAGCGCCCATATCATAGTTGGGAATAATAAATGAAGCAATCGCAGTAGAAGAGACGACAATAACCATAATATTGCTCACGATCCCGGCTTGAACAGCTGCCTGACCGATAATAATACCTCCTACAATACCGATGGTTTGACCGATCATGGCAGGCAAACGAAGTCCTGCTTCTCTCATCATTTCGAGCATAATTTCCATCAAAATCGCTTCAATAATCGGCGGAAAGGGTACACGGGACCTCGTCTCCGCAATCGATAGAATGAACTGTACCGGAATAACCTCGTAATTAAACGAAATGAACGCAATATACGCAGAAGGTAAAAACAAAGCAATAAACATAGCAAAAAAACGAAGAAGCCGTATAAAAGAAGAGATGAGCCAGCGGCTGCTGTAATCATCCACGCTTTGAAAGAAGGCGATAAAATTGACGGGAGCAATCATCACGGTCGGAGACCGATCCACAACAACTGCATATCTTCCTTGAAGAATATGCGATGCGGTTGTATCTGGTTTCTCTGTCAAAATAACTTGCGGGAACGGAGAAAATGGATTATCCTCGAGGAATTCAGCAAGCTCCCCTGTATTCATAATCGCATCAATATCGATATGGTTTATCCGTGTTTCGAGCTCCTTAAGAATTTCCGGATTAGCCACGTCAGCCAAGTACAAGATTGATAGTTTCAACTTTCCGCGCTGGCCTACAATCATCTCCTTGATTTTTAATTCACGATCGGGAATATATCTGCGAATCAAGGCAATATTTTGGCTTCCTGTCTCCACGAAGCTTTGATGCGCTCCTCGAAGGGAGGCTTCGATACGAGAGTCATCAACTGCTCTTTGCGGCCAACCTTTTGTATCATAGACGTAGACATTAGCTTGACCCTCGACAAAGAGCACACTATCCCCTTGTAAAATGGCATTTTCAATTTGTATCCAGGTCGATTCCACCCGGATTGTTCCTATGCTTACTTCAGGCAATCGGAAATATTGGCCAGAGTCGCCGTTAATTAAAGCATGCAAAATATTATTGTGAATGTATTCCTTATTGACTAACCCCTCCAAATAGACAAGAGTTGCTGCATTTTCGTCTTGATTCGTTTGGATCTGTCTGATAATCAAATCTGGCGTCAATGTGAACAGCTGTTTGAGGTAACCAATATTAGTTGACATATTTTTGCTAATAGGAGGATCTTGAAGAGATGAGGCACTATTAGTCGGTATCCGATATTTTGATTTTCGGTTTCCTCTAAAAAATTTCATGTATGAAAACACAAGGAATCATCCTATCTCGTTTCTGTCTATGGATTTAAAATAGTCATTCCAAGGATCGACAAAAAGCGACTAAAAGATACTCCGCGTGTCTTACTGGATATAAAAAGAAGCCCTCAATCCCACTCCTATTGTGGTTTTGAAAGCTTCTTCCTTATGGCTTACTCCTACTCATGCGGCTAATGGAAATCCAAGAGAAAATATAGCACCGCCGCCCTTGTTGTTGCCTGCTGTAATGAGGCCCCCGCATCGTTCCACAATCGCTCGCGATATAGCTAGGCCGAGGCCAGACTCCCCGTCCTTGCCTTTCACAAAACGATGAAATAAATAAGGAAGAAGCTCATCCGGAATGCCGCCGCCATCATCGGACACCGATATTTCTATGCGGCCTTTCTTAGCCGAAGCATGAATATAAATATTTTTATCCGCATGTCGAATCGCGTTAGTTACAACGTTAAGCATCGCTTGCAGAAGCTTGTCTTGGTCTGCTCGTACAATCAGCTGTTCATGCTCATCATAGCTTGGATGCAGTGTAATTCCTTTTTTGACGAGCATAGGGTTTACACGTTCAATCGTCTCAGCGAGCAAATCCTTTAAACACACCAACGAGGGCTGATAAATATCCTCCTCGCTGTCCAGCTTCGCTAACAACGTCATTTCGGTAACCAAATTTTTTAGTCTGTCACTTTCACTTAAAATAATGTCCAAGCCTTTATAAACACTTTCACCTTCAAAAACACCGTCTCTAATGCCTTCCGCATAACCCGCAATGGACATTAAAGGTGATTTCAGCTCATGTGAAGCATTTTGAAAAAACTGCTTTTGCGCACGGTTAAAGCGATTAAGCTCGTCAGCCATTTCAAAAACGACCTGTGCAACAGAACCAATCTCCCCCCCTGCCTTTACGCGTTTCACCTTGGAAAACTGGCGGCTCTTCACCTTTGTCAATTCTTCTTTTAATTTCATGAGCGGCTTGATTAGCTTCCTCGTGATCAAATGGCTGAGCACCAGCATCAGCATTCCGCCCAAACCGAATACAAGAAGCAAACGTTTCAGCAGCGCCTGTTCAATTTCTTTGATTTTGCTGACTGGCGTAAAGAGCGTCAAGGTACCCTGCGGAATGGCGTTCACTTCAACAAGAAACCCTTTATCCGTACCATCTACTACCTTACCAACGCTCGTAATGGCTGCTGTCTCCGTGCTCGACGCTTTACCGGCCTGCAAGGTTTGCATCGGCAATACCTCTTGCATAATATTTCCTTGGGTATCCGTAACGACGGCTTTAATGGATGGGTTAATTGACAATGCACTGGCAGATAGAGTCACCCGGCTATCTTCCGCTGATTGGGTCACCATTTCCGTCTTCATAGTAGCGGACAGCGTTGCGCTTGCCATCTTCAATTCTTCCTTCTGCGCAACCATAAAATGATCCAATAATACATAATGAATTAATAGCGCAGTGATCGATAACACAAGCACAAGCGCGATGCCAAAAGCGAGATTAATTTGATGAACGAGCTTCATATTAATACACACCCCGATCTGTTCTCATTCGATAGCCATGACCCCATACCGACTCTATCGGTAAATGCTCTATTTTTTTTCGTATACGTTTAATAAGGTGATCGACTGCACGATCGCTGCCGAAATAATCGTCGCCCCAGACGAGTGTGAGCAGATCAGCTCTAGCAAAAGCACGATTCGGCTGCTCAATAAACACCTTGAGCATCGTGAATTCCTTGCTCGTCATGTCCACTTCCTCGCCTTGCCAGAATACACGTCTTTCCTCCAGCATCAATTGAAGCTCACCGAGCTCCAGCCGTGACAATGGCGTTGCAGCATTCGCCGTGTTTTCTTCGGCTTGGTTCATTTTATACCAGCGTTGGAGCTGCCGCTTTATGCGCGCCATCAGCTCGCGAGGACTAAACGGCTTAACTAAATAATCGTCGCTCCCAAGCTCCAAGCCTAATATTTTATCAACCTCTGTATCTTTGGCTGAAATCATAATAATGGGCACTTCTGCCTCATTCCGAATTCGCCTGCATAGCTCATAGCCATCCATTCCCGGCAGCATAATATCGAGCACCCACAGATCGGGAGGATTGGTTTGCCAAAGCTCCCATGCGTCCTCTGCATTTTCCAAACCGACTGTCTGGTAATTTTCCTTCTGCAAATAAATCTCGACTAAATTACGTATATGAAAGTCATCATCCACAACGGCGATGCGATAATTGCTGTTCACCTTCACTAACCCCCTGAACATTTCTTCTATAAGTATACCAAGCCCACAATCGCAATGGGGTCGTGCCATCGTTTTTCCACAAATACACCAATGTTCTGACACAGCCTTCTTGTAGAGTAAGACGAGTAAGACAAACCCATTAGGAGCGTGAAACCATGAACCATAAGTTGATTATTTCCAGAGTTGTCCTTTCATCTGCTTTATTAATGTCCGCTGTTGCAGGCCCTGCCATCTCGAATGCAGCGTCTAAAGCGCCAGCACCTGAAAAATTCTCAATGCTGCAAAACGTAACAGCAAGCACTTCCATCTCCGCAGATGCAACGACTGGTGTAGCTGTGGTCAACAGCTTTACTAATCCGCTCGACTTAGCCAAAAAGTATGCACCTGACACACTAGCGGACTGGCAGGATACATTAGACCAATATGAGAAAACGATCGGCAGCACGATGAAAAACCTCATTTCATCTGTTGAAGCAATACCAGCAATTTCAGCTGGCAAGGAAACGATCTCTATTTCTAAATCGGAGAATGTCGGAACTTTATCAATGAGCACTGCTGCAGTGAAAATCTCAGATTCCACTAAACTAAATATTGCAACAGCTGATGTCGTTCAGCTTGATAAGAATACAGGAACGGCAGTTCAAATGACTGAGGCGACTATTAGCGAAGCCGACAGCGCTGACATGGCGTTTATTAGAGCAGAGATTAAGCTGGCGCAAGCGGTTCAAGCTGAAGATGCTGCTGCTATAAAGCAATCACTGAGCGAGCTTCTTGTACAATACAAACAGCAAATCGCTGATTGGAAAGCAGAGAAGTAAAACCTATAGAAAAGGAAACAAGCTCACCTCCTTGTTGAGGTGAGCTTGTTTTTTTTTTCGCATTTGCTTACGCATCTAACGGTGGAAAATTACTGTTTCTAAGCTTTGCAGCATAATTTAAAGTGAAGTCTTAGCCAAGGATGTGTGTATGCCATGAAACGTAATCAGCAAGCCTCACGAAAGCTCGATAAGCCTAATTTTCTTGTCATCCTGGTGGATGAGGAACGTTATCCCCCTGTATATGAGAACGCCGAAATAAAAAAATGGCGCAAAAAAAATCTAATCGCACAGGAGCTGTTGAAAGAAAACTCTATGGAGTTCCATAGGCACTACATTGGGAGCTCCGCATGCTGCCCAAGCCGGGCAACCTTGTTTACCGGACATTACCCATCGCTCCACGGCGTCAGCCAAACGGTCGGAATCGCCAAAGAGTCTTTCGATTCCGATGTGCATTGGCTGGATAAAAACACCGTTCCTACGATGGGCGACTATTTCCGCGAAGCCGGCTATCAGACGCACTACAAAGGAAAATGGCATATAACCAATGCAGATATTATCGTTCCTGGCACCCACAACAGCATTCCAAGCTTTGATCCTTTGACAGGCGTACCAGACAGAGAGCGAACCGACTTATATTACCAAGCTAATCGCCTGAATGACTTCGGCTTCTCTGACTGGATTGGTCCGGAGCCAAATGGAAAAAATCCGCGTAATTCCGCCTCCTCTGCAGGTTTCGGAATAAGCGGACGCGATGTCGTCTATGGTGAGGAAACTGTAATGCTGCTTGAAACCCTTGATCGTCAAAAAAGCAATGACAAAAATGCCAAGCCATGGTTAGTCATTGCTTCCTTCGTTAACCCGCACGATATTGTTTTGTACGGTGCGCTCACCGCGCATCTGCCCGCCTTCCGTTTCGAAGTGGAGCCTACCGTACCATCCGTTTCCCCGTCGCCAACGATGAACGAATCGCTGCTTACGAAACCACGCTGCCAAGCAAGCTATCGCGATACTTACCCTAAAGCACTGCAGCCGATCATCGACAATCCATTTTACCGTCAGCTTTATTACCAGCTGCAAAAAAATGCCGATCAGCAAATGTTAAAAGTATACGAGGCGCTTGCTCGCTCATCATTTTATGACAATACGATCGTTATTTTCACCTCAGACCATGGAGATTTGCTCGGATCTCACGGAAATCTTCATCAGAAATGGTACTGTGCCTATGAAGAGTTTCTGCATGTGCCTTTCCTTATTCATAATAAACATCTTTTTCCGCGTAATAAAAATGTGGATACCCTTACAAGCCATGTTGATTTGCTGCCTACTATGCTTGGACTTGCGAATGTGGACATCCATACCATTCAATGCTGCTTGCAAAAGAGATTCAGCGAAGCCCGCCCTTTTGTTGGGCGCGACCTCACTCCTATTATTTTGGAACAAAAACCGGCGGTAACCGACGATAGTCCTGTATATTTCATGACCGATGACGACGTGACACGAGGCCAGCACCAAGTCAATCCACTTGGGGAGCCCTATTCATCCGTTGTTCAGCCTAATCATATTGAGTCTGTCCTCATGACGATCATTACCGATGGCAAGAAACAATTGTGGAAATACTCCCGTTACTATGACAACGTGCAATTTTGGAGCCAACCAGGCGTACAGGATGTAACCTTTTTGCAAGCTGATGCTCCAAAAGGTGAACCTTACCCGCTGTGGGCGACACAAGTGAAAACGGAGCCGGCTCCAGAGGAATTTGAGCTGTACAACTTAACCGAGGATCCGCTAGAAGCTCGCAACCTTGCGAATCCAGCCTATGCCACGCAGCATACGAAAGAAATTGAAACATGGATGATGGAGCTGCTGAATGAGCAGCGCATGCAAAAACGACTTGTCCCAGCGGATACGGGCATCACTTAAAGCCATGAATCAAATCAAGCCTTGCAGGCGAATAATCGCCTGTGCACGATCGACGACTTCCAGTTTGCTATAGAGATTGCTGATGTAGTTGCGAGCTGTACCTTCGGCTATGAACAATGCATCAGCAATTTCTCGATTGTTCAGTCCGCGTATAATAAGCTGTGCCAATTTTTTCTCGCGATCGGTCAGCTGGATGTGGCGCCGGCTCGGTTTTTGCCATTGCTCGTGATCTTCTGTAAACCGGTTCATCCTCTCAGCCAGTTTGGCTGCAACCGCGGCTGGAAGAATGAACTGCCCGGATATCGTATCCCGAATCGCGGCAATCATTTTATCGATATCCATATCCTTCAGCATATAGCCGCTTGCCCCATGCGCCATGCCCTCTACAATATAATCCGCATCTATGAATGTCGTTAAAAACAAAATAAAAATGTTGGGCGAGTTCTGCTTAATCCGTTTTAAAGCGGTGATTCCATCCATAATCGGCATTTGAATATCCAGCAGCATAAGGTGTGGCTGAAGCGTCTCTGCCATTTCACACGCCTCTTCCCCATTTTTAGCTACGCCAACGATCTCGAAATCATCTTCCAAGTCCAATATGGTTCGAAGCCCTTCCCGTGTCAGCATCTGATCATCGGCAATTACTATCGTTATCTTATTCATTCCCTCTCTCCATTCAAACGTATCTTGTAGGGCAAATCGATCTTTAACAGACAGCCTTGATTTGGCCATGATTCAATAGAGAGGCTTCCGCCGAGCTGTTCCACTCGCTCCTTCATCGCCTTTAACCCAAATCCGAGCGCAATCTCAGGGGCTCCAATTCCGCAATCTTCGAGCCTGAACTGCAAATAGGTGCCGACGGTTTGCAAGCTAAAGCGGAATTCCTTGCTCCCCCCATGCCGGATACCATTGGTTAAGCCTTCTTGGAGCGCATGATAGATCGCCTTCTTATGCGCTGTCGACAGCTTCGGCAAAGGCTGAATCGCTGCATGAACTTCCACTTCCATATTGCGCTCTGTATCTTGAATGAGCCGGTTCAGCATTTGTCCGAGGTCAGCGAACTTGTCCTCCTTCAACATATGGACAGAACCGCGGATCTCATTCAGGCTATGCCTTGCTAGATCCTGCGCTTCTTTCAACCGCTGCATGCCGCCCTCCATGTCCTTGTGCAGCAGACGCTTTCCAGCTTCAATCTGAAGGATCGTCGAGGTAAGCGAATGGCCGACAATATCATGAATATCATGGGCAATGCGGCTCCGTTCCTCATAAACAGAAGCTTCGGCAAGCGCAGCAGACGTCTCTTGCATGGACCTCTCAAGACTGCGAGTCCGCTCCACGACTTGTGCCTCTAAGTTATTTTTGAGATATTGTATCCCCGAATAAAGCTTAGCGTTTTCTATGGAAATGGCGCACTGGGAGCCGAGCAGCTTCAGAACATCAAGCCGCTGCGGTGTGAAGACGCTCGTCGATAACTTATTCTCCATATAAAGCAAGCAAATCAGCTTATTCTGATGCATGATAGGGAGACATAAAACCGACTTTAATCCATTATTTTTAACATACGGATTTCGGACGAACATCCCTTCATGGGCTGCATCATGCAGGACAACTTCCTCTTTCGTTCGTGCTGCATAGCCAATAATCGCCGCTGAGGCGATTTCCGATTCTTCCGCAAGGGGCACGGTTTCAATGTGAAGCTCCTCTGCTGTTCCATACGCCTCAACAACCCAATTGTCTTCGTGACCAAAAATAAGCACACCATATTCCGCGCCAGCGTTATGAAGCATGATACGCATCAGCGTATCGAGCAAACGATTCATTTCCATTTCGCCCGATAATGCTTGCGCGGACATGACTGCTGAGAGATAATCCACACTTTCAAGGCCCGACTCCCGTCTAATGTGGAGCAGATGCCCATATTTTTGTTCCAGATCAGCCGCTTTCGCAGCCGCCCCCCATTCAATATAAGCTTCATACGCTTCCGTCATATAGATTTTCGCGAGCTGCTGCCTGCCTTGACGAAGGGCAAATTTCGCAAGACATTCCGCTGCTATTGCAAGATCATGTATATATTCATAAGCACGCGCTGCCTCAATCGACTGCTCAAACAGTTCCTCCGCTTGACGGCTCTTTCGTGTAATTCGCGCCATTTCAGCTTTAATGAGCAAATATTTATGCTTATAGTTTTCTGGACAACGCGAAGTGAGCACTTTCATTCTTTTCATATGTTTCTTAATCGTTGTCAAAAATTCCTTTTGCTCCTGTACGGAAGCATCCTCATAAAGCTGTGCCAGCACTAACGATTCATAAAAATATTGTACGGTGCTCTCGTAGTTATCATTACGCGAAGAAATAATTGCGGCTGCTTTCTTCAAAGCCTCATTTGCTTCCTGATACTGACCAAATAAATAGCCAGGCAAATAATGAAGCGTGCAAACCAGCTCTTGAATCGTATTAAATTGGTCTCCGTGCACCGCCCCGGCGAAATCCTCGCTAAAAATATCCGTTTCCATAAATGGATCATTCGGCGCGCGATATCCCGTTAAACGGACAAGGAGAGTAGCAAGCAAAACGGCTTGCTTCCAATGAAGCGTATTATTATGGCGCAAAAAATCGCCTGAATGCGCAATTAACCGGTTATAAATATCACCAAGCGGATGACCATATTGCAGCAGAGTCGCACAATTGATCAATACACTTTGATTGCTGTGCCACAGATCTCCTGATTCCAATCCTACTTTCCCAGCATGCTCGGTAAAGGTCTTCAGCATCATCGGATCAAATTTGCGCCAGCTGTCGTAACAAAGGGTGAATGAAGTAAGCGTCTTAACATGCAGTATAGGGTACGGCTTTGATAATTCACAGGCGAGCATCCCCCATTCAAATGCCTCTTTATAATGCCGAAACTGAAAATTCAGGAACATGGCATAACCGACAAAACCGATTGAAGACTCCGGGGCCATGCCGTAATCCAGTGTCATTTCGACCATGGTAAACGTAGTAGCAAGCCAGCCTTTTTGATTTACAAAAAAACTGGCATTGCTCGTATAGACCATCGCGGTCATAGCCGCTTTCCGTACTTCATCTGTCATTGGCGGCAGTTGCTGCAGCGATGCTATCGAATGTTTCTTAATTTTCCTTCTGAGCTTTAACCACTGCACAGTCAATTCCAATGTGCTTGGCTCAAAACGAGGGTGAATATCCAATAGCTCCAGCGTTTGACGGCCTAAAGATAGGACCTCGTCGTAATTGTCATTCGTTGCCTCCAATTGAATCTTCATTGTGCAAACGAGCGCTTTATCTAAATTAGTTTCCGCTTTGCTGATCAACAAATTAAATAAATCATGTGCTTTCGCAAAATGACCGCATAAATATTCCGCCTCGGCGCGTTCTCTGAATATTGGGAAGGCAAGCGAGTAGCTGTTTTTCCAACATTCCTCTTCGATAAGGGCAGCAGCATGACGCAAATAGCCTAGTGAAGTCTCATATGCGGTCGACTGTTTCGCTTTCAAGGCCGCCTTTAAGTTCAGCTCGGCCAGGAACAGCTTCTGCTCTAGACGTTCTATTTGTTTCGATGCCTGATTGAAATGATTGACGGCTTCGAATATATTCGCATCTTCGGTGAATGCTATCCGGTCCGCAAGCAGCGATCCGATTCTCCAATGCAGTGCGGGAAGCTCATCCTCGGATACAAGATGATAGGCAGCCTGCTGAATGCGATCATGCTGAAATTGATAAATGTTTCCGTTCCCGAGCTTAACTGGCTGCAATAATTGTTCACGCTCGGCTTTCTCCAGCACTTCTTCAAGCTCCTGCAAGGGTAGATTCGTAATGGAAACAAGCATATCTACATCAAAGCTGGTGCCAAGAACAGCTGCCCGCCCAAGCACATAAACCATTTGATCCGGGAAAAGCTTCATCTTACCCGATATATAATCAGCCGTATTGGCCGGAACGTTTCTTTCAGCAATAAGCTGCAAATCCCACTGCCAGCGCCTGCTCGATTCATCAAACATAACTTGCTCATCATCAACCAAATCCTGAATAAATTGCTTTAGAAAAAAAGGATTGCCTTCCGTCTTATGGAGCAATACAGCAGCCAGCTCATCGGTTTCAGCGGCTTCGCAGCCCATGGTGTCGCTTAGAAGGCAGGTTAAATCAGCGGCTTCCAAAGCCTCCAGATGAATACGGCTGTTCTTTGTGTTGTGCTCTTTAAAATAATTCTCCAAACGGCTCAGCGGATGCTGCGGCGTGATTTCCCCGTCCCGATAAGCCAAAATGACGAGTAAATGATTGATGTCCCTATCCTCTAGAAGATAAGCAAGATATTGAAGCGATTCTTCATCCGCCCATTGAAGATCATCAAAGAACAAAACCAACGGGCAGTCCCGGTGAAGGAATAAATGAATAAAACGGCTCAAAATAAGGTGAAAACGGCGCTGTGCTTCCACTGGCGGCAATGAAAGTACAGCTGGCTGCTCTCCAATCAGCAGCTCGAGCTTTGGAACCAATTCAATCAACAGCTGTCCATACCCATTTAAAGCATCTATAATGCGCAGCTTCCAAACCTCTGCCTGCAGCTTGCTCTCCATGAGCATAAGGCTAACCAATTCATCAATAGCTTGAATCCATACGTCGTAGGGTTTTGCCGTTTGTTGCGGATTGAATTTGCCCGAAACAAAATAAACTTCAAGCGGCATCGATTTTCTAAGCGTTTCATTCACAAAGGACGTTTTTCCTATTCCTCCGTTGCCGCAAACCCAGATAACCTCCGCAGCGCTTAACGACGCTCGCTGCAGTGCATCTTGCAAGCATTGCTGCTCGGAGCTTCTGCCATAATACTGGCTTGAAGTCTTCCAAAGATCGGAAATATCACGGCTTGCCAGTGCAAAGGCTTCTACTTCTCCTGATAACTGGAATTGATTAAGACATTCTGCCAAGTCCGACTTCAATCCGAATGCACTGATATACCTCGCATCAGGCATCTTCTCCATACACTTGCTTACAATAGCAGATACCATCTCGGGTATAGAAGGATACCTCTTATGCAGAGGTTCAGGCGTGCTAGCAATATGCCGATATATAACATCCATTACATCTTGTGATTCAAAAGGAAGGCTTCCCGACATCCATTCGTATAAGGTGACGCCGAGCGAATAGAAATCTGAGCGATAATCAGGGATCATTCCCGTTCTGCCCGTCTGTTCTGGAGAGATATAAGACAAAATGAAGTCAGGCCTGCCTGTTGTTAATGGAAGCGGACTCTTGTTAAGTTCAGTTGAACACATTCGAATATCAATAAACTTCACTTCATAGGTATCGGGATTAGCGATGAGATGAAAGGGGGTTATTTCATTGAGTATTATTTTTTCACGATGTATTTGCATCAGGCTATCTGCTGCCGATACTGCGATGGCCAGCAGCGCTTCATGCATAAAAGGGTTATCGCGCGTGCGCAATACCCGATCTAGTGTACTGCCTCCGATATCCTGCAAAATCAGAACAGGTCTGTCTGCTAACATCTCCAGACTGTATGCTTCTAACGTTCCTCGTCCGCCGAGCTTAACGAGCAGCTCATACTCATGCTGAAATGCAGCAACCACGTTCGGTCCTGGATAGATGCCACATGTGGTTTTGGCGATAACAGGAATGTTATCTTGGCGAATCATTCTATATAGGTTTATATCATCATAACTGCCTATTTCATCGATCATTTGATAACCTGATATCTCAATCAAGAAGCCGCACTCCCCAGTTGCTAGATATGGAAAGAATTCGTTATTTAAATATAGGTAATTATTAAAGGAAGCTCAGAAGAAATTTAACTTCATTATAGCATTGGCTCTTCTACTATGAATACCGCGTTCGTGCTCGGAATAAAAAAACAGACCATCCGATGGAAAGTCTGCTCGTTACATTCACTTAAACATTCGTTTTCGATGATTGCCCCCAATTTTATACCAATATTTAGTATGTTCATCCTTAAACAGTCGAATGCCTACCAATCGGAAAGGCGTCCAAATCTCTCGAAACATGATATACTCAGCCATTGTTTTCACCTCAAAAATAATTCCTATTATCTATTTACCTTTAGCATTTCTATCATTTACATGATACTAATTACCTATAAACAGTATAATCCAAATTATCCCTTTTATATAGTGAGAGTTGTCATTTTTTTGTCATATGACAACAATCTGTCAGCATATACGTAAAAAATGGGCTGTCCCAACCGTAGATTAATCTACTTTTGAGACAGCCCGCTAGTATGATAGAGATATAAAAGATGATCCGATTGCTTAGCAAGCTATACGGATATGACAATTCCAAAATATTTACGTAATGCTTCCGCATATTCCTCTTGTGTAGAAGGTGTGACTACCAGAACGCCCTCTGCCGTAAATATACGAAACTCTTCGCCTGCGATCGTATTTCTTCCTTCAGCTGTCCGAATGGCCGCCATCGGCGTGCTCACAAATATCGAATCTTGTGCATGCTCGCACCAGTAGGAAGTCATAATGAAATCCTGCGGCAGCTGCGGTTCCTCGGTAAAGGTATAAAGGCGGCTCCATTCCCCCTTCTTCCTCTCCAGCAGCACCCAGCCAAAAAAGGCATCCCGCTCCAGCTGATACGCTTCTTCCTTTTGCTCATGGACGACATTTTCAGCCAATAGAATCGGGTTTCGTGGTGCAATACCGCCTACTCCCACATCGCATAGATACGGCTTTCCTTCAGCTACTACCTGTAAAATATGATGTCTGCGTTTTGGCGGTGTCTGTGTTTCATCACGCCAGAACCGGGCAAAATAATTCGTCACGTTAAAGCCGAGCTCGGCTAGCAACCAACCAAACAGTGCATTCAACTCAAAGCAATAGCCACCGCGATGCTTTGTAACGATTTTATTGAACAGGTCGGGAATTTCCAATGATAGCGGAACAAGGTTTATAATATCTAAGTTTTCGTAGGGTACGGTATGTACATGGCAGTTCTGGAGCTCTGTGAGTGTTGCCAAACTGTTGTCGATCGGGCCCTTATAACCTATTCGTTCAAGATACGCCAATACTTCAGGTTTCCATTGCTTGTGGTCAACTACCATTTTATCTACCCCTCGCTGTTCGTAGACTTGTTATTTATTTCATCATATCTTCCTGCATCGACTAATGGCAAGACAAGCGCTACAATTAAAGAAAATCAGTAAAATTATTGTATTCAAAATAAATCATATACGGGAGGCTATTTATTTTGGGGACAAAAGATAACTTTACAGGCAAAGCCGCGATTTACTCCGAATACCGTTCCAATTATCCAATGACTTATATTAACTACCTTATTCAGAGCAATAGCCTATCACCGGATCATACTGTAGCTGATATTGGTTCCGGCACTGGAATACTTACGAAGCAGCTGCTGGATCAAGATTTAAAGGTCATTGCCATTGAACCTAATGAGGATATGAGATCCACCGCAGAAAAAGAATTAAATCATTATGCTAAGTTTACCTCTATAAATGGCGCTGCTGAGCATACGCCGCTGCAAGGCCAAAGTATTGATTTAATTACGGTTGCCCAAGCCTTTCATTGGTTTGACAAGGAGCAGTTTAAGCTCGAGTGCCAAAGAATACTAAAACCAGATGCTAACGTTGCCTTAGTGTGGAATAGCAGAGATGCTTCAAGCAAGCTCGTTATTGAAAACGCAGCGATCTGCCAAAAGTATTGCCCTGCATTTAAAGGATTTAGCGGCGGTATCGATAAGACTCCTGACGTGTATGAGCAGTTTTTCCGCAACGGCCGCTATGAATTTAAAGTATTTGAATACCATTTGGAGTTTGATTTAGACCATTTTATTGGACGTAATTTATCCGGCTCCTATGCGCCAAAAGAGACTGACGAACAGTATGAACCGTTTATTCAATCCCTCTCCGAGCTGTATGCAAAATACAGCAAAAACGATGTGCTTATCATGCCGAATCTAACACGCAGCTATATGGGTAACGTCTAAATCAAGTAATAACGTACTGCTATATATCTGTAAGGGGCTGTCCCAAAAGTAGAAATCTACATTTGGAACAGCCCTTGTTTTGTTTATGGAGGCTTAGACAAAGCGAATGCCAGAGTGAATCGCTTTTAACAAGGCGGTCCTTTGCCCGGAATTTGTATGGACCTATCGCTTACGAACCCAGTAGCTCTTATTTAAGCCATACGTAACGGAATAAAAATGTAACGAACTCCAGCGTCGCTATTTCGAGAAAAACAGCTCCTAACCCCTCACACAGCAACCTATAACGTTAATAAGGTTCGTTAAAACTTAAAAGATGCAGTCTTTGACCTAATAAGCATAATACGATTCGTTAGAGAAGTGATTAGCTGAAATTATCTGCTTACTAAATTTGAGAAACCATAAAAAATTGAGTAAACTATAGGTAATAAAGGAGGCGTATGCTTATGGCCGATTTGGCAGCAAATATGGAAATTGGAATCAGTACTTTTTTGGAAACGACACCGGACCCGGTGACAGGAGTAATCATGAGCCATGCTGAACGTCTGCGCAATGCGGTTGAGGAGATTGTGCTCGCAGATCAAGCTGGACTAGATGTTTATGGTATTGGGGAGCATCACCGTGCTGATTACGCGGGCACTGCGCCTGCGGTTGTACTGGCAGCAGCAGCTCCGATGACCAAAAACATTAGACTTACTAGCGCCGTTACCGTTCTGTCCTCAGACGACCCGGTTCGTGTATTTCAACAGTTTTCCACACTAGATGGCCTCTCGAACGGCAGAGCCGAAATTATGGCAGGACGGGGATCATTTATTGAATCCTTCCCGCTATTTGGGTACAGCTTAGAAGATTATGATGAATTGTTTGAAGAGAAGCTAGAGCTGCTTCTTGCTATCAGAGATTCCGAAAAGGTCAATTGGCGCGGTGGACATCGTCCTGCTATTCATAATCTACCTGTATACCCGCGGCCAGTTCAGAGCCCGCTTCCCGTTTGGATCGCAAGCGGCGGCAACGCACAATCTGCAATTCGCGCAGGCTTGCTCGGCCTTCCTATCGCCTTCGCTATTATTGGCGGGATGCCTGAAAATTTTGCACCGCTGGTCGATCTTTACAAGGAGGCAGCTGCAAAAGCTGGACATGATCCCAGCAAGCTGCAAATCGCCACACATTCCCACGGTTTTGTTGGCGAAACAACGGAGCAAGCAGCCGATTTATTTTTCCCGCCAACTCAGGCACAGATGAATGTCATTGGACGTGAACGCGGCTGGGGGCAGCATTACAGCCGTGCAGCTTATGACTCTGCCCGCAGCCTTCGAGGCGCTTTATATGTGGGTGATTCTGAATATGTTGCGGAGAAAATTCTTTTGCTGCGCAAAAATCTAGGGGTCACTCGATTCTTCCTGCATGTGAATGTAGGTACGATGCCGCACCGCGAGGTACTTCGAGCCATTGAACTGCTCGGCACCAAGGTCGCCCCCATTGTACGCAAGGAGCTTGCAAGAAGCGAAGGAAAGCAATAAGGAAGATAGCCATTATCTAAAAATAGAAGTGTGCGGGCCTGAGATGCCAGTGCACTTTTTTTAGGTTAGGTAAATCTTCTAATAAAAGGAAAAACGAAAAAGACAAAGAAATAGTACACAATCCGATACTTAAGGAGCTTGTGTATGAATCATCTTTCTCGCAAACAAATACAGCAAATTCAGCATATGTTTCCCACATTCGCCCATCTTCCAGCAGAGAGCTGGGAAGCTGCACAGCTATTATCCATTAATCCGGCTACCTCGCATTCCATTCGCGAAGGCCATATTTTGCAGCATGCTATGTTTATTGTCAGCGGTCAAATTCGAGTGTTTAAGCTGAGTCAAACAGGCAGAGAAATTACTTTATACCGGGTGCATAGCGGTCAGTGCTGCGTCCTTATGATGGCAAGCATATTGGGTGAGACTGAATATGAAGCATCGGTAGCCATAGAGGAGGAAACGGACGTGTTGCTGCTGCCCGTTTCCGTATTTCGAGAATGGATGAACACAATCAAACCCATTAGGCAATATATTTATAAACAATTTATTGATCGAATGACGAATGTGACAAAGCTGCTGGAAAATGTCGCTTTCCAGCCTCTCCCTTATCGCATTGCGGACTATTTAATTTCGGAATCTGTGAAGGGCGATTGCTTGCGGCTTACTCATGAACAACTAGCTATAGAAATTGGGACATCACGCGAGGTCATTACCCGCATTTTAAAAAGCTTCGCGGAGCAAGGAACGATTGCATTAAGCAGAGGAAAGATCACCATATTGGATCGCGGCATCTTAAACCGTATAATAGAACAGCATTTGTGACAATGTCACTGAGATTTGAATCGCTCTCCCCTACAATTAATAAGAGATCAATTTTGTTTAACGGGAGGGTATATGATGACTCATTATTATGATCGTTCGAATTTAAGCCGGATTCCAGAGCTGATTAAGCTCGTTCCGCAGGCTGCAGGTTCCTTTTTAGCTTTTGAAAAAGACGTTTATCATGCTTCTGATGCCATACCTGCAAAAATGAAAGAGCTCATTGCTGTAGCCGTTGCTCACGTGACAGGATGCCCCTATTGCATTGATGTGCATGTGAAGAAATGCAAGGAGCTAGGAGGCACGCGGGAGGAAATAGTAGAGGCCGTTTTGGTTGCAGCATCCACAAGAGCAGGCGCCATTCTCAGCCATGCGACCCATGCCTTAATCTCATTTGAAGAAGCCGATGACAAACGATCACGCAAGGAAGCAGACCAATCATCCTCAACACCGGACTGTTTCTGTTAAGTTTATTTCTTCAAAATAAAAAGCAGCAGCCCCCGCTTGTTATCGTGGGGGCTGCGTCATATTCTATTAATCCAGAAACGGGCCAACCGTTATGCTTTCGACACTAATCTCGCCATTGCCGCCTGTGAGTCTAATGATATTATCATCACCTGGCTCTAGCCGAACGGTAATGCTAGCAAGACCGCTATAGTCCAGCAGACTTCCTGTCGACAGTGCATTAAGCAAGGAATAATCATGACCATTCACGGTCAGGTTCAGTTTGGCGAGTCGCTCTGCTGTTGCATAACGAATATGAATGGCCGCTCTTCCGCCTTTTTCTCCGTCGATAGGTTGAAACTCACAATAAGAGCCCGCGGTATCCAAGCGATTAACAACACTTTCTCCTTGCTCGTTTGTTTCAACAACCGCTCCTCCGTCCACACGGCTGGCAGAGTAGGTTTTCTGATTTGTGTTAGGAGCCGGAGCATCACCTACAGGCTTGACGCCTTCTTTGGTTTGAACGACGGTCTGGATCGTTCCATCTTCATTAAAATACAAATAATCTATACACATGCTTCTTAAATTGCCTTGGCCCGAAATTTCCTGATTGTGATAAAACAAATACCACTGCCCCTTAAACTCCGCAACTGAACCGTGAGTAGTTGAGCAGCCAGTCGGCTCCAGAAAAATACCTCTATAGGTCCATGGTCCAAGCGGGTGCTTGCTGGTAGCATATCTCATGCGGTTGTTTCCATCTAAATTATCGGCGTAGGTCAGATAGTAGAGGTCAGCCCTTTTGAAAACCCAAGCTGCCTCATGAAAATCCTCCAGTCCTTCCATCTCGCGCATCTCGCCGTTAATGGACATCATATCGTCGTTCAGCTCGCCGCCCTCGCATCTGCTGCCCCCGCCGTAATACATATAAGCACGTCCATCATCATCAACGAGCACGCACGGATCAATGAGTGCAAATCCGCCCAGTCCCGAGATATAACCTTGATCCTTAAAACCGCTTCCTGGTTTTTGACTGGTTGCCACACCGATTTTCCATGTATTATTCCAATCTGATCCGCTGGGATGCGGGTAATAGAAATAATAGGTTCCGTTTCTGTAGGCACAATCGGGCGCCCACATGAAGCCGCCTTCCGGCCTGCCCCATGCTACATCGTCCGAACGAAGAATTTCACCCTCATCCAACCAGTTCACCATATCGGAAGAGGAGTACACATGGTATCGATCCATTAAATCACAGCCTCTTGCCGGATCCATATCATGTGAAGCATAAATATAAACCTTGCCGTCCTCCCAAACATGAGCAGAAGGGTCAGCCGTATATATTGTAGTTATTATCGGATTTTGAGATGTTAATTTCACACGTTCACGTTCTACTGGAATACCTTCATTTTTTATCATGTTCATATACTCCTCGCTCTCCAGCCTATATTTTATAAACTTAACCAAATGATTAGCTTACTCCAGCATAACTCGACTTACCTATACGTCACCATGAGACGATATTAAACAATCTAGTCGATTTGAATAGCATCTTCGTATCCCACGTTTATTACATTTGTTTTAAAAGGCCAAAAAAAAAAAGAGCACCATCAACGGTGCCCTCCAAAAAAATCAATAACTATATTCCGACACGGATCTTAAACGGTCGTAGACTTCACGCGGCAGCGTATTCCCTTCAGCTTCAAAAGCAAGCCACACCGCTCCGACAACCGGCTCAATCTCGAGCTTAACTAATGATGCATCTGGAGCACAGCTTTTGACAGCCTGTTCGATATACGGGTGAATAAAACTTGCCTCTCCCCTAGTAAGTACGCTGCCAGCAAGGACAACATCGAACTTGTCCGCCTCCATCCTCAGACGTTGAATGACAGCCCGCGCCGACTTGCCCAGTTCCTCCCCCTGCACTCGCAAAATCGTTAATGCAACCTTATCTCCCTGTTCTGCTGCTTGAAACAGCAGCTTTACCGTTCTAAGCGGAGGTGTTTTATCGTGATTCAAATAATCATTGAACATGCTCTCCACACTGTCGTAGCCTTGGTCCTGCAGCAGGAGGTTCGTCAATATAGTCGGCCGCTCGCGCCCATCCCAAGCCCGGATAACCGAGCGGAAAGCTTCAATGCCTAAGTCGCTGCCGCCGCCGAAATCTCCGAAAGCATAAGAGAAGCCTCCACACTGATAAAACTCATTCCGAGAGTTAACGCCCGCGCTGTTCGTTCCGGCACCACAAATCAGTACAACGCCATACGGCTGATCCGTTCCCGCTCGAAGAGCTATCGCTGTATCGCAATTCACTTCATGCTTCGCAAATCCCAGTTCTGCGATCATAGGTCTCAATATTTCATAATCCGCTTCCCTGTCAGCACCAGCTAAACCAAAATAAGCGAACTGAATGTCACTGTGTACTACATTTGCTTCGCGTAATGCCATCTCAACCGATTCGCGTATATTGCGTTTGGCCGCCTCATAATCAACCTGATGATTGCCGTTCCCGCTATTCCCTTTTCCTACAATTCTGCCCGACTCATCTGTAATTAGCGTGTACGTTTTGCTGCCGCCGCCATCTACACCCAAGTAATATTTCAACGGATACACTCCCTTGATTTCATGTTTGTTATTGCCTCAAAGAAGTTGTCTCCCGAATAACTAGCTCTGGGCTCAATTGAACAGTGACATTTCTTTTGGCTGCACCGCTTATGCTCTTCAGCAGCAGTTCAACCCCCATCCTTCCAATTTGCGCGGCCGGCTGGCGCATCGTCGTCAGCTTCGGGTGAAACTCCGTGGCAAGAATCTGATCATCAAACCCAATGATCGAAATTTGCTGAGGTATCCGAATTCCTTCAATTATAAAAGCATTCATAGCGCCGAGCGCCATATTATCATCGGACGCAAATACCGCAGTCGGCAGTCTGCCAGCGTCCATCCAGCTCCGAGCAATTCGATAGCCCGTAGATATTTCAAAATCTCCGCGCTCCACACAGAAGGGTGTTATGCCCGCTTCTTCCAATGCGGCATAGTATCCTCGTTCACGCTCTCGACTGCTCAGAAACAGCTCTGGACCACTAATATGCGCGATATCCCTGTGCCCCAAATCGATTAAATGTTTGGTTGCTTCATATCCACCATAAAAATTGTCTACGATGACAGAGGTAGCTGGCGAATTCATCTGTTGATTATCGAGCATGACAAATGGAATTCGGTTTCTCTTAAGCTCTAGTACGTACTCATCCTCACGTATGGGTGACAATAAGATGACGCCATCGACACGTCCTTCCTGAAATAATGATCGATGGATGTGATCGTCTTCTTCTGTTGAAATTGATAAAGCAAGAAAATAGCCATTTTCCGCAAGCCGATCATTAACCTCCTTCACGACCGCATCGAGAAATGAGTCATGCAAAGTTGTTAACGCTAGTCCGATTATGCCTGTTTTTCCTCGTGCAAGACTCCTTGCAGACGCATTAGGGTGATAATCAAGCTCCTTCATAGCCTGAAGAACCCGCTCCCGGTTGCTCTTTCTGACACTTGGCAAATTGTTTAATACCCTTGATACCGTCACAATGGATAATCCTGATTTTTTGGCAACGTCCACAATGCTTACCTTCATAAGAACGCCTTCCTCAGACTAGTAGTAATCATGCTTTGTATAAAATGGAGGGGAGCAGCCTCAATCGCCCCTCCCCTTAACCCATTACTTATTCACTCTTGCCAAAAGATCCTTCAGCTTCTGTTCAATGACTGGCAGCACATCCTCAACCTTCTGCTTTCCGTTCTCTACCCCTGAAAGTTCATTGATGAACAGCTCATTGATTTGAGAGTAATTGGAAATCAAATGATTGTACGATTCGAAGCCGTATTTATAAGCGCCTTCGAATACTTGCTTAATGCCTGCTGGATCAATGCCTTCAAAGTTGCTGTAATACTTTTCTGCAGCTGCTTGGTTGACCGGAGGATTGCCTCCGCTAAGCTCGATCGATTTCTCCTGAATTTCAGTTGTAACCAAGAACTTAATCCACTCCGCAGCTTCCTTCGGATGCTTCGAATCCTTAAGTACAAACAATGGATCAACGTAAAGCACGCTTCGCACATCGCCTTTTGGACTTACTGGAACCGCAGCAACACCTACTTTAAAGTTGAAATCTGCAGCGGCAGCAAGGCTCCAAGAACCAACGACAGACATCGCGATTTTACCCGATAGGAACGGATCGCCGAATTGCCCGGATACGGATTGGGAGAATGCTGGTGTTGGCGACACTTTCAAATCATGAATGAGACCATAAAGTGTTTTGTACGCATCGATAACATCAGGCTTAGTCAGATTAATTTCGGAAGGTTTGCCGCCATTTGTCCATGTATCGTCGGAGTAAACATTCGCACCGAAGTATTGAGGACGTTGGTCACGTTCACCAAATCCAAAGTCGACGCCATATTGAGCTTCCTCCAAATTTTCAGAGTCAACGGTCAGCTTCTTCGCATATTCGACCATTTTGTCGAAAGTCCAGCTTTTATCCTCGTAATCGGTTGGAGGGTAAGGAAGTCCCGCTTTATCAAAAAGATCCTTGTTGTAAAGCATGACAGTCACGTAGCTATTTAACGGAATACCATAGGTTTTACCATCAACCTTGTAGATGTTCATTACGTCTTCCGGAATATTGTAATCCGCTGCTTTGAAGTCTTCAAAATAAGGGGTCATATCCATCAGCATATCTTTATTGTAATATTCCATAAAACCGCCATAGCCCCAGTGAGAGGTTACGTCCGGGGCATTTTTCGCGGCAATAGACGATTGCAGCTTGGAATCAAACTGTTCATAAGGTGCTTTAGTCACTTTAACTTTGATGTTCGGATGTTTTGCTTCAAACTCAGGGATCAGCTTCTCTACAAACGTTCTGTCCGGCGAGTCAATCGTATAATGCGTGATCGTTACCTGCTTTTCTTTGCCGGAACCCTCGTTTCCGCCGTTTGAGCAAGCGGTTGCAAACATCGATAATGCGAGAATAGCGGTAATGGATAACCATTTCTTGTTCTTCATTCTAATTTCCCCCTTGATTTTATTAGATTCCATACAAGCAAGCTAAAACGCTTAACAAACTATTTAATGCCTGTAAGTACGATTCCCTCAACGAATCTCTTCTGTGCTACCGCAAACAACACGATAATTGGCAGTACGGAAAGAATCGAAGCGGCCATCAGTAAATTCCAAGGCGCTAAACGAAACTTCGATGACAGCATAGCAGCCATCCCTACTGGAAGCGTGAAGTTCTCCTGCGAATCTAAGTAAAGTACAGGGGTGAGCAGGTCATTCCAACTCCAAATGAATGAAAATATAGCAACCGTAGCGAGTGCTGGTCCTGCTAAAGGCAGCGTAATATTCCAGTACAGTCTGAACTCGCTGCAGCCGTCAATCCGGCCGGCGTTATAAAGCTCGTCAGGCAGCGTAGAGAAAAACTGTCGCAATAAAAAAATCATATAAGCTGACCCAAAGAAAGCGGGCAGAATCAGCGGCAATAACGAATCATGCAGTCCAAGATTCATAAATAATAGGAACTGCGGAATCATGATCGCTGGATAAGGAAGCATTAATGTGCTGAGCACTAGCATGAACATAAGCCCGCTGCCTTTTCCCTTATATCTAGCAAATCCAAAGGCAACGAATGATGAAGAAAGCACCGTTCCAATAACTGTGAATATGCCAACAATCAAGCTGTTCTTATATTGCTGTCCGAATTTAATTTCGGTATTGGTAAACAATTCACGGAAATTTTCCCACGCAAACACTTTTGGAATGATTGTGGGGGGAAACATAAGCATTTCTTTCGTCGTCTTCAAGGATGTCGAGAGCATAAACCAAACCGGTGAGAGCATCGTAATTGTTACCGCTAATAAAATAAGAAATCCGACAATTTGCGAAAGCTTTAGCTTTCTTTTGACAATAATCCGCTTTGAGCTCGCGTCATGGGTCACTTCACTCATTTACTGCCCCCTCCTTCGTAGTAAACGTAACGTTTCGACGTCCTCATGATAAAGTAGGTGACAACGAGTACTGCAACGAGTAGGATCCAGGCCATGGTAGACGCGTATCCGTAACGGAAATTTTTGAACGCATTGATGTAAATGTTGTACACGTAAAACCATGTAGAGTAGTTCGGTCCACCACGCGTGATGGTATAGGCCTGTGTAAACACTTGGAAGGATTCAATGACACCGATGATAAGCTGGAATAGAAAAACGGGCGAAATCATTGGAAAGGTTACATTCCAAAATGTTTTCCACCGACCAGCGCCGTCGAGCCTTGCTGCCTCCAGCAGATGAGCCGGCACACCTTGAAGACCCGCTAAGAAAATAAGCATGCCTGCGCCGAGTCCCCAGAACGACATAATGATGAGCGCCCACAAAGCGTAATTCTCATCCAGGAACCAGTGAATGGGGTCAATTCCGAAAAAAGATAATCCATAGTTGAACAATCCCGCCTGTGGATTAAATACCCAAAACCATAACAAGGCCATGGATACGCCTGAAATCATACTTGGAAAATACATCGCTGTTCGAAAAAAACCGTTAAAAGGAATCTTCTGATTAATCAAGATTGCAAACATAAGTGATAAAAACAACGTGATAGGAACACTAATAAGCGTGTACTTGAGCGTAACCATTATCGAATTATAAAACTGTTCATCCTGAAAGAGCTCTTTGAAATTGTTTAATCCCACGAAAACAGGCGGGTTAATAATATCGTAGTCTGTGAAGCTGTAGTACAATGATGCGCCTACTGGATATAAAGCAAATATGAGAAAACCAATAATCCATGGCGAAATAAATAAATAAAAGTGTTTGTTTTCCCGTCTCTGAAATTTGCTGTTCTTCAGTAAAACCGCCCCCTTCCATTTGGTTTCCTATTCCTCTTGGCCTTAAAAGAAGCAAATTTAAAAAACTCTTAATCGCTCTCTTGTATGTCCCCTTTTTTCCACCATTACTTTGCTTCTGCATTTCCTCGAAATTGCTTTTCAAATCACCTCTTTTTCTCTCTGTTATTGCTTTTCATTCACGAAAGTTAAACCGCTTTAATATTCAACATGAGTTTATACCGACATTCAAAATATGTCAATTAATATTTTTTTTGTTTATTATGGATTATAGATTCCCTTTACCTAGTACAAAAACGTACGGTTTCTGTTTTTGTCTTTACTTGTCTCTTAAAAGTATCAAACGTATATTTTGTCGTATATTTTGTTTAAACGTTTAAACTTTATTATGTGAAAGCGCTATTCAATTATCGGGTTTTAATTTAGTAAAGGCAGAAGTTATTTGAAAACTCGTGTTTAAATGAGATAATAAATATGAATGCGACTGTTTATCATAATACACGGCAACTCCATATCGAGGGCTTAATAGCATAGAAGAAATGAGATGAAGTGGGATGAATAAGGAAATAAAAATCTTGGCTATTTCGGGGAGTCTTCGTCAAAACTCCTCAAATACATCGCTAATGAAGGCTGTCATCGGATTAGCCCCCGAAAACATGAAATTTACTATCTATGGCGGGTTAGGCGACCTTCCGCATTTCAACCCTGACATGGATATAGATGAAGGACCGGTGCCTGTCAGAGAGCTGAGAGCACTTCTTGAGGAAACGGATGGCGTGCTTATATGTACACCCGAATATGGGAACGGTGTTCCTGGCGTTTTGAAAAACGCGCTGGACTGGCTTGTATCCACAACGGCGTTTATGAATAAACCTACAGCGGTAATTAGTGCCTCACCTACTCCAATGGGCGGGGACAAAGCTCATGCTTCACTTCTGCTTACTCTTAAAATGATTAATGCTGATATTGTCGAGGGCGGGACATTAATTATTCCACATATTACTTTGAAGCTAAATAAAGAAGGCATGATTACCGATTCCCCATTAAAGCAGGAGTTAATAACCGCGCTTCAATCACTTGAGCAGGCTTGCTATTAGACTTAATAGCGACGCAGCCAAAATAAATAGAAAGAGCCAACGCAATTACTATACAAATAGTAATTGCGTTGGCTCTTTTGCTCATTATTCTTAAACTTAACGCCCTCTAGGCGCTCCCGTCGATTTCCTCACCATTAACTCCGGATCAAACTCCATGATCGTATTTCTTTTTGGAGAATCCTTGATTAGCTTCAGCAAAATATCTACACCCTGCCGCCCTATTTTCTCAAATGGCAAACGGATGGTTGTCAGCGCAGGATGAAATTCTTCCGCATAGATCTGGTCATCGAAACCTACAACGGATACATCTTGAGGAATGCGAACCCCTTCATTTTTGAAAGCATCCATTACACCAAGTGCCATAAAGTCATCTGCTGCGAATACCGCTGTAGGCAGCTTGCCTGCATCGATCCAGCGCTTGGCAATGGCGTAGCCTGAAGGAATATCAAACGATCCTTGCTCCACTTCAAAAGGCTGCAAGCCTGCTTCTTCGAGCGCGAACATAAACCCTCTCTCACGCTCACGGCTGCTCAGAAACGGATCTGGTCCGCTAATATGAGCAATTTCGGTATGTCCAAGGTCAATGAGATGTTTGGTTGCATCATATCCGCCTTTGAAATTATTAACAATAACAGAAGGAACCGTCGGATTGCGCTGCTGATTATCAAGGATGACAAAAGGAATTTTCCGCTTCTTCAGCTCCATCACATATATATCTGCATTAATTGGCGAGAGCAAAATAACTCCATCTACACGGTCCTCTTGAAACATCGAACGATCAAATGAATCCTCGTCCCCCTGCGAGATGGAGAGTGCCAGGAAATAACCCTGCTCTGCCAAGCTATCATTAATTTCTTTGACTACAGCGTCAAGAACAGTATCATGCAATGTCGTCAAAGTTAGACCGATAATACCGGTTTTGCCGCTTGCAAGACTGCGGGCTGAGGCGTTCGGATGATAGTCCAGGTCCTTCATGGCCTGCAACACTTTTTCTTTATTTTTCTGGCGCACGGATGTCGACTTATTAAGAACTCGGGATACCGTTACAACCGACAATCCTGACTTCTTGGCAACATCGAATATACTAACCTTCATTGATGAACCGCTCCTGTTAAACGCAATTTACATAAACATACCACATTTACCACTAGATTTCACATAAGTTGAGACTTTATTAGAGTAAATTTATGTTTTATTCCATTGACAGGTCTATATTCTGGTTTTGACCGTAAAAGGCACCTCACATCCCTGCTCAATTGTGGATCGGCATATAAAAGCTTTGCATTAATTGAATAGAAAAAAAGAACCGTCACGCGGAAGGACGGTCCTTTTGTAAAATCTATTTCGCTCCTACTATGAATGGTTTAATTGGTGAAGCAAGCCGTTTAACATTTCGTCTGTGAACGCCCCTTGGCTGAAGGACACCAAGCTGCGAAGAGGCATAAATTTCATCATCGCGGCCATCATGTCTGCATTTTCGTTCTCCTCAGACATCAAGATTCCCATTCCTGCTTGAACCTGCTGCATAATGCCTTGCACGATTGGACCCTTCTCCGTATCGCTTATTAAGTCACCGAGAAGGCTATTGCGATGATACACAACTTTCAGAGGGACAGTGGATTGAACGCGCAGCGTCTCGCCTAGGACAATATCCTCCGATGAACGCCCAATAAGAACAGCAAAGTCTCCGCTCTCGACATGCCAGTCTTTTAGAGCAACATTGTAATAAGCGAAAGATCGTTTATCCAACGTAAACGTTATCTTCTTCTGCTCTCCAGGCTGCAGCTCTACCTTGGCAAATCCTTTAAGCTCTTTCTCCGGCCGAATCACGGTGCTCTCGACATCTTGAACGTACAGCTGAACGATTTCTTTGCCAGAGCGTGTTCCTGTGTTCTTAACCGTGACGTGAACGTTTACCGTTTCCGTATCCTTTATTTCCTTGCTGTCTATCAACAGATTTGTGTACTCGAATGTTGTATAGCTCAAACCATGCCCAAACGGGAACATCGGCTTAACGCTCTTCGAATCATAGTAACGATATCCGACAAAAATGCCTTCCCGATATTCCGCTCGATCCGCCTCGCCTGGATAAAACAGAAATGATGGATTGTCGCTTAGCTTAGCAGGAAATGTCTCTGCCAGCTTGCCGGATGGATTCGCTTCTCCGAACAGGACATCAGCAATCGCACCGCCAACCGCTTGCCCTCCTAAGTAAGCCTCCAAAATGGCTCCCACCTCGTCAGCCCAAGGCATCTCGATAGCCGAACCATTCATAAGGACAACAACGACGTTGCTTTGCACACTCGCTACAGCCTTAATCAACTGATTCTGATTACCCGGCATATTTAGATGTTTTCTATCGTACCCCTCAGATTCATAACGGTCGGGAAGACCCGCAAATACAACGGCCACATCGGCTTCGCTAGCGGCCTTCTTCGCTTCTTCCACGAGCGCATCATCAATATTATCGTTATCCAGCGAGTAACCCTCAGCATAAACAATGAATGACGAGTCTCCAGCCAGCTGCTTCATTTCATGCAGTGGATTATCGAGCGCAGTCGGCACGATATGCGAGCTGCCGCCGCCTTGAAATCTAGGTTTTTGAGCAAATGCGCCAATGACCGCCACTTTTTTTCCTTTGCTAAGCGGCAGCAGCTGTTGTTCATTTTTCAAAAGCACCATACATTCACTAGCAACCGTGCGAGCTAGCTGATGATGCTCTCCCACATTGTAGGAAGCGTTCTCTTTTTTCTGATCAACGCTCATAAAGATAATCCGAAGCAGTCTTGCAACAGCTTGATCGAGCAATTCTACGGATAGCTTGCCGCTTCGAACGGCCTCTATTATTTTTTTGTCGCCACTGCCGTTGCTGGAAGGCATTTCTAGCTCAAGTCCCGCTGCAAGCGCATCTACTCGCTCATCTACCGCACCCCAGTCGGAGACAACAAAACCTTCATGGCCCCATTCTTCCTTCAAAATATCCGTTAACAAAAATTCGTTTTCCGAAGCATACGTTCCGTTTACTTTGTTGTAGGCGCTCATGACCGTCCATGGCTTCCCTTTTTTCACCGCACCCTCAAAGCTTGCCAAATAAATTTCACGCATCGTCCGCTCGTCGACAACCGCATCGACTGACATCCGGCGGTGTTCTTGATTGTTGAGTGCAAAATGCTTGAGTGAAGTGCCAACACCCTGGCTTTGTACCCCTTGAATATGGCTTGCCGCCATTTCCGAGGATAGGAAAGGATCTTCAGAAAAGTATTCAAAGTTCCGTCCGCATAGCGGCGTCCGCTTGATGTTCGCGCCTGGCCCAAGTAAAACAGCCACATCCTCCGCTTGACATTCCTCGCCAAGAGCCACGCCTACCTTTCCAACTAATTCACGGTCCCAAGAGCCGGCAAGCCCCGCCGCTGATGGAAAACAGGTAGCAGGAACGCTATCAAAAATACCTACATGATCAGAAGAACCTTTTTGCTTACGCAGCCCATGAGGTCCATCCGTTACCATTACAGAAGGAATATGAAGTCGTTCAACACCCTTTAGATGCCAGAAATCGAGCCCCGAGCACATACCTGCTTTTTCTTCTAAAGTCATTTGGTCAATAAGCGCTTGAATATCCATTTTCATTTAAAATCCTCCTCTATTATGTTTCTCATTACACCTATGTTTAAACGCCTTAAGCTCTGAATACAGCATTAGGACTAATTCCTGATCGCTGCTGCAAGAAGGAAGCCGGATACAAATCAACTTTAAACAGCTTGCATATGAAGAGCATGCTAAAGATTGTAATAAACGCGCCAAACAACACATCCGTTGCAAAATGATCGCCCATAATAATTCGGCTGAATGAGGTACAGCCTCCCCATACAATCGCTATTGAGAGCATAATATTACGCCATTTGTTCGCAAACGGCATAAACAGCATCCATACCATCATCGTCCATCCATTCGCAGAGTGCCCTGAAGGAAATGATTTATAAACTTCAGATTTGACACCATTTTCTTGAACTCCCTGCGGCATAAACCAGCTTGTAAATTGCGAGTAGTCCCCGTCCATATTTCGGAACCTCATTCTGCCCCAAAATATTTTCAGCACATTTACGAGCATGATTTCAACAAAAATAATGACTATGCCTGCCCAAGCCGCACGATTGTACATCTTCAAGGTATGAGCTGGCACCAAATTCAATAACCGCTGAATAATTGCCGCAACTACGATTATGGCAAGCAAACAAATTAGCATCACACCGCCGCCGCTCAGCTCAAAGCCTCGTGACAACGCAATCGAAGTGGAAGCAAAACCGCCTAAGATGACAAACAAACCGCTCACAAAACGAATGAAGATTTTTTTGTCTGTTTTCTCATGCCTAGCCGTACTAAAGAGAATGCTGCCCGCGATAAATAGGACAATAAATGCCGGATGCTCGCCGAAGTTTTCAAAAAACTGTCCAAACAAGGAGTGTTCCTCGTTATATATCGCTTTGGACAAGCTCAAATCAGCAAAACTAAAAACGATCATGACTGCGACCCACAAGAGCGCAAATCCCCAAATAAAGAGACGCATTCCTTTTGATGTCATATCCATACCCCTTTTCGAAAAATGTACATTACAGCAAGCGCTTACATTTATTCAAAAAAGATAGAAGCTGCGACTACACCATTACTTCCAGCATGGTCATGCCTCTTTTTCAAATTCCCCCTCATCTTCATTGTTCCATCCCAATACGTTGATTATAAAATGCCAATTCCACAAAATATGGTATAAATTTCAGAAAAATAGTATTTTAATGAGGTGTCGTGAAAACAGAAAAAAAGGAGCTCCTTTAAAAGGGCTCCTTGAGTGGCAGAATAACGATTATACTTTTCGTACCGTTTGAAGCTGTACTAATCTCCGAAATTTAATATAAGAAACGACTCGCCATGGGATGACGTAGAAGAACGCTAAAATCATAAACAAAGCAGCCAGCGTTTGAGGTTCAATTGTGGACATGTAATGGTGAAGCTCGAAACGAATAGCAATGACAACAAGAAAAGCGACGATGAATCCCCAGTTCTTCTTGGCGTATATAAGATGATCATCACGAATTTCATAGTTTGTGGTCCATATTAGAGGAATCGAGAGGATAATACCGATAGCCGCAGCAATCAAAAATTCGTAAAACGGCGCATGGACGTTGGAATTAAATATCAACAGCAGGCCCGGCAGCATAAATAGAATCGGGTACAACAGCCTTTTGCCGTCTCCTCTTATGGGGCGGTAAAAGCTCCTTGTTCGTCTCCACAGCACGAGGGCAGCAATGGCAATGACAAACACATAAAATGAACGATCCATTTCAACACCGCTTTCTAAAAATTAAATATCAGATTTCCATAATTTATATTATACCTATTCGAATGAAATACCTGCAATACGATTCCTTTGGATATAAAGGGATCGCTATGTGAAGTATATGCTGCATGCCTATTTTCCGCCAATTATATATATTTAATATATAAAATTATTGTATGCATTTCTTATGATTCGACTATGTAAAAGGGACTATTGTCTATCTCTTTTGCGCTATAATCCTTTAGGTCTCGAGTTGTCTTCTGTTGGAACCTTTGTCGAAACGATTGTATTAAACATAAATATATTTAATATATAGTTTAGGTACTGCCGTATGCACATTAGCGAAGCCGCCTAAGAAGGAGGGAATGGAAAAGGCGCTATGACGATGGTATTACCCAATCAGATGAGACGAGGTGTAAGATCGTGATTCGAAAACTTACTGTCACATGTCTGGCTATCGTATGTACGCTGTCTTTAACGCTTGGCGCTTCAGCACCAGCTGCAGCAACTGCGGAATCCAAATCCGGCAAAAGCTCCATTAGCTGGCCAAATAAGCAAGCGCTTCCATCCTTTGCAACCCCAAAAAAACTAGATGTAGCTGATATTTATGATGCGCCAGGGGACATCAAGCTTCTGCTTGCAACGCTGCAGGGTATCGTTAACCGTGAGGAGCCTCGAATCTATCTGCTGGAAAACCAAGAAGAAGGCAAACTGACCTGGCTAAAAGATTTGAAGGTTCCCTACAATGTACATGCAGATTACTGGGATATCGTCAAAAAATATAAAAAAGAAGTAAAAGGCATCATTGTTTACGATCCGAAGGTTGCTGATACCGTCAATGTAGCGACTACTCTTGCTGGGTTAAAGGATGCCGTTGTCGCTAGCCCTGCTCTCGCCGCGCAGTTGAAAGCAGCACCTTTCAACCTAAAAGTGCTCGATGATTTACAAGGCAAATTCAAAGACCGTTTGGATGCTTACACATGGCAATATGAGAATCTATGGGCCAAATCGACACATCGGATGTTAGTCGGATTAAGCCCTGACACATCCGTTAGAATACCTCCCGGACTCCCTGAATCGTTCAAGACCATTGCAGAAGACATCACGCAGGAGCGCGATGGCAAAAATAAAAATACGTATGAGCTGGATTTGACGAGCAATTTGGGCAAAGAGTCCGTATTTCTTCGCTTCGAGGACGCTTTCCCTCAGGATGGCTGGGGATCCGCCGTTCATGAAGTAACCGTGAAGGCAGACGGGCAAACAATCGCGCAGTTCATTCCAGGTACGCCTGAGGAAGAAGCGTTTCTGTACGACCGCCAAAGCTCTCAAGTATCAACAGGCCAAGGCGGACACCGATTTGCAGACAATGGCCGATACTTCGTCTATAAGTTTACGCCGCCTGCAGGTACAAAGCAGTTAACTGCCTCCGTTCTTATGTGGAATCAATTTAAGGTATCGGCAGGCAATATCCAGCCGCCAACCTCAGACCAGAAGGAGCCTTACGGCTACCTCCGTGATTATGCAGTTGCGAACAAAGCGATGGTATTCTGGCTTGATTCCAACGTGCCGGAACAGAAAGCGCTTTTCGAAAAAATCTTATCAGGCGTCAAGCCAGGCACCCCTTACTTAGGCTGGTTCAATAATGACGTTGAAGGCGAATTCAGCTCCGTAGAAATTACATCCAATTATAGTGTCTACGTGCTTGCGGCCGACTGGTTCAGCAACTTAACGGTTTTCTCGGGTACAAAGGCAAAGGCAGTCAAAGCCAAAACACCTAAGGCGCCTAAGCTTGCAAATAAAATTTACGTCACATACACCTTCAGCGAAGGCGACAACTTCCAATACAATCAGCATAGAATGCGTATCCTATGGGATGATCCTGCTCGCGGAAAAGTACCGATCAACTGGACATCAAGCCCGCTTCTTTATGACGGCGCACCCGCTATTCTGAACTATTTCCAAAAGACAGCGACGGAAAATGACCTCATCATTGCTGGCCCTTCTGGATCAGGCTACTTCTATCCGGAAGCATGGCCGGAAGCCACATTCTCTGATTTCCTTAAGCAGTCTTATACGTATATGAAGCAAACAGGAATGACCGTTCCGTATGTGCTGAATCGTGTGAACAGCGAGAATGTTCCGCTCAGCGCATCAAAGGCAGCTGCCTACGAGAAGTTTTACAAGGCAAAAGGACTATTCCTAAGCTGGGAAGATCATTATGGCGTCGAAATTATAAACGGTACACTGCCCGTATCCACGATTCAAGGCATAAGTACCGTACAAGACGGGAAAAACATTTTGGCAGCAGCCAAAGCAAAATGGGATGGCAAATCACCATTGTTCGTATCACTCGGGCTGCTCGCATGGAGCATGACACCTTCTGATGTTGTGGCGATAACAGAATCGCTCGGACCGGAATATCAAGCTGTACGGGCTGACCACTACTTCTCACTTATCCGCGATTACAATAAACTGCCAGCCAAATCGCAGCTAGCGGAGGACGAAAACGAGGATTAGATTTAAAATGTACGTGGCTTTTGTTAAAAGTGGAACCAAAAAGGGGCTGTCCCATAAGCATCAAGCTCGCTGAGGAATAGCTCGCTTTGAACGGGAGTATTGGTAGCAGTACAGGAGAGCTATTCCTGTAC
>NZ_MRTD01000009.1 GCF_001956295.1 Paenibacillus sp. FSL A5-0031
AGCATGCATCGGAAGGCGGAGAGCCAACCTCCTATAACACGAAGGCATATAATATCCAGGTCAGTACCGATGGTACCAACTGGAAAACGGCAGTCAACGTAACCAATAATAAAAATAGTGCGACGGTAGACAATATCACTGCATTATCAGCAAGGTATATCAAGTTGAACGTTACGGCGCCTACGCAAACCACCAACCTTGCAGCAAGAATCTATGAGTTCGAGGTATACGGACCTCCAAATTTAGCATTAAATAAACCCGCGACGGTTGACAGTACATGCAATATTTCGCAAACCGCGGCCAAAGCCGTGGACGGCGTAGTTGTCAATGACAGCAAATGGTGCTCCAAATCCAGTAGCCGTTGGCTGCAGATCGATCTCGGCTCCGTGAAGCAAGTGAACCAATTTGTCATCAAGCACGCATCGGAAGGCGGAGAGTCGGCCTCTTATAATACGAAGGCTTATGATATCCAAATTAGCACGGATGGTCTGAAGTGGAATAAGGTGGTAAACGTAACCAATAACTTAAGTGGCATTACGGTAGACACAATTACTACTGTACCGGCTCGATACATTAAGTTGAACGTTACGGCGCCTACGCAAACCACCAACCTTGCAGCAAGGATTTATGAGTTTGAGGCATACGGACCTAGTTTTACGACATAACCCTTGCGACTTATGTAATAGTAAAGATTTAATGCCTCTGAAACTTTAAGTTTCAGGGGCTTTTTGATTTTTAATTATAGACACGACGCCCCGCCGGGATTGCATGGGTTTCGAACATGGTAATTGTCATGCAGGAATGACAGGGGAGCAGAGAAGTGAGGTAAGGGAAAAGACTGGCCCCGAACGAATAAGGGCCAGCCTGCGAGAAATCGCGATTGCGGAGGGATTTCATCCCTTACGTAATTATAGAAAATTAACCTTGACTATATCCCTGCCGATGAGAGTCCCCCAACGGTCATAAACCGATGCATCAATATTGTAAGTTCCGCCTGCCAGCACGAGCTTTGTACTATTTGTTAACGTATGATGAATGTCGTATCCGCTGGTCGGCACGTTGAGCAAACCCGAATAGTAGGTCCTTGATCCGTTGTTTATTTCCTGGATGCGGAACTCGTACTGGTAACCTCCGGTTGGCTTCGTAATACCGATATAATCCGGAACCGCGCCGTAGCTATTCGGATACGGGTTAAACACAAAGACCCCATTGGCCGCGCTCGCTTGGGAAGCCATCCCGAGCAGCAAACCGATGACCATGACAAGCGAAAATATCTTCTTCATTATTCATTCCTCCTAGTAAGGTTCGTCTTACCCGTTCCGGCCGAAAGGGGTATGTACCTTTGCAGAGAGCTCTCGCAATGAATATATCATCAATGAACAGAAGTAACTATATTTAGAATTTTGAATTGTATGTCTATTTCTATCGGATTTTTTTCTATTACATCGCTCATGTGGCGACGTACTCTTTTGCGTTGTACTCTTACAATACAGTAACGTTGATTTTGGAAAGCTCTGTATACTACATTCTAGCACCCAGCTCACGCGCGAGAAGCATCGGGAACATCATTCGAGTGGTCTGAAAATCGGGAGAGTCGACAAGGGTCTAATTCGCTTCTTGATTCCCGATAGATTATTTCACTTGCAGCCAGATGCGCAATCAGCGGCGCCAGCGTAATCGCAGAATGCATCACTGTCAGATAAAGTCCGTTTATGTGGTCGTGGAAGCCCACGATCGGATAGCCGTCTTCAGGCATAGGTCTCATCCCGACCTTTATGCTTTCCAGTTCCAGTTGATTTCCGTCCTTCAGACTGTGCCTCAACGTGTTGAACGCTCGCTTACCGACCGCCTCTGGTCCATTTTCCTCTGACTCGTCGATATAATCTTCCGCAGCCAGCAGTATATGATCTGTCAGTTGGCGTGCTTCAAATTGCGCATTTGAGATTAATGTGCGTATCAGTTTATTCGTAGTTTTCATCTGAATTAGAATGGAAGGCGACGGCGTTACCGGCACGTGACAACCTAAGGGGTCGCAAAGTTTGGGTATACCTGTTCCTGCGGCCAATACTACGACATCTGACTCCAGAAAACCATTGGACGTATGGACGCCGACTAAGCGGGAATCTTCTTGCTGCAGCTGTGTAACGTTGGTGCCGAACTTAATCTTTGCTCCGTACTCCCGTGCTTTGCTGAGCAACAGCTCCGTTACCCCTATAGGGTCCACCGCACCTTCTTCGCTAACAAAGATCGCTTCATTCGGATATTCCTTTAGATTCGGCTCCAATGCCTCAAGCTGCTCTCGGTTTAATTTTTGAAAGTGGAGTTGCTCCCTGAGTGGCGGGGTTCCCCAAGTCAGCGCTCCATTCCAATGAATCTTCAGTTCGGGCAGCTCTTGCTGAAGCGTATGATATTCTTCTAGAGCTGCATCATACAAATGCCAGTATTCTGGAGCCACTCTATGAGTCGTATGTATCCAGGCAAAAGATTTTTCCGTAACTTCACGCGCCGCAGCGGGGTGTCGTTCTATTACGGTTACATCTTGATTTCGTTTAGCCAAATGATAGGCCAAGGACGCCCCGACAATCCCTGCGCCAATAATCACGATTTTTTGTTTTTGCAATTATGACTCCCCCTCTATAACTCTAGTGTAACATAGGAATCATGGTAATCAGACGTTATAACATATTCAGACAGCTGGAGTGATTGGAGTACTAATTCTAGTAATCCGGTTCCTAACGCTTTTCCTGTTTAACTTCTCGAACCAAACTAATATAATAGGAAAAAAGTATCGGAGGAGGTAAACCAGAATGGAGGACATCCAACGACACGGGTGTGAAATTGAAAATAAACGAAATAGAAGCTGTGAATTGACCGCTCATTTGAATCGCATGTACAGTGCAGATGCTCTGGAGCATCAAGTGAAAGTTCCATTCGAGATTGGAAATGGCTCTTGGCAGCGTATGCGGCCACTTGCTGCTGTCGAGTTGGTGCTTTGTGATGTGCGTTTTCACAAACATATGGTGATGAGCAGCAAAGAAGCGGAGGACTCTGCCGTTATTGGTTTTTGTCTGGGTGATCCGATCTGGTGGAATGTCGAGGGCAACAAAAAGGAGTTTGGACTTGCTTCTGGCGAGGTATCGGCCTTCTTCAACACAGAGGACAGCCATTGCTGCGAGTACGATGTCCACCGGCATTTTCAGGGCTTAACCTTAAAGCTGAACCGGAAAATGGCCAGCCAATCGTTGCAGCAGCTTCCCATTGATAGGGTAATGCATGCTTTTTTTGAGAAAAAGGGACAAATATTTAGCAGTAAGATGACGCCAGGCATGAAGCAAATTACGCACGAGATTTTACACTGCCGGTACACGGGCGATGTGAAGCAGATTTATTTGAGTGCCAAGGTATTGGAGCTTATTGCGCTATACGTTAGTGAATCGCTGCTTCAGAAGCCGCTAACTATGCCGGATTTGTCCAGAACCGATCTTGCTGCTCTTCACCTGGCCAAAGAAATTTTGGATGCCAATCTGCTGACGCCTCCAGGGCTAGGCGAATTATCCAAGCAAGTATGCTTGAACGAATACAAGCTAAAAAAAGGTTTTAAGGAGCTGTTCGGTTTCCCGGTTCATGCCTATGTGATTGATTGCAGGCTGACGGCAGCCTATTACATGCTGGAAGAGGGAGTTGTAAATATAACGGAGGCTGCTTATGCTGTGGGCTTTAGCAAGGTAGGTCATTTCTCTGAACAGTTTAAGCGCAAATATGGGATGAAACCTTCTGAATATTTCCCTCATCATCGGAAGCTGAGCGGGGAGCGTGTACTTCCTTTACAATAATCCGGATTTGTCCTTTCCCCTCCCGATTTGGGTAGCAGCTGGCAGGGCTGGTATGAGATAGTAGGGCATATCGGCTGAATGACATCCTAGCGTGAATTGAAGCTCTTTTTTTTTCGACTTAATTGATAATGATAATCGTTATTAATTTAAGGTATGGATGAGAAATGAATACTTCGTACAGGGACGGAATTCATTCAGTTGGCAACTAAGCTAGAGCGTACTCAATACTGGAAAGGGTGGATTACGAGATGAAGAAGGTTTTAATTTTGGCCATAGCATGCATGGTGTTCGTACTGTCAGCTTGCAGTAGTGCGAAGACAACAGGGGAAAAGGGGGAGAACGGTCAGGCGACGTTCAAAATGATTGAGAATGCTAAAGGAGACAAAATCAAATTGCCGCTTCATCCAAAGCGGATTGCAGATTTATCGGGATCAACGGAAGAATTGCTGCTTCTGGGGATTAAGCCGATTGCATCAGCCAATGCGGATTATGGAACCCGGGGAGTATTCACGCCTACAATTAAGGACAAGTTGGACCCCGATACGATCAATTTGGGCTGGTATGCTGAGCCAATTAATATAGAGCTTGTCACAGCTGCCGAGCCGGACTTGATCATATTAGGGACGTTGTTCAATGAAGACTTGTATGAACAGTTGTCGCAAATTGCACCAACGGTAGTTGTTCCACATCCTTATTATGCCTGGAGGGAACGATTTGCCTTTCTGGCCGATCTGTTTGACAAAAAGGATGTAATGGATAAATGGCTTGAGGAATATGAGCAGAAGGTTGTGGATTGGAAGGAGAAGCTATCGCCGATTATACAGGATGAAAGCTTTGCTATGATTGAAACTTATCCGAAAAATCTGGTGGCTTATTCATCTACAGGCAGCGCGGAGTTGATCTATAAAGACTTCGGCTTCAAACGTACAGAGGGCATTCCTGATCCTGAACATTGGGGAGGCCGGGAGATGAGTTTGGAAGGACTCACTGCTATTAACCCAGATCATTTGCTGCTCATGGAGAACAGCGAGAACAAAATGAGTGATAGTAAAGTATGGAGCAATCTAAAGGCCGTTCAGCAGAACAATGTATATCGGATTACAAACATCGATAACTACAATTATTCCTATACCGCAATGGGCAGGATGCATCTACTCGACATGATTGGGTCACTTATTCTGGAGAAGCACAAGAAGTAGGCTGATTCGTTCTCATCTTGGTCAAGTCAGCGGGGAATAATGAACCCGGACAGGCTGTTCAATCCTAACGTAAAGGAGTTATTGCCATGGATTTGAAATCTGAATTATCGGGATTGCTACAAGTTACCGCAGAGAAAAAAGGACTTCTGTCCGTGGCCGTCATTTTCTCGACAATCTCCAGCTTGCTGCAGGTGGCCCCTTTTGTTGCGGTATATCAAATTGTACAGGAGCTTTTTCTCCATGCCAACGATCAGGCAGGTATAGACAAGAGTCTCATTATGTATTGGGGTCTTGCTGCATTGGCGGCGTTAATCGGAGCTCTCGTCACGCTGTATATTGGCGGTATGTGCTCGCATATTGCGGCCTTCGATATTTTATATCGATTAAGAGTTCGTCTTGCTGATCATGTGGCCAAAGTTCCCATGGGCTATCATACAAGAACTGCGACCGGAGAATTGAAAAAAATCATCGAGGTCAGTGTCGAGAAAATCGAAAAATTTATTGCGCATCAGCTTCCGGATACGGTCAGCGCCATCATGATTCCTTTGCTGTTAATTAGTTATTTGTTCTGGCTGGATTGGAGGATGGCATTGGTACTGCTCGTTCCGATCAGCTTCGGCTACTGGCTGCAAACCCGAATGTTTGCAAGCGAAAGCGGGCGGAACACATACCGTGATTTTCAATATGCGGTGGAGGAAATGAATGCATCTGGTGTTGAGTATGTGCGCGGCATGCCTGCTGTCAAAGTGTTCGGCATTAAAGCGGACAGCTTTCTAAGCTTCAGGTATGCAGTCGAGCGCTATCGGGATATATCGCTTCGGATAACGGACCTTTACAGAAGGCCGTACGGTCTGTTTTTTCTGGTGGTTAGCTCGCTGTTCACATTCATCATTCCAGCAGGACTAGTGCTTGCTTCCAATACACCTGGCAATCTGGCTTTTACAGTTACCTTTGTACTGTTTCTGCTTATTACTCCAGGAATGGCAGTGCCGCTGCTGAAGCTGATGCAAGCTGGGAGTGGCTTGCGGGAAATTGTGGAGGGCTACAAGCGGATTGAAACTGTGCTTGAGGAAGGGATTGTCGAAGAGCCTGCTGTTCCGAGAGACCCATCTTTTTATGATATTGCGTTTGAGCAGCTTTCTTTCGCCTATGAGCGGAGCGACAGCAAACATTATAAGCCTGTTCTCAAGGATATTGGTTTTGTGGCCAAGGCTGGCGAAATGACTGCATTCGTTGGTCCTTCGGGCGGAGGCAAATCTACAATTGCCCAATTGCTGCTGCGTTTTTGGGAGATCAACGAAGGTCGTATTACGATAGGCGGCGTTCCGATTCAAGAGATCGGAACGGAGAAGCTGATGGACCTCGTATCGTTTGTTTTTCAGGATGTGCATCTCTTCTACGATACAATCGAAGCCAATATCCGAATGGGCAATATGACGGCATCCAAGGAAGCTGTTACAAAAGCCGCGACCATGGCTCGCTGTCATGAATTTATTGAGCAGCTTCCGCAAGGCTATGACACCAAGATTGGGGAAGGAGGCACTTATCTATCAGGGGGCGAAGCCCAGCGGGTCTCTATTGCTCGGGCACTGCTCAAGGATGCTCCGATTTTAGTACTGGATGAGGCAACTGCCTATGCGGATGCCGAAAATGAGTACCTAATTCAACAGGCTTTGGCTAAGCTGGTGCAAGGGAAAACAGTGCTTATTATTGCTCATCGGTTATCTTCCATACGGGCGGCAGAACAGATTCTGGTTATTCGACAAGGAGAAATTGTAGAGCGTGGGACTCATGACGAGCTTCGGGCATTACAGGGACTATATGAGCAAATGTGGAAATCTCATATTAATGCTGCTTCTTGGAAGCTAGGGGCGGGACGGGCCACAGCTAGGGACTCAGCAACTGCAGAAGCTGTCGGAACAACAGTAATAGCTGAGATAGCTGGAGTTGCTCCTGCATCTCCCGAAGATACTATTGCGAAAGTACCTTATGCTTCTAATGGAAGGAGGGGGAAGCCGTGAAGCAATATCTGATGAATCTGTCAGGCGGAAATCCTCGTCCCCTTATCCCTTCGACACTTGCCGCTATGTTGGATGGCGTGGTCAAGATTGTCCCCGCTGCCCTGCTGGCAGATCTATTTCATACGATGTATACCTTCTATACGGAGCCGGGTACTGCGTGGAATACCTGGCGGCTCTGGATGGTGGCGGCTGTACTGATTGTTTGGCTGCCTGTCTCCTATGCTGCATATTCTTTGCTGTACAACAAAGCTTATAGAGCGGCGTACAGCCTGGCTGCTGCGGGTCGGATGAGTCTGGCTGAACATTTGCGTCGTCTCCCGTTAGGTTATTTCGGTAAGCGCGATCCGGCGGATATGACTAACCTGCTTTTAAGCGATTACGCTCAAGTCGAGCATACGATATCGCATAATGTACCCCAGTTAATCAGTGCAGTGATGCTGCCATTGCTGGCATTTGGCGGCTTGCTGCTGTTGGATTGGCGGATGGCACTGGCAATGTTCGTGGCAGTGCCAGCAGGATTGCTGCTGCTTTGGCTGACGGACGCGCTGCAGGTGCGCTTGAGCGAAGGGCACATCCGGGCTAAAAATGAAGCGGCCAACCGACTGCAGGAATATTTGAGCGGCATTCAAGAAATCAAAGCCCATAACATGGGGGGCAAGCGATTCGAACGTTTGCGTCTCGCCTTTGACCAGCTGAAGCGGGCTTCGATTCGGCTTGAAGGGTTAATGGGCCCGCTCATTTTGGGAGCGACACTGCTGACCCGCTCGGGCATGACGATCATGATTGCAGCAGGGAGTGCTTGGCTTGCCGGAGGGACGCTTTCTTTGACCGTCTTTCTGCTGTTTTTACTTGTAGGCACCCGCATCTTCGACCCGCTGACCGCCGTATTGATGAACTATGGGGAGATTCGCTATTCCGCTTACAGTGCCCAGCGCATTATGGATATTCGGCAGGAGCAGCCGATGCCGGGAACGGGAGGTATTGACGAGAATGGTGCGATTGTATTCGACCGAGTTACCTTCGGTTATCGGCCAGAAGCACCTGTTCTGAAGGAGCTGTCGTTTACGATTGCGCCGCAAAGCATTACAGCCTTAGTAGGACCGTCGGGCAGTGGGAAAAGCACAGTTTTGCGCTTAATCGCTCGTTTCTGGGACGTTCAGCAAGGTGCTATCCGCATTGGGGAACAGACGCTCGAACAGTCCGATGCTGAGCAGTTGTTATCGCATATATCGATGGTCTTTCAGGATGTATACCTCTTCCAAGATACCATTGGAAACAATATTCGCATCGGCAAGCTGGATGCAACGCAAGCAGAAATTGAAGCAGCGGCTAGACGTGCCTGCTGCCATGAGTTTATTTCAAGGCTGCCGCAAGGGTATGACACCCCGGTTGGCGAGGGCGGCTCCACATTGTCCGGCGGCGAGAAGCAGCGTATCTCTATTGCTCGCGCACTGCTTAAGAATGCATCAATTGTTCTGCTGGACGAAGCTACGGCTTCGCTTGATCCAGAAAATGAAGCTGAGGTTCAGCAGGCCATCAATGAGTTGGTCGCAAGCAAGACGGTCATTATGATCGCCCACCGTCTGATGACCGTTCAGCATGCGGACAAAATTCTGTTTCTCGAGCAGGGTAGGCTTGTAGAAGAAGGCACGCATGACGAGTTATGCGCCCAGGCTGGACGTTATGCTAGCTTATGGAGCCTGCAGCAGGAAGCTGCAGGCTGGCAGCTCAAATAAGAAAAATTTAGAGCTTTTCTGATATAGGCAGCTCGCAGGCTTATTGATTTTTGCTTCCGGGATGCAATGCTGAGTAATGAGCAACTAGAATTTTAAAAAATCTGTTTATTCTAGGCGATTTGATATGCAATCAAACGGAAATCCCCTTCAAAGGAATTGAAGGGGATTTGATGATTTATTGGTAGTTTATAAACACAGTACGAGTCGATAGTGAATGAGTTCGGTTCATCTGAGAGAAGGAGTAGTTAAAAGAAATTCAAACTGATGATGTGTTTTACGGTTGCCTAAGCGAAGAAGCTATTTGGGGGCTGCAGCACTTTTCAATTTTCATGTAAACGGTTCCAAAAGGCTAAGAATGACTGGGAAAGTTTAAAAATGTCTCACTACATACTAGGTTACTCATACGGTAAGCTAATAGTAGTCCTTATATTTACAGATCTTCCATTATGAATACTTAGGGGTGATGTTGGAATCCTCTTCGCTGTCTGGTTGCCAAGCAAGCTAATGGTATAAGCCGAACCTAAGAAATGGGAGGTAATAATTATGCGTAAAAGGTTTTTAAGTTTGTTTTTGTCAGCAGCGATGCTTCTGTCCGTCCTTATCGGATTCAATTCCTCTACATTAGCCGCGGATCCAATTATCAGTTCTGGAAATCCCATTTTTACTAGTATTTTCACCGCCGACCCTTCTGCTCGAGTGTGGAATGACGGACGTATCTACGTGTACGCGTCACACGATATCTTTCCATCCAGAGGCAGCGATTTGATGGATAAATATCACGTCTTCTCGTCGGACAATATGGTCGACTGGGTGGACGAAGGAGAGATCCTGAGCGCGGACGATGTGCCGTGGGGACGGCCGGAAGGGGGCTTTATGTGGGCTCCGGATGCCGCATACAAGAACGGAACCTACTACTTCTATTTTCCACATCCTAGCGACACGAATTGGAATAGTTCTTGGAAGATCGGCGTGGCAACAAGCGACAAGCCTGCCGAGGACTTCGAGGTTCAAGGGTATATACAGGGGCTTCCTGACAGCAATTTGATTGATCCTAACGTATTCCGCGACGACAACGGAACCTATTACCTGTATGCCGGAGGAGGAGGTACCAGCTACGGGATGAAGCTTGGTGCCGACATGGTGTCGATAGATGGTCCCGTTAAGCAGTTCACCGAGCTGGAGGATTTCCACGAGGCTACTTGGGTGTTTAAGCGTGGAAGCGTTTATTATTTAATGTACTCCGACAATAATCCTGGCGCGAACCGGATGCGGTATGCAACCAGCAGCAATCCTCTTGGACCATGGACCAACCGCGGCGTCATACTGGATCCGGTATTCGGAAGTGAAACTTCGCATGGATCTGTTGTGGAATACAAAGGGAATTGGTATATGTTTTATCATAATGCGAAAATCTCCTCGAACGGTACGCTGCGTTCCGTCGCCGTAGATCGGTTGTATTTCAATTCTGACGGGACAATCCAAAAGGTCATACAGACGTCCGAAGGAGTACCGGCTGTTGGACCGCGCTCAACCGCTACAGAGGTCAAGTACTACGATTTGATTAACGAAAGCTTTGACGCATATACACAGAAAACGGAGTATGCCATGAATATGAGCAACGTATCTATAGGAGGAGGGGCGACCCGATCCGGTGCAAATGTTGAAAATATGCATACACAAGGCTCCTACATTCAGTTGAATGGAATCAACGGCGGCGCAGGCGGAAAAGCGCTTCTTACCGTGCTCTATTCTTCCGGGGACAGCGGATCAGCCTTTAAGGTAGATGCAAGCGGCGACACGGCCGGAGACGGTTATTTTCTTTCCCTGCCTGGCACGGGAGGGTGGGGAAATTATACCGGTCGAACGAACCGTCTAATTGATTTGAATTCGGGCACGAACAATCAAATCCGGCTAAGCGGCGGTATGGGAGGAGTCAACGTATCGCGCGTCATCGTATCCTTGATCCCGCAAACGACACAAGAAGCGGAATATCCGATGAGCGGAGCTAACGTGTCAGTCGGGGGAGGGGCGACGAAGTCGGGTGGAAACATTGAAAATATGCATATCCCGGGCTCCTACTTCGAGCTGACTGGGGTTGGCGGTGGTATGGGCGGCCAGAAGCTTTTGACCGTGGTTTATGCTTCAGCGGATGCCCAAACAACCTTTAAAGTGAACGCCAGCGGCGACCCGTCGGGGAACGGCTATTCGCTTACTTTGCCTGGCACGGGAGGCTGGAGTGCCTACACCGGTCGGGCCAGTCGCATCATCGATTTGAATACAGGCAACAGCAACGTTATTCGGGTGAGCGGCGGCATGGGCGGAGCTAACGTGAGCCTAGTCATCGTCTCGTCGATTCCGTAAATAAGAGTCCGTTAAAATAACAAAATAATTGCTTAATCATTAAGCAGGATGAGGGCTTTGACAGGTTACTGGTTGGTGACCTGTTGCGGCCCTCTTTGGGCTTTTACGTTCAACATTAAAATTAAGCAAGTGTTTTAATCACGAGTGGGCGGCAACGCAATTATCCTTAAAAAAGCTACGCTATATCAAATTTTTGACCACCCGAATACCGGCTGCAAAATCTTGCGAATATAATAAGCCATTATCGTCATGGGGGTCCAAGAGCTGCGCTTGTTCTGGATGTATTGATCGTTGATAATATAAGTCCGAGTGGAAGTAGGGCTCTTCAGACCAAACATTTCCCACTTCGCCGGATCATTCGAACCTTCGAGCCTTACAAGCATATTCTCCGACTCACTATTTATTTTAGCCGGAATTTGCTCGTAGGCTTGGGCGATTTGCACATGAAATTCGTCGATCGGATTGCGGCTGGCAAGGCTCTCCAAGTGGATGCCTTCGCGAATGTAAGAAACGTATGCCAGATGGTCAGCCCAGATCTCGTCGATATAAAAAAGTCGTACCCGCTGCTCCGAAGGGCTCATCGGCTTCTCGCCTTTCAAAATTCCGAGCCTCTCCTCGTATAGAATTCGCCTCTGATCCTCCACCATATCCGAATAACAGTTCAGTTCCTGGCGGATATGAAAGTTTTGCCCCATTGCAACGCGCTGAATATGCGCGATTTTGCTGCGGAGCCCCGGCTTTTCGAGAGCCTCATCCTGCCTCAGATTGCGAAACGCTTTATCGATGCCGAACTGAAGCAACAACTCGTCCTCCAAGCTTACGAAAATTACGGAAGCTCCCGGGTCGCCTTGGCGGCCAGAACGCCCGCGCATTTGGTCGTCGATCCGAACGCTTTCGTTTACATGTGTGCCAATTACATACAGCCCACCAAGCTTGGCGACAGCTTCTGCTTGCGAGGGGTTGCCGCCGCCGAGCCGAATGTCGACGCCACGGCCTGCCATATTCGTAGACACCGTCACGGCCCCGATTTCTCCTGCTTTGGCTATGATCTCAGCTTCTTTTGCGTCGTTTTTTGCATTCAGAACATGGCAAGGTACATCGGCAACCGCTAGCGCCTCCGCCAGCATGTCAGATTCTTCGACGCTTGATGTACCAATGAGAATCGGACGACCCGTCGCATGGACGGATATGATTTCTTTTACAAGTGCCTTGAGTTTGGCTTCTTTATGAGTATAAATCCGGTAGGGATGGTCAATCCGTATGTTTGGCCGGTTCGGCATAATTTGTACGACTTGCAGCGCATAAATATCTTCGAATTCCATTGCGGAAGCGTAAGCGGTAGCCGTCATTCCACAAATCTTCGGATATAGGCTAAGGAAGTGTTGAAGGGTGATTGTCCCGAGAATTTCCCCGCCGGATATCGACTGGAGCCCTTCTTTGGCCGCAAGTGCAGCTTGCAGCCCGTCCGGCAAATGCCTGTTCTCCGCCACGCGGCCGGTATATTCGTCGATCAGCTCGATTTTACCGCTCCGGACGATATAATCAACGTCTTTTTTCAATAACAATTCCACATGCAGCGCGCAATTTAATGACGTTAACAAAAGACTATTATGGCTATCGTACAAATTGCCGCATCCGAGCAGCGACTCAACTTTCGCAGAGCCTGCTTCATTTAAATATACGTTCCGCTCAAACTCGTCGAAGTCGAAATGCTCTACTTGCTCGAGATGCCGAGCCACTTCTGCGAAACGAATGCCGTCGTTGCTGGAAGAGCCCGACTCGCCGGCGATGACTAGCGGCACCCGCGCTTCGTCGAGAAGCAGTGAATCCGCTTCGTCGACGATGACGTAGTGGAAAGGACGATGTACGGTATCGGCTTCGCCCAGTGCGATCGTGTCTCGCAAATAATCGAATCCCGCCTCCTTGGCTGTAACATAGGTTATATCCGCGGCGTACGCTTCGCGTTTCTCGGACAGGTTCATGCCCGCTTGAACCGAGTTTATAGTTAACCCTAGGAAACGATAGATTGGGCCCATCCACTCCGCATCTCGATTTGCCAAATAATCGTTAAAAGTCAGCACATGAACGCCTTCGCCTGTCAGCGCATTTAGATAAGCAGGCATAACAGCAGAGAGTGTTTTTCCTTCACCGGTATGCTGCTCGATCAAAAATCTCTCGTGAAGAGCGATGGCAGCGATGATCTGAACATCGTAAGGCTGTAATCCGAGTGTTCTTTTCGCTGTCTCACAGACTAACGCATAAGCATCGATAAGCAGCTCATCCAAAGGCGTACCCGATTTTGCTTTCTCTCTTAGCCGGAGGGATTCCGCTTGAAGTTGCCCATCGTCCCATGCTTCCAAATTCCGTTTCCTAATGAGCTCCACTTTGTCCTGATAGACTTGCAGTTTATGCTGGGTATCGCGGTCTTTGAACTTTTGCATCAGCTTGGCGGCTATATTCATAGGAATTTGATCTCCCCTCGGTAGAAATTCGATTAGTTTTGGATAATATTTGTGCTGACCTGTCACCTAATAGGTTTAAAATCACTTCATATAAGCAAAACCATATACTGCACTTATCGTTATCACCGTACTCTAAAAAGCAAAGCTGACCGCGATCCAGCAGAGGACGCGTTTGGACAAGCTTTGAGCGTGACCCATTGCTGCCACTCAGACCAGACACTTCGAGAAGCAATATAATCGAAATAAATGGCTAATGCATAATCCATGACAGCAGCTTACTTCTCCTCCTCCTTTAAATAAAACACTTCCTAAACGGGAACCTTGTAAGTTACGGCAAATTTGAGAGCGAACGTAATCGAAGGGGAGTAGTCTCCTTTCTCGATAACCCTTCTGTCTGGCGAGTCGCTGCAACCGTCTGAAGCGCGCCCTCAGTCCACGATCGTTGTTAACAAGCATACGAGGGACCGTCTCTAGTTATTGGTTAGAAAATATTGTAATTTGTGTATTGCAAAATGTAAATCATATATTGCATTCCAGTGGCGGAAAGTGTCTGAAAATACTTTGATTAAGCTTTGTGTTAAGTACGAAGATAGTACATATTTTTCTGCTAACCTTCCACTGAGTTTTTTATTTCAGGTGATTACATATTTATCCTCCTAAATTTGTTCGCTTTCAACTAGCTGCAAAACTCGATGGCATTTTGGTAGGCAGATTCCCTTTTTAAGTAGTCAATATGCTCAGCAATGAATGGAATACTATCGTCTCTATTTTTATATTTTCAGGTTAATGGAAGAGTGGTATTATAACGAATAATAGGTTTAATTTCAATTATTTTACAAAATTAGATTGGATAAAGGGGGTAACGCTTTATTATGCTAGGCAAATGCATAGGCATTGGCTCCAGCTGTGAGGTGCATGAGTGGGGCGAAGAGGGAAAAGTAGTAAAGTTGTTTCATGCTGGCACGCCATTGGAAGCTGTTCAGCTCGAATATCGGAACAGTTCTGCTGCTTGGTCCAGCGGACTACCGGCAGCGCGCCCGTTCGAGCAAGTCGTGTGGGATAACCGCCTTGGTATCGTCTTCGAGAAAGTAGTCGGATCGACATTCGTGAATCGTTTTTTTGAACAACTGCATGCTTTTCATGAAATTGATTTTGACGATGTAGACAGCGATTTAAGGAAATTTGCTCGCGTCCTGTATAACATTCATAAAGGAGACATCAGCGGGATCGTTAATGAGCAAAAGGAGCATTTGAAGGTAATCATCGGTAGACCCTCCTTGCTGACGGAAGACGAAATAACTGCCCTCCATGCTTATGTGGATCAGTTGCCTAATAAACGAATGCTATGCCACGGCGACACGAACGTCAATAATCTCATTTTGCGAGAAGGTATACCAGTTATGATTGATTGGATGCATGCCGTGATTGGCAACCCGGCGGCGGATATCGCGGAAGTATGCGTGACGATCCTGTATGCTGTGCTGCCCCCAGAAACGCCGCCTGACGTTAACGCATTCTTTGAATTCTCGCGGCAGACAGCTTACCGTATATTCGTCGATGAATATTGCAAGCTGTCTGGCGTGACAGAAGATGAAATACTCCCTTGGTACGTTCCCGTCGCCGCTCGTCAGCTCGCATCGGGTGCTTTATCAGACGTACAAGCGAAAAAGCTTGTTGCTTTGATTAGGGATAAGCTCAGTATCGTGCTTTAGCGAAGAGGACTGTAACAGGTTAAGGACAAGTTTACGATTGGGAGTCATTTTCAGAGCATGACTGCAAGCTAGAGTGTTATTATTCTATCGTGTGACAATACACGTATATAAAATATCAAAGAAAATTATGGTAATATAGTTTTGATAGATTACCATTTTAATTTATGGAGGCGCTTACTTATGGACCAACAGTTGCAGCAAGAGGGGTACTTCGGGGAATTCGGAGGCAGCTTCGTTCCACCGGAATTGCAGGAAGTGCTAAACTATTTGAGCGAGCAATTTTACAAGTTCAGGGAAGATCCGGACTTTCAGGAAGAGCTCAGCTATTATCTGCGTGAATATGTTGGCCGCAAGAGCCCGCTCACGTATGCGGAGAGGCTGTCCAAATCGTGGGGAGGACCCAAGATCTACTTAAAGCGCGAAGATCTGAACCATACTGGTGCGCATAAGATCAATAACGCTATTGGCCAGATCCTACTAGCCAAGCGAATGGGCGCCAAGCGGATTATCGCCGAGACTGGTGCGGGTCAGCACGGAGTTGCGACTGCTACGGCCTGTGCTATGTTTAATATGGAATGCGTCATCTATATGGGAGCCGAAGATATGCGCCGCCAGGCGCTTAACGTGTTCCGGATGGAACTACTGGGTGCTACTGTTGTGCCGGTTGATAAGGGGCAGGGTCGACTGAAGGACGCCGTGGATGAAGCATTGGGTGATCTGGTTCGTAATTATAAAAATACATTTTATTTGCTCGGTTCTGCGGTTGGTCCACATCCGTTTCCGACGATGGTTAAGCATTTTCAGGCGGTCATCAGTGAAGAGTCGAAGCAGCAGATTTTGGAGAAGGAAGGTCGTTTGCCTGATGCGGTAGTAGCCTGTGCGGGCGGTGGCAGCAATGCGATTGGAGCGTTCGCTCATTACATCGACGAGCCGAGCGTTCGCTTAATCGGCGTTGAACCCGATCAAGCACCGACTTTAACGGAAGGCGTTCCGGGCATGATTCACGGCTTCAAATGCTTGGTACTACTGGACGAAGAAGGAGAGCCGCGGAAGACGTATTCGATCGCCGCGGGGCTCGATTATCCGGGTATCGGGCCAGAGCATAGCCACTTGAAGGTGACAGGGCGCGCCGAATATGCGACGGTTACCAATCAGGAAGTGCTGGAAGCGTTCCAAGAACTTTCTCGTACGGAAGGAATTATCCCTGCCTTGGAGAGCGCGCACGCGGTTGCCTATGCCAAGAAGCTGGCGCCAACGATGGATCAAGATCAGATCCTAATCATTAACCTTTCTGGACGTGGAGACAAAGATGTCGAGCAAGTATTTCAGATGATTAAATAATAACAACCGTCGGCTGCATCTATGCAAGATCGGCTGCGGTACGATGAAAACAATCACGATTATCACGATGTAATCTAGAATTTGGAATAGCAGACCGGGAGACTCCTAAGTAGAGAGACTCCCGGTCTTTGTTATATAATTGGCAGAAGCGCTCCATTGAAGATTGGAATCACACCATATACTATAGATATGAAGGCTAATAGAGCAATCTAAGGCTAAAGGTTCCATAATGGATTACATAAATGAACGAAAGAGGCGAGTCAAAATGAATAACATCGTGTCGTTGGAATGGCTAAAGGAGAAAATCGGTGAGCCAAAACTTGTCATCGCGGATTGCCGTTTTCGTTTGGACGATCCCGATGCGGGGCCCAGAGCGTACGAGGAGTCCCATATTCCGGGGGCTGTTTATATGGATCTGGAGAAGGATCTATCCGGTGAGGTCGAGGAATATGGCGGACGCCATCCGCTTCCCGATATTTTTGCAATGACAGTGACGTTCGCCAGGACGGGCATAAGCAACGATTCGATTGTGGTCGCGTATGACGATCAAGGCGGAGCGATGGCTTCTCGGCTGTGGTGGCTGCTGAAGTATATGGGACATGAGCAGGTCTATGTGCTGGATAAAGGCTTCTCGGCATGGGTCACAGAAGGGTTGCCTGTATCAACTGAGAACAAAGTGGTACAGCCTGCGACATACCTTGCAACGGTTCAGCACAATATGCTAGTTGAAATGGATGAGGTTAAGGAGCTGCTTGGCAGCGAGGGAGTAACGCTTATCGACTCGCGCGAAGCTCCACGCTACCGCGGAGAGGTCGAGCCGATCGACCGCGTCGCAGGCCACATCCCAGGCGCGATTAATCGTTTCTGGAAAGAGGGTCTAACGGAATCCGGCGGTTGGAAGGACGTCGCCGCTCAAACCGATCGGTTCTATGATCTGGACAAGAACGGCGAGCTGATCGTGTATTGCGGATCAGGCGTCACAGCTACGCCAAACGTCATTGCGCTGCAGGAAGCAGGCTTCACGAAAGTGCGCTTGTATGCAGGAAGCTGGAGCGATTGGATTAGTTTCTCTAACAACCCAATCGCCATCGGGGACGAAGAAGAACGGTTAGAAGAATAGCAGTAATTATTCGATGAATACATCGCCATGCAGCTTGTAAGCTGCGGCGATGTATTTTTATATCGTGAACTCAACACGAGGTCAACAAATGGATATCGAACGGTGAAATGAATTATTTACAGAGACCTAGCGTACACTCTTATTCATCTTAAATGTACAAAGGTGCCGGAACCTTTGCCCGTAATTGTTCAGTTTCTTGATTAGACAAGGTGACGTTTCTATGATATGGTGTGGTTTACAGATAGGCATTCCACTTTCCGAAGTGGGGTGCCTTCCTGTATATTTACGGAGGTTTTACATTAAATGTATTGTGCCGTAATCGGCAGAACATGGAGGTGGTGATGCTATGTTTCGCTCTTTATCCCCAATCGGGGAAGATTCAGCGACTAAGGAACAAGCGCAAAGATCTTTTAATAAAGAGGAGAGAGTTAAGCATGACAACATTTATGCAAGCAGAGAAACGTACACATTTGAATACATCAGGGCTTCGTAATCTACGTAAATCAGGACGTCTGCCTGGTATTGTGTTTGGTAGGAATGTAGAAAATAAGATGGTTCATATTTCAACGATAGAATTTCATAAGTGGTTGAAGCAAGGTGCATCTGGTTTTATCGATATACAGCTTGACGGGAAAGATTCGGTGTCTGTACTGCTTGAGGATCTCCAGCGAGATCCGGTAACGCGTGACTTAATTCATGTTGATTTCCAGCAAGTGCAGAATAACGAAATCGTATGCACAAAGATTCCAGTAAAATTCATAGGCAAGCCAATCGGATTGAAGCAGGGCGGGATCGTACAACTTCAGTCCGAGTTTATTGAGGTAGAAGCTTTGCCAAGGCATTTGCCGTCGGTGATAGAATATGATATCAGCGGCATGAATATCGGTGAATCCGTCTATGTGAAGGATTTGGATTTGTCATCAGAAGTTACACTTATTTCCGGTAAAAACGAGTTTCTCGTATCTGTAGTGAAGCCTTAACTCATCCTATTAGGCTTCAACTATTAAAAACACGTCGTATCTGCAGCTTACCTGCGGGTACGACGTGTTTTTGCGTAATTTGACATCTTCCTCCCGTTCTTAAGGACCATTGACGGCGCTTGCAAATTATCCCCATAATAGAAAAAGGTGTTACATGAATTTACAGTTGGGAGAGGGTAAAATGTCCAAACGCGTGCTTATTCTAACCGGCGACGGTGCAGAGGTTCTGGAGGTTTATTATCCATTCTATCGGTTGAAGGAAGAGGGCTACGAGGCAGTGATCGCTTCGCCGAGAAAGAAGACATTAAATACGGTATGCCACGACTTCATCGATGGATGGGATACATATTCGGAGAAGCCAGCTCATCTGCTGCCGTCTGATATAGCCTTTGCGGACGTGGAGCCTGCTGACTACGATGCCTTGATCATCCCAGGCGGACGCGCTCCTGAGTTCATCCGCAACGATCAAGATCTTCCGCGAATTGTCCAGCACTTTCTGGATGCGGACAAGCCTGTAGGCGCGATTTGTCACGGTGCTCAGGTATTCCTGGCGCTGCCCGATCGTTCCTACTTCAAAGGCAGAACGTTAACGGCATACAATGCGTGCAAGCTAGAAGTCGAATCACTCGGCGCAGAATATGCAAGCGAGACACTGCATGTAGACGGAAATTTAGTATCGGGTCACGCATGGCCTGATCTCCCTGGATTTATGCGGGAATTTCTAAATCTGCTTGGCCGGACGTCAAACAAGGAACTAACCTCAACCACAAGTTAATTCTTAATACAGCGAATATGCATTGCCTTTCAAGTGTTGGCTTTGCATACGAATAGAAGAAGGAAAAGACACCGTTGAGGGTGTCTTTTTTGACATATGCGCGCCTAGCCAGCGACGAGTAATTGCTGAGAGGCATAACAGTATGAATGATTTAAATACATCGCCATGTGGGCTTAATGCTCTAAGCGATGTATTTTTTTGTGCTTGGAATCAATACAAAGCCGACGAAAAAATTGGAATAGGTTCATGAAATGCTTTTAACAGAGCACATGCTCATAAACTATAAACTCTTAGTAGAGAATATGATGCCTGGTTACTTAGGCTGTCAGCAGTAATTTGACTAACGGCAGATTGGCGATGATAATTGTTATCAATAACGCGAAAATAGATGAGTGTCCTCATGCCCGCCTTTCTATATTCCAACGGACACTGGATATACAACGATCGGTCAGGATTAACGGTCAATTACCATTGAAATGAGGTAAGCATAGTGAAAATCGACGTTGATCGGTTAGCAGAGCATCTGGCACACACTCCTTTTCAAGTACAAGGAGTATATCGATACGCTAGAAATCCAGGTTTGCCTCACGCTGACTATACAGATTCTTTTCCTGGATTTGTGTTTCCTCTTACAGGAAAAATACAATTTCAATTTAATGACACGCCTTATATCTTTTCGCCAGGAAAAGTTGTACATGGGGCTGCAAAAATGAAACTAGGCCAAAAAGTGCTTGGTGAAACGGACTGGGAATATATCTTAGTTTTATACCGGATATGTAACTCGGAACTAGAAGAGTCAAGCTTTTCGCATCAGCATTTTGAATTATTAACAGGGCAGTCCCCTCGTCTAATTGAATTAATTATGCGTCTTTGGCGTGTTTATAATCAGCGTGGAGGCATATCAAAGTTTCAGACCGAGATGCTGTTTCGCGATGTGCTGAATGAAGCCTTATTATGTGTTGATAATAGGCAAAATAGCTGTGAATCACATATTTTATTCGAACGGGTATCTAATTATATTCAAGAAAACTATTATCAAAACCTTACAATAGCATCGCTTGCAGAGCAGAATAACGTTAATCGCAATCGACTTTCTTACGTGTTTAGAAGGCATGCAGGTATGGGGCCTGCACAATATTTATTAAAATATCGTATAAACATGGCGCAAGAAATGCTATTTACAAGTGATGAACCTGTACAACAAATCGCAGAAACTGTTGGATTTGCTGACCCCTTTTATTTTAGTAGAGTGTTCAAAAAGCAATTTGGTATTGCTCCCACTGAATATCGAGAGAAGTTCATCAATAATCCATTCTAGTCTCAACAAGCATCCATTCAAATCAAAATATGACTTTACTATAATAATGGAAACGGAAATAAGCCCTTTATTGCATCAGAGTGTCTGTTCACTATAAGGGTATATTGAAAATTCGAAAAAAGGAGGGGTTAATATTCATTATCAAGCTATTAATCTGAATGAGAAGCTATCTAAATTCAATGACTATTGGTCTCTGAAAGTCATTGGTGAAATGAACGACTATCAATTTAAGCTTATTAAGATTGCAGGGGATTATGAATGGCACGTTCATGAAGATACCGATAAGGTATTTATCGCACTTGAAGGGGAGATGAACCTTGACTTTCGTGATGGCCAAGTGATAATTTCCAAGGGTGAAATGTTTATTGTCCCAAGGGGAAGAGAGATGAAGCCTTCCGCCGAAAAGGAATGCCATATCATGCTGGTGGAGCCTAAAAGCGCTATAAACACTGGCGATACGGAGTCCGAATTAACAACAGCCGATACTTGGATCTAGTGCATGGGAGATTTGCTTAATAGAAATGTCGTGTTTAATTTTTGTTGCTACAATGAAGGGCACCCAATCAGGGTGTCCTTCATTTTGCTTTACAGATGTTAAGGTGAATCGTTAAAAAATGCTTCCTGTTTATATACGACTTTACTTATTTTCAAACGAAGTGTTAATGCTTGCCGTTACTGACAGCGCGGATAAGCTTACCATAAGTGATAGTATAAACCTTAAGCATTTTTAAAGGTTTCTTAAGGAATTAGCAAAAGATGATTTATAGTGCCGTGTTATAATGAAAAACCACAAGAGAGTAAGACATTACGATTTTGTGTTCGGTATGAGGAGGAATATTGTGAGCATTACAGATATGTTCAATTACTTACGCTTTTTGGGATTGCCAGTGGTCATTGTAGTTGGTATCGAGCTGCTTCTAATTGCAGGTTATTATACATTTTATTATCGCAAAAGAAGGCGAGAGGAAGAGCCCTGGCTGCCTATGAGTAAGCTTATCCTCGGTGCGCTTTTCATCGGTTATATTGTTTTTGTTCTCCAGTTGACCGTTATCGGCCGAGGTACGTCACATTTCTTGGAAATGAACTTATATCCTTTCGGTGGTTATATCGTTGCATGGCAAAAATACTCGCTAAGAGAATTTCAGAACGGCATTTTTAACATTTTAATGTTTGTGCCATTGGGGATTTTGCTGCCTTGTTTGAGTTACAAGTTTAGAGCGTTCAAACGGCTTCTTCTTGTTGTTGTATGTGCAACATTAGCTATCGAAACGTATCAGACGCTTACTGGCGCAGGTCTATTTGAGGTTGATGATCTTATTAACAACACACTTGGCGGCATTATGGGCTACCAGTTATACAGACTTGCTGCTTCTATTATTGAGCACAAAAAAGTTAAGATCAAGAGCCTGCTGGGCAATCTGTCCATTCCCATAGCAATCGGTTTGATGTTTTGTGCAATGAATATCGTCTATAATCAGCAGGAGTTTGGTCAACTAGCCATTAATTCGTATCACAAATGGAATATGAAGGGCGTTGAGCTTAGCGCTTCACTCACGTTAAGCCCAGAACCAAATGCTGCTGCGGTATACAAAAGAGTCGTAAATAATGATGAGATCGCAGCGCTGCTGCGGCAAAAACTAGCATTGACTGAGTTAAGCGTCAAGAAGTGGGGAAGTGATCGTGAAAGTGTGTTAACGAGTAATAGCGGTACACACTACACGTTATTCCAATCCGAAGGGGGTAACTGGTCGTTAACCGAAAATGATTACGTCCCAGGGCAAGCCTCGCTAACTGATTCGGAATCTATGTTAGAGAAGGCGAAAACGATTGCGGATGATTTGAGCTTGCCTACTGAGAAGGCTGAATTGCGAGGAGTAGATGACGGTGAGTATGCATGGTCACTCTCGCAGATCCCAGGAATGAACGAGGATTACTGGACAGGCGATTTCTCCATTGGCCTAAAAGAGGATGGCAGCATCTACGCGATCAATAGCGGAATTAAGCACAATCAGTTTGTGAGGACGATGGATCTATTATCTCCAGCCGAAGTATATAAACGCATAGAGGATGGGGAATTTCAGCAGCTGAAAAGAAATGCTTTATTAACAAAGGATCAGCTTGAAATAAAAAAGGGTGACCATCTAGAAATAAAAGGAATAGAACTAACCTATATGTATGATTCAAAAGACTTTTATCGGCCTGTATATCAGGTTAATGGAACATATAATGGAGATCCCAATTGGTTTACCTTGATTGATGCAAAGAATTAAAAAAGCTGATTTGGGCTTATTATATTTTGATCCATATCCCTTAAAGCATATCTCGGGAAGCTCAGTTGGCATTTATAAAAGGGTACCCATACAGTGGACATTTTTAAAAGAATGTTTAGCGTATGGGTACCTTTTTGTAGCTAGAGTGATTAGTGGGCGCATGCCGTCACGCTCTATTCTTCTCCATCCACGAAACGGTCCAGTCGATCAGGGGTCTTACTTCCATAAATCGCACATCAGCATTTCCTACTTTATGAATTTTCATATTTTTTTGTTGATCATATTCGTTTCCTAATCTGCAAAAATCTTCGTCGTCGACTGCTTGAGTAGAATAAGTAACCCACGTTCTCTTGCCATTAATCATGACTGAACTGCTCTCATCTGCAAATTTTTTGGAAGAAAAATTTGCTCTCGTTTCCGCTAAATGCAGGGATGTATTTTTTTCATAGCCAACACCAATTAATAGTACATGTCCATCTAATTTATACAATTTATCTACAGGGGAGTCGCTGCCAAAAATATTACTTAAATCATGTTTTTCTGTTATATATTCCGCGTGTTTCCCTACTGCTGCTATCGACCTTGCCGGGTGATCAGACCTTTTTGCCCCTGGCCACTGTCTAAACATTTCAGCCACGACACCCATACCAATGGCAGGTGTTATTTCTTTATCATATGCGGGCCAGTTTTCACGAATAATAGGCCACCATTCCTTCGGTTCATTCCAATGAACTCCAGTAGAGGGGTCAAGGTTTTTCCATGTCTGAGAAGGCATCATCAATGTTCCTTCTTCTCCTACGATTTCAAGAAGTGACCTTATTAACGTTTCAGCCCCGCCTATAACAAATCCCAAGCTCTTTAATGAAGTATGTACGAATATGGTTTGCCCTTCCATTAATCCGCAGTTTTTAAATTGTGTAATTAAATCCTCTTTCGTTAAAATCATTCTCGTTTCTTCGTTTCCAGTCATTGTGCATCCTCCATTTCATTTGGAAAACAAAATAACCCCGCTACAGGTAGCGGGGTTGTCTCTAGCATTGCCAGAAAAGCATAGCCCTTGAATTACTCAAAATGGAATTATTTTTCAATAGTATACCAACAAAAATGACAGTCTACAATGGTCAGCAGAAAAAAATGCTGATGAAGACAGCACGGACAATTCCGCTGAATTGTTATTTTGCGAAGTGGATGGTTAGCACAGAACCATTGCTTCGAGCGCGTAAAAAATGTATAAATATTTACAGAAAAATAGTTGCAATAGCATTCTATATTTCATATACTGATATTAGTTGCAATGACATACTATTTAAGGAGTGAGAAAACTGAGCGAATATAGGAAGCTTGCTGAGAAGCATGAATCGGAATCTCACGGACAATACATCTCTGCCATCTATCGCCATATGCAAATCTTGATTTCAGCCGAACTGGCACCTTATCGAATCGGCAGCGGGCAGTATATTTTTCTAATGGCCATAGCATCTCAGCAGCCCATTACTCAAAAAGCTTTAAGCGAGAAGCTGCTTATTGACAAGACGACTACCGCTAAGGCGATTGCAAAGCTAGAAGCGGAAGGATATGTGCGCAGGGAAGTTGACCCCGCGGATAACCGCTATCAGCAGCTTTATTTGACAGAATCGGCACAGGGCGTGGTGCCGAAAGTACAGGAAGCGTTAGATAGGGTCAAGAGTAGAACCAAGCAGGGGATTTCCGATGAGGAATATGATCTATTTATAAACCTGTTGAAGGTTGTGCTTAGCAATCTGAGCAAGCAGGATGAAATGCTGTAATGAAAAATGTCACATAAGCGATTGAAATTGCAAATGCAGCGTATGACCAAACGAACCTTAGGAGGGTGTAAAGGATGATAGCATATCCGTTTATCGTAGTGGACAACTGCAAGGATGAAATGAAGTATTATCAAAGCGTTTTTGGCGGCGAAATTTTGATTCTACGCAAGCATGGGGAAGAGGTACTCAATGCGGACCTGCAGGTGGGGGATGCAATTCTTAAGTTTGCAGATACTCAAGCAGCGAAACCAGCACTGAAGGGCGATTATGTAAGAGTCTTTCTGAAAATCGAGACGGAGGAGGCTTATCGAGGGATTTACAATGAATTTGCCTCCAGCGGGACAGTTAATACGGATATGTATGAAGCTCCATTTAACGGTCTGTTGGCGATCGTTACCGATCGGAACGGCATATGCTGGGTGTTGTCCTTTTATCGAAGCTGATGTTAGATAATTGGGAATGGAACGTTAGCGTTCGCTCTGTAAAACGGGAAGAAATCTGCTTTACCCCAAACACTGATTGGCAGGTGCAAGCACAGGGCTATCGACTATATGTTAATACGGATCTGTCAGCAGAGCTACGTGCTCAGGATCAGGTTCGAATGACTGTTGGCGAATTAGGTAAACCCGACTGGGCTGCTTTTATCGGAACGGTAGTGAATTGCAGAACTGATTCTATCCTGCTTTATACGAGTCCCCAATATGAGTCAAGTCTAATGAACACAAGGCAGCTTGAACGCCTATTCTCACCGCTCACTTCTATAGAGGGAGCCGAAAGTGTTATTGATAAGCTCGGCTTTTTCCCCCCGTTTCATTACGATGTAATAACGAAGGCCCGTATAGAAGCTGCAGGACTGCATGGCAATCAGAAAAACTTATCTGTAACGATCAGGCATACATCCGCAGGTGGGCTGGAGCAACCTATTGCATTGTATTTCGAAGACATCCAGCATGAGAAAATAAGCCCCGCCGAGGAGTACAATATCTGTTTGCAGCTGAGTCTCGCCTATGAAAGCGATCAGATTCGCGTCGAATTGGATGCCGTGTCTGGGTTTGAAGCATCGTTTCTATGCCGAAAAATGGTTGTTCAATTTCACGATGGGAGTAAGAGCTGAGAAACTTCATAGGTCAGACACTGAAAATACAGTGCATAATGGATCTTTGATTCATATGCGCTGTATTTTTTTATGCCTAAAAAACAAACTTTGCTAAGGTCAGGTCTAACTTTCATCGTTATGATCATGAAGGATCATGCATCAGGGCTTCATGTAACACTTTTTCCTTTGCCATACTTTCGCCATGTTCAGGAGCGTTCTTCTCAGACATAATTCAGTTAATAAGTACAGAATTTAGTTTGTTTTATAACTGTCTTTAAGGAGGAATAGGCATGTTTAATAAAACGGTGGCGCTTCAACCTTTTGCTGATATTTCTGCGTATACGGAGGGGTTCAAGATTGTCTCGGCACAGATTGGCTCCGATGGCTGCATGTATGTTTTGCTCATTAACGAGATCCCCGTACGGGAACGAGGCATGTTCGTCCAAACGGTTCTAGGGAAAACATATACCTACAAGGTACTGCTCGTAGAAAAAGATTATGTTGATGAAGTGGTGTTTGCGGATCAACAATTCAATTATCATTATGTCCAGCCGCTTCATAATCGTCTACTGTTAGTCGGAGCGCGCTGCTCTTACTATGGCGCAGGCAAATATGATCTGAATGCTAAAGTGTGTGATTTTAAAGGAAATACAATTCGAGAGTTTTTGCTTGGAGACGGTATTCAAAGTGTTCAGGTGACGGAGAATGGGATTATTTGGACCAGTTATTTCGACGAGGGCGTGTTTGGAAACAACGGGTGGGATAAACCTGTAGGAGCGCAAGGCCTTGTGGCATGGGATGAGAACGGCAACAAATTGTATGAGGATCAAGTGTCGGATATCGCCGATTGTTATGCGCTCAATGCAGCTAGCGATGAGAAAGTGTGGTTTTATTATTATACGGACTTTTGGCTGGGCTGTATTTCCGGCGGAATCGAGCAGCCCAAGGTCACTTTTATAAATCCTGAGATTTCCGGCTCTTCTGGGTTTTGTACGGATGGTTATCACTTTCTGTTCGATGGCGGTTACGGAAAACACGGAGCTTATATTCTTAAGAAAAATGAAAAACCGGGGAGCTTATCTGAAGGGTGCAAGATCCATTTTCTGAATGAAAAAGCTGAGCCGCTTGTCCCGTTAACACAGGATTTTCGAGAGAATCGAGTGCTTTTCAGTGAAGGAAGCTTGTTGTACCTGGTGTCGGTGGAAGAAGTGGTTTAGCCTTGCTCTCCTATTTTCATTGACTAATCTGGTTTATAGTTATAAACTCGTTACAAAGGTTTATGATTATAAACCAGATAGGGGAGGTTATTATGAGTAACTTGAAGCTGTGTGAAAGTGATTATCGCTTTATGCTTGTTGTGTGGGAGAGCGAGCCGGTGGCATCCGGAAGGCTGGTAACTCTTTGTTCAGAAAAACTCGGCTGGAAGAAGCCAACCACCTATACCGTGCTTCGGAAAATGTGTGAAAAAGGACTTCTTAAAAATGAGGATACAATGGTAAGCTCCATTATTCCAAAAGAGCAGATCCAGGCGTACGAAAGCGAGCATTTTATTGAGCGGACTTTTGAGGGCTCGCTGCCTCAGTTTCTCGTCTCTTTTTTCGGCAATAAAGCTCTCTCCAATAAGGAAGCTGATGAGCTAAAGCGTCTAATTGATGAGCATAAGGAGGGCTGAGTATGGAAACGTTGTTTCTAAAAGTACTCAATATGTCTCTCACGGCGTCTTATGTCATTATCGCAGTGCTTCTCATCCGTCTGCTGTTGAAACGGGCACCAAAGAAATATTCCTATTTGCTATGGGCGATTGTACTGTTCCGCCTAGTTTGTCCTGTGTCTATTTCCTCTGAGCTCAGCCTCTTTAATGCTCCCCCCTTTGACATGACTGCAGCGCAAAAGAGCGGCGAAGCGGCACTGAGCTATGTCCCAGCAGACATCGGCTATATGGAGAAGCCGGGGATGACGGTAGGCATACCGACCGTAAATGTCATGATAAGCGACACGCTGCCGCAAGCGGACACGACTGCTAGCGTAAATCCATTGCAAATATGGATACAGATCGGTACAGTTTTATGGTGTATAGGTGTACTTGCGCTGCTTGTTTACAGCTTGGTGACCTATTTCCGTTTGAAACGCCGCATGGCTACAGCAGTCCGTTTGGATAAACATATATTCGAGTCCGACAGCATCCGGTCGCCATTTATTCTTGGCTTTATCAAACCGCGAATTTATATTCCCTTTGGGCTTCAGGAGCAAGAACGAGTCTACATTCTGAAGCATGAAGCCTACCATTTAAAGAGGAAAGATCACTTAATCAAGCCGCTCGCCTTTGTGGTTCTTGCTTTTCACTGGTTTAATCCGCTTGCTTGGCTTGCCTTTATATTAATGGCCAAAGACATGGAGATGAGCTGCGATGAAAAGGTGCTGTCGGAGACGGGTTCGGGAATCGCGAAGGATTATTGCACGTCATTGCTAGCCTTTGCGGCAAACCGCCGCTTACCGTCTGCTAGTCCGCTAGCCTTTGGAGAGACAGGCATCCGTGAGCGCGTCAAAAATATACTACGCTTTAAGACGCCAAATAAACGTGTGATCATATTCTCAGCCGCAGCTTGTATAATCGCTGTTGCCGTCTGTGCAACGAATCCAATTGTGAATGGGGCGCTGCAAGAGACTGGAGAACCGTATGGCAGCTATCGCTTTGAGGAACAGGTGTATATGAATTTACTGAGCTCGTTTGTAGCTGCCGATGGGTTTAAGGAGTACTATACTTTTACCGAAAACTCGCTTATTATAACCGACGGAGCCGGCAATCAACAGAAAATGAAGGCTATTTATGAACGGAAAGCTTTAGATGTGCAAAAGTTTAATGAAAGCTTTATGCCTAGTATTAATGTTCCTAATATTTTAGGTTATAAAGAAAGATACGAGTATGTACTAACCGATTCGGCCGTTGATCCTGAATATCGTCTTTTTCTGCTGGATGATGAGGTATGGCTGGCAAAAACACATAAGGATAACGTCAATACTCTAAAGAGCGAATATATTTGGAGCATCTACAAAATTTCGAAGCTAGACGAGGAGATAGTAGAATCAGAATCTATAGTGGGAACTCAGAACGGTGTTGATGCTTTTTTAGCTTTGCAAAAGGATTTTAATTCAGGCTACGACACAGATAAGTGTTATAACATCACACCGCAATCTATTAGTGATAACTCTGAATATAGCATTTTCAAATATGACAAATCTGCCGCATCATTTTTGTTATATAAGGGAGTTGTATATCGGCTTGGCGAGTGGTTTGGTGGGTTTGGCGTAACAACTATGGCTCTAGCTGACATGGACAACGATGGGGATTCCGAATTGTATTTTACATACTCATGGGGTTCTGGTCTTCATCGCTCTCATGCGGGTTATTTTAACCCGTCTACCAAAGAAATTGTAACCTTACCCTACACAAATATGAATAAGGACATGACCCTCGTGGATCATGGTGACGGCAGTCTGTCTCTATATGGCGCAGACATATCAAATTTAATAGATTTTGCTCATTTCAATAGGAAGAAAACTGATTTTATATCGGATATTGTTTATGAGAAAGGACAGATCTTATTAAGTAAAGCTAGAAGCTCAGATCACGGTGATTGAGGATGCAGCTTTCACTACTATGATCCAATTTCCATTCCAAAATCATTTTTCTAACGAACCGTATTGCGCTTATTGTGCAGAAAAGGACAACTATTTTATTTTAACGAACCTGGATAACGTTATAACCTACTTTATTAGGCGTTATGAGCTACTTTTCTCGAAATAACGATTCTGGAGTTCGTTACAATTTTAATCGACTACCAATGGCTTAAATAAGAGCTATAAGGTTCGTAAGCTAAAGGAATGGTAAGAGAAGGACGTCCTTCTGCCTAAGCTCCATCGAAAAACAAAGCGGGGTCTGTTTCAAGCGTAGGTAATTCTACTTTTGGGACAGCCCTTTTTTAAATTAAAGGAATGGCGATAAGTTACGAAAAAAGGCTGCTCGTTCTCTATTTTCGTTTATTTCATTCCTTTGTTCTACTTTAGAGAAGCAAAAATATTCATGTTTATGTCAGCGTTTACATCGTTTCTAGGTTCAGGTAAAGTGAGGGAATAAGGGGGATCGCATATGCGTAGAAGTTGGCTGCTGGGACTTATTGTGTGTACAGGTTTAATTCATCTTGCGACGTTATCAGTGGACAGTACGGTGCTGCATTGGATATTCAAGCTTCTGCCAATGGCACTCATTATTACGCTCGTTGCTCGCAGTGTACCAGATGGACGCGGCCAAGCGGTTTATAGGAAGCTGATTCTGACAGGGCTGCTGTTTAGCCTATTGGGAGATGCGTTCCTGCTGCTTCCCGATGATCCGTGGTTTGTGTTCGGATTGGGTGCGTTTCTAACGGGGCATTTGTTTTATGTGGCTGCAATGGTTGCTCGTTGGTTTAAGCAGCAATCGCGAATGAGATGGTACGGTGTGCTTGCGGGCTTGATTATCTTCATTTACTCGGTGCTGCTGGGCAGTCGCTTTTATGAGCGTATTTCGGGGGATGAAAGCTTAAGCGGGTTATGGATTCCCGTCGTTGTCTATATTACCGTTATTGGAGCGATGTGCTTTACGGCAATTATGAGCCGCAATGCGTTTGCGATTGTTGGTGCGATACTATTCGTTGCATCGGACTCGATACTGGCTTGGAATAAGTTTGTCGCAGATGTGCCTTATTCAGATCTCCTTATTATGTCTACTTACTTCGCTGCTCAAACGTTGATTGCTTCAAGCTTACAGAAGGTCAAGAATGTTGGAGCGGCGGCCGCTAAGCCTAAGAACATTCCTCTGTGATTAAGAATATGAACTTGATGATTGTGAATCAAATTGGATCGAGAACAAGTGTCGCCTGACACCTGATCGAACTTGGTACATTCTTCAAATAAGCAGCGAGTGGTATAATCTCCTGTGGTAAATACAGAAAAAGGGCTGAGAGCCCTTTTTGCCGTTGATATAGCCTTATGTCTTATTCTCCTCATGAGCAGTTTATATGCCTTTCCAACCCATTGAGCTGCCGTATACACACCAAAATCTATTAATCTCCATATGATAGTAGTAATTCTACTAATATTAAGGAGATGATAGGAATGATGAGAACAGGGGGAAGCAAGAGCGGAGGAGACCGAAGCTCAGGTTGTAAATGCTCAAAAAACCAGAGCCATGGCGATAAAAGCGAAGGCCACAAGAGTGGAGGACACAAAAACGAAGGACATAAAAGCGAAGGCCACAAAAATGAAGGTCACAAGAGCGAAGGCCATAAATGCTGCTGCGGTAAAAGCAGTGGAAGCAACAGCAATATTTTAAAAATTCTTTTGCGAATTGGTGTAGGAACACCCAATGTTCGGATTCATTTTGATGGAACATCGCATGTAGGTGTTTATTTGGGCATTTCAGATGGCAGCGTCATTCTTAATGTGAGAGGTGTCGTAGCATATATTAAAATAACTTCTATAACGGCTGTAGAGTTAGGTGTTAAAGTCAATAGAAAGTGTAAGAGAAAACAGTCGTGGAAGTGCAGAAAAACATAAGCTAATTACTCATTGGATATAACAGCCGTACTGTTAGCAAGAAGGCCGTGTTCATTTCCTTGTTTGGGCGGCACGGTCTAATCATTATTCCTGCCAATATAAACAAAAAAAGGGCTAGAAGCCCTTATTGTTGTAGATATGACCCAGATGGAGTTAGTTCACTTAATGTTATGATCGAATCTGCTTTTCCATCACCATATAACGCGGGAAAATGATTAATCTTGGGGACGAGTGCCGGGCTCCAGACCAGTAGAGGTTGCTGTCTTAATAAGCCGGACCGATAGGTCGCTATGCAACCGAATTTGGCAGGATAGCCGAATAGCTGCATCCTCGATTCCTTTATTGCGAAGAACTGTCGCTTCTGCCTCACTCATCTCGCCTGCATCTCCAGAGAGCACTTCTACAGCACAGGTCGTACACTTAACATTCCCGCCGCATCGGTGCAGGACGTCGACTCCATTATCCTCTAACATTAGCACAAGCTTTGTGCCTTCTACTGCCTGAATGGCGTTTCTTCCTTCTACTTGAACCGTTGGCATTTGCCATTCCTCCTCGAATTGTTCATCCTTATATTACCTAACCAGCTTATATTAAACCATTATCTTGATGAATAAGTCCAATTCTATAGCCCTTATCAGAATAAAGACCCACAAGAGGGGGGCTTTTTTCAAAGTATCCTTCTTATGTGTAAATAACCAAAATGAAAAGAACCGAAACCCATTCATCCAACGGGTTTCGGTTCTTTAATGGCGCCAGCTTAGCTGGTTGCAACGGCCACCCAGTGGCCTTTTTTCACATCCAATATAATTAGCATTATGTTAGGTGAACTAGACAAGAACAATCCACTACTATTATTATAATTCTTATAATAATTCAATTTATTTTGAATGTTGAGAAATGAGATAGTTGTCATTATGTTAGATGTCTGTGGAAATGATTATGGGATGGGAGTGATGGCTGCGATGCAGGAATACGAGTATGAGTTTGCTGATTTCATTTACTATACGCCTGGGCAACTGGAAAAGGAATGTCGTATATGGCCGGTTCGAGCGGGTCGCTGTTTGGCCAAGCCTAACTATAAAGTGGGACCCAAGAGGATCGAGTGCTACAGTCTTCACTTTGTGCAGGAGGGAATGGTTCGGCTGCAGTACGAAGGCAAGCAGGTGGAGCTGGAGAAGGGCGACGTGTTTTGTTTATTTCCTTATCGTAAATATTTCTACGACATGCTTCCCACTGATCGGCCGCTTCAAATGAGCTGGTTGGCGGTGGATGGCGATAGGGCAATGGCGTTGCTAGAGCTTGCGGGTTTAACGCATGAGCATCCGTTTCGCAAGAAGGCGCTGACCTCACGAGTCAGAGCATCGGCAGACCAAGTCATTCATACGCTTGAGGGCGCTCAGAGGTGGAATCCGGCAGGTGCACTTGAGCTGCAAAGTCATATTTGTGCATTATTCGCCGGGTTGATTCCGGATTCGGTACCAGTTCAAGAGGCCGAGCTTGCAGGTTGGATTCATGAATGCATGAAATACATAGAGCTGCACGCCTCAGAGGGAATATCCGTCCAACAGGTAGCGGATTTCGCGGGTGTTCATCGTTCCTACTTTACCCAAGTGTTTACAAGCCAAGCGGGCATGCCGCCAATGAAGTACATGCAGAAGATCCGTATGGACAAGGCGAGGCAGCTGCTAATGGATACAGATGCAACGATAACGGAGATCGCTCTGTCCCTTGGGTATCCGAATTTGTATACGTTCACCAGAGCATTCAAGACTTATTTTAAGGAATCCCCCTTAACTCTAAGAAAGACAATTGGATAATCTCAAGTAGGTACAATATATTTGAAAACGATTACACGATAAACACTTCCTTATGTTCAAAAAGGAGATTTCTCGATATGAAGTTATCCACCCTTCAACGATGGATTTCGCCCCGTTTAAGCATTCAAGGGAAGATATTCATCGCATTCAGTCTAGTCGCCCTGCTTTCCATATTATCCGTATCTGGCATTGTCTATTTGAATATGCGCGAGACGATAAAGGATAACGCAGTTACTTCGGTATCGGATAGTATTCGCCAGGCGGATGAATCCCTAAATATTATGCTGGAAGAGATCGACCGGCTGAACACGGTAGTAGTGACTAACAAAAACACGGTGATCGATACGCTGCTCAGTCCATCGGAAGAGATCAGCTACGAATGGTTTTTAGAACAGAAGCGGATTGAAGAATTTCTATCGGTGCTGATCGATTATAAGCCCTACATTTCTAGGATTGCCGTTGTTGGGTTGAACGGAAAGGTTTTTTTCTCCGGTGGTCCATGGCTGGACCGGACAGTCCTTGGGTCACAGATGATGGATTATACGCTTGGAAACGGATCGCGCCATGCCTATTTGAAGCAGACCGGCGTGTCGGATGCCATTACCGTAGGCAGAGAAATCCGTTATAACCGCGAGACAATCGGCGTAGTTATGGTGGATTTAAACTATGATTTCATCAAAAAAACGTATGGAGTGAAGCCGACCGCCGATAGCATGCTGTATGTGCTCGATAAAGAAGGCGGATTCGTGTATCAGTCCGAATCGGCGCCGTCTTTTGCTCCTCCTATTGAGAAGATTGTAAGCATTAAGCAGGAGTTCAAAGGCCCTGGCGATGCGGCGGAAATGATCATAGATGGAAGAACCTACACCGTCGTTAGACGTTCATCGGAATATACGGGCTGGACTACACTGGCGCTAATACCGATGGATTCACTGCTTAGTGAATCTGCGAATCTTCGCAAGCTGATGGCTGAAGTATCGGTATTTGTTTTGGCCATCGTGTTAATCTGCTCACTGCAGGTGTCCTCCCGGATCACCATAAATATTCGGCGTCTGAAGTCCATGATGATGCGGGTGAAGGACGGGAATTTGGAATTTCCAATGAAGGAAATCAAAACGAAAGACGAGGTAGGCCAGCTGTACCACGTCTTTATCGGTATGGTGGAGGAATTGAAACGGCTGCTGGAAGGAATTCGAATCAGTGAGAAGGAGAAGCGCGAAGCGGAGTTGACGGCTCTTCAGGCGCAGATACGTCCACATTTCCTATACAATTCCCTCAATACAATCAAATACTTGGCCAAGCTGAACGGGGTGCCCAATATCGAGGAGGTATCCGGCTCTTTAATCGAGCTGATGCGCGGGGTTTTAGGTAATTCCAATGAATATCTTACGGTTCGAGAGGAGCTGGACTATGTAAGCAGTTATATCTCCATCGTGAAATATAAGTACATGCAGCCAATTCCGGTGTATGAGGAGATTGAGGATGAAGCCCTGCTGGAATGCCGGGTACCCAAGCTTATGCTGCAGCCTATCGTGGAGAACGCCATCATTCATGGGATCGGCTCGCTGGAGGAAGGGGGAGCGGTTATGATTCGCGTTTGCGAAGAGAATCACAACCTAAAAATCGAAGTGACGGACAACGGCAAAGGTATGACCCTGGAGCAGATGGATTTGCTGCTGGGCGAGCATAGCAAAGGAGAGGCTCCATCACGTTTCAGTGGTATGGGAGTGCGTAATGTGCATGAACGAATTGTTCGCATAAATGGAGAACCTTACGGTATAAAGCTGTACAGCGAACTGGGACTATATACGAAGGTCGTAATTACACTTCCCGTTCTACGGGACACGGAAAAATTAGATCATGAGGTGATATAGGTTATGTTTCAAGTGCTGTTGGTTGATGACGAGCCGCTGGTCCGCAACAATTTATCGACGCTAATCAATTTCCGGAAACACGGCTTTGAAATAAGTGGTGAAGCGCACAACGGAGTCATGGCCTTGGCATTGATCGAGCAGTCTCCGCCGCATATCGCCATTATAGACGTAAATATGCCCGAAATGAATGGTGTGGAGCTAAATCGAACGATCAAAGAAAGATATCCTGCCATTAAGACGATTATGCTTAGCAGCTTTGACGACTATGATTATGTGCGAGATTGCTTAAAAAATGGCTCCATTGATTATTTGCTGAAGCATCGTCTCGACGGAGCAACGCTGATTGACATGTTGAACAAAGCGGTTCTTGCGCTTCGGCAGGAGGATCGGCTGTTGGAGGACCGCAATGATCAGAAAGCGATGGCAGAACGAATGAATCCCGTGCTCATCCGTGGTTATATAGCCGATTTGGTAAGAAGGAAATCGCAGTCCGCTCAGGAGATCGAAACCTTTGCACGAAAGAATGGGCTATATTCTCAAACGGTGAGCTACGCTGCAGCGTCTCTTCAGATTGTCCCTTTCCTGCTGCTGACGCAATCCTGCAGCGACGTACAAACCAATCGACTCGTCCAGCAGGCTGTTGAGATCATGCAGCAGAGTCTGGGTGATATACAAGAACGTACAGCCGCCTACCTTGAGAACGGACGTATGGTTGTCGTTTTTTCGTTCAAGGAACGAAGCGAGCATGCAGCCGCAAGCGAGGCTGACCGAATGATGAGCAAGCTTCGCCATGCGCTGGAGCTATTCCTGAATTTAAAGTGCGTTTATGCCGTCGGACATTTATGCAGCAGCCTGTCACTTCTTGGAACGAGTTACGGTTCCGCAGAGCGATTGCTTGACTTTTCACCCGGCGAGGAACTGACTGGCCAAGTGAATGGAGGGGGAAATGGCATATACGGTCAGCGGGTCTCTTTAACCATCGAGGAGCAGAAACAGCTGCTGCTCTCAATCGAGATGCTCGATAAGGACGGCATGCAGCGGCTGATCTTGTCCGTATTCGATTCGATTAAGGGGCAGCCCATTCACTCTCATTCCGTGCAAATGATCATCAGCGAGCTTCTGCATATCGCGGATAAAGTGTTGAAGAAATGGCTGCCTCAGCATGGCTCTGCGATGGACAAGCTTCCTGCAAGGAGCGAACTGGGTAGATTAGACAGCGTTGGAGAGATGGAGCATTGGCTGCAAGCCTTCTATGCCAGCCTGTTGAGCCTGCTCAAGGAGACACATGCAGTGGGACCGTATTCACGGCATGTATCGCAAGCGATAGGATTCATTCTGGAAAGATATTCAGGCAGCGTCACCCTGGAGCTGGCAGCGGACGCCATCAGCCTGAATCCATCGTATTTAAGCAGAATATTCAAAGAAGAGACGAAGTCGACGTTCTCTGAATATTTAAACCGGATCCGAATCGATGCAGCGCGCAAGCTGCTAGAGAACGGTCAATACTCGCTCAAGCAAATCAGCAGTCAAGCGGGCTTTTCTTCCTACAACTATTTTTTTAGAGTGTTTAAGGAAATGACCGGCGTGACGCCCCAAACGTATTTGAACGGTTTGGGAGGCGGGGGAGCTGAAGCGAAGTTGTAAAATATGTGGAGTAAATAGTCATATTATTATAACTTTGTGGCGAAACGGGTGAATTATAATGAGTGGACACCGCTGGCAAACGGTTACACCATTCGGTGAATAGAACATTGGAGGTCACAGATTTATGCGTAGACACTGGGGAAGAAACGCACTTACTACGATGATCGTTTCCGGTCTGATCCTGACCGGCTGCAGCAACAACAACGGAGGCTCAAAGACAGAGAATCAGCCTTCGCCTGCTTCTGAAAGCGCTGTTAAAGCGGAAGGGTTCCCGATCGTGGAGCAACCGATCAAGCTCAAGATGTTCACGCGAATCGCGCCTGCTAACGGGCCGTTCAAAGATATGCCGGTGTTCCAAGACTATGAGAAATTAAGCAACATTCAAGTAGCATTTACCGAAGCTCCTACAGACGGCTTCGCAGAGAAAAAAAATCTATTGTTCGCTTCCAACGAGCTTCCCGATGTATTGTACCGATCGGAACTCAATCCGCTTGAGACTATTCGCTACGGGACGGCCGGACAGCTTATTCCGCTGGAGAATTTAATTGAGCAGTATGCACCAAATTTGAAAAGCCTAATGGAGCAATATCCAGAGATCCGCTCGGGCATTACGACTCCGGAAGGACACATTTACTCGATTCCCGGCATCGTAACGACAGGCTCGGCGCGTACGGACAAACGCTGGATCAATAAAGCTTGGCTCGAGAAGCTGAACCTGGAAGAGCCCAAAACGACGGATGAGCTATATAAAGTACTCCTCGCTTTCCGGGATGGAGATCCGAACGGAGATGGCAAATCAGATGAAATTCCTATGACTGCGCGTAAGGCGGCAGCGGGGATACCTATCGTAAACATGATGGCCGGATCGTTTGGCTTGGATTTGCAGCTCGGCTATAACATCAACATCGAAGACGGCAAGATCAATATTTGGAGCAGCGACGAGAAGCACAAAGAGCTGCTTATGTACTTGAACAAGCTGTATAAGGAGAAACTTCTGGATCAGGAAATCTTCACGCATACGGAAGCACAATATCTTGCTAAGCAAGGCTCAGGCAATACGGGTCTTTTCTTTGACCAGACGAACAACAACTTCTTGCCGATCCAGGATCAATATGTCGGCACCGCTCCTCCAGTCGGTCCGCATGGCGACCAGATGCAAAGCCCGGTAGCGCCGGTGCCACGCGACTTCGGAGCGTTCGCTATTACATCTGTGAACAAATATCCGGAAGCGACAATACGCTGGATCGACTATTTCTACAGTGACGAAGGCTCCACCCTGCTGCGCTTTGGCAGAGAGGGCGAGCATTACGAGCTGAAGGACGGCATGCCATATTACAAAGAGGATTTTCTGGCAATAACAGGCGCGCAGGGAAAAATGACACCGTACGCAGGCGGCGGCGCGCCTCACTTGATCAGCGACAAGGTAGCGTCTTTCATTAATCCACCGCAAGTTCAAGAGGCATACGCGAAGCTGGAGCCGTACATGCCGAAGATTCGTTATGCTGCTCCGATGTTCAATGAAGAGAACGCTCAGAAGGTTAATATTCTGCGCAATGACATCGACAAATATATCGACGAGCAAAGCACGAAGTTTATCGTTGGCGCGATCAGCTTCGATAAGTGGGAGGAATTCCAGTCTACTTTGAAAAAAATGAAGATCGACGAGCTGGAACAGCTCTATCAAGAAGCTTACGACAAGATGGAGAAATAAGACCGAGACCGTATGAATAAGGAGTGAATGCTCATGAAGAGCGCGCAAGAAGGTGCAGCCGCCGCTCTGTCCCATATCCAGCCGAGGCGCGGATCCAGCCTGATCAGGAATATAGCCAAACGGTATGATCTGTATCTTATGCTGCTTCTGCCGGTAGCCTGGTACTTAATCTTTAACTACGGTCCACTGTACGGCCTGCAAATCGCATTCAAAAACTTCAATCCGGCAAAGGGCATTTTCGGAAGCCCTTGGGAAGGCTTCGGGCATTTCGAACGGTTTTTCGACTCGTATTATTTCTGGAGGCTGTTATGGAACACGGTGTCCATCAACTTGTTCTCTCTGCTCATCGCATTCCCGGTTCCGATTATGCTCGCTCTAATTGTTAATGAAATCCGAAGCAAAACCTTTAGCAAATGGCTGCAAAATATTACGTATATCCCTCATTTCATTTCGGTTGTCGTTATCGTAGGCATATTGAACGTATTCCTATCGCCGACAGGACCGATCAATATGATGATCGAGGCATTCGGCGGCACTTCAGTCCGATTCATGGAGGCAGCCGGCTGGTTCAAGACGATCTTCATCAGCTCGAACATATGGCAAAACATGGGGTGGCAATCGATTATCTACATTGCGGCGCTCAGCGGAGTGAATCCGCAGCTATACGAAGCGGCCAAGATGGACGGAGCGTCGAGGCTGAGGCGCATATGGCATGTCTCGCTTCCAGGCATAGCTCCGGTCATCGTGATCCTGCTCATTCTGGATATCGGCCATTTCATGAACGTCGGCTTTGAGAAAATTTTGCTCATGCAAAACAACTTGAATTTGGAATCAAGCGACGTCATCTCCACGTTTGTCTATACGACAGGCATATTGAAGGGAGAATACAGCTACACGGCGGCTATCGGATTGTTCAACTCGGTCATCAATCTCATCCTGCTGCTGATGGTCAACCGATTCGCGCGCAAGACGTCAGAGACGAGCTTATGGTAAAGGAGGGAACTCAGGCATGTCGAAGCAACAAGCCATAAGAAAACCGTCGGATGAACGGGCGTTCGACTTCGTTATATACGTGATCGCCGCAATCATCATTATTATTGTGCTGTATCCGCTGCTCTTTATTGTCAGCGCTTCGTTCAGCGATCCGTCCAAGGTGTTGAATGGAGATGTATGGCTGCTGCCGAAGGGTGTGACCTTGGAAGCGTACAAGAGCATTTTGCACAACGATAAAATTTGGACAGGGTACCGCAATACGATCGTTTATACCGTGGTCGGCACGCTCATCAATATTATCATGACGATACTGGCGGCGTATCCATTGTCCAGGCCAGATCTTCCCGGGCGCGGCAAAATTATGGTCTTGATCACGCTCACTATGTTTTTCGGCGGCGGATTGATTCCAACCTATATGCTGGTTAAGGAACTGGGGATGGTGAATACCATGTGGGCGCTGATCGTCCCGGGGGCGATCGCCACGTACAATTTAATCGTTATGCGGACTTACTTTCAATCAAGCATTCCATGGGAGCTGCAGGAGGCAGCTCACATGGACGGCTGCTCCAACTGGCGATTGCTGTTTAGCATTATATTGCCTCTATCCAAACCGATACTGGCTGTTATGGTTCTATTCTATGCGGTGGGTCATTGGAATTCGTACTTCGCCGCGCTGATCTATATCCGTGACGAGGCTCTGCATCCGCTCCAGCTTGTGCTGCGTGAAATTCTCATGATCAGCCAATCCGCAGGCATCGACGGCGGAAGTGTCGGGCTGGAGGATCAAATTCTGCTTGCCGAGAGCATTAAGTTCGCGGTCATTATCGTCTCTACTTTGCCGGTATTAATCATGTATCCATTCGTGCAGCGGCATTTCGTAAAGGGCGTTATGATCGGATCGCTTAAAGGTTAACATCGTAACCATTATGACAAATCAGTTGGAGGTTTATTTTGAAAACTAACGCAAAGATTACGATTGATTGCAGCCACGCGAGCGAGCATGCGGTAAACCCTTACCTGTTCGGTCATTTCGTTGAAGATATTCGGGATCATATGGAAGCGATGCTCGCATTCCCGCTTAAAGATATGGACTTCGAGAGCGAGGCCGTGTCAAAGAAAGAGATTTCCGGTAGCTGGTACGCCTATACGAATGGGCGAAATACCAAGTACGCGTTGGAGGCGCCTGCACCGAAGCATTCGGGGCGCGCCCAGCGCATTCGCCTTCTGAGCGATGATGAGGCCTATGCGGGAATCGCGCAAAAGACGGCGCTCAAGGGGCCAGCCAATTATACGGTCAAGCTTGTGGCCCGTGCCTCCGTCGAGTTGAAGACTATTATCATTGAAGCTGTCGATCGGCGCTCGGAAGAGCTCCTTGGACAAGTCCGGATCGAGCTCGAAAGTCACAATTGGCGTGAGTACGAAGCGCAGCTGCCTATTGCTCGCGAATGCGTCGACGCCGAACTCAGGGTATACATTCCGGCTGACCACCAGAGATGGAGCGATCACGTGTCCACCGGTATGCTATGGATTGACCATGTATCTGTATTGCCGATAGATAGCGTCGCCATGGTGAAGCGTGAAGTCATCGACATGACGCGTGATTTGAACGCGGGGATGATGAGGCTTGCCGGCAACTACATCAGTGCCTACCATTGGGAGCACGGTATAGGTCCTGTTCTCGAAAGACCAGTCATGTACAACGAAGCATGGGGTGGCTGGACCAGTAAATATTTTGGCACGGACGAATTTATTCGGTTTTGCCGAGAACTTCAGGTGGAGCCGCTCATCTGCGTAAATGACGGATCGGGTACGCCCGAGGAAGCCGCTCAGTGGATTGAATACTGTAATGGCGGCATCGATACGCCAATGGGTGCGAGGCGTGCAGCGAACGGAAACCCAGAGCCTTACAATGTCCGCTATTGGGAGATTGGCAACGAGGTATGGGGACAGTGGCAGGTAGGTACATGTTCTGCAGATCAGTTTGCAAGGCGTACGGTTTCCTTCGCCGAAGCTATGAAGGCAACAGATCCCTCCATCGTCCTGCTGGCTTGCGGACACTACGAGCAGGAGTGGAACAAGACAGTCCTAGATTTAGCTGGTGAACATTTTGATTATCTTACTTTACATTTGTACCACGGCTATGGACCATTCGGCATGAACCAGAATACGCCGTCGGAGGATCGATATAAAGCGATTGCTGCTTATCCCGAGTTTACCCGTCACCACATAGCAAAGACGACAGAGCATATTCTTGCGAATGCGAAGCATAGCCATGTGAAGCTGGCGATTACCGAATACAACACGATGTATTACCCGAACACGATTCGAAAAGGGCTGCCGAATGAGCATACCTTAGGAGCGGCAGTAGCCAATGCTGCTAACCTGAACGAAATGATACGCTGCAGCGATATGGTTCATATCGGCAGCTTCTCCGATCTGGTAAACGGCTGGCTCGGCGGATGTATTCGCGTTGGCGATTATTATGCCGATCAATATTGCGGCAAGGAACCCGGCTGGAGCGGATTACCCCTTACCGTATACGGAACGCCAACTTATGAAGTAATGAAGCTTTACGCGAATCGGGATGTTCGGCATCTTGTTCACGCCACAGCCGAGTGCGGAAAGTTTGCTGTTCCGTCACTCAGGCAGACGCCTATCTCTCTGGAGGCGCTGCCTGATCTCGATGTTGTGGCAGGCACGAACAGCGGTCGCACCTCCGTCACCGTGTTTATCGTAAACCGCAGCTTAAATGAGGTGAAAGCGACGCTTGACCTGCAAAACTTCGAGGCTTCGGAAGAAACAATTTTATATGAAATTACGGGAGATTCCTATGACGATATTAATTCCGTGTTTGAGCCGGAACGGGTTATAGGCAAGAAAAAAATCGTCCCTGCCGAAGAATGGAAGCTCGGCTATCCGCTGCGTCCTACATCTGTTTATGTACTGGAAGTTTTGGAGAAGCACAAGAATTAGGAGGTACGGCATGACAACAAAGGCATATATCAAAGACTATCCCAGACCACAATTTGTACGCGACAATTGGCTAAGCTTAAATGGCGAATGGAACTTCCGCTTCGATGACCGCGGGATGGGAGAGAAAGAAAAGTGGCACGAGAAATTCGAAGAGACCCACAAAATAAATGTGCCCTTCACGTACGAAACCAAAGCGAGCGGGATTGGAGTTGAAGAATTCCATCCGCAAGTGTGGTACAACAAAGCTGTTCACATCCCGATGGAAGCTGAAGGGAAACGAGCTATCCTTCATTTCCAAGCGGTGGATTACGAAGCGAAGGTGTGGGTGAATGGAACGTTAGTAGGCCAGCACATAGGCGGCTACGCGGCTTTCTCGTTCGATATTACTGATTATCTCGCATTCGGAGCTGATAATCTAATTACGGTGATGGTGGTAGACAGCAATAGCTGCTATCAGCCTCGAGGCAAACAGCGCTGGACCAAAGACAATTTCGAATGCTTCTATGTCCAGACGACCGGGATATGGCAGACGGTATGGATGGAATACGTGGAGGAACAGAGACTTGATGCCGTCAAAATCACGCCGGATTTCGACCGTTCCATCGTCCGTTTCGATTATGAGGTGCAAGGGGTGGAGGAAGCCGGAGCCGGTGATTTAAGGCTGGAAGCTATCATTACCTTCAAAGGCAAGCTTGTGAAACGGGTTAGTCTAGCGATCGACCGCCCTTGCCTAACCGTTGAGGTTGATCTGCTGCATGAGGCAAACGGGCCTTGGAAAAGAAGCTTCTGGTCTCCGCAGCATCCGAACTTATACGACGTGGAATTTGTGCTGTATGTGAAGGATCAGGCCGTAGACAGGGTGTTCTCCTATTTTGGCATGCGAAAAGTGTCTATTAAGAACGGAAAGGTGCTGCTGAACAATGTTCCCATCTACCAGAGAATGATTCTGGATCAGGGCTATTGGACAGAAAGCCATCTGACTCCACCAAGCGAGGAAGCCTTAATTGAAGATATCGATCACATTCTGGCAATGGGCTACAACGGCGTGCGCAAGCATATGAAGATCGAGGATGCCCGCTTTCTCTATTGGTGCGACGTGAAAGGTTTGCTTGTGTGGTCGGAGATGGCGGCCACCTTCGAGTTTCATGACCGAGCGGTCGATGCGTTTACAAAGGAATGGCTGGAGATTGTGAGGCAGCAATATAATCATCCAAGTATTATTACTTGGGTGCCGTTTAATGAATCATGGGGCATCCCGTCTATTCTGCGAGATAAACGGCAGCAGAAGTTTACCGAGGGCATCTATCATTTGACTAAGTCCATTGATCCTTACCGTCCAGTCATCACGAACGACGGCTGGGAGCATACGGTATCCGACATTTTAACGTTGCATGACTATGTAGCTACAGGTGACGGTTTCCTGAAGCGTTATGCGGACAAGGATGCGATTTTGGCCAATGAAACGACTTGCAATCAATGGAAGTACGCGTTAGCCGAAGGATACGAATATCAAGGTCAGCCGATCATCATCAGCGAATTCGGAGGTATCGCGTTCCAGTCGGACAAAGGCTGGGGCTACGGCGATCAAGTGGTGTCGGAGGAGGATTTCATTAAGCGTTTCCGCGGCATTACCCAAGCGATTAAGGACGTTAAGTATATTAGTGGTTACTGCTATACGCAGCTTGCCGACGTTCAGCAGGAGATTAACGGGCTTCTGACTGAGGATCGAAAGCCGAAATTACCTTTGGATACAATTAAAGCTATTAATTTAGCCTGAATGAACCTATAAAGCTCAGCCATTATCAAATATTTCCTTCAATTATATATAAATCAATGAATATCTGCTGCAGTCAGTTAGATTGTCGAGAAACCCGAGTCTTATGGAGGACATCGGGTTTCTCTTTTTAGGCTGTAAGTTAGGTTATTATGATTTGCGGTAAGAGCTTGGCGAGTGTCCATGGTATCTTTTAAAAGCATGTGTAAAGGAGTACACGTCTGAATACCCGAGGGATAGGGCGATATGAGAAATCGGCAGTGCTGTCGTTTGCACTATTTTCATAGCTTCCGTCATGATTAGATTCGTCAGGTACCGATGCGGCCGGATGCCGACTTTCTGGTGAAAGACATTTGAAAAATGAGAGCGATGGATCCCGACATGTTCAGCAATGTCTGCAACGGTTATCCCTTCCTTATAATACAAATGAATATAGTCGATGCTTGTTGCTACCCAGTCATCGGTGGGTGAGGCTGCTTTCATCGGTTTGGATAATTGAATGATCTGATTTAGGAAAGAGTAGAATCCTTGCGTTAACGAGAAGTCATCCTGTCTCACGAGCTGCTTCCATTCGGAGGCGAATTGAAAAAAGGATCGCTCAAGATCCTGGTTGAAAAAATTTTTAATATAGGGGTGTTTGAGCGTAAGCCCAAGGCGGCGAGTGACCAGCGGCATTTGTTTACCTTCGGCAGCAACCCAAAACATCTTTAGAGCGGGTTCTTCACAGGAAGTAATGTAATATTCATGAATGCTGTGAGGGAATAAAACAAAAAGATCGCCTCGCGTAAGTGTTGTCTCTTCCTGATTCATGCACAGTGTAACCTGTCCTGCAAGAACGAAATGCAAGCTATAGTAAGCAATAAAGCGCGGTCCTATATGATAATTTGGCTTTGCCTCGTTATAGCCAATACGGATGGGTATAACTCCGTTATGCTTCTCCAAGGCATTGGGGGTGTGGTACAAATGTTCCGCATATTCATGGGTGAACTCTATCATGCAGACGACCTCTTCCGAAGTTAAAGTTGATGAAAGTCACTATCATTTTAACATCGCCCGACATAGGTGAATAGTAACCGTCATTCATGAGAAGGGCCTCAAGTCTGCCTGCGGCCTAGTACGATGATGCAAATAGTACGTACCCACTTGGTAACAGACTTGAGGCTTCGTGATGGACAAGCTAAGCGTGACAAATTCTAGGCATCGGCATAGGTTCTTTACCAAGCTCAGCCCATACATATTTCAGCAGGAGCTCTGTTTTTAAGCTGGAGTAATTAGGGTTATCCCACAAGTTGTGAAGTTCGTTGGGATCCTCTTGCAGGTCAAAAATTTCACCGTATATCTGGTTATAATAAACCGTGATTTTATATCGTTCATTTACAAACGTTTTCTGATGGATGGTCGTTGCCTCGTGCCGGAATTCACAAATGGCATGGTCTCTTGCTTGATCGGACCTGCCAAGCCACACTTCCTTCTGGTCTACTCCTGTCATTGCATGAGGGATAGGCAGATTTGAGAACGACAGGAAGGTAGGGGCTAGATCAACAAGTGATTGAAAGGCTGTAGAGGTTTTGCCGGCCGCAACGTGCCCTGGGTACCTCACGATGAACGGCAGCTTTATCAAATCCTCATAATGGAAGCCGCCCTTAGCTTGCAAGCCGTGCTGTCCAAAGAAATGGCCATGGTCGCTTGTGAATACGACTAGCGTATTATCAGCTAATCCGAGTTGATCTAATTTATCAAGAATAGTGCCAATATATTTATCCATCATGCTGACCATGCCATAATACACAGCGACCAGCTTTTTCTTGTCTTTTTCCGTCAGCCTGAGTTTGCTGCCGTACTCATAATAATGATGGGAGCGGTAACCGTGAATGTCGAATTCGCTCTCTCGCAAGAACGAGAAGTCTGGCGCCTCTTCTTGAGTCATTCGAAAATGCGGCGGATTATTATCGTGTTCACCCGGAACCATGGCAGGAATGGTTAGCTTATCGGGATCATACATCCTGTCCCATGGCTCAGGAACCAAGTATTCTGGGTGAGGGTCAAAAAAGCTGGACCACAAGAAAAAGCTGTCATCATTCTGTTTGTATTGTTCCAATAACAGATTCGTTCGTTCGGCGATCCAGGTATTATAGTGGTATTTCTCAGGAATTGGCCATGTGTAAGTCTGGTTAGGATCCATGGTGCCTGTCGGCGGCAAAAAATAATCTCGCCAATTGGTGCATCCTTTATCCTCCAGCCATGCTGCATAGTGCTGCCCAACATGCGCTTCATTGGTGTGATTTCGTGCTAGCTCAACATGAGAGAAGCCGTAAAAAGAGTCCTTGTGTGTTCTCCAGTAATCCAAATCCTGCAGTATGGGATACGATTCGAGTGATGGATATTGTTCTGTTGAACGCAAGGGTTGAAAATGTGCCTTACCGACCAGCGCAGTTTTATAACCTGCCTGTTGGAAGTCCTCGCCAATCGTATGACGATCTTCGAGCAGCTTCGTGCCAAGCGTCCAAGCTCCGTGTTGGCTTGGATACATGCCGGTAATAATGGATGCACGGCTAGGTGTACAAGTAGGGTTGGGACAATAAGCTCGGCTGAAGGTTGTACCTTCACGAACTAGCCGGTCCAGATTGGGAGTATGCACTTCATTGTTAAATGCACCTATCGTATTCCAATGCTGCTGGTCGCTCGTAATCAATAGAATATTTGTCTTTTTCATAGATTCATCTCCTTTCTGCTTTTCATTATAGACAATAATGGTAATAAGAAGGATGCTCTAATGTGTCCTTAGTATTTGTTATTTTGTGAGGAAGATCGAAAGGATTGTTTTTATCATATTGGGATTAAGGTGTAAGATAAAAGCGTGAGAGATGCTTTGAAATCACTCCCTCATTTCGGATTTAGCTTATGCTTATTTCAGATTGGAATAAACAAAGCTGCGAATAGAATGTTAATGATTAGGAAGGTAGTGTTGCGAAGTGAATCGTTCTGAGTCGAGTTCTCCTCGAATAACATCCCTATTTTGGAGCTTTCTAAAACTTGCGCCTGTTTCTTTTGGCGGTGGATACGCCACTTTTCCTGCGTTGGAAAGGGAGATTGTTGCGAGCAGGAAATGGATGAATGAAGAGGAATTACAAGAAACGCTTTCGCTTGCGGCAGCGGCCCCAGGAGGCGTGGCAATCAATGCTTCTTTATTGATCGGGTATCGTCTAGTCGGGTTGAAGGGGGCGGTCGCAGCTGCAATTGGTGCCATCTTACCGACCTGTCTTATCGTAATCGGCCTTTTTCTACTCTATTACAAGTTCAGTGACAGCTTGAAGGTAATTGGAGCGTTAAGAGGAATCGGCTGGGGAATTGTTGCAATGATCCTCTATACCGTTTTTAGGCTGGGGAGGATATCAATTAAGGATACACTTTCGTTAGCAATTGCGATTATAAGCCTTGTACTTCTTTTTTTGGAGACACATCCGATTTGGCTTATAACCGGAGGTGCTGCTGCCAGTGTCGTTGCAACACATAGCAGTCGGAGTGCAAAAAGCTCGAAGGCACGCCAATTCAAGGATGGTGCCGACAATTCATATATGTATTTTATTTAAGTCATTCATCTGGGAGCTGAAGTCATGGCGCAGTTATTTTGGTTTTTTCTGCAAATGGGATTTGTGTCGTTTGGCGGAGGGTATGCTTTGATCCCATTAATAGAGAGGGAGACGGAACGCCAAGCCTGGATGAGCAGCGATATGCTTGTAGACGTTATCGCAGTCGCAGGAATGTCTCCTGGTCCCATCGCCGTTAATTTGGGTTTGCTTGTCGGCTATCAAGCCTACGGGGTGATTGGCGCCATTGCTGGTGTGCTAGGATTACTGCTGCCTTCCATACTGATGACTGCAGGAATGATTTACTTCATTACCCGTGATCATAAAAATTATCTGGGGCGCTGCATGTATGGCGTGCAGCCTGTTGTTACAGCTCTTATACTTTTTGCCGCTTATCAACTTTGTGTGGCCCATTTATCCGCTAGCTTGTCTATCAATGAGCTGCTGCCGGCCTTCCTTATTGTAGCTGCATGCTTATACATGTTATTTCGTTTACGATTGCATCCATTTACGATTCTCTTATTCTCGGGGATTAGCGGGGCAGCATTCTATGCTTAATAGGCCGGGAGAGGGGCAAAATAATGATATGATACCAGGGAAATCTTGTTGTGCGGCAGGCAGAGAACAGGTAGCAGCCGCCAAAATAAAACGAATAGACTATCCATTGCTTCCCACACGATCCACTCGCGCACGAGGAATCAGTCAGTTGGTAAAAATTGATGGGGGCACTTTCAGGATGGGGACGAGTGAAGGGGGCGGGGTCGCGTCGGACGGAGAGGGACCGGCTCGTGATGTGCATGTCGATTCCTTTCTTATCTCTCCGTATGCCGTTACAAACGGTGAATTTCGCTCCTTTGTTGAGGAGACGGGCTACGTTACAGAAGCCGAACGGTTCGGTTGGTCATTTGTGTTTCATTTGCTGGCCTCCGAGCCGACACGAGAGCGGGTCAGACAGGTCCCGCAGCAAGCGCCATGGTGGCTTGCTGTGGATGGTGCCTTTTGGGCGAAGCCGGAGGGGCCGGATTCAACTATTGATGAACGGCTTGACCACCCAGTTGTTCATATCACTTGGCACGATGCGATGGCATATTGCGCCTGGGCCGGGACTCGTTTGCCGACGGAATCCGAATGGGAATATGCCGCAAGAGGCGGGCTTACAGGCAGAACCTATCCTTGGGGGGATTTGCTGAAACCAGAAGGAAAGCACATGTGCAACATTTGGCAAGGCAAATTCCCCGTGAAGAACAATGCCGGCGACGGTTATGTAAGCACCGCGCCCGTTGATGCTTATGAGCCTAATGGGTATGGATTGTTCAATTTGTCCGGTAATGTATGGGAGTGGTGCTCTGACTGGTTCAGCCCCGAATATCACCGAGTGACATCCGAGAGAAATCCGAGGTTCATGGAACCGACAGGCATACGTGCCATGCGCGGCGGCTCTTATCTATGCCACCGTTCCTATTGCAACCGTTACCGTGTAGCAGCCAGAAGCGGCAACACGCCAGACAGCTCTACCGGCAACTGTGGCTTCCGTGTGGCAGCGGACATTATGGACGGATAAACAAGGGTAATCGATGGGGTTGTGTATCCGTCGTGAGGTTGCAATTGAAAGATGCTCAACGTATCGATAACCAAAATGAAAAGAACCGAAACCCATTCATCCAACGGGTTTCGGTTCTTTAATGTCGCCAGCTTAGCTGGTTGCAACGGCCACCCAGTGGCCTTTTTTCACTTCTACGAATTCGGAGTGTTCGAGCTCGTAGGGATCAGCTTTGGCAGCTTCCTCATGCACTACCAGCTTCTTCTGCGATTCAACCTTGGGATCAGGTACTGGGATTGCCGCCAAAAGCGACTTCGTATAAGCATGAATCGGATTCGCGTAAAGCTCCTCGCTTTCGGCAAGCTCAACGATCTTCCCTTTATACATGACCGCGACGCGGTCGCTAATATGCTTCACCATCGATAAATCATGGGCGATGAACAGGTAGGTCAGACCAAGTCTTTGCTGGAGCTCCTCGAGCAGCTTCACAATCTGTGCTTGAATGGAAACGTCGAGTGCGGACAATGGCTCGTCGCAGACGATAAATTCAGGCTCTACAGCGAGCGTCCGCGCAATGCCGATCCGCTGCCGTTGGCCGCCGGAAAACTCATGCGGGTAGCGCATGGCATGAGATGGATCTAGCCCAACCATCTCAAGCAGCTCCTCGACACGTTTCTGACGTTCACGTTTGGAGGTCGTTATTTCGTGTACGTCAAGCGCTTCGCCAATAATATCAATGATGCGAAGCCTTGGATTTAGTGACGCGTACGGGTCCTGGAAGATCATGCCCATATGGCGTCTCATCGTCTTCATCTCCGAGCGATTTAATTGCTGAAGCGGTATTCCTTTGAAAAGCACTTCGCCGCCCGTCGCCTCATTTAAGCGAAGAATTGTACGGCCGGTCGTTGACTTTCCGCTGCCCGATTCACCGACAACTCCGAGTGTTTCACCAGCCTGTATATCGAAGCTGATATCATTAACGGCCTTAACAATTTGCCCTTTGCCCATATCAAAATATTGCTTCAAAGAACGAACCTGCAGCAAAGGCACGCCTTCTTCCCGCTGAATAATCGCAGGGATGGGCTTCTGTTTTTTCTTCTCGTCTAAACGAGGCAATGCATGGAGAAGCTTAACAGTGTAAGGATGCTGGGGACTAGCAAAGATTTGCTCCGTTGTTCCCGTCTCGACGATTTCTCCGTCCTTCATGACGACGACGCGATCACACATGCCGGCTACGACGCCTAGGTCATGCGTAATTAAAATAATGGAGGTTCCCAGCTGCTTCTGTATATCCTTCATTTGGTTAAGGATCTGTGCCTGTATGGTAACGTCAAGCGACGTTGTCGGCTCATCTGCGATTAGCAGCGAAGGACGGCATGCCAGCGCAATGGCGATCATGACCCGCTGACGCATCCCGCCAGAGAATTCATGAGGGTACTGATGATAGCGGGCTTCACTATTCGGAATGCCTACGAGCTTCAGCATCTCGATCGCTTCAGTACGGGCTTGCTTCTTGTCCAGCTTTTGATGCTTGATCAAGCTTTCTTCAATTTGGTTGCCGATCCGCATGGTCGGATTGAGCGAGGACATGGGATCTTGAAAGATCATCCCGATATCTCTTCCGCGTATGGCTTCCATTTCTTTATCGGTTTTAAAGGCTAAATTTTGTCCTTGAAAAAGCACCTCACCGTTCTTCACCATGGAAGGGGGAGAGGGCAGAAGCCTCATAATTGTACGCGCAGTAACGCTCTTTCCGCTGCCGGATTCACCTACAATGCCGAGCGTTTCGCCTTTACGGACCTCAAAGCTGACGTGACGTACCGCTTCTATTTCTTTGTTACGGGCGAAAAAAGAAACCGATAAATCGTTAACTTGTAATAATGTATCCATATATGCACCTGCAATTCTGTGGTTTTCCAATTGAGATTAGGGTAATTTAAAGAGAGATTCTTATTTATACCTGATATTCCTTATATCATGTATAATGAAAAAAAGTAAGTAACAAAGTTATAAGTTATTGACATATTCCAGTCCATAAAATAAAATCTACTATATTGATCGGAATAATGCAATTTAAAATTACTAGATGGAAAGGAAGCGGACTAGCTTGAAAGGGCACGCAACTGCTATGGGTAATGGCTTTATTGATCATATCGCCGCCATCTACCGCAAAATGTTATTACATCCAGCCTACAGTCTGCTTATATTGCTGTTAGGAGCTCCTGTATCTGCCATCGTGTATGGCGTTCATCAATATCGTAAGTCTAAGTACGGCTACAAAGCAATCGCCGCGGAGACGAGGAGCAAGCTGCTTGCAACTGGGCACCTTGATAAGCTGCGTATCGAGGCTAAAGAACAGCTTGTCCGCAAGCATCGTTTCTTCGGGCAAACCGTCAGCGCAGAGCAAACCGAGCAGGAAGCGCACCGGTTGGCTGAGATCAAATTTAATGAATCGTTCAACCATGAGCTGGATAAACGGCTTGCCAGCGAGAACGGGCTGAAGTTTTCATTTGGCGATACGTATCATGCGTTAGCCTTGAATCCGGCTTTCTTCATCTTATCACTCATTATCGGTTTTCCAATGTATGTGTTGATGGCCATTTACTCGATGCCTTACTTGAAATACGTTGCGGAACGTATCGTGATGTCAGTATTCGTTATTTTGGGCGTCGCTTTTCTCGTTTTTACAATCCTGTATATATCGCCGATGAATCCAGCGGCTAACTTATTAGGAGAGACAGCGACTGCCGAGCAGATCGCAGCCTTCAACCATCTGTACGGATTGGATCAACCTTATCTTGTCCAGTTATGGGACACAATTAGAGGAATATTTACATTCGATCTCGGCAAGTCATTTGCAGGCAACGAGAATGTTACTGCAGCTATCGCGAATAAATTTCCGGTGACGCTCACGTTAACGGTTATCTCGACGCTGATCGCAGTATTGATCGCTTTGCCAATCGGCATTATTTCGGCTACGAGACCGAATTCCTTTTTTGATTATACCTTTATGTTCATTGCTTTGCTCGGATTGTCGATTCCGAACTTCTGGCAGGCGCTTATTTTTATTTTGAATTTCTCAATTAAGCTTCCATGGCTGCCTGCAACGTATAACCCTGAGAACTGGCTGTCTGCGATTATGCCGATTGTCGTTCTAGGCACAGGGCTAACGGCTGCCGTAGCCCGAATGACCCGTTCATCGACGCTTGAAGTTATTCATGAGGATTACATTACGACTGCAAGGGCCAAAGGGCTTGCTCGCAAAAGTGTTATTTGGAAGCATGCCGTTGGCAACGCGCTTATCCCAATCATTACTGTCATTGGCTTGCAGTTCGGCGGTATGCTCGGGGGAGCGGCGGTTACAGAGAAAGTATTCAATATTAGCGGTATCGGCAGTTATATCGTTGATAAGCAGTTCATTCCCGACATTCCTAGCGTGATGGGCGGGGTCGTGTATACAGCCATTACCATCTCGATCGTGAATGTTATCGTCGATTTGATGTATGCGTTTTTTGATCCTAGAATCCGCTCGAAAATGAAACAATACTAAAGCAGGTGCTACTCTTGACGAATCCTACTATCAGCAAGCAAGAAGTCAAGTTCAGGCTGAAATCGAGTCAAGAATACAGTCAGGCAAGCTTCGCTGGCATTGTATCCCTGGCGCTTGGTCTTGTACTTCTGCTAAACAGTTATGTTCCCGGTGACGGGTCATTTAAGCCTGCAGTACTCATTGCAAGCATTGCATATTTTGCTTTCGCTCTGCTCGAGCTGGCGGTATGGGCGCTCATTCGAAGCGATCTTATCCGTTTGGGCGCGATCAGACGTTCCACAAGAATGCTTGGTTATGTACTTCTGTTAAGCCTTCTAACCGCGAATGTATTCGTGGCAACTACGGCGTTCCAGCTCATCAAGCAGAAAAAAAGCGCGGCGTATACGTTAGCTGTTTACTCGCTCCTTACGACTCTGTTCGTATTCGCAGTATCAGCTCTTAACTTGTTTAAGCCATATGTGGCTAACGGGTTTATGATCGGTATGTTTCTATTGATCGTTGCAGCGGTCCTGCAGCTCGCAGCATTGCTGCTGGTCGCTAAGTATGCAGATCAAGCAGCGATGCCTCGCTGGATGGGAATCGTTGCTGGTATCCTTATTTTAACTTCGGTATCCGGCAACTTGTTCGCATTATTTCTAGGATTATTACTGATTGCGAAGCTGCGGGACAAGGGTTATTCATCCGGCTCTAAGCTTGGAGAAGTTGTGGAACGTCTGTCGAGAAGCTCGACTTCCATGCTGGGACTGCTCTTTATCCTGTTCCTGCTCACGCTGTCCATAACAAGTTACCTGACCTTTGATTACGGCCTTGCGGTTGAGAACAACTACAGCTTAATTCTTCAATCTCCTGAGCTGGCTTATCCGCTAGGAACGGACAACTTCGGAAGAGACCTGTTCTCGCGTATCGTCTTCGGCGCACGAATCTCTTTGGCTGTCGGCTTGTTGTCAACGCTCATCCCCGTCTTGATTGGGGGCGTTCTAGGTGCAGTCTCTGGCTATTACGGGCGGCATACGGACAATATTATTATGAGGATATTAGATATCCTCTATGCGATTCCTGGCATTCTGCTTGCCATTGCGATCATTGCGGCATTTGGCGCAAGTACGGTCAATCTAATTTTGGCATTAAGCGTAGGTGCGATTCCAACTTATGCCCGGACAATGAGAGCCAATGTCATGCTCGTATCTACGCTGGAATATGTACAGGCTGCTAGAGCTTTCGGCTCCAGTGACCGAACTATTTTGTTCAAGCATATCGTACCTAACTCCATCGCGCCGATGATTGTAAAATCTACGCTGACGATTGGTACTGCGGTCATCTCCACAAGCAGCTTGAGTTATTTGGGGCTTGGCGTCGAACCGCATATTCCGGAGTGGGGAAATATATTAAAGCTCGGAAGCGCATATCTCGAAACGCATGCCTATACGGCTGTTTATCCGGGACTTGCGATTATCGCGCTTGTACTCTCATTCAACTTTCTTGGCGACGGCTTGCGCGATGCGCTGGATCCGAAGCTGGATTAAAGATTTCATCCCTTTTTTAAAATATAGGAAAGTATAAGCTTCACATTTATACTCCGCCTATATTTTGCGAGAAACTTCTTGTCCTTAAACAAGGACGACGAAGTCGTTTCTTCTTAACCTCATTCATATTCCATCGACTTCTACGTTACGAGACCGGAATGGGCGATAACTGAATGTGAGTTAACATATAAGATATAGATAAAACAGGAGGAGACTACTATCATGAAGAACAAAGGCAAATTCGCCGCATTGTTGCTAATCAGTCTTTCGATTATGCTCAGCGGATGCAAATTAACAACCAAGAACGACGTGAAGGAATCACCAGCACCAACGCAAGGAACAGAGGCAGTCGTTGACAGTAACCCAGTAGATATAGAATTGCTTGGCATGAGCTCAAACGAGGCTGACCTTAACATTGTTCGCGATCAGCTTACAAAAAACGGCTTTAAAGTGAAATTGAATCTTCAAGCTGATTACGGCAGCTTCAAATCACAGCAGGACGCTGGCAACTATGACATCGCATTGTCCAGCTGGACTACCGTTACGGGTAACCCCGACTATGCAGTACGCTCGCTCTTCAAAACAGGCGGAGACTACAGCATCCTTGCTGATCCGGAAATCGATAAATTGATTGATGCGGCTGGTGCTCAAACGCCAGAAGAGTACACAGAAACGTACAAGCAATTCGAGCAGCAGCTTGTCTTTGACAAGGCTTATATCGCGCCGCTATACAACTCATTGAAAGCACAGGCTTTGAATCAAGACGTACTGAACAAGGATTCCGTACGCATCTCGAAGTCACGTTCGCTTCCTTGGGAAGATGTTGATTTTAAAGACACTTCAAAGCGTGCAAAAGATGCGCTAGTGCTTCAATCGACTATGCCGACGCTGACGTCGCTTGATCCAATCAAAGGCAACGACGGCTCCATCAACATTATTAATACGAATATGTATGTGCGTCTAGTGAATCTTACAGATGATGATAAAATCACTTCCGAAGGTTCCCTATCGTTGAATCATGCGATTGCTGATGGCAATTCCGATTATTACTTTATCCTAAGAGACGATATCAACTTTGCTCAAATCAAAAACAAGCTCGCAGTTGATACTGGCGAACGCGTTGGTGCTGACGATGTAATCTTCTCGCTGAACCGCGCGAAGGACAAAAACTCTGTACCTGACCACCGTACGTTTACTCTTCACGAGCATATCAATAACGTGGAACTTGTAACGGATGCTGCAGCACTAGATGCTGTTAAGGTTTCCGGTGGCAGCGACACTGTAAAAGCAGCTCTTGAAAAAGGTCTTGGTTCAAAAATATCCGCTCTCGTATCGGATAAGAAACAAGCGAACAACAAAGAGGGTAAATACCAAGTCGTTAAGCTTACGACGACTGAGCCTTTCCCGCAAGTACTGAACTACTTGGCTCACCAATCGGCAGGTATCGTGTCCAAGAAACAAGTAGAGAGCATCAACACGTACGATGTAGCTAAATTCGATGTGAACAAAGATATTCCTTACGGCGACCAAAATACGGTAACAGAAGGCAGCGCGTATAACAACACATTGTTTACAAGCGGTCCTTACATCCTGTCCTCCAAAAATGATTACGAGGCTATTTTCTACAAAAACCCTGCGTATATGAAGGGTACAGAAAATGAGCCGAATATCGCTAATATTAAAATCCGCTTTATCAAAGACGCAGACAGCAGCTTGTCCGCGCTTCGCAGTGGTGAGATTCACATCTACTACGGCGTATCCGAGACGAAATTTGACGTTGTGAAGGGCGACAGCAAGCTGGCGCTTCAAACCGTACAAAGCAATGCTGTTTCTTACTTGCTGTTCAATACAAAAAACCGTCCAGTTGCGGAAAGCGCAGATCTGCGGAAAGCAGTTCTATACTCCATTAACCAGGATGAGATCTTGGCATTCTACAATGGCAACAAGTTCAAAGCCGTTTCCACGCTTAGCCCGCTTGTGAATACTGGCATGGAGCTGAAAGCTGATCCGGCGAAAGCGAAAGAATTCCTAAACGCCTACAAAGCAAGCAAGTAACTTTTAATATTGGCAAGAGACTGCCTCCGGTTATCCATGATGACCGGGGCAGTCTCTTTCACATAGGACTGCTCACATGCGAGCATAAAGGAGAGATTACGAATGGCTGACACACTCAAGCCCGAAACGAAGCTTTCACAATGGGATGCCTTGATGCTGGAATCGCTGAAGGCTTACGGCTGGCCAAATGATGAACTGATTAGCAAAGTGCAGGCTGGCAATTTGCCTACAGATGAAAGTAAGTTCCATTTCGAATACACCGCTTTAACCGCTTTGGCGAATGAGGAGCAAGATACTTTCGTACAAGCTGTAACAAACGGCTATCAAATCAAGTACAACACGATACGCGGCATTCACAGCTGGATACTTGTCGCACTGAAGCAAGAAGCAGAGCTTATTCTGGAGCCGGAGAACGAAGCGGTCATCGCCCATTTGTCAGAAGCTGAAGCAAAGCGCCTCGCTTTCGTACTTTCATTCGGCTGGGGAGTATCCCCTCATGAGGGAGAGCAAGATTCAGACGGTAGAGCCGCGTATAAGGTGGCACCTGTTAGAGCATAAGGGTTGGCTGGAATTAAAAAGGAATCATTTATGATTATGGTTTCGGTGAACAGAATTGTGACCGATAAGAAGGATGCTTTTTTTAAAAATGCTCTTCGTTTAGGGTTTTGGAACGAATGTTATACCTATACAACAAACCCAGTACCGCATCGGTACTGGGTTTGTTGTATAACATTAAACATCTTCCCATCCAAAATAAGAATAGGGGAACCAAGAAGTCGAGACATAGACAACAGCATGGCTCTCCTTATCGAATATGAACGATATTGAATACATATTATCAGGGTTGTTAAGCTTATCATGAATGGAAATGTCGCGGTAATTTCCGTCGCTGGTCTTCTCGTAGAAATAGGTAGCTGATTGGTCTCCATAAAATCCAAAAGTTCCATATAGGCGAAGGACATCGAACATGGTGCTTTCTCCGAGGACAATCCCCTTATATGTACGTAATGACGGATTTATATTGGTAGGTTCAATAGTGTCTTGATCTATTTTCCAAGAATCAATCAGCCCATCTTTGTTGTAGTGTGCTGAGAATAAAGGGTAAATGTTATTATTAAAGACATCCTTTTCATCCGAAACCTCGTATAGATCCTCTATTGTTTTTTTTGAATCTCCTATCTTCACCTCAGTAAAAGGACTATTTCCAAATAAATTGAAGTCATTTCTCGTGACGGGTTCGGCGCTGAAATCTGGAATACGCTGGATGGCTGCAGATGGTAAAGACGGTAGAAGTGTGCGATCCGATGGAGCGGTTGGCCTTTTTTCTATATCCAGTACTCCTTTAAAGGTGAGCTGTCTAATCCACTGAATGGCTTCTGCTCGTGAAAAAGAGTCCTGTCCATTGAATTGCTCTGGCGTTATAGCGTCACTGTTAGCCATACCGTTTCCAATGAGGTAAACAACGGCGTCTTCACCTTCAAAATGAACCCCTTGCACGGCACAAATGATTTCTGAAGCTCGTGACTTCGTGAGTGGCTCCATTCTCAGCTTATGGTTCGAAGCGCCGGATGTAGGATGATTAAAGCTCTCTGCCATGCGATAGGGACCGCCTGTCCAATCATCATTACCCTCAGGGGAACTTGCGGATGGCAAAGCCATACCCAAGGCTCTATAAAGAGCTTTTAAAAACTCTGCTTCAGTTATTGGCTCGTCAGGCTTTAAGCTGCTGTCAGGGTATCCATTTATAATATTTTGTGCCATAGCCCATTGAAACAAACGCTCAGCCCAGTGTCCTTTCATTCCATAGGGCTTGATAATGAGAAAATCGTATTTTCCGTCATCTTTTTGATCCTGAGCATGCAAAGTTGCTGTTGTTGTTAACCAAAATAATGAAGATACGATGATCAGACATGTGACTATACGCTTAATCTTAAACATAAAATTCATCCTTCCGAATCCAAATAAGTACTGTTTTTTTATATTGTTAAAAACTTCCTAATGTTATATCGGAAAGTATAGTATTTTAACTGATAGCTGCGAGTGAAAACGGCGATTTGATTCATTTTACTTTAAACTGAATTAGATGAGGCGATGTAGGATGAATAAGAACATCGATGATATCGATGGTTCTTAAATCCGCTGCTAGGTTGATTTCATGGAACATAAGCAAGCTTTAAAAAAAATTTGAATATTCCTTTACAGGAATATTCCCGTTGTGGTATATTTAATTCAACAAAAGGAAATACAAGGAGGGAGGGCTTAAAGGATTCGATAAAGTAATGATTGCTTTAGAGAAGGCTTATTTAATTAAATCAAGTGAATGGATGTTTTTCTTATGAATGCTAACGTTATGAGTGCCTTGGCTGAGCCTAACCGCCTGCAGATTGTTGACCTATTGCGAGCGAGTCCTCTAACGGTTGGGGAGATTGCTGAAAGGCTTGGCCTACGCCAGCCCCAAGCTTCCAAGCATTTGCGCGTCCTTAGCGAGGCCGGTATTGTTGAGGTGCAGGCGATTGCTAACCGTCGTATTTACAAGCTGCGTCCTGACCCGTTTAAGGAATTAGACGCTTGGCTGGAATCATACCGACGTATGTGGGAGGAACGCTACGATCGGCTGGACGATTATTTACTGGAGCTGCAAAACAAGGAAACAGATAAGTAAGATTAGCTATAAGAAATCAACGGATTAATGATATAAACAAATTTGAGGAGGATGTTTATTATGACTAACCCTAACCTAACTAATCAATTGGTATCGAAAGTAGAAGGCAGCACACTTATATTGGAGCGTGTGTTTCAAGCACCGCGCGAGCTTGTATTCAAAGCTTTCTCGGAGGCAGAGCATTTAAAACATTGGTGGGGACCAAAAGGCTGGACTTTACCTGTATGCAACGTCGACTTCCGTCCAGGTGGAACTTGGCATTATTGCATGAAGTGTGAAGATAAGAACCAAGGCGACTTCTACGGTATGGAATCGTGGGGTAAAGCATTCTATCAGGAGATTACAGCACCGGAGCAGATCGTCTATAAAGATTGTTTCTCGGATGCGGAAGGCAATATTGCGGAAAATATGCCGCAAATGATGGTTACACTCGATTTTATTGAGCAAGATGGCAAGACGAAACTAATTAATACCGCGAAATATGCATCGCCAGAAGCTTTGCAAACGGTGATCGATATGGGAATGATTCCAGGTATAACGCAAACGTTTGAAAACTTGGATGTTCATTTGGAAAAGCTGCAACAAAGCAATTAAGGAATAAAGGCGTAGAATGAACCTAGGTTCATTTTACGCCTCTTTTGTTATTTATGGAGAAATAAACGAGATGGAATAGTGATTTAATATTACATTGCTCCGAATAACCCTTGAATAAAGATACAAATATTGACATGAACGTCCTAACATACTACACTGTGTAGTATGTTAGGACGTGATCGCATGCAAATAAAAAGATTGAACGTGAGCGGTGAGGGACTAAATCGATTTTTTGGGTCGCTTGAAGCTAAAATTATGGATATTCTATGGTCTTCCGATGGTTTGAGTATCAAAGAGGTACAGGCAATTTTAAATCAGGATAATCCGATTTCTGTTAACGCAGTGATGACAGTGATGAACCGATTGCTGGACAAAGGCCATCTTACGAAAAGGCAGACTGGAACGGGTAGAAACCAAGCTGCACAGTTCAGCACGGTGCAGTCAAGGGAACAATTTTTATCGGAACAGACGAAAGCAGTATCACAAGGACTTATACAGGAGTATGGCAGTTTAGTCGTGAACCATATGATCGATGCGCTGGATGACGTTGATCAGGAAACGATCGCGAAGCTGGAACGCAAACTAAGCGAAATCAAGAGAGGAAAAAAAGAATGAACCCTCCGGTTAAGCTGAAATGGATCTTTGCACTGATGATCTTCTGCATGGCTTTGTTTAGCATGCAGATGGGGATTTTTGTTGCTCGCCAAATGGAAGACGAGAGGCTGCATGGCTTTACTTTGACTTTTGCCCTGCTTGTCATGGTCGCCTTGTATACGCTCATAAGGGTGAGCTGGCGAATGATAACGCAGACGTATTTTTCGAGGAAATGGCTAAAGCTGTTTTATGCTATTAAACATGACAGACTAACGAAACGCTTTAACTATAAGTACCGCAGCTTAAAAACAGAAATCATCGTGGTGAAGGATGATGCTTTTGTCGCGCTGGCGATCGGCATGCGACGGCCGAAAATTGTGGTCTCAACAGCGGTTCTCGATATATTCAGTGATGATGAGGTAAAGGCGATATTGCTGCATGAATGGCATCATTGTCTCAATCGTGATAATTTCAAGCTGTTTCTGATGACCATGCTGACGGAAGCTTTTGCGTATTGGCCCATTATGAAGCCGATTTTTCGCTATTATCAAACATGGACCGAGCTGCTCGCCGACCGCTTTGCGATCCGCCAAATGGGCTCGGAGTTGCATTTGGCTAGTGTACTATTGAAGTTGTCAAAGCTGGGGGGAATGAAGCAGCATGCGGCATCGGTTCATTTTGCAAATACAACGATGCATTATCGCATCATGCAAGTTCTAGAGCCTGAAAAAACAGTGAAGGTAAAGATAGCCTTGCGCAGACCACTGCTTGCCTCTTTATCGTTGCTACTGCTATTTATGTTGGGCGGGGACTCATAAATTTTTTTATGCAATCATACTACAGACTGTAGTATTGAGGAAGGCGACAGGTCATGGCGATATGAACCCAGGGAGGATAAGTGAATGAGAGTTATTTTATTTTCAATTGGAGAGTTCCAAGTACATTCTTACGGGGTAGTGGTGGCTTTGGCGGTTCTGCTAGCGCTGGGGATGGCTCGTCATTTGGCTGCCGGTACTTTGTATCAGGAGCATATACTGAACATGGTTCCATATCTATTCGTTGGTGCAATCTTGTCTGCGCGAATCTGGCATGTTTTCTTTTTTCAATGGGAGTATTACTCGAAGCATCTTATCGAAATCATGTACATATGGCATGGCGGAATTTCGATTCAAGGAGCATTGATTGGCAGCTTCGTGGCTTTGATCGTCTATACGAGGAAGCATCGTTTATCCTTTTGGGAGCTGGCCGACATAATGGCTCCAGCAATCGTCTTGGGGCAGTCGATTGGCAGAATTGCCTGTTTTCTGAATGGAGATGCGTATGGTTCGCCAACTAGCTCGGGCTTCGGTATTGTTTATCCAGAAGGAACGATGGCTTACGACGTTTACGGCTCACAACCGCTGTGGCCTGCGGAAATATGGGAGGGACAGTGGGATCTCATCGTATTCGTCTTGCTAATCTTATTAAAAAGCAGGAAGTGGGGAGCCGGGGTATTATTCTTAACTTACAATATCCTGTATTCATTCGGTCGTTTTAACTTGGAATGGCTGCGGGGAGATTCGCCTCGCTACTTGTTTAATTGGACAGCCGGTCAGTGGACTAGCTTCAGCGTTATAGCGGTTAGCTTAAGCTTAATTGTTTTCCTTGTTATGCGGGAGCGGAAGAAGATGCATATTTCTATCCAATAGCTCCAATATACTGAATTTATAAAATTAAAAAGTTGTGATTTATTCTGATGAAAATGTTTTTACATGCCGTCAGCCGCAGCAATCATTCGAATCGTATACTACTAGAAAAAAACAGCGTACACAGTTACCTGAGTACGCTGCTTCCTTCTTCATTGCACTAGATTACCAGTTGTTTCCTGATACTCTTGTCACTGTAAAGTTCGGGCTGCCGCTTTCACCATAAATGGCTGCGACACCTGGGTTATTCACTTTCACATTCGTAAAGCTTGCTCCGCCGACAGCTGGCCCTTGGCCTTGTTCTCCTCTAACCACGAGCTTGATGCCGTAGCGGGAAGGGTTGTTGATGTTAACGTTCTCTACGCGAACGTTTTGCATAGCAAGGTTCTCTGGCGATTTTGTCTGGAACATTAGACCGAAGTACACGGGATTATTAATGTCCACATTTTTTACGAGAATGTTTTTGAAGGTTCTGTCTCCGCCGAAGAACCAGATAGCGCCAAAGTTTTGATATTCATTAATTTTGTCATCAGCGCCGACGCTGGTCCAGAAATCTCCACCCGTCCGGTCTAATGTTACGCCATCAATTACAGTATCCTTATCGCCAAATCCTAATGTGTTGTAACCAAAGCTTAAGCTGCTGATGGTAATGCCTGGATAAGTCAACGTATCTGCACCATAGAGGTTTTGATATAGGTTATCCGAGCCGCCGTATACGGCGAAAGCTGCTGCGCGTCTTACACAGGTTGCTGTAAGATTCGTGTATTTGTTGCCTACATTGTAGGAACCGCCAGCATCAACTGCACTGAATAAGGCGAAGGCATCGTCACCGGCGCCTCTTGAGTAGTTGTTGTCAATCACGTTATAGGATGAGCCGTTGGTCATATTAATTCCATCTGCGAATGTGTTTTTGATACGATTGTCTTTGAACGTGTTGTTGGAGGAATTCACGCCCCAATACAAGCAGATGAAGTGCTCAACCCAGACGTTCTGAACGGTTACATTCTGCATGCCGTTGCCATCGATGAATTTACCAGGACCGTCAGTTCTGTATACATAGTTGCCCCATGCAGACAGGTCTTTAATCGTTGAACCGTTAGCGGTAGAACCAATATTAAAGCCTACATCCGTATTGGATTGGTTCTGTGGCGCAACCAATTTGGTATGCCATGGACCAGCACCAATGATTTCGGTTGCACGTCCATAAAGAAATATTTTACTGTTGATCACCCATTCGCCTGCAGGGATGTAAATACCTTTTTTCGTGGAATCCTGTCTAAATTCATTAAGCGCTTGCTCTATGGATTTGGAAGAAGAAACCGAAATATATTTAGTCGTGTCAGGGTTGGCGGCTGGAGGAGCGACATTTTCGGTTTCAATCATGTCAACATAGATTGCCGAAACGTCACCAGCATCCTTTTGAATTTTGATCTTCGTTCCTGCCGGATATACTTGGTCAAGCAGCAACTGGGAATCTTCATACAGCCAGTAAGCTGTTAATCCTGCCCCAGGCGCATTGTCGTAACCCAGGCGGCCAAGCGTACTTGGTGTTGCATATACGTAAGAAAACTTGGAGGTTACCGTGAATTTGCCTTTACTCACACCGTTAGCATAAATGCTAATCGTTCCGGTCGTATTTTCTGCAACTGCGTTGCGAAGGACAAAAGCGTTAGCAGAAGAAGTCAGCGTAAACTCTACATATTCGCCTGTTGCATCAAGATGCACGGCGGAGCGTCCAGAAGCTTCGCCCGCATAATCGCCAGGCTTGAAGTTCGGAGCTAATTTTGTTCCGTTCGTTGTATTGGAAGAGGACTCAGCTTCAATAATGGTAAACGGCATATTAGCGCCGCGGCCGGAATAAAGGCTTGTTGTATTTGAGTTGTTAGCTTGCTTAATGAGTACTTCGTTTGTGTCAGCTGCAACAGTGGAAGTTACTGTGTAGCTGCCATTGACAGCGGTCCAAGTCCCCAGGCTGACATTGACGGATTGGTCTACAGCTAATGAGCCATTATAGGAACCATTTAAGGTTTGAATGGTTGCACCAGCAGCATTTTTAAGAACTAATGTTATGGCATGAGCACCACCGGCGGAAGCAATGTTTCCTTGGTTTTTAAGATTTACGGTAAAGGTTACTGTATTGCCGGCACTTGGATTGCTAGGATTCCAAGAGGCGGTTGCGATTAGATCGGAGCTGGACACGGCAGCTACGGTTAATGCAGACGGGCTGCTATAGCTGTTGTTAGTCTCGTTCTGCTCAATAATTGCATTGCTCTCGTCGACCTTGGCGCTAACGGCGTAGGTTCCAGCATTTTTTGCTCCGGCATTCAGCGATACGGTAGCTGAAGCGCCAGCCGTCAATGCGGCTACTGGAGCAGATCCTGCCAGCTCGTTGCCGAGATAAAAATTGACTGTAGTCGCAGGGGCGTTTGCAGTGCCGATATTTTTAACGGTTGCGTTCAGGGTAATCGCATTCGTCTCTACCGGAGCTGTAGGCGTCCAAGTTATTCCTGTAATCGTAAGATCCGGATTTGGAGCTGGAGCGCCATAGATTTCAAATTCGGCTACTTGGCCAGCAGGAGCGCTGGAGTTGTTCGTTATGTTCAATTGGACCTGTTTCGCCGTAGCGGTTACCGGAATCGTTACCGAGTTGCCGTTAGCGGGGTTAAACGTGTAAGATGCCGCGGAAACCAAGCTGCTGAATGTGGAAGAGTTCTGAGTATTGCCTAACACTTGAATCGTTTGGGTTCGCGTACCCCATTCGCTAGACGGGTTTAGCTTCACAACAATCGATGTGATGTTGTGATTGGAACCGAGATCGACGGTTAATTGGCTAGGATTGCTGCCGCCTTCCCAGTATGTAGCCGTATTGCCGTCGTTGCCGTTCGTTGCTACGAATGTGTGGACGGTAGAACTGGAAGTGATTGATTTACCTAGAGCTAAGTTGCCGCCAGCAGGTGGCGTTGGTGTAATGGTAGGCGTCGGTGTAATTGTAGGTGTAGGTGTAATCGTCGGTGTAGGAGTTGGCGTTTGTGTAGGCACAGGTGTAGGGGTTGGAGTAGCTGTTGGTATAGGAGTAGGAGTAGGAGTAGGTGTTGGCGTTACTGTGGAACCGTAAATTTCGAATTCAGAAATTTGTCCGGCTTGCCAACCCGTGTTAGCCGTAAAGTTTAAGCGAACATAACGGGTGCTGGTGGCTGTAAAGTTGATTGTCACGGTGTTGCTGCTCACTGCTGGATTGAATGTGTAGGATGCAGAACCAACAATAGTAGAGAACGTTGTGCCGTTTGTGCTGCCTTGTACAGCTAAGGTTTGTGAACGTGTTTCCCAGCCCGCAGGCAGCTTTAGTTTAACTTGATCGATGCTCGTATTCGCACCAAGATCGATTTGGAGCCATTGAGGGAATGCATTGTTTACACTCTCCCAATAGGTACCCTGGTTGTTGTCATTAACGTTGCTCGCTACATACACATCGGCATAGCCGCTGGCTGATACAACTTTGCCCAGAGCAAGATTAGGGCCTCCGGCGGCTGAAGATACGGAGGGGTACAGCGTAAGCTGCGACAGCAATAAAACAAATGCCAAAGACATGATGACGAATGGATTTCTTTTTACCAATTCGTTCATTGATAACATAAAAAACCTCCTAGTCAGATGTTTTAACCTCGAATTAATGCGCTTTCAATTTTGCACATCATTACATTCTTTCTTAATCACCTCCTTAAATGTGTGAAGTCATCGCGATTCTAGACCGCAATGCAATAAAACCAATATTGATTTAATATTGGTTTACTAAATAAGCGGATAATGTTGCACGATCAAACGATATTGCAAACAAACTTATAGTACTAGCATAAATCAGTTACACAGCTTGCTGAATATGCATTCCTACGATTATCGTGTGTAATATTATTGTTTAGATAAACGGGGTCTATATATTAGAGGTTTTCAGTTGAAAATAAGCAACTGCGCTTTATGAAAAAACTTGCCAAGGCACTGTCTAATGAATTTAACACTGCAAAGCAAGTTAGCTAAATGTGCACATCAGTCAGTGGTAGCTGAATCTAAGAGCATAAATGCACTTATTTAACTAAATATTTTTCAATTTTGTTCAACTAGATGCATTTATACACTTATTCGAATCATTTTCATCTCGTTTGTTAAAAACAGGTGCACTTCTGCGCTTATTTACACTCGACCATCGATTCACGCACACCACTAATCTCTATATCGATATCAAAAATGACATTGTAAACGAGCTTTTTTTTGAGTATTTAATAGACTAAATAAATGGTAATTCATCTCTAGTACTATCGACTTCCAATATAGCCCTGTTTCAAAATCACCCCTTGGAGGTAAGAAGAAGCATACAATTATCGAGGAGATGATGAAGATGAATACAAACGGACTGAAAGATAAAGTGAAGGGTATTGCGAATCAAAGCAAAGGCGAAATGAAGGATAGCTACGGCAAAGCGACAGATAACAAGAAGCTGCAGGCTGAAGGCAAGCTGGATAAGCTGAAAGGTACTGCACAGGAGAAGCTTGGCGAACTGAAGGGAAAAATCAGCAAGTAGCGAAAGGACGATAATGTATGCATCTGAGCCAATAGGTCTGCGGAAGGGCTGCCTAGCGGTGTTCAGGTACCAATCATTATCAGCCGCTTATAATATTTTGCAATGAAGAGCAGTCGGCTCTCCCGTCGAAGGGAGGCTGGCTGCTCTTTTTGTGCTTACTCCCTGCAAGTCATTCTACGTATTTACATATAATTTTCCTTCAGCAGCCTTACAATTCGAGACCTTTCGTTCTCATTATCGTACAAAATAGGAGATGAAATTAATGGGATGAATGGAGGAGCTGTAATTGCGTCTGATTATTGAAGATATCGTTAAGCGATTTGAGGATAAACAAGTGCTCCAAGGAGCCGGATTTACTTTTGAGAAAGGGAAAATATATGGTCTGCTTGGCCGAAACGGTGCAGGCAAGACGACGCTATTCGACTGTCTGAGCGGAGAGAAGGACATGGATGGCGGGCAAGTGCTGTTGGAGGTGGATGGCCACACGAGGAAGCTAAGCGAGCAGGACGTCGGATATGTGTACTCGCTGCCGATTCTTCCCGAGTTTCTTACGGGCTATGAGTTCGTGAAGTTTTTTATGGATATTAACAAAGGCAAGCTGCAAATGGATAAGAACATTGACTATTATTTTGACATGATGAGCATGACAATGGAGGATCGCCATCTGCTGATCAAAGGGTACTCACACGGCATGAAGAACAAGCTGCAAATGCTGCTATTTCTCATAACGAAACCGCCAATTATACTGCTCGATGAGCCGCTTACCTCCTTCGATGTTATTGTTGCTCTGGAGATGAAGAACATGCTGAGGGAGATGAAGAGTGATCACATTCTTATATTCTCTACGCATATTTTGCAATTAGCTTCAGATCTATGCGATGAGCTGGTTGTTTTGAACAAAGGGAAGTTGTCTGCCGTACCGTCAGAGCTGCTGCATAGCGCGGAATTTGAGCAATCCGTCATTAACCTGCTGAAGGATGAAGCCCATGCTGAGAACGCTTAACACGCTGCTGGCCATTCGAACCTCTATTACGGCAAATATGCTCATTTATTATATTCAGAAGCTGCCGCTGCTCGGCAAGCTGGTGCACAATAGCTTCTACGCCAATTTGGGGCTCAAGAAGGCTGTTTCTATAATAGCGCTCATCATTACCCAGCTGTGGGGATTCATGCTTAGATTCGCATATTTGGGGATACTTATCTACTTGCCTATAGCGGAATTCGTTGTGGGATTGTCTGAGGAAGAAAAGCACCAGCAGTTTGTACATATTTTTGCAATCATCAGTTTTGTTGTGGCAGCGATCAGCAGCGCGACTGTGCTCGAACCAAAGCGAGAGAAGTACGTAGCGGTGAAGCTGATGAGGCTGTCTGGAAAAAGATATATGCAGGCGTCGCTTGCCTATCGTTATACAACCTTTTTGCTATATCTGCTGCCAGCCATGCTTTTGTTCGGATCACTCGCGGGAGTCTCCATTTTGCAAGCGATTTTGCTAACCATTATGGTCACAATGTGGCGAGTTCTTGCGGAGTATGCACATCTCAAGCTTTTTGAGAAAACGGGAATTGTACTAATTAAACAAACAGCTCTCGTATGGATGATTATTTTAATTGGTTATGCCGGGGCGTATTTGCCATTGCTGCTCGGCAAGGTTCCGTTTACTGGTACGTTTCTTCTGAGTCTGCCGGTTTGTATTGTCATTACAGCTGTAGGCTTGATTGCTGTCTTTCAACTGGCCCGTTATACCGGTTATGGTGGAGTGGTTGATGCGGCAACTAAAAGGGATGACCCTCTGCTCGATCTGGGTCGTATGGTGACAGAGTCACAGAAGAAGAGCGTCAAATCGAAGGAAAGCGATTATATCATAGACGTAAATGAGCAAGGCAAGTTAGACGGCAAAAAAGGTTATGCGTATTTGAACGCTATATTTTTTCTCCGGCATCGCAGCCTAATCAGCAGCCCGGTTAACAAACGATTAGTTATCGTTGGTGCTTTTGGAGTTGTGGGTGTTCTGCTTACCTTCCTATTCCGAGAGCAGCTGCAGAGTCTAAAATGGAATGCGGGAACGGTATTTCCGTTCTTAGTTCTGATTATGTACTACATGTCCGTTGGAGAAAACATTTGCAAGGCCATGTTCTACAACTGCGATCTTAGCCTAATGCGTTATAGCTTCTATCGCGGCTCGGCATTTGGTCATTTCCTCATTCGGCTAAAAAAAATGATGGGCTTGAACCTGAGTATTGCCGCCGCTTTTGGGGTGTCACTAACAGCAATTATGGCAGCAGCGGGCGGGGAGTGGCTAAACAGCGAACTGCTTATGCTTTGGATCTGTGTTATTTCGTTGGCCGTGTTTTTCACCATACATCATTTGTTTATGTATTATATTTTCCAACCGTATTCTACAGAGCTGAATGTGAAAAATCCGCTATATTATATAGTGAATATGGGGATATCAGCAGCTAGCGGGGCATGTATCTTTTTGCGAATTCCGATAGTGCCATTTACGGTGAGTATAGCTGCTCTGACGCTGATTTACTTAGTTGCTGCGCCAGTACTTGTCCGCAGGTACGGGCCGAGAACGTTTCGAGTGAGATAAGAATGATGATGCTCTTGCTTGCAGAATGAATTTTTAAAAAAGGAGATGCACGTTTCTCATACATCACAAGATTATAGTAAACAACGACAGGCCACGTCTGGCTTAGCCAGGCGTGACCTGTGGTTACTGCCGTTGTTCCTTAGTCCTCGCTTGTTACTTTTCCAAAAAGGGATAGAGCGTAAAGCGCAGCGACACCGACGATGATATATACAATTCGCGATCCAACTTCTTCTGTTCCCCCAAAAACCTCACTGACGACGTCATAGTTGAATAAGCCCACGGATAACCAATTTAAGCCGCCTAGGATGATCAGAATAAGACTAATAACGTTAAGTGCCTTCATCAGAAATAACCTCCTTAATGGGGTTTCCTAACTTTTTTGCTGAAAAGCCGGATGGATGTACGCTGATTCTTAGTTGTTTACTATAGGATTATGAGTATCTGCCGCATGATATGCCATACAAGCCTCATCCTTTAAACAGTTGTATCCCATTTTTTACAGTGCTTGCCCAAGTCAGTACGGATAGATTTTATTCGCTCCCTTATTAAATTATGGAATCATGCTTCCATTAAAGTGAGCTGCATACATATCTATCACCGACTAGACAAGAGCACGATCAGACAATCATACCTCCTCATATGTTAGGGATAAGGAGGGAATGTACATTATGAGCTACAAGAGTACCACGATAAAGAGCAAGTGGACAAAAACGAAATGGCTGCTTAAAAATGCAGATGTAAGAGCGTATGTTCCTAAGACGCTGCGCTTTAACCGAAGGAATCTTAGTATGATCCTTTCTCAATATCCTACTGTCTATTTCAAGCCGACCACTGGTTCAGGCGGCTTTAATATTATACGGATAAAGAAGCAGGGAAATGGTTATCAGATCCAACACAACTCCGAAAAAAATCATTGCTCAACGCTCGACAGCCTTTATGGAAAATTGAAAAAGCATGCGAGGAAGCGTTCTTATTTGCTGCAAAAAGGCATTCATCTTGCCACTGTGAATGGCAACTCTTTCGACATACGCGTCATGGTTCAAAAGACGAACAACGGCATATGGAAGAGCAGTGCGCTCTTCACGAAAATAGGCAAGCGGGGGAAAGTTACAACAAACTATCACCAAGGCGGTCAGATCGGATATTTCAAGAATACACTTTCTCAAGCAGGGTTCAGTTATGCTAGAGTACAAAGAAAGGAAGCAGAACTGAAGCGGCTTGGCAGATCAGTTGGACGTATATTTGACAGACATGGAAGTAGATTTCGTGAGCTGGGTCTCGACGTCGCCTTGGACAAAACCGGAAATGCTTGGATTCTTGAAGTAAATACGAGACCGCAGTTTTATCCGCTGAAGCATTTAAGGGACAAAAGCATGTATCGACGCATTACATCTTATGCCAAGCAATATGGAAGGAAGAAATAGACAAAAAAACGACGCCTCTCGCGAAGGAGAGCGTCGTTTTTCGTTTAGCTAATCATTTAGGGATTTTCAATACCGTGCCGGCTTTTACATTATCAATATCTATGATTTGATTGAAGTCGGCAATAAACATTGCGTATTTGTTAGAGCCATAATAGGTTTTAGAAATACTGTAAAGCGTCTCGCCGTTTTTAACGGTATGATCTACTGTCTCAAAACCTGGAGATACGCCCCATGAGTTGTCATCTTCCTCTTTCTTATAATTTTTAAGAGAAGGAATGATGAGATTGCTGCCTGCTTTCAATCCGGCGTTTTTGTCAATTTTGTTTTCCTGCGCAATGTAACTTACATATTCCGCGGATTTATAAAACATTTTGGATATGCTGGAGAGGGTATCGCCAGCCTGTACCAAATAGGTTGCTGGCAGGGTGATTTTGGAATAATCCTTTGACCCTTGCGAGCTGCCGCCTGTTGATCCAGTGCCAGAGGATAACGCGGGAATAGTTAGCTTATCTCCAGCTTTCATATCATTAATAAACAAAATATGGTTATGCTCTGCAAGCAGTGCATAGTGGTCTTTCGATTGATAAAATTTCTCGGATATTGAGCTTAGGGTGTCGCCTTTTTGAACGATATAGGTAGTTGGAAGCTTTATCGTCTCATTGGAGGCGCCTGTTGTCTTGTCGCTGTCCTTTGGTTCTTGTACAGGCTTTTCCACCTTGTCGGGCTTTTCTGTCACAACGGGCTTAGAAGTGTCAGGTGTTTTTACGGTCTCTTTGACCGGTGGATTTGGATTATTAGTCTCAACAGGTTTAGAACCCGTATGGGTATCCTGCTTTTCTTCAGTTGGTTCTTGTTTTTCTTCCTCGTCTACAGATCCTGCGGGGATAAGCTCGTCTACAATCGTTTCAAGCCCGCCATTTTCGTTTTTGCTTGAATTCGAGTTAGCGGTTTCATTATTGAGCGCTTGCTCATTTGATTGCTCTAGCTTATTAGCAACAGCGGATTGCAGGTTGAAATCAAGCGCACTCAAATATTTGCCGTACAGAACTCCGCAGACTCCAATGAGAATAATGACGATTGCCAAGTAGATGATGAGAGTCGTTTTTTTCAAAGATACAAAGCTGCCTTTTTGACGGTTATTGCTGCGTGTAATTTTCTGATTCAAAGCACGTTTTCCCCTTTATTCTCAACTTGATTCTATTTTATCCGACATGTTCCAACATGTGGAATGGGACTAAACAGCCATTTCAACAGTATGCAAAATGCTCCGGATGCAACTCGCATAGACTACCAATTTGTGCATAGCGCCAAAAAATGAAGTATTTAATAGAACTTAGCTCAAAAAGACCAGTTTAAATGGCAATATACATACAACAATGGTTATTTTACACTATGCTTCTATACAAGATCTAAACATACGATTCAGTGGAATGAATAGAAAAAAAACCGCTCGCCTTCCAGTGAATACTGGAGGGAGAACGGCTATTACACTTGCTTTATCTAACCCTGTCTCTAGCCCTAGATCAAGCCTTTCACGACGAGCTTAAATTGCTCTTCTGTCAGGTCTACATTGTCTGATGCTGTCACCTGATAATGTGTTTTTTGCGCTTCGTCATACCATATCGCTTGATAGCTTTGAAAGCCGTGTATACTGCCGCTTGCAAAAATGGTTTCTATGCCGTTGATATCGACTGTTTCTTGTGTATATTCAGCGGAGAGAGCAACCTCCATGCCAATCATGTTTTTCATGGCTTGGATTCGAATGCTCATGTTGTTTTTCGTGTATTCGAGCTCCGATATATTTGCTTTTGTCCAGTTTACCTCCTCGATGAATAAATTCTGATCCGGCTCCGCCGCAGCCCTTTGTTTGAACAACGCAAGCAATCTAGCGTGTTCTTCAGAAAGGGAAGCGTCATGTTCATTCGGAATGAGCGGCATAACGCTGCCGTACTTGAACGTGAACCCATCTGGCAAGTTTACTGGCTCCTTAATGACAGGCGCGGAAGTTCGAGCGAGAAGTACATTGAAATCGTTGTAAGAAGTGTTCGTATTTGTGTTGTGGAGGTACTGTATAGTTAGAGGCGAACTATCATTCCTAACATAATAGGCGAGCATTTGTCCGGGCTTAACCAATTCCAGTACGCGATCTCTATAAGTTGGAAGCGGAGGGTCATTTTGAAGCGTATAAGGTACAATTTTCGATTCTGACTCTAGCACAATGGATTTAATTTTGACATCTCCCGCACGATCACGAATTTGAATCAGCTCACTTGCAGCATATACGGATGCAGATGTTAGAAGCACGATGAATAGAATAGTGACGTATATTGGAAATGGCTTTGCTAGGTTGTAGCTTCGGGCCTTTGCGTCTGATTGCGAAGCAGAAATATGGTTCATTACAGCGTCTGATAAATTAATAGTATTGATCTGTTGATCGGATATGGAATGCTGCCTTAAGTTTTTATATGGATCGTCTGATTGTTCTCGTCCCATTTTAGCTCCTCCTGCCATTCCGCCATTTTTTTTCTAACCTTTTCTTTCATTCTGCTTACTCTTTTTTTGGCAGCCTCCGGTTTGCATCCCATAATATCACCCAGTTCCTCGAAAGTTCGTTCTTCAAAAATGCGAAGAATGAGCATAGATCGATCCTCTGGAGATAACGCAGTCAGTGCATACATTAATTGCGGGCTGAATAATCGGTTGTCCAACGTTTGTTCTGGACTTTCTGCTTTCACTTCTGGAGTAAACAATCGAAGCAGCAGACGAAGCTGGTATTTACGCTTACGCAATAGGTTTAAACAATGACGGTAGGCAATTTTGTACAACCATGAAGAGAAACTGACCGTGTTCTTATATTGCATAATAGACTCGAACGCTTTTATGAAAATATCTTGGGCTGCATCTTCAGCATCCTGCTGATTCCCAAGTAACCGCAAGCAGTAGCGGTAGATAGCCTGCTGATACTTTTGAACGACCTCGACATAGTAACTCGAATCGCCTTTTTGCACCCGTACGATGAACTGCTCAATGGTCTGGTCTTCGATGAAATCTCCTCCCTTCGCGAATGGTGCTTTCTAATCTATATAACACTTGATAACAGTCAATCGGGACATTTAATATTCTCCACAATATATCGTACAGATGGCTATGTGTATACATAAAAGGAAGGGAGTCCCAAATGTTAATAGGGTTATAAAACAGCGCGGAAATATACCCAATATATTTCATTGACGCTTCTAATTAATAATGATAATCTTTATCAATAAAAGGGGCGGATGAGAACTTTTAGACCAGTATTACTGGGGAAAAGTAAGCTTAGCTGCGTTCAAAAATATAGATAAACATTACTGGGGGATATCATCTTGAAGAAAAACGTATTCATATGCATGAGTATGCTTTTATTTGTATTAGCATTAGCGGCATGCGGGAAGGCAGAAACGAATCCACAAGCAACGTCAAACCTTGAGCAGAACGACGCAGTTTCACAGAATGAGAAGGCATCTAATGAAAGTACGACCGAAACGCGGGTTTATAAACATTTCTTTGGAGAAACGAAGATCCCGGTCAACCCGGAGAAAGTCGTTACACTCCAATATGCCAGCCATATGCTTAAAGTAGGACTTAAACCAATCGGAGCTTCAAGCCATTTGCTTGAAACAACGGATGCGGACTTTAAAGGTATAGAAGACGTTGGAAGCGCAGATCAAATAAACTACGAGAAAATCGTGTCATTGCAGCCTGACTTGATTATTGCTGGTGACATTGAGAAGGACGTTTATGACAAGCTTACTAAAATAGCTCCAACGGTTGTTGTTCCATGGATGGATTACGATGTATTCGGCCACGTTGAGGTTATAGGAGATATTCTGAATCGTAAGCAGGAAGCAGCAGCATGGAAAACGGATTTCGATGAGAAAATGAAAACAGCAAAAGATGAAATTATCGGTAAAATTGGCGAGGGCAAAACTTTTGCTATTTATAGAGTGGACCCGAAACAATTTTACGTTTACGGCGTTCGCAATATGGGCTTTACGCTTTATAAAGCGCTTGGACTTACTCCGCCTGCTCTCGTTCAGAAGGAAATAGAGAAGGATCCGAATTTGTGGGCAGTTCCGATCTCATTGGAGGTGCTTCCGGATTACGATGCTGACTATGTGTTTCTGACTTTGCTTGAGGGAGAGGATACAACTAAGCGTTTGGACGAAATTAAGCGAAGCTCGTTGTGGAAAAATCTCACGGCCGTTAAAGATAAACATATTTACGATATTAGCATGGACACTTGGTTAGGCTACACGCCTCATGATATTGAAGTTCAAATAAAGGAAGCTGTTCAATTATTGACACAGGATAAGTAGAAGCAGCGAAGGAAAGCTAGAGAGCTATTGCTCTTCCTTTAATATCTGTAAATTAAATGAACGCAGCATCTGGTGTTTCCAGAAGGGTTGCGTTCTTTATTTATTCCGCAATACTATAGAGAGCAAATAAATACGAGATGCAGGTGATGAGCGGTATGTACGATGACCAGCAAAAGAGTGATTATAAGCAGCTAGAGGGCATATGGTTCAAGCTTAGAGCAGTCGAAAAAAACAATAGTCTGACTAGCAATTGGTCTCTTCGAATGCAATTCATCGAGTCGCATATGCTGCTCATCGCAGCATCAGGCAAGGGATGGATTACTGTAGATGGTCGATATTACGAACTTCGGGCAGGCAGTGCCTATGTATGCACGCCTGGCCAGCTCGTTGAGGCATCAATGAAGGATTTAGGAGAGCGAGGGCTATACATTGTGCGCTTCGATGTATTTGAGCAGCCTCAATTGCCCGCAAAACAAGAACATAACTATCCACTTGGCCGAAATATGAGGTTTCCGATCACTGGAGAAGTCGTTATATCCTCGATGATCGTCATAAGTGCACTCTGCGAAGCGATGGCGAAGTCTATGCGAAGCGATAATGATATACAGCGGCTGCGCGGGCAAATCGAATTTTATGAACTGGTATATAGTCTGTTGAGAGATGGCCGGCGCTTACTGGACAATAACTCTGAAGCGGATTTGGAACGTGCTAAAACGTACATCGAGCAGCATTATCGGGAGGACCTTACCATCGAGCAGTTAGCGAAGGAAGCTGGAGTCAGCTCTCGGCATTTTATTAGACTGTTTAAGCAAAGATATGGCTGCAGTGCTATCGAGTATTTGTCTAGATATCGAATTGGACAAGCTCAAGAATTGATGAGGCCTCACCATGATTATCAGCTCAAGGATATATCCAGTTATGTAGGTTATCAGGATGAGGTTTATTTCCGCCGCAAATTTAAGCAAATAACAGGTACTCCCCCAGCGGCGTTTATGAGAAACGCGAGGCAAAAGATCGTGGCGTTCCACGCAAATATGATTGGCATTCTTCTCGCGCTTAACATTACTCCTCATGCGGCTCCCGAGGATCATCCTTGGGTCGAATATTACCGAAGGAAATATGATACAAGTTCGGTGTTGTCCCTTGCGAAAGATGATGTTGTGAAAATAGAACAGATCAGAAGCATGAGCCCTGACTTTATCGTTGGGCTAGAGAGTTTCACGAGCTTGGATATGCAGAAGACGCTTAATGGGATAACATCAACTTATTTCTTGCCGTGGGAACACGATTGGCGCATGCATATGCGATTAATCGCAGAAAAGCTAGGTAAAACAGCAGAAGCAGAGGTGTGGCTGGATCGGTATGAAAGGAAGGCGGCAGCAGTTCGGGAGCAAACCAAAAACATATTGTATAATGAGCGTCTGCTTATTGTGAGAATTTCCCAAAAAAATATTAGCGTACTGGCAAATCGGAGTCTTGGCGAGGTGTTTTATGATGATCTTCATATGCTGCCTGCAAGGGAGGTAAATAGGGATATTAATGATCAACACTTGACACAAGAGGAGCTTGCGCAGACAGATGCGGACAGATTGCTGCTTATCGTGGATGAAGATGCTCAGTCGCAGGCAGCCTGGCAGGACCTCAAGCAATCAGCGTTTTGGGGGAAGATGCGGCCAATTAGAAACAATCGAATCGATTATCTTCCACCCTACCCTTGGACAGAATACACGGCGTTCACGCAGGAGCTAATCTTGGACGAAGTGTTAAAGCTTTGGCGTAATCGTGCATAAAATGTTGGCGAGATCGTCGATAGGCGTATAGACGTATTTCATTTATACTGCTAGAAGTGATACTGATTCTCATTTTCAAATGAGAATCAATGAACATCGAGCGCTCAGGGGGAGTATAGAAAAAATGAAATATTCAAAAATAGGTTCTTTCATCGTTTTGGCCGTGGTGTTGATGGTACTTATGGTCGCTTGTTCAGGGTATAATGAGTCAACAAAAGGAACGGTGAAAAATGCAGAAACAGAAACACCATCGAATAATGTTCGTGTCGTAGCAAGTGAGAAGGGCGAAATTACGATTCCGTCCAATCCGAGCAAGGTCATTGGGCTTTCTGTTGTTTATCCGGAATTTCTACAAGCATTAGGGGTTACTCCGATCGCGGTGCAAAATTATCATGCCGATTTCCCTTCATACCTGCAAGAAGCCTTCAAAGATGTGCAAAAAATGGGCATTGCCGAAACACCAGATTTTGAGATGATATTAGCAGCCGAGCCTGATCTTATTATCGCACCAGCATGGTGGTCGGATAAAGACTATGATCAGCTAACCAAGATTGCACCAACGGTGTTGCTGCCGCAGCGTGATGACTGGCGTGATGAACTGAAGGATATTGGAAAAGTACTGAACAAGGAGGATGTCGCGGATAAAGTCATTCAAGACTTAGTTGATCAGGAAGCAGCAGCCAAAGCAAAGCTTGATACTCTCGTTGGTGACGAAACCGTTATGTACATGATGATTATGCCCAAGGCAGTTGTCTTGTACGGCGAAAATATTGATCGCGGAAGCTTTATTCACAAGACGCTGGGGCTTAAGCCGATTGCGAACTTTCCTCAGGCGGAGCAATCTCTCTCTATATCGCTTGAGAAATTGCCAGAATACAATCCTGACCATCTTATCGTACAGCTGGACGACGAGAATAATGAAGTCATCCAACAATCGTACAAAGATATGTTGAACAGCGCATTATGGAAAAACATGAAGGCAGTTCAAAACAATCAGGTATACATGATGGGCGGCAAAGAATGGTTTAGCCTAGGCATGTCTCCGCTTGCTAACAGCTATGCAATAGACGCTGTTCTTAAAGCATTCGAAAGTAATGAGAAATAAAGAATAGACAGTCTATCTTTATAGTTACATGCAATATTTCAAGAAAAGTATTCAAAAAGAAGCGCCGGAAAAGTCTCATAAAGAGAACCCGGCGCTTCTTTTATATTTGAATTTTACTTAAAGCCGTTATTAGAGCTTTCACGAATTCTAGGCTCGCGAGATTGGAATCCAGCAAATGAAGATGCTTCCCACCCCGGGCTCGCTCTCAACGGAAATATGTCCGCCCATTACGGTACAGAATCGGCTGCTTATGGCAAGCCCAAGCCCAGTACCGCCGTATTTGCGAGTGGTGGAAGCATCGGCTTGGGTGAACGGCTGAAATAATTTGTCTAGCTGCTCAGGGCTCATGCCGATGCCGGAATCTTTGATAAGAAAGCTAAAGCCTGGTTTTCCTTCCTTATCTTCTTCATAGACATTAAACTGAATAGCTCCATTATGGGTGAATTTACTAGCATTGCTAAGCAAATTTAATAGAATTTGGCGCAGCTTTGTAACATCAGCCGTCATTTCACCTCGTACATAGTGAGTCTGCAGCTGGTTGCCATTACTTTCAATAAGCGGTTTTATGGTTGTAATGACATCTTGGATTAAATCATGAACCTGAAACATCTCTTCATGGATTTCCATCTTGCCTTCTTCAATTTTTGAAATGTCCAAAATATCGTTAATGAGGGAGAGCAGATGCCTTCCGCTTTTGCCGATTTTGCCTAAATCCTCTACAAACGTCTGCTCACCAAGCTCCTCTGCCTCCTCGATCAGCATCTCACTATAGCCAATGATGGCGTTTAGCGGTGTCCGAAGCTCATGGCTCATATTGGCAAGAAATTGACTCTTGATTCGATTGGCTTTAATCGCTTCATCATGCGCCTTCTCCAGCTGCGCTGTCCGCTCCTTAACCATCTGCTCCAAGTGTTCGTTGAGCTGCCGCAATTCATGGTTTATTTTTAGAATCTCATCCGACTTATCTTGTATTTCAGAGTCTTTAACAGAGAACTTATTGGAAATATAGATACCGATTAGCGACATGCCTAATGTAAATAGCGTTCCTCCGGAAATAATATAAGCGAGCCACTGTTGATTCAGAATCATCCCAGATTCAGCACTGTGCATATGAATATTGTCTATATCAAAATGCGCAGCCATCATGCCGATATAATGCATGCCAACGACTGCAGCTCCCATTAACAATCCACTACCGAGCTTCTTCCACATATGTCCGCGCTTGTTCTCATTGCTTTTACGAAAATAAAATGAAAGCCACAAGGCTGCAACTGAGGCCACAACAGCAATAATAATAGATAACGAGAAATAAATAGGATCGTAGGTGATCTCAATCATCATAGCTTCCATGCCGATGTAATGCATCGTTACTATACCGCTTGCCAGCAATATCCCCCCGCTCAGCAATTGAGGCAGCGAAAGCTGGTTTCTACCGACGATATGAAGGGCCAAAAAAGACGCTACTATAGCTACAATAACCGAGAGAACAACGGTTGGCATATGATATGCAATGGGAACGGGCAGCGAAAAGGCGAGCATTCCAACAAAATGCATCGACCAAATGCCCATACCCATAGCGCAAGCGCCAAATAGGAGCCATAACCATCGTTTTCTATTATGCGTAGTACTTATTCGTCCGACCAAATCAAGCACCGTATAAGAGGCAACGACCGCTACAAGATATGAAAAGATGACCAATACGATATCGTATGTTCCATGAGCATGATTCATTTGCTAACCAACTCCTACTCGGTTCATTATGGCAATGGTTACATTTCGACAAAATATGAGAAATTCCCTTCCTTATCCTGTTTTCGAAATAAAAAGCCTAGCAAGAACTCTCTCGATTAATGTCGAATGATGATCTATAATGATAGCAAGTATGGAAAGATTATCTAATAACCAAAAGAACAAATGAGGATAAATTATGGATGAGCTATGGATGAAATCCGCAAAGTTTCTGATTGTAGATGATCAGGAATATAATATCAGTCTCCTAGAGCGTATATTGTCACGAGCGGGTTATACGAATTTGTTCACGACCACAGATGCAACGCAGCTAGAGACGCTATACCGGGCCAATCAGCCCGATATTATTTTGTTAGATTTACATATGCCTGTTATGGATGGATTATCGGCGCTGCAGCATTTAAGGAAATGGAAGCAAGAAGGCGAATATTTGCCGGTTCTTGTCCTAACAGCGGATGTGACACCTGAGGCTAGAACGCGGGTGCTGCATGAAGGCGCCAACGATTTTATTACAAAACCTTTTGATCGGATGGAAGTTGTCCTGCGCATTCAAAACTTTTTGAAGACAAGATATTACCATCTGAAGCTTCAAGAGCAAAACTACAATTTGGAGCAGCGGGTTCGCGAACGCACGAAAGAAATCGAACAGGCCAAAAATGAAATTTTGAACGTACTGGGGCGTACAGCGGAATATCGTGATGATGAGACTGGGCAGCATACGCAGCGAGTGGGTGATATGGCTGGAAGACTTGCAACTGATTTAGGGTTGTCGGCAGAGGAAGCAGCTCTTATTAGACGGGCAGCACCTTTGCATGATATCGGAAAAATCGGAATTTCAGACAGCATTCTGCTGAAGCCGGGAAGGTTCTTGCCGGAGGAATTCGATAAGATGAAGCTGCACACGGAAATTGGCGCCAGCATTTTGGAGGGTAGCCAGTTCCCGGTTCTGCAATTAGCCAAAAGCATCGCGCTGTCACATCATGAGAAATGGAATGGGACAGGTTATCCGAATGGGCTTAGCGGAGAAGATATTCCACTTGCCGGCAGAATCGTGGCGATCGCTGATTTCTACGATGCCCTGACGCATGAGCGTCCGTACAAACGGGCATGGACACAAGAGGAAGCCATTGCTGAAATCAAGCTTCAGAGCGGAGTCCATTTTGATCCTAAGGTCGTAGAGGCCTTTTTGCGCGTAATAGAAAGCAGCAGTGAAGATGAGAGAGAACGAGAGGGTGTTCAGTTGTGAAAGGAATGGTTTTCACATCTTTTTTGGAAATGGTAGAAAACAAGTTTTCCCTAAAGCTGGTAGATGAAATTATTGAAGCCGCGGAGCTGCCTTCAGGAGGAAGCTATACAACGGTTGGCACATATGACCACCATGAGATGATTAAATTGATCGTGGAGCTTAACGCTCGAACCCAGATCCCTATGCCGGACCTCATTCGAACATTTGGCGAATATTTATTTGGCCAGCTGTTAGATATGCATCCTGACTTTATGGTGGAGAATAGCACCGTTTTTGAGTTTTTGCAAAAGGTCGACAGCTATATCCATGTAGAAGTTCGCAAGCTTTATCCTGGAGCGGAGCTTCCAGCGTTTCAATATGACACTTCTATACCAGGTACTTTGATTATGACGTACAACTCCTCACGGCCGTTCGCTGATTTGGCTGAAGGACTTATTTTAGGCTGCGTGGCGCACTATGGAGAAGCAATAGATGTGAAAAGAATTGATTTGGCAGATGGAACGTCTGCCCGTTTTGAATTAACCCAAGTGGGGTGAACCATGCCATGAATGATATTGATGTAGTCCGCAGGCAGCTTGAGCGGGAGAAAAAGGCTCGCCAAGCAGCCGAGAAGATTGCCGAGGAAAAAACTCGTGAGATCTATTATGTTAACCAAGAGCTGAGGCAATTAAATGATCAGCTGGAGGAGCTTGTGAAAGAACGGACGCTTGAGCTGTCCAAAGCTCGCGATGAAGCAGTGGAAGCCAGTCAGATCAAAAGCCAATTTCTTGCGAGCATGAGCCATGAATTGCGGACTCCTCTGAACGCAATTATCGGTTATAGTGAAATGCTGAAGGAAGACATGGAAGAGATGGGCGAACCTGCTTTTGCCGAAGACCTTAACAAGATTAATAATGCCGGCAGGCATTTGCTCACACTCATAAACGATATACTCGATCTGTCCAAAATTGAAGCGGGCAAAATGGAACTATACTTGGAGCAATGTGATGTTCCGAGCATTATTCATGACATTGTAACGACCGTACATCCGCTAATGGAAGTGAATAAGAACCAGATCAAGGTAGAATGTACGGAAGGCTCGATTAAAACTGACATAACAAAGCTCCGTCAAATCCTATTTAATTTGCTCAGCAACGCAAGCAAGTTTACAAAGGATGGAACAGTAACGCTGCAAGTGGAATTTGAGAGTGAGGCGGGACTGCCTGGCATTGTATTCCGGGTACAAGATACAGGAATCGGGATGACTGCGGAGCAGATGGATCAAATTTTCCAAGCGTTTAAACAAGCGGACTCGTCGACAACGAAAAAATATGGTGGTACCGGCTTGGGGCTCGCTATTAGCCAAAGCCTATGCTATATGATGGGAGGCAACATTAGCGCGAGCAGCATAGTAGGCGAGGGTACTACATTCACGATCTGGCTTCCTCTGCTGGAGAATGCAGATTCTGAACAACTAAGCGCTTTAATACATAGTGATGAAAGCTTCCCCATGGAAGGGGCTAGAACGATTCTCGTCATCGACGATGATCCAGCTATGCTTCGGCTAATGCAGTATTATTTGGGGAATGAGGAGTGGAACGTACAGCTCGCCCCATCAGGGCAAGAGGGTGTCCGCTTAGCGAAGACGCTGAAGCCAGCTGTCATTGCGCTTGATGTGCTCATGCCCGGAATGGATGGTTGGAACGTACTGGCAGCACTCAAGAATGATTCTGAGCTTGCGCATATTCCTGTTGTAATGATTTCCATGATGGATGAGCAGCATTTGGCTTATGCGCTTGGCGCGTCGGAGTTTCTAACCAAGCCGATTTATCGGGAGCGATTGATCTCTACATTAGATAAGTATATACCTGAGCGCCAGTCGCATTCTGTGCTGGTCATCGAAGACGATGCGGTGACAAGTGACATGATGACAAAGCTGCTGAAGCGGGAAGGCTACCGCGTGACAAGGGCAGGCAATGGGCATCACGCACTGCAGCGGATGCAAGAGGAAGCGCCTCATTTAATTTTATTAGATCTTATGATGCCGGAAATGGATGGATTTGAGTTTGTTGCGGCGATGCGTGAGCACGAGGAATGGCGATCAATCCCGGTTGTCGTTGTGACAGCAAAGAGCATAACGGAAGAAGATCGACGGAGGCTTAATGGCTGCGTAGAGAACATTGTGCAAAAGGGGCATCTGGATCGCAAGGCTCTCTTGCATGAGGTACGCCATTTGATTGCGCTCTCGCTCGCAGAGGGGGGAGAACATGCATAAAATTTTGTTGGTTGAAGACAACGAGATGAACCGGGATATGCTGTCGCGCCGCTTGATCCGCAAAGGTTATCAAGTGGTCATGGCATCCGATGGCCTGCAAGGGATAGAGATGGCAAAGTCGGAGTCGCCTAATCTCATCTTGATGGATATGAGCTTGCCCGTCATTGACGGCTGGGACGCTACAAGGGAACTGAAGGCAGCTGAGGGGACCAATCATATTCCGATTATCGCCTTGACCGCCCATGCGATGGCAAGTGATCGGGATAAAGCCTTTGAAGCGGGATGCGATGATTTTGATACTAAGCCTATCGAATGGAATAGGCTGCTTGAGAAGATTCAAAGTTTCTTAACATGAGTGTATCTGCCACTTTAATGATATAAAGCTCTTGTTGGATAGTTTGCGCTGATAAATCTATTATCTAGATCTATTTTTGCGAGTAAAACTCCTTTGGCGAAAATAGATCTATATTTTAGATTTATTTTTTTCTATTTTGTAGATCTATTTTCATTTTGCATTTTCCTAAACTCATTAGGCGTACAGCCGATCTCCTGCTTGAACAGTTTGGTAAAATAAGAGTAGTTCGTATACCCGGTTTTGCTGGCAATGGTATTGACCGATAACTGTGTGGTTTCGAGCAAATGCTTGGCTGCCTTGATACGCACTTGAATGATATAATTCCCTAATGAAATGCCTGTTTCTTTCTTAAACAATCGAGCCAAATAATCAGGATTAAGATAGACGGTTTCCGCCAGGCTCGTTCTGGACAGCTCATCTCCGCAATGGCTGTGAATATGCTGCTTGATTTCTTCTACGACGGACTTGGGCTGCTCCGTGAAATTCCGGTACTCTGTCGCCGTATTCACTAGATATTGAAGATAGTTTTCCATATCCTCTATGGAGTTCAACGATTGCATAAACATTTGGTCGTTGGTTCTTCCCGTATACATTTTATGTGCTTGAATTTCTTTGCTCTTGAGATACGCATAAACAAGCTGAACGATATCCAGCCGGAACAAACTCAGCACAGAAGCATTCAGCATTTGCTTTTGGGTGATATTGTGCAAATATGAGCTCGTTTCCGCAAGGAAGGAGCTTGGTTTATTTTGCTCCAGCAGCTGCTCCAAAAGCGTTAAGTTAGGCGGTATATAAGAAGTTTCTTGCTGATTGAAATGCTCCAGCAAAAAGGTTTGATTTCGATATTTAATGATCTTCTCATTCATGCTAAGCAGTTCCTTCATGACGTGATGGATGGCCTCCAGTTTTCCGGTGCTTGCTATATTGCAGCTTGCATCACATTTGAGAAAAGTACTTGCTCTTTGAATGAAGGTAGCACAGATGCTTTCAATGATTCCGCTGTCGGGAATGTCCTTCCATTTCAGTATCGCCATCCAATTGGACTCCTTGAACTCCAATATCGATTCGACTGTAAAGCGCTTGTTCTGGAACAGCTCATGCAGCACATTCATAAGCGCAAAATCAAATAGGTCCTTGTCTTTTTTTTCTAGGCTTTCCTCATGAGGAAATACATGAATAAGGACGGGCAGTACTAAGTCTGTTAAGGCGTAAGGGAGATTCTGCTCTGCAATCAAATAAGAAATGTTCGAGGGGGTAGAATAGGTTGTTTTCCCCGTCACAAGCTTGCGCCAGAAATGCTCTTGTACGTTTTTCTGATTTTTTTGCCAGTAGTAGCCTTCTTGAACTGCCTTGGCAACACCCTGCTGTTCGTTGGCTTTGAAGATGGCTTTCTGAATAATTAGCGTCAGCTTGTCGAATTCAATTGGTTTTAGAAAATAATCAAAGCTTTGCAGCTCAATCGCTTTTTGCGCGTAGTTGAAATCAGCATAATTGGTCAGAAATATGGTCTGAATATTGTATTTCTCTTCACGAATCCAAGCGAGCAGCTCAAGCCCGCTGCCCTGCGGCATTTCGATGTCGCAAAGTAAAATGTGGATCGGATGCTGCTTAAGCAGCTCCTGCGCGTGGGCGATATTAAAAGCAGTATAGACATGATCAATCGATAGTGCTTGCCAATTCACCTTTTTCTCTAGTGCGGTCACAACAAAATAGTCGTCATCTACAAGCAGTACGTTCATTTGTTGTTACTCCTTTCACGGTGCATCTTGTGTAGGATGAGGAAGGTATATCGTCACGCAAGCCCCTCCAGCATCAATATTGGAAAAATGAATTTTAGCCTTGCGGTGATATAAGTACTCCAAACGTTGTACTGTGTTCATGATGCCGATGTGATTCCCGTCTGCTTGATCAAGCGGCTGTCCACTTTCAAGCCTTTCCAATATATCTGGGTCAAAACCAGGGCCGGTATCGGATATACGAATAACAGCAACCTCTTCCTCGGATTCCCTTTCCACATCAACATCCAGCCTAATTTGAACCTCATGTACACGCGAAACCGCATATTTCACTGAATTTTCGATGAAGGTCTGAAGCACAAGCGGCGGAATTCTCATCTTGCCCGTATCTTGCCCTTGATGAATATGATACGAGAAGGCATCTCTGTAACGATGTTTTTGAATTTCCAAATAAATGCGAACATGATCAATCTCATCGTCCAGCTTCACGAAATCTTCCCCATTTTGAAAAATATAACGAAAATAGTTGGACGTTGAAATGGCCATGCTTTGAATTTCCTCGAACATTTGCATTTGAGCCATGCTGTGAATGTTGGTTAAGCAGTTCAAAAAAAAGTGAGGCTTGATCTGTAATTTCATATAATCGAGCTGAATCTTTTGTTTTTCAATTTCATGCTCATAAATATCGATTTTGAAAATTCGAATTTGCTCCAGCAGGTTTTTGAACAGCTTATTGGCATATTCCAGCTCAACAATTTTGTTCATCTTGAGATCGAGCGGTTTGCTGTCTTCATTAAACTGCGTCAAGCTGAATGAAAAGTTTTTGAGCGGCCTTAAAATCAAAATATTGAAATACACCATGATGCCGCATAGGGCACAGGCAACAATTGCAGCAAGGAGCATAATGAGCAGCTGGGCAATCATAATTTTCTCAAACGCGCCAAATTTGATGAACATTTTCACGCCAAAGGTTGCGTTTGCAAATGGTTTACTGACGGTTGTTGTGGTCTGGATCATGCCTAGCAGCGTTTTCTTTTGTTCGTTGTTACGGACCTCAGTGCCCTTATCCGTCGACAGATTATTGATGACATTGCCTTTATGATCGATTAAGGATACAAACCCGTTGCCGCCAAGATCCATTTGCTGAAGCGGACCAATCAGTTCATCAGCAGAAATAAGACAAATCAGGTAGCTTTCATGAAACGGCACAATATTAATGATAAAATATTTCGCATTCAGCTGGATAAGCGACCAATTGGAATAATAGGTTTCAAGCGAATTTTTATCTTGTACATAGGCTGCGATTTGTTTTTTTAATGATAAATAATCGGGGTACAACACATTGGTTGGTGAGGAATTTAAAAAGTATTTTTGATCTTCTAAATAGATGAAGAAATTATACTTTTTCTCGTAATTTTTTTGGAGCTCGGAGAAACGCCTATACAGCTCTGTATTTGCTTTAATAAATTCGTTATCGGTGGAGCGAAATTGCTTCATCTTTTTTACGTTTTCATCGTTTGCGAGCGTCCAGCCCATGTATTGATTAATATTGGAGAAATCAAGATTGATTTGATTAATGTACATATTCGCGGTGTTTTGCAAATACCGTGTCGTTTGCTGCTTGACCATGGAAATAGCGACGATGCTAATAATGCAATCCAGTACTAATACAGAAACTAAAATCAAGAGCATCACTTTTACGTAGTGCCTAATCGGATAGGATTTGCCGGGTTTGCGCTTTGTCATAGATCTCATTAGCTTCCTCTCTTTTCGGGCTTTCTGTCTGCTAGTAAAACCAATTATAATGCAAACGCAGTAGAATGAGAGGCGGGTCTAGCCCGTTTTCACATGAAAGTCCGAAAAAAACGCAAGAAAGTCTGGATAGTGTCAGTCTTTTTTTAATTTCTATCATCCTGCTGCCAAACCATTAGATGAATGGGATGAAAAGTCCGAATAGTCATTTAGAATAGTCCGAATTGTTCTCAAAGCAGCCTCTATAATAAAGAGGCAAGAGAGAGTGTGACGAAACAACATGGACGGAGACGAATGAAGGATGGGGGAATTTCATTGAAGACCAGCCAATTAAACATGAATATGCAGCAAACGATTGGCCGGATAAGAAAGAATTGGGGCTTGTATGTTTTGCTGCTGCCTGCAGTTGTGCTGCTTCTGCTTTTTTCTTATAAGCCGATGTATGGGGTGCTGATTGCTTTTAAAGATTACAGTCCCGCTCTCGGAATTATGGACAGTCCTTGGGCAGGGTTTAAGTACTTTGAGAAGTTTTTCAACTCCTATCAATTTTCCAGCACAATTAAAAACACGTTGATTATTAGCTTCTATAGCATAGCTACTTTTCCAATACCGATTATGCTCGCGCTGATGATCAATCAAATGCGAGTGAACCGGTTTAAGCAAGTGTTTCAGACAGTGACCTATATGCCGCATTTTATTTCAACCGTCGTTATGGTGGGCCTGATCCTCATATTATCCTCACCGAGCACCGGGCTAATGGGCAATATCTTTCGTTTGTTTGGGGCTGAAGCTCCTAACTTGATGGGCTCAGCGGAATGGTTTACCAGCGTTTATGTATGGACGGATGTTTGGCAGCACGCTGGCTGGGACAGCATTATCTTCATTGCGGCATTATCCGCTGTTGATCCAAGCCTTTATGAAGCAGCGAAGGTGGATGGGGCAAGCCGCTGGCAAAGAATACGTTTCATTGATATTCCGATGCTTCTCCCGACGGCCATCACATTGCTGATCCTTCGAATTGGCGGACTGCTAGGTGTCGGATTTGAAAAGGTTTATTTGATGCAAAATAATTTGAACATTTCCTCCAGCGAGGTTATTGCAACCTATGTATATAAAATCGGGATGCTGAGCAGCCAGTACAGCTTCTCCTCGGCGATCAACCTGTTTAATACGATCATTAGCTTTATTTTGCTAATTCTAGTTAATCAGGCAGCCAAAAAATACAGCGAAAACAGCCTGTGGTAACAGAAAGGAAGGATACGGATGGGCACAATGGAAACCGCAGCACAACCGGCTTTGCATAAACAAAAAAGGCGTTCCTTCGACGCCATGGAATGGTTGCTCTATTTGTTTGCGATTGTGATGCTGATCCTAATCGTTTATCCGATTTATTTTATCGTCATCGCATCATTTAGTGATCCCGCCGCCGTCGCTAACGGTCAAATGTGGGTTCTGCCAAAAGGCTTTACGCTCGATGGTTATAAGGAATTATTGAATCATTCAAACATATGGATCGGCTACCGAAATACGCTCCTGTATACCGTAATAGGGACGATCATTAGCTTGGCGATCAATGTTTCGGCAGCCTATGCGCTTTCCAGAAAAGATCTTGTAGGCCGCAAGAGCATCAATATATTTTTTATATTCACGATGTTTTTTAATGGCGGTCTCATTCCTACATTTTTGACGATCCGCGATTTTCATTTGTATGACACTTTTTTAGTTATGGTACTGCCTTTCTCTGTTGCCGTGTTTAATATCATTGTGGCGCGTACGTTTTTCCAGTCGAGCATACCTGGCGATTTGTGGGAAGCCGCGCAGCTTGATGGCTGCGGCAACCTGAAGTATTATGTGCAAATCGTGCTGCCGCTGTCAAAAGCCATTTTGTCTGTTTTGGCATTATGGACGGCGGTTGGTTACTGGAACTCCTATTTTAATGCACTCATTTATTTAAAGGATCAGGATTTGTATCCTTTGCAGCTTGTGCTTAGAAACATATTAATTACGAACCAAATGCAGTCAAGCATGGGAACAGGCGAAGCGGCGCTTATTGCCCTGCGCTTAGCGAACCTAATGCGCTATTCCGTTATTATCGTCTCGACGCTTCCAATCATGTGTATGTACCCTTTTGTTCAAAAGTATTTCAATCAGGGGGTGATGATTGGCGCTGTGAAGTAATTTAGCCATTTGCCATTCACAATAAGTACTAGGGGGAACTTTCAAATGAAGAAAAAATTGTTCATTGCACTAGTTCTAAGCTTAAGCATGTTAATCAGTCTTATAGGCTGCGCTTCTGGCAAAACGGAGAAGGAACCTGCCCAAGCAGGCTCCGAATTCAGCTCAGAAGGGCTGCCGATCGTAACGGCGCCAATCACACTGGATGTGTTGACTGTGCGCTGGGGCAATATGGGAGATACATTCAAAAATAATAAATGGCTGCAGGACCTTGAAAAAGCAACGAACGTTAAAATAAACTGGCAGGTCATGTCCTCCAATGACTGGGGCGAGCAAAAATCGATCATGCTGGCGAGCGGCAAGCTTCCTGATATTATTTTTGGAGACAATGCCTTCTCGGATTCCGATATCGTCAACAACTTAAGTTACTTCCGCCCGCTCGATGATTACATCGATAAATATATGCCGAACTTGAAAGCGGCAATGGACGAAACGCCAGAGCTGAAGCAAATCAGCACATTCCCAGACGGCAAAATTTACTCTTTGCCTGCTAGGCTGCCATCACGTCCTCTATCGACGATGCAGCCTGTAATCAATAAAGCGTGGCTCGATCGTCTCGGCCTTGAAGTTCCTAATAATATTGAAGATTTGTACAATGTGTTCAAAGCATTCAAAGAAAAGGACCCGAACCAAAACGGGAAAGCGGATGAAATTCCTTTTAGCGGCTCGGTAGATATTAGCATGGATTTTCTAAATCCATTTGGCATAACAGATTTGAACGGCAACAGCATGATGCTTAAGGACGGCGAGCCCGTTTTCTATCCGACTTCGAACGAATATAAAGAAGCGCTGAAATGGACGCATAAATTGTATTCAGAAGGGTTGATCGATCAGGAGCTGTTCACCCAGGACAATACCATGTCTTCTGCTAAACAGCAAAATCCAGATGCGGCTATGATCGGCTTCTCGAATCAATGGATACCGGATGCTGTCTTCGGAAAGTGGAAGGATGAATATGCAGCTATTCCGTCCATTGCAGGTCCAGATGGCAAACGTTATCAAACCGGCGATCCGGTTGGATTAAGCTTAAGACGCAATGAAATGCTGATTACGACATTCAGTGAAAATCCAGAAGTCGCTGCGCGCTGGGCAGATCAGTTCTACACGAATGAAGCAAGTATTCAAAACTTCTGGGGCGCAATCGGTACCGTTATTGATAAAAAAGGCGATGGCAGCTATGCGCTGATGAATCCTCCAGAAGGCACAAGCGCGGATGCTTGGTACTGGGATCAATCGGTCCGTGATTTTGGTCCAAAATATGTAAGCCCAAGCTTTGAGAAAAATATTATTTTGGATGAAACGACAGGCGACGGGCTGAAGCTTGCAATCGACAAGCTTGTAAGTGAATATGTAACGACGCCATTCCCAAATGTTATGTACAACGTAGATGAATTCAAAGAACTTCCAACGCTTACTACGGATATTGACAGCTACGTCAAAACGAACCGTGCAAAATGGATTATAAAAGGAAACATCGATCAAGAGTGGGACGCGTATATTAAACAGCTGAACGGCATGGGACTTGAACGATTGGTTGAGATTCGCAGTGATGCCTACAAACGCTACACAAGTGTTAAGTAACTGTTGTAAAGGAGCTCGTACGTAATGGTGAGAGTAACGGTATGGAATGAAAATCGTCATGAGAAAAACAATCCGGTTGTAGGTGGCATTTATCCGAACGGCATTCATGGCGCAATTGCAGACTTCCTGACGAAAGCAGGCTTTGAAGTCGGAACAGCTACGCTCGATGAGCCGGAGCATGGACTAACGGAGCAGGTTTTAAATCAGACGGATGTATTAATTTGGTGGGGGCATTTGGCGCATCATGAGGTCGAGGACAGTATCGTTGACAAGGTGTATCAGCGGGTGCTGAAGGGAATGGGGCTTATCGTTCTGCATTCAGGGCATGCTTCGAAAATTTTCAGCAAGCTGCTTGGCACACCGACAGGACAGTTGAAATGGCGCGAGGCGGATGAAAAGGAGCGGATTTGGGTCATAGACCCGGCTCATCCAATTGCTTCAGGCCTTGGCGAATACATCGAGCTGCAGCAGGAAGAGATGTACGGTGAGCATTTTAATATTCCGACTCCAGACCAGCTGGTGTTTGTTTCTTGGTTTGAAGGCGGCGAAGTGTTCCGCAGCGGCGTTACTTACCACCGCGGACAAGGGAAGGTCTTTTACTTTCGTCCAGGGCATGAGACCTATCCGACCTATTACAATAAAGAAATTCAGAAGGTAATCGAGAACGGCGTGCGATGGGCAGTGCCAAGTCAAACGGCTGAGCCTGTTTATGGCAATGCAGCTCCGCTGGAGCCTATTAAATCCAAGCCTCACTCGAGAGAGGTAACCGAAATATGAGAAAATTTCGTATCGGCTTGATTGGTTTGGGCGGAATGGCTCAGGAGCATATTCGGTGGATGAGAGCGGAAGGCCGCTTTGACATTATTGCGGTAAGCGATGTGTATGAAGAAGCGTTAGCCAAGGTGGGTGATCAGCTTGATGTTGCTGAGGGCAAGCGTTACTTGGACTACAACCATCTGATTGAGGATGCGGATGTGGATGCCGTAGTGTCCGTTACGCCGAACAACGTCCATGCGGACATTATCCGGGCTTGCCTGCAAGCACGAAAGCCATTCATGGCGGAGAAACCTTTTACCCGCATGTTTGAGGAAGCTGAGTCATTGCTCCAGTTGTATGAACAGCAGCCGATTCCAGCAATGATGGCGTTCACCTACCGCTATACACCTGCATTCCGTTACGTACGGCAGCTTGTGCGCGAGGGTGAAATCGGATCGGTTCGCAGCTTTAGTGTCCAATATTTGCAGGGATGGGGCGCAGCGCCAAATAATGTCCCTTATATCTGGCGTTTTAACAAAGATATTACCGGCACGGGGACGCTTGGCGATTTGGGCTCGCATATGATCGATATGGCGCGTTTTCTATTTGGGGAATTCGAAGAGCTGTCGGCACAGCTGCATACCATTATTCCGCAGCGGCAAGATCCAGCGAGCGGCAATATGGTTACCATCGAGGTGGATGACTTTGCAAGCTTCCAGGCTCGTATGGAAGGCGGTATTATGGGCGTCTTCCAAACGACTCGCAATGCGATTGGATCGGGCAATCAGCACGAAGTATCCATATATGGAGATTTAGGTACGCTTCATGCTTCAACGTTAAATCCGAATGAGTTGATTTGGATTCGTGAGGAAGCTCCTGGCCAGCTTGCGAGAGTGGTTGTCGAAGTTCCTGCAAGTTGTAAAGTGACGCAGTATGCTGATTTTAGGGCATTGCTTGAGGGAAGCATTCCGGATGGCATTGCTGGCTTTATGGATGGCTACCGCAATCAAGAGATTTTAGATGCTATTATTAAGGCAAGTGAAACGAAAGCAACCGTACAGCTCTAAATTTATTTTGTTCCGGTTCAGTGAAGACGATTTTAGTCTTTGCTGAACCTTTTTTTGTTTCTAGAGCAGGCTGCGCCGAAAAAACGTGTAGTTTAGTTACAATCAAACTGTACCTTGCTTGTAGCCGCATGCTGGTATAAGTTTGAAATATATCTTCTTTTGAAATTAAAGATTGAGAGTGGGATAGATGATGAAAATTGAAGTAAAGCTGGCTGCTCAAGAAGAATCTTATATCATAAAAAATGTATATCCTCTTTATTTGCACGATCTATCTGGGCATTACGGACATATGCCGAACAGCCATGGTATATTCGAGGATAGTAACGATTGTAGAACATTAACGGAGCAATATGACGTTCAGAATATTTGGTGGGAAAAGCCTGACTGTTTGTACCCTTTCCTAATAAGGGTCGATGACATTCCTGCGGGCTTTATGCTTATTGCTACACCTCCTCATTGTGCAAAAGGGGTCGATTATTTTGTGAATGATTTCTTTCTATTGCAGCCATTCAGAGGGAAAGGTGTTGCACAAAAGGCCGCGACGCAAGTATTTGAGATGTTCAAAGGCCAGTGGGAGCTCTTTACAAACCCGATGGAGCAAAATATAACAGGACAAAAATTTTGGAGAAAAACAGTATCAAGCTACACAAAAAACCATTTTGAAGAAGCGGTTGGCATGACATTTGACGGTCATAAAATGATGTTTAGATTTAATAATGCGGACAGATGAGTTGGGGGAGGCAAAAGCATGCAGCTGTACTTGAATAAAATCGTTTCTTTGTTTAAAGGGGAGCTCGGCGACAATTTGTCGGGCATTTATTTACACGGTTCACTCGCTATGGGGTGCTTTCATCCCCAAAGAAGCGATATCGATTTTATCGTTGCGATCAAAGAGAGTCTGACCGAGGAAAACAAAAAGAGGATGGCTAGGTTGGTGCTAGCGCTGGATGATGAAATGCCAAATGCTAGAGGCATGGAGTTTAGTGTGGTTCTGGAATCGCACCTGAGTTCCTTCGTCTATCCTACGCCCTGTGAAATGCATTATTCTGACTTCCACAAGGAGAGATATCGCTCAGATGAAAACTATGTTTGTGGCGGGTACGAGGATCATGATTTTGCATCGCAGCTGGTTGTCGCTTATTATCGCGGAATTACCTTATATGGCAAGCCGCTTAATGAGTTGTATGAGCCTATCGATAAAACGTATTTTCTAGCGTCCATTTATTATGATATTAAAGGGGCTTCGGAAGACATTATGGATCAACCGATGTATGTTACCTTGAACCTGTGTAGAGTGCTGTTCTACCTGAGAGAAGGGAATATATCGTCCAAAAAAGAAGGAGGAGAATGGGGCGTCAAAGCTCTTCCAAAAGAGTATCGGGACTTGATTGGAAAGTGCCTAGACGAGTACGCCGGAGTTACAGGGAAACAAACGTTTGATCGTGAGCTTTTAGCGGCATTTGCAGGCGAGATGCTGCGTGAAATAAAGCCATTAATTTAAGTGAGATGAAAAGCAAAGCATCCACTAGAACTGTTGATGTGATTAATTGTTAAAAGCATAAAATTACTTAACGAATACGAGAGCCTCTATTTGCCTCGCTCCTTCTCTTTTGCAGAAGCAGCGGACATAGAGGCTTTTATTTTGCTTCATGACGTAAAAGCTTGCTTCATAAAGGAGTTTTATTTGTAGATGAAGAATAAATAACGGATATGAACTGGAGCGGGACAACATGAGCAATTAATAGACATCATTTTAACTCGCTAAGTCGAATTTGAACAATGGTATTCGTCGTTTAAATAAGGACGAAATATTTAGCTGAGTAAAAACAATAATAGAGACTCTATTATAAAACCAGGAGGGAATACATATGCGATTTATGATGATCGTCAAGAGCACGAAAGATTCCGAGGCAGGAGTTATGCCAAGTCAGGAGCTTCTCGAAGCGATGCTTCGTTACAATGAAGAATTGGCTAAGGCTGGCGTGCTGCTCGCAGCAGACGGGCTCCAAGCAAGCTCGAACGGCATACGGATTTCTTATCCAAATCCCGGTGAAAAACCGAAAGTAATAGACGGTCCATTCACTGAGGCCAAAGAAATTATAGCGGGGTATACGCTTATTGAAGTGAATTCTAGGGAAGAAGCCATTGAATGGGCGATGAGGATGCCAGATCCCCATGGTAATGGCGAGGGTGAAATTGAGCTGCGGCAGGTGCTTGATGCGATGGATTTGTCACAAAACCCGGAAACGCTGGCTATGGAAGCCGCGCTTCGAGAACAGATGGAGAGGCCTAAAAAATCGTGAGCCAGTCTGCAGTCCATCGTACAATTGATGCGATCTGGCGTATTGAATCAGCCAAGCTTATAGCCGGGCTGGCGCGGATGGTTCGCGACGTCGGCCTTGCGGAAGACCTTGCACAGGATGCGCTTATTATTGCCCTAGAGAAGTGGCCGGAAAGCGGAATTCCGGATAATCCAGGAGCATGGCTTATGACTGCAGCGAAACGTCGAGCGATTGATATGATTAGGAGGAGCAAGCTGCGCGACCAGAAATATGAAGAGTTTGGACGGGGAGCTGTCTTATATACCGAGGAAGATATTCATATTGGGATGGACGGAGAGGTTGGGGATGATCTCCTTCGCTTGATTTTCACAACATGTCATCCTGCTCTATCTCAGGAGGCGAGAGTAGCTTTGACGCTGCGCTTGCTCGGAGGGCTTACCACGGATGAAATCGCACATGCTTATCTTGTAGCAGAGTCGACTATTGCACAGCGGATTGTTCGAGCGAAACGTACGTTAAGCAGCTTGCGAGTTGGTTTCGAGGTTCCTGTAGGAGATGAGCTCAAGGAACGGCTCACTACTGTACTCGAAGTGATCTATTTAATGTTTAATGAGGGGTATACGGCAACTTCCGGCGGCAGCTGGTTTCGACCGCTGCTCTGCCAGGAGGCGCTAAGGCTAGGGCGTATCCTTGCGGAGATTGCACCCGGTGAGCCTGAAGTGCATGGTTTGGTTGCTTTAATGGAAATCCAATCGTCACGCTTCAAAACACGGGTAAATGGTGCGGGTGAACCGATTCTTCTGATGGATCAAAACCGCGGTTTATGGGATCAGCTGCTCATCCGCCGAGGCTTAACTGCCCTTGAGCGAGCGCAAAAGCTCGGCCGTCCGCTTGGTCCTTACGCGCTTCAAGCTGCGATTACGGCGTGCCATGCTAAAGCTCGGATGGCATCGGAGACCGATTGGGCGCGTATTGCCGCTTTATATGAAGCATTGTCGCGCGTTATGCCGTCCCCTATCGTAGAATTAAATCGGGCGGTGGCGATAGCAATGGCTTTCGGTCCTGCGTTCGGCCTGCAAATTGTAGATGAGCTCACGTCCGCAGCATCGTTAAAAGACTATCATTTGCTGCCGAGCGTCCGCGGTGATCTTCTGGTTAAATTGGGCCGTATGGATGAGGCGCGCATAGAGTTTGAGCGTGCTGCTTCGTTGACACGCAACGCTCGCGAGCGCGAGCTTCTGCTGAATCGTGCTGCCGAGTGCTTGTCCATAGAAGCGAGTACAGCTAAAAAATTTCATGAAAAATAACAACCATGTCGATTATGAAGCTCCCCATTCGTTGCTGAAGTAGAGGATGGTTTGAAATCATCTCGTTCTCAACCGATAGGGAGGAAATATACATGCGATATATGTTGATTGTTAAAGCAACCAAGCAATCTGAAGCTGGTGTAAAGCCCAATCGACAGCTAATGGATGAGATGGCTTCGTTCAATGAATCTCTTACTGAGGCTGGTGTGCTCTTAGCTGCTGAAGGTCTGCAGCCCAGCTCGAGCGGACTGCGGATCACGTATTCCGAATACGGAGAGAAGCCGAATGTTGTAGTCGGCCCTTTTGCGGAGGTAAAAGGAATAATTGCGGGATATACGCTGATTGATGTGAAATCGGAGGAAGAAGCCATTGCATTTGCGATGCGTATGCCCAATCCAGCCTACGGCGGCGAGGGTGAAATTGAGCTCCGCCTGCTTCTTGAAGATACGAATTTGCTGCAAGGCTCAAGAATGATGGCACTGGAAGCGGATTTGAGAGACCAAATTGACATCCTAAATAAAAGTTGAGTTTGTTTTAATGAAGCTGTCGATATTGTTAATCCTCGTTCGACGTAATGATAGAGTCAGGTAGAATTTAATTACAAAGGAGAAATAACAAATGAATCAAGAAGTAACGGATTTTATCGCAGCGATAAAAGAGCCTTGGCAAGTGGAGCTGAGTTCTGAGCTACGTAAGCTTGTTCATGGAGCTATCCCAGACGTTCAGGAGCGCATTCAGTATAAGAAACCTCATTTTTTGAAAAATGGAAAATACGCTGCCGTTATTTCCACTTCGAAGGATGCGGTGAGCTTTACGATCTTTAACGCAAGTGAGCTATCGTTTCCGGAGCCATTGTTTGATGGTCCTCCTGAACGGAAAACCATTAAGCTTAAACAGGGGAATACAGTTGATTATGATCAACTGACGTCGTTAGTTGGCCAGGCCGCCTCGACATTATAAGAGTGTTTTGAATAAGAAGAGCACCTTGCTGGTGCTCTTTTTTGCGTTTTGCGATGTTTAGTGTACATGTGTTGGAAAGCTAAATCTAGCTGAGACTGCTTGTCTCAGGTGTATCACAAGTAAATTAGTTTATAATAGAAATAAAACGACGGAATATCTCCTTAAGGAGGCAGGTTATGGAGCTGGAACTTAAACAGCAGCTGGATTTAACGAATACTATTATTGAAATTGAGGATGTTAATTATTTTTCAGATTCCGATGAATGGCATTTGGAGTCACAAACGATCAAGAAGTTCACCTTTATATATTTTGAGAAAATCCAAGGTACCTTTGTATTAAATGGGGTTCCCATTCAGTTGAATCGCAAGAGCTCATTTATGCTTGAGCCAGGCATGACAATAGAAGCTAAAAGTGTGAGCGGACAGGATACAAAGCTCTATAGGATTACCTTTGATTTATATCAATTGTCGGAAGCAACCGCGCTGCGAAAAGTGTTTGATCAGCTGCTGTTTTTTCCGATAACGGGTAATATACAGCAGGATCAGTATCAAATTCAAAGGCTTGTCCTTGCGATTGCAGAGGAAGTAAAGGAAGCCTATCGGAGTGTACATTCAGGCAGTATGGGGAAAAAACGGACTCAATTATATATGTACGAATTGCTTGAGCTGCTGCTCGGTAGTACTCCCGCCGTATTGCCAGGGGGAGAAAAACGGGCTATTCAAATGACCATTCCATATATGCATCAGGCTTATGACTCTGACCTTACACTAGAGAAGCTGGCTGAGCTAGCAGGGATGCACCCCTCATATTATTCGCAAATGTTTAAGCAGGAGCTGAATATGTCGCCTATTACTTTTCTCACGCACATTCGAATGAATCGTGCCAAGGAAGAGCTGCTGTTAACGAATCGCAAAATGAGCGAGGTAGCAAGGCGTGTAGGCTATCAGGATTCATTTTATTTCAGCCGCCGTTTCAAGGAATATGCCGGCTATGCGCCAACGCTGTACAAACAACAGCCAAAGCCGAATATTATCTCTTTGTCTTATGCCTATACGGATCATTTGCTGACACTTGGCATTACACCCGTAGCTGCTCAAGTGTACAAGGATATTCCGGAGACGACGCGGACGCTGGCGCTTCCCTTTCACGGATCGGATGTATGGCAGGTAAGTCGGCAAACGTTTCTGGAGACAAAGCCGGATCTGATATTAGGCAAGGACAATGTGACCTCCAAGGCGAGAGAATTAATTGGTGACCTCGCTCCGATTATTACGATTCCATGGGGGACACTAGATATGTTCCAGCAGTTTCATGAGGTTGCGAGAATCGTGGGCAAAATGGAAAGAGCGAGCGAGTGGTTGGAGCAGCATGCTCGTAAGGTAGAAGCTGAACGTAAGCAGGTGAAGGAAACGGTCGGAGAGGCTGTAGTGACCATTTGTGTTATAGGGCACTTTGGGCTGCGAATTTACGGAACACGCAATATTGGCCATGTCTTTTATCAATCGCTTGAGCTTATGCCGTCTAAGCGGCTTCAGCAAAATATCGCAGAGCACATGGGTCCTAAACATTTCAATTGGAAAGCGATCGCGATGGAGCAGCTTATCGAATATGATTCGGATTATTTATTTATCGTTGTTCGTCCGGATGTGAAAGCGATGGAGTATTTGCGTCAATTAGAGACACAGGAAGCGTGGCTTCAGCATGCAGCAGTTCGCCGCGGTCAGGTTCATTTTCTGGAATGGGATAAGTGGATCGTCTATGCTCCTACGTCGGTCCAAAGTCAGTTGGACGAGGCGGTTAAAAAACTAACAGGTGAGCGATAATACATGAATCTAAGAATATTCCAAATAGAAACTCTTAAAATAAGCCATGGACGGTCTTTATGACACTTCATATAATTGATAATGATAATCAGTATACGGGCGAGGTGAAATGGATATCGGTAAAAACAGCTGGGAAAGAACGTGGAGCGCCAAGCTGTCATTGCGAATAGCTATCTTTATTTTAGCGCTGCTGGCTCTTCTTGCTGCTATGTTTCTAGCGATATCGTATGGAGCGAAGGAGCTTTCAATTTCTGTAATATGGACAGCCGTATTTCAATATGATGCGACATTGACCAGCCATCAGGTCATTCATGAGCTGCGCCTTCCGCGGGTCATCGGAGCCGCTGTGGTTGGTGCCGCTTTTGCAGTGGCCGGAGCGCTCATGCAAGGGGTTACGCGAAACCCGCTTGCAGATACAGGTATTTTGGGAGTGAATGCTGGAGCTACCTTCGTTGTAGCGCTTTGCTTTGCTTTTGCACCGAATATGCCTTATTTAGGACTAATCGGATGCTCATTCGCAGGGGCTATGATTAGCACCATCTTTATTTTTGCAATAGGCTCAAGGGTGCCGGGAGGAATGACGCCGCTGAGGCTGACGATTGCCGGATCAGTAGTGGCAGCTATGCTTGGAGCGATCAGCACAGGCATCGCGATCTATTATGACCTTAGTCAGGATTTGGCGTTCTGGTTTTCTGGCGGAGTTGCAGGAATCAAGTGGCTGCACCTAAAGCTGCTTGTTCCCATTATTATAGCGGCGCTGCTGCTTACATTTGCGCTGAGCAGAACAATCTCTTTGCTCTCACTTGGGGAAGAGGTAGCCGTTAATTTAGGCGGCCGCATAAAACGTGCAAGAATATTGGCCATTACAGCGGGCGTCATCCTTGCTGGTGTATCCGTATCTGCTGCTGGGTCCATTTCATTCGTCGGCCTTGTCATTCCTCATATTGTCCGTAAGCTGATCGGTGTAGATTATCGGGGCATTATTCCGCTTTCCGCGATTCTCGGCGCGATATTGCTAGTGCTTGCAGATTTGGCGGCAAGGATGGTTAATCCGCCTAGAGAATTTGCTTTAAGCGCTATGGTTGCGCTTCTCGGAGTTCCCTTCTTCCTCTATTTGGCAAGGAAAGAGAAGAGGAATTTATAATGGGAGTGAAATCGTTGCATTCCGAAAGCAAGCAGACAAGGCGGGCGCTGTTCGTCGGATTTATCTTAATGGCTATATGTATGGCGGTTCTGATTTTTAGTTTGAATACAGGGACGATTAAGCTGTCTCCTATGCAAGTTTTAAGAACATTGATGGGGCTTGGCACAACGAAGGAAGCGACCGTGTTGTTCGACTATCGCATGCCGCGGATCTTGATCACGATGCTGGCTGGGATTGGTCTTGGCATATCGGGTGCCATTCTACAGGGTGTATTTCGCAATCCGCTTGCTGATCCGGGTGTCGTTGGGCTTAATGCAGGCTCGGCTGTTGGTCTTATTGTGTTTGTCAGCTTCTTTAAAACGCTGGAGAAAATGTCCGCGCTATTGATCCCGTTATTTACCTTCTGCGGGGCGATGCTTACCGCACTGCTTATAGGCTTGTTATCCTATGAGCGGGGTCAACGGCTGCAGCCTGCCAGAGTCATCCTTGTAGGTATCGCAATCGCTGCTGGGTTCAGCGCATTATCTTTGTTCTTATCGCTGAGGCTTGATTCTGAAACCTACACTTTTACTGCGAGATGGCTTGTCGGAAATGTATGGGGCAGAGATTGGGTTCATGTGTATGCGTTGTTTCCTTGGATTATTGGCTTTGGCGTATTTGCGCAGCTGCATGCCAAAACGCTGAATGCTCTTGCATTAGGAGACGACACGGCAGTCAGCATTGGCGTATCACTTCACAGTAAGCGGATTTGGCTCATCATAGCGGCAGTCTCCCTCTCAAGCGCAAGCGTTGCGATGGCGGGGGGAATCGGTTTTATCGGATTTGTTGCGCCGCATTTGGCGAGAAGACTGGTTGGTTCCTCGCACCAATACGTCATTCCCATATCCGGGATGCTTGGACTCGTCATTCTAGTCATGGCTGATACAGCGGGCCGATCCTTATTTTTACCAAGTTTAATTCCTGCTGGCGTATTGGTTGCGGCTATCGGCGCACCTTATTTCCTCTATTTACTGCTAGCAGCTCCTAACAAAACGAATTGAGGTTGAATATAACGATGTTTAAAAAAATGAATGCTTTGCTGCTTATTTGTATGGCTTTGGTGCTTGTGCTCTCTGCCTGCGGTCAAAAAAACAATAATCAGTCTGGAGCAAATACGGCTCCAACTGCTGCACCAGAACAAAACACAGCGACGAATACACCTGAGACGGCAGAGGTGCCCAAAATCGCTTCATTATCGATCCATATTACAAATAATTTGCTTGCGCTGGATGTAACAGCGGCTGGCGGTGTTTTGGGCGGAAAAGCGAAGGATTTTCTTTCTCATGTCGCTGATCGCTTGAAAGACACAGCGAAGCTTGGCGTAGCGAAGGAAGTAGACATGGAGGCACTGCTGCAGCTTGAGCCGGACGTTATTTATGCCGATAAAGAATTTGCTGGTCAAGATACGGCTAAGCTAGAGGCGATTGCCCCGGTCAAAATGTTCGATCTGGATGAAGGCACATGGAGAGATCATTTGAAGCTGCTAGCTGCTGATCTAGGTCGCGAGCAGCAAGCTGAAAAATTTATTGCGGATTATGAAGAACAGCTTAAGCGCGTCAAAGGTCTGGTTCAAGCGGAACTGGGCGATAACCCGAAGGCAATGGCTATTCGAGTAACGGCGAAGGAATTGCGCGTATTTGGTACGCCTCGTCCAATGGGACCTATCTTATTCGATGATCTTGGCTTCACGCCTGCAAACGGTGTAGAGAAAATTACTTCATCTCCTTACGAAGTAATATCTCAAGAGGTATTGCCTGACTTCGATGCTGATGCAATCTTTGTAGTTGTAAATGTGGAGGCAGACGCTAAGAAAATTTATGATGAGATGCAAAGCAGTCCGATCTGGAAAGGCTTGAAGGCCGTTAAAAACGGACATGTCTACCTCATCGGTGAGCAGCCTTGGCTGGATTACTCAGCCATTGGAAACAAGATGGCACTGGATGAAGCTGAAGTGTTTTTCAAGAAATAAGGGCAATGACATAGAGGCTGCTCCTGGAAGCGGGAATGAGCATACGGAGCAGCTATAATAAAGCCGGACACTATTCAATCGAATGGTGTCCGGCTTTATTGTTATTGAGTAAGCTTCCTTATCCACTCTCTAGCGCCGAATGCGATGACCCGGTTATGAACCTTAGGTTCTGTTAGGTTGCAGCACTTCAACAATTCGGGCAGCGCATGTTCTTCAAGAGCAGCCTTGGCAGCTTCCATATAGCCCTTATATTTCGAAGTACTGCCGCCAACCACGATGACATCTGGATTATATAGATGAAGCAGGTTAGTTAAAGCGTAGCCAAAATATTGCCCTGCTTGGCGTACAAGCGCAGTCACCTGCGAATCGCCTGCTTCTAGCCGCTCACGCACTATAAATTATAGAAAATAGCTGCAATAAGAGTATTTCGGACATGCCAAGAACAAGTATAAATGTATTTTATCGGAGCCCGATGTTTATAAATGGTAAACTAAAGAAGTGGTTTAGATAACTATCTATAACGAGGCGGATACAAATATGGAAGCACAAATAATGAAATTTCTTAAGGAAGCTTATTCTATTGGTTGTTATAAGGTGGAGACGGTAACCAATGAAATCTATCGTTGCGATGCTAAGCAGGGCACCTTTTTTGTTCGAATAACGAACTATAAAACCTATCAAGAGCAGTTTGAGGAAGTGAGCTGGACGAATTTTTTATGCCATCAAGGCGTTGGCGCTTCTAAAGCTGTCCACTCTTCTAATCATCAATATATTGAAAAGATCATGCTGGATGAAGAAAAGCTGGCCGTTGTATATAAAGCTGCGGCGGGCATTCATTTGCCACGGGCGGAGTGGAACACATCCGTACTTAAAAAGGTTGGAAAACAAATAGGCAAGATGCATCGTGTAACCGGGTCCTATCGTGAGTCTACGGCACATCTTAAGGATTGGTACGAAAATAAGGAATATGATTTTCTCACACATATCCCGAAGGAAGAAACAGTAATACGAGAAATGGCGTATCATCTTTTAACAGAAATTAAGGGTTTACCTAAAAATAATTCAAACTACGGACTGATCCACGGTGATTTATGGCTAGAAAACATCTTAGTGGACGGTTCTAAAATCACGATGATTGATTTCCAAGATTGTGAAAAACATTTTAATATTTTTGATTTAGCTGTCCCCATCTATTCTGCTATGGAATTCTCTTTCTCAGGCGGAGGGAATATAAAGGACTATCGACAGTCCATTACGCAAGCTCTCTTTAATGGGTATAGAGAAGAGCACGATCTATCTTCGGATATGGTTGACACATTGCCTCTTTTTTTGAAATTGAAACAGCTGTTTGAATACAACCTGATGCATATGTATTGGGATCATGAACAATTAAGTGAGGAACAAGTTCGAATCATCAATTTATATAGAATGCGAATAGAGTATGATCACTTTTTATGATAATTAGAAATCAAAATAGACCGAAACCATTCGATGATGTGGTTCTCGGTCTATTTCCTATTTTTAAAATGGGGAACAAGCGATTAGCCCTCCTCCAAATTGGAGTAGTGTGTAACCCGGTTTCTCCCGCTTTTTTTGGAGTTGTAGAGCGCTTGATCAGCTTTTTGAAGCAAAGATTGATCGGTATCCTCCTGCGTAATCGTTGCTGCGCCAATACTAACCGTCACATGATATTCTCCCCAATGAGCTGTTTCAGTCTTGCTGCGATACCTTTCGGCTGCTAATATGGCATTCTCCTGATTGGTATTAGGAATAATAATGACGAATTCCTCTCCTCCAAATCGAGCAACAATGTCGTCTTCTCTTGACTCGGATACGAGTAATTGTGCTAGCTCTGTAAGAACTAAATCACCGACCGGATGCCCATAGGTATCGTTAATGCTTTTAAAACGATCAATATCAATAATTAAGAGTGAAAATGGCAGCTCAGTTTGTTGAAATAATGCGATATTCGCGAGTAAGCTCTCTTGAAAAAACCTGCGGTTTTTGAGCCCAGTTAAAGGATCGGTTGATGCTAGCTTTTCCAACTGGTGGTTCAAATTTAGCAATTGCGATTGTTTGCTTTCATATTCTTCATGCAGGAGTTCAAGCTTTTTGTTGGCTTCATTGGTTGCCCGATAAAGCTCCTCCAGCTTTGTTTTGGTTTGCAGGATATCGTTCTCATGTTCAATGCGTTTGCGCATTTCCACAACGACACAATCAATAACAATTTCGCCATCCCGTTCGTGACGAATACCGTTTAACAGTACAGGCACATCAAGCTGATCTCTCGTTTTAAACGAGAAGTACATTTCATTCACATGCCCATACAACTGGATATACGGATAAAAATAGGTATGAAAAAACAGTTTGTTCGTAAGAGACATAGTGGTTTCAATATGTCGGTTCAGCAGCTCCTGCCGGTCAAAACCAAGCATGTTTAACAGCGTTTGATTGAACTCTAGAATGACCCCTGTACTTGAAATAGTGAAAAATCCACAGGGGGCATAATTTAACTGGGTATCCATGTTACGAATGCCTCTCTTCAAGTTCTAGTTGGTGGATAGATATTGTTTGATCAACTGCGTCGTCTCTTCGGGATGACTTAAGTGCGGGTAATGGCCTTTTGCGAGCATATGCTGAAGAGTACTGTTTTTAAGATGAGCATGCAAATAGTCGCCAACCTCAATAGGAGCAATGCTGTCGTCAGAACATTGAAGAATGAGGGTAGGGACGGTTGCATGAATGAGATCAGCGCGACAATCGGATAAAAAAGTTACCTCAGCAAATTGCCTTGCAATATGGGGATCTTTAGAGCAAAAGCTTTTTTTCAATTCGCTAGTTAATTCCTTGCGTTCTGGATTTTGCATGACGATTGGCGCAAGGTAGCTCGCCCAGCCAATAAAATTCATTTGCATCATATGAAGCAATTCATCAATTTCATGCCTATGGAAACCTCCATAATAATCAGGAAGGTCGTTTACATAACGCGGAGAAGGACCAAGCATAATGATGTGTTTAAAATATTCCGTATTGTGAATGGATGCAAGCATCCCAATCATACTGCTAACGGAGTGGCCAACAAATATAGCATCCTTTACATGCAGCGTATCCATAATTTCAATGACATCTTGCGCATAACCATGTAAACTACTATATTTTTCGGGTTCATAATAATCAATTTGCGATTCTCCAGAACCTACATAATCAAACAAGATGATGCGGTAATCATCTTCAAAGCTCGGGACGATGTAGCGCCACATATCTTGATCGCAGCCGAATCCATGAGCAAATACAATCGTTTGTTCACCTTTGCCTAAAACATTTACGTTATTGCGTACTAGGAAATCGACAGTCATCGGAATTCCCCTCTCTAAGATGATTAGCAAGCAGATATTCTGATATGCCATAAGCTTATGATCATTATATCTGATTACAGTGAACAATGGATTATTAATCTAATTAATTAATATATTAGCAGTGGAAATGATAGGGCTTTCTTTTTATTATCTTAATTGTGTATAGTAAAAACGAAATGAATGGGACAAGGAGTGTAGGCATGAATCGTTTCGGACAAATGAATACATTGCGTAATCAAATTTTCCTTGGCTTCATGCTCGTTATGGTTATCGTGCTGGGGGCGGTCGGCTTTTTTACGTATGATCAAGTTTCGGTTCTGCTGCGCAACAATGCGGAAAAACATATTCAACAAACGGCTGTTCAAGCGACAGGCAAGCTGGATGTGCTGCTGCGGCAGATCGATACGTTTACAATGCAGGTAGCAACAAGCGCAACGATCCAGCGGTTGATGGCACAAGAGGTGCAAGGACGAAAGATCAGCTTTGAAGAGCGTCAATCCCTTCAGCAGGAGATACGAAAGCAAGAAGCTTATGCAACGGGGATTCGCTCATTGGAGCTGTACACAACGGACTATCGGATGCTGTTCCCTCTCACGGATATAAGCTTGGACAACCGGATATCTATGGACTGGCTTAGCCTTGTGGACAAGGGCAGAGGCAGGTTGGTCTGGTTCGGGATGGACCCCAGGTACCCCGATTCCATCATTGCGATTCGCCATGTTCGGCTTATTGACCATTCCTTCTCGCATGCAGGGTATTTGATGGTGCAAATTGATAAAAAATATTTTGAGCTCACCGAATCGAATGGAAACGCTGACAATGGTTCCAGCGAAATGATGGGTTTATTCGATGCCGAGAATCAGACGATTACCTCCGATTTTTCGAAGGAAGTAGACGTTGAGAAGATGCTTAATAAAGGGGATGAGACGGTAGCGCTGGACGGAGAACGGTTCATGGCCATTGAGAAAAAATCGGAAATGACCGGCTGGAAAATTATTATTTTAACGCCGATAAAGTATGCTGCCGAAGGCATTTCGATTTTACGTACCGTTATTATTGTTTCGATTTTAGTAGGCGGCATGTTATTTCTTATTTTAACGTTTATTTTATCAACGATGATTACTCGCCCGATATTGAATTTGATTAAAGTGATGCGCAATGCGAAGTTTGGGACCTTGAAGCCGATACCGGTTACGTCCAAAACGATGGAAATTAACGAGCTTAATAATACGTACAATCAGATGGTTGGCTCTTTGAATGAACTTATTGATGTTGTTTATCAGAAGGAAATTGTTCAAAGCCGGACGGAGCTGAAGGCGCTGCAAGCGCAAATTAATCCGCACTTTTTGTTTAATACGTTGGAAGCCTTTTATTGGGCGCTGGATGAGAAAGGCGAAGAGGAGCTGGCGGATGTTGTTATTGCGATGTCTGGTTTGTTCCGGTATGTCATTTCACACGCGGATGAGGATGAATGGGTAACGATCGGTGATGAGCTTGAACATGCGCAGCGTTATTTGAAAATAATGGATATGCGCATGATCGATAGGCTGACATGGAAGGTTGAATCAGATGAAAATTGCCGCAGTGTGCCAATTCCTAAGCTTCTTATTCAACCGCTCGTGGAAAATGCTATTCTGCATGGCGTTGAGCAGCGAATTGGGGCAGGTACCGTTGTTGTTCGGGTCGAGCCGTCTGAGCGGACGGGTTATACTCGCATCGCTGTAACGGATAATGGACCAGGCATGGATGAGGAGAAAATTCGGGCGTTATACGCAGCAATGGACAAGGGTCAGCATCAAGCTTCCTCCAAAGGAACTGGAGTTGGCATAAGCAATGTGGAGCGAAGATTGCTGCTTTATTATCATTTGGAGACCAAAGGCTTGGAAATAAAGAGCGAGATTGGCAGTGGAACAACCGTCGCCTTTGAGATACCGAATGAACATGGGAGGGAAATTTCAATTGAAAACCATACTGATCGTGGATGATGAACCGAGAACGAGGGAAGGCGTACGCAAAGTGCTTGAAGCATGGTCAGCTGGACAATATCGGATAGAGACCGCATCCAATGGAATAGAAGCGATGGAGTGGCTGAAGCATAACGAGGCGAATTTGCTAATCACCGATATACGCATGCCTGAAATCGGAGGGCTCGATTTAGTGGAGCGAATAAACGAGCAGCTGCCGCATCCTCCTGTTGTCATCATTATTTCGGGTCACCCTGAATTTGATTACGCACAGAAGGCGCTGCAGTTTGGCGTGGTCGAATATCTGCTCAAGCCTTTGGATAAAACTAAACTTATTAAAGCGGTAGAGCTTGCTATGAAAAGAGAAGAAAGCAAACACCGGATTGAGCGCATGGAGAAGCTAATGGACCCGAAGCTGCTGGATATTGCGCAGGAAGAAGACCGCTATAGCCCGCAGGTGCAAGAAGCGATTCAGTATTTAAAAGACAATTTGCAGAAGCCGCTCACTATGCGCGATACAGCAGAGCATTTGCATATGAATGCAAGCTATCTCAGCGTGCTCTTTAAGGAGCAGACGGGGCTTACGTTTAGCGATTATTTGACGAGAAAAAGGGTGCAAAGAGCTAAGGAATTACTGTCTACGACAAGACTTGCGATTGCTGATATTGCTGAACAAGTCGGTTATCAAACGGCGAAATATTTTGTGAAAGTATTTCGTTCGCTTGAAGGAACTAGCCCGGGTCAATACCGAAGAACGATCGCTCATTCCGAGGAGACAATCCAATAAAAGTAGTATTTTCCCCAATTCATGTACCCTTACGATGCTGACATCGTGTTGATAAAATGGATTTGTAAGATTCAAATCTATCACCAGCAGAAAAGGGGTTGTAAACGTGTTCAAAAAGAAATGGACGATTCTCCTATTGACTCTATGTCTTGCAGTTGTTGCAGCAGGCTGCGGTCAAAATTCGAACAATGGCGGTAAAGAGGGTTCAAAGAATGGTGCAAATGGAAGCGGTTCCGAGAAAGTAACGGTTAACTTTATGCACTTATGGCCTGAGGGTGTATCGGCTGGACAAAACAAAATTGTGAATCAAATTATTTCTGAATATCAAAAAGAGAACCCTAACGTTACGATCAAACAAGAAGTGCTCGATAACGAACAATATAAAAATAAATTGAAAGTGCTTTCAGCATCAAACCAACTGCCGGATGTAGGCGTTACTTGGGCAGCGGGCTTCCTTCAACCGTATGTAGAGGGCAAGCTGTTCACACCGCTGGATGATTTGCTAAGCGGAAATCTTAATGGCAAATTCGTCAGCGGCACAACAGAGGCTTATGCTGTAGACGGTAAAACGTATGGTTTGCCGCTTGAATTTAATATTTCACCGGTATATTACAATAAAGCGCTTTTTGAGAAATACAAGCTGGAAGTGCCGCAAACCTACGAGCAATTTAAGCAAGTTGTGAAAACGCTCTCTGAAAACGGTGTCGCGCCAATCGCCCTTGGCAACAAGGATCGTTGGACTGGATCATTGTGGTATATGTACCTTGCAGATCGTTTTGCAGGACAAGAAGCATTGTCCAAAGCAATTAGCGGCTCAGGATCTTTCAAGGATGAAAACCTAGTAAAAGCGGCTAGTGAGGTTCAATCGCTTGTAGACAGCAACGCATTCGTAAAAGGCTTTAACGGCTTGTCCAACGAAGAAGCAAAATCAGAGTTTCTGAACAGCAAAGCAGCTATGTACATGATGGGTACGTGGGAGCTTCCTAACTTCACAACGAATGAAGATATTCCTAAAGAGTTCCGCGACAGCGTTGGTTTCTTCAAGTTCCCAACGGTTGAAGGCGGCAAAGGCGATATCAACAGCTGGGTAGGCGGACCAGGCGTTGGATTGTTCGTTTCAGAAAGCTCAAACGTCAAAGCAGAAGCGAAAGCTTTCGTAGAATATTTTGTGGAAAAATGGGGAGAGCAATCCGTTACTGGAGCAGGTGTTATTCCAGCAACGAAGGTGGATACTTCCAAGCTTGAGCTGCCTCAGCTATATGTAGATCTGTTCAATGAAATGAACAAAGCTAGCAGCATTACCTTGTTTGCAGATGTACAAATGCAAGCAAATGCCGCAGAAACGCATCTCAACCAAATTCAAGCGTTATTCGGCAAAGCAGTGACACCAGAGAAATTCTCTGAAGAGCATGATGCGGCCATTTCCAAAGGAAACTGACAGCTTCTAGAATAGGGAGCAGGGAAGCCGTTTACCCGGCATATGATGCCGGGTAAATGCTTACTGCTTGAGAATGAGAAAGGAGTCGGCTAATTTGGATAAGGTCATGTCGAACAAAAGAATCATTGCGCTGTATGTGCTGCCTTCCCTGCTTTTGATATTAGCTATTGTATACATTCCAATCGTTCTGACTGGCTATTATGGATTAAACCAGTGGAATGGCATTGGAGCGATGAAATTTATTGGTTTGGATAATTATCAAGCTCTAATTAAGGATAAAATGTTTTGGAACAGCGCGGGCCATTCGCTTATGTTAGCTGTTTTTTCAACACTTAGTCTCATTCTCTATTTAGTTATTGCTATGGTGTTGTCCGCCAAACTAAAGGGCGTCAATTTTTTTCGCAAAATATATTTGATTCCGATGCTGCTGTCGTCCGTAGCGATTGCACAGCTTTGGCTGAAAATTTATCATCCAACGAATGGGATTCTGAACAGCTTTCTCGAATCCATTGGGTTTGCAAATCCTCCCGCATGGCTGGCTGAGTCATCACTGGTATTGTTTGCTTTATTCATTCCAATCCTCTGGCAGTATGCGGGCTTTTATATTTTAATTTATTACGCTGCGCTTAAGAACATCCCAGCTTCACTTGAGGAAGCGGCGAAGATTGACGGCGCGAACGCCTTTCAAATCGCTTACAAAATCAAGCTTCCGCTGGCGATGGAGGTCATTAAAGTAACGATCGTGCTGGCGATTGTTGGATCGCTTAAATACTTTGATCTGATCTATGTCATGACAGATGGTGGGCCAAATGGCTCCAGTGAAGTGATGGCATCGTACATGTATCACCAAGCTTTCCGGGCATATGACTTTGGTTATGGCAGTGCAATTGGTTTCTTCCTGCTTATCATCTGTCTCATCGTAACTTGGATAATCCGAAAATTGACTGCTACAAAAGATACGATTCAATATTCGTAAGGAGGGAAGCTTCATGATGCCCGGAACTGCAGGACAGCTGAGGAACGGAAACAAAAGCTCCGGCGCTTGGATAGCAAGCAAACTGGGTTATTCCGTACTATATATCGTGTTATCGGTCGTTGCCATATTGCAAATTTTCCCGCTCGTATGGCTGCTGTTTTTCTCGCTTAAAAACAATCAGGAAGTATTCAATCTTCCTCCGCTGTCACTGCCTATGAATCCTAGGTGGGAAAATTACGAGAAGGTATGGAGCGCTGGAAATATTGATGTTTATTTTTTCAACAGCGTATGGATTACGGTTGTAGCGACGGTGCTTACGATTGTGTTAGGCAGCCTGGTTACCTACGCGATAACAAGGTTGAAGTGGAAAGGAAGCTCTTTTGTACTCGGTCTATTCATGGTTGCGATGATGATTCCGGTGCATTCGACGCTCATTCCGTTGTTCAGCATATTCAACAAAATACATCTCATTGATCATCCGTTGTCGCTTATTTTGTCTTATGTAGCGTTCAATATGCCGATCACGATTATGATCCTGCTTGGCTTCTATTATGCTTTGCCGCGTGAGGTAGAAGAAGCGGCGGTTATTGACGGCTGCTCCGTGAACAAAATATTTTTCCGAATCGTACTGCCGATGACAGGCTCTGTTATCGCAACGACAGGCATTATTAACATGATTTATAATTGGAATGAATTTATTTTCGTTAATACATTTATAAGCTCAGATGCCTATAAAACGCTGACGGTCGGCGTGCAAAACTTCATCGGGCAGTATACGACGGACTGGGGCGCAATCGGCGCTACATTAATGATTAGTATATTGCCAATATTGATTGCATTCCTATTCTTAAGTGATCGTATCGTTGAAGGCATAGCGGCAGGTTCAGTCAAAGGCTAAAGCTGATGATGGGACGTCGTCCGCTTGGCAGTATCTGAATCGTACAAGAACCTCCAATCACAGCAGTGGTTATGGAGGTTCTTTCGTTTATGCAAAGTATAAAAAAAGAAAGCTCTTAGGAACGATGCTCAGCTCCCAAAAGCTTTCTTGCTTCATTAATGATTGTCGTATATAAAATAATCAAAGTCTGCATGCAGGCTGCGTCCCGATGTATCTTGACACTGCATGCCGACGAATGCGCCTGTGAAGAAGCCGCCGCCTTGAATGTAGTCATCCGATAGCTTGTAGCATTCGAAGTTTACAGGCAGACGAGTCCAGCTCTTGCCATCAAACGAATAAGAGTAGTAATACAGTGTATTCTCTACGTCAACACGAATATGCACATAGGCAACGTCTTCTGGAATTGCTATTTCGCTACCTTGAAGCGGCTCAGAGAACGAAAAATTATCGCATGCAACAAGCTGCAAGATTCTTCCCTTTTCCTCATTCCATGAGATTTGGCAGGATGTCCAGTTTTGCGTGTTGTAGTAGTTCACAAGCCCGGCTGATTGTTGGAAGGACGTCGGATGAAATGCGATTTTTGTTTCAGCTGTAAAGTTGAAATGCTGCCATCTCCTTGCGATAAATGACTGTGTAAATTTAGAAGTCAATGATTCTTTGCCGTATAGACGAAGATGTCCAGGGTTATCGGTCAAAGAAACAATTTGATCTCCTAAAGGGATGCGCAGGCTTTGGAAATGCAGATTTAGCGTGCTGCTATCGAAATCGTCCTTAACTGGGTAATCGCGCTCCCATTGCACTTCGGGAATGTTCGGTCCTTCAATGACAAGGGAAGGTTGGTTGCCGCCGACGACATAAGGCCAATCATTGCGCCATTCGAGCCGCTGAATAGCTGTTTCTCTGCCAAGCGGGCAGTATCCACGCGGATCAAGCAGCGGCTGGCCTTCTCTGGAGAGAGGTCGTCCAACTAGATGCACTAAGAACCACTCGCCCGTATGCGTTTGAACGATGGAAGCATGGCCCGCCTTTTGCAATGGAATACGCGGTGCATGGAACGATGTGATTAACGGATTTTCCGGATGCACCTCATATGGTCCGGTAAGCTGTTTGGAGCGAGCGATGGTCGCCTGATGCTCATATTTGGTGCCGCCTTCAGCCGTAAGCAAGTAGTAGTAGCCATTCATTTTATAGAGGTGAGGAGCTTCGGTCAGCTTAATATCGGTTCCTTTGAAAATAATTTCAGGTTTGCCGATTAGCTTCTGCTCACTCGCGCTGTATTCCTGCAGCAAAATACCATAGAAGTTATGATGGCCGACCCGTTGATCCCACATCATGTTTACAAAATACTTTTTGCCGTCCTCGTCATGGAACAACGATGGATCGAAGCCGGAGCTGTTCACATGAATGGGCTCGGACCATTCGCCATCAATCGTGTCGCAGGTAACCAAATAGTTGTGGCAGTCTTTCCATTGTCCTTCGGTTACTTTCACATCGGTATAGATGAGCCAAAATTTATTGTCGCTATAGGATAGTGCGGGAGCCCAAATACCGCCAGAATCAGGATTGCCCATCATGTTCAGCTGGCTGAGCCTGCTTAAAGGTCTTGCGGCAAGCCTCCAGTTTTTTAAATCCTTAGAATGATAAATACCAACGCCGGGAAACCATTCGAAGGTTGAAACCGCAATATAGTAGTCTTCTCCTACACGGCAAATACAGGGGTCTGGATTAAAGCCAGGTAAAATCGGATTTTGGATGGCAGTCATATCTTTTCTCCTTTTTAGGAAATGAATTGTAATCTATACTATCTATATCATAGCAATGATTTTAACCCGTTCCCATATCCATACCATGTTGATATTTACCCAAATCAATCAGTTTATTAGACTCGCGATTTCGGAAGGAGAGGGCAACGTATGCAAGCAAAACGAGAACCGGCAAGAAAGGAATTTATGCTGCCTGATATGGACTCGACCTTCCGTGTATTTGCGGCACACTGGCGTACAGTGGACCCGGATTGGAAATATCCGCTTCATAAGCATCCTCTATTTGAAGTGAATCTCGTATTATCGGGAATGCAGGAGATGAAGGTTAACGGACATGCCTACAAGCAAGGTCCAGGTGATCTTATATTGCTCAATCCGGGGGACAATCATGAAAGCTCTGTCGTTTGTAATGATGAAATGACCTATTACTGCTTGCATTTTGACGTCGATGAAAGGTCTTTCCGTGAGCTTCTTATTCGCAATAGCCATTGTTTTCACGAAGCTGGCAGTGAGCTGGCAGTAGCAATCAAGCCAGCTTTGGATAAATTAATGGCATTAACCTCCGAAGAGTCAGTCGTGAGAATCGAGTCTCGCATGAATATTTTGTCCGCGCTATTTGAGCTGTTTGCCGGGTTGAGCGGCACATTATCTGAGCTTAATCGCGATGCAGCTGGCGCACGGAAATCTGCTGCAGCCTCTCAAATCGCAGCCATGCTGGAGCGTACAGTTGAAAGCACGGCTGAGAGGGGGGAGAAGGAGGAGGAGGTGGAGACGATAAAATTAATTGCGGATTCGGTTGGTTACAGCATGTCATCGGTTAATCGCATGTTTACCCAAGTGTATGGCGTATCTCCACGTCAATATTTGTCCTCATTGATGCTGAAAAAGGCGAAGCTGCTGCTGATGAATCCCGAAGCAACGGTAGAGTCGATATCGGCGAGGCTTGGCTACCATAATATTGCGCACTTCAGCAGGCAGTTCAAGCGCTGGACGGGGGAGTCGCCTAGCAGCTTCCGCAGCCGTTTCCATGATTAAGCAAAACGCTTCATCTTGAATGTGCAATATACTATAATTGGAAAGTGATCATTATATTATCTTATTTGGCGGTGGAAACTAGTGTCAGCTGAAATTACTTATGGAAGCAAAGAAGAAAGCGAATACGTGAAAAGAAAACTGATCGAGTATAATCATGGGCATGTCCCTGATGAGTTAAAAAACAATTATGAGGAAATAAACCTGACGATAAAGGATGACGAAGGTAAAATCCTTGGCGGGCTATTAAGCGTCTTTTGCTGGAATTGGATAGAGGTCGATATTTTGTGGGTAGATCAAGCTCTTAGAGGCACAGGTCTCGGCAGCCAGCTGCTATCCCAAATAGAGAAAATAGCTAAAGAGAAGAAATGCACCTTCATTAAGCTAAACACGTTTAGTTTTCAGGCGCCGGAATTTTATAAGAAAAACGGTTATAGAGAAGTGGCGGTTTTTGAAGACGCGCCCTTAGGCAGCAAACATTATTATTTTCGAAAAGATATTAGTCCGTTGACTTAAATCAGATGCGACTGCGGTTATTGCTTTGAAGTCGGCAGCAGATTAGCAACAATTATTTCCATTCCATCGTTATAGGGTATAAGAATGAATGGGAGTGATGAACATGAGAAATAAAGTACTATTACTAACACTTAGCTGCATCTGTTTGTTTATCGTAGTGAACGCTAATTTTGTCCATGCTTGCTCACCTATCCCATGGAACTTTGAAGAGGCGTATGAGTCGAAAGCTATGGTTTATGGCAAGGTGGCTGATATAAGTGAGGACGGAAGAAAAGTTACACTGGCTGTTACTTCATATGCTGGACCGGGCAAAGCGCCGCAGACGATTTATTTGCCAGAAACGATAGACAATAGAAGCAAATATCCAGCTGGAAATGCATGTCCTGATTTTTCTATGAAGTTCAAATCCGGTGAAGAATACGTCTTTTTCTTATCTGACATCCCTCCTAATCTTAAATTGCTTTCCCCAAGCTGGATAACGGCGTCTCAAGTAGAAAATGGGCAGGTCGTCGTTGGATATCCTAATGGTGAAACAGACTCATTGGAAGATCGTTTGCAAGCTTTTGCACAATCAAAAGACTACACGATCCAATCGCCAAATGACCATTCTCCGGTCTGGGGAAAAAGCGATAAGTTATTAGTGCCGTCCATGATCATAGTCGGCTTGCGCATCATGTTAGGACGTATTTAATGTTGTGACATACGAATGAACAAATGCTAAATCCTTGTTACAATAGGAGGAACGATTCTCGCCTATAGAAAGGGGAATAGCGCCTTGGAATTAACGTACTTAAAAACATTTCGCGAAGTAGCAAAGCGGGGGAGCTTCACACGAGCTGCTGAAGCTCTGGGTTATGCGCAGTCGAGTATTACGACTCAAATTCAGAAGCTTGAAGAATCGTATGGGGCAGTTCTAGTGGAGAGATTTGGGAGGAAAATGAGGCTAACGATGGCCGGGGAAGCGCTATTGCAATATGCCGACGATATCGTTAGGCTGCATGAGGAGTCAAAAGAAGTTCTCTCCACACAGTCGAAGGGCACGCTGACCATTGGTACGATTGAGACATTGGCTGCTTTTTTCCTCCCCCCGCATCTACAGGCTTATCGTTTAAGCTACCCGCAGGTTAACATTGTCATTCAGCCGGGGAATGAGCCGGTAATTATCGAGAGTGTAAAAGAAGGGGCTTTAGATGTCGGGATCATCTTAGATCCGCCGTTTACTGATCCTGAGCTTCACAGCTGTATTTTGAGGGAAGAGGAGCTTGTCATCATTACAAGTCCTGATCATCGCTTCGGAAGCTTTGATAAAGTGCAGGTTGAAGACTTGGAGAACGAATCGATGATTTTAACAGAGAATGGCTGCACCTACCGGGCTATGCTGCTCAAGGTACTCCAACATAACCATGTGAATTATACATTATCGTATGAGTTTGGCAATTTAGAAGCGATTAAGCAGTGTGTGATGTACGGTCTTGGAATTGCTTTATTGCCGCGTATTGTCGTTGCTGATGCGGTTCAGAAAGGCGAGTTGATTGCTGTTCCTTTTGCGCACCCCGATTGTAAGTTCTATACACAGCTCATCTATGCCAAGAAGAAATGGAAATCCAAAGCGTTTACGGGGTTCTTAGAGCTTGTCGGCGGGGCTAATCATCAAAATTAATGAAGTGTACTATAGATTTCTATCGATAACTCCATTGTTTAAGGCTGTGCTACATTGTATTTAAGAAAGCGAACGGCTTAAATATAACAGCTCAAATGGAGGCAGCGGAAATGGAAAACGAAACTTATGAATCGCTTGTTCTTGAAACACCAGCAGCTTCACCGGAGGATACCCATCGTTATTTTATGAACAAACTGGCTGTAGAAACAGATGTATCTGATGTATGTCATGATATGAAGCGGGGCGTTAATGACTTTCTGCTCATCGATGTTCGCAGCGCAAAAGCTTATGAAGAGTGCCATGTTCCTGGTGCGATTAACCTGCCCTCTAATATGATTAATGAGGAGAGGACTTCATCCTTCTTAAAGGAACAAGTCATTGTTGTATACTGCTGGGGGCCGGCATGCAATGGAGCTGCGAAAGGTGCCGCTCGTTTATCTGGGCTTGGCTTTAAGGTAAAGGAGATGCTTGGCGGCATGGAATATTGGCGTAAGGAAGGCAATGAGGTAGAGGGCAGCTTATAGTTGCAGGAATCAAAGAAAAGGACTGTTGTAGCTGCCGAAGGGCAAGCTGCAACAGTCCTTTTTGATCATTTTAGAAATACTATTCTGTCACAATTCCGTAAATGAGTACGGGTGGTGTTACGCTGCTGCCGATGCGGATATTTTCGTAAATGATGTTAAGCACATCATCAACATTCTCACGGTTGGAATGAATCGTAACGAGGGATTCACCTGTTTTAACCGCATCGCCGATTTTTTTATTCAGCATGAGGCCAACAGCCAAATCAATTTCCGATTCCTTCGTCGCCCGTCCAGCTCCTAGCAGCATCGCTGCAGTTCCGATCTCATCGGCAATAATTTCAGTAACCACGCCGTCTGCTTTGGCAGGCACTTCAATAAGATAAGGCGCTTGTGGCAATTTCTCAGGATGATCCACAACAGATGGATCGCCGCCTTGATTAGCGATAAATGATTTGAACTTTTCGAGTGCTTTGCCGTTACGGATAACTTCCTTCAGCATTTCCTCGGCTTCTTCTAGAGAGCTAGCTTTATTCGCAAGAAACACCATTTGGCTGCCTAGTGCAAGGCAAAGCTCTTCCAAATCTTTAGGTCCATTTCCTTGAAGTGTATCGATTGCTTCTTTCACTTCAAGCGCGTTGCCGATTGCAAGGCCAAGCGGCTGGCTCATATCCGAAATGACAGCCATCGTCTTACGGCCAACGTTATTGCCGATGCTTACCATAGCATGTGCAAGCTCTTTGGCATCTTCAACAGTTTTCATAAACGCACCAGCGCCTGTTTTCACATCCAGCACGATAGCATCTGAACCGGCAGCAATCTTCTTGCTCATAATCGAGCTGGCAATGAGCGGAATAGAATCAACCGTTGCTGTAACATCGCGCAAAGCGTATAGCTTCTTATCAGCTGGCGTCAAATTGCCGGATTGTCCGATAACCGCAATTTTATCCTTGTTCACGAGGTTCACAAATTCATCCTTGCCGATTTCCACATGGAATCCAGCAATGGCTTCCAGCTTGTCGATCGTACCGCCAGTGTGGCCAAGGCCGCGGCCTGACATTTTGGCAACCGGGATATCCAGTGCAGCAACAAGTGGAGCAAGTACAAGCGTAGTTGTATCGCCAACACCGCCAGTGGAGTGCTTATCTACCTTCACGCCTTCAATTGCCGACAGATCAATCGTATCGCCGGAATTCACGATCGCCATCGTTAAGTCAGCGCGTTCGCGCTCTGTCATATCCTTGAAGAAGATAGCCATAGCCAAGGCGCTAACCTGATAGTCAGGAATTTCATCCTTCGTATAACCTTCAATAATAAAGTTGATTTCCTCTGTTGTAAGCTCTCCGCCGTCACGTTTTTTCTCAATTAGGTCAACCATTCTCATGTTGTTGTCTCCTCGCTGTTCATTGATTATTTAATATCAAATTATAGTGAAATTACGGTTTCAAGAGCAACTTCCATCATATCGTTAAAGGTGCTTTGACGCTCTGCCGAAGTCGTTTCTTCGCCAGTTAGAAGATGGTCGCTTACCGTTAGAATCGTTAGAGCGTTGACGCCGTATTTAGCTGCAAGAGTATAAAGTGCTGTTGTTTCCATTTCTACACCTAGAACGCCGTGATCCATTAGTCTTTGAACAATTGTTTTATCATCGCGGTAGAAAGTATCCGAGCAGAAAATATTGCCAACATGCAATTTTAGCCCTTTTTCAATACCGCGCTCATAGGCTGCCTTTAACAAGGAGAAGCTGCCGATTGGCGAGAAATCATATCCGCCAAAAACATGGCGATTCACGCTGGAGTCTGTACAAGCGGCTTGTGCCAAAATGACTTCACGAACATGTACACTTTCCTGCATAGCGCCGCAAGTGCCTACACGAACTAGATTTTTAACGCCGTATTCCTTAATCAATTCATTCACATAAATACTGATGGAAGGGACGCCCATTCCAGTTCCCTGCACGGAAATGCGATTTCCTTTATAAGTACCTGTAAAACCTAGCATGCCCCTAACTTCGTTATAGCAGATGACATCCTCCAAATACGTATCCGCAATATATTTGGCTCTCAGCGGATCTCCCGGCAATAAAATAGTTTCTGCAATTTGGCCTTGTTCGGCTGCAATATGAACGCTCATCAACATTCTCCTCTAAAATTGTTATTTTAATTGTCCCAAAAAGCTTTTGCCATGCTCAGGCATCTTCACTCCGAAGTTTTCAGCAATGGTTGCCCCAATATCTGCAAAGGTTTCGCTTATAGGCAGAGCTTGACCAGCTTGTTGAAAACGCGGCGAGTATGCGAGTAGAGGCACATATTCGCGAGTGTGATCCGTACCATGATAAGTCGGATCATTGCCGTGATCGGCTGTAATGATCAGCAAGTCCTGATCTGTTAATTTGGCGAAAACCTCTGGCAAACGAGCATCATATTCTTCCAATGCTTGTCCATAGCCCTTTGGATCGCGGCGATGCCCGAATAGCGCATCAAAATCAACGAGGTTCAAGAAGCTGATTCCCGTAAACGATTCGTCAAGGGCCCTGATAAATTGATCCATGCCGTCTGCATTGGACACTGTACGCACGGTTTTCGTAACACCTTCACCATCGTATATATCGGATATTTTACCAAGAGCGATGACATCGAATCCACCATCTTTTAGCTCATTCATAACTGTTCTATTAAATGGCTTCAACGCATAGTCATGGCGATTGGATGTTCTTTTGAAATGGCCGGGCTCACCAACAAAAGGACGTGCGATAATTCTTCCCAGCATGTAGGGATCTTCCAGTGTGATTTCCCGGCAAAATTCACAAATTTCATAAAGCTCGGAGAGCGGAACAACCTCTTCATGAGCAGCAATTTGCAGCACGGAATCAGCAGAGGTGTAGACAATTAGCGCACCCGTCTGCATATGCTCTTCACCAAGCTCGTCGATAATCTCAGTGCCGCTTGCAGGTTTGTTTCCAATGACCTTGCGACCGGTATGAGCTTCAATGCGAGCAATCAATTCCTGTGGGAATCCATCTGCGAAGACACGAAAAGGTACTGCAATATGGAGTCCCATGATCTCCCAGTGACCCGTCATTGTATCTTTGCCATTGGATGCTTCTTGCATTTTTGTATAATAAGCAAGCGGCTGGTCTGCGACCTTCACTCCAGCAATTTCCTTAATGTTGGATAGTCCGAGCTTAGCCATATTAGGCATCTCCAGACCACCGCATTCCCGTGCGATATGACCGAGTGTATCGACATCAACGTCCCCGAAGCTGGCTGCATCCGGCGACTCGCCGATACCTACAGAGTCCATGACTACAAGGTGAATTCTTTGAAACTTGTTCATTGGTTTTAGGCTCCTTGTTATTTAATAAACAGTCCGGCAATAATGGCAGACAAGACGCTAACTAAAGTAGCCCCGTACAACAATTTTAACCCAAATCGAGCCACGACGTTACCTTGTTTTTCATGCAGCCCTTTCACAGCGCCGGCAATGATGCCGATCGATGAGAAGTTGGCGAATGAAACTAAAAATACAGAGACAATGCCGACAGCGCGAGCGGACAAATTAGGATATTTTTCTAGCTCAAGCATAGCGACAAACTCGTTGGATACCATTTTTGTAGCCATAATGCTTCCTGCGTCGACTGCGTCTTTCCATGGAATACCCATGATAAAAGCGAAGGGAGCAAAAATATAGCCTAACAGTTCTTGGAACGAGATGCCAATGATACCGCTGAAAAGTCCATTTACGAGCGCGATCATGGCGATAAAACCGATAAGCATGGCTGCGACGATGATAGCAACCTTGAAGCCATCTAATATATATTCGCCCAACACTTCAAAGAAGGATTGTTTTTCTTCTTCTTGCACCTGCAAAATATCGTCTTCCGGCTCAACCTTATAAGGGTTAAGAATGGAAGCGATGATGAAACCGCCAAACAGATTCAGCACAAGCGCTGTAACTACATATTTTGGATCGAGTATTTGCATGTACGAGCCGACAATCGACATCGACACCGTAGACATCGCCGAGGCACACAACGTATACAACCGATGTTTAGGCAGCAACCCGATTTGTTTTTTAACGGAAATGAAAACCTCTGATTGTCCCAAAATTGCAGAAGCTACCGCATTATAGGACTCCAATTTGCCCATGCCATTTATTTTGCTCAAGACAAGACCGATATATTTGACGATAAACGGCAGAACCTTGATGTATTGCAATATACCAATGAGCGCGGAAATAAACACGATTGGCAGCAGCACACTTAAGAAGAAAGAAAACTGTCCTTCATTCAGCAAGCCGCCAAATACGAATTCAATCCCGGTATGGGCATAGCCAAGCAATTTCTCAAACATACTGGAGAACCCTTTAATTAAAACAGCACCAGCTAAGGTGTTTAATAGAACGAAGGCTAAAATCACCTGCAGGACGACCATGATAATGAGTGGTTTATAGCGAATGTTCTTTTTGTTATTGCTCGCGATGTAAGAAAGCCCAAGAACAACAAGCAAACCTAATATAGCGATTAAAAATTTCATGGTTCATTCTCCTAGTTAGTTAATATTGTGCGAGTTTAGAATTACTATGAAGCGCTTACAATAGATTCACAGATTACTATTTCATATCGGAGGCTTGAAAAGCACCTGGCAGCAGCTGTGCCATAGTCCATTCTTCTGTATGTCCATGGAGATTTGTTAAATAGATTTTTGTATTCTCATCACAAAATTCGGCCAATACCTGTCGACAAGCTCCGCATGGAGATACAGGACCTTCGGTATCTGCCACCACTGCAATAGCTTCAATGATGCGTTCACCTTCGGATACCGCTTTGAAAATAGCCGTTCGCTCCGCGCAATTCGTTAATCCAAATGATGCATTCTCAATATTACAGCCTCGGTAAATACGTTTGCTGCCTGTTAGTAGAGCGGCACCAACTGCAAAATGCGAGTAGGGGATATGAGCATGCTGACGGGCTTCAATGGCTTCTTTAATTAACTGTTCCTTCATCCTACAATCCTCCTGTAAAGGCTGCTCCAAATTGGAGCAGCACCATCATATCTATTTAGTAAGAAGAGGTCGATTGCTCGCCTTCCATAATCTTCACGCCTGAGCTGGCACCGATTCGTGATGCGCCTGCTGCAATCATTTTTTCCATATCTTCAAGACTGCGAATGCCGCCGGAAGCTTTAACGCCGAGCTTGTCCCCAACGGTTTTGCGCATAAGCGCTACGTCTTCAGCAGTTGCTCCGCCAGTTGAAAAACCTGTCGATGTTTTCACGAAATCCGCACCCGCACGATCAGACAACTGACTAGCGCGTACTTTTTCATCGTCTGTAAGCAGCGATGCTTCGATAATTACTTTCACAATAGCTTTACCAGCAGCGGCTTCAACAACGGCTTGAATATCTTTTTGTACAAAGTCGTCGTCGCCATCTTTGAGTGCACCAATGTTAATGACCATATCAACTTCAGTCGCTCCATTTGTAATAGCGTTCTTAGCTTCAAAGGCCTTTGTCTCCGTAGTAGAAGCCCCTAATGGAAATCCGATTACTGTACAAACCTTAACGGTGCTGCCTGCCAATTGCTCAGCAGCGTAAGCTACCCAAGTTGGATTGACGCAAACGGAAGCAAAACTATATTTTCTCGCTTCTGCCGTTAATTTTGTAATCTCAGACTTTGTTGCATCTGCACGCAAAAGCGTATGATCAATCATTCCAGACAAATTTAACATAGCCAGTTCACCTTCCCCTTATACGAATGCTTAATTTCACGCTTATAATAACACGACTTTGAACATATGTAAAATCATAAATGAACAAATGTTCAATCCTAATGTTGGATAATGTAGATTATAAGGAAAAATTCATGAGTTGTACTTACATTGGGCTGATTCGCAACATTCTTTCACAAAAAAACGTTTTACATTTGGAATGGAAAAATGTAGTGTGTCATCTTTTTAAGATTTGTATACATTAATGGATTTGTTTTTTTCATCTTATAAAAAGGAGATAAAACAATGTCTGACTTAAAACCATTTGATGCTAATATCATGAAACTAGGCAGCACAAATACACAAGAAGCGTTTCATGCGATACATAATTTGAAAAAACAAGGGACAAGTGTAATTCCAGCTTTAATCGAACAACTGCATGTAACGGATGTATCTGTACGTACTATGATCGTTGTTGTACTAGGTGAGTTTGGCGAAGCAGCATCAGAATCTGCTGCTCAGGTTGCTGCCTTGTTGAAGGAGGACAATGAACAGCTCAGAATGGCCTCTGCATTAACTTTAACGAGAATAGGCAGCCATAGCCTCCCTTATTTACTGCAAATACTCGCTTCCACAAATGATAAAGCTTGTTTTTGGGCAGCATGGGCATTGTCTTTCATTGATCCCGCTCACATTAATGATGAAACAATTGAACGGTTAAAGCATACCCGAGAAAATCCTGATAGCCCAATTGAAGTTTTTGCAGCGGAAGAGGCATTAGGGAAAATATTAGCCAATCGGCTTCAAAAGTAGAACGAAAAAGCCTTGCGAGGCAATCTCGCAAGGCTTTTGATACCTTTTCACCCGAAAATGCATAAAATGGATAACAATAGGAGTGTTTGGATGAATAATCGTTTTAAGGCGAGAATTTCTTTTTTTGCGTATATAGCGCTTCTGTTTACTTTGGATAACTATTATTCATTTATGATTTTTAATTTATTTCTTGCTTTTGCAGCACTGGAGCTGTCTTTTTTACTGCCTTTATTTAAGTCGCATAAGAAAAGAAATATGCTGGTTAGTTTTGTTTTCTTTATCGTTTTCATCCTGCTCTCGCCAAATGTGTTCTATGTTGTAACCGATCTGATTCATCTCAATTTCTTTTCGTTTGATTATATGGAGGGACTTCACGTTAATGAGTGGTGGAACTTCTTTGTATTAATCAGCGGGGTTTTCATAGCTCTATTTTTTTACATAGTAATGATCAAAGAGATTCAACTGCTTCTTATAAATACAAAGTGGAATAAACTGATTTTATTAGTATTTATGCTGCTCGGCGGCCTAGGGATATATATAGGAAGATTTTTACGCTTTCATTCTATTCATTTGTTTACGGAGCCTTTGTCTTTATTGAAACAAGTGCTTGATTCACTAAACGGAAATTCATTGCTGTTCATCCTATGGATGAGTGTTTTACAATTTATCGTTTATTGGTTTTTTGTAGATTCAAAAAGGAATGAAGCTTGATGGAGGGAACAGCCTAACTTATAGCGAAATTTAATAAAAACCTCTTGTTAATTGAGCTGATTCAGCTGCTTTAACAGGAGGTTTTCCTATAGTTATAGTTACGGCTGCCGTATTACCCTCCGTTGTGAAACTTTCCTCACTATTTTTTTAAATACCATATAGCAGAATGATACGGCAGGCGCTGGGTCACGTAGGCTCCAGATGGCAGGCGCTCTTTTGACAAAATGGGATTTAACGATTGGCAGGACGCTTAACTGTTTGGTTCGGACATAATCGCGCGATGAAATAAGATCTTCAAACAAAAAGCAGAAAGCGATCCCTGTATCGCTTGTAATCGCATAGCTTCCAATCGGCTTGCCTACAAGCTCGTTGTAGGCGAGCAGTGGGAAGTTAACGCCACATTTTTGAAGGAGAGGGTCCAGTGTAGTCGTTCTTGCATTAATCTCCAGCAAATAAAACTTGCCGGTTACCGCATCCTTCTTGAATTCAATTTCGGCGAAGCCTTTATAGCCAATCGCTTCTAGAAAAGGGGCTCCGATGTGGTAAAGCTCCTCTATGTACTTTTGCTTTGTAAAGGAAGAGGCGCCAAAGTTAATTGGGAATTGCCGTAGTTTTTGACAGGTCATCCAGTGAGTTACCTTTGAACTCTGATCCAAGTAAGCATCAAATGTGTAGACATGGTCATCGAAGCCGGGAATAATTCTTTGCACGATAACCTGAAGTTTAGCTTGCCTCGATTTCTCGATTGCAGCTCTCATTTCCTCCAAGTTATGGCATGTGAATATTTTGGCTCGAAAAAAGTCCACGAAAGCTGGGGAGTCCGTGGGTTTCACGATACATGGAAAGCCGATCTCAGCAACGACTCGTTCTTCAAATCGTTCCTCAGCTGGGCTGATCGATTCTGGCACTAATACACCGTGTTTTGTTGTAAGGGTATGGAGATACTCCTTGTCCATAATATTGCTCCAAAAGCCTTGTACGTTCATATTAATATGGTAGTACTTTTTGAGCTCGTTCAAATAAGAATCAACAAACTCCACATAAGGGTCGACGCTCGGAAAAAGGACAGGCTTCTTGTCCTGCTTTTTTGCGTATTCGATTAAATAGTGCAGAAGCTGTTCCTTCTGCTGTTTATAATGAGGAACAATAATTTGCTCGCTTAAGTATTTGGATTTGGCGCCATATGTATTTTGCTTGGAATAATCCATTGCTACTGTATAGATGCCCTTGGAGCCGAGGCCTCTTATAATGCTTAAACCAGTGTAAAAGTTTGAGCCAAGTATGACAGCTTTATTTTCCACCAAACAACACTCGCTTCCTTAGTCATATGAAATAGTTATGTCATTCGCGTTGTTTTCAATCGCTCCTAAATATTGCTAAATATATCATGAGGGTATTTCATTATCAAACACATTTTGATGAATATAGCCATTGCCTGTTCTACTGTATTAGAATAGTTATGTAGGGAATTATTGCAAGCATAAGTATCTTGTAAGAGGAGAATGGCCATGACATGTGTTCAAGCCGTAATTACTAATCCCTTTTTCGATAAGCCTTTATGGCTTCCTAAAGCAGAAGGCCGAGAAAATGCATATTTATCAAAAAATTCAAGCGCAGAGGATGTTGTTATTTTTCTGACAGTGCTATGTGGCATGAATGATATTGATATAAATAAAGAGCCTAATGAAGTGGTAAAAGAACTCATTAATGCAGATGAAATTGTACTGAGCGGCGGAATTGCTTTTGAGAGTCAAAGCCATGAGATACTTCCCAGTTGTTGCTGTGGATTGGAGCAATGGAAGGAGGTCCTTGACGCGGTCATAAATAAGAAAAGTGCCTGGCTAGGACATGATCCCTTTCCATCTATCGAATACATGGATCAATCAGTAAGGATTTGGTCGAATGATTACTATGGAGTGATGAATGTAAAACCACCAACAAAACAAGAGCAGCAGCAAATGTTTTTTATTGAATATAACGATATTGAATTGATTGAACAACTGGAGAGTGTTGAAGCTGATCTATTGGATTTCTTTAATTACGCATTGGTCAAACAATTATCGATGGTTAATGCTGAGCTATTGGACAAGCTTTTCTTGAAATATTGTGAGTGGCTTAGTCTGGAAATTAAATAACCACCAAATCAAATAGGGAGGAAAAAGATGAGAAAATGGATAGCGTATTTGGTAGTCGCAATTGCAGTCTGCGGGTTAATCATTGGCATTAATAAACCATTTGAAAAAGGCGATTATATTCTAGAGAAACAACTTAACAGCAATGACGCTCCAACCCTATTTGTTGTCTATAACATTTCCAAAAAAGAGGCTAAAACAAAATCGCTTTCTGATTTTTTGAATAACGAAAATCATAACGATGTGATGATTATTCGCGTTGATGATAGAGAGCTTTATAATGACCTGAGGATCGGCGAAAGAGTAACGATCAAAACAAAGGGTTACACGATGTTGTCATCCCCACCTCAAGCGGTAGCGGATGAGATTATTAGGCATTATTGAGCTGCTTTAACGCCGCTTCAATAGGTTTGTCTAGTCGTGTATTCTCCTTGATGTCGCTCCAATAAACGATCAGAACGTTTCCTTCCTGATATAATCTCGGAAACGATTTGGAATTGGCATTTTCTGTTTGTTTATTGAGTTCTTCAGCCCCATTAATACGATCTTTTTCAGATTGAAAAATATAAAAATGCATAAAATCAGGTTCATTTTCTTTCTTATCTAGTGGCATTCCTACGGAATAGACCTCGGGAATAACATCGTTTAATTTCGGTGGGTAACCTGTTATCCCATAGGATATTAGCTCTAACTTCTGAGCTTCAATCGCTTTAGTTACATCTTCTAAAATAAACTTATTTTCCTTGCTGTTTGTATCTTTGGAGCATCCGCCTAAGATGATGATGCATAATAAAATGAGAAATACTGGATTTATTTTCAACATAACCGATAGTACACCCCCAACATAATAATAATGCTTTTGAGACATCTATTTGTAATCATATAGACTCTCGAATGATTGTTAAGGTTGCATTATATGGATGATTAGTTAAAGTCTAACGAATCGTAAAGAGCTTATTTTGCGGAAAAGTGAGGTTTGAAGATGCTAACGAATCACAGCAACGCTATTAGGTGCTTTTGTACACGAAAAGGGACCATTTGAAGGAAATAAGGTTGCTGGCGTTCGTTACAATTTTTAAAAGCGGAAATGTAGGCGGATAACGTGTGTTAGATTCGTTACAGATAATGATGATACTGTTGGTACCCATAATGATTGTTAAGGTTGCATTATTTAGTTGTTTTACCCATTTGTAAAGTCTAACGAATCGTAAAGAGCTTATTTTGCGGAAAAGTGATGTTTGAAGATGCTAACGAATCACAGCAACGCTATTAGGTGCTTTTGTACACGAAAAGGGACGATTTGAAGGAAATAAGGTTGCTGGTGTTCGTTACATTTTTTTAAGGTGAAAATGTAGGCAATTAACGTTTCTCAGGTTCGTTACAGAAAATGAAGGTGCCTCTGGAACTGCTGGAAGTGTTGGTACTTCTGGTACTTCTGGTACTGCTGGTATCGCTGGTACCGCTGGTACTTGCTGTCACCTTCCTGATACTCATGATACTTCTGGTGGATAGTTCGACGTGTTATTTTGCCTTTTCGCATGCAAGTGCAGTTAGATGTATTGCTTTGCTTGCTATACACAAATCAACGCAAATTGGCAGCTAAAAGGCTGCGCCTTTCGGATATGCTCTCCATATTTCGGAATGCTCACCGTAAGCTGTGGTCTTGTGCTATATTTTGAGAGAGTGGCAATGATAGTTCTAATCCATACATATAAGGAGGCAATCCGATGATGAGCGTGCATAGCAACAACAATGATGTAAGCGGTTTCGTAAGGGCGGAAGGTAAAAAGTTGCTTAATGGAGACGGCAAAGAAATTGTGCTGAGAGGCGTTGGGTTCGGAAGCTGGCTGCTGCCGGAAGGATATATGTGGAAATTCCCGCAAGGCGGAGACCGTCCGCGCAAAATCGAAGCGATGGTCAAGGAATTAATCGGCGAAGAGAAAGCAGCACAGTTCTGGGATAGTTATGTGGAGCGTTATGTGGATGAGATTGATGTCCGCGAAGTGGCGAAGCAGGGCTTTAATTCCGTGAGGTTTCCTATCAATGCCCGCGGAATTCTAGAACAAGGCGACGAGATCATTTTTAATGAAAAGAGGCTTGCACGAATTCATGAAGTGATTGAATGGTGCAGAAAGTATAAGCTGTATGTCATTTTAGATTTGCACGGGGCGCCAGGCGGGCAGACGGGAGCCAACATTGACGATTCGGAAAATGATTTGCCGGAGCTGTTTACGGATCGCCGCAACCAAGAGCTGACGATCGCGATTTGGCGAATGTTCGCAGAGCGCTATAAAGACGATTGGATTATTGCTGGATATGACCTCTTTAATGAACCTCTTCCGGATTGGTTTAACCAATATAACGACCTTGTAGAGCCGCTGCACAAGGAAATTACAGCAGCGATCCGTGAAGTGGACAAGCGTCATATGATCATTATTGAAGGGGTACATTGGTCAACGGACTGGAGTGTATTCACAGAGAAATTTGATGATAATTTAATGCTGCAATTCCATAAGTATTGGAACAACCCTGATACGGAAAGTATTCAAAAGTATATAGATAAGCGCGAGGAGTGGAATGTGCCGATCTTCATGGGCGAAGGCGGTGAAAATAACGCACAGTGGTACAGCGGAGCATTCCAAATGTTCGAGGACCATCAGATTTCGTGGAATTTCTGGACGTGGAAAAAGATGAACACATCAAATTCTCCGTACTCTATTCGTATGCCGGAAGGCTGGAATCTGCTGACGGCTTATTTGGAGGGCGGCGCTAAACCGGATGAAGCAACTGCGGAAGCGATCTTAAATGAATATCTCGATAATCTTAAAGTGGACAATTGTGATGCGTTCCCAGGCATATCCCGTGCGCTGCTGCGTCACCTTCCGCTCCAGATTCCTGCTGAATTTTATGGACAAGGCGAGGGTGTCGGCTTCGGCATCGTGAACAAAAAAACGAACAAGACGGGGCTGCGTGCAAGTGATGGCGTACCGATGAGAATGATTACGGGCAAGACCGAGATACCAAGCTATCATTCAGAGGGCGGCAAGGTTTGGGCAGAGGATAATACGCTTTGTGTAGAGCTGCATCAAGGGGTTTGGCTCGCGTATGATGCTTTGTGCGTTGAAGCAAGGTCATTTGATCTGCATGCGCGCCTGCTAGCCGCTGCGGGACAAGCGACATTATCCATTGAACTGGAAGGCCAAGAGCCGGTGAGCTGTGAGGTAAACGGTGAGGAGTGGACGGAGAGCCTGCTACTAAAGGACATCCATCTACCAGCTGGAGCAGTTCGTGTCATTATCCGTATTTTAAGCGGCAGCGTGGATTTGGATTGGATTGAATTTTCGTTTGCTAAATAGAATGAAAAACCAAAATGTGATGCGAGGCAGGTTCTGCCAGCATCACATTTTTTTGTGCGCAAAAAACGGTAGATGCACCCAAAACCGAAAAATGGTCACCTGAATACGAAATCTAAAGCCTTACGAGACAAGGACTAACAATCTACAATTAAAGTATAAGAGATGCAAAGGCTTACATCAGATTTTCAACAGCATGGGGGTTATTATTTTGAAAACACAGCTAGGTTCAGCGCCTGCTTCCTTGCCTGCTGCGGACGCAAAGGCAGCAAGAAGCAAATGGTTCAAAAAGTTGTACAGCCAACGGCACATTCAAATTATGGCGTTACTAGGCGTGCTATGGATGATTATATTCAACTACGTTCCTATGTATGGCGTTATTATCGCCTTTAAAGAATTCAACATTGTTAAATCCATAAGCGAGGCGCCTTGGGTTGGCTTTATGCACTTTAAGGATTTTTTCCAGGATGAGAGCTTCGTTGATGTCATGAAAAATACACTCGGCATTAGTCTTATCAAACTTGCGATCGGATTTCCGCTACCTATTATTTTTGCATTATTTCTAAACGAGGTTCGTTCGGTCGGCTTCAAAAAAGCGATTCAGACCATTTCGTATTTGCCTCACTTTTTGTCATGGGTTATTCTCGGCGGTATTCTTGCTACTTGGCTTTCGGATGTTGGGATTATTAACAACGTTCTTCTTGCTCTTAATTTCATCGATGAGCCGATTTCCTATTTGGCAGAGCCTAGCTACTTCTGGAGCATCATCATTACATCAGATATATGGAAAGAGCTTGGCTGGTCCGCCATTATCTATCTTGCGGCTATTGCCAGCGTATCGCCGGAGCTGTATGAAGCAGCAACGATTGATGGCGCAGGGCGTTTTCAAAAAATGTGGTACGTTACTTTGCCTAGCATTAAGGCGACGATCTCCATCCTGTTCATTCTTGCAGTGAGCGGCGTGCTTAACTCGAACTTCGATCAGATTCTAGTGCTGCGCAACTCATTGAACGAGAGCGCGAGCAACGTTATCGATATTTATGTTTATCAGACGGGTATGCAGCAAGGACGTTATTCTTACTCCACTGCTGTTGGATTGTTTAAGTCTTTAATCGCATTAATTCTATTGCTTATTGCAAACCGAGTAACGAAAAAAATGAACGATACTTCACTGTTCTAGAAACGGAGGCGACTAACCGTGTTTAATATTAAACGTAAAACAAAAGGAGAAGCATTTTTCGATATCTTCAACAATTTCGGAATGCTGCTCATTTGCTTCGCGACCCTATATCCGATTTGGTATGTGCTGGTCAATGCCTTTAATGAAGGGCAGGACGGCATGCGCGGCGGGATCTACTGGTGGCCGCGGGTTTTCAGCATCGAGAGCTTCGACGCGGTATTCCAAAGCAGCGGCATCATGACTGCGATGGGAATTACCGTAGCCAAAACACTGCTTGGCACGGTGCTTCACGTGTTTTTTACGGCGATGGTTGCTTATGCATTCTCACGCAAAGGCCTCATCGGCGGCAAAATATATATTCTCTTCGGAACGGTTACTTTGTTCTTCGGCGGCGGTCTAATTCCGACCTACCTGCTTATGAGAGATCTGCATTTGCTGGATAACTTCATGGTCTATATCATTCCTGCCATGTTCAGCTTCTTCGATCTTATTATCTTCATGACCTTCTTCCGGGATATTCCGGATGGCCTTGAGGAAGCTGCCAAAATTGACGGAGCAAATGACTGGTCGATCTTTGTGCGAGTGATTTTGCCAGTATCGATGCCGGTTATTGCTACAATCGCTTTGTTCCACGGGGTATACCAATGGAATGATTATTTTGCCGGCGTTATCTACATGAACAACATGGACATGCAGCCGATCCAAACTTATTTGTACCGTATTGTTGCTCAGTCCAGTTCTAGCCAAATGTTGGCCGCTATCCCTGGAGGAATAGGGAAATCCGTTACTACACAATCCATCAAGCTGGCTACGATGGTTGTCACGACCCTTCCAATCGTTATCGCTTATCCGTTCCTGCAGAAGTATTTCGTAAAAGGAATGATGATCGGTTCGATTAAAGGTTAACTTATGGCAGTACCTTCCGCCCTTTATAGCGCAGAGGATTGCATATATAATCATTCATACAGAGAAGGGGAAGACAAACATGAACAAGAAGCTTAAGCTCAAAAATGTATTGATGCTGATGGTCGCAACGGTTCTAGTCTTTACGACCGCTTGCTCTTCAGGCGGCAACAAAAACAATGGCAAAGAAGAGGGTAATGGCGCTCCTGCTGAGCAAGTGAAGCTTACTCAGGACGATAAGGGCTGGGAAGTGGATAAAAGCCCGATTACGTTCGACTGGTACATCAACTTCTCTTGGTTCCCTAACAAATGGGGCGTAGATGCGACTTCGAAATATATTACTGAAAAAACTGGCGTTAACATTAACTTCATCGTTCCAGCCGGCAACGAAGCTGAGAAGATGAATACAATGATCGCTTCGGGCTCTTTGCCTGACTTTATTACACTAGGCTGGTACGAAGATGCGGTTAAGAAAATGATCGAAGGCGATCTAGTTCTTCCGCTGAACGAGCTTGCTGATCAATATGACCCTTACTTCTACAAAGTAACAGACCCTGCTAAGCTTTCTTGGTACAAACAAGAAAACGGCAATGTATACGGTTATCCGAACTCTTCCTCATCACCTAAGGACTATGAGAAATTCGGAGATAACATTACATCCACGCAAACCTTCCTTGTGCGCAAAGATATGTACGAAGCACTAGGCAAACCGGATATGCGTACGCCGGAAGGCTTCTTGAATGCACTTGAGGCTGCGAAAAAAATGTATCCTGATGTGAATGGCCAACCGCTTATTCCACTAGGCATGTATGATTTCAGCGACACAGGCAATGCGTCGCTTCAACATTATATTCAGAACTTCCTTGCTATTCCTTACGATAAAGATGGTCAGCTGTATGATCGCAATACAGATCCTGAATACGTAAAATGGCTGAAAACAATGCGTCAAGCGAACGAAGACGGCTTGTTGTCGAAAGATATCTTCATTGACAAGCGCCCGCAAATGGAAGAAAAAATTGCACAAGGCCGTTATTTCGCAATGCTTTACTCTAGATCTGACCATGCAAACCAACAAAATGCACTATTTGCAAATGATCCGAACTCCATCTACATCGCTGTAGACGGTCCTGCTAATACTAACCTTGATCAGCCGACGCTTGCTGGTCCATCGATCTCAGGTTGGACAGTTACACTGATCTCCAAAGATGTGAAAGACAAAGCACGCGCGATTCGTTTCCTAGACTATTTGATCTCGGAAGAAGGACAGCATGATACGTTCTTCGGTAAACAAGGCGTAACTTGGGATAACATTGATGGCAAAGATCAGTTCTTGCCAGACGCATTGAATCTATTGAATACAGATCGTGGCGCTTTCGACAAGCAGCTTGGCGCATCCCACACGTTCTGGATGATGATGGATACGAACCTAACGCCAATCTGGTCTCCGCCAGCTGTTGAGCCATTCAAGCAATTGGAAGATTGGACTCGCGGCAAGGCGAAGAGCTTGTCGGAATTCGACCAACTGAACCCAACAGGCACTTCAGCCGAAGGTATTATGAATACAAAGATAGATCAAGAGTTTGGTAAAGTATTGCCAAAACTGGTGCTTGCTAAATCGGATGCAGAGTTCGATAAAATTTGGGGAGATTTCCTAAAGAAACGTGAGACTCTTGGATTCAGCAAAGTACAAGCCTACAAACAAAAGAAATACGAAGAAAATGTAGCGAAGTTGGACGCAGCCAAATAATATAATCATTTCTACCACTTAGGGGGAAGACCCCAGCGAAAGGTACTCCAGAACCGGAAACGGTCTGGGGTGCTTTTTGTGCAATATAAGAATAGTTGGTTTTGCTTGATGGGGAAGTTAATCGATTGAATGAAATACAGAGCGGAAGTGAGAGCATTATGGGCAGAAAATTTCGGTTACATCTTCAGTCTGCTACGAATTGGCTAGGGCATCGATCGATGCAAAGCCGCCTTGTGGCGGCTTATATCGTCATATTATTAATTCCTAGCATCGGCGTATCGAACTATCTCTTTAATCAGATTAGGGATAGTTATATTAACGATACCTTTAAGCAAAGCCAATACTTGCTTGAAATGGAGAAAGTGAATGTTCTAAATCAGATTGAAGCTATGGAACGGGCTGCCCAGCTCACTTTATCGAAATCTGAAATTTTGGATTATATATCAAAGGATGAAGATCTTCCTGTTGAAGAGCTCCTCGACTTATATCGTGGCGCCCTTACCGACATGATCAACATTCAAATCAATAATCCGAATATTGCCCATCTTCGTTTGTTTGCAAACAATGATCATATGTCCGAAGTTTGGCCGATTATTTTCCATGAACGCCGGATTCAGAAAGAGCCGTGGTACGCCAAGCTGGATCAATTGGAAGGGAAGGAAATGTGGATATTCAAAGAGCGGGACCTGGACATTTTGCATCGTTACGTGACGGATGTTAACGATCAAATGCCGAAGGTTTCACTCCTGCGCGTCGTGAATTCCGGAAGCAAGCGTATTGGGATTATCCAAGTCGAAATGCTGCTGAAGCAGTTCTCGCCTAAAGCGTTTGCCAATATTAAGGATGACGGGTCGCAGATGATGCTTGCTGATGGCAGCGGAACTATTTTTATGGATGACAATCAACCGTTTGTCGGCAGTGATCCAGAGCTTCATCAAGCCATTTTGCAAGAGTTCCGGGAAATGAATGAGCACGGGGTTAAAGAGAAGCGATTTTCTGTAAATAAGCATCCTTATTTGCTGGTCTCCACGCCCGTGGAACAAGTCAGTGCGCATATTCTTAATGTGGTGTCGTTAAAAAATGTTGATGAACGCGTATCCAAAGCCGAGAGACAAATCATCGCTGCTAATATTATTCTGATCGGTCTATTATCCTTCATTACGTATTTAATGAACTCCTTTATTCTTAAAAACCTGAGTCGTCTCACAGAGGCAATGAAGAAAGTAAGAAGAGGAGAAATGCCAACGGGGCTTCCTTTGGGCGGAGGCGGAGAAATAGGCGAGCTAGCGCATCATTTTAACAAATTAATTCATACCATTAATGAGTTAATTGCCCAGGGAGTTAAGAAGCAGGCGCTAACGAAAGAGGCGGAGCTGCGCACCCTGCACAGTCAGATCGACTCGCATTTTTTGTACAATACGCTCGAGAATATTAAGATGCTCGCAGAGATGGAAAACCAGCGGACGATATCCGATTCGCTTACCTCGCTTGGCGGTATGATGCGTTATAATTTCAAGTGGTCTGGCGAATATGTAAGCTTACAGGATGAGCTTCGCCATATTCAGAATTATATTGCCGTCATGAATATTCGGTTCGACGAACCGATTCAGCTGGAGCTAAATATTCCACCGAAGCTGCTGGAGATTGAAGTGCTTAAGATGTCATTGCAGCCAATCGTAGAAAATGCAGTAAAACATGCATGGACGGGTGTGGAAGAGAGCACGAGCAAAATATTAATTGATGTTATTGAGGATGAGGAAGCAGGCATTATCATCAGGCTGAGAGATAACGGCATGGGTATTAAAGCGGCCCGCTTGGAGCGGTTAAATGAAATGATTCACACCGATAATAGTAACGGGATTTCTTCAGAGAAAGAAGCTGGAAACGGAAAACAAGCGTTTGGAATCGGCCTGCGCAATGTTCATCAACGTATTCGGCTTTATTATGGCAAGCCATATGGATTACAGGTATATAGCAGAGAAGGGCAATTCACAGAAGTAGTCATTACCCTTCCTAAGGTACTGTTGATGGGAGGAAGTTCCGGATATGAGAACAATGCTGATCGTAGATGACGAGAAAAATATCCGATTAGGGCTCAAGACGATGATAGAGAGAGAGTTTCCACAATTATATCAGATTCGAATGGCGATACATGGAGAAGATGCGTTAGCACAATATCGCAGTGAACGGGCAGATATCGTAATTACAGATATTCGCATGCCCGTGATGGATGGCATTGAACTCATTAAGCGGCTTACTCAGGAACCTGCGCCGGTGCAGAAACCGATCTTTATTATTTTAAGCGGCTATGACGATTTCTCCTATGCGAAGGCTGCGATAGAATATCAGGTTAAAGATTACTTGCTCAAGCCGATTCGGCGGGACGAGCTGTTTGAATCACTCACAAAGAGCGAGACCACGCTGCAAGCGCAAGCTGAATTAGCTGAGCGGGTAGCGGTAAGCGATACGTACCGCGAACAGCTGCGAATAAATAGTCTGAAGGAATGGTTTAGACAAGATGACCCTGCCTACGATTTTGCAAATGATCTGGAAGCTAAAGTCGGATTCGAACAGTTCACTAGACCATTTTCTGTTGCCGTCCTGAACTATAAATCGGAGAGCGGCGACTCCATGAACAAAGAAGAGTTCAAGCTGCTAGTGGAGAAAATGATGCAGCCGATTAAGGGTGTACTGGATGTCTCGTTTCTAGATAGTGAATGCAAGCTTGTTCTGATCGGCAGCCCGCGCTTTCAGTTCGAAGAATTGTTTAGGCAGGCTGGCGGGAAGGAACTGGATGGACTGCGCATGGGGATAAGCGCAGAGGGGAATGAAATCGAAGATTTGTTTCATTGTTATAAGCAAGCTTCTGAGGCGCTTCAGTATTCATTCATGTATTCGAATTGCCGTCTGCTGCATCATGAAGACATTCGAGCGAAGCGGCAGTATTATCCGGTGCCAGAAGAAGAAATTCGCAAGCTTGGCAACATGCTCGGAACTGATCGGGAACGGGAGGTTCAGGAGCTGCTGAAGCTGATTTTCCATACCGAGGATATACCGAATGTAGATATTGGCTACTTAAAGCTGGTAGGCAAAATGATCAATGAGCAAGTTTTGGACGAAGTATTCCGTATTTACGGCGAAGAGTCGATCGAAGTATTGAAGCTGTATCGTAAAGTGGGCAGTATGGATAATTTCCGCAGCTTTCACGATTATTATCGGAGCTTGGAGCTGCTGCTCTCAAGCGTGAACGACTATGTCAGAGGCATACGCTCAGCTTACAGCGAGCATTCGGAGATTAAAGCAGCGGTTAACTATATGGAGGAAAACTATTATCGCCCGCTTAATATGGCTGTCGTGAGCAATTATGTTGGCCTTAATTACTCCTATTTCAGTGAAGCGTTTAAGGTTCATACGGGTGAGAATTTTGTATTGTTTCTAAAAAAAATTCGCATTCGCAAAAGCAAAGAGCTGCTGCTCGAAGGCAATCAGAAGATGCAGGAAATCGGCAGTGCCGTTGGCTTTGAGAACAGCAAGCAGTTTTCTCGTGTGTTTAAGGAGCTTGAGGGAATATCGCCGCAGGAATATCGAATCAAGGTGAGATCAGATGCTGATCAGAGCAAAGAATCGGAAGAACATAGGGTTTAGAGGAGAGGAGCTGCGGGCTCCTCTTTTTTTATTTTCCTTAGTTAACCTCCGATTACGCTAACTTTCACTTTTCCATTGACTTTCCATATCTCACTAAAACATGCCAGAGTAATTTTAATTCTTGCAAAACTTCTGTGTAGGTTCCTCTATCGCTCCAATGATTTGGATTTCGTTTCAAGTCCATAGCTGCTGCGCCAATCATATTGACATCAATAAAATCACTTTGTGCAATTCTTTTGGCTAGTGAAGGCATCGAAGGACCTCTGAAATTGATAGGAACCTCATCCACTAAAAGGGTAAAGCCCCTATGCCAGTAAAGATCAATGGAATACTTTAAACATAGCTGTTCTAAGATTCGTCCTGTATGCGTGCCCTTAAATGATGGATCGGCAACAAGCGTCTTAACGTCTTCTTTAAGAGAAATGTCACCATGAACCTGAGCTTCGATATAGTGGTCCAGATTTCGATTAGGCTCTTTGTTTGAAGGATTTTGGAATGGTTTCTCAAGATTGACGAGCATATGGTCGATTAGCTTTCGAACCGTCAGATTGCTTTCACCAATGGCAAAATTATTAAAGAACGCATCCCTCATGAGAGCAGTTAAAATAAGGTCAAATTCCTTATACGTCCCCTTTTCCTTAGGGTCTTGGTGAGAATCTAAATAAGTATAAGTGCAACGATGGGAGACCTCAGCGGATAAAAGAAAATAACATGATCCAAACCGTGGAGCAGGTCCATCGGGATGTAACATGACATTGAGTGCCCCATACTTGGGCCGTTCGCTATTGGTTGAGCCATTTATTTGGTACGCTCCGCCAAACATTTTATTTTCCCAAAGGTCTCGTTCACCACCTGGAAATGCTGAAACACTTCCATTCGATAGGAAAGTCTCGAACTGGCTTTTATAAATCCCCTGCTCAAGCAGTGCTTCAGCGACGCTTTTCATGTTCGGATCTAGTCGATCAGGGTGAAAGTGCAGCGCAATACTTGCATGAGATTTTAGTTTAGTGATAGCATCTTCAAATGTCTTCAGCTCGATGCTGGACATTTGAAGGATTTCCCTAATAGTTTGCTCCGCCTCATTTTTGCGGCTTTTTGCGTAATTTGTAATATACTCTTGAGCTAATTGCTGAGACCTCGATAATTCCATAGGCAGAAGAGTCCCTTCCCTTTTTTATAGAATCATAATACAGGATGGACAGTAAGGGAAATGCAGATAACGTTATTAAAAATACTTTATTTTTTTCTGACAATAGAAAGTTATCATGTATAATGATTTACATATGTTGTAAGTATTCAACGTCACCATGTTTAATGATTCTAATAGGAAGACTACATGGCAGAGGTGGGGTAGTAATGGTGTGAGTCACTCCGTTCAAGAAGTTTACGAAAAAAAGACGGCAGGCTTGAAGCAAACGACGGAATCTGATCATGAAGTCGCTGTAAAAGCAGCAATTGTTGCTTTTGGCGTGATTCAGTTTTTCAAAAAAGAATGAATTAGACATTACATTGGGGGAAATCGTTATGAGCAATGTGAAAACGCAAAGCTATGAGAACCATGGGCAATATGCACCTTTGTATCATTTTATACTGGCGCCCATTGCGCTTATCTTATTTATCGCGTCGATTGTTCATATATTTAAAGAGCAATTCAGCTTCTCTTCGCTATTAATTTTTGGTCTTGCTGTATGTGTAGTTCTCTTGGGTGCGGTTGTCCGTCAGTTCGCAACGAAGCTGCAGGATCGCAGCATTGTTCACGAGGAGAACTTTCGGCATTTCAGGCTTACAGGCAAACCATTGGATACAAGACTTAGCGTGCAGCAAATCATTGCTCTACGTTTTGCGGAGGATGATGATTTTCCTGCATTATGCGTGAAGGCAGTTGAAGCGGGAATGAATTCCGGGACGATCAAGAAATCGATTACGAATTGGCGAGCGGATCATAACCGCGTTTAAAAGCAGGACGATAACAAGGAAAGAGCAAGGATGGGTTGCAGCCGTCCTTGCTCTTTTTTTTGTTTATATCTTTGGATGTATGCCGGTCTCATGCGTCATGCCAATACGCTTTTTTCTACTCATTAGCATTTCAATAAACAGTAGATTTGGTACCCAGCAAATCCAAGCAATAACGAAAAACGATTCATTCGTATCGGTTATTTTCCAAATGCCAGCTGCGAGTGCAGTATACAAGCGGAGTGTAATTGCAGCGCAGGTAAGAGCATAGTTTCTCGCCATCCAGCGTCCATGCTCAGCCTTATTCCGGTGGACGATAATGCTTTTTAACGCGCGATAAAGGGAATACAGCCATAAAATAGATAAGGTGCCGAAGCCAACCTTAGCGATCAGCCCGCCGTTCGCGTAAAAAGCGAGATACAGGCCAGTGATGCCGCCAATTCCAATCATTGCAGCATAAATATAGCCGATCGTGCGGTGTACTTTTGGCGAGCGATGCCGAAACCGCTTGATGAATTGAAACCAGCCGATTGCAATCGCTATTCCAGCAGAGACGGCATGGCCCCATAGAACGCTGTACCATAGGTCTGGCATGCTTCCTTTTTCTGTGACAAAGCCCTGCTCCTTAATGCCATCAGGTGATCCGTACAAAAACAAGGCGTATGCCCCAACCACTAACGCCAAAAAAGCCAATAGTCCAAGCGACCATGAACGACCGGCACTTCCTCGTACACGCATCAGTTTACCTCCGAATTTCATCGTTATTTACTGTTAATGAAAATGTATCATTTAAGCTTATTCCGCCTCAAGCGGCTGGCGACGGAGCTGCGACTACGTCTTAAGTCTAATAGGTCGATCCGCTGCTAAAGACCAAATTGCCTCAATTCCGACGGAGATGATGTTAACTTATAAATAGATTTTTATCTTAAATTTCAATTTGGCGATATTAGAGTTATTATAGTGTTTGTCAGATTTTATGAAGTTAAAGTATATTAAGATTCTCCATCAACAAAAACTGTGTGTTGCGTGTGGTGGTTATGTACCTATCAGGGAGAATTACATAAGAGGAGGGATATAGCAATGGCTATCTTAAATTTAACGGACAACACGTACGATAAGTTGGTTTCTGAACAGGATGCCGTCTTGGTGGAATTTTGGGCGGAATGGTGTACGCTCTGTAAACAAATGAAGCCGATTCTAGAGGAAATCGACCAAGCTTATGCAGGAAAAGTAACGGTGGCCATGGTGGATGTAGCGACGGAAACGAAGGTGACAGAGCAAATGGGAGTCATGAGTTTACCAGCTTTGTTTATTTACAAAAAGGGTGAGCTAGTCGGGAAAGTGACAGGATTTGTACCGAAAGAAACGTTAACGGGCGCCATCAATCAACTCATCCCATAGTGGATTTAAATCAAATCAAGTCACTGCTGATCTAAAGTCAGCAGTTTTTTTATGGAAATAGTTGTTGACAATATAGGGTAGGGGGGTATACTATACGAATGTAAATCAAATCAAGGAGGAATACGAAATGTCAGGAAATTCAAAGGCTTTGACTAATGTGAATCCGCTAAGATGGAAGGCATTGTTCTTGCTATGCTTGGCTCAGTTCATCGTTATCATGGATACATCCATCATCGGGGTTGCTCTGCCAGCTGTTAAAGAAGCACTTGGTTACTCGCAAAACAACCTGCAATGGGTATTTAATGCGTATGTCATTTTCTTCGGGGGATTATTGCTGCTAGGAGGCCGACTTTCCGATCTATTCGGTCAACGCAAGATGTTTATGCTCGGCTTTATAATTTTGTCACTTGCTTCGCTGTTAGCCGGATTAGCTTGGTCCCAGGAGTCGATGAATATCGGCCGTGCCATTCAAGGATTTGGATCTGCGCTAATCGCTCCAGCTGCATTGACCATCATCATGCAACTCTTTGCCGCTAACCCTAAGGAGTTAAACAAAGCTTTCGGCTTCTGGGGAGCATCCGCAGCAGCAGGCGGAACCGCCGGGGTTTTCCTTGGAGGAGTCATCACGGAATGGCTCAGTTGGAATTGGACATTCCTAATCAACATCCCCGTGGGCTTGTTCGCTATTTTGTACAGTCTGTATGTCCTTCCAAAAGGAACAAAAAGTAAAGGCAGCATCGATATCTTAGGATCACTGACGGTCACAGCTGCGTTGGTGCTGGCGGTATATGCGATCGTCACTTCGGAGCATAACGGATGGGGGGCGCAAACATTTGGTCTATTGGCCATTGCTGCTGTACTGTTCATTCTGTTTCTGATCGTGCAAGCGAAGAAAAAAGACCCGCTCGTACCTCTACGGATATTTAGAGCTCCAAATCTACTTGCGAGCAATATCATTTTGGCAACTCTTTCAGGTGCTTGGATTCCGCTTTGGTTTTTCTTAAATCTGTATCTTCAACAGGTTTTGAACTATTCGGCATTCATGGGCGGGGTTGCTCTGGTGCCGATGACGATCCTCATCATGATCTTGATGGTCGCAGTCATGGGAAGGCTTGTCGGCAAGTTCGGCATCAAAGGAAATCTCGTCATTGGTATGCTTATATTAGCAGGATCACTGTTGCTGTTCGCTGGGAATACGCCAGAGGATGGAAACTTCGTTACCAACGTACTATGGGCTTCTCTACTCGGGGCACTTGGCATGTCAATGGCTTATATCCCGGCAACGATTTCCTCCTTGTCGGGGGCAAGGCCGGAAGAATCCGGTTTGGCGTCGGGCTTATCCAATATGAGCTATCAGATTGGTTCAGCCATCGGATTAGCTGTCATGGTTGCCGTATCTTCTTCCTGGACAAAAGGGGAGCTGGATAAAGGGATCGATCAAATTGCAGCATTAAATACGGGGTTTCACTCCGCATTCGTTGGAGCAGCTATCATAGCTATCGTGGGTGCGCTTATCGCGTTGATTTTTATTCGTAAAGGGAAAACGTCAGAGAATTGAAAATGAGATAGCATAATAATCAGTCGTGTTATTCACGGCTGATTTGCTGCTTTATCAGAACTTTGCATCGGATAGGGTTAGGGGGTATAATAGGGCTTAAGGGGAGGGGATAAGCCATGGAAAATGAATTAACGGTTGCATCCGCTGGACATGAAAATCATCACCACCATCAACATAGCCATCACTCCGAGAAGACCAAGATAAACCTGACCAGTCGCTTGAACCGAATTGAAGGGCAAATTCGAGGGATCAAAGGGTTAATTGAAAAAGATACGTATTGCGATGATGTGCTCAATCAGATCGCGTCGGTTCAATCGGCTCTAAACGGCGTCGGAAAATTACTTCTCGAGAACCATATGAAAAGCTGTGTCGTTGAAAAAATTCAATCGGGTGAACATGGAGTCATTGATGAGTTGTTGACGACAATAAATAAACTAATGAAATGATAATCGGAGCAAATGTGCTTGTGTACATTTGCTTTTAAATTTTATTCATCAACTTCGCTTGACATTACATAGGGTACGGGGGTATTCTATATTTATCGTTACCATTAATTACAAAGGTTGTGTTGGAGCTTGACTCTTCGTAGCAACTCCACTCTCGTAAAGGTGCGGAAGAAGTGGGCATGCCATTCGTTCATTGGCTGGATAAAGCGTTCACGGGCTTGAGAGTGTCGATTCTAATAAAATCGGATATGCAGGCTGCACCCTTGGAGCAAGTGAACCGTTTGCGAAAGGGAAGTGTGACTAAGCTTGTCGGTTGAATCAACTTCAAGGAAGTCATCAATAATTATTATTTTGTCGTTAATATACTATAGGGTAGTATTGTATATTAACAAAATAAATGAGACGGAGGAATTAAAAATGAAAAACGTAATGTTAAATGTAGAAGGAATGACTTGCGGCAGTTGTGTTCGTAGGATTGAAGGTGCAGTCGAAACTCTCGGTGCCAAAGCGACTGTTGATCGAGCCGCAGGCCTGGTTGAATTGGTGTATGACGACAGTGAAACCTCATTGGAAGCCATTGTCGAAACGATTGAGAAACAGGGTTACGATGTCGTGAAGTAAAAACGTCACATAGTTAAGATGGTAATACGACAGAAGAATAGGTGATGATCATGAGCAGTTCTAATCAAGCAGTATCTAATCAACAAGCCACACTACAGATCACTGGCATGACTTGCGCAGCATGTGCGAGCCGTATAGAGAAAGGTCTGAATAAGCTGGAAGGCGTTGCACAAGCAAACGTGAACTTCGCCATGGAGCAAGCATCCGTCAACTTTGACCCTTCTCAAGTGAACATGTCCCAATTGGAACAGAAAATTCAAGCCTTGGGATACGGTACGGTAAAGGAGTCCATTGACTTCGATATTGTAGGCATGACCTGCGCAGCGTGCGCCACGCGCATCGAGAAGGGCCTTAACAAAATGAGCGGTGTAAAAGCGACGGTAAACTTAGCTTTGGAGACGGCGCATGTGGAATTTATTCCATCCATGACAAGTGCTGCGGATATGATCAAGAAAGTCGAACAGATCGGCTATAAAGCTAAACCAAAGAACGAGCAGACGAGTGAAAGCGATCATAAGAAAAAGGAAGTCCGCAGCCTGCAGATCCGGTTGATTGTATCAGCTATTCTCTCTTTGCCGCTTCTCTGGGCTATGGTTGGGCATTTCTCCTTTACGTCATGGATATGGGTGCCTGAGATTTTCATGAATCCATGGTTCCAATTGATATTGGCTACCCCAGTACAGTTCATTATTGGCAGCCGATTCTATGTCGGAGCCTACAAGGCGCTGCGCAATGGCAGTGCGAATATGGATGTATTGGTAGCGCTCGGCACATCTGCCGCCTACTTCTATAGTGTTTACTTAACCATCGAATCAATAAATGCATCCGCACATCATCAGGTTGAGATGTATTATGAGACGAGTGCCGTGCTGATTACGTTAATATTGCTGGGTAAATTATTCGAAACGCTGGCGAAAGGCCGATCTTCCGAAGCGATTAAAGCATTGATGGGCTTACAAGCCAAGTCGGCTATCGTCATACGGGATGGTCAGGAAGTTAGTATTCCAATAGAAGACGTAGTAACTGGAGATGTATTCCTAGTTAAACCCGGCGAGAAAGTGCCAGTCGATGGTGTAGTGCTTGAAGGGTTATCGGCAGTTGATGAATCGATGTTAACCGGTGAAAGTATCCCGGTAGATAAGCAGACAGGAGATCAAGTCATTGGAGCAACGCTGAACAAAAACGGCGTGCTTAAAGTTAGAGCGACTAAAGTTGGCAAAGAAACGGCGCTTTCCCAAATCATCAAAGTTGTAGAGGAAGCGCAAGGCTCGAAAGCGCCGATTCAAAGGGTAGCCGACGTGATCTCGGGAATATTCGTCCCGATCGTTGTAGGGATCGCGATCGTCACTTTCTTGATCTGGTACTTCGCTGTTGATGCAGGCAATTTCGCAGAGGCGTTGGAGAAGGCAATTGCCGTTCTGGTTATAGCATGCCCGTGTGCGCTAGGTCTTGCTACGCCAACATCGATTATGGCCGGTTCGGGTCGATCCGCTGAACTCGGTATTTTGTTCAAAGGCGGCGAGCATTTAGAATCCACGCATCGCATTAACACCATTATATTGGATAAAACGGGAACGGTAACAAAAGGCAAGCCGGAATTGACGGATGTACGGATTGAGCAAGGCTATAATCGGGAACAGCTCTTGTCCTGGATTGCTGCAGCGGAGAAAAATTCGGAGCATCCGTTAGCGGAAGCGATCGTGGCTGGTATTCAAGAGCAAGGTATTTCTCTCCCATCGACCGATTCCTTTCAAGCGATACCTGGGTTTGGCATTGAAGCTACAGTCGAAGGGAACGAATTGCTAATAGGGACCCGAAAGTTATTGGCGAAAGCTAGCGTGAACGCGGAGTCCGCTTTTGAAGAAATGAGCCGACTGGAGTCGGTTGGAAAAACAGCGATGCTGGTTGCGGTTAACGGGAAGTACGCTGGTATGGTAGCCGTAGCGGACACGATTAAAGATACGTCAAAGCAGGCAGTTGCCAGATTAAAGCAGCTCGGTTTGGAAGTCGTGATGATGACAGGCGACAATGAACGTACGGCGAAAGCCATTGCGAGCCAAGTTGGAATCGACCATGTGCTGGCGGAAGTGCTGCCGGGTGGCAAAGCCAACGAGGTCAAGCGATTGCAAGAAAGCGGTAAGAAGGTCGCGATGGTTGGAGATGGAATTAACGATGCGCCGGCATTGGCTATTGCGGATATCGGAATGGCTATCGGAACGGGAACTGATGTGGCCATGGAGGCTGCGGATGTTACTTTAATGCGCGGTGACTTGAACAGTATTCCGGACGCGATCTCGATGAGTAAGAAAACGATGGTAAACATTAAGCAAAACTTGTTCTGGGCGCTTGCTTATAACGTCATCGGCATCCCGATTGCAGCGCTTGGATTCCTTGCACCATGGCTCGCTGGAGCAGCTATGGCTTTAAGCTCCGTTTCCGTTGTGCTGAATGCGCTGCGTCTACAAAGGGCAAAAGTTTAAAGTTATTCATATCCTGGAGGCTAAAATGAAACGAATTTATTTGATCGGATTGCTAGCTGTACTCGTTTTTGTTGCTGCTTGCGGAAAACAAAATAAACAAGAAACAGATAATCATGGTGCTCATGGCGGGAATTCTCAAGCAGCATCACCCGCTGCATCCAGTGCCGAAGAGCACGGAGCTCACGGAGAAGAACATGCTGGCGAGACGAAGAAGCTAGAGACGAATGCCGATTGGAAATGGTCAGAAGAAACGCCGAAATCTGGAGAGAACACCGTAATAACCGTACAAATTCAAGATACGGACGGAATGGCCATCGAGGCATTTGATATTAATCACGAGAAGAAGCTTCATCTCATCGCAGTCAGCAAAGATTTATCTTACTTTGACCACATCCATCCGGAGTACAAAGGGAATGGGCAATTTGAAATCACGACATCGTTCCCTTTGGGTGGAGACTATAAGTTATTCGCCGACTATATCCCTACCGGCGGCTCCGCCACAACGAAGTCTGAATGGATCAAGGTAGAAGGGCTAGCCGCTGAACAAGTTCCGATTAAGCCATCGGATGAACAGTCCGTGATTGTGGACGGGGTAGAAATCACACTCGAAAACAATCATTCGGAAGCCGGCAAAGAAATGGAGTTGAACTTCAAACTTACGGATGCGAAGTCCAAAGATCCAATAACGGATTTAGAGCCTTACTTAGGCGCAGTTGGGCACGTTGTGATTCTTAGCGAAGATACAGAGCAGTATTTGCATGTACACCCGCTGGAGGAAAAAGCGAAAGGCCCGGATGCGAAATTCATGACGACTTTCCCGAGTGCTGGTGTATATAAGATCTGGGGGCAATTTCAACGAAACGGTAAAACGTTTATCAGCCCTTTTGTAGTTGAAGTGAAATAAACGAATCTTAAGTCCGCGTAAAATCGCGGGCTTTTTTTTAGTTATTGGACAATGTTCCTGTCATCTGACACAAATAGGCTATGGTATAGTAAGGAAACAGATTGAAAATATATAATGACTTTACATAGATAGGATAGGTGGGACGGCTTGAAACAACGCATATTGCTCGTAGAGGACGATCGATCGATTAGCGAAATGGTAGAGGCTTATTTGACGTTGGAAGGCTTCCATATCGTACATGCGGCAGATGGTGAAGAAGCACTGCGGTTATTTTCTCAGGAAACGTATGATTTAATATTGCTGGATGTCATGCTGCCTAAGCTGAATGGCATTGATTTTCTGAAGAAGATTAGGGAGCATAGTCTGCTTCCAGTCCTCATTTTATCTGCTAAGGATGGCGATGTGGACAAAGCTTTAGGATTAGGCTTCGGAGCGGATGACTATCTGGCCAAACCGTTCTCTATGATCGAACTGCTCGCAAGAGTAAAAGCTGCAATTCGCAGAGCAACGCAATACTCAGGTGTTCAGAATCAGGCAGCGCCTAGTGTACTTCGTGTTCATGAGCTTACGATCGATACGGACAATATTGATGTAAGTAAACGGGGCAAGTCGATTAAGCTTACTTCAAAGGAATGGCAGATCATAAAGCTTCTAACGATGAACCCAACCAAAGTGTTTACGAAGGAGCAAATTTACAGATCTGTCTGGAACGATGATTACTTTGGAGATGAGAATGTTATAAACGTTCATATCAGCCGTTTGAGAGAGAAGATCGAAGACGATCCATCAGCGCCGCAATATATTAAGACGTTATGGGGCATCGGATATAAGCTGGGAGAATTTTAATATGGTTTATAGCTTAGTAGGTATCATTGTCATACTCGCCATTTTAAATGTCATTCAGTATCAAATGAAGCGGGCTAGAAGCTCCGACTTACGGTATATTGCAAACCAGATCAGCAGACAGCTGGAGCAGCACTCTTCGGAAATGCTGCTCCTCATGACAGATGATCGCGAATTGAAGCTGCTGCTGGTCGAGTTAAACCGCCTCTTCACAGATAATCAAAATAAGCTGGCGCAGTTTACTAAAACGAACCATTCCATGAGGAAAATGCTTGCTAACTTCTCGCATGATCTAAAAACACCGCTAACCGTCGTACTCGGCTATGCCGAGATGATACAAGGCAGCCGCGAGATGGCATCTGAAGAAAGAGAACGTCTTCTTCGGCTGATTCATGAAAAAACGCTGGAGATCATTAAGCTGATGAACGGTTTTTTCGATTTAGCTAGATTAGAAGCGGGTGACAACGATATCACGCTATCGCGAATACATATGAACGAGCTGTGCAAAAAAAGCATTTTGTCCTTTTACGATCTGGTGCAGGCAAGCGGCTATGAAGCAGATATTCAAATTCCAGAAGAAGCGATCTATGCTTTAGGGAACGAGGAAGCGCTGGAGCGGGTGCTCAGCAATTTATTGTCCAATGCCATTCGTTACGGCAGCGATGGGAAGAGAATTGGGCTTGCTATGAGCGTTGACGCTTCGCATGTTAGGATTGACGTTTCGGATTGCGGCAAAGGGATTAGGGCTCGAAATCAGGAGCTTGTTTTTGAAAGGATGTTTACGCTGGAGGAGTCTAGAAACAAGGCTTTCCAGGGAAGTGGATTGGGCTTAACGATTACGAAAAGACTCGTGGAGGAAATGAATGGCGAGATCACATTGCATAGCATCCCGTTTGAGAAAACGACGTTCACGGTTAAGCTCAAACGCATGACCTATTAGCAACTTAAGATTTTTGTTAGAAATAAGCAACAAATAAGATAAAGGTGTTCGATAAACTGAGAACTAGTTACAACATGGAAAGAAGGAGAGAACGAGTGGATTATATTTTGAGAACGAGCGGCCTGACGAAAGCATTTGAGGGCAAAGAAGTCGTAAGCAATGTAAGCATGAGCGTGCGGAAGGGCGAAATATATGGCTTCCTTGGCCCAAATGGCGCAGGGAAAACGACCGTTATGAAAATGCTCACGAATTTGATTAAGCCGACTGCGGGTCAGATCGAATTGTTTAATGAGCCGCTTAGGCCTAACACGTATGATGTATTTAAAAGAATGGGAAGCATCATTGAAATGCCGGTTTTTTATGACAAGCTGACTGCCAAACAAAACCTGCAGCTGCATAACGAGTACATGGGCTGCCATGATGACAAGGTTATCGGAGAGGTGCTCGGCATGGTTGCCCTGCGTAACGTGGATGATAAAGCGGTTAAAAACTTCTCGCTCGGGATGAAGCAAAGACTGGCGATCGCTAGAGCGATTATGAACAGACCTGAATTGCTCATATTGGATGAGCCGATTAATGGGCTTGATCCTGCCGGCATTAAAGAAATTCGTAATCTGCTTCAAATGCTAAGTACAGATTATGGAGTTACTATTCTCATATCGAGCCATTTGCTCAGTGAAATAGAGCAAATGGCCAATACGATTGGCGTGATCAGCGGCGGCAGGCTCATTAAACAGGTGTCGATGGTAGATGTACGGGGCCAGAACTCAGAATATATCGAGCTCATAACGCCGGATCGGACAAAGGCATGCGCTGTGCTAGCCAACGAGCTCCAGCTCACTAATTTTAAAATTATAGATGACAATATGATTCGCATCTTTGAATCAGGAGCGATGCAGACGACGATTTCAAAGTCGCTTGCACTAAACGATGTGAATATCGAGTCGCTGAACAAGAAGTACACTTCTTTGGAGCAGTATTTCCTCGATTTGATTCAAGGAGACGAGGTGAAGCATCCGTGATTAAACTTATGAAGCTGGAAATAGCAAAAATGGGATTAGGCTGGTATGTGAAGGCAGCGATCATAGCGAACGTCGTGATTGTTACGCTAATGTTCATGATCGGTTACTTTGAGGGTGTGGAAGTTAAAAACGAGATCACAAATATTGGAGAGCTGTATATTATAGCTGGCGCTATGGTTAGGTCGACGTTTATCGTCATGGCTGCCGTTCTAATTAGCAAGTTAATCATTGATGAGTATAAGAAAAAGACAATTCTAGTTATGTTTATGTACCCGGTTAGTCGCAAAAAGCTGTTTGCTTCCAAGCTGGCGATTGTAGCTATCCTTACTTTTGTTGCAATCGTCATCTCGCATATTTTCACATTATCTATGCTTATTGGCATAAATCACTTTTTTCATATTATTGAGGAAGCGCCTGTACCGATGGATTATGCTGCGCAGCTAGCAAGCATCGTAAGCTTTGCCTTTGCAGCAGCAGGAGCAAGTTTAGTGCCGCTTTATTTCGGCATGCGCAAGCATTCGGTGCCTGCAACTATTCTCTCTTCACTCCTAATCGTCATACTGACAAGTTCGAGTAATCCTGTCTTCTCACTGGCAACCATCATTTACATTCCGCTTGCTTTAGCAGTATTTGGCGTAGCGATCGCCTGGTCAACGGTTCGGCATATCGAGAATAGGGATGTTTTGTAACACCAAAATCTATTAATTATCATAGAATATTTGAGGGTGAAAAAATTAGAATCGAGATTGGTGGTGGATGACGGCAATACGATTTTGGCAAAAACAGAAATCAACAATGGCTACGGGTAAGCAAAAGGGGACCACATCGATGTGATCCCCTTTTGCTTGTAAATACTTATGCGTCTTCCCATTTCTGTTTGAAGAACAGCTGATATACCTTGGTAGCAACGATTTTCAGCATCATATATACCGGTATAATAATGATTACGCCTATGATTCCAAAAGCGTCACTGCCCACCAGCACCAATAGAATAGTTGTAATAGGGTGAATATCGAGCTGTTTTCCGAAAATATAAGGTGAAATAATATTATCCTGTATTTGTTGTGAGAGTAGGATGACCACTAATGACCAAATCGCAACAGATGGCGATTCAATTAAACCAATAATGACGATCGGTACAGCAGACAGTATGGCGCCTATAAAAGGAATAAAGTTCATAATAACAGCAACGACAGTCAGTAAAAGAGCATAGGGCAAACCGATGATAAGGAAGCCGATATACATCAGAACACCGAGCGCCAGATTTACAACGACTCTCCCCACAATGAATCCGCTTAGAGCCGTATCAATCTCCTGCATCGTTTTTTCACCTTCAGCATGGTATCTCTTAGGCATGAAGCTGACGATTTTCTGGGCGAATTTGTCCCCTTCCTTCAACATGTAAAAAAGAAGAATAGGGAAGGTGAACAAAATGAGTGCGAAATTAGAGATAAAAGAAAACATCCCCGTTAAATAGTTAGTCAACAATGAAAATCCTTTATTCAGGTATTCGGTTATTTTTGAAAAAGGACTTACATCTTCAGGCAAAATGTCTGCTAAAAACCCGTTCTGTTCCAGATCTTGCAGCTGCTTGCCCAGCGTATTGAAAAGATTAGGCGCATTATTTACTAAATTGAAAAACTGAGTGCGAAGCGAAGGAAATACGCCAACGATAAATAAACTAAACAGCACAGCAGCTGCTAAATAAATAATGAGAATGACCCAAGGTCTCTTTAATTTAGGTCGCTCCATCCAGTTTACAAGCGGGCGTAGTAGATAATAGAAAAAAGAGGCGAGCATCAATGGAATCATAACAATACTGAACAAAGAAACGAAGGGTTTGAAAATAAAATCGACAAGTGATGCTAAATAAATAATGGCAAGAACTAAAATAACAGCGAAACAAATTTTAATAAATCGGTTTAAAGAAATCAGGGCGCTCACTCCATCTGCTATGAATTGTTTTTAGTATCGAATATTATTATCGCCATTAATAAATTCGTTTAGACTAAGGGAAATCTTTTCTGTTTTTGTTTCATTTTAAAAGATTATGTACATATTATTGCATAAAAACAGAGAGGAATCTAACACGTAAACTAATATTGAAAAATAGTTTATAAGAGTTTCGTTTGCTGAAAATTTCTTAAATATTTTTAAAGTAATGATTGAAGTAATGAGTAAAACGGAGATTATATTTACAAAAAGAAAATACATATTTTGTTAAATGTAATTATATAACAGTACAAACCTAACAAATAACTATCACCAAAATGTAATACATCACATTAAAGCTTGACAGCGTTTACTATAGACATTAGTATATGATCCATTAGAGTAATGAAATCCAAAAACAAGAATATATATATTGAATATGCTATAAATTGTAGTTGCAGTTAAATTGTTTTATGCTTATATTAGATATGATAAATCTATGGTTTGAAAATTCCGAAAATTATGAATATTGCAAGTTTAGAATCACTACGTTAGGAGGATTCTATTGAAAAAAGAGCTGCTGAAAATTGAGAATTTGACGACTTCTTTTCGCATTGCGGATCATTATTATGCAGCAGTGGATGATGTGACGCTAACGGTAAAAGAAAATGAGGTTCTTGCCATAGTGGGGGAGTCGGGCTCTGGCAAGAGTGCGCTGGCCTACTCCATCATGGGCCTCCATACGAGAGCGAAAATAGAAGGAAATATTTATTACCAAGGACAGGATATTGTCCAGATGTCACCCTCCACGCTAAATAAGCTGAGAGGGAAAGAAATAGGCATGATCTTCCAAGACCCATTATCCGCATTAAATCCCCTTATGATTATCGGTTCTCAGATTGAAGAAGTTATTCTCCTGCACCAGCCCAAACTCTCTAGTAAGGAAAGAGCGGACAGGGCGATCGAGCTTTTAACTAAAGTGGGTATTCCTCGCCCAGAGCATACATACGGGCGTTACCCCCATGAATTGTCCGGCGGGATGAGGCAGCGTGTCATTATTGCTATCGCGATTGCCAATGATCCTAAGCTATTAATTGCAGATGAACCGACTACAGCACTGGATGTAACGATACAATTGCAAATTCTTGAATTGCTGCGGCGTTTGAAGGATGAAAGCAAGGCTGGCATCGTCTTAATCACGCATGACTTGGGCGTTGTGGCCGAGATGGCTGACCGAGTTGCTGTTATGTATGCCGGACAAATTGTTGAAATTGCCGATATCTACACAATCATTGCTAAAGCACAGCATCCCTATACCAAATCATTATTGCAATCGATACCAACTGTGAATGAAGCAAAGTCTAAGCTCCATGTTATTCAGGGAATTGTGCCGTCTCTTCAGAACCTCCCGAGGCAGGGCTGCCGTTTTCGATCGAGGACGCCTTGGATTGCTGAGGCTGCTCATGAAGCGAACCCGGAAATGCATGAGATTTCTCCGGGCCATTTCGTCAGATGCAGCTGCTACAAGCATTTTCACTTCCCTGACGAGAAGGAGGATCATCAACATGTCATTTCTTGAGATCAGCGATCTAAAGGTACATTTTCCGAATCGCGGGAGTCTTTTCAGTAAAAAGGGTCCACCGATCAAAGCGGTAGACGGTATACAATTCTCCTTGGAGCAGGGACAGACCTATGGACTAGTAGGCGAGTCTGGCTCTGGCAAGACCACGACAGGCAGAGCCATCATAGGCTTAAATGCAATTACATCAGGAAGTGTTCTCTTCCAAGGTCAGCAGCTTGCTGCTGGCGGACTTCGAAGCCATGCAGGCTTCCGCAGAGATATTCAAATGATCTTCCAAGATCCCTATTCCTCCTTGAATCCTAAGAAACGCGTGCTTGATATTATCGCTGAGCCGCTGCGAAATTTTGAGAAGCAGTCTGCTGGCGAAGAGAAGCGCAGTGTACAACAATTGTTGGAGCAAGTGGGCTTGAGCCCAGAATCGATTTATAAATATCCTCATGAATTTTCAGGAGGCCAGCGTCAGCGAATTGGGATTGCGAGAGCTATCGCTTTAAAACCAAAGCTGATTATAGCCGATGAACCCGTGTCAGCGCTGGACGTATCCGTTCAAGCGCAGGTACTAAACTTCATGCAGGATATTCAGAAAGAGCTAAACCTTACTTATCTGATCATTAGTCATGATCTCGGCATTATAAGGCATATGTGCGATCATATTGGCATTATGTACAAAGGCCGTTACGTTGAACGAGGAACGACAGCTGATATTTTCAATCAACCTCAGCATATTTATACCAAGCGTCTTATCTCGGCTATACCTGATATTGATCCAACGAAACGAGAGGAAAAACATTCGTTTCGCAAGGCGGTTAAGGCGGAATATGAACAAGCCTATGAGAATTATTTTGACGAGGACGGTTTGGCTTATCCGTTAAAACCCGTTTCAGAAACACATTTCGTGGCTTTGCCTGGGAGAGGGTGAGGACGATGTGGCGCACAGTTTCACGAAGAATAGTCATTATGATCCCTCAAATTATATTGTTAAGCATCCTCGTCTTTCTAATAGCGAAGGCTATGCCGGGGGACGCATTGACTGGAATGATCGATCCGAGTATAGATCCAGCTGCAATGGATGCACAGCGTGAGAGGCTGGGCCTTAACAATCCGTGGTATGTACAGTATTGGGACTGGATTACGAAAGCTGTGCAAGGTGACTTCGGACAGTCGTTTCGTTTTAAAATGCCAGTGTCTGATCTGATTGGCCAGCGCATGATGAATACCGTTTGGTTATCCATCGTCACTCTCATCCTTACTTACTTGATAGCAATACCGCTTGGGATTACAAGCGGCCGTTATAACGACACGTGGGGAGATCGATTGATTACAGGCTATACCTATATTGGATTTGCAGCCCCACTATTTATTTTCGCTTTATTGATGTTATGGGTGTTCGGCTTTCATTTTGGTTGGTTTCCAACGGGAGGAAGCGCCGCTCCAGGACTGGAACCAAGTACTCTTCAATATGTTATGAGCAAATTTTATCATTTGCTGCTCCCAGCCATTTCGATGGCTCTTATCGCAACCGTGTCGACGGTTCAATATCTTCGAAGCGAAATCATTGATACGAAGCAAAAGGATTTCATTATCACAGCAAGAGCGAAAGGCGCCTCAGAATCCCGCGTTTATAATCGCCATATTTTAAGAAATTCGTTATTGCCGATCGCAGCTTTTTTTGGTTATGAAATTACTGGACTCATCGGAGGCACGGTGTTCATAGAGGGTATCTTCAGTTATCCAGGAATGGGTCAACTATTCTTAAGCTCTATCGCTCTGCGGGATTTCAGCGTCGTTACTGCGCTTGTTTTATTGTATGGAGTGGCTTCTATTGTAGGGGCATTAATCTCTGACATTGTTTTGAGTATCGTTGATCCTCGTATTCGAATTAAATAAGAACTCGAGATGTTGAGGTGAAAGAAATGAGAAAGACAAACATTCCCATAACCGCGCTCCAGGTGCCGGATAAAAGCCCGTCAAGCTTGAATATTATTTGGCGGGAAATCGTACGAGACAAAGTCGCATTCGTATCATTAATTTTTTTGAGCGTAGTTATTCTTTCTGTGTATGGGATCTCTCTTGTTCTGAATCAGGAGCAAATTGTATCGGTTGATTTATTCGCACTGAAAAAGCCGCCGTCATCCGAGCATTTGTTAGGTACGGACTATGGAGGCCGCGATGTTTTTGGGCAATTAATTATTGGGACTCGAAATTCATTAACGATTGCTATTATTGTTACTGCATTTACAGGAGTAATTGGCGTATGTGTTGGACTCATTTCCGGTTATTTCGGTGGTACGGTTGATAACATCTTTATGAGATTTGTTGACTTTTTTATGATCCTGCCGACCTTGATGATCGTGATTGCGTTTGTGACAGCCGTACCCAAATATAATATTTGGTCTTTCTCGCTTATTATGACCGCTTTTTTATGGATGGGGATTGCAAGATTAATTCGTTCAAAAGCGCTGCAGGAGAAGGAGCTTGATTATGTTCAGGCATCCAAAACATTAGGCTCCTCCAATTTTAAAATCATGATGGTCCAGGTATTGCCGAATTTAAGCTCCATCATAATTGTTACGATGACTTTGAACTTGGCGGCAAATATCGGTTTAGAGTCTGGACTATCGTTTCTTGGCTTCGGGTTTCCAGAGAGCATGCCCAGCTTAGGCACGTTAGTCAGCTATGCTAGAGACCCGCAAACGCTCGAGCTTAGATGGTGGATATGGTTACCTGCATCGATACTGATTTTGGTACTGATGTTGAGTATAAACAATGTCGGTCAAGCGCTAAAGCGTGCGACAGATGCAAGACAAAGAAAAGGATAATAAAGGAGGAGAATGATGGTGAAGAAGAACACGATGTTTTCAAGGTCTTTATTTTTACCGCTTATGGTGGCATTGCTAGTCTTTCTTGCAGCTTGTTCATCTAATAATGGGAGTGTAGACACGCCGAGCCCGACTGATGGTGCGGCGAAGCCCACGGAGAGTGCCGCTCCTGCGGAAACCGAGAAGCCTGCTCCAGACGATGGTCTTTATTCCATTGAGGATTTCAGCAATGTGAAGAAAAATGAGGGCGAAGCCATAAAGGGTGGTTCCATTACATTTGGCCTTGTATCAGATACACCATTTGAAGGGACGCTGAACTGGAACTTTTATTCCGGTGATCCGGATTCACAAGTACTAAACTGGTTTGATGAAGGGCTGCTTACTTGGGATAAAAGCTATGTATATACGAATGATGGGGCAGCAACGTATGAAGTGTCTGAGGATGGCAAAACATTTACGCTTACGATTCGCGATAATGTAAACTGGCATGACGGCAAGCCAGTAACTGCAGAGGATTGGTTATTCGCTCATGAAGTCATCGGCAACCCCAAATATGACGGACCACGGTATGATTCGAATTTCACTAATATCGTAGGGATGACGGAATTCCATGAAGGAAAAGCAAAAACGATCTCAGGAATTGAAGTTTTAGGCGAGAAAAAGCTTAAAATTACGTATATTCAATCATCTCCTTCCCTTTTGACCGGTGGTGTATGGAATTATCCATTAGCGAAGCACATATTCGGCAATATGGATGTAGCTAAAATTTCGGCTTCTCCAGAGGTTCGTGAGAAACCAATCGGCTTCGGGCCATTTAAAGTAAAAAGCATCGTTCCTGGGGAATCTGTTGTTTTTGAGAAAAATACAGATTACTGGCGCGGTGAGCCTGCACTAGATGAGGTTGTATTGAAAGTAATTAATCAAACAACCGTCGTACAACAATTGAAAACTGGCGGTGTCGATCTCGTTGATTCCTTCCCGGCGGATCAATATCCAGATAATGCGAGTCTATCAAATCTTGAATACTTAGGTGCAATTGACCGTGCATATACGTATATTGGCTTTAAACTAGGCAAGTGGGATGCTGAGGCTGGCAAAGTCGTTCCTGATCCAAAATCGAAAATGGGCGATGTAAACCTGCGGAAAGCGATGTGGCATGCGGTCGATAACGATCAGGTCGGCAAGCAATTCTATCACGGCCTGCGCTGGAATGCGACGACACTTATTCCGCCTTCTCACCCAGAGTACCATGATGCTACTAATAAAGGCCTTGCCTTTGATAAAGATTTGGCTAACAAGATTTTGGATGATGCCGGCTACAAAATGAATGGCAAATTCCGCACAAATCCAGATGGCAGCGAATTAGCTATTAACTTTATTTCCATGACAGGCGGAGATATTGCACAGCCGCTTGCTCAATATTATGTACAGTCATGGCAAGCAATTGGCTTGAACGTAAAGCTGGAAATGGTGGAGTTCAACACTTTCTATGATCGTGTAGGCAGCACAGGAAAAGACGATCCAACAGTAGATGTGTATCAAGGGGCTTGGGGCGTAGGCATTGACGTCGATCCAGCTGGCCTATACGGGCGCGATGCGATCTATAACTTCCCGCGTTATGCTAGTGACGAACAGGATCGCTTGCTTAAAGAAGGGATTTCAGAAGCGGCCTTTGATGTGAAGGTACGTCAAGGCATTTATAAGGAATGGCAGGAGCTGATGGTGAAAGACATTCCTGTATTCCCAACGCTGTATCGCGCCGTTATCGTTCCAGTTAATAAACGGGTACTCAATTACGCTATTGGAGATGGAACGGGCATTTATCTGCATCAGCTTGCAGTATCTCAAGATAAACCGGTTGTAGCGAAGTAAAGCGGTGGCTATTATTTTCGACTAAGTAGAACTTATTATAGTTAAAAGAGCCTTCAAAGCCACGCTGCTAGTGGTTTTGAAGGCTTTTTATTATTTTCCTTGATTGACGAGCCACTCTGTCAGCTCTTCAGATTGAGCTAGAACAGCGATGGGGTCAAAATACCAGGATCTCTCTTCAGGCCATATGTAGATGTGACCATTTTTTACAGCCGGAAGATTGCCCCAGATCGGGTCGTTTTGAAAATATTCTAACGTACGATCATTGGATGTCAAAATAATATAATCGCCTGCATACTTGGACAGCGTTTCTGATGGAATTTCAGCCCACTGCTTCTTCATGATTTCATCGGCAACATCGACAGGAGGCTTACGGCCTAATGATTGATAGATGGGCTGGCCGCCGCGACCGAAGTTGTCACCGTAAACCCAAGTCGTTTTATCGCTGTACTCCATGATGGAGAAGGTTGCACCAGCAGGAATAGCTTTATCTACTTTAGCTTTGGCTTCCGCAATGCGGCGGTCATATTCGGCCAGCCATGACTTAGCTACATCTTCTTTGCCGAATAAATCTCCGAAATAGGTCAACTCTGCATGAACATTTTTTAATTCTCCGTATGGGATAACAATCGTTGGCGCAATTTTACGGAGCTGCTCGTAGCTGTCTCCGTTGGCTGTAATGATGAGATCGGGGGAGAGGCTGATTATGTTTTCAGCGGATGGCTCTCCATAAACTCCTGTATCTGCAACGCCAGCCAGCGCTTCTTTGAAATAGTAGTTTTCTATCGTAACACCCGGAGATCCTACCGGAATTACATCAAGAGCAATCAGGCTGCCCAAGTATTCTTCAGCTACAATTCGCTTCGGATGAACCGGAATTTCGATGTCGCCTTTAACCGTGGACACCGTCTTAAATTTCGCAGCTTCCGGCACGGCCGTTTCCGGTGTAGTCTCTTCGGTGCTGCTTGATGGTGCTCCAGCGTTGGTTGGAGCTTTTTCTGTTCCACAAGCGGAAACGAGAACCGCTAATAGTAGTAATGAAACGGCAAAAATGAAACGACGGCTGCTGTAAAACTTCTGTTGAAAAGAAAACAATGTCATATCCCCCTTATTTAAAACGATAATCATTCTCAGTAACACTTTACCGTGTAATCTTGAAAATGACTATGGACTAAAATGATGTGTAGTCATGCAGATTTGTGACGTGAGGTCATCGCACGAAGCAGCTCTCGAAGCTGCGCTTGCGTAGAGATCGGGTCGTATCCGCAAAACATATCTGGCTCATTGAGTAGGTATACCTGCTTATTCTGGACAGCTTTCAGCTCAAGCCAGCGAGGGGAGCGAAATAAACGATCCATTTGGCTCAGTTCACGCGGGCAAGAAGGCAATGAAGTAATGAAAATATGGTCGGCCGGATAAGAAGCAATGGTTTCGATATCTGCTTCCACATATCCACGAGCGAAAAAGCCTTGTTCCAGCAATTCGGAGGGAGGCTGAAAGCCGAGATCATCATAAAGAATTTGACTGCCTCTGCCGTGACTGCTGCTGCAGCAATAAGCTTTGTTCGAATCAATCTCCCATACAACGGCGGTACCACGATAGCCAAGCTGGCGATCCAGCCTATGATTGCTTCTAATAATCAATTGATCATAATAGGCGAGCCATGCTTCAGCTGTCTGACGTTTATCTACAATGTCAGCAATCATAAGGAATTGTTCGCGCCAGTTCATCGTCATAAAAGGAAGTTCCACCACTGGCGCGAGCGGAAGCAGGCCTTTATTCTCTTCAGCCATGTTGTAGCTGATAATGACATCAGGCCTTGCGGCGGCGATCGCTTCATAATAGGTGGAGGGAGTTTGGCCATAGGTATTTAGCTTCTGACTGGTGTTTACATTCAACTTGTTATTGGAATGCTCCAACCAGGTTGTATAGACGCCTAGCTCTGGGATAACGCCGAGCGCCATTAGGCTAGCAGTGTGATTTAGATTCAATGCGGCAATCCGTTTGTGCTTCCGTTGATAAGCGGTGGGGGAAAGCCCGACAGCTTCTTTGAATTTACGGCTTAAATAAAAGCCTTCCTTATAGCCGACTTCTTGAGCGAGAGTATTCAGATCAGGAGCTCCGACAAGGATACGCCGCTGCGCGCTGCGAATTCTCAGCAAGGTCAGATAGGCATTGAAAGTGCGTCCTGTATTTTTGCGGAATGTACGTGAGAAATGCTCTTGGCTTACATGAGCTTGTTCAGCCATTTGCTCCCGCGTCAGATCCTTATTATAATGCGTCTCCATATATTGAATGGCATGTTCCAACCAGTAGTTGGAGGGCTGCTGCAAAGCATTACGTTCTTTGTACAGCTCGACAAGCAGCTCAATAAACAACTGTTGAGACTGAAGCGGTTCACTTAATTGGGGCTCTCTCCACACCGTTTCCAGCTCGCCGGCTAATCTAAGGATTCCGACTGGACAGCGATGCAGCGGTGCAGGGTGATTGAGCCCACGATGCTCGGAGCCCTCTGCAGTCAAGCAGCGGTAGGAAATCTGGATACCGCGCAGCGAGGGAGATGCCTTCCATTTTAATCGCTGATGGGCATCGCATAACACGACGCTTCCACGCGCTATCTCATACAGCTGATCGTTAATAGAAAGCTCAGCTGCACCGCTCGATACGATGAGAATACGGGAGAATGGCGCCAATTCTTCAAAGAAGCGGTCTGCCACCGTTTCATTATCTATTCTAGTTACTTGGACAGGCATATAAAATAAATGGGAGGCAAGGGACATTTCTTCACAAGCAGGGGACATAGGCAGTTCACTCTTTCTGGATGATGATAATTCCATCGACTTCTATCATTATAAATGATAACTGTTCTCAATTACAATGGATAGCGCTTATCATAAAGAAAAGGGGCTGTCCCATAAGCATCAAGTTCACGGAGGAATAGCTCGCGTTGAACGGAATAATTGGTAAATATATGAAAAATAGCAGTACAGGAGAGCTATTCCTGTACTGCTATTTTTAGCGTAATTCTCTTCTCCACCATATCCAGCATCTGCGATGCATGTTGTATGATTGTAATGTGCGTGAACCGATAGTGGAGAGTAAACAAGTGCAAAAGTGCATCTGTTTTTAATAAACAAGATTGAAATGATGCAAATAGGTGTACAAATACCTCTAAATTGAGCAGAATTGAAAAAGATTTGGTTAAATAAGTGCATTTCTGTGCTTAGATGAAGCTGCTGCAGGCGCTGCCGTAAAAGTCTTCGCATGACAGGGGAACATCCTCGTTTTCAAATGAAAGGACCCCTAATTCCACTGTATAGTGGAGCTTGAGGTCCTTTTTCTCGAATAATAAGTTATAAGTAGTGCTCAAAAAATCGCAATATGACTTTTAAAACGCCCCGTACTCTTGGTGGTCTGTGAATTGGTATTAGAATAACGGACCAGGCACGCTGCAGCCTGGAAAGGAATTAACATCTTGAATCGTATTAAGGGGATATTGCTTCGTCGCAAATTGACTCTGATACAAGTATTCCTGCAGCACTAAATTACCGCCGGTAATGCTGCATAAAACGCCCGTTACACCTTGTCCGTTCAGTAAAGAGACCCCAACTGGCTGGCCGACTAATCCTAAAGCCTTTGAATACCATGACATTTGAAGCATAAAAGAATCACCTCCACCATGCATTGTATGTTAGACATTGGCGGAGGGTAACAGAGGTCAACCTCTGTTACTTACATGCTTCAGCGAAAATACGAGCCATCTGCTCACTGTCCGCTTCTCTATAGACATAATCATGATAATGGGGCTTATGAATGCCCTGCCAACCTTTTTCCACCGCGCTTTTGTAATAATGTAGGGCACGATCCTGCTCTCCGGTCAAATAAAACAAGCAAGCGGCATTCCAATACAGCGCGGCATCTCCGTTCCAATCCCAGCCTTGATCAAGCGCTTGTGCGTAGCTCCATGCTGCGCGGGCATAGTCTCGTTCCACGCCATACCTTGTATCGCCGCGCAGATAGTGGTTCCCGTTAACGAGGAGATTGTTTAAAGGCAGATTCCACCCGAACAATACGGGGAAATCAATAAGAAGCTTGAACCCAGCAGCTATAGCGGTTTTTTGCGAGCCTATATTGCTTGACCAGCATTGCCAGCCTACTCTTGTCATGCCTCGTTGCTTCGCAAGTGAGAGTGCACCTAACGCTGTTTTTCGAGCCCATCCGTTGCCTCGATATTGTTCATCTGTTTGAATGCCGAGCTCACATTCATCCCCGACTACCCAATCGGTCAGGCACCAGCTGATGATGGCGGGTCCTTCATCCGTGTCTTGAATTGCAGCGCATCCAAAACCTCTATCCTCATAAGCTTCAATGGAGGCCCAGCCACCTTGAATTTCACTGATGATGCCATCGAGCCCTATTAACTCTTCTCTTTTAAGAAAGCTGCTATCTACCTGATAAATATGATCAGCAAGCGTAGTCTCTATGCCGTCCAGATCGTGAGTAAACGTCATTCGGCCGCTTCGCAGAGGTAGCAGATCCTTCATCACGAGGCTGAGCATATTTTCCCATTTCTCATCCGAGGGATAGAAGAGCACATAATCCAGCCGTCCGATCGCTGCAAGCTTGGGCAAAAACTCTTCTTTAAACAGCTTGTTAACTTCTTCGAAAAACAAATGATTTTCCGGACTGCCGCCTAAAAATATACCTTGAGGGCTTGTTAATACAGCTGTAGCGCTGTCAATGGACAAGAAAACTCTACCGTGCAAAACACCTTCAATGACACCTTGAATCGATAAATGGTGCTTCAAAGCTCCAAAAAGTGCTGCTGCTTTAGTGAAGTTTTCGCTGGCAAGTTCCGTTCCTATCGCTTTCGAAATATACATAAACTTATTTCCTCCCAGAAGTATGTGAGAGGTTTATTTGATTATAAATGTAAACCTCTCACATGTTTTTTGATTTGATTGTTCTTATTCAAACATCATCACTCCTTTGAACGTAGTAGAGGTCATACTCTAGGTGCTGGTTATACCATGTCTAAATTCATTATGCTTAGTGGAAATAGGCACGGCAAGGTGTTGTTTATTTATATTTAAACTTTACTGATTTCACACAAGTGCAATATCACCAAAAGTGATTTTTATTAAAATAGAGAATTAAGCTTGCAGCAATGACAACTTAGCAAAAAATATCAAAAACAGCCTTCTTCCTTCTGCTATTCTAGAGTCAAAGGAGGCGCACCTTTGATTACTCACAACATCATTCAAAAAAGTATCCAGTACATGGAGGATAACCTTCAGGATGAACTGACACTTGAACAAATAGCTGCACACGCTGGTTTTTCTCCATACCATTTTCACCGTTTATTCCGAAAGGAAGTAGGCATAAACATAGCGGATTATTTGAGAAGCCGCCGTCTCTGTTATGCATCTAGACTGCTGCTAAACACGGATGAAACGATCATTACGATTTCGTTGAACTGCTATTTTGAAAGCCAGGAAGCATTTACAAGAGCATTCAAGAAGATGTACAGCATGCCGCCGGGCCGTTACCGTAAAATGTTTACACCGCATACGTATTCTACTTTAGGAGGAGATTATATGGATCAAGCTTCACCTGTGAAAGACTGGTTCCTGACGGGAAGCCAGCCTCAAAACTATGAAATGGGAATTGACCGCAGCATCGTTCATCAAGGAAATGCATCGGGGTATTTGAAGGCGCTTATTGCAGAGGACCCGGGTCAATTTGGGACGATGATGCAGCAATTTAAAGCTGAGAAGTTTGTCGGTCGCAGAATGAGATTCACAGGTTTTGTAAGGACAAGCGGGGTTCAGGAATATTGCGGCTTGTGGATGAGGGTCGACAACAACGCACAGGATATTTTGCAGTTTGATAATATGAATAATAGAAAAATTATTGGCGATACGGGCTGGAATCATTACGCTATCGTATTAGATGTTCCTGCTAACAGCGCGACCATATCCATTGGTGTACTGCTTATGGGCAAAGGGCATGTATGGGTGGATAGCTTCAAGTTCGAAGAGGTTGATCTTAGCGTGCCAATAACTAATCTTGAGATGGAAAGCGAGCTGCTGGATGGACCGTCTAATCTTTCATTCGAGGAATAATAAAGAGTAGATAAGCTTGATGGCTGCGATTCCAAGGATTGACATAAATTTAGAATGAACATATAATACCTAGTAAATAACTTGGTTTTTTGTAAATGGTCTACAAAAAAGCCAATGAACTAGAGGAGACTACAAAATGGCTGTTCAAACGTTTAAAGCAACTGCTCAATTACAAGAAGGAGTAAAGGTTTTAACGAAGTCTAGACATTTCGAGCTCACGATCGATGAGCCCAAAAGCTTGGGCGGGACAGATACGGGGATGAATCCTGTTGAAGCGCTGCTCGCTTCATTAGGAGCTTGCCAATCGATTGTTGCTAGAGTTTACGCTCCAAAGTTTGATGTTAAACTGGATGATTTCAGAGTAGAGGTAGAAGGCGACATCGATCTTGATGGATTTTTCAATAAATCGGATGTACGTCCTGGCTACTCGGATATTCGCTATACCTTTCATATCAAAACCGATTCACCAAAAGAAAAGGTTGAGGAATTCGTGAAGTTTCTAGAGAGCAAATGTCCAGTTGGCGACACAATCGCTCATCCGGTTAACGTGAAACTAGAAAGCATCGTTATTGATCATTAATTTTAAGCTGTTCGCTATCATTAAATGTTCATACATAAAGACAAAGCAGGCTAGGTTTCTCCTTTATGAGGGGAGCCTGGTCTTTTTTTGTGCTATACATTTTTTTTCTTTTTGGATAAATGATTACTCGTAAGGGCATTATCCTTAAAAGTAACAAATACTTCACTTATTGAATAGGGAGGAACAAAATGAGTAGGTTTATGACAAAGCTCGTGTTGATCAGCATTTTTGCTCTGGCGATTGTTGCTCCTCAGGCAGCAAGTGCTAGGGAGCAGACCATACCAATGCTGCGCGAGGTGAAGCAAACATCGCCTAATCAGCTGCTCATCACTTACGACCAGCCGGTTGACAGAACAAAAGGCATAACGCCAACAAATTATTGGATTCAGAGTACAACGGATGTTACGCCAACAGGCATTGCAACCCTTGGCAAAAATGATCAAGTTAATCCAAGCAATTCATTAACAGCGAGTAAAGTATCGATAGCTGCGGCAGACAGTCAAAACCAAAGCTTTGTGCTTACCTTTAACCAGAACATATCCAAGGGTAAGTCCTACAAAATGATTATTTGTTACGTAACAACGCCTGGCGCACCTCCTTTTACTGGTGATAACGGCTCTGCAACCTTTATTGGTCAATAGCTCTCTTTTTTTCATAAAAGGGCGGGCTATACCTTTAAGTCATAAGCGCAAATAAAGCCGAATGCCTCTTACTAGAGGACATTCGGCTTTATTATTACAAAGTCATTATGTTGCAAGCATACGTTAAGATCTTAAATATTGTCTATCATGTTTGCTTGCGAATTAAATTGGCTTATATTTTAACAGCATATAAACGAATAACAAAATAACGATATTGTCATTACACTCTTGATTTGATATAGTAGGCTAAAATCACCGAGAGGGGGAGAGTGCTGAGCTATAGGATCTTCCAGCTGTTTGTACTGGATGAATCGCTCGCTGCCCAATATGACAAATGATCTTCCGTTGAATAAAGAAACGATTTTAGATGCAGCTGAACAGGTGCTTAGACGTTATGGGCCTGATAAAAGCTCGGTTGTGGATGTAGCTAAGGTGCTGCAAGTAAGCCATGGTACGTTGTATCGCCATTTTGCAAGTAAAGCTGCATTGCGAGAAGCGGTAACGGGGCGCTGGCTGGAGAGATGCATCGCATTGCCTTTAGAAGCGATAGCCAATCAAACCGGCGGCAGCTCTTCAGAGCGCTTGCGTTTATGGATGGAGACACTCATCAGCAGCAAACGGAATTATGCAGCCAATGATTCAGAGATGTTTGCGATGTACGCGGCTGTTACTGTAAATGCGGTTGATATGATCACCGATCATGTGAATCGATTGATTGGGCAGGTCACGCAAATTATAGATGAAGGGATACGTTCAAACGAATTTAAGTCTGGAAATGCCGAGAGTCTGGCGAAGGCCGTTTTTTTTGCAACATCGAAATTTCATCATCCTGCACATGCCAATGAATGGTTGGCAGAAGACATTGATGAACAATTCAAATTCGTATGGAATTTACTGCTTAGTGGAATCCTATAATGTGAAGCCCCATGATGATTTTAATCAGAGGGGCTTTTTTATTTATAGATAAATCTTCTTTAAACAAAATGACAAATAATAAAAAATGTCACTTGATATTTGTCTGTCACGAGAATATAATCAGAGCATAATGATGTAGATGCCAAGGAGGGAATAGTTTTGGAGAATCGTTTAGCTGGGAAAGTAGCATTGGTAACGGGAGCGTCAAGGGGAATTGGTCGGGAGATTGCAGAGCAATTAGCGGGTAAAGGTGCAAAGGTTGTTGTGAACTTCACGAGTAGCCCAGGTAAAGCAGAAGAAGTAGTAAATGGTATTAAGCGTTTAGGTGGTGAAGCCATAGCGATTCAAGCTGATATTAGTATCGTGGCAGAAGTAGAGGCTATGTTCAGCAAAACGATAGAAGCTTTTGGACAAATAGATATTCTTGTGAATAACGCGGGTATTATGATCACGAAGCCGATTGCTAATATGACAGAGGAAGACTTCGATAAGCAGTTCGCTATTAATGTGAAGGGCACATTTTTTGCTTGCCAGCAAGCGGCTTTGCATATGAACGCTAACGGAAGAATTATCAATTTCTCGACTTCGGTTGTTGGCGCGATGTTCCCAACGTATAGCGTATATGCAGCGACGAAAGGCGCAGTTGAACAGATCACTCGCCAGCTGGCGAAGGAGCTTGGTCCAAAGGGGATCACCATTAATGCGATTGCACCTGGTCCTGTTAACACGGAGCTCTTTAAGGTAGGGAAATCAGAAGAGCAAATAGCGGGTATTGCCAATATGAATGCATTCGGAAGATTGGGTGAACCTGAGGATATTTCGAGTGTGGTGCTGTTTTTGTCCAGTGACGAGTCACAGTGGGTGACAGGTCAGACGATTCGGGTGAATGGTGGTTTTGTATAATTTGTTGTGAACGAAAAAGACGAGTCCGATCGCAGTTTCTGCGGAACGGGCTCGTCTTTATTTACGCCGTGAAGCTTAGAATAAGGGCGGAAAGCTCACTTGCTATTTTTCGTCCTCATTCACTTTCTCATCAAACCACATCGGATCATCGTTATCCACGTTGTAGTTGATAAGAAGCTCTTCGCCAGCTTTTACGTCTGAGTAAGTAAAGAAGTTAACGACATGATTGTCAAAATCAAGATCGTGATAAGCATTTGGGGTATAGGAATGGTTGAACAACATGCCGTATCCAAGCAGGATCGCAGTGTGATTAGCGCCATACTCAAACACGTAATCAGCAAGCATTGTTTTCTCTATGTGCTCATGCTCCTCATTCGGGAAAGGAATGACTGGGGCTTCATGAAACAGTACGCCTTTTGCAATATCAACCTTCGCAAATACTCCTCTATTAAATTCTCCATCGCTAAGCTTAGAAGTCTTTACCTCAATCATGTTAGTCACCTACGGTTCTTTAGTCTAAGGAGCTCGTTGCCATTGCATTAAGCTCGCTCACCTTAGGTAATATATCAATTTAATGAGTAAATAGCCAGCGGCTTCGGTAAACGTTATTTCATAACGATCCATTATTGTGGGAACATTTATCATTTTCAGCCCGTCTAGGTTATGAGGTGATGATGATGAACCAAAAAATTCTGATATACCTTTTATGTGGAGTCATTCTGTTAAGTACAGCACTTATTGTTAACCCTAAAGCAGCTTTCGCATGCTCGTGTGCAATGTCGCCGTCTGCAGAGACGCAGGTAAAAGATGAGCTTGGACGCAAGACCGCCATTTTCACTGGAAAAGTAATAAAGGTAACACAGCCTCCTAAGAAAAAAACGATGTCATCTGCTGATCTCGTTCAAGTAGACTTTGAAGTAGCAACGGTATGGAAAGGAAAACTCAAGCAGCAGACAGCTGTATATACAGCGATGAGTTCTGCAAGCTGCGGATATGAAAAATTTAATGCAGGTGATACCTATATCGTGTCTGCTAATGACAGATCAGGAAAGCTTGAAACAGGGATATGTGATTTAACGAAGCTGGTTTCTGCTGCAGGAGAAGAGTTGAAGGTATTAGGCAATGGTTATAATCCGCTGCCCTTAAGCGCTGGCGAGGTTTTGCCTAGCAACGGTGGTAAGGCTAACGAAAGCGGACCAACAAAGCTGCAGATCATCATAGGTGCGCTAGCCCTTTTTATGATCATTGGGATTGTTGTTGTGCGAGCAAGACGTCGTCAATAAAGCGATGAGGAATGTTATATTTATAGGTTGTATATGTGCAAAAAGACGAGAACGAAGAAGAAGCTGTCTCAGAAGGTCGATGACCTTGGGGCAGCTTCTTCTTTCATTCACACGATAGGTTTTTATTGTACTTCGCGCAAAGGAAGCAGCTATCCAGCAATGATGCTTTTAGATATACAGCCTAAGACTGCTCCTCAATCACACGCTCAATATACTTCGCTACTCCATCCTCATCGTTGCTCTCTACGACTAACGTGGACAGCTCAATGAGAGTGGGATGCGCATTGGAAACAGCGACCTTGGTGCCGGCAGCTTCAAACATCCCTAAGTCATTCAAATTATCACCGAACACTGTAACGTCCTCAGGCGTACATTGCATCAGCTCCGCCCACTGCTTCAAGCCTTCTTTTTTATTGGCTTTGCTGTGGCTAAATTCTAGAAAATAATGATCTTTTATATATTGATCCTTCATGAGATGAACATGAACCCGATCGCCGAATGTGCGCTGTACTTCATCCTTAAGCGGCTCAAGCTCATGCAGCAAGCCAATATAGGTCACAATCAGCGTCCTAAAGGCATTCGAGCATTCGAGCAGCGGCATTTCTCCAAAACGAGGATCATTAGGGCGGCTCTCGTAGAAGGTTATGTCGCCAATTCGCAGCAGCTTCTCATGAAATACACGTTCCTTATCCTCCGCATCAAGCGCGAACAAGAAGGGAATTAGACCTTGTTTTCTTCCTAGATCAATAATTTGATTTGTTGATTCGTTATCCAGCCAGTATCCGCCTATGACCTTAGATGAAAGGGGATCAAAGACAACCGCGCCATTATATAAAACGATCGGATACTTCCACGGAATGACAGATACAATTTTGTTGGAGCTCATATAGCTTCTTGCCGTTGCATAACTAATGATGATACCTTGCTTCATCGCATGCTTTATGACGTTAATCGTATGCTTGGACAAGGTAGCATCCGATTGAAGCAGCGTTCCATCGAGATCTGTAAGGAAATGATTGTTTGCCATTAATAAAGCCCCCTGTTATTCAAGATTAGGAGATAGGGCTCCCACCCATGCTTTCGCGAGCCGGCGTATCCCTCGTTCCATTTCTTTCTCGTTTAGTCCGCCGAACCCCAAGTATAATCTTGCAAAACGACTGGGCAGGACAGGCGTATCCTGTGCAGCATACACGTAAACATCCTCCGAAGCAGCAAGCTTAATCAGCTCCTCGGCACTGCACGTTGTTTGAACAGCGATTTCCACATGCATCCCTGCAGAATCACCATGAACTTGCACATACTCGGGCAAATAATTGTCAATGAGTTCAAGCAGCTTTGCACGTTTTTTACGATAAAGATTGCGAACCTTCCTTACATGCCTGTACCAATGCCCTCGTTCCATGAACAGCTGCATGGCCCACTGATCGATGCGCGATGGACTTGTAAGTGTGTGCTCTATAGATTGCAGCTTGCTGAGCAGCGGAGTCGGGACAACCATATAATTCATACGCAGCGCGGGTGTGAAGGCTTTGGAAAACGTCCCAATATAAATGACGCTGCCCTGATGATCCATTCCTTGGAGGGAAGGGATGGTTTTGCCCGAATAACGAAATTCTCCGTCGTAGTCATCCTCAATGATATAGGCGCTGTTTGTGCTGGCCCAGTGGAGCAGCAGCTGCCTAGTGGAGTACGGCAATGAGCTCCCAGTAGGACGATGTGAAGGAGTGACATATAAGATTCGAATTTGTTTGTCTTCTAATATAGATACGAAGTTCTCCATGTTATGGACGGGGACAGGAGCGACGTTGTAGCCGTGCTGCTGGAAGGCAGCTCTTACCTGAGCGATACCGGCTTCTTCGACTGCAATTGTCGATGCACCTTGTAGCAATTTAGCGAGAATTTGTGTGCTGTAAGAAAAACCTGATCCGATAATGATTTGTTCAGGCGTGCAATTGACGCCTCTTGAACGCTTTAAATAGTAAGACAATTGCAAACGCAAATCATATTCGCCCCGCGGATCGCCATACTGATGAACATAGTTCGCATGGAGAGATAATGCATCATGAAGAACGGATTTCCATGCGCGAATGGGGAATGATTGTCCGTCCACGGCGAGCAGGCTGAAATCGACGACTGCGTCGTTTTGGATAGGAATCGGAATGGAATGACGGTGTAAGCTAGCATGCTCTTCCGAGATCTCTTTATGAAACGTTGCGGCAGCAGGAGTTAATTGTGATTGTATGACAAATAGACCGGCGCGCGGCTTGCTAACCGCATAACCTTCTTCCAGCAGCATGTGATACGCCGTTTCAATTGTCGTTTTGCTAAGCTTCGATTGCTCGCGGAGCGATCGTATTGATGGCAGCTTTGTTCCATCCGCTAAAGCACCAGATTGGATGAGTTTCCGTAAATGTCTGTACAACACCAAATAGACAGGACCTTGCTCTTCTTCTGAAAGGTTGATATCCATCTTATCTCCACACAATCTGACCCTTAAAATTCATATAAATCTGACGCTGTTTTAGAGGTCAATTTCAGTATAAACTTTGGCATAGGCTTCCATCAATAACAAGAAATATAAATGGAGAGAAGGGGTTGCTATGCCGCAAGTAGAAGGAACTATAGAAAGTAGATTAGCAACATTGGGAATTATTGTACCGAAGGCGAGCGAGCCCGCAGCTAAATACGCTAACTGTGTATTTTCAAATGGACTTCTGTTTGTTTCGGGAAAAGGTCCTTCGGCCGCGATAAAAGGGAAGCTTGGCAACGAGTTCACGACAGCAGAAGGTTATCAACTTGCTAGGCAGACAGGAATTGAAGTTCTCGCCGTATTAAAGCATTCACTAGAGCGGTTGGATCTTGTGACCCGCGTAGTAAAGGTACAAGGTTTTGTGAATGCTGATCCGAGCTATGAAGAGCATCATAAGGTGCTCGATGGCTTCTCGGATTTGATGGTGGAGGTATTTGGCGAGAGAGGAATTCATGCACGTTCGGTCATGGGGGCGAGCTCCTTAAGAAATCAGCTGCCGATCATTGTTGATTCTATTTTTGAAGTGGCCACGGCATAAAGTCTACTAATTATTAGCCGTTGCATTTGCTTTTATATTGCCTTAACATTAAAGTTTAAGAAAGCCGTCAGGTGATGACGGTTTTTTTATATTTAATGAAGTGCAAATATCTAAGGAGTGAGCGTCTTGCAGTTTTTCCCTAAACGTTATGACAGATCACTGTTTATCGTTATATTCATCTTTATGATGTTGAAAATGCTCCTGTTTCGCCATTTCGTCTTTTCGGGCATACAGGTGAAGAGCTTGCTGCCTGATGCGGCAGCCGTACTTGCACTGCTTCTGCTGCTGGAGCTAATCACCTCTGCGAGGTGGAGAGGAGCCGTATATGGGCTCGTGAATGCCGTGTTTTCCTTGCTGCTATTTGCTTCAACGGTGTATGTCAGTTATTACGGAACAGTGCCTACTTATACCGCACTGCACGGACTTGACCAGGTGCTGCAAATTAGGACAAGCGTAGGGTCAATTATTTTGCCTGCTTATTATATTTACTTTCTGGATGTTGCCGTCTTGGCAGCTCTATATATTGTTAAACGTGTCAGAGGAGTACGCAGCGATGGGCGCAAGCGAATTGCGAAACCTCTGTATACAGCTATTGCAGCTGTTCTATGTATTGCAATCTCGGGTGGATTCATTTGGTCTGCGAGTACGATTCCGAACGAGATTGTGAAAGCTGAGAATTTAGGCTATATCAATTATCAGGTAGCGGCAGCGGTTAAGGCGAGCACAGAGCAGGCTGCGCTGAAAAATGGCAATGTAGAAGAAACAGGGGCTGATGCGATAGCGCTCAAATCCTCCTATTTTGATCAAGCTGGAGATATGGTCGTTGCAGGCATGCCTAATTATTTCGGATCTGCCGAAGGTAAGAATGTAATTGTCGTTCAAATGGAGGCATTCCAAAACTTTGCCATCAATTTGTCTGTCGGTGGTCAGGCGGTTACACCTGTTCTTAATCAGCTAGCGAAGGAAAGCTTCTATTTTCCTTATGTATTCCAACAAATTGGACAAGGGAATACTGCGGACGCTGAATTCATGTCGAATACTTCAATCTATCCAACCGGGGATATGGCGATGTCTACAGGCTATGGTGATCGAGAGCTGCCGAGTCTTCCCAGACTGCTTGGAGAAAGCGGGTACGAATCTGAAACCTTTCATATCAATGATGTGACTTTTTGGGATCGCAACCGAATGTATCCTGCGCTAGGTTTTACGGCATATTATGATAAAGCATCATTTAAAAATGATCATTTTAATTCTTTTGGCGCATCGGATGAGGAGCTTTACAGGGTCGGTCTTGAAAAGCTTCAGGATATGAAGGAGCAAGGCAAGTCTTTTTATGCTCAATTCGTAACTGCATCGAGTCATCATCCTTTTAAGGTTCCAACGGAGCTTCAGCATATTACGATGCCGGATTCCTTGCAGGGTACGCAGCTGGGCAATTATTTGACGGCATTAAATTATACCGATTATGAACTTGGCCGTTTTATTGAGGGGCTCAAAGCGAGCGGCATGTGGGAAAACACGGTTTTGGTCGCCTATGGCGATCACGCTGGTCTACAAACGACAGACAATGATCCTGCATGGGTTAGTGAGCAGCTTGGCATCGACTATGACGAGCAAATTAGCCGCTTAAACATCCCGCTTATTGTTCATGTACCAGGCGTAGAGGGGAAAACCGTTAATCAGGTTGGCGGTCAGGTTGATATTATGCCGACCGTTACAAATCTGCTAGGCATATCGCTTGATGACCAAGCTTTTACGACGTTTGGTCATGACTTGCTTAATATTTCTCAAAATGTAATTGGTATGCGGTATTATTTGCCGACAGGATCATTTTTTAATAATGACATCTTATTTATACCAGGCAAAGGCTTTGAGGACGGAACTGCCGTCGATATTAGAACGAAAAAGCCGGTAGCCGACTTCAGCAAATATCGTGGAGATTATGATTATATACTGGAACTCATGAAGCTTTCAGATGATTATGTACGTCTGCTGCCGAAGCGGGCACCATAGAAGCAGATGAAATGCCTCTTGTCTATCCGGACTTGAGGCATTTTTTTCTTCGCAAATGCAATTATAAGCTTTTATGGAGGCAGGCAATGAGGTAAGATGGATATAGCTACAGAAGGTACTCTATTCCAATAAACGTAAGGAATCGATGAGACATGCGAATTGGTTTTTTTGATTCAGGGCTTGGCGGGCTTACCGTATTAGCGGAGGCACTTCAAAGACTACCTGATAAGGATTTTCTTTATATGGCGGACACGCTCCACGTTCCCTATGGGACGAAGTCAGAGGAAGACGTGAAAGCGTACATTTTTGAAACGGTTGGTTTAATGATGGAAGAGGGCATAGATGCATTGGTCGTGGCTTGCAATACTGCGACTAGTATTGCAATTAACGAGTTAAGAGAGCGTTATTCCCTGCCCATTGTCGGCATGGAGCCTGCTGTTAAGCCAGCAGTAGAAATGAACCGAGCAACAGGCAAAAGGGTACTCGTCTTCGCAACGCAGTTAACGCTACAATTGCCAAAATATTACGCACTCGTGTCACGCGTGGATGAGATGGGAATCGTGGATTCACTGCCTCTGCCGGAGCTTGTGCGTTATTGTGAGGCGCTGCAATTTGATAAACAGATTATTAACGAATATTTCCGGGCAAAGCTCGCAAACTATGATTTAGACAATTACGGAATTATCGTACTTGGCTGTACACATTATCCTTTCTACAAGGATATATTGAGGGAGCTGCTTCCTGCTCATATCGAGATTGTGGATGGGAATGTGGGAACGGTGAAACGCCTATCAGCATTATTGAGCCGCTATGGTATTCCCGGAGGCGGAGGCAACGGAAACGTTCGCTTTATGTGCTCGGGCCAAGAGCCTGCTTACATGGACAAGATGCAAAAGGCACTTTCGATTTTACGTGAAAAAAATGTTTTAACTCAGTCACTTCAAAGCTAATTCGAAGCAAAAGGCGGGCAGCGCTCATCATGAGTGCTGCCCGCCTTTTTTATGACGATTATATGATTGCCGGCGGTTCTTCCAAAGTAAGCAAAACAGGACAATGATCGCTGCCCAAAATATGAGTGTCAATGGACGCATCGATGAGCAGTGGGCTCAGTCTTGAAGAGGCTAAGAAATAATCGATCCGCCATCCCACGTTCCGCTCGCGCACCTTCATCATGTACGACCACCAGCTGTACACATCCGTACGATCCGGGTAAAAATGTCTGAATGTATCGAGGAAGCCAGTTGCTAGCAGCTCCGTCATCTTGCCACGCTCCTCAAGCGTAAAGCCAGAGTTGCCTAGATTAGGCTTCGGATGCTTAAGATCAATTTCCTGATGGGCTACGTTCAGATCACCGCAAACAATGACAGGCTTTAAGGCATCAAGCTGCTGAAGGTAACCGCGGAAGCGATCTTCCCATTCCATTCGGTAATCCAATCGCGATAAGTCGCGCTTGGCGTTAGGCGTATATACCGTAACTAGATAGAATCCTTCAAACTCCAGCGTAATGACTCGGCCCTCTGGCTCCGAGTTTTCCTCAATACCATAGTGCACGGAGAGTGGCTTTAGCCTAGTGAAAACAGCCGTGCCAGAGTAACCTTTTTTAACTGCGTAATTCCAATATTGCGAGTACTCCTCACCAAGCTCCATACTGATTTGTCCATCTTGCAGCTTCGTTTCTTGCAGGCAAAAAATATCTGCATCCGTTTCCTTGAAATAATCGTTAAAGCCTTTCGTTACGCATGCCCGTAAACCATTTACGTTCCAAGATACTAGCTTAATCATGATCTATCTCCTTACGTTTTCTAGCATTACGTACTAGTTTATCATATTTTCTTCAAAGGACTGTTGGAAACATCATGCTCTATAGTTAAAAAAGGCTGTGCTAAGCGATTAGACACTTGCTAGACAACCACTTTGCGTGTGGTAAAAGTTGGTTGACATGTCTTTAGCCTAATGATAGGATAAAAGTATGCTAAAAATAGGAAATACGATTTTAAGATAAATGCAGCAAGGAGGCATGGGCATGAATCAACAAAGTGAACAGAGCCAGCTTGATCTTCGGTTATTTCGTATATGGTTCAAAGCGTCTAAGGCAGTTGGCGACAATGTCCGCAAGGATATTGAAAGCCATGGCATTAGTCAGGAACATTTTATGATATTGGAGCTTTTGTATAGCAAGGGCCCTCATCCGATACAGAAAATAAGTGAAAAGTTCTGCATTCCAAGCGGAAGCATTACCTATGTAGTTGATAAGCTTGAGAAAAAAGGATATGTAAGACGAGAGCCAAGCGCTACCGACCGTAGAGGCTCAAATGTCATTCTTACCGAAGCGGGGCAAATATTGTTTGATGATATTTTTCCGAAGCATGCAGATGTCATTACACGCAATTTGAGCTCTGTAAGCAACGAGGATAAAGAGAAGCTTATTGAGCTATTAAAAACGATCGGCATTAATGCAGAACAACTGAGCGAATAACATAAACGTTTAAGGGGATGTATCAGATGACAACGATTAATCTTGCTATTATATATTACAGTGTAACGGGAACAAATTATCAAATGGCGCAGTGGGCTGCAGAGGGTGCGAAAGCAGCTGGAGCTGAGGTGAAAATATTGAAGACGCCTGAGCTTGCCTCAGAAGAAGCAATACAAGCTAACCCTATCTGGAGAACTCATGTTGCAGAAACGCAAGATATACCTGAGGTTACCTATAAGGATCTGGAATGGGCGGACGCTATTATATTTAGTATTCCATCCCGCTTTGGCGGTATGCCTGGTCCTGTTAAGCAGTTTCTTGATTCGACAGGCTCACTTTGGTTTAACGGCAAGCTAGTCAATAAAGTAGTCAGCGGAATGACTTCGGCGCAGAACGCGCATGGCGGTCAAGAGCAAACCATCCTTGGACTATACACTTCAATGTATCATTGGGGAGCGATAGTAGCTGCACCGGGTTATTCGAGTCCAGTTACCTTTGAAGCTGGCGGCAATCCATATGGGACAAGCGTGACGGTGCAAGGCGGGAAAATGGTTGAGGATGTAAAAGCAGCTGTGGAATATCAAGCTAAGCGTACAGTCAATGTTGCGCAGTGGGTCAAGCAAGGGCTCGCTCAAGCTTAAGCAGAAAATAAGAAGAGGCAGAGGGATACTGCCTCTTTTTTTTGTGCTATTATGGTATGGTAATCGCAGCGATCTTCGATGAACAATGGGTATGACAGCCTTGAAAGGCGGGAATAACGGTGAACGCAAGCAAAAGTACATTTTGGAAGTCCTATATGAGCGGTTTGAAATTGCATGTTGCCATAGCCGACTATACGAAGGTGCCGCTTTCGTGGAAGGACGATAATTATACGACGGATGTGAATAAGCTATATTATATCCAAGAGGGCGAAGGGTACATTAAGGCCGGGAATCAAATTTATTATCCAAAGCCCGGTGATCTGTGTCTGCTGCCCGCAGATGTCGTACAATCCTATGGAACGATTAATACGAATACTTACGGAAAATATTGGTGTCACTTTACTGCAAAAATAGATAATTTCAACCTGTTTCAACTGCTCGAAATGCCCGTCATGATATCGATATCCGATCACGAAGGCTTGAAGGGTAAATTTGAAAGGCTAGTGCACCATCATAAGAGTGAAGACTGGACATCCGAGCTGCAGCTGCAGTCGGCGTTTCTTGAGATTATGGCGATGATGCTGGAGCAGGCTGAGGATGTGACAATTAAGACACCGGCAACCAGCTCATTTGAGAAGCTGAATGTCGTGCTGACCTATATTGAAGAGCATTTATCGGAAAATATTACAGTAGATACTCTTGCTCAGCTTGTACATTTTCACCCTAATTATTTTATACGCATGTTCAAAAATACGACAGGGCTCTCACCTATACAATATGTGAATCGCAAGCGTATGGACAAAGGACGGCAGCTGTTATCCTTTACTTCACTTAGCATCTCGGCAATTGCTGAATCTCTAGGAATGGATGCCACTTATTTCTCTCGTTTATTCAAAGAGTATATGGCTTTGTCACCGAGCGAATATAGGGAGCTTTCACTGAAATGATTAATTAATAAACCGTCGCTATTTAATGCGACGGCTTTTTTTGTGAGTACAAACAAAATGTTTCCATTTTCTTCACATGAGGGAATTGAACGGCGTTATTTTTACCCCTATATTAGATAATGAAAAGGGAAATGGAAGGGAGTGTTTATGCCATTAACAAACTTTATAAAAAGAATATTAGTTTCTTTATTGCTTCAAGCTTCATTATCATATTGCTCGATCTTCTATTTGCTAATTCTGTTCTAATTAAAGAGAATGATCAACTGCTGACACTTGGCATTGCATTAGATTTTGTCGTTGTTATCCCATTATTGCTGTACTTTCTATGGTTTCGCGAACTAAAATTCAAGATCGCATCCATCATTCCATTTGCTCTTCTGGGTTATTTAGCATTAGCGTTATTTGTACCAAACACCGATCAAGAAACGATGAACGCTATAAAATATTTCCTTATCCCGCTGCCGCCATTTATTCTAGCTTTAAAAATCTATGATATTGCAGCTGCCTATAAGCGTTATAGAAAAGTTGATGATCACCCTATAGAAACACTTCGGAAAAGTCTAGAAGAGACCATTCGCCATCCCAAAATTTCAGCTTTGCTCACGCATGAATTATCTATTTTTTATTACGCCTTGTTCGCATGGAGAGAAAAACCGTTCGTTCGAACGGGGGCTGCCTCGTTTAGCTATCATAAAAACTCTAACAAGCTGATAACCTTACTCGTATTTTCGAAAGTATTGATTATTGAAGGGGTATGCATGCATATTCTGCTTGCGCAATGGTCGCATACCGCTGCATGGTTACTCTCATTAGGAAATGTGTATATTATTATGCTGCTAATTGCTGATTACCGAGCGATGTGCTTAAATCCTATTTTGGTATGGGATCAACAAATAAGATTTCAGTACGGCATTCAGTTGTATTCGGATATGAATATCAATACTGTTGCATCCATTTCGGTCATTAAATTCGAGAAATTAGCTAAGGATAAAATGAAGAAAACGATGAAGATTCTGGATACAGAACCGAATGTGCATATAATATTAAAAGAAGAAATCACGGTTATTACGGCGTTCGGGATTCGAGAACAAGTTGACCAAATCTATTTATTTGTAGATAATCCTTATGAATTTCAAACGAAATGCCAGCAGTTGATGGAGGTAAGCAAAAAGGACAGCGAATAGTTCGCTTGCCCTGTTACGCTTTCGGATTAGTATTTTCTCTAACGAACTGTATCATGCTTATTATGCAGAAAATGATCTTATTCAAACGCTAACGAACCTGATTGGCGTTATGTCATGCTCGATAGGGTGATATGAGCTGTTTTTCTCGAAATAGCGATGCTGGAGTTCGTTGCAATAATAATTCCTTGCAAATGGTCTAAATAAGAGCTGCTGAGTTCGCAACAGCGGTGCAGCGTACGCCAAAAACAAAGGAGCTAAGCAGATTCAAATCGCTTAGCTCCTTTGCTATTCCGAACTTTTTCCCATGACTAGGATTGTTCTGCACAACTAATTCTTTTGGGACAATCTTTTTTGCTGCAAGTATAAGAATTCCGATGGAATCAAGGATAAAAGCTGTTTGCAGGCGTAGTTGTCGAACACCAGCGGGAATTGAATAGTGATTTGATCAAAATATCCTTCGCTTCATCCGTGCCGATATAGCGCAGTGCTTCTAGAGCATGAGCTCTTACATAACGGTTCTCGTCATCGAGTACTGCCGCCAAAGCGGGAACGGCTGCTGCCGCTGCAGCACCCATGCGGGACAAGGACAGTCCAGCTGTAAATCGTACTTGAACATCCTCATCGGACAAGGCTGTAATAAGACCCTTCACTGCAATTTCTGAAGAATTAGACAAAATGCCAAGTGCTTCAACGACTGCAATTCTTACTGTCGCGTCGGAGTGGGACAGAAGTTCAACAAGCTTTGGAAGCGCGGATTCAGCGTAGCTGCGCAGCTCGCCAAGCGCGAAAATAGCATGTTGTACAGTTTCTGAGCGATCGCTGTCTAGTGCGTCAATTAATCCGCTTACTGCATCTGAGCCTGCGATGGACAGTCCATAAGTAGATGTGCGTGATACGTCTAATCTCTCATGATGAAGACCAGCCAGCAGTACTTTCACGCCTGGAGCGCCATATTTAGCAAGCTCATAGGCTGCATTCAAGGCATTTGGTTCGAAGCTATCTTCCAAAGCCGTTGCCAGTGCGGCTAATTTCTCTTCGTTTGCTTCCGCAGTGTTTGCTAGACTGCCTAGCTTGCCTGACATCCAGTTCCATGTTTCTTCCCACATGTCTTCGTGGTTTGCGATTGGCAAGGCAAGGTCAGCTGGCTCTTTCCACTCCGAAATCAGATTATTCCATGAAGGCTTAGTTGGAACAGCTGTGCGCATAAATTCAAATTTAAGCATGTAACGAGCATTGCCTAATACATTTGGTGTTGAACGGTGCCAGATATCATAGTGGATGAGTGCAAATGTACCTGCTTCACCGCTAGCGAAAGCTTCTCCTTGCACCTCGTCAGAGGCGAAGGTACGCGACTCGTAATTTTGTGTGCCAGGCACAACGCTAGTAGGCCCAAGCTCAATTGGCGTGTTTTGCGGGAAGTACATAATCATAGCCCACCATGGGTGGTGGTTGCGCATACGGGAGTAGCCCCAGTAGCTGTCCTTATGCCAACCGCCAGCAACCGGCTGTGCATTAAAGTGGCCATGGCGATGGGCATGCAGCATGTAGTTTGGACCCAGTACGCTTGTTAATGCGCCTGTAATAACGGGGCTGTCGAAAGCCTGTTGTATTTCCCTAATTCGCGGCAGTAGGTTGTTGCCGGGATTGCCTTCCTCGTCATAAACTTTTCCAAGTTCAGCTGTCATGGCTTGATGGAAGGATTCAGGGAAATCTGTTTTTAGAATAAGAAAACCTTCAGTTATAAACTTTTGCATTTGCTCGTCAGTGAGTAGAAGCGGTGATTGATTCATATAATGGATGACCTCCTAATGTTGTGGTGATAAACCGATTATATGAGAAGTCGAACCAATGCTACATACACGAAACTAAGTGAAGCTTGCATAAAACTAACTTCCTGTTTGTCAGCCAAAAAAGCTGCTCATTTGAGCAGCTTTTTAATATTTTTTAATTTTCCAGCATAAGGAGGGAAGACGAGCCCAAGCTCAAACTTAGTGCTTTTCTTCAAAATACTCTTCTGATGCGAGAACAGATCAAAGCTGTATTTGCCATGATAGGCTCCTACACCTGAGCTGCCAACACCGCCAAATGGCAAATAGGGATTAGAGACGTGCATAATCGTATCGTTAATACAGCCGCCGCCGAAAGAAACACGGCTCATAACCTCATCCTCCAGCGCTTTATTCTCAGTAAATAAGTAAAGGGAAAGCGGCTTTGGATGAGCGTTAATCATTCGAATGGCCTCATGCATATCTTGGTACTCCATAACAGGCAAAAGAGGGCCAAATAATTCTTCTGACATCGCTGCGCTATCCCATGAAACGCCATCCAGTATCGTCGGTTCGATAAAGAGGTCTTCGCGGTCTGTGCCTCCTCCATAAACGATGCTGGATTTGTCTTGCTCTAGAATGGAAGCAAGCCTGTCAAATTGGCGTTGATTAATGATTCGACCATAATCTTTGTTGCTTTGTATAGAAGATCCATAGAAGGATTGGATGACTTCCTTCATTTTTGCGACTAGCTTTTCTTTAATATCCTGATGAGCCAGCACATAGTCGGGTGAAATACAGGTTTGGCCGGTATTCATTAATTTGCCCCAGATGATCCGCTTGGCAGCGATCTCGAGGTTAGCGGAAGAATCTACGATGACAGGGCTTTTTCCTCCGAGCTCAAGCGTGACAGGCACAAGGTTTTTGGCAGCCGCCTCCATAACGATTTTGCCGACGGCGATGCTGCCTGTGAAAAAAATATAATCAACCTGCGCGTGAATGAGCAATGAGGTCGTTTCCTTTTCCCCCTCAATGACTTTAATGTAGGTGGGATCAAAGGTTTCATTGATGATTTTACTTATTAAAGCTGAAACATGAGGCGAGCTTTCGGATGGTTTGAGAATGGCACAGTTGCCTGCGGCAATGGCTCCGATAAGCGGCTCGATGACAAGCTGGAATGGATAGTTGAAGGGACCAATAATTAAAGCTGTGCCGTAGGGCTCCTTCATAATACGGCTGGATGATGGAAATAGATAAATCGGAGTTTTCACCTTCTGCGGCTTCATCCACTTTTTGAGATGCTTCATGACATGTCGAATGCTATTGGTTACGATTATAATTTCTGTCATATGGGTCTCTAGTTCGCTTTTGCGAAGGTCTTGATAAAGCGCCTCGACGATTTCCTGCTCATGACGCTGTATGGCTTGCAGCAATCGTTGCAATTGATTCAGCCTAAAGTGCAGCTCCTTGGTCTGGCCTTGTTCGAAAAATGTTTTTTGCTCTAGCACAATCTGTTCAATATCTGCTGCTGTTAATGAACTCATTTCCGCAACCCTCCTTACATATCCACATCTTAACAGGTAATGAATCGAACTTCCACTTGGATATTGAGTTAGCGATCTCGTTTTTTTGCATATTAACACACAAAGAAAAACAGGGTACCCGTCCTCTGAAAATCAAAGAGGGATATCCTGTTTAGATGGTATTAAAGTGCTTCTTTAATGATTTTTTTGTAATAAGAGACGGAAAGAATTCCGAATATGGAGTAAAGGATGGTATATAGCAGCATGACGATAATCATCGGAGTTAAAAGCTCTGTTCCAAAGAAAAACCATCCGGATTTGACTGCAAAATAGCTGTGAAGCAGCCCAACCACTAAGGGAATGCCAAAGTTGAACATTTGTTTTATTTTTATGCCCCTTAACAAATCAGCCCTTGTGAAGCCGAGCTTTCGAAGGATGGTATAGTTCGGCTTTTCCTCTTCGCTTTCTCCCATTTGCTTAAAATAGAGAATATTGCCGGATGTGATAAGAAAGGTTAGTCCAAGGAAAGCAACGATAAACATAATCAAGCCCATCGTTTGTTTTTGCTGGTTGCTTGTATTAAGCTGAGAATCATTTCTGTTGTGTTCAGAGAACTTCATCTCATTGAATAGCTGAGTCGCTTCTTTTAGATCAGAACGATCTTTCATATTAATTCCGATATGCAGGGTAGAGTGTTTCTGAATAGCCGGATCAAGATGATTATTTAAGCGCTCAAAAACAGAATCATCGACGATAACTACAGGCAATCCGCCGCTTTTAAACCACCATGAGACGATGGGCTGCTCCTTAAGTCCGATATATTGTTGTGGAATACTTTGAGTAGGATTCACTAATTGTACAGGCCCTGAGTCCTTCAAAGACATGAACTGTTTGAGCATGCTGCTGTAACCGGAGAGATAGATCTCGTCTTTAGACAGCTGAATGCCGTCAACAGACTTTTCGCTGACAACGGGCAAGGTCATCATATCCGAATTCCCAGCCACGCTTACCCCTTCCAGATTGTTATTCATAATACTCTTCACATTGACGTCTACCTGAATGACAGGAATGGTTTTTTCGGTATACGGCAGCTTGTTTTTGTTTAGAGCTTCTTTAAACTGCTCCGCGTCCTGAACGTTCATAAATGCAAAATGTTCGGGAACATTGTTTTTGGCCGTTTTTTCGGCAGAGTAATAAGAGATATAGCTTAAGGATAATAAGCCGATAGCAAGCGCCGACACGGTCGTAATGATCGTGAGCAGCAGCGCATTTGATTTCATCCGGAACATAATAGACGAGAGAGATAAGGTTTCATTTATGTTAAGGTAACCGTTTTTCTGCTTTCGGATCACGTTGAAAATAAAGCTGACCGATCCTTTATAGAAAAGGAAGGTTCCAAGGATGACGGAGCCGAGTATGCCGATCATGGCAGCAAAGAGCGCGGTCATCGTCACAAACTTACCGCCGAACAGTTCGGAAGAAATATAATAGCCCAGCGCTATCAAAAGCAATCCGGCAATGCCGATTAGCATTTCCAGAATAGACACTCTTCTTGCTTTGCCTTCTGTGACGGAATTCACTCTAAACAGCGATAATATCGTTTGTTTTTTTATAAATAAATAGTTCATCAACATAATCAGAAGATAAATAACTAAAAAAATAATGATGGTTTGCTTGAATGCTTGGGTGGAGAAATGCAGCTCAGCGGCCACCTCAACACCGATCGTTTTAAATAAAATCATAATAATTAATTTGGACACAGAGAAACCGACCAGAACCCCAAGCAGGATGGAGCCGAAATAAAGAAAAAAGTTTTCCAGCGTCAGAATGCGGAAAATTTTATTTTTGGTCATTCCGATAAGCTGAAATAAGCCGATTTCCTTGCTGCGCCTTTTAATAAAGATGGTATTGGCGTACAGCAGAAAAATAGAAACGATTCCAACGAGCAAATAAGAAGCAGTCTTAATGGCAGCAGCCCCTTTAACAGAGCCTTTCGCCTCATCCATGGCAGGATCAAACTGCAGGGTGACAAAGGCGAAATAAAGAGCAGCGCTAAACACGAGAGCAAACACATAGAGATAATAGTTTTTTAAATTCTTTTTTAGATTGCGGAAAATGAGTTGATTAATGCTCATGGTGCACCCCGCTTAGTACACTTTGTGTTGCCATAATATCGTTGAAGAAGTTTTGCCGCGTTTGTTCTCCCTTATAAAGCTGAGAATAGATTTGTCCATCCTTGATGAAGATGACTCTGCTGCAATAGCTGGCAGCTACCGGATCGTGAGTAACCATGGCGATGGTAGCTTGTCTTTTTTGATTTAAACCGCTCAGCTTGTTCAGTAAATCAGAGGCGGATTTGGAATCAAGGGCACCTGTCGGTTCGTCAGCGAAAATAATGCTTGGTTCATGGATAAAGGCTCTTGCAGCGGATGTACGTTGCTTTTGACCGCCAGATATTTCATTCGGATACTTATTGCGGAGCTCATAAATGCCAAGCTCGGTCGCTACCGCCTGAAACTTACGCTCAGCTTCTTTTTTTGGCGTCTTCGTAATCGACAGCGGCAATAAAATATTTTCTTTGACCGTTAGCGTGTCTAACAAATTGTATTCCTGAAAAATAAAGCCTAAACGATTTTTACGAAATTCAGCCAATTGTTTTTCTTTTAACCCAGAAATAACTTTCCCTTCGATTTTAATCGAGCCGCTGCTAATGTGGTCAATCGATGAAAGCACGTTAAGCAAGGTCGTTTTTCCTGAGCCGGATGCGCCCATGATGCTGACGAATTCCCCTTTTTCAATGCTAATATCAAGCCCGCATAATACTTCCTGCTTATTGAATTTATTTCCGTAAATTTTATGAATTTTGGTTGCTTCCAGAATGAACATGTGATTAACACTCTCCCTAGGTCTATTACTTGTATTGTAAATCGAATGTCCGATTAGTTCCTTCGAATGACCGAACAAATAATAGAAGCATGTGACAATGTTGTCACATGCTTGTGATACGAACGAATGCATTTCGCTGCGGGAAAGTTAAGGTGAACGCTGTTCCTGCTCCAAGCTCGGATTTGACATGGACACGGATCAACAGCGATTGAGCTGCTTTTTGAGCTAAATACAATCCCATGCCTGTTGCGGCGCTGTCTTGGTGCATTGTCGTCGATGTAAAGCCTTTATCAAAAATGCGAGGCAGATCCTTCGGATCGATGCCGCGGCCATTATCAATAATTTCGAGGATAGTCTGCTGATTCCGCTGATAGCTCTTGATCACGATATCTGAAGGAGGGCTATATTTTACAGCGTTGGTTAAAATCTGTCTGATGATAAAGGAAAGCCATTTCGCATCGCTCAGCGCTTTCGGTTCATCCAATTGAATATCAAAGCCGATCCCCTTCTGGATACACCATGATTGCAGCGTCTTGATTTCATCGAAGATGATCGTTTCCAAATCGGTGTTTTCGATATAGATATCATTTTCAATAAACGGTATGCGTCTCTGATGGAGCTGCTGGTCGAGCAGGAGGTGAATCCGCAGCCATTCATACGTCAAATGCGTTTTCATTCCTTCATCCTGTATACGGTCTATCATGAGACGCATCGCGGTTAGCGGCGTTTTTACCTCGTGTATCCAAGATAACAGCTCATCCTTCTCATGCTCCAAAATCATCCGATTGTTCATTGCAGCGTGCTTCAGCAGTTCCGCTTGATTCGTCATGCTTTTTTCGATTACTTTCTCAAACGGACTCTCCGGCTCAGCCATGCTCGTAGTATCCAGGCTGATGTCTCGCTCCTCTAAGCTTCTGATGAACCTTGTTTCTTTATGATACCGGATGACGAAATGGATGATAAAAATAATCGAAGATAAATAAAAGAGATAGATCATCGATCGCAGAGGAATCGTTGAATCTACATAAGCACAAACAAGGATCAGCAGCTGCAAAATAATAAACAAAAGAATCCAGCTGCGCCGTTCCACTATATATTTTCTAATCATAATCATGCGCCTCTTCAACAGCCATATAGCCTTGTCCAACTTTCGTTTCAACAAAACGGCCCAGTTCAATTTCATCGAGCCTTTTGCGCAACCGGTTCACATTCACTGTAAGCGTGTTGTCACTGACAAACCGTTTATCATCCCATAAGCTATTAATCAATTCTTCTCGGCTAACAATCTTATTTTTACGGTCAATGAGCATTTTTAAAATAAAGATCTCATTTTTGGTAAGCTCAATGGAACCTTTATGATTGGAGACCAGATTTTTCTCATAATCAACCTTTGCGTCGCACCAGGTTTTAAGCTCGATATGTTCGGTATTGTAATTGTATACCCGCCGAAGAATAGCTTGTATTTTGACGATGAGCACATCGAAGTGAAAGGGCTTTTGTATATAATCATCCGCTCCAAGCTGCATAGACATGACGATGTCCGTCGGGTGGTCTCGCGAGGATAGGAAGATGATCGGGACGCTCGAGTGGGAACGTATCATTCTGCACCAATGAAATCCATCGAATTTTGGAAGCTGAATATCGATGATCACGAGGTCCGGCTTAACCAAGGTAAATTGCTGAATCACTTTCTCAAAATCCGAAATGCCATGTACTTCATATGACCACTGGGATAATCGGTCTTTTATCTCGTTAAATAACGTTGTGTCATCTTCAATTAACAATAGTTTAAACATAGGGTCACCGCTTTTTTAAAAGTTTATTACTATGAATTGTATAGGAAAATCCCTATGTATGCCATAAATGGCACGGAACAAAGTGCTGCATAGAGAGAGGGGATGAGAAAAGAAGGTTGTGCAACATTTTGTGCAAACGTTGTCATTTCAAGAGAAAAAGGTGAATTTACGTGTCGAAATAGGTAAAAGGTGAGAAAAACAATTGACAGCGCTTTATTTTGAGTATTAATATGGGAATCAGCAAACGCTTTCATTGCACTTTTATGACTGGAATAGCTGTTGTAGAAGATGCGGTTAAAAAGTTTGCATTAATTATGTTATTTGTGCAAACGCTTGCATAAAATCTATAGCTGTTTAGACAGAAGTCAGGGGGTGTTGTGTTAACGAACTTTGGTGTAGACGGAACGGTGCGAGTTGATGATTGAAAGGTGCAATGATCATAATTTGAGGAGGTTCATCCAAATGGGCTTTGCTTTAAAACGAAAGAAAATGATGTCTATCATGCTTATTGCAGCTATGATCTGGTCGATAGTGGGCGCAATACCGCTACATACGAACGCCGCGGCGCCAACTCAGGTTGTTCTTGTCGGCGACTTGCAGAAGGGGCTCGGTAACAGCGAGAATTGGGACCCCAAAGCCGAGGTAACCAAGATGAGCGAGAGCGGCAGCGGTTATTATACGTTTAAGGCTACGCTGCCAGCAGGCACATATGAATATAAAGTAGCTCTAAATGGAGGCTGGTTGGAAAGCTATGGCTTTGGCAATTACACGAATCCAAGCGGTGTGGATAGCGGCGGCAATATTAAGCTGACACTCTCCGAAGAGAAAGAAGTGACTTTTTATTATAACCACGATACACATAAAATTGCGGATTCTACCTATTACACCCAGGTAGCCAGCGACAAGCTGCCTCGGATTGTTGGGACACTGCAGGTTCCGCTAGGGGAACCAAGTAACTGGGCACCAGAATCGGCGCTATCTATTTTGACTGATACCGATCTGGATGGCGTCTACACGATAACGAAAGATGTACCCAAAGGGGATTACAAATTCAAAATCGTGCTTGGATCGACTTGGGATGACCAGACGTATCCAAAGGATGATCAATTGCTTAGTCTTCCTGCCGATCTTCCAGTAACGTTTAAATATAACGCGAATACAGAAGTAGTATCAGCAGATTTCAAAGCACCAGTTGACCCGAGTCCGAGTCCAGATCCGGTTGACCCGAACCTCGATCCGATTCCGGCTAACCATCTGCGCATTCATTACAATCGGGCAGATGCTCTTTATGAGAATCAAGGAATATGGACATGGGATCAGGTTGCCGCTCCTTCAACGGGCTGGCCGCTTGGCGCAATAGCGTTTCCAGCAGATAAGAGAGACAGCTATGGTGCCTATGTTGATATTCCACTAGCTGCGAATGCCAAAAAAGTGGGCTTCCTTATTGTTAATCGATTAGATGGAGCTAAGGATGGCGGCGATAAAACGGTATCCATAAGCTCCCCTGCAGTAAATGAAATTTGGATTAAGGAGAACGCCGATAAAGTATCTTATTTCGAGCCGGTAGAGCTCCCAGCTAATACCGTTCGTATTCACTATGTGAGAGACGACAAAAAACAGAGTGCTTACGGTTTATGGCTGTGGGATCAGGTGGCGACTCCTTCAACAGACTGGCCAACGGGCGCATCCGCTTTTACAGAGGAACAGGTCGACCGTTATGGCAGCTATGTCGATATTCCGCTTCAAGAGAACGCAAAAAAAATTAGTTTTATTGTCGTTAATCGCACCTTGGGCGATGCGGATAAGGACGGTGGCAATCGCTCCTTCAGTCTTGTAGATCGTTACAATCAGCTCTGGATCAAGAAGGGAGATAATAATGTATACGTGTCCCCTTACTGGGAACTGCCTACAGCCCTTGAGTCCGCAGAGATTTTATCCGAAAGTAAGCTCCTTCTCGGATTCACGATGACCGACGGTCTCGCAGCAGAGGAATTGAAGAATGCCATTACAATTACGGATAAGAACGGTACAGCTGTATCGATTAATCAAGTGGTGTTAAACGCTGATAAAAAAACAGCAATGGTCTCGGCAAACATTCAGCTGGATCAAACGCCGCTGAACGTAACTTACCAAGGTAAAACCGTATCCGCGACTTCAGGCTGGAGAATGCTTGATGAGCTTTACAACTACGAAGGTAATGATCTTGGGGCGAGCTATCATTCTGGCAGCGTGGTTCTGAAGCTATGGGCGCCAAAAGCAAGCTCAGTCGTAGCAAATGTCTATGATAAAGCCGATTCCACTAAGCTAGTTGGCAGTGCCAGTTTGACGAAAGGCGACAAAGGCGTTTGGACGGCAGCTATCGCGCCAACTGATCTTACAGGTCAAGGCATAACCGATCTGAAGGGGTATTTTTATCAATATGAAGTGACGAATGATGGGGTTACGAAACAAGTACTCGACCCGTACGCGAAATCGATGGCGGAGTTTAGAGTGAATACGAAAGGTGAAACCGGTCCAGATGGCGATGCAGTTGGCAAAGCGGCAATCGTTGATCTAGGTGCAACTAATCCTGCCGCAGACTATGATTTTGCCAAAATTGACGGCTATGAGAAACGAGAGGACGCGATTATTTGGGAGGCGCATATTAGAGACTTTACGTCCGATCCATCCGTAGCTGATGATTTTAATGCGAGATGGGGCTCTTATAACGCGTTCAAGGATAAGCTGTCTTATATTAAATCATTAGGCGTTACGCATATTCAGCTGCTTCCAGTTATGGCTTGGTATTATGGCGACGAAGCTCAGATGGGAACAAGAGAACTGGAATACTCTGCACAAAACAACGAATACAACTGGGGGTATGATCCGCATAGCTACTTCTCGCCGGATGGCGCTTATTCGGAGGATGCGGCAGATCCCGAGCTGAGAGTAAAGGAATTAAAAGGACTCATTGATGCGATTCATGATGAAGGTATGGGAGTCGTTCTTGATGTCGTCTACACCCATATGGCCAAAGCAAGCTTCTTAAACGATATCGTACCTAATTATTACGCATTCCAAGATGCAAATGGCAACAATATCGGCGGATTCGGCAACAACCTTGCTACCTCTCACAAAATGGCGGAGAAGCTAATGGTTGATTCGGTTAAGTACTGGTTTGATGAATACAAAATCGACGGCATGCGCTGGGATATGATGGGCGACGCTACGTATGATTCCGTACAGAATGCTTACGATGCAGCAGCGAGTATTAATCCGAATGCCTTGTTTATCGGTGAAGGCTGGGTAACGTTCGGGGGCGATGCTTCTGATCCTGCTTTGAAGGGCAAAGGCGCAGACCAAAAATGGATGGATAAAACAGACAGCGTAGGCGTTTTCTCCGATGAGATTCGTAATGAATTAAAATCCGGTTTCGGCTCGGAGGGCGAACCAAGATTTATAACAGGTGGAGCAAGAAGCGTGGCTACGATCCTGAATAATATCAAGGGGCAGCCAAGCAACACGCCTGCTGATGACCCGGGTGACATGGTTCAGTATATTGAAGCTCATGACAACTTGCCGCTGTATGATGTTATTGCCCAGTCGATTAAGAAAGATCCGGCTATAGCGGCTAATGATCTGGAAATTCATAAACGGATACGTCTTGGCAATTTGCTCATTCTAACCTCTCAAGGTACGGCTTTCCTTCATGCTGGTCAAGAATATGGCAGAACGAAGCAGTGGCTTGGGGCAGGAGTGCCGGAGCAGAAATACCACGAGCTGAAAGATGCAGCTGGAACCTCATTTGGTTATTTCATTCATGATTCCTATGATTCCTCCGATGCAATCAATAAATTTGACTGGCAGAAGGCGACGAATGCTGAGCAATATCCAGTCAATCATGTAACGAAGGAGTACACATCAGGATTAATTGAACTTCGGAAACATACGGATGCCTTCCGTTTAGGCGAAAAGGACCTAGTTGATTCCAATGTAACGCTCATTCCTGCGAAGGAAATGAAAGATAACGATCTTGTGATCGGCTACAAAAATAAAGCAACAGATGGCACCGGCAATTATTATGTATTTATGAATGCTGATCGTACAGCAAGAACGCTTACGTTATCAGAGGATTTAACTGCAGGCACAGTGCTTGTAGATAATGATGAAGCGGGGATTTCAGCGGTTTCTGTGCCGTCCGGCTTTGAGCTGACGGCGAGCTCGATTACGCTTGAGCCGTTGACCGCAGTCATTATTAAGATGGAAGCGGCAGCGCCTGATCTTAAGGAGCTAGTGCTGGACAATGTGAGTTATCCACTTGAGATAGGAACGACGCACCAAACAGTAGTGTATGCCAAATACAGCGACGGCACCAAGAAAAAAGTAACGAGCGGCGTTGTTTATTCTTCGGATAAGCCGAGAATTGCTATCGTGAGACCAAACGGCGTTGTAAAGGCGGTCGGTGCGGGCAAAGCAACGATTACAGCCAAATATAACGGAATATCTACAAGCGCAGTAGTAGAAGCATCAACCGATATGACGAAGCGTTTTGTCCAAATCAATTACATTCGTCCTGACAAGAAATATGGCGATTGGAATATGTGGGTTTGGAACAATGATCTGCAAAAGGACCAAATCAATTTTGGGAAAACCCAGAATGGCGTTGCCACTGCGATGGTGGAGCTTTCACCTGAAACAGTTAATTTAGGATTTGTGCTCCGTAAAGGAACGGATTGGGACACTGCGAAGCAGGATATTCCAGATGATCGCTTTATTCCGATCTCGCCGGGTACCGTTTTTACGAAGGTAAATATAACGAGTATGGTTAATCAGCTGGATATATTACCAACTATAAAGGGACCTGTTCTTAAGGATGGAGGCATTACCTTCCTCTATCGGGATGATTACTTATTCAAAAACGGACGTTCGAGTAATCTAACCGGAGTTAAGGTGAAGGTAGGCGGCAAGGAATATGATATGATCTATGATTCTGCGAAGGAGCTGTTTACTTACACGCTTGCTAATTTAGAAGTAGGGGCATATGAGTATAGCTTCGTTGTAAAGCAGAAGGGTGAAGAAGCATATGAAATCAACGATCCTACAAATACAATGAATGAAAAATCAGTATTTACTTATCGAACGCCTGCTGTGACGGTGACATCATCCTTTAATCCAACCGCGATTTCCTATAATGAAGGTGCGGTGCTCAAGGTACAGACTTCAGCTTCGGAAGAGGTGGCGTTTACAGAAGGTTTTATGGACTTAACGGCAGTAGGAGGACCAGCGAAGGTGTATTTCGATACGAAGCTGCTCGCTCAAACGATTGCCGTAAAGGATACCGTGACTGCAGGAATCAAGGAAATACCGATTACACTGTATGATGAGTACGGCAACAAGCACACCCATACAGCCACAATAACGGTAAAAGCAAGAACCTTTGCTGGCAATCTCGACTTTGATTGGGATGAGGCACGTATCTATTTCGCGCTAACTGATCGGTTTGCGGATGGGGATTCGAGCAATAATGCAGATGTAGATAAAGATCACCTTGAAGCTTATCACGGCGGCGATTTCCAAGGCATGATCGACAAGCTGGATTATTTGCAGGAGCTGGGCATTAATACGCTGTGGATCACTCCGATTGTCGATAATATCGATTTCAACAAAGGCGTAGATTTTAACACCAAGCAGTACGGCTATCATGGCTACTGGGCAAAAGATTTCACGAAGCTTGATGAGCATCTTGGTGATATGGATACGTTTAAGGAACTAATTAACAAAGCTCACGACAAGGGCATCAAGATTATGGTCGACGTGGTGCTTAACCATACCGGCTACGGCTTAAAAGCTGAGGATAACCGTCCAGGCATTACGCCGGAGGACAAAGCTCGCTTTGAAGGGATGCTCAGAACAAATGGCGTTCAAGCCAGCACCAATCCAATTGAAGGAGAACTGGATGGTTTGCCGGACTTCAAGACAGAGGACCCAGCCGTTCGTGAGAAAATAATTGAAAGGCAAGCAGGCTGGCTCGAGCGTGCTAGAACGGATCGCGGCGATACGATTGATTTCTTCCGCGTGGATACAGTGAAGCATGTAGAGAGTACAACGTGGAAAGCGTTCAAAAATGCGTTGACGACTATCGATCCAAGCTTCAAGCTGATCGGTGAAAATTTTGGCGCTTCAATCGACGGTGACGGCGGCATGCTGCGCAGCGGCCAAATGGACAGCTTGCTCGATTTTAGCTTTAATGACAGAGCCAAAGATTTTACAGATGGGAAGATTGATGCTGTCGATGCTTATCTGGCAGACCGGGAAACGAAGTTGGATAACACAGCAATGATGGGGCAGTTCCTAAGCAGCCACGATGAGGATGGATTCCTGTCTGAGTTTGTGAAAGGAGACAAAGGCAAGCTGAAAATCGCAGCAGCTCTTCAAATCACGGCGAAAGGCCAGCCCGTCATTTATTACGGCGAGGAGCTTGGCCGCTCAGGCCCTAATGCTCGTGACTTGAAAGCAGGCTTGTTAAGCGAAAACCGTTCAGATATGCCATGGGATCAGTTGACAGCAGAACAAGCGCTGCATGATCATTACGAGAAGCTGCTCAATATTCGGGCGAAGTTCTCGAAGGTTTATTCCAAAGGCTTGCGCACCAAGCTTGCTGGATCGGATACACTAGCCTATTTAGCATTTAATAAACAATTTAACGGCGTAAATATTGTAACGATCATTAACACAGCCGTGGAGAGCAAGCAGGTTACGCTGGAAGTTCCTTTCGCAGCTGGAGCTAAGGCAAAGGATGAGTACAGTGGAACACTTTATACGGTGAAGGATAATGGACAGGTGACGGTTGAAGTGCCGGGGAGAAACGAAGGCGGAACGGTTATTTTGAGTGAGGTTGCGGATAATGTTCCAACACCTACGACGCCGAGTACACCTCAGCCAGCAGACGTCCAAGTGATTGATAATGACACCTTGCGCAGCGGCAAGGATGGTAAAGTTTCGGTGCAAATAACCGATGGAAAACATTCGGTACAATTGCCGCTTGATGCAGCAGCAGTGCTGGCAGGCAATAGCTTGGAGCTGAAGGCAGCTGGCATTACAATGACGCTGTCAAATGAACTATTGGCTTCTATTAAAGGACTTGTGTCTGTGAGTGAAGCGGATGGGGCTCGTATCATATTTGAGGCAAAACCGTTGAAGACAGCAGATGCGGACGCTTTGGTTGGTCGAACCCAGGATGTTCAAGTTAAGCTGAAAGCGGGATCTCTGGTTTATGATTTCAACTTAAGCATCGTAACGAAGGCTGGAAAAGTGATTCCGATTACGAAGTTTGCGAAGCCGATCCTACTCAGCTTCCAGCTCAACCCGAACGCAAACCAAGACATCATTGGTATCTATTATGTGAGTGATGCTGGCAAGCTGGAATACATCGGTGGCACGCTTAAGGGCGAGATGATTACGGCGGAGGTATTCCATTTCAGCAAATATGCGGTTCTTGAGTATGATAAATCATTTACGGATGTGCCAGCGAGTCACTGGGCTAACGCAGCGATTAAATCACTGGCTGCGAAGCACATTGTTTCGGGCATTAATGAGAAGCAATTTGCACCGCAAGCTAACGTAACGAGAGCAGAATTTGCAGCTATGCTTATCCGTGCTCTTGGAGTGAAAGTAGAAGGCACGGCAAGCTATAGCGATGTAGAAGCGGGCAAATGGTATTCCGCTTATGTGGCGACAGCGAGCAAGCTGGGCATTATAAAAGGCCGCAGTACTTCGGCGTTTGCGCCAAATGAAACGATAAGCCGCGAGGAAATGGCTGTCATGATCATGCGAGCGTATGAGGTTAGAAAGGGAGCGGCTGCAGCTTCGGCGGCAGAGGAAACAACATTCACAGACCGCAGCCAAATTAGCAAATGGGCGGAAGCATCGGTTGCGGCGGCTGCTAAGCTAGGGCTGATTCAAGGCAGAGCAAACGAAACATTTGTGCCTAAGGGGAAAATGACACGTGCAGAAAGTGCACAGGTCATCTATAAGCTTTTAGGGAAATAAGCATTTCTTCAATGTAAGGTTTAGAAAGATAGCAAATCATTATGTCTAACATGATGTAGTTGCTGAAACAGACAAAAGCCGGGTTTCTCCTTCTGGAGACCCGGCTTTTTTTGCGTTGTTGTATTGCCGAGTAGAGCAATCAATATCTTTACATCATGACTATAGTTACAGTATACTGTAACTAATACAGCGAACTGTAAATGGTTGGTTGTCAATATTGAGAAAAGAGGTGAAACGATGGACACATTCACAGCGAAACAAGTTGCGGAGATTCTCCAGCAGGAAGATCCTGAGATGAATTTGAGAACCGTTAGGTATTATACCCAGATCGGGATCGTTCCCCCGTTAGAGCTTGTGGGGAACAAAAGAGTTTATACGAGCAACCATGTTAGTTACTTTCGTGCGATTCTCACGTTAGTCCATAGCGGAGAAACGCTGGCTGCTATCCAAGAAAAGCTGAAGGAGGTCTCTATAGATGAGATTTCCAAAATAGGCGAGAATCTTCAGCTGTATCGCTCCAAAAAAATGCTAACCAACGATACCCATGTCATTAATGAAGACGTCATTCTTTCGATAAGTCCACGTATATCGGCGGAACTCCGAGTGAAAATGGTAGAGACGATCTCTCAAATGCTGAAGGGAGAAGTGAAGTGATGATCAAAACAAGATTCACAAAATCCGTTATGGAAAATGAAGAGGGCATGAACCATCTATGGCTTCAGCTTTCTCCAATTAGTAATACGGATGATGTTCGTGTGCAGCTTACGCTGCCAAGCGGCATTCATCGGCTGCACAATTTGAGTGGATATGAGGAGACGGATATTCAGGAGATCGTCGTATCCAATCCGATGATAATAAATAACATGTTCGTTGAACTATTTACGACAAGCCCAGTAACATGCGGAGAGAAGACTATCATTGTTGCTATCACCTATAGAGAAAAAGAAAAGCCTATTCGAATTGAACATGAAGTGCCATTAAGGATCGTATCTGAGGATGAAATGGACGGCTTGGTCGTTGATGAAGAAGCCGCAGCGTTTATGAAAGAACATCTGGCTCTGAAAAAATCTAATGAGCAATCTGAATATGAATTTATTGATCATTCCCAAACAAAAATCATTAGGATCGAATCGAGTGAATATGCGGATTGGGAGAAAAAATACCGAATTGAAGGGCTTTCACCACGTTAAGCATCCAAAATAATTAATGAGATAAGCATTAATTGATCATACGTGTTCTGCCGAGCCAATACGGTTTCTTCAGCTCCGCCTTGTTCAGCTTCCCGACAGAGGTTCTTGGGAGAGAAGCAACGATTTCCAATCGCGTTGGAATTTTAAATGGAGCAATCTGCTCATGGCAAAATATTTTTAGATCAGTTAAAGTCAGCTCTGCATCGCCCTTAAGGGACACCACCGCAGTTACTTCTTCGCCATCCACTAATAAGGGCGTTCCAACTACAGCAACCTCACGAATTGACGGATGCTTGCTAAGTGCCTCCTCTACTTCTGAGCAGTAAACATTTGCACCGTCAATAATAATAATATCTTTCTTTCGATCCATGAGATACAAATAACCGTCCTCATCAAACCTGCCTAAGTCACCCGTATAGAGCCACCCGTCCTGCAGGGCATGGTTTGTTTCCACTGGATTATTCCAGTAGCCAAGCATGATTTGCTCTCCTTTGCATATAATTTCGCCAGTTTCTCCTTGTTTAACATCTTGGCCATGCTCGTTAATAATACGAATTTGAAATGCTTGTTGCCCCCAATATGGCAAATTGGCTGGATTGCCAACGGATACTAATCGATTTAGCTTTCCTTCATGGAAACATTGGTTTATGTTTAAAAAACTAATAAATTGTCCGCTTTCTGTTTGGGAATAGACTTCGGTAATTTGTGCATTCGGAAAAATAGTTAACGCTTGATGAAATACATTTTCGCTGATGGGAGCGCCGCCGCAAGAGATGCCTTCGATAGATTGCAGGCTGCGGGATTTGATATTTTCCATAAGGACAATATCTCGAAATAATAGCCCCACAGTACCCAAAAACCTAATTTGCTCTCGTTCTATGATATCTACGATTTCTTCAGCTCGAACGGGATACTCATTCGGATAAATAAGGCAGCCGCCTTCAAATAAGGTCGTCCACAAAACAAACTGGCCGGTTAAATGGGCTTGATTCATCACGATCGATTTTTTAGAGGTGTTATGCCCGCCGCCCCTCTCAAGGTTCATAAAGGACCAATTGCGAATATGGCGATGAGAATGCATGACGCCTTTGGATCGTCCCGTCGTACCGCCTGTATAAATAATAAGCGCCACATCATCTGGTTCAGCTTCATGCCAATCCACGAGAGCGGGACAATGAACCATAAAAGATTGCAATGATAGGGGGGACTGATCTAAGGTGCATGAAATGAAATGCGCAATTGGCAGTGAAGATAAGGATTCTAATAGCTGAGATTGTTCGGAGCTGTAGACGAGCGCAGTGGGAGCAGCATCTTGTACAATATTTTTTATTTCATTTGCGGCTAACCCGGGAAAAATCGTTACAGGAATGGCGCCAATGGCAACCGCAGCAAGTTCGGCAATAGCGAGGTACGGTGATGGGGAACTAATTAGTGCAATTCGATCACCTGGCTTGATTGCAAGATCATGAAATCCTTGAGCGACACGGTTAACCTTATTAAATAACTGATCATAAGTAAGGGTTCCATTCTTATCCCTCATTGCATTTTTTGTTGGGTGCATCTGAGCAGTCTTCGGCAATATTTTGGAAAGCAGCATATGATAACCTCCCTAATTAAAATAAGAGCAATAAAACCTATGAATTTACTGTACTATTCAACCGTAACAGGAAGAAGCTGGGGCAGCAAATTGATTTTCCTTATGGAAAAATAATGTTTTTTTTATAAAATGACCAACCGATGAAAACGACTTACTACAATGATTTGGCAATTTCCTTTCAGCAACCAATAGTTGATTATAACAAAAGAGGCTGTTCCAAAAGTAAAGTATTCTACTTTTGGAACAGCCTTTTGTTAAGACGGATAATAAATGACCATACTGATTTTCACAATACAATCACCTGAATTGTGATAGACATGGGGCGTGTCTGCTGTAAAACGTATGGAATCGCCCGTTTTCACTGTATATTCTTCATTATTTACACGAACGGTAAGCTCGCCATTAAACACGGTTAAAAACTCCTGTGTACCTTCTCTATGTGATTCAGAGCTCAAATAAGCGCCTATTTCCATATCAACGGAATACATTTCAAATCGTCTGCCTTCTTCAAAGGGGAAAAACGGATAAAGCAGAAATCTACCGTTATCTTCTGTTAGAGTTTGTATTTCATTTTTGCGAACGATGACTGTATCGGATTGCGGCTCGTTAATGAGGGAAGTGAATGAAACTTTTAAACCATTAGCTATTTTCCAAACGGTTCCAATAGTAGGGTTGGATTCGCCGCGTTCGATTTGTCCTAACATCGTTTTGCTGACCCCTGTCATTTCTGCTACCTTATCAAGACTAAGTTTTTGTAGCTCCCGCAGGTGTTTTAGGTTATTGGCAAGTACATAATTGATGTCTTCCAAAATAATTAGCCTCCTCGATTGTGCGATATAGCGTCCATAATGTATAATCATAACGTACATGCGTTAAAGAGTACATCTTGTTCAAGTATAGCACACGAGAGGCGGATTTAAATCATGGCTTTAGCTCCTTTTTTGATTTATGTTATTGTGAATACATTTACGCCAGGGCCAAATAACATCATGGCGATGTCTAATGCGAGCCGATATGGAATGAAGAAGTCTATTCGTTTTCTGTTTGGTGTAGCAACTGGTTTCTTACTATTAATGCTCTTATGTTGTTATTTCAATCTGCTATTATATAGCTTCGTTCCTAAAATGAAATTTGTCATGAATATCTTAGGAAGCCTGTATATGACTTATCTTGCATTTAAAATAATGAAGAGTAAACCACGCCGTAGTGATGGAGATAATCATGATCATGGGAAGCTGAATTCATTCTTATCGGGCATGCTGCTGCAGTTCGTTAATTTTAAGGTGATATTATACGGGATTACAGCGATTTCGACGTTCATCATGCCATTTTACAAATCAAATATAAGCTTATTATTGTTTTCGATGTTCCTTGCCTTTGTAGGACTGGTAGCCACATCCTGCTGGGCTGTTTTTGGTGCATTATTTCAAAAGTTTCTCGCTGCACATGAGAAAAAGTTCAATATATTCATGGGATTATTATTGATTTATAGTGCAATTACCATGCATTTGTAGGGGATTGTTCAGAAAGAAGGGCAGGATAGTTGAGCTGAAAAAGGAGCTGTTTGGCTTTGGAAGCAAGCTTTCTTATGGTTAAGTTAACGGAGCACTACAGCCTAATAAAACAGCGGCAGTCAGGACTTATTTTCTCGTCCAGATCTGCCGTTGTTTGTATTATGAGGATCTAATCTATTTTTAAAATTCGATAATTGCTGCAGCTCTTAGCTTCTACTCCTTGCCATGACGTATGAATAGCCACACGCCGAACAAGATAAGTACGCCGGCTGCCATTTGATAAGCTGTCAATGCTTCCTTTAACAGAGCCCAAGCGAGCAAGGAGGCGATGACGGGTTCACCAAGAACAGCCATGGATACGGCTGCTGCGCTCATATGCTTCAGCAGCCAATTGAACAAGTAATGCCCGAACAGCGTCGGTACGATCGCGAGCAGCAAGAAAATGCCCCATTCCTGCGGACTGTAGCCTGTAAAGGAATTGCCGCGAACGAGATTGTAGACGGCGAGTGAAGTCGCAGCAAGCGCGAATACCCAGAAATTATAAGTAAATGCACTCATATCCTTACGCAATTCCTTGCCGATCATCATATGAACAGCAACAGCAGCTGCACCTAGAAAGGACAGAACGTCGCCGATCAACGCATCCCTTGAGAGGGAAAAGTCTCCCGATGCAATAACGATGGAGCCGATCAGCGCGATCCCCATCCCCCACAGCATCATGCGATTTGCTTTAATATGGAACAGCCAGTAGGAGCCGAGCATAACCATAACAGGCTCCAATGTCAAAATAACGGTAGAGCTTGCGACCGTGGTCAGCCGCAGAGAAGCCATCCATAATAAGAAGTGCAGCCCGAGCATGACGCCGGAGAGGGTGAGCAGCCTCCACTGCTTGGCACTGAGCTGGAACATTTCCGTGCGGTATTTAAAGACGAGCGGCAGCATGATCAGGTTAGTTAGATAAAGCCTGTACATGGCGATGACGGCAACGTCAGCATTTGACCAACGAACGAAAATGGAAGAAAAGGATATAGCGATAATACCAATGATATATAACAATTCATAAGTGGCTAAAGACTTGGTGCTGCGGTTCATCGTTGTAATTTCTCCCATACTTATAAACCCCCTGAGTCCAATTGCAGCATCTGCGATGGAAGGATCAGGGGGCTTTATTATATTTATGATCAAACATAACAGCTCTTGCGGCTATCCGGCTTGTCCAGCTGAAGTTTTCCCAGCCTTCTCGAGTTCTGCGTCAAAATACTGCTGAAGCTCCGTCACTTTTCTTACATCCTCGAATGAGGCTTTGCCTGCTAAATAACGTTCCGCGAAAACTTCCCATTGTGGAACGATCTTTTGCGCGTTCATAGAGCGAATCGCGTTTTTAACCATTCTGCGTTCCTTTGCATTCGTGTACATATCCTTGAACTGCTGCTTAAGCTCGAAATCCAGCTCGCCAAAAATTTTGCGGAATACCTCAGCTGTCATACGAGCATCGTCGAGTGCCCGGTGCGCTGAGCCTTCAGCTGTGATTTCAAGATCAATGAGCGCAGCTTCGACGCTGACATCGTTCGTTACGTTCTTATAGCGAATGTAACCCTTCAAGAGGTCGAAATAATCGGCAGCCATCCAGAAGCTGTCATCGAGCTTATGCATGCGCGTATCATAGACGATTCTCTTCAAATCCTCGCCGCCCCAAGTGAACAGCAGGAAGGAGTCGCTTTTTTTGAGCCATGCGGTGAAATCCCCTATTACTTTCGGAAAACGGCTTGCTACGTCGATGTCTTCCTGTGGAATGCCTGTTTTTTTCTTAATGAAGCTGTTCAGCTTGGAGAAATAAATCGGTTTGATCAATGCGGAAAATTCATCTACCTGTTCAAGTGAACTATTGAGACGAACCGCGCCAATTTCAATAACCTCCATAGGTAATTCGCTTGCAAATTTTCGTCCGTTAAATTCAATATCCAATATAATGTAGTCCAAAATCTTAACCTCCGATAGATAGCCTGTGTTATTCATTCTATCAGAAAAAGTTATCCAGATGGAAACTACAATATGGTAGAACGCCGCAGCAGGTTTATTTTTTTGATTTCATTACATAAAAGACAATCGTACCAATAAGAATGACGAGGATCACAGGAAGCAGCCATACGCCAAGCGAAGAGACGCCTCCGGAAGCTACTTGAATGGCAGCCCATTGCACATAAGTGAATAATGCTACAATTTCAAGCTTGACCCAGCTTAGCAGGTGGATGGAGCTCTTGTATTGGTAAGGGGCATTTTGCTCCGTAATCGTGGTCATGTAATTGAATTGATGAGGGATTTTGCGTAAAAGCGCAAGCCCAGCAAATAATAGGAATGAGATTATCGGTAAAATGACGAGTGCTGCTTTGCTTCCCCATCCGTCAGCCTCGCCGCTCCCGTTAAAGTGAATGGCAATCGTTTGCGGAAGATCAGGCCATTTTACAATCAAATAGATGACGGACGAGAGCAGGAGTAGAACCGATATTCTATCATGCCATCTTTCAAGATTTGATTTTGCAATAGTAAGCTTAGGTAAGTTCGCCATTGTGGCAGCACCGCCTTATGTCTAGTCATGTGCATACTCATTAATTATAGCGTATGGCTTTGCGGATAGTAACCTTTTTTACAGTAATTTTCCAAATAAGAAACTCCAGCCTAGGCCGGGGGAGGGCTAAGACTGGAGTGGCTCGATCACTTATTTGTTTAAATATAAGAATTTATAAGTTTGATATTTATAGAAGGCTTATATTTCTCCGTCAAAGCTGCTTCAGCTTCCAAAGGACGCCGAAGGCGTTTTAGCTTGAGTCGCTTAGTTTTCTAAGAGCGTTTCATACGGCGGGAATTCAGCCAAAGCGGGATACGGAACACTAAGTTGATCAGCAGGACAACGAATATGAGCACGGCTGCCGCTTTTTGAGCAATCTCCTGAGCGTCGCCAACGATGGCTTCGGATTGTACATACCACAGATGAACGGCAAGTGTAGCACCTGGCGAGAAGAGACTGAAATCCCACATTTCACCGGATGTCGTAACTCCAGCAGTTAGGATGATTACGGCGCTTTCGCCGAATGCGCGACCAGCAACTAGGCAGATCCCTGTAATGATACCGTTAAGCGCAGCCGGAATAAGTGCACGAGTAATAGTCTGCAAGTGCGTGCCGCCAAGTGCAAAGGAAGCGCTCTTCAGCTCTTTCGGTACAGCGCGAATGGACTCCTCTGTTACGCGGGTTAGTACAGGCAAGTTAAGAAAAGCTAGACTGACTGCACCGCCAAGGATGGTCAAGCCAATCTCGAAATATTCAACGAATAGAGCGATACCGAATAAGCCGAAAATGATAGACGGCACGGAAGCGAGTCCTTCCACGCAAATGCGTACGAAGCCGATTAGCTTATTGTCAGGCGCAAATTCGGCCAAATAAATGCCAGCTGCCATTCCGAGCGGAATAGAGATGAGCAAAGAGATAAATAAGATGTAGAAGGAGTTAAGAAGAGTAGGGCCGATACCGCCGCCTTCTTCAATTTCGCTCGGCAAGCCGAATATGAAATCCCATGTTATTTTTGGAAGACCGTCCTGCAGAATTAGAAAAAGAAGGCCAAATATAAAAGCGATGATTAAAATGCCTAACGACCAAACAACACCTGTAAACAGACGGTCTTTAAAGCGGTTAAGTCCTTTTTTGCTGCTAAAGGGGTTTGCTAATGGGTTCATATCTAAAGCTTGTTTCATACTTGCGACCCCTTTCTTTGAAGCCAGCGAATGGCAACGATCATAAGCAGCGAAATAACGAGGAGCAAGAAGCCCATTAAGTAGAGCGCATAGTTCCAAGTGGAATCAAAAGGAACATTCGAAATTTGCATAACGATGTTGCTCGTAAGAACGGAGGTAGGCTTGAGCAAGCTGTCTGCCAGTTGAGGCGTATTGCCAATAACCATAACGACAGCCATCGTCTCGCCGACAGCACGCGCCATACCGAGAATGACGGCATACATGATTCCGCTTTTGGCCGAAGGAAGCAATACTCTCCATACGGTTTGGAAACGAGTAGCGCCTAACGCATAGGAAGCGTCGCTGAATTTAGCTGGTACAGCGCTAATCGCGTCATCACTTATACGGCTTACAGTAGGTAGAACCATAATTGTAAGCACAAGCGCTGCCGCAAGCAGGCCGTCGCCCATTCCGCTTCCGGTAACATTTCGAATCAGAGGAATAAGCACGGTCAACCCCAAATAGCCATAAACGACGGACGGAATTCCGACGAGCAGGTCAAGAACCGGACGCAGCATGTTTTTAAGCCACGGCGGTACAAAGACAGACAGAAATACTGCAATGATTAAGGAAATAGGGACGCAGATTAATAGCGTCAAAGCGGTTAGGGCAAAGGTGCCGAATATGAAAATAAGCGCGCCGTATTGCTCATTTTCGGGATTCCATTCCGTGGAAAAGAAAAAATCTGCTAGTGAGATGTTGCCGAATGTCAAAACGCCGGTACGGAACATAAGCAGCAAAATGAGTAAGAGGATGAGGCAAACAAAACCGGCTGCTGCTATGCACAAGTAACGAAACATACGATTCGTGAAAAACAAGCGCGATCTCCGGTCAAACGGCTTGCTGCTGCCAGTCAAGATCGCGCTGCCGAGCTCAGAAGAGAGACGCGGCTGCCTTGCAGCATGAGTGGACTCCAACATAAATTATAGGCTCCTCTGTGCGAAACCCGCCCTAGCTGTTTCTGGAGCAGCTAAGCTGTTTCGCAATAAAATATAAATGGGGATAACGATTCATGCGGTTAAAGAAAAGAACGATCGACTTAAGCGCTCTTGTGCGCAAGCCGACCGCTCCTCTTGTTTTTAACTATTTAATAGCTGAGATCGGAATGAATTTAAGCTTTTTAAGCGAACCATTTTGGAATTTTGTGCTTTGTACGTATTTAATAAATTCCTTTGTAGCGCCAGTTGGCTCGCCTTTTGTCATATAGTAGCCATAGCCCCATACATTGTATTTCCCGTTAATAACGTTAGCTTCAGTTGGTTCGATGTTGTTGATTTTTACAGCAGTCATTTTGTCTGTTACATAAGCAAGGTCCATGTAACCAATAGCGTTTGGTGTTGTTTCAATTGCGGACTTCATGTCGCCGCTTGTTTTTACTTCTTTGTAGTTGTCGCCTTTGCTCATGAAATCTGTTCCATCAAGTGCTTTGTCTTGGAAGTTAACACGAGTACCGGAACCGAAAGTACGGTTTACAACGATGATATCAGCATCCTTGCCGCCAACTTCTTTCCAGTTTTTGATTTTACCGGAGAAGATGCCTTGCAAGTCTTTAGTCGTTAGGTTTGTTGCAGTTACGTTTTTGTTAACAACAGCTGCGAAAGGAATGATAGCTACTTTATGTGCAACTTGGCCTTCGAATTTTTTGAAGCCTGGAACATCTTTGGATGCATCCCAGTCAACTGCTCCGATGTCTGCGATGCCTTTGCGTACAGCTTGCGGTCCAGTAATCGATCCAGCTGCGGAAGCTGAGATTTTTACTTTTGGATTCAATTTTTTGAACTCGCTTGATGCTTGAAGTGTCAACGGCAGAAGAGCAGAGGAGCCGTTGATGACAATTTTGCCGCTAAGCTTGCTAGCTGCGGTAGCCGTAGGTGTTGATGCAGGAACGGAACTGAAGCCGATAACAGCGATAAGCGCTGCGATTGTTAATTGTTTAAACCATTTCATTAGGAATGACCTCCATTAATTAGTTTGTGATGTTTTTCCATTTGCCTTGAACGGATACTGCCAATTGACCATCAATAAGTGCTGCGAAATCGGAGCTGTCCGATACGACTAATTCTGTTGCGCTGTCCGATACGGTTTGCACAAGTTTGTTCGTACCTGTAGCACTGTCAATCTCGTAGATTGCGTTAGTGCTGTTTCCGTCAGCTGTAAGCAGATAGAGCTTGCTTCCGCCTTGAACTAATTGGTAAACGTCTTTGTCAGCGAAGAGAGGCGTGCTTGCTTTGCCTGTATTGTCCACCGTTACGAGCTGACCAACGCTTGCTTCGTCTGAACTTACGCTAACATAGCTTACTTTGGAGCCGTCTGCTGCCAGCTTAAGGAAAACTTTATCCGTAGCTTCTTTTGTAAGCTGTACAGGTTTATTATCGCCAACTGTAGAATTATAGAAGTAGATTTGCGGCTCAGTTCCTGTTGCATCAATAGCAACATCATCAAGCTCAACATCTTTGCTGCTATCTGCCGTTACTTTCGGCTGCTTGAAGACGTAGAAAGCGAATTTAGTGCCGTCTGCAGATACTTCAAGGTTTGCCTTGTAATCTACTTTATCTTCCAATACTTTGGATACTTTACCATCAGCTATAGCAAGCTTAGCGATGACAGAGCTTTTGTCGCCTTGTAAGAAGAAGATGGAAGAACCGTCTTTCGACCATTGAAGCTCATTTTTGATCGAGTTGTCCGTACTTACTTGTTTCGCTTGTTTTGTGCTCAGATCGATTGTGAATACCGCACCGTTTGCATCGGAGTAAGCTACACTTTTGCCATCAGGAGACAAAATAAGATCGGAAGTGTCAGAGGATGCTAGAAGCAGCTCATATTTTCCAGTAACAGCATCAACTAAGAAATCTTCGCGGCCTTCGCCAGCCGTGTTCGATACGATAAGCTGTTTGGAGTTAACCCAGATTGCATGCTCAGCGCTATCAAGCAATTGAACCGTATGTATGTTGTTGTCTTCGTAAGTGCCGCCAAGTGCCTCAACGAATGCAGTAGGCTCGATGAAAGTGGAGTAAGCCACTTCAATAGCTGGATGCTGAAGTGCAGTTGCAACACCGTTTATGTTCATTGTTTTTGCAGCGATTTTTAGCTTTAGCGTTTTGTCGCCAAACTTTACAACTACCGTATGATCGCTGTTGATGTGAAGAGTCGCGCCGATCGCGTTTGTCATGTCCCGTACAGATGCGAGTGTAACGCCGCCGTCTACAACGGTACGAACGGTTACTGGATTAGCATTTACTAGAAAGCTTGCTGTGCTAATTTGAGCAGCTTGCTTTACTGAAGCGGTTTGTGCGAATACCGGAGTAACTGCTGAAGCGCTAATTGCTGCTGCGATCATCGAGATTGCCATTGCTTTTTTCATTTGCATGGAATTGGGTCACCTTTCTCAAATGGGTATTTTTTTTATTAATACAATCCAAGGCATACTCGGTCAGTATATACGGTTGGCTTGATCCCTCCCAGGCAGCGCTAGATCAATACATTTTGTAACGAATCGTTTATTTCTACCTGATCATAACAATCAATTATCATCCCAATATTTAGAAATTATATCGAATTTGTAAAGATAGGCAAATTACCACCTAAATCCAATTCTCCTTCTTTTAAGAAGGAAATAGTAGAAATTTACCCCACTATAAGAAGAAAGTGCACCATGGTCTTTTTTGAACGAGGTTTATAATGGGGGTATGCTCGCAAATCTATTCATTTATAGGAGGACCAATCAATGAACATTTCAATCGGAGGTTATTCATTCAACAACACGTATTTAGAAGGAAAAATGGATATTTTCGGATATTTGGAAACGGTAAAATTCCGGTATCGGATGGATGTGGTCGATTTGTGGAATGGCTTTTTTATAGATCGCAGCAGCAAGCCTATTATGAAGCTGGCCGAGGAAAGCTATATTCGCAAAATACGTGAGGCGCTCGATGAAAAAGAAATGCGGGTCGTTAATTTTGCGATCGACGGTGCTCATTTGTGGGACCCAGACAAGGAAATGAGACAGCATTTGTATGATAATGCTCTCCTTCATTTGAAAGCTTCCGTTATTTTAGGTGCGGAAACCGTCCGTATTGATACGGGAGGCAGCTACGAGGACTGGGAAGCAATGAGCGACGAGCAATTTGAATATACGGTAAAAAGATACCAGGAGTTTTCTGAGTATGCGGCTGACCATGGCTTTCTAATTGGACCAGAGAACCATATGGGAGCGTCATTAAATCCGAATGAGATGAAGCGTCTCGCAGAGGCAGTTGATCATCCAGCCTTTGGTTTTCTTGTTCATTTAGGCCGGTGGAAGGAGAATCAAGCAGAAGGAGACAGCATCGTTGCACCTTGGGCGTACCATACCCATTTTGACGAAGAAACTGCTGACGGTACTCATGCTTTGGAGACGATCCATATGCTGCAAGAATCAGGATACAAGGGATATTGGGGAGTAGAATATAATGCGCCAAAAAATCAATACGTAGAAACGGAGCTGCTTATTACGAAGGTGAAGAAGCTTCTGATCGAGGCAGATCAACAATCAGGCAGAGGGGCTCAGCACTATGAATAAAATACGAATTGGCATTATAGGCGTAGGACAAATTGGAAAAATGCATATCGAAAAATATAAAAATATCGCTGGCGCTGAGCTTGTTGCTGTATGCGACTTAAATGAAGCAGAAGCTAAACGAGTTGCCGAGCATTATGATATCCCTCATGCCTACTCTGATTTTAGAGAGCTGCTGAAGCGTGATGACTTGGACGCGGTCGACGTGTGCCTGCACAACAATTTCCATGCACCGGTAACGATCGCAGCGCTGCAGGCGGGCCTGCATGTCTATTGTGAGAAGCCGATTGCAGGAACCTATTCAGATGGCAAGGCTATGGTCGATGCTGCGAAGTTATGTGGAAAACAATTGCATGTGCAGCTCTACACGTTATATGGTAAAGATACGAAAGCTGCCAAAACATTAATTGATGGCGGAATGCTGGGCAAGCTGTACCATGCCCGCTCGTCAGGCTTTCGCCGAAGAAATCGACCGTTTGTTGATGGTTATGGCACGCCTTATTTTACGCGCAAGGAAACAGCGGCAGGCGGCGCGCTGCTCGACATGGGCGTCTATCACATTGCACAGCTGCTCTATTTATTAGGCAACCCGCAGGTTGAAAGAATTTCAGGGAAAGTTTATCAAGAGACGGATATGCTGCAAGAGAGAAGGGAACAAAGCGGCTTTGATGTAGAGGAGCTGGCTACAGGCTTGATTCGGTTCAACGGTGGTTTGACGCTTGATATCGTAGAGGCGTGGGCTGTTCATCTTGGCGGCTTCGAGGGCAGCAGTATCGCCGGTTCCAAGGGTGGCGTACGCTTGCCGAACGAGCAGACAGGACCGGGGGCTCAGTCCTTCAGCTTCCATAACACGGTTTGTGATATGGATATGGACAGTACGCTGGACCTTGATATGATGGACCTGCGCAGGAATCGCTTATATGAGAATGAGGATGCCTACAGCTCATCTCAGCATCACTGGATCGCAGCTCTGCAAGGCAGAGTGCCACTACTGCCAACAGCGGAAATCGCGCTGAATACGATGCTCATTAGCGAAGGCATTTATATGTCAGAGGAGCTTGGACGTGAGGTTAGCGCGGACGAAGTTATTGTACGCGCACGTACTTCTGCTGTAGAGCTTTAAAGCTAAGCTAAAGAGCAAGACGAGGGACTTGGATATGAATCAGAATCAGAATCGTACTTTTCATTTAATTAAAGCGTTTAACTTTTTTGTATATGGCGCGATTGCCGTATACAGTACGTTTTTTGTTGTTTATTTGCAATCCATTGGCATGTCTACGCTTGAGATTGGTGCGTTAATGGCCGGCGGCCCGATTGTTTCGATCATCGCGAACCCGCTATGGGGTTATTTGAGCGATCGATTCCGCAATGTCAGGCTAATTCTGATCGTGATGCTTATTGGCAGCATGCTTGTCATGCAGCTCGTCTTTTTATATCAATCGTATACGATCATTTATGCCTGTATGCTGTTCTTTTTCTTTTTTCAAATGCCTTTATTTTCACAGAGCAACAGTCTCATTCTTAACAGCATTGAAGGAACGAACCATAAATTCGGCGCTTTTCGCTTGTTCGGCTCGCTCGGCTGGGCGTTTATCGCTTTGGTGGCTGGACCTGTGATCGGGCAAATTGGCATTGATCGTCTCTGGATTATTTATTCGGTCATGATGCTTATCTCGCTTGCTTTTGCGTTTACGCTGCCAAAGGGCGAGGCGAAGGGTGCAGCCCCTGCCGGCAAAGTGAATTACCGTTCGATGTTCGTAAACCGTTCCTTCTTGTTGTTCTTAATCATAGGTTTAGTGATCTCCATTCCTAACTCTATGAATACGACATTTATCCCGCTGTATATTAAGGAATTGGGCGGAGAGGCTTCCTTAATCGGTTGGTCTGCCTTCTGGTCATCCATATTTGAAATTCCAGTCTTTTTGCTGCTTGATCGGTATTTGAAAAAAAATACAAAAACGATGGTATTATGCCTCGTTGTCATCAGCATCCTGTTCGCCTTGCGCTGGTTTCTGATGTCAAACGCAGACACTGCTCAGCAAATTATTTATATCCAAGTGCTGCACTGCTTAACATTTGGCGGCTACTATTATATTGGCACGCAGCTGGCCGTTCAGCTTGTGCCTGCTGAATTTAGAGCATCGGGACAAGCGCTTTATGCCCTGACTTGGGGAGGCTTGTCAGGCATTGCGGCGGGGTTTCTCGGAGGCTGGGTGTTTGAGCAAATGGGTCCGCAGGCGATGTATCAATTATGCAGCGTCATGGCTGCGCTCGGGATTGTTGGCTTCTTCTTGTTGTTTGCGCGGCTGCGCAGAGAAGTGGGCACGAGCAGCAAAATAAGCTCTCATGCTGGATAACTGCAACCTTTCTTGTCTTATGGTCGTTCGAATAAGAGAATGGACATCATGTTATAGGAGAGGTGAACGACCATGAGGAAACGACGGAGTTTAGCCATAACAGCAGTCGCGGTCATGCTTTCTACATCTATTGCAGCACAAGCCTTCGCGGCGGCTCCATTTGGCGATATCGCAAATATAGGCAGCAAAGCAAAGATTGAAGCTTTGCAGCAGCAAGGAATTATTAAAGGAGTGAGCGATACGGCATTTCATCCAGAGGATAATTTGACGGCAGCACAAGGCATTTCTTTGATCGTGAGAACGACGCAAATTAGCCTAGCCGCTATTGATTTTTCTAGTGCGCCTACCGCTGATGGTTTCTATACAAAGGTGAAAAACGATGCGTGGTACGCGGAGGATTTTATCATTGCACACTACAACGGTTTGGACATCCCGGCTGATATTGATCCGCAAGCGCCACTTACGAAAGAGCAGTTCACGCATTATCTTGTTCAAGCATTGGAGCTTACCGGTCAATATCCGACGATCAAAATGTTTATTAATATCCAGGACGAAAAGGATATTACGACGGCGTATCAAGGAACCATTCAGCGTTCACTGCTATACAAGATTGCATCTCTAGATGAGAAGGGCAACTTTGATCCAGCGCATGTTTTAACCCGTGCTGAAGCGGCAGGAATGCTGTATGATACACAAAGCTTTATTGAAGCGCATAAGGAAAAGGCGGAACCCGAGCAGGGAGCAGCTGAATAAAAAATGAAATAGGGAAAGGCAGTTAATGGAGGGTTATTTTAGCCTCCTTAACTGCCTTTTTATTTTTAAATTATTTTTCCTAGCAACGCGATAATTCCAAGCGGAGTAATGAGGTATAAAAGGGTAAACTTTATTTATATCACATTTTATCTTGAAAAATCAATAAAAAATGTAAAAAAACCTTGAAATTAATTCAAGGCTGTAGTATCTTCTGTATAGGAAACTTTTGGGAGGTGAATGGTAATGGAAAAGATGGCAATGCAAATGATGATGAACATGTGCATGGATGAAATGATGTGCAAGATGAAATCCATGAAGATGATGATGGACATGATGATGGAAATGAAAATGATGGACAACATGGATATGAACATGATGATGATGAAGATGCAGGAATGTGACGAAATGTCCACGATGATGATGCAAATGATGCGTGACATGGAGCAAGTATCGATGTAATCATCTATGAATCTGACCATTCATAGCGGTTAGTATAATCGGCAGAGCTGTTCGCGGCATGCCGTCGTATATCGTTTTTTCCTACATAGCTAAGCAGAGCAGCCAACTGCATGCAGGCTTTTTTTTATTTCTAGACCTTCACCATTGCGCCTCGAACCTTCGCCTTATAACGCATAGTGGGCTTTCAGCTTGCTGGCAATCATAACCCGTTGAAGCTTAAACTCCCAAACCTTTTCTCTTAGCTGAATCTGCTGCTCCGAATTATGTGCATTCCGAAGCTGCTCGTAAATATCAAGCATTTTACGATTGATTTGATCGAAGCGAAGCCATAGATCGACACGAATGCCATGCTCGATTTCAAGGCGGATATGGTTATCTTTGGCGCGCAGGTTTTGAAGGATTTGTTGCTGCCACTCTGCATCTCCGATCATTACAGCAAAGTTATAAAGATCTAAATAATCATCAACCCATTTTGCTGCAATTTGTTTCTCGGAATAAGTCATGCTGGTCAGCTCCAATCTCCGTTTTATTTATATACCTAGTATTATACTAGGAATTAAAGGAATTGCAAGCAATTTGTAATTATTGTGTTTTTGTCCCATTCAGTTCGAAATGGGATTTACGTTTAAATGCTGCAAAAACAGCGAAGCCATTATTTTTATATACGCAGTCGGAATGAACAAAACCAGCCTCACTCAGCCATCTAAGCTGATCCTCTACAGTGGCATTAATGTCGACGCTTCGGCGCTGGATGGCCGCTTCGATTGCACCTGTGGTTAACCCGCTTTGCCGGATGGCTGTTGTCCATTGCGACATATAATATTGATCCCAATAAGCGGTTGTACCGGCTGCTTGATCAGCATTAACGAAGCTGCCGCCTTCTTTTAAAAGCTGATGAACGGTATGAAATAAGTCGCGTTTTGCTGGATGGGATAAGTGATGGATGGACAAGGAGGAGATGATGGCATCGTATTTTTCTGTGTAAGGGTAGCTTGAGTAATCAGCAGCTATATAGCTGACTGATGGGTCAGCTCCGAAGCGAGAATGCGCCTCCTTTAGCATTTCTTCGCTTAAGTCGATAAGAGTAAGAGAGGCATTCGGGTATTTGTTGCGAATCATAGATGAGAAAAGCCCTGTTCCGGCACCTAAGTCGAGTATACGCGGGGCATCGCTATCACAGTGAACCAAGTCGGTTGCTATGCTGTAAAAATCCTCAAAGCAGGGGATCAGTTGGCGGCGCTGACGATCATATTCAGGCGCGACAGCATCAAACTGTTTTCTCACATTTTCATTCACAATAATGCCTCCTCGAATATTGGGCTGCGTGCTGATTTGTCATTTTCACTTGAGTTAAACAGTATATTATAGATGATTGTTTCATAATGGAAATATATAATATAAATATACTTTATAGTTTTAAACTATGAATGAATCGATTTCAATCCGTTAAAAAATGGGTATTGCGTATCCGAGTTTTTGATGGTACGATTGGTAAAATTTTAAGATCACTGATGAACACATATGGCAAGTTAAATAGCTTTTACATTCGATGACGAGAAAGAGTACGTTATGGGCCTGATCGAACAGAGAGTTGGGGCAGCTGAAAACCAACGTTCGGGTACTAGCGGAAAGCCATCTCCGAGAAGCAGGCTGAACGAGAGTAAGCTCTGCCGCATTTCCAGCGTTAACGGGAACATGTATTGCTAGATACATGAGCAGAGTGTCGCGCTTTTGGCGTGAAACTAGGGTGGTAACACGGGTAGAGACTCGTCCCTTTATAGGGATGGGTCTCTTTTTTTGTTTTTTATCCATATTTTAGGAGGAAAAGTAATGGAGACATGGTCAATGAGTAAAATGATTTCACCAATGGTGCAGCAAATTCCGCCTTCGGGCATTCGTAAATTTTTTAGCTTGGCTGAAGGCAATAAGGATATTATTTCGCTTGGCGTTGGAGAGCCTGACTTCGTTACGCCTGAGCATGTAAGAGCGGCTTGCGTCCGTGCGCTAGAGCAGGGCAAAACCTCCTACACTTCAAATGCAGGGCTTATTGAGCTTAGAGAAGAAATCGCCAATTATTTATACAATGGGTTCCAAGTGAAATACGAACCATCGAATGAAGTGCTTGTTACCGTTGGAGGCAGTGAAGCCATTGATCTTGCGCTGCGGGCGTTAATAGCGCCAGAGGATGAAATTATTGTTCCTGTTCCTAGCTATATTGCCTATGCGCCGATCGCGCAGTTAAATGGCGGCAAGGTCATTGAGGTTGAAACGTTCGCTGAGGATCATTTCAAACTAACGGCAGAAGCCTTGAAAGCCGTCATTACTCCGCATTCGAAGGTGCTTATTTTAAACTATCCGAACAACCCGACAGGGGCTATCATGACCTATGAAGAGTGGCTTCCTGTTGCTAAGGTCGTGGAAGAAAATAATCTAATCGTTATATCCGATGAAATTTATGCAGAGCTGACCTACGATGCGAAACATGTAAGCTTCGCTTCACTGCCAGGCATGCGGGACAGAACGCTGCTTATAAGCGGCTTCTCCAAAGCTTTTGCAATGACAGGGTGGAGAATCGGTTATGCTTGCGGTCATCCGGAGCTTATTGCAGCGATGCTCAAAATTCATCAGTATACCGTCATGTGCGCACCAATTATTGGGCAGGTTGCGGCGATAGAATCACTTCGCAATGGATTAGATGAAAAGGATAGGATGATTGAGGCTTATGCGCAGCGCAGACGGATGTTTGTTAAGGGCCTAAGGGAAATTGGTCTACCCTGCCATGAGCCGCTGGGCGCGTTTTATGCTTTCCCTTCTATTGCGCATACGGGACTTACTTCCGATGCATTTGCGCAAAAGCTATTGTTTGATGCCAGTGTTGCTACAGTGCCTGGGCATGTGTTCGGCCTTGGAGGAGAGGGCTTCATTCGCTGCTCCTACGCATCCTCTGTATCAAGGCTTAACGAGGCGCTTGAGCGTATGGATCGCTGCTTGAGGACACCCGGTATGTCCGGGAAATAAAGAAGGGAGCCAGCATAGGCTCCCTCACAGCTCGAACGAGTGGATCAATCGCTTGGAAAATAAATACTAATCGAGGTGCCTTCATCAATCGCAGAGCGCACCTCGATTCGTCCTTGATGTGCTTCTACGATCATTTTGGCGATGCTCATGCCAAGGCCAGTACCGCTGCTTGATTCTTCCGTATTCGTTCCGCGGTAATATCTTTCGAACAGCTTGTTGACAGTGGCCTCGTCCATGCCTCTCCCGTTGTCGGAGACGCGAATGTAGGCATCATCATTCAGCATGCCGCAGGTTACCGTAACGGTTATGCCTGTAGGATTATGTTTCACGGCGTTCGAAAGCAGATTATCCATTAGCCGCTGCATCCACTTTGGATTGCCATATAGGCTGACAGGCAGCTCGTCTCCTTCATAAAGGAAGTCTACCTCGGCAAGCGTAGCATCGTTCACATATTTGAGTACTGAGCGTCTAACCAGCTCGCCGAGCTCAAATTCATGTCGATCCATATCGACGGTTCCATGCTTTATTTGATAAATATGCGAGAAGTCATTCATAAGCTCCAGCATATAGCTGCTTTTTTCACGAATCATTTTGCCCATGTCCCGAAGCTCTTCATCACTCCACTGCGCAGGGGAGCTTTCCAATATATAGCCGTAGCCTTGAATGGTAGAGAGCGGCGTGCGCAAATCATGCGAAATGCCAGTCATCCATTCCTCTCTCGTTTTCTCAAGCTGGCGCCGATCCTTCTCTGTTTGCGCCAGCCGCTCGGCCATTTGGTAGAAAGCCGCAATCACTTCCCGGTAAAGGCGGTAGCGAATTCGAAGCTTGCCGCTGCGGCGGAATACCTTTTTGCGATCCTTTGGCGTAAGCACCTCATCATACCGTCCATTGCCCATCCGCTCGAACCAACCAGCGAATAGGATGAGCGGCTGACCATATCGATAGCCATGCCAAATGGAGATAGCAAGGGAGAGTAAGAGCAGCGAGCCGCCTATCCAAATGAAGATACGTATGGCTTCCGATAGGATGGGCTGCTTCGTATACGTTATTTGTTCATTTGGCGTGTGCAAAATCCAAGTCATATCACTATTTTCAGGCTGATACACAAAGATGTTCGTATCATAATCACCAGGCTTTTGCTGCATAGTCAGCACTTCCAGCGGCTCATATACATCGATAGCTGAAGTCTGATCTCCAATCGTTTGAACACTTTTGCCTTCTTGGTCGACGATTAGCAAATAGCTGTTCGTTTTCCTTAGCTCAGTGAGCAGGTCATTCTTATATGCCTCATTTACTAGTCCATTCTGCTGGTATGCCATATACCATGCAGTCAGCTTCTCTTGCTGCGGATTTTTGTAGCCAAGAAGAAAGAGCAGCGGAGTAGAATACGTCAGATCGAGCTCGTTATCGACGGTATAGATACCGGATTTTTCGGATTGCTGGATGGCTAAAAGCTGCGTAATCGAATAAGAAGTCGGCTGCTCTATCGGCGAATGAACGGAATAAATAACCTGCCCTTTGGAGTCCACGACTTGCAGCCACATATCACGCTCTTCAATGAGCTCCTTCCAGTGCGTCGACATCTTAATCTCTTTTCTCGAATAGTCGGTTTCCGCGACAATGGAACTAAGCGCGCCGGCGGGAAAATTCCGTTTGAGATCCTCGTTCGTAATTTTATTAATAAGGACAAGAAACAGCACGATCATCGCAACGAATATGAGAATGGAATACACGACGAGCTGATATGTAAAATGAAAGGCCATCCGGCGTTGAACCTTCATAGGCTTACAGGCTCCTTAACTAATTTGTAGCCGAGACCACGAACGGTAAGCAAATGCGTCGGCATACTGGGATCATATTCAATCCTCTCACGAATTCGCCTGATGTGAACCATAACCGTGTTGTCGTCCCCTAATCCGTCAATGCCCCATACCGCTTCATAAAGCTGACCTTTCGAGAAGACGATGCCGGGGTTTTTGCAGAAATACAGCAGCAGCTGAAAAACCTGTGCAGGGCATGATACCGGCTGATTATCTACTAATAATTCCCCAGCTGCTTCATTTAACTGAAAACGGCCATAACGGTAGGTTAGATGAGGGGCAGAGGCAGCGGATATTGACGTAGCAAATGTGGAATGCGGTGGAGGTGACTCCGCCTCTTCCATGCGGCGTAGCCTTGCTTTAATGCGAGCTGCAATCTCCAATGGATTAAATGGTTTTGTGATATAGTCATCGCCGCCCATCGCAAATCCGGTCAGTATATCGAGATCGGATGCTTTGGCGGTTAAAAATAAGATATGCGGATTGCCCAGCAGTCTAATTTTTGAGCAAAGCTCAAATCCGCTGCCGTCGGGCAGCATCACATCCAGCAGCACGATATCGGCACCGTAGCGAGCGATCGTATCGAGAGCTTCTTGGCAGGTTCCTGCCGTATAGATATGCTGGAAGCCTTCCTTTTGGAGCACCAGCTGCAGCATTTTTACAATAGAAGGTTCGTCTTCCACTATGACAATTTTGTTCATGTTCATCACCCCGTTTTATGCTAGCACACAAACCTTAACATCTGTTGAACAAAATAGAAAAAAATTAAGCTGCTGTTATGATTCCGTTTGTTCGCTGTTCAATTGGAATCCTTATGATTGGGTAAGAGGTGATGGGAATGATAAATCAAAATGAAACGGGACAGCGAATTCGCGTTATTGATGCGATTAGAGGGTTCTGCTTGCTTGGCATACTGCTGGCGAACATGCTTATTTTTCAATATGGCATTTATGGGAAAGAGGAAATGCAGCTATTTCATCCTACTCCTACAGATGAAGTGACGCATCAAGTTCTCAAGGTAGCGGTGGAAGGCAGCTTTATGCCTATCTTTATGTTTTTATTCGGCTACAGCCTCTTTAAGCTGCGTGAAGGACTAATCGCCAAGGGGCTCAAGCCGACGAGGTATATGGTACGGCGCTTTTTTATGTTAATAGGACTTGGGCTTTTGCATAGCATGCTCCTTTGGGAGGGCGATATCCTATTGGCCTATGGAATAACTGGATTTTTCTTATTACTGTTTGTAAAAAGAAAGCCAAAAACGCTTATTATATGGGGAGTCATATTAAGCATATTAATGTCTGGACTCGGCTACGACTTGAAGGAGGATACGCCAAAAGAGAAAGCTCGCATGCATGATTACGTAGAAGAGTCTATTACCGTATATGGTGAAGGAACCTATCAGGAAATTATGAATTTTCGTCAAGAAGAAGACCCGCTAGACCTGCCTGTGGCCGTCATGGCAGTGCTTATGGCTTTGATGCCGATGCTGATGATGCCTATGTTTTTGTTCGGCATAGCGGCTGCCAATAAGCAGTGGTTTCATAATCCTAAGCGGGAGAGACGTAAATTTGCTTGGCTCAGCGGCATACTGCTGCCACTAGGTCTTCTATTGAAAGCGATAGCTGTATTAAAGCCGGATTGGGCATGGAGCAGCGTATTATTGTCGTTAGGCGGGCAATTGCTGGCCTTTGGGTATATTTTTGGTCTTGCGGTCGTCATGTCGTTTTTATCTAAACGATCCTATATCATCATGGCATTTGAATCGGTTGGACGAATGTCTATGACCAACTATTTAATGCAGACGGTGATTTGTACCACTATATTTTATGGATATGCGTTGGGCTGGTTTGGAGAAATCGGGGTGCTTAACGGCGTACTGCTTGGCATAGCCATTTATGCCGTTCAAGCCGTTGTGTCCAGCTTCATCCTGTTCTGGTTCAAAAATGGCCCATTTGAGCGACTGCTTCGCATTGCAACATATTGGTCGTTTAGCGGAAAAGCTCGGTTTTCGAAAAAAGCAGCAGATGCACAGGCTGCGGATCATACTTATTTTAGCGCTATGAACTGAATATCATGCGAGAGGGAGCTGCCTGCAGCGAATGTGAGCAGCTTTTGGCCCTCTTCCACTAAAGCATCATGATCAGCTGGGCTTAACTTCTCAAATGATTGAATAATGAGTGCAGCGGTTTCGTTGTTTTGTTCTATTTTCCACGTGCCGCGTACGAATCCGTCTATTAAAAACGTAGAGCGAATAATGCCGTTAATCGTGAACACGAGCGGTTTATACTTTTCATCCAAAATGCGGCTGCGGTCAGAGTAGGAGAGCAGCATATTATCGAACTCGGATAGAAAGCGCGGCGGAGCTATCGTGTCGCTGGGCGGCAAGGGAGCATCCGGCAAATCAAACAGCTCATTGCCCTTCTCATTGGAGAAGGTACGCAGGCTGGGACGCAGCTGTTCGATAGTCTCGCGGAGCTTGCTTAGCCCAGACCATACTTGCATATCCTTAATGGTTGCGGGGCCAAAGGCGCCAAGGTAACGCAGCAGCATCGTCTCGAGGGAAGGAGAGTTCGTAAGCGATTGTCCAAGCCAAGCTTCCGCAGATGTATGTGTTGCTTGACCACTAAGTCCCCATACACCGCGAGGCGGGATTTGGACGAGCGGGACGAGAGTTCGAATGGCAGCGCTAAGGGCAGATGGGTCAACATTAGGCCACTCTAACGCGAGTAGATTGCCGAGTTCGTTGAACGTGCGAGGCTGCTCCTCCACTAAAGCGCGACCTGCTTCACTGATAGCTTCGAGGTCTATGTTTTGCAGCATTTTTCCGTATGTACTAAACATGCCTTTTTCTAGAGCAGGTTGAAGCAAGGGTCGCAATTCCAAACCGTCACGCGCACTGACCAGATGAATCGTAGAGCGCATGAGAGCAATGCGCACGACCTGACGCTCCGTGATGAGCCTAGAGAGCTGCTCTTGTCGGAAGTTCTCAAGCCGTGTCCATAACGCAAAATAGGGCGGGTTAGGCGCTTGTGACTGAATGGCAACCAAATGCTGGATGGCCTCCAGCACGGATATATCGGATCTTCGCAGCAGCATTTGCCGCTCAAGCAAAGCTCTATTTAATTGGCGCGTTCCTAAAATAGGTGCTGCTGCATTCTTTGTTCGCTTATTAGATGAAGCCATGCAATGAATCCCCTCTCTATTTACGATTCGGTTATTTTTCATTGTTCACTTTAGTATACAAAAAATCCCCCTCGACCGGTGCGAATGAAGCATCGGCGAGGGGGATTTTCTTTTAACAGGTGATTAGTTCACTTTAGTAAAGCGGCCTTCAATTTTTGCCGCGATAGTACCGGCTGTGGATTTCGCATTAATGTATGTGATCGTAGCGTCAAGATCTACAGGACCAGCCTCACGGTTTGTTCCTTTCAAGAGCACCGTGTAGCCGTCGCCGCCTGTTGCCATAAAATCGTTCACGACAATCGTATAGGCTGCTGAGTCATCTAGAACAGTGCCATCGGCTTTCTTGATTTCAACAATCTTTTGGCCGTCTGGCTTGCTATCGTCATACTGATATGTGAAACCGGAAATTTGGCCAATCTTCGGGCTAGTTCCTGACCATTGCTGATTCATCAGCTCTTTCATTTGCGCGCCAGTCAGCGTCATCTTAATGAGCACGTTGCCGAAAGGCTGTACGGAGAACATGTTTCCATAAGTGACATTTCCTTGTGGAAGATCATTACGGATTCCGCCCGAATTCATGAATGCAAAGTCCGCTTTCATTACTTCGCGCATGCCATCGGCAATTAGGTTTCCTAGAGCTGATTCGCCGGAAGCGTTAGTTGTACGTGTAATGGCAGCATCCGTTTTAGTAACCGGTGCGTTCATAACTGGAGCGTTCAGCTCTTGGTACGATTTGATCATTTGTGCAATTTCTGCATCCGGCGTAACGCCTTCGCGTTTCACTTCAACGACTTCGCCTTTTGCGGAAATAACGTTATGCGTTGCACGATCGATAACTAGATCCACATCAGAGAAAGCCGTACCATAAGAGAAGGCTTCAATGACAAGCTTGCCGTCGATCATTTTGTTCAGACCGCCATGGTTGTGGCCTGCGAAGATAACGTCTACATCATCATCAACGTTGTTAGCCAGATCGACAACTTCGCCAGTTGGAGCGTCGGCTTTGCCATCGAATGGATCATGCGCCAAAATAACGATGGTATGCACGCCTTTCGCTTGCAACTCCTTCACTGCTTTGTTAACCGCTGGAGCTTGCTCGATAAAGTTAAGACCTTTTATGCTTTCAGCTTTTACGACAGAAGGCGTAATATTCGTTACGACCCCGATAAAACCTACTTTAACTCCGCCAACCTCAAGTACTTTGTAGGCGTCAAGCAGCGGTTTGCCGTTTGCATCCACTACGTTTGCAGCGACATACGGGAAGTTTGCGCCTGCGAAATCCTTGCCCGTCTTCGGGTTTTTGCCTCCGTTGATTAAGCGGAGTGCTTCAGCAGCGCCAGCGTCAAACTCATGGTTGCCGAGTGTTCCGATATCGAAGCCGAGGCGGTTCAAGAAATCAATTGTGGGCTCATCCTGCAGCATCGCGGATACCGGTGCGCTAGCACCAACCGCATCACCAGCATGCACAAGCAGCGTGTTCGGATTCAAAGCTTCGCGTTGTTTCAAATATGTGGCCAAATAATCCGCGCCTCCGAGTGTCGACACGACTTTGCCCGCTGCATCTTTTACATCTTTTTTGTAATCCAATTGTCCGTGGAAATCGTTAATGCCCAGCAATTGTACCGAAATATCGCTGATCAGCGTATGAACGACTTTCGCCGCTTCCGCACGAGTCGATGACGCTTTAGGGACAAACTTGCCTTCGCCGCGTCCGTTCATAACCCCGCGGTCAACGACGATATTCACGCCAGCTTTTGCCCAAGCACTAATTTGAGCATCGTCGGCCATTTTTTTGCTTTCTGCTACGATCGTCTCTTTGCCTGCTTTGAGTTTCAATGCGTTGCTTGCCATTACCGCCATTTGCTCACGCGTAATTTTGTCGTTCGGAGCAAATTTGCCTTTGGAAACACCGTTAACCAAGCCGTTCTCGCTTGCCGCTGCAACGGATTCCGCATACCATGCAGTCGCTGGAACATCGGTGAACGAGCTTTTGCTTTTCGCAGTCAATTTCAAAGCTTTCACGAGCAGTGTCGCGAACTCCGCGCGAGTAACGTTCGTGTTTGGCTCAAAGGTGGTATCAGTTTTGCCTGTAACGATTTGTTTTGCAACCAGCTCATTAATAGCAGGGGAAGCCCAGTGAGAAGCTGGTACATCAGTAAATAGCTTGTTTAGGTCGAGGGAGAAGATGCCGAAGCCCTTTTCATCGACTTTATCCAAGTAACGGATGTTGTTCGTCGTTTTAGCATACTCTGCCGCTTTTGGAGATGAAGTGAATGTAACCTTTACATCGCCCATAACTGGAGCAATCGACCAGTTGTTATCGATCGATGGGTTAATTTGCTTATTCGTGCTAATGTAATCCATTAAGATTTGGCGATTTTCGTCCGGCGCGTCAATAATATATTTGCTTCCTTTAACGCCTGGGAAGTTGCCGCCGCCGCCAGCACGGTAATTGTTAGTAATAACGATAAAATCTTGATTTGGATCTACCGGCTTGCCTTTGTAGTTTAACTTAATGATTCGGCTGGAAGCTGCATCATTAATCGTACCATCAACTTTATATTTAGCTGGTTTGGTAACGTCAACTTGGTAAGTTACGCCATCGATCACGTCAAAGTTATACACTTGGAAGGAAGGATTAAGCAGTTCTTGCTCTTCCGATTTGCTTGGATCGATTTGATTGAATTTGCCAGCAGACATTTCCAGCCATTCTTTCACAACAGAACCCTTAACCATAATTGCTTTAAGCGTGTTGTCGTAGAGATAAAGATCGCCTGCACTCTTAATCGCGAGCGGGCCGGCCTTAATTTCTGTGAATTCCTCAACGCCATTGCGTCCCGCCTTGAATGGAGCGCCTACGGACAAGATTGGCGTGTCCTTGTATTCGGGCAGGTTTTTCTTAATATAGTTTTCAACATACCATTTCTGTGCGTTCGTTACGATCTGAACAGAAGGGTCGTCTTGTACGAGCGCAAAATAGCTGTGAATCGGCGCTGTTGTTGTTCCGATAGGGTTGTTTGCGTATTTAATCGTTGCTTCGTGGTCACCATTCACGGCGTCGATGATCGCTTGATCGATTTCAACAAGCGGTTTCTTCGCTGCGCTATCGTAAATCGCTTTCGTGGAAGACTGGGAGCCAGCAACTTTCCATTTGCCGTCCTGTTTCTCTAGCGACAAATCGATAATTCCTAGATTGCTTCCGCCGTATCCAGCTTGCACGGCAGGCACTCCATTAATCGTGCCCTTCGCATTGTCAACGCTTGCATATACTTTGCCAGAAGCATCCTTAAATAAAGCGTCGAGCGATTTATCGTCAACTGCAGGGAATACTTTATGAGTATGAGAGAATGTAATTGCATCAATACCAGACACCTTGCTTAGAAGCAGTACAGCATCCTCAGCGTTAGTATTTGCTTGAGAGTTGCCATTAAAGCCCGTGTGCGCCATAGCAATAATAATGTCCGCGCCTTCCGCTCTCATTTTAGGTACAAATTTCTCAGCAGTTGCGGCAATATCCTTCGTAATGACTTTGCCTTCAAGCCAAGTTTTATCCCACTGTGTAATTTGCGGAGGTACAAAGCCGATAACACCGATTTTCAGCGTCTGCTCCTGACCGGATTCATCAACGACTTTTTTCGTAATAATTTTGTACGGCTCAAAGCGGTTCACATCGTTATCCGGATTCGAGTCCTTATCATCGATATATACGTTTGCGCTCACATAAGGGAAATTGGCGCCTTTAAGAGCGTTGTCCAAATAGTCTAATCCATAGTTGAACTCGTGGTTGCCTAGGGTAGCAACGTCGTAGTCAAGTTGATTCATGGCTTTATAGACGGGATGAATCTCTTTGTCTTTAATTGGAGCTACGACTGCCTTGTAAGTGCCAAGCGGCGTGCCTTGGATAAGGTCACCGTTGTCAACAAGGAATGTGTTCTTTGATTCTGCTCTAGCCGCTTTAATCAGATTTGAAGTTCTAGCAAATCCGACCGTATTGGAAACGGCATCCTTGTAATAATCGTACGGCACAAGATTGGTGTGAATGTCTGTTGTTTCCATAATTCTGAGTTTCACGCTGGTCCCGGCATCCGCTGCTGCTGCGAACATACCGTTAAACGGCATCGAGAGCACGAATAAAGTCAATGATGAGACAGCGAGCTTTCGTAAACCCTTTTTCGCCTTAAGCTGACCTTCTTGCATTCTACCAATCTTCCTCTCATGTCATAAATGTTAACATAAACATATTAGAGCAGAAGCTACTAAATTCCAATACTATATTTTCGAAATTTAATAGAACCAAGCTAATAGTAATGTATATTTTGAAAAAAGAACAAGAACAAAAAATGGAAGGATTTATAACGAAAAGCGTTCCACTTAGCAGCTTGTTTATGTTATTTTTATAGGAACAAAACCATTTCATAGAGAAGAAGGAGTGAAACGAATGACAACGCAAACAAAAGACTGGATTTTGCACTCCGTCATTTTTAACTTAAAGCATGAACAAGGCTCTGCGGAGGAACAGCAGTTTTTGGAGGATGGCGAGCGGATTCTTACTTCGATTCCGTCTGTTAAGAACTTTCAAGTGTATAAGCAAGTAAGCGGGAAAAACGATTATCGCCATGGCTTCGCAATGGAATTTGCGAATCAGGCTGATTACGATGCTTATAATGAGCATCCGCTGCATGTGCAGTTTGTAAATGAACGTTGGGTGACAGAAGTAGAAAAGTTTCTTGAAATCGATTACGCGAAGTAGGACATTCCATTGAAGATTTAGCTGAAACGACATATAATGAGCGGTATAGACTACACATTTTCGAACAAATACGAACATAATGGGAAGAGGGACTAAGGGATGAAAAAGCTTAGAGTGCTTCAGCAGTTGACGGATGCCGGCGTCGTGGCGGTATTGCGTGCGGACTCGCCTGAGGAAGTTGTAGAAATGTCACGCCGTGCAATTAAGGGCGGTATCAAAGCGATTGAAATTACGATGACAGTGCCATTTGCACTGCGTGCCATCGAGCAATTATCCAAAGAGTATTCAAGCTCCGTATCACCTGATGCTGACAACTTTGCTATTATCGGCGTCGGCACAGTACTAGATCCAGAAACGGCACGCGCTGCTATATTGGCAGGGGCGGAATATGTCGTTTCTCCAGCACTTAATCCGGATACGATCAAGCTTTGCAATCGCTATGCGGTTCCTATTTTGCCGGGTACAATGACCATTCACGAAATTCAAACGGCATTGGAGCTGGGCGTTGATATCGTGAAGCTGTTCCCTGGCAACCTATATTCACCAAGTGTGATTCCTTCTATTAAAGGGCCGTTGCCGCAGGCTAACGTTATGCCAACCGGCGGCGTATCGCTCGACAACCTAAAGGACTGGATCAAAGCGGGCGCGGTAGCGGTCGGTATCGGATCCGATCTAACGAAGGACGCTGTAAAAACTGGCGACTTCTCGCTCATTGAGAAGAAAGCCGCTGCTTATATCGCAGCATACCGCGAAGCAAAAGGACTTTAATCAAATACCTGACGGAGGCTGCCTCTGTCAGGTTCTTTTTTTTGAAATGTAAGAAAGGATATCATTTTCTCATAGTTACGTGACTAGTTTAGAGGGGGAAATCCAGCCAATGCTGAAACGAGAGCAAATTCGAATTCGTGATCCTTATATACTCGTAAATGAGCAAGAGAAATGTTATTACCTGTACGGGACAACGGATGAGAATGTATGGTCAGCTCCAGGGACAGGGTTCGATACGTACAAAAGTACTGATCTTGAGAACTGGGATGGGCCTTATCCAGCCTTCAGGCCAGCGCCGGGTTTTTGGTCGGATCATCATTTTTGGGCGCCAGAAGTGTATGTTTACGATAACAGCTACTATATGTTTGCTTCATTTAAGTCAGAGGATAAGCGGCGCGCAACACAGGTTTTAATATCGAATAGCCCCCTTGGGCCTTTTGTCCCGCTTACAGATAAGCCCGTCACTCCATCGGAGTGGGAATGTCTTGACGGTACGCTGCATATCGAAGCAGATGGAAAGCCATGGATGGTATTTTGCCAAGAATGGGTGCAGGTGAATGATGGTAAAATGTGCGCCATTCCATTGACCGCAGATTTAAAGGAAGCGGCCGGAGAGCCGATAACGCTTTTCTCCGCATCGGAAGCAGCTTGGGCCATTCCATTTGGTGATGATCATAACAACTATATAACAGACGGCCCTTATCTATATCGTAATCAAGCAGGAGAGCTGCTTATGCTTTGGTCAAGCGGTTCGAAAAATGGCTACGCTATTGGGATCGCCCGTTCAGCCAGCGGAACGATTGAAGGGCCATGGACGCAGGATGCGGAGACGCTTTTCCCGCAGGATGGTGGACACGGCATGTTATTCCGCTCATTGGAAGGACAGCTTATGCTTGCCATGCACGCACCCAATAATGAGCCGGATGAAAGAGCAGTATTTATTGAAATCGAAGAGAAGAACGGTACGCTGCAGCGCAAAGAATAACGAAGAAAAATAGGCAGCTCGAGACAAGCCAGAGGCGATGTTTGCTTTAATCACAGGCATTGCTAGGTCGAAAGGCTTAGACTTCTTTCCTATAGAAGTATATGATCAATACATATGGAATTTTAGTGTAACGGTCATATTCATAATCATGATGGGATGGGTAGTATGAGATCTACTATTATTGAGGACATGCTAACGATAGTCTCAGCAAACATTTATAATTCGGCTACACAAGTAATGAGCACGGCCTATACGATGATACCGGCAAACACGTTTTGCATCGCTATAAATGACAGAATGACAACAACCGTCTTGAGGTCGTACAATCGCGACTACATGATTTTGGATGAAGGCTTAGTCGTTGACAACGAAGAGTCCTATTGTCATTTGGTCATTGAAAAGTCAGAAGGGCCATTAATTATTAATAATAATCTGACACATCCGCTCACGCGGGATATGGATGCAACAAAGCTGGTCGGCGGTTGTTCTTTCATGGGAGTTCAGATCGTCAAAAAAAGTGGAGAAGTATACGGCTCCCTTTGCGCCTTTGACCATAACTTCTATGCTTACGACGAGAAGGAAGTAGCGTTCATGTCATCGTTAGCTGCTTTTTTTGCCAATGTTCTAGAATTGGAAGACGCAGCGATGGCGCTGCAGGAAGCTCATCATAAGATTTGTGATTTGGCTGAGGAGAAATCCAACCTGCTGGCCGTGATGAGTCATGAGATCCGTACTCCTCTAAATGGTATCATCGGGATGATCGATCTGCTCCAGTCCACTGAGCTGACCGAGGAGCAGCGTCAATATATTAAAATTACACAGTCCAGCGGTGATTCATTGCTCGCTGTGCTAAATGATATTTTATCGTATGCCAAAATCGAATCCGATCAATCAGAGCTCGTTCATCTCCCGCTTGACCTGCGCTCATGCGTCAAACAAGTTCAAGAGCTGCTCGGTCCGGATGCTGCCAAAAAAGGCATTAAGCTTCATGCGGAAGTCTGTCCTACTATACCGGATAGGGTTAGGACCGATGCTACGAAAATTCAGCAAATCATGATTAATCTAATCAGCAATGCGATCAAATTCACAAATACTGGCGGTGTAACCCTTTCTGTGGAGCAGCTTTCTTCAGAATCAAGTTATCCTTTAATGCTTGTAAAGGTTAGAGATACAGGAATCGGCATTTGTGCGGAGAAGCTGGACATGCTTTTTAAACCATTTTCTCAATTGCATATACCTGAGCGCAGCTTCGAATACAGCGGTACGGGGCTCGGGCTATCTATCTGTAAGAAACTTGCTGAGCAAATGGCTGGCCGGATATGGCTGATGGAATCCAATGAGAACGGCTCATGCTTTGCATTAGAGCTCCCTCTTATGACTGAAGAAGCGTATGTTTAGCGTGAGCAGCATGCTCAGCAAAAGCACAGTCCTTATAACCAATTTGGGAGCTTTGCTTGATTCTGAACAGGAATAGCGTTATAACAGAAACAGGGTCAAAAAAGAGAAAACACAATTGATTAAAGGAGTCGTTCAATTAATGGATTATCGTATTGAGAAGGACACAATGGGCGAGATTCAGGTTCCTGCGGATAAGCTATGGGGCGCACAAACGCAACGCAGCTTGCAAAACTTCAAAATTAGCGGTGAGCGCATGCCGATCGAAGTGGTGTATGCGATGGCTTATATTAAAAAAGCAGCCGCGCAAGCCAACGAGAAGCTTGGCGTTTTGGATGCAGCAAAATCAGCGATTATTGGTGAAGCGGTAGACGAAATCGTTTCAGGCAAATGGGATGAGCATTTTCCATTAGTCGTATGGCAAACAGGCAGCGGCACGCAAACGAACATGAACGTGAATGAGGTTATTGCTAACCGTGCGAATAACTTGCTTGCAGAACGCGGAAGCGAAGTGCGCATTCATCCGAATGATGACGTAAACCGCTCACAAAGCTCGAATGATACATTCCCTGCAGCGATGCATATTGCTGGCGTAATTGCGCTCGAGGATCGCTTGCTTCCATCTCTTGATCTACTGAATGGCACGCTTCGCGCGAAAGCGGAGAAGTTTAACGATATTGTAAAAATCGGACGTACTCATCTTCAAGATGCTACACCAATTACGCTGGGCCAAGAAATCAGCGGCTGGTACTCCATGCTGGACAGAACGCGCGCTATGTTAGTACAAAGCGTAGAAACGATGCGCGATCTAGCGCTTGGCGGTACGGCAGTTGGTACGGGCCTTAACGCTCACCCTGACTTTGCAGTTGCAGTGGCGCAAGAAGTAACGGCGCTTACAGGCAAAACATTTGTAACGGCAGAGAACAAATTCCACTCGCTTACAAGCCACGACCAAATCGTATATACGCATGGTGCCGTAAAAGCGCTGGCGGCTGATTTGATGAAAATTGCAAACGATGTAAGATGGCTGGCAAGCGGTCCTCGCTGCGGCATCGGTGAAATTTCAATTCCAGAGAACGAGCCGGGTAGCTCGATTATGCCAGGTAAAGTTAATCCAACGCAAAGCGAAGCTTTGACGATGGCAGTATGCCAAGTGATTGGAAATGATACGGCTATTTCGATGGCAGCAAGCCAAGGAAACTTCGAGCTAAACGTATTCAAACCAGTTATCATTTATAACTTCCTGCAATCAGTAGCCCTTCTTGCTGATGGCATGGTTTCATTCAACGACAACTGCGCGGTTGGCATCGAGCCAAACGAAGCGGTAATCAAACGTAATCTGGATCAGTCGCTTATGCTGGTCACAGCGCTTAATCCGCATATCGGCTACGAGAATGCGGCTGCCATTGCCAAAAACGCACATAAAAAAGGACTAACATTGAAGGAGTCGGCTATCGCGAGCGGCTTGCTTACTTCAGAGCAATTCGATGAATTTGTTCGTCCCGAGAACATGATCGGAAAGCGTTAATAAACAGCGAAATAAGAAAGGATCAGCTCTTGTCTCATGGGACAAGGTGCTGATTCTTTTTGCTGTACAGAGGTTCATGTTATGATATGGGCTTTTTATGGTATGATACGAGGGGCTGCAATCGCAGCAATACTATTCCAAAAAAGTAGGTTTGTCTCATGCATTTATTGTCTGTAGAACATATAACGAAGAGCTATGGCGAGAAGCTATTGTTCGAAAATGTAACATTTGGCGTAGAGGATGGCGACAAAGTCGGCATCATTGGTGTGAACGGCACGGGGAAGTCCACCTTTCTTAAGGTGATTGCGGGCCTAGAACAAGCTGACTCAGGCACAGTGTCGATCGGCAACCGGGTAACGGTTAGAATGCTGGCGCAGGACCCGGTATTTGCACCGAACGAAACGACGCTGGAGCATGTGCTTGGCGGAGATTCTCCACAGCTAAGAGCTGTGCAGGCTTATGCTGCGGCAATGGAAGCGATTGAGCTTAATCCAAGCGATGTAGCGCTGCAAGATAAGCTGATTAAGGCAAATCAGCTTATGGATGAATTTGATGCATGGCAGCTGGAGAGCGATGCGAAGATGGCGCTGTCAAAGCTTGGCATTAATGATTTTGAAGCGAAGGTAGAGACGTTGTCCGGCGGCCAGCGCAAGCGTGTCGCTATGGCTGCTGCTTTATTGCTTCCTTCCGATGTGCTCATTCTGGATGAGCCTACGAACCATATCGATAATGATTCCGTGGCTTGGCTCGAAGGCATGCTGCAAAAACGCAGAGGCGCATTGCTCATGATTACGCATGATCGGTATTTCCTTGATCGTGTCAGTAACCGCGTCATCGAGCTCGATAAAGGCCAAGCCCATTTCTATCAAGCAAACTACAGTCGTTTCCTTGAGCTGAAGCTGGACCGCGAGGAGCGGGAAGCTTCGACGGAATCGAAGCGTCAAAATTTGCTGCGCAATGAACTCGCGTGGATCAGACGAGGGGCAAAAGCAAGATCAACGAAGCAAAAGGCGCGTATCGATCGCTTTGAGGCGCTTAAGGCAGATGCACCGAAGCAAGCGGGCGGGAAGATGGACGTATCGGTAGCTTCGACTAGACTTGGCCGTAAAATCCTTGAAATGGAAAATGTGAAAAAAGGCTTTGGTGATCGGACGCTTATTCGCGATTTCAGCTATATTGCCGTTCCAGAGGACCGAGTAGGCATCGTCGGACGCAACGGAAGCGGGAAGTCAACGCTAATGAAGCTGATTACAGGGCAATTAACGCCAGACGAAGGAACCGTGGACCTTGGTACAACAGTCAAACTGGGCTGGTTCTCGCAAGAGCATGAAGAGATGGATCAGTCTTTGCGAGTGATCGAATATATCCGCGAGGGCGCTGAGCAAGTAAAGACGGCTGATGGCTCGACCATATCGGCGGGACAAATGCTGGAGCGTTTCCTATTCTCCCCTACGATGCAGTGGACACCGATTTCGAAGCTGTCCGGCGGCGAGAAGCGCCGCTTGCAGCTATTGCGCGTGTTAATGAATGCACCGAATGTGCTGCTGCTCGATGAGCCGACGAATGACTTGGATATTTCCACACTTACAGTGCTGGAGGATTATCTTGACGATTTCCCAGGCGTGGTGTTCGTTGTCTCTCATGATCGTTATTTTCTTGATCGGACAGTAGACAAGATTATCGCGTTCGAGGGCAATGGCGTTATTGCACATCACACCGGCAACTATTCGGATTACCAAGCGTTTGTTGAGAAATACGGCTCTGGAACTACGCCATCAGCGGTTGCAGCCGACACAGCCGTTGCAAAAGCGGCTTCGAGCGCAGAGGTGAAAAGTGCAGAAGCGGCTGCGAAACCCGCGGTTAAGGGACGTACACTCAAAATGTCCTACAAGGATCAAAAGGACTTTGAGCAAATCGATGGCTGGATTGAGGCTGCGGAAACCGAGATCAGCGAAATCGCCTCACGCATGGAAGCTGCAAGCAGCGATTCTGCTCGTCTCCTAGAGCTGGCAGCAGAGCAGCAGCAGCTGGAAGAAAAGCTGGAAAAGCTAATGGACCGCTGGGCAGAACTGAATGAATTGGCTGAGCAAATTGCTGCCCAGAAGTAAACGAAACCGATTTAACCTAGTTGAAATAGAAAGGCGGCATTGTTCATGAGCAGCAATGAGATTCGTAATATTTATTGTATCGGTCGAAATTATAAACTTCACGCTTTGGAGCTTGGCAATGAGGTGCCTGATAAGCCGCTCGTGTTTACAAAGCCGTCGCATGCCATTGTTCCAATGGCAGGCAACACCGTAGATCTTCCCGGTAATGTAGGCGAGGTGCACTTTGAGCTTGAAATCGTACTGCGGATTGGCCGTGCTTATGAGCCGGGCATCGATCCAGAACAATGCATTGACGGCATGGCGCTTGGTTTGGACTTAACGCTTCGTGATGTTCAGTCCAAGCTGAAGGCTAAGGGACAGCCATGGCTTGCGGCCAAAGGGTTTAAAAACTCAGCTCCGCTTGGTGAATGGCTTCCTTACCCAGGTGCAGCGGCTCTTGCTGAAAACGAGTTTGTGCTCTTGCGAAATGGCGAAGAGGCGCAGCGCGGCAAAGCCAGCGATATGTTATTCAGCGTATCGGAGCTGATTCAATTCGTAGGAGAGCATTACGGGCTTGGCCCCGGCGATCTTCTATTCACAGGAACTCCAGCAGGAGTGGCTGCTTTGCATGACGGTGACCAGCTGCAAGCATTATGGGCAGGTACAGCTGTAGGTAGCTGCGGCGTAAAGCTTGTATAAGATCATTTGATTATCATTTCGCGGCAACGAGTTTGTTTAGCGAACATCCATAGATTTGTATGAAAAGACAGTTCTTCCCTACTTGGAAGAACTGTTTTTTTATGCAACAATTTATTTAGGGGAGTGTGAGTGAAGGATGAAAGTCGTATGGATTGAGGATGAGCAGCAGCTGCTTCAGGAATGTGCTGATTATTTGCGGAAAGAATCGGTGGAGGTTTATGGCGCTTCCTCATTGACCGAGGCGGAGCCGCTCATTAAGCAGATGAATCCGGATTTGCTGCTAGTAGATTGGATGCTGCCCGGTGGAGCAAGCGGAATAGACATTTGCAAGCGTAATGAAAAAGAGTGGAAGCTTCCCTTCATTATGGTTACAGCCAAGGGTGATGAATTCGATAAGGTGCTGGCACTGGAGCTTGGCGCGGACGATTATTTGACGAAGCCGTTTGGGCTTCGTGAACTAAGTGCGAGAATTAAGGCGGTTATGCGCAGAGCAAGCAAGCATGGTGAGCCATCCCTTCCTGCGCCTGATGAATCGATTATTTATAGAGGCCCGCTCATGCTCGATCAACAACGCTTCACAGCTGTGCTCAATGAGCACAGACTTGACTTAACCCGTACTGAATTTTTGCTGCTGTGGAAGCTCGCGGCAAATCCAGGCAGAGTGTTTACACGAACACATTTGATGGATGAGGCGCTTGGCGACGGTTTTCTCGGTTATGAGCGAACGCTCGATTCACATATTCGTAATTTGAGGCGTAAGCTGGAAGGCGGCGATGAGAAGCGTGAGCTCATTCAAACCGTGTATGGAGTTGGCTATCGTTTTACGGAGGAAGTACTGTGAAGAGCTATAGCAGTACAAGCATGCAGCGTGAGAAGCTTAGATTAATTTACATATGTATGATTGCTGTCGTTGTTGCGTTTATTTGTACCTTATGGATGATGAACAGCATCGATCGGACTGAGCTTAAGAAGACGCAGCTGTTTTGGAATGGATACGCTAAGCTATTTTATGAGTCGACGGGAAGCTGGATCGGGCTTGAGGATCGTCTTCAGCATGATCGTTATATGACTTCCGGACACAAATCGCTGTCGATTATCGTTTATGACAAAGATGCAATGACTGAGATAGCCACGCTGGCCATTAAGCAAAATACGGATAAAGACGCGCGGAAAATAGCCGTACTCTCAAATGGCTCGATTGTCGGGTATACGCAGGTAGCGACTACAGCTCAGAAACTCATAAGTATGAGAATGGTACTGCCGCCGCTGTTGCTCGCTATGTTGATATACATCATTGGAATATGGGTTATTCAACGCTCGCACAATGTTTCAAAACAAACGGAGCGGCGAATAGCGGCGTTAATTTGGGAGCGAGCCTCTTTATCAGCAAATAATCATATAGACGGGGACAAGCATCTTACGGATGCTCTCGATCAAATAGATGAGCTTGTGCAGCGCGTAGAACGCTTAGAAACGGTTAGGCGAACGATGGTAGCTGACATTGCTCATGAGCTTCGAACGCCGATTGCAGTCATGCGGACGCAGTTGGACCATGCCATTCATGAGGGATTGCCGCTGCCACTAGCGCGTACTGTATCGCTTCATGATGAGACGCTGCGTCTCACTAAGCTGGTTAAAGATTTACAGGAGCTGTCGCTAGCGGAATCTGGCCATTTGTCCTTAAGCAAAAGCTGGTTTTCACTTACCGCGCTAGCTGCGGCGGTTGCTGAGACGCTTGTCGTTCAATCGGATGAACATACGATACAGGCAACGGTACATATGGAGCATGATATTCGCATTTATGCGGATGAAGCAAGGATCAGGCAAATTATTATTAATTTGATTGGGAATGCGCTGCAGCATGCACGCCATGAGCTGCGAATCGAGCTCAGCTTAGAAGCTGGATATGCGGAATTGACGATTATCGATGATGGTTTGGGAATCGAAGAGGAGGAGCTTGCTTTTGTTTTTGACCGCTTTTACAGAGGAGCTGGGCAAGCTAGAGCAAGCAAACGCGGCTCAGGGCTGGGCCTTGGGCTCGCTATAGCGAAGCAATTCGCGCATGCCCACAGCGGAACGCTTGAAGTGTCGAGCAGCTATGGCAAAGGAGCTGTGTTTACATTAAGCCTCCCCATCATAAAAGACTAGCCATCTGCACAAGTTCTGCATATTTGCTCCATTAAGAATGCATATCGATTTGATAAAGTGATAGCATTCAATGGAACAAGGGGTGAGATTTGAAGAGATGATAAAGATAAAGGAATTATGCAAGACGTATGGCAAGGGAGAAGCAGCGGTCAGAGCGCTGAAGGACGTATCTTTTACAATTACTAAAGGAGAAATGGTATCCATTACGGGTGCCTCCGGTTGCGGCAAATCAACGCTGCTGCATATTATGGCTGGCATCGAGTCCAGCGATAAAGGTGAAGTATGGATTGGAGACGCGCCCATCCATTCATGGGAAGACGAAAAAATCGCTAAGCTGCGGCTTGCGAAGATGGGGTTCGTGTTTCAATCCTATCATCTCATACCGGTGCTGAATGCTTGGGAGAATACGGCGCTGCCGCTTATTGCCGCTGGCAGTGATGCCAATAAGGCCAAAGAGAGAGCGCTTGAAGCGCTCAAAGAGGTTGGGCTGACTGATAAAGCTAATCAATATCCTAATCAACTATCGGGCGGTCAAAATCAACGAGTTGCTATCGCTAGAGCTATTGTGGGGCGACCCGATATCATTTGGGCAGATGAGCCTACAGGCGCGCTTGATACGGAAACGGCGGATCAAATCATTGGAATGCTGGAGATGCTCAATCGCCATTACCACACAACGGTCGTTATTGTGACGCATGATCAACAAGTAGCTAACCGAACATCACGCACCATTCGATTGCAAAACGGACGTGTTATTCATGATGGGGGCGTTTCGTCATGCTAACGGCTAGTCTTGTATGGCGAATGGCGCTGAGTCATTTGAGAAAACAATGGAAGCAGACGTTAATCACGATAATGGCAGGGGCCATCGGGGCCATGCTGATCGCCATTAGTGCTGTAAACTATGAATCGGTCGAGCGAAGCGGGGCAGCTTGGATTGAGAAGCATCTAGGCCCGATCAACTGGAAGCTTACGCCGGAGAAGCTTAATTCTGAAGGCTTCTCAGCGCAAGAGGCTGCATTTTTAGTAGACTTCTCACGAAAAAGCGACTATACAATTCTTCCCTATGTGAAGGCCGAAGCGGCTGTTTTTGCTGAGGATACTGATACGGGTGAACAATCCATTCTAAAAAACATGCTGTTTATGGGCTTCTCCATGGAGGAAGCTGCTAGGTTTGATCCTGCATTTGAAGACTTATGGACGAATGGCTTGACTGACGATGAGCTTATTATTAACCGTGACATAGCCTTGCTTCTGCATGTTGAAATCGGTGACACGCTTAAGGTTTCTGTCTCAGGTAAGGATAAGTTATTTCGCATTCGTGCGGTAGTAGAGCAGCGAGGACTCACTGGCTACCAAGAATATGGTGCATTTGCCGGTACCATAATCGGGACGGAGCAAGCTGTGCGTCAACTGTCTGGCCAAGCTGGAGATGGCTATGAGGCTATACTGGCGGGAAACTCTGATCCATCTGTAAACTTGGGCGGCATGTTTTTTGTTTCAGGCCAAACGTACAAAGTAGAGAATTTGAAAAGCAAATATAAAAATGAAGTTGATGATATGAACTATTCGATCATTATTGGCATGATCAGTATTGTAGCCGTTATATCGAGCATACTGTTTATGCGGCAGGTGCTGGTCATGATTGGAGATTCCAGGCGAGAGATGTACGGTATTCTACGAGCGATCGGATTCTCGCGAGACAATATATCTGCGATGTTCATGGTTGAGGCGCTCTTGCTGTCAGTGGCTAGTGCGCTGCTTGGTACGCTGATTGGGTTGTCTGGCGGTTATGGATTGATTCAATTTTTTTATAGCTTCTATGCTGCGGACCTATCTCAAACGGTTGGTCTCGTTGTGCCGATTACAGCTCATGTTTCAATCCTAACAGCAGCAGCTGTATTCGCAGCAACCTTGTTATTCCTTCTTTTCATTTCTGGATTAACAGCTCGCAAAGCAAGCAGATTCAATATTGTTGAAGCGCTACGAGGGCCTTCAGCTGACAGCGGGACCTTGCGAGCGAAAGGGTGGAAACGAACGCGAAACCGCTGGGTAATCGCTGCGGGTTTATCCGCTACTTGTGTTCATTTTATATTTGCATTTATCGATCCGCCTGAATTAACGAATGACAATATGCTTACCATTGTGCTTACTTGGATAGCATCCGTGTTTACAGTGTTATTTATCGCGCTTAATGTAGTGGGGAAGATGACTGTCCCGCTGCAAAAGCTGCTGCGGCTTATTGGTGTTCCGCCGATATCCATGCTCCTTGCTGTTAAATACCCGAATCAACATAAAGGACGAACGTACACAGCAGCGCTTTTATTTGCACTTGTTATGATGTTGATTACATTTTTGGTTGGCATTACGCAGCTTATACAAGCTAGTGGGAATGTTGATCGCATAAATCAAACCGTCTTAGGTTTTGGTGGTTATGCTGTATACCAATCTGAACTGGAGAAGGATAAAATTGAAGCGGTTGCCGCTGCTGACCCGTTGATACAGGAGCATATGAAGGGGAAAGTTGTCGTGGAGCCTTATATGCTTAGCATGCAGGAGAATGGCATGGCTCAAGCTATTATACCCGTTACGAAGGAGCTCCTGCTTAATAACAACTTTGCATTAAATGCACGATCGCCAGAGTTCTCAAGCGATGCTGAAGCATGGCAGGCTGTACTGAATGATCCTGCATATGTAATCCTGCCTGACTATTATAAAGAGAAGTTTCCTAAGCCATTATTAAATCTGAAGGCAGGCGATAAGATTACGCTGCCTGTATATAAGAGCAAGCTCCGATCGAGAGAAGAAGCTTGGGTTCCCGAACAGAAACGAGATTTCATTATCGCTGGTTTTTCAAATAACGACGCAGCTTCCGGATTAATAGATTTCTATGGCACAACCTTGATGAACAAAAAAGTTGTAGATGAGCTTCGTCCGCTTGGTCACAAATGGCCCAACCAAACCGATCTTGGCTTCGTTTTATTCCAATTTGATTATAAAGACATTAAGCTGGCTAAGGAGCTGGAGGAAAGATTTGCACTTGAAGGCGTGCTGGCCTTTCATGTACCTTATGTACAAAATACAGCGGAGCAATTGATTAATAAACAAATTGGTTATGGATTCATAGGTTTTACGGTTATATCCGCTCTTATTGGTTTACTAGGGCTTGCGATTATTTTGTTTAGAGCCGTGCGCGAGCGGAGCAAACAGATCGGAATGATGCGCTGCATCGGCGTTCCTGGCAAGTCCATATTTTGGATGCTGTTTATCGAGGGTTTTGTTATAAGCTTGATGGGTTTGTTGTCAGGCTTAGCGATAGGCCTTAGCGGGGTTCATATGTTTGTCGAGAGTGTGAAAGAGGATTTGAAAGGCGATAAGTCTGCTCTACTATATGAGTATCCATTCGATATTGTTTTTCCCATTATAGCTGGCTTGCTGCTGGCCTCTCTTCTCATTAATATTACGCCAGCTAGAGCAGCACTCAAGCTCAAAGCGGTTGATGTTCTCAAAATGAGCAGCGATTAAAATGGATGTATCAGGCTAGAACACTAAGCAAATAAAGGAGCTTCGACAGTGAGTTTACTGCCGAAGCTCCTTTTTGCATAGGACGAGCAACAATTATTTGCCATTAAAAGCGGTAAGCATCCATACATGCTTCTCAAGTGTCGTATGAATAGCAAGGAGCATGTCGGCTGTTGTTTCGTCGTCAGCCTTTTGTGCGGCCTCCATGCTGTCTTTCAGTTCACCGATTACGGTTGTAAAATCTTTAATCAATTGCTCAACCATTTGCGTCGCATCTTCTTTATTGGATGCTTCTTCAATGCTTGAAGTTTTCAAATAATCTTTCATGGTTGCGATAGGCGTACCCTTCACGGCAAGCAAGCGTTCAGCGATTTCATCGACATGAAGCGCAGCTTCTTCATAAAGCTCTTGGAATTTTGCATGCAAAGTGAAAAACTGGGAGCCTTTTACGTACCAGTGATAATTGTGCAGCTTGATGTAAAGTACGCTCCAGTTGGCGATTTGGCGATTCAAATGTTGTTGTACAGTTGTAGGTGTTGTCATAATGATCATCCTTTCTGATGGTAGTTTGCGCTATTTGCAGTCAGTGAATACAAAAATGGAAAGGTTGATTGCAAATTCTAAATTAAATTAGACTAACTCCTTTTTTATAATTATTACAAACTAGAAGATGTCTGTCAATATGTATACACCATTTTGTTAGAGTTGAAACATCTTATTGGCATTGAAGCTCATTTTTCTTTTTATTACGAAGTAGAAGAGGCCATCTAACGGGAAAAAATAGAGCGCTTACAAAATAATGATTGACAGAAATATACAGAATAAAATATAGTATGAATTATTAAATGAAACGTTTAATCAATTATTTATTAAATTCATATATCCCCTAATATAAACTCTTTGTTCATAAGTTTTTAACGTGAATGAAACGTTTAATTATTGTAAAGGTGGTTCGTCATGAGTCAGGAACGAATAACGATTAAAGATGTTGCTAAACGCGCAAAAGTATCAATTGCTACGGTATCCAACGTACTGAATGGAACAGGCAGAGTAGCGCCTAACACGGTTCAGTCGGTTCAAGCAGCTATCGCTGAGATGAATTTCACGCCAAGCATGTCCGCCCGCAATTTAAAGGATAAGAAATCATCGCTAATAGCGGTCATTGTCCCTTTCTTGGAGAAAGGCAGACTGCATGACAATCCGTTTTATTGGCAGCTTGTTACGGGCATAGAAGAAGGGGCACGGAACGAGAAGCTGCATGTCCTTCTTGTCGGGGTAGAGCCGGATGAAACCTTTTCATTCGTTCGTGAACGCCATTTGGATGGTTTGATCATTATTGGCGTATTTGAGGGTTCACCGATATACAAGCGGATTTTAGATTTGAATGTGCCTTGTGTGTTTATGGATAGCTATTTAAAAAACGATGAGCTGTACCAAGTTGGGTTGGATGATGAGCTTGGGGGTTATATCGGAACAAAACATCTGCTATCACTTGGACACCAGAACATCGCATTATTGACTGGGACACTGCTCGAAGAAGGCGTTAATCATAGACGGTGGCTAGGCTATAAGAGAGCGCTGGAAGAAGCAGGAATGACCTACCAAAGCGACCATGTTTTCGAGGTTCCTACCTCCTCCATTGGCGGTTATCGCACGGCATCTCAAATCGCTTCAAGAGGACAGGAGCTAACGGCTGTATTCGCTTTATCGGATGTTCTCGCTATTGGACTAATTAAAGGCTTGCATGATCTTGGTATCGTTGTGCCGCGTGATGTGTCCGTAATGGGTTTTGACGATAATCAGAACAGCCATTATATGGTGCCCGGCTTAACGACCGTTCATCAGGATATTGTGCTCAAAGGACAGACGGCTGTGAAATTGCTGACTGCACAAATGGATAAGGATGCTGCTATCGATCGCAAGGTCGTAATTGGAGTCGAGCTGACCATTAGGCAAAGCACAGCAGTAAAGAAATGAACAGAAGCAGCACGAAAAGCAGCAATCTATGAAGGGGGTGATGACAAACTTCTAGGAGCCTAGGTGAAATAATGCGTCTAAACGAAGGGTATTTTTTGAACTAGGCAATAAATCTGCATTTCAAAATAGTGGGGAGTGTTGAATGGATGAAGGTTATAGGGAAAAGGTTAGCTTTGTTCGTATTAGCAGCAGCACTTGTATTGCCGGCAATTAGTGTTAATCCAAGAGAAGCAGAGGCATTAACCGCATCGTCCGCGCTTAGTCCAGTTACGCCAAAGGATACGGTGTATCAAATTATTACGGATCGATTTTATGATGGCAACACAAGCAATAATATCCCTGCTGGCTCCTCCGCTGCTTTATTTGATGATGCGAATGGCGATGGCAAAGGGGATGGCAATGATTTAAAGCTTTATCAAGGCGGAGATTGGCAAGGGATTATCGACAAAATTCCTTATTTGAAAAATATGGGTGTAACAGCTGTTTGGATATCCGCACCCTACGAGAATAGAGATACTGTAATCGAGGATTACCAGCCGGGCGGAAGCATGAATAAATGGACGAGCTTCCATGGATATCATGTTCGCAATTATTTTGCGACGAATCAGCATTTTGGGCTGATGAAGGACTTTGAGAATCTCCGTGATGCTCTCCATAATCAAGGAATGAAGCTGGTCATTGATTTTGTAACGAATCATACGAGCCGCTGGCAAAACCCGACTAACGGCAATTCTCCAGAAGACGGCAAGCTCTATGAGCCGGATAAAGACGCAAGCGGCAATTATGCCTTCAATGCTGCTGGCAACCCTTACGATTACAACAACGATGGCAAAATAGAAAACCTAATCGCCGACCCGAATAATGATGTAAACGGCTGGTTTCACGGATTGGGCGATCGCGCAGGCGACAATTCTCGTTATGGCTTCCGTCATAAGGAACTCGGCTCACTTGCAGATTTCTCGCAAGAGAATGCCAATGTAGTTGCGCATTTGGAGAAGGCAGCGACGTTCTGGAAATCGAAGGGCGTTGATGGCTTCCGCCATGATGCAACGCTGCATATGAATCCTGCATTTACGAAAGGTTTAAAAGATGCCATTGACTCCGCTGCAGGCGGACCGCTCACTCATTTTGGTGAATTTTTTATTAGCAGACCTGACCCGAAATATGATGAATTCCGTACCTTCCCTGACCGTACGGGCGTTAATAATCTTGATTTTGAATATTATCGTTCTGCAACAAATGCTTTCGGCAACTTCTCCGAGACGATGTCTACTTTCGGTAATATGCTGACACAAACGAGCGCCGATTATTCCTATGAGAATCAAGCGGTAACATTCCTCGACAACCACGACGTTACACGGTTCCGCTATATTCAATCGAACAATAAGCCTTATCACGCTGCGCTCGCAACGCTTATGACATCACGTGGAACACCAAATATTTATTACGGTACGGAGCAGTATATGTCCTCCGCGGACAGCAGCGATATTGCTGGCCGTTCATTTATGCAGAAGGCGGCTGCTTTCGATGAGACGACAACTGCTTTCAAAGTGATCAAGAATCTATCGGCATTGCGCCAGTCCAACGAAGCGATCGCTTATGGTACAACTTCCATCCTGTACAGCACAGACAATGTTCTCGTTTATCAGCGTCAGTTCTACGACAAGCAAGTGATTGTCGCTGTAAATAGACAGCCAGATATTTCGTATACGGTTCCTGCAATCAATACAACGTTGCCGGTAGGAACATACGCAGATGGATTGTCCGGCCTGCTTATGGGCGCGTCGAATACGGTTACGAGCGTATCAGGTCAAAATAAAATTTCCAGCTTCACGCTCTCAGGCGGCGAGGTTAACATTTTGGCATACAACCCATCGCTTGGCACTACCGTTCCAAGAATCGGTGATGTTGTTTCTACTTCAGGACGCCCAGGCAATACTGTTTATATTTACGGAACGGGCTTAGGCGGTACGGCTACCGTGAAATTCGGTACGGTTGCTGCAACGATCGTTTCCAACAATGATACGTTTATCGAAGCTGTCGTTCCAGCTGTAGCTGCCGGTTCAAGCAGCATTACGGTTACGAAAGGGACAAATGTCAGCAATAGCTTTACTTATGAGGTACTGTCGGGTGATCAGGTACAGGTTATCTTTAAGGTTAATGCCACAACGACAGTTGGACAAAATATTCATATCGTCGGCAGCATTCCTGAGCTTGGCGGCTGGGATGCAGCTAAATCGACGGAAGCGATGATGAATCCGAACTATCCCGTATGGTTCCTGCCAGTAAGTGTGCCGAAAGGGACGACCTTCGAATTCAAGTTCATTAAGAAGGACAGTCTCGGCAATGTCATCTGGGAGAGTGGAACGAACCGCTCGTTTACTTCTCCTGCGAGTTCGACAGGCACGTCTGATACTGCCGTCTACAATTGGTCTTGATGTAAATCAGCAGCGCGGAATTTAAGCATAAAAAACCCCGACGGTTCAAGCAACCGTCGGGGTTTGATGTATTTGTGATTCTTAAAAATTGGATAGAGCAGGTTTTACTTTGCTTCAGCTTCCGCAAGCATGAAAATCGTCAATATAAACATGGCATGCGACCAAGTAAGCGGGACAACCCAAGCGGTTTCGCCGGTGTTTTTGTCTACTTGCTCTGGCAGGAGGCCGGTCTCCGTACGGTGGTCCATCGCCCACTTCAGCAATTTCTTCGCTTCATCAATGCTGCCGGTTTGAATGCGATAGTGAGCAAGCCATAAAGTAGTGAGAATCCATGGGTTACCGCCAATATAGATATCGTCCTCATAGCGCTTAATGCCGCCAACGCCCGGTACAGTCAATGCAGCTTCAACTGCATCAGCAGTGCGGCGCATGGATTCATCATCTGCTGCTACCGCTCCAAACGGTACAGCGATGCCAAGCAGGCTGATATCGATTACAGCATCATGATCGAGAACATGCTTCTTGTAGCCTTTATTGCTTTCAGTCACATAACCAGTTGAGCCAGCTGCCAAGGCTTGCTCGTATTTTCCTGCGTTTACCGTTAGGTCAACTCCGCGGTAGAATCGGCCGCCTTCCTCGTTCCAGCATAGCTCTTTGATTGCGGCTGAAATCCGCTCCGCAGCAGCAGTCCATTCAGCTGCAAGCTCAGGTTTGCCTGCTAGCTCGGCAAAGCTCGCTGCTGCCGTCAAACCTCCGTATACAGCGGCTGAGGAGTACGTATGCGATGCTTCACGCTCTTCCCACAGGTCGATGCTAGGCTTCGGCAAGCCGCTCTCTGCATCGAGGAAGCCCATCAAGAAGGATGCGCCTTTCTCTACAGCAGGCCATACCTGCTTAGCGAAATCAGAGTCCTTTTTCTCCAAATAATGCTGCCACATTCCCCAAAGAATCGACGAGCCTTCATCAATTTGCAAACCCCATGACGGCGCTAAGCTGCCATCATGATAATGCCGCTGCTGCCATGAACCATCTGGTGACTGCGCAGAAAGCGTCCATGCATAGAAGCTGTCGGACAGAGCGCCAAGACCTGCTTTATCAAGCGCAGTTGTAATGAATGCGGCATCTCGGCCCCAGCAGTAGGAATAACCCCCGCAGCGCGTGAAATTTTCATCGAATTCTGGAGCAGCGATAATGCTGCCCGTTTGCTCATCGGACATGAGCTTGAACATAAGCAGGGATCGGTCATATAGATCTGAGATTTCGTTGTCGTCAATCGGACAAGGGGCAGCGGCAGCCAAAAATTCATGCCAGTAGGCCGTCGTTTCTTGGACCCATTCTGCGCTTGTTTTGCTTTTTGCAGTACGCATTTGTTGCAGTACGCTTTCTTCATCATGGCCGGCTGTTATATAGACGGGAATCGTTACGGATGCGCCTGCTGCAAGCTCATTGATACGCCAATTCAACGCACCATCTGGCTTCATATCAATGTTATTGCCGTTTAACTCACCATGCTGAACGTTATCCCAGTTGATTCCTGATTGATAACCTGTGCATACGTTTGCACTTGAAAGCGCAAAATAATACTTATGGCGGAAATGAACCAAGGAGTCTTCAGCGGCATTAAACATTGTTGTGTTATATAGATTATTCTCGCTTACGAGAAAAGAAGAGTGAACGATAAACGAGAAGGAAGCAGGTTGATTGCTGACATTTGTGAACGTGTATTCACGAACGATAATATCTTCGCCTGGAACAGCAAAATGCAAGCTGTCCACTTGAACGGGCTGTTGTTCAGTACGAGCATTCACTTGCAGAATATTTGTTTTTGCAACATATGCCGTTTCATGAGTGAAGCCGTTCGTTTCTTCATCAAACCAGGAAACAGGGGATTGCGCCCACTGAATTCCTGTGCGGATAGCGTCTACATGCTGCGGCAAATCAATGTTCGGCCACCACAGGCGATACATTTTGCCTGTGCGGCCAAGCGATGCGAGAAACTTGGAATTGCCGATAATGGCATCCACTAAAAATGGTTTTTTATTTGACATGCTGTCAACTCCTCTTGGATACGGTTTGAATCGATGATTCGCGAACGATCAGCCTATGCGGAATAATCATTCTGTTCTGGTGTATGCTTTCTTCTTGTATAAGACGAATCAACATTTGTGATGCGGTATAGCCGAGCTGATAGGTTCCGATATCTATCGAGCTGATCGGCGGTGTTGCAAGTTCGGACAATGCAATGTTATTGAAACTTACGATGCTAAGATCATCAGGCACCTTGTACCCAAGCTCTGTCAGGCCGCGCAATACGCCGAATCCGACCACATCATCGATGACAACAAGGCCGCTAGGTCTTTCGGGTAGGCTCATCATAAATGACATGGCACGATAGCCGCTTTGCTGAAGAAACTCGCCTTCAACGATCCATTCGGATCGAACAGGCAAACCTGCTTCGGACATGGCTCTGCGGTAGCCTTCCATCCGGTCATGTGCAACGGTTAATGATGGCGGACCGCTAACAAAACCGATTCTTTCATGGCCTTGGACAATGAGATGCTGCGTCGCATCATAAGCTGCTTGCTCATTGTTATTATCGACTGATAATATATTAGGCCGATTTTCTGTGCGGCCTATTAATACAGTAGGAAACTTATGTTTGTCCAATAGGTCGATTAAAGGGTCATTTACCCGAGAGGATAACAAGATAACGCCGTCAACTCGTCTACCGAATACAAGACGTGATACGGTTTCCGTCTCGTCGCTTGGCGACGTCGCTGCGGTAAGCAGCATATCGTATCCCGCTCTTGTCGATTGCGTCAATATTCCGCGAAGCAATTCACCGAAGAAAAAGTCCTGAAACAGCTCTTCAGCTGGTCGAGGCAGCATTATGGCTAAGGTTTGTGTTGTTTTTGATACCAGACTCTTCGCCATCACGTTAGGATGGTAGCCCATTTCTTCCATATACCGTTTGACCTTCTGAGAGGTTGCCTTGCTAATTCTAGGATGATTAGAGACGACTCTTGATACAGTGGAAGGAGATACCCCTGCAGCTTTTGCAATATCTTTAATGGTTACCATATTAAGTTGAACCCCCACCCGCGCAAACGTGCTTGCTTTATATGCTTCATCCTAATGCAACTGTTGCCTAAAAGTAAATATATATCTAAAGTAAGCGTTTCACAAATATTGAAAAACTGAATGAGAATGAGAATATTGAAGAAAATTGAAGATAACTCCGTATTTAACCGGAATATTGAACTGTGCAAACGTTTTAACAAACCGTGCACCTTGTTGTATGATGAATCCACGAATAGAACGCTTTCAAAACAATTCTACTATGTTTCCAGCTGTGAAACGGCATAAAAACCGCTCACAAATTATTTTCTAGTATGATTTGTACAAACGTTTGCGCATTGTTAAGCTTACCAATTTATGATGCTAGTAAGTTTTTCAGAACGATGAATAAAACGTTTGTGCGAATGCAGCCTATTAGAAAAGAGCTTGAGGAATTGTTGGAACGCCGTGAATTCAAAAAAAAGGCATGAAACACATTATGGAGGGGGATCACCTAGCATGAAAAAGTGGTTTGTAATGTCATTAATCACAGCCTTGTTTATCGTTTCCGCTTGTGGTGGAACAAATAAGGCAGAAAACACAGAGAAAACTGGAAATGCAACAAATGCTCCAACGAATAATACACCTACTAACGAAGGTACTGCATCGGAAGAGATCGTTCCTGAAGAAGGCGCATCACTACTTATATGGGAAAGTAAAGAAGAACGTCCTTTCGTTGAAGCCATCGCGAAGGAATTCACAGCAAAATACGGCATTGAAATTAAATTCGAGGAAATCGGCGCAGGCGATCAAGTAAACAAGCTGGTTACAGACGGCCCAGCAGGCCTTGGCGCTGACGTTGTTCTTTTCCCGCATGATAACCTTGGTAAAGCAGTGACGGCTGGATTGGTTTTGCCAAATGACTACTATGAAGAGCAATCAAGAAGCGCAAACTCGGAAATTGCAGTAAATGCAGTATCTTATGACGGAGTGCTTTATGGATACCCGCGTTCGGTAGAAACATACGCATTGTTTTATAACAAAGCACTAATCAAAGAAGCTCCAAAAACGTTTGAAGAGGTAGTAGCATTCTCGAAAACGTTCAACGATACGAAAAACAACAAATACGGTCTTATGTGGGATGTAGGAAACTTCTACTTCAGCTATCCGTTCATCTCAACAGGCGGTTATGTATACGGCGATAACGGTCAAAACAAAGACGATATCGGCCTTAACACAGAAGGCGCAATCGCTGGCTTGAAATACTACGGTTCATTGAAAGACAGCATTTTGCCGCTTAACTCCGGCGATATCAACTACGATATTAAAAAAGGTTTGTTCATCGGCGGTACACTTGCAATGGATATTAACGGACCTTGGACAATCGGCGATTACAGAAACGCTGGCATCGATTTCGGCGTAGCTCCATTGCCTAGCATCAACGGCCAACCAGCTTCTTCCTTCTCAGGCATTAAAGCTTGGTATGTTAACTCATTCTCGAAATACCCGAATGCAGCACGTCTATTCTCTTATTATGCATCTACAAAAGAAGCTCAGTTGAAAAACTTTGAACTGACAGGCGCTATTCCTGCGAACACAGAAGCAGCAGCAGATCCTACTGTACAAGGCAATGAAGTGGTAAAAGGTTTCTTGGAGCAATTCAACCAATCGACGCCAATGCCATCCATCCCTGAGATGGGCAATGTATGGACTCCTATCGGAGCAGCATTTGCTGATGTTTGGAACTCTGGCAAGGATGCAAAAGCAGCTTTGGACAATGCCGTGCAACAAATTAAAGACGCTAACAACGGCGCAGCGGCATCGAAATAACATCATATCAACGGGTTCACCCGCCGAATTCCTTCGGCGGGTGAACCGATGTTTTATAAGCGATAATTTCCATACTAGCAAGTTGCAACAAGTTTTTTTATATGAAAGGAAGGGAGCCAGGCGGGATGAATCGTCATCGCAGCACCGCGGCTATATTGTCGTTACTCGTAATGGGTCTTGGCCAATTGTATAACCGCCAATTTATAAAAGGCTTAATTATGCTTGCTGTTGAAGCAGCGGCGCTCATGTATTTTATTCCAAATCTAGGAAGAGCGATTTGGGGAGTTGTCACGCTCGGAGAGAAAACGCAAGGGCTTGAGAAAATAGGTAAAATCAGTGTTCGTGTAGAGGGAGACCATTCGATCTTTCTTCTAATCAGTGGATTAATAACGTTAATTTTATTCCTGCTATTTGTCTTTATCTATGTTATGAATATCCGCGATGCCTATCTGAACGGTAAGCAAAGAGACGCAGGAGTGGCGCCAGCAAGCTTTCGGAAGACGTGGGCTTATGTAACGGATCGTAATTTTCCGCACTTACTGCTTACGCTTCCGGCGCTCGGTGTATTGTTTCTAACGATCATGCCGATTATCTTCATGATTATGCTTGCTTTCACCAACTACGCATCGCCTGATCATATTCCGCCAGCTAAGCTGGTTGACTGGGTAGGCTTCCAAACGTTTGCTAATCTATTGACTTTGAAAACGTGGAGCCATACATTTGTTGGCGTATTTACTTGGACGATTGTATGGGCTGTTATTGCAACGGTAACGACGTATTTCGGCGGTTTGTTAGTTGCGCTGCTAATTGAGCAAAAAGGCATTCGTTTTAAAAAGCTATGGCGGACATTGTTCATTATTCCTTATGCCATTCCGCAATTGATCTCCTTGCTTGTCATGAGAAATTTGTTTAATGGACAATTTGGTCCGATCAATCAATACTTAAAGTTTTTTGGTATGGGCAAGCTGCCTTGGCTGACAGATCCATTTTGGGCAAAGGTAACTGTTATTATCGTTAATATGTGGATTGGTATCCCGGTTTCAATGGTACTTATTCTAGGCGTATTGACTGCTATTCCGAAAGACCTGTACGAAGCTGCCGATGTTGACGGCGCAACAGGCATACAGAAATTCCGTATTATTACGATGCCATTTATTTTGTTCTCGACGGCACCGATTCTGATTACACAGTTCGCTGGCAACATGAATAACTTTAACGTTATTTTCTTGCTCACGAACGGTGACCCGGTTAAAGGTGATTACCAGTACGCCGGCAGCACGGACTTGCTTGTAACCTGGTTGTATAAGCTAACGCTGAACAACAGTCAGTTCAATATGGCATCCGCGATCGGTATCATCATTTTCTTGATCGTAGCGTCGTTCTCTATTTATAACTATCGCCGCTCACGGTCATTTAAAGAGGAGGATATGATTCAATGAAAATGGGCCGGAAAACCGCCAATATTGTGCGCCTGACACTTAGCTATGTCGTTCTAATATTTATAGCTGTGTGCGCTATCTATCCTGCTCTTTGGGTGCTGCTATCCTCGCTTCGCCCGGGCACGGCTCTGTTTAGCGACAGTCTTATTCCTGATACATTCACGATTGTTCATTATAAGGAGTTATTTACGAATCCAAGCTTCCAATACGGTGTTTGGTACGTGAATACGCTCAAAATTGCGACGTTGACGATGATCTTCTCTACGATTCTGGTCACGCTCAGCATGTACGCGTTGTCGCGCTTCCGCTTCCGCGGCCGTAAGATGACATTGACGATTATGCTTGTACTGGGCATGTTCCCTGGCTTCATGAGTATGATCGCAATCTTTATCTTCTTATTGCAGCTTAACCTGCTCGATACACATGCGGCGCTCATTATCGTATATTCTGCTGGTGCAGTGCTTGGCGGTTTTGTCGTTAAAGGCTTTTACGATACGATTCCTCGGAGCTTGGATGAAGCGGCTCGGATCGACGGAGCAACTCATCTGCAGGTGTTTGTGAAAATCATGCTTCCGCTGTCGCGTCCGATGTTAACCTATGTAGCGCTGACTACATTTGCTGGTTCATGGGTAGACTTTATCTTTGCAAGATTGGTACTTCGAAGCAAAGACAACTGGACACTTGCTGTAGGAATGTGGGATCTTGTAAGCAATTATCAGAACAGCAACTTCACGTTGTTTGCCGCGGGTGCGGTGTTGATTGCGATCCCGATTACTCTCCTATTCATCTTCTTGCAGCGCTTCCTTGTACAAGGGCTGATGTCTGGCGCTTCGAAAGGATAAGAGAATGAACCGCAGCCGTTTGCGTTATGCGATAGTCCTGTTATGCTCGCTAATCTTTATTATGCTCGCTGCTTGCTCTTCAGAGGAGGCGGCGAACAATAATAAACCAAGTAGCACAGCTTCTGCAGAAGCGGATGAAGAAGGTGCAAGTGGAGAAGCTTCCACTGCTGCTTATACGGTAGATGAGCAGCCTGGCGGCGTATACTATGAAATATTTGTCCGTTCCTTCTATGATACGAATGAAGATGGAATCGGCGATCTGAATGGTGTTACGGCTAAGCTCGATTACTTACAGGAGCTCGGCGTAAGCGGTATTTGGCTTATGCCGATTAACGCATCGCCCAGCTACCATGGTTATGATACGACTGATTATTATGCCATTAATCCAGATTACGGTACGCTGGATGATTTGAAGCAACTGCTGGATGAAGCGCATAAGCGCGATATTAAAGTTATTATGGATCTTGTCGTTAATCATTCGAGCAAGGAACATCCTTGGTTCAAAGAAGCATTAAAGGATGAGAACAGTCCTTACCGCAGCTGGTACACATTTGCTAAACAAGGTGAGAAGGTTAGAGCAGATGGGGCAGTTGGCGGTGATCCATGGCATAGCTATGGCAGTCTCAAGTATTTAGGTGTCTTCTGGGAAGGCATGCCCGATCTGAACTTTGACGAGCCGAAGGTTCGCGAGGAATTGATTAAGATCGGACAATACTGGCTGGAGCAGGGGCTGGACGGCTTCCGCCTTGATGCGGCAAAGCATATTTACGGCGACTTCGCGTCTACGGCCAGCACGCCTGAGATTCAAGCGAAAAATAAAGCTTGGTGGCAAGAGTTCCGAGCTGGCATGAACAAAGTGAAGCCAGATGCTTATCTGATCGGAGAGGTTTGGGATTCACTAACGGTTATTGCGCCTTACTTTGACCAAGCGCTGAACTCCGCATTCCACTTTGATCTAGCTGGTCGGCTGCTGAGTGCAGCCGGTACGGAGAAGGATGCAGACTTAGCTTATTCTCTAGGACGTGCATACGGTGTTTACGAGAAATCATCTGGTGGTACATTTGTTGATGCGCCGTTCCTAAGCAATCATGATCAGAATCGTGTCATGACGGTTTTAAACGGCAATATCAATCATGCCAAGATGGCTGCTGCAATGCTGCTTACTTTGCCAGGCACTCCGTACCTTTATTATGGTGAGGAGCTGGGCATGAAAGGGGCTAAGCCGGATGAATACATTCGTGAGCCAATGCCTTGGTATAGCGCAGCAAGTGGAGGAGAAGGCCAAACCACTTGGGAGAGATCGCGATTCAATGGGAATGTCGAGACGGTATCTGTTGAGGCACAGACAGCAGATAAGAATTCGCTGTTAAACCATTATCGCGAGCTCATTAAATGGCGGAACGAGGAGCCCGCTTTGCGCAATGGCGGAATAGCCGAGTTTAAGCTGGAGCCTGCCAATCAGAAGCTAAGTGTATATGTTCGCGTCATTGCTAGCGAGAGAGTGCTCGTTGTGCACAATCTATCGGGCGAGGATCAGATGACTGATCTTCAGCCATCCAAAACTTTTGGATCATTCGAGGGGATCATTCACTCAAGCAATGATGGGGCTAAGTTGGATAATGGGAAATTGACCATTCCGGCTTATACCACAGTCATATTAAAATAATACGGTAAGAGGGAGCTGCACCGCCGGTGCTGCTCCCTCTTTTTTTTGTGCGTTCCAATGCGATTCCAGCCCATTTGTATTCAAATTTTGTAAAAAAATTAAGGAAATTACTAGTTGGTATATTGACATGTTGACATATTGTTTATAATATACTATTTGTAAGCGCTTATCACAAAGCTTTATCCAACTTGTAGAAGGATCACCATTAGGAGGAATGTTTGCGAATGAATCTGTCTATTACCGATATGAAAAAGAGTGACGCATTGATTTCATCTCTGGGAAAGTGGCCTGAAATCGTTAAGTTTTATAAAAACTGCTTCTATAACACGCTGGAGACGACGACGGAATGGCTAGAGGATGGAACCACTTTTGTATTTACGGGTGATATACCAGCCATGTGGCTGCGTGATTCATCAGCTCAGGTTCGGCATTATATTCCACTGGCTGTTTCAGACAGCCACTATCAGAAAATGATAGAGGGACTTATCAAAAGGCAAATGCAATATATCCAGATCGATCCTTATGCAAACGCATTCAATAAAGGCCCGGACAACAGGGGACATACGGAAGATGCAACCGAGGGCAATCCATGGGTATGGGAAAGAAAATATGAAATTGATTCCCTATGTTACCCGATACAGCTCGCTTATTTGTACTGGAAGGCCACAAACGGCACCGCAATGTTTGATGATGCTTTTAAAGAAGCGGTTAACAAAATTATTGGGCTTTGGACAGTCGAGCAGAAGCATGCAGAACAATCGAGCTACAGCTTCCAAAGATTTAATTGTCCAGAATCGGATACGTTAAGCCACGATGGAAAAGGGAGTCCCGTTGCCTATACAGGGATGACATGGTCGGGTTTTAGGCCAAGCGACGATTCGTGCAAATATCATTATTTGATTCCTGCGAATATGTTCGCTGTTGTTGTGCTGAGATATGTGGAAGAAATCGCCCAAGACATATACAAAGACGAAACGCTGGCGCTCGCAGCCAAGAAATTAGGTGGCGAAATCGATGCCGGCATCAAAGCATTTGGGATATACAAGCATGAAACGTTTGGCGAAATATACGCTTACGAAACAGATGGCTTAGGGAATTACAACTTGATGGACGATGCTAATGTGCCAAGCCTGCTGTCGATTCCTTATCTCGGATATACAAGCAAAGAGGATATCATCTATCAGAATACGAGAAGGTTTATTTTAAGTGAAGAGAATCCCTTTTATTACGCAGGAAAAGCAGCTAGAGGAATCGGAAGCCCACATACTCCCACGAATTACATATGGCATATCAGCCTAGTCATGCAAGCGCTCACTTCAGACAACGACGCAGAAATACAAGAACTTCTAAGAACGATAATCAGCTCAGATGGCGGTACTGGCTTTATGCATGAGGGTTTTCACGTAGACAATCCGAATGAATTCACGAGACCGTGGTTTGCATGGGCTAACAGCTTACTCGGTGAACTTATTTATAAGCTCGTAGAAGACAAGAAACAGCATCTCTTTTAATTGGTTTGACCTCCACTTGTGTTAGAGCGGGCCTGACTCCGCTGCGGACAGGACTTGCATAACAAATAAAAGATTTGAAAGGGGCAGAAAAATGAAACAAAAGAGAATGTTTTTGTTAGTCGTATGCGTCCTCATTATTTCCATCTTTGCGAGTGCTTGCACAAGTAATAACGGCGGAGGCAAAGACAAGGAGACGGTTGAAGCAACGAACAAGGCAGAAAACACAGCCTCGCCAAGTCCGGAAGCAACACCAGATGACGGAGCTCCTCCAGTAAAAGATTTAGGCGGTTATAAATTTATCGTTGCGGATAACAATGCGAACAGATGGTTCCCGCAAGAAGGAAGCTCTGATCACGCCAATGCCATTATTGATCGAATCAAGTGGGTAGAAGAAACATACAACGTAAAAATTGAAGTGAGAAAACATTCCGAGGTTTGGCGCGGCGGTACTGGCGGGCGACAAATACGCTGACATCATCGTTGCTCCTACTTGGGAGCTGGGAAGACATATCAACGGCAAGCGTATTGTGGACATGAATACGATTCCTAACCTTCGGATGGATCAAGATTATTGGAAGGAATACAACACTTCATTCTTGCTCACTTATGACAACAGAACATATGGAACAGCAGCTCCATTCGCTAACCAAGGGGATGAAGTATGGGTTCTGGCATTCAACAAAAGCATTATTCAAGAGCTAGGTCTTGAAAATCCTTATGAGCTGGTAAAAAACAAACAATGGACATTCCAGAAAATGCTCGAGATGGAGCAAGCGGCAAAACGTGATCTAAATGGTGATGGCGTGATGGACAGCAATGACCGTTATGGACTGGCGACTGGACATGACTGGGATATTTCTGTAGCGCTTTATCTGGCATCCGGCAATAAAATCATTGATATCGCCAGTGATGGAAAAATGAAATATGCAGTAAATACACCAAAAGCATACGAGACGATTGAAATGATTAAGAAGATGGCGAAAAAAGGTGATACGTTCTTCCCGAAAAACGAAGGCGAGGATATGGATGCTTACGTGAAAGCTTTTGCTGAAGGAAAATCGCTGTTTTTAGCCTACTCCAGAGGCAGAGGCGTTATTGATCCGATTTATGAAATGGAAAGTGACTTTGGCTTTATCCCATTGCCAATGGGCAACAACACAGACGATTACCTTGATTGGGTAAGCCATGATGCTCCTTCGATCGCAGTGCCGGTAACGAACAAAGAGCTTGATAAAACAGGACTTATCTTGGATGCTCTAGCGTGGAAAGCGCAAAGCGAAGAGAAAATTTGGATGGATGAAATTGCTCTTACGCAGTTGCGTGATGAGGAATCGCTTCAAACGCTCTTGCAGCTGAAAAATTATGGTGTGTCGGACATGGCGTTCATCGGTCAGCAAATGCAAGGCAATGTACACAGTGGTTTGGCACTCATTCCCGATGTTGGGTTCTACGATCAGAACCTAGAGCCTGCCTCCAAGGTAGCGGAAATCGAGGATGCTGTAAATATTGGTCTTGAGGAGCTTGCTTTAAGGCTGAAAGGTGAATTCGTGGAGCCTGAACCGAAGCCTGAGGAAGAGAAAAAGGCAGAATAGCAGCTTTCACCAAATAGATAAAGGGGCTGTCAGACATATGACGATTGCTGCTAGCGCAACAGCCCCTTTTCTTTTTTTTGCAAAAAAAATGAGGCTGCTTTCCCTATCGTTCACGAAAAGGCAATGAATCTCTGTCCATATGGAGGAAACAAATATGACGGTGCGAGTTGAACGTTTATGAATAATAAAATAGCGAAATTATCAGTTGCAGCAATAGCCTTATGTTTGTTGGTGATTGTATGGCCGCATGCGGCATTTGCAAGCAAGGATGACAACTTAATCAAGCTGCAAAGCTACCGCACCTATCTTGAACAGCACGCCGATAAAAAAGCTGGGAAAGCGGATATTGTAATCAAGGCAGATGCGTATACGAATGCGGAGGGAGATTTAGAAACCCTCGATCATTTTGAAGGAAAGGAAGGCAAATCTGTTCTTACGGGTGAAACCGGAAAGATTGAATGGGAAATTAACGTTCCTGAGAGTGGCATGTACAATGTAGAACTGCTTTATTACCCGATAGATGGGAAAGGCAATTCCATTGAAAGAATGATATCAATCGACGGTGAAGTACCGTATAACGAAGCGAAATACATAAATTTATCACGGGTTTGGAAGGACAAAAGCGAGATTGCGCAAGACAAAAAAGGAAATGACATTAGGCCGAAACAGACAGAAGCGCCTAGATGGAGAACGGTGCTGTTGCATGATTTGCTTGGCTATTATAACGATCCATTACTATTTTATTTGGAAAAAGGTAAGCATACCATTGGATTCGAATCGGTGAGGGAATCGGTGGTTTTAAATACCGTTCGTATTTATAAAGCGGAGGATCTTCCAACCTATGATGAAGTAAAAGCGGGTTATGAAGCAAAAGGCTACAAGGAAGCGGACGCCGAGACAATTAAAGTTCAAGCGGAAAACAGCTTTGAGAAATCTGATAATACGCTATATCCGGTGTCCGATCGCTCATCAGCTATAACCGAGCCGCAGGACCCATCGAAGCTTCGCTTGAACAGCATAGGCGGCGATAAATGGAAAATGCCGGGCCAATGGATCAGCTACCGATTCACGGTAGAGGAAGCGGGCCTATACAAGATTGCAACGAGATTCAAGCAAAACAAATTAGCTGGGATGTACGTCAACCGCAAAATTTTGCTGGATGGAGCCGTACCGTTTAAAGAAGCGAAAGCTGTGAAATTTAAATACGGGAACAACTGGCAAGTGAAAACATTGGGGAACGACGATCAGGCGTTTTCTTTTTACCTAGAACCGGGCGAGCATGAACTGACGATGGAGGTCACGCTCGGAGATTTGGCTGATGTGCTGAACAGGGTTGATGATAGTTTATTTCAACTGAATGCCGTATATCGGCAAATTCTGATGATAACCGGCGCTGAGCCGGATTTGTATCGTGATTACGGCTTTGAAAAATTAATACCGGATGCGATAGCCGCCATGAAGGAGCATGCCGCGATACTTAGAGAAGTATCGGCTGACATGGAGGCGCTGGTTGGTCAAAAAGGCGAAAACATGGTGCTGCTTGATAAAGTCGCCTTCCAGCTCGAGCAAATGGTTAAAAATCCGGAAGCCAATATTGCCAAGACGTTTACCCCTTTTAAAGAAAATGTAGGCGCGCTTGGTACGTGGATCTTGACGGTAGGCGAGCAGCCTTTAACGGTCGATTATTTTAGCGTGATGCCGTTGTCCAAGAAGCTGCCAAAAGCGGATGCATCCTTTTTCAAAAAAATGATGTTTGAAGCGAAGTCTTTTTCGATGTCTTTCTTTGTGGATTACAATGCCTTGAATACAGAAGGTGAAACCAAAGGAGAGCCGCTCGAAGTATGGCTGACGTCTGGACGGGATCAATCGCAAATTATTAGGGAAATGATCAATGACACGTTCACGCCGGAATCAGGAATAAACGTAAAGCTCAAGCTGGTAACGGAAGGAACGCTTTTGCCATCGGTGCTCGCAGGTACGGGTCCGGATGTGGCGATGGGAAATCTAGCTGCCGACCCTATTCAATACGCGTTAAGACATGCGGTGGAGAACATCAAAGACATGCCGAACTATGATGCTATTGCCTCTAGATTCCATCCTAGTGCATTAGTGCCCTTTGAATTAGATGGGAAAGTATACGCTTTGCCGGAAACGCAATCGTTTCCCATGATGTTTTATCGGAAAGATATTTTGCATGATATGGGGCTGAAGGCTCCAGAGACATGGGATGAGTTTTACAAGCTAATACCGGAAATTCAGAAACAAAATATGCAAATTGGTTTTCCGGCGGATATTACCGGCTTGCAAATCTTTTTGTATCAGAAAAATGGGGAGCTTTACAACAAGGAGCGCAGCCGCTCAACGCTGGAAGACGATCTGACGATCGACGCGTTCCAGAAGCAGACGGAGCTGTTCACCACCTATAAGTTTCCGAGGGATTATGATTTCAGCAACCGCTTCCGAACTGGGGAAATGCCGATAGGCATCGCGGATTATACGACATACAACCAATTAATTGCGTTTGCTCCTGAAATTAAAGGACTGTGGGAATTTGCTCCGCTTCCTGGAACGGTGATGGAGGATGGACAATTGAACCGTGCGACGCCGTCGACGGGGACAGCGATCATGATGCTTAAGGGCGTTAAGAAAAAAGATGACGCATGGCGCTTTATGGAGTGGTGGACGAGTGCAGAGACGCAGTCCAGATTCGGAATGGAAATGGAAGCGATTCTCGGCAAGGCAGCCAAACAAGCGACCGCCAATATGGAAGCCCTTGTTAATATGCCTTGGACAAAAACAGAGTATGACCATTTGATGACGCAGTGGTCGTTCGCAACAGGTACACCGGAGGTGCCGGGCGGTTACTATGTGACAAGAAGTATTGGATTTGCTGCCGCAACGGCGTATAACAACGGAGATCCTGAATCTCTTCTGGACTATGTGAAAGAAGTTAATACTGAAATAACGCGAAAAAGGCGGGAGTTCAAGTTGGAATGATGCTGCCTTGCGATTTTACTGATTCAGGAGGACCCCATTCATGAGTAGAGATTTGGTGATATCAGGAGCTGTTGACCCTAAGAGGCAGGGTAATCCGGTCTTGCGAAAATTGGAGCAGGGCTGGAAGTCGATTAAAAAAAATAAAGTGTCCTACCTCTTTGCAGCTCCCTACATGATTTTGTTTTTTGCTTTTACTGCTCTGCCTGTCATTATTTCATTGATTTTAGGTTTTTTCTCGTTTAACTTGCTTGAAGCGCCTATCTTCGTTGGCATGGACAACTATATAAGGCTGTTTCTAGGCGATGATATTTTCATTAAAGCGATCGGAAATACGTTCCTGCTAGCTGTAATGGTAGGTCCGATCGGTTATATCATGTGCCTAGTGTTCGCTTGGCTTATTAATGAGCTGCCGAAGTCTCTAAGAACGATTTTGACTTTAATTTTTTACGCGCCATCCATTTCAGGAAACATTTATTTGGTTTGGGGCATTTTCTTCAACAAGGACGCTTATGGTTATGCCAATGCTATTCTGCTTCGTTATAATGTCATCTCTTCGCCTATTCTATGGTTTGAGAATCCGAAATATATGATGACTCTTGTCGTCATCGTTGCTTTATGGACCAGCGTTGGAACGAGCTTCCTTTCCTTTATTGCGGGATTGCAGGGGATAGATCGAACGCTTTATGAAGCAGCGGCTATGGATGGTGTTAAAAATCGGTGGCAGGAGCTTTGGTACGTCACGCTGCCTTCGATGAAGCCGCAGCTTATGTTCGGGGCGGTAATGAGCATCACCGGCGCATTCGGCACCGGCGCCATTGTTACCGCATTGTGCGGCATGCCGAGCAACAGCTATGCAGCGCATACCATCGTTAACCACTTGGAGGATTACGGCGCCATACGTTATGAAATGGGCTATGCCTCTGCTATAGCTACCATTCTATTTATCATCATGATTGGAGCGAATAAGATTGTGCAAATGCTTCTGGCAAAGGTAGGTGAATGAAGTGATTCAAATCAAGCTTCATCGAAGCAAGAGCGGCATTAAACGTTCCTTTTTTGCGGATTTTGGCATCTATTTGTTTTTGCTGCTGTTTGGCGTTTTTATGATGCTGCCACTGGTCTATGCGATTTCAAATTCGATTAAGCCATTGGAGGAGATTTGGTTTTTCCCTCCGCGGTTTCTAGTAAATAACCCAACCTTAGATAACTTCAGAGATTTGCTCGCAGTCATGAGCGACTCGTGGGTGCCCTTCAGCCGGTACATCTTTAACACTGTATTTATAACAGCTGTTGGTACGGCTGGCCATGTGGTCATCGCTTCCTTATGCGCTTATGTCTTATCCAAGCATAAGTTTCCTGGCAAAGGAATCATGTTCAGCACGGTCGTGCTCTCGCTTATGTTTAGCGGTGTCGTTACCCAAATACCGAACTTTATCATCATTTCTTCGTTAGGCTGGATTGATTCGTATCAGGCTATTATTGTTCCGGCATTTGCATCCTCGCTCGGATTGTATCTCATGAAGCAGTTTATGGATCAGATGATTCCTGACGCCATCTTGGAATCGGCTCGCATTGACGGCTCCAGCGAATGGAAGATTTTCTGGTCAATTGTTATGCCAATGGTTAAGCCTGCTTGGCTGACGCTCATCATCTTCTCCATGCAAGGTTTGTGGGGAATCGGCGCGAATCACTTCATCCAAAGCGAGGAGCTGAAAACCTTAAACTATGCGTTGTCCCAAATCTTAGCCGGCGGAATTGCCCGTACAGGGACAGGATCGGCTGCAGCGGTGCTGATGATGATTGTGCCTATCATCGTGTTTATCATCTCTCAGTCGAAGATTATAGAGACCATGTCTGCATCAGGCATGAAAGAATAGGCATGGAAGGGGAAGAATGCGGTGGTTAGAAAAAAGTGGATTTTGTTTTTGGCCGCACTATTATTGTTGTGCAGCTTCGGTATTGAATCAGCTTCCGCCATGGTTCCATATAAAACCTATTTTTATGATTATGACGGGGAGTATCTCGTTTCTCCTGACGCTTATGTGCCAGACAAAGTGTTAAACGCCAAGGCGATGGGGATCGAGGGCGCTGGGCTGAACCAGCCTCTGGATTTGTTTGTAGATAACAATAACTCGGTTTATATCGCAGATACGGGATCGAACAGAATTATTATTCTCGATGAACAGTACCGAATAAAACGAGAAATTACGGAGTTTGTCCATGAGGACGGCGTGACGAAGGATCAGTTCAACACGCCAAGCGGCATATTTGTGTCAGAGGAGGGGCTGATCTACGTTGCCGACTCCAAAAACGCTAGAATCGTCGTGCTTCATCAGGATGGAAGCGTAGAGAAAATATTGGAGGCACCGGATTCGGATGTGTTTCCTGCCGGCTTTATTTACGAGCCATCGGCAATCGGTGTTGATCCATCCGGTCTTATCTATGTTATTTCGAAGAGCACAAACATGGGTGTTATTGCTCTGAATGCTGACGGAGGATTCGAAGGTTTTGTTGGTGCGGAGAAGGTAGTTCCCAAAGTGTCCGATTTGTTCTGGAAGCTGGTGACGACCAAGGAGCAGAAGAGCCGCACGGCCAAAAGCGTGCCGACCGAGTACAACAACATTACGATCGATGAGCTTGGCTTTGCTTATGTTACGAGCAGTGCGATCCATGCTAGAAACCAATACAGCGCGCTCATTAACCGGGACAAATCGAGTAAGCATGCGCCAATTAAGCGGCTGAACAATACAGGCATCGATGTATTGAAACGAAATGGCGCTTTTCCGCCTGCTGGAGATATTCAAACAACCGACAAGGTTTCACGTTTTATTGATGTAGCTTTGGCAGAGGACGGGGCTTACAGCACGCTCGATTCTTCGCAAAATAAGATTTTTACTTACGACGATAATGGCAATCTTCTTTATGTATTTGGAGGATATGGAACACAGGACGGCGTGTTCCAAAGCGCTTCAGCACTCGCTTACCAGAGTAATAATCTGCTTGTGCTGGATAAGGATTCAAGCAAGCTGACTGTATTTAGGCGGACCGAATACGGCGCTAACATTGCAGCGGCGATTCATCATCGCAAGAATCGCAATTACGATGAATCCATCGCTGCATGGCAGCGGGTTTTGAAGATGAATCCGACGCTTGAGATGGCGTATTCCGGTGTGGCGCAGTCCAATATGCGCAAAGAAGAATACAAGAAAGCGATGCATAATTACAAGCTGGCTAATGACTGGGATCATTATTTCAAAGCTTTTGCGGAGTATCGGAAAGAAATAGTAAGCAAATTTATTATCCTCATTCCAATAGTCGCAGCAGCCATTCTATGGTTAGTGTACAGATTTTTCAAATATGCCAAGAAGGTCAACACAGCAGGCTGGAGAAAGCCCGGCAAGCGAACGCTGTGGGAAGAGCTGCTTTATTCCTTCCATGTGATGTTCCATCCGTTTGACGGGTTTTGGGATTTGAAGCATGAGAAACGAGGCAGCGTTCGTGCCGCTGTCATTATTGTTGCAGCCGTTATGGCTGTAGACATCTTTAAACAGCTGGCAGGCGGATACATATTGTACCCTTCCGACTGGCGTGTTATTGAGCTTTGGGATACGCTGCTTAGCGTCCTTATTCCATTTGGATTATGGTGCTGTGCAAACTGGGGTCTTACAACATTGATGGATGGTGAAGGAAGCCTTAAAGATATTTTTATCGCGTCTTCCTATTCGTTAGTCCCAATGGTGATTATTACGATTCCTGTCACCCTATTCAGCAACATCGTTGTTTTGGAAGAGCAGCAGTTTATTACCTTTTTTACAACCCTAGCGTTAGGCTGGTCTCTCGGGCTCATATTTATAGGTGTATTGGTGACCAATGATTACAGTCCATTCAAGAATTTCTATACCTCTGCTATTTCAATAGTAGGAATGGGTTTCATTGCTTTCCTTACGGTGCTGTTCATTAATATCCTGCAAAATATGAATTCCTTTATTACGACGATCATCAATGAAATTACGTTTCGGTTGTAGAACAAGATGGTGGATAGGAGGTCAGCGATATGAATGCCAAGGGGATTATCTCTAGGCTATTGGTCATAGTGGTTGCCATTACGCTCGGGATACCGACAAATGAGAAAACGGCGGAGGCAGTTGAAGCAACAACAGCAGAAACAGCAGTTGCAGCAAAAGCAAGCCCGCCAAACATGAAAAAAGCTGTAAAGGATGGCGGATTGGCACTTGCTGCTGAGAATGATCGCCTCCTGCTGTACTTCGATAATGAATCGGGCGGCGTGGCGGTTGAAGATAAAGCGACGGGAAGCAAATTTTATTCCAACCCGCCAAGTGCTCTGGAAGACCCGAAAGCCAGTGATGCGATGAAGCAGGAGCTTATGTCGCAGGTCAAGCTTGTCTATAATGTGCAAGGCAAAGAAGGCGACTTGGAAATGAACAGCTACACGCATGCGATGAAGCTGGATCAGGTGAGCTGGGGCAAGATTGATAACGGCATAAGGGTGGACATGGTTATCGGGCGCGAGGAACAGCGCATGCTGCTGCCGCGTCAAATTACGAAGTCCAAATTTGAGCAAAATGTTCTTGATCATATGGAAGCTGATCGGGATAAGAAGAAGCTATTAGCCTACTATATCCTCTACAGTCGTGCTGATGTAGAAGGGAGCAAAGGCAAGGAGCTGATCGCGAAATACCCTGTTTTGGAGAAAGAAGATATTTATGTGCTGAAAACCTCCGTCAAGGAGCGGGACAAGAAAGTGTTGGAAAACTACGTCAAGGAAGCAGGTTATACGTACGAGAAGAAGGAGGAGGACTACGCCGAGGTTGGATTTGACGGAGATGATTCCGTATTCCCTTATTTTAAAATGAGTCTTGATTACGTGCTTGCGGACGGCGGTCTATCGGTCACTCTTTATAACGGCGGCATTGAATATGATCAATCCCGTTTTAATCTTGTGAAGCTTTCCTTGCTGAATTATTTCGGTGCAGGGCAAACCGGCGAGGAGGGGTATGTATTCCTTCCAGACGGCTCGGGAACGCTCCTCAATTTCAATAATGATGCAAGCAAAAATACGCTATTAACGACAGGGAAAATGTACGGGCCGGATTATGCATTAACGCAGTCGCCAAGAGGCAGCTTCAAACAAGAGTTTCGAGCGCCGGTGTTTGGCATCAAGAAGGATGGAGCAGCGCTATTCTCGGTTATTGAAGAGGGCGATGCGGTAGCGGATATTAATGGCGTTATGGGCGGCATTAATCACTCCTATAACACGGCGTATGCTAACTTCACCATTCGAAATAAAGACTCTTTTATTGCCAAAAATGCTTTTGAACAGGCTCCTTGGATTATTTACGAGAAAAATGCTTATACCGGCAACATCGTCATGAAGTACTTCTTCCTTACAGGCGACGATGCAAATTACGTTGGAATGGCAAAGGCATATCGTCAGTATCTCGTTGATAAAGGAAGCTTGAGCAAAGTGAGCGCCGAAGAGAACATTCCGTTCTACTTGGATACGATGGGTTCTGTCGATAAGATGGTGCGGAAGCTGGGTATTCCGTTTCGCAGCCAAGTGGCAGTTACTTCCTTCGATCAAGCGGGACTAATGCTGGATGAGCTGTCGCAAAGCGGTATCCAAAACATTAAGTTTCGCTATACCGGATGGTATAACGGAGGCATGAGCCATACCGCACCTACAAAAATGAAGGTAGAGTCCGTGCTCGGCGGTGCAAAGGGACTGCGCAAGCTGTCAGAGAAAGCGGAGAAGCTGGGGGCAAAGGTGTTCCCGGATGTGGATATGCTATTTGTTTCTTCTAATAAAGCATTCGATGGCTTTAAGCCGCAAAAGGACAGCATTCGTTCCTTGTTTCAGAAAACTAGCTATAAAGGGTTGTTCAATGTAGCTACGCTTGAGTATGAGAGCAGCGTGTGGGGAATTAATCCGGACAAAATTTCAGGCTATTACAATAAATTTTCCAAAGATTATCATTCGCTTGGTTTAAAGGCACTTTCCTTATCGACGATGGGAGAAAGCTTGAACTCCAACTTTAAGAACCGCGCTCAAATCAATCGACAGGACACAAAAAAAATAACGACAGACGTTTTAGCTAAAGCAAAAGAGGATTATGAGGATATTATTACAGACGACGGAAACGCGTACACCTTTCCTTATGTTAATCATATTTTGAACCTGCCTGATGAGGACAGCTCCTTCTCGATAGCAGATGCGCAGGTACCATTTATTCAAATCGCGCTGCATGGCTATATTGGGTACGCGAGCGAAGCCTTGAACCTAGCGAGCGAGCTGCGTCCGGCTGTTTTGAAAGCTCTGGAATACGGCAGCGGTGTCTATTTCAAGTTGAATTACGGGGAGAACAGCCTGCTGAAGGATGCTTCGTTGTTCGATGATTTGTACGCTTCCAAGTTTGATGATTGGGAGGAGAGCGCTGCAGCGATCTATGCAGAAATGAACAATGTATTGAAGCATGTTCAGGATCAGGCGATCGTGAATCATGAGCGGCTTGGTGAAGAGGTTTACAAAACAACTTATGAAAATGGTACAGCGATTATTGTTAATTACAGCGATAAAGGAATTGAGGTTGAGGGTACCGCAGTAGATGGATTGGGTTACGCGGTCATTAATCCTTAAACCAAGCGAGGAGGATCACCGGCAATGAACAAATTGTCTGCAGCCATAAACAAAAAAGAAAGGTTTAGGCTAACCGTGACGCAGAAGAGGGATCTGATGGGCTGGGTTTTTGTCAGTCCTTTTGTACTCGGATTTCTCCTGCTGTTTCTGGGTATATTCATTGATTCGTTGCGATTTAGCTTCATGGATGTGAATCTTCTAACCCAAGGCGGATTTTCGGAGAAATTCATTGGGCTGGACAATTACCATCAAATTTTAAGAGTGGACCCTAACTTTAACAAGCAGCTTTACGGTGCTGTTCAGAACATGTTATTCGATATTCCGATTATCGTTATGTACAGCTTGTTTATTGCCGTTTTGTTAAATATGAAAATGAAGGGCCGGGGAATTTTTAGAGCGATTTTTTTCGTGCCCGTTATTTTGGCGACTGGAATCATTGATAAAGCTGATTTAAGCAACTCGATTATGAATGCTTATCAGAGTATCCCAGGGCTTGATACGGGCGCGTCTATCGTGACAGAATCGGCAGGCGGGATGTTCAGCAATCTGGAGCTAAAAAAATATATGTTCCAAATGCTGGATTTCAGTCCGGCACTCGTTAATATAACGGTTGGCGCTGCGGAAAATATATTTGCCGTCATTAATAGTTCAGGCGTGCAAATTCTTATTTTCTTGGCAGGACTGCAGGCAATCTCTTCCTCCATTTACGAATCGGCCAAAATCGAAGGCTGTTCCGCTTGGGAGTGCTTTTGGAAAATTACATTCCCGCTGATCAGTCCATTGATTCTGGTCAATATCATTTATTCAATTATTGATTCCTTTACGGGGAGCAAAAACCAAATTATGCACAGCATTACGAACGCGATGAAGCTTGGCCAATATGGAACAGCCTCGGCTATGGCATGGATTTATTTTCTGGTAGCAGCCGTATTCCTTGTCGTCATTGGCTTTTTTGTCAGCAGATTCGTCTTTTATCAGAATAGGGAGTGAAAAATATGCGGGCTAAATATTTAAATCTGCATGCAATAAATGGCTTGTTCTGGTCGGTTATTCGCTATTTGCTTCTCATTGGGCTGGCGTTTCTTATCTTATATCCGCTGCTCGTAAAGCTCTCTAACAGCTTTATGAGCCCGCAGGATTTGATAGATGGCACGGTGCGCTTCATCCCTAGGCAGTTTACATGGTTTAATTACAAAACGGTCATCGAATATACGTCCTTTTTTAAAGGGCTGTCGAACACGTTCGGCATATCCTTTCTAAGCGGTATCATTCAAATGCTGGTTTGTACGATGGTCGGCTATGGGCTTGCGCGGTTTAACTTTAAAGGGAAAAGCGTCATATTTTCTTTAGTGGTGCTTACGATTTTAATTCCGCCGCAAACGTATATGATCTCTCTTTATATGAAGTTCAGCTTCTTTGATTTATTCGGTCTGATGTCTACCTTTACAGGGGGAACGGTTAGGCTGATGGATTCCATGTGGCCGATGGCGATTTTATCGATGATCGGTTTTGGATTCAAAAATGGGCTTTATATATTGATCATGCGGCAATATTTCAAAGGAATACCGAAAGAATTAGAGGAAGCGGCCTATGTGGACGGCTCGGGCTTGTTTCGGACGTTCAGCATGATCATCCTTCCGCTCTCATTTTCCATGATGATTACGATCTTTGTATTTTCCTTCTCGTGGCAGTGGACGGATAGCTTCTATTCCTCGATGTTCTTCAGCCAGTTCAAGCTGTTATCGAATTCACTGCTGGTTGGATTTGAAGGCTTGATGCTGGAAGGCGCCACCATTGGACTGAAGCAGGGTCAGCCTCTGACCGCCACCTTAACGAACACGATGTCATTATTAGTTGTTGTGCCATTGATTATTGTGTATTTGTTTGCGCAAAAATACCTCGTAGAGGGTATTGAACATAGCGGTATTGTCGGTTAAAAGGTAGAAGCCTGCAAGAAGAAGGGACGGATGAGGTGAATTTAATGAAAAGCATATGCATGCTGCTTGTCGGCAGTTTTTTCTTGACAGGCTGCAATGGAAATGAGGAGCGTTTGGAAAATTACAATAATCATGCGGAATGGGCGGAAGAGAAGCTCATCGAGCATTATTGGAATGAGAATGGGAAGCTGATGAACAACGCTTATCCTTATAGCAAAGAACGCGAGGAGAGCCTAAACTATTGGTGGAAGGCTCATGCCGTGGATGCCATGATGGATGGGTATGAGAGAACGGGTGATGCTGCTTATACCGATAGGGCAGAGGGGATCGTCAAAAGCATTATTAAAAAAAATGGGTCATTGTTTAATGAATTTTATGATGATATGGAGTGGCTCGCTCTTGCAGCGCTGAGGCTATATGATGCAACCAAAAGCGAGACGGTTAAAGGTTATGTTTTAAAGCTGTGGAATGATATTAAGACCGCTTGGTGGGAAGATGAGCTGGGCGGTATGGCTTGGAAGAAGGATCAACGAGACAGCAGGAATGCATGCTCGAACGGGCCGGCAGCTATTTTGGCTGCCAGGATGTATGAGTATTTTGGCGATAAGGAAGATCTGGAATGGGCCAAAAAAATATATGATTGGCAGAAGAAAAATTTGGTTGATCCTGAAAGCGGTCTTGTGTATGATGGCCTTAAGCTGGAAGAGAATGGTGATCTTAATGTCAATAAAAATTGGATATTCACCTATAACCAAGGCACTTATATAGGCGCGGCAGTTGAGCTTTATAAGCATACAAATGACAAGACGTATTTGGCAGATGCGGAGAAAACCGCTGCCTCGGCTATGAAATATCATACGGTTGCTGAGACCGGAATGATGAAGGAAGAAGGAACCGGAGACGGTGGACTGTTCAAAGGCATATTCATTCGTTATTTGATCCATTTGTATGAAGTCAACGAAAGCGTCCAAATTAAAGAAATGATCTTTCATAATGCGGATACACTGCTCTCGAAAGGCAGCACGAAGGAAATTGGCTTGTTTGGCCCCGCTTGGGATATGCCTCATCAGGAGCCTCTGGATATATCCGTGCAATTGAGCGGAGTTTTCTTAATAGAAGCTGCAGCCAAAATAGAAAGACTAGATTCGGAATAAGTTAGTATTGACGTAGCGGGGCGACGGCAGCGCCGTTGCTCCATTTCGCCTTTTCATATATTGATGTCGTGATAATAAAGTTGTATAGTTGATATATCAAGATACTATGACAAGGTAGGTCGGCTAATGGATAATCCTTTATACGAGCAGATTTATAATTATATTTTTCAAAAAATCAATGACGGCGAATTAAAAAAAGGGGAGCGTGTTCCTTCGGAAAAAGAACTTGCTGCCCATTTTAACGTTAGCCGAATTACGTCTAAGAAAGCGCTGGAGATGCTCTCGCAGTATAAACTCATTGAGAGAATACAAGGGAAGGGCTCCTTTGTGGCGGAGGTTTTGCCTGATCTGCAAGAAACGAAGCTGCAGAAGCAGTCAGAAAGCGTAGAAGCGAGGCTGGAAGATGAAGTTGTGCGCATAGTTGGTGTGATTCTGCCCGACTTTGGCGATTCGTTTGGTGCTGATCTTATTCGCGGAATAGAAGAGCAATGCGCGATTAGCGGCTGCGTCATGATGATGAAGCTGACTTACGATAATCGTGAGGAAGAAGAAGCTGCCATTCGTGCTTTTGTGAAGTTGGGTGTCGATGGCATCGTCGTATTCCCGGGCCATGGCGAACACTATAATGCTGAAGTGCTTAGACTCGTATTAAACGGCTTCCCTATTGTGTTAGTAGACAGATATTTGAAGGGGATTGCGGCTACCGCTGTGTATACAGACAACAGAAAGGCAGCCTTCGACCTTACGAATATTTTGCTGAATCAAGAGGGCCGGCATGTCGGTTTCTTATCGACGCCTGCAGATAATACGACGACGATTGAAGACCGAATACAAGGTTTTAATGATGCGTGCATGCAGCGTGGGTTTACACCTAAACCTGAGCATATTATGACGAATCTATACAGCTCTTTGCCGCAGTCGTTTCAAACGATTAAAGTACAGTATGATATTGAGACGGTACGCCATTTCGTGGAAATTAATAAGGATCTTAATGCGTATGTCGTTACGGAATATAATCTTGCTCTTATTTTGCGGGAAGCGCTGTTGTCCCTAAAGAAACGGATTCCGGAAGACTATCAAATTGTTTGCTTTGACTCTCCGAGTCAGCCGTTTGGCGATTATTTGTTTACTCATGTTCGCCAGAACGAGCGTGATACGGGCAGGAGAGCTGTCGAAATATTACAGCGTGTTTGGAATAATGAGACTACGGAATTGAACAATATTGTGGAGCATGAGATTGTTCAAGGAAATTCTACCGTATCTATCTAACGCCAGAATAGGATAAAGGGTCGTTTCTTAGAGCTGCCAATATGGCTCTTGGAACGGCCTTTTTTTGTAGAAAATTACAGTCCGAAATGTAAAGATGACATATTGACATATTAATATGTGAAATATAGTATATTATTTGAAAGTGCTTTATATTGTACATTTTCAAAGAGGAAGTAATCCCGTGTTAAAGCAATTTGCAGGTCGCGGGAAATTTTATGGATCAAAGTGAAACGGAGGTAGAGGAAGATGGCAAACAACGTAAAAGCTGCGTTCTGGGATATGAGAGCGGAGCAGGCTCAACGAACATTGGATTCTCAGTTCTGGAATCCAAGTATCAGCTTGTATGACATTAAGACGCCATGTCCCGCCGGAGCGTGCAACACGATTTTTCATTACTGGTGGATGGCCCATGCGGTTGAAACACAGGTGGATGGATGGAACCGTACGGGTGATTCCATCTATAAGCAAAGGTTGGCTATGCTTCACCAAGGCCTTCTGGAGAGAAACGGCGGAGAATGGCCTAACAATCTATACGATGATATGGAATGGATGGCAATTGGCTGGCTTCGCGCGTATTTGATTGATCAAGATGAAACCTACGGGCACACTGCGAAGTTGCTATGGGAGGATATTAAGACGGGATGGAATGACCATGTCGGCGGCGGAATTGCTTGGCAAAAAACGCAGCTTGACTATAAAAACACGCCTGCTAATGCTCCTGCGGCTATTTTGGCGGCACGTCTATATCAGGTATTCGGCAAGCAGGAAGATTTAGAATGGGCAATCAAGATTTACGATTGGCTGAAAGCTGTGCTTGTTGATCCTGAAAGCGGTTTCGTGTGGGATGGCGCTAACCGTCTAGGCGATGGAACTATCGATAAGGATTGGAAGTTCACTTATTGCCAGGGCGTATTCATTGGAGCGGCAGTTGAGCTGTACAAAATTACGGGCGAAAAAGGTTATCTTGAAGATGCCATTCGGACATGGCAGGCATCTGTGGAGGAGTTTGCTTCGCAGGAAGCTAATGTCCTACCGGCAGAAGGCGGCGGGGATGCTGGCTTGTTTAAAGGCATTTTTGTTCGTTACGCAGGCGAACTGGCCCTTGCGATGGGTAGCGGCAGCGGAAGTGAAGTAGCAGATGTTTTGTATGCAAACGCATCGTCCCTATGGAGCAGCGTTGCGAGCCGGGGGGATATTCTTTTCAGCAAACGGTGGGATGAATCGCTTGAAGAAGAAATCGAGCTCAGCACACAGCTTAGCGGCGTGATCCTGCTCGAAACGGCAGCAGCTTTGGAGAAGTCTGGATTAAAATAGAGTAGTCTAAGTAGATCCTTGGGAGGTATATCATGAGTACACCGAAACCAGTAAAGACGTTCCGTTTTGTTGCATTGTCGATTGTTGTTTTATTAATGACGTCCGGTCAAAGCGTCTGGGCCAAACCGAATAAAAATCAAAATGCAGAACGGGCTGAAGCGGCTTATCAGGCTCTACAAACCTACTTCTATCAGCCAGACACCAAGCTCTACAGCGAGAACAGCCCGCATGCTGGGAACAACCAATACTCCTATGTTTGGCCTTATGCAGGAACGATGCAGTCAACCGTAGCTTTGGCGAATATACCTGCGGTTGGCGAGAAATACAAAACCGACATTCAGAATCGATTAGATGGTCTAGCTGCATATTGGAATGACACGAAGACACCTGCAGGCTACGATTCTTACGTACGCGCACCGCTTGGCGGAGGCGGGGACATCTTTTATGATGATAATGATTGGATCGCAATAGAACTTATAAAAATTTACCGAATTACTGGTGATATTGCAGCTTTAGATAGAGCAAAGCAAATATTTGAGCTGCAAGTATCCGGCTGGGACACGGATGCCTCTCATGCTTGCCCTGGCGGCGTTTTTTGGACACAGGCATCGTGGAGCAAGGATCGGAATACCGTATCGAATGCACCTGCCGCTCAAATAGGACTGTATTTATATGAAATCAGCAAGGATACATACTATTTAGACTGGGCGAAGAAAATGTATAACTGGGTAAATGACTGCATGCTGGCGCCTAACGGGCTTTACTGGGACCATATTGACCTAAACGGGAATATTAATAAAACACAATGGTCCTATAATCAAGGAACGATGATTGGAGCCAGCGTGCTTTTATACAAAGCAACAGGTGAAAAATCGTACTTGAACAAAGCAGTAAGCATCGCTGATGCGGCTTTGAAATTTTATGGCAGCTCACGTCTCTACACACAGCCGATTATTTTCAATTCAATCTTTTTTGAAAATCTGCTGCTGCTGGATGATATGAACAAAAAATCGAAGTATAAAGATTATATACAGAACTATGCGGATGAGGTGTGGACGACGCTTCGGAACCCTCAGACAGGAGTCATTGAAATCGATCCGAATCGTTCAACTGAACTATTGGAGCAAGCAGCGCTGGTTACGATCCACGCTCAGTTGGCAGCTGATACGAAAAAGTGATTAGGTTGATGTGATTCAGCCCTCAATTTAGCGTAGTAGAAAATGCCTTAGGGATCATCCCTAAGGCATTCCAACCCTGTATGGCTTCTTTTTCTATAGCAAGGTTTCTGCCCCATCGATGTAAATTTCGGTTCCTGAGATATGGCTGGATTCCTGCGATGCTAGAAATAGCACTAAATCGGCGACCTGCTCAGGCTGCCCGGGACCATGCTCAAGAGGCTGGCTGCCCTCAGGGTAGTTCACGGGTATGGTGATTTTATCTACTTGAGGAGTGCGATGGGTGTTTTCCCCAATGTTCGTTTGAATGGCTCCAGGACAAATGGCATTCACACGTATTTTATATCGGGCAAGCTCTAGAGCAGCCATCTTGGCAAAAGCGACCTGACCTGACTTGGAAGAGCTGTATGCAGCCATGCCGGCACCTGAAAAATCACGATTGCCGTTAATGGAGCTCGTTATAATGATGCTCCCGCCGGATTTTTTCATATGAGGGATTGCATATTTGACGGTAAGGAAGGTTCCCTTTAGATTCGTTGTTAGCGTTTCATCCCATGACTCGGGCGACAGATCTTCGATAGGGGCGAGAGTGCCGTTAATGCCCGCATTAGCGAACACAATATCGAGCCGTCCGAAATGCTTTGCGGCAGCTTGGATCGCTTCTTGCATCCGTTCAGCATTGGCAACATCGGTATCGATGAAGAAGGACTCGCCTCCTAATTTCTTTATTTCTTGCTCTACCTCTTCAGTGCGGTTGTGAATGAGATCGAGAAGAACGATTTTTGCACCTTGCTGTGCGAGACGCAGCGCGGCTGCGCGTCCTATGCCGGAACCAGCTCCAGTGATGACCGCAACCTTATCCTTTACACGAAGCTGAGAAGAGCTCGAATCCTTCTGGTTAGCTGCATTGTTCATTACTAACGATTCCCTCCATTACAAGCTTATTTCCAAATTAGTATTCCTTTGGGGCAAATCATTTATTCTTTAAGGAAACGGGTTAGGAATGACTAGCATTGCTAGATGAAATTCAACTACATAAGCAGCATAGAGGAGATGACCAATTGAGCGCTATATTTTTGAACCGTGCACCGCTTGCTTCGACCCCTTTTCAAGAACTGCCGCTTGGTGCGATTAAGCCGGACGGCTGGCTTAGAGACCAGCTGGAGATTCAAAGCGAGGGAATGACAGGGCATCTAGATGAATTTTGGCGTTATGTCGGGCCGAATAGCGGTTGGCTCGGAGGAGACGGAGACAGCTGGGAGAGAGGACCCTACTACTTGGACGGTCTACTTCCGCTTGCTTATCTCCTTGATGATGACAAGCTTAAGGCAAAAGTAAAGCCATGGATCGAATGGACGCTTGCAAGCGCACGCGAGGATGGGCAATTCGGGCCTGCCGCAAATGAAGATTGGTGGAGCCGAATGATTATGCTCAAGGTGCTGATTCAGCACGCTGAGTATACTGGTGATGAACGGGTAGAACCATTTTTGATGAACTATTTCAAATATCAGCTTGCGGAGCTGCCGAATCGTCCGCTGCAGGAATGGGCAGAGGCTAGAGGCGGCGAAAATCTCATCAGCATTTATTGGTTGTACAATCGCACCGGCGAGCCATTCTTGCTTGAGCTCTCCCAATTGATTCAGGAGCAAACGCTGGACTGGGTAGGCTTATATGAAGACTATCCTTATTGGTCCTTACAGAAGGCATTTGATCACCGGGTTCATGTTGTTAACGTAGCAATGTCATTCAAGCAGCCAGCTCTCCGCTACATGCAATCAAAGGATAAGCAGCATATCGAAGCTGCATACAAAGGGATCTCAAGCGTGATGACTTACCATGGCCAAGTTAACGGCATGTTTTCTGGTGACGAGTGGCTTGCAGGAACCCATCCTAGCCAAGGCACGGAGCTGTGCTCTGTGGTGGAATATATGCATTCCTTAGAGCATCTGATTCGGATTACAGGCGATGGCTCCTTCGGTGATATTTTGGAGAAGGTTGCTTATAATGCACTGCCTGCCGCAATCAGCCCGGATTGGACCGTTCATCAATATGACCAGCAGGCTAACCAGATTATGTGTACGCATGCCAAACGCAATTGGACGGAAAACAACAATGAAGCCAATCTATTTGGCATTGAGCCGCATTTTGGCTGCTGCACCGCTAACATGCATCAAGGATGGCCGAAATACACGGCAAGATTGTGGATGGCAACAGAGGATGGCGGTTTGGCTGCAATCGCGTATGCTCCCTGTACGATCACAGCTGCCATCGACGCAAGTACCGATGTTTCCATACGTGTAGCAACGGAATATCCATTTAGAGAAACGATAACGATGACCGTGCATGTAAATCAGCCAGCTGAATTCCCGATTAAATTACGAATACCGGAATGGTGCAGCGCGCCGGTTCTGTTGATCAACGGACAACAACAGCCTGCTATGAACATCGAAAAAGGTTTTGCTGTGCTGCGGCAGGTTTGGAACGATGGCGATGAGCTGACTCTTCGGCTTCCAATGGAGGCACGCATGATCAGCAGATCTAACGGTGCGGTCGGTTTGCAGCGCGGAGCGCTTATGTTCGTTATCCCAATCAAGGAGCGCTGGCAGAAGCATCGCACATACGAGCCTTATCATGACTGGGAGATTTACCCGGAGTCGCCATGGAATTATGGAGTGAGTCTGAAGGAACTTGAACAGGGAAATCCTACTGTGGAAGACGCAGCAATGGTAAGGCAGCCCTTCGTAGCTGAGAACGCACCGATACGTTTGCGAATGAACGGTCGCCGGATCCCGCAATGGACCATGGAGCTTAACTCGGCTGGCACTCTGCCAATAGGGCCTGTTGCTAGCAAGGAACCCGAAGAAGAAATTACGCTCATCCCTTACGGCTGTGCGCGTCTACGGATCGCCGAGTTCCCAGTTATTCAATCTTAAAACGTTGTCAGTCTATTCCTTTAGTTGAAGTGACGCATCTCCTTCATATACATGTAGGAGATGCAGCCAATAATGAGCATTGCTGCGCCGCTTATCGCTATGATGACGGCAGGTCCGTGTATATCAGATAGAGTTGAGAATACGGCTAAGCCGACTGGCGGCGCAACGCTTGTTAGAGCACCGATGAGTCCAAATACTCTGCCTTGCATCGAAGGATCAATGGCTACCCGAAGTGCGATAAAGATGATCGTCGTACTGAAGGAGAAGAGGAAGCCAACGAGAAGGATAAGCGGCAATGCTGCAAATGCAGATGACATTAGCGATATGGCGATGAACATAGGACCCATAAGGATCATGCTTCCAATGATCCATTTTCCTCTGCCTTTTAACCTTGTATCGAGCTTAATAATTAGAATGGAGCCTACGACATAACCGAGTGGGATGCACGCCTCCATAAGTCCGAATACAAACGGTTTTGCATGCCATACATTGATGGCCATGACTTGAATGAGCATGAAGGTGGATAGAAAGAAGAACATAACTACTGGTAATAAAATAACGGCTGCTCTGGCAAATGGATCCGTCCATACGTATCGGAAGCCTGCTTTGAGATCCTCTTTAAAGGTGGTTTGCGCCTTCTCCGTATCTCTAGCCGCTGCATAGGGGAACTTGCCTGTGAAGAGCAGCAGCGCTGCTGAGAGCAGAAAAGTTACTGCATCGATAGCAATTGCAAATGCCCCGCCAAATGCAGCAACAGCGATACCTCCAAGAGCAAAGCCAGATATTCGGATGATGTTATCCGATATATTGATTACCCCAACAGCCTTGGCTATTTGTTCTTTATCAATAATTTCGACGAGCGAAGCTTGAAAGGCAGGCGTTCGAATAACCCCTGCAAATGCGACGATGGCAGTCAAAATAACGATAAAAATAAACGGTATATTAGGCAAGTACACAAGTACAGCGATGGCGCCGACGAGCACAAAACGGATAATATCTGTCACCCACATCAACGTGCGACGATCGGTGCGATCCGCAATCGTACCTGCAAAGGAACCGAACAGCATGCTGATTACGAGATGGGTAATGAGTACGACGGACATGAGCTTGGCGCTACCTGTCGTTTGCAGTACCCACAAGTTTAGCGCGATGCTATGAAAGGTATTGCCTAGCAGCGATAAGCTGTAGCTGGAGAACACGGCGATGAAATTACGGTTTTTCCACAGAGATGAAGCAGAACCTTCTTGCGGTTGAAGATTAGGTGCGCTGCCATTTGATTCTTTTGCTAATCCGAGCATAATATAACCTCCTATAAGAATGATTGACTTGGTTAATAATTAACTGCAGATATTAAGGATATAGAGGATAACTTAATCGTTTAAGTTGATATAGAAAAAGCAGAGATTACTCTGCGATTACTTATTTATCAGCTTTTACAAGAACATATTTATTCGCAGGGCCAGACTTCGGATCTTTCAGCAGCTGCATCATAAGCTGGAAAGCTTCTTCTGGCTTGCGATCGCCAAACGATATCTTGGAAGCGGAAGCAGGGGCGATTTCCGGACAGCCTGCCGTACAAATGATGGCTAAGCTTGTTGGATCAACATATTTAGCTGCTGAGATGGCGACAAATTCGTTCAGAATGATGCCGGTCCGATCCAAATTGTGTTCGAGGAATGCCTTTAAGTCATGCTCTTTATCCATAACGTGGATTTGATCGCGTCCTATTCCTGAATGAGTACAAATATGGTTAACGAGGTCTGCATTGTTGAAGCTGTCGATTATCAAAAAGCTTTCCTTAGGTTGTAAGAGCGATGCGAATGCATAAGTGAAGGCATCAGCATAATCATAATTAACCTTATAAAATAAGGGATCTTCAATCATGCTGTCCACAACGATTAAAGGGACGTCAGCAAAGAAGTGGCTTGAAATCAGGTGGAAGTTTTCCTCTTTAACATCAACAACAAATACGCCATCCAGCTTGCGTTCCGAGATAATATCGAGATTTGGGCTTGAGGCATCCAAGCTGAATAATACAACGTGGTAGCCGCGATCCGTCAGCAGCCGCTCCAGCCGATTAATAAACTGAGAATAACGGAACTGCTTCCAGAAGCCTTCATTTTCCGCTCTGTTAATCAGAATGCCAATCAATCCAGACTTTTGCTTGACCAGTGATCTGGCAGCAAGGTTGGGTACATAATTCAATTGCTTAGCTGCATCGAGGACACGGCATTTTGTTTCTTCAGGTATCGTCTGATTGGAGACATTGTTGAGTACATAACTGACAGTAGCTACAGATACTTGAGCAGCCTTAGCAATGTCCTTAAGCGTAGCTTTTTTAATGGGGATACAACTCCTTCTACGACTGCTGCAGAAAATAGAGACAGAGACATCCTTTCACTACTTAATCGTTTAAGTTATTATTGCATAAATGATTATTTACTGTCTAGAGCCAACTTGAATTAATAAATGTACAGGGGCTATTTACTGATTATGTCTTGTTCACGTTTATGCTAATTCGTCCGATATTGAAAGAAATCACACGTCTCTCTCATTTAAGCGATGTCATCCAGCCTCTATAATGACAATAACCGAGGTTAGTCAGACAATACGTGAAAAAGAGGTGCAGCAATGAAGTCTTACGTGAATTTAACTGGATATTTATTTATATCCCCGTTTCTAATCGGATTTTTTTTGTTAACACTATATCCGGCTCTTCAATCGTTATACTTTTCGTTTACCGATTATTCGCTGCTGGAGCCTGGAAGCTGGGTAGGAACGGACAATTATAAAAGAATGTTTACGGCAGATCCCAATTTTTCGAAATCGTTAGGAATAACGTTTACTTATGTTATTTTTGCTGTACCTCTCAAGCTATTGTTTGCATTGTTAGTCGCTATCGTTCTAAATAAGCAAATTAAAGGAATGTCCTTCTACCGGACCATTATGTATTTGCCATCGCTCATTGGGGGAAGTATCGCAGTGGCTGTCCTTTGGAAGAACATTTTTGGAGCAGAGGGCTTCATCAGCAAGCTGCTATCCTGGTTTGGCATCGAGAACATGAGTATGGTGACGAATCCAGATACGGCGCTAAGCACGCTCGTTTTGCTGCAGGCTTGGCAGTTCGGTTCGGCGATGATTATCTTTCTTGCAGGATTAAAGCAAATTCCAAAAGAACTGTACGAAGCCTCATCTGTGGATGGAGCAGGCAAGCTCAGGCAGTTTTTCAGCGTGACGCTGACAATGCTCTCTCCTGTCATTTTGTTTAACTTGATTCTTGGTTTGATTGGCTCCTTTCAAATGTTCACACAGGCTTTCATCATTACAAAAGGTGGCCCGCTAAAATCGACATATATGTACGCTCTTTATTTATATGAAAAAGCTTTTGGCGCTTTCCAAATGGGCTACGCTTCAGCTCTTGCTTGGGTGCTGTTGTTAATTATTGCTGCGGCTACCGCGCTGAATTTTGCGATATCAAAGTATTGGGTGTTCTATGAAAGTGAAGGTGGAAGATGATGTTGAAGACGTTGAAGTGGATGAAAGACAGGAATCTTCCAACGCATCTTATTTTAATCCTTGTTTGTCTGGTCATGATCTATCCTATCGTATGGTGGCTTGGAGCTTCACTTAAAACCAATGCGGAAATGAGCTTGCCGGGCATCTTCCCAAGCGATCCGCAATGGAGCAATTACGTGAAGGGCTGGACTGCGATTCCAGATCATACGTTCAGCCGCTTTTTTACGAATTCCTTTATTATAGAATTATTTAGCGTCACGGGCTCCGTGGCTACAGCCAGCTTGGTCGCCTTTGGCTTCGCAAGAATAAACTTTAAGTTCAGCAAGCTATGGTTTTCACTGTTATTGCTAACGATGATGATACCTTCTCAGGTTATTGTGATCCCGCAGTACGTTATGTTTTTTGATTTTAATTGGATCAATACGTATTTGCCGATTATTGTGCCTCATTTCTTTGGGGGAGGCGGATTCTTCGTCTTCCTGCTCGTACAATTCATTAGGAGCATACCTCGTGAGCTTGATGAATCGGCAAAAATTGATGGGTGCAGTACATTCGGTATTTATTTCCGCATCATTATGCCGCTCATTAAACCAGCGTTAGTCACCGTGGCTATTTACTCCTTTCTATGGACATGGGACGATTTTTTCCAGCAGCTGCTCTATATCAACAGCGTCGAGAAATTCACGGTCGGACTAGCCCTTCGTTTGTTTATGGACTCACAATCAAGCGTTGAGTGGGGACAAATGCTAGCCATGTCACTGTTGTCGATTATTCCGTCGGTCATTGTTTTTTTCATGGCACAGAAGCAATTTATAGAAGGAATTGCAACAACGGGGCTAAAAGGGTAATACTTAACCATGTTTATAAAATAAAGAAATGGACAGAGAACCGCGCTCTCTTAAGCTTCATGACTCTTAGACGTCAGGAAGCTTTAAAGGAGCAGCGGTTCGTCTTGTCCATTTTGTCGTATGGTCAATTCTATGCTAACGCCGTTCAAATCGGCAAGGGAGGTTAATTCTGCATGTCTCGAAATCCGTTCAAAACGTATCGCATGAGCAGCTTATATATGCTTACGTTCGGAGGCTTTTTGGTGCTGTTTCTCATCCTCCTTATGGCTGTAAGCTACCAGGTGACCTCTGCCTATATGTCCAAGCAGGTGTCTGTCTATCAGCAGGAGCTGCTCGATGAGGTTGGCAAACGCATTGATGTCAAAATGACCTCGGTAGAGCAGGTTGCATTGTCGATTACGAGAAATGAGGCTCTGCTCGACTATTTGAAAAATAGGCAAAGTGATGTATACAACAGAAAACTAGCCCAACAAGATTTAAGCTATTATTTATCCAATATCGTATACAGCTGGAATGATGTACTCAGCTCCGTACAAGTGTACATGCATGATCCACTTCCCAATGTGGGTCTGCCGGCTGCGTTTGAAGAAATGGAAGATTTGCCGCAGGAGGAGTGGTATCCAATCGTTAGCCAAAGCGATTATGCGTGGATCGGTGAACGAGAAGTTGCTGCTGCGAATCAGAACAAGAAGGCTATCGGCTTCGCGCAAAAAATATATTCCGATACAAATCAATTTCTCGGCGTGCTTGTGCTGGGGATGAAGCCAGAGGCGGTGCAGGACACGCTGCTAAATGAAAGTAACAAAAATCGCGGCATTAAGCGTGTGCTCATGGGCAATGGCCAGCAAATGATTACGGATGCAGGTTTCGCGCGGGAGGAAAATGTTTGGCTGCGCGATATGATTAAAAGTTATTACGATAATTCGAGCTATTTAAGCGGTAGAAAGGTAGAGCTTGGGGAAACTTATTTCGTCACCGAATCAGGGGATGAAAATGCGCAGTGGCAGGTCATTCAATTCACGCCTTTAAAGGGGATTTCAGAGGACAGCACTAGAATTGCTTTTATGCTGGGAGCGATCGGCATTGCAGCCATTCTTATAGCCTTCTTCTTTACGCTTTTATTCTCACGACAATTTATGAAGCCGATCATGACGCTGAAGCAAGGAATGGACCGCTTTTCAGTCGATAGGTTGAAGTCAGAAATGCCTCGCGATTATACGAATGAATTCGGTATTTTGTTCCGAGGCTACGATGCTTTGACTGAACGCGTTACGGAGCTGTACGCACATTTGGAGAAACAATATATAAAGCAGAAGGAATTGGATGTCAAAGCGCTTCAGGCGATGATTAATCCACATTTTTTGTACAATACACTGGATCAGATTAATTGGATGGCTATTGAGGCCAATCAACCCAAAATTAGTGAAGTGCTAGAGCTGGTGGGGAAAATGTTCCGAATTGGCTTGTCTAACGGTGATACGATCGTAACCGTTCGGGAAGAGCTGGCTTATATAGGAAGTTATTTGCAAATTCAGCAGATTAGGATGGAGCCTTTTAAGCTGAGCGTATCGATTGAATTGCCTCCTTCGCTCGAAACCTATTATATGCCGAAGGTGCTGCTCCAGCCAATTGTCGAAAATGCCGTCATGCACGGCTTTCACGGCAGGCAAAATGGTTCCGTGCACATCCGGGTATTAGAGCATAAAGAGGGCATCGCTTTTGTCATTCAAGATAACGGAAATGGGTTTCGCCCATCACAAACCGAAATGCCGCAGCATCAGACGAAGATGGGCGGCTACGGCATCCGTAATGTAGAGGAGCGTATTGAAGCTTTGTTTGGATCGCCTTACGGGATAGAAGTCGCAAGCGTGTTCGGTGAAGGCGCCTCGGTCACCGTTCTTATACCCAAACGTGATAAATCCAATTACTATCGTTGATATTTTAGGAGGAACGACCATGTGGAGAGCAGTCATTATTGAAGATGAGCGAAAAATCATTCAAATTATGCGGGGCATCAGCATATGGAAGGAGCTTGGCATTGAGGTGGTCGGAGACGCTCAGGACGGTCATGCTGGTTTCGAGCTCATTATGGCTGAGCAGCCGGATATCGTTATTACCGATATTTACATGCCGATCTTGAATGGACTTGCAATGATTGAGCAGCTGCGTGAGAGGCAATTCGCGGGAAAAATTATCGTGTTGTCAGGTTATTCGGACTTTGAATATGCAAGACAGGCGCTTCGGCTGCAAGTGGATGACTATTTAAATAAGCCTATTTCGTTAACGACGATGAAAGAGGTGTTGTCGAAGGCAATCTCGGAGCTTGAGACCGTCATGAATGAACAGCAGCAGAACGAGCGAATAAAAGAAAAACTGATGTTTTATGAGCCCTATGTTCAAAGAAAATGGATGAATTACGTTGTTACCGGTTCCCGGGACACAGGATTCAGTGATATTGAAGAGGTGAACCAGAAATTTGGTTCTTGGAATTATAAGGGGCATCTTGTATTAATCATCGAAATGGTGCGAACGGAACGAATCAGCAGTCTCTCGATTGTTGATCATAATTTGTTTTATTTTGCGCTGAGCAACATCATTGAGGAGATTGCCGCAGAGGGATTTCCAGAATCGGCACTTGTCGAGCTGTACAGCCATCATTGTGCGCTGCTGCTGCATATAAGCGGAAATGATGAATGCGCAGCGGCGGAGGCTAAGGCGCTGAAGCTGGCAGAACGTATCGCTCAAGCGGTCTATTCATTCCTGAAAATAGAAATCGTAGTAGGCATCGGCGGTATGAAGCGCGAGTGGCGAGAGATTGCCGCATCGACAGAGGAAGGATTTCATGCACTTTATTTCAAAAGCCGCCGGTTAAGCAAGGAGCATAAGGTGTTTGCGATGCCGGACTCGTTGGCGAAGGAAGAATATCAGCTTTATCAGGAGCTGAAGCAGGGACTATATCCGTTCAAGATGTATCAGGAGCTATCTGAGGCGGTCGCACATGCGCAAATTGACCAAGCGATCGCTATTATACAGCGGTTTATTATTCAGCAGGACAGCATCAACAAAATACCGATGGCTTATATTCGACATTTTTGCGCGGAACTGTGGGGAGTAATCGTCCATGCTTTGTCTCAGGCGGGTGTTGTACAGGAGCACATTCATGCAAATGACGAGGCATATTCCGCCATCGAATCGTTAACCTCGGCCAAGGAGATGGAGCTGTGGCTCATCGGAAAGCTGCAGCAGATTGGCATGCAGTTTCATGCAAATGCTAATGTAAAGCATCTTCAAGCCGTCGAATTTATTATTCAATATGTTCACGAGAACTATGATAAGGAGCTGACGTTGACAGATATAGCGGACGAGATCGGTATGTCGCGCAGCTATTTAAGCCATATTTTCAAAAAAACGACGGATGACACTTTCAACACTTATTTAACCAAGGTGCGGATGGAGAGAGCGAAGTCGCTAATCATGGAAGGGAAACATCTTATTTATGAGGTGGCGGACAAGGTTGGCTACAAAAACGTGCCTTATTTTAGCACATTATTTAAAAAATATACGGGAATGAATCCGACACAGCTGTTTGAAACGTACAATTCCGCATTATCGTCAAATATTGAAAATAATCGGACATCCACCTCGTATCCAGCGGATTAGCGCTATGTTACCATTCGAGTGTATCAACACAAACATCCAAGGAGGGGCTAAAAAAATGAAAACCAAAAGATGGCTGACTGTCATTCTGGCTGCAGCTTTGACGGTTTCGCTGGCAGCTTGCGGCGGCAAAAATGATAATGCTGCGGGTGAAGAAGGGAACAAAGGGGGGAAGCAGGACATTACACTGAGAGTAATGTGGTGGGGCTCACAAACGCGGCATGACGCTACCTTGAAAGCGATCGCTCTGTATGAGGAGCAAAATCCGAACGTGAAGATCGTGTCGGAGTATTCGGGCTGGGATGGTTATTGGGACAAACTGGCTACGCTGTCTGCTGCACGCAATATGCCGGATATTTTTCAAATGGATGCCTCTTACCTAGGGGATTACGCCACAAGAAATCAATTGCTCGACTGGGAAGGTGCAGACTTGTCTAAGCTCGATGCCAAACTATTGGATACGGGAGCTGTAGAGGGCAAGCAAGTAGCGCTTCCAGCAGGAAGAAACAGTTATGGAATCGTTTACAACAAGTCGTTGTTTACGCAATATGGCATTGAAGAGCCGAAGGAAGACTGGAAGTGGGATGATTTCTTCAAAATGGCCCGCGATGCGCGTACTAAATTGCCTGAAGGGATGTATCTATCGAGAGACTTCTCTGCTGGTGAGCTGGAATACCGTGCTTATCAGCATGCAGAAGGAAAAGGTCCTTTCTATATAGACAACAAATTGAACATGGATAAAGACACATGGCTGGAATGGTCCACTATTTGGAGTGATATGCGTAAAGACGGTATCGTAGCACCAGCAGAGCAGACCATTTCAGACGTAGAGCTAGACACACAGTTCGATTCACTCGTTAAGGGCAAGGTTCTAATGAAAGGCACACATTCCTCGCAAATTGCTGCGTACGACAGCTTATTGCCAGGTAAGCTTGGTGTAGCTGCATTCCCTTCTGACACAGAAGCGGGCGGCTGGCTAAAACCGACATTTTATTGGTCTATAGCTGCAGGCACGAAGCAGGCGGAGGAATCGAAGAAGTTTGTCCTATGGCTGCTAAATGATCCGGAAGCTGGCAAAATCTTGAAGACGGAGCGTGGAACACCTGTTTCTGATGAAGTGATGGCTGCAATCGAGGCAGACTTGACCGATGCGGATAAGCTAGGCCAGCAAATGTTGGAGAAGATCGCTAAGAATGCTCAGCCTTTTACGGCTCAGCCTCCTGGTTATAACGATTTCGGAAGAGATATGAATAATACGATTCAAAGCGTTATCTTTAACAAAACAACGCCGGATAAGGCGTATGAAACGATTCAGAAGCTTGCGGCCGATACGGAAGCCAGCTTGAAATAGCATGCATCTCATTTCACGAAGGTATTCAAGCAACTTGCTGGGACATCGCTAGAGCATTATCGGAAGCATGCGCACGGACGCGGATAATGAGGCGGGGGCGAAGGCGTTCCATCCTTGCGAGGAGGGAACGCCTTTTTTCTCATCATAAAAAGAAGGAGCAATGTGCAATGACAAGTTTACAGGAACAAGGCAGCATGTATGAGAAAACGGGTGCGGACATCTTAGCTGCAATACGGGGCTTATCCAACCGTTATGTAGCCGAACATCCTGCACAGCCGTACGTATATCGAGCCTTTAATCGTGAAGGCATCCAGCGTGCGGAGGACTTTAGATATAGATTCGATCTGGAGGATCGGTTTCCAGAAGCGCTGCCGGGACAGCATTGCTACGTATGGGGGAAAGTATGGAGCGATGCTTCGGATACTGAGCAGCATTGGTCAGTGACAGCCTGCTGTCCACTTGAGATCTTCGTAAATAATAGGAGTGTATTTCGCAGCTTGCCGCATGAAGAAAATGAGGGGCGAACAAGGGGATGCAGCGCAGTGCTCGGCAAAGGCTGGAATGACGTGGTGCTGAAATATACGAAAACACGCGCTGGTTTTGGCGGCTTATTCGGTACGTCGAACACCAAATGGGTAATATACCATTCCGTCGTCGCTTCAAAGGAACGTGAAGGTCAGGAGGGCTGGTTATACAGTGAACCGATTCACAATTCATTGCCTATTGAGCGGCTGCCAAGAGACGGCCAGTCTGAGCTTGAGGATACGTTGAAGTGGTATCCAAGGCTAAGTTGGCCAAAACAAGAGCAAGTTAAATCGCCTTTGTCGCGAGTGTTTGGCGAGGCACAAGGACGGACGGGCTTTGCATGGGCGCGGTTGTATGTACCGGGATATGGCGTTGAATGCCGTATTAAGGGAAGCACCGCCGGCAAGATAACGATGTATATTGACGGAAAAGAGGTTTTTCAAACCAACCAGACGGGTGAATTTGATGTGCCTATTGAAATGTCTTTCGGTGAGCATAACCTTATTATCAAACAAACGGCAACGAGTGAATGGGGGGTTCATGCAGAAGTTTGGCTAGGCGAAAGCCAATTGACGTTCACAAACCCTATGCAGATAAAGGGCTGCTTGGGAAATTGGTTGTATCTAGGACCGTTTATCGAAAAGCATGTTCCCGATATAGAGCAGCTTAAAGAGCTGTATCGCATTTTTGAAGACGGAGAACATGGAACCTATTGGAGGATGGATGCTCCTGGTACTTGGGTCCGTCCTTATATGGAGGCACCTTTGTTTGGCAAATGGAATTATCCTTTAGGTGTCACACTATACGGGTTGTTACAGGCTGGTAGAAAGCTTAAGCGGAGCGATCTTGTGCGATACGTGACTGAACACGTTGGTCAAACCACATCATGGTATGCATACATGAAGTGGGATCGTCAACAATATGGCGCGCCGGGCATTCTTCATCCGATGGCTCGCATCGACAGTCTTGATGATTGCGGCTCATTCGGTTCAATTATGCTGGAAGCATTCAAGGAACATGAACAGCTGCCTGGGGCGGATGCGCTTGCCTATGAAATCGGACATTATATAGCGAATGTGCAGGAAAGACTTCCTGACGGAGCTTTTTACCGTGAGAATCCGACTGGGACAAATACGTTGTGGGCGGATGATCTTTATATGGCCGTACCTTTTCTATGCCGTTATTATCAGCTAACTGGGGATGAGGCGTATGTATCTGAAGCGGCAAACCAGTTCTTGCTATACAAGAAGTATTTGCTTATGCCAGAGAAAGGCATTATGTCGCATGTATTTGATTTTAAGCATGGAATGGCGACCGATGTTGCATGGGGACGTGGGAATGGCTGGGTACTTTTCTCGTTATCAGAGCTGCTTGCTGTTTTGCCCGAAAAACATACGCAGCGTAGCGAGCTGCTGGACATGTTCCGATCGCTAAGTGCCAGCTATCTCCGCTATCAAAGTGATGAAGGGCTTTGGCGACAAGTTATTGATGAAAAGGATGCTTATTTGGAGACCTCGTGCACGGCTATGTTCATCTATGCCTATTCCAAGGGCGTGTGCAGCGGCTGGCTGCCAGATGCATCTGCCTATGCTGAAAGTGCATTTCGAGCATGGGAAGGTTTGACCCGGCACTGCATGGATACCAAGGGGAATTTATATGGTGTATGCCGTGGCTCGGGCTATTCTTTCTCGAGTCACTATTATAAGTACGACTTGCATACACAGCTCAATGATACGCATGGCATTGGCATTGTTCTGCTCGCTGGAGTAGAAATGCTTCTGCTTAAGGAATGGCTTCAACAAAAGAGAGGTATTGAAACGATTTAGCCTCCTCCAATACTCAAACTATTAAAGCTTTTGCGAATATGAAAAGGGAATGCTTCATGGTTAATAACCAGTGAAGCATTCCCTTTTTTAAAAATATAAGAAAGTATATTATTTTTCATACTTATCTTATAGTTCACCGTCTAAGCTGCTTCAGCGTCAGAAGGACGCCGAAGGCGTTTTAGCTTGCAGCATCATGCTAGAAATATGGGTTAAACATTCTTTGCAGTCTGTTCTAAAATAACAAAACCATAAGCCGGAAGTTTAAGTTGCAGCTTGCCGGCAGCATTGCTTGCGATGGTGGAGTTTTGAGCAAGTGTGCTGGTGTTGGACAGCAATACAGACCATGTAGATATATTACTACTCTTCGTGACTACAGAAGCAGTCGAGAGGCTGCCATTAGCAGCATTTATAGTTGTATTCTTAGCTTCAGCAGCAGCAGCTTTAGCATTTTCGCTGCTAGTGAAGCCTCTAAAAGCAACAGCGTGAGGAGCAGCGTTGCAATCAGTCGGCTGAGCTTCAATTACGAAGCTCAAATCAGCAGCTTCGCCGCGAGCATTCATCGCGATAAGAAGCCGCTGGCTGCCTTCACGACGCTCATAGACCAAGGTGCCATCTGCTGCGCCAACGTGCACGAAGCGAATATCAGCGCTGCGAAGCGCGCTGTACTTGTGGCGCAGTCCGATTGCGTCGGTATAGAACGTGAGCAATTCGCGGTTTTGCTCCTCTGGGTCCCACACCATGCATTTGCGACAGCCTGGATCGCCAGCGCCATTGATGCCTACCTCATCGCCATAATAAATACATGGGGTTCCAGGGAAGGTCAGCTGGAAGAGCGAAGAAAGCTTCATCGCATCGGTATTATCCTCGCAGATCGTAAGCAGACGAGGCGTATCATGGCTATCGAGCAGGTTGAAAGCCGATTCTGTTACCTGTTGCGGATACGCTGCAAGCTGCGCTCCAATCGCATTAGCGAAGTCAGAAGCATCAATCGTTTGATAAGCAAAGAAATCAAGAACTGCATTCGTGAAAGGGTAGTTCATAACCGCATCGAATTGATCACCCTGCAGCCACATCATCGAATCATGCCAAATCTCGCCCAAAATATAAGCGTCTTTATTCACTGCTTTTACCGTTTGACGGAATTCACGCCAAAACTGATGATCAACCTCATTGGCAACGTCCAATCTCCAGCCGTCGATTCCAATCTCCTCGATCCAGTAGCGAGCTACCTCGAACAAATATTGCTTCACCTCAGGATGCTCGGTGTTCAGCTTTGGCATAAGCGGCTCAAATGCGAAGGTCTCGTACGTCGGAACGCCGTCCACCACTTGCAGCGGCCATTCCCGAACATAGAACCAATCCGCATATTTTGACTGCTGTCCGTTCTTCTGAGCATCGACGAATGGAGGGAAGGTTTTGCCTGAGTGATTGAATACCGCATCAAGCAAGACACGAATGCCGCGGGCGTGACAAGCATCAACCAATTCCTTTAACTTCTCATTTGTGCCAAAATGCGGATCAACCTTCATGTAGTCCTGTGTATCATACTTGTGATTGGTCGTTGCTTCGAACAGCGGAGTGAAATATACCGCATTAATGCCAAGTGCTGAAATATGATCCAAGTGATCAATTACACCCTGCAGGTCACCGCCAAAAAAGTTTTTTGGCGTAGGCTCGCCGCCCCAAGGCAGCACATTTTCAGGATTGATCGAAGGATCGCCATTCGCGAAGCGTTCAGGGAATATTTGATAAAAGACAGCGTCCTTCACCCAAGCTGGCGGCTCAAATACATCGATTGGATTAATGTATGGGAAATCAAAAAATGAATTTGAGTTATCGGGAAGTGTAAGCTCGACACCTTTATCCGAGAAAATAATCGCCTCATCTCCGCTTATTAAACGGAACGCATAACGCAGTCTCCGAAAAGGAGGGATAACGGAAGTTTCCCAATAATCGAATCGTGCATCCGAAGTGAAAATATGCATAGGGACCGTTGTAATCGTTTGATCCCACGCGTACTTGTCGCCGACGATTGCTTCAACTACAGCAACATCGTCTTTTTTGGTACGCAAGCGGAGGTGCAGCGTCTTTCCGTCGTAGGCGTAAGCCCAGTTTTGCTTCGGTCTGTGATAAACAGCTTCTAATAACATGATTATCGCTCCTTCATGGATGATGTGAGAGAAGATATGGAAACACGAAAAAAGGCACAACCTCTCTGCTCATAATAAGCCGAGGTTGTACCTTCTCCCATAACACGTTCAGGCGCCGCTCACGCGAAGCATATTGCGAACAAATGGTTGCGGTAGCATTGCCTTTCTATTGTAAATCTCAACACTTTTATTATACATAATTTGCACGTATTGTACTAGTCTAGTTTTGAAAAAAAATTATGCATTAACCGCTTCATGCGCTAGCGATTCCAAGTAGCGCTCGCAATCCAGAGCAGCCATACAGCCGCTTCCAGCAGCGGTAATCGCTTGGCGGTAATTACGGTCTTGAACGTCGCCGCAAGCGTATACGCCTGGGATGTTCGTCTCGGAAGTGCCCGGCTTCACAATAATGTAGCCTTGCTCATCGGTGTCGATTTGACCGCCAAGGAAACCGGTATTAGGCGTGTGGCCGATCGTAATAAATACGCCGTCTGTTTCAAGCAATTCTTCCTCGCCCGTTTCATTATTGCGCACCTTCAACCCTTGCAAGCCCATGCCCGTTGCAGCAACTTCAAGCGGTGTTCGGTTTAGGCTCCATACGATTTTGTCATTCGCACGAGCGCGATCCTGCATAATTTTTGATGCGCGCAGCTCATTGCGACGGTTAACTACTCTTACTTCGGAAGCGAAGCGAGTAAGGAACACGGCTTCTTCCATTGCGGAGTCGCCGCCGCCTACTACAATAATTTTTTTGCCGCGGAAGAAGAAGCCATCACAAGTTGCACATGTGCTTACGCCGCGACCGATATTTTCTTGCTCACCCGGAATGCCGAGGTATTTGGCTGAAGCGCCTGTAGAAATAATGATGGATTCGGCTTGCAGCTCGCCAATGCCTTCCACGTCAAGCGTGTAAGGGCGTTTGCTGAAGTCGACGCTTTTTACAGAGCCTGTTTTGAATTTTGCACCAAAACGCTGTGCCTGCTTGCGCATGTTAGACATTAGCTCGCTGCCCAAAATACCATCAGGGAAACCCGGGAAATTTTCTACTTCTGTTGTTGTTGTAAGCTGGCCGCCTGGCTGCCACCCTTCAATAACGAGAGGTTCCATGTTCGCGCGAGCCAAATAGATTGCAGCCGTCAATCCGGCAGGTCCTGTACCAATAATAATTGTTTTATGCATCATCTATATCCTCCATTCAAAATTCCGTTGAATAATAAATCCTACTTTAAAATTATTATAATGTAGCTTTAAAGTCAATATCGTTCATGTAACGTTCATGTTGGTCATGTATGCTGAAATCATAACTACATAAGTCTAATTGGAGGAAGAACAAAATGCCCAAAATCGTAGTTGCAGACGACGATCCGAACATTCGCGAGCTGGTAGCTCTTTTCCTAAAAAGAGAAGGCTGTCAGGTCATTGAAGCTATAGATGGTATAGACGCATTAGAGAAGCTGGACGTGGTACGACCAGATCTTGCGATTATTGATGTAATGATGCCCCGCATGGACGGGTGGGCGCTTTGCGCGGAACTTCGAGCGAGCTATGATATTCCGCTGCTCATGCTGACTGCCAAGGGGGAAACCTCGCAAAAGGTGAGGGGGTTTGAGCTTGGTGCGGATGATTATATGGTCAAACCATTTGATCCGCCGGAGCTCATAGCCCGGGTTAAGGCACTGCTCAAAAGATACCGGATCACCGCTTCGCAGACGGTAGAGTTCGGCGATGTCCTCATGAATCGAACGGACTTCCATATGTCAGCTGGTGGCGAGAAAGTAACATTGCCGCCTAAAGAGTTCGAGCTGCTGTTCAAGCTGGCAAGCTATCCAGGCAAAACCTTTGCCCGTGATCATCTGATTGAACAAATATGGGGGATGGACTATGAGGGGGACGAGCGAACCGTTGATGTCCATATCAAAAGACTGCGGGATCGTTTTCCCGAGGAGCAATATCGTTTCCGTATCGTAACGATTCGCGGACTAGGGTATCGACTGGAGGTATGGTCATGATTCGCGGCCTTTACTTTCGAATTACGGCAACATTCCTCGTTATCGTTTTGATTAGCATCGGGGTCGCTTTTTTATTCACGAATCAAATGTTCAAGAGGGATGCAAGGGGGCAACTGCCCAATCAACTGGAGAAGTCGATTGCTCGCATTGAACAGCTTTATGCCGTCTCGAAGCCGGCAGATCTGCAGGCATTTTTGGAGGAGATCTCAAGCTTGCAAGGGCAGTCAATTGTCGCTATTAGCAGCTCTAACTATTTAGTAAGGGCTGGCGAGCGGAGCGAGCTGATTATGGAGCGGCTTACATTCGAGCAGCTAAGAAAGGTATTTGGTGGCAGCTCTGTCAGACTGGATGTATACGCTAGCGAGGAGGTTAGCCCGCCTTCGCCGCCTGCTTTAGGGAAACTTGTGTCATTCGGCAATGAAAGATGGGCCTTGTTCGTTCAGCCGAATCGTTTTCCGCAAAATAGCAACTTCATATGGACGGCCGTCACGTTGCTCGTCACGCTGCTGCTCGTCGGAAGCGTACTTATTCTAATCGTAGCCCGTTATTTAGTGAGGCCTCTAAAAATGATGACGAACGCTGCGACGCGAATGTCACAGGGGGATTTCAGTGTACGGCTGCCCGCAAGACGCGGCGATGAGCTAGGTGAGCTTGCACAGGGCATGAACAAAATGGCGCTGAGCTTATCACAGCTTGAAATGATGCGTCAGGATTTTGTATCCAATGTCTCGCACGAAATGCAGTCTCCCCTTACGTCGATTGGCGGCTTCGCAGAAGCACTGCGCAGCGAGGAGGTTACTGGAGCTGAGCGGGAGCGTTATATTAGCATCATCAAGCAAGAGAGCATGCGGCTTTCTCGGTTAAGTGAAAATTTGCTTAATTTAGCATCGCTCGACTCGCAGCAGCATCCTTTTCATCCGCAGCCGTATCGACTGGATCGTCAGCTTCGTGATGTGGTGCTTGCCTGCGAGCCGCAGTGGATGGCCAAGAGGCAAACGGTCGAGCTGTTAATGGAGGAAACGGTGATTACTGCTGATCGTGATCAGCTTAATCAAGTATGGATGAATTTGCTTGCCAACAGCATGAAATTTACACCAGAGGACGGCAAAATCTTTTTGTCTTTGTCCGAACAGAATGGTTCCATTGTGGTCCGAATTACCGATACCGGAATAGGCGTTCATGAGGAGGATCGAGAGCGAATATTTGAGCGTTTTTATAAGGGTGATCTATCGAGGGATAGAAGCCAAGGCGGGAGCGGGCTTGGACTTTCGATCGCACAAACCATCATTCATATTCACGGCGGAACCATTGCGCTTGATCCAAGTGCGGACCAGCTTACTGGAGCAAGCTTTATGATTAAGCTCCCATTTGCACGAGCAGCTGCTTAGTTATGAGACGAAGCTGGATAGAAGCGACAGTTGAAGCTTTTGAATACATGGAAAAACGAGGGTGAAACCGTTATGATAAAAGGAGCGATTGCATAGAAAGCAAAGAGCTGGGGGAGATGTGAGGGTGGAGAAGTGGATTCGGAAAGCGATCATTCCTGCTGGGGGATTAGGGACAAGGTTTTTGCCGGCTACGAAAGCGCAGCCGAAAGAAATGCTGCCTATTATCGATAAGCCTGCTATTCAATATATCGTAGAAGAGGCTGTGAATTCAGGCATCGAGAGTATCGTAATCGTCAGCGGACGCAACAAACGGGCGATCGAGGACCATTTTGACAAATCTGCCGAGCTCGAAATGGAGCTGGAAGCGCGCCACAACGAAGAAATGCTGGAGATGGTGCGGAAAATATCACAACTGGCGGATATTTATTATGTTCGTCAGAAGGAGCCGCTTGGCCTTGGCCATGCAGTGCTTTGCGCACGCCGCTTCATAGCGGACGAGCCGTTCGCGGTATTGCTTGGCGACGATATTTTGAAAGCTGATCCGCCTTGCTTGCGGCAAATGATGGATGTGTACGAGAGGGAACAGTCATCTGTTGTAGCTGTGATGGAGGTGCCGTGGGATCAGACGCATAAATATGGTATTGTTGATATTGAACGGGATAAGCAGGTAGCGCGAGTACGCAACATCATTGAAAAACCGGCGCAAGGACAAGCCCCGTCCAACTATGCGGTTGTTGGACGCTACGTCCTTGATCCTGTCATATTTGATCTGCTTGAGAAAGCGACGCCAGGCAAAGCTGGGGAAATTCAACTAACGGACAGCTTGCAGCAATTAAACCATATCTCTTCTTTAATGGCTTATCGGTTCGATGGTATTAGACATGATGTAGGCGACAAGCTTGGTTTTGTACAAGCTACGATTGATTTTGCATTAGAGCGCGCGGATCTAGGCGATGAGGTCAGAAAGTACATGCTGGAGAGGCTGAAGGAAACGCAGTTCTAACCCATGAGAAATGAAAGCCGCCTATGAGCGGCTTTTTATTTTGTCTCATGGCCGGTTCGATGGTTAGAGTTTGAGATCATGTACGTACAAGTTTCGCATATGATATACTACAGGAATACAACTAACGGAGTTGAGGTGTGAAGTGAAGGAACAGCAAACGCCCAAATATATGCAATTAAAGCAGGAAATCATATCCTGGATCGTCACAGCGCAGTTTAAGCCGCACGAGAAGCTGCCATCGGAGAATGAGATCGGCAAGCAATTCGAGATGAGCCGGCAAACGGTGCGCCAAGCGCTCGGTGATTTGGAGCAGGAGGGCTGGCTCTACCGCGTACAAGGGAAAGGGACGTTCGTGTCGGATCAGTCTGCGCCGGAGCGGAAAAACTCATCCCAAGGGATGACGATCGGGATGATTACGACCCATATATCAGATTATATATTCCCGACCATCGTCAGAGGCGTTGAATCGAGCTTGCGCGCTGTAGGGGCAAGACTTTTGCTGGCGAGCACGGATAATGAAAAGGATAAAGAAAAGGACAGCTTGGAGTCGATGCTGCGCGAGCCGCTGACCGGGCTCATTATTGAGCCGACGAAGAGCGCGGAGGGCAACCCGAACTTTAATTATTTTTTGGCGCTCGATGCGCTCAAAATTCCATACATTATGCTCAATGAGCGATACAGCGACGTGGATGCGCCATGCTTGCGCGTGGATGACGAGCTTGGCGGCTATCGCGCCGCAGAGCATTTAATTAAGCTCGGCCATACGCGAATCGCTGGTTTTTTTAAGACGGATGACTTTCAAGGCGTACACCGGATGCGCGGTTTTTTACGGGCTCATCGGGAGCAAGGGCACACGGTTCCGCCGGATTATTTGCTGCGCTATACGACGGAGGAGAAGCAGGACAAGCCGATGCAGGCCTTGTTTGCGATGCTGCAGCGTGAGCCGGATCAACGGCCGACCGCTATTATTTGCTATAACGATGAGCTGGCTGTAAAAATGCTTGATATCGTAAGGCAGGCTGGCTTAACGGTGCCTGAGGATCTTTCGATTGTCGGTTTTGATGATGCGAATCTGGCTACGGCAACTGAAGTGAAGCTGACTACCGTTGCACATCCAAAAACCGAAATGGGCACGGATGCGGTCGAATTGCTGCTTAGTATGCTGGATAAGCAGCACCAGCGGCGACAAACGCAGGATAAAATATATGATCCGCAGCTCGTTGTACGTGATTCAACTAGACCGCCCCAAAGCTAAGCTGTTGCTGAACGGTTAATGCTTTTTAAATGAATGAATAAAAAAGACGTGACACACTTGTACGTACAACTTATAATAAAGCAAAGATATTCTATGGCGATGTCCGTATAAGTGAATGCGGATCAGCATGGAAATGTGAGCTTGAAGGGAGCGATAAGTGGTCATGTTAGAAGCATTGAAGCATGCGGTTTGGGAAGCGAATATGGATCTTCCAAAGTACGGATTAGTTACATTTACTTGGGGCAACGTCAGCGGTGTAGATAGAGAGTCTGGCTATGCGGTTATTAAGCCGAGCGGCGTTCCTTACGAGGAGTTAAAAGCCGAGCAGATGGTTGTCGTAGATTTGGATGGCCATGTGATTGAAGGAAATCTTCGACCTTCCTCGGACACGGCTACTCATGTGCTGCTCTACAAAGCGTTTCCTTCGATAGGCGGAATTGTACACACCCATTCGCCTTGGGCGACAAGCTGGGCACAGGCGGGGCGCTCTATTCCATCGCTTGGCACGACGCATGGCGACTATTTCTATGGCGAGGTGCCTTGCACACGCGCGATGACAGAAGCGGAAATCAACGGTGCATATGAGCTGGAAACGGGCAATGTCATCGTTGAGACCTTCAATAAAAACCATATCGATCCAAACCAAGTGCCTTCGGTGCTCGTAAACAGCCACGCTCCTTTTTGCTGGGGCAAAGACCCGCATAACGCCGTTCATAATGCGGTTGTGCTGGAGGAAGTGGCGAAGATGGCTCTTCATACGTATCAGCTTAACCCGAATGTTCAGCCGATGGATCAAGCTTTATTAGACCGACACTATTTACGCAAGCATGGAGCGAACGCCTACTACGGCCAAAAATAAGGAGGATTCGGATAATGAGCAAAAAATACGCAATTGGTGTAGACTACGGCACGCAATCGGGCCGAGCTGTTCTTGTGGATCTATCTAACGGTGCCGAGATAGCGGAGCATGTCACGCCGTATACTCACCACGTTATTGATGAGAAGCTTCCGGTATCTGGCATTAAGCTTGAGCATGACTGGGCGCTTCAGCATCCGCTTGACTATATTGAAGTGTTGGAATTGTCCGTTCCTGCTGTAATGAAGGAGTCGGGTATCCATGCTGCTGATGTCATCGGTTTAGGCATCGATTTTACAGCATGTACAATGCTTCCCATCGATGGAGAAGGGAATCCGCTATGTGTACAGGATGCCTACAAGGATAATCCGCATAGCTGGGTGAAGCTGTGGAAGCATCACGCTGCACAAGATGAGGCTAACCTTATCAACGAAATGGCAGCGCAGCGCGGTGAGAAGTGGGTGCCGCGTTATGGAGGCAAAATATCATCAGAGTGGATGATGGCCAAAGCTTGGCAGATTTTGAATGAAGCGCCGGACATTTATGAAACGGCAGATAAATTTGTTGAAGCGACGGACTGGGTTATTGGCCAATTGACCGGCAATATTGTTCGCAACAGCTGTACGGCCGGCTACAAAGGAATGTGGCATAAGCAAGAGGGCTACCCAAGCAAGGATTTTTTCAAAGCGCTTGATCCTCGTTTAGAAAACTTGACAGAAACGAAGCTGCGCGGCGAAGTTGTACCGCTTGGCTCGAAGGCTGGAGAATTGCTGCCTGATATGGCTGCACGCATCGGACTTGCACCAGGCACGGCGATCGCGGTTGGCAATGTGGATGCACATGCGGCGGTGCCAGGTGTTGGCGTCGTTACGCCAGGCAAGCTGGTTATGGCGATGGGCACATCGATTTGCCACATGCTGCTCGGAACGGAAGAGAAGGAAGTGGAAGGAATGTGCGGCGTCGTTGAGGACGGCATTATTCCGGGTTACTTTGGCTACGAAGCGGGACAATCAGCGGTTGGCGATATTTTTGAATGGTTCGTTGAGGAATCTGTTCCAGCCTACGTACTTCAAGAGGCAGAGCAGGCTGGCGAAAATGTACATGTTTATTTGACTCGCAAAGCCAGCGAGCTGAATGTTGGCGAATCCGGCGTTCTGGCGCTTGACTGGTGGAACGGAAACCGTTCGGTACTTGTAGATACGGATTTGACAGGTACCATTGTAGGCCTCACCTTGCTAACGAAGCCTTGGGAAATTTACCGCGCCCTTCTTGAAGCAACGGCATTTGGCACACGCAAAATCGTCGATGCGTTCCACAGCAACGGGGTTGAAGTAAATGAATTGTACGCATGCGGCGGACTGCCGCAGAAGAATGCGCTGCTCATGCAGATTTATGCGGATGTAACGAATCGCGAGATCAAGGTCGCAGCATCCAAGCAAACGCCTGCACTTGGTGCAGCGATGTTTGGAGCAGTAGCAGCTGGTGCCGCAAAGGGCGGTTTCGACAGCATTGTTGATGCGGCTCAGAAGATGGCTCGTGTACGCGAAGAAACGTTCAAGCCGATTCCGGCAAACGTTGCAGTTTACGAGAAGCTGTATGCGGAATATAATTTGCTGCACGACTACTACGGACGCGGCGCAAATGATGTAATGAAACGCCTTAAGGTTATAAAAGAAGAGCAAGCTTAGGCAGCTATTATTCAATCATCTATATACCAAAAAAACGACTCCAGCATTTAATTATGCGAGGGAGTCGTTTTTTTTATTAATTTCTAGATTTTTCCACTATTCTTGTCGAAATTGTACAGAATTTGTACAGATGTGAATGTTATTATAGGTCGTCGGACTTATAAAAAATAGACAGAAGAAAGTAGACAACTTTTGAAAGCGATCTTAATAGTAAAGGAGAGTACGTGAATGAAGGAAGATGGTAGGTCTATGGAACCAAGGAGTTCTAGGAACAGAGGTCGAATGAACAGCAGACTGTGGCGAAAACGGTTATTTACCGCATTTATGGCATTTGCGGTGCTGCTCGTTCAGCTTTTCCCTGTTCCATACGCAGCAAGTGCTGCAGCGATTGATACAGGAGCGACTTATTTTACCGGTACGGATAACTGGGGCGGCGGAGCTGCGAATAGTGCAGCTGACGGCGATGTAGACAGCAGCACGGGGAACAGTATGGCTCTTTATCCAATCGAATTTAAAATTAAAGACATTAAAGCCAAACCTACAAAAAGCGCTTATATGCTTATACGGGCTCTTGATGTAGACGAATACGATGAATCAAACAAAAGCGGTACAGGCGAGTGGGACCGTGTATATTTCTCATCTAACCCTGCAGATATTGCATTAGGTGCACCTACAACCCCATGGCCAGCAAATTTTGGGTCTGCTACATACAAGAAGGAATTCCCTCAAGCATTTAACTTGGGCGCTTTATCCGGAAAAAATGATGTGTGGAATACGACCGTTCTGGAAATTAAACCTGATCAATGGAATAGTATCGTCGCCAATCAGGATTTATATGTTGGCATTTCCGTACATCATTATTTCATGAATACTTCTAATTTCAACAGCGGCTGGGTGACGACCATCGATTGGGGTCAGCTTGTCATTGACGGCGGCGTGAGAGAGACCGGAGAAATTACCGGAGCCGCTGTTGCTGTTACGAAAGACAAAGTAACGATAAATACAGGTTTCTTGCCTAAACAAGACGGAAACTTTTATATGGAAGTCAACGTCATTGAGAAAACGAAAGTCGGCAATGAGATTAGGGAGAAAAACTTGGATTTGTCGCAGAAGTACTTTAGCGGCTCCAAGCAAGGAACCGAGCAGAAATGGGACAACATTGTACTTAATGCTCCTGGAGCAGATCCAAGCAAAGAATACACGGTAAATATTATATTGTTCGACAAGCAGCCAGATAAGAATGAGCCTGGAACAGCTCAGCATATTTATTCGATGTCTACGTTTGACCCTGCGGTAAAAGATATTGCAAAACCGGGACCTCAATACGAGCCAACGAATTTTACGCTAACGGACTTCAGCAGCAAATATTATCGTGTAACAGGTGAAGCACAAGCTGCTAAGCTTGAAAAAGTGAAAATCGTTTCGCTTCCTAGCGGCGGCAAGCTCCAGCTTGCAGGAGTGGATGTTAAATTAGATGACGAAATCGCTAAGGCAGATGTCGCTCAATTGACCTTCGTTCCAGATGCAGCAGGTTTAACGGGCACGACTTCATTTAAGTGGAATGGCTATGATGGAAGCAAGTACGCAGCTATCGATGGGACGGTAACGATTACTGCAAATGCCGCTCCTGTTGTAACAGATATGAATAAAGCTATTAATCAAGGTGAAGCACTTACATTTACAGCTTCAGATTTCACAAGCCAGTATACGGATGCAACTTTGCCAAAGGAAAACTTAAGTAAGGTGAAAATCGTTTCATTGCCGGCGCCAGCTGCCGGTAAGCTGATGATTACAAACGGTGGTTCTGCTGCAGCTGTGGCCGTGGGCGATGAAATCAGTGCAGTTGATTTGGGCAAGCTGAGCTTTGTTCCTACGAGCAATGCCAGCGGTGCAGTTTCGTTTGAGTGGAATGGCTCAGACGGCGTTCAGTATGCGAAGGATAACAAGCAAGTGACCATTGCTATTAATACGGCGCCAATTGTTAGTAACATTTCTTTTGCAGCTATAGCTGGCAATACGGTTCAAATGAAAGCTACCGATTTCACTAATGCGAATGCATATAGCGATGCGAATGGCGATGCACTGACAAAAGTACGTATTAACCTGCCAGCCAACTTTTCCAATAGCGGAAAGCTGCGTTATACATCCGAAGGGGTGGACTACGTAGTATCTTCTAATACTGAAATTTCTTTAACGGAATTAAATACGCTGCGTTTCGTTCCAGCTGCAAATTTGGCGGAAGAAAGCACAGTTGCCTTCACTTGGGATGGATTTGATGGCAAACAGTATTCTTTATCGCCAGCAAATGTGAGCATTACTTATACGAACGACCCTGTCGTGAGCAACATTGCGAAGGACGGCCTTCAATATGAGCCGACTGCTTTTACAGCTAACGAGTTTAGAAGCCAATATGCGAAAGCAAACGGTGCTGCTAATTTCAATGGACTTCAGCGTGTGAAGATAGTTACTCTGCCAGCAGTGGGACAAGGCTCCTTATTCCTAGGCAGCAAGGCAGTTGAAGCCGGTGATGAAATTGCGATCGGTGAAGTGGATACGTTATCCTTTGTTCCAGCTGATGCTGGGTTCACAGGTACGGCAGCATTTAATTGGAATGGTTATAATGGATCGAAATACGCGAAGCAGCCAGCTGCGGTAACTATTAAAGCGAACGCTGCTCCAACGGTAGAACAGATTAACAAGGAGATATTGAAAGGCGGCACGGTGCCTTTTGCAATTAAGGACTTTACGGATTCGTACAGCGATTCCAACAGTGAGAGCTTAAGCAGAGTAAAGCTCGTATCGCTCCCAGATCCTGCAAAAGGCAAGCTTGTTTTTCAAATAGGCAATGGTCCAGTTTATGAGATTACGACTGCCGGCTTTGTCATTAAAGCAAGTGACTTAGATGGTTTGACTTTTGTGCCTGCTGTAGGGGTGACGGGTTCAGTAACATTCGACTGGAACGGCTCGGACGGCAAGCAATATGCGAAGGAAAACAAGAAAGTTACGATTACCATTAATACTCCGCCAGTCTTAGATGACATTATAAAAGCGGGACTTTCCGGTGAAATTATTGCTTTTAAAACAACGGATTTCACGGAATCGCCTCGTTACACAGATGCAGATGGCGATTTGCTGAAAGAAGTTGCGATTATTGTTCCAGCAAATTTCAATCAGAGCGGAACGCTTTGGTATACACCTTCTGTTGGTGAGTCAGTCTATTTGATGCCAGGCAGTACTGAAATCATTGCAAAAAGCGATTTGGAAAGTCTTAAATTCCAGCCTTCAACCTCATTAGCAGAAGGAAGCACAGTTGAATTTGGTTGGAGGGGCAGCGATGGGAAACAATTTGCAGAAGCGGCTGCTGCAATCACGATTGGCTACAACGGCAAGCCGGTTGCAGAACCAATCACTGTAAATGTTGCCGAAGGCACAACTGATATTATTATTGTTTTTAAAGGTTCAGATCGCGAGACAGTTACGAAGCTTGTTTACGGTTTAGAGAGCAATCCAGGCAAAGGTACGCTAGAGCCTGCCGATTATAATGTATCAGGTGATACATGGATCTATAAACCGGGTTCGGATTTTATATCTGGACAGGATAGCTTTACGTACACTGTAACGGATGGAGATAATCAAGTTTCAGCTCCTGCAACGGTAACGATTAATATTCATAGAGCGCTCGATGGATGGGCCGGAGACAAAGCGCAGGGCCAGGTAGATGTATTAAAAATCATTCCAGGCGAACAGCTTAAGCTGAGTGCTGTCAGTTCCTTGCTTGCTAAGAGCGTTACGGCGAATGTGAACGGTATTATCGTACCGCTTACGCTTGTCAATCAGGATACCTTCGTAGCAGACGGCTATAAGAAGTGGGAAAATACAACGTATTTACTTCCTGAATTAACAGCAGCAAGCAAATACGAAGTTACATTCAGGGCATTGGACGTTGAAGGAGCCTTATTGCCTTCAGAGACAAAATTAGCGGATAACAGCTTTGAAGTGGTTAAAGCGGTACTGGCGTTAACCGCAAGTCCAGAGAAAATTTTGGGCGATGGCAAATCAACTACCGAGCTATCGGCATTGCTAACAAATGCCGATGGCACTCCAATTAAAGGTGTAACGGTTATTTTTGAAGCTCCTGCAGGTAAAGGGACGTTTGTTGGTGGAAACACCGCGGTCACTGACGCGCAAGGAATAGCGAAGGTTACGTACAAATCACAGCAAATTACAGGCATCAACGAGCAGCATATTCCGATTCAAGCGAATGTGTACAACAAAGAGCGTGGCTTGAAGGAGCAGGATGAGATCATCATTACTTTCTTGCCTGCGGCAGTTAAAGGCTTTATTACAAAGGGTGATACGAATTCGCCAATTGCTGGCGTGAGTGTTCGCGTAACGCTTGATCTAGATGGCGACGGCGTTATCACTCCAGGAACAGACTTTGATGAAACGGTTATTACCGATGCTAGCGGAGCTTATTATGTCGTGGTTCCGAAAGGCGATGTCGTTTATGAGCTGGAAGTGACGCAAACGGTTGATGTTGGCGGCGTTCCTACACCTGTAACCTACAAGCAATCGGCTCAAGTTGGAGAAGTAACAGGAGCAGGCGAGGAAAACTTTGAATCCGAGAAAACGGTAACAGGTATCGTGCTGCTTAAGCAGCCAGATGGCAAGTCCTCGTTGTTTAACAGTGATCTGCTTGCTAAAACAAATATTTATTTGAAACAAGCGGATGGCAGCTACATTTCCGAAGGCGGAGCTCCGAAAGCATTTGCACTTAGCCCGCAAGGCGTATTTAATGCGAATGGGCTTGCTATTGGAGAATACGAGCTGGAAATTAGATATGAAGTTGAACCTGGCAAGGAAATAATTTTCAGCCATGCTGCGGTCAAAGTAACCGCTTCAGGGGAAATGAATATTTCTGAGGCGCTTGTCGATCCATATGGTACGGTTACTAATTCGGTTACAAAAGCAGTAATTGAAGGTGCATCCGTTGTCCTTTATTACGCGGACACAGCAAGAAATAAAGGCAAAGGGATTATACCTAACACGGAGGTTGTTTTGCCGGCTCTCGTTGGTTTTGCACCAAATGACAATGCGAGTCCAGAACAGCTGACGGATGCACACGGTTTCTATGCCTATATGGTGTATCCAGAAACGGACTATTATCTTGGCGTAATGAAGAATGGGTTCTATAACTATAAAAGCCCAGTTCTCTCCGTTGAATGGGAGATTGTCAAACATGATCTAGAGCTGACGCCTTTTGAGGCAAATGTTCCATCTGCCAATCCTGCGCTCACTCTTTCAGTCGACAAGAACAAAGTAAAAGAAGGAACAACGTCGACTCTAACGGTGGATTACAAAAACAGCTCCAGCAGTCCAATGGCAGCAGGAGAAATCAGGGTCAAGATTCCAGCGGGCGCAGTTGTTGTGGATGCAGCTGGCGGAATCGTAACAGACAACACCATTGTATGGAAAATAACAAATGTACAAGGCGGACAGAACGGCAGCTTCAAAGTGGTCATCGAATGGCCGCTTATGAAAGCAGCAGATACGGCATTTGATATTTCGGGTGAATTTATCGGGAATAATGCCACTGTCCAATCATCAGTAAAAGTAAATGTATTCTCAGATCGCTTCGGAGAGCTTACTCATACTCGTTATATTCTTGGATACCCGGATAAGGAATTCAAGTCAGAAGGCTCATTGACTCGTGCGGAGCTTGCAGCAATTGTTGCAAGACTATCTGGAAACGAGAAAGTGGAGGAGCCGCTTTCATTTAACGATATTCGCAAAGGTCACTGGGCGACGAACTACATCCAAAGCGTTACGGTAAACGGCTACTTCGGCGGATATGAAGACGGCTCTTTCCGTCCAGATGCTGCAGTTACAAGAGGAGAGCTTGCAGCGGTTATGGCAAGGTTCCTCAAGCTTGAAGTGAGCGCGCCTGCGACAGCCCACTTTAAGGATACTTCAGGCTACTGGGCAGCGGACACGATCGAAGCTTTGTTTAACGGCAAGTTTTTAACCGGTTATCCGGATGGAAGCTTTAAGCCGAAAAAAGAAATTACTCGTGTTGAGGCAGTTACGATGATCAATCGTATGCTTTATCGCGGTCCACTTCAGGGGCTGGCTCCATTGTTCCCTGATATGCCGCAAAGCCACTGGGGCTTTGGCGATGTACAGGAAGCAACGATCTCACACAAAGCTGATCGCAAGGAAGACGGCAGCGAAAAATGGATCGAAAGCATCAATGATAGCGTGAAATAAAGAGCATTAATAGAAGCAGTCTATCTGTTCACAGTGTTTTGTGAACAAGATAGGCTGCTTTTTTAAATATGGCTCCATTTCCCACTATAAAAAAATGGAGATCATTTACTTTTTGATATAGAATAGATAGATATGTTTAGAGAGAAACGTGGGCTGGGGGATGAACGGAAGTGTATTGCCATCATTGTGAAAAAAAACAGACGGATGATGCCATTTATTGCAGCCAGTGCGGCAGATTGCTTGCTGATGGAGAAGAAACTGCAGCGGCTCTAAGTACTGAGCGATCTATGCTGTTATCGGAGCAGGTTGCTTCTGTAGAGATAGACGAAGCAAGCCAGCAGCCGAGCAAGCCTAAAAAAACGCGGAGACGTAGAGCTAAGAGCTCTATTTTGGCATGGCTGATGCCTATCATTTTAGCACTTGTTACCGCTGGTTCCGTATTTAGTTACTATATATATCAATCCGAAATAAATGATAGAGTCATCAAGCTTCATGTTGAGGCGAAGGCGGAGGCGCTAGCAGGGAAATATGACAAAGCGCAGAAGCTGCTGCAGGAAGCCTCGGATGCGCGTCCAGGCTTTGGCGCTCTACAGAAGGATGCGGAGATCGTTGCCCTTGTCGCAGAGCTGGCACAGTCAATTACAGCTGCGGGGAAGCAGCTGGAGGAGCGGAAGCTTGAAGATGCAGAACAGACACTGGAGCGGATTAACGGTGAATTAAAGGGTCATAAAGAGCCAATCTATATAAAGATTAAGCATCAGCTTGACAACTATAACGTTAAACTTGGTGTCATGAGGCTGACGGAAGAGCTAGCAGATCTGAATACAGTGGATGAGCTGGAGTCAAGGCTTAACATTGCGAATCAATTAGACGGTGAAGAGGCGCTAGCTGTAAAAGAGCAAATTGTCGCCAAAATCGTCGATATAAGCTATAAGGATGCTGAAGCATTACTTAAGAAAAAAAATTATTCGGATGCGTTGGCACTGACGGACCGAGCGCTGCTTTTTGCCAAGGATAATGAGCGGATTATGTCACTGGCCAAAAAGATAACTGATGCACAGGCAGATTACGAGAAACGGGAACAGCGAAGATTAGAGCAAGCGATGCAGCAGGCTGCAGCAGAGGATCTAAAAAATCAGACGGCAGCCGTCGAGGTTGTTAAAATCGAATCGACGCTCGATGAGTTCGGAGATTTAAATATAGTAGGCGAGCTGAAAAATGCCGCTACACGGCCTATTTATTCGATTAGCGTTCAATTTATCGTCTACGATGCTGACGGCAAAGAGGTAGGCAAGGGCAAGGCAGAGGCAACGCCGGATTATGTTGATCCAGGCCAGAAAATCACCTTTAATAGTACGGTATATGGTGTTTATGTAGAGAATACAACCGTCGTCGTTGATCACGCGACTTGGTATTTGGATTAAGGGGAAGATGTGATGAGAAAACGAGCTTGGATTAGCGTCATCGCTTCTACTCTCATTGTATGTGGAGGATTGGCTGCAGCGTTAGCCATTCATTCAGAGGTGCCAAACAGGCTGACGGGAAAGCCGTTGCTTGCGGTAGCTGATGAGACGAAGCAGAAGTCTCTTAAGGATATTATTTTTGAAACGCAGAAGCTGGTCGTCATGATTGAGAATGAAAATGGGGATCAAGGCTCAGGCTTCCTTTATAATAAGCAAGGGGATCTCATTACGAATGCGCATGTCGTCGCTGGCTCCCATACTGTGAAAATTAAAACGGCGGATGCGCGCGAGCTGGACGGAAAAGTCATTGGCATTAGCACGGAAACGGATATTGCGGTTGTTCGTGTGAAGGAACTGGCTGGAACGGAGCCGCTGCAGGTAGAGCGTAAAGAAAGAGCGGAAGTCGGGGACGAAGTGCTTGCTGTTGGCAGTCCGCTCGGATTTCAAAATACGGTTACTACCGGTATTGTCAGCGGACTAGGAAGAACGTTCAAAATTGATTCCTACTTGTATTCGGATCTCTATCAAATTTCCGCGCCAATTGCTCCTGGCAACAGCGGTGGACCGCTCGTTGATCAGAAAACGGGATCGGTGCTTGGCATTAACTCTGCCGGTTATGAGCAAGGTTCAATTGGCTTTAGTATCCCCATTGCGAATGTAATCGATATCGCTGAAGGCTGGTCTACTAAACCGATGACTAAGCTGCCTGATCTGGAGCTTTCGGATAAGGAACTGAAGATGGAAGATGAAGCGAAGATTGAGGAATATGCTGATTATCTCGTCACTCATTTTTATGATAGTCTGAACAATGCCGATTATGTCTATGCTTATTCATTGCTAGGCGGCAATTGGAAGGAAGGGACGAGCTACGAGAAGTTCAGGGCAGGTTACTTGGGGACGCTGAATGTAGTCATCGAAAATATGCATGTGACGGAGAGCAGAGAAGACAAAGCTACCGTTATCGCTGTTATTTCAGTAGATGAGCGGGTAGAAGGCAAATATGTGTTAAGCAAATACCAAGTGACCTATGAGGTGGGCTACGAGAACGATCAATTAAAGCTGCTGAGCGGCAAAGGTAAGGCTATTAAGTAAAAGAATAACGTTTAAAAAGCTAGAAAAAGTCGGTCAGGGGAGACCGCTTTTCCTAGCTTTTTTTGTATAGCTGTGGGGCGTCTTTAATGAGGAGTATATCGATCGATCATCAGTTTTAATTAGTTTTCTATGCTTGTATTTTCGATTTCATCCTCGCGCAAAACAGGGCTTAAGAAGAGCTCAAGTGCTACAGAGTCATTGCGCTGAAGCGGGAAGCTGAGCAGCGATGCTGGAATTACGCGTCCATTCAGTACAAGTTGATAGCTGGTATTGCCGCCAATAGGGACTCCACTAACGGAATTAATTTGACCATTGAAGCTGAAGCTAACAACCCCCGTTTCCGCTAGAGCCTGATAGATGCTCAAACCCGGTCGGAAAGGAATGCGATACGCCTCCGTTATGCTAGGAAACGCTCTTCCACCGTTTATGAGAACCGTTACGGTCGCCTGCGGTCCCGCAGATGGGAACAGCCATGGCCCACCGATCCAGAAGCCCCCCGGCCCAAAGCCGCCGGGACCGCCTGGCCCAAAGCCGCCGGGACCGCCCGGCCCAAAGCCGCCGGGACCACCCGGGCCAAAGCCGCCGGGTCCGCCCGGCCCAAAGCCGCCGGGACCGCCCGGCCCAAAGCCGCCGGGTCCCCCTGGCGCAAAGCCGCCGGGTCCCCCTGGCGCAAAGCCGCCGGGTCCCCCTGGCCCAAAGCCGCCGGGTCCCCCTGGTCCAAAGCCGCCGGGACCGCCCGGCCCAAAGCCGCCGGGACCGCCCGGCCCAAAGCCGCCGGGACCGCCCGGCCCAAAGCCGCCGGGACCGCCCGGCCCAAAGCCGCCTTGCTGAGGCGTTGGCGTGATCATTCGAGGTCCGCCACAACCGCAGCCCTTGGTAGCTGGACGAGAATTCACATTATTAGCATAAGTATATTCCATGAGAGTACTCAGACTCCTTTACATCACAAATTAGGCATATATCCTACTGTAACGTATGCGGCGAATGCCTATGAGGTGAGTGTGCTTATGAGGCGGGAGTAAAAGGAAAACTAGTATTTCTTGTTGAGCTTAACGGACATCAGTTCCGCTATTTTGGCTTAAAACGTCAGTTTAGCCTACTAACGGACATAGGATACGTTATTACCCTCAAAATGAGCTCAATTAGCCCTAATTCCAGCAAATAAAGGATCCTATGTCCGTTAAAACTTCAATTTGCGTATATTTCGCCAAATAGAGGAACCTATGTCCGTAAGGAGAGACAACCTGACCTTTATCCAGTACGGAAGCACAAATGTATCTAAGGAGAGACAACCTAACTGTTATAGAACACGGAAGCACAAATGTACCTAAGGAGCGACAACCTAACTGTTATAGAATACGGTAGCACAAATGTACCTAAGGAGCGACAACCTAACTGTTATAGAATACGGAAGCACAAATGTATCTAAGGAGAGTCAACTTAACCTTTATCGATTATGGAAGCACAAATGTACCTATAAGGAGAGACAACTTAACTGTTACCGAATATGGAAGCGCATATGTCCCTAAGGAGAGGCAACCTAACTGTTTTAGAATACGGAGGCACAAATGTACTTAAAGGAGAGACAATCTAACTGTTATAAAATACGGAAGCACAAAAGTACCTAAGCAGAGACAACATAACTGTTATAGAATATGGAAGCACAAATGCTCCTAAGGAGACCAACCTAACCTTTTTTGAAAACAGAGAGTCCTATGATTGTAAGGGGATCAACCAAACCTTTAGCAACAAATAGATCTCCTGTCTTATTAAGGAGAGCGTCCGTGATTATATCGAAAACAGATGAGCCAATGTTCATAATGAGATCATCCTCTCCTTTATTAAAAGCAAAGGAACCAATGTCTGACCTATGTCTGTAATTGCGATCGCAACCAAACTTTTATCGGAGACAGAAGCTCCTATGTCCATAAGTTTCAAATACTCCAACAGCCATCCCAAAATCACACAAGCTAGCTAGTCGGAAAATAAAAGAATACACTCTGCCACACTATGTCTATCATTTGTATATATTTGCCTATAGCGAATCAGTCCCTATATAATGATATGAAAATATTTACAGAAGGTGGTTTTTGCGTGAGTCAGCTGCGGGGCATTATATTGGAAGGATTTTCGCATGCAGGTAAAACATCGGTATTGAAGTCGTTAAAGCTCATGCAAGCGCAGGACGAATCAGCAGAGCGTAGTGTTATCGTTTTAAGCGAGCATTATTCACAGGTGCTGCATAACGTGCGTGGTCAGTTTATAACATCAAGTCACGAAGAACATCTCCAATTGTTGAATGAAAGAGTTGCTATACTGAGGCAATTATATGAATGGTCAACTAAGCTTGGGATAGCTTCACGCGGCTCGCGAGGTGTATTCTTTATACTAGAAAGGTTTCATTTAAATCATAGAGTTGCCTATTCTGATAAAACTACTAATGAAATTGAAGCTATCGAAAAGGAACTCTTACACTTTGGGGCAAAATGTGCTTTATTAACGATATCTCCGGAAATAGCCGAACTAAGAATACAAAGCCGCACGCCTGATGAATGGTCGAATAAGAGTAGTGAAGAAATTAAAGCAGCAGCAGATGAACTGCTAGCAACTCAATGGAGACTGCGAAAAGCAGCAGCAAACTCAGTCATTCCTACTCTAGAAATCAATACGGATAACAAGGATTGGGACACATACACAAAAGAAATCATTCGTTTGTTGGACTAATATATTAAGCCAGCAATTAATGAGCATCATATGCACATTGTCAGAGCTGTGCTTCAACTTCTTGCATCATAAGCGCATTGTCAGTGTTACACTCCAACTCCCTGAACCTTAGCAGATAGGAAAGAGTGTAATTCAACGTCCTGCAACAGAAGCAGATAGGCAGAGTTGTACTTCAACTTCCAGCACCCTAAGTGCATAAGCAACATCGTAACCCAACTCCAACTCCCGCGCCTTATACACAATGTCAGCATTCCACTCTTTTCTCTGCACTTAAGCACTTAAGCAACTTTGCACTCCAACACTCAGCACCTAATAAGCACTATAAAAAATAAAAAAACCGGCGCTTGCCTCATTAAAGAGGCAAGCGCCGGTTTGGAACATCAATATTATTTAACAGCTGCTTCGTAACGTTTGCCAACTTCATCCCAGTTAACTACGTTCCAGAACGCTGCGATGTAATCAGGGCGTTTGTTTTGGTAGTTCAGGTAGTAAGCGTGCTCCCATACATCAAGACCAAGGATTGGCGTTTCGCCTTCCATGATCGGGCTGTCTTGGTTTGGCAAGCTGTATACTTTCAATTTGCCGTTTGCAACTGCTAGGAATGCCCAGCCGCTGCCGAAACGTGTTGTTGCTGCTTTTGCGAAGTCAGCTTTGAAAGCTTCAAAGCCGCCTAGCTCGCTTTCAATTGCTGCTGCAAGAGCGCCAGTAGGTGCTCCGCCAGCGTTTGGAGCGATTGTTTCCCAGAACAAGCTGTGGTTAGCATGTCCGCCGCCGTTGTTGCGAACAGCAGTACGGATTGCTTCAGGAACGCTAGCAAGATCGGAGATCAAATCTTCGATTGATTTGCTTTGCAATTCTGGAGCGGACTCCAAAGCAGCGTTAAGGTTAGTCACGTAAGCGTTATGGTGACGGCCGTGGTGAATTTCCATTGTAGTCGCATCGATATGCGGCTCAAGTGCGTTGTGCGCGTACGGCAAAGCAGGTAGTTGATGTGCCATTTTTTACAGCCTCCTAATTATATGTAGTTATCCAAGTCCATTATCCCTTATCCGATTGAATAAATCAACATTATTGTTTCAAAAGTCGAATGGGCTAAAACGATCAAACATAACCTAAAATAGGGTATCTCGACGCTAGCTAAAATATACAGATTAGGAAGATAGAACTGCATTTATAGAGAAATAAATGGATTAAATTGTTGTAAGCGCTTAATATTAAGCGTTTACACGAGATAATTGATGATTTCTTTAATTTTTTTAAGGAATATTAAAGATTGAAGCAGGATTTCGTTTAATTTTGTCGTAATATATTTTAAATGCAATACTATGACATGGTATAGAAGGTGTAATTTTAATGAATGTTCGTTCCTTCCAGTTGTCCGATTACCGATCAATTACAGCACTGCTTGAAGAGGTTCTAACAGAAGAGTGCTACGAACAAACGATGGAAGCTTTTGCCCGCCAGTTGTCATGGGATAGTGATTTAGTATTAGTCGCTGTCGAAAATTCCGAAATTGTGGGCATGATTATCGGTACGATTGATAATAACAAAGGTTATTATTATCGAATTGCTGTATCTCCTCTCCACAGGCGGAAAGGAATCGGTAAAACGCTTATCCAGGCATTGCGCCAGCGCTTCGAACAGCGCCGTGTCACAAAGATACTAATTACCGCGGACGAGCACAACGAGCCAGTTTTACCGCTGTACGAGTCGATGGGGTATGTAGCCAACGATTTTATCAGATCTTTTCAGAAATTGAGCATTGTAGCTGGTTAACGCGAACTTTACTGCATGTAAGTTGTACGCAGGGCATATCTGCATCGCCATTGCTTTTGGCGGTCAGATATGCTTTTCTTATTACTATATACATTTATGAGGAGAACGGGATGGAACCATATCGGCACTGTGTCATCAAAAGCTTCAAACATAACGGTCACATTCACCGTATATGGCAACAGAATTGGCTTGTGCCCGATGAGCTGCTTGACGAGCAGCATAAAGCGGAATCCATTAAGGTGCTCATAAACCGTCAAACGCCGATTCAAGAGTCGGATGGTAAGATATGGATCAGCCGCGTCCCAGCAGTCTCCTTTTTTATACCGGGGCAGTGGTTCAACGTTGTGGCTCTGCTAGAGGACGGAGGCGTCCGCTACTATTGCAATATTGCCTCACCGCTGTACATTCAGGGTGATGTGCTTACCTATATCGATTATGATTTGGACGTTATTCGTACAGTTGATGGTGGAAGAACAGTCGTCGATCAAGATGAATATGAGATGCACAAAGCGGCTTACCACTATCCGAAAATGGTCGAAGAAAAGGTGCATGAGGGTCTTGATGCGCTTTTGAAGCGGATGGATCAAGGGCAATCGCCTTTTCAGGATAAGCTTGTGCTGAAGTATTATGAGGATTGGCTGAAACGAAGTGAAGAGGTGGAACAATGAGCCTTGAGGACCAGAATCGCAAGCCAAGTAATGAAAAAGCAGGAATCAGTGTAGATGCGGGATTATCTGCCCATACTGTTGCAAGCAATCGCTCCAATTGGCTCGCAGAACTGTTCGATTGGTCGAAAACATTGGTTGTTGCATTTGCTGTGGTGCTGCTTCTGCATTTTTTTGTATTTAACCTCTCGAAGGTAGAAGGTCATTCGATGGAGCCGACGTTAACGGAGCATGAGTGGCTGTTTGTTAATAAATTTGTATACCTCGTCGGCAAGCCCAAGGTTGGTGATGTCGTTATTTTGAAGGAACCGGATATGGGGGAAGACGAGGAAAAGTTTCTTGTAAAAAGGATCGTTGGGGTTTCCGGTGATCGTATTGAAATCCATAATAAACAATTGTACCGTAACGGCGAGCTAGTGGACGAGCCTTACACGGATTCATTAATAGAAGATATGAGCTACGGGCCTGAAGTAATTAGCGAAGGAAACTATTTTGTAATGGGAGATAATCGACATGCTAGGGCGAGCTTGGACAGCCGGACGTTTCATGCTGTGCCAGAAGAGCTGATTCGCGGCAGAGCCGATTATATTTTATGGCCTTACAAAAAGATAAGAGCGCTTTAACCACTTTTTGTGTGAAAAGCTGGGTGCTGACGAGGTAATTTTGCATGTGCAACGTTACGCTGCTGCTTACGAAGTAAGTTTGCTACCGCAAACTTTTAGGAGGGATTCTTATGAAGGACGTTATGATCTATACGGACGGTGCATGCTCTGGCAATCCGGGGCCGGGCGGCTGGGGAGCAGTGCTGTTTTTTGGCGTTCATCAGAAAGAAATTTCAGGTGGAGAGAAACACTCGACGAACAATCGTATGGAAATCCAAGCAGTAATCGAAGGGTTGAAGCTGCTTAAGGAGTCCTGTAAGGTGACGGTGTATAGTGATTCAGCGTATGTCGTGAATTGCTTCCAGAAAGGCTGGATACACGGCTGGCTGCGCAACGGCTGGAAGAACAGCAAGAAGGAACCTGTTGAGAATCAAGAGCTTTGGAAAGCGCTTTGGGAGCTTATGCAGCGTCATAAAGTAGAATACGTAAAGGTAAAAGGCCATAGCGATAATGAATGGAATAATCGTTGTGACGAGCTGGCTCGTGAAGCAATTAAAAGGTTATAGATGATGACAGATAGATGGGCAAGGCTGAAGGAAGAGATGATTGCGGCGGCACCAAGCCTCGGCATCGACAAGATTGGGATCGCTTCTGCAGATCCATTCACATCATTAAAGCAGATTTTGCTTAGGCACCGCGAGCTCGGAAGAGAGTCTGGCTTCGAGGAGCCCGACATTGAGAAAAGAACGAATCCAGCGCTGTTGTTTGAAAATCCGCAGTCGATTATTGCAATAGCCATTGCCTATCCATCCAAGCTGAAGGACCCTCCTAAATCAGAGCCGGGTGCAAGGCGAGGCATTATGTCACGTTCGGCTTGGGGAGAAGATTACCATAAAGTGCTGCGCGATCGGCTTGCTAAGCTGGAAGCATGGCTAAGGGAGCGAATGCCGGATTTGCGCGTGGAAAGCATGGTCGATACCGGCGCATTGTCGGATCGCGCCGTTGCTGAGCGTGCAGGCATTGGCTGGAGCGCTAAAAACTGTGCAATCATATCGCCGGAGCTCGGCTCGTGGATTTACCTCGGTGAGATGATTACCAATGTTCCATTTGAACCGGATGAACCGATAACGGAAAGCTGCGGCAGCTGCACCAAATGTATTGACGCTTGCCCGACGGATGCACTAGTTGGACCGGGGCAATTGAATTCAAGCCGCTGCATCTCCTTTGTTACACAAACGAAGGGAATGATATCGGACGAGTTCATGCGAAAAATCGGCAATCGGCTTTATGGCTGCGATACATGCCAGACGGTCTGCCCGATAAACCGCGGCAAAAACTGGACGCATCAACCAGAACTGCAGCCGGATATGGAATTAGTGAAGCCGCTGCTCGTTCCGCTTCTAACGATAGGCAACAAGGAGTTTCAAGCCAGATATGGCCGGACATCCTCCGCTTGGCGGGGCAAGAAGCCGATTCAGCGCAATGCAGTAATTGCGCTCGGCAACTTTAAAGAGGCTAGCGCAGTACCGGATTTGATCCGGGTGCTGGAGCAGGATCCTCGCCCGGTGCTCCGCGGCACAGCTGCATGGTCGCTTGCGCGAATTGGCGGCGAGCAGGCAAAGTCTGCATTGCTTGGAGCCTCAGTAAAGGAAACGGATGAGGAAGCACTGCAGGCGATTGCGAATGCCATTGCTCAATTAAGCACGATTCCAGAAGAGAACTTGGAAGCAGGTGGCGCAAGTGAGTGAACGACTTTACACGGCTGAGATCGATTCGCCTATCGGGCCGATGACGTTAACGGCAACGGACAAAGGAATTTGCCACTTGGACTTTGCTCCTTACGATTTGGCTTTAGAGAAACTAGAGCAGTGGACGAAGCGTGTATTTGGGCACGCTGGCGCGGATATTACGCGGGTCGAAGCAGCCTCTCATGATCAGCTGAATGAAGCAGCAAGGCAGTTGGCGCTTTATTTTGCCGGAGAGCTTCAGCAATTCGATCTGCCTATTCAAATGTATGGCACACCGTTTCAGCAGAAGGTGTGGGCAGCTTTGCAGCAAATCCCTTATGGGGAAACGCGTACTTATAAGGATATCGCTGTGATGCTGGATCAGCCTGGAGCTATGCGTGCCGTAGGTGGAGCGAACAATCGCAACCCTGTCTCGATCATCGTGCCTTGTCATCGCGTGATTGGGGCAAGCGGCCAAATGATCGGTTATGGCGGAGGTCTTCCTATTAAAATCGCGCTGCTTGATCTGGAAAAGAGTGCGAAATAAGAGCATCAAAAAATGTCACAAAAAGGTTAAGCGGAGCGCCAGCATGTTCATTGCGAACAAGAGGTGAACATGCTATCATGGGAACATTATACACAGCAGGAGATTTGGAAAGGGTCAGGTGAAAGGTATGTCGTGGGTGAATATTGTTGTACCAATTGTTACTTTAATTGCAGGAGCTGTTGGGGGCTTTTTTGTAGGCGTATTCTATCTGCGGAAGCAGCTTGAGAAAATGCAAAACGATCCAGAAATGATTCAGAAAATGGCGAAGCAAATGGGCTACAATCTGAATAAGCAGCAAATGCAAAAAGCGCAGCACATGATGAAAAACCAAAAGATGCCTCGCAGATAAAGAAAGACGCGGGGGGACCGGAAGGAGAGTTCAGAAATGGCGGGAAAGAAAGATTACGTCAATTCGAGTGTTTCGAGCAACCGGGAGCAAATTGAACATCACATAAGAGAAATATTAAAACTTGTCGGTGAAGATGTAGAGCGTGAAGGCTTGCTGGAAACACCCGCTCGTGTGACTCGAATGTATGAGGAGATTTTTGCCGGATATGAGGTTGATCCTCGTGAGGTGCTGGGCGTTACGTTCGATGAGCAGCATGAAGAGCTTGTCATTGTAAAAGATATCGTTTATTACAGTCAGTGCGAGCATCATATGGCGCCGTTTTTCGGAAAAGCGCATATTGGCTACATTCCTAGCGGCAAAATCGCTGGTCTTAGCAAGCTTGCTAGACTCGTAGAGGCGATTACTCGCCGCCTGCAGGTGCAAGAGCGGATTACATCACAAATTGCGGATATCCTTACTGAGGAGCTGCAGCCGCATGGCGTCATGGTCGTCGTGGAAGGCGAGCATTTGTGCATGTGCTCACGCGGAGTGAAGAAGCCTGGCAGCATGACCGTAACGTCTGCTGTAAGAGGCGACTTCCGCAGCAATCCTGCGCTGCGCTCCGAGTTTTTGACATTATTAAAGCAATAGACGATATAAACAAGCAAAAACGCCTTCAGCGTCTTCTGGATGTTGAAGCAGCTTTGACGAAGAAATATAAGATAAGTATGAGAAAATGATATACTTTCTTATATTTCAAGCAAAAACGCCTTCAGCGTCTTCTGGATGCTGAAGCAGCTTTGACGGAGAAATATAAGAAAAGTAGGAGAAAATAAACTGACCCCTTAGTCAAGGACACTTTGAAAAAAAGAGCACTAAGCCACACTTAAGAGATGATTCCTGTACTGAACAGGAGGGATAAAGACCTTCTTATGAAGTTTTACGCGCTTCTGCTTCATTAACGATTCAATGGTATTTGTGACTAAAGGCAATTGGAGGGATACGGAGAGATTTCGGGCTAGAAGTTCCCCTGTAGAGGCGTCCAAAATGGTCGACAAATAAGCCGTCTGTGATTTTCCATACGGAAGATAGGTGATATCCGTGAGTAAAACAAGGCCTGGGATTCCCTTCTTAAAGTCCCTCTGCAGCTTATTTGGGAGCGTGCGATGTTCGAGTGTAGCTTTGGTCATAAGTCGATACGGGTTAGGTTTTCGATGAGGACAAACGAGGTCAAATTTTTTCATTAGCCTTT